>NZ_CP134152.1:2461894-4923789 GCF_032164335.1 Winslowiella toletana | reverse complement strand
GGCGGACTCCACTCGAACAAAATCGATAAGAAAAAAGGCGCTGAAACGATAAATTCATCATTGTTGACGCATGCAGACGATACGCATACGAACCGCTATCTGCGGTTAATCCCGACCACGATCGCTGTTTGGATCGTTAGCGGAAGGGCGGATCATAGCGCAAAGCGCGTCAGAGATCTTCACTTTCTACACAGTTTTTATCCATTTTATCCACAGGACAAGATAGCGGGGATAAGTTTACGCCAACCCGCTCAAAAGGCATTCAGGATCGTCTGCATTCAATGATTTTTCTCGGTGGCATCACGTTATTACCGCAAAATCTTTGCAATCGATCACGATTAGATCCTGGTCGATCCTTGCGCTTTATAATGGACGCCGTATAATTCTCGCCCCGACGTGTTGCGCTCTGGCCCGATTTGGCTGGTTTTACGGGTCAACCCGGGATATCCAGGACGTGACTTAATGCGAAGTAAATTGACTCTGGACTGTACAATTATTACAATCCCGCCTCTTTATTAAAGACACACTGAGGCGTCGGTCGTTTTACTGGCCCATAAACGCGTCACCAAGTGAAATTTTTTTCAAGTTTAGGTAGAAATCGCCATGAAACGCACTTTTCAACCGTCCGTACTGAAGCGCAACCGTTCTCACGGCTTCCGTGCTCGTATGGCAACTAAAAATGGTCGTCAGGTCCTGGCACGTCGTCGTGCTAAAGGCCGTTCTCGTCTGACCGTTTCTAAGTAATAAAGCTAACCCTGAGTGGTTAAGCTCGCATTTCCCAGGGAGTTACGTTTGTTAACTCCCACTCATTTCACTTTCGTCTTCCAGCAGCCACAACGGGCTGGCATGCCGCAAATTACTATTCTCGGCCGCCTTAATCAGCTGGGGCATCCCCGCATCGGTCTTACCGTCGCTAAAAAAAATGTTAAGCGTGCGCATGAGCGTAACCGGATCAAGCGATTGACCCGCGAAAGCTTTCGCCTGCGACAACACGAACTCCCCGCAATGGATTTTGTGGTAGTGGCGAAGAAAGGGGTGGCTGAACTGGATAATCGTGCGCTGGCGGAAGCGTTGGAGAAATTATGGCGTCGTCACTGTCGCCTGGCTCGCGGCTCCTGATTGCGCTGATTCGCGTCTATCAACGCGTCATCAGTCCGCTGTTAGGACCCCACTGTCGTTTTCATCCTACCTGTTCTCAATACGGTATTGAGGCATTGCGCAGGTTTGGAATGATAAAAGGCAGTTGGTTGACGATGAAACGCGTATTAAAATGCCATCCTTTGAACCCGGGTGGCGACGATCCGGTGCCGCCAAAAACCGACGATAACAGAGAACATTAACGATGGATTCGCAACGCAATCTTTTTCTCATCGCTTTTCTGTTCGTGTCTTTTATGATCTGGCAAGCCTGGCAGACGGACAACGCTCCGCAGCCACAGCAGACTCAGACCACACAGAACACGACCAGCGCTGCCGGTGATGCCGCCAATCAGGGCGTTCCTGCCAGCGGCCAGGGTAAGACGATCACCGTTAAGACCGATGTGCTGTCTTTAAATATCAACACGCGTGGTGGTGATATCGATCAGGCCCAGCTGCTGACTTACCCGGACAAACTGGGTTCCTCACAGCCTTTCCTGCTGCTGGAAACTACGCCATCTTTCCTGTATCAGGCGCAAAGCGGCCTGACTGGTCGTAACGGCCCGGATAACCCAGCTAATGGTGCACGTCCGCTGTTTACCACCGAACAGGATCACTTCGAACTGGCCGAAGGTCAGAACGAGTTGCGCATTCCGATGACTTACACGGCGGAAAACGGCGCGGTATACACCAAAATCTTCGTTCTGAAGCGCGGTGAATATGCGATTAACGTCGATTACCAGGTGAACAACACCACGGAGCAGCCGCTGGAAGTCTCCATGTTTGGTCAGTTGAAACAGACTATCGACTTACCTAAGCATCGTGATACCGGTAGCAACAACTTTGCATTACATACTTTCCGCGGTGCGGCTTACTCCACCAGCGAAGAGAAGTATGAAAAATACAAATTTGACACAATCGCGGATAACGAAAACCTGAGCACCACAACCTCTAACGGTTGGGTCGCAATGCTGCAGCAGTACTTTGCTACCGCATGGGTTCCACGTACCGCCGGTACCAACACGCTGTATACCGCTAACCTGGGTAACGGTGTGGCCGCTATCGGCTATAAATCTGCGCCTGTCACTATTGCGCCAGGTTCACAGCAGAATCTTGCGGCAACCCTGTGGGTTGGACCGGAAATTCAGGATCAGATGGCGGCAGTTGCCCCTCACCTTGATCTGACCGTGGATTACGGCTGGTTATGGTTTATCTCTCAGCCGCTGTTCAAACTGCTGAAGTTTATCCATAGCTTTGTGGGTAACTGGGGTGTCTCAATCATCATCATTACCTTCATCGTGCGCGGCATCATGTACCCGCTGACCAAAGCGCAGTACACCTCGATGGCGAAAATGCGCATGCTGCAGCCAAAAATGCAGGCGATGCGTGAGCGTTTAGGTGATGACAAACAGCGTATGAGTCAGGAGATGATGGCGCTGTACAAAGCGGAGAAGGTTAACCCACTGGGTGGCTGCTTCCCGCTGATTATTCAGATGCCAATCTTCCTGGCGCTGTATTACATGCTGATGGGCTCAGTAGAACTGCGTCATGCGCCGTTCGCACTGTGGATTCATGACCTTTCTGCGCAGGACCCGTACTACATCCTGCCGATCCTGATGGGTGTGACGATGTACTTCATCCAGAAGATGTCACCAACCACCGTGACCGATCCAATGCAGCAGAAGATCATGACCTTTATGCCGGTTATCTTCACCGTGTTCTTCTTGTGGTTCCCGTCAGGTCTGGTGCTGTACTACATCGTCAGTAACCTGGTAACCATTCTCCAGCAGCAGCTGATTTATCGCGGCCTGGAAAAACGTGGTCTGCACAGCCGCGACAAGAAAAAAGCGTAATTCGAAACGAATTACCGCATAAATCGCCGAGGCGGCGTTCTCGCCGCCCGTGCTAAACATCAGCACAGTGATTACTATATTAAGGCGGTCAATTGACCGCCTTATTTTTTTGCATCAAACAGAGAGTGAATCATGAGCCATAGCGATACGATCGTAGCCCAGGCGACACCTCCGGGACGCGGTGGCGTCGGTATCCTGCGCGTTTCTGGTGCCAAAGCCGCCGAAGTTGCACAACAGCTGCTGGGCAAACTGCCTAAACCTCGTTACGCCGACTACCTGCCATTTCGTGACGCTGAAGGTAACGCGCTTGATCAGGGTATTGCGCTGTGGTTCCCAGGCCCAAACTCCTTTACCGGTGAAGACGTGCTGGAGCTGCAAGGTCATGGCGGGCCGGTGATTCTCGATCTGCTGCTGAAGCGCATCGTGGCACTGCCCGGCGTGCGAATCGCTCAGCCCGGCGAGTTTTCTGAACGCGCCTTTCTGAATGACAAGCTCGATTTAGCCCAGGCTGAAGCGATTGCCGACCTGATTGATGCCAGTTCAGAGCAGGCCGCACGCTCGGCGCTGAACTCACTACAGGGCGCTTTTTCCGCGCGCGTAAATCATTTAGTGGAAGCACTTACTCACCTGCGAATCTACGTCGAAGCGGCTATCGACTTCCCGGATGAAGAGATCGACTTCCTGTCGGACGGTAAGATTGAGGCGCAGTTACATACGGTGATTGCCGATCTCGACGCGGTACGTGCTGAAGCGCGTCAGGGCAGCCTGCTGCGTGAAGGAATGAAGGTGGTGATCGCCGGGCGTCCTAATGCCGGAAAATCCAGCTTGCTCAATGCATTAGCGGGGCGTGAAGCGGCGATTGTTACTGATATCGCCGGTACGACGCGCGATGTCTTACGCGAACATATCCACATCGACGGGATGCCACTGCATATCATTGATACTGCTGGCTTACGTGAAGCCAGCGATGAAGTTGAGCGCATCGGTATTGAGCGGGCGTGGAAAGAAATTGAACAGGCCGATCGGGTACTGTTTATGGTCGATGGCACCACCACCGATGCCACTGAACCGGCACAAATCTGGCCTGATTTTATTGCCCGATTGCCCGCCAGTCTGCCGATTACCGTGGTGCGTAATAAAGCCGACGTGACCGAAGAGCAGCTGGGTATCACAGAAGTGAACAATCACTCACTTATTCGCCTTTCGGCGCGCACCGGTGACGGCATTGATCTGCTGCGTGACCATCTGAAACAGAGCATGGGCTTTGCCGGCAATATGGAAGGCGGTTTCCTCGCGCGTCGCCGCCACTTGCAGGCGCTGGAGCTGGCCGCTGAGCACTTACAGCAGGGTAAACATCAGCTGTTAGGCGCCTGGGCCGGTGAATTGCTGGCTGAAGAGCTGCGGCTGGCACAGCAGGCGTTAAGTGAAATCACCGGCGAATTTACCTCTGACGACCTGCTTGGGCGCATTTTCTCCAGCTTCTGTATTGGTAAATAAACCGCTTGCCGGAAAAGTTAGTTAGTACCTACCAACCCGAATTAACGGCCTGTTAGTTCGGGTTTTTATCGCCATCTCCAGGCGTGATTTCACTCCCGGTTTGCGGTACATCCGCTCAGCGAAATTGGCCCAACCATGCTTCTTTAAATAAACTGTCGGCATGGTCTGCACTTATCCAGAGATCGGAGGTATTGAAACCGCGATCGCCAAAAGGCCCGGCTATCGGCACGCCGTTCTCGTATGCATCGATACCATAGGTCAGCATCAGCTCATCAGACAGGGGATTGATGCCTGCACGGTATAACTGAGAGGGCGTGGTGAAGGGATGCATTCCCAAAGCAATTTCCCTTACCCGATAAAGATACAGAGGATTGATATCTTCAACTTCCGTCAACTCTGCGGTATTGAGCGATACAACCGCGACTCTTCCAAAGCTTTTTTGCGGTAAAAGCTTTGAAAGATCCATTAAATGATCTTCAACTCCCCGAAACATCGTCGTAGAAGTAACACGTAGCCTGTCTAAATCTCTGCCAGATAAGCTATTCAGTACCAATCTAAAATCGTCAGGATGATTTTGTGCAAACTTTTCCAGCGTGTGTCGGGTGGCATTTTCCAGATGCCCTGCATTAGCGTTTAAAGTGCTTGCTGTAACAGCTCTGCCTTCACCCTCCATCATCAGCCCGCCAAATGGCCTGCTGGCGCTACCTTTCAGCAGAGCAGCCAGCGATTTTGCCTGCGGAGCCAGCCCGGAGACGGCGGCTGAGATCAGTCCGCTTACTATTCCTGTCGCCAGAGCTGCCCATCCCAGTACCGCCGCCGCTTTCACATCAAAATTTTCGACGAACTGCTGTGCCATGGCCAGGCCCGCAGACATCATACCGCTGACTGCCGACACCGCTGAAAGTGATAAGGCCAGCGATGTCCCGCCTGATAGCGGGGTAAACAGCGCCCCGAGAACGATACCGGTCGCGATTCCCAGCCAGCCGATAAAACTGTGATGCCCACCGGGGTCAGACCGGTTTATCGGATCGCCTGCACAGTAGGCATACGGATTAACGCCACCAGCGCCAAAGGGACTCAGGCTGTCCGGACAATTAAAGCGCATCAACAGCGGACTATATTCGCGGTAGCCGTTTCCCAAATGCGTGATACCGCTAACGGGATCAAACCGTTGACCGTTAAACCTCAATATATTTTGGCTCATCAATGCTGCCCCATTTGAAAAAAGTTTTCAGAGGCGTATTTATATCCCATAAATTAACATAAAAGAAAAATAATAATTAATCATTGCAATATTATTTATAAAAATAATTTTTCTCATACTTCGCCGTGATGGCTAACTATTATCGCACCTGATCACATTCATGGTCAGGACAGAACACTGGCATTCCTGACCATGAATATTTTATTACTCGTTACAGAGCTTGCTGTTTATCGTCTAACAACCCTCTTTTATCTATCTCCTGCATAATAAGCTCAGGAATATTCTCTCCTCTGGCCATCATTCTGTGCTGAACAATGATCTGACTGGCATTGTCATAACCGGGTGCCCATAAATCATTATTATCGACAACATTTTTGTAAACTGAGATAAGGGGTTTTTCCCATGCCGCCGAGATGTGCACGATTGAAGTATCTGGCGAGATGATAAGATCGGCTTCATGAATCAATGCCATTACGTGATGTAATGATCCAAACGGATTAATAACAACATTCTCTGGCAAAGAAATAGTTATCTCTTTTCGATGATCAAGCAAGATAACTTTAACATCAGAATAGGACTCATTGAGAAGCTCAATGATTTCGGCTAGTTGCTCTTGAGAGAAACACCTCTCCGGGCTTCCGGTGAAAATATTGATAATCACCTTTTTCTGATTACCCAGCGATGCAAGGTATTCTCTTACTTCGTTAAGTATACTGTCAGGCAGATGCAATTTGTAGGGACGCAGCTTGATTGGGTTCAGTTGCATACAGTCTGCAATCAACGACACTGCCGTGGTGACATGCTCTGTTCCACTTTTAAAGTGAAGTGACTTGCTGTAATGATTAATAACACGCCACTTATTAAATCCGAGTACAGACTTGCCGTTAATTTCGCGTAAGAGTCGCATACGGTGCACGGGCGTGTCGAATAGCGAGGGATCAATAACCAGATCATAATTATTTTTATTCATGGCTTTAATTGCTGACTCTGGCACAGTATGACGATATCTCTTCAGATAGACTTCTGCACTACCATCGTCTGCTTCATAGATATTTCTGACATAGGGGTTATATTTCATCACCGCACTGCTGGACTTAGTCAGCAATATATCAACTTCGTAACCCGCGTCATAAAGACTTTTAACAAGAGGAGAATAAACCACCATATCGCCGATCGTGCCTTCATTACGTAGCAGCAGCACGGTTTTAACAGAATTTATATCAAATACACTTTTTTTACGTTTATCCCAAATGATTTTAGCAATGTATACTTTAATGTTTAATCTTACTTCTTTCAGGTAATAGTTCCGCCGCCTGTTCCATTCCCTTATTTTCCTGAAACGCCCTTTTGAGATTGAAATATCCAGATCCTTACTCAAAGCCAACCTCCATATAATAGATAAAATCTGATAAAATATTAAACCGGCTAAGTATAATGAATTACTCATGTTAATTCTATATTGGGTCAGGCTTGAGATGAGAAGCCGCCTCAGCCGCCCTCTGATCACCGCCAGCTTCAGTATGCGTGTGACGCTGATGTTAGTCCTGATACAGCTCTCAGCCAGCGCGCCCTGTCATTATTCCTAATTTGAGTAACCAGACAGAAAGTCGGGTGAAATTTCTTCAGAAAATTCTTACAATAAGGAAAGTGATTATCCGACCATTTTCATGGAGCGACAGATGGCAAGTCATTTTGTACGCTGGACGCTGGTCCAGAGTCCGGCACGTTTACAACGTTTGCCCCAGAAATTAATAGAAGATTCCTGGAGTCATAACGACAAGCGTCGTATGCGTTTTCTTGCCGCTCGCGTACTGCTGGCCGAACTGATGCTACGTGTTTATGGCATGCAACAACTTCCCGCCTTGATTTCCATGAGCAGCGGTCGTCCCTGCTTTGCCGATCCCGATCTGCCCGACTTCAGCATCTCCTATGCCGGTAACCAGGTCGGCGTGTTACTGGCGGAAGAAGGTGGCCGCGCCGGGCTCGATATGGAAATTGTGCGCGCTCATAGCCGCCAGACGGTGGAAAATCAGCGGCAGTGCCTGACTTCAGGTGAAAAGGCGTGGATTAATGCGCAACATGATGCTGTCGAAGCGGCAACACAGATCTGGACCCTGCGCCAGTGCGTACTGAAACTGAGCGGTGAAGGCCAGCGCAATATCGATTCCTTACGTCTTCATCCGGCTTCCGGCCGCCTGCGTTCAGCCGCCTTTCCTGATATTCAGGCAATCTGCGATGTTGATCCGCTACTGGTGTGGTCATGTGCGCTGTCGCCGGGCACCGAACGCCTGCGCCTGTGGGAATATGATGAGATCAACGGCTGGCTGGCCCTGCGCGATATTGAAGTGAACAAACCTAATATCGGGCCACGCGCGCTGCGCCTGACCAGCATGCCGCAGGAACGTCAGCTACAGCATTAAATAAAAAAGTGGCCGCAGTATCACTCTGCGGCCACCCGTTCTTAATGATTCTCGCCGGAAAATTTAGTGGCCGTCGATAAACACAATCTTCAGTACAAACAGCAGCGCCACTACCACAACACACGGGCTGATCTCACGCCAGCGTCCGGTACCCGCCTTCATCACACAGTATGAAATAAAGCCCAGCGCAATACCTTCAGTGATGGAGAAACTGAACGGCATCATTGCGGCAGTAACAAATGCCGGAACCGCTTCGGTCAGATCGTCCCACTTAACGCGAGCCAGGCTGGAGGTCATCAGCACACCAACGTAGATCAGCGCACCAGCAGCGGCATAGGCTGGCACCATCGCCGCCAGCGGCGAAAGGAAAATCACCAGCAGGAATAACAGACCGGTAACGACTGCCACCAGCCCGGTACGGCCGCCAATGGAAACGCCGGAAGAGCTTTCAATGTATGCGGTAACGGAAGAGGTACCGATAAATGAGCCGGCTACTGAGCTGACGCTGTCGACATACAGTGCCTGCTTCATGCGCGGAAACTTGCCATTCTCATCAGCTAAACCCGCTTTATCGGTTACACCAATCAGCGTTCCCGAGGAGTCGAACAGGTTCACCAGCATAAAGGAGAAGATGATGCCAGCCATACCGATATTCAGCGAACCGGCGAGGTCAACCTGGCCAATCACCGAAGTTACCGAAGGTGGCGCAGAGAAAATACCGTTGTACTGCACATCGCCAAGCGCCATACCGATCAGCGTGGTGACCACAATCGAAACCAGCACCGCCACGTGAATGTTACGCGAGGCGAGAATGGCGATGATAAAGAAGCCCAGCGCACCCAGCAGTACGCTGTGTGAAGTCAGATCGCCAACCGCCACCAGCGTATCCGCATTTGGCACCACGATACCGGCATTTTTCAGGCCGATCATCGCAATTAACAGGCCAATACCGCTGCTGATACCGACGCGCAGGCACAGCGGAATATTGGCAATCATCCAGTAGCGCACGCGGAAAATTGTCAGCAGCAACAGGCCAACCGCGCCCCAGAAGATGGCACCCATACCGGTCTGCCATGAAACGCCCATCGCGCCCACCACCACAAAGGCGAAGAAAGCGTTCAGCCCCATCGCCGGTGCCAGCGCCACCGGTAAGTTAGCCACCAGCCCCATCAGAATACTGCCGAACGCGGCAATCAGACAGGTGGTGACAAACACCGCTTGCGTATCCATGCCAGCAACACCAAGGATCTGCGGGTTCACAAAAACGATATACACCATAGTCAGAAAAGTGGTGCATCCCGCGATCACTTCGGTACGTACCGTGGTGCCATGCTCTTGCAGTTTAAACAGGCGCTGCAATATACCTTGTTTGCTCATTATCAGATTCCGAACGAATGGAAAAATGGTCGACGGCTATCCTATACCAAAACGTCGCTTTTTGATGCGGATCGCCGTGATTTTTCGCAACCGATTGCGCTGTTTTTACCGGTTTATCGCCGCCATTAACCGTAATTGACATTTCTGGTCGCATTCCTGACACAGTTAGTTAAAGTGGAGTGACATCTTCTGACAAAAAGGACAGGCGCGATGAGTATTGAATGTGTATTTTTTGATTGTGACGGCACGCTGGTCGACAGTGAGCTGATCTGCACCCAATCTTACGTTAATACCTTTGCGCAGTATGGCGTAACCCTATCCCTACAGACGATGTTTGAGAAATACAAAGGGGTAAAACTGTATGACATTATCGACGATGTCTGTGCTGAACATCAGCTGAATGCGCCGGTCGATGAACTTGAGACTGCCTATCGGCAGGAGGTCGCCAGACTGTTTGATGCCGAACTCAAACCGATTACGGGCGCGCAGCAGCTGCTTAAGCAGATAACCGTTCCGATGTGTGTGGTGTCTAATGGTACGGTGAAAAAAATGCAGCATTCACTTGGCCTGACCGGAATGCTGTCGCATTTTGATGACCGGTTGTACAGCGGCTACGATATTGCGCGCTGGAAACCCGATCCTGATCTGATGTTCCACGCCGCAGATAAGATGCAGATACCGATTGAGCGTTGCATTCTGGTGGATGATTCTGAAGCGGGTGCAAAAGCGGGAATTGCGGCGGGTATTCCGGTGTTTTATTACTGTGCTGATAGCCATAATCAGCCGCTCGATCATCCGCTGGTTACGGCGTTTGATGATATGGCACAGCTGCCGGCATTATGGCAGGCGCGCGGCTGGTCGATAACCGCATAACGCTGTCAGGGAGGCGCAATCACTCCCTGACAATACAGAAAATTAACCAATCGCCCCTAACGCATCATCATTACCCTGACGCTTCGGTATCAAAAACAGCGTGGCGATAATATCCAGCAGATAGATCAGCGCTAACAGCGTAATCGCTGCAACAAATGACCACTGAGAGACCAGCAAGCCAATCACCAGCGGTCCAAAACCGCCGACGCCGCGGCCAAGATTAAATAACACATTTTGCGCCGTGGCGCGTGCCTGGACCGGATAAGTGTCGGAAATCAGCGCGCCGTAGCCGCCAATCATACCGTTAACGAACATTCCCATAATCGCACCGGTGAACAGCATAACCATCGGATCGCGCAGCTGGGCATATACCACCACCATAATCACCGCACCAAACTGGTAAATCAGGAAAATTTTCCAGCGGGCAAAGCGATCGGCCAATACGCCAAACAGCCAGATACCAAACGTCATCCCCACGACGGTAACGGCGGTCCATAAGCCGGATTTGGTCAGTGAAAAACCAAAGTTGGAAGAGAGATAGCTTGGCATCCAGATCATCAGGCCGTAATAACCGAAGTTTTGTACCGAGCAGAGAATCAGAATGCCGAGGCTGGCTTTGGTGGTTTGCGCGTCCCTGAACAGCAACTTAAGCCGCGTGATAAATGACAGCGAAGGGGTGTTATCAACCTGGCGCGTAAAGGCCTCGGGCTCGCCCATACCGCGACGAATGACAAACGACAATAACGCAGGGAGCAGGCCAACAAGAAACATGCCGCGCCAGCCAATTATATTCAGCAGCAGAGGAGTAATAAACGCCGCCAGCAATACGCCAAGCTGCCACCCCATTCCAACCCATGCCGACGCGCGGTTGCGCTTATTTGCCGGCCAGGCCTCAGCAATCAATGCCATACCAATACCAAATTCACCGCCAAGACCGACACCCGCCAACGTTCGGTAGATCAACAGATCCCAGTAACCCTGTGCTATCGCACACAGGCCGGTAAACAGCGAGAACATCAGAATCGTGAAGGTAAGCACGCGAATGCGGCCAAAACGGTCGCTGAGATGACCAAAAATAATGCCACCTATCACCGCACCGATTAAGGTCCAGGTGACCAGCGAGCCCGCCTGGGACGGGCTGAGTGCCAGAGAAAAGCTGATAGCCGGTAGCATAAAGCCAAGGATAAGCAGATCAAAACCGTCCATGGCATAGCCACTTACGGCAGCGAGCATCGCTTTGCCAGGTGTGGCGCTGCGCTTCGCCTGAGGATTTGTCGACATCTTTCACAACCAGAAAGGGAAATTATGCGGCGAGTATATCGCACGAAAGAATCTGAAACACCGGGGAAGAGCCGTTTTCGGCCGCGGTGTTTCAACAGGCAGGATGCAAATTATCAGCACGGGCGGCGAGAAGCCGCCCGGACCGGTAGGGCCAATTATGCAGGGTTACTGCCGCCGTCTTCGCCAGCCAGCAGCTGATCAAGCCGATCGCCGCCAACATGACGGAAGTCCTGACCTTTAACGAAATAGAAGATAATTTCGCAAATATTCTGGCAGCGGTCGCCAATACGCTCGATGGCGCGGGCGCAGAACAACGCCGTCAGTACGCTTGGAATCGTGCGGGGATCTTCCATCATATAGGTCATCAGCTGGCGTACGATGCCTTCGTACTCCTGATCGACCTTCTTATCTTCGCGATAGATCTGAATAGCCGCGTTCAGATCCATACGAGCGAAGGCATCCAGCACGTCATGCAGCATTTGCACGGTATGATGACCCAGTGACTCCAGGCTCACCAGCAGCGGCATATGCTGCTGGCCGAATTTCTCCAGCGCGGTGCGGCTGATTTTTTCCGCTACGTCGCCAATACGCTCCAGCTCAGAGATGGTCTTGATGATGGCCATCACCAGGCGTAAATCTATTGCGGTCGGCTGACGTTTGGCGATGATGCGCACGCAGGCTTCATCAATCTCCACTTCCATCATATTGACCTTGTGATCGCCCTCAATCACCTGTTTCGCCAGTTCGCCATCCTGGTTGTGCATCGCGGTAATGGCATCGGTGAGCTGTTTCTCAACCATGCCACCCATGATCATCACCTGAGTGCGAATATGCTCCAGCTCGGCATTGAACTGGCCGGAGATATGTTTGTTCAGATTTAAGTTATCCATGTTGTCTCCAGTCAAATCAGCCGTAACGCCCGGTAATATAGTCTTCAGTCTGTTTCTGATGCGGCTTCGTAAACAGCGTATCGGTATCACTGAATTCGATCAGCTCGCCGAGATACATAAACGCGGTGTGATCGGAGCAGCGTGCCGCCTGCTGCATATTGTGCGTTACGATCACCACGGTGTAATCCTGCTTCAGCTCAGTGATCAGCTCTTCGATACGTCCGGTTGAAATCGGGTCGAGTGCCGAGCAAGGCTCATCAAGCAGCAGCACTTCCGGACGAATGGCGATGCCACGCGCGATGCACAGACGCTGCTGCTGACCACCAGAGAGGCTGTAGCCACTCTGATGCAGTTTATCTTTGGTTTCATTCCACAGGGCCGCTTTCGTCAGCGCCCATTGTACGCGTTCATCCATGTCGGCACGCGACAGTTTTTCAAACAGGCGCACACCAAAAGCGATGTTGTCGTAAATAGACATCGGAAACGGCGTCGGCTTCTGAAACACCATGCCAACACGAGCACGCAGCAGGGCGATATCCTGATTCGCGGTCAAAATATTCTCGCCATCTAACAGGATTTCGCCTTCGGCGCGCTGCTCAGGATAGAGCGAGTACATCTTATTAAAGGTACGCAGCAGGGTGGATTTACCGCAGCCTGAGGGTCCGATAAATGCCGTTACCTGGTTTTTAGCGATATCCAGATTGATATTCTTCAGGGCATGGAATTTCCCGTAGTAGAAATTCAGATCGCGAACCTGCATTTTCCCGGGAGTGTTATTGACCATACTCATTCTCTTTCTCTCTTATTCAGCACCGCCGAAGCCGTGCTGTTCAATTAATGTTTGCTCTTAGCGAAGATGACACGTGCCAGAATGTTCAGTAACAGCACACAAAGCGTAATAATCAGCACGCCCGCCCAGGCCAGACTTTGCCACTCGGCAAACGGACTCATGGCGAACTTAAAGATGGTGACCGGCAGGTTAGCGATTGGCTGCATCATGTCGGTACTCCAGAACTGGTTCGACAATGAGGTAAACAGCAGCGGCGCGGTTTCACCGGCAATACGCGCAATCGCCAGCAGTACACCGGTAATAATGCCGGAGACTGACGCTTTCAGCGTAATAGCAGAAATCATTTTCCATTTTGGCGTACCGAGGGCATAGGCCGCTTCACGCAGGCTGTCCGGCACCAGCTTCAGCATGTTTTCGGTGGTGCGGATAACAATTGGCACCTGCAACAGCGCCAGCGCCAGCACACCAGCCCAGCCGGAGAAGTGCTGCATCTGGGCGACGACAATGGTGTAAACAAACAGACCGACCACAATCGACGGCGCTGAAAGCAGGATGTCGTTAATAAAGCGAATCACTTCGGCCAGCCACGATTTACGGCCATACTCAGCCAGATAGATACCCGCCATGATTCCTAACGGCGTACCAAACACCGTCGCCCACAGGATTAATAAGCCACTGCCGGCGAGGGCGTTAGCCAGACCGCCGCCCGGGGTGTTCGGTGGTGGCGTCATTTCAGTAAACAGCGCCAGCGACATGCCATCAATACCGCGGGTCACGGTGGAAAACAGAATCCACACCAGCCAGAACAGGCCGAAAGCCATGGTCAGCAAGGATAGCGTCAGCGCAATGCGGTTTTTCATCCGCCGCCACGCCTGCATCTTGCGACGGGAAGCGTCCAGTTCGGCGCGCGACTGCATTTCAAGAGTGGTCATGAGCGCGCTCCTTCACTTTTCGCCAAACGCATAACCATCAGTTTGGAACAGGCCAGTACGATAAAGGTAATCACAAACAGAATCAGTCCCAGCTCCATCAGTGCTGCGGTATGCAGGCCGGACTCAGCTTCAGCAAATTCGTTGGCCAGCGCCGAGGTAATACTGTTACCCGGTGCAAACAGCGATACACTGTCGAGCTGGTAGGTGTTACCGATAATAAAGGTGACCGCCATGGTTTCACCCAGCGCACGTCCAAGCCCGAGCATCACGCCGCCAATCACGCCGTTTTTGGTGAAGGGCAACACAATGCGCCAGATAACTTCCCAGGTGGTGCAGCCAATACCGTAAGCAGACTCTTTCATCATCACCGGCGTCTGCTCAAACACATCACGCATTACCGAGGCAATATACGGAATAATCATGATGGCGAGGATCACACCAGCGGCAAGAATACCGATACCAAAGGCCGGCCCTTCAAACAGTGCGCCGACGATCGGTACACCCGAGAGCACATTGCCTACTGGCGTCTGGAAATATTCAGCAAACAGCGGAGCAAAGATAAACAGGCCCCACATGCCGTAAACGATGCTGGGGATCGCCGCCAGCAACTCAATCGCCACGCCGAGCGGGCGACGCAGCCAGCCAGGAGCCAGCTCGGTGAGGAACAGTGCGATGCCAAAGCTGACAGGTACGGCAATCAACAAGGCAATAAACGAAGTGACCAGCGTGCCATAAATCGGCACCAGCGCACCAAATTTCTCGTTTGGCGCATCCCACTCTTTTGTCCACAGGAAGGCGAAACCGAATTTTTCAATGCTTGGCCATGAGGCGATAATCAATGAGACAATAATGCCGCCCAGCATCAATAACACTATCAGCGCAGCCAGTTTTACCAGCGCACTGAAGAGGATATCGCCCTGTTTGCCGGGGGCTTTGAATGTCGGCTTGGTAGCAGCCATAGAATTCTCGACGTTTTAAAATTTCAGGGGCGACAGCACTGCCGCCCGAAGTAAAGAGCGGAATAAATTTATCCGCCCCGGTTACATCTTGTTAGTACAGCGCTTTACCAGAACTGTCTTTAATGTTGGTCTTCCAGGCGGCACGAATCTGATCGGTAACTTCGGTTGGCAGTGGCGCATAATCCAGCGCGCTGGCTTCTTTTCCGCCATCTTTGTATGCCCAGTCAAAGAACTTCAGCACTTCAACTGCCTGTGCAGGCTTAGCCTGAGATTTGTGCAGCAGAATGAAGGTCGTTGAAGAGATTGGCCATGCATCATCACCTTTCTGGTTAGTCAGATCCTGAGCGAAAGTTTTGCTCCAGTCTGCGCCTTTTGCCGCATTGCTGAAACTTTCTTCGGTCGGGCTGACTGGCTTACCGTCGGCGCTAATCAGTTTGGTGTAGGCCAGGTTGTTCTGCTTGGCATAAGCGTACTCAACATAACCAATCGAGCCAGGCAGACGCTGAACAAAGGCGGCAATGCCGTCGTTACCTTTACCACCCAGACCGGTAGGCCAGTTTACGGTTGAACCCGCACCAACTTTCGATTTCCACTCTTCGTTAACTTTAGCCAGATAGCTGGTGAATACAAATGAGGTACCGGAACCATCAGCGCGGCGAACAACCGCAATATTGGTGTCAGGCAGTTTGACATCCGGGTTCAGCTTAACGATGGCGGCATCGTTCCACTTTTTAATTTTACCGAGATAGATATCACCAAGAGTTGCGCCGTCCAGCACCAGCTCGCCAGCTTTCAGACCCGGAATATTAACAGCCATAACCACGCCGCCGATCACCGTCGGAAACTGGAACAGGCCATCAGCATTTAATTTTTCGTCAGACAGCGGGGCATCAGAGGCACCAAAATCAACGGTTTTAGCAATAATCTGTTTTACACCACCCGATGAGCCGATACCTTGATAGTTGATTTTATTACCGGTTTCTTTCTGATAGGTATCTGCCCACTTGGCATACACCGGTGCCGGGAAGGTCGCACCCGCGCCAGTCAGGCTTGCTGCTGCCATGGCGGAAGCTGCACTCAGAGAAACGGTTGCTGCGACAATTCGAGCTAAGGTGCTATGCATCAGTGTCATATTCCCTCCGGGGGAGTAAAAGTCAGGCTTAACGCCGTTTTAATAAGATTATGTATAGCTGCAGGAGGGAAAATAGGACAGTTTGGTGACACTAAAATGTACGAATTATGACAGTTTTATGACAGAGAGCGCAGAAGCGAAAACAATACCTTAATCAGGCTTTGATACGATTAATTCCCGAACAGACGAGTTTAGATAATGAATATGACATTTATGTTAACCACTTTATGCTGAATAATTATTTTTAATTATCAGGAAGTAACATATACCTACCGACAGATATCACATCGCTATAATAAAAGCCATCACCACAAATCTTAAATAGCGCTTAAACCTGATTTTAAAAAAGAGAACTCTGTAACTGCCCAAGAAATTTCCCATTTATTCTGACATTGATGACATTAAGAATATCCACTCTTCTGTATAATGTTATGGATGACTTAAAAATTATGATGAGTAGAAAGAAAATATTAGCCATTTTGATTAGCGGTTCCGGGCTTTCTGTATCCTCACTGGCCTTTGGTCATGGCGCGTTGGTCGATCCACCCGCTCGCCATGTTTCATGTATTCAGCAAGGTGCACAAAACACCGGAATTTGCGCAGAGGCCAGTAAGAATAGTAATGATGGCGGACACTCTTTTTATACATGGCAAGAGTTAACCGGATTTGTTGGCGGCAACCACAGCGCTGCTGAAGCAAAAAAAGCCATTCCAGGTAACAGGATTTGTAGCGGTACAACCCGGGGCTCTGGCTTTAATATGGCCAGCGACAAATGGAAAACGGCGTTGCTTAAGCCGGATGCCACCGGAAAAGTGAAAGTGCGCTATGGCTATACCCAACCCCATGTTAAATCCTTTACCGAGTTTTATATTACCAGGAAAGGCGTAGACCCTACGAAAAAGGTTATTGGCTGGGATGATGTAGAACTGCTGGGTACCTTTACCGCCTCTGAAAACACCTCACCGACCTCAGGCAAAACACCAGCCTATACCCGATACGAAGATTTTAACCTTGAAATTCCTGCCGACCGTACCGGCCGCGCGGTAATTTTCTCCCGCTGGCAGCGTAATGATGCAGGAAATGAAGGCTTTTATGGCTGCAGCGACGTGATGATCACCGAACGTGGTGGCGATATTATCCCTCCGGCACCGGTTCCCGATCCGATTGAAGATCCGGCCCCCGCAGACTGGTTTAAATACGCTAATTTTGCCGATAAGCATACCCCGATCGTCGGCAGTTCCGTTGAGTTCCGTGTTATGGGCGGCACCCGCGGCAGCGAGCTGGTTCAGATCCGCAAAGCCATTACCGCCGACAATGTTGGCGATAAATGGATTAGCGAACTGGCGGCTGAAATCAACCGCGATTATTCTAATTTGGTGCTAATTGGCCAACAGAGCCAGTCAGGTAATATCACCTTTAATCTGCAACAGCCGCGCGGTAACGGCATCTATCTGAATAACACCGGTAACTCCGCAGTGCTGTCGGTGACAGCGCCGGCTAACACTCCTACGGCAGTCGTACCCGCCAACTTTACAGTGGTCAGCAACCCTGATTACTCTTTAGGCTTCACGATGGATGGCTCCAACAGCCTGAACGCAGAGTCTTACAGCTGGAAAGTGGTGAACGGCCAGGATGTTTTCCGGTTGCAGGAGCAGGAAGGTGGTGCATGGCTATCACAAAGCTCTAAACCGGTGGTCCGCGCACTGATTCCAGCCAAAAGCAGTGGCACGGCGATTTATGAACTGACGGTAAAATCAAAGAGCGGTGCAACTCATTCCAATCGCGTTAACATCACCGTTAAGAATCAGGACGATGGCGGCTCTGATGATTATCCTCAGTGGCAACAGGGCAAAACCTATGTCGCTGGCGATAAAGTTACCCGGAATGGGGTTAAGTATATTGCGGGTTACTGGACTCAGTCTCAGCCGGGTAACGGCGATGCCTGGAAACTGGCTGATCCTGGCCAGACTGTTGAATGGAGTGCATCAATGACCTATGTCAGCGGCAATAGCGTGACCTGGAAAGGTAAAAGCTATACCGCTAAACAGTGGACCGTTGGCAACCAGCCGGATCAATCGCCACAGATCTGGACCGTTAAATAAGTCTTATTCTTATATATGACAGAATAAACAATGCCGATCAGCGATCGGCATTTTTTTGTAAATGGAGCCAACAATACAGACAAATCAGAAAGCAGGTTAAACACTGCGTAAAAATAAGTAAGCGATTTTTTGAAAAACTCTATAATCAGACCTCTTTTTTGATTATTATTGAAAATAACCCACACAATGACAGCACGCAGATTTTATAATATAAATCATCAACTCAGAACTTAAACCACGTCTATATCATCATCGAAAACAGTCAAGTCTGTAACTCTCCGGGACTTTTCTCGTTTATTTCAATATCGACTCAATAAATAATGCCGCCATCTTTTATACCTTTTGGGTTATTCTAATATTATGTTTAGCAGAAAATTATTAGCCATCCTGGTTGGCGGTGCGGGGCTTTCAGTCACTTCTCTGGCTTTTGGCCATGGTTCATTAATCGATCCTCCTTCTCGTCAGGCAGCCTGCATACTGGAAGGCACACAGAATAGCGGCATTTGCTCTGAAGCCGATGCGAAAAGTGGGGGAGGTACTTTTGGTGACTGGCAATCCTTCAGTGACAATCTTGAAGGTAATCGCGATGCAGAAGATGCGATGGCAAATATTCCCGGCAATTTAATTTGTAGTGGCAAACATAAAGGCACCGGCTTTAATATGGCCAGTGACAAATGGAAAGTGTCATTAGTTAAGCCCGATGCCATGGGCAAAGTAAAAATGCGTTATGGTTTTACCGCACCACACGATTATTCATTTACTGAATTCTGGATTACTAAAGAAGGCTTCGACCCGACAAAAAAAGCGATTAGCTGGGGCGATCTGCAACTAATTGGTAAAATTGATAATTCCCATAATCCGTCGCCAATTGCGGCCGGTAAACTGGTTAACCTCAGAGCCTATGAGGACTTCAATGTCGTCATCCCTGAAGGTCGTACCGGTCGGGCGGTAATTTTTAGCCGCTGGCAACGTATCGGACAGCAAGGGACTTTTGAAACCGAAGGTTTCTATAACTGTAGCGACGTCAATATCACCGCGCGCGGCAGCGATATTATCCCTCCCGTACCGGTACCCGATCCGGACCCCATTGAAGATCCGGCACCCACAGACTGGTATAAATACGCCAATTTTGCCGATCATCAGACTCCAGTGATCGGCAGCACGGTGATATTCCGTGTGATTGGCGGCGCGCGTGGTATCGAGCTGGTTCAAATCCGTAAAACAATTACCGCTGACAATTTGGGTGATAAATGGATTAGCGAGCTGGCGACGGATATTAACCGCAATCACTCTAATCTGGTGCTGGTTGGTCAGCAGAGTCAGTCGGGTAATATTGTATTTAACGAGCAGCAACTGCGCGGTAACAGCATCTTCCTCAATCATAAGAGCAACTCGGCAGTACTGTCGGTAGAAGCGCCGGTGAACGCCCCGATCGCTATCGTGCCAGCCAACTTTGAGGTGGTAAGCCCATCTGGTGCTGCAGCGGCCTATATTATGGATGGCTCCAACAGTCAGAATGCTGAAAGTTACAGCTGGAAAGTTGTCGGGGGTCAGGGGACGTTCTGGTTGCAGGAGCAGGAAGGGAGTCAGTGGGTATCGACGCTGAATAAACCCGTCGTTCACGCCCTGATTCCTGAGAACACCAAAGGTACTGCGATTTATGAACTGACGGTGACATCTAAAAATGGTGTAACCCATTCAAACCGCGTAACCGTAACGGTAAAAGATAAAGAGAATCACCCGGACCCTTCAGTTAAGGAATGGGAAACCGGCATAGATTATAAAGCCGACGATACCGTGATCTACGAAGGTAAAAAATATCGCTGCCGCCAGGCCCACCCTTCAATGGCTCACTGGAGCCCGGCTGAGGTGCACTCTTTATGGCTTCCGGTTGACTGATCCTTGTTCAGTTACTGTCGCCAGCCAATAAAAAACGCCGGTCTGTGACCGGCGTTTTTTTGTCTGCTGCTTCAGTTACTCGACGGTAACCGATTTCGCCAGATTACGTGGCTGATCGACGTCAGTCCCTTTAATCAACGCGACATGATAAGACAACAGCTGCAACGGTACGGTGTAGAAGATCGGGGCAATCACATCTTCTACATGTGGCAGAGGAATAATCCTCATCCCTTCGCTGTCGCTGAAACCGGCATCCTGGTCGGCAAACACGTAGAGTAAACCACCACGCGCACGCACTTCTTCAATGTTTGACTTCAGTTTTTCCAGCAGCTCGTTATTAGGTGCCACCACGATGACCGGCATATCCGCATCGATCAATGCCAGCGGACCGTGCTTCAGTTCACCCGCCGCATAGGCTTCAGCATGAATATAGGAGATCTCTTTCAGCTTCAGCGCGCCCTCCATCGCGATCGGATACTGGTCGCCACGGCCAAGGAACAGTGCGTGATGCTTATCGGAGAAATCTTCAGCCAGCGATTCGATCAGCTTATCCTGAGACAGCATCTGCTCGATGCGGCTTGGCAATGCCTGCAAACCATGCACGATATCGTGTTCAATCTGCGCATCGACACCTTTCAGACGACCTAACTTCGCCACCAGCATCAGTAATACCGTCAGCTGAGTGGTAAAAGCCTTGGTAGAAGCGACGCCAATTTCGGTACCGGCTTTGGTCATCAATGCGAGGTCAGACTCACGCACCAGCGAAGAGCCAGCGACGTTACAGATGGCCAGTGAACCGAGGTAACCCAACTCTTTTGACAGACGCAGTGCCGCCAGCGTGTCAGCGGTTTCACCCGATTGCGACAGCGTAATCAGCAGGCTGTTTTTACGTACTGCTGATTTGCGGTAGCGGAATTCTGAGGCAATTTCCACATCACAGGGCACGTTAGCCAGCGCTTCGAACCAGTAACGTGACACCATTCCGGAGTTATACGAGGTGCCGCAGGCCACGATCTGGATGTGCTCAACCTGGCTTAACAGCGTATTGGCATTGTCACCCAGTTCGGAGAGATCAACTTCGCCATGGCTGAAACGACCGGCTAAGGTGTTTTTGATCGCCATTGGCTGTTCATAAATCTCTTTCTGCATATAGTGACGGTAGATGCCTTTATCACCGGCGTCATACTGCACTTTGGATTCAATTTCCTGACGCTGCACGGTTTCACCGTTGCGATCGACAATCGTCACATCACGGCGCGTCACTTCGGCAATATCACCTTCTTCGAGGTAGATAAAGCGACGAGTGACCGGCAGCAGTGCCAGCTGGTCAGAAGCAATAAAGTTTTCACCGACGCCACGGCCAATAACCAGTGGACTTCCGGAGCGAGCGGCAATCACCAGCGACGGATCGCGGCTGTCCATGATGACCATGCCATAAGCGCCACGCAGCTGTGGAATCACTCGCAGCACCACATCACGCAGTGTGCCACCCTGTTTTTGCTCCCAGTGCACCAGATGCGCCACCACTTCGGTGTCGGTTTCTGACGCAAAGCGGTAGCCACGCTCAATCAATAAAGCGCGCAGTGGCTCATGGTTCTCAATAATGCCGTTGTGAACAATGATGATATGTTCTGAAATATGCGGGTGCGCATTGGCCTCGGAAGGTTCACCGTGCGTTGCCCAACGGGTATGAGCGATACCCGTACCGCCCACCAGCTGCGTTTCCTCAGCGGCCTCGGCCAGCTTTTGTACTTTACCCAGGCGACGCAAACGCGTTACATGGCCATGCTGATCGACGACTGCCAGGCCCGCAGAGTCATATCCACGGTATTCCAGGCGACGCAGACCTTCGAGAAGAATTTCTGCGATATCACGTTGCGCTACTGCGCCAACAATTCCACACATAGTTAATTTCCTGACTGGATGGCGTTTCAGCGCCATCTGCGTTGTCTTGTGACCTGATTTTCCGCAGATTTACGTGCTTGCGCATCGAACCTGCGGATTCCCCGAGCCTTGTAGAGTGGGGAGTTTTATATTTTGGTACTGCGGTGTTACGGACGGTGACAGCACCGCCCCGATAAATATGACGCTATTTTTTCTTAACCGGGCGTTGCCAGCCGGCTTTATGATTCTGTTCTTTGCGGTTATAAACCAGTTCGGCGGCGGTAATGTCTTTCATTACCGTCGTACCTGCCGCGATAGTTGCGCCACTGGCCACCGTTACCGGTGCCACCAGTTGGGTATCAGAGCCAACAAATACGTTATCGCCAATCACGGTTTTAAACTTATTCGCACCGTCGTAGTTACAGGTAATAGTTCCGGCACCGATATTAACGCCGGCACCAATATCAGCGTCGCCAAGATAGCTCAGATGGCCGGCTTTTGAGCCTTTGCCCAGCCGCGCTTTTTTCATCTCAACGAAATTACCGACGTGAGCACCTTCTGCCAGTTCACTACCCGGACGCAAACGGGCAAATGGCCCGATGGTGCAGGCAGCAGCCAGTTCGGCATCTTCCACAACGCTGTAGGGACTGATTTCACAATCATCACCAATCACGCTGTTTTTAATGATGCAGCCCGCACCGATTTTGACGCGATTACCCAGCTGCACCTGACCTTCAATGATCACATTGGTATCAACGATCACATCACGACCGTGTTGCAGATTACCGCGTAAATCAAAGCGCGCCGGATCCAGCAACATAACGCCGGCCAGCAGCAATTTTTCTGCCTGTTCGGCCTGATACACCCGCTCAAGAGTAGAGAGCTGCAGACGATTATTCACGCCTTCGGTTTCGCTGATACGCGCCGGATGTACCGCTTCAATCTTACGGCCTTCCTGATGGGCGAGGGCGATAATATCGGTGATGTAGTACTCACCCTGCGCATTGTTGTTAGTCAGCTTGCCTAACCAGCGTTTCATATCACCACCGTTGGCAATCAGAATGCCGGTGTTGATTTCGTTGATCGCCAGCTGCTCAGCGGTGGCATCCTTCTGCTCGACAATCCCCACTACCGCGCCATTGGTACGCATAATGCGACCATAGCCGGTTGGGTTATCCAGTTTTACCGTCAGTAAACCAATGCCGCCCTGCGGTTTGGCACTGCGCAAACGCTCCAGCGTTTCAACCGAGATTAGTGGTACATCGCCATACAGCATCAGAATATCTTCATCATCAGCAAAGTGCGGCGCTGCCTGCTGCATCGCATGGCCGGTGCCCAGCTGTTCAGCCTGAAGTACCCAGGTCAGTGCATCATCTGACAGCGTGGATTTAAGCAGATCGCCACCATGGCCATAAACCAGGTTTACGTTGCGTGCGCCAAGATGTTTTGCAGCATCAATGACGTGTTGAACCATCGGTTTCCCTGCCAGCGTATGCAGGACTTTAGGAAGATCTGAATACATGCGTGTTCCCTTGCCAGCAGCAAGAATAACCACGCTCATCGCACTGTTTGACATACACATCCTGAGCATTCTTTTGATAGACGAAAGTAAAGCGGTTTAGGGATTAGATTACTACATTTTTCTCGCAACGAAATTAGCTGGCTAACTGAAAGTAACCCGCTAAGTCGCCGGAAGCAGATAAAAAAAATGCCAGTCAGAAAACTGACTGGCATCTTAAGACATAAAGCCTGGGTTACATCGCTTTCTTGGTCAATTCGATAACGCGCAGTTTGGCGATCGCTTTGGCCAGTTCAGCCGATGCCTGAGCGTAGTCGACATCGCCGTGAGAGCTGTTCATATGCTCTTCCGCTTTGCGTTTCGCTTCCAGCGCTCGCGCTTCGTCGAGATCTGTTCCGCGAATCGCCGTGTCAGCCAGCACGGTAGTCGAGCCTGGCTGCACTTCCAGTACGCCGCCGGAGAGGTAAATCACCTCTTCTTCGCCGTTCTGTTTAACGATACGAATCATACCAGGCTTAATGGCGGTGAGCAGCGGGGCGTGTCCCGGGAAAATACCCAGTTCACCTTCGCTACCTGACACCTGGATTTTTTGTACCAGACCAGAGAACATTTTTTCCTCTGCGCTGACCACATCCAGATGATAAGTCATAGCCATATCTAACCTCCTGGGAAACTGTTATTACAGTTTCTTCGCTTTTTCCACGGCTTCTTCGATGGAACCCACCATGTAGAAAGCCTGCTCTGGCAGATGGTCGAATTCACCTTCCATGATGCCTTTAAAGCCACGGATGGTGTCTTTCAGCGACACATACTTACCTGGAGAACCGGTGAAGACTTCTGCCACGAAGAACGGCTGGGACAGGAAGCGCTGCATCTTACGAGAGCGTGCTACCACCAGTTTGTCGTCTTCTGACAGCTCATCCATACCGAGGATGGCGATGATGTCTTTCAGTTCCTGATAACGCTGCAGCAGGGACTGTACGCCACGTGCGGTGTCGTAGTGTTCCTGACCAACAACCAGCGGATCCAGCTGACGGCTGGTGGAGTCCAGCGGGTCAACTGCCGGGTAGATACCCAGAGAAGCGATCTGACGGCTCAGTACCACGGTTGCGTCAAGGTGCGCAAAGGTGGTGGCTGGAGATGGGTCAGTCAAGTCATCCGCAGGAACGTAAACCGCCTGAACGGAAGTGATGGAACCGGTCTTCGTGGAGGTAATACGCTCCTGAAGCACGCCCATCTCTTCTGCCAGAGTCGGCTGGTAACCTACTGCAGATGGCATACGACCCAGCAGTGCAGATACTTCTGTACCGGCCAGGGTGTAACGATAGATGTTGTCGACGAACAGCAGAACGTCACGACCTTCGTCACGGAATTTCTCAGCCATGGTCAGGCCGGTCAGTGCAACGCGCAGACGGTTACCCGGCGGCTCGTTCATCTGGCCATACACCAGGGAAACTTTATCGATAACGTTGGAATCGGTCATTTCGTGGTAGAAGTCGTTACCTTCACGGGTACGCTCGCCCACACCAGCAAATACCGAGAAACCTGAGTGCTCGATCGCGATGTTACGGATCAGCTCCATCATGTTTACGGTTTTACCAACACCCGCACCACCGAACAGACCGACTTTACCGCCCTTAGCGAACGGACACATCAGGTCGATTACTTTGATACCGGTTTCCAGCAGTTCCTGAGAGCTGGACAGCTCTTCATAGGAAGGAGCCGGACGGTGAATAGCCCAACGCTCTTCTTCACCGATGTCGCCTTTCATATCGATCGGCTCACCCAGCACGTTCATGATACGGCCGAGTGTTGCAGTACCTACTGGTACTTCGATTGGGTGCTCAAGGTCAACCGTTGCCAGACCGCGCTTCAGGCCGTCTGAGGAACCCATGGCGATGGTACGAACCACGCCACCACCCAGCTGCTGCTGAACTTCCAGCACCAGACGAGCATCACCATTTTGAACCTCAAGGGCGCTGTACACTTGTGGTACTGCGTCCTGAGGGAACTCGACGTCCACCACGGCGCCGATAACCTGGACAATCTTTCCAGTAGCCATCTTGAATCCTCTACCTAATTCGTTTATACCCAGCTTCACTTAAGTGACAGCGGCGTAACTCGCTGACTTTCATCAATTTTATAGCTCTGCTGCCACTTCAGCTACTTGGGTATACCTGGTTAAACCGCGGAGGCCCCCGAGACAATCTCGGTAAGTTCCTGGGTGATGCTGGCCTGACGAGCTTTGTTGTATACCAACTGCAGCTCTTTGATCAGGTTACCGCCGTTATCGGTTGCAGCTTTCATCGCCACCATACGCGCGGCCTGCTCGCTGGCCAGGTTTTCTACAACACCCTGGTAAACCTGAGACTCTACATAGCGACGCAGTAAAGTATCCAGCAGCCCTTTCGGATCCGGCTCATACAGGTAATCCCAGGTCTTTTTCTTCAGATCTTCTTCGTCTTCTGCCGGTGGTAATGGCAGCAGCTGAGTGATCTGAGGAGACTGAGACATGGTGTTGACAAATTTGTTGCTGACGATAAACAGCTTATCTAAGCGGCCTTCATCGTAAGCCTGCAGCATGACTTTTACCGGGCCAATCAGTTCAGATACGGAAGGTTTATCTCCCATACCGCTGACCTGAGCAACCACTTTAGTCCCTACAGAGCTGAAGAATGACAGACCTTTGGAACCGATAATCGCCAGATCGCTCTCGACGCCTTTATCAGACCAGGCTTTCATATCAGCCAGCAATTTTTTGAACAGGTTAATGTTCAAACCACCACAAAGCCCGCGGTCGGTAGAAACGACCAGGTAGCCGACGCGCTTAACGTCGCGCTCCTCGAGGTAAGGGTGCTTGTACTCCAGATTACCAAGCGCAATGTGACCAATCACTGTGCGCATAGTCTCTGCATAAGGACGGCTGGCTGCCATGCGTTCCTGCGATTTACGCATTTTGGAGGCGGCGACCATTTCCATCGCTTTGGTGATCTTTTGCGTATTCTGGACGCTTCCGATCTTACTACGTATCTCTTTTGCGCCGGCCATAAGCTTCTCCTCAAAGCCTTGCGGCCTGCCCTAAAAGGACAAGCCGCCAGACGTTACCAGGACTGGGTTGCTTTGAACGTTTCGAGGAGGCCTTTCAGCTTCTCTTCGATTTCGTTGTTATAGTTACCCGACTGGTTGATTTCAGCCATCAGCTCGACGTGATCGCGATCCGCGTAAGCCAGCAGCGCTGCTTCGAAGCTACCGATTTTCGCCAGTTCGACGTCATTCAGGAAGCCACGCTCAGCAGCGAACAGTACCAGACCCTGCTGTGCAACAGACATTGGTGCATACTGTTTCTGCTTCAGCAGCTCGGTCACTTTCTGACCATGGCTCAGCTGTTTACGGGTTGCTTCATCCAGATCGGAAGCGAACTGAGAGAACGCCGCCAGTTCACGATACTGTGCCAGAGCGGTACGGATACCACCGGACAGTTTCTTGATGATCTTGGTCTGAGCAGCACCACCAACACGCGATACCGAGATACCCGGGTTAACTGCCGGACGAATACCGGAGTTAAACAGGTTAGTTTCCAGGAAGATCTGACCATCGGTAATCGAGATTACGTTGGTTGGAACGAACGCAGAAACGTCACCCGCCTGGGTTTCAATGATTGGCAGAGCAGTCAGAGAACCGGTTTTACCTTTCACTTCACCTTTGGTGAATGCTTCAACGTACTCAGCGTTAACGCGTGATGCACGCTCCAGCAGACGGGAGTGGAGGTAGAACACGTCACCAGGGAATGCTTCACGACCCGGTGGACGACGCAGCAGCAGGGAAACCTGACGGTAAGCAACAGCCTGTTTAGACAGGTCATCGTATACGATCAGCGCATCTTCACCGCGGTCACGGAAATATTCGCCCATTGCACAACCGGCATACGGTGCCAGGTACTGCAGTGCAGCAGATTCTGATGCGGTAGCAACCACAACGATGGTGTTAGCCAGCGCGTTGTGTTCTTCCAGCTTACGAACCACGTTAGAAATGGTGGACGCTTTCTGGCCGATAGCCACGTACACGCATTTAATACCGGAATCACGCTGGTTGATGATCGCATCGATCGCCATCGCGGTTTTACCGGTCTGACGGTCACCGATGATCAGCTCACGCTGGCCACGGCCGATTGGAATCATTGCATCGACGGATTTGTAACCAGTCTGTACAGGCTGGTCAACACCCTGGCGCTCGATAACGCCTGGTGCAATCACTTCGATTGGCGAGAAGCCGTCGTTATCAATGGCGCCTTTGCCATCGATTGGTGCACCCAGGGTGTTCACCACGCGGCCCAGCAGGCCACGACCGACAGGAACTTCCAGAATACGGCCAGTACACTTAACTTTCATGCCTTCGGCGAGGTCAGAGTATGGGCCCATAACTACTGCACCTACCGAGTCGCGCTCGAGGTTCAGTGCGATAGCGTAACGGTTACCCGGCAGGGCAATCATCTCACCCTGCATCACATCGGCCAGGCCGTGTACGCGGATGATACCGTCACTTACAGAAACAATAGTACCTTCGTTGTGAGCTTCACTCACGACATTGAACTGAGCAATGCGCTGCTTGATCAGTTCGCTGATTTCGGTGGAATTCAGTTGCATATGCTCCAGTCCCCTTAAGACTGCAAGACGTCTGCCAGACGCTCAAGACGGCCGCGTACGCTGCCATCAATCACCATATCACCCGAGCGGATGATAACGCCTGCCATTACAGACTTATCAATTTTGCATTTCAGCTTAACTTTGCGTGACAGACGTTTTTCCATCGCGGTGCTGATTTTACTCAGCTGTTCGTCACTCAGAGTGCTGGCGGAGATGACTTCAACTTCAGCGGTCGCATCATATGCGGCACGCAGTTGAATATACTGAGCCAGAACATCCGGGAGCGCTTGTAAACGTCCGTTTTCTGCCATCACCTTAATCAGGTTCTGGCCTGCGTCATCGAGTTGATCACCACAGATTGCATTGAAAGATGCAGACGTAGCTTCCGGCGCCAATGCGCCGGAGAGAAGTTCTGTCATCTGTTCATTGCTTGCCACTTCAGCGGCAAACGCCAGCATCTGCTGCCAGCGATCGACACTTTGATGCTCAACAGCAAAGTCAAAAGCTGCTTTGGCGTAGGGGCGAGCTACAGTTACAAATTCAGACATCAGCCCCTCCCTCCTTACAGTTCAGCGACCAGTTTATCTACGATGTCGCTGTTAGCAGCTTCATCCACGGAACGTTCAATGATCTTCTCGGCGCCGGCAACAGCCAGCATCGCGACTTGCTTACGCAACTCTTCACGTGCACGTTTACGCTCAGCATCAATTTCTGCCTGCGCTTGGTTCACGATCTTGCTACGTTCCTGCTCAGCCTCAGCTTTAGCTTCGTCCAGGATCTGTGAACGGCGCTTATTAGCCTGTTCAATGATTACCTGAGCTTCTTCTTTCGCTTTTTTCAGCTGGTCGGTCGCATTAGCCTGCGCGAGATCCAAATCTTTTTTGGCACGTTCAGCGGAAGCAAGGCCTTCAGCAATTTCTTTCTGGCGCTTTTCGATGGCAGCCATAATCGGCGGCCATACGTACTTCATGCAGAACAGGACAAACAGGACGAACGCGATAGCCTGGCCGAGGATTGTTGCGTTAAGGTTCACAGCACAATGCCTCTTGTTAAGTTAACTTTATCTGCCGTCATCATAGACAACCTGCAGAATCCGTTCATCGCTCAACATTTACCGTGTTGCCGATGAACAATCTGTTACTACGCGACAGCAAACATCACGTACAGACCCAGACCAACAGCGATCATCGGGATTGCATCCACCAGACCCATGACAACAAAGAACTGCGTACGCAGCAGAGGAATCAGATCCGGTTGACGCGCAGCGCCTTCCAGGAATTTACCTCCGAGGATGCCGATACCGATCGCAGCACCGATTGCCGCCAGGCCCATCATCACAGCGGCAGCCATGTACAGCAGATCCATATTCAGGTTTTCCATGACAGTCTCCAGTTTGTTTCAGTTATAACGCAGTAGTGTTGAGAAAAAATCAATGTTCTTCAGATGCCATCGACAGATAGACAATCGTTAAGACCATGAAAATGAAAGCCTGCAGCGAAATGATCAGGATGTGGAAAATGGCCCAAGGCACACTCAGAACCCACTGTGACCACCACGGCAGCAGACCGGCAATCAGGATAAAAATCAATTCACCCGCATACATGTTGCCGAACAGTCGCAGACCAAGAGAAACCGGTTTGGACAGCAGGCTCACACCTTCAAGAATCAGGTTGATAGGGATGAAGATCGGGTGATTAAAGGGTTGCAGGGTCAGCTCTTTTGTAAAGCCGCCGATGCCTTTCATCTTGATGCTGTAGAACAGAATCAAAATAAATACGCCCAGTGCCATCGACAGGGTGACGTTAACGTCAGCTGTAGGGACAACGCGCAGTGCTGGCAGACCGAACACATGCTCACCGATATACGGCAGCAGGTCGATAGGCAGCAGATCCATGAAGTTCATCAGGAACACCCAGACGAAAATCGTCAGGGCCAGCGGAGCGATAAGCTTGCTTTTACCGTGGTACATGTCGCGAACGTTACCGTCGACAAAACCTACCACCAGTTCAATAGCCGTCTGGAATTTCCCCGGAACGCCGCTGGTGGCTGCTTTCGCCACTTTACGGAACAGTACCAGGAACAGCAGGCCCAGCACCACGGAGAAAAACATGGAATCGATATTTAATACCCAGAAAGACGCGGGCGCGTCGTGCGGGTTCACTAACTCGAAAGTACGCAGGTCCAGCTGAAGGTTATTCAGGTGGTGACCTATGTAATCTTGCGGAGTAGAGATTTCTCCTGCAGCCATGATGCCTCTTACCCTTTGTTGTTAATTACAGCCGGTGCCAGTATCTGCACAACCAGCACCGATAACCACGTCAGCCCGAGCGGCATAAATACCGCGCCGAACACACCCAGCGCCACGATAATGAGAATAATCGTGGCAAACACCTTCAACACTTCGCCGATGACGAAGCTCCAGGCAACACGGCCTTTCGCGGGTGATTGCGCCTGAAGGCGCCAGGCTAAAATCATAAAAAACACGTTAGGCAGCCAGGCTGCCAGTCCACCGGCGATAGCAGATGCGCCCCACGTGATATCTTTCAGAGTAAACAGCAATCCGATTACGACAAAAGTCACCAGCTGAATAAGCAGCACGGTTCGGGCAAATTTCACACTGTAAAGAGACACTGACATGACGCTTAACTCTCCTGCCCCGTTCGGGGTATGTCCCGTGCCGTATAAAACTGCCTTTACTCATTTGAGTCAAGCAGCAAAAAACGAGCAAATTATACGGGGCGCACCTGCGATTTCAATCGATAAGTAGAGAAAAGGTGAACAATTATTTAAATTTCTTTCTGAGGGGCTATTTTTCAAAAGCGCAAAGAACGGTAAACCGAAGTAAATTTACCGTAATAAGCGCGATAGCTTGCTCATAAAGCGTGCTTCAGATCACAAATCAGTAATGTAATGGCGAAATATCATACTGAACCTTTACTGATTTCGTGGAAAAATGAAAAATAAAACCATTAAAAAACATACACATACTAAAAATTAATGTGAAAATGACAATTAACATCAATTAAAAGCCTATATTGACATCGTCAGCAAACTTTTAATGGCAATAATTACATTACTCACGCCAACTTATAATGAAGATATATTTTCATCCGTGACTATTGAATCACTTTAACAACCCGGTAAAAGTGATAAGCATGATAATGGAATGTGACATTAACGTTAAATGTTACTAATCATGTCCGATAATTTCCGCCTGACGATTTAACCTGAACAAAACATCATCATTGACAAAAACGTGCTGCCTAAAACGCATAACCGGCGATTTCTTGTACAGCATGCGCATTATGTGCAACAAGGCACAATGCAATGTCCTGACTATGAAAAGGGTTAATTTGCCTTGATAATCACCAGGTGACGCTCACCTTCCAGCTGCGGAACGCTGAGACGAATGGTCTCTTTCACGCTAAAACCGTCTGGCAGGGCCGCAATTTCATCGGCCGGCAGCACGCCTTTCAGCGCATAAAATGCGCCGTTTTTGCCCGGCAGATGATGACACCAGCTCAACATATCATTGAGTGAAGCAAATGCGCGGCTGATCACGCCATCAAAAGGCGGCTCGGAAGGGAACTCTTCCACCCGACTCTGTACCGGCTCAATGTTCTCCAGCTTCAGTTCATGCTGTACCTGACGAAGGAAACGTACACGCTTACCCAGACTATCCAGCAGGGTAAAATGAGCGTCAGGACGCACGATAGCCAGCGGCACGCCAGGCAGCCCAGGCCCGGTTCCGACATCAATAAACCGACTACCCTGCAAATGCGGCTCAACCACGATGCTGTCGAGAATATGGCGCACCAGCATCTGTTCAGGCTCACGCACTGAAGTCAGGTTATAGGCTTTGTTCCACTTGTGCAGCATTTCAACGTAGCCCACCAGCTGTTGCTTTTGCTGATCGGACAGAGAAATGTTGGCGGCTTTAAGCAGGGAAGAGAGTTGGTTAATCACAGCAGGTTCCGTAAATTTTGTGGTCTGTAACGGGTGGTGCAGGGGGAGCCGCTTACGGCTCCCGTTGATAACAGAGTATCAGGCGCTTTTACGTAACAGACCCTGTTTCTTGAGATAAATCAGCAGAATCGAGATCGCGGCCGGTGTGACACCAGAAATACGCGATGCCTGGCCGATCGAACCTGGTTTATGATCGTTAAGTTTGGCGATCACTTCGTTCGACAGACCTGTTACCTGATGATAGTCGAGCGTCGCAGGCAGCAGCGTGTTTTCATTGCGCTGCTGGCGATCGATCTCTTCCTGCTGGCGCGCGATGTAACCTTCATACTTCACCTGAATCTCAACCTGTTCGGCAGCCTGAGCATCGCTCAGTGCCGGTGCAAACAGGCTCAGGCTCATCAGTTTTTCGTAAGTCATTTCCGGACGGCGCAGTAAATCTTCACCACTGGCTTCCTTGGTCAGACCGGCGCTCAGCACGCTGTTAATCTCATCGACGCTGGCTGATTTCGGATGTACCCAGATATCACGCAGACGCTGACGCTCCAGTTCGATGCTCTCGAGTTTCTGGTTATAACGCGCCCAACGGGCATCATCGACCAGGCCGAGCTCGCGACCGGCTTCCGTCAGACGTAGATCGGCGTTGTCTTCACGTAGCATCAGACGATATTCGGCACGTGAAGTGAACATGCGGTACGGTTCTTTTGTACCAAGGGTGCAAAGATCGTCCACCAGCACGCCAAGGTATGCCTGATCGCGACGCGGCGCCCAGCTCTCTTTGTCGGCGGAGAGACGACCAGCATTCAGACCGGCCAGCAGTCCCTGAGCCGCAGCCTCTTCGTAACCGGTAGTACCGTTGATCTGACCGGCAAAGAACAAACCGTTGATATATTTACTTTCCAGCGTCGGTTTCAGATCGCGCGGATCGAAGAAATCATACTCGATCGCATAACCGGGACGGACAATACGCGCGTTTTCCATGCCCTGCATTGACCGGACGATCTGCATCTGGACGTCAAATGGCAGACTGGTGGAGATGCCGTTCGGATAGATCTCGTTGCTGGTTAAGCCTTCAGGCTCAAGGAAAATCTGGTGCGCGTTACGATCGGCAAAGCGCATCACTTTATCTTCGATCGACGGACAGTAACGTGGGCCAATTCCTTCGATAACACCAGCATACATCGGGCTGCGATCGAGGTTATTACGGATCACGTCATGGGTTTTTTCGTTGGTATAGGTGATGTAGCAAGGCACTTGTTGTGGATGCTGAGACACATTGCCCATAAACGAGAATACCGGCATGGGATTATCACCGTGTTGCGGTGCCAGTACGCTGAAATCGATAGTACGCGCGTCGATACGCGGTGGAGTACCGGTTTTCAGGCGGCTAACGCGCAGCGGTAACTCACGCAGACGGCGTGCCAGCGGAATGGATGGCGGATCGCCAGCACGGCCACCGCTGTAGTTATCCAGTCCGATATGAATTTTTCCGTCGAGGAAAGTGCCGACCGTCAGCACTACGGCTTTCGCACGGAATTTCAGACCCATTTGGGTCACAGCGCCGACCACCCGATCGTTTTCGACAATCAGATCTTCTACTGCCTGCTGGAAGATCATCAGATTAGGCTGGTTTTCCAGCGCGGTGCGAACCGCCTGGCGATACAGCACGCGGTCAGCCTGGGCACGGGTTGCACGCACCGCCGGGCCTTTGCTGGCGTTTAGTATCCTAAACTGAATGCCTGCCTGATCGATTGCGGTTGCCATCAGGCCACCCAGTGCATCCACTTCTTTAACCAGATGTCCCTTACCGATGCCACCGATCGCCGGATTACAGGACATTTGCCCCAGCGTGTCGATGTTGTGGGTTAACAACAGGGTTTGTTGACCCATTCGGGCAGCAGCCATCGCGGCTTCTGTTCCCGCATGACCACCACCGATTACGATGACGTCAAAAGGATCTGGATAGAACATGGTACTGCACCTCGCGATTGGACGGTCAGGGAGATTTCCCTGGGCCGTGGATTCTACTCAACTTTAGCCGATGGCGAAAGCACCGGGATCGTCAGGGTTTAAAAAGAAAGATCTTTTTTATTTAAGGATCTCTTTATTAGATCTCTTATTAGGATCGACGATCTCTGTGGATAAGCGTTTTTTGATCAAGGCGATCAACCAATTAGTGAGGATCCAATGCTGTGAATGATCGGTGATCCTTTTCAGTATAAGCTGGGATCTAAATGGCAGGTTATACACAGGCTCAAGGAGTGACCAGCTTTGTTCTTGGGATAACAACCGGTTATTAGGGGGTCAATACAGTAGTTATCCACAAACGATCGCGGTTAAATTGCACAAAATAAGTATAAAAAAACGCGGATCCGGTAAAAAAAAGTCTCTGCTGCGGTAAAAAGAGGCTCAGTCGAACCTCTTCCTGATGATTAAACCAGCGATTTCCAGCTCTCTACCCATACCTCTGCCGGATCTTCAGGGATCTCATGTTCCATCACGTCGATATCCAGACGATCACCGATTCGTTTTGCACCCCGTGCAGTTAATAAGCTGTCCATCTTATCTATAGCACCACAAAACAGATCGTATTCGCGATTGCCAATTCCAACGGCACCATAACGCAGCGCTGACAGATCGGGCTGCTGTTCAGTTATCTCATCAAACAGCGATTGCAGATTGTCAGGCAAGTCGCCTGCACCATGGGTTGACGTCACGACCAGCCAGACACCTTGCTGTGGCAGTTCTTCTAATTCCGGGCCGTGAAAGGTCTCGGTAGTAAAGCCTGCCTCTTCCAGCTTTTCTGCCAGATGCTCAGCAACGTACTCTGCGCTGCCTAAGGTGCTGCCACTGATTAAGGTAATGTCGGCCATGATGCGATCCCTGAACAATAAAGGAGAGCATTGTACGCTGTGATCACGCTGTGATCTACCTGTGGAAAAGTAAGGATATTGCAGCGAGATCTATCACTTTTCCCTCTTTCAGATTTCAACCCAGGTTAAACGTGACGTTATTAAGATAGTTTGATTAGCTCTTATTTTAATTGCGTATTTTAATTTTTTTCCAGGCTTCTTATTTATTAACAGAAAATTCTTCAGTCAAAACTCAGTATGATATTCAGACATTATTATTGTTTATCATCTGGATATATTATGAAAAAGATACCTTTTTCTCTGATTATTGGTGTGACTCTGTTTGCTCAAACTGTATCGGCATCAGAACAAAATCGTACTATCAGTTATTTAACATCGTGGGGTCTTCATAATGATGACGCCGATGTTATTAAAAGCTCTAAGGTTGATACTTTCTTATTATCATTCGGTAAATGGGATAGTGAAGGTAATATCGAAACCTCCGATAATATCGCCTCGGTTCCTGCTTATGATGGGTACTGGATGCCTGTTGCTTATTCAACCTGGACTCAGGTTAAACTGGCACAGCCGCAAAAGAAAATGATGATCGCTTTTGGCGGTCAGACTTATGAAGAAATCTGGTCTCATCTTAATAGCGAAGCTGGCCGGGAAAAAGTAGCAAAAGGGCTGGTGAAGAAACTGAACACGCCGTTCCCGGTGTATAAAAAAAATCTCAAGCCTGAAGAGCTGGTTGGGGAGTGTCAGTCCCAGAACTGGGACGGCTCCTGTAATATGGGGGCTTATCAGCGTGCAGGAACGGTCTATCTGGACGGAATCGATTTTGATTTCGAGAAAGAGGCACGTCTGACCGAGGAAGAGAATGATAACCTGTTGAAGTTGTCGCAGCGTGTGCGTGAACTGTTGGGGCCTGATTCTAAAAAACTATTGAGCTTAACGACTTATCATGTGGGGGCCGATCCTGTCGAATGTATGAATAATACTGTCGAGAAGGATTGTTCTTACGTTGAAGATAAACGCTCTTCGCACCACGGTGAAGTCTTATCACTGTTAGCAAAAAGTAAGGATGTTTACGACTTTTTCAATGTCATGACTTATGACGCTGGTCGTAACTTCAGATATAAAGTTGCCATGGCAAACTATGCCAGAGCAGTTGGCGATGCGTCTAAAATTGTTGTTGGTGCCACTATCAATAAACAATGGGCCGCGGAAGGTAACTTTGTTGAAAGCAGGCAGAATAATATTGCGCGTGCTGAATGGCAGGCGGAAAACAATTATGGCGGCTTCTTTGTCTGGACGCTTGGTGCCAGCACTGAGCAGATGAATATGGAAGATCAGGTCGATTATATCAACGAAATGAAAACCGCAGCGGATAATGCGATGGGTGAGCCGGGCAAACCTGGAGAGGACGATATTGCGCCTTCTGCGCCAGCGGATCTGAATGCCAGTGTGCAGGGTGAGAATATTCGTCTCAGCTGGCAGCGTTCAGAAGATAATGTCGGCGTCACTGGTTACTGGATCTATCGAAATAGCATCCGTGTTGATGTGACCACCACGACCGGCTGGCTGGATCGTACGGCGCAACCAGAGGTTGAATACAGCTACTACGTTATGGCGGTAGACGCGGCCGGCAATGTTTCACCGGCCAGTAATACGGTAGAGGCAAAAATTCCGCAGGAAGTAATTGATCCCATCGACCCCGTTGTTCCTGTTGAACCCGTTGACCCGGTTATCCCTGTCGACCCAGTGGAGCCAGTAGACCCAACGGATCCGTCTGTTAAGGAGTGGCAAGTCGGCGTGAATTATAAAGCAGGCGATACGGTAAAATATCAGGGCAAAGAATATCGCTGCCTGCAGGCACACTCAGCGATGCAGCACTGGAGTCCGGCTGCTGTTCAGGCGCTGTGGAATCCAGTTAAATAATTATAAAGCTGCTGAATAATGGTGACCGGTCACTCGGTCACCGGGTTTATTTTTAGTGAATAACTTTATCCACAGATCACGGCTTAATGGTGCGCATAATTGGGTTTTGCAACGAGATCAGGGTTTCGGTGGACTGTATCTCATCGATGGTCTGGATCTTATTGATCAACACCTGTTGCAGTGCATCAATTGACCGGCACATCACCTTAATAAAGATGCTGTAGTGGCCGGTGGTATAGTAGGCTTCCACCACTTCATCAAGACTCTCCAGCCGGGCCAGCGCGGACGGATAATCCTTAGCGCTTTTCAGGATGATGCCAATAAAGCAGCAGACGTCGTATCCCAGATGCTTAGGGTCGATCTCCAGCCGCGTGCCTTTGATAATTCCCGCCTGCTTCATCTTCTCTACCCGCACGTGGATAGTGCCTGGACTGACGTTAAATTGTTTTGCCAGCTCGGCATAGGCAGAACGCGCATTATCCATCAGCGCATTGAGAATGCCGCGATCGAGGTTGTCTATTTGCAGATTGTCCGCCACGTTCTACTCCGGTGAGGGTGACACAAAGGCCCGTTAATGAATTAGCGGCCATTTAATCACAGGTTAGTTGCTGTCGCGAAGGGGAAGGGATCACAGCCCGCAGTTGCAGGCCGTGACCGGGGGATTAACGTTTACGCCAGACGCTTAGCTGCGCCACGCTGTGCTGGTATTTACGTGCGGTTTCACGAATAACAAACGGTACATCCTGCGCCGGGGCGATTTCTTCAAAATCAGCGGCCAGCAGGCGTTGCAGCGCCTGATAAGTGGTGAGCGCCTCACCGTTTTCGCGAATGCCGCCCAGCCAGTTCTCTTTCGGCGTGAACTCTTCCAGCCAGGTGTAAGGCGATGACAGCATTAGCACCCCACCGGAACGCAGCATGGTGGTGACGTCCTGCAGAAAACGTGCAGGCTGGCGCAGGCGGTCGATCAGATTGGATGCCAGTACCAGATCGTAATGATCCGGCTGCGGCTTAAGATTGCAGGCATCGCCCTGCACAAACTGAATGCGGGCAGCCTGCTCAGCGCCGAGATCGAAATCTTTTAACCGAACCTGACGGTATTCCACCAGTTCACCCTCTTCCTGAGTGACGTAACGGAAATCTTCTCCGCTGGTGAGCTGTAACGCCACGTCGATAAAGCGCGCTGAGTAATCCATGCCGACGACCTGATCGAAGTGACGAGCCAGTTCGAAGCTGGCGCGGCCGGTAGCGCAGCCAATATCCAACGCCCGGCCGCGTTTGTCGGTCAGCTGACAGGCAATATCCACCAGCGCTTTGCCATAGTTCTCTACGCCAAAGTATTGCGGACCGTACTGAAAATCGAGGTACTGCGACACCATGCTGTCGGTTTCATAAGGATTCAGCGTCATTTTTTCCTGATGCGAGGAAACCACGTAGCGGAAACCGGCGTGCTGGAAGAAATGGCGACGGAAGGCATAACGTGATGACTTCAGCGCTTCGTTGCCGGTAGAAATCCAGCTGCCACCTTTAATCAGTGAGTGTTTACCATCAAAGGTTGGCGTCGAGAAGTCGTCGTAAAGCGGATGGACTTTAAAGCCTTCCAGACCGTTAGTCGGCGTGGTGGTCCATTGCCAGACATTACCAATCAGGTCGAAGAATTCACCCTGGGCAAAACAATCCACCGGGCAGGATGAGGCCCAGTACTCAAGATTGATATTGCCCGGTGCCTGTTGCCAGTCCGGCTGATCGCCTGCCAGTTGCTCACGCAGCAGATACCATTCCGCTTCGCTGGGCAGCTGAATGGATTTGCCGGTTTCACCGGCCTTCCAGCGGCAAAACGCCGCGGCTTCCAGCTGGTTAACTTCAGCTGGCCAGTCCCATGGCATTGCCACTTCTTCAGTCATCAGGCGCAGTTTTAGCCGATCGGGTTGCGTAATATCACCGACCCAGAAAGTGGGTTTATCCGCCGTGGCAAACTCACGCCAGCGCCAGCCTTCGTCATCCCACCACTGCTGCTGCAGATAACCGCCAGCAGCGATAAATTCAAAAAATTCAGCATTACTGACCAGCATCTGACTGGCTTTAAACGCGTTGACTTCACTGTGCAGCGTGCCGTACTCGTTATCCCAGCCGTAGGTATCATCGCGCTTACCTTGGGTAACCGAACCCGCCGCTACCGACAGCAGACTGTTTTGCGGCACTTCGTGGCGATTATGGCGTGCCTGCTGGCACACCGGCCAGTGTGGCTGCGGCGTGACCCATTCCACCGGCAGCTGACGTATCAGCACGCTGGAGGTTTCCAGATGGATTCGCTCGTGTTCGATGCCCATTAAAATCACCCACGCCGGGCTGTTCCAGTCTATTGGCAAAGTGAGCGGCATGGTTTTGATAAATTCGCTGACCGTGGTTTTGACTTTACCGCGATAGTCGCGCAGCTCTTCCACTGACGGCCACTGATAGTGGCTGGTATCAAGATCGTCCCAGCTCATTTCGTCGACGCCGATCGCCATCATCGCTTCGATACCGTCATCAACACGCTGATTAAGGTACTGACCGGCCATCAGTTTATTGATGTAAAAGGTGGCGGTATGGCCAAAATAGAAGATTAACGGATGGCGTAATGAGATTGCTTTAGTAAACCAGGCGCGCCGATCGGCGAGGCAGTCGAAAAGATCCTCATACAGCTGCCAGGTCTGGCTGAAGTAATCAAGGATCTCCTGACGCTTCTGTTCGGGATTGCTGCCGCTCAAAAGTAATGTGCGGGTGGGTAACGGTAAGCCTGCATTGTTGTTGTGTTGTTGCTGAGTCACTTTTTGCTCCCGGGCTGCCAACTGGCACAAGGATAATTTATGACTATAGCAAATAAGCTTTGCCGGAATGTTTCTTAACGTTTCCAGCGGCGCAGCAGGCGGCTCTTCAGCCCGGTATCGAAACGCCAGATATGATCGAAAATACGCAGAATACCCGGCTTGCCATGGGCTGACATCGCTACCGCATGGAAGCGCTGTTGCTGCTGTACCTGCCGCTGTTTAATGGTTTTGATTAGCGTATCCGGCAATCGCTGGGCGATAAAGTCTGACACTATCACCGCATCGGCTTCCTGCCAGATGCTGCCTTCCATTCGTTTAACCACGGCGTCGAGGCACGCCGCCAGATCGGTACCGCCGCGAAAGCGCTGACTGAGAAAACGAATCGCCTGCGCGATGCCATCATCGCCGGTCAGTTCATAGCCCACCACGTCGTGGGCAAACAGCATTATGTAGCAGCGGCGTTTATCGGCCAGCGCCACCTTCAACAGCGCCAGGCAGAACGCTTTAGCACAACGCTCATTAAATCCACCCATTGAGCCGGAGGTATCGACACAAACGATAAACGGCCCACGCGGCTGATCTTCATGCTGCTGGTGGGTGACCGGACGCTGGGTAATTTTTTCATGCCAGGCATCGCCCTGCAGGCGATAAGTCATCAGGCGTTTTTCTACCAGCCGACGATAAAACTCGATCTCCAGTTCGCTGATGCCGAGCGTCGCCAGCTCCGGTGGCAGCAGACGCAGCACGTCGTCACTCTGATGCAGGCCGCTGACCTCTTCCGGCACGTTATCAGGCTGATGCACCAGCTGATGAAAGGTTTCCATTGGAGCATCCTGCGACGGCACCGATTTGGCTTCACGGCTGCGGCCCAGCTGTTCGGCCAGCTTCAATAATTCCGGCTGCTGAGCGAGAAAGTCACCATATTGCACGATCAGTTTATAGTCACCGTACTGCAACTTGCTGGCGCTCATATCCCATAAACGCCCGGCGGCGGCTTCATCATCATCCGCCAGTACCGGAGCCAGCTGGCCGCTGATCGCCAGCCGCTGTTGCAGCTCCGCCAGCAGTTTCTCGCGCTCCTGTTCCAGCAGTTGCTGATTCAGCGTCAGGGTTTGCAGGGTGAGGTTTAAGCGCCAGCGTTGTAAAAACAGCGTGTGCTGCGCCTGGCTGAGATTACCGATTTCACTGTGGGAAATCAGTTCATTCGCCTGTTCGGTAAAGGGAGACTGTAAGCTGTCCAGTTCCGCCAGCAGTGCTGCCAGCTGCTGGCTGAAAATTGAGTTACTGAAGGTCTGATACTGCTGAAACAGCGCGAACTCTTTCGCCAGCGCTTCCGGCACCGGCGTGGTTTTCAGGTTTTCCAGAATCTCTGCCTTCCAGCGCGGCAGATCGCGCAGCAGCGCTTTTTTCATCCGTGGAAATTTTTCGAAAAACAGCGCCAGCTGTGGCGACGCCAGCAGAACCAGGATTAGCTCTTCAATCAGTTCACCTTCACCGATCGACAGCAGGGTGCTGAGCGTCTCCAGCGAGATCATTTACGCGCCTGTTTCAGCTGTTCCGCCACGTCCTGCAGGCTGGTTTCGATGCGCGCCAACCAGTCGTCGCTGATAAACAGGCAGCGCTGATGCTGGCTGAACAGCGTGCGCTGTCCGCGCAGCTGGTTATCCAGCTCATCCAGCGCTTGCGCGATTTCTTCCGGCATCGCGGTCTGTTGTTTACCGGGCAGCATCAGGCGGGAGGCTTGCAGACTGACGTCGCGCAGTGTCAGGCAGTCATTACCATCCACCTGCATATCCAGCGTCTGGGCAAAGCCGATACCGTTGAGTTTGCCGCGAATCTCACCCGATTTTTGCAACCAGTGATGCAGCGCTTCTCGGGCGATAACCACGTGGGTGACTTGCATATCGTGCAGCATCAGCGGTTTTTGCAGCATCAGGGTTAACTGATCGTCGCTGAGCGTGGCGGGTAGCTCGTAGTGTGGCTTGCGGCTGAACATACCGCCGTGTTTTTCCAGTTTGATCGCCTGCTCAATACTTTGCTGCTGTTGCAACGCCAGTCGGCGGGCGGCAATTTGCTGTAATTTGATCAGTAGCGGCTGCTGCTGCCAGGCATATTGCGTGATCAGCGTATCGATTTCGCGATCGAGTAATTTCATTGATTCAACGTCATGCCACAGACAGTCTTTCAGCAAAATCAGATCGATAGGGGCAATCGAGTTACGTCCGCTGTAAAAAGCGCAGGCCTGCAACAGATGAATCGCTTTTTTCCAGCGACGGTCGGAGATGTAAGGTGCATCCGGCAGGTTTTCCAGCTGCTGACGTAGCTGATAGATCAACTCAAACACATTGTCAGGCAGCGACACCTGGCTGATACCTTGCAGCCATTCGCGGTATTCCTCATCGCTGATGCAGAGGTTTTCGGCCACCGGGTTGGCGTTTTCATCCTGCTGGTGGGTCAGCATGCTGCGGAAGTTCTGTTTTTCGTGCACGTTATCCAGCCACAGGCGAATCAGCATGCGGTCGTACAGCGCTTCCAGGCCGCTGTCCGCTTCCGGCAATTCGTTAGATGCGGTGACCAGCAGACGCATCGGGATGGCATCTTCTTTGTCGCCGTTACGGAAACGTCGTTCGTTTATTGCGGTTAACAGCGTGTTGAGGATTGCCGGTCCGGCCTTCCAGATCTCATCAAGAAAGACAATTTCAGCATCGGGCAGATAGCCTTTAGTCAGACGCTGGTAGCGTCCTTCATCTTTCAGTGCCTGAATCGACAGCGGACCAAACACTTCTTCCGGAGTGGAAAAGCGCGTCATCAGATATTCGAAGGCGCGGGCATGCTGAAAGGCGTATTTTAGCCGGCGGGCAATCAGGCTTTTGGCAATGCCGGGCGGCCCGAGCAGAAACACACTTTCACCGCTTAATGCGGCCAGCAGGCAGAGACGTATGGCGTGGTGACGCTCATACAATCCTTTCTCTAACGCATTGCTGAGGCGTGAAATTCTCTCTGCCAGTAAATGAGGTTGAGCCATAATCAGTAAATCATCCTTTATGTCCGGGCTGTGCGTCGTCTTTAAGACGAGTGCAAACACTACTGGCTATCATGCTTGAAAGAATTGATAGCAGTCAGCTTTTTTATCGTGAAAGGGTGAAGATGCACATTATTTGAAATTTAAAGACTGATACCAGAGGTAGGTTTTTATGGTATTTCGTGCATACTGTGCGGTTTTTGATGGTTTGGGCCGTGCGCATTCCCGCGTCACTCCGCTTCAACAAAAGATGAAACTATGAGTTCTGACAAGAAGCAGTCCCTTGGTGCCGTAACGCTGGCGGCGATTGGTGTTGTGTATGGCGATATTGGTACCAGTCCGCTGTATACCTTGCGTGAATGCCTGTCCGGCCAGTTTGGATTTGGCGTTGAACGCGATGCGGTATTTGGTTTTCTCTCGCTGATTTTCTGGCTGCTGGTGCTGGTGGTTTCACTGAAGTATCTCAGCTATGTGATGCGTGCCGATAACGCCGGTGAAGGGGGGATTTTGACCCTTATGTCGCTGGCGGGCCGTAATACCGGTGGCCGGGCTACCGCATTTCTGGTGATTATCGGGCTGATTGGCGGCAGTTTTTTCTATGGCGAGGTGGTGATCACCCCGGCAATTTCGGTGATGTCGGCGATTGAAGGGCTGGAAATCGCGGCGCCTTCACTTGATCCCTATATCGTGCCGCTGTCGATTGCGGTACTGACGCTGCTGTTTGTGATCCAGAAACACGGCACCGGCATTGTCGGTAAGCTGTTCGCTCCGGTGATGCTGCTGTGGTTTATCGTGCTGGCGGTTCTGGGTGTACGCGGAATTCTCGGTAATCCCGAGGTGTTGCAGGCGCTGAATCCCTCATGGGCGATTCACTTCTTTGTTGAATATAAACAGGTTTCGTTTTTTGCTCTTGGCGCAGTGGTACTGGCGATCACCGGGGTGGAAGCGCTGTATGCCGATATGGGCCACTTCGGCAAATTCCCGATCCGCCTGGCGTGGTTTACCGTGGTGGTGCCGTCGCTGGCGCTGAACTACTTTGGTCAGGGCGCGTTGCTGCTGAAGCATCCTGAGGCGATTAAAAATCCCTTTTTCCTGCTGGCTCCCGAATGGGCGCTGATCCCGATGCTGATTCTCGCGACGCTGGCAACGGTGATTGCCTCGCAGGCGGTGATTTCCGGGGTGTTCTCACTGACGCGCCAGGCGGTTCGTTTAGGCTATCTGCCGCCGATGCGTATTATTCACACTTCTGAGAACGAATCCGGCCAGATCTATATTCCGGTGATTAACTGGCTGCTGTTCTTTGCCGTAGTGATTGTAATTATCAGCTTTGAGCACTCCAGCAACCTGGCGGCGGCTTATGGTATTGCGGTGACCGGCACCATGGTACTGACCTCCATTCTCAGCTGTACGGTGGCGATCAAAAACTGGCACTGGAACCGTTATGTTGTGGGGCTGATCCTGGTGGCGATGCTGTGCATTGATGTGCCACTGTTCACGGCCAACCTGGTGAAAATTTTCTCCGGCGGCTGGTTGCCGCTCTGCCTGGCACTGGTGATGTTTGTGATTATGACCACCTGGAAAAGCGAGCGCTTCCGCCTGCTGCGTCGGATGCATGAGCATGGAAATTCACTGGAAGCGTTGATTGCCTCGCTGGAAAAATCACCACCGGTGCGCGTGCCGGGCACCGCAGTGTATATGTCGCGTGCGCTGAATGTGATTCCGTTTGCCATGTTACATAATCTCAAGCATAACAAGGTGTTGCACGAAAGGGTGGTGTTACTGACGTTACGTAACGAAGATGCGCCATACGTGCACAATATTCGCCGTGTAACGATTGAACAGCTTTCGCCGACCTTCTGGCGGGTGGTGGCAAGCTACGGCTGGCGTGAAACGCCAAATGTCGAAGAGATTTTCCACCGTTGCGGGCTGGAAGGGCTGAGCTGCAGGATGATGGAAACGTCGTTCTTTATGTCACATGAGTCGCTGATTATCGGTGATCGTCCATGGTATTTGCGTTTGCGCGGCAAACTGTTCCTCGCCCTGCAACGCAATGCGCTGCGAGCGCCGGATCAGTTTGAGATTCCGCCTAACCGGGTGATTGAACTGGGGACGCAGGTCGAGATTTAGCATTTTTTTATGGGCGGCGAAATGCCGCCCATAAACTATGTCTTTAACGCCAGCTAATTACCGCGACAAATCCCCCCTCAGCACGATTAGCAAATCGCACCTGCATGCCGTGCAGCTGAGCAATATTATCGACAATGGATAATCCGAGACCGCTGCCGGATTTCTCCTGTCCCGGTGGTCGCCAGAAACGTTCGCCAATCCGTGCCAGATCCTCTTCACTGACTCCCGGACCGTTATCGGCCACCTCAAATCCGTTTCTGCGCAGGGTGATATCCACCGTACTGCCGGTGCGGCTGTAACGAATGGCGTTATCCAGCAAATTGCGAGTCATCAGCGTAAGTAGCAACAGATGGCCGTCACGTTCCACCGCTTCAGACGGCAGATGCAGTTTTAACTCGACGCCAGATTGCTGCGCTTTAGCGTAGTGATCAATAACCGCCTGTTGTAATAACTGCTGAAAGTCGATGCGCTGACTGTTTTCCAGCGTCGCTTCAGCATCCAGACGCGATAAGGTCAGTAACTGATCCACCAGCCGGGTAGCGCGATCGATGCCGGCATCCAGGTTTTGCAGCGCGTGATGACGCATCTGTGGATCATCATGCGCCAGTTGCACCACTTCGGTTTGGACTTTCAGCGCCGCCAGCGGGCTGCGCAACTCATGTGCGGCATCCGAGGTGAAACGACGCTCGCGCAGCAGCATCTGATTGATGCGCGCAAACAGAGCATTCAGTGCATCGACAATTGGCCTGACTTCCTGCGGCAGGTGCGGGGTGGTAAGGGGCGAGCCGTCATCCGGTGAGCGTTGCTGTAACTGCGACGCGATGCGCTTCAGCGGCGCCAGTTCGCGCGTCACCAGCCAGAACAGCAGGATCAGCATCACTGGCAGCGCAAACAGCCACGGCGTCAGGTTCGCCTGCACAATATCGCGCGTCATATCATCGCGGTATTCCCACTCCTGGCCGACCACAACCACATATCGCTGATCGGGCGTTGCCAGCCACACCATGCGCCATAAATCATCATCGCCGCGCAGCTGGCCGTCGGTAAAACCGTTTTGCTGATAGTTAAACAGGAAATCCTTGCCGTTATCGCCGTCGTTCAGCACCATTTTGCCGTCACGGGTAAATACTGCAAAAGCCAGCGCATCATCTTCCTGTTCGCCGCGATGGTGACGTACCATATTTTTGGTTTTCGGCAGTGAGTGCGATTGCTGGCTGAGATCTTCCGGATTCATGGTGGCAAGCCGCTTGGCAAACAGCATCTGCTGCGTATCAAACAACTCATTGATTTTATGCCGGGTCTGATACCAGGATTCAACACTGGCTGCACCCCAGCACAGTAGCGTCAGCAGTATAAAGCCGAGGATTAAGCGTAAACGCAGGCTGATGCGACTCATGTCGCGGCTCCCAGCGTGTAGCCTACGCCGTGCACGGTACGAATAAATTCGCTACCCAACTTTTTACGCAGATGATGAATATGGACTTCAACCGCGTTACTGGAGACATCTTCATCCCAGCTGTATAACTTCTCTTCCAGCTGGGCGCGCGTCAGCACCCGGCCTGGATTCAGCAGAAATAACTCAAGGATCGCCAGCTCGCGGGATTTCAGTACCAGCGGCTCACCGTGCAGCGTCACGCTGCGTGCGCCGGGCTCCAGCGTGACGCCGCCGTGCTGCAATGTCGGTTGCAGCTGACCGTGGCGACGTCGAATCAGCGCCTGCAATCGTGCCGCCACTTCACTCAGGGCGAAAGGCTTACACAGATAGTCATCCGCGCCTTGCTGCAAACCGGCCACCCGCTGTTCCAGCGCGTCGCGCGCGGTAAGAATAAGTACCGGCACATCCTGCCCGTTTTTACGCCACTGGCGCAAAATATCCAGCCCGTCCATTTGTGGCAGACTGAGATCCAGTATCACCGCATCATAGGGGGCGGCATCCAGCGCCTGTAGTCCGTCGTTGCCGGATAAAAACCAGTCGACGCTAAACCCCATTTTGACCAGGCCGGCTTTAATACCGTCGCCAATCAGGCGATCATCCTCGATTAATAAAATTCTCATCGGCATCTCTTTGCATCGCGTTATTTAGGGCTTTATACGTAAATGCAGGGCGGCTTGTACAGGCAGGATCGCCTAAAATCGGCTATTTACTTCAATATGAAAAAATTTAGTGTCGAGGTCAGGGTTCTTAAGATCCTGTTAAGAACCTTTTGCTTTAATAGCTTCCGAAGACAACTTACCGCGCAGCAAAACGCTGCAAACTCAAAATGGATTAGAGGTGAATAATATGAAAAAGTCAGCCGCTTTATTAGCTATCGCCGCTCTGGTTTCCACTCCGGTTCTTGCTGCGCAAAGTGGGGGTTTTGTTGACCCTAATGCGCCAACCGCTTCCGTACAGAAAGGTGGCTTTAGCGGCCCGAACGGTAGCGTAGTAACGGTAAAACAAGCGCAGGATATGAAGGATGACAGCTGGATAACCTTGCGCGGTAATATCGAAAAACGTGTGGGCAACGAAGATTACATCTTCCGTGATGCCACCGGCACGATGAAAGTTGAGATCGACGATAAGCGCTGGAATGGACTGACCGTCGCACCGGGCGATAAAGTCGAAATCCAGGGCGAACTGGACAAAGATTTCAACTCCGTTGATCTGGACGTGAAGCAGATTCGTAAAATTCAGTAATCATCCTGAATGCGCCGGGCTGGCATTAGCCCGCCCGGTTTTGCGCGTCCAGCGTTTGCACCAGATGCAGTACCGATGCTGAGCGATCCCATTTACGCCACGCCAGCGCGATATCGGTCGTCAGCGCCGGATCGTCGCAGTGATGAAAGGTGACGCCTGGAAAATTGATGCAGCACAGTGACGCCGGTACCACGGCGAAGCCAAAACCTGCGGCCACCATTCCGATGGCGGAAGATATTTGTGGCGACTGCGGCCCGGTTTGCGGCTGAAAACCGCTGCGCAGGCAGGCACTGATGATCGATTCATACAGACTGGGTGCCAGTTCGCGAGGAAAGGTTACCATTGGCGTATCCGTCAGCTGCGCCAGAGAGAGCGTGGCCTGCTGATTTAGCGCATGCGACGCGGGCAGCACAATGCGCATTGCCTCACTGGCGATAATCTTCAGATTAAACGCTTTGCTGCTTTCACACGGCAGGCGTACAAAGGCTGCATCCAGCAAACCTTCCTGTAAATCATGCATCAGCGTCGACATATTGGCTTCACGTGGCAGTAGCGTCATGGCCGGATAGCGCGTCTGAAATTGCTGTAACAGATTAAAGATTGCCGAGTGAAAGGCGATTGAACAGGCAAATCCAAGCGAAAGCTGCCCCGACTCGCCACGGGCGATACCTTTTGCTTTCTCCAGCGCATTGCCAGTCAGTTCCAGGATCTGACAGGCATCCTCGTAAAATACCTCACCCGCTTCGGTTAACTCCACGCCACGCGTCAGTCGCTTCAGCAACGGCGTGCCAATTTCACGCTCCAGACGTAATATTTGCTGACTCAACGGAGGCTGTGAAATACCTAACATTTCAGCGGCTCGGGTGAAGTTGCGCGTTTGCGCTACCGCTACAAAATAACGCAGATATCGTAGTTCCATATCGAAAACGTCTCAAAGTCACGGGGGTTCTATATTGGAATGTAGCGCTGAATCGAGTCAAGATTCAGTTAACGTTTGCTAATATTTATTGCGGGAGAGAAACAATGGAGCATCATCTAACTGATTGTTTCTGTGCTGATGAGCTGAGTTCAACCGTCACAGCGCTACAACAACAAAGGCCAGAAAGTGTTATCTATCAGACTTCATTGATGAGCGCTCTGCTCAGTGGCGTGTATGAAGGCAGTACAACGATTGGCGATTTACTGAAAAAGGGTGATTTTGGCCTCGGTACTTTTAATCGTCTCGATGGTGAACTGATTGCCTTCGATCGTGAAGTCTATCAGCTACGGGCTGACGGGTCGGCCAGTGAGGCCGATCACCATCAAAAAACACCGTTTGCGGTGATGACCTTCTTCCGTCCGCAGTATCGCCACCAGTTTTCGCAGCCCGCCGATCGCGAAGCGGTGCATCAGGTCATTAATCAGCAGGTTAAGTCTGATAACCAATTCTGTGCGCTGCGTCTTGAAGGCCACTTTTCGCAAGTGGATACCCGTACCGTGCCCTGCCAGCATCGCCCCTACAAGCCGATGATGCAGGCAGTTGAGCAGCAACCTACCTTTCATTTTAATCAGCGCAGCGGGGTGCTGATCGGTTTTCGCACGCCGCAATATATGCAGGGTATCAATGTCGCGGGTTACCACGAGCACTTTATTACTGACGATCGCCAGGGCGGCGGCCACGTGCTTGATTATCAGCTGCAGCAGGGCGTTCTGACCTTTGGCGAGATCAGCAAGCTGGTGATTGACCTGCCTGAGGATGCTGATTTCCTGCAAGCCAACCTTAATCCCGACGACCTTGACGATGCTATCCGCAGCGTTGAGAGCTAATGACCAGAAACGGAGAGCATATGAAAACGGCGAATGATATCCGGCAGTGGGCCCACGGCGCGGATCTGGTGGTGGCGCAGCTTGAGGCCCAGGGGGTGAAGCAGGTATTCGGCATTCCGGGTGCGAAAATCGATAAAGTATTTGATTCGCTGGTGGATTCCAGCATTGAAACCATTCCGGTACGCCACGAAGCCAATGCCGCCTTTATGGCCGCAGCGGTGGGGCGTCTGACCGGTAAAGCCGGTGTGGCGCTGGTTACTTCTGGCCCGGGCTGTTCCAATCTGATCACCGGAATGGCGACCGCCACGTCGGAGGGCGATCCGCTGGTGGCCATCGGCGGTGCGGTAAAACGGGCGGACAGCGCCAAGCAGGTGCACCAAAGTATGGATACCGTCGGCATGTTCCAGCCGGTGACCAAATACGCGGTTGAAGTCACCTCGCCGGATGCGCTGGGCGAAGTGATCTCTAATGCCTTTCGCCGTGCCGAACTGGGGCGTCCTGGCGGTGCCTTTATCAGTCTGCCGCAGGATATTGTTAATCAGCCGGTGCGCGGCAATGTGCTTAATCATCGCGGCAACGTGTTGGCTGGCCCGGCGCCGGACCACGCCATTGAAGCGGTAGCCCATAAGATCGCAGAAGCCAAAAATCCGATCATTCTGTTGGGATTAATGGCCAGCCAGCCTGATAACGCCGCGGCGCTGCATCGCTTGCTTGAGCGCAGCCATATTCCGGTGACCAGCACCTATCAGGCGGCTGGCGCGGTCAGCCAGTCACACTTTTCACGCTTTGCCGGTCGGGTCGGTTTATTTAATAACCAGGCGGGTGATCGTTTACTGCGCCAGGCGGATCTGATTATTACCGTCGGCTACAGCCCGGTAGAGTACGAGCCGGCGATGTGGAACAGCGGCACTGCCATGCTGGTGCATATTGATGTGATGCCAGCAGAAACGGACAACTGCTATTTGCCCGATGCTGAGCTGGTGGGTGATATTGCCGCGACGCTTGATAAGCTGGCGCGGCTTATCAGCGCACCGTTGCAACTGAGCAGTGCATCGGCGGAAATCCTGCAGGATCGACAAACTCAGCGTCAGCTTCTCGCGCTGCGTGGTCATCAACTCAATCAGTTTGCCCTGCATCCACTGCGTATCGTGCGGGCGATGCAGGATATTATTAACAGTGATGTCACGCTGACCGTCGATATGGGCAGTTTTCATATCTGGATAGCGCGTTATCTGTATAGCTTCCGCGCGCGGCAGATCATGATCTCTAACGGGCAGCAAACGATGGGTGTGGCGTTGCCGTGGGCGATTGGCGCCTGGCTGGTCGATCCGAGCCGCAAAGTGGTGTCGGTTTCGGGCGATGGCGGCTTTATGCAGTCCAGCATGGAGCTGGAAACCGCAGTACGACTGAAAGCCAATATTCTGCATATTATCTGGGTCGATGATGCCTACAATATGGTGGCGATGCAGGAAGAGCAGAAATATCAGCGGGTTTCTGGAGTGAAGTTTGGTGCCATTGATTTCAAAGCCTATGCCGAAGCGTTTGGTGCCGCAGGCTTTGCGGTAGAAAGTGCTGATGCGCTGGAGCCGACGTTGTGTAAAGCAATGGATGTCGCCGGCCCGGCGGTAGTCGCAATACCGGTCGACTATGCCGACAATCACCTGTTAATGGGGCAGTTGCACCTGAGTCAAATTCTGTAATCACCACTGTTGATGCCTTAGGTTTACTGCCTAAGGCAAATTTTTCCCGCCGCCAGCGAAACGTTTCGATGGCGATCACACTTCTATTATCTCCCCGTTGTTTTCCGCTGTGCTTTTTTTAAACTCCCGATCAGCGAAACGTTTCGCTCTGGAGTGAAAAATGAAAAAAGGCAGCTTACTGAATTCTGATATTTCTTACGTGGTGTCCCGGATGGGGCATACCGATAGCCTGGTAATCTGTGATGCCGGTCTGCCTGTTCCGGCTGGCCCGCAACGCATCGATCTGGCGCTGACGCACGGTATTCCCGGTTTTATCCAGGTCACGGAAGCCGTAACGAAAGAGATGCAGGTAGAAAGCGCCATCATCGCGGAAGAGATTAAGCAGCATAATCCGCAGCTTCATAGCGAACTGATCGCACTGCTCGAATCCTTGCAACAACTTCAGGGAAATATCATCACCGTTAGTTACACCAGTCATGAACAGTTCAAACAACAGACTCAGCGTAGTCAGGCGGTCATTCGCACTGGGGAGTGTTCTCCCTATGCGAATGTCATCCTGTGCGCTGGCGTGACCTTCTGAGGCTGGCATGCAACCGTTATTGCAACTGAAAGGCATTGATAAATCTTTCCCCGGCGTGAAGGCACTCTCCGGTGCTGCGCTGTCGGTCTACGCTGGCCGCGTGATGGCGCTGGTCGGTGAAAACGGCGCCGGGAAATCCACCATGATGAAAGTGCTGACCGGAATTTATGCCCGTGATGCCGGTTCGCTGCAATGGCTGGGTAAAGAGACCAGTTTCAGCGGGCCGAAGGCATCGCAGGAAGCCGGGATTGGCATTATACATCAGGAACTTAACCTGATACCTCAGCTTAGCATCGCGGAGAATATTTTCCTCGGTCGCGAATTCGTTAACCGCTTTGGCGGCATTCAGTGGAAGAAAATGTACGCCGCTGCCGATGCGCTACTGCAACGCCTGAATCTGCGCTTTGACAGCCATAAGCTGGTCGGTGATTTATCGATTGGCGATCAGCAGATGGTGGAGATCGCCAAAGTTCTCAGTTTTGAGTCGAAAGTGATCGTGATGGACGAGCCGACCGATGCGCTGACTGATACCGAAACCGTCTCGCTGTTCCGCGTGATTAACGAACTGAAAGCGCAGGGCTGCGGCATTGTCTATATCTCGCATCGCATGAAAGAGATCTTTGAGATTTGCGATGACGTAACGGTATTTCGCGACGGCCAGTTTATTGCTGAACGCACGGTTGAAAGCCTGAGTGAAGAGTCGCTGATCGAGATGATGGTAGGCCGCAAGCTGGAAGATCAATATCCACGTCTTGATAAGGCACCCGGCGAAGTGCGTCTGAAGGTGGAAAATCTTAGCGGGCCGGGAGTTGATGACGTCAGCTTTTCCCTGCGTAAGGGCGAAATTCTGGGAATCGCCGGCCTGATGGGCGCGGGCCGGACTGAACTGATGAAAGTGCTTTACGGCGCGCTGCCGCGTACCGGCGGTAAGGTGATGCTGGATGGTCGCGACGTGCAAACGCGCTCGCCGCAACAGGGCCTGGCCAATGGCATTGTCTATATATCGGAAGATCGTAAACGCGATGGGCTGGTGTTGGGCATGTCAGTGAAAGAGAACATGTCGCTGACGGCGCTGCGCTATTTCAGCCATGCCGGTGGACGTCTTAAGCACGCGGAAGAGGAACTGGCGGTGGGTGATTTTATTCGCCTGTTTAAGGTGAAAACGCCGTCGATGGAACAGCCGATTGGCCTGCTTTCCGGCGGTAACCAGCAGAAAGTGGCGATTGCCCGTGGCCTGATGACCCGCCCGGATGTGTTAATTCTCGACGAGCCAACGCGTGGCGTTGATGTCGGGGCGAAGAAAGAGATTTATCAGCTTATCAACCAGTTTAAAGACGAAGGGCTGAGCATCATTCTGGTGTCGTCCGAAATGCCGGAAGTTCTTGGCATGAGCGACCGGATTCTGGTGATGCATGAAGGCCGCCTCAGCGGCAATTTCCCGATTGAACAAGCCACGCAGGAAGCCCTTATGGCGGCCGCTGTGGGCAAGCAACACAGCGAGGAGTTAGCACATCTATGAGTACTCAAACGTTATCGGCACGTCGCCGCTTTTTCAGCAAAGCGTGGCTGCTTGAGCAGAAGTCGCTGATTGCTCTGCTGGTGCTGATTGCTATCGTTTCCAGCCTCAGCCCGAACTTTTTTACCGTAAATAACCTGTTTAACATTCTGCAGCAGACTTCCGTCAACGCCATTATGGCGGTTGGCATGACGCTGGTGATCCTGACTTCCGGTATCGATCTGTCGGTCGGCTCGCTGCTGGCGCTGACCGGTGCGGTTGCCGCTTCGCTGGTCGGGCTGGAAGTGAATGCGCTTGTGGCCGTGGCGGCTTCGCTGGCGCTGGGGGCTTTTATTGGCGCGATTACCGGCACCATTGTTGCTATAGGCAAAGTGCAGGCGTTTATTGCCACGCTGGTGATGATGCTACTGCTGCGCGGCGTCACTATGGTTTATACCAACGGCAGCCCGGTAAATACTGGTTTTAATGATAACGCCGATCTGTTTGGCTGGTTTGGTATTGGCCGCCCGCTGGGCATCCCAACACCAATCTGGCTGATGGCTGGCGTATTTTTGCTGGCGTGGTACATGCTGCATCACACCCGTTTAGGTCGCTACATCTATGCCTTAGGCGGGAATGAAGCCGCGACTCAGCTCTCCGGCATTAATGTTAAACGGGTGAAAATCATCGTTTATTCGCTGTGCGGCATGCTGGCGGCACTGGCGGGCAGCATTGAAGTCGCGCGCCTCTCTTCCGCACAACCCACCGCCGGTACTGGTTACGAGCTGGATGCGATTGCGGCAGTGGTGCTGGGCGGTACCAGTCTGGCAGGCGGCAAAGGAAGAATTATCGGTACGCTGATTGGCGCACTGATCCTTGGCTTCCTGAACAACGGGCTGAATCTATTAGGTGTTTCTTCCTACTACCAGATGATCGTTAAAGCAGCGGTAATTTTGCTGGCGGTGCTGGTGGATAACAAAAGCAGCAAATAACCCTCTCTACCTGGACAGGAAATAACATAATGAAAATGAAAAAACTGACTGCACTTGCCGTACTGCTCAGCGCCACCCTCAGTGCCAACGCGCTGGCAAAAGACACCATTGCGCTGGTGGTTTCCACCTTAAATAATCCGTTCTTTGTTTCATTAAAAGATGGCGCGCAGAAAGAAGCCGATAAACTGGGCTATAACCTGGTGGTGCTGGATTCACAGAATAATCCGGCAAAAGAGCTGGCTAACGTGCAGGATCTCACCGTGCGTGGCACCAAACTGCTGCTGATCAACCCAACCGATTCTGATGCCGTGGGTAACGCCGTCAAAATGGCAAATCAGGCTAATATCCCGGTGATCACGCTTGACCGCGTAGCGTCGCAGGGCAAGGTTGTCAGTCACGTCGCTTCTGATAACCGCTTCGGTGGCAAAATGGCCGGTGACTTTATCGCGAAGAAAGTGGGTGAAAGCGCCAAAATTATTGAACTGCAAGGTATTGCCGGCACTTCTGCGGCGCGTGAGCGCGGCGAGGGCTTTAAACAGGCCGCCGATGCGCACAAATTTGCCATCCTTGCCAGCCAGCCTGCTGACTTCGACAGAACCAAAGGTCTGAACGTGATGCAGAACCTGCTGACAGCCCATCCGGATGTGCAGGCAGTCTTCGCACAGAATGATGAAATGGCACTGGGTGCATTACGTGCATTGCAAACTGCCGGTAAATCTGATGTGGTGGTAGTGGGCTTCGACGGCACCGATGACGGTGTAAAAGCCGTTGAAGGCGGTAAACTGGCCGCAACCGTTGCTCAGATGCCGGAGCAGATTGGCGTTATTGGCGTGCAAACTGCCGATAAAGTGCTGAAAGGCGAGAAAGTACAGGCGATCAATCCGGTAGACCTGAAGCTGGTTACCAAATAAATCAAAGAAAAGCAGGGCACTGCGCCACCTTTAAAGGTGGCGCACTTTTGGGACGATTGAGTTATGACGAAAACCGGTAAACTGGCTGTTCTTGGCAGCATCAATGCGGATCACATCCTTAATCTGGCGCAGTTTCCTCGTCCGGGTGAAACGGTTGTCGGTACGCAGTATCAGGTCGCTTTTGGCGGTAAAGGCGCGAATCAGGCGGTTGCTGCCGGTCGCAGCGGCGCGGATATCGCTTTTATTGCCTGCGTTGGCGAAGATGATATTGGTGAGCGTGTGCGAAAGCAGCTTGAAGATGACCGCATTGATATCACGCCGGTTGAAGCGGTAGCAGGTACGGCTACCGGGGTGGCACTGATTTTCGTTAATGGTGAAGGTGAAAACTCGATTGCCATTCATGCTGGCGCCAATGCCGCGTTAACTCCTGAATATGTCACGCGCCATCAGCAAACCATTGCCGATGCATCGGCTTTGCTGATGCAGCTGGAGTCGCCGCTGGAAAGCGTGCTGGCGGCAGCCCGTATTGCGCGACAGCATCAGACGCAGGTTATTCTGAATCCTGCGCCGGCTACTCAGCTTTCGGATGAGTTGTTGTCGCTGGTCGATATGATCACGCCGAATGAAACTGAAGCCGAGATTCTTACTGGTATTCATATCAGCACTGACGATGATGCCGCGCGTGCCGCTGCGGTACTCCACGATAAAGGTATCAGTAACGTGCTGATTACGCTGGGAAGTCGCGGAGTCTGGTTAAGTGATAACCGGCAGGGTCAGCGTATTGAAGGCTTCCGGGTAAAAGCCGTGGATACCATTGCCGCAGGCGATACCTTTAATGGCGCGTTGATTACCGCGCTACTGGAACAGCAGCCGATGGCAAAAGCCGTGCGTTTTGCCCATGCAGCGGCAGCGATTGCGGTTACGCGTCATGGCGCACAGCCTTCCGTTCCATGGCGTGAAGAGATCGACAGCTTCTTGCAGCAGCAGGGGTAAGCTCGTTGGCCACGATGAAAGATGTCGCTCGCTTAGCGGGCGTTTCTACCTCCACGGTATCTCACGTCATTAATAACAATCGTTTTGTTAGTGACGCGGTTCGCGAAAAAATTGATGCCGCTATCAGGCAACTGAACTATGCGCCTTCGGCGCTGGCGCGCAGCCTGAAGCTCAATCAAACCCGTACCATCGGCATGTTACTGACCGCCAGTAGTAACCCTTTTTATGCCGAAGTGGTGCGAGGGGTAGAAAATAGTTGCTACGAGCGCGGCTATAGCCTGGTGCTGTGTAATACCGCGGGCGACGAAGAGCGGATGAACCGTAGCCTGGAAACATTGCTGCAAAAGCGCGTCGATGGCCTGCTGATTATGTGTACAGAAAGTCATCTCCCTTCCGCTGAGATCCTGAATCGCTATCCGACCATACCCTCTGTGATGATGGACTGGGCACCGTTTGAAGGCAGCAGCGATATTATTCAGGATAACTCGCTGTTGGGCGGCGAAATGGCCACCGACTATCTGATCTCACGCGGCTATACCCGTATTGCCTGCATTGTGGGTCCACTGGACAAAACCCCGGCGCGATTGCGTCTTGAAGGCTATAAGCGGGCAATGGCGGCCGCAGGGCTACCGATTCTGCCGGGTTATATCGTCGACAGTGATTTTGAGTTTCAGGGCGGCTATAACGCCATGAATCAGTTACTGACGCTGAATGAAGTGCCACAGGCGGTATTTACCAGCAACGATGCGATGGCCGTCGGGGTTTATCATGCGTTGTATCAGGCTGGATTATCAGTGCCGCAAGATGTGGCAGTCATCGGTTACGATGATATTGAACTGGCGCGCTATCTGACGCCGCCGCTAACGACAATTCATCAGCCTAAAGATGAATTGGGTGAACTGGCTATTGATACGCTGATTCACCGGCTTGCCGATCCCGACGCCAGTCAGCAAATGCTGGTGCTGACGCCGGAACTGGTTGAGCGTGCCTCGGTTGCTGAGCGTTAAGCTTTTTTGCTGCGTTTTTCACGATCGGCAATCAGATGGCGGCCATCGCCGGGCTTCAGCAACATAAAGACCAGCGCCGACAGTACGGTCACCACACCCATAGTCACGAAGGTATAATGGAAGTTTTGCACGGTGGAATCGCCAAAACTTTCATACATCCGCAATACCGCAGCGCTGACTGCAACGCCAAAGCCGATCGCCAGCTGCTGAGTTACCGCCAGCATGCTGTTGCCGCTACTGGCATTCTCATCGGTCAGATCTGCCAGGGTGATGGTGTTCATTGCGGTGAACTGTGTCGACATCGCCATACCTAAGACAAACAGTGGTATGACTAACATCAGTATCCCCATTCCCGGAGTCTGCAGCGAGAAAGTGGTAATCAGCAGGCCAATGATAACGGTGATGGTAACCAACGTCTTGCGATAGCCAAACCAGCGCAAGACTTGGGTAACGGTAGATTTCGCTATTATTGAGCCGATCGCGGTGGGGGCCATCATGCAACCCGCCAGAATAGCCGAATAGCCAAAACCGACTTGCAGCATCAGTGGCATCAGAAACGGGATACAGCCGGTCCCCAGCCGCGAGGCGATGTTGCCGATGATACCGACCGAGAAAGTGCGGGTTTTAAACATCGGCAGACCAATCAGCGGCATCGGATGGCGACGCGCATGCTGTATATAGAAGAGAAGCAGTAAAATACCACTCACCAGCACCAATGCCGCAATCCATCCGGCGACAATCCTCTCACCCAGTAGCTCGATTCCGCTGGTGATCAGCACCAGACCTAAACCGAACAGGAAGAAACCGAGAAGGTCGAAACGACGGCGGGGGGTGGTGAAGTCCGGCATATATTTGCGAGCACAGATAATGCCGGCGATACCAATCGGAATATTAATCAGGAAAATCCAGTGCCAGGTGGCGTAAGTCACCAGCAAGCCGCCAAGTAACGGCCCAAGAATTGGCCCGACCAGACCCGGCATCGTAACAAAGTTGAGCACTGGCAGCAGTTCACTACGCGGATAAGCCCGTAACAGTGCGAGTCGGGCGACTGGCATCATCATCGCCCCGCCGATGCCCTGCACCACGCGGGAAACCACCAACATACTCAACGAGCCTGACAGCGCGCAGGACAGCGACCCTAAAGTAAACAGAGAGACCGCGACGATAAATACTTTGCGCGTACCGTAACGGTCGGCAAGCCAGCCGCTGACCGGGATTAACATGGCTACCGTCAGCGTATAGCTGATAACGGCAGACTGCATTGCCAGCGGAGAACGATTAAGGCTCCGCGCGATATCCGGTAGGGCAGTGTTCAGGATAGTGGCATCCAGTGCCTGCATAAAGAATGCCATTGCGGCAATCCAGGGAAGGCCGGCCATACTGCGCGCGGATTTGATCATTGATCATCCTTATTCTTTCTATATAAAGCATCAGGGGCTGGGATATCAGTCATATTATTAAGAATAGCATCTTACTTTTCGGCATTATTGTCCGTAATTCTCTGCATCAAACAGTATATTGGTTGATTATTAGTTTGGAATAGCGCGTTTTTACAGCGTTTGATGGAAATTAAATCAGTCAGAAAGTTTTTTTCAATAAACACTTGTCACCCGTCAGAAACTCCCTATAATGCGCCTCCACTGACACGGAACAACGGCTTACAGGCCACCGGGTCAGAAGGTTCGGTAAGATGGACCGCCGGAGAAAAACTTCTGAAAAAGAGGTTGACTCTGAAGGAGGAAAGCGTAATATACGCCACCTCGCAACAGCAAGCCAAATCGCTGATTGCACTGCTCTTTAACAATTTATCAGACAATCTGTGTGGGCACTCGCAGGGTTGATATCGCAAACCATCCTCGGATGGAAAAAATTTGAAATATCAAGTCTCAAGAGTGACTACTATATTCATTACGAATAACAGTTTTAATTCTTTGAGCATCAAGCTTTTTAATTGAAGAGTTTGATCATGGCTCAGATTGAACGCTGGCGGCAGGCCTAACACATGCAAGTCGAACGGTAGCACAGGGGAGCTTGCTCCCCGGGTGACGAGTGGCGGACGGGTGAGTAATGTCTGGGGATCTGCCCGATGGAGGGGGATAACTACTGGAAACGGTAGCTAATACCGCATAACGTCGCAAGACCAAAGTGGGGGACCTTCGGGCCTCACACCATCGGATGAACCCAGATGGGATTAGCTAGTAGGTGGGGTAACGGCTCACCTAGGCGACGATCCCTAGCTGGTCTGAGAGGATGACCAGCCACACTGGAACTGAGACACGGTCCAGACTCCTACGGGAGGCAGCAGTGGGGAATATTGCACAATGGGCGCAAGCCTGATGCAGCCATGCCGCGTGTATGAAGAAGGCCTTCGGGTTGTAAAGTACTTTCAGCGGGGAGGAAGGGATGAGGGTTAATAACCTTCGTCATTGACGTTACCCGCAGAAGAAGCACCGGCTAACTCCGTGCCAGCAGCCGCGGTAATACGGAGGGTGCAAGCGTTAATCGGAATTACTGGGCGTAAAGCGCACGCAGGCGGTTTGTTAAGTCAGATGTGAAATCCCCGGGCTCAACCTGGGAACTGCATTTGAAACTGGCAAGCTTGAGTCTCGTAGAGGGGGGTAGAATTCCAGGTGTAGCGGTGAAATGCGTAGAGATCTGGAGGAATACCGGTGGCGAAGGCGGCCCCCTGGACGAAGACTGACGCTCAGGTGCGAAAGCGTGGGGAGCAAACAGGATTAGATACCCTGGTAGTCCACGCCGTAAACGATGTCGACTTGGAGGTTGTGCCCTTGAGGCGTGGCTTCCGGAGCTAACGCGTTAAGTCGACCGCCTGGGGAGTACGGCCGCAAGGTTAAAACTCAAATGAATTGACGGGGGCCCGCACAAGCGGTGGAGCATGTGGTTTAATTCGATGCAACGCGAAGAACCTTACCTGGCCTTGACATCCACGGAATTCGGCAGAGATGCCTTAGTGCCTTCGGGAACCGTGAGACAGGTGCTGCATGGCTGTCGTCAGCTCGTGTTGTGAAATGTTGGGTTAAGTCCCGCAACGAGCGCAACCCTTATCCTTTGTTGCCAGCGAGTCATGTCGGGAACTCAAAGGAGACTGCCGGTGATAAACCGGAGGAAGGTGGGGATGACGTCAAGTCATCATGGCCCTTACGGCCAGGGCTACACACGTGCTACAATGGCGCATACAAAGAGAAGCGACCTCGCGAGAGCAAGCGGACCTCATAAAGTGCGTCGTAGTCCGGATCGGAGTCTGCAACTCGACTCCGTGAAGTCGGAATCGCTAGTAATCGTAGATCAGAATGCTACGGTGAATACGTTCCCGGGCCTTGTACACACCGCCCGTCACACCATGGGAGTGGGTTGCAAAAGAAGTAGGTAGCTTAACCTTCGGGAGGGCGCTTACCACTTTGTGATTCATGACTGGGGTGAAGTCGTAACAAGGTAACCGTAGGGGAACCTGCGGTTGGATCACCTCCTTACCTATGTGAAGATACCCGCGTAGTGCCCACACAGATTGTCTGATGAAAAAGTAATGAGCAAGGCGCCTGCGAAGTCGCGACACCCCGTGTCCCCTTCGTCTAGCGGTTAGGACTCCGCCCTTTCACGGCGGCAACAGGGGTTCGAATCCCCTAGGGGACGCCACTTGCTTGGTGACAGGTGAAAGGTGTCGCTGAAAATATCTTAAAGCTGACTTTCGAGTCAGGTTTTAAGATATTGCTCTTTAACAATCCGGAACAAGCTGAAAATTGAAACGACGCGTCGTCTCATTTCTCCGTAATAAGAAATGAATCGCGATGTGTTCGAGTCTCTCAAATGCTTGCAACCGCAGTGGAAACACTTGTGGGTTGTGAGGTTAAGCGACTAAGCGTACACGGTGGATGCCCTGGCAGTCAGAGGCGATGAAGGGCGTGCTAATCTGCGATAAGCGACGGTAAGCCGATATGAGGCGCTACAACCGTCGATACCCGAATGGGGAAACCCAATGCAATTCGTTGCATTATCATTAAGTGAATACATAGCTTAATGAGGCGAACCTGGGGAACTGAAACATCTAAGTACCCAGAGGAAAAGAAATCAACCGAGATTCCCCCAGTAGCGGCGAGCGAACGGGGAACAGCCCAGAACCTGAATCAGTTTGTGCAGCAGTGGAAGCCTCTGGAAAGTGGCGCGATACAGGGTGATAGCCCCGTACACGAAGCTGCACTTGCTGTGAGTTCGATGAGTAGGGCGGGACACGTGACATCCTGTCTGAATATGGGGGGACCATCCTCCAAGGCTAAATACTCCTGACTGACCGATAGTGAACCAGTACCGTGAGGGAAAGGCGAAAAGAACCCCGGCGAGGGGAGTGAAACAGAACCTGAAACCGTGTACGTACAAGCAGTGGGAGCCTTGATTTATCAGGGTGACTGCGTACCTTTTGTATAATGGGTCAGCGACTTATATTCTGTAGCAAGGTTAACCGTATAGGGGAGCCGCAGGGAAACCGAGTCTTAACTGGGCGTTAAGTTGCAGGGTATAGACCCGAAACCCGGTGATCTAGCCATGGGCAGGTTGAAGGTTGGGTAACACTAACTGGAGGACCGAACCGACTAATGTTGAAAAATTAGCGGATGACTTGTGGCTGGGGGTGAAAGGCCAATCAAACCGGGAGATAGCTGGTTCTCCCCGAAAGCTATTTAGGTAGCGCCTCGTGAACTCATCTCCGGGGGTAGAGCACTGTTTCGGCTAGGGGGCCATCCCGGCTTACCAACCCGATGCAAACTGCGAATACCGGAGAATGTTATCACGGGAGACACACGGCGGGTGCTAACGTCCGTCGTGAAGAGGGAAACAACCCAGACCGCCAGCTAAGGTCCCAAAGTCATGGTTAAGTGGGAAACGATGTGGGAAGGCACAGACAGCCAGGATGTTGGCTTAGAAGCAGCCATCATTTAAAGAAAGCGTAATAGCTCACTGGTCGAGTCGGCCTGCGCGGAAGATGTAACGGGGCTAAACCATGCACCGAAGCTGCGGCAGCGACACTATGTGTTGTTGGGTAGGGGAGCGTTCTGTAAGCCGTCGAAGGTGGACTGTGAGGTCTGCTGGAGGTATCAGAAGTGCGAATGCTGACATAAGTAACGATAAAGCGGGTGAAAAGCCCGCTCGCCGGAAGACCAAGGGTTCCTGTCCAACGTTAATCGGGGCAGGGTGAGTCGACCCCTAAGGCGAGGCTGAAAAGCGTAGTCGATGGGAAACAGGTTAATATTCCTGTACTTGGTGTTACTGCGAAGGGGGGACGGAGAAGGCTAGGTTATCCGGGCGACGGTTGTCCCGGTTTAAGCGTGTAGGCTTGCATTCCAGGCAAATCCGGAATGCTCTAAGGCTGAGGCGTGATGACGAGCCACTACGGTGGTGAAGTAACTGATGCCATGCTTCCAGGAAAAGCCTCTAAGCTCCAGGTAACACGAAATCGTACCCCAAACCGACACAGGTGGTCAGGTAGAGAATACCAAGGCGCTTGAGAGAACTCGGGTGAAGGAACTAGGCAAAATGGTGCCGTAACTTCGGGAGAAGGCACGCTGGCGCGTAGGTGAAGGGACTTGCTCCCGGAGCTGAAGCCAGTCGAAGATACCAGCTGGCTGCAACTGTTTATTAAAAACACAGCACTGTGCAAACACGAAAGTGGACGTATACGGTGTGACGCCTGCCCGGTGCCGGAAGGTTAATTGATGGGGTTATCCGCAAGGAGAAGCTCTTGATCGAAGCCCCGGTAAACGGCGGCCGTAACTATAACGGTCCTAAGGTAGCGAAATTCCTTGTCGGGTAAGTTCCGACCTGCACGAATGGCGTAATGATGGCCAGGCTGTCTCCACCCGAGACTCAGTGAAATTGAACTCGCTGTGAAGATGCAGTGTACCCGCGGCAAGACGGAAAGACCCCGTGAACCTTTACTACAGCTTGACACTGAACATTGAGCCTTGATGTGTAGGATAGGTGGGAGGCTTCGAAGCGTGGACGCCAGTCTGCGTGGAGCCAACCTTGAAATACCACCCTTTAATGTTTGATGTTCTAACCTGGCGCCGTAATCCGGCGTGGGGACAGTGTCTGGTGGGTAGTTTGACTGGGGCGGTCTCCTCCTAAAGAGTAACGGAGGAGCACGAAGGTCAGCTAATCACGGTCGGACATCGTGAGGTTAGTGCAATGGCATAAGCTGGCTTGACTGCGAGAGTGACGGCTCGAGCAGGTGCGAAAGCAGGTCATAGTGATCCGGTGGTTCTGAATGGAAGGGCCATCGCTCAACGGATAAAAGGTACTCCGGGGATAACAGGCTGATACCGCCCAAGAGTTCATATCGACGGCGGTGTTTGGCACCTCGATGTCGGCTCATCACATCCTGGGGCTGAAGTAGGTCCCAAGGGTACGGCTGTTCGCCGTTTAAAGTGGTACGCGAGCTGGGTTTAGAACGTCGTGAGACAGTTCGGTCCCTATCTGCCGTGGGCGCTGGAGAATTGAGAGGGGCTGCTCCTAGTACGAGAGGACCGGAGTGGACGCATCACTGGTGTTCGGGTTGTCATGCCAATGGCATTGCCCGGTAGCTAAATGCGGAAAAGATAAGCGCTGAAAGCATCTAAGCGCGAAACTTGCCTCGAGATGAATTCTCCCTGACTCCTTGAGGGTCCTGAAGGGACGTTGAAGACTACGACGTTGATAGGCCGGGTGTGTAAGCGCAGCGATGCGTTGAGCTAACCGGTACTAATGACCCGTGAGGCTTAACCTTACAACGCCAGAAGTGTTTTGGTGGTTGTGTGTGAGAGAACCATCAATTTCAGCTTGTTCGAAACGGATTGATTCGCGTGGCCCGCAGGGCGGCGCGGATAACAGAATTTGCCTGGCGGCTTTAGCGCGGTGGTCCCACCTGACCCCATGCCGAACTCAGAAGTGAAACGCCGTAGCGCCGATGGTAGTGTGGGGTCTCCCCATGCGAGAGTAGGGAACTGCCAGGCATCAAATTGCGATAACCCCCAGCGTAAGCTGGGGGTTTTTTGCGTTAAGGCTATTATATTTTTCCATTCTTCAGCCAGTCGATTACAAAATCTGCGATTTGCTCCGGCTGATTTAAATCCAGGCAAGGCATTTCCACCGCTAAGGGCCTGTCACTGGCCACCGCAATTACATCTTTATCGAGTAACTCGCTAAGTTTTCCACCCGTTGCCTCGCGCCAGACAATTATTTTCGGCACGGATTCGTCTTTAAAGCCTTCAACCAGAATGACATCCAGTGAAGATGCGTCCATCCGGCTGGCGAGAAAATAAAGATCGGGGCTGGCAGCATTATCCGGCGTCTCGGTCATTAGTGCCCAGCGCTGCTGACTGGCTACCAATACCTGATCCGCGCCGGCTTTGCGCAGTTGATAACTGTCTTTGCCGGGCGTGTCGATATCCATACGGTGATGAGTATGCTTGATCAGCCCGGGCCGTATATTTCGCTGCTTCAGCAACGGAATAAGCTGCTTAAGCAGCGTAGTTTTACCGGTACCGCTCCAGGCGGCAAAGGCGATAAGTGGAAGCATATGACTAAACCTCATGCCAGTTGCGCAGATCTTCTGGTGTATTTATATTGATAAAAAATGGCCGATCCTCTGTAAAAGGGACGGAATGTGAGTCTATCTCCTGCATAAATAGCATCAGTTTGCGATCGCCACGATTTAAAAACTTTTCAAGTCGATCGGCAACGCGCCGATGAATCAAAGCAAGGGTGGGATGATCTCGTTCTCCGCTACGTACCCAAACGGCGTCATCTGTCCCACGGTTTTGCCATAAATGAGCAACCAGATTGGACGGGATAAAAGGCGTGTCGCATGAGACGAAAGCCGCCCACGGGCTATCAATTGCACGGAGCGCAGCCAGCATACCCGCCAGTGGACCTGCAAAATTGCTAAAGGTATCGCTGATTACCGGATAGCCGCTATGCTGATAGCGTGCGAGGTTGCGATTAGCGCTAATGCAAAGATCCGAAACCTGTGGCTGCAAGCGCTGCAGAACGTGCTGATAAAGTGGAAGATCGTTGAGTACCATCAGCCCTTTATCTTCGCCCCCCATACGGCTGCCGCGTCCTCCGGCAAGAACGACTCCGGTGACCTCAGCGCGCGGTATGGTCATTTGCTGCTGCATCGGTTTTGACCTCTCTTTTATTGTGGGAATAACCCTGTTAACGTAGCGGAATACAAACCGTTAAGGACAAACTGCTATGAAATGTCATCGTGTTAATGAACTGATTTCACTATTACAGCCTGCATGGCAACAGGAACCCGATCTGAATCTACTGCAATTCTTGCAGAAACTGGCCGAGGAGTCAGGTTTCACTGGGCCAATTGAGCAGCTCACTGACGATATTCTGATTTATCACCTGAAAATGCGCGATACAGATAAAAGTGCAGTGATTCCCGGCATTAAAAAAGATTATGAAGTGGATTTTAAGACCGCATTACTGCGCGCTCGTGGTGTGATTAAAGATTAAAATCTGAACCTTTGGCCAAAGTGCCTGTCTTTTAATGATATTCTTTGCCGCTTACTCACAGCGAAATAGCGAATCTGCACTATGAACCAGGCAGCCTTTAACTTCCAGACGTTAAATCCCGATTCAATAGTTGATGCGCTTTGGGATACCGGCTTGCGTGTAGAGTCCGGCCTGACGGCTTTAAACAGTTACGAGAACCGGGTGTATCAGTTCTCAGACGAAGACAAAAAGCGTTATGTGGTGAAGTTCTATCGCCCTCAGCGCTGGACGGCGGCGCAAATAGATGAAGAGCATCAGTTTGCTGTCGAACTGCTGTCTGATGAAGTACCGATAGCTGCGCCGCTGGTGTTGCAGAATAAGATGTTACATCAGCATGATGGCTTTTATTTTGCGGTATTCCCGAGTCTCGGTGGTCGCCAGTACGAAACTGATAATTACGATCATATGGAGTGGGTGGGGCGGTTTCTTGGCCGTATTCATCAGACCGGCAAAAAAAAGCTGTTTACCGAGCGTCCGACCATTGGCCTGCAGGAATATATCGTAGAGCCACGGCAGGTGCTGGAAGAGACTAACCTTATCCCGGCAAAGCTTAAGATCAGATTGTTGCAAAGCCTCGATCGGATGAGCAATACCTTACAAGGGCGCTGGCACAATGACTGGACCAGTTTGCGTCTGCATGGTGATTGCCATCCGGGTAATATTCTGTGGCGTGACGGCCCACTGTTTGTCGATCTCGATGACGCGCGCAATGGCCCGGCGGTACAGGATTTATGGATGCTGGTAAACGGCGATCGTCAGGAACAGCGCATCCAGTGGGATATTCTGTTGGAAGCCTATAGTGAGTTCAGCGACTTTGATTCACACGAATTGTCACTGATTGAACCTTTACGCGCTATGCGGATGGTTTATTATCTGGCATGGATTGTTCGCCGTTGGCAGGATCCTGCTTTTCCGAGAAGTTTTCCGTGGATGACGGATGAAGATTTCTGGCACAGACAGATATCGATTTTTGATGAGCAGGACAAGCTGTTGCAGGAGCCACCGCTGCAGTTAATGCCTGCGTTTTGAGGTTGTATTCAGGAGAAATAGTTAACATGAAAAAGATTTGGTTCGCGCTCGTCGGCCTGGTTATGGCATTCAGCGCATCCGCTGCGCAGTTTACTGATGGTCAGCAGTATGTCACGCTTGATAAGCCGGCTGCCGGTGAGCCTCAGGTTCTTGAGTTTTTCTCATTCTACTGCCCACACTGCTATCAGTTTGAACGTGTTTATCACGTTAGCGAAGCGGTTAAGAAAAACCTGCCAGAAAACGTTAAAGTCACCAAATATCACGTCGAGTTTTTAGGCGGCGAGATGGGTAAAGCGGTCACTCAGGCATGGGCAGTGGCAATGGCGCTGGGCGTTGAAGATAAAGTCACCGCACCGATTTTTGAAGGTATTCAGAAAACTCAGACCATCAATACTCCGGCCAATCTGAAAGACGTTTTTGTTAAAGCAGCGGGCATCACTCCAGATGAGTATGATGCTGCCTGGAACAGCTTTGTGGTCAAATCGCTGGTAGCACAGCAGGAAAAAGCCGCAGCTGATTTAGATTTGCGCGGTGTTCCGGCGATATTTGTTAACGGCAAATATATGGTTAACAACGGCGGTCTGGATACCAGCTCAATGGAAAACTTCGTACAGCAATACGCTAACGTCGTTAAATTCCTCGTCAGCAAAAAGTAACTTACGCTAATCTTAAACGCCGGTTTCTCCGGCGTTTTTTTATTTTCCCGCCACCGATCCTTGTTTAAATCTCCCCTTTTTCCGCAAAGAATAATTAGCTTTGATTACTCCCACAATCTGGCCACCGAGTAAGGATTAATGACGAAGCGGAAATATTTGTATCCACACTAAATATTTTTTCGATATTTAAAAAGATTATCGATGATTAACTGTTAACTGACTGAAATATATGTCTTTTATACTGTATTTTATTGTCGTTTATTGTAAATAACAATAAGTTAGCAAACTTACACACAAACTTATCCACAGCTTGTTTGCTGGAAGCGACTCCTCAATTCAGAAATCTTTACTGCTTTATCGGCTGAGTTATTTCAACTTTATGCCCGAGCTGTGGCATCCTTAAGCCCATTCAAATGACTAACGAAGAATGTGACAACCTATGGCACAAATTGCAGAAAATCCGCTGATTCTGGTAGATGGTTCCTCTTATCTCTATCGCGCTTATCACGCATTTCCCCCGCTGACCAATAGCGTCGGTGAACCGACCGGTGCGATGTATGGCGTGCTCAATATGCTGCGCAGCCTGCTGCTGCAATATAAGCCGAGCCATGTTGCGGTGGTTTTCGATGCCAAAGGTAAAACCTTCCGCGACGAGTTATTTGAACACTACAAATCTCATCGTCCACCGATGCCGGACGATCTGCGTGCGCAGATCGAACCGCTGCATCAAATGGTGAAAGCCATGGGTTTACCGCTGTTGGCAGTCAGTGGCGTAGAGGCTGATGACGTGATTGGCACGCTGGCATTGCAGGCGGAGAAAGTCGGCCGCCCGGTGTTGATCAGCACCGGCGACAAAGATATGGCCCAGCTGGTGACGCCTAACGTAACGTTAATCAATACCATGAATAACGCCATCCTTGGGCCGGAAGAGGTCAATGACAAGTATGGTATTCCGCCCGAGCTGATTATCGATTTCCTTGCGCTGATGGGCGATTCGTCGGACAACATTCCCGGCGTGCCGGGTGTCGGTGAGAAAACCGCGCAGGCGTTGCTGCAGGGGCTGGGTGGCATAAAGACCATCTATGACAATCTGGATAAAGTGGCTGACCTGTCATTCCGCGGTGCCAAAACCATGTCGGCCAAGCTGGAGCAAAATAAAGAGGTGGCCTTCCTCTCTTATCAGCTGGCAACGATTAAAACCGACGTTGAGCTGGAAGTGACTTACGACCAGTTGAACGTCAATGAACCACAAGTGGAAGAGTTGCTTGGCCTGTTCAGGCATTACGAATTTAAGCGCTGGATTAGCGATCTGGAAGAAGGCGTCTGGTTGCAGGGTAAAAAAAGTCATCCTGCGGCACAGAAAGCAGTGGTTGAAAAAACGGAACAGCCGGACGTCGCCAGTGTGCTGTCAGCCGATGGCTACGTCACTATTCTGGATGAAGAAACCTTCGAACAGTGGCTGAAGAAATTGCAGGCCAGTGACGTTTTTGCCTTTGATCTGGAAACCGACGCGCTGGATACCCTCAGTGCCAATATTATCGGCCTCTCATTTGCGGTATCAGCGGGCGATGCGGCTTATCTGCCGGTTGCTCATGATTATCTTGATGCGCCGCCACAGCTTGACCGTGATGCGGTTCTGGCGCGCCTGAAGCCGCTGCTGGAAGACGAAAAAGCGCTGAAAGTAGGGCAAAACCTTAAGTTCGATCGCGGCGTGCTGAAGAACTATGGTATCGAGCTACAGGGCATCAAGTTCGACACGATGCTCGAGTCTTACATGCTGAACAGCGTGGCTGGCAAGCATGATATGGATACGCTGGCATCGCGCTGGCTGAATCATAAAACGGTGACCTTTACCGAAATTGCCGGTAAAGGTAAAAATCAGCTGACCTTTAACCAGATTGCGCTGGAGCAGGCGGCTCATTATGCCGCTGAAGATGCGGATGTGACTCTGCAACTGCATCAGAAGATGTGGCCTGAGCTGGAACAACAGGCCGGGCCGAAAAACGTCTTCGAAACTATCGAAATGCCGCTGGTTACGGTGATTTCCCGCGTGGAGCGTAACGGCGTACTTATCGATCAGAGCATTCTGGCAGCCCACTCGAAAGAGCTGACTTCCCGCCTGGCCGAACTGGAGCTGAAAGCGCATGAGCTGGCAGGCGAACCGTTTAACCTCTCGTCGACCAAACAGCTACAAACCATCTTGTTTGAAAAGCAGGGTATCAAACCGACCAAGAAGACACCGGGCGGTGCGCCGTCGACCAGTGAAGAAGTGCTGGCAGAACTGGCACTCGACTACCCATTGCCGAAGATTATTCTTGAGCATCGTGGTCTGTCGAAGCTGAAATCAACTTACACCGATAAGTTACCGCTGATGATCAATCCGCACAGCGGGCGCGTTCATACCTCCTATCATCAGGCGGTGACCGCAACCGGGCGTCTGTCTTCCAGCGATCCAAACCTGCAAAATATTCCGGTGCGTAATGAGGAGGGGCGTCGAATCCGTCAGGCATTTGTCGCGCCTGCGGGCCATCGCATCGTCGCCGCTGACTATTCTCAAATCGAGCTGCGCATTATGGCGCACCTGTCGCAGGATAAAGGGCTACTGAAAGCGTTTGCTGAAGGTCAGGATATTCACCGAGCCACCGCAGCAGAAGTATTCAGTACGCCGCTGGACAAAGTGACCAGCGAGCAGCGCCGCAGCGCCAAAGCGATAAACTTTGGTCTGATCTATGGCATGAGCGCATTTGGTCTGTCGCGACAGCTGAATATCGGTGCCGGCGAAGCGAAGAAGTATATGGATCTCTACTTTGAGCGTTATCCTGGCGTGCTGCAATATATGGAAAGTACCCGTCAGCAGGCCTCAGAACAAGGCTATATTTCGACGCTGGATGGCCGTCGTCTCTATCTGCCGGATATCCAGTCCAGCAACGCAATACGCCGTAAAGCTGCCGAACGTGCGGCTATCAACGCCCCGATGCAGGGTACGGCTGCGGATATCATTAAGCGTGCAATGATTGCGGTAGACGAGTGGTTGCTGGCGCAAAACTCTCCAGACGTGAAGATGATTATGCAGGTACACGATGAACTGGTGTTTGAGGTGCAGGAAGATGCCGTTGAGAGCGCCAGCAAAAAGATCCGTGAGCTGATGGAAAACAGCATGGCGCTGGACGTGCCATTGCGTGTTGATGTTGGGGTTGGCGATAACTGGGATCAGGCTCACTAATCCTTACTCAGTGGTCCGATAGTGTAGCGATTAATGAAGATCTTGGGTTAATCGCTTCAGCACCTGAACTGACAAGGATGTCAGTGAGATATTCAGCTAAGTTTCTATCGGCTAAGCATTTTCTTTGTAATTAAGCTACAGAGTTGGCCTTTTTTTGTGACGAGTGTTGGCAAATCAATGTAGATTTATGAAAATTAACTACAAAAAACGCTTTTTTGGTCAGAAAAAATCATGTAGAGTTCAAGACGTAGGGTACAGAGGTAAGATGTTCTATCTTTCAGACCTTTTACTTCACGTAATCGGATTTGGCTGAATATTTAGCCGCCCCAGTCATTTATGACTGGGGCGTTTTTTATTGGGCGCGAGTCAGGATTTTGCCGGATTTTTCGCCCATCCTGCAGGTGCGGCGAGAACGCCGCCCTTACGGCCGGTGGTTTATTCTTCCGCGATATCGTCTTCAGTCGCGGGTGGAATCTCGCTGTACCAGTAATCCAGTTTCTGACGTAGCTTATCGACGCCAATCTTTTTCAGCGATGAGAACATCTCAACCTGGACATCGCCCATAAATGCCATCGAGGCTTCGCGCACCATATTCAGCTGGGCTTTACGCGCACCGGAGGCCAGTTTATCGGCTTTAGTCAGCAGGATAAGCACCGGAATCGAGCTTTCAACTGCCCACTGCACCATCGACTGATCGAGATCTTTCAGCGGGTGGCGAATATCCATCAGTACCACCAGTCCTTTCAGACACTGGCGCATGCGCAGATACTCTGCCAGCGAGCGCTGCCATTTCTTCTTCATCTCTTCCGGAACCTGGGCATAGCCATAGCCCGGTAAGTCGACGAGGCGAATGCCTTCTTCAACTTCAAACAGGTTAATCAGCTGCGTACGCCCGGGCGTCTTACTGGTACGGGCAAGGCTTTTCTGATTGGTGAGAGTATTCAGCGCGCTGGACTTACCGGCGTTAGAACGGCCAGCAAACGCAACTTCAATGCCGGTATCGGCAGGAAGGTGACGAATGTCGGGGGCGCTGGTGACAAAATGCGTTACGTGATAATTCCAGCCAGACAAAATAGAAACTCCGAAGGACAATGTGGCGATGGCGTGATTATACCTGTAAAACGTCCAAAGCGCCCGACAGCTGATTTTGTAAGATATCTGCCATAATTACTGGCAGCGATTAACGATTTTTGCAAAAAACAGAAAATTTTATTGTCATTTAAATCAATCTGTTAAATATGCACCCCTGAACAAAAGTATAACTATTTTTTCCCTTACCTTGTCAGTTTGACGATTTAGTCTAAAGTAGTGCACAGAGTCTGGATGACTTACTTCAGGATGAAGCGCTCAGGGAATGTCAGGATGACAAAGAGTGAGGGAATGAAGGAATCAGGTTCAGTGGACCAGAACCCTAATGGAAAGGGAAGCACTCGGGATGAGTGGACGGCACAAGGAAAAACCGGGATGTTGATTGCATAAATGGATGTAAAGGAAGACTGTCCTTCTACGGAAGGTGCGAAAAAAGGCGACAGGGTGACCTGCCGCCTTTTTTCTTTGTCCGCTTTCTGCTAGATTTCGCCGCAATTCTATACTGAATAGATAATTCCAGAGAGCAGACACTATTATGAAGCAACCTGCACGTGCGCCGCAGAGTAAAACCAAAGCGCCAAAAGACAAACGTAAGTCACGCGAAGATCTGAACCAAAAAGCGCGCGACCGCAAAAACGAGAAAAAACATCGTGGCAATGCTTCCGGCAGCCGCGCCAATCCCGTCGCGCCAAATCAGAACAAAGGCAATGACAATCAGGCTAAAGACCCGCGTATCGGCAGCAAAAAACCGATTCCGCTGGGTGTTGAAGGCCAGCAGAGCCAACCCAAACCGGCGAAAGTGAAGAAAGTTGCGGCTGAGAAACAGCCGAAGCTTAGCCCGCAAGAAGAGCTGTCGGCGTTGGAAAACAATGAGCGTCTCGATGCGCTGCTGGATCGCCTGGAAAATGGTGAAGTGTTGTCTGCTGAAGAGCAGGCATGGCTTGATCAAACGCTTGATCGCATCGACGTGCTGATGGAGCAACTGGGCATTGAGCTTGGTGACGATGAAGACGGTGATGAAGCAGAAGAAGATATGTATCGCCTGCTGAAAGGCGGCAATTGATCGCTTTTTGCTGATGTCTGCTCCGGCATTCCCTTTGCGGAGTGCCGGGTTAAGAGGTTTAAGCCGATGCTTTGGCCTGGATCAATTTTCGCCTTTCTTCTTACATGTTATCTGATCTGGTTATTCGTTAAACTACGGCGTCTGACGCGACTGAAATCCCGGTTGCGCCGCGATACCGTCAAACGGCAGCTGAGACAGCGTCCTCCCTCGCGACGGTCAACCAACCGACGTAACTGGAAGGAGTGATCATGTCCACGCCAACGATTGAATGGGATCTGGCCCTGATTGAGAAATATAACTATTCCGGGCCACGCTATACCTCCTATCCGACCGCGCTTGAGTTTAATCAGAACTATACCGAGGCCTCCTTTCAGCTGGCGGCGCAACGTTATCCCGAACGCCCGCTGTCGCTCTATATCCACATCCCTTTCTGTCATCGCCTGTGCTACTTCTGCGGCTGCAATAAAATCGTCACGCGCCAGCAGCACAAAGCCGATCACTACCTCGATGTGCTGGAGCAGGAGATTCGGGCGCGTGCGCCGCTATTCTCTGGTCGCATCGTAGGGCAAATGCACTGGGGCGGCGGTACGCCAACCTTCCTTGATAAACAGCAAATTACCCGGCTGAACGATCTGCTGCGCGCCAGTTTTAACTTTAGCGCTGATGCTGAGCAGTCGATAGAAGTTGATCCGCGCGAAATTGAGCTGGACGTGCTGGACCATCTGCGCGCCGCCGGGTTTAACCGCCTGAGTATGGGCGTGCAGGATTTTAATAAGCAGGTTCAGGAGAAGGTAAACCGCGTACAGGATGAAGCGTTTATCTTTTCGCTGATGCAACGTGCGCGTGAACTGGGTTTTACCTCCACCAATATTGATTTGATCTATGGTCTGCCGCTGCAGACGCCAGAAAGCTTTGCGTTCACCTTAGAGCGGGTGGCGGAGCTGAATCCCGACCGACTTAGCGTATTTAACTATGCGCATCTGCCGACGCTGTTTGCCGCTCAGCGTAAAATCAAACAGCAGGAACTGCCGGATGCGCGGCAAAAACTTGAGATATTGCAGCAAACCATCAATACCCTGACCCGCGCAGGCTATCAGTTTATTGGTATGGACCACTTTGCCCGGCCAGGCGATGAACTGGCGATAGCTCAGCGGGACGGCAAACTGCACCGCAATTTCCAGGGCTATACCACGCAGGGCGACAGCGATTTACTGGGAATGGGCGTTTCGGCGATTAGTATGATCGGCGACAGTTATGCTCAGAATCAGAAAGTGATGAAGGATTACACTGACAGCGTCAGTCAGCAGGGGCATGCGCTATGGCGCGGGCTGGCGTTAACTGCGGATGACTGCCTGCGTCGTGACGTTATCAAAACGCTGATTTGTCATTTTGCTCTCGATTTTGAACCGATTGAACAGGCCTGGCAGATCGATTTTGAGCACTACTTTGCGCAGGATTTAGCATTATTGCAGCCGCTGATTAACGACGGGCTGGTGGATCGCCATCAGAAGGGCCTTCAGGTCACCGCTAAAGGACGATTACTGATCAGGAATATCTGCATGTGCTTTGACAGCTATCTGCGTCAGAAGGCGCGTATGCAGCAATTTTCACGGGTAATCTGAAATATCGGGCGGCAAGACGCCGCCCGCGGCGTATTATTCCATTCCCAGCTCTTTCAACTTACGCGTCAGGGTATTCCGGCCCCAACCGAGCAATCGTGCGGCTTCCTGCTTGTGCCCCTGCGTATGGCGCAGAGCAGTGGTCAGCAGCGTTCTTTCCATTTCCGGTTGCGCTTCGGATAACAGGTTTTGATGACCGGAACGCAAGGCACGATCGGCCCACTGCGCTAACAGTGTTGCCCAGCTGTCCGGTAGCGAGTGCACCGGGCTGTCCGGCGTCGAGGTTTCAAACAGCTCCGGCGGCAAGTCCTGAATCAATACTTCCTGGCCTGCGGCCATCACCGTTAACCAGCGGCAGGTATTTTCCAGCTGGCGCACGTTACCTGACCAGTGCAGGCGGGTTAATGCGGTTTCGGTTTCCGGATGCAGAATTTTCGCTTCAACGCCTAACTCACGCGCCGCAACCTGCAGGAAGTAGCGTGCCAGACGCGGAATATCTTCACGACGTTCACGTAGCGGCGGCAGATGAACGCGGATAACATTCAGGCGGTGGAACAGATCCTCACGGAACTTACCTTCCTGCACGCGCAGCTCAAGATTCTGGTGGGTAGCGGCAATGATGCGCACATCCACTTTAACCGGCGCATAGCCGCCGACGCGGTAGAACTGACCATCAGCCAGTACGCGCAGCAGGCGGGTTTGCACGTCGAGTGGCATATCGCCAATTTCGTCGAGAAACAGCGTGCCGCCATCGGCCTGTTCAAAGCGGCCCTGGCGGATCTGATTCGCGCCGGTAAAAGCCCCTTTCTCATGGCCAAACAGTTCTGACTCAATCAAATCCTTGGGAATTGCCGCCATATTCAGCGCGATAAACGGCGATTTGGCGCGTGGGCTGTGGCGATGCAGGGCATGCGCTACCAGCTCTTTACCGGTGCCGGATTCGCCGTTAATCAGCACGCTAATCGAGGAGCGCGACAGGCGGCCAATAATACGAAACACATCCTGCATGGCTGGCGCTTCACCGATAATATCGGTAGTCGGGCCATTAACCGGCTGATTACGCGGTTGCTGTTGTTCCTGATAGTGGCTGATAGCGCGCTCAACCAGCGCGACCGCTTCGTCGATATCAAACGGTTTCGGCAGATAGTCAAATGCACCCTGTTGGTAGGCGCTGACGGCGGCATCCAGATCGGAGTGCGCGGTCATTATGATGACCGGAAGCATCGGGTGGCGCTGTTTGATCTGCTTAAGTAGCGCCAGACCATCCATGCCTGGCATGCGAATATCAGATAATAAAACGTCCGGGGTTTTGGTTGCGAGCGCATCCAGCACCTCGTTGCCGCTTTCAAACGTCGCGCAGCTTAAACCGGCTCCAGTGAGCGCACGTTCAAGCACCCAGCGGATGGAGCTATCGTCATCGACGATCCAGACTATCCCTCGTTGCATAGAAACCTCACTGGCGAATAGGCAGATAAACCGAAAATTCGGTATGACCAGGCCAACTGTTAAATTCGATTTTTCCTGAGTGCTGATCGATCAGGCTACGGGCAATGGATAATCCCAAACCGGTGCCACCCTCGCGCCCGCTGACCATCGGATAGAACAGCGTATCCTGTAGTTGTGCCGGAATGCCGGGGCCGTCATCCTGAATATCGATGCGTGCCACCAGGCGATAACGTACGCCATGCAGTGTCAGCTGAAAGGCTGTGCGCGTACGTAAAGTGATGGTTCCACCAGTTTCACCCAGCGCCTGTAGCGCGTTGCGCACCACATTCAGCAGCACCTGCTCAAGCTGATCGGGGTCATGCGCTAATTCAGGTAAACTTGGGTCGTAATCACGCACCAGCGTCACGTTGTCCGGCAATTCCATTGATACCAGGTTCACCACCCGTTCGGAAACCTGATGAATGCTTTGCGTCACATGCATTCCGGGCTGTTGCGGCCCTAACAGGCGATCAACTAAATTGCGCAGCCGATCAGCCTGCTCAATGATCACTTTGGTGTATTCGGTTAATGCCGGGTCGGGCAGGGCTTTCGCCAGTAGCTGCGCCGCACCGCGTAATCCACCCAGCGGATTTTTTATTTCATGTGCCAGACCGCGTACTAAATCACGCGCGGCAACCTGCTGAGCGTGTTGAATCTGTTCCTGACTGAGGCGGCGTTGATTATCCATCGGCGCCATCTCCAGCAGGATTAAACCTTCTGGCAGACGTTGTGCCGTCAGCGACATAATATGCGCGCGGCTGTCGACCACCAGCGTCACTTCACTGTCGGTAAACCCCTGACCCGCATCAAGGCTTTCCCGCATCACGTCGATATTCAGCGAGAAATAGCCCATTAAGTCCGGCAGCGGTGTGCCAAATAACTTTCGAGAGCTTTGCGCCAGTAGCTGCTGTGCTGCCGGATTGGCGTAATGCACCACCAGTTCGTCATCGACCAGCAAAATACTGTTAATCAGAGAGTTGAGAATCTGCCCAGCATCGGGCAGCGTGCCAGTTACCATACAGCGTTCCCCTGCACTATTTTAGTGCATTATAGTCCCGGAGCCGGTTACGCGTTAGTCCGCACGGTGAATGAGTGGAGAAAAAAGCCCATCCGAAGATGGGCTGAAAGTTTCCACGGCAACAAAAAACGTCAAACTTATTAAACGCTGTAGTACAGCTCGAACTCTACCGGATGCGGAGTCATACGAACGCGGTCCATTTCAGACTTACGCAGTTCGATGTAAGCATCGATAGTGTCGTCGGTGAATACGCCGCCACGAGTCAGGAACTCACGGTCTTCGTTCAGTGCATTCAGCGCTTCTTCCAGAGAGCCCGCTACTTTTGGAATCTCAGCTTCTTCTTCCGGCGGCAGGTCATACAGGTTCTTATCCATCGCATCGCCAGGATGGATCTTGTTGATGATGCCGTCGAGGCCAGCCATCAGCAGCGCAGAGAATGCCAGGTATGGGTTAGCCGCTGGATCCGGGAAGCGAGCTTCGATACGACGTGCTTTCGGGCTGGCAACAACTGGGATACGGATTGAAGCAGAGCGGTTACGCGCAGAGTAAGCCAGCATAACTGGAGCTTCATAACCCGGAACCAGACGCTTGTAAGAGTTGGTGGTTGGGTTCGCCAGGGCGTTAATCGCTTTAGCGTGCTTGATAACACCGCCGATGTAGTACAGAGCTATATCGGACAGGCCGCCGTATTTGTCGCCAGCGAACAGGTTGGTGCCGCCTTTGGACAGGGACATATGGCAGTGCATACCTGAACCGTTGTCACCGAACATTGGTTTTGGCATAAAGGTGGCAGTTTTGCCCCAGGCGTGAGCAATGTTGTGCACGACGTATTTGTAGATCTGAATTTCGTCAGCTTTTTTGGTCATGGTGTTGAAGCGGGTAGCCACTTCGTTCTGACCAGCGGTAGCCACTTCGTGGTGATGCGCTTCGACGACCAGGCCCATCTGCTCCATGGTCAGACACATGGCAGAACGAATGTCCTGTGCTGAATCGACTGGTGGCACCGGGAAGTAACCGCCTTTCAGACCTGGACGATGGCCTTTGTTACCGCCTTCGTATTCTTTACCGGTGTTCCACGCTGCTTCGATATCGTCGATAGCAACATGCGAGCCGGAAGTGCTGCTGCCGAAACGGATGTCGTCAAACAGGAAGAATTCTGGTTCTGGTCCAAACAGCACGGTATCTGCGATACCGGAAGAGCGCAGGAAATCTTCTGCACGCTTGGCGATTGAACGTGGGTCACGGTCATAGCCCTGCATGGTGCCTGGCTCAAGGATGTCACAACGGATGATCAGAGTTGGGTCTGCGAAGAATGGGTCCAGAACAGCAGTGCTGACATCTGGCATCAGAACCATATCTGATTCATTGATACCTTTCCATCCGCCGATGGAGGAGCCATCGAACATTTTGCCTTCTTCGAAGAAGTCAGCATTTACCTGGTGAGCTGGGATAGTGATGTGTTGTTCTTTACCTTTGGTATCGGTAAAACGCAGATCAACAAATTTCACTTCATGCTCGTTAATCATCGACAGAACGTGTTCAGCGGACATACTTAACTCTCCTGGAATTTTCATTGTTGTCGTGGTTCGAGAACTTCATCGTTCGGTACGCGTAAATTGTCGCGTACACCTGATAATAAAGATCTCAGACAAGCTATCAACCGTTGTGGAAACTGCCGTTTTCGCTTAGTCAGACTAAAGCGAAATCTATGCCAACTTTTTTATTTGGGTAAAAAGGCGCTATTATGCGCTCTCTCGTGAGACGAGAGATGCACCATGATGGATGTCGCGCACCATTTTGGTGCTTTTGAATGATTAATGGGCACTATTTTGGTGCAAATTCTCGACGGAGTGCAATCTTTGCACTGTAAATGCCTGCAAAAGCAATCCTGACAGTAATCTTTATATGAAATTTGTGATCCTGTTCAGTCCTTCGATTAATCCGTGTACAATAGCGCGCTATTTCTAATGCCTGAGGCAAAGCTGTGATCGAAAATTTGCGTAACATCGCCATTATTGCCCACGTTGACCACGGTAAAACTACCCTGGTTGATAAGTTGCTGCAGCAGTCCGGGACCTTTGATGCCCGCACCGAAGCAACCGAACGCGTAATGGACTCCAACGATTTGGAGAAAGAGCGTGGGATTACCATCCTCGCCAAAAACACCGCCATTAACTGGAAAGACTACCGCATCAACATCGTGGATACCCCAGGACACGCCGATTTCGGCGGCGAGGTTGAGCGTGTGATGTCAATGGTTGACTCAGTTCTGCTGGTTGTCGACGCAATGGATGGCCCGATGCCGCAAACTCGTTTCGTGACCAAGAAAGCTTTTGCTAATGGTCTGAAGCCAATTGTTGTTATCAACAAAGTTGACCGTCCGGGCGCACGTCCAGATTGGGTTGTCGACCAGGTATTTGACCTGTTCGTTAACCTCGACGCGACCGACGAGCAGCTGGATTTCCCAATTATTTATGCATCAGCCCTGAACGGTATTGCCGGTGTTGACCATACCGATATGGCTGATGACATGACCCCGCTGTATCAGGCTATCGTTGACCACGTTTCTCCTCCACAGGTAGAAATGGAAGCGCCATTCCAGATGCAGATTTCTCAGCTGGACTACAACAACTACGTTGGCGTTATCGGCATCGGTCGTATCAAGCGCGGTGTGGTTAAACCTAACCAGCAAGTCACTATCATTGATAGCGAAGGCAAAACCCGTAACGGTAAAGTCGGTAAAGTACTGACCCACATGGGTCTGGAGCGTATCGAAGCGACCGTTGCTGAAGCTGGCGATATCATTGCTATCACCGGTCTGGGTGAGCTGAACATCTCTGACACCATCTGCGACCCGCAGAATGTGGAAGCGCTGCCAGCCCTGAGCGTTGATGAGCCAACCGTTACCATGTTCTTCAACGTCAACACCTCGCCATTCTGTGGTAAAGAAGGTAAGTATGTGACTTCACGTCAGATCCTTGACCGTCTGAACAAAGAGCTGGTGCACAACGTGGCACTGCGCGTTGACGAAACTGAAGATGCGGATGCATTCCGTGTTTCTGGTCGTGGTGAGCTGCACCTGTCTGTACTGATCGAAAACATGCGTCGTGAAGGCTTCGAGCTGGCAGTATCGCGCCCGAAAGTTATCAACCGTGTTATCGACGGTCGCAACCAGGAACCGTTCGAGAACGTGACGCTGGACATCGAAGAACAGCACCAGGGTGCTGTGATGCAGGCGATGGGTGAGCGTAAAGGTGACGTTAAAGACATGGTGCCAGATGGCAAAGGTCGTATTCGTCTCGATTACCTGATCCCGGCACGTGGCCTGATCGGCTTCCGTACCGAATTCATGACCATGACTTCCGGTACCGGTCTGCTGTACTCCACCTTCAGCCACTACGACGACGTGCGTCCGGGCGAAATCGGCCAGCGTCAGAACGGCGTGCTGATCTCTAACGGCCAGGGTAAAGCAGTGGCATTTGCTCTGTTCAGCCTGCAGGACCGCGGTAAGCTGTTCCTGGGTCACGGTGCAGAAGTTTACGAAGGCCAGATCATCGGTATTCACAGTCGTTCTAACGACCTGACTGTTAACTGTCTGACCGGTAAGAAACTGACCAACATGCGTGCTTCTGGTACGGATGAAGCCACCACCCTGGTTCCACCAGTGAAAATGTCACTGGAGCAGGCGCTGGAGTTTATCGATGACGACGAACTGGTAGAAGTTACCCCTACCTCCGTACGTATCCGTAAACGTCACCTGACTGAGAACGATCGTAAGCGTGCTTCTCGTGGAAGCAAAGACGTTTAATTCTCGCTTAGCGTGAACAATAAATGGCTCCGTTACCGGGGCCATTTTTTTATCTGCTTATCTTCCACCTCTAAGTTCGCCCCACTGCGCGCGCAAATTTTTTGCTGCCGATACCGATTTTGCACTTCCTGTCTCATGCTGGCTGTTCAGTGTCGATTTTTACCGCTAGAGTGAATAGCTCACCGGAACAAAAGGAGATGGCCATGCTGTATATCTTTGATTTAGGTAACGTCATTGTTGATATTGATTTCAACCGTGTGCTGGGCGTATGGAGTGATCTCGGGCGTGTGCCGCTGGCGACATTGCAGAGCCGCTTCCGTATGGGCGAAAGCTTTGAACAGCATGAACGCGGGGAAATCAGTGATGAGCAGTTCGCTGAAGCCATCTGTGATGAGCTGGATATCGCGCTGAGTTTCGAACAGTTTGCAGCTGGCTGGCAGGCGGTATTTGTCAGTGTTCGCCCTGAGGTATTGACGCTGATGCATCAGCTGCGTCAGCAGGGGCATCGGGTGGTAATCCTGTCGAATACTAACCGTTTACATTGTCTCTACTGGCCGGGGCAGTATCCGCAGGTGCAGCAGGCTGCCGATCGTCTCTATCTGTCGCAAGAGATGGGTGCGCGCAAGCCAGAGGCGGCTATCTATCAGCAGTTGCTGCAACAGGAAGGTATTCCCGCTGACCAGGCGATATTCTTCGATGATAATCTGCCAAATATTGAAGCGGCGCGCGCGCTGGGGATTACCAGCATCCATGTGACGGATGCGAGCATAATTCCTGCCTACTTTGCTCAGCAGCGCTGAGGTCGGTTGTGACTAAACGCACGCGTTATGGCGCACGGGTGATGATGGCCTGGCTGAAACTCTTGTGGCGGCGCATAGAGAATGATGGCATGACAACCCACGCCGGTAATCTTGCCTACGTTTCGCTGCTGGCGCTGGTGCCGCTGATTGCGGTGATATTTGCGCTGTTCGCCGCTTTCCCTGTGTTCTCTGATATCAGCATTCAGTTAAAGAATTTTATCTTCTCTAACTTTGTGCCGGCGGCCGGGAACACCATTCAGCGCTATCTTGAGCAGTTTGTTGCTAACGTCAATAAAATGACGGCGATTGGTGCGGTAGGGCTGATCGTTACCGCGTTGCTGTTAATGTATTCGGTCGATACCGCGCTTAACGCCATCTGGCGCAGCAGCAAAAAGCGCTCGCTGGTTTACTCTTTTGCCGTGTACTGGATGATTCTGACGCTCGGACCGCTGCTGGCGGGAGCCAGTCTGGCGATCAGCTCTTATCTGCTGTCGATGCGCTGGGTAGAGGTGACCGGCGTGACAACGCTGGTAGATCAACTGCTGCGTATTTTCCCACTGTTACTGTCGTGGCTGGCGTTCTGGCTGCTTTACAGCACGGTGCCGACCACCAGGGTGCCGCCACGTGATGCGCTAATTGGTGCACTGGTCGCCGGGCTACTTTTTGAGCTGGGTAAAAAAGGCTTCGCGCTCTATGTTACGATGTTTCCATCGTACCAATTGATTTACGGTGTGCTGGCGGTTATTCCCATTCTTTTTTTATGGGTTTACTGGACCTGGTGTATCGTGCTTTTGGGGGCAGAGATTACCGTATCGCTGGATGAATACCGCCAGCTGCGACGGAAAGAACAAGAACAGGCAGGCGAGGAACCATGATTGCGTTAATACAGCGGGCGTTGAGCGCCAGCGTCACGGTGGCGGGAGAGACCACCGGTGAAATCGGACCGGGACTGCTGATCTTACTGGGTGTGGAAAAAGGCGATACTGAACAGCAAGCTGTGCGTCTGTGTGAACGCGTTTTAGGCTATCGCATCTTCGGCGATGAAAACGACAAGATGAATCTTAACGTTCAGCAGGCGGGTGGCAGTGTGCTGGTGGTTTCGCAATTCACCCTCGCCGCCGACACTAACAAAGGTATGCGCCCCAGCTTTTCCGGCGGAGCCGATCCCGCTGAGGCTGAGCGGCTGTACAACTATTTCGTCGGATGCTGCCGGGAAAAAGGCATCGCAACGGAAACTGGCCGCTTCGCGGCGGATATGAAAGTCTCGCTGGTGAATGACGGCCCGGTCACCTTTTGGTTACAGGTGTGAAGCAATTAGCCGAGCGGCAATGGACAGCGGCGAGCTCTGAAAGAGAGAATCACTTTATGTATCACCTCCGTGTACCTGAAACAGCAGAAGAGCTGGATATCTATTATCAGTTTCGTTGGGAGATGCTGCGCAAGCCACTGCACCAGCCGCAGGGTTCTGAACGCGATGCATGGGACGCGATGGCGCACCATCAGATGGTGGTCGATGAGCAGGGAAAACCGGTAGCCATTGGTCGCCTCTATATCAATGGCGATAACGAAGCAGCGATACGCTTTATGGCGGTGCATCCTTCAGTGCAAGGGAAGGGACTCGGCACGCTGGTGGCGATGACGCTGGAGTCGGTGGCGCGGCAGGAAGGCGTTAAGCGCGTGGTATGCAGCGCGCGTGAGGATGCGGTGGAGTTCTTCGCCAAGCTGGGTTACATCAATCAGGGTGAAATTACTGCGCCACAGACCACACCGGTGCGCCACTTTCTGATGATCAAACCGGTTGTGACACTGGATGATATTTTGCATCGCGCCGACTGGTGCGGTCAGTTGCAGCAAGCGTGGTACGAACATATTCCGTTAAGCGAAAAAATGGGTGTGCGTATTACTCAGTACACCGGGCAGAAATTTATCACTACCATGCCGGAGACCGGCAACCAGAATCCACACCACACGCTGTTTGCCGGCAGCCTGTTCTCGCTGGCGACGCTGACCGGATGGGGCTTGATCTGGTTGCTGCTGCGCGAACGCCATCTGGGGGGAACGATTATCCTTGCCGATGCGCATATTCGTTACAGCCACGCGATTACCGGTAAACCGGGAGCGGTGGCAAATCTTGGATCGCTAAGTGGCGATCTCGATCGACTGGCGCGTGGACGTAAAGCACGCGTGCAGCTTGAAGTTGAATTGTTCGGTAACGATCTGCTGGGGGCGGTTTTTGAAGGGGTGTTTATCGTGCTGCCCGCCGATCCCGACGGGCCGCTGGAAGAGGGTGGCTCCGGCTCCTGAGCTTATCTCTGCGGGCGGTGTCAACACCGCCCGGCACTAAGGATTAATCAACCTCGCCATGAACCATCGTCTGCTGCACATTTTGCTCATTAGCCGTTACTGAAAGGGTGCCGCTGGCGCTCTGTCGCAACGGCGTACCGGCAGCCAGGCTGGCATTCAGTTTCAGCTGCATATTGCCTTTGCCTTCCAGCGGAACCGCTGGCCAGCCCCAGTTATGCAGCATATCCGTGGCAACCGAGCGCGCATTCAGAGTCAACGACAGCGCACGCGCTGGCTGCTGCGATACTGTGGCAGTGCCTTCCACCATACCTTCACCGGCAAAGGCGCTCATTTCAGTGACGTTAATCTGCTTATCATCGGCGGTTAACGCCAGTGAAGGGTGACGCACATCGCTGCGGTTAAAGGTGGCTTCTGCCGCATTAAGATTAAGTTTTCCGGACCAGACGCCCCATTGATGATTGCGCGCCAGCATCAGGTCACTGCCGTTGCCATCCAGCGAGGTCATCTGGAAAGGGAAGGCAGGATTGATATCAATAATCAGATTACGGCTGGCGGAAAGGCGATCAACCGTAACGCTACTTAACCAGTCGGGAAGCTGCTGCATCCAGCGGTCGCGCCAGTTGTCTGGCAAGGTATACTCCAGCCCGGCAATCACCAGTTCATCCAGCGCCAGCCGTTTCTGGCTGCGATCCCACTCGCCCTGCGTGCGGATTAAACCTTTTGCCCAGCGGGAGCTGAACTGGGAAATGCGGATGCCCTGCGGTGAAAATTCGAGGTTAGCAATCGGATCATCGAATTGCAGCTGACCATTGATAAAGCTGCTGGCGTTCATCGACAGCGAACCACCATTGCTCTCCCAGTCGCCGTCGCGCAGAGTCAGGTTTTTCAGCGACAGGCCGAGATCGGTAACCGCCCAGTCTGGCCCCTGCACCCGAGCATTGGTGATATCAACCCGCTCAAAATGCACCGAGGGCAGAGCGAGCAGCGGGGCGAGAAACGCAGTTAACGACTGGCTGGATTGCAGACGAATATCATTCAGCCGCAGATTGGCGATGCGCCAATTACCTTGCTCATCGCGCTCGGCGTTTCCGGTCATTGAACCGCGCGACAGGTCTGCACCGATATTGCTGAACACCAGACGCTTATTGTCGATGCGCCCCTGTAGTAAAACGTTATTACCGGTAACGCCATTGAGCGCCATCGAGCCGGCGCTCAGCTGGAAGCTGGTGGTATCGCCCAGCACATTACCGACTTTTGGCTGCCACGGCATTACGCCGCCGTTAACCCGCTCTGCGCTGACTGGCAGCACGCTATGTGGGCTGGCGATCGCCATATTGTTTAGCTGCAGACGGTTAGCCTGCATTGGCCATGCGACGCTGCTGTCGGAAACGTTCATGGTGCCATCGTTAAGCTCAACGCTATCAAAATGCAGCGGCTCGCTAAACTGGCGCAGCGCAAAGCCGAGATCTACGCGTTCGGCTACCAGTACCGCAGGCTGGCCATCATGGCCAAAGGTAACGTTATTCAGTATCAGATGCGAAGGCGAAGATAACTGATAATCAACTTTAGCCACAGACAAGTGATAGTCGGTACGATCGCTTATCCAGCGACTGGTCCAGTCAGCACCCCAACGGGTCTGCAGCAGTAAAAACAGTGTTATCAGCACTAACAGCACCAGTAACAGCAGCGTCAGAAAAAATTTTCCGATAAATTTCATCGCACCTTTCCCTATGAATTTCCGGTATCCGTTTGTTATGCCTGAATTACTCACCCAGCTCAACATCCTGGGTGTAAAGTCAGACAAACTCAATGAAAAGTCGATAAGAATTGTGGGCGAGGTCAGCCTCGCCCGGGCGGGGTTACTTCTCTTGCGGGAAAATCAGATTCAGCATAATGGCGGTAATACCGCCTGCGGCGATACCGGAAGAGAGCAGGGTTTTCAGCCAGTCAGGGGCGAATTGCAGAATCAGCGGTTGTTGCGAAACGCCAAGGCCCACTGCCAGAGATAAGGCAATAATCATTATCGCGCGGCGGTTTAACGGTTCGCGCGAAACGATGCGTATGCCGGATGCGGCGATGGTACCAAACATCACGATAGTCGCGCCGCCCAGTACCGGTTCCGGGATATGCTGCACGAAACCGCTCACCGCCGGAAACAGACCGAGTACGATCAGCATCAGTGCGACGACAAATCCGACATAGCGACTGGCGACGCCGGTAAGCTGGATTACACCGTTGTTCTGACCAAAGCAGGAGTTGGGGAAGGTATTAAACAGTGCCGAGACAAAGGAGTTGAGGCCATTTGCCAGCACGCCACCTTTCAGACGCTTCATATACAGCGGGCCGCTTACCGGCTGCTCGGACACATCGGAGGTAGCGGTAATATCGCCGATGGTTTCCAGCGAGGTCACCATAAACACCAGAATTAACGGAATCAGCAGATTCCAGTCAAAGCCGAGGCCGTAATAAAGCGGAGTCGGTATCGCCACCACCGGACTTTCGGTTGCCGCAATATTCTGCGGCAACATGCCGAGCGCCCAGGCCAGCAGATAGCCGACCGCCATGGCGATTACCAGTGAGGCGACGCGCAGATAAGCATTGCGCTGGCGATTCAGCAGGATAATAACCGCCAGCACCGCACCGGCCAGCAGCAGATTTTTAGGCGCGCCGAAAGTGTGATCGTTCATCGCGGCAAAGCCACCGCCGATAGACGTCAGGCCAACCTGAATCAGTGACAGGCCAATAATCATCACCACAATGCCGGATACCAGCGGCGTGATAATGCGTCTGGCGAGATGTAATACGCGTGACAGCAGCATCTCAGTGCAGGAGGCAACCATCAGAGTGCCAAACAGCGCTGCCATCATCGTCGGAACATCGGCTCCGCCATTTTTCAGCGTCAGCCCACCCATAATCAGCGGCGTAACAAAGTTAAAACTGGTGCCCTGAATTGACAGCAAGCCCGAGCCGACCGGCCCCCAGGTTTTGATCTGCAGAATCGACGCTACGCCAGAGGCAAACAGTGACATGCTGATAATGTGCTGAGTATCCTGCGCTGGTAATCCCAGAGCCTGACAAATCAGTAGTGCCGGAGTAATCACGGCGACAAACATCGCCAGCAGATGCTGACCGGCGGCAAACAGCGTTTGCGGCAGCGGCGGTCGGTCTTCCAGACGGTAAATCAGCTCACTTTTAGTGTTTGGTATTGGGTTACGATTCGCTGCAACAGCATCAGTATCGGCGGACATTTTCACGGTTCCCTGGCAACAAAGTGGCGATTTTAATCATCTGCGAGGCAAAAGCAATCGTTTGCCAATGCTGTGTTGATAATCAGCCAGAGAAACTACCGCACATCAGGCTTAATCTGACTGCCAGAATGGCACTACGCTTAAATCAGTCCGTGATATTGCGGGTAACAAAATATGAGGCAGCGATGAGTCAGGTTTTTATTATTGGAGCAACTGGCGGCGTGGGTCGCCGACTGAGAAAACAACTGAGTGCGTCTGGCCATCAGGTGACCGGGCTGCACCGTAAACCGGAGCAGGCCGCCGAGCTGGCGGAGGATAAGGTCAGGCCGGTTGAGCTTGATCTGCTGACCACGAATGCTGAGAGCCTCGCACAGGCAATGCAGGGCAGTGATGTGGTGGTGTTTTCCGCCGGTGCGGCCGGTGCAGGCGTTGAGTTAACCGACGGTATTGATGGTCGTGGCGCGCAGATCGCGGCAGAAGCGGCGCGTATCGCGGGTGTTAAACGCTTTATACTGGTTTCTGCGTTTCCGGATGCCGGACGCGGCAAACAGATTTCGCCCACTTTTGAGCACTATATGAAGGTTAAGCGCCAGGCGGATGTAATGCTGGCTGCGACCGATCTGGACTGGGTAATTTTACGTCCCGGCACTCTGACCAATGAAGCGGGCAGCGGTAAAGTGAATGTCGGGCTGGCTATCGCCTATGGTGAAATCCCGCGCGAAGATGTGGCGGCGGTATTACATAGCTTGGTCGAGCACCCTGAAGTGAAGCGAGTGATTATTGAGCTGACGGAAGGGCAGCAGCCGATCGACAGCGCAGTGCAGCAGATCGGCGCGTACAGCGGTCGCTAAACACTCAGGCGTTGGTATAACGCTCGGTTTCTGGCAGCCAGCGCTCAATCAACGCCTGTGCCTGTTGCGGATAATGCTGGTGGATATGGCGCGCCACGCGCTGAACTTCCGGGATCATCGCCTGATCGCGCAGCAGATCGGCGACTTTAAACTCGGCATTACCGGTCTGCCGGGTGCCGAGCATTTCACCAGGGCCACGGATTTCCAGGTCGCACTGAGCAATAACAAAGCCATCATTGCTGTCGCGCAGTACCTGCAAACGTTTCTGCGCGGTTTTACTCAGGGGCGCTTTATACAGCAGCACACAGTGTGATGCGACAGCGCCACGACCAACGCGGCCACGCAGCTGATGCAACTGCGCCAGACCCAGTCGTTCCGGGTTTTCAATAATCATCAGGCTGGCGTTCGGTACATCTACCCCCACTTCGATAACCGTGGTGGCAATCAGCAGCTGGATCTCGCCCTGTTTAAATGACTGCATTACTGCCTGTTTTTCCTGTGACTTCATGCGGCCATGTACCAGTCCAACATTGAGATCCGGCAGTGCAATTTTCAGCTCTTCCCAGCTCGCTTCGGCAGCCTGTGCTTCCAGCAATTCTGACTCTTCAATCAGTGTGCAGACCCAGTAAGCCTGCCGTCCTTCTTCACTACAGGCACTTTTTACCCGGGCGATAATATCGGCGCGACGGGTGTCGGGAATCGCCACGGTGGTTACCGGTGTACGTCCCGGCGGCAGCTCATCGATGGTTGAGGTATCGAGATCGGCATAGGCAGTCATCGCCAGGGTGCGTGGAATCGGCGTGGCGGTCATAATCAGCTGGTGAGGGTGGAAACCCTGTTCCTCGCCTTTTTCCCACAGCGCCAGACGCTGGTGGACGCCGAAGCGGTGCTGCTCATCAATGATCACCAGCGCCAGGCCATTAAACTGCACTTGCTCCTGGAAAATCGCATGGGTGCCGACAATCATCGAAACCTGGCCGCTGGCAATCGCTTCCTGCTGTGCCTGACGCGCTTTACCTTTCTGCTTACCTGCCAGCCAGCCGACTTCAATCCCTAAGGGAGCAAACCACTGGCGAAAATTATTGGCGTGCTGTTCTGCCAGCAGTTCGGTTGGCGCCATCAGCGCCACCTGCTTGCCATAAGCAATGACATTGAGAGCTGCCAGCGCGGCGACGAGAGTTTTGCCTGAACCGACATCCCCCTGGACCAGACGCATCATCGGATAGTCATGCGCAAGGTCACGTTCTATCTCTGCAACTACCCGTTGTTGTGCGCCGGTTGGTTTAAACGGCAATGCGGCCAGCAGCTTATCACTGAGCTCATGCCTGGCAGGCATTGGCAGCGCATGGTAGCGCTGGGCGCCGGCGCGTACCGCCAGCATACTGAGATTGTGCGCCAGCAGCTCTTCCATAATCAGCCGGCGCTGCGCCGGATGTTTACCGCTTTCCAGATCGGCCAGCGCCATATCCGGCGGAGGGCGGTGCAGCGTGCGCAACGCATTGGGCAGGCTAATCATGCCCTGGCTTAGATCGGGCGGCAGCAATTCTGCAATGGCGCAGGTTTCCAGCAGCGTTAACGCCTGCTCGGTAAGATTACGCAGCGTTGCCTGGCGTACGCCTTCAGTGGTGGAATAAACCGGCGTCAGCGTCTCCTGTAACTCGGTCACGCTGTTTTCACCCTGTACGCGATACTCAGGATGAATAATCTCGGCACCGCGCTGCCCGCGTTTTATCTCGCCGTAGGCGGTGACGCGCTTGCCCGCTGCCAGGCTATTTTTCATTCCGGCATTGAAGTTGAAGAAGCGCAGGGTGAGTACGCCGCTGCCGTCGCTAATCTGGCAGGTCAGCATCCGGCGGCGACCAAAACTGATATCGGTGTGCAGCACTTCACCTTCTACCGTGGCATAAATGCCCGGCAGCAGATCGTTGATGGAATAGAGTTGGGTGCGATCTTCATAACGCAGCGGGAGATGCAGCAGTATATCCTGCACGGTGTGCAAGCCGAGTTTAGCCAGCTTGCCAGCCTGACTGGCACCGACGCCAGAGAGTGTACTCAGCGGGACGGCATCCAGCAGACGGCCTGTCATTTTTTCACCGAAGCCTGCATGGTTGCCCACCATGCATCATCAGCCACCACTTCGCCACTGTCATTGATCAGCGGATAAGGCAGGCCTTTATGTTTGGCAACGCGCGCCAGCACCGGATAGCCGCCTTCAAACAGCAGGCGCTGTTGTTCCGCATAATCAAGAGTACTGCTGGTGCGATTGTACATGCCGGCATTCTGGCGCTGGCGTTGTGCTTCGTACAGAATCAGCGCGGAGGCGACGGAGACGTTCAGTGACTGCACCATACCGATCATCGGAATAATGATATCCTGGTCTGCCAGATCAAGCGCTTCCTGCGTAATGCCGGTTTTCTCTTGTCCCATCAGAATACAGGTAGGGCGGGTGTAATCAATCTCGCGGAAATCTACTGCTTTATCAGAAAGATGCGTCGCCAGAATCTGCATGCCCTGGCCTTTAAGATGGCCGACGGCATCGGCGATGGTACGGTGCGTTTTCACCTGTACCCAGCTGTTACTGCCTGCCGCTGATGACACCATAGTGCGCATGCGGTTACCGGGCCAGACGGCGTGAACTTCGTGAACGCCAACCGCGTCTGCCGTGCGAATCACAGCAGACACATTATGTGGCTTATGCACTTGTTCCATGCAGACGGTCAGATCATGCTGACGTGCGGCAAGCATCTCTTGAATACGGGCAAAGCGTTGGGCATTCATGCTTAATTTCGGTTACGGTGAACTTTGATCACATCCGGCATAACGCGAATCTTGCGCATGATGTTGGCCAGATGCACGCGGTCACGTGCGGTCAGGCGAATAAACGCGCTATACACACGACCATCTTTCTCTTCGGTATTCAGGCTCTGAATATTCGACGCGGCGGTGTTAATGGCGGCGGTCAGGTTTGCCAGCGCGCCCTGGTGGTTAAACATATCCACCTTAATTTCGGCGACAAACTCCTGCTCGGTCTCTTTATCCCACTCAACCGCCATAAATTTCTCTGGCTCTTTCTGATAGCCACGAATATTACGGCAGGATTCATGGTGAACCACCAGTCCTTTACCTGGGCTGACGTGCGCGACTATCGGATCGCCAGGAATCGGTCGGCAGCATTTGGCGAAGGTAATCAGCACGCCATCGGCACCCTTGATAGGCAGCTTACTGCGTGAGTGATTCGCTGACTGAACCGGCGGAACCTGCTCATTCTGCTGCAGATTCTTCGCCACGACCACGCTCATTGCGTTACCCAGACCGATCTCTGCCAGCAAATCGTCCAGCGAGGCGAGCTTCATACGCTCAAGCTCTTGCTGAAGATTTTCCGCAGGGATCTCGGCCAGTTTACGGCTGCCGCCCAGCGCATGATTCAGCAGACGACGTCCAAGGCTGACGGAGTCATCGCGTTTCAGGTTCTTCAACAGCTGACGGATTTTGGCACGCGCTTTCGAGCTGACGACGAAGTTAAGCCATGCGGCATTCGGACGCGCACCCGGAGCGGTAATAATTTCCACCGTCTGGCCACTGGTAAGCGGTTGCGACAGCGGATAAGGCTGGCGATCGACTCGTGCGCCAACGCAGGCATGACCGATATCGGTATGCACGGCATAGGCAAAATCGACCGGAGTGGCATCCGCTGGCAGTTCGACGATGCGGCCTTCAGGGGTGAAAACGTAAATCTCATCGGGGAACAGATCGGATTTTACGCTTTCGATAAATTCAAAGGAGCTACCGGCGCTCTGCTGCAGTTCCAGCAAGCTTTGCAACCAGCGCTGGGCGCGAATCTGCGCCGTAGTGCTGCTTTCGCCCTGTTCTTTATAAGCCCAGTGTGCGGCAACACCCATTTCTGCCATCTGATCCATATCTTCAGTACGAATCTGCACTTCAACCGGCACGCCGTGCGGCCCAATCATTGAGGTATGCAGCGACTGATAGCCGTTGGCCTTCGGGATGGCAATATAATCTTTTACTCGTCCTGGGCGCGGCTTATACAAGCTATGCATCTGGCCCAGCACGCGATAACAGGTGTCCACATCGCGGACGATTACGCGGAAGGCGTAAATATCCATGATTGAGTGAAAACGCTGCTCTTTCAGGTGCATCTTGCAGTAAATCGAGTAGAGATGCTTTTCGCGACCGCTGACGCGACAGGAAATACCGGCTTCCTGCAGGCGACCGTCAATTTCAGAGAGGATCTTCTGAATCATCTCTTTACGGTTACCACGCGCCGCTTTCACGACCTCTTTGATAACGCGATAGCGGTTAGGATAAAGCGCCTCAAAGCCCAGCTCTTCCAGCTCGGTTTTCAGGTGATGAATACCGAGACGGTGAGCCAGCGGACTGTAAATCTCCAGCGTTTCCAGCGCGATGCGGCGACGCTTGTCCGGGCGCAACGACCCGAGGGTACGCATGTTGTGTGTGCGGTCGGCCAGCTTGATCAGAATGACGCGGATATCCTGCACCATCGCCATGATCATCTTGCGAAAGTTTTCTGCCTGTGCCTCTTTCTTATCGCGGAATTTCAGCTTATCCAGTTTGGATACGCCTTCAACCAGTTCGGCAACGCTTTTGCCAAACAGCTGTTCCATATCCTGATAAGTCGCGGGAGTGTCTTCAATCACATCATGCAGAAGCGCGGCCATGAGTGTTTCATGGTCGAGCTTCATTTCAGCGAGAATACAGGCGACAGCAACCGGGTGAGTGATATAAGGCTCACCGCTGGAGCGTGTCTGTCCCTCGTGGGCATCACGTGCGACAAGGTAAGCTTGCTTGAGGCGCTTAATTTGGTCCTCAGGCAAGTATTTTTCAATCAGCTGATTGAGGCTTTCAAACAGATACAAGGCGAGCCTTCCGGCAACTAATTAACGACGACCTTCAGCGATAGCGGTAACTGCCTGTAATTCAGCGGCTTCCTGCTCTTGCTGTTCCTGACGATCACGTACGTCCAGAATCTGGTTAGTGATCAGACCTTCTTCGATTTCACGAAGAGCGATAACGGTAGATTTATCGTTTTCTTCAGGAACCAGTGCATCTTTACCGCCAACCTGCATCTGACGTGCGCGACGTGCAGCGACCAGAACCAGGTCAAAACGGTTACCAATTTTCTCTACTGCGTCCTGTACGGTTACGCGTGCCATAAGTGTGATACTCCACGGGTGACGAAATGACTCGGCATCATACTGAAAGTGTCTTCAGTCTGCCAATAGTTTGCTGATTAAAGCATCATGTCGGGCTTTTTGACGGCCCATTCGCAGACGCTCGGCACGAATGATATGTTTAAGATCTGAGACTGCCAGATCAAAATCATCATTCACAATTAAATAGTCGTACTCAGCGTAATGGCTCATTTCCGCGACGGCCTGTGCCATACGCTTCGCGATCACCTCTTCGCTGTCCTGCCCACGACCGCGCAAACGGCGATCGAGTTCATCTTTGGACGGTGGCAACACAAAAATGCTGCGAGCCTGTGGCATTCTCTGCCGAATCTGCTGGGCGCCTTGCCAGTCGATATCGAGAAAAACATCCACCCCGGTGGAGAGCACTTGCTCAATCGCCTTGCGGGATGTGCCGTAATAATTACCAAAAACTTCAGCATGCTCAAGGAAAGCATCTTCCTGAATCATCGTTTCAAACGCGTGTTTGGAAACGAAGAAGTAATGCTCACCGTGATTCTCACCGGGACGAACGCTACGCGTGGTGTGTGAAACGGACACCTGGGTATCGTACAGCGGTTGCGTTTTCAACAGTGCCTGAATCAGACTGGATTTACCCGCGCCGCTAGGGGCGGAAACAATAAAAAGCGTGCCTTGAGCCATGATTTTTCTTGAAGTGTCTTAAAATGCGGAGTCTGTTTCCTGCACAGTATACACAGCTTCAGCCCGCCATGCAGCGTTTGCACTCTTCCGCGACGTTTTTTCTTCTTTTCCTCGGCAAACTACGCAGTTTTATCGGTCATTTTTCGCCTTGCAGAAAATCTTTTGGACGTGCTTTCCAGCGTTTGCAGCTGCCGATGGTGTTTTTAACCGCAGCCCTCTTTACTGGTAGCAGGTCAATAAAGGAGAAACATCATGGCAGGGATGCGCTGGCTGGCACTAACGGCGTTGTTGTTCAGTCCGATCGGGCAGGCTATCTGTCCGGTATGGGCGCCGGTAACCGCACGCGAGGAGATCGCGCAATTACAACATCAGCTTAATCAATGGGATGAAGCTTACTACCAGCAAGGCGAAAGCCCGATCGATGACGCACTGTATGACAGCCTGCACCTGCGTTTGCAGCAGTGGCAGCGCTGTTTTCAGCCCGCGCAGGCACCTCGCGAGCCGCAAACCGGTCAGGGCAATCATTACCATCCGGTCGCTCACACCGGGGTAAAAAAGCTGGCGAACCAGCAGGCGGTTGCGCACTGGATGCAGGACAAAGATGCGCTGTGGATTCAACCCAAAGTGGATGGCGTGGCGGTTACGCTGGTGTATCAGCAGGGAAAGCTGGTTGATGCCATCAGCCGTGGCAACGGAAAGCAGGGAGCATCATGGCTTGAAAAAGTGAAAAAAATCACAGCAGTACCGCAGAAAATCTCTACCGACCGCCAACAAGTTGTATTGCAAGGCGAACTGTATCTGCCGATGACCGATCATCAACAGGCAATCGCAGGCGGCGCGAATGCGCGTGCTCAGGTGGCGGGGGCGCTGATGCGCCACAGCGATTCTCCGTTACTTAGCAAACTGGGAATATTTATCTGGGCCTGGCCCGATGGCCCTTTATCGCTGTCGGAGCGATTAGCTCAGCTCAGTGCCTTTGGTTTTGGTGTGGAATCGCACTGGACAGAACGCATTGAAACCGTTGATCAGGCCGCGCACTGGCGCGAGCAGTGGTTCAGGCAGCCGCTTCCTTTTGTCACTGATGGCGTGGTGTTACAACGTGAGCAGCGTTCGGCCGGCAAACACTGGTTGCCGGGGCAGAGTGATGAAGTTGCCGCATGGAAATATCCACCGCCGGTGGTTGCTACGGAAGTGATATCGATTGATTTTCCGATTGGCCGTACCGGAAAAATTGCCGTGGTGCTGAATGTAGTGCCGGTGCAGCTGGATGATAAAAACGTGCGGCGGGTCAGTCTGGGCTCAGTTCAACGCTGGCAAGAAGCGGATATCGTTGCCGGTGACCAGGTGACGATCGGTCTGGCAGGGCAAGGGATACCGCGCTTCGAGGGGGTAGTGTGGCGTGTAAAGCAGCGGCAAAAAGCGATCGCGCCCGATCCGCAGGATCATCATTATCTGAGTTGTCTGCAAAACACGCCGGTGTGTCGTGAGCAGTTCCTCGCGCGATTAGCCTGGCTCAGTCAGAAACCGGTGCTGGATATGCCGGGCATCCAGCGCCGTAGCTGGCAGCGATTAATGCAGATGGACAGCTTCAGTCATCTGTTTTCATGGCTCACGGTTAGCGTTGGACAACTGCATGCCCTGCCGGGGATCAGTGAAGCCAGAGCGCAGCATCTTTGGCACAGCTTCCAATTGAGCCGTCAGCAACCTTTTAAACGCTGGGTTAAGGGGCTTGGCGTCCCGCTACCGGAAGCGGCCCTGAATGCCATGCCGGATAACAGCTGGCAGCAATTGCTGGATCGGGATCAGCAAAGCTGGCAAACGCTGCCAGGCGTTGGTGAGACGCTGGCAAAGCGCATCACCGTTTTTCTTGCTGATGAAAGCGTCAGAAGCCTGATCGCTTTTTTGCAGCAGGAGCTTGAAATGCCTTAGCCCGCACAGGTGCAGATGTTGCCATTTTTCCAGGCGCCTTAATGTTCAGGGTGCGGATAGTTAAAGATTGGCAGTCCCAGCTTGAAGCGCAGCGCCAGCAATCGGGCAATAAAGCCAGCCAGCAGAGTAATAATGATGATGAACTCATGTGACAGAGGAGTTTTCAGCAGCAAGATGTAAAGCCAGCTGGAGGCGAAGGCAATACCGGCGTAAAGCTCTTTCTGAAACACCAACGGTATGCGGTTACAGAACATATCGCGTAATACGCCACCAAATACGCCGGTGATAACCGCGCTGATAGCCGCAATGATCGATGCATGCCCCATATCTAGCGCCACTTTAGTACCAATAATTGAAAACACCACCAGACCTAACGCATCAAGCACCAGAAAGACTTTGCGCAGGTGTGTCATCAGTGGAGCAACCACGGTAGTGACTACCGCGGCAGCAGCAACAATCATGATGTATTCCGGATGTTTAACCCAGCCAAGGGGGTAATGGCCAAGCAGCATATCGCGCACCGATCCACCACCAATAGCGGTAACAGACGCGATGATAATTACGCCAAACATATCCATTTTACGACGTCCTGCAGCCAATGCGCCGGTCATCGCTTCTGCAGTAATACCAATGATATAGAGGACGGTAAGTAACATGGGCAACTCCTGAAAAATCGCCGGCAAGACTAAGTGCTTAATGCACGGAAGACCACTGAGATTTTCTAAGGGTAATCGGTCAGGATTAATTTAACTGATGATGATGTGCTGTTTATAGCATATTTAACAACAGGTTATATAAAAATCTTTGCAGTGGCACTATTAGTTTAATTTATTAGCAGATCGCTTAAATCCGGATGTCTGTGTCTCTGCAAGCTGATCATCGGCAAGAGATAATATGCCACTGATGGCGAGGGTATCGCTGCATAAATTTATAAAATATTTATGAAACCATTTAGATTCTGTTGAAAAGTGTCGCGTTAATTATATAGCACATAACGTGCGGTATTTATCATCGCTTGCAGATGAGAAAGATAAATACGTAATTATTTTATCTGTTGATAATAAATATTTGATCTGGGGCCAATTGCAAAGTGGCTTTTTTTTCTTGCGTCTAATCAAGATGATACACAGGTATTAATGAGCGGAATGAAAACACACAAGCATGATATCATCTTTTTTTCTTCAGATGCCCTGGCAGCAGCAGGGTTATGTGAAGTTTTGAATCATTTACCGGTAAAGTTGAAAGTGTTGGCAGTGGAAGATATGCATGACATTGTTTTCCATTGTGAAAAATATCGGCCAAAGCTGGTTGTCTATTTATTTCATGAAAATATGCCGTTAGGCGGAGTTCTTCAACGCATCTTTACCCATCAGCGAAATTATCCGGATGTTCGCCAGTTAATTATTACCTGCAAACTCCTTCCGATTTTTTCTGCATTTATGCAGTATTTTACCACCGTTAATGTCATATCCCTCAAGACGCCGCTGGTTGAGTTATCCTGGCTGCTTACCACTGAACTGATGGGGTTACGCGGGCAGCTGCAGAATGATCATTGTGCAGATGTGATGCTTTCCGATCGTCAGTTGAAAATATTATTAATGCTTTCATGGTCATACAGTGCAGAGCAGGTGGGGCAACGGCTGGGTATTACCGATAAAACGGTATACGCACATAAACTGAACGCACTGACGCGTTTGCAGATTCATAGCAGGCATGACATCGCCGATCTGTTTGCGGTAATTGATGAGTTAAGAATGATCGTAACCATGCTGCGCTGTCGGCCTAAAGAGAAAGAGGTGGCAGAGATTCGTACTGACAAAATCATGCCACCTTTGGTATGGAAGAATACCAGATAGGCGCTGTCAGGAAGTCATTAGCGCATGTAAGGTTTGCAGGTCGCGTTTTATCCACGCAATATCGTGTTCAAATTTCTCATCTGACATCAAAGGTTGGCGGAAAATGGTGACGACAACTTCAGCCCCTTCCTGATTGGCGATAATGCGCATCGGTATATAAATCTCTTTACCAAAGCCGGTATCTACGTAGTGATCCATCACACCTAATGCATTGTATCCGGTAAAGCGAATTTTTATCGTGCCTTCCGGACCTTTAGCTTTCCAGTAATGTCCTTCCTGAACTAATGGTGCGTGGCTCAGGCCAGAGGCCCACTTTGAGAAATATTCAGGTTTCCAGATGGTTTCATAAAGATCCATCCAGTTGCGTGGAATGGTCAGGCTGATCGAGCGTGATGGCAGCATGCTATCTCCTGAAATAGGGTCGATAAATGATTTAAGCACTGAACCTGACAGAAGGAAACGGAATGAACAGAATTAGCCACCAGTAGTGAGCTGGCGCAGGTTTTTCCATCGCTGACAGGTACACAGAGCGCTGCCGATCCTGCCAGATTGAAAGGAAAAGCTATTATGCGGGATTAAACACGTTGCACAGATGTCGATAGATTAATAATTTCATATTTCAGATGCAGTATTACTGCATAAAACTCCATTTGATTATGAAATTTAAGGCTTTTTTTGGTATTCTCATTTCAGACCAGGAATGATAATTAAGATTTAATGAACAGTCATTTTAAGGATTGTCTTATTTATGCCTGAGAACCTGGCAAACCAATCATTTAGGGTTGAACAATGGTTAATAATTAAATATATTTCTCTCTCTGGCCATATCGGGGGAAAGTATCATGAGTACACCGGGCTTAATATTGATCGTTTTTTTATTGTTGTTTGTGATTATTTTTTGTTTTTATAAGCATTTGAGTCGCTCATCAAGAACTAAAATTATCTACAAAAAGAAGAAATAATTATCTTCTGAAATTAATATCGATTGATTTTTGGCGATTAATTAAGAATCTTAACTTCCGGAAAGTTATCAATATCCAGAATGGATCAGCTTACGTTATTCGGGGTACTGAAATGTATAGCGTCCATTCGAACGACAGCTTGCTGAAATTTTCTATTTCTTCAGTCGTGTCTTATTTAAAAAATGACAGGGGTAAGTCAGGCTTTTCAAAAAGGATATGTTTTACTGACCAATATTATGAGCAACTGGAATCATTAGTCAGTAAGTCTCTCGAAGATGAGAGTGAAATTATTGTCATTTTTACACATCAGCATCACAGTCCCATCAATATTGGTGGTCGTATTATTCTGATTAGTCTTCATACCTCACTGTCCGGTATTTATCAGCTGTTCTTTAATTTATCGGCTAAGCAAGGTTTGTTTCTTAGAGAAGTGATGCTGTCTCAGACTGAAAAGTTGTTTTTATTTTTGTATTATAAGAAATGGAGCGCGAGCATGATTTCTGCATTTCTTGGTGTGCAGGAAAAGACAGTCATTAACACCAAGTATTTTTTAAAGAAAAAATATGGAATCAAAGACGATATTATGTTCGTAACACTGTCGAAGGTTTCCTTTGTCTATTTTAATAGTTTTAGCTAATTGAGCATAAAAAAAAGCCCGTAATGACTCGGGCTTGGTTTTATTGGCTGTCAGCTAAACGGATGCGGAATGCATCACTCGTACCGGGACTGATTTATATGATGGTGTTCCGCTTTCTTTGTCAATATAGTCAAGCGGAACCAGAATGTTGGCTTCAGGATAGTAAGCGCCAACCGAGCCGGGGGCGATGTTGTAAGCAATAACCGTGATATTTTCCAGGCGCAACTTTCTTCCGGATGCCACGGTCTCTATATCCACTAAATCGCCATGCTCCAGCCCGCGTTTATCGAGATCGAGATCGTTCATAAACAGGATATCGCGCCGGCCAAATACGCCACGATAACGATCGTCCATCGCATACACCGTGGTGTTGTACTGGTCGTGGCTGCGCAGCGTAATAAGGCGTAGCACGTCGTCACCCTGCACATCGGCATCCTCATGAACCCCGTTGAACACTGAGAACATGGCTTTGCCTGAGGCGGTTGGCCACTTAAGTTCGGTAGGAGGCAGTGGCATGCGAAATCCACCCGGGATAGCGATGCGCTGGTTATAGTTGTCAAAACCCGGAATGGTTTTCTCAATCAGGTCGCGAATCTTGCTGTAATCCGCTATCAGTTCCGCCCAGGGTACTTTAGTGTCTGGTAACACCGCGCTGGCCATGCCGGCGACAATTGCCGGTTCCGAGCGCAACAGCGGCGAAGCCGGCTTAAGTTTGCCTGAGGAAGCATGCACCATCGACATCGAGTCTTCCACGGTTATTGCCTGCCGACCAGTGGCCTGCGTATCAAGCTCAGTGCGGCCCAGACAAGGCAGAATATAGCTCTCTTTGGCAACCAGTAAATGCGAACGATTAAGTTTGGTACCGATATGGACACTTAAATCCAGCGCTTTCATTGCCGGAAAACATTTTTCGGGGTCGGGTAAGGCGACGGCGAAATTGCCGCCAAGACAAATCAGCGCCTTCGACGTGCCGTCGACCATTGACTGCATCGCTCTGACCGCGTCGTGCCCATGCTGCTCTGGAGGAGCAAATCCAAATACCTTTTCCAACTGTGCCAAAAAGGCTTTTGAAGGTTTCTCGGTAATGCCGACGGTTCTGTTGCCCTGCACATTGGAATGGCCGCGCAGCGGACAAATCCCGGCACCCGGCTTGCCAAAATTCCCACGCATTAACAGCAGGTCGGCAATTAAGCGCACGGTTGCAGTGCCTTTATTATGTTGGGTTACGCCCATGCCATATGTCACGATAGTTGCGTTGGATTTAGCATAGGCGACCGCGACTTGTGTAAGCTGCTGGCGCGTCAGCCCGGACTCATTCTCGATATCCTGCCAGTCGGTAGCGGACAGATCGGCAACTGAGAGATCAAAGCCTTGCGTATGTTCCGCGATAAAATCACGATCGATAACATTGCCCTGTTCATCATCAAGTACCAACAGCGCCTTCATTATTCCTTTCAGAGCGGCGGCGTCGCCACCGGCTTTGACCTGAAAGTAGGTCGAGGCGATATCCGTTGAACTGTAGGTTGCCATCTCAATCACGTTCTGCGGGTCGGCAAAACGTTCGAGTGCGCGCTCGCGCAGCGGGTTAAACACGATGATGGGCACGTTGCGTCGGGCCAGTTCATGCAGGGTGCCCATCATACGTGGATGGTTGGTGCCCGGATTATGCCCGATTGAGATAACCAGCTCTGCATCGTCGAAGTCATCCAGCGATACGGTGCCTTTGCCAATGCCAATCGACTGCGGTAGTCCAACACTGGTGGCTTCGTGGCACATATTGGAGCAGTCGGGAAAGTTATTGGTGCCGTATTCGCGGGCGAACAGCTGAAACAGCCACGCAGCTTCATTGGATGCACGGCCAGAGGTATAAAACTCCACCTGGTCCGGCGACGGCATATTACGCAGAATTTCACCGATACGGTTGAAAGCCTCGTCCCACTCGACCACGCGCAGGGTATCGGTATCAGGATCATAGGCCAGTGGATGCGTCAGGCGGCCATAACCCTCTAATTCATAATCTGTTTTCTGCAACAGTGAGCTGACGGTGTTCTGCGCCAGAAACTCCGGCGTTACGCGTTTGCTGGTCGCTTCCCAGGTCACCGCTTTCGCACCGTTTTCACAAAACTGGAATGTCGAGTGGTGCTCTTTGTCTGGCCAGGCACAACCGGGGCAGTCGAAGCCGTCTGGTTGATTGGTGCGTAACAGCGTTCCCGGCGCTTCCAGCGCATCCATTTGTGTGCGCACGGAGATTGCCGTCGCTTTCAGCGCGCCCCAGCCACCGGCGGGGCCGTCATACGAGTGAATTCCCGGAACTGCGCGTCTTTTTTTTATCATATGTACTCCTGCACGACTTGCTTTAGGGTAAAGGTTGCTGGCAACCAACTGAAACCAGTTAATGGGTTTAGCTTAGACGGCGATAAATCTTTACGCCAAAAGGGCTATCAGGGCAGGGGGGGGAGGTGATTTCAGTAAAGATGGGACCGTGGTCCCATCGAAAAAAACCGTTAGTTCTGTATCCAGTCGTTAATCAATCACTGCGCCCTTATCGAGAATCATATCCGGGCCTTGTTTGATATTAAGAGTTAACCCGCTGGTAGTTAATTCAGCATTGCGCACCCGCACGCCTTCGTTGGCATCAATACGGACATTTTCAAAAGTAAAACCACTCAGTGGCGCTTCCGGCACACCGATAATAAAGGCCGCCGCTTTACTGTTACCGGTGGAGGTCAGATTTGATACGGTAATATTGCTGAAGTGAGGCGTTTTAACCGCATCAAATGGCTGTTTTGCATCACTGTCCGGTGGATAGATTTGCTCACCGAGGGTAAATCCACCCTCGGCCACCATTTTGTCTACTTCGGCTTGCACGATAGGCGCCGCCTTATAATAGCCAGAAAAGACCAGCGGCACTTCGACATCAACCATGGTGGTATTGCGGTATACGATATTCTTTACTTCACCGCCTTTACCGCGCGGCGTTTTAATGCGGATGCCATACATCGAGCCAATAAACCGATTATTTTCCACCAGCACGTTATTGACGCCACCGGAAGTCTCACTGCCGATGGAGATGCCCCGCCCCTGTAATAAGGTGTTATTGGCGATATAAATATTATCTACCGCGCCATCAGGGTAACGCGCTGAGGGTTTCTCTGCTTTGATCGCAATATGGTCATCGTTGCAGTCAATGTAGTTATTAGTGATGCGGATATTTCGGCTGTCAATCGGATCAATGGCATCGGTGTTAGGTGCATGCCAGGGTGAAGTGATTCTGGTGTTATTGATATCGATATTACTGGAATTACGCATCACAACGTGAAAACTTGGCGAATGAGTCAGGTGAACGCCGTCTACCAGTACGTTATCAGCGCGGGTCATATAAATCAGGCGCGGACGATCGGTACCGCCTTTTTTGCCGGTTGCGCGGATGTTCTCACGCCATCTTTCCCACCATACGGCACCCTGGCCATCAATGGTGCCTTCACCGGTAATGGCGACGTTGCTGACGTCGGCAATACTGATAAATGGCAGCCACTTATTTTCGGCTTCGCCATGCTTATTTTTTTGACTGGCCCGATACGCGCTAACCTCAGTGGAGGCGACAATAGTGGCATTTTTTGCCAGATTCAGTCGGATATTACTCTTCAAAAATAGCGGATTAACCAGATAGTTCCCGGCAGGAACCTGCACCGTACCGCCGCCGGCAGCTGCACAATCATCTATCGCTTTCTGGAAAGAGTCGGTATTTAACGCAATTTGTAATCGATGGCCTTCAGCACCGTATTGCGTGACATCACAGACCTTATCCGGAAATTTGACGGACGAGGCGGCAGAAGCGACGCCAGCAGTGGCGAACAGGCAGGAAGCCATTACAGGTAACACAAGACGAGTATACATGCTGATCCTTTGCTGGGTAGATTAATGAAACACTGTTTCATTAATCTACAGAGTTCGGTAAACCGGCATAACTCTGGCGATCGCAAATCGTGATGACAGTCGGTTATTCGCGCAAAATTATAGGCAAATGCCTGAATGATGATGGGCGATTGCAAAGAATGGCTGCATTGATCCAAAAGGAACATATGACAATTATCGGCAAGATAATAACGATAAATAAAAGGCACTGTGGCGCCACCGCTTCCATACTCGATGACATAAAGCCAGGTATGCTCATTGAGTTGGCGTGATGAAATGAGCTTGTCATTATCATGACTCTCTGTTTGCACGCTGATAAGAAAAAAGGCAGCCAGATCATCATCATAGAGTGAGTGGGGGATATTAGCACGATGCTGCGAATACCCGAATTATTTCCGTCTGACCAGGCTGATAGTTTCCTGCCGAGGCTTAAATTTATGGCTGGAGCAGCTCGCTTGCTTAAAATCGGCTGAGTCTAATCGTGAAATTAAAAAGCCCTGAAAACAGGGCTTTATTTGTAATATAACTGGCGTGCAAGGTTTACTCGATATTCTGAATCTGCTCACGCATCTGCTCGATCAACACTTTTAGCTCAATGGCGGAAGTGGTGATATCAGCATTAATCGATTTTGACGCCAGCGTGTTAGATTCGCGGTTAAATTCCTGCATCATAAAGTCGAGACGACGACCTACCGCCTCTTTCTTCTTCAGAATGTTATAGGTCTCTTTAACGTGCGCATCGAGGCGATCCAGCTCTTCAGCGACATCTATACGCTGGGCCATCATCACCAGCTCCTGCTCAAGCCGGTTATTCTCCAGCTGAACTTCCGCTTCTTCCAGTTTGGTGACCAGACGCTCACGCTGCCATTTCACGACTTCCGGCATCTGTGCACGGACTTTGGTGACTTCGCTACTGACACCTTCCAGACGCTGTTCAATCAGTGATTTCAGCGCAGCACCTTCGCTTTCACGCGCAGCAATGAAATCATCAATCGCACCGTCGAGCGCCTTCATCAGCTCGACAGTAATGGCATCAAGATCCTGATCCTGTGCTGACATCACGCCAGGCCAGCGCAGGATATCGACCGGATTAATCTCACCCTCGTCGCTCTGCATTTTGACCCAGTTGGCCGCCTGCACCAGCTGCTTAGCCAGCGCTTCATTCAGAATCAGTGAACTTTGTGCGCTGGGATCGGCATCGAAACGCAGGTTACACTCGATTTTTCCGCGCGTCAGGCGGTTACGCAGGCGCTCACGAATCACCGGTTCCAGGCTGCGGAACTGTTCCGGCAGGCGGATATAGGTTTCCAGGTAGCGTTGATTAACGGAACGGAGTTCCCAGGCTGCGCTGCCCCATTCGCCTTTGGTTTCAAGCCGTGCGTAGGCTGTCATGCTGCGGATCATTTTGCGTACCTGTATGCTGAGAAAGATAAATGAATTATAGCGATGGCAGGCCGGTCATGATAGGCATTCCCGTTAAAACCCATTATTTTGGCTGATGCAGTTCTCTTCAATTCAATAAGGATTAACGATGGCAATAATAATAAATCCGCGGCGCGTAAAACTGATGATGGTGGCCGCGACGTTAGTTCTCAGCGGTTGTGTTGCTCCGCAGAAAACCACGACCGCGCCGGTTTGCGCTATCGGCGATGCCATGATGCAAACCACACTCTACTTTGGAATGAACCGCCCGAACGGGCCAGTGATTAGCCCTGCGGAGTGGCAAGCGTTTATCGATAAAGACGTGACGCCACGCTTTAAAGACGGGCTGTCGGTGTTTGAGGCCAGGGGGCAGTGGTTGGGCAATGATGGCAAGCTGGCACGGGAAGACAGCAAAGCGCTGTTGCTGATTCATGGGACGGACAATGAAAGTGGTCAGCGGATTGAAGCGCTGCGCACTCTTTACCAACAGCGTTTTAATCAGGATTCGGTGATGCGGGTTGATGCCCCGGTGTGTGTGGCATTCTGAATGAATTTCCGGCGGCTGGCACCGCCGGAAACCGTTTTACAGCATCAGTCCGGCAAAGGCTGCCGACAGCAGACTGACCAGCGTCGCGCCATACACCAGCTTCAACCCAAAGCGGGAAACCACATTTCCCTGCTGCTCGTTCAGCCCTTTAATCGCACCAGCAACAATGCCGATGGACGCGAAGTTGGCAAATGAAACCAGGAACACCGACAGAATGCCCAGCCCGCGCGGCGTCATTTCTGCGGCGATTTTCTTCAGCTCGATCATCGCAACAAATTCATTGGCGACCAGTTTGGTAGCCATAATGCTGCCGGCGCGCAATGCGTCCTGTGCAGGAATGCCGATCAGCCAGGCAAACGGCCAGAAAACATAGCCAAGAATCTGCTGGAAGCTGATGCCAAATACCGCGGCAAACAGTGCGTTGACCGCCGCAATCAGTGCAATAAAGCCAATCAGCATCGCCAGAATAATCATCGCGACTTTAAAACCGGCCAGAATGTATTCGCCGAGCATTTCAAAGAAACTCTGATCTTCATGCAGCTTATCCAGCTTAATCTCTGGCTCATCACCTGCCGGTGTCGGATTGATAATCGACAGAATGATAAAGGTGCTGAACATATTGAGAATCAGCGCCGCAACAACATACTTCGCATCGATCATCGTCATATACGCGCCAACAATCGACAGTGAAACGGTCGACATGGCGGTTGCTGCCATCGAATAGAGGCGACGCGGCGAGATATCAGCCAGAATGCCCTTATAGGCGATAAAGTTCTCCGACTGGCCGAGGATCAGGGTACTGACGGCGTTAAATGACTCCAGTTTGCCCATGCCGTTAACTTTCGACAGCAGCGTGCCAACCAGACGAATCAGCAGCGGCAGAATGCGCCAGTGTTGCAGAATACCAATCAGTGCCGAAATAAAGATGATTGGGCAGAGTACGCCAAGGAAGATAAATGCCAGGCCTTGTGAGCTCATGCCGCCAAATACAAAGTCGGAACCTTGCGCGGCGAAGGTGAGCAACGTTTCGAAGAAGCCGGAAACATGCTTAATCACCCATAAACCGCTGGCCGCGTGCAGGAAGAAGTAAGCCAGTACCGCTTCAATTACCAACAGTTGCACGATATAACGCAGACGAATTTTCTTGCGGTCATGACTGACCAGCAACGCAAGGGCAAAAACAACCACCAGCGCCAGTAAAAAATGTAGAAGGTTAGACATAAAAGTTTAGCTTACGGGGGAAAAGACGCATTTATACACAGTTCACGGCATTTTTCATTAACTCTCTGTTTTCGGAATTAAAAAATATTGCGCTCAGGCGTCGGTAGGCAGCAGCGCCCTAAGTCCGTATAATGCGCAGCCATTATTCGCAAGCCGGAGAGAAACCATGCGTCCAGCAGGCCGTAGCGCACAACAGGTGCGTCCCGTCACATTGACCCGTCACTACACCAAACATGCAGAAGGTTCTGTGCTGGTTGAATTCGGCGATACTAAAGTATTGTGCACCGCTACCATCGAAGAAGGCGTGCCGCGCTTTCTGAAAGGGCAGGGGCAAGGCTGGGTGACCGCCGAGTACGGCATGTTGCCACGCGCCACTCATAGCCGTAACGCGCGTGAAGCGGCGAAAGGCAAGCAGGGCGGCCGTACCCTGGAAATTCAGCGTCTGATTGCACGTTCACTGCGTGCAGCGCTGGATCTGAAAGCGTTGGGCGAGTTTACCATCACTCTTGATTGCGATGTGTTGCAAGCCGATGGCGGCACCCGTACGGCGTCCATCACCGGTGCCTGTGTGGCGCTGGCCGATGCGCTGAATCACTTAGTGGCGCAGGGCAAACTCAAAGCAAACCCAATGAAAGGGATGGTCGCGGCAATTTCGGTCGGCATTGTGGGCGGTGAAGCGCTATGCGATCTTGAGTATGTGGAAGATTCCGCGGCCGAAACTGATATGAACGTGGTAATGACTGAAGACGGTCGGATGATCGAAGTGCAGGGAACGGCTGAAGGCGAGCCGTTCAGCCACGACGAGCTGTTGAAGCTGCTGGCGCTGGCGCGAGGTGGCATCGACAGCTTAATTCAGGCGCAGAAAGCGGCGTTAGCAAACTGATTTTTACAGGCGACCAGAGAGTCGCCTTTTTTATGATTAAAATTTGAGGAGAGACCTATGAAACCCTGGCAGCGCCAGTTTATCGAGTTCGCACTGAACAAGCAGGTATTAAAATTTGGTGAGTTCACGCTGAAGTCAGGCCGTAAGAGTCCCTATTTCTTTAACGCTGGTCTGTTTAATACCGGACGCGACCTGGCACTGCTGGGCCGTTTCTATGCCCAGGCGCTGGTGGATTCATCTATCGATTTTGATTTGCTGTTTGGGCCGGCTTACAAAGGTATCCCGATTGCGACCACCACGGCGGTTGCGTTGGCCGATCATCATGAGCGTGATGTGCCATACTGCTTTAATCGTAAAGAAGCAAAAGATCATGGCGAAGGCGGGATGCTGGTCGGTAGTCCATTACAGGGCCGTATTATGCTGGTCGATGATGTGATTACCGCCGGAACGGCAATTCGCGAATCGATGGAGATCATTGCGGCACAGGGTGCGACGCTGGCCGGAGTACTGATTTCACTGGATCGCCAGGAGCGTGGACGTGCGGATATTTCTGCGATTCAGGAAGTGGAGCGCGATTATCACTGCAAAGTGACTTCCATCATCACTCTGCAAGATCTGATCGCTTATCTCGAAGAGAAGCCGGAAATGGCCGACCACCTGGCGGCAGTTCGTGCTTATCGTAAAGAGTACGGCATCTGACAAAACGCCCTGACTGGCGCGGAGAAAACGCGTGGAAAACCATCTATATGCAGGAAAATCCGCAACCGCAGTGGGTCGTGCGGTGCGGCGGTTACAGTCTCAGGGCTTTATTTCATCAGCAACTCATCACGCTATTCTGCAATTAATTGGTGCGCGTCCGGATGCGCAGGGATGGCTGCTGTTTCTGCGCGCGACCTTTGCGTTGATCGGCACACTGGCCATGGTATGCGGCGTGATGTTCTTTTTCGCATGGAACTGGGCGGCGTTACCACGGATGGTTAAATTTGCCCTGGTTGAAGGGGCGATCGTCGCGCTGGCGGTAGTGGTCTGGTGGCGCTGGGCACAGCTGAGCGGGCGACTGGCGTTAGTCGCCATTGGCATACTGATTGGCGTGCTGTTTGCAGTATATGGTCAGATTTATCAGACCGGTGCCGAAAGCTGGACCTTATTCCGTGCCTGGGCGATGGCTTTGTTTGCCTTAGCCTGCTTTGCCCGCCTGACGGCGCTGTGGTTTCTCTGTTATTTAGTTGCCAATATCGCTTTTGTGCTGTGGCTCGGTGGCTGGCAGGACTTTCCCTTTCTGCAGAATTTCAGCCTGATTTATCAGCTGGCGCTGGTTGTCGCGCTGATTGCCTGGTTTACGGCGACCCGCCGCACCGACTGGCTGTTTCGAATAATGGCGTTCTGGACGCTGGTGACGCTGACAATAGCCACCGCCAGCGCGCTGTTTGATGATCGTTCACTCTCCGGTGCTGTCAGCGCACTGTTGTGGCTGGCGTTACTGATCGGCGGCTGGCGATTGTTTTATCATCATCAACGCGATCTGTTTAGTCTTACCTGTGGTTTATTCAGCATCAGCAGTCTGCTGGTGGCTGGCGCGATGCGGCTGTTTATCGGCATCGATATTATTCTCACCCTGGTGGTAGCGCTGGTAGTACTCGCTCTGTGTGCGGTGCAGGCCAGCCGCTGGATAATGAAGTGGCGGGCAGAAGAGCCGCAATCGCCGGCCGAAGAGCGGCACGAGCAGCAAAATCTCTGGTTGCGTTTACAGCAGCAGTCGCTCTTAACCGCGCAGCAGATCAGCCAGCTGCAGCAAGAAAGAGATGATGAACTGCCGTGGTACGTGCGCGCCGCGCTGGTAATCAGCGGCTGGTTTGCCGGGCTGCTGGCTTTTGCGCTGCTGGTGCTGGCCTGTTTTCTTTACGGATTGTTCGATCGGTTTGATGCCGGCACTTTTTTACTGATGGCGCTGGTTTGTGGCATCCCCGGCGGGCTCTTGCTGCGCAAATCGGGGCTTGCTCAGCAGCAGATTGGTTTATCCTGGGCGGTAGCCTGTACGCTTAGTGTCTGTACGGCAGTGGCGCTATGGACAGATGAACGTAGCTGGATCAGCGGGCAGATGTGGCTGATGTTTGTGCCTGCGCTGGCGCTACTGTTTCTTCTGTTTCGCAATAACTTTTATCGCTTCCTTAATAGCGCAGCGCTGATCTTTTTCCTGATTGGTGGACTGACCTGGTACACCAGTAGTCTGCCGGTGGTGGCTACGGCGGTGGTTACCGTCGGTATCATTCTTGCCGGTATTGACGATCGCTACAGCTGGCGTTTTCGACCGGTATTATCGGGGATGAGCTGCGGGCTGTTGCTGCTGTGTTTCTATGGTTCTGTGCCGCTGGATGGCCTGGCGTTAATAGAGGAGTTTGCTCCGCGTGATAGCGATTTCTCCACGCTTAACGAGGGCATTGCCGCTGGTCTGCTGATCGCGGCTTTGATTCTCGGCCGACGCGAAGGTATGCCGGGTGCCTGGCAACTGCTGTTGATTGCCACGGTGCTGGCCGCGATGAGCCTTTTTGCACCGGGTATCGCGCTGACCTGGCTGTTACTGCTGCTGGCGCGTTACCAGAACAGCAAAGTCCTGATGCTGACGGCAGCGGTGCTGATGGGGCTGTATACGCTCGACTGGTATTACTTCCTCGGCATTTCCCTGCTGGATAAAGCGTTAATGCTGTTCGCCGCCGGAGCATTGTTAATTGCGATATCTGTGCTGGCACATCGTCGTTTACAGGAAGGTGAGGATGCGTAAAGGCTTGCTGTTCGTGGTTTTAGCGCTGATTCTGCTGGCGGCTAACCTGGCGATATACCAGAAGCAGCAGCTGCTGGGCAGTGGCAGTGTGATGCGGCTGGAGCTGGCACCGGTAGATCCGCGTGCGCTGATGCAGGGAGATTATATGGCGCTGAACTATGCGCTGAACAGTCATTTGCGCAGCACTGAGATACCCGGCAATCACCGGCTGATTGTTACGCTGAATCCGCAGCGGATTGCCACCGAGGCCGGCTGGGATCGCGGACAGCCGTTAAAGGAGAATCAGTATTATCTGCAGGCGCATCGTGGTAATCAGGGAATAGCGGTTGCCAGTGATGCGTGGTTCTTCGAGGAAGGTCATGCGAAAGATTATATTGATGCGCGTTACGGTGAACTGCGTGTCGCGGAGGATGGCACGGCGCTGCTGGTGGCTTTACTCGACGAACAACTTAAGCCTTTACCTGCAACGCCTTAGCCCTTTATACCAGCTGAGCAGCCAGTAGTGGCCAGCGCGCTTCGAAATCGGCGGTTGGACGGTAGCGAAATTCGGACCGGACAAAGCGTGACAGCATACCTTCGCAGAAGGCCATCAGCTGGCTGGCCAGCAGAGTTTCATCGGTGGTGAAACCTTCGCCTTCCCGCATTTTGCGCTCGCGCATCACCTGGCGTAACTGGACTTCAATTCGCTCGAACAGCTGATTAATACGGCCTTGCAGGCGATCCTGTTCAAACATTAACGCATGACCAGTCAGAATTCGCGTCAGGCCCGGATTACGCTCACCAAAGCCGAGAATAAGCTGAACGATCAGGCGCAGGCGTGGCAGCGTCTCTTTTTCATCACTTAATATCAGGTTGATACGGGTTATCAGGCTGTCTTCAATAAACTCGATCAGACTATCAAACATCCGCGTTTTACTGGGAAAGTGCCGGTAAAGCGCCGCTTCGGACACGCCAACATTGGCCGCAAGTTTGGCGGTAGTGATACGCTGGCTACCATCACTGGACTCCAGCATTTGCGCCAGAGCCTGCAATATCTCCTCGCGACGATTCCTTTTCGCACTCTTTTTTTCTGCCATGACTTAAAAGACCCCTGAAAATTCACCATAAACGGGCAAATACCCACGTAACATCCGTGAGAGGGCGTCTCACGGCGTTAAAATTATATCGTTACGGGGATGGTTCGTTATGTGTTACTGGCGACCGGAGTGGCCAAAGCCACCTTCACCACGCGCGCTGGCATCAAAATCCTCGACCAGATTAAACTCGGCCTGAACCACAGGCACGAAAACCATCTGTGCGATGCGCTCACCGGGTTGAATAGTGAAGCTGTCTTGCCCACGGTTCCAGACGGATACCATCAGCTGGCCCTGATAGTCAGAGTCAATCAGCCCCACCAGGTTGCCCAGTACGACGCCATGTTTATGGCCCAGCCCGGAGCGTGGCAGGATCACTGCCGCCAGTGAGGGATCGGCGATGTGAATCGCTAAACCGGTCGGAACCAGCGTGGTAACGCCAGGTGCCAGATTGATGGCATCATCAAGGCAGGCGCGCAGGTCAAGGCCTGCCGATCCCGAGGTTGCGTAGGTTGGCAGCGGGAATTCGTTGCCGACACGCGGATCCATAATCTTAACGTCGATTTTTTTCATCATAACGGCTGACAATCTCGTCTATTAACTGTTGGCCAAGGAGTGACTTATCGCTGAGCGGTAAGACTTTTTCTCCCTCCTGCCAAAAAAGGTGAAGAGCATTGGTGTCGCTGTTGAAACCCTGCCCGGCTTTTGAAACATCATTGGCGCAGATTAAATCCAGCTTTTTCCGCGCACGTTTTTGTTGGGCGTATTCTTCCACATTCTGGGTTTCAGCGGCAAATCCTACAACATACGGGCGGCTTTCGCTCATTGCGCCAACGTCCGCCACAATATCGGGGTTTTTTACCATGGTGAGGGTAACTTCATCACCCTGTTTTTTGATTTTTTCTTCGGCAATCGTCGCCGCGCGGTAGTCTGCCACGGCTGCGCTACCAATGAAAATATGCTGACGCGTAATGTGTTCCATCACCGCTTTTTGCATTTCCAGTGCGGTGGTGACATCAATGCGTTTCACCCATGCTGGCGTCGGTAAATCAACCGGCCCGGCGACCAGCGTGACGTTGGCACCGCGCGCGGCAGCGGCTTTAGCAATGGCAAAACCCATTTTTCCCGAGCTGTGGTTGCTGATATAGCGTACCGGATCGAGCGCTTCACGTGTTGGTCCTGCGGTAATCATAATATTGAGATGTTGCAGGTCGTTGACCGGGGAAGACCATTTAATGGCTTCATCAACCAGCGCTAACGGATCGAGCATGCGGCCTGGGCCAACATCGCCACAGGCCTGGCTGCCGCTGTCCGGGCCCCAGATCATCACACCGCGTTCGGCCAGCAGTTTCAGGTTATGCTGGGTCGGAATCGCGCGATACATCTGCTGATTCATCGCTGGCGCGATGGCAATTGGCGCGGCGGTTGCCAGGCAAATGGTAGTGACCAGATCGTTTGCCATGCCCGCAGCGACGCGCGCAATCAGATCGGCGGTGGCCGGTGCCAGAATCACTAAGTCAGCCCACTTACCCAGCTCGATATGGCCCATGGCGGCTTCTGCTGCCGGGTCGAGCAGATGATCGGATACCGGATAACCGGACACCGCCTGCAGGCTCATTGGAGTGATAAAAGCTTTGGCAGCGTCGGTCATCACTACCCGCACTTCCGCCCCGCGATCGCGCAGGCGACGCACCAGCTCTGGCGCTTTATAAGCCGCGATACCGCCGCTAACGCCCAATACGATGTGTTTACCGGTTAATCCCATCATAATGTTATCCGCCATCTCTACATTCAGATTGACGCCCTGATTGCGTCACGATTTGTGTATTTTATCACACTCCTGCTGTTCGTCCCTTCCGCTTACTGCCAGCTTTGCGAGCCAGCGCGAAAGCTGACAATTTGCCGCTGTCCATCGACGAGGGTGCGGGGCATTGTGCGTTTATTTCGGGAGAGCACAGATGAACGTATCATGGCAGCAGTTAATGCCGCGGGAGAAGTTGCAGCAGATGGGAGCGGGGGCGTTAACCGATGCGGAGTTGTTAGCGATATTTTTGCGTACCGGTTCCGTCGGACAGGATGTCATGTCGTTGGCTGCTCAGCTACTGCTGCAATTTGGTTCGCTGTATCATGTAATGACCGCCGATAAGCAGGCAATGGCGGAGGTAACGGGTATTGGCGCGGCCAAATTAGCGCAGTTGCATGCGGTGGCTGAGCTGGGGCGGCGTTTTTTTCGTGCCAGTATGGCGCGCGAAGATGCACTGGCGAATCCGCAGGCGACGCATCAGTATCTGTTGAGCATGCTGGCGCACCAGGAACGCGAAATTTTTATCGTTATTTTTCTCGATAATCAGCACCGGGTACTCGCTTCGCAGGAGATGTTTGCCGGCAGTATCAACAGCGTTGAGGTTCATCCGCGAGAAATTGTGCGGGAAGCGTTAAAAATCAATGCAGCGGCGCTAATTCTGGCGCACAATCACCCCTCGGGGATGGCTGAGCCCAGTGCCGCCGATCGTGATATTACTCGCCAGATAGTCAGTGCGGGTTTATTACTAAATATCAGAATATTAGATCACCTTGTCATTGGTCAGGGTCAGTATGTTTCGTTCGCTGAACGCGGCTGGCTGTAACGCTGACAACTGGACAACAAGGCTGCGTATTGCGCATTTTCTCGCCGGATTTGTTCCCGGATGCCGCTATTTTGCGCGATCCAGCGGGATCTTTATCTGTTCGGGACTTGAGCACTGGCGCTACAGGGCGTATACTACGCCACCTTTGAGAATCTCGGGTTTGGCGTATGGGCCTGCCAGTGGGTTCACACAGAACTCGCTTGGGTGGGCTACTAGCCTGACGAGGCGGCCAAGACCTTATTTTTAAAGCTCGAGCTGATTTGATTTTTGGAGAATAGACATGTCACGAGTCTGCCAAGTAACTGGCAAGCGCCCGGTGAGCGGTAACAACCGTTCCCACGCGATGAACGCGACGAAACGCCGTTTCCTGCCGAACCTGCACTCTCACCGTTTTTGGGTTGAGAGCGAAAAGCGCTTCGTTACGCTGCGTGTATCTGCTAAAGGTATGCGTGTAATTGATAAGAAGGGTATTGATACGGTTCTGGCCGATATGCGTACCCGTGGTGAGAAGTACTAAGGAACTGAATCATGGCTAAAGGTATTCGTGAGAAAATCAAGCTTGTTTCTTCTGCTGGTACAGGTCATTTTTATACCACCACGAAGAACAAGCGTACTAAGCCGGAAAAACTGGAACTGAAAAAGTTCGATCCAGTTGTCCGTCAACATGTACTCTACAAAGAAGCTAAAATTAAATAATTTTGGCGACTTAAGAAAAAACCCGGCTTCGGCCGGGTTTTTTTGTTTTTATGAGACCACAAAATACGAGGAGTTGGCATGCCTGAATTACCTGAGGTAGAAACCAGTCGGCGCGGTATTGAGCCTCATCTGGTCGGTGAAACCATTTTGCATGCGGTAGTGCGTAACGGTCGCCTGCGCTGGCCGGTGTCCCAGGAAATTCAGGCGCTGAGCGATCAGCCGGTGCTGAGCGTACAGCGGCGTGCCAAATACCTGCTGTTAGAGCTGCCGGACGGCTGGATTATTATTCATCTGGGAATGTCCGGCAGCTTGCGCGTGCTACCGGAAGAGATTCCACCGGCAAAGCACGATCACGTCGATTTAGTCATGAGCAACGGCAAAGTGTTGCGCTATACCGACCCGCGCCGCTTTGGTGCCTGGTTGTGGTGTGCCGATTTGCAGGCCAGTAATGTACTGGCGCATTTAGGGCCAGAGCCGTTAAGTGACAGCTTCAATGGTGACTATCTGTTTGAAAAGTCTCGCGGAAAGCGTACGGCGATTAAGCCGTGGTTGATGGATAATAAGCTGGTGGTGGGCGTCGGGAATATCTATGCCAGTGAATCGCTGTTTACTGCCGGGATCCTGCCCGATCATCCGGCAATGGCGCTGACGCAGTCGCAGGCAGCGCTGCTGGTCGCAACCATTAAAGCGGTGTTGCTGCGCTCAATAGAGCAGGGCGGGACCACGCTGCGTGACTTTTTACAGACTGACGGTAAACCGGGCTATTTTGCCCAGCAATTGCAGGTTTACGGGCGTGCAGGTGAGCCGTGTCGGGTTTGTGGCAGCTTAATTGAAAGCGCCAGGCATGGTCAGCGCAGCACCTTCTTCTGCCGTACCTGCCAGAAGTGATGGGTGAGAGTGACGGCAGTGATGCCGTCCTTACGCCAGTTTAGCCATCAGCGCGCTGTATACCGGCGCTGGCAGAAAGGCTTGCACATCGCCCTGATGGCGAGCTACCTCTTTAACCAGCGAGGAAGAGATAAATGAATACTCTTCCGACGGCATCATAAATACGCTTTCCAGCGTGGGTAACAGATGGCGGTTCATATGCGCCAGCTGCATTTCGTACTCAAAATCAGACACTGCGCGCAGGCCTCGCACCAGCACATTTGCCTGCTGCGCTTTGGCAAAGTTTGCCATCAGATCGCTGAAACCGACTACTTCAACATTGCCAAGATGTGCGGTCACCTGCTGCGCCAGCGCCACACGTTCATCCAGCGTAAACATCGGCTTTTTACTCGGGCTGGCTGCTATAGCCAGCACGATATGATCGAACATTAGCGCGGCACGCGTGACGATATCGAGATGACCGTTAGTCATCGGGTCGAAAGTACCGGGATAGATCGCCTTGGTGCTCATACGCTACCTTTATTGGCCTGATTCAGCGCCCACAGCGCTGCATATTTGTTGAAGGTGTACTGTGCATTCACCACTGACAGTAACCAACCCTGTTTGCCATCGAGAAAACCGGCTCGCAGCACCAGCGTTTTCAGAAATGCACTGATGGTATGGCTGAACACCGAAAACATACTGCAACTTTTACCCTGCTGATAACGCTGCTTGGCCCAGGCTTCCGCATAGGCAAATTGCTTGCGCTGAAAAGCAGAGAAGTCGCGACAGGTCAGATGCTTGAGATCACCACGTAACGGAACGACATGCGCTTCGCGGGTATCAAGCGACTCATGAACCTGATTATCATTATAGTGATAGTCGCGCGGATAGAGGCGGGTGACGCGATCCGGATACCAGCCGCTGTGACGCATAAAGCGCCCGAGAAACAGATTGCGGCGCGCGATGCTGTAGACGGTGTGCGGTTCCGGGCAGTGAAGCACGCGCTCAATCGAGGCGCGCAGTTCATCAGTGACCCGCTCGTCAGCATCGATCATCAGAATCATATCGCCAGTGGCATAACTTTGTGCATGCTGACGTTGCAGCCCATAGCCGGGCCACTGTTCAGAATGATAAACCGTAACGTTATGCTGGCGGGCAATCTCTGGTGTTTGATCGCTGCTGCCGGAGTCGAGCAGAATGATTTCATCGGCCCAGCTGACGGAAGCCAGGCAGTCTGGTAACAGCCCGGCCTCGTTTTTGGCGATCATCACCACCGAAAGTCGTTGGCGAGAACTCATTTAATGATTCCGTGGTGGCAAGTGAGGTTCGAGTAACTGTAGCAGACGCTGAAGCGCGCCCTGATTCTGATGCAGCACTTCTACCGCATGACGTCCGTAGTAACGGCGATAGTCATCGTCAGTCAGCAGGATGCCGATCTCTTTATCCAGCGAATCGGCATCGGTAACGGTGATCAGACCGTCTGCCTGCTGCAGTTTGCTACAGATATCTTTGAAGTTGAAGATATGGGGGCCCATCAATACTGGCAGGGCATGTGCTGCCGGTTCCAGCGGATTATGGCCGCCGCGCTCAACCAGGCTGCCGCCAACAAAGGCGAGATCGGCAATGCCGTACAGCAGCATCAGCTCACCCATGGTGTCACCAATAACCACCTGCGTACTGCCGGAAGGGATTTCACCGCTGCTGCGCATAATATAGCTTAGACCCGCTTTTTGCGTCATATCACGTGCCACCGTAAAGCGTTCCGGGTGGCGGGGCACCAGGATCAGCAGCAGATCCGGAAAGCGTGTCAGCAATTTACGATGGGCATCAAGAATAATGCTCTCTTCGCCTTCATGAGTACTGGTGGCTATCCACACCGGGCGTCGTGGCGCCCACTGACGACGCAGCGTCACCGCGCGTGCTGCCAGTTCTGGCGTGACAGAAATATCAAATTTCAGGCTACCGGTAACCGTCAGATGTGAACGCTTCAGCCCAAGGCTGACAAACCGCTCACCGTCTTCCTGATTCTGCGCGGCAATCAGTGTGATGCGTTGCAGTAACTGGCGCATAAACTTGCCAAGCTTTTTATAACCGGCCGCTGAACGTTCTGAAAGGCGCGCGTTGGCAATCACCAGCGGGATTTTTCGATCGTGCAGGGCTTTGATAATGTTGGGCCACAGCTCGGTTTCCATGATGATCACCAATTTTGGGCGGGTGGTATCAAGAAAACGATTAATTGCGCCGGGCAGATCGTAAGGCAGGTAAACGTGATGCACGTCTTTACCAAAAGCAGATTGTGCCCGTTCTGAACCGGTTGGCGTCATGGTGGTGACGGTAATCGGCAGCGTCGGGTAGCGATGGCGCAGCGCACGAACCAGTGGTACGGCAGCAAGGGTTTCACCTACCGAAACAGAGTGCAGCAAAATTCCATCTGGTTTGACTTTACCTGCACAAAAGCCATAGCGTTCCGCCCACCGTTTACGATAGGCAGGGGCTTTTCGACCACGCAACCAGAGGCGAAGCCAAATCAGTGGCTGAATGAGATAGAGCAAGGCGGTGTAAATTGTCGTCATACCGATTTTTACGACACGTGTGCGTCAAACATTATCCAGTGAACAATCCGGCATGGTAGCAGATAACTTGCCTGTGCTCATCTTACTTCATCATGACGTGAGTAATACTTGTTGATAAAGAGAATGCAACTCTGCGGCAAGGCGTTGCGGCGTGTAAGGCAGAATTCTGCTGCGTGCGGCCTCACTCATCGCTGAATCAACGGCTTTCGACGGAATAGCATTAACAGCATCGTTTAATGCTTTGATATCTAATGCATCGCAAACGAAGCCTTCCTGACCATCAGTAATAAACTCTGCTCCGCCACAGCCGAAGCTGGTAATCACCGGCAGACCGCACGCCATCGCTTCCAGTACCACGTTCGGGAAGGGATCGTACAATGTGGGTAAAATTAAGGCGTCGGCTGCGTGATAGAAAGAGATCACATCCTGCTGTACGCCGACAAAACGGATACGGTCGAGGCAGTTAAGCTGATTTGCCAGCTGCTGATAGCGACTCAACTGCTTATCCTGGCCGACGACGATCAGATAGCGATCGCTGTTGGCCAGCGCCTCAATTGCCGCACGTAAACCTTTACGTTCAAAGCCGGAGCCAACATAGATTAGCGCGCAGGCATCAGCGGGGATATTCAGCTGCTTACGGGTTGCATGGCGCGTGGCTTCGGTTGCCGGCTGGAAACGCTGTGAGTCGATGGCGTTATAGATTACCGCAAATTTTTCTTCCGGTACCTGGAAGCAGCGGATGATGTCACGCTTCACCATCTCCGAGTTACAGATGATTTTCTTCAAAGAGTCGGAGCGGAACATCTGTTCTTCAGCCTGCATTACGTAGTGGTGATAAGGGCTGAAGCGGGTAGCGAAGCGCTGTAGCGGCGAAACAATGCGCGCGCGTTGCTCCAGCCAGACGCGGTGCACGCCATCACCAGCACGGAAAATATCACAGCCTTCAATACGTTCGTGGCTCTGCACGATATCAAACTTTTCCCGCTGCCAGCAGGCGCGTGCGGCCTCGGCGAATCCGCGTTCGCGTGATATGCGACCCCACTTTTTTGGATTGCAGATATGCAGGTGCCAGTCAGGATTTGGCGTGCCTTGCCAGCTGCGGGTGATAATGTTCAGGTCGAGCCGATCGCTCTCCAGCGCTTCCAGCGCGCGGGAGATAAAGCGTTCTGCACCACCGTCAGGGCGATACTTCTGTCTGACAATGGCGAGGCGGACTTTATGCATCCAGATAGCTCCTTGCTGCTGTTACCACCTCTTCCACCGGAATGGCGGCGAGATAGCGCTGTTGAGTGTTGGTATTAATCGCGTCCGGGTCGGGCAGCGGCGCATAGTCACCGGCCCAGATAACCCGGTTTCTTTCGCCCCACGGACGCCAGTGCTGCAGTTTGGTCGGGCCAAAAAGCGCGATGCAGGGCGTACTCAGAGCGGCGGCCATATGCATAGGTGCAGAGTCCACGCCGATAAACAGTTCAGCATCATCGATCAGCGCGGCCAGTTGTGGCAGCGTGAGTTTACCGGCCACTGAGACCACATCGGCGTTTTTACACAGTGACAGAATATTATCGATCATCGCCTGCTCCCGGGCATCCGGTGCGGCGGTCAGCACCACCTTCAGATTGGGATGTGCCAGCTGATCGATCACCGCGGCCACTTTCTCATCTTCCCAGCACTTAAATATCCAGCGTGAAGTTGGCTGAATCACCAGATAGCGGCCATTGATGTGCTGCTGTTGTAACACCTGACGGGTTTGCTGCAGATCGCTTTCGCTGTAGTGCATTGAGGCGCTGATGCCTTCAATTGGCACATCAAGCGGTTGCAGGGCAGATAAATTTTGCTCCACGGTATGCAGCAGGTGGTGATTATCGGTAGAGACAAGATAGTTATGGCAAAACTGCCACAGGCGATTACGACGCTTTTTGAAGGCAAAACCAATACGCACCGGTGCGCCGGAGAAGCGGGTAATCATGGCACTTTGCCACTGGTCGGCAAGATTAATCACGACGTCGTAATGGCGGGAGCGAATGGTCGCTTTGAGCGCGCTTTCATGCTTGAAACGCTGCCATCCGCCCTCTTTTTTCCAGTTACGATCGATAACGTGAATGTCGCTAATGGCCGGATGAGCTTGCAGCATCGGACGCGTTTCTGCATATAGCAACACGTCAATCCGTGCATCAGGATAACGCTGATGCAGAGCATTAATCACCGGTGTTGTCAGCAGCATGTCACCATGGTGGCGTAATTTGATCAGCAGAATATTACGTGGCGTAAACGTTGAGGGAATCGGGCTTGCCATACTTATGGTTTCTCAAAGTTAAGTGAAACGATTGTAGGGGAAACCTTTGGCCGGTTAAAGCCATTAACGCACCGGCGTAACGCAAAGCCAAATCGGGGCAGAAGGTAGCCTCCTGCCCCGGTTAACGCAGTGTCAGGACTGAAAACCTTGCGGATTACTGGACTGCCAGCGCCAGGCGTCCTCCATCATCACATCAAGATTGCGCGTCGCCTGCCAGTCCAGCCCGGTTTTGGCGAGCGACGGATCTGACCAGCATTCGGCGATATCGCCAGGGCGGCGCGGCACCACCTCATAAGGTATTTTCCGTCCGGAAGCCTGTTCAAACGCGTGCAGCATCTCCAGTACCGAGTAGCCAACACCGGTTCCGAGATTATAAACAGCAACGCCCTGATGCCTGTCGATATGTTCAATCGCTTTCAGATGGCCTTCAGCCAAATCCATCACATGAATATAATCGCGCACGCCGGTGCCGTCTTTGGTCGGATAGTCATCACCAAATATCGCCACTTTTTCCAGTTTGCCAATTGCGACCTGTGCAATGTAAGGCATCAGATTGTTAGGAATGCCGTTCGGATCTTCGCCAATCATTCCGGATGGATGAGCGCCCACCGGATTGAAATAGCGCAGAATGATAATAGTGAAGTCCGGTTCGGCCAGCGCGAAGTCTTGCAGAACCTGCTCGACCATTAACTTGGACGTCCCATAGGGATTGGTGGTGCCGCCGGTGCGCGACGTTTCAACCAGCGGAATCTGTTCCGGCTGGCCGTAGACGGTAGCGGATGAGCTGAAGATCAGCTTAGTGACGCCTGCGCGGCGCATTTCCGCCAGCAGCACCAGGCTACCGGTAAGGTTATTATGATAATAATCCAGCGGCTTACGCACCGACTCGCCGACTGATTTCAGTCCGGCAAAATGAATGACCGCTGAAATGCTGTGCCGGGCAAAAATTTCTCTGAGTGTTCCGGCATCGCAGACATCACCCTGACAGAACGTCACCGTTTTACCGGTCAGGGTCTCCACCCGATCTAAAGCCACAGCGGAGGCATTGACCAGATTATCCAGTACCACTACATCTTCGCCTTTTTCCAGCAGCGTGAGCACGGTATGTGAACCGATGTAGCCTGCTCCGCCGGTAACCAGAATCGCCATAAAAATCCTTTCTGTCAGGAAGTGATAATGCTATCTGACCGCGAGTTCGAGATAACGGTCAATAATTAAATTAATATCGAATTTAGCATACATTGCTGGGGTAATGTGCGGTGGTGACTGCCAGCAAAGTTGAAGTTTCTCTGCCAGTGAGCTGGCGTTGAGATCCGCCTGAAATGCTGCCAGTTCACCGACCATTATTTCACCAACGCCGCCGGGGCAAGCGGTGCTGACAATTGGCGTGCCGCAAATTAGCGATTCGATTAATACCGTAGGCAGGCCTTCACTGTCAGAGCTGAGCGCAAACAGCCGCGCACCCTTCAGCATTGGCAGCGGATTTTTGCAAAAGCCAGCCAGGATGACCTGCTGTTGCAAATTAAGCTGCTCGATTTTTGCCTGCAGCTGTTGGGTTACTGCCGCATCCCCCTGGCCGACGATCACCAGTTTGGTTGGCAGTTTTGCCTGCGCAAAGGCTTCCAGCAGGCGATCCTGACGCTTCACCTGATGGAAGCGACCGACGTGCAAAATATACTCTTCACCGGCAAACGGATTCTCTGCCTGCGCGCGTTGCTGTATCTGCGCCACATCGAACGGGTTATAGATGGTTAACATTCTGAGCGGTACAATGCCCATGGCGTTGACCAGATCTTCGCCAACGGCATCCGACACGGTAATAATGTTGCGCCCGCGATAAACCTGCTGAATTTTGGCTTTTTTCAAATAGCGAGCCAGCGGCTTCTTATTACCGAGGTAGGAACGCGAATAAATGCCGTGAATGCAGTGCCAGACATTACAGCGTTTTAGCAACTGCGATCGCACCACAATCCGATCGGTTTTATGCAGGCTGGAAATCACCAGTGCCGGTTCCCCTTTCTCGGAGAACAGCTGTTCCAGCTGGCGATCAAGGGAGCGCGCCCGTCGTGGCAGCTCGGTCAGTTTACGCAGTGGGCCGCGTCCGCTGTCGTGATCAACCCGGTAATCGACATTTGGCGGAATATCGTAATCCAGTCGTTTGCTCAGAGACAGCAGGGTGACCTGATGGCCGCGATCGGCAATGCCTTTTGCCAGCGTGAGCGTGACGTTTTCAGCGCCGCCACCGGGCAGGCCATCAATAATGAAAAGAATATGCTTTGTCATGGCGTCCGCAGTTCAGGCTGATTCTGATAAGTTGATTAGGGCTAAATTCTAATGGACTGGCTATGCGATGGCTACTTTTGCGGATTTTTCCTGCTCAATGTCCGGTTAAATTACTTTGCGCTGATAAGTCCCGCTGCGTAACATAACTGCTCAGTTTTTATGAGGTCAGAAAGATTATGGCAAGGCCCGCATTTCTCATCACGATTGATACTGAAGGTGACAACCTCTGGGAAAATCATGACAAAATCGATACGCGAAACGCTGCTTTTTTGCCGCGGTTCCAGTCCCTGTGTGAGAAATTTGGTTTTAAACCGACCTGGTTAACCAACTATGAAATGGCCATCGATCCGGTTTACGTGGAATTCGCCAAAGATGTTATTGCACGCAATCAGGGCGAAGTAGGGATGCATCTGCATGCGTGGAACAGTCCTCCTTTAGTTGACCTGACCGGCGATGACTGGCGATATAAGCCTTATCTTATTGAATATCCTCAGGATGTCATTAAAGATAAAGTTGAGTTTATGACACAGCTGCTGGAAGAGACCTTTCAGACCAAGATGCTTAGCCACCGCGCCGGGCGTTGGGCGTTTAATGAATACTACGCCTCGCTGTTAATTGAGCAGGGTTATCTGGTCGATTGCTCGGTCACGCCTCGCGTCGACTGGCGTAATTCACCAGGCGATCCGAAAGGCAATGGCGGCACTGATTACCGTGATTTTCCGCATCACGCTTATTTCATCGATCGGCAGGATATTGCCAAAGCGGGCAACTCGCCGCTGCTTGAAGTGCCGATGAGCATTCAACACAAATACTCTCCGTTAATGAATAGCGTTAAGCAGGGTGTGGCGCGTTTACGCGGTAAAAAGCGTAGTCCGTCGGTAAACTGGCTACGCCCGGTGGGGGGAAACCTCGAGAAAATGAAGCGGGTGGCTGAACAGTCGCTAGCTGAAGGTGCTGATTACGTAGAATTTATGCTGCATTCATCAGAATTTATGCCGGGCGGAAGTCCAACATTCAAAAATGAAGCAGATATTGAACAGCTTTATGACGATCTGGAACAGCTGTTTAGCTGGTTACAGTCGCGCACTTTGGGAATGACATTAGCCGAGTATTACCGGCACGCTAAGGAAGTCAGATGAGAAAACCCTGGAAAGCTAAAGCAGTCGATCTGATTTTGCGACTGTATACCAAACGCAAAGGATTGTTAGCTTCACGCGATACCTTTCCTCAGGAAAAGCAGTTTGCCAATATCGTAATTTACTCCACTACCGCGTTGGGTGATTTTATGATGAATACACCCGCGATTCACGCGGTGCGGCAGCGTTTTCCCGAGGCTTTTATCACGCTGGTGGCGCACCAGAAATTTCGTGATTTTATGGCCGACGGTGAAGACTGGGATCGCGTGGTTTACTGGAACAATAAAGTAAACTCGCTGCGGGCTCTGTTAAACCAGTTGAAAGAAAAAGGTCAACCTGACCTGGCGATCATTTTGCACGCCCACGATCCCTATGATTACCTCAGCGCGGTCATGTCCGGGGCAAAATATATCTTCCGCGACAATTATGTCGACGATTTTCCGTGGCGCGACCGCTGGCTGACCAATTATACCTATGGATTCAAAGGTCATTTAGTCCAGCGCAAGCTGGAGTTAGTTGCGCCATTAGGGTGTGACATCAGTAATGTGGCAATGAGAGTTCCGCGTGCTCCGGCTGAGAAAATAGTTAAGCCAGATAATCAACGAGTTATAGGTTTTCAGATGGGCGCATCTTCTGCTGAGCGTTGCTGGCCTGCGGAAAGTTTTGCCGATGTTGCCAATACGCTGCTGGCGGAAAATCCTCGGGCCAGCGTGGTATTGATTGGCGGGCCAGGCGAAAAACATCTGGAAAGTCCGTTTATGGACAAGGTCGATCCGGCTTTCCGCGACCGAATTGACAGCCAAATTGGTAAGACGACGTTGCCGGCGTTGGTCGAGACCATCAATAACTTCGATGTATTGCTGACCGGTGATACCGGGCCGTTGCACCTGGCGATTGCACTCAAAGTACCGACATTGAGCTTGTTTGTTACTGAGGAGCCGTATTCAAGTGGCCCGTATCAGGATACTGAGATACATCAGATTCTGTATGGTGTGCGAATGGCACTTATTCCAGGATCGTTGTCTAACGAAGCGATGAAAACGATTACATCAGCGCAAGTGATTGCCTGTTTACGAAATAATTTTGCTGTTTTTAGCTGAATCAACGGCCATTGCTGCCAGGCAGGAAGAGAATGTCTTTACTCGGACCGTTAAAAAATTATCGTCGCACGTTGTTTTACACCGTTTTGCTGCTGGTTTTATTGTCTAACCTGACAATGTTTTTCAGTGTTAAAAGCGCCAAAGTGGCATTTTACTGGGCGTTCTATTTTTCACTACTGGGGATGCTCTGTGATTTTCATCGCCTGCAAAATCGTCACTGGTGGATTATTGCCCCGATACTTTTGCTCGGCATTAGCGATCTTATCTGGTTTGCCTGGATCTATATCGGCAATCCCGACTTCGACGAGTTCAACGCTTACCTTAATACCGGCAAGCGCTTAATTCTGGCTGCGGTGATTGGCTACTATTTGCTCAGCGTGATGCCGAAATATCACCAGACCAGCCGGGCAGTAATCAAGCTGGCGCTGGTTCTGACCTTTATTGTCGCCAGTGGCGTGGGCATCTGGCAGCATTTCTATATGCCGGGTCGGGTAGACTTCTTCCTTGGCCGTGCCACCAATGCTGCCTATGATTACTCCATTCTGTCTGCTGCATTAATCTTTCTGCTGGTCTACGAAAATGTGAACCGCAGAACCATGCTGTGTAGCCTGGTGATCTTTGCCGTCTCTTATTACATTATTTTCCAGACCGGAACGCGTAATGTTATGGCAACGTATCCGCTGCTGATTATCTTTGTCGGTATTGTTAAGCTGCGTCATCTTGGCTTTAAGCCACTGATTTTTGTGTTACTGAGTATTGGCGTCGTCACTGCGTTGAGCTATCAACATGTTATTAAGCCGAAGTTTGATGCCACGGTTAGCGAGTTCAATCGCTATGAAAATACGAATGGTAATGAGCATGGCTCACTGACCAGTCGTCTGGCTATGTGGAGTATCGGCAAGAGCTTAATCATCGATCATCCGCTCGGTAACAGCCTCGAGGAACGCTGGAACTATGCGCAGGATTATGTGAAGCGTAATGACGCGGATAAAAGTGCATTAAGATATGTTAACGTCCATCTGCATAACGAATTGATCGAGGTGGCCAGTTTAATGGGCGTACAGGGAGCGCTGGTGCTGCTTTTTTTCTACTTCTCACTGTTGGGATACGCTTATTACACCCGTAACCCGCCGCTGTTCGCCATTATGATGGGGATTATCGTTTGTGGGCTTACGGATGTGCTGTTTGGCAGCCGCGAGCAGACCATTATGCTGAGCTTACTGATTATTTCAGTGGTGGTATGGCATAACGATCGCTTGCCAGGTACGCATCGTAAATAAGCCCCTGTTGGGCAGGCGTGATTATTGCGCCTGCCTGGCGACTCTCAGCAGTTTACGTTTATAACTAAAGCGAACGCGCCTGTTGGCTAAAAACGCTAACTTCCCTATCTCCCTGATGCGCTTCTTTGTCTTCTCCAGTTCTACTGTCCCGGCCATTTCCCCCGCGTAGCGGTTAAAGAGATCGATCCAGTGGCAGGCAATAAGATGGCTGAAACGGGCAGGAAGTACCTGATCCATATGTTCCAGCGTCTGATACAGGCATTGCACTTTCGCCAGATTAATTTTGCCGGAAAGGCTTCCGCTGCGCTTGATATACAGATAGAAACCGCTGCGTGAATAGAGGATTTTGTTGCTTAACGTCAGCACCTGCGGAAACACCCAGCTGTCTTCGTAGCAAACAAATTCAGGAAAGGGTGCAGCAATTAAAATCTCTCGCCGGAAGAACTGGCCGATAACATGTGCCTGAAAATCACGGTGAATCAGGAAGCGCTCAATAGCATTATCCGGCGACAGGATTTCTGGCGCGGATGCGGTGACGATTTCGGGATGCGTGGCGTTTTCTTCTGTCTCAATCAGCTTACAAATCAACAGATCGGGGCGCTGCTGTTGCAGAATTTGCAGTTTCTCGTTCAGCTTATTGGCTAACAGCAAGTCATCACCATCGATCATCAGAATATATTCACCCTGACACTCGGCGACGGCAAAATTACGCACCTTACCAATATTGGCAAATTGCGTAATAAAAGTTTTGCTGGCCGGATAAGTAGCGGCGAACCGATCGATAATCTGCTGGGTGTTGTCAGTGGAGTTATCATTGGTAATGATAAATTCGCACAGTGGCAGGGCGCCACCGAGCGACGTAATCACGCTAGCCAGAGTGGCTGATAACCATGCCTCGCCATTATGTGCCGTGATAATAATGCTTAACAGTGGAGGCATTGGCATAGTGTGCTCGTTATAAGAGATTGTTCAAAGCCGCCGCCACGCTGGCAGCGGAAATATCAGCCATTAGATGACCGCTTTCAGGCTTCAGCACAAACTGATTTTTACCATAACCGCCAATCAGGCCGGGATCGGTTGGACCATAAAGCGTGATATTAGGGCGATCGAGCGCTGCCGTTAAATGGCTCAAGCCAGTATCCACTGAAACCACCGCTTTAGCGCCCGCCAGCGTTTTTGCTACCTGTTCCAGCGTCAGCTTCGATAATACATCAACGAAATCAAAACCCTCTGCCAGCCGCTGCGCACGCTGATGCTCATGCTCTGCGCCCCAGGGTAATTTAATGCGTAATCCCGAGTCGGCCATCAGGGCAATCAGCTCGCGCCAGTGCTCTTCCGGCCAGTGTTTGCTGTCACGGGTCGTCGCATGCAGAAATACCAGGTAAGGATGAGCATCAACCGGTGGCTGTGCGAGGAAGTGCGCCGCAATGGCGTAATCCCCGTTTGTCTGCGGTTTTTCATAGCCGAGACTTTTGGCAAACAGCTCACGCGTGCGCTCTACTGCATGTTGCTGCTTACTGATTTCGTGGCGTTTATCAAACCACCAGCTGGAAAACGGCTCGCGTGCGCTGCGGCTGTCGTAGCCGTGTTTCTCACCTTTGGCGAGGCGGGTAACCAGCGCGGCGCTCTTAATCAAACCCTGAGCGTCGATCACCCGATCGTAAGTGCGCAATTGCAGCTCACGTTTAAACAGCACGCGTTCTTCACGCTGCTGGCTGCCAAACCAGTGCTTCCGCCAGCGGCGGATTGCCACCGGTAATACGCGATCGACCGCCGGATGCCACGAAGGAATCTGCGCGAAACCCTCTTCAACCACCCAGTCAAAACGAATATCGGGAATGGCATTCATGGCGTCAGTCAGTGCCGGCAGCGTATGCAGTACATCGCCCATAGAAGACGTCTTAACAATCAAAACCTGCATTAATTCTCCTGGCTCTGTACGAGCAGGGTTTCCAGCTCATTCAGCACGCGAGCCGGCTGAATATCGATCAGGCTTTGGTGATAGCCCTGTTCCGCGTCACCTTTACGGACTTTGTGATAGCCGGTAATCAGGCGGATAACCCGCGCCTGCTGGGAAAGTGGCGGAGTAAAGTCCGGGCTGCTGGGGCCATAAAGTGCCACCAGCGGGCGATTCAACGCAGCAGCAATATGCATCAGCCCGGAATCATTGCTGACCACCGCCCGGCAATGTGCCAGCAGAATGACCGCCTGCTCCAGCTGGGTTTCACCCGCCAGATTGCGACAGAATGGCCGCGCTGATTCATCCAGAGATTGCAGAATTTGCTCGCCGGTTTCATGGTCTTTCGCCGATCCAAACAGCAGGATTTGATAGCCCTGATCGATCAGCTGCTGCGCCAGCGCCGCGTAGTGATAGTGTGGCCAGCGTTTTGCCGGGCCAAATTCGGCTCCCGGACAAAAACCGATAATCGGACGCGCGCTGGTTAGTGAAAAAGCGGCAGCAGTGGCGACTTTTTCCTCTTCGCTGACCTGCAGCTGCGGCCACAGCAGCGGCTGAGGCAGATCGCGCGCTGAGCGAATCCGATCTTTGTCATAAGCCAGCGCGGCATAACGCTCGACCATTAACGGGAAAGCTGGTTTATCCAGCACGCGCAGATCGTTCAGTAAGCCGTAGCGCATTTCACCGCGCCAGCCGGTACGTTGCCGGATTCCGGCAAAGAACGGTACTAACGCCGATTTGAATGAACCCGGCAGTACATACGCGCGGTCATAGCCTCTGGCGCGGAGGGATTTCCCCAGCCGACGACGTTCACCGATCGCCAGCGCGCCGTGACCCAGCGGCATCGCCAGCGCTTCGTTGACTTCCGGCATGCGGGACAGCAGCGGCCGGCACCACGCGGGTGCCATAACGTCTATCACCGCTTCAGGATGGTTTGCCTTCAGCGTGCGATACAGACTTTGCGACATCATCATGTCACCGACCCATGACGGCCCGATCACCAGAATTTTCATCAACGAATTTGCCTTCCTTAAGCGTCGCGGTTCAGCCAGGCCATATAGTCAGCCACGCCTTCAGCAACGGTTTTAAACGGCTTGTCATAGCCCGCTGCACGCAGCTTGGTCAGGTCGGCCAGGGTAAATGCCTGGTAGCGTCCTTTCAGTTTTTCCGGGAACGGCACATACTCAATCTCACCTTTCTGGTGATAATTCAGCGCGGCATCCGCCACTTCCTGGAACGACTCGGCACGACCGGTGCCGCAGTTGTAAATGCCGGAAACGCCATTTTTCCAGAACCACAGATTCACCGCCGCCACATCTTCAACGTAAATAAAATCGCGCTTGAAGCTATCGCTGCCTTCAAACAATTTTGGATTCTCGCCGTTGTTCAACTGGGTATTCAGGTGGAAAGCGACGCTGGCCATGCTGCCTTTGTGGCCTTCACGCGGACCATAAACATTGAAGTAGCGGAAACCACAAATCTGCGACTCTGCTTCTGGCAAAATCTGGCGAACATACTGATCAAACAGTACTTTTGAGTAGCCGTAGACGTTCAGCGGCAGCTCATACTGACGCTCTTCAATAAAATCAGTATTACGACCGCCGTAAGTGGCTGCGGAAGAGGCGTAGAGGAAAGGAATTTCGCGTTCAAGGCAGAAGTGCAGCAGCTCTTTCGAATACTGATAATTGTTGTCCATCATGTACTTGCCATCCCACTCCGTAGTGGAAGAGCAGGCACCTTCATGGAATACCGCTTCGATAGGGCCGAAATCATCACCGGCAACCACGCTGGCGATAAAATCTTCTTTATCCATATAGTCAGTGATGTCCAGATCGACCAGATTGACGAACTTGGTGCCGTCTTTCAGGTTATCCACTACCAGGATGTCGTTAAAACCGTCGTTATTGAGTGCTTTAACAATATTGCTGCCGATAAAACCAGCGCCGCCAGTCACGATAATCATGAGCTTAACCTTAACCTTGAACAGTGGTATGAAACAGGAGGTTTCATACGCTTATAACTGACATCATAACATTTCATTGCCGGGCAGGCAGCCAGATGAGTCCGTAACGTAATGTAAGTAATCTTTCAGGGCGTGATATATGCTGCAAAAATGATAATCGGTAACGCAGATTATCGTTTAATGATTTTCTCTTCAGTAAGATATCCCGGACATTAGCCCGGAATGGAGGATAAACATGGCCGCAGATTTTTATCGTCAAATCAATGATCAACTGTCGCAGGCGCGTCAGGAAGGTCTGTTCAAAGAAGAGCGCATTATTACCTCGGCACAACAGGCCGATATCGAAGTGGGTGAAGGGAATCACGTCATCAACTTCTGCGCTAACAACTACCTGGGGCTGGCTAATCATCCGGCGCTGATTCTGGCGGCGAAAGAGGGTATGGAAAGCCATGGTTTCGGTATGGCCTCAGTGCGCTTTATCTGCGGCACGCAGGATACGCATAAACAGCTGGAAAAACGGCTGGCCGAGTTCCTCGGCATGGAAGATGCGATCCTCTACTCCTCCTGCTTCGATGCCAATGGCGGCCTGTTTGAAACGTTGCTCGGTGCGGAAGACGCGATTATCTCAGATGCGCTCAACCACGCTTCAATTATTGACGGCGTGCGTTTATGTAAAGCGAAACGTTATCGCTACGCTAATAACAATATGAGCGAGCTGAAAGCGCGGCTGGACGAGGCACAAGCAGCCGGTGCGCGACACATCATGATCGCGACCGACGGCGTATTTTCGATGGACGGGGTGATCGCTAACCTGAAAGCCGTGTGCGACCTGGCTGATGAATATGGCGCACTGGTTATGGTTGATGACTCTCATGCGGTAGGTTTTGTCGGTGCCAATGGGCGCGGCACCCATGAGTACTGCGACGTGATGGGCCGCGTGGATATTATTACCGGCACGCTGGGTAAAGCGCTGGGTGGCGCTTCCGGCGGCTATACCGCCGCGAAAAAAGAGGTGGTTGAGTGGCTGCGCCAGCGTTCACGACCTTATTTGTTCTCTAACTCGCTGGCTCCGGCGATTGTGGCTGCCTCAATTCGCGTGCTGGATTTGCTGGCCGAAGGCGACGGCTTGCGTCAGCGTCTGTGGGATAACGCCCGCTTCTTCCGTGAAGAGATGACCAAAGCTGGCTTTACCCTTGCCGGTGCCGACCACGCCATTATTCCAGTGATGCTGGGCGAGGCGACGGTAGCGCAGGAATTTGCGCGTCTACTACAGAAAGAGGGGATCTATGTCACCGGCTTCTTTTATCCGGTGGTGCCGAAAGGCCAGGCGCGTATCCGTACTCAGCTGTCGGCAGGGCACACTCACCAGCAGATTGTGCGGGCAGTTGACGCTTTTACGCGTATTGGTAAGCAACTTAAGGTTATCAGCTGAGGAGTGAAGAGATGAAAGCACTGGCGAAACTGAAAGCGGAAGAAGGTATCTGGATGACCGAGGCGCCCATTCCGCAGCCGGGCCATAACGATTTGCTGATTAAAATTCGTAAAACCGCCATTTGTGGCACTGATGTGCATATCTACAACTGGGATGAGTGGTCGCAGAAAACCATCCCAGTGCCAATGATTGTCGGGCATGAGTATGTCGGCGAAGTGGTGGCAGTTGGCCAGGAAGTGAATGGCTATCAGATTGGTGACCGCGTCTCTGGCGAAGGACATATTACCTGTGGACACTGCCGTAACTGCCGCGCGGGGCGTACGCACCTCTGCCGCAATACCATCGGCGTCGGCGTGAACCGTCAGGGCTGTTTTGCTGAGTATCTGGTGATCCCGGCGTTTAACGCCTTCAAAATCCCCGATAATATTTCCGATGAGCTGGCGGCGATTTTTGATCCGTTCGGTAATGCGGTGCACACTGCGCTGTCATTCGATCTGGTTGGCGAAGATGTGCTGATATCAGGAGCCGGGCCGATTGGCATTATGGCGGCGGCGGTGTGTAAACACGTCGGCGCGCGTAATGTGGTGATCACTGATGTAAACGACTATCGCCTTGGGCTGGCGCGTAAAATGGGCGTCACGCGCGCGGTTAACGTCAACACGGAAAATCTGAATGACGTGATGAGCGAACTGGGCATGACGGAAGGCTTTGACGTCGGGCTGGAAATGTCCGGCGCACCACCGGCTTTTCGCACCATGCTGAGCGTGATGAATCACGGCGGCCGTATTGCTTTACTGGGTATTCCCCCTTCTGAGATGTCGATTGACTGGAATCAGGTCATCTTCAAAGGGCTGTTTATCAAAGGGATTTACGGTCGTGAGATGTTTGAAACCTGGTACAAAATGGCTGCGCTGATTCAGTCCGGCCTTGATTTAACGCCGATAATTACTCATCGCTACAGTATCGATGATTTCCAGCAGGGCTTTGACGAGATGCGTTCCGGCAGATCCGGCAAAGTGATTTTAAGCTGGGATTAAGAAATAATGCAGGGGAGCCGCTTTCGGCTCCCTTGTAGAAAAGTCGACGTCAGAACAGGCTTCCCAGCGTCTTCGCAATATGTCCTTCGGCGATACTGTCGCCAATCACACCCAGTGCGCGTGTGGCTGGTACCGGTTGTTGTGGCAGTTTATTCACGCAGGTTTCAATACCCCGGAATGGATTACGCGGTTTAACCGGTGGAACGGGCTTACTCTCTGGCGGCAGCGGTTTATTATTAATCCGCTGTGGCTCGTTTAGTAACTGACTTGGCCGAACCAGCGTAATGTCACCAGGCAGAGTTGGCAGCATCTGTTGCAATACCCTGACGGTAGAAGGGTGCGGGTGACCAATGGCAATGGCTGAACCATCGCGCTGAGCAAGCCGTACCGCGCGGGTAAACTGCTTGCGGATCTCTGCTTCATTCTGATTATCATCAAGGAACACGCGGCGTTTAATCACTTTCACACTGGTGCCTGTCGCGGCGCGCGTTGACTGGCTGTTGCCGATAGTCATGCTATCGAGGAAGTAAAGGTTGTAGTGATCAAGCACCTGCATCACTTTTTGCATACCAAACAGGCTGGAAGTCATCGCGCTGCCCATATGGTTATTGAGACCGACCGCATAAGGTACATCCTTCACCGCTTCGCTGATAATACGCTCGATCTCTGCGCTGCTCATATCGGGACGTAAGGTATCTTTTTCCAGCGGCTGTTTGCTGAGCGGTGCCATTGGCAGATGGATTAACACTTCATGACCACGCTGATGGGCTTTGGTTGCCATTTCACGGGCGTGCGGCGCGTTTGGCAGTACCGCGACGGAGATTGCCTGTGGCATCTGCAAAACTTGATTTTCCTGCGCGGGGCGATAACCGAAATCGTCGATAACGATGGCCAGTTTGCCTGCATGGGCTGAGCTGGCAAGCAACATGCCGCCGAGCAGTGCGGTGAGTTTTAAGCGCTGAAACAAGACTTATTTTCCTAACCACGGCAGTGGATTGACGGCCTGTCCTTGTCGTCTGATTTCAAAATAGAGTGAAGGCGTGCCCCGGCCACCGCTGGTACCGACCAGTGCGATTGGCTGTCCTGCCCTAACCTGGGTTCCCACGCTCACCAGTGCACTTTGGTTGTAGCCATACAGGCTCATATCGCCTTTACCGTGCTCCACTACCACAACCAAACCGTAGCCTTGCAGCCAGTCGGCCATTAAGACCCGGCCATCTGCAATGGCTTTAACTTCAGTACCTTCGGGCGCATCAATCACCAGGCCTTTCCAGCGTAGCTCGCCCTGCAGCGTTTCGCCAAAGCGATGCTCAATTTTGCCGCGCACTGGCCACACCGCCTGACCGCCTGCGCGGCCCAGGCCACCGGTGCGTGACATCAGGGAACGTTCGCTTTCGGTGGGTTTGTAGGTGGTACCTTTGCTCTTCGCCTGCTGCTGGCGAGCGCGTACGCGCTCAGCTTCTTTTGCCTCACGTTCAGCACGCGCACGCGCTTCGCGCTCGGCTTTGGCAATTTTGTCCTGCAGGCGCGTCTGGTTCTGTCGCATTTCTACCAGCTGAGCCTGATCTTTCTCCAGCGACGACTCCAGCGTGGTGATGGTTTTCTGCCGCGCGGCACGCGCTTGCTCCAGCCTGGTTTGCTGATTCTGCTGCTCGCCCAGCAGTGATTTCTGCTGCGCCTGCTTACTTACCAGTGATGCTTTCTGCGTGGAGAGTTCAGTACGCGTCTGTTGTAACTTATCGATATTTTTTTGCCGCTCGGCGTTGAGATAGCCGAAATAGGCAAGAATACGTTCGCTGCGCTGGCTCTCTTCGCCACTCAGCACCAGTTCCACACCACTGTGTTGCCCCTGGCGAAAAGCGGCATCAAGCTGTTCTGACAGCAGTTTTTCTTGCTGGACTTGCTGAGTTTGCAGTTTATTAATCGACGCGGTCAGCGCGGCGATCTCTTTATTCAGGGAGGTCAGTGAGGTTTGCGTGTCGCGCAGTTTGCGGCTGGCCTGAGCGATAACTTTTTCCTGACTTTGCAATTGGTCGAGCAGTTTACTGCGCTGCTCTTTTTGCAGTTTGACGCTCTTTTCCTTCTCAGCGATATCCTGCTGGATGGATTTTAGCTGCGATTTATTATCGTCGGCGGCGTAGCCAGAAAAAGGCAACAGCAAAACGCCAGCGCACAGAACGCTGGCAGACAGAGTGGACAATCTTGAGCGTAACGGGATGCGTGTGGCTAATCCGTTAAACCGGGTCCGTTGATATGAAACTGTCGCTTTTTCCCTCACAGCAGGGATTATTCCACGATGAACAGCGGCTTACCAGTCATCTCTGCGGAGATTTCCATTTCATTCAGTGACAAATTACCGCTGATGCCGATGCCACTAATGCTGGCAGTGTGATTATTATTGCAACAGAGAGTTAAGAAACGCGGCTAATAGTGTCGCTATTCTGCCAGGTTAATACGATAAAATCAGGCTGACTCAGGCCATGAACGACGAAAGCCCCGAAACCTTTAGTTACATATGCCAGAGTTAATCTGTCCGTGCATTCAGCGCGACAAGCTTGAAGCAACAACGTAAAATATCTGGCGGCCTCACGCAGCCATTGCCTGGTAAATGACCGCTTAAGAACAAAGCAGCAGGGCAGCGAATAACAGTTTTCCGCGTGAAGGCACTTTTTTTTTAAATCTGCCTCATAAAACGTAACTCTGGCGGCTTCGCGACTGTACATGAGAAGTGGCGCAGGTATACTCAGAAACCTTGTTTTAGCTTATTAACCCTGTCGGGAGTTGTTACCCCTCATGCAAGAAATTATGCAATTCGCAAGCAATCACCCAATCCTGAGTCTGGCGTGGGTTGCTTTGCTGGTTCTGGTGATCTTTACCACCGTTAAGGGCATGTTCTCTAAGGTAAAAACCATTAGCCGTGGCGAAGCGACGCGCCAGATTAATAAAGAAGATGCCGTGGTAGTCGACGTGCGTTCGCGTGATGACTATCGTAAAGGTCATATTTCTGGCGCGATTAACATTGCGGCGGCAGATATCAAAAAGGGCAGTTTCGCTGAGCTTGAGAAGCATAAAGCTCAGCCTATTATTGTGGTTGATGCAACCGGAACGTCTGCAGCAGAATCTGCCGCTCAGCTGAATGCTGCTGGCTTTGCTCAGGTATCGGTGCTCAAAGAGGGTGTGTCGGGCTGGAGTGGTGATAATCTGCCTCTGGTTCGTGGAAAATAAAACTTTCGAGGTACAGTAAATGGCCAACGTAGAGATCTACACCAAAGCGACGTGTCCGTTTTGCCATCGTGCAAAAGCACTGCTGAGTGAAAAAGGCGTAGCGTTTCAGGAAATCCCGATTGATGGCGATGCCGTTAAACGAGAAGAGATGATTCAACGTAGCGGTCGCACCACCGTACCTCAGATATTTATTGATGCGCAGCACATTGGCGGCTGCGATGACTTATATGCGTTGGATGGACGCCAGGGGCTAGACCCGCTTTTGAAATGATGCTCCTCCAGGGCGATAACGGATTATTAACGAATAGGATTGAGTAAAATGTCAGAACAAAACTCCAGCGAAATGTCTTTCCAGATCCAACGTATCTACACTAAAGATATTTCTTTTGAAGCGCCGAATGCACCACAGGTTTTCCAGAAAGAGTGGGAGCCGGAAGTTAAGCTGGATCTGGACACCGCATCCAGCTCGCTGGCAGATGATGTTTTCGAAGTGGTGCTGCGTGTGACGGTAACGGCTACCGTTGAAGAAGATACTGCGTTCCTGTGTGAAGTTCAGCAGGCAGGTATCTTTAGCATTTCCGGTATCGAAGGCAACCAGATGGCACATTGCCTGGGTGCATACTGCCCGAACATTCTGTTCCCGTATGCTCGTGAGTGCATTACCAGCCTGGTTTCACGCGGTACTTTCCCGCAGTTGAACCTTGCGCCAGTTAACTTTGATGCGCTGTTTATGAACTATCTGCAGCAGCAAGGTGAAGGTGCAGAAGTCCGTCAGGATGCCTGATGAATAAGCTGAACGCGTCTATGACCGTTATCGGTGCCGGTTCTTACGGCACCGCTTTGGCAATCACGCTGGCCCGCAATGGCCATAACGTGTTGATGTGGGGCCATAACCCGCAGCATCAGGCGCAACTTCAGGCCGATCGCTGCAATGTTGCTTTCCTTCCCGACGTTCCCTTTCCCGACACCTTACTGCTTGAAAGCGATCTCCAGCGAGCCATCGACGCCAGTCGTGATTTGCTGGTGGTGGTGCCGAGCCATGTCTTTGGTGACGTATTGCGTCAGATAAAGCCACTGTTACGCGCTGACTCGCGTATTGTCTGGGCAACGAAAGGGCTGGAAAAAGAGACTGGCCGACTGTTGCAGGATGTAGCCCGTGAAATTCTCGGTGATGACATTCCGTTAGCGGTAATCTCTGGCCCCACCTTTGCGAAAGAGCTGGCTGCCGGTTTACCGACGGCGATTGCACTGGCGGCAACCGATACGCAATTTGCTGACGATTTGCAGCAGTTATTACACTGTGGCAAAAGCTTCCGTGTCTATAACAACTCTGACTTTATTGGCGTGCAGCTAGGCGGCGCGGTTAAAAATGTTATCGCGATTGGTGCCGGTATTTCCGATGGCATTGGTTTCGGCGCTAACGCCCGCACCGCGCTGATTACCCGCGGCCTGACGGAAATGACTCGTCTGGGTACTGCTTTGGGTGCCGATCCCACCACCTTTATGGGAATGGCAGGGCTGGGCGATCTGGTACTGACCTGTACCGATAATCAGTCACGTAACCGCCGTTTTGGCATGATGCTGGGGCAGGGTGTGGATGTTGAAAGCGCGCAGACGACCATTGGCCAGGTGGTAGAAGGTTACAGAAATACCAAAGAAGTCAAAGCTTTGGCTGCGCGATACGGTGTTGAGATGCCGATAACTGAGCAAATTTATCAGGTATTATATTGCGAAAAAAGTGCTCGCGAGGCAGCATTAACTTTGCTGGGGCGCGCAAGGAAGGACGAAAACAGCAGCAACTGATGCCGGATGCACAGCAATTCACCTGAAGCGTACCGCTTAACTGTGCGCTGCTTTTTTATGGGGAGAGAGTAATGTCGTCTGAAGAGTTAGAACTGGTCTGGAATAATATCAAAGCGGAAGCGCGCGCGCTTGCGGATTGCGAACCGATGCTGGCCAGCTTTTACCATGCGACATTACTGAAGCATGAAAATCTCGGCAGTGCGCTGAGCTACATGCTGGCGAATAAACTCGCTAACCCGATAATGCCCGCTATCGCGATTCGTGAAATTGTTGAAGAAGCTTATCGCAATGATCCGTCGATGATTGCCTCGGCGGCCTGTGATATTCAGGCGGTGCGCCAGCGTGATCCGGCGGTAGACAAGTATTCCACTCCACTGCTTTATCTGAAGGGTTTCCATGCGTTGCAGGCTTATCGCATTGGTCACTGGCTGTGGAATGAAGGCCGCCGTGCGCTGGCGGTTTATCTGCAAAACGAAATCTCCGTTTCCTTTGCCGTTGATATTCATCCTGCTGCGCGCATTGGTCACGGCATCATGCTCGATCATGCAACCGGTATTGTAATTGGTGAAACCGCGGTGATTGAGAATGATGTTTCGATTCTGCAATCGGTGACGCTGGGCGGTACCGGCAAAACCAGTGGCGATCGTCACCCGAAGATTCGCGAAGGGGTGTTAATTGGCGCTGGCGCCAAGATCCTCGGCAATATCGAAGTGGGCCGTGGTGCGAAAATTGGCGCCGGTTCCGTGGTATTGCAACCGGTGCCGCCGCACACTACGGCCGCTGGCGTGCCAGCGCGTATCGTCGGTAAACCCGGTAGCGAAAAGCCATCGATGGAGATGGATCAGCATTTTAATGGCATGGTGCCAGGTTTCGAATTTGGCGACGGAATTTGACTGATATTTCTGCAACCCGCCGCCCAACGGTGGGTTATTTGATGACGGCTCCGGCGTAATCGAGCTGTCGCCACGCCTCATATACCACCACTGAAACTGCATTCGATAAATTCATACTGCGACTGTCAGGCTGCATTGGAATGCGGATTTTTTGCTGCGCCGGAAGTACGTCGAGGATCGAGGCTGGCAAGCCGCGTGTCTCAGGGCCAAACAGCAGATAATCGCCCGCCTGATAACTTACTGCGCTGTGCGCAGGCGTTCCTTTAGTGGTCAGGGCAAATAGCCGCTGTGGCGCTTCAGCGCTCAGGAATGCCGCATAGTCAGCATGACGTTTGATATCTGTGAACTCGTGATAATCGAGACCAGCACGACGCAGGCGTTTATCGTCCCAGGTAAAACCCAGTGGTTCAATCAGATGCAACTGGAAGCCGGTATTGGCGCACAGGCGGATAATATTTCCGGTATTTGGTGGGATTTCAGGTTCAAATAATACGATATTTAACATCAGTAGCAGCCCTCAATAGCGAGGGCTGCAGGATAGCAAAATATTAACGGCTGGAGTACAGCGGTAGCCACATGGTCAGGCGTAACCCCCCCAACGGACTGTCATCGGCCTTGACCCAGCCTCGATGCTGCTGAATCGCGGTTTCAACGATCGCCAGACCCAGCCCGGTGCCACCGGATTCGCGGTCGCGTGCTTCATCTGTACGGTAGAATGGACGGAATATTTGTTCACGGTCTGCTTCACTGACGCCCGGGCCGTCATCATCGACATGCACGGTAATCCCCTGATTATCCACTGAAAAACTTACAGAGATCTTTGAGTGAGAATAACGCAGCGCATTGCGCACGATATTTTCCAGCGCGCTGTCCAGTGCATTCGGATTACCGTAAAGCGGCCAGGGTCCCGGTGGATAAGGAATTTCCAGCGTCTTGCCCATCTGCTCTGCTTCAAACCTGGCATCATCCAGCACGCCAGACCACAGCTGATTGGCTTTCATTGCTTCGCTGATCAGCGCGTTCTTATGCTGGGTGCGTGACAGCACCAGCAGATCGTTGATCATGCCGTCCAGCCTTTGCGCTTCAGTCTCAATACGTTGCAGCTCCTTGCCTTCACCCTGACGACGGCGCATCAGCGCAGTGGCCAGTTGCAGGCGAGTCAGCGGAGTACGCAGCTCATGAGAGATGTCAGAGAGTAACCGTTGCTGACCGGTCATCATGCGTTCCAGCGCGCTGACCATCTGATTAAAGCTCGAACCCGCAGCAAGGAACTCTTGCGGCCCGGCTTCCAATTCCGGATGCTGGCGCAGATTGCCGCTGGCGACTTCATCCGCCGCATATTTCAGCTTACGCGCTGGTTTTGCCAGGCTCCAGGCTAACCACAGTAACAGTGGCGAGCTGATTAACATGGTAACAATCAGCAGCAGTAAAGGGCGGTCAAACAGCAAATTGATAAAATCCAGCTGGGAACTGCCGGCCGGACGAATCAAATACAGCTGATAGTTGTCTTCGCCATCACTCACCGAGAAAGGGCCAGCCAGCTCAATACGGCCATATTTCTTTTTCTGTGGATGATCGGCGTTATCAGACTGGCCGATAAAGTTACGAATGATCTGCATTTCATTATGCTGAGCGCCAATCACCCGACCTTCACTGGTGACTAATAACAATCGCTGACCCGGCGGCGCCCATTTTTCAATGGCGCGGAACAACCGCCGCCACCACATCAGATCATTAGGCGGATCGTGTCCCAGCTCGGCTTCAACATGCTGTTCGATCATGATTCCCTGTCGCTGCTCACTTTCGAGCAGCGAAGTCATCTGGCGGGAATCAAGTTTGGGAACCATCAGTACCAGCATCAACACCAGCGCCAGAGTTAACCAGAAAATGGCGAAGATGCGGGTGGTCAAACTGCTTATCATGTTGCGGAGACCATTAAATATCCGCGTCCACGTAAGGTTTTGAACCACGGGTGCCCGTCACGGCGTTCAGGGAGTTTGCGGCGAAGGTTAGAGATATGCATATCAATAGCACGGTCAAACGGTGTCAGTCGTTTGCCCAGCACTTCCTGACTGAGATGTTCACGCGAGACGACCTGGCCAAGATGCTGTGCCAGTAAGTAGAGCAGCGTAAACTCAGTGCCGGTCAGATCGAGCGTGATGCCATCAAAGCTGGCTTCCTGACGACCAGGATTCAGGCGCAGGAAATCGACTTCCAGCGTCGGAGAACTGTTGTCATGCTGCTGCTGTTGTTCGCTCCAGTTAGAACGACGCAGAATCGCACGTATACGCGCGACCAGCTCGCGATCGTTAAATGGCTTAGGTAAGTAGTCATCTGCACCCAGTTCCAGCCCCAGAACGCGATCCAGCTCGCTTCCGCGTGCTGTAAGCATAATGACTGGCGTCTGATGCTGCTGACGTAACTCTTTTAACGTGTCGATACCGTTTTTCTTCGGCATCATCACATCGAGCAATAACAGATCAATTGAGCTGTCGAGGATACTGAGTGCCTGTTCGCCATCACTGGCAACCACCACATCAAATCCTTCCATTTCTAACAATTCTTTAAGTAGCGAAGTTAATTCGCGGTCATCATCAACCAACAGGATTTTATTCATTTTTATTTCCCTCCGAAGGCAAAATACCTTGATCCAATGGCGTCAATCCATCGCTTTACGTAGTTTTACACCCCCTGACGCTAGTTTGCAGCCATCTCCGTAAACTGGACCTCGTTGAATCGAAATACGGAAACGTAACCGGGAGTGAACGATGCGCAACTTAAGCGCCGTCGTCATGGCTTTAGCGATGGTGGTCAGTCTCTCCAGCGCATGGGCAGCAGACGTAACGACGATTGACGAGATGCATCAACAGGATGATGGATTGACGAATCGCAGTATGGCGCAAAATTCGCAAACTCACATGTTTGATGGCATCAATCTGACAGAGCAACAACGTCAGCAAATGCGAGACCTGATGCAGCAAGCGCGCCATGAACGTTCTCCCATTAGTCTTAGTGATTTAGAAACTATGCATGACTTAGTCATTGCAGAAAAATTTAACGAAACGGCCGTCAAGGCTCAGGCAGAAAAGTTAGCACAGGCACAGGTTGCCAGGCAGGTCGAAATGGCCCGCGTACGTAACCAGATGTATCACCTGCTAACGCCAGAGCAGCAGGACGTTTTGCAAAAGCGTCACCAGCAGCGCATGAGTGAATTGCGCAGGCTAACGAACATGCAGCAAGCTTCACCGCTGCAGGCAGTGAGAAGTACCGGCAGTAACCAGTAACATAGTATCCCTGTTTTTCCTTGCCATAGACACCATCCCTGTCTTCCCCCTCATGATGAGGGGGTTTTTTTTTATGATTTTCACGAAAAAAAACCAGCCCTGAAACCTGTCAGCATTTTAATGCGCTTTTAAATTTCCTTCAGTGTGCACGTAATGTGGGCAGACTTATCATCTGGCACTATCCCTGTGCCGCCCCCCGCCCTGATTAGCCAAGCAATGTGACAATGCGGCCGGTATTTTGTGGTGTACACCACATTGATTTGTACTCACCAGACATCATTCCATACGAAAAATGCAGCGGCAGTGCTGCGCGCTCTGCATGCTCATGCGCGCTAACAAGGTTATTCCACATCATAATGGTGCCCAGTGAGTGGTTCCTGATGTCCGTGTCATAGCCGATATTGATAAAATCCACAAAAAAACCCAACTTAGATGTGGAGGTAATCAGCAGCTGCACGCCGACGGGATCACCGCGCCATAACGCTATTTTTCCAAAAAAATCATTATGGTAAGTTGAGAAAAAAGATTTTGTCGTCTCGCAGAGCTTCACCTGTTTTTGTCTTCTTTTCGCAAACAGTTGATGATAAGAATCATGCAAAAATGCTGAACTGATATCACCCACATCGACAAACTCGCCGCCAGACTCAAGAAAGTTTCTCACTTCGCGGTTTCTGTTGTAACGGACCTTTTTAGAGAATCCTTCTCTCAGGCAACGTGAATAGGCTACCTGCCGCCGGGAGAAAAGGTTAAAGGAAGCGTTTCTGAAGTTTCGAGTATGCGCGCTGAGGCTTTTAGACTTGAAAGGGGCGACGCACTGCACGTTTTCTTTGAAAGGTGGGATCACGCAGAAGGCGGGTAGCGGCATGCCGCCGGTTTGCATCTTTGGGTTCTTATAGTCGTTGGCAATCCATCCATTATCCAGGCACACAGCGCCTGACAACTCGCCTTTACGCCTGTAAGCAAGAAACTTTAAAGCAGCCCCATTATTTAAAAAGAACGTTAAAAACCTGGCTGATGACTCAGAGTTATAGCCAAATTGATTGCAACACTGCGTGTAATCACTGATTGAGCAATCCTCCCAGCCCATAAATTTCCTTATATACACGGCCCCTCCCAAATAAGGTTAGTGGTGTTATTGCCTTGTTAATTATTAATTAACTAAATATAAGTTTGCTATTTAGATGACTGATAGTATTGGGTTATTTTGAGACTTGGATATTAGCGAGTTAGAGGATACCAGGGAAGACAAGGCAAAACCCACGGCTGGCAGCTTTTATATCGACTGGGAAAATATGCAGAAGTGAACAATAATTAACCTATTGTTTTAAAATGAAAAAATTAATAGCGGCCAGGATTTTTTCCGTATGCTCATTGATGCAGGCATACTTTTTTTTGCTTTAATTTAAGTATACTTACACTCCAACTTTGGAGGAGCACAGTATGGATCCTCAATACGCGCGCCTGGTTAATGCGGCGGCTATCGCGGCAACGGTATTGGCCTCGCTGTTGCTGATTATTAAAATTTTCGCCTGGTGGCATACCGGATCGGTCAGCGTGCTGGCCGCGCTGGTAGATTCTCTGGTCGATATCGCCGCCTCGCTGACCAACCTGTTAGTGGTGCGCTACTCCCTGCAACCGGCCGATGCGGAACATACTTTTGGACATGGCAAAGCCGAGTCGCTGGCGGCACTGGCGCAGAGTATGTTTATTTCTGGATCGGCGCTGTTCCTGTTTCTGACCGGCCTGCAGCACCTTGCCAGCCCTGGCACGATGCACGCACCGCTGGTTGGAATTATCGTTACGGTTATCGCACTTATTTCCACGCTGTTTCTGGTCGCCTTTCAACGCTGGGTGGTGCGCAAAACGCGCAGCCAGGCAATTCGGGCCGATATGCTGCACTATCAATCGGATGTGGTGATGAACGGCGCGATATTGCTGGCGCTGGCACTAAGCTGGTATGGTTTTTCACGCGCGGATGCCCTGTTCGCACTGGGTATCGGCGTCTGGATACTCTATTGCGCGCTACGAATGGGCTATGAAGCGGTTCAGTCATTGCTGGATCGCGCCTTACCGGACAGTGAGCGCGACGATATTATTGATATTGTCACTGCCTGGCCCGGCGTGCGCGGTGCACATGATTTGCGTACTCGTCAGTCAGGCCCGACGCGCTTTATTCAGCTGCACCTTGAGATGGACGATCACTTACCGCTGGTACAGGCGCATCGGGTTGCTGAGCAAATTGAGCAGGCATTGCTGTTAAGATTCCCCGGTGCGGATATTATTATCCATCAGGATCCCTGTTCCGTGGTTCCTGCTGATCGTCAGGGTTTTTTTGAATTATAATGTAATAAAATTAACCAGATAGCAGTCAGAAGGTTCAAAGATTATCCGTTAGCAAAAAATTTTGCGGAAACTTGTCTGACCTGAATCAATTCAGCCTGAAGTGTTTGATATACTATGTGTCATTATTAGTCTTCGGCTCAATTTCTGTTTTAGGCGTCGTGGCCCATTCGGCGCACTGAATTCATCATTTTGTATCAACAAGTTCAGAGGTTGTCATGATCAAAAAAATCGGTGTACTGACAAGTGGCGGCGACGCCCCAGGGATGAACGCAGCTATTCGTGGGGTTGTCCGCGCCGCACTGAGTGAAGGACTTGAAGTTTTTGGTATTTATGATGGCTATCTGGGTTTGTATGAAGACCGGATGATTAACCTGGATCGCTACAGCGTCTCCGACATGATTAACCGTGGCGGCACCTTCCTTGGTTCGGCGCGTTTTCCTGACTTCCGCAACGAAGATGTGCGTGCGGTAGCGATTGAAAACATGAAGAAGCGTGGTATTGACGCGCTGGTGGTTATCGGTGGCGACGGCTCATATATGGGTGCTAAGCGTCTGACTGAAATGGGCTTCCCTTGTATCGGTCTGCCAGGCACCATCGACAATGACGTTGCAGGAACCGACTATACCATCGGCTATTTCACCGCGCTGGAAACCGTGGTGGAAGCGATTGACCGCCTGCGTGACACTTCCTCTTCTCACCAGCGTATCTCTATCGTTGAAGTGATGGGGCGCTACTGCGGTGATTTGACGCTGGCGGCGGCGATTGCCGGTGGTTGCGAATTTATCGTGTTGCCAGAAATCCCTTACACCCGTGAAGAGTTGGTGGAAGAGATAAAAGCGGGGATCGCCAAAGGTAAGAAGCATGCCATTGTGGCGATTACCGAGCATATCTGCGATATCGATGAGTTAGCGAAGTATATTGAGACGGAAACCAAGCGTGAAACCCGCGCAACGGTGCTGGGGCATATCCAGCGCGGCGGTGCGCCGGTAGCTTATGACCGTATTCTGGCTTCACGTATGGGTGCTTACTCTATCGAACTGCTGCTGCAGGGTTATGGTGGTCGCTGCGTCGGTATTCAGAATGAAAAAATGGTGCACCACGACATCATTGACGCAATTGAAAATATGAAGCGTCCGTTTAAAGGCGACTGGCTGGATACCGCGAAAAAGCTCTACTGATTAACACCTTTCTTTCAAGGCGCTGGGTTCAGCGCCTTTCTTATGCACTCTCTTATTCTCTTGGGTTATAAAAGCTACTTTTTAATTCTTTAAGTCGCGCAATGGTTTGTGTCACGCTTCTGGCATAACAACTTTGGGAGAGTGTGCGATGAATAAGTGGAGTGTGGGATTTACCCTGTTACTGGCCTCAACCAGCGTGCTGGCAAAAGATATTCAGCTGTTGAATGTGTCCTACGATCCAACGCGTGAACTGTACGAGCAGTACAACAAAGCGTTCAGCGCACACTACAAGCAAGAGACCGGTGATAATGTGGTGATTCGTCAGTCCCACGGTGGTTCCGGCAAGCAAGCAACTTCGGTGATTAACGGTATTAAAGCCGATGTGGTCACCCTGGCGCTGGCTTCCGATGTCGACGCGATTGCTGAACGCGGCCGCATTGATAAAAACTGGATTAAACGCCTGCCGGACAACTCTGCCCCTTACACTTCAACCATCGTATTCCTGGTGCGTAAAGGCAATCCAAAACAGATCCACGACTGGCCAGATTTGGTTAAGCCGGGCGTGGCGGTGATTACACCAAATCCGAAAACCTCTGGCGGCGCACGCTGGAACTATCTGGCGGCATGGGGCTACGCGCTGGATCAGAATAATGGCGATCAGGCGAAAGCGCAGGAGTTCGTCAAAGCGCTGTTTAAAAATGTTGAGGTACAGGATTCCGGCGCACGCGGTGCCACCAATACCTTCGTGGAGCGCGGTATTGGCGATGTGCTGATTGCCTGGGAGAATGAAGCTTACCTGGCGGTGAACAAGTTAGGGAAAGATAAGTTTGAAATTGTTACGCCGAGCGAATCCATTCTGGCTGAGCCAACCGTTTCTGTAGTGGACAGAGTGGTCGACGAGCGTGATTCACGCAAAGTTGCCGATGAATATCTGAAGTATCTCTATTCGCCACAGGGGCAGGAGATTGCTGCGCAAAACTATTATCGTCCGCGTGATGCTGAAGTGGCGAAGAAATTTGCCAGCACCTTCCAGCCGGTGAAGCTGTTTACTATTGATAATAAGTTTGGTGGCTGGACCAACGCGCAAAAAACCCACTTTGCCGAAGGCGGCAGCTACGACCAGATAATGAAGCGCTGACCAATCTAAAAAAGAGCGACATTGATTGTCGCTCTTTTTTTGCCTGTCGGTTACGTGACTTTTATCGTTGGTTCAGCGACTATCTGCGCAGACTCTCAAATCAGGTTAATGCAGATGCAAGGAAGAGACCGCGCGGTTACTGTAGTGATGCTGCTGATCGCCGCGCTGGTGGTGGGGCTGGCAATTGCCGCCTTCAGTTTCCATAAAAACAGTGATGCGCTGTGGCAGATTGTCAGCCAGCAGTGTGTGCCAGGCCTGCAACAGAAGGGTATTCCCGCCCCCTGCGAGCATGTCGATATCAGCCAGGGCTATGTGACTTTTAAAGATCGCAACGGTCCGCTGCAATACTTGTTAATGCCGGTAGCCAGAATCACCGGTATCGAAAGTCCGCTGGTGCTTAATCATCAGACCGCAAACTTCTTTTATTACTCCTGGCAGCAGCGCGATTTAATGGCGAGAAAGCGCGGTGCGCCGGTGCCAGACAGCGCGATTTCTCTGGCGATAAATTCTGAGTATGGGCGGACGCAAAATCAGCTGCATATCCATATTTCCTGTCTGCGTCCTGATGTGCGCCAGCAGCTTGATCGGCTGGCTCCGGCGCTGGATGAGCAGTGGCAGTCAGAGAAAATACTGAACCACGTTTATTTGATCAGAACGCTGACCCGTGAGCAGCTGGCGCAACAGAGTGTGTTTATCCGTTTAGCCGGGGAAGTACCGGGTGCGGCTGGGCAAATGGGTAAATATGGGCTGGCGCTGGCGATGTTACCGGACGGTCGTCTGGCACTGATGGCGATCGAACGTAACTGGCTTAAGTTAAACCGGGCATCGGCTGAGGAGATACAGGATCATAGCTGTAAGATTCTGTAGGAATGAATGCTTTGCACGGTGCAAAGCATTCATGCGGGCGGCGAGAAAACCGCCCGTGCAATCAGATATTACTTTTTGGCTTCGGCTGCTGCTTTCACGATAACCGCAAAGGCATCAGCTTTCAGCGACGCACCGCCAACCAGCGCGCCGTCAATATCCGGCTGGGTAAACAGTTCAGCGGCATTTTTATCGTTTACAGAACCGCCGTACTGAATGATCACCTGGTTAGCGATAGCAGCATCTTTTTTGGCGATATGGTCACGGATAAATTTGTGAACCGCTTGTGCCTGTGCAGGCGTGGCAGATTTACCGGTGCCGATTGCCCAAACTGGCTCATAAGCAACAACTACGCCTTCGAATGCTGCTGCACCCTGAGTTTCCAGTACCGCATCAAGCTGGCGTGCACAGACTTCTTCGGTTTTACCCGCTTCGTTCTCTGCTTCAGTTTCACCGATGCACAGCACTGGAATCAGACCAGCAGCCTTCAGCACGGCAAACTTCTTAGCGATAAACTCATCGCTCTCATGGTGATAAGTACGACGCTCAGAATGGCCGATGATGATGTATTTTGCGCCGATATCTTTCAGCATATCCGCTGAAACTTCACCGGTGAACGCGCCTGACAGATTTACGTCAACGTTCTGTGCGCCCAGAGCAATGTGGCTGCCGGAAATGGCGTGTTTAGCCTGATCCAGATACATCACCGGTGGGGCGATAGCAACGCCGCAGCCATCAACAGTGCTGAGCTCTTTACGCAGAGCCTCGATCAACTCGTTGACCATGTGTTTGTTGCCGTTCAGTTTCCAGTTACCCATCACTAATGGATGTCGCATCATATCCTCCACGCTTAACGTGATACTTTAAATAGCACTGCTTTTCAGCAGTGAGGTCTGCAGACAGTATAGAGATCAAAACCCCTAAAGGCTTTGCTTTTCGTCATATTTGCCCGAGCTGTTAAGGGGTTGCCAGCGCCAGTTTTATTGGCTCAACGGCAAACGTCAGCCCTTTTTCACCGTTATCTGCGATGACAAAGCGCAGTGCGCCTTCCGTCTGGGTAAAGTAACGCGATCCCTTACCTTTGTTCAGTAAATTATTCAGGCGTTTAGCTGCATCCTCGGCGGATATTCCCGGCTCGAAAAAGCGCAGCATTGCTGCCATATAGGCCAATGCTTTATCGTGTGCGCTCTTTTCTTCCGGCCCCTGAATTGGCAACCAGGTGATCTGAATAGTTTTAATCTTTCCGGTGCCGTGTTCCAGCGCGGTTGAGCTGTAAAGATTTTCGTTAATTTTGCTGGCGGCGCGCGTCAGGTTACTTTTGTCATCGCGATCTTCGATGGCGCGGTATTCACTGATCGGCAGATCGGGGTTTGCCGTATTATATTGTTCACGAAACTGGGCGATAGTCATATCGAAGGTGGGTGAGCCTGCCAGCAGGTAAGGGGCAGTTGGCATATGTTCGGTGCGATCCTGCGGTTCGGGATCGGCCCAGGCCGGATGCAATAATAAACAGCCATATAGTAACGCGGCACCTGCGGCTTTCTTCATTTTGTTGGCCCTAACCAGTAAACTCAGGCAACGATTAAAACGGTTTTTACCCGCCAAAGTCAAAAGCTGCGGCCAATAATTCATGCTTCTCGGGACTTTTTAATGACCTTACAACAATGGTGCTTTTCATATCGTGGCCGTCTTAGCCGGCGCGATTTCTGGATTTGGCAGGGTGTGTGGCTTGTCGCAATGGTGGTGTTGTTCACGCTGGCGGGTAATAACTGGGTTGATACGCAAATGGCGGCCTTCTGCGTGGTCTGCCTGCTGTGGCCTGCCAGTGCAGTGATGGTCAAGCGTTTGCATGACCGCAATAAAAAGGGCTGGTGGGCATTGCTGATGATCCTGGCGTGGATGCTGCTGGCCGGTAACTGGACGATGTTTAACGGCACATGGCAGTGGGCACTGGGCCGGTTTGTACCCACGCTAATCTTTGTGATGATGCTACTCGATCTCGGGGTATTCACCGGCACCGCGGGTGAGAATCGTTTTGGCAGCGAAGCACGGCCGGTAAACTATTTTGGTAAACCTGATTACCAGTAGTGTTCACTGGTCATATGGCCAGGTTTGCGGCGCAGATGTTTGCGCATCTGGCGTGACTCTTTCAGCAACTGCTGGGTGTCACGCACCATCTGAGGATTACCGCACAGCATTATATGACTGGTTTCAGCATCCATCGTCAAACCCACTGCTGCTTCCAGTTGCCCGCTCTCAATAAGCGCAGGCACGCGGCCGGTCAACGAACCGGCAACCTCTTCACGGCTGACGACCGTCTGAATATGCAGTTTACCGTTATAGCGCTGCTGTAATTGTTGCATCAGCGGCAGGTAGCTGAGATCGGCGGCGAAGCGCGCAGCATGCACCAGCACGATATTGCTAAAGCGATCGAGATTTTTGCTTTCCTGTAAAATAGACAGGTAGGGACCGATGGCAGTGCCGGTCGCCAGCATCCACAGTGTTTCACACTCGGGCACCTCTTCCAGCACAAAGAACCCCGCAGCGTCTTTGGTAATCATCACCTCGTCACCTGGCGTTAAGGCATGCAGCCGCGGGCTCAGTTTACCTTCCGGTACTGTGACCAGGTAAAACTCAAGATTATCGTCGCTGGGCGCATTGACGTAGGAGTAAGCACGCTGCACGCGCTCGCCATCAACTTCCAGTGACAGTTTTGCAAACTGACCGGCGGTAAATGGCGCGACAGGGGCATTGACTGTGATACTGAACAAACTGTCGGTCCAGTTGGTCACTTTGGTCACTTTTCCGGTGATCCACTCAGCCATGTAAACTCCTTAGTGGTTGATTTGTGGCATGCGAAACCTGCCTTGGCTCATCTTCGCCAGTGTGTGATGATTTTTCTACCCCCCTGGCAGCGGCAAAGCTCATATCGACAAACTTTTCGCCCTTTCAGCCACCATTGCGTAAAACTAACTGTACAGCAGTGCGCAGTTTCAGTGACATCCTGGTCTCAGCTGTTTCAGCTTGTCCTCTCGATTTGTCATCAATTCCTGATATTTTCTCCGCCATTAATCTTAGCTTGCCCGGTATTTTCTGTCTGACGGAAAGTACGGCGACGTTCGTTCTGCAGAAGTTATCATGAAGAAAATTGAAAACAGTCACCTGTTAGTGATGTTGATTGTGCTGGTGGCCGTCGGCCAGATGGCGCAAACCATCTATGTTCCGGCCATGGCGACCATCGCGGATGCGTTTAACGTGCGCGATGGCGCGGTGCAACGGCTAATGGCGGCCTATCTGATCACTTACGGCGCTTCACAGCTGCTGTATGGCCCGTTGTCCGACAGCTTTGGTCGGCGGCCGATTATTTTAATCGGTATGGCGATCTTTATTACCGGCGCTATTGCTGCATTGTTTGCACCCACTTTCGATAGCCTGATCTTCGCCTGCGCGTTGCAGGGGATGGGAACCGGTGTGGCTGGCGTAATGGCGCGCACCATGCCGCGCGACCTGTATGCCGGCGCAGCGTTACGCCACGCTAATAGCCTGCTGAATATGGGTATTCTGGTCAGCCCGTTACTGGCACCGGTGATTGGCGCCGTGTTAACCCATCTGTTTGGCTGGCACGCCTGTTTTGCCTTTCTGCTGATTCTGTGTCTGGGCGTCAGCGGCGCGATGTTGCGCTGGCTGCCGGAAACCCGGCCTGAGCCGCAGGATAAGCGCCCGCTGTTTTCGCGCTATCGCCCACTGCTGGCCGATACCACTTTTGTGCGTTATCTGATTATGCTGATCGGGGCGCTGGCGGGTATTGCGGTATTTGAGGCCAGCTGCGGCGTGCTGATGGGTGGTGTACTAAAGCTAAGCGCACTGACCGTCAGTATTCTGTTTATTCTGCCGATTCCGGCGGCATTTTTTGGTGCATGGTATGCCGGGCGCGATAATAAATCGTTTAACACGCTGATGTGGTATTCGGTTAACAGCTGTCTGCTGGCGGGAATGATGATGTGGGTCCCGGCGTGGTTTGGCATCATGAACATCTGGACGCTAATTGTGCCCGCGGCGCTGTTCTTTTTCGGCGCGGGAATGCTTTTTCCGCTGGCGACGACCGGTGCGATGGAGCCTTATCCTTATCTGGCAGGTACTGCTGGTGCGCTGGTCGGCGGTATGCAGAATTTAGGATCGGGGCTGACTGCCTGGCTGTCAGCAATGCTGCCGCAGAACGGGCAGTTCAGCCTCGGCATGCTGATGTTTGCCATGGCAATGCTGATACTGGTTTGCTGGTGGCCTTTGTCAAAAAGACCGGAACCGCAGGCTGTCTGACGAAATACTGAGGGCCAGACGTCTCTGGCCCTGGCCGCATTATAAAATATATTCCTGCAGGCTGGTGTCTTTACGATCGAGGTAGTGAATAGACTGAATGCGGCGAATGGTGCGCGATTTGCCACGGATCAGCAGGGTTTCCGTGGTGGCGATATTGCCGTTGCGCGTAATGCCTTTCAGCAGGTCGCCGCTGGTAATGCCAGTAGCAGCAAAAACCACATTATCGGTACGCGCCATCTCATCCAGCTGCAATACCTTACCGGCAGTAATGCCCATCTGCTCGCAGCGCTCCAGTTCCTGCTCGCCAATGCGGCGGTTGTCGGCGTTATCCCCTTTTACCACGTGACGTGCCAGCAAACGCCCCTGCATATCACCATCTAAAGCGCGGATCACCGCAGCGGAGACCACGCCTTCTGGCGCGCCGCCGATGCCATAAAGCACGTCGACTTCACTGTCCGGCATGCAGGTCAGAATCGATGCGGCAACATCACCATCAGGAATAGCAAAGACGCGAACGCCCAGCTGCTGCATCTGTTTTATTACGGCGTCGTGGCGCGGCTTGGCAAGGATCGTGACGGTGAGTGCCGCCAGCGGTTTGCCCAGCGCCAGTGCAATGCGCTGTAAATTCTCGTCCAGTGGCAGATTAAGATCGATACTGCCTTTCGCGCCTGGGCCGACAATCAGCTTTTCCATATACATATCCGGCGCATGCAGAAAGGTGCCTTTATCGCCGACGGCCAATACCGCCAGTGCATTGGCCTGGCCCATGGCGGTCATGCGGGTGCCTTCGATAGGATCGACGGCAATATCGACTGCATCGCCGTTGCCGGTACCGACTTTCTCGCCAATATACAGCATTGGCGCTTCATCAATTTCGCCTTCGCCAATCACGATCTGCCCGTCGATATCCACTTTATTCAGCATGATGCGCATGGCATGAACGGCAGCGCCATCGGCGATATTTTTATCTCCGCGTCCTAACCACTTATATCCGGCCAGCGCGGCGGCTTCGGTAACGCGTGAAAATTCAATGGCGAGTTCTCGTTTCATGACATGCCTCGGAGGGAGTTAAAGAGGCAAGGAGTTTATCACAGTTGGTGGCAGGCAAAACTTCAGCGAATGCGCATCGTTAACAGCAGGGGAGCCGTTGTTGGCTCCCCTGTTGATGGCTTACAAGCTGCTTATCCCGTATGGGGTAAAGCATTACTCGTCGTGATCTTCCCAGGATTTCGCACGGGCAACCGCTTTCTGCCAGCCGGCATAACGGTAGTTACGCTCGGTGGTTTCGATGCTGGGACGGAATTCACGTTCAATGACCGATTTGGCGCGAACTTCCTCGAGATCTTTCCAGAAACCGACGGCCAGGCCGGCGAGGTAAGCGGCACCCAGTGCGGTAACTTCACGCACTTCCGGGCGCTCAACGCGGGTGCCAAGAATGTCGGACTGGAACTGCATCAGGAAGTTATTGGCAACCGCACCGCCATCAACACGCAGCGACTGCAAGCGGGTGCCGGCATCAGCCTGCATCGCTTCCAGCACGTCACGCGTCTGATAAGCGATGGATTCCAGCGTAGCACGAATAATATGGTTCGCATTTGCACCGCGCGTCAGGCCGAAGATTGCGCCACGCGCATACGGGTCCCAGTACGGAGCACCCAGGCCGGTAAATGCCGGAACCACGTATACGCCGTTGGTATCCTTCACCTTGGTGGCGAAGTATTCTGAATCTTCAGACTCGCTGATGAGCTTCATTTCATCACGCAGCCACTGAATTGACGCGCCACCGATAAATACAGCACCTTCCAGCGCATAGTTCACTTCACCGCGTGGACCACAGGCGATGGTGGTCAGCAGTCCATGGGTGGAGGTTACGGCTTCGGTGCCGGTATTCATCAGCATAAAGCAGCCGGTACCGTAGGTGTTTTTCGCCATCCCTTCAGTGACGCACAGCTGGCCATACAGCGCCGCCTGCTGATCACCGGCAATACCGGCGATAGGAATACGCGTGCCGCCTTTACCACCAATATTGGTCTGGCCGTAAACTTCGGAGGACTTACGTACCTCTGGCAGCATTTCGCGCGGGATATCAAGGATATCCAGCATGCGCTGATCCCATTCCAGTTTATGAATATCAAACATCATGGTACGCGAGGCGTTGGTAAAGTCGGTGATATGTACCCGTCCCTGAGTCATTTTCCAGATCAGCCAGGTATCCACGGTACCGAACAGCAACTCACCACGTTTGGCGCGCTCACGAGCGCCTTCAACGTGATCGAGAATCCATTTTACTTTAGTACCGGAGAAATACGGGTTAATTACCAGCCCGGTAGTATGGCGAATGTACTCTTCCAGACCTTCTTTCTTCAGTTTTTCGCAAAAGTCAGCGGTACGCGGGCACTGCCAGACAATGGCGTTATAAATCGGTTTGCCGGTCTCTTTATCCCAGACAATCGCAGTTTCACGCTGGTTGGTGATACCAATCGCGGCGATTTGATCCGAATTAATGTCGGCTTTTGCCAGCACTTCAACCAGCGTCGAGCTTTGTGAAGCCCAGATTTCCATCGGGTCGTGCTCAACCCAGCCCGTTTTTGGGTAAATCTGCTGAAATTCACGCTGTGAGACGGCGATGATATTCGCATCATGATCCAGTACTACAGCACGTGAGCTGGTGGTGCCCTGGTCGAGCGCGACGATGTATTTTTTCTCTGTAGTCATAATCAATTCCTGATGGTGTAAAAGATGGGCACAATTACGCTTTACGTTGTTCTGCGCGTGCAGGCTTTTCAGCCTCTTCTTTATCAGCGACACAAACATCGCACGGCAAGTGACGACCTATCAAAGCACGATAGCCGAATGCGCCCAGACATGCGCCCACTAAAGGTCCGAAAATCGGCACGAGGAAATAGGGAACCTCACGGCCACCGGTGAAGGCTATGTCGCCCCAGCCTGCTGCCCAGGCAAACAGCTTAGGTCCGAAATCACGAGCCGGGTTCAGTGCAAAGCCGGTCAGTGGGCCCATTGAAGCACCAATCACCGCAATCAGCAGGCCGATCAGCAGCGGTGCCAGTGGGCCACGTGGAATGCCGTTACCGTCATCAGTCAGCGCCATAATCAGCGCCATTAATACCGCAGTAATCACCATTTCAATCAAAAATGCCTGCCCGGTTCCTACCAGTGAATTCGGATAGGTCGAGAAGATGCCTGCCAGGTCGAGGCTTTCTGTCGAGCCGCGCACAATCTGATGTGTTTCTTCAAAATTGAAAAACAGATTGTAGTAAAGACCGTATACCAGCGCTGCGGCACAAAAGGCCCCGGCAACCTGGGCGACAATATAAGGGACGACTTTACGACGATCGAAGCAGGCGAACAGCCACAGCGCGATGGTGACCGCCGGATTGAGATGAGCACCGGAGATAGCGGCGCTCAGATAGATCGCCATCGATACGCCGAGACCCCAGATAATACTGATTTCCCACTGGCCGAAACTGGCGCCGGCTAACTTCATTGCTGCGACGCATCCTGCGCCGAAGAAGATGATCAAACCGGTTCCGAGGAACTCGGCGATGCACTGACCTTTAAGCGTACTTGTTGCTGTCTGGCTCATAATGAAATTCCTGAAGGCGAGGTTAAGTGTTGTCGGTCTTTGTTCTCTGTCCGTGAGTGACCCCGATCTAATGTAGGGCTTATGTGAATTTATCGTTAACGAGCATTTTCGAGAAATAGCGAAATCGAAAATTGTGTACCATGTCATAAAAATGAGCGATTCCGCGTCTTTTCACTTTCCAAAAACATCATTAAAGCCGCTAAAAATGTTCGCATCGCCGGATGTTCTTTTCGTCGCTACTATAGGCGTCACTGTTCGCGCCGAATTTTAGTCTTAGGCTGAAAATTGTTACAGACTGCACCTGGTATGGGTTCGCTGCTGGACTTGCAGTGCCGGGCTACATACAATCGGGGAATCGTTGTTATCCGCGGAGTTTTTCGATGAATCTCATAGCCTGCGGCTAGCATCATCAACGCCCTGCGATTAGGAGAGGTCATAAAGATGTCATTTGAAGTGTTCGAGAAACTGGAAGCGAAAGTACAGCAGGCGATTGATACCATCACTCTGCTGCAGATGGAAATCGAAGAGCTGAAAGATCAAAACAATAACCTGAAGCATGAAGTCAGCCAGGCTTCAGGTAATAGCGAGTCGCTGGTACGCGAAAACCAGCAGCTGAAAGAAGAGCAGCATGTCTGGCAGGAACGTCTGCGTGCTCTGCTGGGAAAGATGGAAGAAGTCTGATATCTCAGTACTGACAGAACAAAAACGGGTGCCTCAGGGCACCCGTTTTGTTTTCTGCAGCACGCTACTCGATGTCGAGTGGGTCTTCAGACAGGATAATGCCGGTGTTATCCGCATAAAGATGGTCACCGGAGAAGAACGTTACGCCGCCGAAATTCACCCGGATATCGCTTTCACCAATGCCTTCGCCTGCGGCTCCCACCGGGATTGCAGCGATGGCCTGAATACCGATATCCAATTCTTCGAGATCATCGACCTGACGCACCGAGCCGTAAACGACGATACCTTCCCATTCGTTTTGCGCTGCCAGACGCGCCAGTGAGGCGTCAATCAACGCACGGCGTACCGAACCGCCGCCATCCACCAATAGCACACGCCCGCGGCCATTCTCTTCCAGCAGGTCCCAGAGCAGGCCGTTATCCTCGAAACATTTCACCGTGATGATCTGGCCACCAAAGGAGGTGCGGCCACCAAAGTTAGAAAATAGCGGTTCTACAACATTCACTTCTTCATGATAGATGTCGCAGAGTTCGGAAGTATCGTATTTCATAGGAGTTTCGTCTGTTTGCCACAGGAGCGCTAAGTATATCGCTTTATGGCGGCTGTTGGCAAAATCATCAATTGTCAGAAATTATGCACTGAGGTTGCCGGAGATAAATTTCGCATCACCAGTGAAACAGAAATTGATGAAAGGCGTGAAAAAAGCAGGCGGGTGAGTAGGGACGGCATGTTTGCCGTCCCGGCAATAATTACAGGATAAAGCGGCTGAGATCTTCGTCTGCAACCAGTTCATCCAGATGCTTACCAACATAGGCGGCATCAATGGTGACGGAGTCACCCGGGCGATCGCTGGCGTCATAGGAGATATCTTCCATCAGACGCTCCAGTACGGTATGCAGACGACGCGCACCGATATTTTCGGTGGACTCGTTAACCTGCCATGCCGCTTCGGCGATACGACGGATGCCATCGTCGGTGAAATCAACATTCACCCCTTCGGTACCCATCAGCGCTTTGTACTGCACGGTAACCGAGGCGTTAGGCTCAGTCAGGATGCGTTCGAAGTCATTTACCGTTAACGCCTGTAATTCAACGCGGATTGGCAGACGACCCTGCAGTTCCGGAATCAGATCGGAAGGGCTGGCAACCTGGAATGCGCCGGAGGCGATAAACAGAATGTGATCGGTTTTAACCATGCCGTGCTTGGTGGAAACGGTGCAGCCTTCAACCAGCGGCAGCAGATCACGCTGTACCCCTTCGCGGGAGACATCGGGACCGGAAGATTCGCCACGCTTACAGATTTTATCGATCTCGTCGATAAACACGATACCGTGCTGTTCCACCGCTTCGATTGCCGCTTCTTTCAGCTCTTCCGGATTGACCAGCTTCGCCGCTTCTTCTTCAACCAGCAGCTTCATCGCTTCTTTGATTTTCAGCTTACGTGGTTTCTGCTTCTGCCCACCGAGGTTCTGGAACATCGACTGTAGCTGATTGGTCATCTCTTCCATACCCGGAGGAGCCATGATCTCGACGCCCATCGGCGATGCAGCCAGATCGATTTCAATCTCTTTGTCGTCCAGCTGGCCTTCACGCAATTTCTTACGGAATGACTGACGTGCGGAAGAGGGCTCAGCAGCGGCTTCTGATTGTCCCCAGTTGTTTTTCGCTGGTGGAATCAGCACGTCAAGAATACGCTCTTCCGCCATCTCTTCGGCGCGGTAACGATTCTTGTCGATAGCCTGCATGCGTACCATTTTCAGCGCAGAATCGGTCAGGTCGCGGATAATGGAATCCACTTCTTTACCGACATAGCCGACTTCGGTGAATTTAGTCGCTTCAACTTTGATAAACGGCGCGTTAGCCAGTTTAGCCAGACGACGAGCGATTTCGGTTTTACCGACGCCGGTCGGGCCGATCATCAGAATATTTTTTGGCGTGACTTCATGACGTAACTCTTCGTCCAGTTGCATGCGGCGCCAGCGGTTGCGCAGGGCGATTGCCACGGCACGCTTGGCGCCGTCCTGGCCGATGATAAATCTGTTGAGTTCGCTGACGATTTCGCGCGGAGTCATTTCAGACATAGTTAGGATCCTTACGCTTTGGACGGTAGTTCTTCAATGGTGAGATTATGGTTGGTGTAGATACAGATATCACCTGCAATGCCCAACGCTTTTTCCACGATATCGCGTGCGCCGATATCGGTATTTTCCAGCAGCGCGCGAGCGGCAGCCTGAGCGTAAGGACCACCTGAACCGATGGCAATAAGATCGTTCTCTGGCTGAATCACGTCACCGTTACCGGTGATAATCAGCGAGGCGTTTTCATCGGCGACCGCCAGCAGGGCTTCCAGCTTGCGCAGCATACGGTCGGTACGCCAGTCTTTCGCCAGTTCCACAGCCGCTTTCACCAGATGCCCCTGATGCATTTCCAGCTTACGTTCAAAGAGTTCAAACAGGGTGAAGGCATCTGCGGTGCCGCCAGCAAATCCGGCGATGACCTTGTCGTTGTAGAGACGACGCACTTTTTTGACGTTGCCTTTCATCACGGTATTGCCGAGAGTAGCCTGGCCATCACCGCCAATCACTACCTGGCCGTTGCGTCGTACACTTACTATTGTTGTCACGGGCAGACCCCTTGTTACAGTCGGAAGATGTCCCTGCACGCGTGGTGCAGGGCATTATGCAACAAGATATGGGGCGAGTTTGACGGGTTTCAACCCCCAACCGCGAGTGGAATGCAGTTTGAGTGGCCTGAACCACGCAGGCGCTTCAGCGTACTGTCGGCGCTTGCACGATTGTTGTACGGGCCAACCACCACGCGATTCCAGCCGCCACCGGTGGTAATCCGGCTCTCAAATCCTTCGAATGCCAGTGCGGCACGAGCAGACTCAGCCTGGTCGGTGCCTTTGAAGGAACCGCACTGCACCATCCAGCTTTGTGTTTTCGGTTTCTCTTCTTTCTTCTCTTCTTTCGCCTTCGCCGTTTCCTGCGGTTTAGCCGCTTGTACCGGTGCCTGACGAACGGGTTCGCGCGTGACTGGCGCTACCGGTTGAGTTTGCTGTTGTTGCTGCTGCTGCATGCGTGACTGCTGCTGCAACTGGTTTTGCTGCGACAGGCGCTGCTGCTGTTGCTTAGCCTGTTGCTGTTGCTGCTGCTGAAGCGTTTGTTGGCGCTGAGCAGGTGTCTGCTCATTCCACGGTACTTCATTCAGCTGAGTCGGCGCCTGGCGCATATCGGCCTGCATCTGCTCCAGCAACTGGCGCTGTTCATTGGTCAGTTGCGTCTGGGAGCGTACTTCGCCGCCGGCAGATGGCTCTTTCGGTATCGGCACACCAATCTGACGATTTTCCAGCTCTTTTATATAGCGCCAGCGCTCTTCAGGTTTTGGCGGCAGGCCATTACCTGTGGCTTTATGGTCGGGAATGACCGGCACTTCCTCTTTTTTGTGATGGGCAATAAACCATAAGCCACCAACAAATGTGATCAATACCGCTGCAGCCAGAACCACCATCAGTTTGGATACACCTGATCCACTGCTGCGTTTTTTGCTGCGACTGTTACTCTTTTTGCGACGCGTCCCTGTCGAACGCCCGCGGCCTACATAATCTTTTTGTGCCACTATCGTTCCGCTAATATCAAATAAGAAAATGCACGCCGGGCAAGCGATGGTGAGCGGTGCTTAAGTCAGCACATTATCAGCCCGGCTATTAGCACGTCATGTTACTCAAGGGCTGGAAGTTTGACCAGCAGTGAGTCACCTAAGAATCTGCTGAATCTCACATTGGGATAAAACAGCCGGTTATTTATTACGCCCGGCGCGCGCGCTGCTGCCGCGAACTTTTAATTCAAAATCGAGCAGCCGCGACCCGTTACTGACCAGTTTTCCCTGTAACTGTTCCAGTAACAATAGCATCGCTTCGCGTCCAATATTAAAACGCGGCTGAGCGACGGTGGTCAGTGATGGGTCACTGTAGCGGGACAGCTCAATATCATCGAAGCCAACCAGCGAGATATCCTGCGGTACGCGCAAGCCCATGCTTTTCGCCTGCGACATGGCACCGAGCGCCATAATGTCGCTATGACAGAATAGCGCATCTGGCGGTTGTGGTAGCGCCATCAGCTGTTTAAATGCTGCTGAGCCCGCTTCAAACGTGAAATCACCACGCACAATATAGTCGGCATCGACGGCCAGGCCGTTACGGCGCAGCGCCTGAATATAGCCCTGCAGACGATAATGACAGAGTGGCATCTCTTCCGGCCCGGCAATACAGGCGATGCGACGATGGCCGAGCTGATGCAGATGACTGACCGCTTCAAAAGCGGCGGTCAGGTTATCAATATGCACCGTGGGTAACTCAAGTTCTGGCGCAAACTCATTGGCCATCACCATCGGCGGCAGATTACGCTGCTCTTCCACCCCGGTTTCAAACGGCAACTGCGAGCCAAGTAACACCATGCCGTCGATTTGTCGCGTCAGCATCAGGTTTAAAAATGATTTTTCCTGCTGATTCTGATGGGCGCAGTCACCAATCAACACCAGATAGCCTTCGGCGGCGGCAGTCACCTCCACGCCGCGAATAATCTCGCTGAAAAATGGGTCGCAAATATCCGGCACAATCACCAGGATGGTACGTGATTCACTGCGTTTAGCATTGCGCGCCAGCGCATGTGGGGAGTAGCCGACATCGATTACCGCTTGTTCAACTTTTTGCCGCGTTGCCGCTGAAACCTTTTCCGGATTCATCAGTGCGCGTGACACGGTGGCCGTTGAAACCCCTGCTCTTTCAGCCACATCTTTCATTGTAGCTGCCGTTGTCTCTGGATTGTGCTCCAACACTCTTCTCCTCACGCCAGCAAAGCTGACCTGACCAACTGGATTTTATGCGAACTATCATAGTCGTAGCGTGTCTGCGACTATTTGCGGATGACCATCACATTCTTAACAGATTGTGTTGAGATGCTGTTACTTAATTTGCATAAAAATTGTGACTTAATCGACTTTTTTCGATCCTTCTCGCAGAACCTTTACGGTTCTGGCTCTGCGATCAGCTTTCGCTGGGATCGACATCAAGCGTCCACTTGACCTTGCGCGACAGGGGCAGGGTGCTCACCAGCGGCAGGCTGGTTTTCAGCAGGCGCTGTAACAGCGCGCGTGAGGGATGCTGCAGCAGTAGCTGCCAGCGATAACGACCACTGCGTTTTGCCAGCAGAGCGGGAACCGGGCCCATGGCCCACAGCGCCTCATCTTTTAACGGACTGGCTTCAAACAGGTTACGCAGCTGTTGCAGAAATGCGGCGGCCTGCTGATTGTCGTGATCTTCGGCGCGGATCAGTACATGGCTGGTATAGGGTGGTAAAAATACGCTTTTACGCTCCTGCAGCGTCTGGCTGGCAAAGGCGTCATAGCCCTGATGCAACAGCGTTTGCAGCAGAGGATGATCCGGGTGATGAGTTTGTAATAACACTTCGCCCTGTTTACCCGCGCGACCGGCACGCCCGGCAACCTGGGTATACAGCTGGGCGAAACGCTCTGCGGAACGGAAGTCGGCAGAGAACAGCGCGCCATCGACATCAAGTAGCGAAACCAGCGTAACATCAGGAAAGTGATGGCCTTTTGCCAGCATCTGGGTGCCCACCAGAATGCGTGCGCCGCCGCGATGTACCTCATTGAGATGTTGTTCCAGCGCGCCTTTGCGGCTGGTGGTATCACGGTCAATGCGTGACAGCGGTACGCCGGGAAACAGCGCGGAGAGGTTATGTTCCAGCTGCTCGGTTCCCAGACCGACCGGCACCAGGTGGGTGGAGCCGCACTGCGGACACTGGTGAGGCACCGGGCGCTGGCTGTCGCAGTGATGACAGCGCAGCTGGCGCTGGTTCTGATGCAGCGTGTAGTAGTGATCGCAGCGCTGACATTCGGCTATCCAGCCACATTCATGGCACAACAGCGCAGGCGAAAAGCCGCGGCGATTGAGAAACAGCAGTACCTGATTATCGGCTTGCAGGTGCTGACGAATTTTTTGAATCAGCGCCGGAGATAAGCCACCCTGCAACTTGACGCCTTTTAAATCGATCAGCTGCTGCGTCGCCTGACGCGCATTACCGGCACGTTTACTCAGGCTGAGCTGGCGATATTTGCCCATCTGCACGTTATGCAAGGTTTCCAGCGCTGGCGTCGCCGAGCCCATTACAATCGGAATGTCCTCTTCGCGCGCACGAAATACCGCCAGGTCACGCGCCTGATAGCGCCATCCCTCTTGCTGTTTGTAGGAACTGTCGTGTTCTTCATCGATAACGATGACACCCAGCCGGGCAAAAGGAGTGAACAGTGCGGAGCGAGTGCCAATGACGATAGCGGTTTCGCCACTGCGCGCGCGCAGCCAGACGGCAAGACGCTCGCTGTCGTTGAGTGCCGAATGCAGTACGTCGACGGGAGCATTAAAACGCTCGCGAAAGCGGGCGATGGTCTGCGGCGTCAGGCCAATTTCCGGCACCATAATCAGCGCCTGACGGCCACTGGCCAGCACGTTTTCCAGAATGCTGAGATACACCTCGGTTTTACCCGAGCCGGTAATGCCAGCCAGTAACCAGGCGGCAAAATGGTCATCTTCGCTACGGATCGCCCCGACGGCGGTTGCCTGCTCGGTATTCAGCCGCAGGCGTTCACCTTTTACCGCATAGTTGTCGCGCCAGTCGTCCGGCGCGCGTTGATGCTCACGCAGTTCACATAAGCCTTTAGCACGCAGCGATTGCAGAGTGGCATCCGTCAAATCCTGAGCGGTGACTTCATGACGATAGATTGGGCGCTGGCGCAGCGCGGCTAATGCCTGCTGCTGCTTTGGCGCACGCTTTAAGCTCTCGCTGGCGGTTTCACGGCCCTGTTCAGTGATAAACCACTGCCAGAGCGGCGCCTCCAGTGCCGGTTTTCCCTGGCGCAGCAATACCGGGATGGCATGGAACAGCACTTCTCCTAACGGGTAATGATAATAGTCAGCCGCCCACAGCAGAATGCGCCACAGCGAAGGGGAAAACAGCGACTGCTGATCGAGTACTTCATGCACCGCTTTTAGCTGATCCAGCGGAAAGTCACTGCTTTCGCTCACGCCAACGACGATGCCGATGGCTTTACGTTTGCCAAAAGGGACGCTGACGCGTCCGCCAGTCACCACCTGCAGGTGGGCGGGCAACAGATAATCAAAATTGCGGGCAAGTGGAACCGGAAGCGCGACCTGAACAACGGGCATGAATTCATCCAGATGAAAAAAATGACGAGATAGTGTACACTGTGTGGTCTGGAATGTGCGGATTCGATTGCAGAGGGTGGTGATTTTCTGTATAGTTCGCCGCCTTTGATACCGCGTTTCAGTATCAATGACACCTAATTTTTTAATCTTCGTGTGGTGCCGGTGCAGGAAATTTCCTGGCACGGGAGAGCGACGCGGCCTTAACTGAGGTTTTCCCATGAAAAAAGGTATTCACCCAACTTACACTGAAATTACTGCTAAATGTTCTTGCGGTAACGAAATGAAAATCGGCTCAACTGTTGGCCGTGACCTGAACCTGGACGTTTGTGGCAAATGCCACCCGTTCTACACCGGTAAGCAGCGTGACGTTGCTAGCGGTGGCCGTGTTGACCGCTTCAACAAGCGTTTCAGCATTCCAGGCAGCAAAGCTTAATAAAACCGCTTACGGTTTTGTTAATAAGAAAAACCCGGCTTCGGCCGGGTTTTTTTATGGCTGGTATTCAGCAAAGTTAGCTTAAAGCGGAATTAATATTCCCAGGTATCCGGATCGACACCCATTTCACGCATAATCGCTTTTGCTGCTTCAGGGATTTCGTCGCTACGCTCTTTGCGTAAATCCACGTCATCCGGCAGCGGCTGTCCGGTAAAGGCGTGCAAAAAGGCTTCACACAGCAGCTCGCTATTCGTTGCATGACGCAAGTTGTTTACCTGACGGCGTGTACGCTCATCAGTTAAAATTTTGAGAACTTTCAGGGGGATAGAAACTGTTATTTTCTTAACCTGCTCGCTCTTCTTACCGTGCTCAGCGTAAGGGCTGATATATTCGCCGTTCCATTCAGCCATGGGTTACCTTAATAATTATCATTTAAAAGTGAAATTGTCGGAAATCAGCCAATTATGCCCGATCTTGCCGCTTCTCACTAATAAATGTCAGCGTTTTCTGCTTAACATCAAACAGTGATGCGCGTGGATTTCAGCCTGGCCAGACCCTGCATGTTACCCATTGCCGAATAACGGCAACCATTGGGAAACTGTTGGGCGTATGTCGCGTAATCTTAGCGGGTATTGACGCTTTGCTCAATCTATACGCAAAGACATTTAGATGTCCAGATGTATTGACGTCTATTGTCGTAATGCTATTCTGTACACCTTCTATTACTCTCCAGTCAGGAACAGTGAGCACCATGACGCGTAAACAGGCAACCATCGCAGTTCGCAGCGGTTTGAATGATGACGAGCAATATGGCTGCGTTGTCCCACCGATTCACCTCTCCAGCACCTATAACTTCACCGACTTCAACCAGCCGCGTGCCCATGACTATTCGCGTCGTGGTAATCCTACACGTGATGTGGTTCAGCGCGCATTAGCGGAGCTGGAAGGCGGTGCCGGCGCCGTGATGACCAACACCGGTATGTCCGCAATTCATCTGGTGTGTACTGTGTTCCTGAAGCCTGGCGATCTGCTGGTGGCCCCGCACGACTGTTACGGCGGCAGCTATCGCCTGTTTGACAGTCTGAGCAAGCGCGGTGCTTACCGGGTGAAGTTTGTCGATCAAAACGATGCGGCGGCATTGACGGCGGCACTGGCGGAAAAACCGAAGCTGGTACTGATTGAAAGCCCGAGCAATCCGCTGCTGCGGGTGGTGGATATCGCCGCAATCTGTCAAGCCGCACGTGAAGCAGGCGCGATCAGCGTGGTGGATAACACTTTCCTTAGTCCGGCATTGCAGAATCCGCTGGCACTGGGTGCTGACCTGGTGATCCACTCCTGCACCAAGTACCTGAATGGTCACTCGGATGTGGTTGCCGGCGCGGTGATTTCGAAAGATGCCGATACCGCCACTGAATTGGCGTGGTGGGCGAACAATATCGGCGTCACCGGCGCGGCATTTGACAGCTATCTGCTGTTGCGCGGTCTGCGCACCCTTGCACCACGCATGGCAGCGGCACAACGCAATGCGCTGGCAATTGTTGATTACCTGAAGCAACAACCTTTAGTGAAAAAGCTGTATCATCCTTCACTGCCGGAAAATACCGGCCATGAATACGCAGTACGACAACAACGTGGCTTTGGTGCCATGTTAAGTTTTGAGCTGAATGGTGATGAGCAGACGCTGCGTCGCTTCCTCAAAGCGCTGGAACTGTTTACCCTGGCAGAATCGCTGGGCGGCGTAGAAAGTCTGATCTCCCATACCGCGACCATGACCCATGCCGGTATGTCAGCGCAGGCGCGTGCCGAAGCGGGAATTTCAGAAACGTTGCTGCGTATTTCTGTCGGAATTGAGGATCACGAAGATTTAATAGCCGATCTGGATAATGCATTCCGGGTAGCGGCCGAGAGGTAATCATGAGTATTTCAGCAGTAGCAGGGACGCACAACGCGCGGCAATTGCATAAATTTGGCGGCAGCAGTCTGGCTGATGCCAAATGTTACCAGCGCGTGGCCGGTATTATGGCGGATTACAGTCAGCCGGGCGATCTGATGGTGGTTTCGGCCGCCGGTAGCACCACTAACCAGCTGATTAGCTGGTTGAAGTTAAGCCAAAGCGATCGCCTTTCGGCTCATCAGGTGCAACAAGCGCTGCGTCGCTATCAAAGCGAGCTGATCGGTGGCCTGCTGCCTGCTGAATACGCCGAACCGATGATTGCTGAGTTTATCCAGGATCTGGAAAAGCTGGCGGTCTTGCTGGATGGCAAAATTACCGATGCGATTTATGCCGAGGTGGTAGGGCACGGTGAAGTCTGGTCGGCACGCCTGATGGCGGCAGTGCTGAATCAACGTGATATGGCAGCCGTCTGGCTGGATGCGCGTGATTTTCTGCGCGCCGAGCGCGCGGCGCAGCCGCAGGTGGATGAAGGCAAATCCTGGCCACTGCTGCAACAGCTGATCGCCCAGCATCCGCATCAGCGCCTGGTGGTAACCGGCTTTATTTGTCGCAGTGATGCAGGGGAAACCGTGCTGTTGGGGCGTAACGGCTCGGACTACTCGGCCACACAAATTGGTGCGCTGGCGGGTGCATCGCGCGTCACCATCTGGAGTGATGTCGCCGGGGTCTACAGCGCTGACCCGCGTAAAGTGAAAGATGCCTGTTTGCTGCCGCTGCTGCGACTGGATGAAGCCAGTGAACTGGCGCGTTTAGCGGCACCGGTATTGCATACTCGTACGCTTCAGCCGGTTTCAGGTAGCGACATCGATCTGCAATTGCGTTGCAGTTATCAGCCAGAGCAGGGTTCGACCCGCATTGAGCGTGTGCTGGCTTCGGGTACCGGTGCGCGTATTGTCACCAGCCATGATGATGTTTGCCTGATTGAATTCCAGGTTCCGCCTCAGCACGATTTTAAAACACTGCACAAAGAGGTCGATCTGCTGCTGAAGCGCGCGCAGCTGCGTCCACTGGCTACCGGTGTGCATCCTGACCGTAACCTTTTGCAGTTGTGCTACACCTCCGAAGTGGTTAACAGCGCGCTGGATGTGCTGCAGGACGCCGCTTTGCCTGGCCATCTTCAGCTGCGTGACGGGCTGGCGCTGGTGGCGCTGGTGGGGGCAGGCGTCAGCCGCAACCCGCTGCACAGCCACCGTTTCTGGCAACAGATCAAAGATCAGCCGGTAGAGTTTATCTGGCAATCAGAAGACAGCATCAGCCTGGTGGCGGTGCTGCGTGTTGGACCGACCGCACATCTGGTTCAGGGTTTACATCAGTCGCTGTTCCGCGCCGAAAAACGCATTGGCTTGATGCTGTTTGGCAAAGGCAATATTGGTTCGCGCTGGTTAGAGCTGTTTGCCCGCGAGCACGAAATAATTTCTGCCCGTACCGGTTTTGAGTTTGTGCTGGCCGGGGTGGTGGACAGCCGCCGTAGCCTGCTGAGCTATGATGGACTGGATGCCAGCCGTGCGCTGGCGTTTTTTGAAGATGAAGCGGTTGCACAGGATGAAGAGTCGCTGTTCCTGTGGATGCGCGCGCACCCGTTCGACGACTTAGTGGTGCTGGATGTGACGGCCAGTGCACCGCTGGCCGATCAGTATCTCGACTTCGCCAGCCACGGTTTTCACGTGATCAGTGCCAATAAGGTGGCCGGTGCTGCCTGTAGCAATACCTGGCGTCAGATTCGCGATGCTTTTGCCAAAACCGGTCGCCACTGGCTGTATAACGCCACGGTAGGCGCGGGTTTACCGGTTAACCATACGGTGCGCGATCTGCGCGAAAGCGGCGACAGTATTCTGGCTATCAGTGGAATTTTCTCCGGCACGCTGTCGTGGCTGTTCCTGCAGTTTGATGGCACGGTGCCGTTTACCGAGCTGGTGGATCAGGCGTGGCAGCAGGGCTTAACGGAGCCGGATCCGCGTGTTGACCTTTCGGGTCAGGACGTGATGCGCAAGCTGGTTATCCTGGCGCGTGAAGCGGGCTATGATATTGAGCCGGATCAGGTGCGGGTCGAGTCGCTGGTGCCAGCCGGTTGTGAAAATGATTCGGTCGATCACTTCTTCGAAAATGGTGATGCGCTGAATGACCAGATGTCACAGCGTCTGGAAGCTGCGCAGGAGCTGGGGCTGGTGTTGCGCTATGTGGCCCGTTTTGATGCCAATGGTAAGGCACGCGTTGGTGTGGAAGCAGTACGACCGGAGCATCCTCTGGCCTCATTGCTGCCGTGCGATAACGTCTTTGCCATTGAAAGCCGCTGGTATCGTGATAATCCACTGGTGATCCGCGGTCCGGGTGCCGGGCGTGATGTCACTGCCGGGGCAATTCAGTCAGATATCAATCGTCTGGCGCAGCTGCTGTAGTTCTTTTTACTCTTCTTTCAGTGGCCGGTTATCCCGGCCATTTTCATCTAATCTCCGCCATCCTGAATCTCTTTCACCTTGATTGAGGATTTGTCACGCCTGTTGATCATTTTTATGTTGACGATTTCATCGCGATAGTTCAATTTAAGTGTCTGGACGTCTAAACGTATGGATGTTCAACTTACGCAGTAATAATCATAAGAAGCGATGGATGAGGTAACCGGATATGAGTTTTTTCCACGCCAATCAGCGCGAAGCGCTGAATCAAAGTCTGGCAGAGCTGAACGGGCAAATTAATGTCTCTTTTGAATTTTTTCCGCCACGCACCAGTGAAATGGAACAAACTCTCTGGAGCTCGATCGATCGTTTAAGCAGTCTGAAACCGAAATTTGTTTCGGTCACATACGGGGCTAACTCTGGCGAGCGGGACCGTACGCACAGCATCATTAAAGGCATTAAAGATCGCACCGGTCTGGAAGCGGCACCGCATCTGACCTGTATCGACGCATCTCGTGATGAGCTGCGCACTATCGCCCAGGATTACTGGAATAACGGTATTCGTCATATTGTGGCACTGCGCGGCGATTTACCGCCGGGCGGCGGCAAGCCGGAGATGTACGGCGCCGATTTAGTGGCATTGCTGCGTGAAGTGGGTGACTTTGATATTTCAGTAGCAGCTTATCCGGAAGTGCATCCGGAAGCGAAAAGCGCGCAGGCCGACCTGATTAACCTGAAGCGTAAAATTGATGCCGGGGCTAATCGCGCCATCACTCAGTTTTTCTTTGATGTTGAGAGCTATCTGCGCTTTCGCGATCGCTGCGTTTCGACCGGCATTGACGTTGAAATCGTGCCGGGCATTCTGCCAGTGTCTAACTTTAAGCAGCTACAGCGTTTTGCCACCATGACTAACGTACGTGTTCCGGGCTGGATGACGGCGATGTTTGCGGGGCTGGATGATGACCCTGAGACGCGCAAAATGGTCGGTGCCAATGTGGCGATGGATATGGTGAAGATTCTCAGCCGTGAAGGGGTGAAAGATTTCCACTTCTATACGCTGAACCGTGCTGAGTTGAGCTACGCGATTTGCCATACGCTGGGCGTGCGTCCGGGATTGGCCGCGGTATAAAGATTAAGGGCGGCATAGAGCCGCCCTTGGATTTTAAGGCCTGTCAGCCAGTGTTACGCATCCCGGCTGCGACACCGGCGATAGTTACCATCAGCGCCTGCTCGACGCGGGCATCAGGTTCACTACCTTGTTCTTCCTGCTGACGCGAACGATGCAACAGCTCGGCCTGCAGTACGTTCAGTGGGTCGGTGTAGACATTACGCAGCGCGATAGATTCCGCAATCCACGGCTGATCCTCCATCAAATGTGAGTCATTGGCGATGGTCAGTACCGCTTTAATATCAGACTCCAACTGGTCGCGCAGCTGTTTGCCCAGCGGCCACAATGATTTATCCACCAGACGCTGATCGTAATATTCTGCCAGCCACAGATCAGCTTTAGAGAACACCATTTCCAGCATCCCCAGACGAGTTGAGAAGAATGGCCAGTCACGGCACATGGCTTCCAACTGATCCTGATGACCTTCTTCCATCGCTTTATGCAGCGCCGCACCGGCACCCAGCCAGGCAGGCAGCATCAGACGGTTTTGTGTCCAGGCGAAGATCCAGGGAATGGCACGCAGTGACTCTACGCCACCGGTTGGGCGGCGCTTCGCCGGACGTGAGCCGAGTGGCAATTTGCCCAGTTCCAGTTCCGGCGTTGCCGAGCGGAAGTAAGGAACGAAGTCCTCATTTTCACGCACATAACCTCGGTACATTTCGCAGGAGACTGCCGACAGCTGATCCATAATGCTGCACCACTCATTTTTCGGTTCCGGCGGTGGCAGCAGGTTAGCCTCCAGAATCGCACCGGTATACAGCGAAAGGCTGGAGATGGTGACTTCCGGCAAGCCATACTTAAAGCGGATCATCTCACCCTGTTCGGTCACGCGCAGGCCGCCTTTCAGGCTACCCGGCGGTTGTGACAGCAGTGCCGCATGGGCCGGTGCGCCGCCGCGGCCAATGGTGCCGCCACGTCCGTGGAACAGCGTCAGCGCGATACCAGCCTTCTCACAGGTTTTGATCAGCGCATCCTGAGCCTGATACTGCGCCCATGATGCCGCCATTACACCGGCGTCTTTCGCTGAATCAGAATAGCCAATCATCACCATCTGTTTGCCCTGAATAAAGCCGCGATACCAGTCAATGTTTAACAGCTGGCTCATGACGTCATTGGCATTATTCAAATCATCAAGGGTTTCAAACAGCGGGGCGACCGGCATCGCATAGGTGATACCGGCTTCTTTCAACAGTAAGTGAACCGCCAGAACATCTGAGGGCGTCTTCGCCATCGAGATGACGTAAGCGGCGATAGAGCCTTTCGGTGCTTCTGCCGCGACGCGACAGGTATCCAATACTTCACGGGTATCGGCGCTCGGTTCCCACTGGCGCGGTAACAGTGGACGTTTCGAATTCAGTTCACGCACCAGGAAAGCCTGCTTATCGGCTTCAGACCAGCTTTCATAATCGCCGAGACCCAGATAGCGCGTCACTTCGGCAATCGCTTCGGTATGGCGGGTGCTTTCCTGACGGATATCAATACGCACCAGCGGCACACCAAAGCATTTCACCCGGCGCATCGTATCCAGCAGCTGTCCGTTGGCGATGATGCCCATGCCACAGGCTTGCAGTGACTGATAGCAAGCGTAGAGCGGGTCCCACAGCTGTTCGTTAGAGATCAGCAGATCAGCAGGACGCGGCGGACGTTCGCCTTTCAGGCGGCGTTCGAGGTAAGCCTGGGTATTCGTCAGCTGGCTGCGCAGGTTTTTCATGATCTCGCGATACGGTTCGAGCGCTTCCGGATTACCGCAAAGTTGACGTACTTCATCATTACATTCAGACATCGACAGTTCGGAAACCAGCACGGCAATATCACGCAGGAACAGGTCGGTGGCTTTCCAGCGGCTGAGTTGCAGCACGTGGCGGGTAATGTCGGAGGTCACATTCGGGTTACCGTCGCGGTCGCCGCCCATCCAGGAGGTGAACTGCACCGGCACAAAGTCGACCGGCAGCTTGTAGCCAAACGATGCTTCAACCTGTTCATTCAGTTCTCGCAGGAAGCTTGGTACGCCTTCCCACAGGCTGTTTTCCACCACCGCAAAGCCCCATTTGGCTTCATCAACCGGTGATGGGCGATATTTACGGATTTCATCGGTGTGCCAGGCCTGGGCAACCAGCTGACGCAGGCGGCGCATAATCTGGCCGCGATCGTAATCAGAGAGATCGTTATGGTCGAGCTGCTTCAGGCAGGTATTCACCTCGACCAGTTTATGAATCAGAGTACGGCGGGTGATTTCAGTCGGGTGTGCAGTCAGCACCAGCTCCAGTGACAGCGACTCGATCGCTTCACGGATTGCGCTTTCGGTCAGATTGGGCTGTTGTTTCAGGTGCTCAAAGGATCTGGACAGCATCTCGGGATGATTAGCGCCTTCACCTTTCGGGGAAATAGTGTGGTATTGCTCGGCGGTATTGGTCAGATTCAGAAACTGACTGAACGCGCGGGCGACCGGCAGCAGTTCATCATTCGACAGATTTTGCAGCGTATTGAGCAATTCCTGACGGTGAGCGTCATTTCCCGCACGGGATGACTTGGAGAGTTTACGGATGGTTTCCACCCGGTCGAGGATGTTCTCTCCCAAAGCATCCTTGATGGTATCCCCGAGCAGTTTGCCGAGCATACTGACATTACTTCGCATTGCGGAATATTGTTCGTTCATATGACCCCTGACACCCTTATATTTTTTGTAACTTTATTTCACCCAGACGGGCATAACTTCGTCTTTTATCTAGCCATGTAACTATCCATTCGTCAATTGACTTAATTGAGCAGCATCCTGATGCTAAATGACGGTAATTTATGAAATTTAATTACATCAAAGCGAGATAAGTTATTCTTATCACTAAACACGGGATAAATCTGGGGCAAGTGGCTGGTTTTACAGATATTTACCCCATTGTCGCTTAGTGATGGCAAAAGTGATGCACCACCTGAGCGATTAGCTCACGAGTGGGCTTAATAAATGCCGTATCGATAAATTCATCGGGCTGATGCGCCTGATTAATTGAGCCTGGACCCAGAACCAGCGTTGGGCAAATCTGTTGAATAAACGGCGCTTCGGTACAGTAGTTAACCACTTCGGTGGGCGTCCCTAACAGTTTCTCGACTACCTGCACCAGTTGATGATCGGGCGGACATTCATAGCCCGGAATCGGCGGATGCAACTCACCTACTGTCAGGCGACCCGGCCAGCGCTCACTTACCGGTGCCAGCGCTTCGTTTAACAAGCCATCAAGATCGCTCAGCGTCAGGCCAGGCAACGGACGAATATCCATATGCAGCTCGCAGCAGGCGCAGATACGGTTTGCCGCATCACCACCATTAATATGGCCGAAATTCATCGTCGGATAGGGAATCGCAAACCCATCGTGATGGTAGCGCTCTTTCAGCGTGTTACGCAGATTCATCAAATGGCCAATCGCATCGTGCATCAGTTCAATCGCATTGACGCCACGACCTGGATCGCTGGAGTGGCCTGATTGCCCCTCAATGCGAATAGCGTGTGACAGGTGGCCTTTGTGCGCGCGCACCGGCTTCAGTGACGTCGGCTCACCAATAATCGCGCAGTCCGGGCGCAGCGTGGTGGATTCCGAGAAATAGCGCGCGCCAGCCATGGTGGTTTCTTCATCGGCAGTCGCGAGGATATACAGCGGTTTTGTTAACGTTGAGACATCGACATCACGCAACGCATCAAGAATAAACGCAAAGAAACCTTTCATGTCGGCGGTGCCGAGGCCGTACAGCTTATTGTCGTGTTCGGTCAGGGTGAAAGGATCGCGCGTCCAGCGGCCGTCGTCATACGGCACGGTATCGCTGTGACCGGCTAACAGTAGGCCGCCAGCACCGAGACCGCTCTTCGCCAGCATATTGAATTTATGGCGAGTACCGGGTACCGGCTGAACCTCCACGCTGAAGCCAAGGTCGCGAAACCAACCGGCCAGCAAATTGATTAAAGTTTCATTACTCTGATCGAGCGCGCTGTCGGTAGCACTGATTGATGGTATCGCGATCAACTGGCGGTATAGTTCAATAAAAGGGGGTAATTTTGTCTTCACTGTTGACAGTCCTTGGGTTAGGATAGTATCAATATTCATGCATTAATAGTGAATAAAAATACATTAACGTCAGGCTTAAGGGAACGGTTAAATGTGCCCTGAACAAATAAACGCCTGGCATCGTGGGTCAGAAGCCTAAACGGCTGCAACCCGGAATTTGGTGACTGTAAAAAGGTATACAGCCTGATGTTGAATACGCTGATTGTTGGTGCCAGCGGTTATGCTGGTGTAGAGCTTGCGACCTATCTGAATCGCCATCCGCATATGAACATAACCGCTTTAGCGGTTTCAGCGCAAAGCCCGGATGCAGGAAAATTACTCTCCGAGCTTCATCCGCAGCTGAAAGGCATCGTTGATATGCCTTTACAGCCGCTGAGTGATGCTGCCGAGTATGCTGGCAAGGTTGATGTGGTATTCCTCGCCACCGCCCACGAGGTCAGCCACGACCTGGCGCCTGAATTCCTGAAAGCCGGCTGTGTGGTGTTCGATCTCTCTGGCGCTTTCCGCGTAAACGATGAGAACTTCTACACCCAATACTACGGTTTTACCCATCAGCATCAGCAGTGGCTGGATAAAGCTGTTTATGGCCTGGCCGAGTGGCAGCACGACAGAATTAAAGAAGCGCAGCTGATTGCGGTGCCGGGATGCTATCCGACCGCGGCTCAGCTGGCGCTGAAGCCGTTGATCGAAGCCGATCTGCTGAATCGCGATCAGTGGCCGGTGATCAACGCCACCAGTGGCGTCAGCGGTGCCGGTCGTAAGGCCAGTATTAACACCAGTTTCTGCGAAGTGAGCCTGCAACCCTACAACCTGTTTGCTCATCGCCATCAGCCGGAAATCGCTGAACATCTGGGGATGCCGGTAATTTTTAACCCGCATCTGGGCAATTTCCCGCGCGGTATTCTGGAAACTATTACCTGTCGCCTGAAAGCCGGCATCAGCCGTGAAGATGTGGCGGAAGCGTTGCACAACGCCTATCACGACAAACCACTGGTGCGTCTGCATGACAAGAGCCTGCCAGCGCTAAAATCTGTGATTGGTCTGCCGTTCTGCGATATTGGTTTTGCCGTACAGGGCGAGCATGTGATCCTCGTTGCGGCGGAAGATAACCTGCTGAAAGGCGCGTCTTCGCAGGCGGTGCAGTGTCTGAATATCCGTTTCGGTTTCCCTGAAACGCTGTCACTTATTTAACTGACGAGTTTGAGAACATTATGACCAATCCACTCATTATCAAACTGGGCGGTGTGTTACTGGACAGTGAAGAGGCGCTGGCGCGACTGTTTGACGCGCTGGTGACTTATCGTGAATCTCACCAGCGTCCGCTGTTAATCGTGCATGGCGGTGGCTGTCTGGTGGATGAACTGATGAAGAAACTGGCGCTGCCGGTTCAGAAGAAAAATGGCCTGCGGGTGACGCCTGCCGATCAGATCGACATCATCACCGGTGCGCTGGCAGGAACCGCCAACAAAACGCTGCTGGCGTGGGCGAAGAAATATGCTATCAATGCTGTTGGCCTGTGTCTCGGTGACGGCAATAGCGTTAACGTGACGCAACTTGATGAATCACTGGGGCATGTTGGTAATGCGACGCCAGGTTCCCCGGTGTTAATTAATACCCTGCTGGCGGCTAATTTCTTGCCGGTAGTGAGCTCAATTGGCATTACTGATGCTGGCGAACTGATGAACGTCAATGCTGACCAGGCGGCGACGGCGCTGGCTGCCACGCTCGGTGCTGACCTGATTCTGCTCTCTGACGTCAGCGGTATTCTGGATGGCAAAGGTCAGCGCATCGAAGAGATGACCGCCGCGAAAGCCGAGCAGCTGATTGCGCAGGGCATTATTACCGATGGCATGATTGTTAAAGTTAACGCCGCTCTCGATGCTGCCCGTACGCTGGGACGTCCGGTCGATATCGCCAGCTGGCGTAACGCTGAACAGTTGCCAACTTTATTTAACGGTGTGTCCATTGGCACCCGGATTCTCGCATAACGAAACGTTTTTATATTCAAGGATTAAAAGATGCAAAACCAAGGCATTAAGAAAATCGTTCTGGCTTACTCCGGCGGTCTGGATACCTCAGCAATCATTCCATGGCTGAAAGAGAATTACGGCGACTGCGAAGTGGTCGCATTTGTTGCCGATATCGGTCAGGAGCGTGGCGATCTGGAAGGCGTTGAGCAAAAAGCGCTGCAGTCGGGCGCATCCGAGTGCCATGTAGTCGATCTGCGTGAAGAGTTTATCCGCGATTACGTCTATCCGGTGCTGCAAACCGGTGCGCTGTACGAAGGCACTTATTTGCTGGGTACTTCAATGGCGCGTCCAATCATTGCTAAAGCCCAGGTTGAGCTGGCACTGAAAGTGGGTGCTGATGCACTGTGCCACGGCGCGACCGGCAAAGGTAACGACCAGGTGCGTTTTGAAACCACCTACACCGCGCTGGCACCCCAGCTGAAAGTTGTGGCTCCATGGCGTGAGTGGAACCTGCGTTCCCGTGAAGCCCTGCTGGATTACCTGAAAGAGCGTAACATCCCGACCACCGCGTCACTGGAAAAAATCTATAGCCGTGATGAAAACGCCTGGCACATCTCGACCGAGGGTGGCGTGCTGGAAAGCCCGTGGAATGCACCAAACAAAGATTGCTGGGTCTGGACCGTTGATCCGCTGGAAGCACCGGATCAGCCTGAGCAGGTCACCATCAAAGTCGAAAAAGGCTGTGTAGTGGCGGTAAACGGCGAAGCACTTAGCCCGTTCCAGTGCCTGGAAAAACTGAATGTGATCGGTGCCAAACACGGCGTGGGTCGTATTGATATCGTGGAAAACCGTCTGGTGGGTATCAAATCCCGCGGTTGCTACGAAACGCCTGGCGGCACCATTATGGTCAACGCCCTGCGCGCGGTTGAGCAGCTGGTTCTGGATCGCGACAGCTTCAAATGGCGTGAGCAGCTGGGCCTGGAAATGTCTTACGTAGTATACGATGGCCGCTGGTTCGCGCCACTGCGTAAATCCCTGCAGGCTTCCGCTGAAGCACTGGCTGAAGAAGTGAACGGTGAAGTGGTTCTGCAACTGTACAAAGGCCAGGTGACTGCGATTCAGAAAAAATCGCCGAACAGCCTGTACTCTGAAGAGTTTGCGACTTTTGGCGAAGACGAAGTATATGACCACCGTCACGCGGGCGGCTTTATCCGTCTGTTCTCGCTCTCTTCACGCATCCGTGCACTGAACGAAAAGAAATAATTCGAACTCTGTAGTGGGCGGCGTTTTCGCCGCCCGTCTTAATGGCAATACCTATTCATTTTTATCAAACGGAGCAATAACATGGCACTTTGGGGTGGACGGTTTACTCAGGCAGCAGATCAACGTTTCAAGCTTTTCAACGACTCGCTGCGCTTCGACTATCGTCTGGCAGAACAGGATATTGTCGGTTCCGTCGCCTGGTCCAAAGCGCTGGTAACGGTTAACGTGCTGACCGAGGACGAACAGCAGCAGTTAGAACAGGCATTAACCGTGTTGCTGGAAGAAGTGCGTGCGAATCCGCAGCAGATTCTCGAAAGCGATGCAGAAGATATTCACAGCTGGGTGGAAGGGCGTTTAATCGATAAAGTCGGCGCGCTGGGTAAGAAACTCCACACTGGCCGTAGCCGTAACGATCAGGTCGCTACCGACCTGAAGCTCTGGTGTAAAACCGAGGTCAGCGAATTGCTGAGCGCCACGCGTCAGCTGCAGCAGGCGCTGGTCGCCACTGCCGAAGCTAATCAGGATGCCGTGATGCCTGGTTATACCCATCTGCAACGCGCGCAGCCGGTTACCTTTGCTCACTGGTGTCTGGCGTATGTTGAGATGCTGGCGCGTGATGAGAGCCGCCTGCAGGACACCCTGAAGCGCCTTGACGTCAGCCCACTGGGCTGTGGTGCGTTGGCCGGTACCGCCTATGAAATCGATCGTGAGCAGCTGGCGGGCTGGTTAGGCTTTGCGTCGGCAACCCGTAACAGTCTGGATACCGTTTCCGACCGCGACCACGTGTTAGAGCTTCTCTCCAATGCCTCAATCGGCATGGTGCACCTGTCGCGTTTCGCTGAAGATCTGATTTTCTTCAATACCGGTGAGGCCGGCTTTGTTGAGCTGTCCGACCGTGTGACGTCCGGCTCCTCGCTGATGCCACAGAAGAAGAATCCGGATGCGCTGGAGCTGATTCGCGGTAAATGTGGCCGCGTACAGGGCGCACTGACCGGCATGATGATGACGCTGAAAGGTCTGCCGCTGGCTTATAACAAAGATATGCAGGAAGACAAAGAAGGGCTGTTTGATGCGCTCGATACCTGGTCCGACTGTCTGCATATGGCGGCGCTGGTGCTGGATGGCATTCAGGTGAAGCGTCCACGTTGCCAGGAAGCGGCGGAGCAGGGTTATGCTAATGCGACTGAACTGGCGGATTATCTGGTTGGTAAAGGCGTGCCATTCCGTGAAGCGCACCATATTGTCGGTGAAGCGGTAGTGGAAGCGATTCAACAGGGTGTGGCGCTGGAAGCACTGAAACTGGCTGATTTGCAGAAATTCAGCAGCGTGATTGGCGATGATGTCTATCCGTACCTTGCGCTGCAATCCTGCCTCGATCAGCGTAATGCCAAAGGTGGCGTCTCTCCGCATCAGGTTGCCCTGGCGATTACTGAAGCGAAACAACGTTTAGGCTAAGCGCATAACAGAAGGGAGCCGTAAAAGGCTCCCTTAAGCTATCTGTTATGCAGTGGCGAAGAACTGCTCCAGATCGTCACTACCACCAATATGGCGACCGCCAATAAACACCTGTGGTACGGTGGCGCGGCCGGTTACGGCGCGCAGGCTGACGGTGGTGGCATCCTGACCCAGCACGATCTCTTCGTACTGAATGCCCCGGTCCAGCAGCATCTGTTTCGCTTTGGTGCAGAACGGACAACCGGGTTTAGTAAACAGTGACACTGATTCCTGCACTTTAAATTCTGGTGCCAGGTAGCGCAGCATGGTATCCGCATCGGAAACTTCAAACGGGTCACCCGGTTTGTTTGGTTCAACAAACATCTTCTCTACCACACCGTTACGCACCAGCATTGAATAACGCCATGAGCGCGGGCCAAATCCGAGATCGGCTTTCTCAACCAGCATCTCCATGCCACGGGTAAAGTCACCGTTGCCATCAGGAATAAAGGTGATGTTGTTGGCATGCTGATCGGCTTTCCACGCGTTCATCACGAAGGTGTCATTCACCGAAACGCACAGAATGCTGTCGACGCCGTGCTGAGCGAATACGCTGGACAGCTCGTTATAGCGTGGCAGGTGGCTCGACGAACAGGTCGGGGTAAATGCACCTGGCAGTGAAAACACGATTACCGTTTTATCTTTAAACAGCTCATCAGTTGTAACGTCGATCCAGCGATCGCCCTGACGCGTATGAAAAGTGACCTGCGGGATGGACTTACCTTCCTGACTTGCAAACATAAAGTACCTCGCGGTTAAGATTAATCAATTTGGCCCTTGCCTGAATGCTTAACATTATTGCTTTATCAGCTTGATAGGGATAATCGTTGATTGCTATCCTATCTATCGCCACGGACTATCGTGGCTCGGAGGATAAAATGAATATTCGTGATCTTGAATATCTGGTGGCGTTAGCCGAGCACCGTCATTTTCGACGTGCTGCCGATTCCTGCCATGTCAGTCAGCCAACGCTGAGTGGCCAGATTCGTAAACTGGAAGATGAATTAGGCGTCATGCTGCTGGAGCGCACCAGCCGTAAAGTACTTTTCACGCAGGCGGGTTTGCTGCTGGTGGATCAGGCGCGCACCGTGCTGCGTGAAGTGAAAGTACTGAAAGAGATGGCGAGCCAACAGGGCGAGGCGATGTCCGGGCCACTGCATATCGGCCTGATTCCAACCGTTGGGCCTTATTTGCTGCCACAAATTGTGCCGATGCTGCACCAGACTTTTCCCAAGCTGGAAATGTATCTGCATGAATCTCAGACCCAGCAGCTGCTGGCGCAACTCGACAGCGGTAAGCTGGACTGCGCGATCCTGGCGTTGGTCAAAGAGAGCGAAGCCTTTATTGAGGTGCCGTTATTCGACGAGCCAATGAAACTGGCGATCTATGCCGATCATCCATGGCACGATCGCGATCGTGTGCCGATGTCCGATCTGGCGGGTGAAAAGCTGCTGATGCTGGAGGACGGTCACTGTCTGCGCGATCAGGCGATGGGCTTCTGTTTCCAGGCGGGTGCCGATGAAGATACGCATTTCCGGGCCACCAGTTTAGAGACGCTGCGCAATATGGTGGCGGCAGGCAGCGGTATTACGCTGTTACCTTCACTGGCGGTGCCGAAAGAGCGCGTGCGCGATGGCGTCTGCTATCTGTCGTGCTACAAGCCGGAACCGCAGCGCACGATTGCGCTGGTCTATCGCCCTGGCTCGCCACTGCGCAGCCGTTATGAACAGCTGGCAGAGGCGATTCGCACCCATATGCAGGGTGTGATGGGCAGTAGCTTAAAACAGGCGGTTTAAGCCGTTCAGTGCCGCTACCCGATAGGCTTCCGCCATCGTCGGATAGTTAAAGGTGGTATTCACGAAGTATTCAATCGTGTTGCCACCATTTTTTTGCTCCATGATCGCCTGACCGATATGAATAATCTCGGCGGCGCGCTCACCAAAGCAGTGAATGCCTAAAATCTCTTTGGTTTCGCGATGGAACAGGATCTTCAGGCTACCAACGTGCATACCCACAATCTGCGCACGCGCCAGATGTTTAAACTGCGCACGACCCACTTCATATGGCACTTTCATCGCCGTCAGCTGCTGTTCGGTTTTACCGACAGAACTGATTTCCGGAATGGTATAAATCCCGGTTGGGATATCCTCAATCAGATGGGCTGAAGCTTCACCTTTAATGATCGCCTGTGCTGCAATACGCCCTTGATCGTAGGCTGCCGACGCAAGGCTTGGATAACCGATCACGTCACCGACCGCGTAAATATGCGGCTGGGCAGTCTGATACATACTGTTAACCTTCAGCAGGCCACGGCTGTCGGCTTCCAGACCCACCTTGTCCAGCGAGAGCGAATCAGTGTTACCGGTACGGCCATTGGCATACAGCAGGCAATCAGCTTTCACTTTCTTGCCGGATTTCAGATGCACAATCACGCCATCCTGTACGCCTTCTACTTTCTCAAACTCTTCGTTGTGACGAATCACCACGCCGCTGTTCCAGAAGTGGTAAGAGAGCGAGTCGGACATCTCCTGATCGAGGAATGCCAGCAGACGATCGCGAGTGTTAATCAGATCGACTTTGACATTCAGGCCACGGAAGATCGATGCGTATTCACAGCCGATCACCCCGGCACCATAAATGATCACATGGCCCGGCTCATGATGCAGATTGAGGATCGAGTCGGAGTCATAAATGCGCGGATGGGTAAAGTCGACTTCGGCCGGATGATACGGGCGTGACCCACAGGCGATAACAAATTTCTCTGCGGTCAGGCGGTCAGTAGTGCCGTCAGGAAAGACAATTTCAACGGTGTTGGCATCAACAAACTGGGCATCGCCCTGAAACAACTCGCAATGGTTGCGCTCATAAAAACCCTGACGCATGCGGGTTTGCTGGCTGATAACGTTTTCGGTGTGGTTAAGAATGTCAGCAAATGAGGAGCGAAGCAGGCGGCTGTGGTCACTGTAAAGCGGGTTCTGATTGAATTCGATGATGCGGCTTACAGCGTGACGGAGCGCTTTCGACGGGATGGTTCCCCAGTGGGTACAGCCACCGCCGATATTGTGAAAGCGCTCGATTACCGCGATACGCGCTCCCTGTTTAACCAGGCCCATGGCGGCACCCTCGCCACCAGGACCTGAGCCAATGACTATGGCATCGTAATCGTAAGACTGTTGCATACCAGTACGTCCTATATTTTATCTACATTTTTACAACGAGATTCTAACATCTCATTGCAGACATCCCAATTGTATCAGCGATTTTTGCCTCGATTTGACAAAGCGTGAGGTTAACAAGCGTTGACAAAGTTGATAGGACTGTACGCTGAAAAGTTTGCTATAGTTCCGCTTCGGCAGGACAAACAGGCACAACCATGGGCGTCAGAGCACAACAAAAAGAACGTACACGGCGTTCGCTCATTGAAGCGGCATTCAGTCAGCTGAGTGCCGAAAGAAGTTTCGCCAGCCTGAGCCTGCGAGAAGTTGCGCGCGAAGCGGGAATCGCGCCGACATCATTTTATCGTCACTTTCGTGATGTAGATGAGTTAGGGTTGACCATGGTCGACGAGAGCGGTCTGATGCTGCGTCAGTTGATGCGTCAGGCTCGTCAGCGTATTGCCAAAGGCGGCAGCGTTATTCGCACCTCGGTCTCTACTTTTATGGAGTTTATCGGCAACAATCCCAACGCTTTTCGCCTGTTATTACGCGAGCGTTCGGGTACTTCTGCCGCTTTCCGTGCCGCTGTGGCGCGGGAGATACAACATTTTATCGCTGAACTGGCGGATTATCTTGAGCTGGAAAACCGTATGCCGCGCAGTTTCACCGAAGCGCAGGCCGAGGCAATGGTTATTATTGTCTTTAACGCCGGTGCAGAGGCGCTGGACATCGATGTCGCGCAGCGCCGTCAGCTCGAAGAGCGACTGGTGTTACAGCTGCGCATGATCTCGAAAGGTGCGTATTACTGGTATCGCCGTGAGCAAGAGAGGCTGGCGGTCACTTTAGCATCAAATGATTAAGCTGGTTGATAAGGATAATGAAATGACTGAACCGACCCACCGGGATAAAGGAACACTAGTTTTAGCGTTTATTACTGGCCTGTCGATAAATGGTTCTTTTTCGGTGCTTTTTAGCTCCATTGTGCCGTTTTCAATCTTTCCGCTGATTGCGTTGGGTCTTGCCGCCTGGTGTCTGCATCAGCGTTATCTCAACCGCGCGATGCCTGATGGCATGCCTTCGCTGGCCGCCGCATTTTTCCTGCTGGGCATTCTGCTGTATAGCGCGATTGTGCGTGCGGAGTATCCGGATATTGGATCGAATTTTGTGCCGACCATTTTGATGGTGGCGTTGATCTTCTGGATTGGGCTGCGTATTAAAGCCGGCAGAAAATAACAGCGTAAAACGGCGAACTCGGTTCGCCGTTACTGTTTTTTAGCGGCGAGTCAGCAGCACACCGCATTCCATATGATGGGTATACGGGAACTGATCAAACAGTGCCAGGCGTGTCACATCGTGGGTTTGCGACAGCGTTTGCAGGTTAGCGCTCAGTGTCTCCGGGTTACAGGAGATATACAGAATCTGTGGATACGCCTGCACCATCTTCACCGTTTCGTCATCAAGGCCGCTGCGTGGCGGGTCAACAAAGATGGTTTCACACTGGTAACTGGTTAAGTCGATACCCTCTAAACGGTTAAACTGACGCGTGCCGTTCATCGCCTGGGTAAACTCTTCCGCCGACATGCGAATAATCTGCACATTATCAATCTGGTTCACCGCAATATTGTACTGCGCTGAAGCGACCGACGGCTTGGCGATTTCGGTAGCCAGTACGCGGCGGAAATTACGAGCCAGCGCCAGCGAGAAGTTGCCGTTACCACAATACAGTTCCAGCAGGTCACCCTGTGAACCGGCAGTGACATCCAGCGCCCACTCCAGCATCTGAATATTCATCGCCGCATTAGGCTGCGTGAAGCTATTTTCTACCTGACGATAAACCAGTTCACGGCCCGCGACCGGCAGACGCTCATCGACAAAATCCTGGTCGAGACAGATTTTGGTTTTGGTGGCGCGACCAATCAGATGAAGCTCAAACCCCTGCGCGCGTAACGCATCACGCAGTGCCGCTGCCGCCTGTTGCCACTCATCATCCAGCTTACGGTGATACAGCAGCGACACCACCACCTGGTTGCTCATGGTCGACAGATAATCTATCTGGAACAGTTTGCGGCGCAACACGCGGTTATCGCGAATCGCTTCAATCAACAGCGGCATCAGGCGATTAATCAGTTCGCTGGCTGCCGGGAAGCTGTCGACGCGAATACGCTCACGGGTCTGCTGATCAAACATAATATGATAGATGTCGTCGCCGTCATGCCAGAGGCGAAACTCTGCACGCATCCGGTAATGACTGACCGGTGAACGAAATACCTCAACTTCAGGCGCAGCAAAGGGTGACATCATCCCCTGTAAACGGGTGACTTTCTCCGCCAGCTGGGCGTCATAGTTTTCGATTGGCAATTGTTCGGGCGTCATGAGAATTCCTGATTGAGTGGCTGACTTGCCGGGCGATTGTAGGGATTCGATCGTCGATGTCCAGCGTTGTCGCGAAAACCCTTATTTTAGCAGCCTGGAAGTCTGGATTTCTATTCATCTAAATCGTAGTATGCGATTTCCGGCCTCCTTGAGTTAAAAGGGAATCCAGTGCAAATCTGGAGCTGACGCGCAGCGGTAAGGATTGTCGTGGCGATTGCCAGTGCAGACACTGTCTATATTGATGGGAAGTCTTCGCCAGTTAATGACACCAAGCCCGAAGACCTGCCGGAGTACGTCGCAATTTATACGGTCATCGCGTGCTATCGGTCGTATGCCTGCGGCATCCTGCTACATCTGTTTGGATGCTTTAATTCAAATGATTAAAACAAAAACTTCGCTGCTGGCTTTTAGCGCCACGGCAATTTCACTCTGGGCGCAAAACGGCGTTGCGCAGCAAAATGATGATCAGCTGGTAGTTACCGCTAATCGTTTTGCGCAGCCAGTTTCTTCAGTACTGGCCCCGACAACGGTTGTGACGAAAGAACAGATCGATCGCTGGCAATCTAAAACTGTCACCGATGTGATGCGCCGGTTACCGGGTGTAGATATCGGACAAAATGGCGGAATGGGGCAGAAAAGCTCGCTGTTTATTCGTGGCACCAACTCTGGCCATGTTCTGGTGCTGATTGACGGCATTCGTCTTAATCAGGCTGGAATCAGTGGTTCTTCCGATCTCAGTCAAATTCCCATCTCTTTGGTACAGCGCATAGAATATGTGCGCGGCGCGCGTTCTGCAGCCTATGGTTCTGATGCGATTGGCGGCGTGGTAAATATTATCACCGGCCGCGATAAGCCGGGCACCACTCTGACAGCGGGTCTCGGTTCCCATGGTTATCAGGCTTATGATGGTTCGACTCAGCAGCAGTTAGGTGAGAACACCTTGCTGACGATGGCGGGCAACTACACTTATACCAAAGGGTTTGATGTCGAAGCCGGATTTCCGGATGTTTATGGCACTCCCGGACAGCCAGACCGCGACGGCTTTATGAGTAAAACGCTGTACGGCATGGTTGAACATCAGTTTGACGATCGGTTCAGCGGTTTCTTTCGTGGTTACGGTTTTGATAATCGCACCGGTTATGATGGTACCTGGGCCTACGACGATGCCTTCAACATTATAGGCCTGCCGGATACCCGCCAACTCTACAGCCAGACCTGGGATACCGGTTTACGTTTCCATGAAGGTATCTACTCAACTCAGCTGATAGCCAGCTACAGCCATACCAAGGATTACAATTACGATCCTGCCAAGGGTCGCTACGATGCCTCCGCGACGCTGGATGATGTGCAGCAGTATAACCTGCAGTGGGGCAATACTTTCGCAGTGGCTAACGGCACGCTGAGCGCCGGTGTTGACTGGCAAAAGCAGACCTCTGAGCCCGGCAGCGGTTTTGTACAGTCAGGACAGGAGCAGCGCAATACCGGTGTCTATGCCACCACCCAGCAGAAATTTGGCAGCGTGACGCTGGAGGGGGCGGTGCGCGGTGACGACAATAATGAATTTGGCTGGCATAACACCTGGCAATCTGCCGCGTCATGGGAGTTTGTTGACGGTTATAGCGTCTTCGCTTCTTACGGCACCGCTTTTAAAGCGCCCAACCTCAATCAGGTCTACAGCGAAACTTATGGCAATCGCGATCTCGATCCGGAAAAGAGTAAGCAGTGGGAAGGCGGCTTTGCCGGTTTAACCGGTCCGGTAAACTGGCGCATTTCTGGCTATCGTAACGATATCGACGATTTGATTAGTAGCGATCCATCGACCTACCGTTTCTACAATATAGATAAAGCGAAGATTAAAGGCGTTGAAGCCACGGCCTCCTTTGATACTGGTCCGCTTAGCCATCAAATTTCTTATGACTATGTTGATCCACGCGATGTCACGACGAATGAAGTACTGTTACGTCGTGCTAAACAGCAGGTTAAGTACCAGCTTGACTGGACCCTCTACAACGTTGACTGGTCAGTGAGTTATCAGTATCTCGGCGAACGCTATGATAAAGATTTCAACTCTTCTTACACTGCCCGCAGCGTAAAACTCGGTGGAGTAAGTTTGTGGGATCTCGCGGTTTCGTATCCGGTCACAACTCAGCTCACCGTTCGTGGTAGAATTGCCAACCTGTTCGATAAAGATTACGAGACAGCGTATGGCTATCAAACCCCAGGACGGGAATACTTCGTCAACGGCAGCTACAGCTTCTGATTTAAGACCCACCGTGTTGATCTTTGACTCCGGCGTCGGTGGGCTTTCTGTCTATGATGAGATTCGGCAACTGCTGCCGGATCTCCATTATCTCTATGCTTTCGATAACGTCGCTTTTCCTTATGGTGAGAAGAGTGAAGAGTTTATTGTTGAGCGTGTCGTAGAGATTGTGACGGCAATTACTCAAATTACTCCTCTGGCACTGGTGGTTATTGCCTGTAACTCGGCGAGTACCGTCACTTTACCTGCTCTGCGCGCGCGCTTTGAATTTCCGGTGGTCGGCGTTGTGCCGGCGATTAAGCCTGCGGCACGCTTGACCCGTAACGGTATTGTCGGTTTGCTGGCGACCCGTGGCACGGTACGTCGTCCCTATACTCATGAGCTGGTGGCGCGTTTTGCCAGTGAATGTAAAACCGAAATGCTCGGCTCAGCGGAGCTGGTGGAACTGGCCGAGGCTAAACTGCACGGTCAGCCGGTCTCTTTAGAAGAGATCAAACGCATTCTGCAGCCGTGGCTGCGAATGGCTGAGCCACCGGACACGGTAGTGTTGGGCTGCACTCACTTCCCTTTATTAAGTGAAGAGCTACAGCAGGTATTGCCTGAGGGCACGCGGCTGGTCGATTCCGGTGCCGCTATTGCACGACGGACAGTCTGGTTACTGGAGCATGAGTCTCCTGTTGCGCTGTCAGCGGCAGGCAATACGGCTTATTGCATGGCTTTCACCGAAGAAACTGCGCAATTAATGCCCGTTTTACAGCGTTATGGCTTTGAAAAGCTCGAAAAATTGACGTTTTGAGCAAAAAAGAGACACTCGAAAAGTTTTTTGCATTTAGGGCTTGTCAGCTGTCAGAAACTCCCTATAATGCGCCTCCACTGACACGGAACAACGACTTAACGGTCGCCGCATCAGGAAGAGAAAAGTAAAAAAATACTTGACTCTTCAAGAGGAAAGCGTAATATACGTGACCTCGCAACAGCAACTTAAAATGCTGATTGCACTGCTCTTTAACAATTTATCAGACAATCTGTGTGGGCACTCGCAGGGTTGATATCGCAAACCATCCTCGGATGGAAAAAATTTGAAATATCAAGTCTCAAGAGTGACTACTATATTCATTACGAATAACAGTTTTAATTCTTTGAGCATCAAGCTTTTTAATTGAAGAGTTTGATCATGGCTCAGATTGAACGCTGGCGGCAGGCCTAACACATGCAAGTCGAACGGTAGCACAGGGGAGCTTGCTCCCTGGGTGACGAGTGGCGGACGGGTGAGTAATGTCTGGGGATCTGCCCGATGGAGGGGGATAACTACTGGAAACGGTAGCTAATACCGCATAACGTCGCAAGACCAAAGTGGGGGACCTTCGGGCCTCACACCATCGGATGAACCCAGATGGGATTAGCTAGTAGGTGGGGTAACGGCTCACCTAGGCGACGATCCCTAGCTGGTCTGAGAGGATGACCAGCCACACTGGAACTGAGACACGGTCCAGACTCCTACGGGAGGCAGCAGTGGGGAATATTGCACAATGGGCGCAAGCCTGATGCAGCCATGCCGCGTGTATGAAGAAGGCCTTCGGGTTGTAAAGTACTTTCAGCGGGGAGGAAGGGATGAGGGTTAATAACCTTCGTCATTGACGTTACCCGCAGAAGAAGCACCGGCTAACTCCGTGCCAGCAGCCGCGGTAATACGGAGGGTGCAAGCGTTAATCGGAATTACTGGGCGTAAAGCGCACGCAGGCGGTTTGTTAAGTCAGATGTGAAATCCCCGGGCTCAACCTGGGAACTGCATTTGAAACTGGCAAGCTTGAGTCTCGTAGAGGGGGGTAGAATTCCAGGTGTAGCGGTGAAATGCGTAGAGATCTGGAGGAATACCGGTGGCGAAGGCGGCCCCCTGGACGAAGACTGACGCTCAGGTGCGAAAGCGTGGGGAGCAAACAGGATTAGATACCCTGGTAGTCCACGCCGTAAACGATGTCGACTTGGAGGTTGTGCCCTTGAGGCGTGGCTTCCGGAGCTAACGCGTTAAGTCGACCGCCTGGGGAGTACGGCCGCAAGGTTAAAACTCAAATGAATTGACGGGGGCCCGCACAAGCGGTGGAGCATGTGGTTTAATTCGATGCAACGCGAAGAACCTTACCTGGCCTTGACATCCACGGAATTCGGCAGAGATGCCTTAGTGCCTTCGGGAACCGTGAGACAGGTGCTGCATGGCTGTCGTCAGCTCGTGTTGTGAAATGTTGGGTTAAGTCCCGCAACGAGCGCAACCCTTATCCTTTGTTGCCAGCGAGTAATGTCGGGAACTCAAAGGAGACTGCCGGTGATAAACCGGAGGAAGGTGGGGATGACGTCAAGTCATCATGGCCCTTACGGCCAGGGCTACACACGTGCTACAATGGCGCATACAAAGAGAAGCGACCTCGCGAGAGCAAGCGGACCTCATAAAGTGCGTCGTAGTCCGGATCGGAGTCTGCAACTCGACTCCGTGAAGTCGGAATCGCTAGTAATCGTAGATCAGAATGCTACGGTGAATACGTTCCCGGGCCTTGTACACACCGCCCGTCACACCATGGGAGTGGGTTGCAAAAGAAGTAGGTAGCTTAACCTTCGGGAGGGCGCTTACCACTTTGTGATTCATGACTGGGGTGAAGTCGTAACAAGGTAACCGTAGGGGAACCTGCGGTTGGATCACCTCCTTACCTATGTGAAGATACCCGCGTAGTGCCCACACAGATTGTCTGATGAAAAAGTAACGAGCAGAAAAAACCTCTACAGGCTTGTAGCTCAGGTGGTTAGAGCGCACCCCTGATAAGGGTGAGGTCGGTGGTTCAAGTCCACTCAGGCCTACCAAATTTGTACTCATGCTGCGTTGTTCGGCTGGCTCGCATAGTGAACTATGCGTCGCAACCTCACGCCTTGCCTGAGCACAAATTAGCATTCGTGTTTTTAACGAGTGTGACTCCTGGTGAGTGGTAGTAGATGGTCTCTGCAGTAACTGTATGGGGCTATAGCTCAGCTGGGAGAGCGCCTGCCTTGCACGCAGGAGGTCAGCGGTTCGATCCCGCTTAGCTCCACCATACTGTTTACTCAAAAAATACTTCAGAGCAAACCGGCAACGGTGTGCTGCGAAGTATTATGCTCTTTAACAATCCGGAACAAGCTGAAAATTGAAACGACGCGTCGTCTCATTTCTCCGTAATAAGAAATGAATCGCGATGTGTTCGAGTCTCTCAAATGCTTACAACCGCAGTGGAAACACTTGTGGGTTGTGAGGTTAAGCGACTAAGCGTACACGGTGGATGCCCTGGCAGTCAGAGGCGATGAAGGGCGTGCTAATCTGCGATAAGCGACGGTAAGCCGATATGAGGCGCTACAACCGTCGATACCCGAATGGGGAAACCCAATGCAATTCGTTGCATTATCATTAAGTGAATACATAGCTTAATGAGGCGAACCTGGGGAACTGAAACATCTAAGTACCCAGAGGAAAAGAAATCAACCGAGATTCCCCCAGTAGCGGCGAGCGAACGGGGAACAGCCCAGAACCTGAATCAGTTTGTGCAGCAGTGGAAGCCTCTGGAAAGTGGCGCGATACAGGGTGATAGCCCCGTACACGAAGCTGCACTTGCTGTGAGTTCGATGAGTAGGGCGGGACACGTGACATCCTGTCTGAATATGGGGGGACCATCCTCCAAGGCTAAATACTCCTGACTGACCGATAGTGAACCAGTACCGTGAGGGAAAGGCGAAAAGAACCCCGGCGAGGGGAGTGAAACAGAACCTGAAACCGTGTACGTACAAGCAGTGGGAGCCTTGATTTATCAGGGTGACTGCGTACCTTTTGTATAATGGGTCAGCGACTTATATTCTGTAGCAAGGTTAACCGTATAGGGGAGCCGCAGGGAAACCGAGTCTTAACTGGGCGTTAAGTTGCAGGGTATAGACCCGAAACCCGGTGATCTAGCCATGGGCAGGTTGAAGGTTGGGTAACACTAACTGGAGGACCGAACCGACTAATGTTGAAAAATTAGCGGATGACTTGTGGCTGGGGGTGAAAGGCCAATCAAACCGGGAGATAGCTGGTTCTCCCCGAAAGCTATTTAGGTAGCGCCTCGTGAACTCATCTCCGGGGGTAGAGCACTGTTTCGGCTAGGGGGCCATCCCGGCTTACCAACCCGATGCAAACTGCGAATACCGGAGAATGTTATCACGGGAGACACACGGCGGGTGCTAACGTCCGTCGTGAAGAGGGAAACAACCCAGACCGCCAGCTAAGGTCCCAAAGTCATGGTTAAGTGGGAAACGATGTGGGAAGGCACAGACAGCCAGGATGTTGGCTTAGAAGCAGCCATCATTTAAAGAAAGCGTAATAGCTCACTGGTCGAGTCGGCCTGCGCGGAAGATGTAACGGGGCTAAACCATGCACCGAAGCTGCGGCAGCGACACTATGTGTTGTTGGGTAGGGGAGCGTTCTGTAAGCCGTCGAAGGTGGACTGTGAGGTCTGCTGGAGGTATCAGAAGTGCGAATGCTGACATAAGTAACGATAAAGCGGGTGAAAAGCCCGCTCGCCGGAAGACCAAGGGTTCCTGTCCAACGTTAATCGGGGCAGGGTGAGTCGACCCCTAAGGCGAGGCTGAAAAGCGTAGTCGATGGGAAACAGGTTAATATTCCTGTACTTGGTGTTACTGCGAAGGGGGGACGGAGAAGGCTAGGTTATCCGGGCGACGGTTGTCCCGGTTTAAGCGTGTAGGCTTGCATTCCAGGCAAATCCGGAATGCTTTAAGGCTGAGGCGTGATGACGAGCCACCACGGTGGTGAAGTAACTGATGCCATGCTTCCAGGAAAAGCCTCTAAGCTCCAGGTAACACGAAATCGTACCCCAAACCGACACAGGTGGTCAGGTAGAGAATACCAAGGCGCTTGAGAGAACTCGGGTGAAGGAACTAGGCAAAATGGTGCCGTAACTTCGGGAGAAGGCACGCTGGCGCGTAGGTGAAGGGACTTGCTCCCGGAGCTGAAGCCAGTCGAAGATACCAGCTGGCTGCAACTGTTTATTAAAAACACAGCACTGTGCAAACACGAAAGTGGACGTATACGGTGTGACGCCTGCCCGGTGCCGGAAGGTTAATTGATGGGGTTATCCGCAAGGAGAAGCTCTTGATCGAAGCCCCGGTAAACGGCGGCCGTAACTATAACGGTCCTAAGGTAGCGAAATTCCTTGTCGGGTAAGTTCCGACCTGCACGAATGGCGTAATGATGGCCAGGCTGTCTCCACCCGAGACTCAGTGAAATTGAACTCGCTGTGAAGATGCAGTGTACCCGCGGCAAGACGGAAAGACCCCGTGAACCTTTACTACAGCTTGACACTGAACATTGAGCCTTGATGTGTAGGATAGGTGGGAGGCTTTGAAGCGTGGACGCCAGTCTGCGTGGAGCCAACCTTGAAATACCACCCTTTAATGTTTGATGTTCTAACCTGGCGCCGTAATCCGGCGTGGGGACAGTGTCTGGTGGGTAGTTTGACTGGGGCGGTCTCCTCCTAAAGAGTAACGGAGGAGCACGAAGGTCAGCTAATCACGGTCGGACATCGTGAGGTTAGTGCAATGGCATAAGCTGGCTTGACTGCGAGAGTGACGGCTCGAGCAGGTGCGAAAGCAGGTCATAGTGATCCGGTGGTTCTGAATGGAAGGGCCATCGCTCAACGGATAAAAGGTACTCCGGGGATAACAGGCTGATACCGCCCAAGAGTTCATATCGACGGCGGTGTTTGGCACCTCGATGTCGGCTCATCACATCCTGGGGCTGAAGTAGGTCCCAAGGGTACGGCTGTTCGCCGTTTAAAGTGGTACGCGAGCTGGGTTTAGAACGTCGTGAGACAGTTCGGTCCCTATCTGCCGTGGGCGCTGGAGAATTGAGAGGGGCTGCTCCTAGTACGAGAGGACCGGAGTGGACGCATCACTGGTGTTCGGGTTGTCATGCCAATGGCATTGCCCGGTAGCTAAATGCGGAAAAGATAAGCGCTGAAAGCATCTAAGCGCGAAACTTGCCTCGAGATGAATTCTCCCTGACTCCTTGAGGGTCCTGAAGGGACGTTGAAGACTACGACGTTGATAGGCCGGGTGTGTAAGCGCAGCGATGCGTTGAGCTAACCGGTACTAATGACCCGTGAGGCTTAACCTTACAACGCCAGAAGTGTTTTGGTGGTTGTGAAGTGAGAGAACCATCAATATTCAGCTTGTTCGAAACGGATTGATTCGCGTGGCCTGCAGGGGCGGCGCGGATAACAGAATTTGCCTGGCGGCTTTAGCGCGGTGGTCCCACCTGACCCCATGCCGAACTCAGAAGTGAAACGCCGTAGCGCCGATGGTAGTGTGGGGTCTCCCCATGCGAGAGTAGGGAACTGCCAGGCATCAAATTAGTACCATTTCCCGTGACGCGGAAGTGAGAGAAACACCTGAAGTCAGACGATAAGTCTGGAATCAGTACAGAATCGGTGGAGCGGTAGTTCAGTTGGTTAGAATACCTGCCTGTCACGCAGGGGGTCGCGGGTTCGAGCCCCGTCCGTTCCGCCACCCTTTTAGGGGCGTAGTTCAATTGGTAGAGCACCGGTCTCCAAAACCGGGTGTTGGGAGTTCGAGTCTCTCCGCCCCTGCCATAAAAAATAATCCTTTGCTTCGGCAAAGGATTTTTTTTGTCTGCAATTTGCCACGCAAGCTCACCTCTTACTCACCTCTTACTTCTTTTCGCTGCAAATAACAGCAATCAACTGGGCCAGCCATGGCCAACCCTGATTTTCTCTGCTCGCTTTTTAAACTTATGGCTTATTTAATGACCGGAAATTTTAACAGCTGACGGATATGAGACTGTTGATCGCTGTTCTGCAACCAGACTCCATACAAAGGGCGTACCACAACTGGTGTGTCTGGAATGACCAGCAGATCGGGATAAAAACTGTGCCAAACGTCTGGCAAAAATGCGCAGGCTCCGGTTGTATGCAGCAATTGCCGGGTTAAATGTGCTGAGGTGGTAGTGAGAACCGGCACGTCATCGGCCCCAGCCAGATAGCTCCCATGCTGATGAAAATCCGCACCCCATTCCAGCTTAATGTAATCATACTTTTCTCGTTTTTCGCTCTGTCGTGAGCGGAATAGCGTCAAAGAAATATGACCAATTTGCTGGCTGGTCAGCTCATCCATTTTCGGTGCTTCAGTGGTGATAAGCAGATCAAGCTGACGCTCATGTAGTTGCTTCACCAACAGATGACGCTGAGCGATTCGCGCTTCAAGATGCAGGTTCTGTTGATTCTCATACAGCGATTGTAGCCACGGTGTCAGATAGGCTTCCCACAATGAAGCGCTGGCACCTATCGACAGCTCGTGATGCTGCTGAGTGTGCGATACCTCCTTTTTTGCCATCATCCAGGTACTCATCAGACTCTCGGCGTAGGGCAGTAAACGCTCTCCGGCTGAGGTCAGACGAATATTATTGCGATGGCGGGTAAAGAGATTCACCCCTAACTGATTTTCCAACTGTCTGATACGGAAACTGACCGCAGACTGCGTGAGATAAAGTGCTTCAGCCGCACGCCCAAAGTGGCGAGTTCTGCTCACCTCAAGAAAGGTTTTAAGTAATTCCGTATCCACAGTTATCTCCCAAAAATCATTTGTCGTAATGATTTAAATGTTTTGTTTTACACTCTGTCAAGCCTATCTAATACTCCGCGCCATAAATAGCACGGCCATATAAAGAGTTAGGAGCGTGTAAAATGGCGGAAAGCTTCGCAACAACTAATCGTTTTTTTGATAACAAACATTATCCACGAGGATTCTCTCGTCACGGTGATTTCACCATCAAGGAAGCGCAACTTCTTGAACGTCACGGTTATGCGTTCAATGAGCTGGATCTGGCAAAGCGCGAACCGGTTACGGAAGAAGAGCGTCTGTTTATCGAAGTGTGTCGTGGTGTTCGTGAACCGCAAACGGAAGCGGAACGCGTCTGGTCAAAGTATATGACACGCATCAAGCGTCCGAAACGCTTTCATACCCTTTCAGGCGGTAAACCGCAGATGGAAGGTGTTGAAGACTACTCTGACAGCGACGATTAAAATAAATGGGGCCAAAAGCCCCATTTTTCATTCCAGACTTTTATGCAAATGAATCAGTAAGCGGTCGATAGCGCGATAGCTAAGAGCTTCATGCAGATGCGCACGCTGTATCTCTTCCTCACCCGCCAGGTCAGCAATAGTGCGTGCAACTTTAACAATACGTTGCCATGCTCTGACTGAAAGCCCCAGTTTTATCAGTACCGACTCCAGCCATTCAGCGTCCTGCTGAGAAATTACACACCATTGCTGTATCTCACTATTGCTTAGCATGGCATTGCTTTTCCCTGCGCGAGACAGCTGTCGCTTCCGGACTGTTAACACTCGCTGTCTGACCGTCTCTGTAGACTCACTACAACACCGTTCGCGGCTGCTTAACATTCCCGAAGGCAGTAATGGTACTTCCAGCGACAGATCAAATCGGTCAAGAAATGGACCTGACAAGCGACTGAGATAGCGCAAAGTTTGCTGCGGTGAACTGCGGCTGTGCATGCCCTGATAATGGCCGGAAGGGCTGGGATTCATGGCGGCAACCAGCTGAAAACGTGCCGGGTAGGTCACTTTAGCGCGTGCGCGTGAAATCGAAATCTCCCCGGACTCGATAGGTTCTCTTAATGCATCCAACGCCCGTCGCTCAAACTCCGGCAGCTCATCAAGAAACAATACGCCATTGTGGGCAAGAGAAATTTCTCCCGGACGCGGCAGCGAACCGCCACCGACCAGCGCATACATTGAGGAGCTGTGATGAGGCGCCCGGAACGGCCGCTGACGCCATTGTTTATGCATCGTGCCGCTACCAACCAGGCTGGCAATTGCCGCACACTCCAGCGCTTCGTGGTCGCTTAATGGCGGCATCAATCCAACCAGTCGGGTCGCCAGCATAGTTTTGCCAGTGCCGGGCGGGCCAATAAGCAGCAGATTGTGGCCTCCTGCCGCCGTAATTTCTAAAGCGCGCCTGGCCTGATGCTGACCGATGATTTCATTGAGATCGTGCGGATTTTCAGCTTCAGCCAACGCATCGGCAACGGCCACCGCCAGGCTGCTCTGACCATGCAAAAAACTACACACCTCCAGCAGATGGCTGGCAACTAAACTTTCGCCATGCTGGATTAAACCGACATCCTGTTGATTATCCCGCGACAGAATCAGCTGGCGACCACTATGCAGCGCAGCGATCGACGCAGGAATAGCGCCCTGTACGCCTCGTAGTGCGCCGCTAAGTGCTAACTCTCCCAGGAATTCATAGTCAGGCAACTTATCGTCAGGGATTTGCTCTGAGGCGGCAAGAATAGCGATGGCTATCGGCAGGTCATAGCGGCCACCCTCTTTTGGCAGGTCGGCGGGTGCCAGGTTGACGGTGATGCGTTTAGCTGGAAAGGTAAATCCACTGTTAATAATCGCACTTCTGACGCGATCGCGTGCTTCTTTTACCGTGGTTTCGGGTAAACCGACCAAAGATAGCGCGGGCAGACCGTTACTTAGATGTACTTCGACAGAAACCAGCGGTGCTTCAACACCCAGCGCCGCACGCGTTGAGACAATCGCAATCGCCATAATCACTCCTTGTGAGCGAACAGTGTGTCCGGAGAATCTCGCAGTGGCGAGGGCTAAAACAGAATGATGTGTGGTGTGTCGAAAATGATCGTCGACGGTTACAGATGGCTGAATAAATTCTGGCGACGCTTCGCAAAGCCGGCTGAAGTTTTTATCACGCCAGCGGTGTGATGAACTTTTTTCAGGGTTCAGTTTATTTACGTTATAACAATCGCTTAACTCAGTTATCTAACACTCGGCGCAAAAATTTCCGCCGAAAAAAGTTGTCATTCACTGGGTAACTGTGATAACTCTGTAGGCATTACTTCGAACAAGCGAAAAATAGAAACTAAAATGAAAGCCCTTCTACGAGTGATTAGCCTAGTCGTGATTAGCGTGGTGGTGATTATTATCACACCTTGCGGGGCTTCGCTTGGAGAAAGAAAGGCTTAAAAATCAAGTCTGAATTCACAAAAAACCCCCGCACCGAAAGGTCCGGGGGTTTTTTTTCGACCAGACGCAATGTCAGAGAATGCGAGAGGAATAAAGAATGAACAGTAGCATAAAATGCTGTTGTTCCCAGCGAGAGGCGGGGGAATAACTATGAATGGTGCTCAGTGGGTGGTTCAGGCGTTGCGTGCGCAAGGTGTAGAAACAGTATTCGGCTATCCGGGTGGCGCGATCATGCCGGTGTACGATGCACTCTATGATGGCGGCGTCGAGCACCTACTGTGTCGTCATGAGCAAGGTGCCGCGATGGCAGCAATTGGCTATGCACGCTCAACCGGTAAAGTGGGCGTCTGTATCGCCACTTCCGGTCCGGGCGCGACGAACCTGATTACCGGACTGGCAGATGCGATGATGGACTCCGTGCCGGTAGTTGCCATCACCGGCCAGGTATCGTCGGCTTTTATCGGTACCGATGCGTTTCAGGAGATCGATGTATTAGGCCTGTCACTGTCATGCACCAAACATAGTTTCCTGGTTGAGTCACTCGACGATCTGCCTTCAGTAATGGCAGAAGCTTTTGCCATTGCTCAGTCTGGCCGTCCTGGCCCGGTACTGGTCGATATTCCTAAAGATATTCAGCTGGCCAATGGCGAATTTACGCCATATCTGCTGCCAGTGGAGGAACCGCTGGCGCATCCGGTCAACGAGTTGCAGCAAGCGCGTGCAATGCTGGCTCAGGCGAAAAAGCCGGTGCTGTATGTGGGTGGCGGCGTGGGTATGGCGCAAGCGGTGCCGGCGCTGCGCGCCTTTGCTAAAGAGACCGGGATCCCGACCGTTGCCACGCTGAAGGGGCTTGGCGCACCGGATGCAAACGATGCCTGCTACCTGGGCATGCTGGGGATGCACGGTACCAAAGCGGCTAACTTCGCGGTTCAGGAGTGTGACTTACTGATTGCGATCGGCGCACGTTTTGACGACCGCGTTACCGGTAAGCTGGATACTTTCGCGCCACACGCCAGTGTTATCCATATGGATATCGATCCGGCAGAACTGAACAAGCTGCGTCGTGCGCATGTCGCATTGCAGGGTGATTTTAATCAGCTGCTGCCAGAGATGTACCAACCATTAGAGATAGCTGCCTGGCGCGAACATGTGATGGCGCTGAAGGCTGAGCACGGCTGGCGTTACGATCATCCGGGTGAAGCAATCTATGCGCCGCTGTTTTTACAGCAGCTGTCGGCCCGCAAGCCGGACAGTGCGGTGGTGACTACCGATGTTGGTCAGCACCAGATGTGGAGCGCTCAGCATATGAGTTTTAGCGCCCCGGAGAACTTCATTACTTCCAGTGGGTTGGGTACGATGGGTTTTGGCCTGCCTGCCGCGGTCGGTGCACAGGTGGCTCGCCCGGATGACACGGTTATCTGCGTATCCGGCGACGGTTCATTTATGATGAATGTGCAGGAGCTGGGCACCATCAAGCGTAAACAGCTGCCGGTAAAAATCGTCCTGCTGGATAATCAACGTTTAGGCATGGTTCGACAGTGGCAGCAGCTGTTCTTCTCTGAGCGCTACAGTGAAACCAATCTCTCTGACAACCCCGACTTCCTGATGCTGGCCCGTGCCTTTGATATTCCAGGCCAGCGCATTACCCGAAAAGACCAGGTCGACGCTGCATTAGATGCTCTGCTGAATAGCGAAGGGCCTTACATGCTGCATGTTTCAATCGATGAGCATGAAAACGTCTGGCCACTGGTACCGCCTGGTGCCAGCAACGCAAATATGATGGAGAAAATCTCATGAATCAGCATCAATTGTCTATCGAAGCGCGTTTCCGACCTGAAATATTGGAGCGTATTTTACGCGTTGTTCGCCATCGTGGATTCCAGGTTTGTTCTATGAACATGGCTTCGTCGAGCAATGTGAGCAATATTAATATTGAAATGACCGTTGCCAGCCAGCGCTCCATCGATTTACTGTCAGTGCAGCTGAGTAAATTAATGGACGTTGCCTGCGTTCAGATTCAACAACAGACAACACAACAAATCCGCGCGTAGTCGCGAAAGGAAATAAGAATGACGACGAAGAAAGCAGACTTTATCTGGTTCAATGGCGAGATGGTTAAATGGGAAGACGCTAAGGTCAGCGTAATGTCCCACGCACTGCACTACGGCACCTCAGTATTCGAAGGCGTCCGTTGCTACGACTCGCACAAAGGCCCGGTAGTTTTCCGCCATCGTGAACATATGCAGCGCCTGCATGATTCTGCCAAAATTTATCGTTTCCCGGTCAGCCAGAGCGTCGATGAGCTGATGGAAGCGTGCCGCGAAGTTCTGCGCAAAAACAACCTGAAAAGTGCTTACATTCGTCCGCTGGTATTTGTTGGTGATGTTGGTCTGGGCGTTAACCCGCCAGACGGTTATAACACTGATGTGATCATCGCTGCCTTCCCTTGGGGTGCCTACCTCGGTGCTGAAGCGCTGGAGCAGGGCATCGACGCCATGGTTTCTTCCTGGAATCGCGTCGCACCAAACACTCTGCCAACCGCAGCGAAAGCCGGTGGTAACTACCTCTCTTCACTGCTGGTTGGCAGCGAAGCGCGTCGTCACGGTTATCAGGAAGGTATTGCACTGGATACTCAGGGCTACATCTCTGAAGGTGCAGGCGAAAACCTGTTTGAAGTGAAAGATGGCATCCTGTTTACGCCGCCGTTTACCTCTTCAGCACTGCCAGGCATTACCCGTGATGCCATCATCAAATTAGCCAAAGATATGGGTATCGAAGTGCGTGAACAGGTCCTGTCGCGTGAATCCCTGTATCTGGCAGACGAAGTCTTTATGTCCGGTACCGCAGCGGAAATCACCCCGGTGCGCAGCGTTGACGGCATCAAGGTCGGCGAGGGCAAATGTGGTCCTGTCACCAAGCGTATTCAACAAGCATTCTTCGGCCTGTTTACCGGTGAAACGGAAGACAAATGGGGCTGGCTGGATCAGGTAAACCCATAAGTATAACGATTCGGCGAGCGGATTATTGTCCGCTCGCAACTTATTCAGACTGGAGTAAATAGAGCATGCCTAAGTACCGTTCCGCCACCACCACCCACGGCCGTAATATGGCGGGTGCCCGTGCCTTGTGGCGCGCTACCGGAATGACTGATGATGATTTTGGTAAGCCGATCATCGCGGTTGTTAACTCATTCACCCAATTCGTACCCGGCCATGTGCACCTGCGCGATCTGGGCAAGCTGGTCGCCGAGCAGATTGAAGCGTCTGGTGGTGTGGCAAAAGAGTTCAACACCATTGCAGTCGATGACGGAATCGCCATGGGTCATGGTGGCATGCTGTATTCACTGCCGTCTCGTGAGTTGATTGCTGACTCAGTGGAATATATGGTTAATGCCCACTGCGCCGATGCAATGGTGTGTATTTCCAACTGCGACAAAATCACCCCAGGAATGTTGATGGCCGCGCTGCGTCTGAACATTCCTGTCATCTTTGTCTCCGGCGGTCCGATGGAAGCCGGTAAGACCAAGCTGTCCGATAAAATCATCAAGCTGGATCTGGTTGACGCCATGATTCAGGGCGCAAACCCGAACGTCAGCGACGCTGACAGCGATCAGATTGAACGTTCTGCCTGTCCAACCTGTGGTTCCTGTTCCGGCATGTTTACCGCTAACTCAATGAACTGTCTGACCGAGGCGCTGGGTCTGTCGCAGCCGGGTAATGGTTCACTGCTGGCGACTCACGCCGACCGTAAACAGCTGTTCCTTAATGCCGGTAAACGTATCGTTGATCTGGCAAAACGCTACTACGAACAGGACGACGAAAGTGCCTTGCCACGTAGCATCGCCAGTAAAGCGGCATTCGAGAACGCGATGACGCTGGATATTGCCATGGGCGGTTCTACCAATACCGTACTGCATCTGCTGGCTGCTGCGCAGGAAGGCGAGATTGAGTTCGATATGAGTGATATCGATCGCCTGTCTCGCCTGGTGCCGCATCTGTGTAAAGTGGCGCCAAGCACGCCGAAATACCATATGGAAGATGTCCATCGCGCCGGTGGCGTGCTCGGTATTCTCGGTGAGTTGGATCGCGCCGGACTGATGAATAACGACGTGCGTAACGTGCTGGGTCTGAACCTGAAACAGACGCTGGAACAGTACGACATTATGCTGACTAAAGACGAAGCGGTGAAGAAGATGTTCCGCGCCGGTCCGGCAGGCATCCGCACCACGCAGGCATTCTCGCAGGATTGCCGTTGGGACACGCTGGATGACGATCGTCAGGAAGGCTGTATCCGTTCGCGTGAATTTGCTTTCAGTCAGGATGGCGGCTTAGCGGTGCTGTACGGCAACATCGCGCAGGACGGCTGCATCGTGAAAACCGCAGGCGTCGAGAAAGAGAGCCATGTTTTCCGCGGCCCGGCGAAAGTTTATGAGTCACAGGATGACGCGGTTGAAGCGATTCTCGGTGGCAAGGTGGTTGCAGGCGACGTGGTGGTGATTCGCTACGAAGGGCCAAAAGGCGGGCCGGGCATGCAGGAAATGCTCTATCCGACCACTTATCTGAAATCGATGGGCCTCGGCAAAAGCTGTGCGCTGATCACCGACGGCCGTTTCTCCGGCGGTACTTCCGGTCTCTCTATCGGTCATGCCTCACCGGAAGCCGCAGCGGGCGGTGTAATTGCGCTGGTGAAAGACGGTGACATCATCGATATCGATATCCCGAATCGCGGCATTAAGCTGGATGTGCCGGATAACGAACTGCACGCGCGTCGTGAAGAAGAAGAGGCACGCGGTGCCGAAGCTTACACGCCGCACGGTCGTGTACGTCAGGTCTCTCTTGCACTGCGTGCTTACGCGTTGCTGGCGACCAGTGCCGACAAAGGCGCGATCCGCGATAAGAGCAAGCTGGGAGGCTAAAAATGGCAGAGTCTCAACCGCTATCCGACGCACCCTGTGGTGCTGAGTATCTGCGCGCAGTGTTGCGCGCGCCGGTATACGAAGTGGCGCAGGTAACACCGCTGCAGAAAATGGAAAAAATTTCTTTGCGTCTGGGTAATACCATTTTGGTAAAACGCGAAGATCGTCAGCCGGTTCACAGCTTTAAGCTGCGCGGCGCTTACGCGATGATCGCCAGCCTGACGGAAGAGCAGAAAGCGCGCGGCGTAGTGACGGCGTCGGCAGGCAACCACGCGCAGGGCGTGGCGCTGTCGGCCACTAAGCTGGGCATTAAATCGCTGATCGTCATGCCAGTGGCGACGGCAGACATCAAGGTCGATGCGGTGCGGGCGTTTGGCGGTGAGGCTTTTCTGTTCGGCGCTAATTTCGATGAAGCGAAAGCCAAAGCGATTGAACTGTCGGAAGCTCAGGGTTACACCTTTGTTCCACCGTTCGATCATCCGGCGGTGATTGCGGGCCAGGGAACGCTGGCAATGGAGCTGTTGCAGCAGGATGCGCACCTTGATCGGATATTTGTTCCGGTTGGCGGAGGTGGCCTGGCGGCCGGTGTGGCAGTGCTGATTAAACAGCTGATGCCGCAAATCAAAGTGATTGCGGTGGAAGCGGAAGATTCAGCCTGCCTGAAAGCCGCGCTGGAGGCCGGTGAACCGGTCGACCTGCCGCGCGTCGGGCTGTTTGCTGAAGGCGTAGCAGTCAAACGTATTGGTAACGAAACCTTCCGCCTGTGTCAGGAGTATCTCGACGACATCATCACCGTTGACAGTGACGCGATCTGCGCGGCAATGAAAGACCTGTTTGAAGATGTGCGCGCGGTCGCGGAGCCTTCTGGCGCGCTGGCGCTGGCCGGGATGAAGAAATATATCCAGCAGCACGACATCAAAGGCGAACGGCTGGCGCATGTGCTGTCGGGGGCCAACGTGAACTTCCACGGGCTGCGCTATGTATCAGAGCGCTGCGAACTGGGGGAACAGCGTGAAGCGCTGTTGGCGGTCACGATTCCTGAACAGCAAGGCAGCTTCCTGAAGTTTTGCCAGCTGTTGGGTGGCAGAGCGGTCACCGAGTTCAACTATCGCTATGCTGATGCTGATAACGCCTGCATTTTTGTTGGCGTGCGCTTAACCCGTGGCATTGAAGAGCGCGGTGAAATCATCGCTCTGCTCAGCGACGGCGGCTACAAGGTGGTGGATCTGTCTGACGATGAAATGGCGAAGCTGCATGTACGCTATATGGTCGGCGGACGCCCGTCAAAACCGCTTCGCGAAAGGCTGTTCAGCTTTGAGTTCCCGGAGTCACCGGGCGCACTGCTGCGTTTTCTGCAGACGCTGGGTACTCACTGGAATATTTCGTTGTTCCATTACCGCAGTCACGGCACCGACTACGGTCGGGTACTGGCCGGTTTTGAGCTGGGAGAAAACGAACCGGAATTTGAACAGCATCTCACCGCGCTGGGCTATGACTGCCACGATGAGACGCGGAATCCGGCGTTCAGCTTCTTCCTGGCCGGAAAATAACGCGGGAGTTGTGAACGGCTCTCCTACAGCAGGCTCCAGAATGCATCGATAAGCGGCTCATTGAGCCGCTTTTTTTGAACGCAAACGCCCAGTTCGAACGGTGCAACTGATTCGATATTCTCCAGCACCAGCACGCGATTACGTACCGGTTCAGGGCTGTTCTCCAGCACCACGTCCGGCAGCAACGCAATACCGCAGCCCAGTGCCACCATCGACACAATCGCCTCATGCCCGGATACCGTGGCGTAAATCAGCGGATTGGCAATGCGTTGGCGGCGGAACCATAAGTCGATACGCCGACGCGCCGGGCCTTGTTCCGGCAGGATAAATGGAATCTGCGACCAGTCAGGCTCCTCCTGAGTCGCCTGACTGCGCACCGGACAAGACAGCGCCGGTGCGATTAATACCAGCGGAATATAGCCGAGCGGCGTAAAGTCGATACTCCCCGGTAAGGTTTCCGGGCGTCCGGCAATGGCCAGATCCGCTTCGGCAGACTGGACCTTCTCCACTGCATCGGCGGCGTCACCGGTTGTCAGCTTAATTTCAACCAGTGGATGTTCAGCACGGAAGCGGTCAAGAATCGGTGGCAAATGGCTGTAGGCGGCGGTAACCGAGCAAAACAGCCGCATTTCACCGCTAAGCGACGGGCCGTTCTGACCGATAGCGTGGCGCAGTTGCTGATATTGCAACAAAGTATGCTGGGCGAACTGGCGCAGGCGTTCACCGGCATCGGTCAGCGTAACAGTACGGTTATCACGTAAAAACAGCGCCTGGCCAAGATCCTCTTCCAGACGCTGAATCTGGCGCGACAGCGTTGAAGGGCTGACGTGCATGGCGCGCGCCGAGCGGCCAAAATGGCGGCTTTCCGCCAGATGCAGGAAGAGTTTCAGGTCACGTAAATCCATGCGATGCGGGCCTCGTTTTTGCGTTGCAGTTCTTGCAATGTCACGTTGTTAATATATCAATTTAAGCAATGCATTTCCTGTCATATGATGGGGACAATTAACGGTGAGGCAAATAACCGCCACGCCACCAGAATAAATGATAAACACAACCTCATACGGAGTACCCATGGCTAACTATTTCAATACTTTGAACCTGCGCAACCAGTTAGCGCAATTAGGTAAATGTCGCTTTATGACGCGTGATGAATTTGCTGATGAAGCAAGCTACCTGAAAGGTAAAAAAGTCGTCATCGTTGGTTGTGGTGCTCAGGGCCTGAACCAGGGTCTGAACATGCGCGATTCTGGTCTGGATGTGGCTTACGCTCTGCGCGCAGAAGCGATTGCAGAGAAACGCGCATCATGGCGGAAAGCGACCGAAAACGGTTTCAAAGTAGGAACTTACGAAGATCTGATCCCACAGGCCGACCTGGTGGTTAACCTGACTCCGGACAAGCAGCACTCGGCGGTGGTTCAGGCGGTTCAGCCACTGATGAAAGATGGCGCAGCACTGGGCTATTCTCACGGCTTTAACATCGTTGAAGTGGGTGAGCAGGTTCGCAAAGACATCACCGTAGTGATGGTTGCGCCAAAATGTCCGGGCACCGAAGTGCGTGAAGAGTACAAACGTGGTTTCGGCGTCCCTACGCTGATCGCGGTTCACCCGGAAAACGATCCTAAAGGCGAAGGCATGGCGATTGCTAAAGCCTGGGCTGCGGCCACCGGCGGCCACCGTGCCGGCGTTCTGGAGTCTTCTTTCGTTGCTGAAGTGAAATCTGACCTGATGGGCGAGCAGACCATCCTGTGCGGCATGCTGCAGGCCGGTTCACTGCTGTGCTTCGACAAGCTGGTAGCAGAGGGCACAGACCCGGCTTACGCAGAAAAACTGATTCAGTTTGGCTGGGAAACCGTGACCGAAGCGCTGAAGCAGGGCGGTATCACCCTGATGATGGATCGCCTGTCTAACCCGGCGAAACTGCGTGCTTTCGCACTGTCTGAGCAGCTGAAAGAGATTATGGCGCCGCTGTTCCAGAAACATATGGATGACATCATTTCCGGTGAATTCTCCTCCGGCATGATGGCAGACTGGGCCAACGACGATAAGAAACTGCTGGGCTGGCGTGAAGAGACCGGTAAAACGGCATTTGAAATCGCTCCACAGTTCGACGGTAAGATTGCTGAGCAGGACTACTTCGATCAGGGCGTGCTGATGATTGCGATGGTCAAAGCGGGTGTTGAACTGGCATTCGAAACCATGGTTGATGCGGGCATCATTGAAGAGTCTGCTTACTATGAATCACTGCATGAACTGCCGCTGATTGCCAACACCATTGCACGTAAGCGTCTGTATGAAATGAACGTGGTTATCTCTGATACCGCAGAATATGGTAACTACCTGTTCTCTTATGCAGCAGTGCCACTGCTGAAAGAGTTTATGACCACATTGCAGGCTGGCGATCTGGGCAAAGCAGTGGCTACCACGACAGTGGATAACGCACAGCTGCGTGATGTTAACGAAGCGATTCGCAATCATCCAATCGAATCAGTTGGCCGCAAACTGCGTGGCTATATGACCGATATGAAACGTATTGCGGTAGCGGGCTAAATCAGGGCGGCGTAAACGCCGCCTTTACAAGGCGCCCTCGGGCGCCTTTTTTAATTGCGGTACAACACTTTAATGATGTGGTAACCGAACTGCGTGTGCAGGGGACCGTAAGGTTCCAGCAGCGGGCAGGAGAACACCACTTTATCAAAAGCAGGAACCATCGCCCCTTGCTTGAACTCACCTAAATGTCCGCCTTTTTTGCCTGACGGGCAGGTGGAGTGCTTCTTCGCCAGCTTCTCGAAGTCGCCGCCATTTTTCAGTTGCTCCAGAATATCCAGAGCCTGTTTCTCTTCCTTAACAAGGATATGCAATGCTGCCGCGGTTTTTGCCATTATCGTACCTTGAGTCTTAGGGTTTCCGCTCGCTATACTACCACGCTATTATTTCTTCCCTCCGCAATTTCATTGAGTGACTTCCCCTATGCGTCTGAATCCTGGCCAACAACAAGCGGTAGAATTTGTCACCGGACCTTGTCTGGTGCTGGCGGGAGCGGGTTCCGGCAAGACGCGGGTGATAACCAATAAGATTGCCCATCTGATCCGTGAATGCGGTTACCAGGCGCGCCATATTGCGGCGGTGACTTTTACCAATAAAGCCTCGCGCGAAATGAAAGAGCGTGTGGCGCAAACCCTTGGCCGCAAAGAAGCGCGCGGGCTGATGATTTCCACATTCCATACGCTGGGGCTGGAAATTATTAAACGCGAGTATGCGGCGCTGGGAATGAAATCCAACTTCTCGCTGTTTGACGATCAGGATCAGCTGGCGCTGTTAAAAGATCTGACGGAAGAGTGGCTGGAGAATGATAAAAATCTGCTGCAACAGCTGATCTCGACCATCTCCAACTGGAAAAACGATCTGATCGATCCTCCACGCGCTGCGGCGCAGGTCAGCGGTGAGCGAGATAAAATCTTTGCGCATTGTTATGCGTTATACGATCGTCACCTGAAGTCCTGCAATGTGCTGGATTTTGACGATCTGATTTTGCTGCCGACCTTGCTGCTGCAACGTAATGAAGAGGTGCGTGAGCGCTGGCAACAGCGTATTCGCTACCTGCTGGTGGATGAATATCAGGATACCAACACCAGCCAGTACGAACTGGTCAAGCTGCTGGTGGGATCGCGCGCGCGTTTTACCGTCGTGGGCGACGACGACCAGTCGATTTACTCCTGGCGCGGTGCGCGGCCGCAAAATCTGGTATTGCTGAAAGAAGATTTCCCGGCATTGCAGGTGATCAAGCTGGAGCAGAACTATCGTTCCTCCGAGCGTATTCTGAAAGCGGCTAATATCCTGATTGCCAACAACCCGCACGTGTTTGAAAAGCGACTGTTTTCCGAACTGGGCTACGGTGCAGAGTTGAAAGTGGTGACGGCCAACCATGAAGAGCATGAGGCGGAGCGTGTCACCGGCGAGCTGATCGCCCATCACTTTATTAATAAAACGCAGTATAAAGATTACGCCATTCTTTATCGCGGCAATCACCAGTCGCGGGTATTTGAAAAAATGCTGATGCAGAACCGGATCCCTTATCGTATCTCGGGCGGCACCTCATTTTTCTCGCGTCCGGAAATTAAGGACCTGCTGGCCTATCTGCGCATTCTTACTAATGCTGATGACGACAGTGCTTTTCTGCGCATTGTGAACACGCCACGGCGCGAAATTGGCCCGGCGACGCTGCAGAAGCTGGGAGAGTGGGCGATGCTGCGCAACAAGAGCCTGTTAAGCGCCAGCTTTGATATGGGGCTTAGCCAGACGTTAACCGGGCGGGGTCTTGAATCCTTGCAGCGTTTCACCGGCTGGTTACAGGAAATTGCCCGTCTGGCAGAGCGTGAGCCGATTGAGGCGGTGCGGGATTTGATTCGCGGTATCGACTATGAAAGCTGGCTATTTGAAACCTCGGCCAGTCCTAAAGCGGCTGAAATGCGCATGAAAAACGTCAATACCCTGTTCCAGTGGATGTCGGAAATGCTGGAAGGCAGCGATATAGACGAGCCGATGAGTTTAACTCAGGTGGTGACGCGCTTTACGCTGCGCGACATGATGGAGCGTGGCGAAAGCGATGAAGAGCTTGATCAGGTTCAGCTGATGACATTGCACGCCTCTAAAGGCCTGGAGTTCCCGTACGTTTATCTGGTTGGTATGGAAGAGGGGCTGCTGCCGCATCAGAGCAGTATTGATGAAGATAACGTCGAGGAAGAGCGCCGTCTGGCCTATGTTGGTATCACCCGCGCGCAGAAAGAGCTGACCTTTACTTTGTGCCGCGAGCGCCGTCAGTATGGCGAAATGGTGCGGCCAGAGCCGAGCCGTTTTCTGCTGGAACTGCCGCAGGACGATCTGAAATGGGAAAGCGAACGTAAAGTGGTCAGCGCGCAAGAACGCATGCAAACTGGCCAGAGTCGGGTAGCCAATTTACGTGCGATGATTGATAAGGCGAAAGGCGGCTAGTCTCAGGAAATCGTTAGCGGCCAGTGAACATAACTCTGCCAGTGACTTTCCTGCTCGAGCAATTCAGCGCGTAAGGGATGCGCCTCCAGCCAGCCAGCGGGTAAGGTCAGATGCAAAGTGTCATCATCAGCCTGCAATCGTACCGCTGGCAGGGCATCATCACGACGTCGGCTGGCAAAAATAATCGCCAGTCGCAACAATCGGCACATACGCTCTGCCATACGCGGCGGTACGGCATTTTGTTGGCTTAATAGCGCCAGATCGATGCTGTTTCCCTGATTTTGTAGCAAAGTTGCCAGCAGTTTTTTCTGAGCGGGAGTATAGCCGGGCAGGTCAAGATGACGAACTAAATAGGCAGCATGTTGCGGTGCCTGTTTGAAATCGACGCTGAGGCCAATTTCGTGGATCAGGCTGGCACTTTCCAGCAGCTCCCGACATCGATCATCCAGCTTCCACTGCTGGTTCACCTGGCGGGAAAAAGTTTGCGCCAGCTGACGCACGCGCTCTGCCTGCTCGGCATCAATGGCAAAACGGCGCTGAACATTTTGCAGCGTGCGGCTGCGGATATCGCGGTCAACAGGCAGATGCAGCATGCCATACACCAGGCCTTCGCGCAGTGCGCCGCCTGCCAGCAACATGCTTTCAATATTCAGCTCCTGAAAAATGGCGATCAGAATCGATAAGCCACTCGGAAACACCAGCGCACGTTCCAGCGTAAGCCCTTCAATTTCAAGCTCTTCCAGTTTACCGCACTGAATAGCGCGCTGTTTTAGCTGCTGCAGTTTACTGAGAGTGATGCGCTCGTCCATTCCCTGCGCCACCATAATCTCCTGCAATGCCTGAACGGTGCCGGAAGCACCGACACAGACTTGCCAGCCGTGGCTTCGCAAGGTATCGGTTATGGGTTGAATCATGGCACGTGCTGCCTGTTCGGCCTGCTCAAAGTTCGCCTTGCCCAAATGGCGATCGGTGAAGTAGCGTTCCAGCCAGGTGACACAACCCATCGATAAACTGAACAGCGAGGTCGCTTGTGAACCACTGCCGGTGACCAGTTCGGTACTACCACCGCCAATATCCACCACTAAACGCCGATCGGAACCACCGGTAGTGTGAGCAACACCCTGATAAATCAGGCGCGCCTCTTCTTCGCCGGTGATAACGTTAATCGGGCAACCGAGAATTTCCCCGGCGGTATGCAGAAAGGCATCCGCGTTGGCTGCCAGACGCAGCGTGGCGGTTGCCACCACGCGAATCTGCTCTGGCGGAATGTCCTGCAACTGCTCGGAGAACAGTTTCAGACACTGCCAGCCGCGCGCCATCGCTTCATCCGACAGATGATTTTTCGGGTCGAGGCCCGCAGCGAGACGCACTTTACGCTTTATACGCGCAACGGTCTGGATATTGCCCGCCACCTCGCGCACCACTAACATATGAAAGCTGTTCGACCCGAGGTCTATTGCAGCATAGAGTGACGAGGTGCTTAGCATGGCTGACTTAACTCGAACGTTTACGGTTATTGTTGCGCGGCGCACTACCACGACGATTGTTGTTGTTACCACCCCGGCGCGGACCATTGCCTGAGCGATTACGCGTTAAGCGCTTCGGCGGTGGCAAATCGGTCATCAGCGCATCGCTGTTGTATTTACTGACCGGAATGCTGTGGCCGATATACTCTTCGATTGCCGGCAGGTTGAGTGCGTACTCTTCACAAGCGAGGCTAATCGAGTGACCGCTGGCGCCAGCACGACCGGTACGGCCGATGCGGTGCACGTAGTCTTCGCGATCGTCGGGCAAGTCGTAGTTAAACACGTGAGTCACGGCAGGGATATGCAAACCACGCGCGGCAACGTCGGTTGCGACCAGAATGTCTACATCACCTTTGGTGAAATCTTCAAGAATACGCAGGCGTTTTTTCTGCGCCACATCGCCGGTCAGCAAACCAACGCGATGCCCGTCAGCAGCCAGGTGGCCCCAGACGTCTTCACAGCGGTGTTTGGTGTTGGCAAACACGATCGCGCGATCTGGCCACTCTTCTTCCAGCAGCGTCTGTAATAAACGCATCTTCTCTTCGTTAGAAGGGTAGAACAGCTCTTCCTGAATGCGGTGGCCGGTTTTCTGCTCTGGCTCGACTTCAATGTACTCTGCGTTGTTCATATGTTCGAAAGCTAGCTCACGAACGCGCCAGGAGAGCGTGGCGGAGAACAGCATATTAAGACGCTGATTGGTGGCCGGCATACGGCGGAATAACCAGCGGATGTCTTTAATAAAACCAAGATCGAACATGCGATCGGCTTCATCGAGTACCACGACCTGAATGGCGCCGAGGTTGATATGGTTCTGCTTGGCATAGTCGATCAGACGACCAGTGGTGCCAATCAGCACGTCCACACCGCTTTCCAGCACTTTAAGCTGTTTATCGTAACCATCACCGCCGTAAGCCAGTCCTAATTTCAGGCCGGTAGACTTAGTCAGAGGTTCAGCATCAGCATGGATTTGCACGGCCAGTTCACGCGTTGGAGCCATGATTAGCGCGCGCGGTTGATTCACCTGGCGACCTTCAGCAGCCGGGTGAGAAAGAAGATGATGGAACGTTGACGTCAGAAACGCCATCGTTTTGCCGGTACCGGTTTGCGCCTGACCTGCTACATCACGCCCTTCGAGCGTGAAAGGTAATGCGAGCGCCTGGATAGGCGTGCAGTTATGAAACCCTTTACTTTCAAGGGCTTCAATCACCTGAGGGTGCAGGGCGAAGTCGGAAAACTTCTGTTCGGTTAAGTGTGTTTTGCTCATAGTGTGGTAGAATATCAGCTTACTATTGCTTTACGAAAGCGTATCCGGTGAAATAAAGTCAACCTAAGTTGGCAGATTTTACGCCAACCAGCCAGGCATAATCTTGTGGAGTAAGACATGAGCAGCGATAAAATTGTTCACCTGACCGATGACAGCTTCGAAACCGACGTCCTGAAAGCCGAAGGTTTAACGCTGGTTGATTTCTGGGCAGAGTGGTGTGGCCCATGCAAAATGATTGCACCGATTCTGGATGAAGTCGCTGACGAGTACGAAGGTAAGCTGACTATCGCGAAGCTGAATATCGATGAAAACCCAGGCACTGCGCCTAAGTACGGTATTCGCGGCATCCCGACACTGTTGTTATTCAAAAACGGTGAAGTGGCAGCAACTAAAGTTGGCGCACTGTCTAAAGGCCAACTGAAAGAGTTCCTGAACGCAAATCTGGGCTAAACCCTGGTCGGCTCTGGCGGTCTTCTTAATTTTACGCAGACCGCTAGACGCCCGGCTTTAAGCGTGCTAACTTACTTTTACTGCATTGCAAACTTACTTACCTGTAGTTTGAATCTTAGATTTTCCCTTGTTGAATACTGTATTTCGCACCGAAATTTTCAGGCATTCAGCAATCTGACGGCTAGCATCAATAATTTCCGGCATCGCGTTCCAACCGTCTCCTCGTTTTCAGATCAGCATTTTCCTGCAAATGATCGCCGAGCGGACAACGGAAACAGTGCCATATAACAGGCATGGACGATATTGCCATACCATTCACGACAATCATTTCGAGATTTACCCCGAGTTTAAGAACCCACCATTATGAATCTTACCGAATTAAAAAATACGCCGGTTTCTGATCTGATAACTCTCGGCGAAAATATGGGGCTGGAAAACCTGGCCCGCATGCGCAAACAGGACATCATTTTCGCCATCCTTAAGCAGCATGCAAAAAGCGGCGAAGATATCTTCGGCGATGGCGTATTGGAGATATTGCAGGACGGATTTGGTTTCCTCCGTTCTGGAGACAGCTCCTACCTCGCCGGTCCCGATGATATCTACGTTTCTCCCAGCCAAATCCGCCGTTTTAACCTCCGCACTGGTGATACCATTTCAGGCAAAATTCGTCCGCCAAAAGAGGGCGAGCGTTACTTTGCACTGCTGAAAGTTAATGAGGTTAACTACGACAAACCAGAAAACGCGCGTAGCAAAATTCTGTTTGAGAACTTAACGCCGCTGCACGCTAACTCTCGTCTGCGTATGGAGCGTGGTAATGGTTCTACCGAAGATTTAACCGCACGTGTACTCGACCTGGCTTCGCCAATCGGTCGTGGCCAGCGTGGTTTGATCGTCGCACCGCCTAAAGCGGGTAAAACCATGCTGCTGCAGAACATCGCGCAGAGCATTGCCTACAATCACCCTGATTGTGTGCTGATGGTATTGCTGATCGACGAACGTCCGGAAGAAGTGACCGAAATGCAGCGTCTGGTTAAGGGTGAAGTGATTGCTTCCACCTTTGATGAGCCGGCTTCACGTCACGTGCAGGTTGCCGAGATGGTTATCGAGAAAGCCAAGCGTCTGGTTGAACACAAGAAAGATGTGATCATCCTGCTTGACTCCATTACCCGTCTGGCGCGTGCTTATAACACCGTTGTACCGGCTTCCGGTAAAGTGTTAACCGGTGGTGTGGATGCTAACGCCCTGCATCGTCCGAAGCGTTTCTTCGGTGCTGCGCGTAACGTGGAAGAGGGCGGAAGCCTGACCATCATCGCGACCGCACTGGTTGATACCGGTTCGAAGATGGATGAAGTGATTTACGAAGAGTTTAAAGGCACCGGTAACATGGAGCTGCATCTCGCCCGTAAAATTGCTGAAAAACGCGTCTTCCCGGCTATTGACTATAATCGCTCGGGTACCCGTAAAGAAGAGCTGCTGACTTCCCAGGAAGAGCTGCAGAAAATGTGGATCCTGCGTAAGATTATTCACCCGATGGGTGAGATCGATGCGATGGAGTTCCTCATCAATAAGTTGGCGATGACGAAAACCAACGACGAATTCTTCGATATGATGAAGCGCTCCTGAAAAACAGAAAAATCCCGCAAATCGCCACGCTCAGACGTGGCGTTTTTCGTTTATGGGCTATACGATATGTGTGCCAGTCTGATTAGTCAGGCAGCAGCGTATTAGATTCAATCGTAATTTGAATGACTATTAGCCCTTATTCTTTTGCGCTTTCTTTCAGTATTCGCTGATGGATTGTTCACGGGAATAGCGGTTAACTATTCAAATGGGCACCGGGCCCGCATATAAAATGATGGTAAGGATGGCGTTAAAGTATTTGCCCTTCGCCATTGCAGGATTTCAGAATCGGGTATGATTTTTGCATACATAATGCAGGTCGACCTGAGATTCTTTGCTGAGAGCTGTTAATGTGAATTTACTCACGATGAGTACTGAGCTTGCTTCAATATTTTTGTTTTCACTGGTATTTCTGTTTTTTGCGCGAAAAGTAGCTAAAAAAATTGGACTGGTGGACAAGCCAAACTACCGCAAGCGCCATCAGGGTGTGATCCCACTTGTTGGTGGTATTTCAGTCTACGCAGGGATTTGCTTTACCTTTTCAATCACCAATTATTACGTTCCGCATGCCTGGCTCTATCTGAGCTGCGCTGGCGTGTTGGTGCTGATCGGTGCGCTGGACGATCGCTATGATATTAGCGTGAAGCTGCGCGCCTCGGTACAGGCGCTGATTGCGGTTGTGATGATGTATTACGGTAATCTCTACCTGCTAAGCCTTGGCCATATCTTTGGCTCCTGGGAGCTGGTCGTCGGGCCATTTGGTTATGTGCTGACGCTGTTTGCCGTATGGGCGGCGATTAACGCCTTTAACATGGTAGACGGCATTGACGGTCTGCTTGGCGGCCTGTCGTGCGTCACCTTTGCCGCTATCGGCATCATCCTGTTTATCGACGGGCAGCTCAGTCTGGCAATGTGGTGCTTCGCGATGATTGCTGCCATCGTGCCCTATATCATGCTTAATCTCGGCACCTTTGGCAGACGCTATAAAGTGTTTATGGGTGACGCAGGCAGTACGCTGATTGGTTTCACCATTATCTGGATTTTACTGGAAACAACTCAGGGCGAGACACACCCGATTACTCCGGTGACCGCACTGTGGCTGATCGCCATTCCCTTGATGGACATGATTGCCATCATGTACCGCCGGCTGCGTAAGGGGATGAGTCCATTCTCTGCCGATCGCCAGCATATTCATCATCTGATCATGCGTGCGGGTTTTACCTCTCGTCAGGCTTTTGTTCTGATCACGCTGGCAGCCGCGCTGTTGGCTGGCATTGGCGTGATGGGCGAGTATCTCAAATTTATTCCTGAATGGGTGATGTTGGCACTCTTCTTGCTTGCATTTGCGTTGTATGGCTACTGCATTAAGCGCGCCTGGAGAGTGGCTCGTTTTATCAAACGTATGAAGCGCAGAATGCGCAACTCGAGTGCCAATAAGAAAATTTCCTGAATAAACCAGGTAAAGGACGCCATGAAAACAGAACCTGAAAATATGTCACGCTCGGCCACTGTGGATAATGAGTTAGATATTCGCGGTCTTTGCTGCACGTTATGGCGAGGAAAACCATGGATTATCGGTCTGGCGTTACTGTTTATCGCTGTCGCCTTTATCTATTCACTGTTAGTGAAGCAAGAGTGGAGCACTACCGCGATTACTGACCGCCCGACGGTCAATATGCTGGGTGGTTACTACTCCCAGCAACAGTTCCTGCGTAATCTTGATGCGCGTACCAGTTCGATGGCGGTTGCGCCGCAACCGACGGTGATGGATGACGCCTATCAGGAATTCGTGATGCAGTTGTCAGCTTATGACACGCGCCGCGACTTCTGGCTGCAGACCGATTATTACCAGCATCGTAAAAGTGGTAACAACAAAAATGATGCGGCTTTGCTGGATGAAATGGTCAACAATATTCAGTTTACTGCCGCCGATGCGACGAAAAATATTAGTGATAGCGTCAAGCTGGTGGCTGAAACTGCGGCAGATGCCAACAACCTGCTGCGTCAGTATGTCGCCTTCGCCAGCCAGCGTTCAGCGCGCCATCTTAATGAAGAGCTGAGTGGGGCCTGGGCGGCGCGAACTATTCAGTTAAAAGCGCAGGTGAAACGTCAGGAAGCGGTGGCAAAGGCGATTTACGATCGCCAGGTTAATGCGGTGCAGCAGGGGCTGAAAATTGCCCAGCAGCAAGGAATTAATCAGACCAAAACCGATACCCCTTCTGAGCAACTACCCGATTCCGAACTGTTCCTGCTGGGACGTCCAATGTTGCAGGCGCGTTTAGAAAATCTTGAGGCCAGCGGCCCAAGCTACGATCTGGATTACGATCAAAACCGGGCGATGCTGTCGACGCTGGATGTGGGCCCAACGCTGGATGCCAAATTCCAGACGTATCGCTATCTGCGGACGCCTGAGGAGCCTGTTAAGCGCGACAGTCCGCGTCGCCTGTTCTTAATGATTATGTGGGGTGCAGTGGGTGCGCTAATTGGCGCAGGCGTTGCGCTGGTACGTCGACCACGCGCTTAATTGCGCGCTTACCTGATTCCGTACTAACGGCAGACGAATTAAGAGAGCTACAGTGAAAGTATTGACTGTTTTCGGCACGCGCCCGGAAGCCATTAAAATGGCGCCGCTGGTCCATGCTTTATCTCAGGATCCGCAAATTGACTCGCGTCTCTGCGTCACCGCCCAGCATCGGGAGATGCTGGACCAGGTGTTGCGCTTGTTTTCGCTGACGCCGGATTACGATCTGAATATTATGCGTCCCGAGCAGGGGCTGACCGAAATTACCTGCCGTATTCTGGAAGGATTAAAGTCAGTTTTTGCTGATTTTAAACCTGATGTGGTGCTGGTACATGGTGATACCACTACCACCATGGCGGCCAGCCTCGCCGCGTTCTATCACCGTATTCCTGTCGGTCATGTCGAAGCCGGTCTGCGCACTGGCGATCTCTGGTCTCCCTGGCCAGAAGAGGGCAACCGCAAACTTACCGGACATTTAGCCAGCTTACATTTCACACCAACTGAGAACTCCCGGCAGAACTTGCTGCGCGAAAACGTACCCGGAGAGCGTGTTTTTGTCACCGGCAATACGGTAATCGACGCGCTGTTCTGGGTGCGTGACCAGGTGCTGAAAGATAACTCGTTCCGTGAAAAGCTGGCCAGCCGCTATCCGTTTTTATCGGCCGATAAGAAGATGATTCTGGTTACTGGCCATCGCCGCGAGAGCTTCGGTGAGGGTTTTGAGCGTATCTGCCACGCGCTGGCGGAAATCGCCCGTTTGCATCCGGACGTGCAGATTGTCTATCCGGTTCATCTTAATCCCAACGTCAGTGAACCGGTCAATCGTATCCTGAAGGATATCGACAATATCGCGCTGATAGAGCCGCAGGAGTATCTGCCCTTTGTCTGGCTGATGCACCGTTCATGGCTGATTCTTACCGACTCCGGTGGCATTCAGGAAGAAGCGCCATCGCTGGGCAAGCCGGTGCTGGTAATGCGTGAAACGACGGAGCGACCTGAAGCGGTTGAGGCTGGAACGGTTCGCCTGGTCGGCACCGATGTGGAGCGGATTGTGTCAGAAGTAAACCGCCTGCTGACCGATGAAGATGAATATCATGCAATGAGTCGCGCGCACAATCCCTACGGTGATGGTCATGCCTGCGAGCGCATCGTGCAGGCTCTGAAAAATAATCGAGTAACCCTATGAGTTTTGACACCATTTCAGTTATTGGTCTGGGCTATATTGGCCTGCCAACCGCCGCAGCCTTTGCCTCCCACCAGAAAAAAGTTATCGGCATTGATATTAATCAGCGTGCAGTGGATACCATAAATCGCGGCGAAATCCATATTGTCGAGCCAGATCTTGACCGCGTGGTGAAAAGTGCAGTGGAAGGGGGTTATTTGCAGGCGGCAGTTGAGCCGAGAGCCGCCGACGCCTTTTTGATCGCGGTGCCTACGCCATTTAAGGGCGATCATCAGCCGGATATGCGTTACGTGCAGGCTGCGGCGCTGTCGCTGGCGGAGGTGCTGAAAAAGGGCGACCTGGTGATTCTCGAATCCACCTCGCCGGTCGGTGCCACCGAGCAAATGGCTGAGTGGCTGGCGGAAGCCCGCCCCGATCTGACCTTTCCGCAGCAGGCTGGCGAGCAGGCCGATATCAACATCGCTTACTGTCCGGAGCGCGTATTGCCGGGTCAGGTGATGGTAGAACTGATCAAAAACGATCGGGTAATCGGTGGCATGTCGCCGGTCTGCTCGGCGCGTGCCAGCGAACTGTATAACATCTTTCTTGAAGGGGAGTGCGTCATCACCAATGCGCGCACCGCCGAGATGTGTAAGCTGACAGAAAATAGCTTCCGCGACGTTAACATTGCTTTTGCCAATGAATTATCACTAATTTGTGCCGATCAGGGGATTAACGTCTGGGAACTGATTGCGCTGGCGAACCGCCATCCGCGCGTCAATATTTTACAGCCTGGGCCGGGCGTCGGGGGGCACTGCATCGCGGTTGATCCGTGGTTTATCGTGGCACAAAACCCGACGCAGGCGCGACTGATTCGTACCGCTCGTGAAGTCAACGATGCGAAACCGCATTGGGTGCTGGATCAGGTGAAGCGCACGGTGGCTGATTGCCTGGCACACTGCGACAAGCGTGCCAGTGAGCTGAAAGTGGCCTGTTTTGGTCTGGCCTTCAAACCGAATATCGACGATCTGCGTGAAAGCCCGGCGATGACCGTCGCCCATCTGATAGCCGGCTGGAATGCCGGTGAAACCTGGGTGGTGGAGCCGAATGTAGAAAGTATTCCGGACAAACTGGCAAATGAAGCAACGCTGGTATCGGTAGAGACCGCGTTGCAGCAGGCTGATGTACTGGTGATGCTAGTCGACCATCAACAATTTAAAGCGATTGATAGCGCGCAGATTAGCCAGCAGTGGATTGTTGATACTAAAGGGGTCTGGCGTTGAAACGCATCCTTGTAACCGGCGGTGCCGGATTTATCGGTTCAGCCGTGGTGAGGCATATTCTCACTGCAACCGATGATAGCGTGGTGGTCGTCGATAAACTCAGCTATGCCGGTAACCTGGCTTCACTGGCTCCGGTTGCTGATGATCCGCGTTTTGCCTTCGAACAGGTTGATATATGCGACCGCGCGGCGCTGGATCGGGTTATGGCTCAGTATCAGCCGGATGCGATTATGCACCTGGCTGCTGAAAGCCATGTAGACCGTTCAATTGATGGCCCGGTGGCCTTTATTGAAACCAATATTATCGGTACCTACCAACTGTTAGAAGCGGCGCGCCACTACTGGTCGGCCCTGGACGCGGAAAAAAAAGACGCGTTTATCTTCCATCATATCTCGACCGATGAAGTGTTTGGCGATCTGCACGATGGCGACGCGCTGTTTACTGAAAGCACACCTTACGCGCCAAGCAGTCCCTATTCCGCCAGCAAAGCCAGCAGCGACCATTTGGTTCGTGCCTGGCTGCGCACTTACGGTTTGCCGGTGGTGATCACCAACTGCTCGAATAATTACGGGCCGTATCACTTCCCGGAAAAATTGATTCCACTGATGATCATCAACGCGCTGGCGGGTAAAGCGCTGCCGGTGTATGGCAACGGCGGACAAATTCGTGACTGGCTGTATGTTGAAGATCATGCGCGGGCGCTCTATCTGGTCGTCACGCAGGGCCGGGTTGGCGAGACCTACAATATCGGTGGGCATAATGAACGCCGTAATATTGAAGTGGTTGAAACACTGTGCGCGCTGCTGGAAGAGCTGGCACCGGAAAAACCGGCGGGCATCAGTCATTACCGTGATTTGATCACCTTTGTTACCGACCGTCCGGGCCATGATTTACGCTATGCGATTGACGCCAGCAAAATCGATCGCGAACTGGGCTGGCGACCTCAGGAAACATTCGAAAGCGGGATGCGTAAAACCGTCAGCTGGTTTTTAACTAACGAAAGCTGGTGGCAAAACATTTTGAATGGCAGTTACAAGCTCGAACGGCTTGGCTTGTCCCGGTAGACGCAACAGTGAGGAGCTGGCGATGAAAGGTATCATTCTGGCAGGCGGTTCGGGTACGCGTCTGCATCCCATCACCCGGGGAATCTCGAAGCAGCTGTTGCCGGTCTATGATAAGCCGATGATTTATTACCCGCTGTCCGTGCTGATGCTGGCGGGGATTCGCGAAATCATGATTATCACCACGCCGCAGGATAAGGCGCAGTATCAGAATCTGCTGGGTAACGGCGACGAGTTTGGTATTCATCTGCACTATGCCGAACAGCCGAATCCTGATGGTCTGGCACAGGCATTTATTATTGGTGAGGAGTTTATCGGCGACGACGCTTGCTGTCTGGTGCTCGGCGATAATATCTATTTCGGGCAGGGGTTTAGTCCGAAACTGCGCAATGTTGCAGCGCGTACCCAGGGCGCGACGGTATTTGGTTATCAGGTGATGGATCCGGAACGATTTGGCGTGGTTGAATTCGATGACAACTTCCGCGCGTTGTCGCTGGAAGAGAAGCCGAAACAGCCGAAATCCAACTGGGCCGTGACCGGGCTCTATTTCTATGACAATCAGGTCGTGGAGTTTGCCAAACAGGTCAAACCATCCGAACGTGGCGAGCTGGAAATCACCTCAATCAATCAGATGTACCTTGAGCGTGGTGAACTGACGGTTGAGCTGCTGGGACGGGGCTTTGCCTGGCTGGATACCGGCACCCACGACAGCCTGATTGAAGCCAGCACCTTTGTGCAGACGGTGGAAAAACGTCAGGGCTTTAAAATTGCCTGTCTGGAAGAAATTGGCTGGCGTAATGGCTGGCTGGATGATGAGGGCGTGCGGCGTGCCGCACAGGCGCTGGTGAAAACCGGTTATGGCAAATATCTGTTGGATCTGCTTCATGCCCGTCCTCGCCAGTATTAAACCCCTTGAGTGGGAAAACAACTTTTTCGCCCTGAACAGTGGCCTGCTGGATCTGAGCGGCACGCAGCCGCTCGGCCCTGAACAGCTGTCCGCTTTTGATGTAGTGCAGGCCAAACTTTATAGCCATCAGACGGCAGAAATTGATGCCCTGAGCGCGCTGGGCTTTCAGTTAGTCGAAGGCGAAGTCGATTTAGCGCTGACCATTAGCGGTGCTCAACGACAAGCTGGCATTCGTATTGCACGCCCCGAACATATTGCTCAGCTGCGTGATGTTGCCAGCGAGGCATTCTCACAGAGCCGTTTTCGTGCGCCCTGGTATCAACCGGGTGACAGCGGGCGCTTTTATGCGCAGTGGATTGAGAATGCGGTACGCGGTAGCTTTGACCACCAGTGTCTGCTGGCAGTTGATGAGGCGGGGTCAATCGAAGGGTTTGTTTCACTGCGTGAGCTTGGCGACGCTGAAGCGCGTATCGGCCTGCTGGCCAGCCTGCCACCAGCGCGTGGTAAAGGTGTTGGCAAGCGGCTGGTACAGGCGGCAGCGGACTGGTGTCAGGCCCGTCGACTGACGCGTTTGCGCGTGGCGACTCAACTCAGCAATCTCGCCGCACTGCGGCTCTATCTTGCCAGCGGTGCCAGCGTTGAGAGCACCGCTTACTGGCTATACAGGTAACCCCATGATTCCATTTAATGCGCCACCGATAGTCGGAACCGAAATCGAATATATGCAGTCAGCCATGACCAGCGGCAAACTGTGCGGCGATGGCGGCTTTACCCGCCGCTGTCAGCAGTGGATGGAGCAGCATTTCGGCAGCAAAAAAGTGTTGCTGACGCCCTCCTGTACCGCTTCGCTGGAGATGGCCGCGATATTAATTAATATCCAGCCCGGCGATGAAGTGATTATGCCGAGCTACACCTTTGTTTCGACTGCCAATGCCTTTGTGCTGCGCGGTGCCACCATCGTGTTTGTCGATGTGCGCCCGGACACCATGAATATCGATGAGACGCTGATTGAAGCAGCTATCACCGAAAAAACACGGGCTATCGTTCCGGTGCATTACGCTGGCGTGGCCTGTGAAATGGACGCGATTATGGCGCTGGCGGAACGCTATAAGCTGTTTGTGATTGAGGATGCCGCGCAGGGCGTGATGTCGACTTACAAAGGTAAAGCGCTTGGCAGCATCGGCCATATTGGTTGCTTTAGCTTCCATGAGACCAAAAATTACACTGCTGGCGGTGAAGGTGGCGCGACGCTGATTAATGATGCCGCGTTGGTTGAGCGCGCTGAAATTATTCGTGAAAAAGGTACGAACCGCAGCCAGTTCTTCCGCGGTCAGGTGGATAAGTACACCTGGCGCGATATCGGTTCGAGCTATCTGATGTCGGACTTACAGGCCGCCTGGCTGTGGGCGCAACTGGAAGCGGCGACGCAGATTAACCAACAGCGCCTCAGCCTGTGGCAGCGCTACTATGATGCGCTGCAGCCGCTGGCTGACAGCGGACGCATTACGCTACCTGCCGTTCCGGCTGACTGCCAGCAAAACGCCCATATGTTTTACATTAAACTGCGCGACCAGCAGCAGCGTCAGGCGTTAATTGACTGGCTGAAAGAAGCGGAAATCCTGGCGGTGTTTCACTATATTCCGCTGCATTCGTCACCGGCGGGCAAGCGCTTTGGTCGTTTTGCTGGCGAAGATCGTTTTACGACGGTGGAAAGTGAGCGCCTGTTGCGCCTGCCGCTGTTTTACAATTTGTCTGACAATAACCAGCATACGGTTATTAACTCGCTGCTGAGCTTCTTTTCCTGATATGTCACTGGCCAAAGCCTCAGTGTGGACCGCAGCGTCGACACTGGTAAAAATCGCTGCCGGATTGCTGGTGATAAAACTGCTGGCGGTATCGTACGGGCCGAGCGGCGTCGGGCAGGCGGGTAACTTCCGTCAGCTGATCACGGTACTGGGGGTGCTGGCGGGTGCTGGCATCTTTAACGGTATTACCAAGTACGTTGCCGAATATCAGCAGCAACCTGAGCAGCTGCGGGCGGTTACCGGTACTGCATCGACCATGGTGCTGGGCTTCTCGACGCTGCTGGCGGTTGTTTTTCTGCTGGCGGCAAAACCGATCAGTATCGGTCTGTTTGGCCATGCGGATTATCAGCAGGTGATTCGGATTGTAGCGTTCCTGCAAATGGGCATTGCCTGGGCCAACCTGTCGCTGGCGATCATGAAAGGTTTTCGCGATGCGCGCGGCAACGCGCTGGCGTTGATACTTGGCAGTCTGATTGGAGTGGTGGCCTATTACGCCTGCTACAGGGTTGGCGGCTATAGCGGTGCGCTGGTCGGGCTGGCACTGGTTCCGGCGCTGGTGGTGGTGCCTGCGGCGCTGCTGCTGGCAAAACGCGATCATCTGCCGATGCGCTATCTGCTACCACAATGGCACGGTGAACTGGCGCGTAATCTCGGTAAATTCACCCTGATGGCGCTTATCACCTCGGTAACCTTACCGGTGGCCTGGGTGATGATGCGTAACCTGCTGGCGGCGCACTACAGCTGGGAAGAGGTGGGGTTATGGCAGGGGGTGACCAGCATTTCTGATGCCTATCTGCAATTTATTACCGCTACTTTTAGCGTCTGGCTGTTGCCAACGCTGTCACGGCTGACAAATAAAGCGGAAATTTCAGCGGAAATTCTTCGTGCGCTGCGCTTTGTTATTCCGGCGGTGGCGGCGGTCAGTTTCTGCGTCTGGCTGTTGCGTGATTTTGCCATCTGGCTGCTGTTTTCCAGTGAGTTTAGCGGCATGCGCGATCTGTTTGCCTGGCAGTTGCCTGGTGATGTGCTGAAAGTCGCTTCTTATGTCTTCGGCTATCTGGTTATCGCCAAAGCGTCACTGCGTTTCTACATTTTAACTGAAATCAGCCAGTTTATTTTACTCACGGCATTTTCACGTTTATTGATTCCGCTACAGGGTGCAACCGGGGCGGCGCAAGCCTATCTGGCAACCTATGTGGTTTATTTTGCGCTGTGTTGCAGTGCTTTCATCATTTATCGTCGACGAGTATGACTAAACTGATTCACGTATTGGGATCGGATATTCCCCATCACAACCTTACGGTGCTGCGCTTCTTTAATGATGTTTTAAGCGTCAGGCAGCCGAGCGCCGATGCTCGTCACTTTATGGTGGTTGCCCGTGACAGCAGTGCGTTCGCTGAGTTTAGCGCACTGAATATCGAGCTGTTTGCCAGTAAAAAAATGCTGGCTCAGGCGGTTATCCAGCGGGCGCAGCAGCGGCAGACGCGCTTTTTCCTGCACGGTCAGTTTAATCCGCAGCTGTGGCTGGCGATATTGCGTGGGAAAATAACCTCGTCGCAGGTGTACTGGCATGTCTGGGGCGCTGACCTGTATGAAGAGTCATCCAGCCTGAAGTTCCGGCTGTTTTACCTGATGCGCCGCTGGGCGCAGGGCAGGGTCGGCCATCTGTTTGCCACCCGCGGCGACATTAACCATTATCATCAGCGCCATCCCGATACGCCTTCATCGTTGCTCTACTTCCCGACGCGTATGCAGGCTCAGGCACCGCAAAACGATGAAACCGGGCGGCCTTTTACCGTGCTGGTAGGCAACTCGGGCGATGCCAGTAATCGCCATATTGAGGCGTTACAGGCACTGCATCAGCAGTTTGGTGACAGAATAAAAGTGGTGGTGCCGCTGGGCTATCCAGCGAATAATCAGCAGTACATCGACCGCGTGCGTCAGGCGGCAGAGGCGCTGTTCAGCGCTGATAACTTGCAGCTGTTAACCGATAAGCTGGAGTTTAACGACTATTTACAGCTGATTGCCCGCTGCGATCTCGGTTACTTTATATTCCGCCGGCAGCAGGGAATTGGGACGTTGTGTTTATTGATTCAGGCCAACGTGCCTTTTGTGCTGAGCCGTGAAAATCCGTTCTGGCAGGACTTAACCGAGCAGCAAGTACCGGTGTTGTTCAGCGGAGATCTGCTGGATGAGAGAATGGTAAAAGAAGCGCGCCGACAGTTAAGCCTGCTGGATAAGCCCCGTATCGCCTTTTTCGATCCGGCGTTTATTGCCGGCTGGCAACAGGCGTTAACCCTGGCTGAAGGGGAAGCCGTATGAATCTGATGCAGTTTAGTGGTTTGCTGGTGGTGTATTTGCTGTCGGTCGGATTCATTCTCACGCTGACTTTTCGTGAGTTTCGCCGTGTACGCTTCAACTTTAACGTCTTCTTCTCGCTGCTATTTTTACTGACCTTTTACTTTGGTTTTCCGCTGACCTGCATTCTGGTGTTCCAGTTTGACGTCAACGTGGTGCCGGCAGAAAACTTGCTGCAGGCGATGCTGGCGGCCAGCTGCTTCTATGGCATCTATTACGTCAGCTATAAAACCCGTTTGCGCGCGGCAGATCGTCCACCACGGCGGCCGGTGTTCAGCATGAATCGTGTTGAAACCCATCTCACCTGGATGCTGCTGGCGCTGGTCGCACTGGGCACCGTTGCGGTGTTCTTTATGCACAACGGTTTCCTGCTGTTCAGGCTGCATGCTTACAGTCAGATCTTCTCCAGTGACGTTTCCGGTGTGGCGCTGAAGCGCTTTTTCTACTTCTTTATCCCGGCGATGCTGGTGGTCTACTTCCTGCGGCAAGACTCGCGCGCCTGGCTGTTTTTCCTCGTCAGCACCGTGGCATTTGGCTTGCTGACCTATGTGATAGTTGGTGGCACGCGTGCCAATATCATCATCGCCTTTGCTCTGTTCCTGTTTATCGGCATTATTCGCGGCTGGATTACGCTGTGGATGCTGGTGGTCGCCGGGATGATGGGAATTGTCGGTATGTTCTGGCTGGCGCTGCGTCGCTATAACCTCGACGTCAGCGGCGCTGAAGCGTTTTATACCTTCCTCTATCTGACTCGCGATACATTTTCGCCGTGGGAAAATCTTGGCCTGTTGCTGCAAAACTACGACAAGATTGATTTCCAGGGGCTGGCGCCGATTGTGCGCGACTTTTACGTGTTTATACCCAGCTGGCTATGGCCCGATCGTCCGGGCATTGTGCTGAACAGTGCCAATTACTTTACCTGGGAAGTGCTGAACAACCATTCCGGGCTGGCGATTTCACCCACGCTGCTTGGCTCGTTGGTGGTGATGGGCGGCGCGGCATTTATCCCGCTCGGCGCGGTGGCGGTCGGTATGATTATCAAATGGTTCGACTGGTTGTACGAACTGGGCAAGGCGGACAGTAATCGCTACAAGGCGGCTATCCTGCAAAGCTTCTGTTTTGGCGCAGTGTTTAACATGATCGTACTGGCCCGTGAAGGTGTTGATGCCTTTGCCTCACGCGTGGTGTTTTTCTGCATTATTTTCGGTGCCTGCGTGGTGTTAGCGAAACTGCTTTACTGGTTATTTGATCGTGCAGGATTGATTCGTCAGCGCTTTATGCGTGCTGCGGCTCATCCGGTAATACAACAATAAATTCTCTTCCGGCGCAGTCGCCGGTTTGAAGTAAGGGAAATGTAATGAACGTCACCTCTGCTGCGCCGCAGTATCAAATTCGCGGTTTGTCGCTGTATGGTTTTCGCGATATGACGCAATGCCTGGATTTTCTCTATGGCGATGATCGGCTTAAAACCGGTACGCTGGTTGCTATCAATGCAGAGAAGGTGCTGACTGCGGAAAGCGATGTCGACATGCACAAGCTGATTGATGACGCAGAATATAAATACGCCGATGGCATCAGTATTGTTCGTTCTATCCGCAAAAAGTATCCACAGGCGCAGGTCACGCGCGTTCCCGGCGCAAATCTATGGGAAGCGCTGATGGAACGCGCCGGACGTGAAGCAACACCGGTATTTCTGATTGGCGGCAAGCCGGAGATTTTGGCGCAAACTGAAGAGAAGTTACGTCGCCAGTGGAACGTCAATATTGTTGGCAGTCAGGATGGATACTTTGCCCCGTCCGACCGCGAGGCGCTGTTTCAGCGTATTCGCGACAGTGGCGCAAAAATTGTCACCGTCGCCATGGGGTCGCCAAAGCAGGAAATACTGATGCGCGATTGCAAAGCGTTTTGGCCTGAGGCGTTGTATATGGGGGTGGGGGGCACCTACGACGTGTTTACCGGTCACGTGAAGCGTGCGCCACAGGTTTGGCAGAATCTGGGCTTAGAGTGGCTGTATCGCCTGATTCTGCAGCCGAGCAGATTACGTCGTCAGCTCAGACTGCTGAAATATCTCAACTATCATTATCGTGGTCAGCTGTGATTTTTTCATCTGCCTGGCTGAATCACGCTTAATTAACCGGCAAAAAGCGTTAAAAACGGCTGTTGTTTCGACGGAATGCACAAAGCGTAAGCAAACGCGTTTTTTTTGTGAAAAAGCACTGGACAGTATCGGCTCACATCCGTAGTATGCACATCCGCAACGGCGCTACGCGCCCGTAGCTCAGCTGGATAGAGCGCTGCCCTCCGGAGGCAGAGGTCTCAGGTTCGAATCCTGTCGGGCGCGCCATTTACTTTGTGCGCAAGAGCTGCGGTGGTATTATTATCGCGTTTCCGGTAGTTAAGTAGTACAGGCAGTAAGATGTGGTGGCTATAGCTCAGTTGGTAGAGCCCTGGATTGTGATTCCAGTTGTCGTGGGTTCGAGTCCCATTAGCCACCCCAGATTTTGTAAGGTATGCGAAGGTGGCGGAATTGGTAGACGCGCTAGCTTCAGGTGTTAGTGTCTTAACGGACGTGAGGGTTCAAGTCCCTCTCTTCGCACCACACAAAATCTTTGAGTTGTGAGCAGTACATTTCGGCGAGTAGCGCAGCTTGGTAGCGCAACTGGTTTGGGACCAGTGGGTCGGAGGTTCGAATCCTCTCTCGCCGACCATATTTCGAAACCCCGCTTTTTAGCGGGGTTTTTTGCGTCTGGCGTTCGTCCGGCGCTTCCCACCGGGAATATTCCTGGCTCTGCGATAAAAAACCTTTATTGTCTCAATTCGGAGACGTTTAACTTACTGTTTATTCATGTTTTTTTTTACTTTTTGCTCTCGATGTCGTTATTTGGCGACAAGAATCCGCTCTGTTGTAGCGATTTAGCAACAGCTGCAGAGGATGTTCTGGCAGCATAAAAATTATTTATACGATTAAAATTAGTCAGTTATTAAGTAATTTTTAGTTCTGGCACGGAATGTGCAATACTGACGATGTAGATGCTCATTCCACCTCTTATGTTTGCTTATGCTTCATAAACCTGGGAATGACGCGGAGCCATTTTACGGTGCCAGTTGTCCAGCCAGCCAATATCGTGTTTCACCTTATTGGATTCACAGGACATCACGTTGAGTCTGGTACCAATCGGTTGTCTTACCGATCTGATATTTACACCTGCCATTTTGGCAGGTGTTTTTTTTTGCCTGAAACCGGGGTAGTAGGATAAAAAAAGGGGCGGCGAAAAACGCCGCCCCTCAGGGTCTGCTATCGAAACGGCGGTATTAACGCCGTTTACGCGCTCAAGGATTATTCTTCAACGTCAGCAGTAGCCCGTCACGTCGCATCTCTGCCGCTTCTTCCGGCTTATGCTGGCGATCAAGGCTGTCAGCCAGCCATGCATAATCAAAAGCATCAGGACGCTGTTTCAGCGCTTCACGGAACGCTTCACTGGCCTGTTGCCACTCACCATGCTTCATCAGTAGCTGTCCCAGCGTGCTGTGCAGCAAAGGCGTTGCACCGTGTTGTTTGATCTGCTGGCGCAGCGCTTTTTCCAGCTGCTCCGGATTGCCGGTTTTCAGACGCGGCATCAACAGCACCAGACGCTCGTCATACTGGCGTTTCAGTCCTTCCAGTACAATGGCCTGCGCAGTGTCATGATCGTCGCACTCGATCAGATGATCTGCCATTGCCACCTGCAATGCCGTTTCATGGCGGGTTTTACGGCTCTGATTTTGCCACCAGCTCTTCAGGCCTTCACTGCCCTGATCGGCCATCGCCTGATTCATCAAACCTAACCACGCCTGCTGTTGCAGCGCGCTGCGGTGCGCTTCATCATTGACCTGCGCTTTCTCCATCGGATGAAGAATATCCAGCAAAGAGCCCCATGCGCCGGTGCGCAGATAAGCCTGTTCCGCCAGGCGCAGCACTTCCGGATGGCGTGGAGCCACTTCCAGCAGACGATCGATGCCGTGACGCGCCGCATGATCTTCATTTCGTGCCAGCTGAATACGCACACGGGTGATCTCAACCGGCAGCTGATCGCCTGCCGCCAGTTCTGATGCGCGCTCCAGATGCTGATTGGCTCGCATTTCATCACCGCGTTGCTGGGCCGCTTCCGCCGCCAGCAGATAGTTCACCACCGGTTGCTCGGCATGGTCAGCATTACGTGACAGCAGTTTTTCAACCTGTTTGTAATCGCCTTCCGCCAGCTTCAGCAGCGCAGCCTGTGTCTGTTTGTGCGCCCGGTTGCGTTTGCGACCGAGGAACCAGCCACGCGTTTTGGCACCGGTGCGGAAGATGCGGCGCAACAGCCATTCCACCGCGAGGATCACCAGCAGCGCGAGGATCAGGATGATCGCCAGCCCGGTCACGCTGGTTTCAATATTCCAGTTATCGGTCTGAATCAGTACGTATCCCTGATGACCTGCGATCATCGGGCCAATTACCACACCGGCAATCAGCAGAAGAAAAAGCAAAAGTACTTTAAGCATGCTTATTCTCCCTGCTGCTGCTGCTGCTGCTGATCGCCTGACGGCTGCGCCAGCAGATTGCGCACTCGCGTTTGCATCAGTTTATCCAGCATCGGTTGGCTCTCCAGCGTGTCCGGCACGTCCATTGCAATCGTCTGCTGGCTTAATTCGTCCAGCTGGTTCAGGAAGGCTTTGGTACTGGCATCGTTGGTGTCATACCAGGCGCGAACCCAGGCTGAGACGGTATCAATCGACTGTTTGTAGATCTCATTCTGATGGCGCGGCACGGCCTGTGCGGCAATCAGCAGGCGCGAGCGAATATTTTCACGCAGATAGACCTCCTGATTTGGTGCCAGCAGCGGCTCCGCCGTATTATCCCGGCGGCGGACGGTAATAAAATCATCCATAAATTTGTGCCAGCTTTTCACCAGATTCTGACGCCACTCACGCAGCGACGACGATAGCTCGCCGCCATCGGCATCCATAGGTGAGTCGTCGTTATCGTTATCCGCCAGACGTAAATCATCCACGCTGTTCGACAGCTGGTTAAGCTTCAGAATGATACCGTCGTAATCCACCTGGCTGACCGCCGACAGGTTACTGATATCCTGAGTCAGCGCGCGACGCACTTCGATCAGGCTCGGATCATTCATATCGGCCAGGCTGGCGTCGGCACTTTTCAGCAGCGCAGCGGCGGTGGTGACATCCTGATCGCTCCACAGTTTGCGGCCTGCCAGTTTCACCAGGTAGTCCGCCTGCGCCAGCAGCCAGGTACGCGCATCGTTGCCGGAAATCGTGGTGACTTTTTCCTGTAGCTCATCCAGCTGCTTATCGCTGGTGGCTTGCCGATCGCGTGCGGCCTGCAATTCGCCAGTTTGCATCTTGAGCTGCTCGCTCAGCTGCTGCTTGTCATTATTCGCCTGCTGTTGCAGTGCGGCCAGTTGATCGGCCAGTGCCTGATTGGTCTCCGTCTGGGCCTGAGCCTGGTGTTTAGCATTAATATAAAGCCCAGTGCCCAGGGCAAGCGCGATAACAATCGCCACGGCACCCAACGCCGTACCGCTGTTTTTTGGCTTGCGCGGCGGTTTTGCTTCCGGTGACGTGGTTGCTTCTACCGCTGGGGTGGTCTCTTCAACCATGGCGGAGGAATCTTTTTGTTCCGTCATTGTGGCACATCCCATTTTAAAGTTTATTGTAACGAGCGCAGCAGCGCGTCGTTATCGGCCCCATCGGCTACCGTAATATCCTGCCAGCCAAACTCCCTGGCCAGGGTAGCCAAACGTTCACTGACGACCACCAGTCGACAGCGTAATAACCATTCCTGACGATCGATATCGGGGAACAGTGAATAGAGTTGTTGCAGCATTTCGCCACTGGTCACAACCAGCGTATCAATGCCGCGATCGCGCCAGCGTCGGCCTTCATTCAGGCCATCGTAAACTTTGGCACAGCGCTGATAGCATTCGCAGAACGTCACTTCTGCACCGCGCTCTGTTAGCGTTTCAGCTAACAGCTCACGCCCGCCATTGCCGCGTAAAATTAACGCCCGCTTGCCAGCAACCTGCATTAAAGCCGGCAGCTGAATCAGCACTTCACTGGTTTCACGCTGATGGGGATACTCCACCGGCAAGCCGCTGACGGTATGCATCAGCAGTGCAGTAGTGCGACCTATAGCATAATAGTCCAGGCTGGCAGGCCATGTTAATTCGTGCTGACTGATTATTGGCTGAGCATAGTGAATCGCATGCTGAGACAAAATAAACAGCAGGTCACCCGCTGACAGTTGGCTCAGCAGCTGTGGCAGCCGGTCGAGATCGCGGCCAGGCGTAAATTCAATCAGTGGCAGGCTCCAGGCAACCTGTCCCAGCGCGCGCAGGCGGCTGACCAGCTCTTCGGCAGCAGGTGATGGACGGGTTACCAGAATCGTCATACCGGCGGATTTCCCTGATAAACTTCAGCTAAAATATCGCGTGCGCCGTTATCCAGCAGCTCTTCAGCCAGTGAGATACCCATTTTTTCGGCATCCGCTCGCGGGCCACGACGCTCACCGCGAATCATCTGTTTGCCATCCGGCGAACCGACCAGCCCACGCAGCCACAGATCGTCGCCTTCCAGTACCGCGTAGCTGCCGATTGGCACCTGACAGCCACCTTCCAGTCGGGTATTCATGGCGCGTTCAGCTTTGACGCGTACCGAGGTATCGTCATCATTCAGCGCTGCCAGCAGGGTGATGGTCTGCCGATCGTCAAGACGGCACTCAATTCCGACCGCGCCCTGACCGACGGCTGGCAGTGACTCTTCTGCCGGCATGGCATGGCGAATCCGATCGGTTAATGCCAGGCGCTTAAGTCCGGCCACCGCGAGAATAATCGCGTCATAGTCGCCCGCATCCAGTTTAGACAGGCGGGTACCGACGTTGCCGCGCAGCGAGCGGATCACCAGATCCGGGCGACGCGCGCTAAGCTGACACTGACGACGCAGGCTGGAAGTGCCGACAATCGCGCCCTGCGGCAGCGCATCAACCGAGTCATAATGATTTGAGACAAAAGCATCCAGCGGATCGTCACGCTCACAAATGCTGACCAGCCCCAGCCCTTCCGGGAAGTCGACCGGCACATCTTTCATCGAGTGCACCGCAATATCGGCACGGCCTTCCAGCATCGCCAGCTCAAGTTCTTTTACGAATAATCCTTTACCACCTACTTTAGCAAGTGGCGTATCCAGTATCACATCGCCGCGGGTGACCATGGGGACCAGCTCAACGCTAAGCCCCGGATGGCAAGCCATCAGGCGCTGCTGAACATAATGTGCCTGCCATAAAGCGAGCGGACTTTGCCTGGTGGCAATTCTTAAAATTTTGTCTAACATGCTTCTTACCGTTTTGATCGTTCATTGATTATCCTATCATTGATACGGGAATGCTGTCAGTTTCAACGGTTTTTAACCGTGGGGCAGGGATGAGCTAAAGATGAGTAAGGTTAATTGACTGTAAAACGTGCTAAACTGTGTGTAGCGCAACTTTCTTTACGGTCAATCTGCCAGGTGTTAGATTGATCACGTTTCCAGCAATTATTCGCCCGAATACTTCTAAATCAAGCGGCGGATGCCGGAAACTGGGTTTGTTTAAAACACTGGGACAATCAGGCGAGACGTCTTGTACCTCTACATTGAGACACTGAAACAGAGACTGGATGCCATCAATCAGCTGCGCGTCGATCGTGCACTGGCTGCCATGGGCCCTGCTTTCCAGCAGGTATACAGTCTGCTGCCAACCTTATTACATTATCATCACCCGTTGATGCCGGGTTACCTTGAAGGTAACGTTCCACATGGCATCAGCTTTTTCACGCCTGATGAAAGCCAGTTAAGCTATCTCAATGATTTAGAAGGTAAATCTGGCACTGCTGCCGCATTGCCCGTAAAAGGTGAACGACCAATAACCGGTGTTTACTCAATGGGCAGCACCTCGTCGGTGGGCCAGAACTTCACTTCCGATCTTGATATCTGGGTGTGTCACCAGTCGTGGCTCGATAATGAAGAGCGCCTGCGCCTGCAAAAAAAATGCACTCTGCTGCAAAAGTGGTGTGCATCGATGGGTGTCGAAGTCAGCTTCTTCCTGATTGATGAAAACCGTTTTCGCCATAACGAAAGTGGCAATCTTGGCGGTGAGGATTGCGGCTCGACTCAGCATATCTTATTGCTGGATGAATTTTATCGTACTGCGGTACGCATGGCCGGTAAGCGTATTCTGTGGAATATGGTGCCGGGCGAAGAAGAAGAGCATTACGATGACTATGTCATGTCGCTCTATTCGAAGGGCGTACTGACGCCAAATGAATGGCTGGATCTTGGTGGTCTCGGCACGCTGTCGGCGGAAGAGTACTTTGGTGCCAGCCTGTGGCAGTTATACAAAAGTATCGATTCGCCCTACAAAGCGGTGTTAAAAACCCTGCTGCTGGAAGCCTATTCCTGGGAATACCCGGACACCAAACTGCTGGCGATGGACATTAAGCAGCGCTTGCACGATGGCGAAATCGTCTCGTTTGGCCTTGATCCTTACTGCATGATGCTGGAACGCGTCACCCACTATCTCACCAGTATTGACGACCATGCGCGTCTCGATCTGGTGCGACGCTGTTTCTATCTGAAGGTGTGTGAAAAGCTGTCGCAAGAGGGCGCTAATGTAGGCTGGCGTCGTGAAATTCTCAGCCAGCTGGTAAAAGAGTGGGGTTGGGACAATGCGCGTCTGGCAGTGCTCGACAGCCGTGCCGACTGGAAAATCGAGCGGGTACGTGAGGCCCATAACGAACTGCTGGATGCGATGATGCAGAGCTATCGCAATCTGATTCGTTTCGCCCGCCGTAACAACTTAAGCGTCAGCGCCAGCCCGCAGGATATCGGCGTGCTGACCCGTAAGCTGTATGCCGCTTTCGAAGCATTGCCGGGTAAAGTGACGCTGGTTAACCCGCAGATCTCGCCGGATCTCTCCGAGTCGCATCTGACCTTTATCCATGTGCCGAATGGCCGCGCCAATCGCGCTGGCTGGTATCTGTATAATCAGTCGCCGGATATGGGATCGATTATCAGCCATCAACCGCTGGAATATAACCGCTATCTGAATAAGCTGGTGGCGTGGGCGTGGTTTAATGGTTTGCTGACCGAGAAAACGCGTCTGCATATTAAAGGCAATGAGACCTGCGATTTGGCGCGTTTGCAGGAGCTGGTGGCCGATGTGTCACACCACTTCCCGCTGCGTTTGCCGTCACCAACGCCAAAAGCACTCTACAGCCCGTGTGAAATTCGTCATCTGGCGATTATCGTTAACCTGGAGTACGACCCGACTGCGGCCTTCCGCAATCAGGTTGTGCACTTCGATTTCCGTAAGCTGGATGTATTCAGCTTTGGTCAACAGCAGCAGTGTTTAGTCGGCAGTATCGATTTGCTGTACCGCAACTCGTGGAATGAAGTGCGTACCCTGCACTTTAATGGCGAGCAGGCGATGATTGAAGCGCTGAAAACCATTCTCGGTAAAATGCATCAGGACGCGGCACCGCCGGATGCAGTAGAAGTGTTCTGCTACAGCCAGCATCTGCGTGGTTTAATCCGCACCCGCGTGCAGCAGCTGGTTTCGGAATGCATTGAACTGCGCCTGTCCAGTACCCGTCAGGAACCGGGGCGTTTTAAAGCGCTGCGTGTTGCCGGCCAAACCTGGGGCCTGTTCTTTGAGCGTCTTGGCGTATCGGTGCAGAAACTGGAAAATGCCGTCGAGTTTTACGGCGCGATTTCCAACAACAAACTGCATGGCTTGTCGATCAAGGTAGAAACCGATCAGACACGTCTGCCAGCGGTAGTGAATGGCTATGCCAGCGAAGGGATTATTCAGTTCTTCTTTGAAGACACCCACGACGACCACGGCTTCAATATCTACATTCTTGATGAAAGTAATCGCATTGAGATCTATCACCACTGTGAAGGCAGCAAAGAGGAGCTGGTGCGCGATGTCAGCCGCTTCTACTCGTCGTCACACGACCGCTTTACCTACGGCTCAAGTTTTATCAACTTTAACCTGCCGCAGTTCTATACCATCATTAAAGCTGACGATCGTCTGCAGGTGATTCCATTCAGAAGCCAGACCCTGACGCAGTTATGCGCTACCGCCCCGGACAATGACCACACCGATTACGCTGAGCGTATGCAGATGCATTGATCGGCTATCGCCCATCGTGCTTTCCTGTTTTTGTTAACTGGCTGAACCACACGGCAGGCCGGTATCTGCTAATCTTCTGACGAAATTGCGACCGCGACGGCAACATCGAATCGCCAATTCCTATTGCTTTTCGGAGTTCACCTGCGATGATAAGCAACCAGTAAGCATCAATCATGAGCAGAATGATAATGAACAAAACGATATGCCAGCTGGCGATGGCGCTGGCGTTAGCGAGCCTGGTTGGCTGTGGCTTAAAAGGCCCGCTGTACTTCCCACCGAAGGAGCAGCCAAAGCAGGATCAGCAAGCAACGCAGCAGCCTGCGCAGCAGAGCACGCAGAATTCAGCGGTTACTCCGCCGGATGGTCGCGATCAGAATCCAACCACTACTCAGCCGAGTATGTAACTGACTCTATAACCTATGGCGCATCCGGCGGAGCAGAAAATGCAGTTCTCCAAAATGCACGGTCTTGGCAATGACTTTATGGTCGTTGATGCCGTCACGCAAAACGTCTATTTCTCACCAGAGCTGATTCGCCGTCTGGCGGATCGTCATCTGGGGATCGGCTTCGATCAGCTATTGATCGTTGAACCGCCGTACGATCCCGATCTGGATTTTCATTACCGCATTTTCAATGCTGACGGCAGCGAAGTGGCCCAGTGTGGCAACGGTGCGCGCTGCTTCGCGCGCTTTGTGCGCCTGAAAGGGTTAACCAATAAAAACGATATCAATGTCAGCACCCAAACCGGGCGTATGGTACTGAGCGTCAACAGCGACGAGCTGGTGCGGGTTAATATGGGCGAGCCGAACTTCGAGCCGCAGCAGGTGCCATTCCGCGCCAATAAAGCTGAAAGCATCTATCTGATGCGCGCCGCCGAACAGACGGTAATGTGTGGTGTGGTATCGATGGGGAACCCGCACTGCGTGATTCAGGTCGACAGTGTGAAAACCGCTGCGGTAGAAACGCTCGGGCCGGTGCTGGAAAGCCATGAGCGCTTCCCGGAGCGGGTTAACGTCGGATTTATGGAGCTGGCCAGTCGTGAGCATATCCGGCTGCGCGTTTATGAGCGCGGTGCCGGTGAGACACAGGCCTGCGGTAGCGGTGCTTGTGCTGCGGTGGCGGTGGGTATTCAACAAGGATTACTGGCGGAAAAAGTCCGCGTTGATTTGCCGGGCGGCAGCTTGCATATCGCCTGGAAAGGGCCGGGTCACCCGCTGTTTATGACCGGACCGGCCACTCACGTTTACGACGGATTTATTCATCTATGAAAAATGTCGGGGAACAGACCGCCAGCGATGTGATGCTGGACGATCAGGCGGTAAGTGATTACCTGCTGCAAAATCCGGATTTCTTTATTCGTAACGCGCGCCAGGTCGAGCAGATGGCAGTTCCTCATCCTGTGCGCGGGAGCGTTTCGCTGGTCGAATGGCATATGGCGCGTCAGCGCAATCATATCGCCCAGCTGGAAGAAGAGATTACGTTACTGATGGAGCAGGCCACCGCTAACCATCAACTGTTTGATCGGCTGTTAGCGTTGCAGGGGCATCTGGCGACGGCTCCCAGCCTGCAAGAGATGCTGAACCGTTTGCATCGCTGGGCGCGTGAGCTTGGGCTGGCGGGTGCCAATGTGCGCCTGTTCAGTGACAAATGGCGTGTTGGTGCCCCTTCTGATTTTACCCAGCTGGCGCTTGCGCCGCAGGCGTTTGAAGCGGTACGTATTCAGCGATTGGGTAAAGAGCAGCACTATCTCGGCGGCCTGAATGGCCCGGAGTTACTGCTGCTGTTGCCGCAGGCGAAAGCCATTGGCTCAGTGGCGATGTCGCTGATGGGCGAGCGCGGCGATCTCGGGGTACTGATTTTCAGCAGCCGCGACAGTCAGCATTATCAGTCAGGCATGGGCACCTTGCTGTTACAACATCTGGCGCTGATGCTGCCGGAACTGTTGTCGCGCTGGATTGAGCGCGCATGAACAGCGCGTCGCCTCTACAATCCGCCGTAGAGGGCTTTCTGCGTTACCTGAAAGTCGAGCGGCAACTTAGCCCGCTGACGCAAAAAAGCTACGCTCATCAGCTTACGGTGCTGGTGACGCTGGCGGATGAAATGAAGATTACGGACTGGGCAAAACTGGATGCTGCTCATGTGCGTTCACTGGCGGCCCGCAGCCGCCGCGCCGGTCTACAACCGGCCAGCCTTGCACTTCGACTGTCAGCGCTGCGCAGTTTTCTCGACTGGCTGGTCAGTCAGGGGCTGCTGAAGGCGAATCCGGCGAAAGGAATTGCCACGCCGCGTACGCCGCGGCATTTGCCGAAAAATATTGATGTCGATGAAGTGAATCAGCTGCTGGATATCGATCTTAACGATCCGCTGGCGGTACGCGATCGCGCGATGCTGGAAATTATGTACGGTGCCGGTTTACGTCTTGCTGAATTAGTCGGCATTGACTGCCGACACCTGGATCTGGCTTCCGGTGAAGTCTGGGTGGTGGGGAAAGGCAGCAAAGAGCGCCGCCTGCCAATTGGCGGCACGGCGGTCAGCTGGATTGAACACTGGCTCGCTCTGCGCGAGCTGTTTGCGCCAGACGATGACGCGCTGTTTTTATCCAACCAGGGCAAGCGAATTTCGGCGCGTAACGTGCAGAAACGTTTTGCTGAATGGGGCGTGAAGCAGGGTGTTAACAGTCATATTCATCCGCATAAGTTGCGCCACTCCTTTGCGACCCATATGCTGGAGTCCAGCGGCGACCTGCGTGCGGTGCAGGAGCTGCTGGGGCATGCCAATCTGTCGACCACGCAAATTTATACCCACCTCGACTTTCAACATCTTGCATCGGTTTACGATGCTGCACATCCCCGTGCTAAACGAGGAAAATCCTGATGCATTTTTATCGCACGCTGCGGCCGATTAAAGCCATTACCTTCGATCTTGACGACACTTTGTACGACAATCACGACGTGATTCGCCGTACCCAGAAGGAGTCGCACGCTTTCTTGCAGGCTTACCATCCCGGCCTGAATGATTTCACTCAGCAGGCTTACCAGGCGCTGCGCGATGAACTGCGCCAGCAGGAGCCGGAAATTTATCACGATGTGTCGGAGTGGCGACGTCGGGCGGTCGAGCGGGCGATGCTGAATGTCGGACTGAGCACCGCAGAAGCGAATAAAGGCTCGCGTGAAGTGATGGCCAATTTTGCCCACTGGCGTAGCCAGATCAGCGTACCGGAAGAGACGCACCGGACGCTGGCAGCGCTGGCCGAACGTTTTCCGCTGGCGGCGGTGACCAACGGTAACGCCGAGCCGCATCTGTTCGGCCTTGAGGGTTATTTCAAATTTATCCTGCGCGCCGGGCCACACGGCCGCGCCAAGCCATATCACGATATGTATCATCTGGCGGCGGAAAAGCTGGATGTCCCACTGGAAAATATTCTGCATGTGGGTGACGATCTGACCACCGATGTCGCCGGTTCCGTGCGCTGCGGTATGCAAGCCTGCTGGATTAACCTGCGGCAAGGCAACCTGATGAAAATCGCCGACAGCCGCCTGCTGCCGCATCTCGAAATTTCGCAGTTGGCATCGCTGACCGCGCTGATATAATACCTGTTAATATATCCAGTTAAACGCTGCGGCGTTTTCCCTGCCTGAATGGTGCTTATGGACGTTTCTGAACTGCTGGACAGTTTGAATGACAAACAACGCGAAGCCGTCGCGGCGCCACGCAGCAATTTGCTGGTGCTGGCGGGCGCGGGTAGCGGTAAAACGCGCGTACTGGTGCACCGCATTGCCTGGTTGCTGACGGTAGAGAACTGTTCGCCATACTCAATTATGGCGGTCACCTTTACCAATAAGGCGGCGGCAGAGATGCGCCACCGTATCGAACAGCTGATCGGCACCAGCCAGGGTGGGATGTGGATCGGTACTTTCCATGGCCTCGCTCATCGCCTGCTACGCGCGCATCATCTTGATGCCAATCTGCCGCAGGATTTTCAGATCCTCGACAGTGAAGATCAGCTGCGGTTATTGAAACGCCTGATTAAAGCGATGAATCTTGATGAGAAGCAGTGGCCGGCGCGTCAGGCGATGTGGTACATCAACGGCAAAAAAGATGAAGGTCTGCGGCCTAAGCATATTGAAAGCTACGGTAATCCAATTGAACAGACCTGGCTGCGCGTTTATCAGGCGTATCAGGAAGCCTGCGACCGCGCCGGACTGGTCGACTTTGCCGAACTGCTGCTGCGTGCCCATGAGCTGTGGCTGAATAAGCCGCATATTCTCAATCACTATCGCGAACGCTTTACCAATATCCTCGTCGATGAGTTTCAGGACACCAACAATATTCAGTACGCGTGGATTCGCATGCTGGCCGGTGAAACCGGGCGAGTGATTATCGTTGGTGATGACGATCAGTCGATTTACGGCTGGCGTGGCGCGCAGGTGGAAAACATTCAGCGCTTTCTCAACGACTTTAACGGCGCAGAAACCGTCCGTCTTGAGCAGAACTATCGCTCGACAAACAATATTCTGAAAGCGGCTAATGCCCTGATCGCCAATAACAGTGGTCGTCTTGGCAAACAGCTGTGGACCGACGGCAGCGACGGTGAGCCCATTTCCCTCTACTGCGCGTTTAACGAGCTGGATGAAGCGCGTTTTGTGGTGAACCGCATCAAGGTGTGGATGGAAAAGGGTGGGGCGTTAAATGACTGCGCGATTCTCTATCGCAGTAACGCCCAGTCACGCGTACTGGAAGAGGCGCTGCTGCAAACCAGTATGCCGTATCGCATTTACGGCGGCATGCGCTTCTTCGAACGTCAGGAAATCAAAGATGCGCTGGCCTACCTGCGCCTGATTGCCAACCGCAACGATGATGCTGCTTTTGAGCGAGTGATCAATACGCCAACGCGTGGTATTGGCGATCGCACACTGGACGTGGTGCGCCAGACCTCGCGCGAGCGTCAGCTGACGCTGTGGCAGGCGACGCGCGTATTATTGCAGGAAAAAGTGCTGGCCGGTCGTGCCGCGTCGGCGCTGCAACGGTTTTGCGAGCTGGTGGATTCGCTGGCGCAGGAAACCGCCGAAATGCCGCTGCATGTACAGACTGACCGGGTGATTAAAGACTCAGGTCTGTGGATAATGTACGAGCAGGAAAAAGGTGAGAAAGGCCAGGCGCGCATCGAAAACTTAGAGGAGCTGGTTAACGCCACGCGGCAGTACAGCTACCAGGATGAAGATGAAGATCTGATGCCACTGCAGGCGTTCCTTTCCCATGCCGCGCTGGAAGCGGGTGAAGGGCAGGCGGATAAATGGCAGGATGCGGTGCAACTGATGACCATGCATGCGGCGAAAGGCCTCGAGTTTAGCCAGGTGTTTATCGTCGGTATGGAAGAGGGGATGTTCCCGAGCCAGATGTCGCTGGATGAAGGTGGCAGGCTGGAAGAGGAGCGTCGTCTGGCCTATGTCGGTGTTACGCGCGCAATGCAAAAGCTGACCCTGACCTATGCTGAAACCCGTCGGCTTTATGGTAAAGAAGTCTACCATCGCCCCTCGCGCTTTATTGGCGAACTGCCGGTGGAGTGCGTGGATGAAGTGCGTCTGCGCGCCAGCGTCAGTCGTCCAGTTAATCACCAGCGTCTTGGCACGCCGGTGACGGAAAACGACAGCGGATTTTCCCTTGGTCAGCGGGTGCGCCACGCCAAGTTTGGCGAAGGCACCATCATCAATCTGGAAGGCAGCGGCGAGCACAGTCGGCTGCAGGTCGCCTTCCAGGGACAGGGTATCAAATGGCTGGTGGCGGCGTATGCCCGGCTGGAAACCGTCTGATACCCCAGCGGTAAAGTGGGTCGCTTGACGCCTTTTTCGACTCAGCGTAACATGCGCCCACGATTACCCTAAGAGGACATTCGCCTTGGACACACCCAGTCGATACTGGCTCATTAACCTGTTTATCAGGTGCAACGCCTAAGGCTACCCTCTTAAATGCTGGTAGCCTTCGTGGTTGTCAGCGACTTCCTCTTTTTTCCCGTCGCATGAGTCAGCTTTGAAAACTGACTGAAACGTTAACGTTTCCCGTGTTCTGGCGCTATGTCCCATATGTTACTGCAATTGGGAGTACTGCTATGCTGAGCGCATTTAAACTGGATAACAGCCGTTTATCTCGTCTGGAGCTTGAAGATACCGCTGACCAGCTGACGTCGTCAGTATGGGTTGATCTGATCGAGCCAGAAGAAGATGAACGCGATCGTGTTCAGTGTGAACTAGGCCAGAGCCTCGCCACCCGCCCGGAGCTGGAAGATATCGAAGCCTCGGCGCGTTTTTTTGAGGACGAAGATGGTCTGCATATTCACTCCTTCTTCTTCTATGAAGATGCCGAAGATCATGCCGGTAACTCCACCGTCGCTTTCACCATTCGTGAAGGACGGCTTTACACGCTGCGTGAGCGTGAACTGCCGGCTTTTCGCCTCTATCGCATGCGCGCGCGTAATCAGACGCTGGTCGATGGCAATGCCTTTGAGCTACTGCTGGACCTGTTTGAAACCAAAATCGAACAGCTGGCGGATGAGATTGAGAACGTCTACAGCGATCTGGAAAAACTCAGCCGGGTAATTATGGAAGGGCAGCAGGGCGACGAGTTTGACCGCGCGCTGTCGACGCTGGCAGAACTGGAAGATATCGGCTGGAAAGTGCGTTTGTGCCTGATGGATACCCAGCGTGCGCTGAATTTCCTGGTGCGTAAAGCGCGTTTGCCGGGAACTCAGCTGGAGCAGGCGCGTGAAATTCTGCGCGATATCGAGTCGCTGTTACCGCATAACGAATCGTTGTTCCAGAAGGTGAACTTCCTGATGCAGGCGGCGATGGGCTTTATCAATATCGAGCAGAACCGTATTATCAAAATCTTCTCGGTGGTATCGGTGGTCTTCCTGCCGCCAACGCTGGTGGCATCAAGCTACGGCATGAACTTTGAATTTATGCCGGAGCTGAAATGGAGCTTTGGTTATCCCGCCGCAATCAGCCTGATGATTCTGGCCGGTCTGGCACCTTACGCCTATTTCAAGCGTAAAAACTGGCTGTAAACCGGCCACCACGGCAGTGTAATCCTCCGCCATGGATGGGCGAGAGGAGATCGGTACTGGCAGATCTATTCACATCCGCGTAACGTATACCCCCTGCTTTTCTTAACGCAAGTTTTCTCAATATGGAACGGCTGTCACACAGGCTGCAATGGCTTATTCTGATCAGCGCTTCGCTGCTGCTGGGTTTTGCGCTGCAATACTTCCATGTTCCTGCCGCGCTGCTGCTGGGACCGATGATTATCGGCGTGCTGATGGGCTTATCCGGCGCGACGCTGCGCATCGATAAACGCCTGTTTATCCTGGCGCAGGCGATACTGGGCTGCATGATTGCACAAAGTTTATCCCCCTCAATTCTGCAACCGCTGATTGACGACTGGCCGGTGGTGATCGTCGTACTGTTACTGACGCTTGCCGCCAGTGGTTTATCCGGCTTCCTGCTGGTGCGCTTCAGTAGTTTACCCGGTGCGACCGGAGCCTGGGGATCGTCGCCGGGCGGCGCGTCGGCAATGGTGGCGATGGCCGGCGAATATGGAGCCGATGCCCGGCTGGTGGCATTTATGCAGTATCTGCGGGTGCTGTTTGTTGCGACGGCAGCAGCGGTGGTGGCACGAATCGGACTGGGCGACAGTGCACAAAGCGCCACGCCGCTGGAGTGGTTTCCTGCGCTGGAGCTGCGCTTTGTCGGCACTATTGCTGTAGCGTTGGGCGGGGCCTGGATCGGCCAACGATTTCGCATTCCTTCTGGCGCGCTGTTATTACCGGCGCTGTTTGGTGCCGCGCTGCATGCCAGCGGCACTATGGCATTACAGATACCGGAATGGCTGCTGGCGCTGGCTTATGCGCTGATTGGCTGGAGTGTCGGGCTGCGTTTTACCCGGCCGATCTTTCTGCTGGCGCTGCGCACCCTGCCGCAGATGATACTGTCGATAGTCGGCCTGATGCTACTTTGTGGCGGAATGGCATGGATGCTGACGCGATTGCTGCACGTCGATCTGCTGACCGCTTATCTGGCGACCAGCCCTGGCGGGCTGGATACCGTCGCGATAATCGCCGCGGGTAGCCGGGTCGATATTGCGTTTGTGATGGCGATGCAGACGTTACGCCTGTTCACCATTCTGCTTACCGGCCCGGCAATGGCGCGTTTTATTTCACGCTATGCGCATTCGTGAACCGCGCAGGGTATAAACCGCATCGAGGATGAACAGCGCCAGTGCTGCCCAGATAAAGGCAAAGGTCAGCACTTTATCATCCGTTAACTGCTCGCCATAAAATACCACTGCCAGCAGAAACATCAGCGTCGGGCCGAGATACTGAAAAAAGCCGACGGTCGACAAACGCAGGCGAGTGGCGGCGGCGGTAAACAGCATCAGCGGGATGGTAGTAATCACTCCGGCGGCAATCAGCAGCAGATTAAGTGACAGCGAATTGTCGGTTAACCGGCTGGTGCTACTGTCGGCGATGCCAAACAGATAGATGGCCGCCAGCGGGAACAGCCACAGCGTCTCAATCAGCATCCCGCTTTGCGCGTCTACCGCGATCTTTTTGCGCAGCAGGCCATAAAACGAAAAGCTGAAGGCCAGCCCAAGCGCAATAATCGGCAGCGAGCCGAATTTCCACAGTTGCACCACCACTCCGCAGGCAGCTAAGCCGACCGCCAGCCACTGCATTCGACGAAAGCGCTCACCCAGAAACAGCATGCCGACAATCACATTTAGCAGCGGATTGATAAAGTAACCAAGGCTGGCTTCCAGCATATGATGATTGTTCACGGCCCAGATAAACAGCAGCCAGTTGCCGCCGATTAGCATAGCAGAGGCCGCCAGCAGCAGGACTTTCTTGCGGTTATACAACGTCTTTCTGACCTGCTGCCAGTTGCGGCTGAGGCTGATTAATACAATCATAAATAGCGCGGACCAGATCACCCGGTGAGTCATAATCTCTCCTGGCGCTACTTGCTGAATCAGTTTGAAATAGGCCGGGGCTATGCCCCAGATCAGATAGGCACCCAGCGCGTAAAGCACGCCCTGGCGCGTTTGTTGAGCATCCATTAACGAAGTTTTTCCCTTTATAAAAATAAGTTATGTGGAAATTGTTGAAGGGAAACGCGAGAACGCGATCCCGATAAAGTTATCAGCCGATCAGGTAGGTCGCCGTGGCACTGGCAATATATACGCCGGCATCGTTATGCAGCTCTACGCGTGCCACTGCCACTTTATTCCCGCCGCGCAGCAGGCTGCTGCTGGCGATAAAGCGCTCGCCGCGTCCGGGACGCAGATAGTCGACCCGCAGATCAATCGTACCCATACGCGACAGCCGCTGACGCAATTCCTCTTCGTTAATGTTCTCGTGACGCGTCAAAGTACTGCTGACGCATACCAGCCCGGCGGCGACATCCAGCACCGAAGCAATCACCCCACCGTGCAGAATTTTTTGCGCAGCATTGCCGACCAGCATCTGCTGATTATTAAAACTAAGCTCGGCGTAGTCCGGCTCCAGGCGCTCCAGCTCAAGGCCCAGTGCGCGATTAAACGGCATATCATAGACAAAAATTTCACCAATCAGACGACGCGCTGCGTCCTGAGTCAACAGAGTAACCGACATATTGTGCTTTCCCGAATGCAGTTATGGAGAGGTTAAATGTTAATAATTTGTGTATTTTATGCTTCTGTCGGCAGGCTTTCCAGTTTGAGAAATCAGCGCTGATGTTGGGCGGTATTTCTGTGTAGAATGGCGTGCTTTTTACACGTCTATTTGCAGCGCTCGCTTTATTGGAGAACACTATGCGTATGCTTCGAGGATTGCCGGCAGCGGTCACATTACTGCCAGCACTGGCACTGGCGCAGGAAGCGACCATAAAAGAGGTTCATGATACTCCAGCCGTTCGTGGCAGCATCATTGCTAACCTGCTGGAGCACCATGATAACCCGTTCGTGCTGTATCCTTATGAGGGTAACTATTTACTCTATACCGTAACCAGCGATCTGAATAAAGAAGCTATTCAGTCTTATGACTGGGCCGATAAAGCAAAGAAAGACGAAGTTAAATTCCAGCTCAGCCTGGCTTTCCCGCTGTGGAGCGGAATCCTTGGTGATAACTCGGTACTGGCGGCCTCTTATACCCAGCGCTCCTGGTGGCAGCTTTCCAATCGTGGTGCGTCGTCACCTTTCCGCGAAACCAACTATGAGCCGCAGATTTTTCTCGGCTGGGCGACCGATTACCGCTTTGCTGGCTGGACGTTACGCGATGTTGAACTGGGGCTGAATCATCAGTCTAATGGTCGTTCCGATCCGACCTCACGCAGCTGGAACCGCGTATACGCTCGTCTGATGGCGCAAAACGGTAACTTTATGGCGGAAGTAAAGCCGTGGTACCGTTTACCGGAAAGCTCAAGCAATGATGATAACCCGGATATTACCAAGTACATGGGCTATTACCGCCTGAAGCTCGGCTATATGATGGGCGACAGCATATTTAGTGTACAGGGTAACTATAACTGGAACAGCGGCTACGGCGGCGCGGAACTCGGCTGGAGCTATCCAATCAGCCAGCACGTACGCTTCTACACGCAGGTGTTCAGCGGCTACGGCGAGTCATTAATCGACTACAACCATCGCCAGACGCGCGTCGGTGTCGGTGTGACCCTGAACGACCTGTTCTGATGCGCCGGATCGGCGAAAACCGATCCGCCACATACCATAAATCATGTCATAACGAGATAAACGGGGAAGATGTGTCAACGGCTGCAGTAATCAACGAGCATGATGAAGCGCTGGCGGCAAAGGTATTACAGGATACCTTTGGTTATCAGCAGTTTCGTCCTGGCCAGCAAACCATCATTCAGGCATCGCTGAACGGGCGTGACTGTCTGGTGGTTATGCCCACTGGCGGCGGTAAATCGCTCTGCTATCAAATCCCTGCGCTGGTGCGCGAGGGTCTGACGCTGGTGGTTTCGCCGCTGATCTCTTTGATGAAAGATCAGGTCGACCAACTGCTGGCTAACGGCGTTGCGGCGGCCTGCCTGAATTCGACGCAAAATCGTGAAGAGCAGCAGGAAGTGATGGCCGGTTGTCGTACCGGCCGCATTCGTCTGCTGTATATCGCGCCTGAGCGTCTGATGATGGACAACTTCCTCGATAATCTGAGCCACTGGAATCCGGCGATGCTGGCGGTAGACGAAGCACACTGTATCTCACAGTGGGGCCACGATTTCCGTCCGGAGTATGGTGCGCTGGGCCAGTTGCGCCAGCGATTCCCGACGCTGCCGGTTATGGCGCTGACCGCCACTGCCGATGAAACCACCCGCAATGATATTGCGCGTCTGTTGCAGCTAAACGATCCGCTGATTCAAATCAGCAGTTTTGACCGACCGAATATTCGTTACACGCTGGTGGAGAAGTTCAAGCCAACCGATCAGCTAATGCGCTACGTGCAGGATCAGCGTGGCAAATGCGGCATTATTTACTGCAACAGCCGGGCGAAAGTGGAAGATACCGCTGCGCGGCTGCAAAGCCGTGGTCTGAGCGTCGGTGCCTATCATGCCGGAATGGACAATGTGCATCGGGCGCAGGTTCAAGAAGCTTTTCAGCGTGACGATCTGCAAATTGTGGTCGCGACCGTGGCATTTGGCATGGGTATTAATAAGCCGAACGTGCGCTTTGTGGTGCACTTTGATATCCCCCGCAATATCGAATCCTATTATCAGGAGACCGGACGCGCCGGACGCGACGGGCTACCGGCGGAAGCGCTGTTGTTTTACGATCCGGCCGATATGGCGTGGCTGCGCCGCTGCCTGGAAGAGAAAGCGCCAGGTCCGCTGAAAGATATTGAACGTCACAAATTAAATGCGATGGGAGCGTTTGCCGAGGCGCAAACCTGTCGTCGCCTGGTGTTGCTAAACTATTTTGGTGAGGGGCGTCAGCAAGCCTGCGGTAACTGCGATATCTGTCTCGACCCGCCACGGCGCTATGATGGCTTGGTCGAAGCGCAAAAAGCGTTATCGAGCATTTATCGTGTCGGTCAGCGTTTTGGCATGGGGTATATTGTTGAAGTACTGCGCGGTTCCAATAACCAGCGTATTCGCGAGTTACAACACGATAAATTACCGGTCTACGGTATTGGTCGCGAGCAGACCACCGAACACTGGGTCAGCGTGTTGCGCCAGCTGATACACCTCGGACTGGTAACGCAAAATATCGCCATGCATTCAGCATTACAGCTTACCGAAGCGGCGCGCCCGATTCTGCGCGGTGAAGAGCCGCTAATGCTGGCGGTTCCGCGTCTGGTCACCATTAAAAGTAAAAACAGCAGCCAGAAATCCTATGGCGGCAATTACGATCGCAAGCTGTTCGCTAAACTGCGCAAGCTGCGTAAAGCAATTGCGGATGAAGAGAATATCCCGCCTTATGTGGTATTCAATGATGCCACGCTTATCGAAATGGCTGAACAGATGCCGCTGACGGCTTCTGAAATGCTCAGCGTTAACGGCATCGGGCAGCGTAAGCTGGAGCGTTTTGGTAAGCCGTTTATGGTGATGATCAGAGAACACGTCGATGGTGACGACGAATAAGCTCGCTTACTGGCGATTTTTCATCCGGGCAGTGCTCGCATTTCTTTAAACAGGTAAAACATCATGATAATGCTATTTCTTACTGTGGCGCTGGTGCATTTAATCGCCTTAATGAGTCCGGGGCCGGACTTCTTTTTTGTCTCGCAAACCGCGGTCAGTCGCTCCCGGAAAGAGGCGATGCTCGGTGTGCTGGGGATTACCCTCGGTATTGTGGTATGGGCGGGCGTTGCGCTGATGGGATTACACCTGATTCTGCAGAAAATGGCATGGCTGCATGAGATTATTATGGTGGGCGGCGGGCTTTACCTGCTGTGGATGGGTTGGCAGCTACTTTGCTCGGCGCGTAAACAGCATAAACACCCGGTACAGAATGAAGTGAAGGTGGCGCTGCCGCAGAAAGGACGCAGCTTCCTGAAAGGTTTTCTGACCAACCTCTCCAATCCGAAAGCGGTGATCTACTTTGGCAGCGTGTTCTCACTGTTTGTCGGTGATGACGTTGGCGCGGGTGAGCGCTGGGGGCTGTTTATGCTGATTATTATTGAGACGCTGTGCTGGTTTAGTCTGGTGGCCTGTATTTTTGCCTTACCGGCGATGCGCCGTGGCTATCAGCGCTTGGCGAAGTGGATTGATGGTGTCGCAGGGGTGCTGTTTGCTGGCTTTGGTATCCACCTGATTATATCGCGCTAACCCCGGATTATGCTGTAGAGGCGGCATGTTTTGCCGCCCACAGAGCTAAGCAATCTTACGAGCCGAAGCCAGTAACGCTCCTACTGCCATAAACAACCCACCAAAAATGCGGTTCAGCAATTTCATCTGCTGCGGCCCTTTAATCCAGCCGGCAATCCGTGTCGCTAATGTCGCATAGCCAATCATCACAATAATATCGACCACCACGGTAGTCACCCCCAGCACCAGGTACTGCATTGCCTGGGGCTGATGCGGGATAATAAATTGTGGGAACAGCGCGGCAAGAAACACGATGCTTTTCGGGTTCGTCAGGTTAACCAACACCGCGCGTTTAAACAGGCGTCGACGCGGCATCGCTTTGGCCACGGCATCTAAATCTATCGCCCCGGCGGAGCGCCACTGCTGGATACCGAGCCAGATCAGATAGGCTGCACCGGCCCATTTGAGAATTTCGAATGCCAGTAACGACTGAGAAAACAGCGCACCCAGGCCAATACCGACCAGCATAATATGCACGGCAAGCCCCACTTGCAGGCCGGAGATCGACGCCACCGCGCCGCGATAGCCGTGGCTGATACCGGTACTCATGGTATTAATCGCACCGGAACCTGGCGACAGGCTGAGGATGCTGGTAGTCAATAGGTAAGTCAGCCACCATTCGATGGTCATGGGTAAAACTCCCGGAGTGCGCAGATTTATGACACAATACGGCATTGTGGAATGATCTGCTATGGCCTGCGAAGCTTGTCATAGTGTCGATGATTTTTTGCGGAATTCTTGCCGATGACGAAGCATAAAAATGACTGGCCGACTCGTGAGAAGGCCTTTGCCGCTTTCGCCACCGGACCGCTGCTCGATTTCTGGCACCGCCGGGAAGAGCGCGAGTTTGAGGGCGTTGATAACTTACTGATTCGCTATGTTCGTTTCACCTCACCGCAGCACGATAAAGTGATTTTGCTGGTGCCGGGACGCATTGAAAGCTACGTTAAATACCCTGAACTGGCCTACGATCTGTTTCACTGTGGTTATGATGTGATCATTATCGATCATCGCGGGCAGGGCCGATCCGGACGTCTGTTACAGGACTCGCATCGCGGCCACGTGGCGGAGTTTGGTCACTATGTTGACGATCTGGAAGCGCTCTGGCAGCGGGAAATCGCCAACAGTGACTATCGCCATCGCTATGCGCTGGCCCACTCGATGGGGGGCGCAGTTCTGACGCTGCTGCTGGCGCGGCAACCGCAGGCGTTTGATGCCGCAGTATTATCCTCACCGATGTTTGGCATCTATCTGCCGATGCCCTCCTGGATGGCCAGCCGCATTCTTGACTGGACGGAAAAACGACCGGAGCTGCGGGATGGCTACGCGCTGGGAACCGGCAAGTGGCGTGCGCGTCCTTTTGGCATTAATGAGCTGACCCACAGCCGCGAGCGCTATCGACGCAATCTGCGTTTTTATGCTGACGATCCGGGAATTCGCGTTGGTGGCCCCACCTATCACTGGGTGCGGGAAGGGCTGCTGGCCGGACAAAATATTTTAAGCAAGGCCGCTGATATCACCACTCCACTGCTGTTGTTGCAGGCCGGGGCCGAAAAAATTGTCGATAACCGCTCGCAGGATCTGTTTTGTCAGGCAATGACCGCAGCGGGTCATCCCTGCGAGGGGGGTAAGCCTCGCGTAATTGCAGGCGCGCGTCATGAGATCTTATTTGAACGAGACGATATGCGCGCTGAAGCCTTAGATGCCATCGTGGAGTTTTTCGCGCGGCATGTTTAGCCACATGACTCAGATTTAACGTCAGGCGTGCCTGATTTACTCATTTAACCAGAGGTTTGAAAGAATTATGTATCACGTAGTCGCATCCGATCTCGACGGCACTCTGTTGTCACCCGATCACAGACTGACGCCTTACACCAAAGAAACGCTGAAGTTACTCACCGAACGCGGTGTCCACTTTGTCTTTGCCACTGGTCGTCACCATGTGGACGTTTCCCAGATGCGCGATAATCTCGAAATCGACGCTTATATGATCACCTCTAACGGTGCAAGGGTGCATAACAGCGCCGGTGAGCTGGTGTTCAGCCATAATCTTGACGCAGATATCGCTAACGATCTGTTCGCTATCCAATATAACGAGCCGGATATCCTGACCAACGTCTATCGTGATGATGAGTGGTTTATCAACCGCCATCGTCCGGAAGAGCAGCGTTTCTTCTGCGAGTCGGTATTTAATTATCGCCTGTTCGAACCTGGCATGCTGGAAACCGATGGTATCAGTAAAGTGTTTTTCACCTGTGATGATGCCGATAAACTCGTGCCGCTGGAGCAGGCGATTCTGGCACGCTGGGGCGATCGGGTTAATGTCAGCTTCTCCTTCCCAACCTGCCTCGAAGTGATGGCCGGTGGCGTGTCGAAAGGGCATGCGCTGGAAGCGGTGTCGAAAACCCTGGGCTACTCGCTGAAAGAGTGCATCTCGTTTGGTGACGGGCTGAACGATAAAGAGATGCTGTCGATGGCCGGGAAGGGCTGCATTATGAGTAACGCTCATCAGCGCCTGAAAGATCTGCTGCCGGAGCTGGAAGTGATTGGCAGCAATGCTGATGATGCAGTGCCGCATTATTTACGTAAACTGCTGCTGGACTAAGTGGCAAATGGCCAGCGCCAGGCTGGCCATCCGTTTTTGGTGTATTACTGTCGCTGAACCCGCTTCATCCTCAGGTCGCTGTTAGCTGGCCTGGTTCATCTGCTGTTTATGCTTGTTTTCACTTAACATGGTCAGCAGCAGCAGAATGACTGCCAGCACGCAGCCGCCCACCATAATTATAAAGCCACCGTTCCAGCCGAAGTAGTCAACGGTATAACCAACGATGGCACTGGCCGCGACCGATCCGCCGAGATAGCCGAACAGTCCGGTAAAGCCTGCGGCGGTGCCGGCGGCTTTTTTCGGTGCCAGTTCCAGCGCGTGCAGGCCGATCAACATCACCGGGCCATATATCAGGAAGCCGATAACAATCATGCAGGCCATATCCACACCGGGATTTCCGGCCGGATTCATCCAGTAAATGATAGTGGCGATGGTCACCAGCGTCATAAAGAACACCCCGGTAGCGCCGCGATTGCCTTTAAACACTTTATCCGACATCCAGCCGCACAGCAGCGTTCCCGGAATACCGGCATATTCGTACAGGAAGTAGGCCCATGAGGACTTATCCAACGAGAAGTGTTTCACCTCTTTCAGATAGGTCGGGGACCAGTCGAGAATGCCGTAGCGCAGCAGATAAACGAAGACGTTAGCCAGCGCGATATACCACAGCAGTTTGTTCGGCAAAATGTACTGCATAAAGATCTGTTTGGCAGTCAGCTCTTCTTCATGCTTGTCAGTGTAATCCGGCGGATAGTCGTTTTTATACTCTTCAATCGGCGGTAATCCGCAGGATTGCGGAGTATCACGCATCAGTGCAAAAGCGATAATCGCAATCAAGATCGCGCCAAATGCAGGCATATACAGCGCCGCTTTCCAGTCGTTAAACCACGCCATACCCAGCAGGAACAGCAGAGGTGGGATCCCGCCACCGACGTTATGCGCGCAGTTCCATACTGAGACGATGCCGCCGCGTTCTTTCTGCGACCACCAGTGAACCATAGTGCGGCCGCATGGCGGCCAGCCCATACCCTGGAACCAGCCACAGATAAACAGCAGCACAAACATGATCATAATGCTGGAGGTTGCCCAAGGGACAAAGCCCATAATCAGCATGACGCAGGCCGCCAGAATCAGACCGGCAGGCAGGAACACGCGTGGGTTGGAACGATCCGAAACCGAGCCCATGATAAATTTTGAGAAGCCATAGGCGATGGAAATACCGGACAGGGCAAAACCTAAATCACCGCGTGAGAAGCCCTGTTCAATCAAATAAGGCATGGCCAGTGCGAAGTTTTTGCGCACCAGATAGTAGGCGGCATAACCGAAGAAGATGCCGAAGAAAATCTGCCAACGCAGGCGGCGATAGAGTGGATCGACATGATGGTCTGCGACGCGGGTCTGGTGTGGCGCAGGTTTAAAAATACTTAACATAAAAGCTCCGATGGCGCATTTTTAGTGATTGTTAACGGAAGCGCTGCGCGGATACGCAGATGGAAATGTTCCATTTCGCGCATAGCATAGTGGCTGATATGGTTAATGACTGTGAGTAAGCACACAAATGTTGCAGTTTTATTACAGTCGCGGCTTGTTGTGTCACAAATTAGCCAACTTTCTGACGCTTTTAGGCATAATCAATCACCTTTCTGGTCAACTGCGTCTCAGACTTTTCGGTTTCGTTTGATGAGCGTTTGCTTTCCTGATGCAACATTATGACTGGTGTTTATTTGTTCACTCGTCAACCAGAAACTTGATTCGCCCTGACAGCAATTCGTTACAATAACGCCTCTTTTTTCTGATGAGTGATTACTGTGGCATTACTGATTATCACCACCATTCTTTGGGCGTTTTCTTTCAGTCTGATCGGTGAGTATCTCGCGGGGCAGGTTGATAGCTGGTTTTCGGTGCTGATGCGGCTGGTATTGGCGGCGGTGGTGTTTCTGCCATTTCTGCGCTGGCGTGGTTATCAGCTGTCGACGCTGCTGCTGTATATGGCGGTCGGTATGTTGCAGCTGGGCATCATGTATCTGATTAGCTTCCAGGCCTATCTCTATCTCAGCGTTTCAGAATTCCTGCTGTTTACCGTGATGACGCCGCTGTATGTCACGCTGATTTACGATTTAATCAGCGGGCGTGGCGTGCGCCCTGGCTATGCGCTGAGTGCGCTGCTGGCAGTGGCGGGAGCCGCGATTATTCGTTACGACAAAGTCAGTGACCATTTCTGGTTTGGATTGCTGTTGGTGCAGCTGGCGAATCTCTGTTTTGCCATCGGTATGGTTGGCTACAAGCGCCTGCAAGAGACGCGTCCGATGCCGCAGCATACGGCGTTCTCGTGGTTCTATATTGGGGCCGTCAGCGTGGCGATTGTCGCCTGGTTCCTGTGGGGTAATCCGAATAAACTGCCGACCACTTCGCTACAGTGGGGCATTCTGGTATGGCTGGGCGTTGCGGCATCAGGACTGGGCTACTTTATGTGGAATTACGGCGCAACCCAGGTAGATGCGGGCACGCTGGGCATTATGAACAATATGCATGTCCCGGCCGGATTACTGGTTAACCTCGCCATCTGGCAGCAGCAGCCGCACTGGCCGAGCTTCCTGATTGGCGCAACGGTGATCTGCGCTTCACTGTGGGTACATAAACGCTGGATAGTGGGTAAAGGCGTGAAGGGATAAGCGGAACCGGAGCGGGTAAACCGCTCCGGCACTCTGCTCGCGGTCAGGCTTTCGCGGCAGGCGTTGCAGGACGGATTTTTTTAGTCAGTCCTTTCAAAAAGTTTCTTAAAATCTGGTCGCCGCATTCGCGGTAGTTTTTATGCCCTGGTTTACGGAAGATCGCGCCGATTTCTGCCTGAGATACGGCAAAGTCAGCCAGCTGCAGAATTTCGGTGATGTCGGTGGTTTTCAGATTAAACGCCACGCGCAGCTTTTTCAGGATAATGTTGTTCGTCATTTTGCGTTCGATGGAGGGCACCGGCGCTTCTTCGCTCTTGCCGCGCAGAGAGAAAATCAATCCGTTCAGGAAATAGCCCATCAGCACGTCCGGAACCGGACGAAAGCCCGCTTCATCATCCTTTTTCAGGAAAGCCTGCATCTCTTCGACAGAGACTTCACTCTCCGCCAGTGCCAGCGTACTGACCATTTTAGCGTCACTCATTTCCAGCATGTAGCGCACGCTGCGTAACACATCGTTATTGGTCATATTGAAATCTCTTCAGGTTAAGGAATGCATTGCGCCGCATTATACACTTCGCCCCTGAAGTTGCATCAGGACTGGCTGACCGTCAGCGGTAATGCCGTGCCGGGACGCGATGCGTCACGAACAAACGGCAGATGATCGCAGGCGTGCTGGCGTGCGGAGCGGATAAATGCTTCCACTACTGGCTGACGCTGTTCTCCATCGCGCACGGCGGCATACAGGCGGCTCCACAAGCCGTCACCCAGAGGTTTAGTGACAACCAGCCCCTGATGTTCAAAGCTTTCCACCACCCAGTGTGGCAGTGCAGCAATGCCCATCCGTGCAGCAACCATCTGAATCAACAGCAAAGTATTATCGACGTTTTTCAGTGCCGGGCTGACCCCCGCTGGTTGCAGGAAGTGACGCCAGATATCCAGACGCTGACGCTGTACCGGGTAGATCATCAGCACTTCGCTGGCGAGATCTTCAGGTGAAATTGTCTCATTCTGCGCCAGCGGATGGTCGGGAGCCAGTATCAGCCTGACTTCGAAATCAAACATCGGTGAATAGTGCAGGCCGCTGCGCGGCAAAATATCTGAGGTCAGCACCACGTCCAGTTCGCCTTGCTGCAGCGCCGGTTGCGGATCAAATGTTACGCCCGATTTAAAGTCCATCGCCACTTGCGGCCAGCTCTGACGGAAATTGTCCAGTGCCGGAGTCAGCCACTGAATGCAGCTGTGACACTCAATCGCGATACGCAGCGTGGTCTGACGCGGCTCATGGCATGCCTGCAACGCCTGCTGAATTTGTGGCAATACCTGTTCTGCCAGCTGCAAAAGAATCTCACCCTGCGGGGTAAAGCGCAGTGGCTGGCTTTTACGTACGAACAGGCGAAAGCCGAGGCGCTGCTCCAGATCGCTGAACTGGTGTGATAACGCCGATTGCGTTTGATGCAACTGTGCAGCGGCGGCGGCCAGTGAGCCAGTATTCCTTAAGGCCTGCAGCGTCCGTAGGTGTTTGAGTTCGATCATGAGAGTCCTTCACATCGATAATGAACAATTTGCGCTTGTGATGAATACAGTACCTGCACATTATAGCGGTGTAAACATCTGGACGGCTAAACTTCTCTGGCGACGACGCCGGAACGCATTTAAACGAGGGGCAAAGACATGACTATTCTGAATCACACACTCGGATTTCCACGCGTCGGTCTGCGTCGCGAACTGAAAAAAGCGCAGGAAAGCTACTGGGCAGGCAACAGCACCCAGCAAGAATTACTGGCTGTGGGTAGCGAGCTGCGCGCTCGTCACTGGCAGCAACAGAAAGATGCCGGTGTAGATCTGCTGCCGGTTGGCGATTTTGCCTGGTACGATCACGTACTGACCACCAGCCTGCTGCTGGGTAACGTACCGGCTCGCCATCAGAACAAAGACGGCTCTGTCGATCTCGACACTCTGTTTCGCCTGGGTCGTGGACGTGCGCCAGGCGGTGAGCCGGCTGCTGCGGCTGAAATGACGAAGTGGTTTAACACCAACTATCACTACATGGTGCCTGAGTTTGTTAAAGGGCAGCAGTTCAAACTGACCTGGACTCAGTTGCTGGATGAAGTCGATGAAGCGCTGGCGCTGGGGCATAAAGTCAAACCAGTACTGCTTGGCCCGGTCACTTACCTGTGGCTGGGAAAAGTGAAAGGCGAGCAGTTTGACCGCCTGAGCCTGCTGAAAGACATTCTGCCGGTGTACCAGCAGGTACTGGCTGAACTGGCAAAACGTGATATTGAATGGGTGCAGATAGACGAGCCGGCGCTGGTGCTCGAACTGCCGGACGAGTGGCTCAATGCCTTTAAACCGGCCTACGATGCGCTGCACGGCCAGACTAAACTGCTGCTGACCACCTATTTCGACAGCATCAGCCAGAACCTGACAACTATTCGCCAACTGCCGGTAAACGGGCTGCATGTCGATCTGGTTCACGGTAAAGACGATGTGGCGCTACTGAACAGCAAATTGCCGGTTGAGTGGCTGCTTTCTGTTGGCGTCATTAACGGCCGTAACGTCTGGCGTGCCGATCTGAGCAGCTGGTTTGAGCGGTTGCAGCCGCTGGTGGGCCAGCGTAAACAGCTGTGGATCGGCTCTTCCTGCTCTCTGCTGCATAGTCCTATCGACCTGAGTGTTGAAACTCGCCTTGATGAAGAAGTGAAAAGTTGGTTCTCCTTCGCACTACAAAAGTGTAGTGAGCTGTCACTGTTGACTCGTGCGCTGAATAACAACGATGCCGCTTCACTGGAAGCATGGAGCGCACCGATTCGCGCCCGTCGTCATTCAACCCGCGTGCACAATGACGCTGTTGGTCAGCGTCTGGCGGCCATCACCGCAAAAGACAGCCAGCGCGACAGCAGCTATCCGGCGCGTGCCGAAGCACAGCGTCATCGCTTTAACCTGCCAGCATGGCCGACCACCACCATCGGCTCATTTCCGCAAACCACCGAGATTCGCGGCCTGCGTCTCGACTTTAAGCAGGGCCGACTGGACAGTAAAAACTATCGCACCGGTATCTCTGAACATATAAAGCAGGCGATTGTTGAGCAGGAACGTCTGGGGCTGGACGTGCTGGTACACGGTGAAGCCGAGCGCAATGACATGGTGGAATACTTTGGTGAACATCTTGATGGCTTCGTGTTTACGCAGAATGGCTGGGTACAGAGCTACGGTTCACGCTGCGTAAAGCCACCGGTAATTATTGGTGACGTCAGCCGTCCGGCAGCAATTACCGTTGAGTGGGCGAAATATGCTCAGTCGCTGACCGACAAGCCAGTAAAAGGCATGCTGACCGGCCCGGTGACGATTCTTTGCTGGTCATTCCCGCGTGAAGATGTGTCACGTGAAACCATCGCTAAGCAGATTGCGCTGGCGCTGCGCGATGAAGTGGAAGATCTGGAAAAAGCCGGCATCGGCATTATCCAGATTGATGAACCTGCCCTGCGTGAAGGTTTGCCGCTGCATCAGTCTGACTGGGCAGCTTACCTGGAGTGGGCAGTGGATGCCTTCCGCCTGAATGCTGCGGTGGCACAGGACGATACCCAGATTCACACCCATATGTGTTACTGCGAATTCAACGACATTATGGACTCCATCGCGGCGCTCGATGCTGACGTGATTACCATTGAAACCTCGCGTTCAGATATGGAGTTGCTGGAGTCGTTTGAGCAGTTCGAGTATCCGAACGAAATCGGCCCGGGCGTGTATGACATTCACTCGCCAAACGTACCCAGCGTTGAGTGGATGGAAGCGCTGCTGCTGAAAGCCGCGAAGCGTGTTCCGGTTGAGCGCCTGTGGGTAAACCCTGACTGCGGCCTGAAAACGCGCGGCTGGGCTGAAACACGTCAGGCGCTGGCGAACATGGTAAAGGCGGCGCAGAACCTGCGTAACGCTACCATCTGAGTTTACTGTGTTGTTGTGTTGAAGTGGTTGGGGCGCACGGCGCCCCCTTTTTATGCTTACGCAGCAGGTGCAACGCCATAGCGTTTAAACCAGGCGAGCATGCGTTGCCAGCCATCCTGCGCCGACTCCTGGTGATAACTGTCGCGGTAATCGGCATTAAACGCGTGTCCGGCATCGGGATATACCACGATCTCGGCATCGGCGTTCGCGGCGCGCAGTGCCTGACGCATCACCTCGATGCTCTCCTGCGGAATGCTGTCATCCAGGCCACCGTATAAACCCAGCACCGGCGCGTTAAGATCAACCGCAATATCGACAGGATATTTCGGCTGTTTTATCGATTTGTCACCGACCAGCTTGCCATACCAGGCTACCGCCGCTTTGAGCTGTGGATTATGCGCGGCATAAAGCCAGCTGATGCGGCCACCCCAGCAGAATCCGGTTATGGCAGTATTGCGCATATCACCGCCGTGACGTGATGCCCAGTTGGCAACGTGATCGAGATCGGCCAGCACCTGCGCATCCGGGACTTTACTGACCAGCTCGGTAATTAAAGTGGGGATATCGTCATAGTCGGCAGCATCGCCCTGGCGGAAATAGAGTTCAGGCGCGACAGCCAGGTAACCTTCTGCTGCCAGCCGGCGACAGACATCACGAATATGCTCATGCACGCCAAAAATTTCCTGCACCACCATAATCACCGGCAGAGCGGCGGTGGCATTTTTTGGCCTGGCGTGAAAGGCGGGCATATTTTCGCCCTGCGTCGGTATTGAGGTTTCACCAGACAGAATATCAGTAGAGTCGGTAATAATGGTGGTCGATGCGGTAGGCGAAACCGCAGGAGCGAAGCCACTATTGCCTGGCTTTTGAGCCATGTTATCTTCGGTTTTCATCGTCCTCTCCATGCAAGCATTAGCGCAATCAGGTAACTATAGCCAGGATTACACCGTGGCTATTTACACTCATCTTTAACACTCAGCAGGCATCAAGCGCAGGGTCGGATGTGACTAAATAGCCTCACAGAGTGAATTTATGTGAGGTTAATCACGATGCTCATGTATTTAAATGTAATTTTCATTTTCATCGGTGAGTTAAATCACATAATTTTGCCGGGCAGTGGATTACAGTAGCGCATTAGCGTACCCAACTTTTTTATTCAGGAGTCTGTTATGGCCCAGTCTGACGTTTTTCACCTTGGTATCACTAAAGCCGACCTGCAAGGCGCGACGCTGGCGATTGTGCCTGGCGACCCTGAGCGGGTGAAAAAAATTGCGGCACTGATGGATAATCCTGTCCATCTGGCCTCACACCGTGAATTTACCAGCTACCGCGCCGAGCTGGATGGCAAGCCGGTGGTAGTCTGCTCAACGGGTATTGGTGGACCGTCAACGTCTATTGCGGTTGAAGAGCTGGCGCAGCTGGGCGTGCGCACTTTCCTGCGTGTCGGCACCACCGGAGCGATTCAGCCTGGCATCAATGTTGGTGATGTGCTGGTGACGACCGGTTCAGTGCGTCTTGACGGTGCCAGTCTGCATTTCGCGCCAATGGAGTTTCCGGCGGTGGCCGATTTCACCTGTACTACCGCACTGGTTGAAGCGGCGAAAGCGGCAGGTGCCACTACTCATATCGGTATTACTGCGTCATCTGACACCTTCTATCCGGGCCAGGAGCGTTACGATACCTTCTCTGGTCGCGTTGTCAGCCGCTACCAGGGTTCGATGGAAGAGTGGCAGCAAATGGGCGTACTTAACTATGAGATGGAATCCGCCACTCTGCTGACCATGTGTGCCAGTCAGGGCCTGCGTGCCGGTATGGTTGCCGGCGTGATTGTTAACCGCACGCAGAAAGAGATTCCGGATGCGGTTACCATGAAGCAAACTGAAAGCGATGCGGTAAAAATCGTCGTTGAAGCGGCGCGTCGTCTGCTGTAGTTGATCCCCCGAACGTCGGGTGGCATTCCCGCCGCCCGAATTGCCTGCCAGCACCGCACTTCATCTCCCCCTGCTTTTTATCTGGACATTCATACAGTGCGCCTCTACCTTTTCACTGTTCGACGCGGTGTGCAGGAGGAGCAGTGGACAATCAATATCTTTTTGGCGTATGTCTGGGGCTGGCAGGTTTGCTGGTGGGCTGGATTATTGCCTGGTTTCGTTATAGTCAGCAGCAGGCCAGTCAGGAAACCGAGCGCCGGTTATTAGCGCAGTCGTTACAACAGTCGCAGCATGAGCAGCAACGCCTGCAACAGCAAATACAGTCGCAGCAGCAGGAACAGCAGCTGATTGAAAAAGAGCTGCGGCAGCTGCATGGCGCGCTGGCCGCCGCGCAGGAAAAACAGCATCACTTTGATCACTGGCGTAGCGAAAGCGAGCAGTTGAGTCGTGAGCTGCGTAACCAGCTGGAAATCAACAGCGCTCAGGAAGCAGAACTGCGCGAAGTGACTATCCGTCTGGAAGAGACGCGCATGGCGGCCGAAGAAAAACAGCGGTTGCTGACCAACAGCGAGCAGCGGCTGACCGCACAGTTTGAAAATCTGGCCAATCGCATCTTTGAAAACAGCGGCCGCCGGGTCGACGAGCAAAACCGTCAGAGTCTCAACGGGCTGATTACGCCGTTGCGCGAGCAGCTTGATGGTTTTCGCCGTCAGGTACAGGAAAGTTTTGGCCAGGAGGCCCGCGAACGTCACACGCTTTCCCATGAGATCCGCAACCTGCAACAACTGAATGCGCAAATGGCGCAGGAAGCAATCAACCTGACCAAAGCATTGAAAGGCGACAATAAAACGCAGGGCAACTGGGGGGAGGTGGTGCTGAGCCGGGTGCTGGAAGCTTCCGGGCTGCGCGAAGGCTATGAATACCAGACCCAGGTCAATGTGCAGCTCGATCAGAACAGCCGGATGCAGCCTGACGTCATCGTGCGTTTACCGCAGGGTAAAGATGTGGTGATTGATGCCAAAATGACGCTGGTGGCTTACGAACGTTACTTTAACGGCGAAGATGAAGTGACGCGTGAACAGGCGATTGGCGAGCATATCGCCGCGATTCGTTCGCACCTGCGCTTGTTAAGCCGAAAAGATTATCAACAATTGCCTGGTTTACGCTCGCTGGATTATGTGTTGATGTTTATCCCGATAGAGCCCGCCTTTCTGCTGGCGATTGACCGTCAGCCAGAGCTGATTAGCGAGGCGCTGAAGCAAAATATTATGCTGGTCAGCCCGACCACGCTGCTGGTGGCGCTGCGCACCATCAATAATCTCTGGCGGTACGAACATCAGAGCCGCAATGCGCAGCGTATCGCCGACCGCGCCGCGCGGCTGTATGACAAAATGCGGCTGTTTGTCGATGATATGACCAGCATCGGGCAGAACCTGGATAAGGCGCAGGATAGCTATCGTTCGGCGATGAAAAAGCTGGCGGAAGGGCGCGGTAATCTGATTGCCCAAAGTGAAAGCTTTCGTCAGTTGGGAGTAGAAGTAAAACGGCCAATAAATCCGCGACTGGCCGAGCAGGCTTTACCAGAATCGGCGGAAAATGATGCCGATGAACCGGACGACGAACAGCAGGAATCCTCCGCGCCACCGATGAGTGAGATGCTGCGCCGTATCAATGAATAAACGCCGGGGCAGCGTGCCTGGCTACCCTTACTCTGGTACACTTCGAGGATATTTGATTGTGGAGCAGGCAAAACAAATGGCAGATGAATCACAGGAAACCACACATTTTGGTTTTCGTACGGTCGCGAAAACTGAAAAAGCTGACATGGTTGCAGATGTATTCCATTCCGTCGCGGCGAAGTATGACCTGATGAACGATTTGATGTCCTTTGGCATCCATCGCATCTGGAAGCGTTTTACCATTGATTGCAGCGGCGTGCGCCGTGGGCAACGCGTATTAGACCTGGCGGGTGGTACCGGCGATCTGACGGCGAAATTTTCCCGTCTGGTGGGTGAAACCGGTCAGGTAGTGCTGGCGGATATCAACAGCTCAATGCTGAAGATGGGTCGCGAAAAGCTGCGTAACAGCGGTGTGGTGGGCAATGTCAGCTATGTGCAGGCCAATGCCGAAGCGCTGCCGTTCCCGGATAACTATTTTGACTGCATTACCATCTCCTTTGGTCTGCGCAACGTTACCGAGAAAGAAAAAGCGCTGGCCTCAATGTTTCGCGTGCTGAAGCCAGGTGGTCGTTTGCTGGTGCTGGAGTTCTCCAAACCGCTGCTGGAGCCACTGAATAAAGCCTACGATGCTTACTCTTTCCATATTCTGCCGCGTATTGGCGAACTGGTGGCGCAGGATGCCGAGAGCTATCGCTATCTGGCGGAGTCCATTCGGATGCATCCTGACCAGGAGACGCTGAAAGCGATGATGATGGACGTGGGTTTTGAAAACACCACTTACCATAACCTGACGGGTGGCATTGTCGCGCTGCACCGTGGATTCAAGTTCTGATCGGGAAAGCGAATGACTTTAACGCCGCTGTTAACCGCTGGTCTGGAGACCGCGCTTAATCAAATTCTGTATCGCGATCGTGGCCTGAAAGCGGCGCGTCAACGACTGACTGGCAAGACTCTCGCCTTCGATCTGCAGGAGCTGTCTCAGCCGTTGACGCTGGTGTTTAGCGAAAACCAGGTCGATGTGCTGGGCGACTGGCAGGATGCGACCGACTGCACCGTTAAAACCCGTTTTTCTGTGCTGCGTAAATTACGCGATCGTCAGCAGCTTACCGCATTGATTCGCAGCGGTGAGCTGGAAGTGGACGGCGATCTGCAAGTGGTGCAGCAGTTCTCCGCGCTTTTTGATATGGCTGAGCTGGATCCAGCAGAGTATCTGGCTCCGTGGGTTGGCGATATCGCCGCGCAAGGTATCAGCCAGTTTGCCCGCCGTGGTTTCAATTTCCTGCGCAACGATATTCAGCGGAAACAAAGCTATGCGGCTCAGGTGTTAACCGAAGAGTGGCGCGTGGCGCCCGGTGCTTTAGAACTGGCCTGGTTTGCTGAAGAAGTTGATGCCGTAAACCGTTCACTGGACGCATTAAGCGCCCGGTTAGACTCGCTGGAGGCGAAATGACGCTGGGAGAAATTCGCCGGCTGTATTACATCATCAAGGTGTTTCTCAGTTACGGTCTTGATGAACTGATCCCACGTACTCGCATTACTTTGCCAATTCGGCTGTGGCGACGTTGTGTGTTCTGGATCCCCAATACGCACAAGGAAAAGCCGCTGGGCGCGCGTCTGCGTATGGCGCTGGAGCAGCTGGGGCCGGTGTGGATTAAGTTCGGTCAGATGATGTCAACGCGACGCGACCTGTTTCCGCCGCAGATTGCCGATCAACTGGCGATGTTGCAGGACCGGGTAGCGCCTTTTGATGGTGAGCTGGCGCGTCGTCAGATTGAGCTGTCGCTGGGCTCGACGATTGAAACCTGGTTTGACGATTTCGAGATCAAACCGCTGGCGTCCGCTTCTATCGCTCAGGTGCATACCGCCACGCTGAAAGAAAATGGCAAACAGGTTGTCATCAAGGTGATTCGCCCGGATATCCTGCCGGTAATCAAAGCGGATATGAAGCTGATTTATCGTCTGGCACACTGGGTTCCGCGTCTGTTACCCGATGGCCGCCGTCTGCGCCCGGTAGAAGTGGTCGCTGACTATGAAAAAACCTTGATCGATGAGCTGAATTTACTGCGCGAAGCGGCAAATGCCATTCAGCTGCGCCGTAATTTCGACAACAGCAAAATGCTGTATGTGCCTGAAGTCTATTCCGATTATTGCAGTGAATCGATGCTGGTGATGGAGCGCATTTACGGTATTCCGATTTCAGATGTGGTGTCGCTGGAGCAGCATGGCGTCAACATGAAGCTGTTAGCCGAGCGTGGCGTGCAGGTGTTCTTTACCCAGGTATTCCGCGACAGTTTCTTCCATGCAGATATGCATCCCGGCAATATTTTCGTCAGCTATGAGCACCCGGAAGATCCGCAATATATCGGTATCGACTGCGGAATTGTCGGCTCACTGAACAAAGAAGATAAGCGCTATCTGGCTGAAAACTTTATTGCTTTCTTCAATCGTGATTATCGTAAAGTGGCGGAGTTGCATGTTGATTCCGGCTGGGTACCGCTGGATACCAATGTCGAAGATTTTGAGTTTGCCATCCGCACCGTCTGTGAGCCGATTTTTGAGAAACCGCTGGCTGAGATCTCCTTTGGTCATGTGCTGCTGAACCTGTTTAATACCGCCCGACGTTTCAATATGGAAGTGCAGCCGCAGTTGGTGCTGTTGCAGAAAACCCTGTTGTATGTCGAAGGCGTCGGGCGTCAGCTCTATCCGCAGCTTGACCTGTGGAAAACCGCCAAGCCGTTCCTCGAAGACTGGATTAAAGACCAGGTAGGAATTCCGGCGATTGTGCGCGCGCTGAAAGAAAAAGCGCCGTTCTGGGCGGAAAAGTTGCCTGAGTTACCGGAACTTTTTTACGACAGTCTGCGTCAACATAAACGTTTGCAACATAGTGTTGATAGGCTGGTTACCGACATGAATGTTCAACGCACGCGCCAGCATCAGTCACGTTTCCTGTTTGGTATCGGTGTCACGCTGCTGGTAAGCGGCACGGCAATCCTGTTAACCCATCCGGAATGGGATGTACTGCCGGCAGTGATGATGGCGGGTGGTCTGGTGTCATGGCTGATTGGCTGGCGCAAGACCCAATGATTGTCATAAACGGTAAAAAGACGCGTTAAGCTAAGCGTCTTCGTCGCGACCCTGCGGGTAGTTGTTATATACTGCCAGCATCAGCGTTTAATTAATTTAATCCAGAGGCAAATAACATGGGCGGTATCAGTATTTGGCAGTTGTTAATTATTGCCGTGATCGTCGTACTTCTGTTTGGTACCAATAAGTTACGTACGCTTGGTTCCGATTTAGGTTCATCCATCAAGGGCTTTAAGAAAGCCATGAGCGATGATGAACAAAAAGAGAAAGACTCCCAGGATGCCGATTTCAATGCCAAAACTCTGGCAGATAAACCGCATACTGACGCGAAAAGCGAAGAAGTTAAGAACGATAAAGACAAGGTGTAAGCCGTGTTCGACATAGGTTTTAGTGAACTGGTATTGGTGTTCGTTATCGGGCTGGTAGTACTGGGCCCGCAGCGATTACCGGTTGCGGTCAGAACCGTGGTCGGCTGGATTCGTGCGCTGCGTTCGCTGGCATCAAGTGTGCAAAATGAACTGGCGCAAGAGTTGAAGTTGCAGGAGCTGCAAGACAGTCTGAGAAAAGTCGAGCAGGCCAGTAAAGACTCATTGTCACCTGAGCTGAAAGAGTCGATGGAAGAGCTGAAAAAAACAGCGGAGTCGATGAAGCGGACTTATCTTGGCGACAACGAAAAAGCGGATGACGAAGCCCATACCATCCACAATCCTTTGGTGAAAGATCCGAAGGAGTCTCATGAAGGCGTGACGCCTGCTGCTGCGGATGGTCAGGCCACCGCTCCCGCACAGGCTCCTGCAGCGGTGATCCCGGATGCTATGCCAGAAACGGCAGGCCAAGCGGAACCGGTCGTCAAGACTGAAACCACTGCACCCGCGCGCACTCCAGCCTCAACCACTCCTACAAGCGGTGAACGTTAAACATGGCAGTTGAAGATACCCAACCGCTGATCAGTCATCTGATAGAGCTGCGTAAGCGCCTGCTAAACTGCATTATCGCAGTGTTAGTCATCTTTCTGGCACTGGTTTATTTCTCCAATGATATCTATCAAATCGTTTCCGCACCGCTAATCAAACAGCTGCCTGCCGGTGCCAGTATGATCGCCACTGACGTTGCATCACCGTTTTTTACGCCTATCAAGCTGACGATGATTGTTTCGGTATTTATTGCGATACCGGTCATTCTGCATCAGGTGTGGGCGTTTGTTGCGCCGGCGCTTTACCGCCACGAGCGCAGGCTGGTGATGCCGTTGCTGTTTTCCAGCTCGGCGCTGTTCTATCTCGGCATGGCGTTTGCCTATTTCGTCGTCTTCCCGCTGGCGTTTGGCTTTTTTGCTAAAACTGCACCGGAAGGCGTGCTGATAGCCACTGATATTAATAACTACCTTGATTTCGTCATGGCGCTGTTTATGGCGTTTGGCGTCTCATTCGAAGTGCCTATTGCCATTGTATTGTTGTGCTGGACGGGCGTGACTACCCCGGAAGATCTGAAGGCAAAACGTCCTTATGTGCTGGTTGGTGCGTTTGTGGTCGGTATGTTACTGACGCCGCCGGACGTTCTTTCGCAAACTTTGCTCGCTATTCCGATGTACTGCCTGTTTGAAGTCGGCGTATTCTTTGGTCGGTTCTATGTAGGAAAAGGTCGTCAGGATAAGGAACAGGAATCCGAATCCTGATTATCAGGAGAACCAGGAGATTCCGGCCTTGCCGCGAGGAATTTAAAGTCATAGCCAACCGCCCGTAAGGGCGGTTACTGTTTGGAAAGAAATATGTTTGATATCGGTGTAAACCTGACCAGTACGCAGTTCTCTAAAGACCGCGAGAAGGTGGTAAAACGTGCGCGTGAGGCGGGCGTAACCGGCATCCTGATTACCGGCACCAATGCGCTGGAAAGTCAGCAGGCGCAGAGCCTGGCGCAGCTGCATCCGAATTACTGTTGGTCTACCGCCGGCGTTCATCCCCACCATGCCAGCGAATGGTCGGGCGAAACCGCCGCGACCTTACGTCGCCTGACGGAAAGTGAGCAAGTGGTGGCAATAGGTGAATGCGGACTGGATTTTAACCGCAACTTTTCTGCCCACGATCAGCAGGAGTATGCGTTTGACGCGCAGCTGGCGTTAGCCGCAGAACTGGCGATGCCGGTTTTTCTGCACTGTCGTGATGCCCATACGCGTTTCGTCGAGATTTTAAAACCGTGGATCGCGAAGCTGCCCGGTGCGGTGGTGCACTGTTTTACCGGCACCCAGCCGGAACTGGAAGAGTGCCTGGCGCTGGGTTTATCCGTCGGTATTACTGGTTGGGTATGCGATGAACGTCGCGGCCTGCAACTGCGGGAACTGTTACCGCTGATTCCGGCAGAGCGACTGCTACTGGAAACCGATGCGCCTTATCTGTTGCCCCGGGATATGAGACCACGGCCGCCATCCCGCCGCAATGAACCTTGTTTTCTGCCGCATATCGTTCAGCAGGTCGCCGCCTGGCGTGGTGAAGATGCTGAGTGGTTAGCACAGCAGACCACTAAAAATTCGCGAAATCTGTTTAATATCACTTAGAACAGGTCCCACCCATACTGGCGTTCAGGCGTTATCATTGCCGCCTGTAGCGCCTTTCACAGGAGTTTTATCTGATGAGTTTTGCTTTCCCAGGAGCCTTTCCAGGCCGCCGTCTGCGTCGCGTTCGTCGTCATGATTTCAGCCGTCGTCTGGTTGCCGAAAATCAACTGACGGTAAATGACCTGATCTATCCGGTATTTGTGATGGAAGGCCATAACAAGCAGCAGGAAGTGCCTTCGATGCCGGGTGTCTTCCGCATGACCATTGATGTGCTGGTTAAAGAAGCGGAAGTTATCGCCAAACTGGGTATCCCGGTACTGTCCCTGTTCCCGGTGATTGAAGCCGACAAGAAATCCCTGCATGCGGAAGAAGCTTATAATCCGGACGGGCTGGTGCAGCGTGCAGTGCGTGCGCTGAAAGCCGCGGTGCCAGAGCTGGGCCTGCTGACTGATGTGGCGCTCGACCCGTACACTACCCACGGTCAGGATGGCATTATCGACCAGCATGGCTACGTGATTAACGATATCAGCAAAGAGATTCTGGTACGCCAGGCTTATTCTCACGCCGAAGCCGGTGCTGAGATTCTGGCACCGAGCGACATGATGGATGGCCGTATTGGCGCGATTCGCGACCGGCTGGAGCTGGACGGTCTGGTGAATACGCAAATCATGGCTTACTCAGCGAAATATGCTTCCTGCTACTACGGCCCATTCCGCGATGCAATCGGTTCATCCGGCAATCTGAAAGGTGGCAACAAGCTGACTTATCAGATGGACCCGGCCAACAGTGACGAAGCGCTGCAGGAAATTGCTCAGGATCTGCAAGAAGGCGCAGATATGGTGATGGTGAAGCCGGGTATGCCGTATCTGGATGTGATACGCCGCGTTAAAGATAGCTTTGGCGTACCAACCTTTGCTTATCAGGTTTCTGGCGAGTATGCGATGCATATGGCGGCGATTCAGAATGGCTGGCTGGCAGAGAAACCGGCGGTGATGGAGTCACTGCTGTGCTTTAAACGCGCAGGCGCGAACGGCATTCTGACTTACTTCTCAAAACGTGTAGCCCAGTGGTTACACGATGAGCAGATGCAGCGCTAGAAAGCGGATTCAGAACGGGCGGCGATAACTGTCGCCCTGTAAATCTCGGCAGAGGTATGCTGTTGCACGACTGTTCACAGCTTATTAAACAGCTTGTTATCCACGCTGCGAACAATCTGTTTGTTCAGCAGATTAAGCAGTAACATCGAGCGCGCTTCACCATCCGGTTCGGTGAAGATGGCCTTCAGTCCTTCAAAAGTCCCGTCAATAATCAGTACTTCATCGCCCGGTTGTGGCGTCTCAGGGTCGACCATATTTTGCGGTGTTTCAGTTTGCAGCACGCTAATCACATCCTGCGGCACTGTTGCTGGCAGGGCACCAAATCGTACGAAGTGGCTAACGCCACGGGTGGCGCTAATCGTCGTGGTGTGAATGGCTTCGGGATCAAACTCAATAAAAAGATAGTTGGGGAACAGTGGCTCACTGACGGTGGTACGTTTGCCGCGCACGATCTTTTCCATGGCGATCATTGGACTAATACAGTGCACAGATTGACGCTCAAGATGCTCTTTAGCGCGCAAGAGTTGACCACGTTTGCAGTACAGTAAATACCAGGATTCCATAAGTTCACTTTCTCATAACCGGAGGCTAAGAATAACAAAACCGCTGTGTAAGTTGTAGCAGCATCGCGCGTTTTGACTGGATGGGTTATGTTACGTGATCTACGAAATATCCGAAGTTATGGCGTTAAGCCTGCGGGTGTTTAGTGGGGCGTTTGTTACGTTACGCACAATTGGAAATTGACGCGCCCGCTTCACCTGTATCAGACTCGGGGGAACAAAAACAAGCATGCCCGATGATTCAGCCTTATAATGGCCGATTCACCGGCCGTAATGATGGAAAGGCATGAAATACCACGACTTACGCGACTTCATTTCTCTGCTGGAAAAACGCGGGGAATTAAAACGAATCAGTCTTGAGATCGATCCCGAACTGGAAATGACCGAGATCGCCGATCGCACCCTGCGTGCTGGCGGCCCGGCGCTGCTGTTCGAAAATCCCAAGGGTTATGATATGCCTGTGCTTTGCAATCTGTTCGGCACGCCAAAACGCGTGGCGATGGGTATGGGCCAGGAGGATGTTGGCGCATTGCGCGAAGTCGGTAAGTTACTGGCATTTCTGAAAGAGCCTGAGCCACCAAAAGGCTTCCGCGATCTGTTTGATAAAATGCCGCAGTTCAAACAAGTGCTGAATATGCCGACCAAACGGCTGCGCAATGCGCCATGCCAGGAAGAGATCTGGCAGGGTGATGACGTGGATTTATCGCGTATTCCGGTGATGAAGTGCTGGCCGGAAGATGCCGCACCGCTGATTACCTGGGGTCTGACCGTTACGCGCGGTCCGGAAAAAGAGCGTCAAAACCTCGGTATTTATCGCCAGCAGGTCATTGGTAAAAACAAGGTGATTATGCGCTGGCTGTCTCATCGTGGCGGCGCACTTGATTTTCAGGAGTGGTGCCAGGCTCATCCCGGCGAGCGTTTCCCGGTATCGGTGGCGCTGGGTGCCGATCCTGCCACTATTTTAGGCGCGGTGACGCCGGTTCCTGATTCGCTTTCTGAATATGCCTTTGCTGGCCTGCTGCGTGGCACTAAAACCGAAGTGGTTAAGTGTATCTCCAACGATCTTGAAGTCCCTGCCAGTGCTGAGATTGTACTTGAAGGCTATATCGAAGCCGGTGAAATGGCGCCGGAAGGGCCGTATGGCGACCATACCGGTTACTATAATGAAATCGATAACTTTCCCGTTTTCACCGTAACGCACATAACGCAACGCCGTAATGCCATCTATCATTCAACCTATACTGGTCGTCCACCGGATGAACCTGCGGTGTTGGGTGTGGCATTAAACGAAGTGTTCGTGCCGATTCTGCAAAAGCAGTTTCCCGAAATTGTCGATTTCTACCTGCCGCCAGAAGGATGCTCTTATCGCCTGGCAGTAGTGACGATGAAAAAGCAGTATGCCGGACATGCCAAGCGCGTGATGATGGGCGTCTGGTCATTCCTGCGGCAGTTTATGTACACCAAGTTTGTGATTGTCTGTGATGATGATGTGAATGCGCGCGACTGGAATGATGTGATTTGGGCGATCACCACGCGTATGGACCCGGCGCGCGATACCGTGCTGGTTGAGAATACGCCTATCGATTATCTCGACTTTGCTTCACCGGTTTCCGGTCTGGGTTCAAAAATGGGTTTAGATGCCACCAATAAATGGCCTGGCGAAACGCAGCGTGAATGGGGTAGGCCGATCGTTAAAGATCCGGCGGTTACCGCACGCGTTGATGCTATTTGGGATGAGTTAGCTATTTTTAATCAATCGCCACAGCGTTAATACGCCGTAGCGAACTCATGATAATGACGACCCGACAGAGGGAACGCATGACAATATTGAGCTGTAAAGTGACCTCGGTTGAGGCTATTACCGATACTGTGTACCGAGTCCGCCTGGTGCCGGAAGCTGATTTCAGTTTCCGTGCTGGTCAGTACCTGATGGTAGTGATGGATGAGCGTGATAAGCGCCCATTCTCACTGGCTTCAACCCCGATGGAAAAAGATATTATTGAGCTGCATATCGGTGCTTCCGAGCTGAACCTGTATGCGATGGCGGTAATGGAGCGCATTCAGCAACAGCGTGAAATCACCGTTGATATTCCGCATGGCGATGCCTGGCTGCGTGAAGAGGGCGAGCGCCCACTGATCCTGATTGCCGGTGGCACCGGCTTCTCTTACGCCCGTTCAATCCTGTTGACCGCGCTGGCCGAGCAGCCGCAACGCGATATCGCCATTTATTGGGGTGGACGTGAACTGAAGCACCTGTACGATCTGGAAGAGCTGAACGCGCTGGCGGTTAAGCATCCTAATCTGAAGGTCATTCCGGTCGTTGAGCAGCCTGAAGCGGGTTGGGAAGGGCGCAACGGTACGGTATTAACTGCGGTGATGCAGGATTACGCTACGCTGAGCGAGCACGATATTTATATTGCTGGCCGTTTTGAAATGGCGAAAATTGCCCGCGATCGTTTCTGCGCCGAACGCGGTGCGCTGGAAGCGCATATGTATGGCGATGCCTTCGCGTTTATTTAAGCCCGCCGGGCAAGCCGCTGGTTTGCCCGTCAAAAACGAAAAAACCCGCCCCTGACAGGCGGGAAAAGAAACAAGTACGACAATTTCAACGTATCAGATGCGTTCGAATACCGTGGCAATACCCTGGCCGAGACCAATGCACATGGTCGCCAGACCAAATTGCGCATCACGACGCTCCATCAGATTCAGCAGTGTCGTGCTGATGCGCGCGCCGGAACAACCGAGCGGATGACCGAGCGCAATCGCGCCACCGTTCAGATTCACCTTTTCATCTATCTTATCCAGCAGGCCCAGATCCTTAATACACGGCAGCGTCTGCGCGGCAAAGGCTTCATTCAGTTCGAACAGATCGATATTGCTGACGCTCAGCCCTGCGCGTTTTAGTGCCAGTTTCGATGCCGGAACCGGGCCATAGCCCATAATGGAAGGATCGCAGCCGACGACCGCCATTGATTTAATCCGTGCGCGAGGCGTCAGGCCTAAATCTCTGGCGCGGGATTCGCTCATCACCAGCATCGCGGCAGCGCCATCAGAGAGTGCCGACGAGCTGCCGGCGGTGACAGTGCCATTTGCCGGATCAAACGCCGGGCGCAGAGCGGCCAGCCCGGCCACGTTAGTCTCCGGGCGAATAACCTCATCAAAATCATAACGCTTCAGTACGCCGTCAGCATCATGGCCGGAAGTGGCGACGATTTCATTGCGGAAATGTCCGGCCTGAGTCGCGGCCCACGCGCGCTGATGAGAGCGGGCGGCAAACTGATCCTGCATCTCACGGCTTATCTGGTGCATGCGCGCCAGCATCTCGGCGGTAAGACCCATCATGCCTGCGGCTTTGGCAACGGTGCGGCTCAGCCCGGGATGAAAATCAACACCGTGGCTCATCGGGACATGGCCCATATGTTCGACGCCGCCAATTAAGCAGGCTTGTGCATCGCCGACCATGATGGCGCGCGCCGCATCGTGCAGGGCCTGCATCGATGAACCGCACAGGCGATTAACGGTAGTGGCCGGAACATTATGTGGGATCTCAGCCAGCAGCGCCGCGTTACGCGCAATATTAAAACCTTGTTCAAGCGTCTGCTGCACACAGCCCCAATAGATATCGTCGAGTGAAGCCGCTTCCAGTGCCGGGTTGCGGCTTAACAGCGCACGCATCAAATGGGCGGAAAGATCTTCAGCGCGCACGTGGCGGAAGGCTCCACCTTTTGACCGGCCCATTGGCGTGCGGATTGCATCAACAATGACAACGTTTTCCATTATTATTTCCTCACGCGATTTTCAGGTCGGCATCGGCCATTGGTTCTGCTGGCGGATACCAGCACTCATTGCGCTGCGCTTTTGCTTCCAGGCCTGCCGGCAGCTGATACAGCGCACCGAGGCTGGCAAACTGCCGTGCCTGGTCAGCAAATTGCGCATTACCTTGCGTATCGAGATAACGGAATACGCCACCGTGGAATGGCGGAAAACCGAGACCATACACCAGCGCCATATCGGCTTCCGCCGGGCTGGCAATAATGCCTTCTTCCAGGCAACGTACTACTTCGTTAATCATCGGAATCATCATGCGCGCGATGATCTCTTCATCGCTGAATTCACGCGTTGGCTGACTGACGTTTTGCAGCAAGCTACCAACGTCGGCGTCGTCGACTTTCTTCGTTTTCCCTTTGGCATCTGTCTGCCAGCGATAAAATCCCAGCTGATTTTTCTGGCCGTAACGACCTTCATCAAATAGCACGTCGATGGCATCGCGATAATCTTTCTTCATGCGTTCAGGGAAACCGTCGGCCATCACGCTCTGCGCGTGGTGAGCGGTATCAATACCCACGACATCCAGTAACCACGCCGGGCCCATTGGCCAGCCAAACTTTTTCTCCATCACTTTATCGATCTGACGGAAGTCGGCACCGTCGCGCAGCAACAGGCTGAAACCGGCAAAATAGGGGAACAGCACGCGGTTGACGAAGAAGCCGGGGCAATCATTCACCACAATCGGTGTTTTACCCATTTTGCTGGCCCAGGCCACGACTTTAGCCAACGTGGCTTCTGAGGTTTTCTCGCCGCGAATCACTTCAACCAGCGGCATACGATGTACCGGATTAAAGAAGTGCATACCGCAGAAGTTTTCCGGACGTTGCAGGGATTTCGCCAGATAGCTGATGGGAATGGTTGAGGTATTAGAGGCGAGGATGGTGTCGTCGCGTACCTTACTTTCAGTTTCGGCCAGCACCGCGGCTTTTACTTTCGGATTCTCGACGACCGCTTCCACTACCACGTCAACCCGCTCGAAACCGTTATAGTCGAGAGTCGGCTGAATAGTGGCAATCACGCTGGCGAGTTTCATGCCGTCGATTTTTCCGCGCTCCAGCTGCTTGTTCAGCAATTTAGCCGCTTCATTTACGCCGAGATTCAGTGATTTCTGGTTAATATCTTTCATGATCACCGGCACGCCTTTTGATGCCGACTGATAGGCAATGCCGCCCCCCATAATACCAGCGCCGAGCACGGCTGCCTGCTGCGGTGTGGCAATATCGCGCGTCAGTTTTTTCGCTTTGCTTTTCAGATATTGATCGTTGAGGAAAATGCCGACCAGCGCACGGGCTTCATTTGAACGAGCCAGAGGAACAAAGGCCTGGGTTTCCAGCTTCAGCGCGGCATCGCGTGTCAGACCGGCGGCGGCTTCAATAGTTTTCACAGCGCGAATCGGTGCCGGATAGTGTTTGCCTGCGGTCTGAATAACCATGCCTTTGGCGATGGTGAAACTCATTGCGGCTTCAATTGCGCTGAGCTTCAGCGGCTCCAGCTTCGGCTGACGGCGTGCGCGCCAGCTTTGCGGCTCAGCAATGGCTTCTTTCAGCATCGCAATCGCGCCATCACGCAGCTTTTCCGTAGCCACGACGGCATCGACCAGTCCGATAGCTAATGCGCGACTGGCATCAACATCTTTGCCTGCGGCAATAATCTCCAGCGCGCTGTCCGCACCCAGCAGACGTGGCAGTCGCACCGATCCGCCAAAGCCCGGCATAATACCCAGTCTGGTTTCCGGCAGGCCGATGCGGGTATCTGGCGTGGCGATACGCAAATCGGTCGCCAGCACACATTCGCAGCCGCCGCCCAGCGCATAGCCGCTGATGGCAGCAAGGGTGGGTACCGGCAGATCTTCCAGACGGTTGAAAATTGAGTTGGCAAAATTCAGCCACTGTTCAAGCTTCTCCGCCGGAGCGGCAAACAGTGATAAGAATTCGGTAATATCGGCACCGACAATAAACGCCGGTTTGGCTGAAGTTAACAACAGACCTTTCAGGTCAGTTTGTTTTTCCAGCACGCTAATCGCTTCGCCCAGACTGGCGACAGTTTTGGTATCCAGCTTGTTGACCGAGCCAGGTGCATCAAATACCAGCTCGGCAATGCCATCATCGAGCCAGCGCAGAGAAAGGGTTTCGCCTTGGTAGAGCATGTCAGTCTCCTGAAACAGCGATAAAGGGATCTGGTCATACCAGATGATCGTGAGTGTGGGTTTGATGTTAACTATTTGCAAATGGAAGTTTGCTGATTTGCTAACAAGATCACAGCTGCGGCATAACGGCATCGTCTGCCTGGCTGTGATAAGATGCGGGCACTTTTTAGTGCGACGGAGAGAAGTAAATGGACTCACTGGTTACGCTGTATAAAGATCATATTTCTGTGCTGCAACAGCGCGCGCAGCAGGTGTTAGCGCGTTTTAAACTGGATGCGATGCTGATCCATTCCGGGGAGTTACTGACGGTTTTCCTCGACGACCATAGCTATCCCTTCAAGGTTAATCCGCAGTTCAAAGCCTGGGTGCCGGTGACACAGGTGCCTAACTGCTGGTTATGGATAGACGGTGTCAATAAGCCGAAACTGTGGTTCTGGTCGCCGGTCGATTACTGGCATAACGTCGAGCCGTTGCCACAAAGTTTCTGGACGGATGAAATCGAAATTGTTCAGCTGAAAAATGCTGATGAGATCGCACAGCTGCTGCCCGCAGCGCGCCAGAATGTCGCCTATATTGGCCCGGTGCCACAGCGTGCAACTCAGCTGGATATTCAGGCCGATCGTGTTAATCCGCAAGGCGTGCTGGATTACCTGCACTATCATCGCTCATATAAAACCGATTATGAGCTGGCCTGTATGCGCCAGGCGCAGAAGGTAGCCGTGCTCGGCCATCGCGCAGCGAAAGAAGCGTTTCTGTCCGGCATGAGTGAGTTCGATATTAACGTTGCCTACTTGTCCGCTACCGGTCATCGTGACACCGATGTACCTTATGGCAATATCGTGGCACTCAACGAACACGCTGCAGTGCTGCATTATACTCAGCTGCAACAGCAGCCACCTGAGCAGCTGCGTAGTTTCCTGCTCGATGCCGGTGCGGAATATAACGGTTACGCTGCTGACCTGACGCGTACCTATGCCGCGCAGAGCGACAGTCTGTTTGCTGAGCTGGTTAATGACCTGAACAGTGAAGAGCTGGCGCTGATCGATACGCTGAAAGCGGGCGTGCGCTATACCGAATATCATGAGCAAATGCATCAGCGCATTGCCAGACTGCTGCTTAAACATCAGTTGGTGAAAGGGCTGAGTGAAGAAGCGATGGTGAAAGAGAATCTGACCGGCCCGTTCCTGCCACACGGTTTAGGCCATCCACTGGGATTACAGGTGCATGATGTTGCCGGGTTTATGCAGGACGATCGTGGTACTCATCTGGCTGCGCCGCAGCAGTATCCTTATCTGCGCTGCACGCGGGTGCTGGAGCCGCGGATGGTGTTAACCATCGAGCCAGGCCTTTATTTTATTGATTCGTTGCTGGCTCCGTGGCGTGAAGGTAAATACAGCCAATATTTTGACTGGGAACGTATCGATAGCCTGAAACCTTATGGCGGCATTCGTATCGAAGATAATGTGGTGATTTACGATAACCGTGTGGAAAATATGACGCGCGACCTGAACCTTGCCTGATGAATGCGTATGACATTCCCGCTGAGCCGTTGAGCGTCAGTGAAGAAATCATTAAGAAAAGCCGCTTTATTACGCTGTTGGCCCATACCGACGGCGTTGAAGCGGCGCGCGCTTTCGTTCAGCAAGTTAAAAGCGAACATCCTGCGGCCCGGCATCACTGCTGGGCCTGGGTTGCCGGTGCGCCGGAAGATTCACAGCAATTGGGTTTCTCTGATGATGGTGAACCTTCTGGTACGGCAGGTAAGCCAATGCTGGCCCAGTTGATGGGAAGTCATATCGGAGAAATTACCGCAGTGGTCGTGCGCTACTACGGCGGTATTCAGCTCGGTACTGGCGGATTAGTTAAAGCGTATGGCGGCGGCGTTCAGCAAGGCTTAAAGCAGCTGTCGCGCCAGCTAAAAGTACCGATGCAGCCGTTCAGGTTAAGCTGCGACTATGCCCAACTGGCTGATATCGAAAGAATGATTAAGCGCTTTGATGGCAAAATGCTGGACAGCGAGTTTCTCGATGTGGTTTCGATCAGTCTGGCGCTACCCTATGCGCAGATTGCCGGATTTACGCAGAATCTGTCAGACTTTAGTCGGGGCGCATTGCAGCTCATCCCGATAAAACAATAATTTCCCTCTATTTGTCAGGTTAAGGAAACGGCTGAATGCATATTCGCGCCATTACCCGCATCGTCGGTTTGTTGGTCATATTGTTCTCCGGAACCATGATCGTCCCTGGTCTGGTGGCATTGATCTATCGGGACGGCGCTGGTCGTGCATTCAGTCAAACCTTCTTTATGGCATTGATTATCGGTGCCCTGCTGTGGTGGCCTAATCGCAAAGAGAAAAGTGAATTAAAGCCGCGTGAAGGCTTTTTGATTGTGGTGCTGTTCTGGACGGTACTGGGAAGCGTCGGGGCGATGCCATTTATCTTCTCCGAGCAGCCTAACCTCAGTGTGACGGATGCCTTTTTTGAATCCTTTTCCGGCCTGACCACTACAGGAGCTACCACACTGGTGGGGCTTGACTCGTTACCGAAAGCCATCCTGTTTTACCGGCAAATGTTGCAATGGCTTGGTGGTATGGGAATCATTGTGCTGGCGGTAGCCATTCTGCCGATTCTCGGCGTCGGTGGGATGCAGCTCTATCGCGCCGAAATGCCCGGGCCACTGAAAGACAATAAGATGCGCCCACGTATTGCCGAAACGGCTAAAACGCTGTGGCTGATTTACGTATTGCTGACCGTAGCCTGTGCGGTGGCATTGTGGGCGGCTGGCATGTCGCTGTTCGATGCAATTGGCCATAGCTTCTCGACTATCGCTATTGGTGGTTTTTCTACCCATGATGCCAGCATTGGCTATTTTAACAGCCCGACCATCAACACTATTATTGCCATTTTTCTGTTGATTTCGGGTTGTAACTACGGTCTGCACTTCTCTTTACTCAGTGGCCGTAACCTTCGGGTCTACTGGCGTGATCCTGAGTTCCGTATGTTTATCGGCGTGCAGTTGACGCTGGTGGTAGTCTGTACTCTGGTGCTGTGGTTCCATGACGTTTATCAGACCGGTTTGCAGACGCTGAACCAGGCATTTTTCCAGGTGGTATCAATGGCGACCACCGCCGGTTTCACTACTGACAGCATTGCGCGCTGGCCACTGTTTTTACCGGTGCTGTTGCTGTGTTCTGCTTTTATTGGTGGCTGTGCCGGTTCAACTGGTGGTGGCCTGAAGGTCATTCGTATCCTGCTGCTGTTTAAGCAAGGCTCGCGCGAACTGAAAAGACTGGTGCACCCTAATGCGGTTTACACCATTAAACTGGGTAACCGTGCCTTGCCCGAGCGTATCCTGGAAGCGGTATGGGGATTCTTCTCAGCCTATGCGCTGGTATTTATCCTTAGTATGCTGGCAATCATTGCCACTGGCGTTGACGATTTCTCCGCATTTGCGGCGGTAGCGGCTACGCTTAATAACCTTGGCCCAGGGCTGGGTGTGGTGGCCGATAACTTCACGTCGATGAATGACGTGGCGAAATGGATTTTGATTGTAACGATGCTGTTTGGGCGTCTTGAAGTATTCACGTTACTGGTGCTGTTTACCCCGACCTTCTGGCGTGAATAATAACAACGAGTAAAACCTATGAAAGCGCTAATTCTTTTTTCCAGCCGTGAAGGCCAGACGCGTGAAATTGCCTCTTATATCGCTAACAGTATAAAAGAGGAGATGGAGTGTGACATTTTCAATATTCTGCGTGTCGAAGAGATCAACTGGTCGCAGTACGATCGGGTGCTAATCGGCGCATCAATCCGCTACGGTCATTTCCATCCGATGGTAGCGAAATTCGTTAAGCGTCACTTGCCGGAATTACAGCAACGCGTCAGCGGTTTCTTCTCGGTCAATCTGACCGCGCGGAAAGCTGAGAAGCGCACACCGCAAACTAATGCCTACACCCGCAAGTTTCTGCTGCATTCTCCCTGGCAGCCAGATTGCTGTGCGGTATTCGCTGGTGCGCTGCGTTACCCGCGATATCGTTGGTTCGATCGGACGATGATTCAGCTTATTATGCGCATGACCGGCGGCGAAACTGACACAACTAAAGAAGTGGAATATACCGACTGGGCACAAGTGGGCCGTTTTGCTCACGAATTCGCTCATTTACCCGGCAAAGTGCAGTAAAAAAACGCGCTTTGTTGAAAATTAAATCGGTCAGAATGTTTTTTCTAATAAACACTTGTCACCCGTCGGAAACTCCCTATAATGCGCCTCCATCGACACGGAACAACGGCTTACCAGCCACGGTGTTGAGAGGTTCAGGAAGTTCTGAACCGCCGGAGAAAAACTTCTGAAAAAGAGGTTGACTCTGAAGGAGGAAAGCGTAATATACGCCACCTCGCAACAGCAAGCCAAATCGCTGATTGCACTGCTCTTTAACAATTTATCAGACAATCTGTGTGGGCACTCGCAGGGTTGATATCGCAAACCATCTTCGGATGGAAAAAATTTGAAATATCAAGTCTCAAGAGTGACTACTATATTCATTACGAATAACAGTTTTAATTCTTTGAGCATCAAGCTTTTTAATTGAAGAGTTTGATCATGGCTCAGATTGAACGCTGGCGGCAGGCCTAACACATGCAAGTCGAACGGTAGCACAGGGGAGCTTGCTCCCTGGGTGACGAGTGGCGGACGGGTGAGTAATGTCTGGGGATCTGCCCGATGGAGGGGGATAACTACTGGAAACGGTAGCTAATACCGCATAACGTCGCAAGACCAAAGTGGGGGACCTTCGGGCCTCACACCATCGGATGAACCCAGATGGGATTAGCTAGTAGGTGGGGTAACGGCTCACCTAGGCGACGATCCCTAGCTGGTCTGAGAGGATGACCAGCCACACTGGAACTGAGACACGGTCCAGACTCCTACGGGAGGCAGCAGTGGGGAATATTGCACAATGGGCGCAAGCCTGATGCAGCCATGCCGCGTGTATGAAGAAGGCCTTCGGGTTGTAAAGTACTTTCAGCGGGGAGGAAGGGATGAGGGTTAATAACCTTCGTCATTGACGTTACCCGCAGAAGAAGCACCGGCTAACTCCGTGCCAGCAGCCGCGGTAATACGGAGGGTGCAAGCGTTAATCGGAATTACTGGGCGTAAAGCGCACGCAGGCGGTTTGTTAAGTCAGATGTGAAATCCCCGGGCTCAACCTGGGAACTGCATTTGAAACTGGCAAGCTTGAGTCTCGTAGAGGGGGGTAGAATTCCAGGTGTAGCGGTGAAATGCGTAGAGATCTGGAGGAATACCGGTGGCGAAGGCGGCCCCCTGGACGAAGACTGACGCTCAGGTGCGAAAGCGTGGGGAGCAAACAGGATTAGATACCCTGGTAGTCCACGCCGTAAACGATGTCGACTTGGAGGTTGTGCCCTTGAGGCGTGGCTTCCGGAGCTAACGCGTTAAGTCGACCGCCTGGGGAGTACGGCCGCAAGGTTAAAACTCAAATGAATTGACGGGGGCCCGCACAAGCGGTGGAGCATGTGGTTTAATTCGATGCAACGCGAAGAACCTTACCTGGCCTTGACATCCACGGAATTCGGCAGAGATGCCTTAGTGCCTTCGGGAACCGTGAGACAGGTGCTGCATGGCTGTCGTCAGCTCGTGTTGTGAAATGTTGGGTTAAGTCCCGCAACGAGCGCAACCCTTATCCTTTGTTGCCAGCGAGTAATGTCGGGAACTCAAAGGAGACTGCCGGTGATAAACCGGAGGAAGGTGGGGATGACGTCAAGTCATCATGGCCCTTACGGCCAGGGCTACACACGTGCTACAATGGCGCATACAAAGAGAAGCGACCTCGCGAGAGCAAGCGGACCTCATAAAGTGCGTCGTAGTCCGGATCGGAGTCTGCAACTCGACTCCGTGAAGTCGGAATCGCTAGTAATCGTAGATCAGAATGCTACGGTGAATACGTTCCCGGGCCTTGTACACACCGCCCGTCACACCATGGGAGTGGGTTGCAAAAGAAGTAGGTAGCTTAACCTTCGGGAGGGCGCTTACCACTTTGTGATTCATGACTGGGGTGAAGTCGTAACAAGGTAACCGTAGGGGAACCTGCGGTTGGATCACCTCCTTACCTATGTGAAGATACCCGCGTAGTGCCCACACAGATTGTCTGATAGAAATTAACGAGCAAAAGAACCACAGAGTCCCCATCGTCTAGAGGCCCAGGACACTGCCCTTTCACGGCTGTAACAGGGGTTCGAATCCCCTTGGGGACGCCATACTCTGATAACGAAGTGAAAGACGTTATCAAAAAATATCTTAAAGCTGACTTTCGAGTCAGGTTTTAAGATATTGCTCTTTAACAATCCGGAACAAGCTGAAAATTGAAACGACGCGTCGTCTCATTTCTCCGTAATAAGAAATGAATCGCGATGTGTTCGAGTCTCTCAAATGCTTACAACCGCAGTGGAAACACTTGTGGGTTGTGAGGTTAAGCGACTAAGCGTACACGGTGGATGCCCTGGCAGTCAGAGGCGATGAAGGGCGTGCTAATCTGCGATAAGCGACGGTAAGCCGATATGAGGCGCTACAACCGTCGATACCCGAATGGGGAAACCCAATGCAATTCGTTGCATTATCATTAAGTGAATACATAGCTTAATGAGGCGAACCTGGGGAACTGAAACATCTAAGTACCCAGAGGAAAAGAAATCAACCGAGATTCCCCCAGTAGCGGCGAGCGAACGGGGAACAGCCCAGAACCTGAATCAGTTTGTGCAGCAGTGGAAGCCTCTGGAAAGTGGCGCGATACAGGGTGATAGCCCCGTACACGAAGCTGCACTTGCTGTGAGTTCGATGAGTAGGGCGGGACACGTGACATCCTGTCTGAATATGGGGGGACCATCCTCCAAGGCTAAATACTCCTGACTGACCGATAGTGAACCAGTACCGTGAGGGAAAGGCGAAAAGAACCCCGGCGAGGGGAGTGAAACAGAACCTGAAACCGTGTACGTACAAGCAGTGGGAGCCTTGATTTATCAGGGTGACTGCGTACCTTTTGTATAATGGGTCAGCGACTTATATTCTGTAGCAAGGTTAACCGTATAGGGGAGCCGCAGGGAAACCGAGTCTTAACTGGGCGTTAAGTTGCAGGGTATAGACCCGAAACCCGGTGATCTAGCCATGGGCAGGTTGAAGGTTGGGTAACACTAACTGGAGGACCGAACCGACTAATGTTGAAAAATTAGCGGATGACTTGTGGCTGGGGGTGAAAGGCCAATCAAACCGGGAGATAGCTGGTTCTCCCCGAAAGCTATTTAGGTAGCGCCTCGTGAACTCATCTCCGGGGGTAGAGCACTGTTTCGGCTAGGGGGCCATCCCGGCTTACCAACCCGATGCAAACTGCGAATACCGGAGAATGTTATCACGGGAGACACACGGCGGGTGCTAACGTCCGTCGTGAAGAGGGAAACAACCCAGACCGCCAGCTAAGGTCCCAAAGTCATGGTTAAGTGGGAAACGATGTGGGAAGGCACAGACAGCCAGGATGTTGGCTTAGAAGCAGCCATCATTTAAAGAAAGCGTAATAGCTCACTGGTCGAGTCGGCCTGCGCGGAAGATGTAACGGGGCTAAACCATGCACCGAAGCTGCGGCAGCGACACTATGTGTTGTTGGGTAGGGGAGCGTTCTGTAAGCCGTCGAAGGTGGACTGTGAGGTCTGCTGGAGGTATCAGAAGTGCGAATGCTGACATAAGTAACGATAAAGCGGGTGAAAAGCCCGCTCGCCGGAAGACCAAGGGTTCCTGTCCAACGTTAATCGGGGCAGGGTGAGTCGACCCCTAAGGCGAGGCTGAAAAGCGTAGTCGATGGGAAACAGGTTAATATTCCTGTACTTGGTGTTACTGCGAAGGGGGGACGGAGAAGGCTAGGTTATCCGGGCGACGGTTGTCCCGGTTTAAGCGTGTAGGCTTGCATTCCAGGCAAATCCGGAATGCTTTAAGGCTGAGGCGTGATGACGAGCCACCACGGTGGTGAAGTAACTGATGCCATGCTTCCAGGAAAAGCCTCTAAGCTCCAGGTAACACGAAATCGTACCCCAAACCGACACAGGTGGTCAGGTAGAGAATACCAAGGCGCTTGAGAGAACTCGGGTGAAGGAACTAGGCAAAATGGTGCCGTAACTTCGGGAGAAGGCACGCTGGCGCGTAGGTGAAGGGACTTGCTCCCGGAGCTGAAGCCAGTCGAAGATACCAGCTGGCTGCAACTGTTTATTAAAAACACAGCACTGTGCAAACACGAAAGTGGACGTATACGGTGTGACGCCTGCCCGGTGCCGGAAGGTTAATTGATGGGGTTATCCGCAAGGAGAAGCTCTTGATCGAAGCCCCGGTAAACGGCGGCCGTAACTATAACGGTCCTAAGGTAGCGAAATTCCTTGTCGGGTAAGTTCCGACCTGCACGAATGGCGTAATGATGGCCAGGCTGTCTCCACCCGAGACTCAGTGAAATTGAACTCGCTGTGAAGATGCAGTGTACCCGCGGCAAGACGGAAAGACCCCGTGAACCTTTACTACAGCTTGACACTGAACATTGAGCCTTGATGTGTAGGATAGGTGGGAGGCTTTGAAGCGTGGACGCCAGTCTGCGTGGAGCCAACCTTGAAATACCACCCTTTAATGTTTGATGTTCTAACCTGGCGCCGTAATCCGGCGTGGGGACAGTGTCTGGTGGGTAGTTTGACTGGGGCGGTCTCCTCCTAAAGAGTAACGGAGGAGCACGAAGGTCAGCTAATCACGGTCGGACATCGTGAGGTTAGTGCAATGGCATAAGCTGGCTTGACTGCGAGAGTGACGGCTCGAGCAGGTGCGAAAGCAGGTCATAGTGATCCGGTGGTTCTGAATGGAAGGGCCATCGCTCAACGGATAAAAGGTACTCCGGGGATAACAGGCTGATACCGCCCAAGAGTTCATATCGACGGCGGTGTTTGGCACCTCGATGTCGGCTCATCACATCCTGGGGCTGAAGTAGGTCCCAAGGGTACGGCTGTTCGCCGTTTAAAGTGGTACGCGAGCTGGGTTTAGAACGTCGTGAGACAGTTCGGTCCCTATCTGCCGTGGGCGCTGGAGAATTGAGAGGGGCTGCTCCTAGTACGAGAGGACCGGAGTGGACGCATCACTGGTGTTCGGGTTGTCATGCCAATGGCATTGCCCGGTAGCTAAATGCGGAAAAGATAAGCGCTGAAAGCATCTAAGCGCGAAACTTGCCTCGAGATGAATTCTCCCTGACTCCTTGAGGGTCCTGAAGGGACGTTGAAGACTACGACGTTGATAGGCCGGGTGTGTAAGCGCAGCGATGCGTTGAGCTAACCGGTACTAATGACCCGTGAGGCTTAACCTTACAACGCCAGAAGTGTTTTGGTGGTTGTGAAGTGAGAGAACCATCAATATTCAGCTTGTTCGAAACGGATTGATTCGCGTGGCCTGCAGGGGCGGCGCGGATAACAGAATTTGCCTGGCGGCTTTAGCGCGGTGGTCCCACCTGACCCCATGCCGAACTCAGAAGTGAAACGCCGTAGCGCCGATGGTAGTGTGGGGTCTCCCCATGCGAGAGTAGGGAACTGCCAGGCATCAAATTGCGATAACCCCCAGCGTAAGCTGGGGGTTTTTTGCGTTTAAAGCCCCTGAAAATCCTCTTCTATGCTGTGATAACAGCATCTCATTCATCATTTTTTCCATTAAAAACCCTGACAATCGGGTAAACTGTGCGCAGATAAATCAGTAAAGGCTCAGTCATGTCCCGCGATATCAATTCACTAAAGCCCTTTAATACCTTTGGAATCGACGCAAATGCCAGGAAAATCATCCTTGCTGAAACCGCGGAGCAGCTCTCTGAAGCATGGCACGAGAGTCGAAGTGCTGCCGTCCCTTTTTTGTTACTTGGAGAGGGCAGCAATGTGCTTTTTCTGGAGTGCTTTGCGGGAATAGTTGCGGTTAACCGATTGAAAGGTATCAAAGTTACTGAGGATGATGATGCCTGGTTATTGCATGTGGCTGCCGGCGAGAACTGGCATGCTCTGGTCGAGTACAGCCTGAAGAATGGTTTCTCTGGTCTGGAGAATCTGGCGCTGATCCCGGGTTGTGTAGGTTCTGCTCCAATCCAGAATATCGGTGCTTATGGCGTCGAATTGAATCAAATCTGCGATTACGTTGATGTGCTGAATCTCAATAGTGGAGAAATTGAGCACATCCCTGCCGAAGCGTGTCAGTTTGGTTATCGCGATAGTGTATTTAAACATCACTATCGCGAGGGCTATGCCATCGTCGCAGTTGGTTTACGTTTGAAAAAGGCCTGGAAGCCTGTCATGACCTATGGTGATTTAACCCGGTTGGATCCATCGACGGTTACTCCACAGGAAATTTTTGACAGCGTATGTAACATGCGTCGCAGTAAGCTTCCCGATCCGCAGGTTACGGGTAATGCGGGAAGCTTTTTTAAAAACCCGGTAGTAAGCCCTGAACAAGCTGCTGGGATTGCCAGTGAATTTCCACAGGTCCCTCAGTATTTGCAGACCGATGGTCAGGTGAAACTGGCGGCTGGCTGGCTGATCGATCAATGCGATCTTAAAGGATATTGCAAAGGTGGGGCGGCGGTACATCGTCAGCAGGCACTGGTAATTATCAATCAGCAGCAGGCAACGGCTGAGGATATCGTCGCCTTAGCCCATGATATTCGTCAGCGTGTCGGTGATAAATTTGATGTCTGGCTCGAACCTGAAGTGCGTTTTATTGGAGCCACCGGCGAGAAAAATGCTGTCGAGGTGATCGCATGAGAGATAATACCGTACCCTTAGCACTGGTCAGCATCTTAGCTGATGGTGAATTCCATTCTGGCGAACAACTCGGTGAAACGCTGGGAATGAGTCGTGCGGCGATCAATAAACATATCCAGACTCTAAAAGACTGGGGGCTGGATGTTTTTACTGTGACCGGAAAAGGCTACAGTCTTGCTGCGCCGATCCAGTTACTTAATGAAGAAAGCATTGCTCTACAACTGGATAAACACCGTGTTTCAGTGATCCCGGTAATTGATTCAACTAATCAGTATCTGCTGGATCGTATGGACTCATTGCAGTCTGGTGATGCTTGTGTGGCGGAATATCAACAAGCTGGTCGTGGCCGTCGCGGTCGTCAGTGGTTTTCCCCTTTTGGTTCTAATCTCTACTTATCAATGTTCTGGCGCCTGGAGCAGGGCCCTGCTGCCGCTATGGGGCTGAGTCTGGTTATCGGTATTGTCATGGCGGAAGTGCTTCAGGAGCTGGGTGCCGAAGATGTCAGAGTAAAATGGCCTAACGATCTTTATTTACAGGATCGTAAACTGGCTGGCATTCTGGTGGAACTGACGGGAAAAACGGGTGATGCAGCTAATCTGGTGATTGGTGCCGGTATAAATCTGGCAATGCGTTTACCTGATGCATCAGTGGTAAATCAGGGCTGGATCAATCTGCAAGAAGCCGGTATCAATATTGATCGCAATGCGTTGACGGCAATGCTGGTGAATAAACTGCGCCGTACACTGCTGGACTTTGAACGTGACGGACTGGCTCCGTTTCTTCAACGCTGGGCAGCACTGGATAACTTCATCAATCGACCGGTTAAATTACTGATAGGCGATCGTGAGGTGTTGGGAATTGCGCGCGGTATTGATCAGCAGGGTGGATTATTACTGGAGCAGGACGGCGTGACTAAATCCTGGGTAGGAGGGGAGATCTCGCTCCGACCACAACTGTAGGACCGACCCAACTGGAGGCTCTTCAGCCTCCAGTGAATGAAAGTCGCAACAGGTAGTTTTGCCGCCAAAAGTAATAAAAGATTACTTTCCCGCTGACTCTGTCGAACCGTCCTTAATTAGCGCATACCATCTCAATGAGTTAGCTATTGGCGCTGGGGTAACAATCACACGCTGTTGCTCTACCAGTTTTAACAGAATACTGCGCGTTTGATATATACCCATCTCACAATCTTCAGCCAGTACCCTTGTGCTAATCCACTCCTCGTAAGCAGGTGGCGGCAACTTCTGACAGCGCTTGAGCAGAGCATTATAAAGCTCCTCAAGCAGAATATTGCGCTTTTTACCTCGGCTGATTGTTTCTGTTGCCGGTTTTTTTTTCGCCCCCTGCCAGGTAATGACATCTTCCGCATGCGGCAAAAGTCCTGAGACAAAATGCTGTAAATGTAAATTTCCATTTCTCATAAATAGTGAACTCCTTGTCATGTGAATTAGCACAAAAACTTATTAAGATAGTTCTTAAAATCCCTTTCCAAACAGTTATTTATGAAAATATCTGACGGATTTTTTATCCTTTAAATGGTCAGCTATGCCGGATATTGTAGACTGTAAATGATTTTAAGGAACTAATATTTTACTAAAAATTAAATGTATAGTGTTTTGTGCTGGCTAGTATATCTTCGCGACCTGTTATGTCGCAATGAATTATCTATATTAATCTGTTAAGTGAAAAATTTCGTATTTAACTGCTGAGAAAATATTACTTTTAAATCCTATTTCTTCTTTGTAAGGTTTTAATGACAATCTGAATTAAGACTATGGGCGGAGAAGGATTCTTCGTTTAAGTAGTTTTATCGCTGAATACCGGATAATCGTTCACGATGCCATCATTCTGTCATCAGATTGTTTCTTTATAATCACTTGTATGGCAGTTGTTAAGACGTTCACTCGTGCTTGCCATTTAAAAATACACACATATCAAAATCTATATGTTCATTTTTTAAAGTGAAAGTAAATCTTGTGATTGAATTTAAAAAGGATAAGAAGTGATGGAATTTAATAAGATCATGATGACCGCAGTGATGATATTTGGTTCTGTTTCTGTCGCCGATGCCGCCGATGCCGGTCATGGTAAAGTGACGTTTAATGGAGCGATTATTGACTCACCCTGTTCAATTAGCCCTGATACAGTCGATCAGACCGTTGATCTCGGGCAGGTGTCGAATGTTGCACTGGCCGCTAACGGCAAGAATGGCACCTCCGTACCACGCCCATTCCAAATCAAACTTGAAAACTGCGATATCAGCACGCTGAAAACCGTACAAACCACCTTCTCTGGCTCAGTATCTGCATATGACCCGGATAGTCTGGGAATTAGCGGGACTGCCAGCGGTGCCAGCATCGTGATGAATGATGGCAGTAATAACAAAATAAAGTTAGGCGTTCCGACGACGCCGCAAACACTGCTGAATGGTTATAACACGCTGGTTTATAGCGCGTTTCTTCAGGGTGGCGGTGCTTCCGCTACAATTATTCCTGGAGAATTCCAAAGTATTGCTGGTTTCACACTCGCCTATCCATAAACAGGAATGGGCATGTGAAGCGCAATGTCACATGCCCATTATCACGTAAAAGTAATCGTTAATAACTCGATGTCAGCCCGGAATTTGATTCTTCACTCTTCTTGCGGTGAAAACAATGGCAGTAAGGGATTACTGAAGTGGATAACGAATAAGAAATTATCCAATGAGTAATAAAAAAAATGGCCGTTTTGCTGCTGTTGGTTGCCTGCCGAAGGCGATATTAATTGGTTTTTTACTAGATAGCTTACCCGCAGAGGCAAATGAAATTCGTTTCAACACGGATGTGATGGATGTAAAGGACAGGGGGAATATCGATTTTGCGCAGTTTTCTCGCCGTGGATTTATTTTACCCGGGAGCTATCAAATGTCCATTATGATCAATCGCCATGAATTACCCGAGCAGAACATTGATTTCTATCCTCTTGATGATAACCCAGAGGATAGCCAGGCTTGTCTGACCCACAACGATGTAGTGGCGTTTGCCATTAAACCCAATCTGTTGGACCGGCTGACCTGGTGGCACCGGGGTGAGTGCCTGGATATTTCGAGTATTGCCGGGATGGAGGTGCGGGGCGATTTGGGGCAGGGCGTACTGACCGTGAAAATTCCGCAAAACTGGCTGGAATTTCAGACTGCTGACTGGGATCCGCCTTCGCGCTGGGACGACGGCATTGCGGGTGTACTGCTGGATTATAATCTGAATATACAGGCCGCTGAACAGCATCGTTACGCCACGCAGAGTTACGCTATCAGTGGCAATGGCGTCACCGGCGCTAACCTTGATGCATGGCGCCTGCGTGCTGAGTGGCAAGGCCGCTATGATGAGAAAAAACCGGGCGGGGAAGGCCGTCAGTATGAGGTCGACTGGAGTCGCTACTATGCCTGGCGCGCACTACCCAGCCTGCGTGCGCGTCTGACGCTGGGAGAAGATAACCTCGATTCAGCTATTTTTGATAGTTTCCGCTTTACTGGCGCAAGTTTGAATTCAGACGACAGTATGTTACCGCCGGGTTTACGAGGCTATGCCGCTGAAGTTACCGGAGTAGCGCGAACTAATGCTTTGGTGGTGATTAGCCAGCAAAATCGTATTTTGTACGAAACTCAGGTACCTGCTGGCCCTTTTCGTATTCAGGAAATCAGTGATGCGGTGGCGGGTAAGCTGGATGTGCGTGTTGAAGAGCAGGATGGCAGTATTCAGCACTTTCAAACTGATACCGCGGCGATACCGTTCCTGACTCGTCCGGGCATGGTGCGTTACAAACTGGCTACCGGAAGGCCTTCGCTATTTACACATCATCTCACCGATCCACTGTTTACCAGTGCAGAAATATCATGGGGTATTGCTAATGGCTGGTCAGCTTATGGTGGCAGTATTCTTGGAGGAGAGTATCAGGCAGTGTCGGCGGGTATTGGACGTGATTTGTCTGTCCTCGGCGCATTATCTGTTGATAGCACCCTGTCGCGTGCATACGTCTCTGATGATTACAGCCTGAGCGGGGAATCCCTGCGTCTTAATTATTCCAAACGTTTTGAATCATCAGCCAGCCAGTTAAGCTTTGCCGGCTATCGTTTTTCCGATCGCGATTTTATGACGATGTCGGATTATCTGTTGGCAAAGCATGAGAATTTACTCAATCCTCACGGCAAGCAGCTCTATACACTCACCTTTAAGCAGCAGCTGATGCGCTGGAAACTGGATGCCTACCTGAATTACAGCCATCAGAGTTACTGGAATCGTCCTCACAGCGAACGATATGACCTGACCTTAGCCCGCGTTTTCGATCTGACCGGCTGGAAAAATATCAGCGTATCGCTGGCCGTTTATCGCAATAAGTTCAGTGATCGCGCCGATGATGGTGGCTGGATCTCATTCGCGCTGCCCTGGGGCGCGAAATCGACACTCAGTTCTAACCTTTCTCGCAATAATCAACAGTTCGAGCAAAGCGTTGGTTATTTCAGCAATATCGACGAGCAGCGTAACTATCAGCTGAGTGTTGGCAACACGCCTCAAGGCGGAGCAATCGGTGGCTTCTATAACCATGTGGGGAATAGTGCGCAACTGAGCGCCAGTGCTGGCTATCAACCAGGGCAGTATCGCTCTGTTGGATTATCGGCGCAGGGGGGCGCAACCCTGACGGCAGAAGGAGGGGCGTGGCATCGCGTTTCGGCATCGGGTGGTACCCGGCTGCTGGTTGATGTGGATGGAATTGCTGATGTACCGATAAGAGGATATGGCAGCCCGGTCAGGAGCAATACTTTTGGAAAGGCGGTGTTGACGGATATGCACAGCTATTACCGAAACCGCGTCCGCATTGATGTTGAAGCGCTGCCTGATGATATTGAAGCAACCCGATCGGTGGTACAGGCCACTCTGACGGAAGGTGCTATCGGTTATCGCAAATTCAATGTCATTGCCGGTCAGAAAGCGATGGTCAATATCCGCCTCGATAAGGGGGATTTTCCGCCATTTGGGGCATTGCTACGCAATGAGAAATTGCAGCAGACCGGTATGGTCAGCGATGAGGGCAATGCCTGGCTGAGTGGAGTTCGGCCCGGAGCACGAATGTCGGTCGAGTGGGCCAATAGCGTTCAGTGCTATATACAAATACCGCATTCGTTATCAGATCAGCCGTTATCAGCGTTGAGTCTGCCCTGCCGTCGATGGCAGGGTGGTGCTGGATAGCTTTTTTAGACCGTCATTCGATAATCGTCACAGGGATGGACAGCGTGATATGAAACTCAATTTGCCCGGCTGCACCATGGTCGTCGCCTTGCTGGTGAACCTGAATATACCCACTGCAGTGGCTGCTATTGCGCTCGACCGCACCAGAGTTATCTATAACGCCGGCGACAGGGCGATCAGCCTCAGTATCAGTAACGAAAATAAGCAATTGCCCTTTTTAGCTCAGGGCTGGCTAACCGATGAGCAGGGAGAAAAAAATAGCTTGCCATTAGTGGTGCTGCCTCCGGTTCAACGCGTTGAGCCAGGTGAAAGAAGCCAGATAAAAATACAGGCGCTAGCGGCCGCCGAACGGCTGCCGCAGGATCGCGAGAGCCTTTTCTATTTTAATCTGCGTGAAATTCCGCCGCGTAGCGACAAGCCGAATACTTTACAAATTGCGCTGCAAACCAGCATTAAGCTGTTTTATCGGCCAACCGCGATTGTGCCCGGTGATGCGGAGCGGCTGACGCCGTGGCAGCAGCAGCTGATGCTGACCCGGCTCGACGATCGCTATCAGATCGATAATCCGACGCCTTACTTCATTACGCTGGTAGATGCGAGGAGCAATCATAACAACACTACGGCGACGGGATTTGCACCACTAATGATTGCACCACGAGATAAATCATGGCTGGGAGGTTCGCTATCCAGCCTGGGCTCAGCGCCGGTGCTGACTTACGTTAATGACTACGGTGGGCGCGTTGAGTTGAAATTTCGCTGTGAGGCAGACCGATGCCGGGTGGCGAAGCAGAGCCAATGATGATCGATCCCCCCGGAGTTAAGCACAGGCAGCCATGCAAAAAAAACGGCAGCTGGCTGGTAAGAATCCTGTTGCTCTGCAGTGCATCGGTTGTCGCGGTCATTTTTACCGTGTGGAGTGTTGCGCATGCGCTCCCGCAGCAAAATTTAACGCTGCGTGTGGTGCTGATTACTCCTGCCTGCATCATTAATCAGGGCCAGCAGATAGCGGTCGATTTTGGCGATAACCTTAACGCGGAAAACGTCGACGGGCAGCATTATCGGCAAAATATCGATTTTCAGCTGGACTGCCCCGGTGCCCCCTTAGCCTCAATGGTGACATTGACGCTGACTGGGGCAGTCAGCCCTTTTGATATCACCGCACTGGATACCAACATGCCGGATTTGGCAATAAGAGTATTGCTGGATGGGGCGCCACTGGAGATTAACAAACCGGTATCGATAGATATTGGCCAGCCACCGCTGCTGCAAGCGGTGCCGGTTAAGCGTCAAGGGACGGTGCTGGCGCGCGGTCAGATCAGGGCCACCGCCACTCTGCGTGCAGCTTACCTATAGGCTGCCACGCTATGTGAGTAAAGATGGCCGGAGGAGTAATGGAATGTTAATCAAATTAATCGGGACGATGATTATCCTGCTGAATCTGTTTATGCAGCAGGTGAGGGCGGGGGCTTATGTCTTTCCTCTCTCGTTCGACAATCTCCAGGTCGTTCATCGTTTGGCAGGGTGGGAGGAAAACGAAACTGATCTAAATCCCTGCTATAAGTGGCCAAGTTGTTATGTCGGCCTGGACGTTATGTATCGTTCGCACGCACCGAGTATGTATTCATCCTGCGCACTGAATAATAACTGTCTTCGTATTGAAAAACTGCGTACCCGCAGAGAGGTGATGGAAGCGTGGCGACATGCAAAAGGTATCCCATATACCGGTGTGTTTAACGTCGAAAGTCGACAAGCCACTTGTGTCGGGATGTTCTACATCGATCAACCTCAGCACCCCACACCAGAGACCCGCAGCGCCGTAAAGTTTCCGGGATCGGTATGCGGTGAGCTGCCGCCGGAGAATCAGTCATGCCACGTTATTCTGCCGCTGGAAATTAATTTTGGCGTGCTGAGTAGCGTGCAGATTAATGATACTGCTCAGGAAATTACCGGGCAGTTATACTGCTCATTGGCCGGAACGGTCAGCGTGTTTGCTGAATCGCTGTTGGGAGAGCGCCAAATCTATTTTGATGGTGCCAGGCGAAATTTTTACAGCACCCTGGCTATTGATAATCAGGATGCGTGGGATGGCGTAACATTTACGCTGCAGGGCAACAACGTGCGACAAAGTTTTACTTTGAAAGCCACTCTCGGAGCCAAAAGCCTGCCGCAGGCGGGAAATTACACCGCCAGCGGCATTATTTATATCTCTTACCTGTAATGCGTCAGCACCGCAGAGCGAAATCTGCGGTACCTGAAGGGAACGGCTATTTACGCAATCGTACGCATTCCACGGCATGATCGGCGCTTTTGGTCATAATCAGGCTGGCGCGTTCACGAGTGGGCAAGATATTTTGCTTAAGGTTCAGCCAGTTAATCTCTTTCCATAACTGCATCGCGATATTAACTGCTTCCTGCTCAGAGAGCTGAGCATAGTGATGAAAATAGGAGTCAGGATCGGTAAATGCGCCCTGGCGGAATTTCAGGAAGCGATTGATATACCATCTTTCCAGCAACTCTTCTGGCGCATCAACATAGATTGAGAAATCGACAAAGTCAGAGACGAAGACATGATGCGGATCGTGCGGATAATCCATTCCGGTCTGTAATACGTTCAGGCCCTCGAGAATCAGGATATCGGGTTGCTGTACCACTTTATCCCCATCGGGGATCACATCATAAATCAGATGCGAATAGACCGGCGCGGTAACCTGTGAGGAGCCTGATTTCAGGTCAGAAACAAAATTGACCAGGCGATGCATATCATAGGATTGTGGAAATCCCTTTTTCTTCATCAACCCACGCTCTTTCAGCACGTCATTAGGGTGCAAAAAGCCGTCGGTAGTAATCAGTTCGACGCGTCTGTGTTCTGGCCAACGGCTCAGCAGCGCCTGCAGCACGCGTGCTGTGGTGCTTTTGCCGACGGCAACGCTGCCGGCAATGCTGATAATATAAGGAACCTTCTGGCCATTAGTGCCCAGAAACTGTTCGAGCACCGCCTGACGACGCACGTTGGAACTGATATAAAAATTCAGCAAACGTGACAGAGGCAGATAGATCTCGGCCACTTCTTCCAGCGAAAGATCTTCGTTAATACCTTTCAGTTGTGCAATTTCTACTTCTGAAAGCGTCATTGGCACGGAGTCACGTAATGCTGCCCATTGGGTTCTGTCGAACTCTAAGTAGGGCGTAGTCACCAGGGAATCTTTTTTGCTCATATGCATGCTTCTGCCAGCAAATATCTATCCATCTGCACGTTATATAAGGGCTGGCATGATAACGCCATCTCCTTAATTCGTTCACGTACTCAGAGAAATATCAGAAAACAATGCGCAGGAGGTTAACACCAGTAAGGCGTGAAAAAGAAGGAAAAAGATAAATGTGCAGGCGCAATCGCAACAACGCCCGCACTTTTGTACTTTTGTTAACTGGCAATTGAAGGAATCAGCTGGTTAACGGCAAACAGTCTCTTGTAATAGATCACCGACGCATGGAAATAGCCATCGGGGGAGCTGGCGAAATCGGGAATTTCACCGAGGCAGTGATAACCCTGGGCGCGCCAGAAAGCTTCAGAAGCTGAACCTGCCCGCGTATTCAGGCAGAGCAAGCCGCGCTGCTGATCATGTGCGCTGCGCTCAAGGGCGGCGATCAGCATTTTGGCCGTGCCCTGACGTCTGACGCGCGAGTGCACCAGCAGTTTATGAATCTCTGCGCGGTTCTGACCATCTGGCTTTTGACAGATCTCCAGCTGGATGCTGCCGCGCACTCCTTGTGCGTCACGGGCAATCCACAGCTGCCGTTCGCCTTTGGCGATCCCGGAGCGCAGGCTATGAAAGTAACTCTCCGCGGCTTCGCGCGTTAATCGTTGCTGATAACCTACGGAAGCATTACTGGCGACAGCATCCATTAACAGACTGGCCAACTCGCTACGATACATCGGTAAGGTGGCAGCATTGAGCAAGATAATTTTCATGCGATCCCCTCCTTAGTGATATTCACTATTCAGATGCAATAAGCGATCCAGTGCTGACATCATGGGACATCGGGGGTTACGTTTTACGCCTGAGCATAAATTGCACTATCAATGAGCAGCAGTGCAATGCTGGTGGTGCAAATGAGGATGTTTGTATAAATAGTGACCGAACAGTTGTCAGCAAAATAATTAAACCACTGCATAGTTGAGAGATGGCCGCAGAAAAAAGCGCTGACGAATCGTTTTTTTTGTGCGTTTTTTCTCCATTAAAGCGTGAATTTGCGAAGTTTTGCACAAATAACAAGCGAAAGAACAATTATCGCAATTTTTTTGTTGCATCCCACGCCAGCACTTCCTAGAATGCGCACCACTTGATGCCGGCTTAGCTCAGTTGGTAGAGCAACTGACTTGTAATCAGTAGGTCACCAGTTCGATTCCGGTAGCCGGCACCATCAAGTACCCAGGTGGGGTTCCCGAGCGGCCAAAGGGAGCAGACTGTAAATCTGCCGTCACAGACTTCGAAGGTTCGAATCCTTCTCCCACCACCATATTCAGGCTGAGCTCAAGCACAGTCAGGGTCAACAGGTTAAACCGGTTGGCTCGAATAATAAGAAGCTCATCTTATTATTCATAAGCTACAGAAAGAACAGGTAGCCGAGTTCCAGGTTGCGGGCATCGTATAATGGCTATTACCTCAGCCTTCCAAGCTGATGATGCGGGTTCGATTCCCGCTGCCCGCTCCAAAGATGTGCTGATATGGCTCAGTTGGTAGAGCGCACCCTTGGTAAGGGTGAGGTCCCCAGTTCGACTCTGGGTATCAGCACCACTTCATAATCTCCCTCCCTGATTCTTCTCTGTTACCAAAAAAATTCAACAGTTCAGGCTATGCCTGGTTGATGTGGTGATATCACCGATTTATCCGTGTCTTAGAGGGACAATCGATGTCTAAAGAAAAATTTGAACGTTCAAAACCGCACGTCAACGTCGGTACTATCGGCCACGTTGACCATGGTAAAACTACCCTGACTGCAGCTATCACCACCGTACTGGCTAAAACCTACGGCGGTTCTGCTCGTGCATTCGACCAGATCGATAACGCGCCAGAAGAAAAAGCTCGTGGTATCACCATCAACACCTCTCACGTTGAGTATGACACCCCGACTCGCCACTACGCGCACGTTGACTGCCCGGGACACGCCGACTACGTCAAAAACATGATCACCGGTGCTGCTCAGATGGACGGCGCTATCCTGGTTGTTGCTGCGACTGATGGCCCAATGCCTCAGACCCGTGAGCACATCCTGCTGGGTCGCCAGGTTGGCGTTCCTTACATCATCGTGTTCCTGAACAAATGTGACATGGTTGATGACGAAGAGCTGCTGGAACTGGTTGAGATGGAAGTTCGTGAACTGCTGTCTGCATACGATTTCCCAGGCGACGATCTGCCGATCGTTCGTGGTTCTGCTCTGAAAGCGCTGCAAGGCGAAGCTGAGTGGGAAGAGAAAATCGTTGAGCTGGCAGGTTACCTGGATTCTTACATCCCAGAGCCAGAGCGTGCGATTGATAAGCCATTCCTGCTGCCTATCGAAGACGTATTCTCCATCTCCGGCCGTGGTACTGTTGTTACCGGTCGTGTAGAGCGCGGTATCGTTAAAGTTGGTGAAGAAGTTGAAATCGTTGGTATCAAAGATACCGTGAAATCTACTTGTACCGGCGTTGAAATGTTCCGCAAACTGCTGGACGAAGGCCGTGCTGGTGAGAACGTTGGTGTTCTGCTGCGTGGTATCAAACGTGAAGACATCGAACGTGGTCAGGTTCTGGCTAAGCCAGGCTCAATCAAGCCGCACACCACTTTCGATTCAGAAGTTTACATCCTGTCTAAAGATGAAGGCGGCCGTCATACTCCGTTCTTCAAAGGCTACCGTCCACAGTTCTACTTCCGTACTACTGACGTGACCGGTACCATCGAACTGCCAGAAGGCGTTGAGATGGTAATGCCAGGCGACAACGTAAACATGAAAGTTACCCTGATCCACCCAATCGCGATGGATGACGGTCTGCGTTTCGCAATCCGTGAAGGCGGCCGTACTGTTGGTGCGGGTGTTGTTGCTAAAGTTATCGCTTAATCGCTGATAATATTTGACGCAACGCACAAGAAAAGGGCATCATTTGATGCCCTTTTTGCACGCTGTAACATAGAACCTGGCTCATCAGTGATTTTCCGTCATAATCATTGCTGAGGCAGGCTCTGTAGCACGGCGTTAAATGCCGAGTTACGCCTTCAACAGCTTTATTCGGTTTGGTTGCCTCGCATTGCGCGGGGCAAAATAGTTTCTGTTTATTGTGGCAGGTTGGTTTATGAGTGCTAATACCGAAGCTCAACGGAGCGGGCGCGGCCTGGAAGCGATAAAGTGGTTAGTCGTTGCCATTTTGCTTATCGTGGCAATCGTAGGTAACTACTACTATCGCGAAATTACATTGCCGGTACGTGCGCTGGCCGTTGTGGTGCTGATTGCCGCAGCGGGTGGCATTGCGCTGCTGACGACGAAAGGTAAAGCTACGGTGGCTTTTGCTCGTGAAGCAAGAACTGAAGTCCGTAAAGTCATTTGGCCTACTCGTCAGGAAACGTTGCATACCACCTTAATCGTTGCCGCGGTTACTGCCGTGATGTCACTGATTTTGTGGGGGCTGGATGGTATTCTGGTCCGTCTGGTATCGTTTATCACTGGCCTGAGGTTCTGAGATGTCTGAAGCTCCAAAAAAGCGCTGGTACGTCGTTCAGGCGTTTTCCGGTTTTGAAGGCCGCGTAGCACAATCGCTGCGCGAGCATATCAAGTTACACAACATGGAAGAGCTGTTTGGCGATGTCATGGTTCCAACCGAAGAAGTGGTTGAGATCCGTGGTGGTCAGCGTCGTAAAAGCGAGCGCAAGTTCTTCCCTGGTTACGTTCTGGTTCAGATGGTCATGAACGATGCAAGCTGGCACTTAGTGCGTAGCGTGCCGCGTGTCATGGGCTTCATCGGCGGAACATCAGATCGCCCGGCACCGATTAGCGATAAAGAAGTCGATGCGATCATGAACCGCTTACAACAAGTTGGCGATAAGCCACGTCCGAAAACCTTGTTCGAACCAGGCGAAATGGTGCGCGTCAACGACGGCCCGTTTGCCGACTTCAACGGTGTGGTCGAGGAAGTGGATTACGAAAAAAGCCGCCTGAAAGTGTCAGTCTCCATCTTTGGCCGTGCAACGCCAGTGGAACTCGACTTTGGTCAGGTTGAAAAAGGCTGATAGTCGCTGCGAAGCTCCGGGCGGCAGCTTGCGGTCAACCGGTTAAACAGTTTACGCATTGAACGATTATTGGTTGCAGAAGGCGCGAAATTGGCATACAATTTCGCGCCTTTTGTTTTTACATGCTGTCTCAGCGTGTAAAACGTAGATTGCACCTCAGCCCTTGGCCGGGTGCAAACGAATAATCACGGGGAGCTTCTTACGAAGCGCTATAACCCAATAGAGGAATTATCATGGCTAAGAAAGTACAAGCCTACGTCAAACTGCAAGTTTCTGCAGGTATGGCTAACCCAAGTCCACCAGTTGGTCCAGCACTGGGCCAGCAGGGTGTTAACATCATGGAATTCTGTAAAGCGTTTAACGCCAAAACAGAAAGCCTGGAAAAGGGTCTGCCGATTCCGGTTGTTATCACCGTTTATTCTGACCGTTCTTTCACCTTTATCACTAAAACCCCGCCAGCAGCAGTTCTGCTGAAAAAAGCGGCTGGTATTAAATCTGGTTCCGGTAAGCCGAACAAAGATAAAGTTGGTAAAGTAACTCGTGCTCAGGTACGTGAAATCGCAGAAACCAAAGCTGCGGACATGACTGGTTCTGACATTGAAGCGATGACTCGCTCAATCGAAGGTACTGCTCGTTCCATGGGCCTGGTAGTGGAGGACTAAGAAATGGCTAAGCTGACCAAGCGCATGCGTGTGATCCGTGACAAAGTTGATTCAACTAAACAGTATGATATCAACGAAGCTGTTGCTCTGCTGAAAGAACTGGCTACTGCTAAGTTCGTAGAAAGCGTTGACGTAGCTGTAAACCTGGGCATCGATGCTCGTAAATCTGATCAGAACGTTCGCGGTGCAACTGTACTGCCTAACGGTACTGGCCGTTCCGTTCGCGTAGCCGTATTTACTCAGGGCGCAAACGCTGAAGCTGCTAAAGCTGCAGGCGCTGAGCTGGTAGGTATGGAAGATCTGGCTGACCAGATCAAAAAAGGCGAAATGAACTTCGACGTAGTTATCGCATCTCCAGATGCAATGCGCGTTGTTGGCCAGCTGGGTCAGGTTCTGGGCCCACGTGGTCTGATGCCAAACCCGAAAGTTGGTACTGTAACTCCTAACGTTGCTGAAGCAGTTAAGAACGCTAAAGCAGGTCAGGTTCGTTATCGTAACGACAAAAACGGTATCATCCATACCACTATCGGTAAGGTTGATTTCGATACAGACAAACTGAAAGAAAACCTGGAAGCCCTGCTGATTGCGCTGAAAAAAGCGAAACCATCTCAGGCTAAAGGCGTTTTCATCAAGAAAGTTAGCCTGTCCACCACCATGGGCGCTGGCGTAGCTGTAGATCAGTCTGGTCTGAATGCAGTAGCGAACTAATTCGCTGCTTTACGCGGGCGAAAGTTTCGACTAGAATCTTACGCCCGTTGTTCTGTAAATATACAGAACCAAGATTCAAGACATTTGCGCTGAGACAAGCAGCTAATGCAGTAGCTGCGCGAATGACGAAGAAGCTTAAGAATTTTCGGTTGGAGCCTGGCCTTATCCAGGCCTCCGTCCAAGACCGCAGGAGTCAGATGCTTTCGGGTTGAAGACTTAATACTTCCTGCGTAGACGGTGACAGAACCTGAAGAATATTTTTATAGTCTTTGCTGGATTCTGCTCACCGTGTGTTAGCGCTTACCTTCGGCAACGCGGGTAAGTGATGTGAGTTTCGGGGAAATCCTTCCCCGACCAAAATCCAGGAGCTAAAGCTAATGGCATTAAATCTTCAAGACAAACAAGCGATTGTTGCTGAAGTCAGCGAAGTAGCCAAAGGCGCGCTGTCTGCGGTAGTTGCGGATTCTCGTGGCGTTACCGTTGACAAAATGACCGAACTGCGTAAAGCAGGTCGTGAAGCTGGCGTTTACATGCGTGTTGTTCGTAACACCCTGCTGCGCCGCGTCGTTGAGGGTACTCAGTTTGAGTGCCTGAAAGACACGTTTGTTGGTCCGACCCTGATTGCATACTCTATGGAACACCCGGGCGCTGCTGCTCGTCTGTTCAAAGAGTTCGCGAAAGCGAATGCAAAATTTGAGGTCAAAGCTGCAGCCTTTGAAGGCGAGTTAATCACCGCGGCCAATATTGACCGTCTGGCGACTCTGCCAACTTACGATGAAGCAATCGCACGCCTGATGGCAACCATGAAAGAAGCCGCTGCCGGCAAACTGGTTCGCACTCTGGCTGCTGTACGCGATCAGAAAGAAGCAGAAGCTGCTTAATCAGCCTCGCTTTTCTTTTCTCGTTCACTTGCTTACGTACAAACTTTTTCTGAATTTAGGAACACGAAATGTCAATTACTAAAGACCAAATCATTGAAGGCGTTGCAGCTCTGTCTGTAATGGAAATCGTTGAACTGATCTCCGCTATGGAAGAGAAATTCGGCGTGTCAGCTGCTGCTGCTGTTGCAGGTCCAGCTGCTGCTGCTGAAGCTGTTGAAGAAAAAACTGAATTCGACGTTGTACTGAAAGCTATCGGCGCTAACAAAGTTGCTGTTATCAAAGCAGTACGTGGCGCAACTGGTCTGGGCCTGAAAGAAGCTAAAGACCTGGTTGAGTCTGCACCAGCAACTCTGAAAGAAGGCATCAGCAAAGATGACGCCGAAGCCCTGAAAAAGGCTCTGGAAGAAGCTGGCGCTGAAGTTGAAGTCAAATAAGACAGCCTTAACGGTTGCAGCCTGATTCGTCAGGCTGATGGCTGGTGACTTTTTGGTCACCAGCCTTTTTGCGCTCAAGGACCTCAATGGGGTTTCACACTGTTTAGCCATTGAAGTTCCTCAATATCTTTTTCTATCGACGCCTTAATATACTGCTTCCCTGTGAAGATTCCCTGTCGGCACAACAGCAATGAAATGATTTAAGAGTGATAGAAAGATGTATTGTCGGGGGGTGAGCCCTCACTTTCCGAAAAACAAAATAGTGTTGCATGAACTGTCCTCCAGGACGGACAGAGTGGGTCACTGATCAGCGAGCTGAGGAACCCTATGGTTTACTCCTATACCGAGAAAAAACGTATTCGTAAGGATTTTGGTAAACGTCCACAAGTTCTGGACATTCCATATCTCCTTTCTATCCAGCTTGACTCGTTCCAGAAGTTTATCGAGCAAGATCCGGAAGGCCAGTACGGACTGGAAGCAGCATTCCGTTCTGTTTTTCCTATTCAGAGCTACAGCGGTAATTCCGAGCTGCAATATGTCAGCTACCGCTTAGGCGAACCTGTATTTGATGTTAAAGAATGTCAGATTCGTGGCGTGACGTATTCTGCTCCGCTGCGTGTAAAACTGCGTCTGGTGATCTACGAGCGCGAAGCGCCGGAAGGCACTGTTAAAGACATCAAAGAACAAGAAGTTTACATGGGCGAAATTCCGCTCATGACCGATAACGGTACTTTCGTTATCAACGGTACAGAAAGGGTTATCGTTTCTCAGCTGCATCGTAGTCCTGGCGTATTCTTTGACAGCGATAAGGGTAAAACCCACTCATCGGGTAAAGTGCTGTATAACGCACGTATTATTCCTTATCGTGGTTCTTGGCTGGACTTCGAGTTCGATCCGAAAGACAACCTGTTCGTTCGTATTGACCGTCGCCGTAAACTGCCTGCGACCATCATTCTGCGCGCACTGAGCTTCACCACTGAACAGATCCTTGACCTGTTCTTCGCTAAAGTGGTGTATCAGATCCGTGACAACAAGCTGCAGATGGAACTGGTGCCAGAGCGTCTGCGTGGCGAAACCGCGTCCTTCGATATTGAATCGAACGGTACGGTATACGTTGAGAAAGGCCGTCGCATCACTGCACGTCATATCCGTCAGCTGGAAAAAGATAGCGTTGCGCATATCGAAGTTCCGGTTGAGTACATCGCGGGTAAAGTGGTCTCTAAAGACTACATTGACGAAAATACCGGTGAGCTGATTATTGCTGCCAACATGGAGCTGTCGCTGGATCTGCTGGCGAAACTGAGCCAGTCTGGTCACAAGCGTATTGAAACGCTGTTTACCAACGATCTGGATCACGGCGCTTACATGTCCGAGACCTTACGTGTTGACCCAACCAGCGATCGCCTGAGCGCGCTGGTTGAGATCTACCGTATGATGCGTCCTGGCGAGCCACCAACGCGTGAAGCGGCTGAAAACCTGTTCGAGAATCTGTTCTTCTCAGAAGATCGTTATGACCTTTCTGCGGTTGGCCGCATGAAGTTCAACCGTTCTCTGCTGCGTGACGAGATCGAAGGTTCCGGTATCCTGAGCAAAGACGACATCATTGAAGTGATGAAGAAGCTCATCGGTATCCGTAACGGTGTTGGCGAAGTGGATGATATCGACCACCTTGGCAACCGTCGTATCCGTTCCGTAGGCGAAATGGCAGAAAACCAGTTCCGCGTTGGCCTGGTACGTGTTGAGCGTGCGGTGAAAGAGCGTCTGTCTCTGGGCGATCTCGATACCCTGATGCCTCAGGATATGATTAACGCTAAGCCGATCTCTGCGGCAGTGAAAGAGTTCTTTGGTTCCAGCCAGCTGTCTCAATTTATGGACCAGAACAACCCGCTGTCTGAGATTACGCACAAGCGTCGTATCTCTGCACTTGGCCCGGGCGGTCTGACGCGTGAGCGTGCAGGCTTTGAAGTTCGAGACGTTCACCCGACTCACTACGGTCGTGTGTGTCCAATCGAAACGCCGGAAGGTCCAAACATCGGTCTGATCAACTCCTTGTCTGTTTATGCACAGACCAATGAGTACGGTTTCCTGGAAACCCCTTATCGTCGCGTACGTGACGGTGTGGTCACCGACGAAATTCATTACCTCTCTGCAATTGAAGAGGGTAACTACGTTATCGCTCAGGCGAACACCAACCTCGACGACGAAGGTCACTTCGTAGACGATCTGGTGACTTGCCGTAGCAAAGGCGAATCGAGCCTGTTCAGCCGCGATCAGGTTGACTACATGGACGTTTCCACCCAACAGGTGGTTTCCGTCGGTGCGTCACTGATTCCGTTCCTGGAGCACGATGACGCCAACCGCGCATTGATGGGTGCAAACATGCAACGTCAGGCGGTTCCAACTCTGCGTGCGGATAAGCCGCTGGTTGGTACCGGTATGGAACGCGCGGTTGCGGTTGACTCCGGTGTAACTGCCGTAGCGAAACGTGGTGGTACCGTTCAGTACGTTGATGCATCACGTATCGTTATCAAAGTTAACGAAGACGAAATGTATCCGGGCGAAGCCGGTATCGACATCTACAACCTGACCAAGTACACCCGTTCGAACCAGAACACCTGCATCAGCCAGATGCCGTGTGTCAACCTGGGCGAGCCGATTGAACGTGGCGATGTGCTGGCTGATGGCCCGTCTACCGATCTCGGTGAACTGGCGCTGGGTCAGAACATGCGCGTGGCGTTCATGCCGTGGAACGGCTACAACTTCGAAGACTCCATCTTAGTCTCCGAGCGCGTAGTACAGGAAGATCGCTTCACGACCATCCACATTCAGGAACTGGCATGTGTGTCGCGTGACACCAAGCTGGGGCCAGAAGAGATCACCGCTGATATCCCGAACGTGGGTGAAGCTGCGCTCTCCAAACTGGATGAGTCCGGTATCGTGTATATCGGTGCTGAAGTGACCGGTGGCGACATTCTGGTTGGTAAGGTAACGCCGAAAGGTGAAACCCAGCTGACGCCAGAAGAGAAGCTGCTGCGTGCGATCTTTGGTGAGAAAGCGTCTGATGTTAAAGACTCTTCTCTGCGCGTACCAAACGGTGTCTCCGGTACCGTTATCGACGTTCAGGTCTTTACCCGCGATGGCGTGGAAAAAGACAAGCGTGCGTTGGAAATCGAAGAGATGCAGCTGAAGCAGGCGAAGAAAGACCTGACTGAAGAACTGCAGATCCTCGAAGCTGGCCTGTTTGCGCGTATCAATTACGTGCTGGTTTCTGGCGGTGTTGAAGCCGAGAAACTGGACAAGCTGCCACGCGAGCGCTGGTTGGAACTCGGCCTGACCGACGAAGACAAGCAAAACCAGCTGGAGCAGCTGGCAGAGCAGTACGACGAGCTGAAGCACGAGTTTGAGAAGAAACTCGAAGCGAAACGCCGCAAAATCACTCAGGGCGATGATCTGGCACCAGGCGTGCTGAAAATCGTGAAAGTGTATCTGGCGGTTAAACGTCAGATCCAGCCTGGTGACAAAATGGCAGGTCGTCACGGGAACAAAGGTGTTATCTCCAAGATCAACCCGATCGAAGATATGCCTTACGATGAAAACGGCACGCCGGTAGACATCGTACTGAACCCGCTGGGCGTACCATCACGTATGAACATTGGTCAGATTCTTGAAACCCACCTGGGTATGGCTGCAAAAGGTATCGGTGAGAAAATCAACTCGATGCTGAAAAAGCAGGAAGAAGTGACCAAACTGCGTGAGTTTATCCAGCGCGCGTACGATCTGGGCACCGACGTGCGTCAGAAAGTCGATCTGAACACCTTCACCGATGATGAAGTACTGCGTCTGGCAGAGAACCTGAAAAAAGGTATGCCAATCGCAACGCCGGTGTTTGATGGTGCTAAAGAAAGCGAAATCAAAGAACTGCTGCAATTGGGCGGTTTACCGACTTCCGGTCAGATTACGCTGTTTGATGGTCGTACTGGCGAGCAGTTCGAGCGTCCGGTTACCGTTGGCTACATGTACATGCTGAAACTTAACCACCTGGTTGATGACAAGATGCATGCACGTTCTACCGGCTCTTACAGCCTCGTTACTCAGCAGCCGCTGGGTGGTAAGGCACAGTTCGGTGGTCAGCGCTTCGGTGAGATGGAAGTGTGGGCGCTTGAAGCATACGGCGCTGCCTATACGCTGCAAGAAATGCTCACCGTTAAGTCTGATGACGTCAACGGTCGTACTAAGATGTATAAGAACATCGTGGACGGCAACCATCAGATGGAACCAGGCATGCCGGAATCCTTCAACGTACTGTTGAAAGAGATCCGCTCGCTGGGTATCAACATCGAGCTGGAAGACGAGTAACTACCCGATTGGGTAAGCAGTTGTATTCGTACTGGTTACGAGGCGTCCGGGTCACACCGGACTGCCTTGAGAAGTCTCACTCCGACGGGAGCTAATCCGTGAAAGACTTACTAAAGTTTCTGAAAGCGCAAACTAAGACAGAAGAGTTTGATGCGATCAAAATTGCTCTGGCCTCGCCAGACATGATCCGTTCCTGGTCTTTCGGTGAAGTTAAAAAGCCGGAAACCATTAACTATCGTACGTTCAAACCTGAACGTGACGGTCTGTTCTGTGCGCGTATTTTCGGGCCGGTAAAAGACTATGAGTGCTTGTGCGGTAAGTACAAGCGCCTGAAGCATCGCGGTGTGATCTGTGAGAAGTGTGGCGTTGAAGTTACACAGACCAAAGTTCGCCGTGAGCGCATGGGTCACATCGAGCTGGCTTCGCCAACTGCGCACATCTGGTTCCTGAAATCGCTGCCTTCGCGCATCGGTTTACTGCTGGACATGCCACTGCGTGATATCGAACGCGTGCTGTACTTCGAATCTTATGTAGTGATCGAAGGCGGCATGACCAACCTCGAGAAGCGCCAGATCCTGACTGAAGAGCAGTATCTGGATGCGCTGGAAGAGTTTGGTGATGAATTCGATGCAAAGATGGGTGCGGAAGCTATCCAGGCGCTGTTGAAAAACATGGATCTGGAGCAAGAGTGCGAGCAGCTGCGTGAAGAGCTGAACGAAACCAACTCCGAGACCAAGCGTAAGAAGCTGACCAAGCGTATCAAGCTGCTGGAAGCGTTCGTTCAGTCTGGTAACAAACCAGAGTGGATGATCCTGACCGTGCTGCCGGTACTGCCACCTGATCTGCGTCCACTGGTTCCACTGGATGGCGGCCGTTTTGCTACGTCCGATCTGAACGACCTTTATCGTCGTGTGATCAACCGTAACAACCGTCTGAAACGTCTGCTGGATCTGGCTGCGCCAGACATCATCGTACGTAACGAAAAACGTATGCTGCAGGAAGCGGTCGATGCGCTGCTGGACAACGGTCGTCGCGGTCGTGCGATTACCGGCTCTAACAAGCGTCCGCTGAAATCGCTGGCTGACATGATTAAAGGTAAGCAGGGTCGTTTCCGTCAGAACCTGCTGGGTAAACGTGTCGACTACTCTGGTCGTTCCGTTATTACCGTAGGTCCATACCTGCGCCTGCATCAGTGCGGCCTGCCGAAGAAAATGGCACTGGAACTGTTCAAACCGTTTATCTACGGCAAGCTGGAACTGCGTGGCCTCGCGACCACCATTAAAGCCGCCAAGAAAATGGTTGAGCGTGAAGAAGCTGTCGTCTGGGATATCCTCGACGAAGTGATCCGCGAACACCCGGTGTTGCTGAACCGTGCACCAACACTGCACCGTCTGGGCATCCAGGCGTTTGAGCCAGTACTGATCGAAGGTAAAGCTATTCAGCTGCACCCACTGGTCTGTGCGGCATACAACGCCGACTTCGATGGTGACCAGATGGCTGTTCACGTACCGCTGACGCTGGAAGCCCAGCTGGAAGCGCGTGCGCTGATGATGTCTACCAACAACATCCTGTCTCCAGCGAACGGTGAGCCAATCATTGTTCCTTCTCAGGACGTTGTACTGGGTCTGTACTACATGACCCGTGACTGTGTTAACGCCAAAGGCGAAGGCATGGTGCTGACCGGCCCGAAAGAAGCCGAGCGCATCTACCGTGCTGGCCTGGCATCGCTGCATGCTCGCGTTAAAGTGCGTATTACTGAGCACGAGAAAAACGAGCAGGACGAGTGGGTTGAGAAAACCAGCCTGATCGACACCACCGTTGGTCGCGCCATCCTGTGGATGATCGTGCCTAAAGGTCTGCCTTACTCCATCGTCAACCAGGCGCTGGGTAAGAAAGCGATCTCCAAAATGCTGAACACCTGTTACCGCATTTTGGGCCTGAAGCCGACGGTTATCTTTGCTGACCAGACCATGTACACCGGTTTTGCCTACGCTGCCCGTTCAGGTGCATCGGTAGGTATCGACGATATGGTCATTCCGGCGAAGAAAGTGGAAATCATCACTGAAGCGGAAGCTGAAGTTGCTGAAATCCAGCAGCAGTTCCAGTCTGGTCTGGTTACCGCTGGCGAACGCTACAACAAAGTGATCGATATCTGGGCTGCAGCTAACGAACGCGTTGCTAAAGCGATGATGGAAAACCTGTCGACTGAAACCGTGATTAACCGTGACGGTGTTGAAGAGCGTCAGGTTTCTTTCAACAGCATCTTTATGATGGCCGACTCCGGTGCGCGTGGTTCTGCGGCACAGATTCGTCAGCTGGCAGGTATGCGTGGTCTGATGGCGAAACCAGATGGTTCGATCATCGAGACGCCAATCACTGCGAACTTCCGTGAAGGTCTGAACGTACTCCAGTACTTCATCTCCACGCACGGTGCACGTAAAGGTCTGGCGGATACCGCACTGAAAACTGCGAACTCCGGTTATCTGACGCGTCGTCTGGTTGACGTTGCACAGGATCTGGTCGTAACCGAAGACGACTGTGGTACCCACGAAGGTATCCTGATGACGCCGGTTATCGAAGGTGGTGATGTTAAAGAACCACTGCGTGAGCGCGTACTCGGCCGTGTTACTGCGGAAGACGTTCTCAAGCCAGGTACTGCAGACATTCTGCTGCCACGTAACACTCTGCTGCACGAGCACCAGTGTGACCTGTTGGAAGAGCACTCTGTCGACAGCCTGAAAGTCCGCTCCGTGGTAAGTTGTGAAACTGACTTCGGTGTGTGTGCACACTGTTATGGACGCGATCTGGCGCGTGGTCACATCATCAATAAAGGTGAAGCGATCGGCGTTATTGCAGCACAGTCCATCGGTGAGCCGGGTACTCAGCTGACCATGCGTACGTTCCACATCGGTGGTGCGGCATCGCGTGCGGCAGCCGAATCCAGCATTCAGGTGAAGAACAAAGGTACTATCAAGCTGACCAACGCGAAATCGGTAACGAACTCCGCTGGTAAGCTGGTGATCACCTCGCGTAACGTTGAACTGAAAATGATCGACGAATTTGGTCGTACCAAAGAGAGCTATAAAGTTCCTTACGGTGCCACCATGGCGAAAGGTGATGGCGAACAGGCCGCAGCGGGCGAAACCGTCGCGAACTGGGATCCGCATACCATGCCAGTTATCACCGAAGTGAGTGGTTTCATTCGCTTCACGGATATGGTCGACGGCCAGAGCATCACCCGTCAGACTGACGACTTAACCGGTCTTTCTTCACTGGTTATCCTCGACAGTGCTGAGCGTACTACCGGTGGTAAAGATCTGCGTCCGGCACTGAAAATCGTTGATGCGAACGGTAATGATGTTCTGATCCCTGGTTCAGATATGCCAGCTCAGTACTTCCTGCCAGGCAAAGCGATCGTCCAGCTGGAAGATGGTATTAAGATCAGTTCAGGTGATACCCTGGCGCGTGTTCCTCAGGAATCAGGCGGTACCAAGGATATTACCGGTGGTCTGCCACGCGTTGCGGATCTGTTCGAAGCCCGTCGTCCGAAAGAGCCGGCAATCCTGGCTGAGATCAGCGGTATTATTTCCTTCGGTAAAGAGACCAAAGGTAAACGCCGTCTGGTGATCACCCCGATTGATGGCAGCGAACACTACGAAGAGATGATTCCTAAGTGGCGTCAGCTTAACGTGTTCGAAGGTGAGCGCGTAGAACGTGGTGATGTGGTTTCCGATGGTCCAGAGTCTCCGCATGACATTCTGCGTCTGCGTGGCGTGCATGCTGTGACCCGTTATATCACTAACGAAGTGCAGGAAGTTTACCGTCTGCAAGGCGTTAAGATTAACGATAAACACATCGAAGTCATTGTTCGTCAGATGCTGCGTAAAGCAACCATCGAGAACAACGGTAGTTCAGACTTCCTGGACGGTGAGCAGGTCGAGTTCTCGCGCGTTAAAATCGCGAACCGCGATCTGGAAAACAGCGGCAAGATTGCAGCGACCTTTGCACGCGATCTGCTGGGTATCACCAAGGCATCTCTGGCAACCGAATCGTTCATCTCTGCGGCATCGTTCCAGGAGACCACACGTGTCCTGACCGAAGCAGCCGTTGCAGGTAAACGTGACGAACTGCGCGGCCTGAAAGAGAACGTAATCGTGGGTCGTCTGATCCCAGCCGGTACCGGTTACGCTTATCACCAGGATCGTATGCGTCGCCGTCAGGCAGGTGAAGCACCAGTAGTACCTCAGGTGACTGCAGATGAAGCATCTGCAAGTCTGGCTGAACTGCTGAATGCAGGCCTCGGTGGTAGCGACAACGATTAATCGTTAGTCTGCTATTACGCTATAAAAACCGCTCTTCGGAGCGGTTTTTTTATGCACAGAATTTGGCTGACCTGGGAAATTTCGTATATTTCAACGATTAATGGCGTTCTGAACGGTGCATGCGTATTTTTATCAGGCCACCTAATGTTAAGGACATCATAATGAAATTATTACCTTCTGCTTTACTGGCTTCTGCCACACTTTTATCACTGTCTGCGGTCGCGGCTGAAGCGCCAGCGGCAAAAAATCCGTTAAGCGTACACGTACTCAATCTGCAAACTGGCGTACCGACTGCCGGGGTTAACGTCGAGCTGGAACAGAAACAACAGGATAAGTGGGTGAAACTGGCATCGGGTACGACCGATCAAAATGGTCGTATTACCGCGCTCTATCCGGCAGGTAAAGACTTCGCTGAAGGTGACTACAAAGTGGTTTTTAAAACCGGCGATTACTACCAGAAAGTGAAGCAGGATACCTTCTTCCCGGAAATTCCGGTGATTTTCCATGTGACTAAAACCGATCAGCACTACCATATTCCGTTATTGCTGAGTCAGTACGGTTACTCTACCTATCGCGGTAACTGATTTAGCAAAAAAGGGGCGAAGCTGATCCTTCGCCCAATAACAACACACACTATTTATAGCGCCTGACATCTTCACACGTTAAGCCGATATCCCGCAGTTGCGCGTCACTCAGTGCCGATAAAATTTTTCGCGTTTGCTTTCGCAGTAGCCACGCCTTCCACAGGCGATACGGCAGAATAAACATCAAACGAAAAGGTGACTGCTTAAAAGGTTTACCCGCACGGTTCTCATTAAATTCCATCATCTGTTCCTCATCCGGTATCTGAGAACCATTTTGCGAGCAAAGTGATTTTCAATACAGATGCAAAATTCACCTTTATTTAACATACAGAATGGCGGATAGTACTTCTGAATGGTCGGTTTTACTGCGATCTGTACTGGTTTTTACCTGGCTGATTAAGGTGAGTGTAATACGATGACGCGCTATCAACACCTGGCAACGCTGCTGGCACAGCGGATTGAGCAGGGGCTGTATCAGGGAGGCGAACGACTGCCCTCGGTACGATCGCTGAGTGCTGAGCATGGTGTCAGTATCAGCACCGTGCAACAGGCTTATCACCTGCTTGAGGAGAAACAGCTGATCACTCCACAGCCGCGATCGGGCTATTTCGTCACACCCTGTAAATCGAAGCCGCCGGTACCGCCGATCACCCGACCGGCACAGCGCCCGGTCGAAATCACCCAGTGGGAATCGGTGCTCGAGTTAATTAATTCCCGGCTGGACGAAGACACTTTGCAGCTCGGCAGCGGTATGCCTGATACCAGCCAGCCGACAATCAAACCGTTATGGAAAATCATCAGCCGCCTGGCGCAGAAGCAAGATCCGCGCATGCTGAATTACGACAATATTTACGGTGTTGCGGCACTGCGTGAGCAGGTGGCGCGGATGGCAATAGACAGTGGTTGTCAGCTGTCGCCGGATGAGATTGTGATTACCACCGGCTGCCACGAGGCGCTGTCAGTATCGATCCGCGCCATTTGTCAGCCGGGAGACATTATTGCCGTCGAGTCGCCGACCTTTCACGGTACCATGCAGACACTGCGCGGTTTTGGTATCAAAGTCATTGAGATCCCGACCGACTCCGTTACCGGCATCAGCCTTGAAGCGCTGGAGCTGGCGCTGGAACAGTGGCCGATAAAAGCCGTGATCGTCGTACCCAACTGTAATAACCCATTGGGCTTTATCATGCCCGAGGCGCGCAAACGGGCGCTGCTGTCGATGGCGCAGCGTTATGATATCGGCATTATTGAGGATGATGTGTATGGCGAGCTGGTCTACGAATATCCCCGTCCGCTCAGCATCAAGTCAATGGATGAAGATGGCCGTGTGCTGCTGTGCAGTTCGGTTTCCAAAGTGCTGGCACCTGGATTGCGGGTCGGCTGGGTAGCGCCGGGCCGCTATCTTAATCGGGTTCTGCATTTGAAATATATTGGCACCGGCTCGACCGCGACCCAGACTCAGCTGGCGGTCGCTGAGTTTATCCGTCAGGGATACTATCAGCCGCATCTGCGTAAGATGCGCATGCACTATCAGCGCAACCTCACTATTTTCACCCACTGGGTGCGCCACTATTTTCCCTGCGGTATTTGCGTCAGTCGTCCGCAGGGCGGATTTCTGATGTGGATTGAGCTGCCGGAAGCATTCGATGCAGTGCGACTTAACCGCGAACTGCGAGAATCACATATCCAGATTAGCGTCGGTTCGCTATTTTCCGCCTCGGGTAAATATCGTAACTGTTTGCGGTTGAATTACGCGTTGGCGGTCACGCCACAGACCGAGCGGGCGCTGGCGACAGTCGGGGCAGCCGTTGAGCGTGCGATGGCGAGTTGCATACCCGTTGCTGCAGTAGCAGTAGCAGAAGTTGAAGGCGGGGCCAGCCTGAAGGGATAACAACCGGCCCCGGACGATAACGAAATTGCTACCGACAGCGCCACTATAGCGCTGTCGGTCATTGCAGCCAGCGATGCTTTGGCGGCTTGCGGCCTGTACCGATAACTTTCTGTCGTCGTTGCTTCAGCTTACGGTTTGATGCGGGATGCGTCCCAGATAACCATCCCAGTCCTTCCATACTGGCTGCAAACCCGCCTTGCTCAGCGCGGCAGCAACCTGCTGCGGTGTGCGGGCATCATGGGGAGCAAACTGTTCAAGTTCCGGGCGATTATCGGCATAGCCACCCGGTTGAGTTTTGGAAAAGGCGCTGACGCTGTTGATCGCCAGCGGCACCACATGATCGCGGAAAAACGGCGATTCACGCGTTGACAGCGACAGTTCCACATCCGGTGAGAACAGACGAAACGCGCAAATCACCTGCACTAGCTGGCTTTCGCTCATAATCGATGCGGGTTCTATGCCGCCGGCACAAGGCCGCAGGCGCGGGAAGGAGAGTGAGTAACGGCTTTGCCAGTAAGTTTGCTGCAACCATAACAGGTGTTCAGCAACCATCAAGCAGTCGGTACGCCAGCTGTCAGACAGGCCGATCAGCGCGCCCAGACCGATCTTATCGATCCCGGCACGTCCAAGACGATCGGGGGTTTCCAGTCGGAAGAAGAAGTCCTGCTTGTTACCTTTCAGATGATGCTGGCTATACACCGCCTGATGATAGGTCTCCTGATACACCAGTACGCCATCCAGCCCCAAAGTTTTTAACTCAGCGTATTCATCCTGCGACATCGGCTGCACTTCCATCATCAACGAGCTAAAGCGCTGTCGAATCGCCGGCAGGTGCTGACGAAAATAGTCCATGCCCACTTTACTTTGATGTTCGCCGGTCACCAGCAATAAGTGATCGAATCCCATTGCGCGTATCGCTTCACATTCTCGGGCAATTTCATCACTGTCCAGCGTTTTGCGCTTGATGCGATTGCTCATTGAGAAACCGCAGTAAGTGCAGTCATTGGCGCACAGATTGGAGAGATAGAGCGGAACATAGAAGCTGACGGTATTACCGAACCGCTGGCGCGTCAGCCGCTGTGCCTTTTGCGCCAGCGGTTCGAGATAAGCCGCCGCTGCTGGTGACAGCAACGCCATCAACTCTTCACGTCCGACGCGCGAAGCATTCAAAGCACGTTCAACATCGGCGGCAGTTTTGCTGTTGATACGCAGGGTAATATCATCCCAGTTCAGGGTTTGCCAGCGTGAGATAAAGTCATTCATGATGACACCTCACCGTGCTGCAAAAATGCGGTAAGCGGGCTGGACGCGACCGCCTGCTGCTGCGATACACCCAGCCCGCTGTGCCATGCCAGTTCTCCGGCCTCCACCGCCAGCTTAAAGGCCCGCGCCATCTGCACCGGGTCACGTGCCACCGCAATCGCGGTATTAACCAGCACCGCATCTGCGCCCATTTCCAGCGCTTCGCTGGCATGGCTGGGTGCGCCAATACCGGCATCGACGACGACAGGCACCTTTGCCTGTTCGATGATGATCGCCAGTAAATCGCGGGTTTTTAATCCCTGATTGCTGCCGATAGGCGCACCCAGAGGCATCACTGCGGAACAGCCCGCTTCTTCCAGGCGCTTACACAATACCGGGTCGGCACTGCAGTAGGGCAGCACCACAAATCCATCTTTAACCAGCTGTTCGGCAGCTTTCAGCGTTTCGATGGGATCCGGCAATAAGTAGCGCATATCGGGATGAATTTCGAGTTTTACCCAGTGAGTGCCCAGCGCTTCACGGGCCAGGTGCGCGGCAAATATCGCCTCCGCCGCGGTTTTTGCCCCTGAAGTATTGGGCAGAAGCTGCACGCCAAGCTGCTGTAACGGGGCGAGGATGCCATCATCTCCGCCTTTCAGGTCAACACGTTTCATCGCCATAGTGACCAGCTGAGAACCTGATGCGGCAATCGACTCCAGCATCAATCCTGGCGTGGCAAATTTTCCGGTTCCGGTAAACAGGCGTGATGAAAAGCTTTTGTCTGCAATGTGTAGCATATCAACCTCCGGCGATGGCCTGGAAAATCACCAGTTCATCGCCCTCCTGTAACTGATAAGACGGCCAATGGGCGCGTGGCACAATGGTCTGATTAACCGCCAGCGCGGTACCGGGCTGGTGATGTTCCAGTTGTTCAAGCAGCGCCACAATCGACAACGGCATATCCAGCGTTATCGGCTGGTCATTGACCACAATCCTCATGACTCGCCTCCACAAACCGGACAGTGTGGCGAGCGCTGCAGATTTAAGCTGCGCCAGGTCTGTTGGCGGCCATCAAACAGTCGCAGTTTGCCGTTGAGCGGTGATGAATGTCCGGCCAGTAATTTAACGGCTTCCAGCGCCTGCAACGTGCCAATCACACCGACGACCGGGCCAAGTACTCCTGCGGTACGGCAATTACGCTGGGGTTCCGCTTCATCCGGCCACAGGCAGCGGTAGCAACCCTGCGTCCACGGCGGGGTGATGACCATCAACTGGCCGCCGAAGCCAACCGCACTGCCGCTGACCAGCGGTGTGTTGCTGGCAACACAGGCGGCATTCACCTGTTGACGCGTGGTCATGTTATCGCTGCAGTCCAGCACCAGATCGACCTGTTGTACTGCGGTCTTCAGCGACAGCGGATCCATTCGTTGTTCCAGCGCGATTGACTCCACCTGTGGATTAATCGCCTGCAAATGTCCCTGAGCCAGCAGCGCTTTTGGCTGTCCGATTTCGCTACTGCGAAACAAAATCTGTCGCTGTAAATTGCTGATATGCAATTTGTCATCATCTGCCAGCAGCAATTTGCCCACTCCCGCGGCCGCCAGATAAAGCGCGGCAGGTGAGCCCAGACCGCCCAGTCCGACGATCAGTACGCTGGCGTGCTGCAATTTTTCCTGAGCTTCGATGCCGAACTCCTCCAGCAGCAGCTGACGGCTGTAGCGCAGGAAGTCACTGTCATTCAGCATGCTCAGCCCCTTGTGGCTCTGTCAGCGTCAGCAGAGTTTGCGTGGCTTGTCGCCAGTCTGCCGCCTGAGTAATGGCGCTGACCACCGCAATACTGCCGACACCGCAGGCCAGCACTTCGGGTGCCCGCTCAATGCTGATGCCGCCGATTGCTACGGTAGAAATATCGCCCAGACGGCGAATATGGCGTTTCAGTTCATTCAGCCCCTGTGGCGCAGAGGGCATATCTTTAGTTTGGGTAGGAAAAATATGGCCGAGTGCGATATAAGAGGGGCGCACGGCAAGCGCCCGATCCAGCTCAGCGTCGTCGTGGGTGGAAAGGCCCAGCCGCAGCCCGGCATTGCGTATTGCGGCTAAATCGGCCACATCCAGATCCTCCTGACCGAGATGCACGCCGTAAGCGTTATGTTTAATTGCCAGCTGCCAGTAATCATTGATAAACAAACGTGCGCGATAGCGTTTACCCAGCGCGATGGCTGCAGCTATCGCCGGTTCTACTGCCTCGTCAGGCTGATCTTTTATCCGCAACTGGATGGTGCGAACACCCGCGTCCAGCAAGCGGGCAATCCATTCCACACTGTCGACCACTGGATAAAGCCCGAGTTTTTTTTCAGTGGCAGGGAAGGGCGCGCTCATACATTTTCCTCCTGTTGCAGGCCATCGGCCGGGTGATAAAGTTCGCCGCCGCGACTGCGGAATTCCGTCGACATCTGCGCCATGCCGACCTCAATCGGCTGTGCCATTGCCTCTTGCTGCGCGGCATATTCACGCACTTCCTGGGTAATCTTCATTGAGCAGAATTTCGGGCCGCACATGGAACAGAAATGTGCCACTTTGCCGGATTCCTGCGGCAGAGTTTCATCGTGGTAAGCCCGGGCGGTATGCGGGTCCAGTGCCAGGTTAAACTGATCTTCCCAGCGGAATTCGAAGCGTGCTTTTGACATGGCGTTATCGCGGATCTGCGCGCCCGGATGGCCTTTGGCGAGGTCGGCGGCGTGGGCGGCAATTTTGTAGGTGATCAGTCCCTGTTTGACGTCTTCCTTGTTTGGCAGGCCAAGATGCTCTTTAGGCGTAACGTAACAGAGCATCGCACAGCCGAACCAGCCAATCATCGCCGCGCCAATGCCTGAGGTGAAATGGTCATAGCCTGGCGCAATATCGGTGGTTAACGGGCCGAGGGTATAGAACGGTGCTTCATGGCAGTGTTCCAGCTGTTCGGTCATATTCCGGCGAATCATCTGCATCGGCACATGGCCCGGACCTTCAATCATCACCTGCACATCATATTCCCAGGCGATTTTCGTCAACTCACCCAGCGTACGCAGCTCGGCAAACTGTGCTTCGTCATTGGCATCCTGAATCGAGCCGGGGCGCAGGCCGTCGCCTAATGACAGCGAAATATCATAGGCGGCGCAAATCTGGCAGATGTCGCGGAAATGCTGATAAAGGAAGCTCTCCTGGTGATGTGACAGGCACCATTTGGCCATAATCGATCCGCCACGTGAGACAATACCGGTCAGACGTTTCGCGGTCATTGGCACGTAGCGCAGCAGCACACCGGCGTGAATAGTAAAATAATCCACTCCCTGTTCGGCCTGTTCCAGCAGCGTATCGCGGAAGATTTCCCAGTTAAGGTCTTCGGCAATGCCATTCACTTTCTCCAGCGCCTGATAAATCGGCACCGTACCAATCGGCACCGGGCTGTTACGCAAAATCCATTCGCGAGTTTCGTGAATATAGCGGCCGGTAGAGAGATCCATTACCGTGTCGGCACCCCAGCGGGTAGACCACACCAGTTTCTCCACTTCCTCTTCAATCGAAGAGGTGACCGCGGAATTACCAATATTGGCATTCACTTTCACCAGGAAGTTACGGCCGATAATCATCGGTTCCGATTCCGGATGATTGATATTGGCCGGGATAATCGCGCGACCTGCGGCCACTTCCTGGCGGACAAACTCGGCGGTGATATTTTCCGGCAGCTGTGCACCGAAACTGTTGCCGGGATGCTGTTGCAGCAGAACCTCACCGCGGATGCGATCGCGGCCCATATTTTCCCGCAGCGCGATAAATTCCATTTCCGGCGTGATGATGCCGAGGCGAGCATAGTGCAACTGGGTGACACAGCGACCGGCCAGCGCGCGCTTCGGGCGCGGCAGGTTATCAAAGCGCAAATGCTCCAGTCCTTCATCGGCCAGCCGCTGCTGGCTATAGCTTGAGCTGAGCTGGTCGATCTCTTGTGTATCACCACGTTCAGCAATCCAGCCGGCACGTAATTTCTCCAGGCCAGTATGGACATCAATGCTGGCGCTCGGATCGCCATACGGACCGGCAGTGTCGTACACCGGGACCGGCTCGTTATCCTCAAATTTTGGCTGATCTTTGCTGCCACCCACCATGGTCTGGCTCAGCTGAATTTCACGCATTGGCACACGAATATCCGCGCGTGAACCGCTCAGATAAATTCGTCTGGAATTGGGAAAAGCGGTGCCTTGCAGGGAATCGATAAACTGTTGGGCCTGAGCGCGTTGCTCACGACGACGGGATTTTTTCTCAACGGTAGACATAGCTCATATCCTGATTACAAGGAAAAATGGCTTGTCCGGAGTTCGGAGGGAGTAACAGACGGTGTGACGACGTGTCGGCAAACACCGAAAAAGATTGTTTACTCTTGTTCCCTTCGCAGGTACTAACCTGATCAGGTTCCGCGGATCCCGAATTAACGGTCTCAGCCCCGGGGGGCACTCCGACAAGATGTTGGTCGTATAAAACACAACCAAAAAATAGCCCCTCCAGCATAGGGGGGCTTTTGGCAAACTACAACAAATTTACTACCTGAGCAACCTTACGCCGGACGAACCAGAGCAGGCTCATTGGCCGCTGGCTGTGGGCGCAATTTGTGGTCGAAGGCGAGCTGAATCAGCTTATCTTCAAGAGTAAAGCGTGCTTCAAGCGCTTCACCGACGCCGGATAATGCCTGCTGGAATTCCAGACAGTTGTCATCATCAATCGCCGTTTCCAGGTGAGTATCGTAATAATCCATGATGCGTTCAGTGTTGGCCTGCAGCGCCGGATAAATCTGGGAAGCCGCAATCAGCGGGCTATCACCCTGCAGTTCATCAATGATACGTTCGTAAATATTGAAGTGTCCGGTGGAAAGGTAGTCCACCAGTCTCTGACAAAAGTTATCCAGAGCTTCATCGTCAAGTACGGTTAGTGGATCTTTGTTAGGCTTCATACCCACTAACTGATAATAGGCGGCCAGTAGCGGTCTGCGGGCATTTAACCAGAGATCCACCAGTTCATTACTACCACCGACGCGTGCGGCCAGAGCATCTAACTGGTTAAGCATGATCAACTCCGTTGAGTAAATACCCTGCTACTTTGGGTATTATAGTTATAAGCATCTTTCCGAATACTTAACATCAGTACTACAGAGTGCCTGTTAAAGCAAAGGATAACAAATTTTATGGAACATGAGATCTCAAGCGTAGACGCTGGCTGGTGGGTTGTCAGCCATGAGCAGAAACTTTGGTTACCGAAGGGGGATCTGCCGCACGGTAATGCGGAAACTTTCGGGCTGACAGGATCGAAAGGATCGCTGATCGGTGAATGGCAGGGTGAAAAGGTGTGGTTGATCCGCGAGAACCGCGCGGAAAATATGGGATCGGTACGGCAAATTATCGATCAGGATGTCGGGTTGTTTCAACTGGCGGGGCGCGGGGTCCAACTGGCAGAATTCTTCCGCTCTCATCGCTGGTGCGGTTATTGCGGCCACGAAATGCACCACAGCAAAAGTGAAAATGCCTGTCTCTGCGGCCATTGTCGTCAGCGTTACTATCCGCAAATCGCGCCCTGCATTATTGTCGCCATTCGCCGTGGCGACGAGATACTGCTGGCGCAGCATGCCCGCCATCGCAACGGTATTTATACCGTACTGGCCGGATTTGTTGAGGTCGGCGAAACGCTGGAGCAAGCCGTGGCGCGTGAAGTGATGGAAGAGAGCAGCGTCAAAGTGAAAAACGTGCGTTACGTGACTTCGCAGCCGTGGCCGTTTCCTCATTCACTGATGATGGCGTTTATGGCCGAATACGATGCCGGTGAGTTGCAGCACGATGGTAAAGAGCTGATTGACGCTGGCTGGTATCGCTATGACGAGCTGCCGCTGTTACCGCCGCCGGGTACGGTGGCCCGTCGGCTGATTGAGGATACTGTTGCACTGTGCCGCGCCGAAGCGCAATGAGTGATATACTGAGCACCTGTTTTTGAGAGAGTCTGATGATGAGTGAATTGAAGAACGATCGTTACCTGCGTGCTCTGCTGCGCCAGCCCGTTGATATCACCCCGGTATGGATGATGCGTCAGGCAGGACGTTATTTGCCAGAGTACAAAGCCACTCGCGCAGTGGCGGGTGACTTTATGTCACTGTGCAAGAATGCCGAGCTGGCGTGTGAAGTCACGCTGCAACCACTGCGACGTTATCCGCTTGATGCGGCGATCCTGTTCTCCGATATCCTGACCATTCCTGATGCGATGGGCTTAGGGCTCTACTTCGAAACCGGTGAAGGCCCACGTTTCTCATCGCCGATTACCTGTCGCGCCGATGTGGAAAAACTGCCAATCCCGGACCCGGAGCACGAACTGGGTTACGTGATGAACGCTGTACGCACCATTCGTAAAAACCTGCAGGGTGAAGTGCCGCTGATTGGTTTCTCCGGCAGTCCGTGGACGCTGGCGACCTACATGGTTGAAGGCGGCAGCAGCAAAGCCTTCACCAAAATCAAAAAAATGATGTATGCCGAGCCGGAAACGCTGCATCTGATGCTGGATAAGCTGGCAGATAGCGTCACGCTGTATCTGAACGCTCAGATCCGTGCGGGTGCGCAGTCGCTGATGATTTTTGATACCTGGGGTGGCGTGCTGACCGGTCGCGACTATCGTGATTTCTCCCTGTACTACATGCATAAAATCGTCGACGGCCTGCTGCATGAAAACGAAGGCCGCCGTGTGCCGGTAACGCTGTTTACTAAAGGCGGCGGTCAGTGGCTGGAAGAGATGGCGGCAACCGGTTGTGATGCGCTGGGCCTGGACTGGACGACTGATATCGCCGATGCGCGTCGTCGCGTCGGTGACAAAGTCGCGTTACAGGGCAATATGGACCCGTCGATGCTTTATGCTTCGCCAGAACGCATTCAGCAGGAAGTTGCTGGCATTCTGCAAGGCTTCGGTAAGGGTAACGGCCATGTATTTAACCTGGGGCACGGTATTCATCAGGATGTGCCACCAGAGCATGCCGGTGCCTTTGTGGAGGCAGTACACGCGTTATCGCGTCCTTACCATCAGGAGTAAGCATGGATATTCAGGCGCTGCGCGCTGAGCAGCTGGCCCGTGCAGCGGAAGTGGTTCGCCACGATGACTTTGACTGTTTGCCGCCGCGCCTGATTGCTGGCGCGGATGTCGGATTCGAGCAGCAGGGTGAGGTTACCCGCGCGGCGCTGGTCATACTGGAATATCCTTCGTTAAAACTGGTTGAATACAAGGTGGCGCGCATCGCCACCACCATGCCCTATATTCCGGGCTTCCTCTCCTTCCGAGAATATCCTGCGCTACTGGCTGCCTGGCAGATGCTGGAGCATCGACCCGACTTGGTGCTGGTCGATGGTCACGGCATTTCGCATCCGCGACGCTTGGGCGTTGCCAGCCATTTTGGGCTGCTGGTGGATGTGCCGACCATTGGCGTGGCAAAGCGACGTCTGTGCGGTCGTTTTGAGCCGCTTGATGAAGAACCGGGCTCCCGTCAGCCGCTGCTGGATAAAGGCGAGCAGATCGGCTGGGTATGGCGCAGTAAAAAACGCTGTAACCCGCTGTTTGTTTCAGGCGGTCATCGCGTCAGTCTGGATACCGCGCTACAGTGGGTAGAGAACTGTATGGCGGGTTATCGCCTGCCGGAACCGACCCGCTGGGCAGACGCCGTCGCCTCACAGCGCAGCGCTTTCGTGCGCTGGCAGCAACAGGGTTAACGGTGTGAGTCAGCGGCTTTTCAGGTACACTGCAGGCCGCGCGTCAATGTCTATGAGATCCCAACATGTTACGTAATCCGATTCATCTGCGGCTGGAAAAGCTGGAAAGCTGGCAGCACGTTACTTTTATGGCTTGCCTGTGCGAGCGTATGTATCCCAACTATTGGGCATTCTGCCAGCAGACCGGTTTTGCCGATCCTCAGCTGTATCGCCGCATCCTCGATCTGGTATGGGAAACGCTGGTGGTGAAAGATGCCAAAGTGAATTTCGACAGCCAGCTGGAAAAACTGGAAGAGGCGATTCCAGCGGCAGAGGATTACGATGTTTACGGCGTTCACCCGGCAATTGATGCCTGCGTGGCGCTGAGCGAGTTGCTGCACTCACGTCTGAGCGGTGAAACCTTTAGTCATGCCATCGAAGTGAGTGAAACTTCGATCACGACCGTTGCTATCCTCGAAATGACTCAGGCCGGTCGCGAAATGACCGATGATGAGCTAAAAGTTAATCCTGCAGTGGAAGAGGAGTGGGACATCCAGTGGGAGATTTTTCGCCTGCTGGCAGCCTGCGAGGAGCGGGACCTGGACCTGATTAAAGGACTGCGATCTGACCTGCGCGAGTCGGGAATCAGTAACATCGGTATAAATTTTCAGCAGTAAGGCGATAAAACGTGACTTCACGCCTGATTTGTCATGCCTAAAGGCTTCACATTCGCCCCCTGTCTGGTCTACATTTGGGGGGCTGAAAAATGTTGCTATCGGTGCGTGCAGGCTGAAGAGTGCCGAATGCTGGCTTTTCCCTCGCACTTGATGCTTAGCAAGCGATAAATACACTGTAAGGATAACTTATGAACAAGACTCAACTGATTGATGTAATTGCGGACAAAGCGGACCTGTCTAAGACCCAGGCTAAAGCTGCTCTGGAATCCACCCTGGCTGCGATTACTGAGTCTCTGAAAGAAGGTGATGCTGTACAACTGGTTGGTTTTGGTACCTTTAAAGTTAACCACCGTGCTGAGCGTACTGGCCGCAACCCGCAGACTGGCAACGAAATCAAAATTGCTGCTGCAAACGTACCGGCATTCGTATCTGGTAAAGCACTGAAAGACGCTGTTAAGTAATAGCGTTACAGTGAAGGTTTGAACACTGGGAGCGATTAATCGCTCCTTTTGTTTTTTTGGCTGCCCAGGCTATCTTACTTGTCATATTCGGCTTGCGTAGTGCTCGCACCAATCTGACAGTGACGATGACGCTTTATGAAATTAAAGTCCGTTTTAATTCTTTCAATGGTTCTTCTTGCGGGTTGTAGCTCGCGTTCTTCTCTGCCGGACTTTACCGCCAGCGGCTATCTGGCCGATCGCGGTGCGGTGCGTATCTGGCGCAAAGACACCCATCAGGAAGTGTCGCATATGATGACGGTATTTAGCCCGTTTGAAGGCGACGCGACTGAGATCACCGATTACCACTGGCAGGCTGGCAATTTGCTCTCCATCGAGCGGCATATTAAAGGCGCGCATCCTGATGACATCACCTTGCGATTCGATCAGCAGGGAAAACTCAATTTTATGCAGCGTCAGTTAGTGGGCCGACGCGAATCGGTCTCAGCGGACGCTGTAGAGCTTTATATTTTCGATGCACAGCGAATGCTGAGAATTAGCGACGCGTTGCTTACCGGGCGTGTGATGCTGAAACAGGGGCACTGGCTTTCGGGCGGCGAGGTGAAAACCTGTCAGGGCGCGCAGGAAAAACCAGCACTGGATAACAGCGCAATACAATATATTATGCAGCGACAGAGTCGTTCGGCGGTTCCGGTGAGCATCGCCTGGCTGGAGGCGCCAGAAGGCACGCAGTTACTGTTGGTGGCAAATGAAGATTTTTGTCAGTGGGAGCCGACGGAAAAAGATTTCTGACAGGTGTCAGAATGGGCGGCAATACCTTCTCACCGCCCATTTGCGGTTTATTTGCGATTAATCGCGCGGTAACCGATATCCTTACGGCAAAAACTGCCATCCCACGAGATGTGCTCCATCAGCTGATAAGCCCGCTGTTGTGCCGCAGCCACATCATCACCCAGCGCGGTTACGCATAATACGCGTCCACCATTGGTCACCACCAGATCGTCCTGCATGGTGGTTCCGGCGTGGAATACTTTACCGTCAGCGACTTCTTCCAGTGGCAATCCGTGGATCTGGTCGCCGGTATTGTAGTTGCCCGGATAACCTCCTGCCGCCAGCACCACACCCAGTGAAGGGCGCGGATCCCACTGTGAATCTTTCTGATCTAATTTACCGTCGCAGGCCGCGAGGCAAAGATCAACCAGATCCGATTGCAGACGCAGCATGATCGGTTGCGTCTCCGGATCGCCAAAGCGACAGTTAAATTCGATCACTTTCGGCTGATTGTTGCTGTCGATCATCAGGCCGGCATACAGGAAACCCGTGTAAGTATTACCTTCTGCTGCCATGCCGCGAACGGTTGGCCAGATCACTTCGTCCATTACACGCTGGTGGATTTCATCCGTCACTACCGGCGCCGGGGAGTAGGCACCCATTCCACCGGTGTTAGGGCCGGTATCGCCATCACCGACGCGTTTGTGATCCTGGCTGGTAGCCATCGGCAACACATTTTCACCGTCGACCATCACAATAAAACTGGCCTCTTCACCATCAAGAAACTCTTCCACCACGATGCGGTGGCCAGCGTCGCCAAAAGCATTACCAGCCAGCATATCCTGAATGGCATCTTCCGCTTCCTGCAGCGTCATCGCGACAATCACGCCTTTACCGGCAGCCAGACCGTCAGCTTTAATTACAATTGGCGCGCCTTTACTGCGCACGTATGCCAGAGCTGGCTCTGTTTCGGTGAAATTCTGGTATTCCGCGGTAGGAATCTGGTGACGTGCCAGGAAATCTTTGGTGAAAGCTTTTGAGCCTTCCAGCTGTGCTGCCGCCTGAGTCGGGCCAAAAATCTTCAGACCGGCGGCGCGGAATGCATCAACCACACCGATAACCAGTGGCGCTTCCGGGCCAACGATAGTCAGATCGATTTTTTCTCTCTGAGCAAAATTCAGCAGCGCCGAAATATCCGTCGCGCTGATAGCCACGTTTTGCAGCGCGGGTTCCAGCGCCGTGCCGGCATTGCCTGGCGCGACAAATACCGTTTCGGCCAAAGGAGACTGGGCTGCTTTCCAGGCCAGTGCGTGTTCACGACCGCCATTACCGATAACTAAAATTTTCATCACAAATTCTCCAGAGGACGATTAATGGCGGAAATGGCGCATGTCGGTAAAGATCATCGCAATACCATGCTCGTTGGCTGCGGCAATCACTTCGTCATCACGAATCGAACCGCCCGGCTGAATAACACAGCTAACGCCAACGGCGGCGGCAGCGTCAATACCATCGCGGAACGGGAAGAAGGCGTCGGAAGCCATCGCGCAGCCTTTCACTTCCAGACCTTCGTCTGCGGCTTTAATACCGGCAATTTTCGCTGAGTAGACGCGGCTCATCTGGCCAGCACCAATGCCAATGGTCATATTGTTGCTGGCATACACGATGGCGTTGGACTTAACGAATTTCGCAACTTTCCAGCAGAACAGCGCATCACGCAGCTCATGTTCGCTTGGCTGACGCTGGCTGACTACGCGCAGCTGGCTCTCATCGACCATTCCGAGATCGCGGTCCTGCACCAGTAAGCCACCATTAACGCGTTTGAAATCCAGCCCTTTTTGACGCTGCTGCCACTGGCCGCAGGTCAGCACGCGTACATTCTGTTTAGCTGCGGTGATTTTCAGCGCGGCTTCGCTGGCGGAAGGAGCAATAATCACTTCAACAAACTGGCGGCTGATGATCGCCTGCGCGGTCGCTTCGTCCAGTTCGCGGTTAAAAGCAATAATGCCGCCGAATGCTGAAGTCGGGTCGGTTTTGTAAGCACGCTCGTAAGCATCGAGGATCGCATCACCCACCGCCACACCGCACGGGTTAGCATGCTTGACGATCACGCAGGCCGGCTCGCTAAATTCTTTAACGCATTCCAGTGCGGCATCGGTATCAGCGATGTTGTTATAAGAGAGCGCTTTGCCCTGTAACTGCTGTGCAGTGGCTACCGAAGCTTCAGCGATCTTCTCTTCTATATAGAAGGCAGCATCCTGGTGGCTGTTTTCACCGTAACGCATATCCTGCTTCTTAATGAAGTTCAGGTTTAACGTACGCGGGAAGCGGCCAGCTGGCTCACGGGACTCGCCGTGATAAGCCGGTACCAGGCTACCGAAGTAGTTGGCGATCATGCTGTCATAGGCGGCTGTGTGTTCGAAGGCTTTGATTGCCAGGTCGAAGCGCGTTTCCAGCGTCAGGGAGTTTTCGTTGGCATCCAGCTCGGCAACGATCGCGCTGTAGTCACTGCTGTTTACAACGATCGCCACATCTTTATGGTTCTTGGCGGCGGAGCGCACCATCGTCGGGCCGCCGATATCGATATTCTCTACCGCATCTTCCAGTGAACAACCTTCGCGGGCCACGGTTTCAGCAAACGGATAAAGATTGACGACCACCATGTCGATAGGGGAGATGTCATGCTGCGCCATAATCGCATCATCCTGACCGCGGCGACCGAGAATGCCACCGTGTACTTTCGGGTGCAGCGTTTTGACGCGTCCATCCATCATTTCAGGGAAACCGGTGTAATCCGATACTTCGGTCACTGGCAGGTCCGCATCAGCCAACAGGCGAGCAGTGCCTCCGGTGGAGAGTAGTTCAACACCACGGCTGGAGAGCGCCTGGGCAAATTCAAGGATACCGGCTTTATCAGACACGCTGAGCAGCGCGCGGCGTAGAGGACGAGGTTGTTGCATGGTGGTTATATCCCTTGGCTTTGGTTCGCAATGACTTGGGGTAATGAAACAGCGTTACATCAAGCTTAGCTTTCTCTCTATATATAGAGGGAGAGAAGATAAGTTTCAGGTAACGCCCCAAAAGGAGAGCCCGTTACGTCGCCCGGCATTGTAGCGAAAACGTTTGCGTGATGCTCGTCAAAATTTCCGCCCGATAATGAATGTGGATAAGTTTGTGCATAACCACGTATAAGGTGGCCTTTTGCTGGGGATTGCAGCAAACAGTTAATTTATCGCAATTTACCTGTTGCGGCCTGCGGAGAACTCCCTATAATGCGCCTCCATCGACACGGAACAACGGCTTACCAGCCACGGTGTTGAGAGGTTCAGGAAGTTCTGAACCGCCGGAGAAAAACTTCTGAAAAAGAGGTTGACTCTGAAGGAGGAAAGCGTAATATACGCCACCTCGCAACAGCAAGCCAAATCGCTGATTGCACTGCTCTTTAACAATTTATCAGACAATCTGTGTGGGCACTCGCAGGGTTGATATCGCAAACCATCCTCGGATGGAAAAAATTTGAAATATCAAGTCTCAAGAGTGACTACTATATTCATTACGAATAACAGTTTTAATTCTTTGAGCATCAAGCTTTTTAATTGAAGAGTTTGATCATGGCTCAGATTGAACGCTGGCGGCAGGCCTAACACATGCAAGTCGAACGGTAGCACAGGGGAGCTTGCTCCCCGGGTGACGAGTGGCGGACGGGTGAGTAATGTCTGGGGATCTGCCCGATGGAGGGGGATAACTACTGGAAACGGTAGCTAATACCGCATAACGTCGCAAGACCAAAGTGGGGGACCTTCGGGCCTCACACCATCGGATGAACCCAGATGGGATTAGCTAGTAGGTGGGGTAACGGCTCACCTAGGCGACGATCCCTAGCTGGTCTGAGAGGATGACCAGCCACACTGGAACTGAGACACGGTCCAGACTCCTACGGGAGGCAGCAGTGGGGAATATTGCACAATGGGCGCAAGCCTGATGCAGCCATGCCGCGTGTATGAAGAAGGCCTTCGGGTTGTAAAGTACTTTCAGCGGGGAGGAAGGGATGAGGGTTAATAACCTTCGTCATTGACGTTACCCGCAGAAGAAGCACCGGCTAACTCCGTGCCAGCAGCCGCGGTAATACGGAGGGTGCAAGCGTTAATCGGAATTACTGGGCGTAAAGCGCACGCAGGCGGTTTGTTAAGTCAGATGTGAAATCCCCGGGCTCAACCTGGGAACTGCATTTGAAACTGGCAAGCTTGAGTCTCGTAGAGGGGGGTAGAATTCCAGGTGTAGCGGTGAAATGCGTAGAGATCTGGAGGAATACCGGTGGCGAAGGCGGCCCCCTGGACGAAGACTGACGCTCAGGTGCGAAAGCGTGGGGAGCAAACAGGATTAGATACCCTGGTAGTCCACGCCGTAAACGATGTCGACTTGGAGGTTGTGCCCTTGAGGCGTGGCTTCCGGAGCTAACGCGTTAAGTCGACCGCCTGGGGAGTACGGCCGCAAGGTTAAAACTCAAATGAATTGACGGGGGCCCGCACAAGCGGTGGAGCATGTGGTTTAATTCGATGCAACGCGAAGAACCTTACCTGGCCTTGACATCCACGGAATTCGGCAGAGATGCCTTAGTGCCTTCGGGAACCGTGAGACAGGTGCTGCATGGCTGTCGTCAGCTCGTGTTGTGAAATGTTGGGTTAAGTCCCGCAACGAGCGCAACCCTTATCCTTTGTTGCCAGCGAGTCATGTCGGGAACTCAAAGGAGACTGCCGGTGATAAACCGGAGGAAGGTGGGGATGACGTCAAGTCATCATGGCCCTTACGGCCAGGGCTACACACGTGCTACAATGGCGCATACAAAGAGAAGCGACCTCGCGAGAGCAAGCGGACCTCATAAAGTGCGTCGTAGTCCGGATCGGAGTCTGCAACTCGACTCCGTGAAGTCGGAATCGCTAGTAATCGTAGATCAGAATGCTACGGTGAATACGTTCCCGGGCCTTGTACACACCGCCCGTCACACCATGGGAGTGGGTTGCAAAAGAAGTAGGTAGCTTAACCTTCGGGAGGGCGCTTACCACTTTGTGATTCATGACTGGGGTGAAGTCGTAACAAGGTAACCGTAGGGGAACCTGCGGTTGGATCACCTCCTTACCTATGTGAAGATACCCGCGTAGTGCCCACACAGATTGTCTGATGAAAAAGTAATGAGCAAGGCGCCTGCGAAGTCGCGACACCCCGTGTCCCCTTCGTCTAGCGGTTAGGACTCCGCCCTTTCACGGCGGCAACAGGGGTTCGAATCCCCTAGGGGACGCCACTTGCTTGGTGACAGGTGAAAGGTGTCGCTGAAAATATCTTAAAGCTGACTTTCGAGTCAGGTTTTAAGATATTGCTCTTTAACAATCCGGAACAAGCTGAAAATTGAAACGACGCGTCGTCTCATTTCTCCGTAATAAGAAATGAATCGCGATGTGTTCGAGTCTCTCAAATGCTTGCAACCGCAGTGGAAACACTTGTGGGTTGTGAGGTTAAGCGACTAAGCGTACACGGTGGATGCCCTGGCAGTCAGAGGCGATGAAGGGCGTGCTAATCTGCGATAAGCGACGGTAAGCCGATATGAGGCGCTACAACCGTCGATACCCGAATGGGGAAACCCAATGCAATTCGTTGCATTATCATTAAGTGAATACATAGCTTAATGAGGCGAACCTGGGGAACTGAAACATCTAAGTACCCAGAGGAAAAGAAATCAACCGAGATTCCCCCAGTAGCGGCGAGCGAACGGGGAACAGCCCAGAACCTGAATCAGTTTGTGCAGCAGTGGAAGCCTCTGGAAAGTGGCGCGATACAGGGTGATAGCCCCGTACACGAAGCTGCACTTGCTGTGAGTTCGATGAGTAGGGCGGGACACGTGACATCCTGTCTGAATATGGGGGGACCATCCTCCAAGGCTAAATACTCCTGACTGACCGATAGTGAACCAGTACCGTGAGGGAAAGGCGAAAAGAACCCCGGCGAGGGGAGTGAAACAGAACCTGAAACCGTGTACGTACAAGCAGTGGGAGCCTTGATTTATCAGGGTGACTGCGTACCTTTTGTATAATGGGTCAGCGACTTATATTCTGTAGCAAGGTTAACCGTATAGGGGAGCCGCAGGGAAACCGAGTCTTAACTGGGCGTTAAGTTGCAGGGTATAGACCCGAAACCCGGTGATCTAGCCATGGGCAGGTTGAAGGTTGGGTAACACTAACTGGAGGACCGAACCGACTAATGTTGAAAAATTAGCGGATGACTTGTGGCTGGGGGTGAAAGGCCAATCAAACCGGGAGATAGCTGGTTCTCCCCGAAAGCTATTTAGGTAGCGCCTCGTGAACTCATCTCCGGGGGTAGAGCACTGTTTCGGCTAGGGGGCCATCCCGGCTTACCAACCCGATGCAAACTGCGAATACCGGAGAATGTTATCACGGGAGACACACGGCGGGTGCTAACGTCCGTCGTGAAGAGGGAAACAACCCAGACCGCCAGCTAAGGTCCCAAAGTCATGGTTAAGTGGGAAACGATGTGGGAAGGCACAGACAGCCAGGATGTTGGCTTAGAAGCAGCCATCATTTAAAGAAAGCGTAATAGCTCACTGGTCGAGTCGGCCTGCGCGGAAGATGTAACGGGGCTAAACCATGCACCGAAGCTGCGGCAGCGACACTATGTGTTGTTGGGTAGGGGAGCGTTCTGTAAGCCGTCGAAGGTGGACTGTGAGGTCTGCTGGAGGTATCAGAAGTGCGAATGCTGACATAAGTAACGATAAAGCGGGTGAAAAGCCCGCTCGCCGGAAGACCAAGGGTTCCTGTCCAACGTTAATCGGGGCAGGGTGAGTCGACCCCTAAGGCGAGGCTGAAAAGCGTAGTCGATGGGAAACAGGTTAATATTCCTGTACTTGGTGTTACTGCGAAGGGGGGACGGAGAAGGCTAGGTTATCCGGGCGACGGTTGTCCCGGTTTAAGCGTGTAGGCTTGCATTCCAGGCAAATCCGGAATGCTTTAAGGCTGAGGCGTGATGACGAGCCACCACGGTGGTGAAGTAACTGATGCCATGCTTCCAGGAAAAGCCTCTAAGCTCCAGGTAACACGAAATCGTACCCCAAACCGACACAGGTGGTCAGGTAGAGAATACCAAGGCGCTTGAGAGAACTCGGGTGAAGGAACTAGGCAAAATGGTGCCGTAACTTCGGGAGAAGGCACGCTGGCGCGTAGGTGAAGGGACTTGCTCCCGGAGCTGAAGCCAGTCGAAGATACCAGCTGGCTGCAACTGTTTATTAAAAACACAGCACTGTGCAAACACGAAAGTGGACGTATACGGTGTGACGCCTGCCCGGTGCCGGAAGGTTAATTGATGGGGTTATCCGCAAGGAGAAGCTCTTGATCGAAGCCCCGGTAAACGGCGGCCGTAACTATAACGGTCCTAAGGTAGCGAAATTCCTTGTCGGGTAAGTTCCGACCTGCACGAATGGCGTAATGATGGCCAGGCTGTCTCCACCCGAGACTCAGTGAAATTGAACTCGCTGTGAAGATGCAGTGTACCCGCGGCAAGACGGAAAGACCCCGTGAACCTTTACTACAGCTTGACACTGAACATTGAGCCTTGATGTGTAGGATAGGTGGGAGGCTTTGAAGCGTGGACGCCAGTCTGCGTGGAGCCAACCTTGAAATACCACCCTTTAATGTTTGATGTTCTAACCTGGCGCCGTAATCCGGCGTGGGGACAGTGTCTGGTGGGTAGTTTGACTGGGGCGGTCTCCTCCTAAAGAGTAACGGAGGAGCACGAAGGTCAGCTAATCACGGTCGGACATCGTGAGGTTAGTGCAATGGCATAAGCTGGCTTGACTGCGAGAGTGACGGCTCGAGCAGGTGCGAAAGCAGGTCATAGTGATCCGGTGGTTCTGAATGGAAGGGCCATCGCTCAACGGATAAAAGGTACTCCGGGGATAACAGGCTGATACCGCCCAAGAGTTCATATCGACGGCGGTGTTTGGCACCTCGATGTCGGCTCATCACATCCTGGGGCTGAAGTAGGTCCCAAGGGTACGGCTGTTCGCCGTTTAAAGTGGTACGCGAGCTGGGTTTAGAACGTCGTGAGACAGTTCGGTCCCTATCTGCCGTGGGCGCTGGAGAATTGAGAGGGGCTGCTCCTAGTACGAGAGGACCGGAGTGGACGCATCACTGGTGTTCGGGTTGTCATGCCAATGGCATTGCCCGGTAGCTAAATGCGGAAAAGATAAGCGCTGAAAGCATCTAAGCGCGAAACTTGCCTCGAGATGAATTCTCCCTGACTCCTTGAGGGTCCTGAAGGGACGTTGAAGACTACGACGTTGATAGGCCGGGTGTGTAAGCGCAGCGATGCGTTGAGCTAACCGGTACTAATGACCCGTGAGGCTTAACCTTACAACGCCAGAAGTGTTTTGGTGGTTGTGATGTGAGAGAACCATCAATATTCAGCTTGTTCGAAACGGATTGATTCGCGTGGCCCGCAGGGCGGCGCGGATAACAGAATTTGCCTGGCGGCTTTAGCGCGGTGGTCCCACCTGACCCCATGCCGAACTCAGAAGTGAAACGCCGTAGCGCCGATGGTAGTGTGGGGTCTCCCCATGCGAGAGTAGGGAACTGCCAGGCATCAAATTGCGATAACCCCAGCGTAAGCTGGGGTTTTTTGCGTTTAAAGCCCCGAAAAACCTCCTGACAGGTCACTTCACGCTATTACAGGTGAAACATTTTCAACTATCGTATCATCTCTCGACTTTTGCATGACAAAACGCTATCTTCAGGCATCTGGATGTCTAAACGTTTAAACGTATGTGTGAGGAAAGCAGGTTATGCCAATCAGGGTACCCGATGAATTACCAGCCGTGAGTTTTTTGCGCAATGAGAATGTCTTTGTCATGGCATCTTCACGTGCAAGCACTCAGGAAATCCGTCCGTTAAAGGTGCTGGTGTTAAATCTGATGCCGAAAAAGATTGAGACTGAGAACCAGTTTTTACGCCTGCTTTCTAATTCACCGCTGCAAATCGATATCCAGTTGCTGCGTATCGACAGCCGTGAGTCGCGTAATACCCCCAGTGAGCACCTCAATAATTTCTACTGTAATTTTGAAGATATCCAGCACGATAATTTTGATGGACTGATCGTCACGGGCGCACCGTTAGGTCTGGTAGATTTTAACGATGTGGCATACTGGCCACAGATTCAAAGGGTGTTGCACTGGGCAAAAGAGCATGTCACTTCGACACTGTTTGTCTGTTGGGCGGTGCAGGCAGCATTAAACATTCTGTATGGCATCCCGAAACAGACGCGAGAAACCAAACTGTCGGGAGTATATGAACATCAGACGCTACACCCACATGCGCTACTGACGCGTGGTTTTGATGATAATTTCCTCGCACCCCACTCGCGCTATGCGGATTTTCCTACGCAGCTATTACGGGATTACACCGATCTGGAAATTTTTGCCGAATCTGAGCAGACGGGAGCCTACCTGTTCGCCAGTAAGGATAAGCGTCTGGCGTTTGTTACCGGCCATCCCGAATATGATGCACTGACTCTGTCGGGTGAATATCATCGTGATTTTGATGCAGGGCTTAATCCGGAAGTGCCGTTTAATTACTTCCCGCATAACAATCCTGAACTGCCGCCGCGTGCCAGCTGGCGTAGCCATGGTAATCTGCTGTTTACCAACTGGCTTAACTATTATGTCTATCAAATCACACCGTTTGATCTGCGCCATATGAATCCAACGCTGGAATAATCTGCTGTAGCGGGCCGAGCCTTTTCGGCCCGTTTTCTGAACATCCCTCCACACCTCCTTCCGGTTTACAACACACCGCTGCTGCTTTTTTCCGTCTTAAAACCAGATGAAAACCAATTCCTCTCACGCTTAAACTTTAACCACTTATTTATCATGCTGTTAAATGCATTCGATTACAAAAATGGAAATAGCTTTTGATTTTAAAAGTTATCTGATTATTATTTGATCCTGCGGGTCAAAAAACCATCAGTGCAAAGATTGGTTTATCGATCGCAATGCGGCTCAGATGATCAAACAGGAGAGGGTGAGCATGACACAACAAGCAATCAGCACCGAACTGGCATTCAGCCAGCCTTTTGGCAGAGCGGAACAGCAGATTTTAACTGATGATGCCGTCGATTTTCTCAGCGAACTGGTCAGGCGCTTTACGCCACGCCGCAATGAATTACTGGCTGAACGCAGGCTGGTGCAAGGTAAAATCGATCGCGGTGAGCTGCCTGGATTTATTTCGGAAACGGATTCCATTAAAAAAGATAACTGGAGAATCCGCGGGATACCGACTGATTTGCAGGATCGTCGCGTTGAGATCACCGGCCCGGTAGAGCGCAAAATGGTGATCAATGCGCTGAATGCCAATGTGAATGTATTTATGGCAGATTTCGAAGATTCACTGGCCCCGTCATGGGAAAAAGTGATCGCCGGACAAATTAACCTTCGCGATGCGGTGAACGGTTCCATCAGTTACAGCAATGAAGCGGGCAAAATTTATCAGCTGAAGCCCAATCCGGCGGTGCTGATTTGCCGGGTTCGCGGTCTGCATCTGCCGGAGAAACACGTTAACTGGCGTGGTGAAGCGATCCCTGCCAGCCTGTTTGATTTTGCGCTCTATTTCTTTCATAACGTCGATGCTTTGCTGGCAAAAGGGAGCGGCCCCTATTTCTATCTGCCGAAAACCCAGTCTTTCCAGGAAGCAGCCTGGTGGAGTGAGGTATTCAGCTTTGCCGAGGATCGTTTTGATCTGCCGCGCGGCACAATTAAAGCCACGCTGTTAATTGAAACGCTGCCAGCGGTGTTCCAGATGGACGAGATCCTCTTTCACCTGCGCGATCATATTGTTGGGCTGAACTGCGGCCGTTGGGATTACATCTTCAGCTATATCAAAACCCTGAAAAATCATCCGGATCGCGTATTGCCGGATCGCCAGTCGGTCACGATGGATCAGGGTTTCCTTGATGCCTATTCGCGACTGTTGATTAAAACCTGCCACCGACGCGGAGCCTTTGCCATGGGGGGAATGGCGGCATTTATTCCCAGTAAGGAGACTGAGCGTAATAACTGGGTGCTGAATAAAGTGCGGGCTGATAAACAGCGTGAAGCTGAGAACGGTCACGACGGCACCTGGATCGCGCATCCTGGGCTGGCCGATAGTGTTATGGCGGTCTTTAACCAGGCATTGGGTGATAAACCGAATCAGCTGGATGTACTGCGTGAAAACGATGCGCCGATCACTGCTGAACAGTTGCTGGAACCCTGTGCGGGAAAACGCACCGAGGCAGGAATGCGCGCCAATATTCGCGTGGCGGTACAGTACATCGAAGCCTGGATCTCCGGTAATGGCTGCGTGCCAATCTATGGCTTGATGGAAGATGCCGCAACGGCAGAAATCTCGCGAACCTCAATCTGGCAATGGATACATCATCAGAAAACGCTGGAAGATGGCCAGCCAGTAACCGCCAGCTTGTTCAGCAAAATGCTGGCAGAAGAGATGCAGGTGATTCAGGAAGAGCTGGGTGAGCAGCGCTTCAGCCAGGGACGCTTTGATGAGGCCGCGCGCCTGATGGAGCGCATCACAACCGAACCTGAACTGGTAGAGTTTTTGACGCTGCCAGGCTACCGCCTGATTCCCTGAACTTTATTCCTTAATAAACAGGAGTATCTGCTATGACCTCACGTACCCAACAGATTCAGCAGACAGAACAAAACTGGCGCAATGCACGCTGGGAAGGCATCACCCGTCCGTACAGCGCGGCGGAAGTAGTGAAACTGCGCGGTTCGGTTAATCCGGCCTGTACGCTGGCGCAGCAAGGAGCAGAAAAATTGTGGTCGCTGCTTAACGGCGGCGCGAAGAAGGGATATATCAATAGCCTGGGAGCGCTGACCGGTGGCCAGGCGTTGCAACAGGCAAAAGCGGGAATTGAAGCAATCTATCTTTCCGGCTGGCAGGTGGCGGCGGATGCCAATCTGGCTGCCAGTATGTATCCCGATCAGTCGCTCTATCCGGCGAATTCAGTACCGTCAGTTGTCGAGCGAATTAATAACAGCTTTCAGCGAGCCGACCAGATTCAGTGGGCCAACAATATTGAACCGGGCGATGCGCGCCACGTCGATTACTTTCTGCCCATTGTCGCCGACGCTGAAGCCGGTTTTGGCGGCGTGCTGAATGCTTTTGAGCTGATGAAATCGATGATCAGCGCTGGTGCGGCGGGAGTACATTTTGAGGATCAGCTGGCCTCGGTGAAAAAGTGCGGTCATATGGGCGGAAAGGTGCTGGTGCCAACGCAGGAGGCGATTCAGAAACTGGTGGCGGCGCGTCTGGCGGCCGATGTAATGGACGTGCCGACGGTATTGATTGCCCGTACGGATGCCGATGCTGCCGATCTGATTACCTCAGATTGCGATGAATACGATCGCGAATTTATCACCGGCGAGCGTACGCATGAGGGCTTCTTCCGTACCCGGGCTGGCGTGGAACAGGCCATCAGCCGTGGACTGGCCTACGCACCGTATGCCGATGTGCTGTGGTGCGAAACCTCGACGCCGGATCTGCATTTGGCGCAGCGCTTTGCCGACGCCATCCATGCAAAATTCCCCGGAAAACTGCTAGCCTATAACTGCTCACCTTCATTTAACTGGAAGAAGAATCTCGATGACAGCACCATCGCCCGCTTTCAGCAGGCGCTGGCTGATATGGGCTACAAATATCAATTTATCACGCTGGCAGGCATTCACAGCATGTGGTTCAACATGTTCGATCTGGCACAGGCTTATGCGCAGGGTGAGGGAATGCGACATTACGTCGAAAAGGTGCAACAGCCTGAGTTTGCGGCGATTAAACAGGGCTACACCTTCTCCTCGCATCAACAGGAAGTCGGCACCGGCTATTTCGACAGCGTCACCACCATTATTCAGGGGGGGGCTTCGTCGGTTACCGCGCTGACGGGTTCCACCGAAGAGCAGCAGTTTAACCATTAAAGATTTGACGCCGGGCAGCGTTCTCGCTGCCCGCGTGGAGGGCGTGCTATGCCACAAATCGAAAAGCTGATTGCGCAAACCATTTTGCAGGGTTTCGATGCGCAATATGGCCGCTTTCTGGAGATTACTGCCGGGGCACAACAGCGCTTTGAGCAGGCTGACTGGTTAGCGGTACAACAGGCCATGAAGGCGCGTATTCATCTCTACGATCATCACGTCGGCCTGGTGGTTGAACAGTTACGCTGCATCACCGCGGGAGAAGATTACGACGCGGACTTCCTGCTAAGGATCAAAGCGATCTATACCGATCTGCTGCCTGATTATCCACGCTTTGAAATTGCAGAAAGCTTCTTTAACTCAGTCTATTGCCGTTTATTTGATCATCAATCACTGACTCCGCAGCGCTTATTTATCTTCAGCTCTCAGCCAGCGTGTCGTTTTCGCTCTGTTCCGCGCCCGCTGGCGAAAGAGTTCAGCGCAGTGAAGGGTTGGCAGCCGATGCTGCATCGTCTGCTGAGCGACTTACCTTTGCGTTTGCCGTGGCAGAATTTATCGCGGGATATTGGCTATATCATTGCGCATCTGCAGCAGAACTTTGCTGTGCAGCAACTGGAGCAAGCGACGCTAAAAGTAGTCAACGAACTTTTCTATCGCAATAAGGCCGCGTGGCTGGTCGCCAGGCTCTGTTTGCCGTCAGGCGTATTTGCATTTTTACTGCCAATTCATCGCAGCGACGCGGGCGAGCTGTTTATCGATACCTGCCTGACGCGTAAACGTGAAGCCAGCATCGTATTTGGTTTCGCTCGCTCCTATTTTATGGTGTATGCCCCGTTGCCTGCCGCACTGGTGGAGTGGCTGCGGGAAATATTGCCGGGCAAAACCACTGCCGAGCTGTATATGGCAATTGGCTGCCAGAAGCACGGCAAAACCGAAAGCTACCGTGAATATCTGCAATATATGGCGACAACCCGCGAGCAGTTTGTCATTGCACCGGGAGTACGCGGCTTAGTGATGTTGGTATTTACCTTACCGGGTTTTGATCGGGTATTTAAGGTAATAAAAGATCGTTTTGCGCCGCAAAAAGAGGTGACGCCAGCCAGAGTGCGTCAGTGTTATCAGCTGGTGAAAGAACATGACCGCGTCGGGCGGATGGCAGATACCCAGGAGTTCGAAAATTTTGCCATTGAGAAAGCGCGCATTAGCGTCGAGCTACTGGCTGAGTTACAGCGTGAAGTGCCGGAAAAATTGCAGCAACGCGGCGAGATGCTGATTATTCAGCATCTGTATATTGAGCGACGGATGACGCCACTCAATATCTGGCTGGAGCAGGCCAATCCTCAGCAGCGCCATGATGCAATTGAAGAGTATGGCAATGCGGTGAAACAGCTGGCGGCGGCGAATATCTTTCCCGGCGATATGCTGTTTAAAAACTTCGGTGTCACTCGTCATGGGCGGGTGGTGTTTTACGATTACGATGAAATTAGTTATATGACCGAAATGAATTTTCGCGATATTCCGCCGGCACGTTATCCGGAGGATGAGCTAAGCCTTGAACCCTGGTATAGCGTGTCACCGGAAGATGTGTTTCCGGAAGAGTTTCGCCACTATCTGTGTAGCGATCCGGCTATTGCGGCGTTATTTGATGAGATGCACAGCGATCTGTTTTGTGCCGATTACTGGCGTGCGCTACAGCAACGAATCCGCGACGGCCATATTGAGGATGTGTTCGCCTATCGCCGTCGCCAGCGCTTTTGCCAGCGTGATATGCCGGTAGCAAGCGCACATGTCTGAAACATTATCGGCTGCGGGTTACAACCTCTTAAAATCTCCCGCAAGCTGGATGCCCGCAGCGTCGAAATAGACCGGTAGATAAGGATGCGTTGGCATATTTTTGATTACACTCAGCAGCTCGAATCCGTCGGCTGACTGAAGTCTGATTCTGCGGTTCATATCGGCAACCGACATTTTCATCCCGGTGGAGTAATTCTCCGATTCCAGTAGACGCAAATAAGGGCTTACCGCTTCTCTGGCGACAACTCTACCGGTATAGCCTTTGACTGGGAGGTGGCTGACTCTGGCAAATCCGGCGGCAAAACTGTTTTCACCGCCAGCAGCTGAATGGCACATTACCATTCGGGCATACTGATAATCTGCGAAGTTAACTTGCAGATGATCCCTTAAATATTCCGCGAAGGCGTGGCCGGGATAAAAATTAAGCCGATCGTCAGTGAGCATGGCATAGTCAGTGGAGTCAACCAGGAAACCATGGCCTATAACATTCAGTCGCTTGCCACCTTTATAACTATCATCAAATATTGCATTAACACATCTTACGCGCTGTCCAGCTATTATCTCATACTCAGCGGAGGAGGAGACGGGGAGCAGGTTTTCACCGCCCGCCAAAACAACCGTTGTACTGCGCGGAAAACTATCAAGCACACCTCTGCCATTAAGCACTGACGGACTGATAGCAGAGATACCGCTAAGTATGCCGCAGGCCAGTGCTACCCATCCCAATACACCAGAAGCTTTCGGATCTTTTCCGGCGGTCAGTACACTGGCAACTCCGCCAGCATCGGCCACCACACCCGTTGCGCCCGTCATTATTGACATCACACTGGCTGAGTTTAGCGCAGCTAAAAGGCCGCCTTCTGCAGCCAGCGATATGCCGCCGGTAAAAATCGCCGCCAGTAAACCCAACACGCCGGTTCCCACACCCAGCCATGCCTGCCAGCTGGAATGGCCGCTGGGATCGGCGCGATTAATCGGGTCGCCGATGCAATAAACGTAAGCATTTATCCCGCCCGCGCCAAACGGACTAAAGTCGTCCGGGTGGCTAAAGCGCATCAGCTGCGGATGATAAGCCCGGTATCCGTTGCCGGGATGAAAACAGCCGCTGACTGGATCACGACGTTCGCCATTGTAGCGGAGCAGACAACTGTCCATGTTCTGTCCTTGTGATTAAGCGCGAAATTCCTCTTAATCAGACTGAGTGATAGGGGTCGTCAGTGCAAGCTCAACAACATCATTGAAAACACGCTGTGCGGCGGATCTTATATCGGAGTTTTAACGCCTGCCCCCGTATTCGCCGGTAATTTCCTTTGCCGCCTTAATCACCATCGCACCGATTTCGGTGACGCGGTCATCGGTGATACGGGAAATCGGACCGGAGATAGAGATGGCTGCAAAGGGCTCGCCATGCTCATCGTAAATGCAGGAGGCAACGCAGCGCAGTCCCAGCGCATGCTCTTCATCATCAAAGGCATATCCGGCTTTACGCACCTGTGCCAGATTCTCCTTCAGACTTTGCGGCGACATCAGGGTGTGTGGCGTGTAGTGATGCAGCCCTTTGCGGTGCAGCAGGTCAGTAACCTGTTGCTCGCTGAGATTAGCCAGAAACGCTTTTCCTGCCCCTGATGCATGCATCGGTAGCTTCCCGCCGATCGGCGCGGACATGCGCATCAGCTGGGTACACTGTACCTGGTCAATAATCACCGCCTGATGATCGCTTATATCCAGCACCGCCAGGTTAACGGTTTCTCCGGACGACTCCATTAACTTACGCAGCATCGGATGCACCATCGCCAGCAGATTACGGCTCTGCAGGAAACTGCTGCCGACAACAAAGGCATGTGCGCCAATGGTCCAGTAACCCAGATCGCCAACCTGTCGTACAAAACCGAGCTGTTGCATGGTGGTCAACAGACGATGGGTGGTGGAGTTGGGCAGGCCAGATTGCTGGGCCAGTTCAGTTAATGCCACGCTGCCATGGGATTCTGCGATGGCTTCAAGCAGCTTTAATCCACGCGTCAGGGATTGCACCTGCCCGGTCGGGGCGGCAGCTGGCGTGGCAGCATTGCGGGGTTTTTTACCCCGCTTGGTCGGAACGGGCGTTGTCATATCGTGTTCCTCTTATTTTCACTATATGGAAATCATTTTCGTTCTATTGGCTAATATTGCAACGACCAGCATTCTGGTCGGAGCAGTTTGGCGGCTCAGCTGAAAATGTCTCATATACCGTTGCTTTTACCCGGTCAAAAGTTGTGCCAGTATGTCCAGCTGGCATATCAGCCAAAGAAAATACGGTGACGAGGCGAGTGTGAGTAACAGAACAGAAGCGCTGCATCAGCAGCTCGCGAAACGTATCATGGTGCTGGATGGCGGCATGGGCACGATGATCCAAAGTTATAAGCTGGAAGAAGATGACTTTCGCGGCACGCGTTTTGCTGACTGGCAAAGCGATCTGAAAGGCAATAATGATCTGCTGGTGCTCACACAGCCCGGAATTATTAGCGCCATCCATCACGGCTACCTCGAAGCGGGTGCCGATATTCTGGAAACGAATACTTTTAACTCCACCACCATTGCGATGGCGGATTACCATATGGAGTCGCTGTCGGCGGAGATTAACTTCGAGGCGGCGAAACTGGCGCGCGCGGCGGCCGATGAATGGACGGCAAAAACGCCGGATCGCCCGCGCTATGTCGCCGGGGTACTGGGGCCGACCAACCGCACCTGTTCTATCTCTCCGGATGTTAACGATCCCGCTTTTCGTAACGTCACTTTTGATCAGCTGGTGGAGGCCTATCGCGAGTCAACCCGCGCGCTGGTGGAAGGCGGTTCCGACCTGATTATGATCGAAACGGTGTTTGACACCCTGAATGCCAAAGCCGCCATCTTTGCAGTACAGACCGAGTTTGAAGCATTGGGCGTCGATCTGCCGCTAATGATCTCCGGCACTATCACCGATGCATCCGGGCGCACGCTCTCCGGCCAGACTACCGAAGCGTTCTACAACTCCTTACGCCATGCGCAACCGCTGTCGTTTGGCCTGAACTGTGCACTCGGCCCGGATGAGCTGCGTCAGTATGTGGCTGAGCTTTCGCGGCTGGCGGAGTGTTATGTTACCGCACACCCTAACGCCGGTTTGCCGAATGCCTTTGGTGAGTACGATCTGGATGCCACTATTATGGCCGAACAGATTGGCGAATGGGCACAGGCCGGATTTCTTAATATTGTCGGCGGTTGCTGCGGCACTACGCCAGAACACATTGCCGCTATTGCTGCGGCGGTTGCCAATGTTCCCCCGCGTCAGCTGCCGGAAATACCGGTTGCTTGCCGTCTCTCCGGCCTTGAACCCTTAAACATCAGCGCTGAATCGCTGTTTGTTAACGTCGGTGAACGCACTAACGTCACCGGTTCAGCTAAGTTTAAGCGACTGATTAAAGAAGAAAAATATAACGAAGCGCTGGAAGTGGCGTTGCAGCAGGTGCAAAGCGGCGCGCAAATTATTGATATTAATATGGATGAGGGAATGCTCGATGCCGAAGCGGCGATGGTACGTTTCCTAAATCTGATTGCCGGTGAACCCGACATCGCGCGGGTGCCGATTATGATCGACTCCTCGAAATGGGAAGTGATTGAGAAAGGGCTGAAATGCATTCAGGGCAAGGGCATTGTTAACTCCATCTCAATGAAAGAAGGGGTTGAAACCTTTATCCATCATGCACGGCTGGTGCGGCGCTACGGTGCAGCGGTGGTGGTGATGGCGTTTGATGAAGTCGGCCAGGCGGATACCCGCGAGCGCAAAATTGAAATCTGCCGCCGCGCCTACAAAATTCTCACCGAAGAGGTGGGATTCCCGCCGGAAGATATTATTTTTGACCCCAATATTTTCGCGGTTGCCACCGGGATTGAAGAACATAACAACTATGCGCAGGACTTTATCGGCGCATGCGCTGATATTAAGCGCGAACTGCCACATGCGATGATTTCGGGTGGCGTGTCCAATGTCTCCTTCTCATTCCGCGGCAACGATCCGGTGCGTGAAGCGATTCACGCGGTATTCCTGCTCTACGCCATTCGTAACGGCATGGATATGGGCATTGTTAATGCCGGTCAGCTGGCAATCTACGATGATCTCCCTGCCGAACTGCGCGATGCAGTGGAAGATGTGGTGCTGAACCGTCGTGATGACAGTACCGAGCGATTACTGGAGCTGGCAGAGAAATATCGCGGCAGCAAATCTGATGATGAAAGTCACAAACAGCTGGCTGAATGGCGCAGCTGGGAAGTGGAAAAGCGGCTTGAATATTCGCTGGTCAAAGGCATTACCGAATTTATCGAAGCCGATACCGAAGCCGCACGCCAGAATGCCTCCCGCCCGATAGAAGTGATTGAAGGGCCGCTGATGGCCGGGATGAACGTGGTCGGCGATCTGTTTGGCGAAGGTAAAATGTTCCTGCCGCAGGTGGTTAAGTCAGCGCGCGTAATGAAACAGGCGGTGGCGTATCTGGAACCTTATATTGAAGCCAGCAAAGAGAAGGGACAGACCAACGGTAAAATCGTGCTGGCAACCGTAAAAGGTGACGTGCACGACATCGGTAAAAATATCGTCGGTGTGGTGCTGCAGTGTAATAACTACGAAATTATCGATCTCGGCGTTATGGTGCCGGGCGAGAAAATCCTGAAAACCGCGCGTGAAATGAATGCCGATATTATTGGCCTGTCCGGGCTAATTACGCCGTCGCTGGATGAAATGGTCAATGTTGCCAAAGAGATGGAACGACAGGGCTTTACCATACCGTTGCTGATTGGCGGTGCCACCACCTCGAAAGCGCATACCGCGGTTAAAATTGAGCAGAACTATAGTGGCCCAACGGTATATGTACAGAACGCCTCACGCACCGTTGGTGTGGTGTCCGCGCTGTTATCCGCCACGCAGCATGACGACTTCGTGGCGCGCACGCGGAAAGAGTACGATACCGTGCGCATCCAGCATGCGCGCAAGAAGCCGCGCACTCCGCCGGTCACCTTGCGCGCAGCGCGTGAAAATGACTTAGCGTTTGACTGGGACAATTACACACCGCCGGTGGCACATCGTCTCGGAGTCAGTGCAGTGGAAGCCAGCATTGAGACACTGCGCCATTATATCGACTGGACGCCTTTCTTTATGACCTGGTCGCTGGCGGGCAAATATCCGCGCATTCTTGAAGATGAGGTCGTTGGCGAGGAAGCAAAACGGTTGTTTGCCGATGCTAACGCGATGCTGGACCAGTTGGATCAGCAGAAGACATTGAATCCGCGCGGTGTGGTCGGTATTTTCCCGGCGAATCGGGTAGGCGATGATATTGAAATTTATCAGGATGAATCCCGTTCACAGGTGATTCAGGTCAGCCGTCATTTACGTCAGCAGACCGAAAAAACCGGCTTTGCCAACTACTGTCTGGCTGATTTCGTTGCAGCAAAATCCACTGGTAAAGCGGACTATCTCGGTGCCTTTGCCGTTACCGGCGGGCTGGAGGAGGACGCGCTGGCGGAAGCCTTTGATGCACAGCATGATGATTACAATAAAATCATGGTGAAAGCACTGGCCGACCGTCTGGCGGAAGCCTTTGCTGAGTATCTGCATGAGCGGGTGCGTAAAGTGATCTGGGGCTACGCCGCCCATGAAAACCTGAGCAACGAAGAGCTGATTCGCGAAAATTATCAGGGGATTCGCCCGGCTCCGGGGTATCCGGCCTGCCCGGAACATACCGAGAAAGCGACTATCTGGCAGTTACTGGATGTTGAAACGCATACCGGTATGCAACTTACCGAATCTTTTGCGATGTGGCCAGGTGCAGCGGTATCCGGGTGGTACTTCAGTCATCCTGAAAGTAAATATTTCGCCGTAGCGCAACTGCAACGCGATCAGATTGAGGATTACGCCGCGCGCAAACATATGTCGGTCAGTGAAGTGGAGCGCTGGCTGGCGCCGAACCTCGGTTATGACGCGGATTAATGCATAATAAGCGACAGGGCGGAATCTCAGCCGCCCTGACTCGCTACCCGGCTAAAAACCTTCTGCGGATGGCATCGATCCTGTTCCGCATGAAAATCTGAGCTTGATAAAATAATGGTCTTAATTACCGATAGCGAATAATAATTGACGATGATTTGGCGTTTTTTAATAAACTTTTTGTTCGCCTGAAAGATACAATATCAGCGTTTTAGGCAAGCCTTAAGTTGAAATGGCAAGTCAATTAATCTATTAATAATTCATCCCCGACTTCCCTGCGGTGAGGATTATTATGAAGGACTTTAATATCGTTTCGACGGCATTTACAATGCCAAATCTGTTAATCATCAATCAGCAGCAAACTGACGTCATTCAGCCTGTTACACAATTTATCTCGGCTGTGACCAATTCACCTCTGTTGTTTACCCTGCCTTTATCTGACGAACCCTTGATACTCTGCGGGCAACCTGTTCAGCCCAGCTGCCCGGCAGCCTTACCTGCTGCGGTGGTAAACGTCAGCAATTACAGCCTCGTCGATGAAAGATATGTTTCTCAGCCATCCACTTCCTCAGCGCAATCTTTAACAACATTGATGCCATCAGTCAGTAAGAAAAAAGCGGATGAAAGTAAATATTATAAAATGAGGAAAGTGTTTATTGAAATTAAAAGTGATGCCATGAAGTTCATTAAAGAATATGCTGATGATAAAACCTACGGCAAGATGCCAAAAGGAACCATCATTGCAGGGCTGGCTTTTAATCAGGGGATTTCGATCAAAGATAAAAATATACAGAAAAAAATCAGACTCTGGGCGTTTTGTACAAAACAGGAATTAAAATCCGGTGTGGATTATATTATTAATGAATCAAAATCATCAGCCGGAAGGCATTTTCTGTCGAAGCTGGCGACTATCAGCCATCAATCCCGACTGGTAAAAGTTGATGTTCTGACAAAAAAAATCGATGCCTTATCGCTTGTTGCCAAACGCACAAAGCCGAATGTGTCGGGCAACCAGTTTATTTCGGAAAAATCGATAAACCGATTTAGAGCGACCTCTACTTCTGAAAACCACCTGCCTGTATCACAGTATGAATTACAACTGAAAACCAGTGAGCAAAATCTTCGGCTGACCAGTAATATAATCAGTAAAATCAGCAATCTAAATAAAGAGGAGCGTGATGCGCTGTTCTGCGCGATGAAAGCTATGGCGAGTCAGGAGACGGGCAAAGCGGTAAAAATCAGTGATGTGGTGAGAGCAAGACTGATTGAGTTGAGACTGGTTGAATCCAGATTCAGATCGCCTGTTCTGACACCGGTTGGTGAAGAAGTGTTGACGATATTAATTGCTGCGGAGCAATCTGTAACCCCGTTCGGGACACGACGGTCCCATCGGCAAGCCGAAGGGCAAATCATCACCTCTGCCGGACAACTCACTCGTTCAGAACTGGCTTATTTGCTGACAAATAAGGTTGAGACGGATAATGTTCTGCAACTGGCCAATACAGAATTGATCACCAGGCTGATTGTGCAAACTCCTTACTTCAGAAGTTTGTCAGCCTATCTGGTGGTGGCTAATACACAACACGAGGTGATTAAGGTCATCACCTGTGGTGCTGCGCTGACACCAGAAGAGGCTCTGACCTCCGCTTTACCGGCGGCGGTTATTCAGCAGGTAACTGACTCACGCTACAATGCCTATGTGACATATGGCGATAATGTCAGCGTTGAGATTCTGGACGGTGGGGGATTGAGGGTAAGTTCGGAACAGTTGTTAGCTACATCACCCGCTTCATCTCATTCGCTGGTCGATGCCGCCGCGATGGCATTAATGGGCATCGCCGCTGATACTGAACTGGGCAGGGGCGCTGATCCCAAACAATACTGCGCACTGCTGCGTGAGCAGTTGTTTGAACTGGTCTCCCAATCTGGGGAGGCGGATGCATCTGCGGGTTATGCGGAGTTTCCGGGTATCGCCTGACTAAAACAGCCGATCCAGTTACCCGATTGGTCTATACTCAATCCTGGCCACCTTGCGTAAAGTTGCATGTAAAATAAGCAAAAATAGTGCTATTCACTAAAACAGGCGCAGGGATGGCGGATGCATTCATGCGCTGCTCTTTCGCGTCAGGCAGGCAGTGCGTGTGGTTTTTAAGCCTGGCGTGAAAGGAGTACATATCGTTGTTAACCCTGCTTAATTTACTTTCTGCCATCGCTTTGCTGGTATGGGGCACGCATATCGTGCGTACTGGTATTATGCGTGTCTACGGTGCGGACTTGCGCCGTGTGCTTAGCCGCGGCGTCGAGAAAAAACCGATGGCGTTCCTCGCTGGCATTGGCGTTACTGCGCTGGTGCAGAGCAGTAATGCCACCACCTTGCTGGTGACCTCATTTGTCGCTCAACAGCTAATGGGGCTGACGCCAGCGCTGGTGGTGGTGCTCGGTGCCGATGTCGGTACCGCATTAATGGCGCGCGTACTGACTTTTGACCTTTCATGGCTGTCACCGCTGCTGATCTTTTTTGGTGTGGTGTTTTTCCTTGGCCGCAAACAGTCGCGCGCCGGGCAATTAGGCCGTGTCGGCATTGGTCTTGGGCTTATCCTGCTGGCATTGCAGCTGATCGTCGAAGCCGCGCGGCCGATTACCCAGGCTTCCGGCGTGCAGGTGATTTTCTCCTCACTGACCGGCGATATTATGCTGGATGCGCTGATTGGTGCGGTATTTGCGATCATCAGCTACTCAAGCCTGGCAGCGGTGTTGATCACCGCGACCCTGACGGCCACCGGTGTTATCTCTTTCCAGGTGGCGCTCTGTCTGGTCGTTGGTGCCAATCTTGGCAGCGGCCTGCTGGCGATGCTGAATAACAGTGGTTCCAACGCTGCCGGTAAGCGGGTCGCACTCGGCAGTCTGCTGTTCAAATTTATCGGTTGTCTGGCCGTGCTGCCGTTTATCCATGTACTGGCCACCTGGCTGGACAAACTGCCGATCAATGATGAAGAGGTGGTGATTTTTTTCCACGTGTTCTACAACCTGATTCGTTGTCTGGTAATGGTGCCCTTTGCCGCACCGATGGCCAAACTCTGTGAGCGGTTAATCCGTGACGACCCGGAAACCGATCTGCGGCTGAAACCACGCCATCTTGATACCAGCGCGCTGGATACGCCGGCATTAGCACTGGCTAACGCCGCCCGTGAGACGCTGCGTATGGGGGATGTGCTGGAGCAGATGATGACCAGCTTCAGTAAAGTGGTGCATGGTGCACCGCGTGAAGATCGCGAAGTTCGCAAGTTGGATGACGATGTTGACGTGTTATACACCGCGATCAAACTCTACCTGGCGCGTATGCCAAAAGAGGATCTGGCGGAAGAGGATTCGCGTCGCTGGGCAGAAATTATCGAGATGGCGCTAAACCTTGAGCAGGCGGGCGATATTATCGAAAGGATGAGCGGTGACGTAGCGGATAAGTCGCTGGCGGCGCGTCGGGCATTTTCACCGGAAGGCGTGGCAGAGCTTGAAACATTGCAGGAACAGTTGCTGAATAATTTGCGGCTGGCGCTGTCAGTATTTTTATCGCGTGATATCACCAGCGCCAAGCGCCTGCGCCGCGGTAAGCACCGTTTCCGCATTACCAACCGCCGCTATTCCCATGCACATGTTGAGCGACTGCATCAGCAGAATGTGCAGAGCATCGAAACCAGTTCACTGCACCTGGGGCTGCTTGGTGATATGAAGCGTCTGAACTCACTGTTTTGTGCGGTGGCGTATAGCGTGCTGGAACAGCCGGATGACGATCGGGATAATGAATAGTCGTGGATAGTTAATGTTAACGGCGGCGTATTCGCCGCCGTTAAACGATTATTTTTTCTTAATCTGTTTGCCAGACCAGTAACCGGCCAGCAGCGAACCGGACAGGTTGTGCCAGACCGAGAACAGCGCGCCAGGCAGCGCGGCCAGCGGTGAGAAGTACAGCTTACCCAGCGTTGCTGCCAGCCCGGAATTCTGCATGCCCACTTCCAGCGCCAGTGTTCGACAGGTGGACTCATCGAAACCAAACAGCTTGCCGCCCCAGTAACCGCCCAGCAGCCCAATGGCGTTATGCAGAATCACTGCCGCGATGACCATCAAACCGACTGAACCAATAAAGCCCTGGCTACCGGCAACTACCGCACTGATAATCAGCAAAATACACACCATCGAAAACGCCGGAAGATACGGCTCAACGCGTTTCACCACGCTATTCATTGAGTGATGAATAATCAGACCAAGGCTGATGGGGATCACGACGATTTTCACGATGCTGAGCAACATGCCGACCACATCGACTTCAATATGGGTATCAACATAAAAGCGCGTTAGCAGCGGGGTGGCAAACACGCCAACCAGTGCCGAAACTGATGAGATGGTCACCGACAGCGCCACATCGCCTTTCGCCAGATAGATCATCACATTCGATGCGGTGCCGCTGGCAACGCTGCCGACGAGTATCATTCCGGCAGAAAGATCCGGTGGCATATGGAACAGTTTTGCCAGCCCCCATGCCGCCAGCGGCATCACCAGATAGTGTAAAAAGGTGCCGGCAATCACCGGTGCCGGGCGAGTCAGTACCCGCTTGAAGTCGCCGATATTCAGCGTTACGCCCATACCAAACATAATCAGCATTAATAACCAGCTGACCCACGGGCCAATGCCGAGAAAAGTGGTAGGGGTGTAATAAGCAGCGACAGAGAGCAGGACTGCCCACAGCGGGAACAGTCGGGTAATTTTGGCGAGCATAGCAGGCTTCCTTGTTGCCCGTCATACTTCAGATCGCCGGCGAGTTAACGGCGCCTGCGATCTGAATGATTCAGGGGGGAAATAAGTTATTCGAATAAATTGTGATGCAGGGTGCGAACCACCTGTTCTGCATCGTTACCCGGAACCAGGAAGCAGAGATTATAGCTGCTGGCACCGTAGCAGATCAGACGCAGGTTGAAAGGTTCGAGCACGCCGAATACCTCTTTTCCTACGCCACACGCCTGCGACAATTTGTTGCCGATAATCGCTACCAGCGCCAGATTCTCTTCGACTTCTACCCGGCACAGCGAAGAGAGTTCGGTCAGCAGTGCCTGAGATAACAGGCTGTCGCCGCTGGAGGTTGAACCGGTGGTATCCAGCGTCAGCGCCACGCTCACTTCTGAGGTGGTAATCAGATCCACCGACATATTATGGCGGGCAAGAATATTAAACACTTCGGCAAGGAAGCCGCGTGCATGCAGCATATTCAGGCTGTGCAGCGTCAGCAGCGTTTGCTTACGACGCAGTGCCAGCGCGCGGAACAGCGGCGGATTTTCACTCTGGTTGCACACCATGGTGCCACCGGCAGCCGGATCTTTGCTGGAGCCGACAAACACCGGAATATCGCTACGAACTGCTGGCAGCAGAGTGGCCGGATGCAGCACTTTCGCGCCAAAGGTCGCCATTTCAGCGGCCTCTTCGAAGGTGATTTCATCGATACGTTTTGCCGTAGGCACCACGCGTGGATCGGTGGTGTAAATCCCTGGCACATCCGTCCAGATATCAATACGTTTCGCCCGCAGCGCTTCGCCCAGCAATGCCGCAGTATAGTCGCTGCCGCCACGACCCAGCGTAGTGGTGCGGCCTTTACTTTCACTGCCGATAAAGCCCTGGGTAACGATCAGCGCTTCTTCGACGCGCGGCTGCAACTGGCTGACGGCCAGTTCTGCCAGCTCGGCCATATCCGGCTCGGCGCGACCAAAACGGTCGTTGGTACGCATCACTTTACGCACGTCAAACCATTCTGCGGCAACACTGCGTTCACGCAGAATTTCAACAAACAGCAGGGTAGACATTAACTCGCCGTGGCTGACCAGTTCATCGGTCAGGGCGGTTGAGGTAGCCAGCGCAGCGGCTTCAGACAGCATGGCGATATTTTCGATCATGCGGTCGATCTCTTCGCGAATCACTTCCGGCTGCTTCAGGCAATCAATGATTGCATACTGAATGCGGCGGATTTCGTCCAGCTGGCAGACGCGCTGTTCTGCTTCCTGGCCTTCAGCCAGGGAAACCAGCAGATTGGTGATGCCGGCAGAGGCAGAAAGTACCACTAAACGCACATTGGCATCAGACAGCACCACGTCGGCGCTGCGGTTCATAGCCGCAAAATCGGCAACGCTGGTACCGCCAAATTTCGCAACAATAAGAGTAGGTTGGAACATTAAATTGACTACCTCGTGTCAGGATAAATCATCAGGCTTGGCACAAGGTAAGAGCGGGATACGGGGCAGACGTAGAAAGGAATGACTACGATACACCCAGAAGCGCCCCACCTTGCAGATCGTCCGACTGCCGAACGGTCCTGGTGACAACCCAGGGGATTCAGCCCCTGCAGTCGATATCTTACACTCCGTATGTAAGATATCTCGGCGTCGCACCCCCTTGTGTGCCTTCATCGGATTCGGTTCCTCCGACACACTACCTGGGCGACGCGCCTCTTCTGGCTTGCGCACACGTGCGCAAGTAGTTGCTTAGAAATATCGGTTTCTGGCTTCGCTGTCAACGTTTGGCGGATGATCAATTTTCATTTAATCGTTTGATGTCAGCGCACAAGCAATCAAGCGGCACGTCAGGCTGAGGCTTAAAGTGAGTAAATGACGTCAGGGTTAATGACGCAGCACAATGCGTTAAGGGTTTTGACGCCGCAAGATAACGCCATAATTTTTTGCCTTTCTTCAGCAACCATAGTCATACTGAAAAGCTGTGCGGGAATCATTATCGCAGCCTGAATTACGAGCAGTTCCGGAAATGATAGCCGTAACCTGTTGCAGGAAAAGGGAAGTTGGTTCCTGGTAACGGGTAAGATGGCATCCGGTCTGAATTACGGTTCTTAAATAAAAAAGAGTGTTGTTATGAAAAATATCAATCCGACACAAACCGCTGCCTGGCAAGCGCTGCAGCAGCATTTTGAACAGATGAAAGATGTCCAGATCGCCGATCTTTTTGCCAAAGATGGCGATCGTTTTGCGAAATTCTCTGCCACCTTTGACGATCAGATGCTGGTGGATTTCTCAAAAAACCGTATTACCAGTGAAACCCTCGATAAGCTTCAGGCGCTGGCAAAAGAGACCGATCTGCAAGGCGCGATCAAATCGATGTTTGCCGGTGAGAAAATTAACCGCACCGAAGAGCGTGCGGTTTTGCACGTGGCGCTGCGTAACCGCAGCAACACGCCAATTCTGGTAGACGGTAAAGACGTTATGCCAGAAGTGAATGCGGTGCTGGCGAAGATGAAAGGCTTCTCAGAGCGCATTATCAGCGGCGAATGGAAAGGCTATACCGGCAAGCCAATTACCGATGTGGTTAACATTGGTATCGGTGGTTCTGACCTGGGACCTTTTATGGTGACTGAGGCGCTGCGCCCGTATAAAAATCACCTGAATATGCATTTTGTTTCTAACGTTGACGGCACTCATATTGCTGAAACGCTGAAGAACGTTAATCCAGAAACCACGCTGTTCCTGGTGGCTTCGAAAACCTTCACCACTCAGGAAACCATGACTAACGCCCACAGCGCGCGCGACTGGTTCCTGCAAACTGCCGGTGATGAACAACACGTGGCAAAACACTTTGCTGCGCTCTCCACCAACGCCAAAGCGGTGGGCGAGTTCGGCATCGACACCAACAATATGTTCGAATTCTGGGATTGGGTCGGTGGCCGCTATTCGCTGTGGTCGGCGATTGGCCTGTCGATCATCCTGTCAGTCGGCTATGACAACTTTGAGCAGTTGCTGAGCGGCGCGCACGCGATGGATAAACACTTCGCTGAAACGCCAGCGGAGAAAAACCTGCCGGTGCTGCTGGCGTTGATTGGCATCTGGTACAACAATTTCTTTGGTGCTGAGACCGAAGCGATTCTGCCTTACGATCAGTACATGCATCGCTTTGCTGCCTATTTCCAGCAGGGCAATATGGAGTCCAACGGTAAGTATGTTGACCGCAATGGCACGCCAGTCAATTATCAGACTGGCCCAATCATCTGGGGTGAGCCAGGTACCAACGGTCAGCATGCGTTCTACCAGCTGATTCACCAGGGCACCAAGCTGATCCCTTGTGATTTTATCGCGCCGGCAATCAGTCATAATCCGCTCAGCGATCATCACGCAAAACTGCTGTCGAACTTCTTTGCCCAGACCGAAGCGCTGGCGTTTGGTAAGTCGCGTGAAGTGGTGGAAAAAGAGTTTGCTGATGCCGGTAAAGATGCGCAGTCTGTAGAGCATGTGGCACCTTTCAAAGTGTTTGAAGGTAACCGCCCGACCAACTCAATTTTGCTGCGTGATATCACCCCATTCAGCCTCGGTGCGCTGATTGCGTTGTATGAGCATAAAATCTTCACTCAGGGTGCCATCCTCAATATCTTTACTTTCGATCAGTGGGGCGTGGAGCTGGGTAAACAGCTGGCTAACCGTATTCTGCCTGAGCTGGGTGGAGAAGAAGCGATTAACAGCCATGACAGCTCAACCAATGGTCTGATTAATCGCTATAAATCCTGGCGTAAATAATTGTTAAGTGGCCAGCCTGTCTGGCCCATTAATAAGTTCAGTATTTCGTCCTGAAATACTGAACTTATGCGATCTGGTTGGCATTTTCAGAGGTTAAAACTGGCAGAATGATGAAAATCGTCCTCAGTTTATTCTGAAAAAACTGCGTAATTGCGGTATTTAATGCAAGATTAATCTGAAACAATCGCGCAGAAAAAGCGACTTTTTCTGATGTTTTCACAATCTAACGTATTAATTTTTAAGTTAAATTTAAGTTCTTCCTGCTAATCCTTCCACTTTTCCTCGTTCCGGCAATAAATCAGATTCATTCAGATGAAAATCCTGCCATATGTTTAATTTTTGTAATTTTATATGGTCAATTTGCGATGAAATATCTCAAATTGTTAATTAAAGCTGTATTGCTGTCATTTCGACCTGTTAATGCACGCCATTTTAGCCGCGGTTCGGCCACTAATTTCTGGCATTTGGTTGCCCTATACTCACAAGTCCCGGAATCCATCCGGGCCTGTTATCCATTCATCTGATGAAGGGAATGTTAGTTATGAAAAAAATATTATGTGCTACTGCAGCCGTAATGTACTTCGCAGCCGCATCTGCCGCGTTCGCCGCGCCAGGTGATGCCGCAGGTGACAATGCCAATACAATGTCATCTGGTGACTCTACGGCAGTTGGTCTTGGTGCAGTGGGTGCGCTGTTAGGTATTGCTCTGATCGCCTCTGATGGTGACAGCTCTAATACCGGTACCACTACCACCACGAGCACAACGCGTTAAGTTGGCTTAATTAAACATAACCACACAGCCGTGTGGTTATTTTTTGACTTTGTCGGAATTAAGTACAGGGATACACAGGTGCGACATATTCCATTACTGCTTCTCTGCCTGTTGCTTCAGGCTTGTACCCAGACTCAGCTGGGCGTTGGCGAATCCCTAAAAAGAGCCGTGACCGGCAGCGATGACGTTACGCTTACTAATGAAAAAATCCAGTCACTGCCTTATGCCAGCATGTATCTGCGAATTGATGGCGGACAGCGTATTTTCGTGGTGCTGGGCTATAACGAAAATGGCGAACAGAAATGGGTCACTCAGGATAAAGCGATGCTGGTTACCCGTCACGGACGCGTAGTCAGAACCCTTGGCTTGCCGGACAACCTGAAAGATATCAACAATCTGCAACAAGATCCGCTGGCTAATCCTCTGAACATTGCCAATGGCGCAAGCTGGACACGTACCCTGAGCTGGACCGAAAAAGGCCAGTTGCGTTCGGGCACCGCCGTTTCACGTTTTACTCGTGAAAAAGATCAGCTGCTGAGCATTGCTGGCGAGCAGGTTGCCTGCCGGGTTTATCGTGAATCGGTAGAGATCGCGGCTAATGGTGCATCGTGGGAAAACATCTTCTGGGTTGATGCCATTTCGGGACAGGTCCGCCAGACCAGCCAGTCGGCAGGCGCTGACTCTATTCATGTTGAAACCACCATCCTGAAGCCGGCTAAATCATGAAAAAAACCACATTATTTCTCGCAGGCATCTGTTCATGCCTGTCTATTAGCGCCAACGCGGATAGCCAGGTAAGTGTTTACTATCCTGGGAAAAAAGAGATCTCAATCGTCAGTCATGCGGCGAATCTGTCGCAGTTAGTGGCCAGCCCTGCACTGCAGGGAAAAACCTGGTGGCCAGGTACGGTGATTAGCGACAAGCTGGCGACTGCCGTAGCGGAACAACAGTATCAGCAGCTGATGGCACGCCTGAAAGGCTATGCCGCGCAAAGCTCAGGCGAAAAAGCGGCGGCAATTAATAACGTCATTCAGCAGCTGTCAGCCATTAAGGTGACTGGCCGCCTGCCAGCTAACCTCGATCCGGACTGGCTGCGTATGCGCCCGGAACTGAATCGTCGTCTGGAAGGTGAATACAGCGTCTATACCCTGCCAAAGCCCAACTCAGTGACCTTGTTCGGTGCTATTACCGGCAGTGGCAAAGTCAGCTGGCAGCCGGGCGGCGATACGCGCGATTATCTTGACGGACACGATCGTCTGGACGGCGCAGATCGCAATATCGCCGTGGTGATTGCACCTTCGGGTGACGTTACCGAGGCTCCGGTCGCTTACTGGAACCATCGCTATGTTGAAGTCGAACCGGGCTCGATTATCTATATTGGTTTCTCTTCCTGGTCGCTGCCCGCTGCCTATAAAGACCTGAATCAACAAATCATTTCTGTACTGACGCACCGGATCCCTGACTGATGAAAAAACGTTATCTTCTCAGCTTCTTATCCATTTCGATTGCCTGCGCCTGTCAGGCCCAGGCGGCCATCAAGCCCGATCCGGTTGGGCCATCACAGTCAGATTTCGGTGGTGTCGGCCTGATGCAGGTGCCGACTGCGCGTATGTCGAAAGAGGGTGAGTTTAGCCTTAACTACCGCTGGAACGATCAATACCGTTTTTACTCCTCTTCCGTTCAGCTGTTCTCCTGGCTGGAAGCGACAATTCGTTACACCGACGTCAGAACCCGTCTCTACAGTGGAGTCCAGGAGTTCAGTGGCAATCAAAGCTATAAAGATAAAGCGTTTGATCTGAAACTGCGCCTGTGGAATGAGGGGTACTGGCTGCCGGAAGTGGCAATTGGTACGCGCGATCTCGGCGGTACCGGCCTGTTTGACAGTGAATATCTGGTAGCGAGTAAAGCCTGGGGCCCGCTTGATTTTACCCTCGGCTTTGCCTGGGGTTATCTTGGTAACAGCGGCACGGTAAAAAATCCGTTTTGTGAAGCCAGCGATAAATACTGTACCCGGAGTAATGGCGGCTCGACCGGCTCGATTGACGCCGACAACATGTTCCGTGGCCCGTCGGCGCTGTTTGGCGGCGTAGAGTATCAGACGCCCTGGCAGCCGCTGCGCCTGAAAGCAGAGTATGAAGGCAATGATTATCAGGGTGACTTTGCCGGTAAGCTGAGACAGAGCAGTAAGGTCAACGTCGGTGCGATTTACCGCATTACCGACTGGGCCGATGTTAATGTCAGCTATGAGCGCGGCAATACGCTGATGGCGGGCTTGACCCTGCGCACCAACTTCAACGACCTGCGTCAGCCGAAGATCGACACGCCAAAACCGGCTTATCGGCCAAATCCGCAGTCGGAGTTTTTGCAAACGACAGTGGCGGGATCCCAACTCAGTGACCTGAAATATAACGCTGGCCTGGATGCACCGAATATCCAGATGAAAGGCAATACCCTGTACGTTACCGGTGAGCAGTATAAATATCGCGATACTCAGGAAGGCGTCGATCGCGCCAACCGTATCATGATGAATAATCTGCCGCAGAACGTCGATACGTTGAAAGTGACGCAAACGCGTTACAACATGCCGCAAGTTACCACCGTGACTAAAGTAGACAGCCTGCGTGAGCAGTTGGAAGGTTATCCGCTGGGTCATGAGAAAACGCTGGATCAGCAGCGCGTTAACCCGGTTGATCCGGGTAAAACCGAGCAGGGTTACTATATCGAAAAAGACAGCCTGAACTACAGCCTGTCGCCGATACTGAACCAGTCATTTGGTGGCCCGGAAAGTTTCTATATGTATCAGGTTGGCGTGATGGGTAACGCCGATTACTGGTTAACCGACCATTTAATGGTTGGGGGCGGGCTGTTTGCTAACATCGCCAATAACTACAATAAATTCAATTACACCAATCCGCCGAATGACTCCAAACTGCCGCGTGTGCGTACTCACGTGCGTGAATATGTGCAGAATGACGTTTACATTAATAACCTGCAGGCCAACTACTTACAGTACCTGGGTAACGGTTTCTATGGCCAGGTATACGGTGGTTATCTGGAGACGATGTTCGGTGGTGCCGGTGCGGAAGTCCTTTATCGTCCGCTGGATTCCAGCTGGGCAGTCGGTGTTGATGCCAATTACGTGAAGCAACGTGACTGGGATAACATGATGAAGTTCACCGATTATAAAGCGCCAACCGGTCATTTAACCGGTTACTGGCAGCCGCAGTTTATGGATGGTGTACTGGTGAAAGTCAGCGTTGGTCAGTATCTGGCAAAAGATAAAGGCGGCACCGTCGATATTTCGAAACAGTTCGACAGCGGTATCACTGTCGGTAGCTATGTCAGCCTGACTAACGTATCCAAAGAAGAGTATGGCGAGGGTGACTTCACCAAAGGTTTCTATATCTCTATTCCAATGGATCTGTTCAGCGTGAATCCGGTACGCGGTCGTGCGCAGGTCAACTGGACCCCGCTGACGCGTGATGGTGGTCAGATGCTGGGTCGTAAGTACCAGCTGTATAATATGACCAGTGACAGAGATATTAACTTCCGTTAATTGCACTGACTTCGGGGCGGCACTTTGTCGCCCTGATTAATTTTTATCCTCCCTATACGATAACTTGTGATCTTCGTCACACTAAAGCATATTGTTGACCTCGGCCTGTGCCGACTAATAACAATAATGTTGAGGGTGTGAACATGATTACCGGAACGCGTATTGCACAAGCGCTGCAGATGGTGTTAAACATCGGCTTGCTGGTGCTTGGCGTCATTTTGATTATCTTTTTGGGTAAGGAAACCATTCACTTAGCCAATGTGCTGCTGAATACTGGCGAACAGGCATCGTCCTATCTGCTGATTGAAGGCATCGTCATCTATTTTCTCTATTTTGAGTTTATCGCGCTGATTGTGAAGTATTTTCAGTCGGGCTATCACTTTCCGCTGCGCTACTTTGTCTATATCGGTATCACTGCGATTATTCGTCTGATTATTGTCGACCATAAGAACCCGTTTGATACGCTGGCTTACTCAGGGGCAATCCTGATCCTGGTGGTCACGCTGTGGTTGGCGAACAGTAATCGTCTGAAGCGCGAATAAAAAAAAGGCGGCCTGATGGCCGCCGAAAACACAGGGACTTGCAATGGCAATGACTAACAGTGGCAATGACTAACAGTGGCAATAATAGAGAATTTTAGCCCTTCACCCCACCGGCGGTTAAGCCATTAACCAGCCAGCGCTGTGCCAGCAGGAAGACGAGAGTGATTGGCAGGGCAGAGAGCACCGCAGCCGCGGCGAAATCCCCCCACAAATAGTTCTGCGGATTCAGATATTGCTGCATGCCCACCGCCAGCGTGTAGCTGTTGACGTCACGCAGCAGCAGCGAGGCGACCGGTACTTCGGTCACGGCGGCAATAAACGACAGAATAAACACAACGGCTAAAATCGGCACCGACAGCGGCAGCAGAATCAGGCGGAATGCCTGCCACGGCGTTGCGCCATCCAGCGCTGCCGCTTCTTCCAGCGAACCATCAATCGTTTCAAAATAGCCTTTAATCGTCCAGACATGCAGCGCGATACCACCGAGGTAGGCGAATATCAGCCCGGCGTGGGTATTCAGCCCGATAAACGGGATGTACTGACCGAGACGATCAAACAAGGCATAGAGTGCGACCAGCGACAGTACTGCCGGGAACATTTGAAAAATCAGCATTCCTTTTAACAGGCTGGATTTGCCGCGAAAACGCATACGGGCAAAGGCGTAGGCACAGGTGGTCGACAGCGCCACAATGCCAATGGCGGTAATCGCCGCTACCTTCACTGAATTCCATAACCACAACAGCACCGGGAACGGCGGCGGCGTTACGCTACCGTTTTCGTGGGTAACCGAAAAGCCCAGCGCCAGCTTCCAGTGATCCCACGAGATATGCTCGGGCAGCAGGCTGCCAATCGAGTAGTTGCCGGGACGCAGCGAAATCGCCAACACCATTAGCAGCGGATACATAATCAGCGCGATAAAACTTAGCAGCAGCAGGTGAGTAAACAGTAGCCGCAGCTTTTGAGATTTCGGTTGTACGATAGCCATAAACGTTACTCCTTACTAAATCTTCATCCGCGTGGCTTTCAGGTTGAGAATAGCGAGACCGCCAACCAACAGGAAAATCAGCGTGGCAATGGCTGCCGCCAGGCCAAAGTCTTGTCCACCGCCGCCTTCAAAGGCGATGCGCCAGGTGTAGCTGACCAGCAAATCGGTATATCCGGCTGGCGTGGTGGTGCCGAGACGATCCGGGCCACCATTGGTAAGCAACTGAATAAGAACGAAGTTATTAAAGTTAAAAGCAAAACTGGCGATCATCAACGGCGTCAGCGGTTTAATCAGCAGCGGCAAGGTGATGCGGAAGAAATTCTGCATTGGCGTAGCGCCATCCATTGCCGAGGCTTCATACAAATCTTCAGGAATCGCTTTGAGCAGGCCCATACAGAGAATCATCATGTAAGGGTAGCCCAGCCAGGTATTTACAATAATCAGCATGCTACGCGCCAGCGTCGGGTCGCTAAACCATGCGGGTTTAAGCCCGAACAGGTTATGCAGCATCACGTTGATTTCGCCAAAGCTCTGGTTAAATAATCCTTTGAAAATCAGTATTGAAATAAATGCCGGTACCGCATAGGGCAGAATCAGCAGTAGACGGTAGACCGCGCGTCCTTTCAGCGACTCCCACTGCATCAGGCAGGCGAGTACCATGCCAACGGCGACCGTCAGAAATACCGTGATGGCGGAGAACACCACCGTCCAGACAAAGATGGCCATAAAGGGCTTTTTGATCCCTTCGTCGGTCATCACCCGCAGAAAGTTTTTCCAGCCCACCGTCACGGTATATCCCGGACTGAGCTTTTCCGTGGTCCATTGCTGGGCTGCATCTTTAGTCTGATAAAAGCCGCTGTCGTCGTTTGGCCACCACACTACGCCGGTTTGCTTGTCGGTCAGACTGCCGTTTTCGGCGAGGGTATATAGCGGCTGAGTGCCGGAGAACTGACGCAGTGAACTCATGCGTACCTTGCTGCCATCGGGCAACACGGCAGTGAGTAAGCCCAGCGCCTGACGGTTTTGCGTCACGATCCGCAGCATGGCTTTTTCACCATCAGGAGGAGTCTGGCTTTTAGTGAGTGTGAGTGTTTGCTCACTTTTTGTATCAAAGCTGAAGGGAGGCGATACTAACTGGCTGTTATCCGCGTCGTTTAGCGCCAGAATCCATTGATTACCCTGTGGATAAAGGCTGAAATTATATCCGGCACCGGCCTGAAACTGGCGGTCCATTAATACCTGTTGCGCCCGCTCAAAGGTGAGCTGATTGGTGCTGCTGTAGTTGGTAAAGGCGATAGCGATAGTGCAGGCCAGTGGAAACAGGACAAACAGCCCCATACCGGCAAGGCCCGGGTAAACATAGCGCCAGGCGGAAGCGCGACGCTGGGCGAAAATGGCCAGCCCGACGCTCAGCAGTACCAGAGTCAGAATAGCGAACAGATATTCACCCTGCACATACATCAGGACGACCAGATAGCCAGATAACAGGGTACAGAGGGCAAGAACCAGCCACTTCAGGGCGTCATGCTGCCACCACAATGCAGATTTTGCCATTTAACATTCCTTTTGCTGGAGGATACGGGCGGAAAACGGAGCGGCTTCTCGCCGCCCCATACCGGTTTATTTGGTGATACGCTTTTCCGCATCTTCCAGCGCGGCTTTCACCGTCTGACGACCATTAATCGCATTCAGCACCGCGGTGCGTTCGGCGTACCAGAAGGCGCTCATTTGCGGAATGTTTGGCATCACTTCGCCTTTCTGCGAGTTAGCCATGGTGGCGGCGATTTTTGGATCTTTCGCCAGCTGCTCCTGATAGGATTTCAGCGCCACCGCACCGAGAGGTTTGTCAGCGTTCACTTTCGCCAGACCGTCGTCAGTCAGCAGGTAGTTCTCAAGAAACTCTTTAGCCAGCTCTTTATTCGGGCTGGCGGCGTTGATACCCGCACTCAATACCCCAACAAAGGGTTTGGACGGCTGACCTTTAAAGCTTGGCAGCAGTGTGACGCCGTAATTAACTTTAGCGCTGTCGATATTGCCCCATGACCACGGACCATTAATGGTCATCGCGGTTTCGCCCCTATTAAATGCGGCTTCGGCGATGGCATAGTCAGTATCAGCATTCAGCTGCTTGTTTTTCACCAGGTCGACAAGGAATTGCAGCCCCGCCTGAGAGCCCTCGTTGGCAACGCCAACGTCTTTCAAGTCATAGCTGCCGTCTGCCTGTTTTTTAAAGGCGTAGCCGCCAGCAGCCGCAGTCACTGGCCAGGTGAAGTAGGGTTCTTGCAGGTTAAACATGATGGCGCTCTTACCTTTAGCGCGCAGCTGTTTATCCAGCGCCGGGATCTCTTCCCAGGTTTTCGGTGGCTCTGGCAGCAGATCTTTATTGTAAATCAGCGACAGTGACTCAACGGCCACCGGATAGCCAATCAGCTTACCGTTGTAACGCACCGCGTCCCAGGTAAAGGGATAGATTTTATCCTGTAGCGCTTTGTCCGGGGTGATCTCTGCCAGCAGGCCAGATTGTGCATAGCCACCAAAACGATCGTGGGCCCAGAAAATAATATCCGGGCCGTCACCAGTGGAGGCCACCTGCGGATATTTCTCTTCCAGTTTATCGGGATGCTCAACCGTCACTTTAATGCCGGTATCCTGTTCAAACTTCTTACCGACTTCAGCCAGTCCGTTGTAGCCTTTATCTCCGTTAATCCAGATAACCAGCTTACCCTCTTCGATTTTCGCCAGCGCGGCACCCGGAAGCAGCGCGGTGGTTAAGGCACACAACATCAGCGTTTTTGTATTCAGTTTGAACTTTGACATTTCCCGTTCCTCTAATCGTTAGCGGTAGTCTTAACGCCAGCAGTCTGCGGATAACTGCCCGTTCCCTCATCCTCCTCCGCTCTACGCCCCAGTGGGTGGAAGTGTGATCGCCGCTACCTTTCTGCCTGTTTCTGTGTCACAGCCCACAAAAAACACCCCCTTTTTTTGCCAGCACGATCACGAAAATCTGTTTTGTTCCCGGTTTCTGCGCGTCCTGTTACGCGTCTCATCCTCCTGCCTCCTCCCCCATAAAAAAGCAGCAGGCGGAGGATTTAACCTCCGCTGACATCCCACAGACTCCCAGCCATTCGATAAGCGGTACGAACTGGACGGGAGAGGCAAATGGCGAGCGTGGTGCTGAAGGATGTCACCAAAGCCTGGGGTGATGTGGTGGTATCGAAAGATATCAATCTGACTATCGCTGAAGGTGAATTCGTCGTGTTTGTCGGGCCATCAGGCTGCGGCAAATCAACACTGCTGCGCATGATTGCCGGATTAGAAGAGATCACCTCGGGTGAATTGCTGATTGGTGATAAACGCATGAACGAGGTACCACCAGCCGGGCGTGGTGTCGGCATGGTGTTCCAGTCCTATGCGCTCTATCCGCATCTGTCGGTGGCGGAAAATATGTCGTTTGGCCTGAAGCTGGCCGGTACGGCAAAAGCGGAGATCCAGCAGCGCGTGACCCAGGTTGCTGATGTGCTGCAACTCGGACATCTGCTGGAGCGCCAGCCAAAAGCGTTATCCGGTGGACAGCGTCAACGCGTTGCTATCGGACGTACGCTGGTGGCCGAACCCGAAGTATTCCTGCTGGATGAGCCCCTGTCTAACCTTGATGCCGCGCTGCGCGTGCAGATGCGTATAGAGATTTCCCGCCTGCATAAACGCCTGCAGCGCACCATGATTTACGTCACCCACGATCAGGTAGAAGCGATGACGCTGGCTGACAAAATTGTGGTGCTGGAAGGGGGACATATTGCGCAAGTCGGCAAGCCGCTGGAGCTGTATCACTATCCAGCCAACCGTTTTGTCGCCGGTTTTATCGGCTCGCCGAAGATGAACTTCCTGCCGGTCAAAGTCACCGCTACGGCGATCGACCAGGTGCAGGTCGAACTGCCAAACCGCCAGCAGATCTGGCTGCCGGTCGACAGTACCGATGTACCGGTGGGCGCCAATATGTCGCTCGGTATTCGCCCGGAACATCTGCTGCCCAGCGACGTTGCTGACGTCACGCTATCTGGCGTGGTGCAGGTCGTCGAACAGCTGGGACATGAAACCCAAATCCATATTCAGATTCCGGCTCTGCGTCAAAACCTGGTTTACCGCCAGAACGACGTGGTGCTGGTAGAAGAAGGTGCCCATTACGCCATCGGCCTGCCGCCACAACGTTGCCATCTATTCCGTGAAGATGGTCGCGCCTGTCGCCGGCTACATACAGAGCCGGGTGTTGAAGCACGCCAGCAATAGCAAAGAGAACAGGAGAATAACAATGATGATAATGCTGCGTAAATATCCTCTGGCCGTGGCAGTGGCTGCAGCGGTGATCTCAACTCAGGCAGCTGCGGTTGATTTTAAAGGCTATGCGCGTTCAGGTATTGGCTGGACCGGCAGCGGCGGAGAGCAGCAGTGCTTCAAGGCAACCGGTGCTGACAGTAAGTATCGTCTCGGTAACGAGTGCGAAACTTACGCTGAAATTCAGTTAGGTCAGGAAGTCTGGAAAGAAGGTGATAAAAGTTTCTATGTCGACACCATGATCGGCTATGCGGTTGATCAGAAGAACGATTATGAAGATACCTCCCCGGCCGTTCGTCAGATGAACGTGGTCGGTAAAAACCTGTTCGATGCATTGCCGGGTGCCGATATCTGGGCCGGTAAACGTTACTATCAGCGTCATGACGTTCATATGATCGACTTCTACTACTGGGACATTTCGGGTCCTGGCGGTGGTATCGAAAATATCGATGTTGGCTTTGGTAAGCTCTCACTGGCAACAACCCGTAACAGCGAAGCCGGTGGTTCTCAGAGCTTTATTAATGGCACGACCCGCACCAAAGATCTCTCCAACGACATCTTCGATGTGCGTCTGGGACAGATGCAAGTCAACCCGGGCGGTTCACTGGAAGTGGGCTTTGACTACGGCAGAGCGAACGAAAGCGATGGCTATGAACGCGTTAACCGTGACAGCTCGAAAGATGGCTGGTTGGGCACCATTCAGCACACGCAGACCTTCGGCGATAACGGCAGCCTGAACAAATTTGTGGTGCAGTACGCTACCGATGCGATGACTCAGAACCGTAACGGTCGTCCGGGCACGGCACAGAACAACAATGGCAAAATGATCCGCGTGATCGATCACGGTGCGATTGATTTCAACGACACCTGGAGCCTGATGTATGTCGGTATGTACCAAGACGTCAATCGTGATAACAACAATGGCACCACCTGGTACACTGCGGGCGTGCGCCCGATGTACAAATGGACGCCAATCATGAGCACCTTACTGGAACTCGGCTACGACAACGTGAAATCGCAGAATACCGGCGACCGCAACAACCAGTATAAAGTGACTTTAGCGCAGCAGTGGCAGGCGGGCAGCAGTATCTGGGCTCGTCCGGCAATCCGCGTGTTTGCCACTTATGCCAAGTGGGATGAGAAATGGGGCTACTCTTCGTCAACCGTGGGCGACAGCAACTATGTCGCGGGCGTGCCAAATGGTACCGCGTTGAATGACACCAACACCCAACGCTTCAGCCGTGGCGATAGCGACGAGGTGACCTTCGGTATTCAGATGGAAGCCTGGTGGTAAATTTATCCGTCATCGTTCAGGTCGCAGAGGCATCAGCCGCCCCCTGAATTATTCCGGATAAATCCTTTGTTAGCCCGTCTTCCTATTGCCTGAGGAAGACGGGTGAAAATTTTGAGGAAAACAACAATGAAAAAACACCTAATCGCGCTCTGCCTGCTGCAGGCGCTGAGCGTCGGCACGCTGTCAACCAGCTTTGCCGCCAGTAATCTCAACCCACAAAATGTTTCAACCGCGCCGGTGATTGCGCAGGATAAACTGCACAGCCTCTCGTGGCTGCCGGTGATGCCGCCAGTGACACAGGATATTGAACTGAATGCTTCTTCGGTAACGATCAATCAGGGTAATATCAGCGGCGCAGTTGCCGCGATTGCGCTGCCAGCCGATCAAGGCTCGCTGGAAATTACCCTGACCAGCAGCATCAAAGATAAACGCGCCTACGTGCCGAATGTATTGGTGCTGGATGAGCAGTTACAGCCCGCCGCTTACTTTCCTGGCAGCTATTTCCCGTATGCCAAGCCGGGTATTGCCTCTGGTAACCGCTTGGAAGGCACCCTGAAACTGACGCCAGTGCTGGGGCAGAAACAGATTTATCTGTTGATCTACACCACCACTGACGATCTGGCTCGTACTTCTACCATGCCCAGCCCGGCCAAGCTATATGCCGAGGGGGCGAACAACGCCATTCCTGACGTACCGGATTTAGTGGTGCGGCATAGTCCGACAGGCAGCTTAACCATTAAGGCGAAAACCGAGCAAAACAGCGGCAATATTATGATTGGTAAGCTTTTTGGTGCTGCCGATCCTAAACCTGTGGTGATCGGAAGCACCGGTGCTGCGGTTAACACCACTGCCGCGCCAGCTCCGGCTTCGGCTCCAGCCCTCGCACCGGCACCGGCGCCTGCCCCGATGCGCGCCGCGCCTGCGCCGAAAACTGAGCCATTACTGAACGAGACCGAAAGCTACTTTAATAACGCGATCAAACAGGCGATTAAAGAGGGCGAAATTGATAAAGCGCTGAGGTTGATGAATGAGGCTGAACGCCTTGGCTCGTCGACGGCCCGCGCGACCTTTATCAGCAGTGTGAAAGGCAAGGGATGACGTTATCCCCATATTGCTGATGTTGCTGGACCATTGGTGCGTCACTGACGCACCCTTTTTTAACTGACATCAGCCAGATAATTTTTGCCATTTTCTCCCGCGTGGCGTGTTCTCCGCCAGGCTCTGCGTTACACTACGGCTTCTGATTTTTAACCTGGAGATGCCGTATGTCGGATAACGCGCTTAAGCTGCTGCGCGCGATGGAATGGCTTCCTGCTTCGTCCCCTTCACTTGATGCAGCCCTGCTGGACTGGCTGATGGAAGAGGATTCAATGACGAAGCGTTTTGAGCGTCACTGCGCGAAAGTCACCGTTGAGCCACTGCGCGAAGGTTTTATCAGCGCTGCTGACGTTGGCGATGAGGTAGCGTTACTGCCACAGGAACAGCGTTACTGGCTGCGCGAAATCTTGCTGTTTGGCGACGGCGTGCCCTGGCTGGCTGGCCGCACTATTGTGCCGGAATCGACGCTTAACGGGCCGGAAGCGATGCTGCAAAACTTAGGCAGTCGTCCACTTGGTCGCTATCTGTTTTCGTCCTCTACGCTAACCCGTGATTTTATTGAACCCGGTATCGTCCAGTCCTTATGGGGACGACGCTCGCGCCTGCGTCTGGCCAATAAGCCGCTACTCCTTACCGAACTTTTTTTACCTGCGGCGCCGCTCTATCAGCGTGGGCCTGCGGAAGGATCACGATAAGTGGAAAAAAGTCTGCAAATAAACAAACTTCAGGCTTATAGCCGCCTGATGCGTATCGATAAACCGATTGGTTCACTGCTGCTGTTATGGCCGACGCTCTGGGCGCTGTGGCTGGCTGATATGGCAATGCCACCGCTGAATGTACTGGTGGTGTTTGTGCTGGGCGTATTTACTATGCGTGCTGCGGGTTGTGTGATTAACGACTATGCCGATCGCAAAATCGATGGTCATGTCAAACGCACCCGCGAGCGGCCGTTACCGAGCGGAGCGGTCAGCGGGAAAGAGGCCAAACTGCTGTTTGTGGCGTTAGTTCTGGTCTCGTTTGCGCTGGTATTGACGATGAATGCCATGACCATCTGGCTGTCATTTGGCGGTCTGGCGCTGGCCTTTGTCTATCCATTTATGAAGCGTTATACCCATCTGCCGCAAGTGGTGCTGGGTGCGGCATTTGGCTGGGCAATTCCAATGGCCTGGGCGGCGGTCAGTGAAAGTGTACCGTTAACCTGCTGGCTGCTGTTTTTCGCCAACATCTGCTGGACGGTGGCTTACGACACCCAGTATGCGATGGTCGATCGCGACGACGATCTGAAGATTGGCGTGAAATCGACGGCAATCCTGTTTGGTCGCTTCGACAAGTTGATTATCGGTTTACTGCAGCTGGCAGCATTAATATTGCTGGTGGCGATCGGCCTGTTGTTGAAACTGAACGGTGCGTTTTACTGGTCGATTCTGCTGGCGGGCGCGCTGTTTATTCATCAGCAGAAACTGATTGCCGATCGCAAACGCGAGCACTGCTTCCGGGCATTTCGTAATAATAATTATGTCGGACTGGTGCTGTTTATCGGGGTGGTATTGAATACTGCGCCGTTTACTTTTGGATAATCAAGTCACACAGGGGCGAATTTCGCCCCTGTGGATCAGTTATTGATAAAGTCATTCGCGTGCAGAGAACGGAAGGTTGTTTTCCATTGGGTAAACTGTTTATTTCTTTCATAAACCTGCGCGTTAAACATGGATTCACTGATTATTATTTGCTCTTGCTGCTCTGCATTCTGAAAACTGTGAGGGTGCAACATCCTGCGGATATTGGTGGTACGCATCATCGATAATTTATTTTCCATAGGATTAATATTACTTTTACTGAGTTGCGAAGCAGAGGTAAAAGGATGTTCTCCCCGCCAGATACGCCTTACCTGCTCAATATAGTCACTGTTGGTATACGTAGACTTAAAAATAGCATAGTCATCAACAGAAGGCTTATAACTGGCCATAAACTCGGTAGCGCTTCGTTCAGGTAACAGGCTATCTAAACGGGTCAGCATTCTTTCAACGTTGGTCTGCATGGTCTTCGATGTCGCGCGTAAGTTATCTATTTCCGTTCCCGTCAGTCGGCGCATAATGCCGCTCATAATCAGCGGATTGTGCGATAGCGTTTCTAAGGTGGGTGTGGCAGCCGCAGCGGGGAGTTCGGGCATAATGGCATGTTCAGCCGCAGGGGCGATATTGCCACTCTCCTCTGCGGTTGTAGTTAGCAGCTGATAGCCTCCGGCGGTCAGACCGGTTCCTAATGACAGCAGGCCTGCCGCAAGCGATATCCACCCCAGCAGTGAAAAAGCCTTTGGGTGGCCGTGCGCAGTTAGCGGGCTGGCGACGCTGGTGATATCGGCCACCACGCCGGCCGTGCCGACGGCCAGTGTTGTCACCGTCGATGCGGCCATCGCCGCTCCCAGGCTGCCTGCTGCGACCAGTGAACCACCGGCGGTAAATATCGCCCCCAATATCCCCAGCAGCCCCATACCAATGCTCAGCCCGGCCTGCCAGCTGAAATGCCCTGACGGATCGGTGCGGTTGATCGGGTCACCGGCACAATATGCGTAAGGATTAATCCCGCCGTGACCAAACGGACTCCAGCTGTCCGGGCAGTTAAAGCGTCGCAGGGCGGGATAATAAGCACGATAGCCGTTGCCCAGATGTGTTGCGCCACTGAGTGGATCGAGACGCTCGCCGTTAAATCCCAGTAAAGAAATACTCATCGCCAACTCCTGTAAGCAAAAAGAAAGGAGGTTGAGTTAATCACATACCAAGGAGGGAAATGACATCATTATAATAACTATGAGGTCGCTGTCATATACTGGGAAAAATAGGGGCAGTTCACTCCCGAAATTTAATCCTCAATAAAGATTTCAGGATGAATGCTATGAAACAGTGACTGCCAGGCTCTGAAAATTCGGTTACGAATATTAACCTGTTTTATAAATTTTCTATCCCATCGGGTGGCTGAATACCTCATCATTGTGCTTGATGATTCGCCTGAATGGTTTATCGCCATAAATCCGGCGCTGGCAGGATTTATGCTATTGAGGTTGAGTTGCGAGGGCGGAGTATAGGGATAGTGCCCGCGCCATATTTCTCTGACGGTCTCCAGGGCAGTTATATGCATCGGATTCTCTTTCAGCGACTCGAGCAGACCTATCGATACCAAATGTTCATTCTCCCAGCGTTTTATCTTGATGGTGTAATTTTCTATATTATCCACTGCACGATGAACATTATTCAGCATGCTTTTTGATGTCGCGCGTAAACTATCAACGTCCAGCCCCGAAAGATGCTGCATAATGTTGCGCATAATCAAACCGTTATGTGTTAACTCCTCAAAAGACGTCAGGCTCGCCGCAGAAGGAAGTTCGGACGACAGGATAGGCTCAGCCGCAAGGGCGGTGTAACTGCTTTGCTGCACGGTTTTATTTAACAGCCGATAGCCTCCGGCAGCCAGACCAGCGCCTAATGACAACAGGCCGCTGGCAAGCGACAGCCATCCCAGCAGTGCGGAAGCTTCTGGATTGTGCTGTGCGGTTAACAGACTCACCACGCCGGTGACATCCGCCACCACGCCCGCCGTGCCCACCGTCAGTGCCGTCACTGAGGACGCTGCCAGCGCTGCACCCAGACTGCCCGCTGCCACAAGAGAAGCGCCGGCGGTAAATACCGCGCCCAGTATTCCCAATATTCCCAGCAGCCCCATCCCGATACCCAGCCCGGCCTGCCAGCTGAAATGTCCTGACGGATCGGTGCGGTTGATCGGGTCACCGACACAATAAGCGTAAGGATTAATCCCGCCGTGACCAAACGGACTCCAGCTGTCCGGGCAGTTAAAACGCCGCAGGGCGGGATAATAAGCACGATAGCCGTTGCCCAGCTGCGTTGCGCCATTAGCCGGATCGAAACGCTCGCCGTTAAATCCCAGTAAAGAAACACTCATCGCCAACTCCTGTAAGTGATAAAGCAAGGAGATTGAGTAAATGACACTCTGGGGGGCAGCTCAAATCACATTTATCACCCTGCGGGGGCGGTTACAGGATGTTTTCCGCTTGCGCAGCAAAAAAAAACGCCCGATAAGTTATCGGGCGTTTTTCATGCGGCATAAATCAGCGATTAAGGCTTCGTTAAGACTTCAAGCGCCGCTGCGCTCTCAATCGTCAGCCGTACTTCCTGAGTAATCAGATCGGCCAGTAGCAGGTACACTTTCTGCGTCTGTTCAATCTGAGCATCGCCGGTATCGCTGATATAGCCTTCATCACGTAGCGTCAGCACCAGTGAAGAGAATACCGCCTTATCAAAGAATTCCGGGGCATTAATCCCGTGCAACACTGACAAGCGCTGGGCCATAGTGCGGCTCTCTTTTTCCAGTGAACCCCGGTTAATCGCCGGATTTGCACTGAGAATTGAGAAGGTAATCGCATAGCGTTGCAATGTTTCGCGTACCCCTGCGGCCAGCAGCTGCAGGGTACGGAAGCGTGACGGATTCAGGCGCAGAGTGCTCTCATCGGCAGTGACCAGACCCTGACGCGACAATTCAGCGATCATCTCATCCAGTACCTGTGGCAGCTCCTCTTTATTCCAGCGCAGGAACAGCTCACTTTTCAGCATCGGATAAATAACGCTGACCTGACGCAACAGCTCCGCGCGCGAAATTTCGCGATGTTGCTGCACAATGGCGGCAATCAACGCCGGTAACACCAGCATATGATGGATATTGTTGCGATAGTAAGTCATCAGCACCGCTTGCTCACGCGGCAGAATAATGATGTCACCGATATTGTCCTGCTCGGTTTCAAATTTATTCATTCCCAGCGCGCTGTTCAGCAGCGCTTCCGCCGTCATATCCGGTACGGTAGCGTCAGGCGAATAAGGCACATTACGCAGCAGCTGGATGTAGCAGTCGAGCTGCTCGGTCAACTGTTCGCGCGTTAATGAACGTTGACGAGAAGCCAGCAGCGCGGTGACACAAAGGTTCATGGCGTTGGCCGCGCCGGCGTTATTAATCCGCACCATCACGCGCTGAGCGATATCATTTACCGCCGGTGTCAGCCAGGCCGGGCGCTGAGCTTCAATCGGATCGATAGAATCACGCCATTCAGGCACATGCTTATTCAGATAGTTAATCAACGGCAGCGGTTCACCAAAGTTAACATAGCCCTGGCCGAGATTGCGCAGTTTGCGTAAACCGCGCACCATCTGCATAAAGCCTTCTTTCTCTTTGGTAGCACCGCGCAACTCTTTGGCGTAAGTGCCTACTTCCATCACGTGTTCATAGCCAATGTAGATTGGCACCAGCGTGATAGGGCGGTTACCGCCGCGCAGCATCGCCTGAATGGTCATCGACAAGGTACCGGTTTTCGGATCGAGCAGACGCCCGGTGCGCGAACGCCCCCCTTCGACGAAGTATTCCACCGAATAGCCGCGGGTAAACAGCTCACCGAGATATTCGCGGAACACCGTGGCGTACAGTTTATTGCCTTTAAAAGTACGGCGGATAAAGAACGCACCCAGACGACGGAAGATCGGGCCCGCAGGCCAGAAATTCAGATTAATACCGGCAGCAATGTGCGGCGGCACCAAGCCCTGGTGATACAGCACATACGACAGCAGCAGGTAGTCCATATGACTGCGATGGCAGGGAACATAAACGATTTCATGGCCATCCTGCGCCAGCTGACGAACACGTTCGCCACCGTTGACGTTAATGCCCTGATAAAGCTTGCTCCACGTCCAGCTCATCACGCGGTCGGTAAGACGAATCGCTTCGTAAGAGAAGTCAGCGGCGATCTCTTCCATCAGCTCAACTGCGTTTTGCTGTGCCTTCTCATGGGAGATTTTTTTGCTGCGTGCTTCATCTTCGACCGCTTTAGCGATGGCTTTGGATTGCAGCAGCCGACCAAACAGCTCCTGACGCACCGGCAAACGCGGGCCGATCGCCGCCAGACGCTGACGAGCGAAATGCATACGCGCAACGCGGGCCAGCTTCTGGGCGATAGTTTGATCGGTGCCGTGTTCAGTCGCCATACGGCGCAGTGACACGGTAGGAGAGAAACGCACGAAGCTGTCGCGTCCTAACCAGAGAACGGCAAAAAACTTCTGAATGCCGTTCAGCACGCGCAGATGTGGCGTCTGTTCACCCTGAACTTCGCGACCCGGTGCACGGCCAAACATGACGGAAATCGGCACCATCTGCACGTCAAGATCGGGATTACTGCGGTGTAGATCCAGATATTCGTGAAACAGCTTTACCGACTCCAGATTGGGAACGAAGTAGGGGAACACGCGCGGTCCATCGTGGATAAACACGTGGCGTGGCAAAACCGTGCCATCGATTTCCAGCGGCTCCAACGGATCGGGCAAGTCGCGTTTACGACATTGCGATCGCAATGCAAGGAGATCCGCCTTTGAATCATAAGGCAATACATACATAATGGGGCGCGAACTATCGAGCCCGAGTTCAGCTACCGGATCGGCCGGAATAGCCTTACTTCTCACCAAAAATGAGAGGGGTAAGTTTAGTAACTTGTAATAGAAATTACGCCAACCTGACATAGACAACATGAAGCCTCTTGTTAGCAAAGCGCGGCAAGCATACCAGAAAGCGCTATTAAGATCTGTTGTGTTGCAATACGTGCGCCACCCTCTGGTGGACGTTAAACATCTCAAAGGGTTCCCTGATTATGACAAATAATGTAACCGGCCTTGCGCGAATTGTGAAAGCAGCAGGTTATTCATGGAAAGGTTTGCGTGCCGCCTGGCAGCATGAAGCCGCATTTCGCGAGGAGTTGATCGCAGCAGTGGTGGCGATCGTTATTGCCTGCTGGCTTGATGTGGATGCCATCACTCGTGTACTGCTAATCGGCTCAGTACTGCTGGTGATTATCGTAGAAATCCTTAACAGCGCGATAGAAGCGGTGGTGGATCGGATCGGCAGTGAAATGCATGAGCTTTCCGGACGCGCCAAGGATATGGGGTCTGCGGCGGTGTTACTCACCATTCTGTTAGCGGTATTTGTCTGGATAATGCTGTTATGGGCACATTTCGCCTGACCAGGCAGAAATTGACAAGCAGTCGTTTTTTACGCAGCTTTAGGTTTCAAAGCAGCGAATACCTGTATATACTCACAGCGACTGTATAAACAACCAGGGGGCGGAATGAAAGCATTAACGGCAAGGCAGCAGCAGGTCTATGATCTGATTCGTGACCATATTAATCAGACGGGTATGCCTCCTACACGCGCCGAAATTGCCTCGCAATTAGGTTTCCGTTCCCCCAACGCCGCGGAAGAGCATCTGAAAGCCCTGGCGCGTAAGGGTGTGATTGAGATCGTTTCCGGCGCTTCGCGCGGCATTCGTCTGATGATGGAAGATGAGAGCGGCCTGCCGCTGATCGGTCGCGTCGCAGCGGGTGAACCATTGCTGGCAGAACAGCATATTGAAGGCCATTTTCAGGTCGACGCCAATCTGTTTAAACCTAATGCAGACTTCTTGTTGCGCGTCAGCGGCATGTCGATGAAAGACATCGGTATTATGGATGGCGATCTGCTGGCAGTGCATAAGACTCAGGACGTGCGTAATGGACAGGTTGTCGTAGCGCGTATTGACGATGAAGTCACCGTCAAACGACTGAAGAAACAAGGTAATGTGGTTCAGTTACTGCCTGAAAACAGTGATTTTCAGCCAATTGTGGTCGATCTTCGTCAGCAAACCCTGACGATTGAAGGTCTGGCGGTCGGTGTGATTCGCAACGGCAACTGGCTGTAACCTTCTACTTCCTTTAGCGCGTGCTGTTATCCTCCGCAGGCACGCGCCGTGACTTACATTGTCTATTTTATTGCATCAGAACTCTCAATATTGCATTACCCGAGAAAGCGCCTGAGTCAGGGGTGCTGGATCCAACGGTCTGATAGACGGAGCTTATCTTAAAATTTTTACTGCCATCGACAACACCAACAAAACTGGCATTATCATCAACCGTCAATGTACATTTTCCATTATTACCACACTTCGTCACATTTCTGGCCTCTCCGGAGACAGGCTGAACCCCCTCAAAGGTTAACTGCACGTTAGACGGGCTCCCGCAATTAATCCCAAAATTAGTACTTGAAGAGTGTCCGCTACGAGCCTGTGCGGTAGTTATTTTTCCATGATTAATGGCAATATTACTGCCTCCGGTCAAAGAACAGCTGGCCATCACATTAACCTGCACTGGAGCAAATCGATTTTGCATAGATGCCACTGCCAGCTCAACCCCACCCCCACCAGAACAGTATTTTTCTCCCTTATACCACTCTTCAGCTCCGATCTTTATTGGAATTCTCACGTTGTATGTGCCGGAAAAAGCGCTCCCTTTGGTGATATAAACGCGCAGTTTTGTCTCAGTAAAAGAGTTTTCGACCAGCGGATAACGGGATCCGACATTAAGACTGCTCGGAAAATTTCCCACCCAATTAGGAAATTTGTACGGACCAGAATAGGTCTGAAAACCTGAATATATTCCGCGCACAAGATAGTTTCCGGAAATAATTTCTATACGGCCCGTCAATCCGTCACCCAGAGAGATATCGCCCCCTCCAGCGGGTAATGCTATCCATGTCGCCAGGTTCTTGCTGCCGTTTCCACTTGCAATATTATTCGTGCCAAAGGGAACATTATAACGTTGAATCCATGATACGCTTCCTGGTGCGGTGGACGGTAACCCGGGTAAAGTGATATCAAAGTAATCCGCTGTACTACCATTACTGACGGTTATTGGAGGGATTGCCTGTGAGTTATCATCCATTTGCCACAATATTTGCAAATCACGGCAAGGGTCATAGGCAAAGGCAGGTATACTACAGCAAAGAAAAATAAAAGATAAAAAGTAATTAACTACATTCACCTTTTCAACTCCTTTTAAATATTATTTTCAGAGTTACACATTAAAAAATCAGCATTGCTGATGCTGTATTTTTAGTGCGTAACTGCTATTTCTCGAACGCATTGAGATATATCCGCAATGATTCATAATTTTCTTCACACAAATCTGGCCTGGCATTTACAATCGTGACGTGCTGAGACGCCTGTGGCGGTTATAACTAAAAGTAACTTATGCTCATACTTGCAGAGGCCGAAAATGCCTTTGTCTCCAACTGACCGGTACCATTTTTAAATGGCACTGCTGTGAAAACGAAAACGCCTGATTCTTTTCCTGAAAGCCCATTAGTGATTGGATAACCAATGGATACTGACCCATAGATTGTCCCCCCTCCAAGGGTTAATTTAGTGGACGTTCCCTCTCCCTGATAAAGAGCAATGCCAAAATTGCTGACATTCGTTGCCAGTACGTTTGTATTCGCGCCCAGTTGAGTCCCTGTCACCTTCACGTAAGCTGTTCCCTGAGGATAATCACAAGTAATTGGCACACTAATTTTTTGATAATTTTTTGGGTTGGCCACGTCCGTTACGGATATATCTCCAAACTTTACTTCGATCGTTTCTCCGCCATTAACCTGACAGGCAGGAATATAGACCTCTCCTGTAATACTGATAGGGATATCTTCTGCAAGTGTTCTGCCAGACAGAAACAGCATCGAGTAAGAAATTACTGCTGTTATTTTCATTAATTTTAGCGACATAATTTTTACGCCTCTTAGTAGATCCGTCTGTGCTGTTTTAACGTTGCTATGCATCTGAAAAGGTCTTCGCCTGTTCATATTGTCAGGCCAGCTCAGCGGAAGCTGCCTGAGTCCGGATCAATGCAGCTTTACAATGGTGCTGGCCATCCTTTATTGCTCTTCTGGCCGGATATTACTGATAGCGTACCTGTAGTGTTGAGCTGGCGGTAAACTCTCCAGGCGTCAGCGCATCAAGATCTTTAATGCGTCCGATACCGGCCGTCAGGGCCAGGGTCCGGGCGGTGCCACTACCGGTAACGGATGAGGTAACATCGGTTTCTGTCCCCAGCGGCAGGGCAGTAGTGCCATTTTTCTGACGTAAATAGACAACCAACCCTTCGCTATATTTCGAGGTCTGTAGTACGCCCTGGGCCGCATCGTGGACCGTCGATGAAGTCACTGTCAGCCTCGGCGCACCGAGAGTGTAGGGGCAGTTGACGGGGATCGTTATCTCTTGCAGGTCGTAAGGGGTGTTTACCGCGGTCAGCGTCTGGATCTCCACGTCGCCGAACGGCACCGTCACCTGAGTGTTGTTGTTCACGGTACACAGTGGAACGACAAGATTACCGGTGAAAACCATACTGGTATCCGCCTGGGCGGTCAGCGGCAGAATGCAGGCAGCCAGTAGCGTGCCAATTTTTATTTTAAAACGCAGCATTTCTTATTCCTTTATCTGTTTGACATTACTGATAGTTAATTTCAAAAGTAGCGATCGCGCTGTAATCACCTGGCTGCACGCTTTTGTCAGCCAGAGCTTCAGGCGTGGCCTGTACATAGGCGCTAAAGTTGAGCGTAACGATCTCGGAGGCAATCACCTCTCCATTGCCGGCGTGGTGGGCGTCTCCCAGAGCCAGTGGCGTCTTACCGTCCGTATCGATAATTTGAACCGCTAACTTGCCAGAATTGACTCCTGAGACTTTAAGTGCCCCCGGCACGCGTTGTTCTGCCTCGCCTGAGAAGACAACTTTGACAATCTTCCCAAGTGACTCCGCCCGACAGTTAAGCAATTTGATCGCGAAGTTTTTGTTGTTGCTTCTGCCGGGCGCGTTGTGAAATTGTGGCAGTGCGCTTTCGGAAAAAGTCACATCTTGTCCCGCCGATGCCGGATCCAGCTGGCAAGGACGATCCAGCAGATTTCCGGTAAAGACCACATCGGCTCCGGCTCGCCCACAGAGGCCAAGCAGGCATAACATCATCAGGCAGACAAGGAGCCTGATCATCGTCAGCCCTTGTCTGTAGCAGTACACTGGCTACCCTCACAGCGGAAAGGCAGCGTTGGTCGCCCACCGTAGTCGTTAATGAACGTGAGCCACGGCGTTCCGGTCTGGGGAGCTTTCACCTGCAACTCTGATTTTGGCGCTACCATTACCGCTTCAAATTTCCCTTTCTCAGCATCCTGGCGGGAAGCACCGAAGCCAATAATGGTGATGTAATACGGCGTTGGGTTAGTAATACGATAGCCACCCGCTTCGGGATGCAGCACCAACTGATCCTGCCAAACTTTATTAGGTTCGGCTTTGATCGCCGCCGGACGATAAAAGAGTTTGACCTGAGTCTGCAGCGCTATCTGCAGAACATTCGCTTTATCACTCTTTGGAGGAATTTCACGCAGGTTAAAATAGAACAAGCTTTCACGATCCTGGGGCAGCTGATTGATTCCGGGGGTAGACATCAGCCTGAGCTGGCTTTTCGTTCCGGCTTCCAGACGCTGGACCGGAGGTGTGACCACTAACGGGCCGGTGGTGAGCTTTTCTTGCTTGTCATTATCCAGCCAAACCTGGGCCAGGTAGGGCAATTGATTATTTTCATTGGCAATATTCAACGCCATGGATTTTTCATCCCCATTATAAATAATTCGGGTGCGATCCATTGAAATAGCGGCATAGCCTGTTGATATCGTAAAAACACCGACAATCAACACTATCGTCCTTAATTTAAACATTTTTTTCTCCAGTTCTTTTCTGCCCGCCGACTGATTGCCGACGACATAATTTATTAATTTGCACGACACGGTAATAATAATTGCTGGTCAGGCTGCAGGTTGTCAGGAAGATCGGTGAGACACTGCACCTTTCCGTTCCAACTGACACTCAGGGTTTCACCTGGATTAACGCCGCTGATCCAAACGAGGCCATCGTCGCCAACCATACCTAATTCCCGACCTTTGGCATTGAGTACGGCGGCACCAAAAGGAGGATGATTATTTTCTGCGGTACGCAGTACGGCAAACAGACGCGCACCTTTCAGAACTTCAAATTTGCGGTAGCCGATGGCACCTTCCGTAAGAGCGGACTCAACTACCGATTGCGGGGCTTCGATATCCTCTGGCAACTTGCTGACATCAACAGATACTGTGTTACGGTAATAGCTGCTGATATCCGTCACCACACCCGTTCCCCAGCGGTTAGTGAACACTCGCCCACCATCCACGGGTACGCCGGCGATGCCATCAGTTGATACCAGCATTCGTGTACCGCCATTCAGACCACCGGCATGTAAAGCCGCTCCCTTCGCCGTTATTGTCGCTCCACCGGAAGCGCTTAACCCTAGCGAACTATAATTATTTTGTACCGTGGCAAAAGAGGCTGATACATCGGCCAGTGAACTATGGCGGCTGTAATAGCCATTAAATGTTCCGCCACTGGTATTATCACCGTGGTTTAACCCGGCGTTAATGTTATAACTGTCCATGCCGTTATTTAGAGTGTCGCTATATCCTATCGTCTGCGAGTAACGGCTGTCGTTCTTACTGCCGTTATAACTGAGCATACCCGTGCCCAGCGGTACAGAAATACGCAGGAATCCGGCATTATCATCGCGGTCAAGATATTTTGTTCGCGATACCGTCAGGCCGACAGAGAGATTTTTGAATCCCAGAATATCGAGATACTGGTTAAAAGATAGAGTGTAATAATTCGACGTACCCAGATCCCAGTATGTCTGATGACTGTACTGAACATTTACCGACATTCGCTGTTCGGAAAAATATTTATTCAGTGAAACCGTATAAAGTTCCTTGTCATGTCCGGCGATATTATTCCGATAGCGGGTATCGAGATAACCTTGCATCGTCATATAATCGCGTTCGGAGAAGCGATATCCGGCAAAGGTGATATCCGTATTCGCGTCATCAAAGCGTTTCGAATAGCTTAAGCGCCAGGACTTACCCATCAGTGTTTCTTTACCATCAAAACGCGCGACGGATTGGGTCACGTCGCTCGACAGTGCACCCCACTCATATAAATCGCGACCAATACCTATTGCCAGAGCATTATAGGAACCGGAAAAAATTCCGCCGCCGTACAGCGACCAGTTATTGTTAACGCCCCATGACAACTCACTACCGGTGAAAGCGGGGCCTTCCGTCTCATGCCCTAAATAGCGAGAGCGTCCACCAACCAGTTTATAACGCAATTGTCCCGGACGCGTCAGATAAGGTACGTAAGCCGTATTGACGACAAACGTCTTTTTTTGTCCGTTACTCTCAATCACCTCTACGTCCAGTCGCCCGCGAATAGAGCTGTCCAGGTCCTGGATGCTGAAAGGTCCGGCAGGGACGGTAGAGTCGTACAGCACGCGCTCCTGCTGTTTTACTATGACTCTGGCATTGGTTTCCGCTATGCCGGTAATTTGTGGGGCGTAACCGCGCAGTCGGGGCGGCAGCATACGATCGTCACTTTCCAGAGAGGCGCCGGTATATGCCCAGCCATTGAAAATGTCAGAGTTAATATAGTTTTCACCCAGCGTCAGCTTTGACTGTAGCCGTGGCAACGCACGGAACAAATAGAAACGCGTCCAGTCAGACTGGCTTTGGGTGCCGTTCGCACTTCCTTGCGTACGGTTAATGCTGCCCTGATAATCCCCTCTGAGCCGCCAGGCATCAAAGTTGGCGCCGACGGTACCGTTATAACTCAGGGATTGGCTCTGATCGCCTTCATTTGGACGCGTCACGAGCCCATTCAGGTTGTAATCAAATAGCAGGCCTGGAATACCATTTTCCCAACGGGAGGGCGGCAGCCATGAAGCGTCTGAATATTCCAGCAGCGCCTTAGGCAGAGTAATATTCAGTTCACCTGCGGCAAGGTCCGCCTGAATAGTGCTGCCAGATAATGGCCCCAAATCAGCACAGCTGTGGTTATTCCACCACGTCACCCTGGCGAGCGATGCCTCAGTAAGGCCGATTTTCGCCACCATTTCGGGGGTCAGACAGGCCCGCGATACCAGCTGGCCCTTGCTATCAGGTACATCAATAAAAGAGACGGATAGTTCACTGACCGAGACGTTCTGTCCATTAACGACGAGCTGAAGCTGATACTGCCCGGGCATGATATACCCGGCCTGTGAAAAACGGGTAAAATCGATATTATTCCGATCGCTGGAATCAATAACGTCTGTATTAAATTCGACTGCCAGCGAGTATTTACAAAAACTCAGACAGATCACAGCTGTAGTCATTTTAATGACGGCAAATAAATTATTTTTCATTGTGATCGCAGACATCGTTAAAATAACCAGACTTCCCTGATTTGATCTTTATCAGGAGCAGGGAATCCTCCCCTGCTCCTCACCTGTATTTACTGGTAGCTAAGGTTAAAGTTCGCTACCGCGGTAAAATCGCCCGCAGCAACGGTTTTGCCCGTAGCCTGTTTCACCCAGGTATTGAACTGCAGAGTATTTTGACCGTCACCCAACGGAATATCGTTGGTCGCCTTACCGAAGCTCAGGTCAGTACCATTGTTAATAATAATCGCCGTGTTGGTCGGGCCAGAGGTTGCCAGCTCGGTTGCTACCGGTACTGTTGTGCCATTTTCACCTGGAGCAGACATGGTATTACCGTTGAAGGTGACCTGTACGCCTTTAGAGACATTACTGACATCACAGCCAACAAGCTTGATAGCCAGAGTTTTCTGCTGGGAAATACCGCCTGCGGCCAGTGTGGCTTTTGAGATCTGACCAAAATCGATGGACTGATCGGCAGAATCAGATTCAATACCGCACGGGGCATCAACAACGGTACCCTTAAAGTTTACAACCCCTTCACCCTGTGCCGCGCTTGCACCAAAAGCGGCCAGTAATACGGAAAGTGCGCTCAGTTTGGCTAATGTACTCATGTTTAATTTCCTTATTGATATTTCATTTGCATTGGTGACAGAAATACAGAGTCAGCATGACTCCAATTGATACAGCGTTTTTATTTGACTTACTTTGGTGAAGTGTTTTTTCAGCGATCCAGACGGAGGGCTTGGTTATCGCTGCACAAATAAATTTTGCAGAAATATTCGATTATCACAGCCTAATTTCAACATCAGGTTTCTGCGATGGGTATAAAATGTTTTATAATTAATTCCCAGCTTAGTCGTCATCTCCTGGTGCGTCACACCATCTGACATTAACGTCAAAAGTTCTTTTTCACGTCGTGTCAGTTTTTTCTTGGTATGATAAATTCCAGAATCACGCTTAAGTAAAAAAAAACCGAGAATGTCCTGCACACTACTTCTTTTGTCTAAAACATGGGGTATGCCAATTTTCTCTGCCTTATAAAAGTCAATGTCATTGGATACAAAGGCGACTTTCTCTTTACCGTCAGAGACGGACATAAGAACATGATCTATGTGTTGGCAGTCGAAATCGAGCACGGTGAAAAAGGCGTTAATAAAATCCATGCTTAACAATCTACAAAGACCGTAGACGAAAAAATTATCCTCTGAAAAAATAGAGTTCACTACTTTTATATTGTTATTACGGCAGTTCCATTCCATTTTAAAAATCCATTTCTTATACCGAACAAAGAACTTTCTCTGGTGATGCACTCTTTTCGTTCTGGTCAACGATTGAGAAATTATGCAATAGCAGCCCCTTTCTCCCAACAATAAAAAAAATAAACAGATAAAAAGGCCATGGCCACTGTATATTTCATTGATTTAAAGCAAAAAAAACCGGGCAAAAGTTAGTTTTAATCCCTTAAATTTAAAAGGGTCAACCTTAACTAACCACTGGCATCAATAGGCACAACCTTTATATGGGAATTTTCTTGGGTATCTTTCTTTCATTACATCATCGAAAAATAACAATGCATGACTTCTCCTTCTCAATACTCACGTTGCTGGTCAGCGAAAGCGAGAGCCATAGTAGTCTCTGGTAAAAAAAACAGCCATTTGTATAAGTAAAAATGATTAATTCGGAAGATTATTCTAATTTATAAGGTTATATAAATGTAATTAAGATAAACACACCAAAAACTTCCTCTCTAAACCGTATGTTCAACTCTGGAAAAAAGGGCTATAATTTTTAGGACTATTCAGCACACGAGAGCTACGGTGTTCTACATCATTAATAACAAAGTAAAATTCAGAAATACTGATGGTTTATTCTGGCTCGATCAAGATGAAGCATCCGGCATCACATTAACCGCTACTATGAGTCGCCTGCTGGCATTTTTACTTGAGCACCGAGGAGAAGTCGTAAGCAGAGATGAAATACTTAGCCATGTATGGGATGCACATGGATTAAGAAGCTCAAATAACAGTCTGAATAAATATATTTCCGATCTGAGACAAGTGTTTCGAAATATGGGGTGTAGCGAAGAAATTATCGTTACAGTACCAAGAATTGGTTTTATGTTGTCCGGGGATTGCGAGGTTGAAAAACACGCATCGACTCATCAACCACAGGACAGCCCATCTCCCCTGGTAGAAAGCAAACCACGAACAAAACGCCGGTTTTTTTTTATAAATCTTGGTGTGATTCTGTTTATTTTGGCGCTCGTATCGGGACTAAAATGGAGCTTCTCTGTCAATAAAAGCGACGGCGAGCTGATCAGTAAAAAAACCTGGCTGCTGGGGAAAATTAATAGCTGTCAGGTCTTTGCTTTTAAACCCGCATCGCCAGAAACTGCACAACAGAAACTGGCTATCATAAAGGACGTTCTTGATGCAGAAAAACTGAGCTGTACATCTGATGACGATATCTATATTCAGGTAGCCGATCCAATTTATTATGGTTTTCCCGGCAGAATATTTTTGTCTATCTGCAAAAGGAACGATCGTAGCGGAACACTTCTCGCCTCCTGCTACAATTTCTACGAGACCGCTTATGAAACTAAAAAAGAGTAGAATAATCGGCTTCATGCTTTCGGTCTTTGTTATCGTTGTAACTATTTTATCTGCCTTCATCGGACATAAAAAAAATTACTCTACTTTAGACAATGACTGTTCTGCTGCCGTTTCCATACGCGATAAATCAGCAAACTTCTCTGCCAGGCTGAACATATATCTGAGCTTACACAATGATAATACTGGCTATCTGGATGTTGTGGGAAAGATAAGCGAAGCTGGCGTCAGCTATACAACTGCACGCTCCTGGCGCTTCAATTACGCCCTGCAGAACGGTAACACCGCGTATTTGACCCGGCTCACGATGGACAAACGTGCCGCTGATGATTCGCCCGACGGCCTGGTGGACAGGTTGATCTTCAGTACCGACGCCGGCAGCGGGCGCTATGTAAAGATCGCCGTGTTAAATAATGCCTGGGTCATCGGTAATCTCTACTCACCGCAGTTTCTCTGCCTGATACGTGATAAATAAGGCGCTGTTGCCCATAAACAATGGCGGTAGGCTGGTATTCATCTTTTGCCGAGTTGGGTCTGCGTCAGACATATTTAGTTACACCGCGGCACTATGGCCGGATTACCTTAAAACTGGCTATCTTTCAGTGAGTTATTCTATCTGTAAGACTGTCAGGCAGAAGTAATCTCTACATATCGGTTCGCAATGTGCTTCAGCTACTATAATTAACTCTGTGTTTAGCGAATGGACAGCGTTTTCTTCTAACAGTAGAGACGTAGCTAATACGAAACACCAAAGCTGTTATCACCTAAGGTAGAGGAAATATATTATGAATAGCGACCAAGCCGGCGGTAACTGGAAACAGTTTAAAGGTAAAGTGAAAGAAAAATGGGGTAAATTAACCGACGACGACATGACGGTGATCGAAGGTAAACGCGATCAACTGGTAGGTAAAATCCAGGAACGTTATGGCTACGCTCAGGATGAAGCGGAAAAAGAAGTTAAGGACTGGGAAACCCATAACAGCGATCATCGCTGGTAGTCCTCAAAGCATTAAAGTTCATTTAAGGACGATGCTCCTACCCCAAGGCACACGGAGTGTGCCACTTTAAAACGAATGACCTAACGCCCCCGTTTTTTACTCACCACCGTATGATCGTGCTGGCAACTTTCCTGATGCGTACAGGCTTCGACTTCCCGACAGCCAATACACAGCCCATGTGCTTCGATAACGCTGTGCCGCAACACGAATCCTGACTGGCGCGCCAGTGCCTGCAAAATATCTTCAACGCCTTCAGCATGCTTCTCATTAACCGAACCACAGCGATCGCAAATCAACATCGCCGAGGTGTGCTGCGGTTGTTCAAAATGGTGGCACACCACATAGCTGTTGTTTGATTCAACGCGATGGATAAATCCCTGTTCCAGCAGAAAATCCAGAGCGCGATAAACGGTGGGGGGTTTAGCCTGAGGTTCGGATACGCGTAATAAATCCAGCAGGTCGTAGGCACTGATAGCCCCTTTCTGTTCGGTCATCAGACGCAATACTTCCAGGCGCTGCGGCGTTAAACGCACGTTGCGCTGCTGACAAAGTTGCTCTGCCTGCGACAAAATTTGTTCAGGAACGATAGCGCTCATGAGGAATCTCCGGACCGAATTGAAATGTTATTTTATCACGTACAGCAAAAAACGCCGAATGCTCTGTTTTTTTCGACGCGGATGACAACCCCCTGGCTTAGTGGTCCCTGAGAGTTTCAACGCGGCTTTTGGGCAAGGCATCCCTCGCCCCTACGCTATTCTGTGATATCATTGCGCATATTATCGACATCGATTCCACCGCACAGAGTTATCGCTTTTCATGACCCAGAATCTACCTGCTCATCGTTTTTCAATCGCGCCAATGCTTGACTGGACCGACCGTCACTGCCGTTATTTTCACCGCCAGCTTACACAGCAAACGCTGCTGTACACTGAGATGGTCACTACCGGTGCGATCATTCATGGTAAAGGCGACTATCTTGCCTGGAGTGAAGAAGAGCAGCCGGTCGCATTGCAGCTGGGTGGCAGCGATCCCGCGGCGCTGGCGCAGTGTGCCAGGCTGGCTGAAGCGCGTGGTTATAATGAAATAAACCTTAACGTCGGTTGCCCGTCCGATCGGGTACAAAATGGACGTTTTGGTGCCTGCCTGATGGGCGAAGCGGCGCTGGTAGCGGATTGTATTAAAGCAATGCGTGATGTGGTGTCGATTCCGGTAACGGTTAAAACCCGTATTGGTATTGATGAGCAGGATAGTTACGCGTTTCTTTGTGACTTCATCTCGACGGTTGCCACCCAGGGTGGCTGTGACATGTTTATCATTCACGCGCGTAAAGCCTGGCTTTCCGGCCTCAGCCCGAAAGAGAATCGTGAAATTCCACCGCTGGACTACGAACGTGTTTATCAACTAAAACGCGATTTTCCACAGCTGACGCTATCGCTAAACGGTGGGGTAAAAACGCTGGATGAAGCTAAGCAACATTTGCTGCATCTGGATGGCGTGATGATGGGGCGCGAGGCTTACCAGAATCCCGGCATTCTGACGCAGGTCGACCGTGAGTTGTTCGGTCTGGATACCGCAGCCAGCGATCCAGTGGCGGTGGTGCGGGCAATGTATCCCTATATTGAAGCTGAACTGGCAAAAGGTACTTATCTCGGCCATGTCACCCGCCATATGTTGGGACTGTTCCAGGGTATTCCGGGCGCACGTCAGTGGCGTCGTTACCTGAGCGAAAATGCCCATAAGCCTGGCGCGGATGTTGAGGTAGTGGAAAAAGCGCTGTCGTTGGTAGCTGATAAAATTCCTGCCGCCACGCCAGTGGTCTGACTGACCAGAACCCCGGGCGGCAGCGTGCTGTCCGGGTTAGTTAATGTTTAACCATTTTTTAATTAATCTCACCAAGAACACACCACTCTGCCTTCACCACTGCACTGCTAATCAACGACTTAATGTTATCAGCAAGCTGGCATGCTTTTTGTATTAGCTAATCAATACTTAATTTAATGGAGCTTGCCGTATGGAAATCCTGTTTGTGCTTGGATTTTTTTTAATGTTGTTGCTGACCGGCGTCTCTGTACTGGGCATCGTGGCTGCACTGGTGGTCGCCACGCTGGTGATGATGGTCGGCGGATTGTTTGCGATTGTAATCAAGATGTTGCCGTGGCTGTTATTAGCGGTCGTTGCCGTGTGGATTTATCGCGCCTGTAACAAGCCTAAAATAAGCCGGGGTCGCTGGTAATCACCGTGATTAATCAATGGGTTGCGTAAAAATCAGCCATGAAAAATGCGGACTGGATCACATCGTAACTTTTACTTAGCTGTTTTTCGCAATTAAACATATTTTTTACTTATATTTTCTGCCAGTATGGAAACCGTTGAGTCGAAAACGTATTCATCGCCGCTGACCCTACAAACAGCGCGAACTATAAAAAAGAAAAAGGGGCTTCCTTCGGGAAGCCCCGTTCGCGTTTATAAGCCTGCGGAAATCCTCTTTTTACTATTATTCAGAGGATGGGCCTGCTGCGGGAAGCAGTGAAATACGTTTTCCCAGTACCACGTCATGGCAGACTTTATACAATGATTCCAGATGGGGCCTTGTATCAAAAGGCCCTTTGCATCTGCCGATCAAGGAATTAATAAACTCGATCCCTGAGTGCCACGGCTTTCCAGGGTTTTATGCGCTTGCTGCGCATCCGCCAAAGCAAATTTCTGCTGCGGCGGCACATCGACTTTAATCGCACCGCTGGCGATCAGTGAAAACAGTTCACTGCTGGCCAGCTGCAGCTCTTCACGATTGGTGATATAGCCAAACAGTGAAGGGCGGGTAACATACAGCGAACCTTTCTGATTAAGAATCGCCAGATTCACCCCACTGACCGGGCCGGATGAATTACCAAAACTCACCATCAGACCACGGGGTTGCAGACAATCCAGCGAGGCTTCCCAGGTATCTTTACCCACTGAGTCATACACCACCCGCACTTTTTTGCCATCGGTCAGTTCGCTGACGCGTTGCGCAATATCTTCTTCGCGATAGTTAATCGTGGCCCAGGCGCCGGAATCCTTCGCCAGCCTGGCTTTCTCTGCTGAGCCAACGGTGCCGATCAGATGTGCTCCCAGCGCTTTTGCCCACTGGCAGGCGATTAAGCCAACACCACCGGCTGCGGCATGGAACAGAAACACCTCATTCGGCTGTATTTCATGCGTCTGGCGCAGCAAATAGTGCACCGTCAGCCCCTTCAGAAATGAGGCCGCCGCCTGCTCAAACGTAATGGCATCGGGCAACAGCGCCACTTTACTGGCATCAACATTGTGCAGTTCGCTATAGGCACCCAGCGTTGACTGCGCATACACCACGCGATCGCCTGGCTTAAGCACCGTAACTGCCGATCCCACTTTGCTGACGATACCAGCCGCTTCGGTACCCAGTCCGGAAGGCAGACTGGCTGGCGCATAGAGCCCGCTGCGGAAGTAGGTATCAATGTAATTAATACCAATCGCTTTGTTCTCCACCTGTACTTCATGGGCCGCTGGATCGGCGACATCAATATTGACCAGCTGCAACACTTCCGGGCCACCGTGCTGACTGAATTGTATCCGCTTTGCCATGCTCACTCCTGTTGATTGATGGGAGGATATTAAGCGCACAAACGAGTATACTTGCGCGTCTTCTCAACTGATTTTCGGTATTGCATTCACTATGGCAGGAAATAAACCCACCAACAAATCGAACGAAACCCGTGACCGCCAGATGGAAGGGCTGAAACTGCCGCCTCATTCGCTGGAAGCGGAGCAGTCCGTGTTGGGTGGTTTGATGCTGGACAACGAGCGCTGGGATAACGTTGCCGAACGCGTGGTCGCGCAGGATTTCTTCAGCCGTCCACATCGCATGATATTCGGTGAAATGCAGCGCCTGCTGGAAATGGGCAAGCCAATCGATCTGATTACCCTGTCTGAATCGCTGGAGCAGAAGGGTGAGCTGGACATGGCCGGTGGCTTTGCTTATCTGGCCGAGCTATCGAAAAATACGCCAAGTGCGGCGAATATCGGTGCTTACGCAGACATCGTGCGCGAACGTGCGGTGGTGCGCGATATGATCTCGGTCGCCAATGAAATTGCCGATGCCGGTTATGATCCGCAGGGGCGCAGCAGTGAAGATTTGCTGGATCTGGCCGAATCGCGCGTCTTCCAGATTGCTGAGAACCGTGCCAATAAAGATGAAGGGCCGAAAAGCGTCGATCAGATTCTGGAAGCCACGGTCTCGCGTATTGAGTCGCTGTATCAGACGCCGCACGACGGTGTGACTGGCGTGGATACCGGTTATCAGGATCTCAATAAAAAAACCGCTGGTCTGCAACGCTCTGACCTGATTATCGTCGCCGCTCGTCCATCAATGGGTAAAACCACCTTTGCGATGAACCTGTGTGAAAACGCCGCGATGCTGCAGGATAAGCCGGTGTTGATCTTCAGTCTGGAGATGCCCGGCGAACAAATTATGATGCGTATGCTGGCTTCGCTGTCACGCGTTGACCAGACGAGAATTCGTACCGGGCAACTGGATGATGAAGACTGGGCGCGTATCTCCGCCACCATGGGGATTCTGCTTGAGAAGAAGAATATGTATATCGATGATTCTTCTGGCCTGACGCCAACCGAAGTGCGTTCGCGTGCACGCCGTATTTTCCGCGAGCACGACGGCTTAAGCCTGATTATGATCGACTACCTGCAGCTGATGCGTGTACCTTCACTTTCCGATAACCGTACGCTGGAGATTGCAGAAATCTCACGTTCGCTTAAAGCGCTGGCAAAAGAGTTACAAGTTCCGGTAGTGGCGCTGTCGCAGCTTAACCGCTCGCTGGAGCAGCGTGCTGACAAACGTCCGGTTAACTCGGATTTGCGTGAATCAGGCTCTATCGAGCAGGATGCCGACTTAATCATGTTTATCTATCGCGATGAGGTTTATCACGAGAACAGCGATCTGAAAGGTATCGCCGAAATTATTCTCGGTAAGCAGCGTAATGGTCCAATCGGTACTGTGCGCCTGACCTTTAACGGTCAGTGGTCGCGTTTCGATAATTATGCCGGGCCGCAGTACGACGACGAATAATTTAGCCAGCGTCCTTGAGGCCACACTGCGAATCGCTGATCTCATTGTCATCATAAAATAGTGTTGGACAACGCCGCAAAGATTGCGGTTATCTGTAGCGGCACTGCGCCCCTTCATACAACACGGATCGATAATGACCAGCATTGACGATTTTGATCTTAAAATACTGACTTTACTGCAAACCAATGGCCGTCTGACCAATCAGGAATTGAGTGATTTAGTCGGCCTTTCGGCATCACAATGCTCGCGTCGCCGTATCAATCTTGAACAAGCGAATCTGATTCTCGGCTATCACGCGCGGCTCTCGCCCGATGCGGTAGGCCTTGGCATGATTGGTCTTATCGAAGTGCGCCTGATCAATCACACCGCAGAATATGTTGAGAGTTTTCATCGGATGGTGGCGGAGCAACCCGCGATTGTCGACGCCTATAAAACCACCGGCGATGCCGATTATTTATTAAAGGTCGCGGTTGCCGATCTGGCAGGTTTAAGCTCGCTAATCAGTCAGTTAGTTGCCGGGCATCAAAGTGTGTCGCACGTTAAAACATCGGTTGTGCTTAATCGGTTGAAAGAGAATGGCCTGATGATGTTGCCGGAAAGCAGCGTGCGCCAAAATGGTGCGTGATGCGCAATAATAGTGCATCAAATGCCAATTATCTGCATGATTTGTGCATTAACTGGCGTCTTTGTGCGTTATCAGGCAGTTTTAAGGCTGTTTTGCGCACAAAGCTTACAAATAAAGGTTGTTATTTTTCAATGGGTTATTTTCTTCCCTGCTGTTAGCGCTGTTTTTCACTGCGACCTGGTGCGATTTTTGCTGTCTGATAGTGTCATTTACTTGAGAATCAGACAGATGAATAATACTGCTCCCTCCTTTGCACCAATTGAAAAAATTCCACACACCCGGGTTGAAGATGGTCTGGCGATACTGATTGGCACACTGATGGTCTCATTCGGCGTGGTGATGCTGAAACAGGCCGGAGCCTTGACCGGCAGCACCGCCGGCATCGCTTTTCTGATTAGCTATCTGACACACTCTTCATTTGGTCTGGCATTCTTTGTGATTAATTTGCCGTTTTACTGGCTGGCAGTACGCCGTATGGGCTGGGCATTTACCGTAAAAACCTTCTGCGCGGTGGGCCTGGTCTCGCTGTTTACCCACTTGCATCCGCTTTTTGTCCATTTTGAGTCACTGAATCCATTTTATGCGACACTGTTCGGTAACCTGATAATGGGAATTGGGTTTATAGTGTTGTTTCGCCATAAAGCCAGCCTTGGCGGCGTCAATATTCTGGCGCTGTGGTTACAAGACCGCTTTGGTATTCGTGCCGGTAAACTGCAAATGGCAGTCGATACCTGCGTGGTGCTGGCATCACTGTTCGTGGTGTCGTTACCGATGCTGGCGGCATCGATTTGTGGCGCGGTGATCCTCAATCTGATCATCGCCATGAACCATCGTCCCGGACGTTACGACGTCTGAAGAGTGTCAAAACGCGCCCTGACGCGTTACTGATAAAATTAATCTATGGAGATCTGCACCGTGTTTCAAAACGTTGATGCCTACGCTGGCGATCCAATTCTCTCGTTAATGGAGACCTTTAAACAGGACACGCGACCGCACAAGGTGAATTTGAGCATCGGTTTGTATTATGACGGACAAGGTGTGATTCCACAGCTGCAGGCGGTTGCCGCTGCTGAAGAGCGTCTGAACGCACAGCCACAGGCAGCTTCACTCTATCTGCCAATGGAAGGTCTGCCAGCTTACCGCAATGCGATTGCGCCACTGCTGTTTGGCGCTGAGCATCCGGCGCTGAAAGCCGGGCGTATCGCCACCATTCAGACGCTGGGCGGTTCCGGCGCGCTAAAAGTCGGTGCGGACTTCCTGAAGCGCTACTTCCCGAATTCTGACGTATGGGTCAGCGATCCTACCTGGGAAAACCATATCGCGATCTTCTCCGGCGCGGGTTTTGACGTGAATACCTATCCGTGGTTTGATGCTGAATCCAATGGCGTGCAGTTTGATGCGTTTATTGCCAAATTAAAAACGCTGCCTAAGCAAAGTATCGTATTACTGCACCCTTGCTGCCATAACCCGACGGGTGCCGACCTGACCGATGCACAGTGGGATATCACTACTGAAGTGCTGAAATCTCAGGAGCTGGTGCCGTTCCTCGATATCGCTTATCAGGGCTTTGGTGCCGGAATGGAGCAGGATGCTTACGCCATCCGTGCGATTGCCGCCGCAGGCTTGCCAGCGCTGGTCAGCAATTCGTTCTCAAAAATCTTTTCACTGTACGGCGAACGCGTTGGCGGTCTGTCAGTGGTATGTAATGACGCTGACGAAGCGGCACGCGTGCTGGGTCAGCTGAAAGCGACGGTGCGCCGTAACTACTCCAGCCCGCCGAATTTCGGCGCACAGGTTGTTTCCTGTGTACTGAATGACGAAGCGCTTAAAGCCAGCTGGCTGGCCGAAGTAGAAGCGATGCGTTTGCGTATTCTCGAGATGCGTCAGGCTTTGGTTTCGGTGCTGGCGGCAGCGGTGCCGGGTGCTAACTTTGATTATCTGCTGAAACAGCGCGGGATGTTCAGTTACACCGGCCTCAGTGAGCAGCAGGTGGATCGTCTGCGTGAAGAGTTTGGTATCTATCTGATCGCCAGTGGCCGTATGTGCGTCGCGGGCCTGAACGCTAATAATGTGCATCAGGTGGCGGAAGCTTTTGCTGCGGTAATGTAACACCTCAGTATTGACGCAACAGAAAAGCAGCCGGCCACGCCCGCTGCTTTTTTTTTTCGCTATTTACCGGAGAGGGGTTTACCTTTGGTCGACATGCTGCACACTTAACCAGAGTTATTCAGCCAAGGAATTTTGAAATGTGGTATCAGCAGACCCTTACCCTCGGTGAAAAGTCGCGAGGATTTCATCTGGTAACCGAAGAGATTGTCGGTGAGCTTCGTCGCCTGAAAGACGTGCAAATCGGCCTGCTTCATCTGCTCTTGCAGCATACTTCAGCCTCGCTGACGCTAAATGAAAATTGTGACCCCACGGTGCGTAGCGACATGGAACAGCACTTTTTACGTCATGTTCCTGAAAATGCGCCTTACCAACACGACTATGAAGGCGCTGATGATATGCCAGCTCATATCAAGTCGTCGCTGTTAGGCACTTCGCTGGTGTTGCCGGTTAATCGTGGGCGTCTGGTTCTCGGCACGTGGCAGGGAATCTGGCTCGGAGAGCATCGCGTTCATGGCGGTGCGCGTCAGATTATTGCCACCCTTCAAGGGGAATAATAATGAACACTTCGGATCTGCTTTCTTACTGCATGGATAAACCCGGTGCGGAACAGAGTGTCCACAGTGACTGGAAAGCCACGCAGATTAAAGTTGATGATGTGCTGTTTGCGATGGTGCATGAAGTTCAGGGGCGACCGGCGGTGTCGCTTAAGGCTTCGCCTGCGCTGACCGAGCTGTTACGCGAAGAACATCAGGATGTCTCACCCAGCGAACATCTGAATAAATCACACTGGAGCACGGTATTTCTTGATGGATCGCTGAAAGATTCGCAGATCTACTATCTGGTGGACGCCTCGCTACAGCAGGCGGTTAACACCCGGGCGGCGGGCGGCAATCGCGGTGGATAACAGCCGATCACTGGCGTGACCGGCTGCGAGATATTACGCGGTTGCTTCGTTGCGTAAGGTATCGATATCAATCACGAAACGGTACTTCACATCGCTTTTCAGCATGCGCTCGTAAGCTTCGTTGATTTGGTTCATCTTAATCATTTCGATATCAGAAACGATATTGTGCTTACCGCAGAAATCCAGCATTTCCTGGGTCTCAGCGATGCCACCGATCAGTGAACCGGCAATACTGCGGCGTTTGAAGATCAGATTAAACACTTGCGGTGATGGATGGTCGTGTTCAGGTGCGCCGACCAGCGTCATATTGCCGTCGCGACGCAGCAGGGTAATAAACGGGTTAAGATCGTGCTGCGCGGCAACCGTATTGATAATTAGATCAAAACTGTTGGCGTGCTGCGCCATCTGCTCAGGATCTTTGGAAATCACCACTTCATCTGCGCCGAGGCGTTTACCGTCTGCGACTTTTGATTCAGAGGTGGTAAACAGCACTACATGTGCGCCCATCGCATGGGCGATTTTCACCCCCATATGCCCCAGCCCACCCAGTCCGACAATACCGACTTTTTTGCCCGGGCCTGCGCCCCAGTGACTCAACGGTGAGTAAGTGGTAATGCCGGCGCACAGCAGCGGTGCGGCACCGGCCGGATCCAGGTTTTCCGGTACGCGCAGCACGAAGTCTTCATGCACGACTACCTGAGTTGAATAGCCACCGTAGGTGATATCGCCAGTCTGACGGTCTTCACCGTTGTAGGTGCCCACAAAGCCATTTTCACAATACTGCTCTAAACCCTCTTCACAGCTGGAGCAGGTGCGACAGGAATCGACCATACAGCCGACGCCGACCAGATCGCCGACTTTATATTTGTGGCTGTGGCCACCGACCGCGGTGACGCGTCCGACAATTTCATGCCCTGGCACCACTGGAAAGATGGTGTTATTCCACTCATTGCGGGCCTGATGAAGATCCGAGTGGCAGACGCCACAAAACAGCACTTCAATTTGCACATCATGTTCACGAAGTTCACGCGGCTGGTAATCGAAGGGGGCCAGCTTAGATTTCGCGTCCTGAGCAGCCCAGGCGTGCGTAATATTCATGGTGTCTCCAGATTAAGTTGATGTTGTGTCATGAAGGAAAATGATTGCTGCGTAACGGTAGCAGCAGAAAATATCAGAGCATTAAGCTTAGTCAGTGAGCGGCATCGCGGGTATGCCTGAATGTGTCGAAATCTTGCCTGATTCTACGAGATTCTGACGAAATGAGCAGTGGCTGGCTGATGAGAAAAGAAGAGATAAAGCAGGGGCCAGTAGTGACCGGCCCCGAACAGTTTTACATTTTTAACAGCGGCTTCAGGAAGCGCGCGGTATGGGATTTCTCACATTTGGCAACAGTTTCCGGTGTACCGGAAACGAGGATTTCCCCGCCGCCGCTACCGCCTTCCGGGCCGAGGTCAACAATCCAGTCAGCGGTTTTAATCACATCAAGATTGTGTTCGATAACCACGATGGTATTACCCTGGTCACGCAGCTGATGCAGCACTTCCAGTAACTGCTGGATATCTGCAAAGTGCAGGCCAGTGGTTGGTTCGTCAAGGATGTACAGCGTCTGACCGGTACCGCGTTTCGACAGCTCGCGCGCCAGCTTCACACGCTGCGCCTCACCACCGGACAGCGTGGTAGCCGACTGACCAAGACGAATATACGACAGGCCAACATCGATCAGCGTTTGCAGCTTACGTGCCAGCGCTGGCACCGCATCGAAGAACTCACGAGCTTCTTCAATGGTCATTTCCAGCACTTCATGGATGTTTTTGCCCTTGTATTTTATCTCCAGCGTCTCGCGGTTATAGCGCTTGCCTTTACACTGGTCACAAGGGACATAAATATCTGGCAGGAAGTGCATTTCTACCTTGATTACACCGTCGCCCTGACAAGCTTCACAGCGGCCGCCACGCACGTTAAAACTAAAACGCCCCGGATTGTAGCCACGTGCACGCGCTTCCGGCACGCCGGCAAACAGTTCGCGCACCGGAGTAAAGATACCGGTATAGGTCGCCGGGTTAGAGCGCGGTGTGCGTCCAATCGGGCTTTGATCGATATCGATCACCTTGTCGAAATTTTCCATTCCGCTGACTTCGCGATACGGTGCAGGTTCGGCAATAGTGGCACCATTAAGCTGGCGCTGGGCAATCGGGAACAGCGTATCGTTAATCAGCGTCGATTTACCGGAGCCGGAAACGCCGGTAATACAGCTGAACAGGCCGACCGGCAGCGTCAGGGTCACATCCTTCAGGTTGTTACCACGCGCGCCGACCAATTTCAGCACTTTAGTTGGGTCGGCCTGCACGCGCTGCTGAGGAATCGCAATTTCGCGTTTGCCACTCAGGAACTGACCGGTAAGCGAATCTTCCTTCGCCATAATATCGTCGACCGTGCCTTCAGCCACGATTTGACCGCCGTGCACCCCGGCACCCGGACCGATATCGATCACGTGGTCGGCAGCGCGGATCGCGTCTTCATCATGCTCCACCACAATCACGGTATTACCAAGATTACGCAGGTGAATCAGCGTTTCCAGCAGGCGTTCATTATCGCGCTGATGCAGACCAATGGATGGCTCATCCAGCACGTACATCACGCCAACCAGTCCGGCACCAATTTGGCTGGCCAGACGGATACGCTGTGCTTCACCACCGGACAGCGTCTCCGCTGAGCGCGACATCGACAGATAATTCAGACCGACGTTAACCAGGAATTTCAGGCGATCGCCAATCTCTTTCAACACCTTTTCGGCGATTTTTGCGCGCTGACCGCTGAGTTTCATGTTCTGGAAAAACTCCATCGCATGACCAATGCTCATATCTGAGATGGTCGGCAGGGTGGTGTTTTCCACAAACACATGGCGTGCTTCGCGACGCAAGCGGGTGCCTTCACAGCTGGCACAGGCGCGGTTGCTGATAAACTTGGCCAGATCCTCGCGTACCGCAGCAGATTCGGTCTCTTTGTAGCGGCGCTCCATATTGTGCAGCACGCCTTCAAACGGATGACGGCGCACCGAAGTATCACCGCGATCGTTGATATACTTAAATTCGATGTTTTCTTTACCGGAGCCGTAAAGAATCACTTTACGCGCTTTCTCTTCCAGCTGGTTGAACGGTGCTTCGATATCAAAATCGAGGTGTTCCGCCAGTGAGCGCAACATCTGGAAATAATAGAAGTTACGGCGATCCCAGCCGCGGATTGCACCGCCAGCCAGCGACAGCTCAGGATTTTGCACTACGCGGTCCGGATCGAAGTATTGCTGCACGCCCAGACCATCACAGGTTGGACAAGCCCCAGCCGGGTTGTTAAATGAGAACAGGCGGGGTTCCAGCTCGCTCATGCTGTAGCCGCAAATCGGGCAGGCAAAGTTAGCCGAGAACAGCAATTCTTCTTTACTGGTATCGTCCATATCGGCGACGATCGCGGTTCCGCCGGATAACTCCAGTGCGGTTTCAAACGATTCGGCCAGGCGCTGGGACAAGTCTTCACGCACTTTAAAGCGGTCAACTACCACTTCAATGGTATGTTTCTTTTGCAGCTCCAGCTTAGGTGGATCGGACAGATCGCAGACTTCGCCGTCGATACGCGCGCGGATATAGCCCTGAGACGCCAGGTTTTCCAGCGTCTTGGTGTGCTCACCTTTACGATCCTGCACTACCGGCGCCAGCAGCATTAGCCGCGTGCCTTCCGGCTGCGCCAGCACATTATCCACCATCTGGCTGACGGTTTGCGCCGCCAGCGGCACGTCGTGATCGGGGCAGCGCGGTTCACCTACGCGGGCAAACAGCAGGCGCAGGTAATCGTGAATTTCAGTGATAGTCCCGACGGTGGATCGCGGGTTATGGGAGGTCGATTTCTGCTCAATCGAAATCGCCGGCGACAAGCCTTCGATATGATCGACATCCGGCTTCTCCATCAAGGAGAGAAACTGACGTGCATAGGCGGAAAGGGATTCCACATAGCGACGTTGACCCTCAGCGTACAGCGTATCAAACGCCAGCGAGGATTTACCGGAACCTGACAGGCCGGTGACAACGATCAGTTTGTCGCGAGGGATGGTCAGGTTGATGTTTTTCAAATTGTGGGTGCGGGCACCCCGGACTTCAATCTTATCCATGCACATTTCCCGGATTAACGCAGACTCACTGTGCCGGTATCCTTCAAAGTCAGGCGCGGCACAGCCAGAACCAAACGTCTAATTATGACACAAAAAAACCTGAATGGATATCCAGTGTTTATTTGCAAAGCGGTAACGCGCCGAGGCTTTTTTCGAGGTTGATCTGAAAGTAGGAACTGGCAGGATGCCATGTTAGAATTTAGGGTTTAGACTTAACTGAATATTCATCGGAGACACCAACATGGCCAGCAGAGGCGTTAACAAAGTGATTCTTGTCGGAAATCTGGGTCAGGATCCGGAAGTCCGTTACATGCCGAATGGTGGTGCGGTTGCCAACATTACCCTGGCCACGTCTGAAAGCTGGCGTGACAAGCAGACCGGCGAAACCAAAGAGAAGACTGAATGGCACCGTGTTGTGCTGTTTGGCAAGCTGGCTGAAGTTGCGGGCGAATACCTGCGTAAAGGCTCTCAGGTGTATATCGAAGGTGCACTGCAGACGCGTAAATGGACTGACCAGGCTGGCGTGGAAAAATACACTACTGAAGTGGTAGTAAACGTTGGCGGCACCATGCAGATGCTGGGTGGCCGTGGTCAGGGCGGCGGCGCACCAGCCGGTGGCGGCCAGGGCAACAACAATGGTTGGGGCCAGCCTCAACAGCCCCAGGCAGCGCAGGGCGGTAATAACAACCAGTTCAGCGGCGGCGCGCAATCTCGCCCGCAGCAGCAGAACAACGCGCCAGCCAATAATAATGAACCACCAATGGATTTTGATGACGATATTCCGTTCTGATAATGAGCGAATTGCGTTAATCAATAATCCAGAAAACCCCACTATGTGGGGTTTTTTGTATCCAGATTATTAGTCAGGCAGGTGCATCAGCCTGACAATATTATATTTTATTATCAATGCCGGGACGGTTTAAGCATTAATCAGCTATACGGGAAGCATCAGTCTGATATTAATCAGTAACAGTAAACTGATGTTTTCTAAAATGAAACGATTCTGATAACGCTTTGTAATGTCGATGTTTATTATTATTTAATCAAAGACTCATTTGGCAGTGATACAGACATCCGGTTGCAAAGTGAATATCGTTGGTTCCGCAGGGAGCCTGTTAACCCTTACTATCTTCAGGCTATGTTTTTTGTTGTGCCGGCAAACACCGATGTTATAGTCGGTAATGCACAATATCCCCCCCGTTATTATTCGAAAAAATTATTAAATCATTTTCGGGGAAAGCTAATCCGGCATAAGGAAGATGTAATGGAAGGTTTTAACTCTCTGGAGTCGTTCTTAAACTCTGTACAACAGCGTGACCCGCACCAGCCTGAATACCTGCAGGCAGTGCGTGAAGTGTTTACTTCATTGTGGCCTTTTATTGAGCAGAATCCACATTATCAGCAGCAGGGCCTGTTAGAGCGGCTGGTCGAGCCAGAACGTGTGATCCAGTTTCGCGTGGCATGGACTGATGATAAAAATCAGGTGCAGGTGAATCGTGCATGGCGCGTGCAGTTCAGTTCCGCTATCGGGCCGTTTAAAGGCGGGATGCGTTTTCATCCGTCGGTCAACTTATCAATTCTTAAATTCCTCGGCTTTGAGCAAACCTTAAAAAATGCGCTGACTACGCTACCAATGGGCGGCGGTAAAGGCGGTTCTGATTTCAATCCGAAAGGAAAAAGTCAGGGCGAAGTGATGCGCTTTTGTCAGGCGCTGATGACCGAGTTGTACCGTCATCTTGGCCCGGATACCGATGTGCCGGCTGGTGATATTGGCGTCGGTGGTCGTGAAGTGGCCTACATGGCCGGAATGATGAAAAAACTGTCCAACAACACCGCCTGCGTGTTTACCGGGAAAGGATTATCGTTTGGCGGCAGTCTGATACGTCCCGAAGCCACTGGCTACGGCTTAGTTTATTTCACTGATGCGATGTTAAAACGCCACGGCTTAGGTTTTGAAGGCAGTAAAGTTGCGGTTTCCGGCTCTGGCAATGTGGCGCAATTCGCCATCGAAAAAGCCATGGCGTTAGGTGCCAGAGTGATTACGGCCTCTGATTCGCGCGGCACGGTAGTTGACGAAGAGGGCTTTACGCCGGAAAAACTGGCGCTTCTGGCTGAGATTAAAAATCAGCGTTACGGTAGCATTGAAGATTATGCCCGCGAGCGCCAGCTGGTGTATCTGGCGGGGCAGCAGCCGTGGAGCGTATCGGTTGATATCGCGCTGCCTTGTGCCACGCAGAATGAGCTGGATCTGCCTGCTGCGCGTCAGCTGATCGCTAATGGTGTTAAAGCGGTGGCAGAAGGGGCCAATATGCCAACCACAATTCAGGCGACCGACGCGTTTCTCGATGCCGGCGTGCTGTTTGCGCCGGGCAAAGCGGCAAATGCCGGAGGTGTGGCGACATCCGGGCTTGAGATGGCGCAGAATGCCGCGCGAATCAGCTGGAAAGCGGAGAAAGTCGATATCCGTCTGCAACACATTATGCTGGATATTCATCACGCTTGTGTGGAGCACGGTGGGGAAGGTAAGCAGACTCACTATGTGCATGGCGCGAATATTGCCGGCTTTGTTAAAGTCGCTGATGCGATGCTGGCGCAGGGCGTGTTGTAACCTCGCCAACCAGAAAGACAAAAGCCCCTGCAAAGGGGCTTTTTTAAATGCCAGTTTTCACTATCAAAGGCTTTGCAAAAACGCCAGCAGATCGTCATTCAACTGTTGCTGATGCGTCACCGCGAAGCCGTGTGGTGCATTGTCGTACACTTTCAGCTGCGAGCCAGCGATCATTTCCGCCGCCAGTTTGCCGGTGGCTTCAAAGGGCACGACCTGGTCATTACTGCCGTGAATCACCAGCGTCGGCACACCCACCTTTGCTATATCAGCGCGGAAATCTGTTTCCGAAAATGCCGTTACACAATCAATGGTGCCTTTTAGCGATGCCAGCAAAGCAATATTCAGCGTTTGCGCCAGTACGCCGTCAGAGACGGTCATTCCCTGATTAGTGCCGTAGAATGGCGTAGCAAAGTCCTTAATAAACTGGGCGCGATCTTCACGCAGCCCCTTTTTGATGCCGTCAAAGACTGATTTTTCCACACCTTCAGGATGATCGTTGGTTTTACCAAAAATCGGCGTTACCGCGCCCAGCAGCACCAGCGAGTCAATACGTTCGCTGCCGTAACGGCCAATATAGCGAGTGACATCACCGCCGCCCATCGAAAAGCCGACCAGCGTAATATCCCGCAGATCGAGAAGAGTAATCAGATCGTTGATATCGCTGGCAAAGGTGTCGTAGTTGTAACCTTCCCACGGTTGTTCGGAACGGCCAAAGCCACGACGGTCAAAGGCGATAACGCGGTAGCCGCGTTCGGCGAGAAAGTTTAACTGGCTGTCCCACATATCAGCATCCAGCGGCCAGCCGTGGCTGAACAGCACCGGTTTGCCCTTGCCCCAGTCCTTATAGTAAATCTGTGTTCCGTCTTGCGTGTTAAATGTGCTCATGATGTTTTCCTCAGATTCTGTATGTGCGGTTGTATTTGCCAGACATAACGTTAGCAATTGCCTTGAGGGAAAGATAAGGCATAATTTTTGACAAGCTGTTGAAGGATTTTTAACGAACTATCTGACTGACTTTAATGTAGTTTTAGCTTTATAGCCTGTCAAAAAAAACTCAACAAGTTGGCAAATTCTTTCCGCTATCTGTGAAAACGTTCCTCTCTTATTGTTAGCTCCAGCAGCACAACACTAACCGATAACACTATCCTGAGAGGAAATGAACATGTCTACATCCAACCCGCATGCTTCCACGCTGGTTCACTCATTCTCACAACGTCAGGCTTAATCAGCACACTCCGATCCGAGGGAACAAGCATGAGTCAGAACACAACATCAACGGGCGCCTTTGCTCCACTGAAGCAAGGTCTGTTCGCGGTTATCTGGGCGGCGACCATTCTCGGTAATACCGGTAGCTTTATGCGCGATGTTGCCAGCTCATGGCTGGTTACCGGGCTGTCGTCGAATCCGGCGGCGGTTGCGCTGATGCAGACTGCGGCGACGTTACCGATCTTTTTGCTGGCGATCCCGGCTGGCGTGCTGTCCGATATACTCGATCGGCGGCGCTTGCTGATTTTTGTTCAGCTGTTGCTGGCCAGCGTCAGCGGCACTCTGCTGCTGCTATCGCATAATAATTTGCTGACGGTGGATTATCTGATTGCGCTGACCTTTGTCGGCGGTATCGGTGCCGCGTTGATGGGGCCAGCCTGGCAGGCAATTGTGCCGGAACTGGTGCCGCGCCAGCAGCTGCGAAATGCGGTCGCGCTTAACTCACTGGGTATTAATATTGCCCGGGCAATCGGCCCGGCGACCGGTGGAGTACTGCTGGCGGCACTGGGGGCCTGGGCGGCGTATGGTGCCGATGTTCTCAGCTATGTATTTGTTCTCGCTGCTTTACTGTGGTGGAAGCGCCCACAAAAGCCAAAGGATGCATTGCAGGAACATTTTTTCGGTGCCTTTCGTGCCGGAATGCGTTACGTCAAAGCCAGCCGTGAGTTGCATCGGGTGCTGTTGCGCGCTGCGGTTTACTTCGCTTTCGCCAGTGCAATTTGGGCCTTACTGCCGCTGGTAGCGCGTAATCTGTTACAGAGCAGCGCCGGATTCTACGGCATTATGCTGGGCGCGGTTGGTGTTGGGGCGATTGTCGGTGCTTTACTGCTGGCCCGCTTACGTCAGGTGATAAGCAGCGATGGCTTATTATTACTTTCCGCCGCGCTGTCTGCGCTGGTGATGGTGGTACTGGCGCTGTTACCAATTCAGTGGCTGGCACTGCCGCTAATGGTATTGCTGGGCGTCAGCTGGATTATTGCCCTGACTACGCTGAATGGCGTTGCGCAAGCAGTGCTGCCAGACTGGGTGCGTGGTCGTGGGCTGTCGGTTTATCTGATGGTGTTTAACGGTGCGATGGCGGCGGGCAGTCTGTTCTGGGGGCTGGTGGCGAGCCAGACCGGTCTGGTGACCACGCTATTGCTGGCAGGCGCGGCGCTGTTACTGTCGGCGCTGTTGTTCTGGCGCTTAACATTGCCGGGCGGCGAAGATGATTTGCAACCTTCCGGCCACTGGGATGCACCGGTAACAACAGGGGATTTGCATGCCGATCGTGGCCCGGTAATGATTCAGATTTATTATCAGGTGGCAGCAGCAGATCGTCCGGCGTTTCTGGCGGCTATCAAGAAGTTCTCACTGTCACGCCGTCGCGATGGCGCTTACGCCTGGGGGATTGCCGAGCATAGTGCCGAGCCTGAAACTCTGGTTGAGTGGTTCCTGGTCGAGTCCTGGCAGGAGCATCTGCGCCAGCATCAGCGCGTATCTCTGGCCGATGCTGAGCTGCAACGCGAGGTAACAAGCTTTCACCGTGGCGACAGTAAGCCGGTAGTCCACCATCTGCTGTCAGTGAATTAAAAAAATCGCCGCACTCGTCACAGGCAGTACGGCGAATATTTATACCGGCGCATAGATTGCGCCGATGCCACTAAAGTTTTGTAATTTCTCCCGCCACCAAGTGACTGCATTGCCGGTGGCGCTTTCGTTCCAGGCCAGGAAAGCCTGATCGCGGCGTGGCTCGCTATCCAGCTGACGCTCGATCAGTTTGCCGCTGACCAGATGCGGTGCCGCCAGATAGCGCGGCAGATAGCCACAGCCCAGCCCGTCGAGCTGTGCCTGCACTTTATCGTTGAAGCTGTGTACGCTGAGGATTGGCTGATCGTCCAGCACCCGCAGATCGGCGCCTTCACTGTGACGCGAAGAGTCATTCACCACCACAGCACGATACTGGCGAATCTGCTCTCTCAGCAGCGGCGCCGGCAGCGAAGCCAGTGGATGATGTGGCGCGATAGCAAACACATACTCCAGCCAGCCGAGTGGCACGCACTGAATGCCCTTGTGCCTTGCCGGCTCCTGCACCGCGCCGAATACAATATCTGCTTCACCCCAGGTTATTGCTTCCCAGCATCCCGCCAGTGCGTCATGGCGGAAAAGCAGCTGAGTGTGCTGATGTTGCTGATAAAACTCATCGATTAGCGGCGAAAGCAGTGCAAAGGGTACCGAAGCGTCAAGGCTAATGGTCAGTTTGCTTTCCCAGCCACTCTCAACGTATTTTGCCTGCTGCTCCAGCTCACCCACCGCGCGTAATAACACGCGACCTTTCTCCAGCATCAGCCGTCCAGTCGAGGTGAACGTGGCGCGGTGCCCGGAGCGGTCAAGTAGGGTGATATTTAAATCGCTTTCCATTTTTTGGATCGTATAGCTCAAGGCGGAAGCCGTTTTAAACATTCTGGCCGCCGCAGCGGCAAAGGTGCCATGACGATCCAGTGCATCAAGGATCATCAAAGCTTCAAGGTTTAATCGCATCGTTTAGCTAACCCCAAAATTATTTAACAACAACGTAAAATCTTTCCGTTATTAATAACATTTCCTATTTCGTATTGTTTCTCTATTGAATACAACCCCTGACGGTCAAATCCCAGGTCAAAGAGGAGAATATCGTGGACTATTCGCATCAGCCAGAGCATGTGACGCTGGTGATTACCCACCGCCTGCAACCGGGAAAACAGCCTGAATATGAGCGCTGGCTGGAAAAGATTATGCCGCAGGCGGCGCTATTCACCGGTCACCTCGGCGTGAATGTACTGCGCCCGGTGCATGGCGAAATGACGTATACCATTCTGATCAGATTCGACGGCCTGGATAATCTTTATAAGTGGATTAATTCCAGCGAACGTCAGGCGCGGGTGGCTGAACTGCCAGAAATGCTGATGGCTCCGGAACACATTGAAATGCGTCCTGGCGCCGCGTTCTGGTTTACGCCAGCAACGCCTGCTTCACCGGTTCCGGCGCGCTGGAAACAGTTTCTGGTTACTCTGGCGGTTATCTTTCCCTCTACCAATCTGGTTCCCTGGTTCTGGGGCCATGCGCTACCCGCCAGTAAAGGCACCCTGTGGGGGCATTTACTGAACGATGCCTGCGTGGTGGCTCTGGTGGTTTATCTGTGGATGCCGGCAATCACTCGCCTGCTTAAAAACTGGCTGACCCCACGCGGTTAGTCTTACCTGGAGAAATGTAATGACAACAGCTTCATTAGTTCTGACCAACGGTAAGTTTCATACGGTGGACCGTGACAATCCGCTGGCAACCGCAGTGGCGATTAAAGATGGCAAGTTTCTGGCAGTGGGCAGTGAAGCGGAGGTGATGCAGTTCGCCGATGCGGCGACTAAAGTTGTCGATCTGCAAGGACATACCGGTATTCCGGGGCTAAACGACTCACATCTGCATTTAATCCGTGGCGGCCTGAATTACAACCTTGAGCTGCGTTGGGAAGGCGTGCCATCGCTGGCGGACGCGTTAAGAATGCTGAGAGAGCAGGCGCTGCGCACGCCTAATCCGCAGTGGGTTCGTGTGGTGGGCGGCTGGAATGAGTTTCAGTTTGCTGAACGCCGCATGCCTACGCTGGATGAAATTAACGAAGCGGCACCGGATACGCCAGTATTTATCCTGCACCTGTACGATCGTGCCCTGCTGAACCGCGCGGCACTGAAAGTTGTCGGTTATACCCGCGACACGCCGAATCCGCCGGGCGGCGAAATCCAGCGCGACAGCAAAGGTAATCCGACCGGCATGCTGATTGCGCGGCCTAATGCGATGATTTTATATGCCACGCTGGCAAAAGGACCAAAACTGCCGCTGGAGCAACAGGTTAATTCCACACGTCAGTTTATGCGTGAACTGAATCGCCTTGGTGTCACCAGTGCGATTGATGCCGGTGGCGGTTTCCAGAACTATCCTGATGATTACGAAGTGATTTCTGAACTGCACGCGAAAAAGCAGCTGACCATTCGCATTGCGTACAATCTGTTTACCCAGCGCCCCGGCCATGAGCTGGAAGATTTTGAAAAGTGGACTGATATGCTGAAGCCGGGCCAGGGTACTGATTTTTATCGACATAACGGCGCGGGTGAAATGCTGGTGTTCTCGGCGGCCGACTTCGAAGACTTCCTCGAACCGCGTCCCGACCTGGCTCCGGGTATGGAAGATGAGCTGGAACGCGTGGTGCGCCATCTGGTGGAGCAGCGCTGGCCATTCCGTTTGCATGCAACCTACAACGAATCCATCAGCCGCATGCTGGATGTGTTTGAAAAGGTTAACCGTGAGATTCCGTTTAACGGCCTGCACTGGTTCTTTGACCATGCAGAAACCATTACTGAAGCCAATATTGAGCGGGTAAAAGCATTGGGCGGTGGCATTGCGGTACAGCACCGTATGGCGTTTCAGGGGGAGTATTTCGCCGAGCGTTACGGTAAAGAAGCCACCAAACAGACGCCGCCGGTGGCGCGGATGCTCGAGGCTGGCGTACCGGTCGGGCTGGGGACGGATGCGACGCGTGTCGCCAGTTACAATCCATGGACCGCGCTTTACTGGCTGGTTTCCGGTCGTACCGTTGGTGGTATGGCGATGTATGACGACAATGCGCGTCTCGATCGTGAAACGGCACTGATGCTCTGGACGCAGGGCAGCTCCTGGTTCTCCAGTGAGCAGGGCAAGAAAGGGCAGATTAAAGTCGGCCAGCTGGCGGACCTGGTGATTTTATCGCAGGACTATTTCAGCGTGGCGGAAGAAGCGATTAAAGGTATCGAATCGGTACTGACGATGGTGGACGGCGAAATTGTTTACGCTGCGGGCAGCTTTGGCCCACTGGCACCGCCGTCGATTCCGGTCCTGCCGGACTGGTCGCCGGTAGTCAGCGTGCCGGGTCATTACCGCAGCGCACCGCCGCAGGCTAATGGCCGCGTGGCGTTAATGCAGCAGGTACACCATTGCAGCGGACCATGTGGCGTACATCAGCATTCACATAATATCGCGCGAGGATCGTCGGTGCCGGTAGCGGATGATAACGCTTTCTGGGGCGCGCTGGGCTGTTCCTGCTTCGCGTTTTAGACCATTAAAGCAGGAGGACTGTAGGGGAGCCGAAAACGGCTCCCCTACAATTTCAGCCGCTTACCCGCGCTTTCCGTTAGCAACTTCTCGCACCTTCGGCCATAGTGTTAACTGCACTTTTTCCCCCGTTAACTGATGCGAAAGGAGCACGGCTATGACCCGTCTGACGGCAAAAGACTTCTCTCCGGAACTGCTTGAGCTTTACGATCACTATGTGCACGGCAAAATTACCAAGCGCGAATTTCTCTCGCTGGCCTCTAAATTTGCAGTCGGTGGCACGGCGGCGGCGGTATTGGGGGCGCTGATGCCCAATTACGCTTTAGCTGAGCAGGTTGAATTTACCGATCCTGATATTGTTGCGGAATACATTGAATATCCGTCGCCTGGTGGTCATCAGAAAGTGCGGGGATATTGGGTGCGGCCTGCTGCGGCCACCGGGCCGGTTCCGGCGGTGGTGGTGGTGCATGAAAATCGCGGGCTGAATCCCTATATTGAGGATGTGGCGCGCCGGGTTGCCAAAGCCGGATTTATTGCGCTGGCACCGGACGGACTCAGTTCCGTAGGCGGTTACCCGGGTAATGATGAAAAAGGGCGTGAACTGCAACAGGCGATTGATGCCACCAGACTGATGAATGATTTCTTCGCCGCGATTGAATTTTTGATGCAGCATAAGCAGGTAAACGGCAATGTTGGTATTACCGGTTTTTGTTACGGCGGCGGCGTATCGAATGCGGCGGCGGTGGCCTATCCGGAATTAAAAGCAGCGGTGCCATTTTATGGGCGTCAGCCGAAAGCCGAAGATGTCGCGCGCATTAAAGCGCCATTACTCATTCACTACGCCGAGCTGGATACGCGAATTAACGAGGGCTGGCCTGCTTATGAAGCGGCGCTGAAAGCCAATAATAAAAACTATCAGGCGTATATTTATCCGGGCGTACATCATGGTTTTCATAATGACTCGACGCCGCGCTACGATAAGCCAGCGGCGGATCTCGCCTGGGACCGAACCATCAATTGGTTCCGCGAATATCTGATGTAATTCAGCATCATTGAATGGCGACGCTGCGGATATCGGCGTTCGCCTTAAACGATTTCAATCAGCTGAAATTCCTCAAAAACCAGCTCCATATCTTCAGAAAATGTGCCTGCACGCTGAAAAAATTGCTGATGTCCGGCTCGCCAGTGATTAAGGCTAAGATCGCCTTCGCCCTCCAGTCTGGCTTGTGATGCAGTGACGTCGCAGTAGCGTACCAGCCGCATCGCTACGGTTCTGATCACACAAGCTGGCTCTCCTGCACTGTTCAGAATGATGCTGTAACTGCCCACCACGGGCGGCGTTGTCTCTTTGCTGTAAGAGTCGAAAGAACAACAGCTGGCGGTCTTGATACCTTTAATTACCAGCTCTGCCAGCTCATCAGCCAGTTCCGCTGTATCACCAAATGACCAGCTAAATGCACCGGGATATTTATCTTGCAGAATTGCGAGAGCGTTGCCCATTTTTAACTAAAATCCTTGTTGATAAGGTGGGGTTTAATCCGATGCGTTCTTTGTCTTCAGTGCGGGACATACCCGCCCTGTGTTGCAGATCGCTGACCGGGCGAGCAATGCGCCAGTGGCCTGGAAGTAGAGTTAATTCTCCGGACAAAAGGATGACTACTGGCAACCCGCCGCAATTGCCGCGGCTAATCCCTGTGGATTCTCCCATGACATCGCATGTCCGGCGCGGGCGACCACCGAGAGATTAATCCCGGCAGCCTTAACGATATCAACATCCTGGTCAAAAGGTGAGTATTCACCCACTATCAGGCCGCAGCGCATCGGTAGCGTGGTAAAGATGTCCAGCCAGCAAGGCGTAATGCCGTTAACCAGCGAGGAGGCGTCACGCCAGGCGGCCTGCGCTAACGTCATTTGCATTGAACCAGCCCACGGCGTGTCATCTTCTTCAATCAGCAAATCGTGGCCGTAAGCGATAAATTCAATTTCATCCTGCGCGGCAATGATACGGCTGAAGCTACCGCCACCGGCGCGAAAGTTGGGCTCGGAGACCAGCAGCGTCGTCAGGTTAGCGGGTTTCATCGCCGCCACTTCAATCGCGATGCTGCCGCCCATACTGTGGCCGTAGAGAGTGAACGCCGGTAATGCGAGATGGTTTAACAATTCGATTATTACTCGTGCCTGGTCGCTGGTGGTGTAGCTAAAGCTGGCGGGCTTATCGCTAAAGCCGGATCCGGGCAGATCGATCAGAATAATGCGATGATCGCGCAATGCCGGATCGGCAGCCACGCGCGGGTATTCATAGGACGCTGCACAACCCAGACCGTGGATGAATACGATCGGCGCTTGTTCACCGGGCAGATCGTGATAGCGCACTTCACCTGAAAGCACCGAAGAGAAAAAGCAGTTCAATGTGAAACTCCTTTGCATTGTTGAGCAAGCGACTGGCATTCTATTATGCTTATCCCTTCATCGTTATAGTAGCGGGAGTGTGCAGTGCAAGGCGTACCTGAACAGTTTCCATGTGAAAAAGATCGCGCACAGTTCCGTCATTTACCGTCGTTGCCGGGAGTGGAGCTGTATCACGCGCATATCTCCAGCTACGCGTTTGAGCCGCATACCCATGAAGCTTTTGGTATTGGCACCATCGATTTTGGCGCGGAGCGCTTTCGCTATCGCGGCGTCAATCACGTTGCGCCGACCCATTCGCTGGTATTGATGAATCCGGACGAACTGCATACCGGCGAGTCAGCCACAGATGAAGGCTGGCGCTATCGGATGCTTTATATTGAGCCGCAGATGCTGGAGTCACTTTCCGGTGAGCAGGGCTGGTGGTTTACCGATGCGGTACGTGACGATCTCGCCACTTCACAACAGCTGTCACAGTCGCTGGCCGCACTCTGGCAGGCGAGTGATTCGCTGGCGGCAGAGAGTTTGTTGCTGAATATCATGCAATTATTCCGTCCTCACGCGCGGGTGGCAAATAAGCTGCAGGCTGAGCCTGCGCATCGCTTTGATATCGTCAGAGACTACCTGCGGGCCAATTTCGAGCGCAATATCACGCTCGCCGAACTGGCGGCGCTGGTGTCGCTGAGTCCTTATCATTTCCTGCGTCAGTTTAAGCAGCAGTATCACGTTACGCCGCACCAGATGCTGATGGCGTTTCGTCTGTTTGAGGCAAAGCAGCTGCTAACGCGCGGTGTGCCGCTGGCGGAAGTGGCGGCAACGTCGGGCCTGACCGACCAGGCACATCTGACGCGCACTTTTTCTCAGCGCTATGGTATTACGCCGGGCCGCTATCAAAAGCAGGTCATGCCGCCACGGCGTTAACCGCAATCTCATACAATATTTCTGCCGTAATTCACGCCAGACTGATGGCTGTTTTTACTGTTTAGCAGGCTAATCATGTTCTCTGGCGTATTATTTGCTCTCTCCGCAGGCTTAATGTGGGGATTAATTTTTGTTGGCCCGCTGTTGGTGCCGGAATATCCGGGAGCGTTGCAGTCGGTCGGGCGTTACGTGGCGTTTGGTCTGCTGGCGCTGCCGCTAGCGTGGCATGCGCGTCAACGTTTACGCCAGCTGTCGCGTGCCGACTGGATTGAGGCGCTAAAACTGACGGTGATTGGCAATATTCTCTATTACACCTGCCTCGCCAATGCTATCCAGCGCACCGGTGCGCCTGTCTCGACCATGATTATCGGCACGCTGCCGGTGGTGATCTCGGTAACCGCCAACCTGGTCTATGGGCATCATGACGGCCGATTATCGTGGCGCAAACTGACGCCTGCCTTGCTGCTTATTGCGCTGGGGCTGATATGCGTTAATGCGGCGGAATTGCAAAGTGGCGCGGTGGATTTTGATCTCTGGCGCTATCTCAGTGGCATTGCGCTGGCGCTGATTGCCGTTGCCTGCTGGACCTGGTATCCGCTACGCAACTCTCGCTGGCTGCGGGAGAATCCGGATAAAAAACCGGGCACCTGGGCGACCGCGCAGGGGCTGGTGACATTGCCGGTCGCGTTGATTGCCGGTGTGGTGGTAACAGCGAACCTGGCGCTGACTCAGCCAGCCTTTGCGCTGCCGTTTGGCCCGCGCCCGGAAGTGTTTATTCCACTGATGCTGGTCATTGGCCTGTTTTGCTCGTGGCTGGGCGCGTTATGCTGGAATGAAGCCAGCCAGCGTCTGCCGACGGTACTGGTTGGCCCATTGATTGTCTTCGAGATTCTGGCAGGATTGGGATATACCTTTCTGCTGCGCCAGCAGTGGCCGCCGTTAATGACGCTGTGCGGGATTATTTGCCTGATCGCCGGAGTGATCTACGCGATGCGGATTAAACCCGAACCGGTGATTAAACCGCTGTCGTCATCCCGCTAAGGCTTTTACGGCATCGGCCAGTTGGCCGGTGCCTGGCTCATCACGTCAACAAACACGTCTTTCGATACATCCCAGAAGTGGTTAACGTTCTCCATACTCAGGGTGATGCCGAACAGACCAGTAACAAACCAGCATGACATACCAATACCAATGCCACTAAAGATAAACGCCATGGCATTGCGGCTTTTCTGACGGCATTTAATTTTGAACGTGCTGGCGAAAAACATCATCACTGCGCTCAGCAGTTCCCAACGCATAAGTAGCACACTGGCGGTTAAAGTGCCCATCGAACAAACCTCTTGAGATGAAAGCCCTGACCTGAAAAAGCGGCATCATCAAAGGGGCGGAAGAAATGTCAGGAAGATTTCTCAGCGCGCTGATACCGGGATATATTTGTGACGTGGATCACATTATATCACCGGATTTTAAATATTGAACGATTTTTATACCTGGTATGGTAGTTTTTTGCGCAGTACTGAAGGAGAAATAACAGGGCAGCCCCTGATGCCTGTGACATCAGGGGAAGGGAGAGCGAGGTCAGTGAAATTAGTTACTCTGGCCGCAGCCCGCAAAGCGCGCGGCGCAGTCGAACGGATAAGGACGTTGACGCTGCAAACTCTGACGACGCATGGTGTGACGATAAGCGGTCGGCGTCTGGGAGAACTGACGGCGAAATACGCGAGAAAAGGTCTGCTGCGAGTCATAGCCATACTGCATAGCAATATCAAACACCGGGCGCTGGGTTTTTGACAGTGCTTCCGCAGCCAGTGTCAGGCGACGCTCACGAATGTATCCACCCAACGTCTGTTTCGTGACGGTACGGAACATACGTTGCAGGTGCCACTTCGAATAACCTGATTTCGCTGCCACTTCATCAATCGATAACGTTTTATCTAAATTCTGTTCAATCCAGCCAGTCAGTGTATGAATAATTTCGTTATGCATCATGACCTCATCCTTCATTTATAGATTTTGATTTCGCTGTTCTGTTGGTGGAGGAGTATAATTCCTCAAGTTAACTTGAGGTAAAGGGCTAAATGAAAAAAGATCGCAATCGCCAGAAAACCGTTCTGACGCCCGGCGAAGTGGCGAAGCGCTGTGGCGTCGCCGTCTCCGCACTGCATTTTTATGAATCCAAAGGATTAATTTCCAGCACGCGCAATGCCGGCAATCAGCGTCGTTATCAGCGTGATGTATTGCGCCGGGTGGCAATCATCAAAATTGCCCAGCGCATTGGCATTCCGCTGGCGACACTCAGTGACAACCTGATGAATGTGCCGGTCGATAAAAAGATTTCGGTAAAGGCCTGGTCTGAGTTGACGCAGCAGTGGCGTTCAGAGCTGGATAAGCGTATTGAAACCCTGACGCGCCTGCGCGATCAGCTGGATGGTTGTATTGGCTGTGGCTGTTTATCGATGAGTGACTGTCCGCTGCGTAACCCGGACGACCGTCTTTCCACCCAAGGAACCGGGGCGATATTGCTCAATCCGGAAATTGAAAGTGAGGATGAAGGTCTATACTGATTAATCGCCGTTAAACACAAGGTTACGCCATGATCACTGTTCATCATCTCGATAATTCGCGCTCGCAGCGTGTGCTGTGGCTGCTGGAAGAGCTGGAAGTGCCTTACCAGATCAAACGCTATCAGCGTGAAAACAGCATGCTGGCTCCTGCCGAGTTAAAAAAAGTTCATCCGCTGGGTAAATCACCGGTGATTACCGATGATAACCGCGTAATTGCCGAATCTGGCGCAATTCTCGAGTACCTCGCCGAACGCTATGACTCTGAATATCGGCTAAAACTGTCTGATGAAGAGGAGATGCTGCAGTCTCGTTACTGGCTGCACTACGCGGAAGGTTCGCTGATGCCGCTATTGGTGATGAAGCTGATCTTTAGCCGGATGGGTAAACCGCCGGTGCCGTGGCTGATGCGCCCGATTGGTGCCGCATTCGGTAAAGGAGTACAGAAGGCGTATCTCGATAAGCAAATTGTTACCCATCAACAATTTATTGAGCAGCATCTGGCTAAAAATCCGTGGTTTGCCGGGCAAAATTTCAGTATCGCCGATGTTCAGATGAGTTTTCCACTTCAGGCGTTGACCACGCGCGACAGTCTTACCAATACGCCTCATACCAAAGCCTGGCTGGATAAAATTCAGACCCGCGCCGCCTGGCAGCGTGCGATTCAACAGGGTGGCGAGCTGAAGCTGGGGTAGTTTCTTCATTCCAAAGCTATCACCCTGATGTGGCTGCGGATTGTTGATAAGAAAACCCTATTACGCAGTGTCGCCGCCGCCAGGTACAGTCTGATCGGCGGTTAGCGAGCGCATTTTACTGCTGAAATATCGCTAAATGTCGTCATTTAACCGTAAACAGCAGTTGAAAATCCGTCATTAAAGGCAGGATAATCGTTTACCTTTTAAATCGGCGCACTCAGTGCGCCTTTTATCTGGCCGGCGAAGTAAACGTTTGCTTATTCGCTTATAGGGTAATAACAGCTTTTATGTCGGGAAGTGTGTTTCCCGCCACCAGGGTGCGACTGATACGCGCCATGCATGAATACATCATAAGAAATCTCAGGGGATATTCTCTATGTCGACTCCTTCACGTCAGGCCAGCGGTTCTTTCGACGCCTGGTTTAAAATCTCTGCGCGCAACAGCAGCGTGCGTCAGGAGGTTTTAGCTGGCCTCACGACCTTCCTTGCCATGGTTTATTCGGTGATTGTGGTGCCGGGTATGCTGGGCAAGGCAGGCTTTCCGCCAACCGCAGTGTTTGTTTCAACCTGTCTGGTTGCCGCTTTTGGCTCCATTATTATGGGCTTATGGGCTAATTTGCCGATGGCGATTGGCTGTGCAATTTCACTGACCGCTTTTACTGCTTTCAGCCTGGTGCTGGGCCAGCAGATCAGTGTGCCAGTGGCGCTGGGCGCGGTATTCCTGATGGGGGTGCTGTTTACCATTATCTCGGCCACCGGCATCCGCTCCTGGATATTGCGTAATATGCCGATGGGCGTAGCGCATGGAACCGGAGTCGGTATCGGCCTGTTTCTGCTGCTGATTGCTGCCGACAGCGTGGGTCTGGTGGTGAAAAATCCCGCGCCGGGTCTGCCGGTGGCATTGGGTGACTTCGCCTCATTTCCGGTTTTGCTGTCACTGATCGGCCTCGCGGCAATCTTTGGTCTGGAAAAACTGCGTGTACCGGGCGGAATTCTGCTGACGATTATTGCGATATCAATCATCGGGTTGATCTTCGATCCAGCGGTGAAATATCAGGGGCTGTTTGCGATGCCAAGCCTGAGCGATGCCGAAGGCAACTCGCTGGTGTTCAGCCTTGATATTCTCGGCGCACTGAAACCGGCGGTATTACCTACGGTACTGGCACTGGTGATGACCGCGGTGTTTGACGCCACCGGCACCATCCGTGCGGTAGCGGGCCAGGCTAATCTGCTGGATAAAGACAACCAAATTATTAACGGTGGAAAAGCGCTGACGACTGACTCGGTCAGCAGCATCTTTGCCGGTCTGGTTGGTTCATCGCCTGCGGCGGTGTATATCGAGTCCGCAGCCGGCACCGCGGCGGGGGGTAAAACCGGCCTGACGGCGATTGTCGTTGGCCTGCTGTTTATGCTGATTCTGTTTATGTCGCCGCTGGCCTACCTGGTTCCGGCTTATGCCACCGCACCGGCGCTGATGTATGTTGGTCTGCTGATGCTGAGCAATGTCTCAAAGATCGATTTCGGCGACTATGTTGATGCCATGTCCGGCTTGCTGTGCGCGGTATTTATCGTACTGACCTGCAATATCGTTACCGGCATCATGCTGGGCTTTGGTGCGCTGGTGATTGGCCGTATCTTTGCCGGTGAGTGGCGCAAGCTGAATATCGGTACTGTGGTAATTGCCGTAGCGCTGATTGCTTTTTATGCAGGCGGCTGGGCGATTTAATCAGTGATGAGGTATGGGGAACGGATGCCCCAGCGAAATATTCTCTTTTCCGCTACATCACGCCATATTTCGGCGTTTTTACGCCAGAATCGTCTCTAATTTCCCTGACCGCACGTCCTGTTTTTAAACGGTTTGCCTTTTTGTTTTACAATTCCTTCAGGCATGTTGTTCCCCATGCCTGTATTTATCACGCCTGTTGGAAGAAGAGGCTTCAAGGAAAGCATGGAAATATTCTTTACAATACTGATTATGACGCTGGTGGTTTCACTATCCGGTGTCGCTGCACGCATAATTCCGTTTCAGATCCCCTTACCGCTGGTGCAAATCGCCGCCGGTGCACTGTTAGCCTGGCCAAATTTTGGCCTGCATGTGGACTTCGATCCTGAACTGTTTTTAGTCCTGTTTATTCCGCCGCTACTGTTTGCTGACGGCTGGAAAACGCCGACCAGTGAATTCCTGCATCATGGCCGCGAAATAATCGGCCTGGCGCTGGTGCTGGTGTTGATCACCGTGGTCGGAATCGGCTATCTGATTTACTGGATGGTGCCTGGCATTCCACTGATTCCGGCATTTGCGCTGGCGGCGGTGCTGTCGCCGACCGATGCGGTGGCGCTTTCCGGCATTGTCGGAGAAGGGCGAATACCGAAGAAGATCATGTCGATTCTGCAGGGCGAGGCGCTGATGAACGATGCCTCTGGCCTGGTCTCGCTTAAGTTTGCCGTCGCAGTGGCGATGGGCACCATGGTGTTTACCGTTTCAGGTGCCAGCGTCGAATTCCTGAAGGTAGCGATTGGCGGCCTGCTGGCGGGTATTGCCGTTTGCTGGTTGTTTGGTAAATCATTGCGCCTGTTCAGCCGTCTGAGCGGTGACGATCCGGCAACGCAAACCGTTTTGCTGCTGCTGCTGCCGTTTGCCTCTTATCTGATTGCAGAACACCTTGGGGTTTCCGGCATTTTGGCGGCAGTGGCTGCCGGTATGACCATCACCCGCTCTGGCATTATGCGTCAGGCACCGTTAGCGATGCGACTGCGTGCCAACAGCGTCTGGCAGATGCTGGAGTTTGTGTTTAACGGCATGGTGTTCCTGATGCTTGGTCTGCAGTTACCGGGCATTCTGGAAACCTCGGTGGCAGAGGCTCAGGCCGATCCGAACGTCCAGCTGTGGATGCTGTTTACCGATATCGTGTTGATCTACGCGGCGCTGATGATTGTGCGTTTCGGCTGGTTGTGGATTATGCAGCGTCTGAGCCGTCGGTTTATGACCAAACGCCCAATGGAGTTCGGCAACTACTCAACGCGTGAGTTATTGATCGCGTCGTTTGCCGGCGTGCGTGGTGCAATTACCCTCGCGGGTGTGCTGTCGATTCCACTGCTGCTGACCAACGGTGATGATTTTCCGGCGCGTTATGAGCTGATTTTCCTCGCTACCGGCGTGATTCTGTTCTCGCTGTTTGTCGGGGTGATTTTGCTGCCGATTCTGCTGCGTGGTGTCGAGGGCATTGATAAGTCAGCCCATCGCCATGAGATGCAGAATGCCCGTGCCGCGATGGCGGGGGTGGCGATCGAAAGCCTGCGTAAAATGGAAGAGCGACTGGCCGTTGATACCGAAGAGAATATTGATACCGAGCTGCTGAAAGAGACCAGTGCGCGGGTTGTCGGCAATTTGCGTCGGCGTATCGACGGTAAAGAGGATGCAGAACGCGCGCTGTTTGCGGAAAACCTTGAACGTCGCTTCCGCTTAACCGCGCTGCGCGCCGAGCGTGGCGAGGTTTACCATCTGCGTGCGACGCAGCAAATCACTAATGAAACCATGATGAAGTTGCTGCACGATCTCGATTTGCTGGAAGCATTGCTGATTGAGAAAGAGGAGTAACCGGCATCCTTCCACAGGGGAGGCGAGAGCGTCTCCCCTATACCGATAATCTCGGTGCTTCACCCGGCCAAAACTCACGGCAACAGTGAATCCACGCCTGCGCACTGCGCGACAGATAGCTGCCTTCTCGCCAGATTAACCCCAGTTTCCACTCCATATCCGACTCCAGCGGCAACCACAGTAGCGATTGCTTATCCAGCCGCTGACAAATTGGCTCCGGTAACACCGCCACGCCCATGCCTGCCTGCACCATTGCTGCCAGAAAATCCCACTGACCACTGCGCACCGCAATTTTCGGTGTGAATCCGCTGCGCTGAAAAGCCTGCATCAGCTGACGGTTAAGTGAAAACTCCTCGTTAAAAATCAGAATCTGATGTTCGGCCAGTTCAGCCAGCGCAATGCTGCTTCGGTTCAGCCACGGTGCGCTGCGCGGCACCAGCACGCAGAGTGGATGACTCATTAGCGGCAGAGTGTTTAACGGCAGATCCTCTGCCAGCGGCAGCGCGGTCAGCGCTAAGTCGAGACTGCCGGACAGCACCGCTTGCTGCACGGTAAGCCCACCGAACTCTGAAATTTTCAGTTCAATGCCCGGATAACGCTGACGAAAGGCGGAAATCGACCCCACGATCTGCATACCAACCATTGGCGGAATGCCGAGACGCAGCTCGCCGGTTTTCAATTCATTAATATCGCCAATCTCGGTTTCCAGCTGTTTAAATTCCTGCAGGATGGTCAGACCGCGCTGATACACCGCTTGTCCGGTATTGGTCAGATGCAGTTTGCGGCCTTCGCGTACCAGCAGGGTGCAGTCCAGCTCCTCTTCCAGTTGACGCAGCATTTTACTGATGGTCGGCTGGGTCACATACAGCTGCTCTGCTGCACGGGTAAAGCTTTGCTGACGAACCACTTCGACGAAATAGCGTAGGGCTCTGACATCCATGATGTATTCCTTTTGTGCATAGTTTCGATAATTTTAATTCATTTCTTTCACCCTTTGTCAGAGATTTATACTGACTGCATTAACTACCTGAAGGGGAAAGAATCATGGCGTTGGCACTACACCCGCACACGGCGGGGCGGCTGCAACGTTTACAGGTGCCGCTGCAGGTGGCGCTTTATGCCGGGATGTTTATCGCCTCAGAACGGCTGGTAGAGTGGCTGCATCTGCCGTTACCGGCCAATATCGTCGGCATGCTGCTGCTGTTGGCGCTGATTATGCTGCGGGTGCTGCCGCTGAACTGGGTAAAAGCCGGTGCAACCTGGCTGCTGGCGGAAATGTTGTTGTTCTTTGTGCCTGCGGTCGTGGCGGTGGTTAATTACTCACAGTTGCTGCGCGTCGAAGGCTGGCGCATCTTTCTGGTGATTGCCATCAGCACCACGCTGGTGCTGGCTGCCACCGCGCTGGTGGTCGACCGCGTTTACCGCTTCGAAATCTGGCTGGCACAGCGTAGGCAGGCACGTCATGAATGATTTTATTCTCAGTATGATTTGCCTGATCGCGACGCTGTTGATCTATTTCCTCAACAAACGCCTGTACCGGCGCTGGCACAAACTGCTGCTGATGCCGCTGGTGATGACGCCGATGCTGCTGGTGACACTGCTGATTATTACGCATATCTCGTGGCAGAATTATATCGGCGAGAGCCGCTGGTTGCTGTGGCTGTTGGGCCCGGCAACGCTGGCATTTGCCGTGCCGGTTTACGAAAATATGGCGATTATCCGCCGTCACTGGATGTCGCTGACTGCCGGCGTGATTACCGCTACTACTGTTGCGGTGTTCAGTTCGGTATGGCTGGCGCGTTTGCTGATGCTGCCAGAAGAGATCCAGCGCAGTCTGGCGGTGCGCTCCATTACCACGCCTTTTGCACTGGCAGCAGCGAAACAGCTGGGTGGCCAGCCTGACCTGGTGGCGCTGTTTGTGGTGATCACCGGCGTATTTGGGATGGCGATTGGAGACATCCTGTTTTTACGCCTGTCCGTGAAGCAGGGGCTGGCGAAAGGCGCAGGTTTAGGGGCTGCATCACACGGTGCCGGAACAGCAAAAGCCTATGAACTGGGGCAGCAGGAAGGCGTGGTTTCCAGTCTGGTGATGATGCTTTCAGGGGTGGTGACGGTGATTATCGCACCGGCAATTGGTCATTTGATGTGGGCAACACTGTAACGTGTTAGTAAGTAGTCGCTTACCTTTAATACTTTAAAAGTAGTGTATATCTGCTTGTTAAAGCGTTTTTTTTTCGTTTACCATCCATAATCTGAAAGTAAGCCAGTTGAAAATGGAGTCTGGTCGTGAAAAAAATTATTTTAGGCAGTGGCGTTGCAATGTTGATGTTAGCCGGCTCAGCACAGGCTATTGAGGGCTCTGTTCAGGTTGGTGAGCGCTTCACTAACATGAGTGTTGGACTGGGAACCACCACGCCAGGCCTGAGCCTGTCTGGTAACTGGTTGCGCAGTGATCATGACGGTAATGTATCCGGACTTGGCCTTGGTTATAACATCGGAATTGGCTCGATATTTCTGTCACCTGGCGTGAAGGCGATGTATATCAGCCCGAAAGATACCAAAGACGGTTATTCAGTGGCGGTCGGTGGTGGCGTGCAGGTGCCGGTAACCAATATACTGGGCGTATATGGCGAATACTATTACTCACCAGAGTCCTTCTCCAGCCGTATCGATCGCTATCAGGAAGCTTCCGCTGGCGTCAGCTTTAGCCCAATCACTCTGCTGGATGTGCGCGTAGGTTATAAATACCTGGCGATGGACGGCAAAAATGGTCGTAAAGACAATGTGTTGGCAAATGGCCCGTATATGGGTGCTTCCCTGCGTTTCTAATCACTCGGATGTGATTAACAGATTTAAGGCCGGGCATATTGCCCGGCCTTTTTTATTACTTAATGTGACTTGCTGCTCTGCTCAATGCCAACACCGGTCTGTGAACGAACAAACTGATCGCGGAAACGCAGGCGCTCCTGCGCACCCTCTGCTGACTTATCGGTTACCGAGAACAACCAGCATCCGATAAATGCCGCCAGCATGGAGAACAGCGCCGGGTATTCATAGGGATAAATCGGTTTTGCGTTGCCCAGCACCTGGACCCAAATGGTTGGGCCGAGAATCATCAGAATGACCGCCGTCAGCAATCCTGCCCAGCCACCAATCATCGCGCCGCGCGTGGTCAGCTTAGACCAGTACATCGACAGCAAAATAATCGGGAAATTACAGCTGGCTGCAATGGAGAACGCCAGACCGACCATAAAGGCGATGTTCTGCTTTTCGAACATAATGCCCAGCAGAATGGCGACAATCCCCAGAACCAGGACGGTAATTTTAGAAACTCTCAGCTCCTGACGTTCCGAAGCCTGTCCTTTACGGAACACGCTGGCATACAGGTCATGAGAGACCGCAGAAGCACCAGCCAGCGTCAGGCCAGCAACCACCGCCAGAATGGTGGCGAAGGCAACCGCTGAGATAAAGCCAAGGAACAGACTGCCGCCGACCGCATCGGCCAGATGCACCGCGGCCATATTATTACCGCCAATCAGCACACCAGAAGCATCTTTAAAGTCCGGATTAGCGCCGACCAACAGAATCGCGCCAAAGCCGATAATAAAGGTCAGGAAGTAGAAATAGCCCATAAAGCCAGTGGCGTACAGCACGCTTTTACGCGCTTCACGGGCATCGCTGACGGTAAAGAAGCGCATCAGGATATGCGGTAAACCGCCGGTACCGAACATCAGACCAAGGCCAAGTGACAACGCCGAGATTGGATCGTGCACCAGCCCGCCCGGCCGCATAATTTCCTGGCCTTTAGGGTGCACCGCCATTGCTTCGGTAAACAGTGTGTTAAAGCTAAAGCCGACGGTTTTCATCACCATAATGGCCATAAAGCTGGCACCGAACAGCAGCAGTACCGCTTTAATGATTTGCACCCAGGTCGTTGCCAGCATGCCGCCAAACAGTACATACAGCACCATCAGAATACCAACCAGCACGACAGCGATGTGATAGTCGAGGCCAAACAGCAGCTGAATGAGTTTACCGGCACCGACCATCTGAGCGATCAGATAAAGTGCAACCACCACCAGTGAACCACAGGCCGACAGGATGCGAATCGGTGTCTGTCTCAGACGATAGGAGGCAACATCGGCAAACGTATAGCGGCCGAGATTGCGCAGCCTTTCAGCAATTAAAAACAGAATAATTGGCCAGCCAACGAGGAAACCCAGTGAATAGATCAGCCCATCGTAGCCGGAGGTATAAACCAGAGCAGAAATGCCGAGAAAAGAAGCGGCAGACATAAAGTCACCGGCCATCGCCAGACCATTCTGAAAGCCGGTAATATTGCCGCCGGCGGTGTAATAGTCGCTGCGTGAACGGGTGCGTTTCGAGGCCCAGTAAGTAATCCCTAAGGTTGCGGCGACAAACACCAGAAACATGATAATCGCTTCATAGTTGGTCGACTGTTGTTGAACTTCTCCGGTCAGGGCGTCGGCGGCGAGTGCCGCGAGTGGCAGCAGCGTCAGTGCTGCTAAAGCTGCATAACGCGCTTTCATCCTTTTACCTCACTGAGAATCTGTTGAGTCAGGCGATCAAATTCGCCATTGGCGCGCCAGACATAAATGGCGGTGAGCACAAATGAAATAACGATCAGGCCGACGCCCAGAGGAATTCCCCGCGTAACATTGGTTCCTGCATACAGCGGTGTACCAAGCCAGCCGGGAGCAAAGGCAATTAACAGAATAAAACCGACGTAGAGCACCAGCATAATCAGGGAAAGTGTCAGGGCGAAGGCCTGGCGTTTGTGCACCAGCTCTTTGAAACGCGCACTGTTTTCTATCCGTTGATAAATGACGTCATTCATCACAGCATCTCCAGAGTAAGAGGCGCGGGCTGCCACATTGAGTGCGGGCGGTGCGCACCCTCTGCTGGCGGCGCGCTATCCGGACTCAGACTGCCTGTGACAATAACGCCCGTGGTATTGAGGTGTTTTTATCATTATTTTTCAGGCCGGGGCGTCCTGCCCCGACTACAGCTTACGGCATCTTAATGGTTTGTTTTTCTTCAACTAACTTCTCAACCACTCCAGGATCGGCGAGGGTTGAGGTATCACCAAAGTTACTGGTGTCACCGGCAGCAATTTTGCGCAGGATGCGACGCATAATTTTGCCAGAGCGGGTTTTTGGCAGCGAATCGGTCCAGTGCAGCACATCGGGAGTGGCGATGGGGCCAATCTCTTTACGCACCCAGCTGCGCACTTCGCTGTACAGCTCTGGCGTTGGGTCTTCACCGTGGTTCAGCGTGATATAGGCATAAATTGCCTGGCCTTTGATGCTGTGCGGAATACCGACCACTGCCGCTTCGGCAATCTTGGGATGAGAAACCAGCGCCGATTCGATTTCGGCAGTACCCAGACGGTGACCGGAAACATTCAGCACGTCATCGACGCGCCCGGTGATCCAGTAGTAACCCTCTTCGTCACGACGCGCACCGTCGCCGCTGAAATACATATTTTTAAACGTGGAGAAGTAGGTTTGCTCAAAGCGTTCATGATCGCCGAACAACGTGCGTGCCTGGCCGGGCCAGGAGTCGACAATCACCAGGTTACCTTCGCTGGCACCTTCCTGAGGATTACCTTCGTTATCGACTAATGCAGGCTGCACGCCAAAGAACGGCTTAGTGGCCGAGCCGGCTTTCAGCTCGATAGCGCCCGGCAGCGGGGTAATCATGAAACCACCGGTTTCGGTTTGCCACCAGGTGTCGACGATCGGACAGCGGCTGTCGCCAATTTTTTGGTAGTACCACTCCCAGGCTTCCGGATTAATCGGTTCGCCGACCGAGCCCATAATGCGCAGCGAGGAACGGTGAGTACCTGCAATCGCCCGATCCCCTTCGGCCATCAGCGCACGGATGGCGGTAGGTGCGGTATACAGTATGGTAACGTTATGTTTATCAACGACTTCTGCCATGCGGCTCGGCTGCGGCCAGTTTGGCACCCCTTCAAACATCAGCGTGGTGGCACCGCAGGCCAGCGGGCCGTACAGCAGATAGCTGTGGCCGGTGATCCAGCCGACATCGGCGGTACACCAGTAGATATCTTCCGGGTGATAATCAAACACATATTTGAAGGTGGTCGCGGCATACACCAGATAACCGGCGGTGGAGTGCAGTACCCCTTTCGGTTTGCCGGTCGAACCTGAGGTATAGAGAATAAACAGCGGGTCTTCCGCGTTCACTTCTTCAGGCTGATGATGCGAGCAGGCGCTGTTCATCAGCTCATGCCACCAAAGATCGCGCCCATTGTGCCACTCGATATCTTTGCCGGTGCGTCTGAACACCACCACATTACTGACGGTTTTAACGCCAGGATTTTTCAGCGCGTCATCGACATTTTTTTTCAGTGGAATCGTACGTCCGGCACGAATACCTTCATCGGCAGTCACCACCAGTCGCGCGCTGGAGTCGATAATACGTCCGGCAACGGCCTCCGGCGAGAAGCCACCGAAGATAACGGAGTGGACGGCACCGATGCGCGCACACGCCAGCATCGCCACCGCCGCTTCCGGCACCATCGGCATATAGATAGCTACCACGTCGCCTTTGTTAATGCCCAGCTCTTTTAATGAATTGGCAAAGCGGCACACTTCGCGATGCAACTCGCGATAGGTCAGAGTTTTACTCTCGCTGGCATCATCGCCTTCCCAGATAATTGCCGGGTGGTCACCACGTTCGTGCAGATGGCGGTCCAGGCAGTTCGCTGCGAGGTTAAGCGTGCCATCTTCAAACCAGCGAATACTCACGTTGCCCGGTGCGAAAGAGGTGTTCTTCACGCGGGTGTAAGGTTTAATCCAGTCAAGTATTTTGCCTTGTTCTCCCCAAAAAGCCTCGGGATCTTGTACCGACTGCTGATACATCGACTGGTACTGTTCTGCATTGATCAGGGTATTTTCCGCAATGTTCGCGGGAACGGGATGTTTGTGTATTTGGCTCATGGCTGGTCTCCTTGAAGTTGTTAATACTATGTCAACCAAAAGTTAATTAAAGATGGGGAGGCCGCTTTGTTTCTTTTTTGCGCGACAGATCACGTGAATAGTAAAAATTATGAAAATTCCATGATTATTACGTGCTTGCTACGTGCGAAAGGTGAGGATCTTCTGAGGTTAAGTGCAAGAAAGCTCCAATTGAACTGCTCAAAAAAACAGCAAACGGCACTGATTACTCTTTAAACAAATTTGCATATATATGCCGAAAAGGCATTAAATATTACTTTTTATTACAGAGAGTTAGGTTTTCGATAACTTATCAGCATTTAATCCTGTCAGGCAGGGTGAGTTTTGCACAAAGTCGCTAAGGGTTGCTTTTATGCCAATGAAAATGGTACTGATTACGCGCCTGTTATTCAGGCGTCAACCATCAATAACCCTCGATTCTATCGGACTATTGTCCGCCTCCCAAGAGTGTAAAACTTCCGCACGCTGCACGTGGAAGTGGGGTTTTGTTAAGGAAATTAAGCGTTATGAAAGGTGTAAAAATCAGCCTTGCCTGGCAAATTTTGATTGCACTGGTATTGGGGATCATCGTCGGAGCGATACTGCATAACCAGACGGAACAGCGTGAATGGTTAGTCACTAACTTTCTCAGCCCGGCTGGCGATATCTTTATCCATCTGATCAAAATGATCGTCGTGCCGATAGTGATTTCCACGCTAATCGTCGGTATTGCCGGCGTGGGCGATGCGAAAAAACTGGGTCGTATTGGCGTTAAAACTATTATTTACTTCGAAGTGATTACCACCATTGCCATCGTGGTAGGCATTACCCTGGCCAATGTGTTCCAACCTGGTAGCGGCATTGATATGTCGACGCTGGCAACGGTGGACATCTCTAAATACGAAGCGACCACCGAGCAGGTGCAGAGTGGTGCGCACAGCCTGGTGATTACCATCATGTCGCTGATTCCGACGAATATCTTCGCCGCAATCGCAAAAGGTGACATGCTGCCGATCATCTTCTTCTCGGTACTGTTTGGTCTGGGGCTGTCGTCTCTGCCAGCAGAACATCGCGATCCGCTGTTGAAAGTATTCCGTTCAACCTCAGAAGCGATGTTTAAAGTTACACATATGATTATGCGTTACGCACCTATCGGTGTTTTTGCGCTGATCTCGGTGACCATCGCTAACTTTGGTTTCGCCTCACTATGGCCGCTGGCTAAGCTGGTGATCCTGGTATACGCCGCGATTCTGTTCTTTGCCTTTGTGGTGTTGGGCACGGTGGCGCGCATCTGTAAGCTGCGTATCACTATGCTGATGCGTATCCTGAAGGATGAGCTGATTCTCTCTTATTCTACCTCCAGCTCGGAAACGGTGCTGCCGCGGATTATGGAGAAGATGGAGGCCTATGGCGCACCCAAGGCGATTACCAGCTTTGTGGTGCCAACCGGTTACTCGTTTAACCTCGATGGCTCCACGCTGTATCAGAGTATCGCGGCGATCTTTATCGCTCAGCTGTATGGTATTGAGCTGTCAATCGGTCAGGAAATTATCCTGGTGCTGACGCTGATGGTGACCTCAAAAGGTATCGCTGGCGTGCCGGGCGTCTCTTTTGTGGTACTGCTGGCAACGCTGGGCAGTGTGGGTATTCCACTGGAAGGGTTGGCGTTTATTGCCGGTGTTGACCGCATCATGGATATGGCGCGTACCGCGCTGAACGTGGTGGGTAATGCGCTGGCGGTGCTGGTTATTGCCAAATGGGAAGATCAGTTTGACACTAAGCAGGCGGAACAGTACGAGCTTTCGCTCCGAACCCAGAACGCTTAGTTAGCGAAAACCCGTCCTCCGGACGGGTTTTTTTTATTTTAATTTCCGCCAATTCCCTGCGTTATCTCTCAAAATCCCATCAAACTCTGCCGCTGAAATTTGTAATTCTTGTAATAGCCAAAATGCAGGAATAAATTATTCCTTCAAAGCCAGTCATCCGGGAATATTTATGAAAATTGATCTGAATGCAATGATTACTGAAGGTCGCAATCCGGCCAGCGAAAACATTGACGAATTGTCTACCGAAGCGATGCTGCGGGTGATCAATCAGGAGGATCAGAAAGTCGCGCTGGCAGTAGAGGCTATCGTGCCGGAAATTGCCCGTGCGGTTGATGCGATAGCAGCGGCATTTCAGCAGGGTGGCCGGCTGATTTATTCCGGTGCCGGTACTTCCGGACGTTTGGGTATTCTGGATGCAAGTGAGTGCCCGCCAACCTACGGGACTCCGCGTGAACAAGTGGTGGCGCTGATTGCCGGTGGCCATAAAGCGATTTTGCAGGCGGTAGAAAACGCGGAAGATAATCGTGAAATGGGAGTGGACGATCTGAAGGCGATCAATTTTAGCGCCAAAGATGTGTTGGTGGGTATCGCCGCCAGCGGCCGCACGCCCTATGTCGTGGCGGCCCTCGAGTATGCTCGCCAACTTGGCGCAACCACTGCTGCACTGACCTGCAATCCCGACAGTGAAATCGCCCGCATTGCCGATATCGCGCTGACGCCCGTGGTCGGCCCGGAAGTGATTACCGGCTCCTCGCGGATGAAGGCCGGCACCGCGCAAAAGCTGGTACTGAATATGCTGACCACCGGCGCGATGATCCGCAGCGGCAAGGTATATGGCAACCTGATGGTCGATGTGGAAGCCACCAATAAGAAGCTGATTCAGCGTCAGGTGAATATCGTGTTACAGGCCACCGGCTGTAGTGAGGCCGAAGCACAGAGCGCGCTCAGCGCCTGCGGTGGCCAGTGTAAAACAGCGATTCTGATGGTGCTGGCGCAGCTTTCCGCCGAAGAGGCGCAGGCATTGCTACGGCAGAATCATGGCTTTATTCGTCAGGCTCTGCGTCAGCAAGGAGCCTGACCATGGCGAAAATCACCCGTACGTTGATTGAGGCCATTTTACAGGCGATCGGTGGCGCACAGAATGTGGCAGTGTGCGGCAACTGTATGACGCGGCTGCGCCTGACGCTGCATGATCAGACGTTAGTGCAGCAGGCAGAGTTGAAATCCCTGGCTGGGGTACTGGGTGTGGTGAACAGTGACGATCAGCTACAGGTGATTCTCGGGCCGGGAAAAGCGCAAACCGCAGCGGAGATGATGAACCTGCTACTGGCAAGCGGCGATCAACCCGCCGCGCCGGATTTACAGGCGCTGGCTGCTGAGAATAAGCAGCAGCAGAAAGCCAGACAAAACAGCGGCGTCCATCAGTTTCTGGCAAAATTCGCCACCATCTTTACCCCGTTAATTCCCGGATTTATCGCCGCAGGTATGCTGCTCGGCATCGCCACTTTACTGGAGCAGATTTTCCAGCTTAACAGCGCGGGTGAGCATAATGCGCTGCTGGTGCAGGCGGTGGGCTATATGAAAATATTCAGCAAGGGGCTGTTTACCTTTCTGAGTATTCTGATCGGTTATAACGCGCAGAAAGCCTTTGGCGGGTCAGGCGTCAATGGCGCGATTATCGCCTCGCTGTTTTTACTCGGTTATCAGCCGGATGCCACGGTAGGGTACTACTCAGGTATCGACAACTTTTTCGGCATGGTGATTGATCCGCGTGGCAGCATTATTGGCGTATTAATGGCGGCGATAGCCGGTGCGTGGATTGAGCGGCAAATCCGCAAGTGGATGCCGGACAACCTCGATATGATCCTGACCTCAATGCTGACGCTGCTGATCACTGGCGCACTGACCTTTGTGGTGATTATGCCCATCGGCGGCGAGCTGTTTAAAGCCATGTCGTGGCTGTTTATCCACCTGAATGGCAATCCGTTTGGCTGCGCGATATTAGCCGGATTATTCCTGCTGGCGGTGATGTTCGGTATTCATCAGGGCTTTATTCCGGTCTATTTTGCGCTGATGGATGCGCAGGGTTTCAATTCACTCTTTCCGATTCTGGCCATGGCCGGCGCCGGGCAGGTAGGCGCGGCGCTGGCGCTGTACTTCCGTTCGCAGCAGGGTTCGTTACTGCGCGCGCAGGTTAAAGGGGCAATTATTCCGGGGTTTCTTGGCGTCGGGGAGCCGCTGATCTATGGGGTGACCTTGCCGCGTGTCAAACCGTTTATTACTGCCTGTATCGGCGGAGCCGTCGGAGGATTCTTTATCGGCCTGGTCGCCTGGCTGGGATTACCGGTCGGATTAAACACTGTTTTTGGCCCTTCAGGGCTGGTTTCTCTGCCGTTAATGACCTCCGCACAGGGTATCTTCGCGGGCATGGCGGTGTATGCCGCAGGGATGGCGATTGCCTGGATTGCCGGTTTTGCCGCAACCTGGCTGTTTGGCTGTAAAAATGTCGATCTCAGTTAATCCATTTCTGGCGTAGCCCGTCTCCGGACGGGTTAACCCGGCGAAAACATCCATTTGATTTACTCTAAATCACACCTTAACTAACTCTGCTTACCACGTGGTTATCTCTGTTACTGCACTTTGCCTTTACTCCTTCATTAATAATGCTTCCGCTGATTACAAATATTTCTCTTATGGCTAAAGTTATCCTCCCGCGCAGCCGAAAATATAAAAAAAAGTAAACCATCCTGCCCTGTAAGCGATGTTCATTCCCTTAAGGACCCGATCGATGCGCAATAACCAGCCTGTAACGCAGCAAGAGTATGTGTTTGATAACGATGCGACTCTGATGTCGACCACCGATCTCAACAGCTATATCACTTACGCCAATGATGCGTTTATTGAGGTCAGTGGTTTTACCCCGGAAGAGATTAACGGTCAGCCGCACAATATGGTGCGCCATCCTGATATGCCGCCGGAAGCATTTGCCGATATGTGGTCGACGCTGAAACAGGGAGAGCCATGGACCGCTCTGGTCAAAAACCGCCGTAAAAATGGCGACCATTACTGGGTGCGCGCCAATGCCATTCCGGTGGTGCGCAATGGTCGCGTGCAGGGCTATATGTCAGTGCGCACCAAGCCGTCGGCGGAAGAGGTGCGGGAAACCGAACAACTTTATCGTCAGTTTCGTGAGGGAGGCAGCAAAGGTCGTCGTTTCCACAAGGGGCTGATTGTGCGCACCGGTATCATGCGCTGGCGCTCAATATTCAAAACGTTACCGCTGCGCTGGCGCATCCGGTCCACTCTGTTGGCGCTATTGCCGTGCAGCGCACTGGGCGTCTGGCTACTGGGGATGGCAGCCGGAGGGTTACTGGCATACACCGCGTTAATGGCGCTGATGCTGCTGCTGGCGGGTAGCTGGCTGGAGCATCAGGTATCGCGGCCAATTGAGCGGGTTTGTCAGCAGGCGCTAAGCGTGGCGACCGGCACCAGCCATAAAGTTGAGCAGATCGATCGGGTCGATGAAGTGGGTATCACGCTGCGCGCCATTGGTCAGCTGGGACTGATGTTCCGCTGGTTAGTGGATGACGTCAGTGGTCAGGCAATAAATGTGCTGAGCGCCAGCGACGCGGTTGCTCAGGGTAATAATGAACTGAGCCGGCGCACCGAGCAGGCGGCGGCCAATGTGCAACAAACTGCGGCTACCATGAACCAGATGACTGCCACGGTAAAAAGCAATACTGAGAGTGCCGCAGAGGTGAATAGTTTGTCGATTTCGACCAGTAAAGCGGCGGTGAAGGGCGGCGATGCGATGGGCAATATGGTCACGATGATGGCGGAAATTGCCGACAGTTCGCGAAAAATCGCCAATATTACCAGCGTGATTGACGGCATTGCCTTTCAAACCAATATCCTGGCGCTGAATGCCGCGGTTGAGGCCGCGCGTGCTGGCGAGCAGGGTAAAGGTTTTGCGGTGGTTGCTGGCGAAGTGCGTAGTCTGGCGCAGCGCAGCGCTACCGCCGCCAGCGAGATTAAAAACCTGGTGGAAACCAGCGCCTCGCGGGTGAAAACCGGCACTGAGCATGTCAACGATGCCGGTAAGACGATGGAAGATATTGTTTCTCAGGTGCAAAACGTGACCTCACTGATTGCGCAAATCAGCTCGGCGACGGCAGAGCAGGCCACCGCGCTGTCTGAGGTCAGCCTGGCGGTAGAGGATCTGGATAATATTACGCATCAGAATGCGGCGCGCGTGCAGGAAGGTGCCGAAGCTTCCGACCGTATGGCACGGCAGGCGACCCGGCTGGTGGAAGCGATTAGCGTGTTTCGCTAATTTCGCAATTGGGCGGCACGCTTGTCGCCCTGATAGATTTAGGCCAATGTATCGACGATAAGGTACTATCCGCTCATGTTGGCTGCATCTTTGGTCAGTTGCTGGAAAGAACTGAACCGTTGATGCGCTCATCCACCTTAACGCGACAAGTTTATTAAAACGACAGGTATCACGATGGCAAAGTTAATCCTGCGCGATCAGAAGATCGCCGCCGATCGCTTCACCGGCGAGAAGATCGAACACGCGAGCTTTATTAACTGCGATTTTTCAGCGGCCGATTTAACCGATACGCAGTTTATTGACGTACAGTTTTATCATCGTGACAGCCAGTTGGGCTGTAATTTCAGTCGTGCAACGTTAAAAGATGCCGGCTTCCACAGTTGCGATCTGTCGATGAGCAACTTCAGCCACGCCAATCTGCTCGGAATCGAGATCAGAGATTCAATGCTGCAAGGTGCCGATTTCCGCGGTGCCAGCTTTATGAATTTCATTACGCCAAAAGTGTGGTTTTGCAGCGCATATATCACTAAAAGCAATCTCAGCTATGCCAATTTCGCCAATGTGGTGCTGGAAAAATGCGAGCTGTGGGAAAACCGTTGGCTGGGCACTCAGGTGATGGGGGCAAAATTCAGCGGTTCCGACCTCTCCGGCGGTGAGTTTTCCGCTTTTGACTGGCGCACGCTCGATATCACGCATTGCGATTTGACCCGCTCCTCGCTGGGCGAGCTTGATGTGCGTTACGTCGATCTCGAGGGCGTTAAACTCGACAGCAATCAGGCAGCAGCCCTGATGGAACGGCTGGGCATTCTGGTGGTGTCGTAACACAGCAATACACAGTGTGACACTATTTCATTGCTGGGTGCTCTGGCAGCTGACATACAGCAAAAGCGGCCGTCAGTTGCATTTATGCTATTGTTAATCAACATTGTTTCTGGAATCGCAGCCATGAGTGCCACGGCAAATTTTACCTTTACCACCCGGCCCCTGGTGCCTTATGCACATGATTACCTGCATGGTGCGGTTGAGCCTAAACATCAGCACAACTGCGCGCAGCTGATTCACACCCTGAGCGGCGTGGTACGGGTCGAAACGGCACAGGGCTACTGGATAGTGCCGCCAAGCCGGGGTGTATGGGTGCCGGCTGGCATAGAGCATGCGTTGCACATTACGGGTCAGGTCGCGGCGCGCGCGCTGTTTATCGATCCGCTGGCGCGTGCCGATTTACCTGCCAGTTGTCAGGTGGTTCAGATTTCACCGCTGCTGCGCGAGCTGATTATCAGTGCGCTGACGCTGTCGGAGGATTATCAGCCCGGCAGCCGCGATGAACGCATCTATGAGCTGATTCTGGATGAGATTCGGGTAATGCCAGAGTTACCTTTTCATTTACCGGAACCGACCAGCACCAACTTAACGCAGCTTTGTCACCAGGTACGGATGCGACCCGGTGAGAACTGGGCGCTGGAGCTGGCGGCTGAAAGGTTAAGCATCAGCAGCCGCACCCTGTCGCGCCATTTCAAACGCGAGACCGGCTTACAGTTCAGCGACTGGGTACGGCGCGCCAGGCTGATGGCGGCCCTGACGCGTCTGGCGCAGGGTGAATCAGTGCTGCGCGTTTCCCTCGATCTCGGCTACGAGAGCCACAGTGCATTCAGCGCGATGTTTCGCCGTATTCTTGGCGTCGCGCCGAGCGACTACTTTCCCCTAAAGTAAACCGTTTGCCTGCAAATGGTTCGACAGCGCATTTAGCAGGGCCTGCAGCGAGGCGCGGGAAACATCGCTGTCAATTCCGACACCCCAAGCGGACTGATTGTCACCAAAGGTACAGCGAATATAGGCTACCGAGCGGCTGTCGCTGCGCTGACCGAGAGTATGCTCGTGATAATCCTGAATCGACAGATCCAAATCAAACGCCTGGCGCAGTGCATCCACCGCCCCTGACAACAGGCCATTACCACGACCACGCAGCGTTTTGCGTTTGCCATTCATCCGCAGATCGGCGCGGAAATCGAGCTGGCCGTTAGCCTGGCTCTGGCTGCTGTAATCACCCAGCACCACCGGCATTGGATCGCGCAGACCATAAGCCTGACGGAACAGCTGCCAGATACTGGCCTGCGTCATCTCTTTACCGTGTCCGTCGGTTTGCTGCTGCACCCGGCTACTGAAGTCTTGCTGTAATGCGCGCGGTAACGTCAATCCGTGATTCTGCTCAATCATCCATGCGGCACCACTTTTACCGGACTGGCTGTTGACGCGAATCACCGCCTCATAGCTGCAACCGATATCGGCCGGGTCGAGCGGCAGATAAGGCACTTCCCAGCGCGTCTCTGACTGTTGCTGGCGCGCCGCAAAGCCTTTCTTGATGGCATCCTGGTGCGAGCCGGAAAAGGCGGTAAATACCAGCTCTCCGGCATACGGATGGCGCGGATGAACGGGCAGCTGGTTACACTGTTCAACCACATCCACCACCTGTTTCATCTGGCTGAAATCAAGGCCTGGCGGTACACCCTGGGTATACAGATTCAGCGCCAGCGTCACCAGATCGACGTTACCGGTGCGCTCGCCGTTACCAAACAGGCAGCCTTCTACCCGGTCGGCTCCGGCCAGCATCGCCAGTTCGGCACAGGCAATGCCGGTACCGCGGTCATTATGTGGATGAACGCTGATGCAAACCTCAGCGCGCCGCGTGAAGTGGCGGCAAAAATATTCAATCTGATCGGCATAGACGTTCGGCGTACTGACTTCGACAGTCGCTGGCAGGTTGATAATCATCGGACGCCCGGCGCACGGTTGCCAGATTTCGGCCACCGCTTCACAGATTTCGAGGGCGAAATCCAGCTCGGTAAAACAGAAGGTTTCCGGTGAGTATTCAAAGGTCCAGTGCGTATCCGGTTGATCTTCGCACTGTTGGCGAATCTGCTTCGCCGCGCTGACCGCCAGCTGGATAATCTCTGCTTTACTCTGACGGAACACCAGACGGCGGAAAACCGGTGCGGTAGCGTTATACAGGTGCAGAGTGGCGTTTTTTGCCCCTTGCAGCGCAGCAAAAGTGCGTTCAATTAAATCGCTTCGTGCCTGAGTCAGTACCTGAATCGACACATCCTCAGGAATGCGCTGCTCTTCAATTAACTGCCGGACAAATTTGAAATCGGTTTGCGAAGCGGAAGGGAAAGCCACTTCAATCTCTTTAAATCCGCACTGCAACAGCAGATCCCAGAACAGCAGTTTACGACTGCTGTCCATCGGTTCAGCCAGCGCCTGGTTGCCGTCGCGTAAATCGGTTGATAGCCAGCGCGGTGCGCGGGTCAGAGTATTTGAGGGCCACTGGCGCGCGTCCAGTTTTACCGGGGGGAACGGCAGATATTTTCCAGCGGGTTGCATCAACATGAATTTTTCCTGTTCGTGGCGTTTTCCTTATTGTTAATGAAAACCGACCCGACAATCTCACCGATAACTGACAATCACTAGCGCATAACTGACAGGACGATTTCAACTACAGTTAAGGATTGCGCTGATACAACATCATGGGAGGATTTCGATGAATCAGTTTTTTATGAATGACAAAAACCATTTGGTTAATGAAGCGATTGACGGGGCACTGTACAGCACGCCGTATCACAATCTGAGTAAGCTGGAAGTGGATGCCGATATTCGCGTTGTGGTGCGTAATGACTGGGATAAAAGCAAAGTTGCGCTGATCTCCGGCGGTGGTTCAGGGCACGAACCGGCGCACGTCGGATTTGTCGGTAAAGGGATGCTGACCGCAGCGGTATGTGGCGATATCTTCGCTTCACCGAGCGTCGATGCGGTGCTGACGGCGATTATTAATGTTACCGGCGAGGCGGGTTGCCTGCTTATCGTCAAAAACTATACCGGCGACCGGCTGAATTTTGGCCTGGCAGCGGAGAAAGCGAAAAAGCTTGGTTATCAGGTCGAACTGGTGATGGTGAAAGATGATATTTCACTGCCCGACAATCCGCAGCCGCGCGGTATCGCCGGAACTGCGCTGGTGCATAAAGTGGCTGGTTATGCCGCCGAGCAGGGGCAATCACTGCAGGAAGTGACGCGTCTGGCAACTCAGGCTATTGAGGCCACGCACAGTATTGGGCTGGCGTTTTCCAGCTGTCATATTCCGGGTGAAGCGCGCGATGAGCGGGTGGGGGCCGGGAATAGCGAATTGGGTATGGGGATACATGGCGAACCGGGCGTATCGACGCTAAAAACGCAGAACAGTCGCGAAATAGTCGCGATCGTCACGAAAAAGCTGGCGGAAAAGCTGCCCGCTGATAAAAAAGTGGCGCTGCTGCTGAATAATCTTGGCGGCTTCTCCGCGCTGGAAATGGCGGTGCTGGCGCGTGAAACGCTGACATCACCGTTCGGCAAGCAGGTTACTCATCTGGTGGGACCGGCCACGTTGGTCAGCGCACTGGATATGAAAGGTTTTTCACTGTCGACAATAGTGCTGGATCAACAGACACAAGCCGCATTACAGGCTCCGGTTGAGGCGTTTGGCTGGCATCCGCTGGTGGCCGTACAGCCCCTGACGCCGCAGCCGGGTGAAAAAGCGACCACCCGACTCGACTATTCACCGTCGGAAAATCCCCAGGTTGGGCAGGTGGTGCGGATCATCTGCGAAACGCTGGTAGGGCTGGAAGGCGAACTGAACAAACTCGACGCCAAAGTAGGCGATGGCGATACCGGCTCCACCTTCGCGGCGGGTGCGGGTAAAATTCTCAAGCAATATCAGGCAAAAAAATTGCCGCTTAACCATCCGGAGCAGTTACTGACGCTGGTGGGTGAAGAGCTGGCGGTAGTCATGGGCGGTTCCAGCGGGGTGCTGATGTCGATTCTGTTTACCTCTGCCGGGCAGAAACTGGAGCAGGGCGAATCGCTGGCACAGGCGCTGCAATATGGCCTGGAGCGCATGAAGCATTATGGCGGCGCGCAGCCAGGCGATCGCACGATGGTTGATGCGCTGGAACCGGCATTTAACGCGCTGGCGGCAGGCAAAGATCTGGCAGCGGCCGCCAGTGCAGCACGCGCCGGAGCGGACGCCACCGCCGAAATGAAGGTGGCAAAAGCCGGGCGATCTTCGTACCTTAATCAGGACAGCCTGAATGGGGTGAAAGATCCCGGCGCCTATGCGGTTGAGCAGGTGTTTGCCGCGCTGCAGCAGCAGTAAGCGACGCGGCTATTAACCACTCTCCTCCAGCGTGTGGAGGAGAGTTTCATCCGCATTCAGCACCTGCTCGAAACTGCGCAGACGTTTGTAAATTGACATCAGTTCCACCAGCGTGGACCATGAAGTGATCAGATACTGAAACGAGGCGCGGACCTGATCAAATACATTGGTAATCTGTTGCAGCAGGCCCAGCGTAATGGTGCCGGCGATAATCGATGGAAACAAAACAAACAGCCCGAATACGTTATCTACCTGCAGATACAGAATGCGGGTGATATTGAAATAGAGATAGTGAAAATAGAGGCGAAAATAGTTGAAGCGTACGCGCTGGAACAGCTGTCCTGCCGTCAGCGGATCTGCACGCTGCGCGTTATCCTCGCCATAGACCAACTCTTTACGATAGGCCGCTTCCACCCGCTGATTACGAAACTCCAGCCCCGGCAATTTAATCCCTACCGCTGCCAGCAACCCGGTGCCGAATAGCGACCATAACAGCGCGGCAATCACCAGCGCATACGGAATATTGCCGAGGATCGGCACGCTTTCCACATGCTTTGACAGCGCCACCAGCACCGGTAAAAAAGCTATCAGCGTCATCACCGCCCGGATCAGATTAATGCCCCAGCTTTCCAGCGTGCTGGAAAAACGCATGGTGTCTTCCTGTACCCGCTGCGCTGCGCCTTCAATGTTGCGCAGCTGCTGCCAGTGCGCCATATAGTAATTATTCATCGCGCTGCGCCAGCGGAAAATCCAGTGGCTGATAAAAAACGCGTTAAGTACGCCAATCACTACCGCTATCAGTGCGATGCCGAGGAATGCAGCCAGCTGCTGGTAGAAAATGATGATTTTTATGGTATTGGGATGTGCCAGCGCGTTTTGAATCATGTCGTAAAATGGGCCATACCAGGCGTTGATGGCCACGCCCACCTGCACATCAAACCAGGTAACGAAAATAATCAGTGCGCTGCCGAGCACTGACCAGCGTTGCCAGCGATGTGGCCGATAAATAAACCACACCATTGCGAACAATCCGACGATTACCGCGTAGTAAAGATAGAACCACAGCTGAGAAGGCTGCACAAAGCGCCAGGCGTTGTCCGGTAAGGGTTTATCAGCGTATGAAGCAAACTGATGTAGCTGAAAAACCAGATGGTCGCCGCCATCGAACCAGCACAGGATCGCCATCAGGCTCCATATCGCTGCGCTGCTGAAAAACAGCGCTGGCCGGGGAAAGAAAGAGCTAAACATAGGCACTCCATGGTTATTGTCAGCCAGTTATAGCGCTTTGATTGTTGTCAGTCTGTCGTCGGTTGTGTCCGTCCGTTTCAAATTCCCCGCCTGGTGGGATTTTTCTGGTTAAAGCCGGTTAATTGTCGGCTAATTGTTAAGGAATTTGTGTGGTTTTGTTTCTTAAGCCTAAAGTTTAAAGGGGAATGCTGTTACAATATTGATTATTGTTACCGGTAACACAAAATGTTACCGCCTGTATCCCCGGAATATCCTGATAAAAACAACAACACCGATACTCACTCATTGATGCGCACCGCAGCGCGGTAGCGTGATAAGGCAATGTAATGTCAAAAGAAAAAACAGGCAGCTCAAGGAGAGACTTTCTCCTGAAGACCATAACGCTGGCTCCGGCAGTGGCGATTGGCAGCACCGGACTTGGCTCTCTGGCTGTCGCCAGCCAGGCGCAGGCTAAAGATAATCAAGCACCCGCTGGCCCGCAGCAGGCAAAAGATTATCAACCGAGTTGGTTCACCCGTGAAGAGTTTGCCTTTCTGCAGGCCGCCGTCGCGCGCCTGATCCCGGCAGATGAACGTGGCCCTGGGGCGCTGGAAGCCGGCGTGCCGGAGTTTATCGATCGCCAGATGAATACCCCTTATGCCACCGGTGCCAACTGGTATATGCAGGGGCCGTTTCATCCCGATGCTGACCGCGAGCTGGGCTATCAGCTGCCGCTGGTGCCGCAGCAGATTTATCGTCTGGGGCTGGAAGAGGCTGACGCTTATGCAAAAGCACAGCACGGTAAAGTGTTTGCTGAACTGACCGCGCAGCAGCAGGACACGATTTTGCAGGCGTTTGAAAGCGGCAGCGCCGGGTTCAGACAGCTACCGAGTAAAGTCTTTTTCTCTTTCCTGTTACAGAACACCCGTGAAGGTTTCTTCAGCGATCCGATCCACGGTGGTAATCAGCAGATGGTGGGCTGGACGCTGATTGGCTTCCCTGGCGCACGTGCTGATTTTATGGATTGGGTTGAACGCGGCGAACGCTATCCGTTCCCGCCGGTGTCTATTCGCGGGGAAAGAGCTTAAGCATGGCAAACGAAATGAAGAAAGTGGATGCAGTAATTGTCGGCTTTGGCTGGGCCGGTTCGATTATGGCTAAAGAGCTGACGGAGGCCGGGCTGAATGTGGTGGCGCTGGAGCGCGGCCCGCATCGCGATACTTATCCTGACGGCGCGTATCCGCAGGTGATCGACGAACTGACCTACAACGTGCGCAAAAAGCTGTTCCAGGACTTATCCAAAAGCACCGTCACCATTCGTCATAACTCGGCGCAAACCGCTCAGCCGTATCGTCAACTGGCGGCGTTTTTACCGGGTACCGGCACCGGTGGAGCCGGTCTGCACTGGTCAGGAGTGCATTTCCGCGTCGATCCAATAGAACTGCGTATGCGTAGCCACTATGAAGAGCGCTACGGCAAGAAATTTATTCCGGAAGGCATGACCATCCAGGACTTTGGCGTCACTTACGATGAGCTGGAACCTTACTTCGATCAGGCTGAGAAAGTGTTCGGCACTTCCGGCTCGGCCTGGAGCATCAAAGGTAAAGTGGTCGGTAAAGAGCAAGGCGGCAACCCCTTTGCGCCGGATCGCTCCAGTGACTTCCCGCTGCCGGCGCAGAAACGCACTTTTTCCGCACAGCTGTTTGCCAAAGCGGCTGAATCCGTCGGTTATCACCCATATGACCTGCCATCGGCCAACACGTCTGGCCCGTATACCAATACCTATGGCGCACAAATGGGGCCGTGCAACTTCTGCGGTTTCTGCAGCGGCTACGCCTGCTATATGTATTCGAAAGCTTCGCCGAACGTCAATATTCTGCCAGCGCTGCGTCAGGAGTCGAAGTTTGAACTGCGCGTTAATTCACACGTGCTGCGCGTGAATCTGACCGATGACAAAAAGCGCGCCACCGGCGTGACCTATGTCGATGCGCAGGGGCGCGAAGTAGTGCAACCGGCGGATCTGGTGATCCTCTCGGCATTCCAGTTCCACAACGTGCATCTGATGCTGCTTTCCGGCATCGGCAAGCCGTATAACCCGGTGACCAATGAAGGCACTGTCGGACGTAATTTTGCCTATCAGAATCTCTCCACCATCAAAGCCTTCTTTGATAAAGACGTGCACACCAATAACTTTATTGGTGCCGGTGGCGCAGGCGTAGGCGTTGATGACTTTAATGCCGATAACTTCGATCACAGCAAATATGGTTTTGTTGGCGGCTCACCGTTTTGGGTCAACCAGGCAGGCGTGAAGCCGATCTCCGGTCTGCCAGTGCCGCCGGGCACGCCAAACTGGGGCAGCCAGTGGAAGGCTGCGGTTGCCGATCACTATACCCATCACGTTTCGATGGATGCTCACGGCGCGCACCAGTCTTATCGTAATAACTATCTCGATCTCGATCCGAACTACAAAGATGCTTACGGCCAGCCGCTGCTGCGTATGACCTTTGACTGGCAGGAAAACGATATCAAGATGTCGCAGTTTATGCATGACCGCATGCATAACATCGCCGAAGCGATGAATCCGAAGCTGATCACCGGTGCGGCGAAAAAGCCGGGTACCCACTTCGATACCACCGTCTATCAGACCACCCATATGAACGGTGGCGCGATTATGGGCGAAGATCCGAAAACCAGCGCCATTAACCGTTATCTGCAAAGCTGGGATGTTTCTAACGTGTTTGTTCCGGGCGCATCTGCCTTCCCGCAGGGGCTGGGCTACAACCCGACCGGCATGGTGGCGGCACTGACTTACTGGTCAGCGAAAGCGATTCGTGAACAGTATCTGAAAAACCCTGGTCCACTGGTGCAGGCATAAGGATGATGACAATGAAAATCGGATTATCAGCCCTGCTACTGGGCGTGCTGGCGTTTGGCGTGCAGGCGGAAGAGAGCCAGTCGGGCGATCTGATCAAGCGCGGTGAATATCTGGCGCGCGCCGGTGACTGCGTGGCTTGCCATACCAGCAAGGACGGGAAACCGTTTGCAGGTGGCTTACCGATGGTGACGCCCATCGGCACCATTTACTCCACCAATATCACTCCGGACCCGGAAAATGGCATTGGCAGCTACAGCTATGACGATTTCCAGAAAGCGGTGCGTCATGGCGTAGCGAAAAATGGCGATACGCTCTATCCGGCGATGCCTTACCCTTCTTATGCCGTGGTCAGCGATGACGATATGCAGGCGATGTATGCTTACTTTATGCATGGCGTACAGCCGGTCGCGCAGCAGAATAAAGACAGCGACATTCCGTGGCCGCTGTCGATGCGTTGGCCGCTGTCTGTCTGGCGCGGCATCTTTGCACCGGATGTGAAAGCCTTCCAGCCAAAAGCCGGTGAAGATCCAGTGCTGGCACGCGGCCGTTATCTGGTGGAAGGGCTCGGCCACTGTGGTGCCTGCCATACGCCGCGCAGCATTACCATGCAGGAAAAAGCGCTGAATGATGATAAAGGTGGCGACTATCTTTCCGGCAGCAATGCGCCGATTGATGGCTGGACTGCCAGCAATCTGCGTGGCGACAACCGCGACGGCTTAGGCCGCTGGAGCGAAGACGATCTGGTGCAGTTCCTGCGTACCGGTCGCAACGATCATACCGCGGTATTTGGTGGCATGACCGATGTTGTTGAACACAGTCTGCAATATCTCAGTGCAGAAGATGCGACGGCAATTGCTCGTTATCTGAAGTCGCTGGGTGCCAAAGATCCAAACCAGGTGGGCTTCAAGCCGGACGACAGCGTGGCAAAAGCGCTGTGGCGCGGGGACGACGGTAAAACCGGTGCGGCGCTGTATGTCGACAGCTGTGCGGCCTGCCATAAAACCGACGGCAGCGGTTACCAACGCTTCTTCCCGGAGCTGGCGGGTAATGCGGTAGTGCAAGCGGACGATCCGACTTCACTGATCCATATCGTGCTGACCGGTAATACGCTGCCTGGCGTGCAAGGCGCACCGTCGGCGATTACCATGCCTGCTTTTGGCTGGCGGATGAACGACCGTCAGGTGGCGGATGTGGTTAACTTTATCCGCACCAGCTGGGGAAATACCACCAGCACGGTCGTTACCGAGAAAGACGTGGCGAAGGTGCGTAAGGATGAAGCGGTAATTGGTAATCAGGGTGATGCCGATATCGAGAAATTAAAGTAATTCTCAATAGACTCAGGGGAGCCGAAAACGGCTCCCCTGCAATATTCCAGATATTCCGATATTATTCAGGAAAGAAAATCTTCGCGCTGCGGGGTAAAGGTATCCAGCAGGGTGCCTGGCTCAAGGCAGACACAGCCGTGAACCACATGCGGTTTTTTATACAAGGTATCGCCCGCCGCGACCTCTTTCGTTACGCCATCAATGGTGAATGCAAAACGACCTGACAGCACATAGGTCAGCTGCTCATGCGGGTGATGATGCAACGGCCCTACCGCATCCTTCTCGAAATTGACTTCAACCGCCATCATACCGCCGCCATGCGCCAGCACCCGGCGCGTCACGCCGTTGCCCAAATCTTCCAGCGTGGTCTCTTGCTTGTAGATAAACATGGTTATTCCTGTAATTTTTATTGATTAACGGGTCAGGCTGTCGGGTAACGTGGCCAGATAGAGTGCCGGCTGACCTTCATAATCTGAGGTAAACAGCACCTGACGGTCGTCCGGAGTAAAAGACGGATGCGGATGCGTCACCTGACGATCGCCATCCAGCACGCGCCATGAACTGTGATGCCCGGCCAGCCGGAAATGACGGCGCTGTTGCACATCAAAGACATAAAGCCATGGATCATTATCGATGGTGTAGCCAGCGGTATCCTGTACGTCGACCGGCGTGCCGGAACCGTCGCCGACCAGCAGTGAGCCGTTTTCGTTACTCATCAGATGGGAGCAGGCTGGCATGGTCATCAGCACTTCATTACGATCGCTGTCCGGATGGTAGCGGCAGATTTGGCGATCCGGGCGATCTTTATGGTAAGAAACGTAGATCAGCGCCGATCCGTCCGGCACCCAAAACTCATGGGTACAGCTTTCGCCCTCCGCGTGATCTTTTACCTTACGCATATTGCTGCCGTCTTCATTAATCAGCCACATACGCGCATCGACCAGATCGTGCGGGCCTTCATGACAAAACGCCACGGTCTGATTATGCCACGGCCGGTAAATCGGATGGCCCAGCCATAGCTGTTGCTGATGAATGGTCTGCGCTTCGCCACTGTTCAGATCGACGCGCAGCAGGCGGCAGTGCGGATTTTTTTCGAAGAAGCGTTGAAATATCTGCCAGTCGGAGAGCGGTTCCCAGTCTTCACGGGCAATCTCAATCCCAACCAGCTGTGTACAGTCGCTGTTTGCCACCCAGGTACCATAACCTACCCAGCTGTCCGGAACCTGATAAACGCTGATTTCCTCGAGGCTGTTGATATCGACGCGCTGCAAATTACGTTCGTTTTTCACATAGTAAAGATAGCGATCATCGGGGGATAAAAAGCCGCCAAAGGTATTATCACCATGGCCTTCGGTCAGCTGTCTCGCTTCCTGTGTTTCCAGATCGAGCAGATAGTAGTTTCGGTTACCATCAAATTCGCCAGCAAACAGCAGCCGTTCACCATCCTGGGTAAAACACTTCTGATAGAAGTAGTTACGATGACACAACACCTCTGGTGGCGTCAGGCGAACCACTGCTGCGCCGGTCTCTGGATCCTGAAAATGGTGGAAAGGAAGTTTGATGCGTGAACCCTTCGCCATACTGTTCCCCTTATCTGCCCAAGATTAATTCATTTATTGAAACGCTGTTTCATATTTATCATTTAGCATATCCTTTTCCACCCTGATGCCGAGCAGCAGCCGAAAGAATTGAGAACGGGATCACAATAAACCGCCGATACAAAATAATGGGGTAACTTGCAGCCGCGATCGCAAAACCCAGTTAGCGTGCAGTGACCGGATGTAGTTGTGTGAAGTTTGTCACATTAATTTGCAGAATTTACCTCTATAAAAAACACCTTGCATTAAAAAATGAAACGTTGTTTCATAAAATTAATTACTACCTGTGAAGTACACGCATGCTTCACAGGCTTAATTCACTGAAATAAGCCACTGAAGCAGAGGGGAGAACCATGAAGATTGCACTGATGATGGAGAACAGTCAGGCAGGCAAAAATGCCGTCGTGTTGAAAGAGCTGAAGCAGGTTGCGGACAGCAAAGACTACCCGGTATTTAACGTCGGCATGAGTGATGAGCAGGATCATCATCTGACTTATATCCATCTCGGCATTATGTCCAGCATTCTGCTGAATGCTAAGGCGGTGGATTTCGTGATTACCGGCTGCGGCACCGGCCAGGGCGCACTGATGTCGCTGAATATTCATCCGGGCGTGGTGTGCGGCTACTGTATCGATCCGGCCGATGCATTCCTGTTTGCGCAAATCAACAACGGCAACGCGCTGGCTCTGCCGTTTGCCAAGGGCTTTGGCTGGGGCGCAGAACTGAATCTGCGTTTTATCTTTGAAAAAGCGTTTACCGGCGAGAAAGGCCAGGGCTACCCGCTGGATCGCAAAGAGCCGCAGGTGCGTAATGCTGGTATTCTGAATCAGGTTAAGGCAGCGGTCGTAAAAGAGAACTATCTCGATACCCTGCGTGCTATCGATCCTGAACTGGTGAAAACCGCGGTCAGCGGCCAGCGTTTCCAGCAGTGCTTCTTTGAAAACTGTCAGGATAAAGAGATCGAAGCCTTTGTCCGTAAGTTAGTCGCGTAGCAAAAAGCTGCGGCATCCGCTGATGCCGCAGCATCCGTCAGATATTTTCCAGATTAATACCGCGGGTTTTCGGCCCGAATATGCCCACCGATAGCATCACCATCAGCATACTTACCACGATAAAGGCAATCACGCCCTGAGTACCGGCGTACTGCAAAATCAGGCCAATCATAATGCTGCTGAATACCGTAGACAGGCGGCTAAAGGAGTAGCAAAAACCGACCGCGCGCGCCCGAATATGGGTGGGAAAGATTTCGGTCTGATAGGCGTGATAGCTGTAAGTCAGCCAGGCGTTCGACCAGGTAATCAGGAAGCCACAGGCGATCAGCAGCAGCGCATTAGTCTGAAACGCAAACAGCGTGCCGAACACCACCGTCATCAGGCAAGAGAGGACAATCTGCCATTTATTTTCCATTCTGTCGGCGTAGCGGCTGCAAATCAGCGAACCCAGCGGGTAGGCGAGAGTGATAAAGAAGGCATACAGCAGGCTGTGGGTGACGGTGGTCCCTTTGCCCGACAGCAGCGCCGGTAGCCAGTTTCCAAAGCCAAAAAATCCAATTGCCTGAAAGAAATTCATTACCACCAGCATCAGGGTACGTTTACGGTACTGCGCTGACCAAATTTCTTTAAATGTGCCTCGTTGCGGCAGCTGGGCGGCGGCATCATTCTGTGGAAAATCTTGCCCGACCGGCGCGCCACAGCGCTGTTCCATCCTGCTGAGCACCTGATGTGCTTCCTGATGACGACCTTGCTGCGCCAGCCAGCGCGCCGATTCGGGCAGGTTTTTACGGATAAACCAGATGATCAGTGAGCAGAGCGCGCCAGCAATAACCACATAACGCCAGCCGGTCAGGCCGAAAATGGTTTGTGGCACCAGCCACCAGGACATTAAGGCCACGGTGGGTACCGACAGGAACTGGATAAAAAAGGCGAAAGCGAAGGCTTTACTGCGCAGATGAGTGGGTACCCACTCGGTCAGATAAGTGTCGATAGTGACCAGCTCGATGCCCAGCCCAACGCCAACCAGGAAGCGGCAAAAGATAATCCACTCGGCCTGATTCTGGAACGCCATCAGCAGGGAAAAAGCGCCATACCAGGCGAGGGCAAACATAAAGGTCATCCGGCGGCCAAAACGGTCGGCATAGGGAGCCAGTAAGCTGGCACCAATAAACAAGCCCAAAAATGTCGCCGAAGCAAAGGCCGCCTGGTCGGATATTCCAAAGACACCTTCACTACCAATATGAAATATGTTTTCAGCGATTAATCCTGAACTAATATATCCCGTTTGAAACAAATCGTAGAGTTCAAAAAAACCGCCGAGAGCCAGTAAAGTAATAAATCGCCACAGACCGGCGGAAGCGGGAAGGGCATCAATACGATTAGCTAAACTATTGATTTTATTGGGTCGTGCAGAAGAGGATTCCATCCCCTGGGAAGATGCTGAACACATTTTAATTATTTTTCCTCAGTAACATAGTGATTACAATTCAATGCTAAAGGCTGATGGCTGGATTTAAATTTTTAAATTGCTATCAGACGCAGAAAAATAAGGATAAAAACCTAAGGAAGAGTATTTAAAGGGAGATGATGCTGAAGGGGAAGTAGAATGCCTGCGCGATATTACCATTACTCGTGCAAGAGTAGCGGATCATCGCTGACCGAATCGCAAAGAAATCTGAAGCCCTGAACCTGTCAAAGGAGCGTATGAATGCAGCATCTCAGGCTTATGATATAGTTTTTGGGGATAGCAGATCAGTGATACAATCTCAATGTTTGTTGAGAAAAGTTGCCATCAATCCTCGACTACAGAACCATCTTTTTTCAGAGTATAACTGTTTTTTTTAATCTTAATATTGAGTTCACCATCAGCTTTATTTGAGATGGACATTATCCAATTTTTATAGAGACAGTTTATCCTGGTCTTCATGTCATCAAAGCAAATATAATCTGATGGATAAACAGAACTGAGCCTTTTATCACTGGGTAATAATTGATAGCCTTTTCCATAATCCATTATTAAAATAAAGCCGTATCTGGAGTTAACTGGAATATGATAGTTTTCATTAATATATTTGCTTTTTTCCTTCCACCATTTTAATTTGGTACTGTCAAGTAATGGAGGGTTTTTTACTAAGATATAAGCCGCATCACCTTCTTTATGTACGCCGACAATAATTGTCTCTCTGAAGGAAAACCATAATGCATAACTGAAAAATAAAACACTTAAAATTATCAATACTTTCGTAAATTTCATATCTGTTCATTATTCACATTTAATTTTTTTTTGAGTGAGGTTTGTCATTCTGTCAAAATGATAAAATGGATTATAATTCAAGGGGAGGTAACTGATAGCCCTTTGCTGCGCTTTGATTTTATCTATCTGAGAATAGATGTGTTTTTTTGAAATATTTATCCAACCTAAATGATTAGCATCCTTTGATTCACCCGCAATTCTGTCAACTTTGAGGTATAGATCATTCATTTCAGTCATCCTTATCTTATCCTAATCATCCATCAAAAGTAATGATAACCGAATTAATTAATTTCGAGGCCAGAATTAAATGTGCCGTGCAATCTAACCCCGGCGATTGATATCGTTCAGGGATTTTTGTATCACAGGTGTGTATCATCTGTCACCGCCGGTAAGTACCACGCCAGCATCAGGATTGCGCTGACCAAATCTCTTTAATATGCCTTAGCAGAGCCTATTTTTTTATTTCCCTCACTAATATTGTGATTATAATTCAAGGCTGATGGCTGGATTTAAATTTTTAAATTGCTATCAGACGCAGAAAAATAAGGATAAAAACCTAAGGAAGATTATTTGAAGGGAGATGATGCTGAGTGTTAAGAGCAAATAAATTGGAAGGGCAATGTCACCATTGCCCCGTGGTTTTTATTGCGGCATCTGTGGATAAACCCCCGGCCCAATGGGTAAGCCAAGCATGTACCATGCCAGCAGCAGCAGGATCCAGACGCTAAAGAACACCAGCGGGTAGGGGAATATCAGCACGTAATAGGTGCCGAGCTGAGCATCTTTGCGATAGCGCTGCAAGAAACCGAGAAACAGGGGTAAGAACGGTGACATTGGGGCCAGCGGCAGTACCGCAGAATCAGCGATGCGGAAAATCATTTGGGCAAACGCCGGATGAAAACCGAGCAGCATAAACATCGGCACAAATACCGGCGCGAGAATCGACCAGATGGCAGAACCGCTGGCGATAAACATGCATAAAAACGCCGAGAGAAACATCAAACCGAGAAAGGCAGGTGCGCCGCTGACGCCGGCAGTTTCCAGCACATCGGTCAGGCCGATAGCCATAAACTTACCCATATTACTCCAGTTAAAGAACGCCACGAACTGCGCCAGCGGGAACACCATCACAATAAAGCCCGCCATGCTCTTCATGGGTTCGACCAGCAGATTGGGCACATCGTCCGGGCGACGGATCTGTCTGGTGACGACGCCATAGGCAATTGCCACGGTAAAGAAAAACAGAATGATAATCGGCACGATGCCTTTAATAAACGGCGAAGGCACAATTGAACCGGTATGCGGATCGCGCAGTGGCGCACCTTCTGGCACCACCAGCAGCGCCATCAGGCCGATAAACAGCAGTGCGGCGATGCCGGCAGCTTTCAGACCTTTATTTTCTAATGGCGTCAGGGCTGCCAGACGTTCACCGGTGCCGCCCTCCCAGGCGGGTAAGCGCGGTTCTACATACTTATCGGTCAGTATTGCTCCGGCAATGGTCAGCACAATCACCGAGGTGGCCATAAAGTACCAGTTGTCGATCACGCTGACGTGCACCGTATCGCTGACGGCTTTTGCTGCTTCGCTACTGATACCGGACAACAGCACATCGGTAGTCACAATCAGCAGATTAGCCGTAAAGCCAGAAGCAACGCCAGCGATGGCTGCCAGCAGGCCGGCCACCGGATGACGACCCACGGCAATAAAAATCAGCGCGCCGAGCGGTGGCATTACCACCAGCGCCGCATCCGAAGAGATGTGGCTGAAAAACGCAATAAACAGCACCATATAGCTGGCGTAACGCCGGCTGACGCGTGACGCCATTTTCACCATCAGAGATTGCAGTAAGCCGACTTTTTCCGCCAGCCCGGCACCAATCACCAGCGCCAGAATCGAGCCGAGTGGCGTAAAGCCGCTGAAGTTTTTGATAATATTCGGGAAGATCCACTGTAATCCCGCGACGCTCAGTAGATTATTTACCCGGACTATTTCGCCGTTAGCGGGGTTCTTAACCGCCAGGCCCAGCGTGCTGATGACCGCCGTAGCGACCATTAGTATGACGATCAGATAGACGAACAGCAGAAACGGATTGGGAACTTTATTGCCGATGCGCTCAATACAGTTAAATAGTTTCCCCGGGCTTTTTCCCGCTGGCGTTGCAGCTTCACTCATGGTCTTCCCCTCGTCGTATTTGCATTAAACAGTTTTATTGTTATTACGTCGGCTGAGTCAGTGCTGAGCCGATCGGGTCGTGCTTTACAGTGGAGTAGGCGTCACGTCAGCCGGTATCGGGCAGTGGTAGGGCTGTTGCGCTCGCGCAGCTGCAAACTCAGCCCGGCAGCGCGCCAGCGCCTCCGTATCGCCAAGTAAAGTGGCAGCAGTGGCGGCCATTATTTTTCCTGCAAGACACATGCCTTTATGGGCGATTGAGGTGCGTCCCTGTGCCACCAGCTGCCAGGTATGCAATGGCGTGCCGAGGGCGAAGCACGGGCTAAAACATTGCGCGGTCGGCGTCACCCAACTGACATCGCCAACATCTGTCGAGCCGTACATCAGTTCCTGAGTGATGGCGTAAGGGGCAACTTCATCGGTCAGCACTTTTTCGCCAAGCGTTTGCACCCATGCCTGGCCCGCTTCGCCGCCGGTACGGGCGATGTTCAGTTTGGCATTACGGATATCATCAGGGGTCAGGGTGGCGCGGATCTGGCCGGCAAACGCCACTTCCTCGTCGCTGTATTGCGGTACGCCAAAAGCACGCACATAGCTGGCCATCACCTGCTCAAGCGCCCGGTTAGGGATGTAGTTGGAACAGGCTTTATCGAAGCGCAGAGTCATTTTGGTGTCGGTCATCAGCGCGGCACCTTTGGCGATGTTAATTACCCGCTGATAGATATCCTGTGCCTGATCGAGCTGAGGGGCGCGGATCAGATACAGCACTTCTGCATCTGCCTGCACCACATTAGGTGAGCTGCCGCCGCTGTTGGTCACGGCATAGTGCAGGCGTGCTTCCTGCACGATATGTTCACGCAGGAAATTCGCACCGGTATTCATCAGCGTGACGGCGTCCAGCGCACTGCGCCCCAGATGGGGAGAGTTGGCGGCGTGGGCGGCGACGCCTTTAAACTGGAAGGCGGCCTGGATATTGGCGAGGGTGGTGTTATTAAACATGCCGCTGAATGATTCAGGATGCCAGGTTACGGCGGCGTCGACATCGTCGAATAATCCTTCGCGAACCATAAAAGTTTTGCCGGAGCCGCCCTCTTCGCCAGGACAGCCGTAGAAGCGCACCGTACCGCTCAGGCCATTCTGTTCCATCAGTTTTTTTAGCGCAAAGGCCGCAGCCATCGCGGCGGTGCCCAGCAGATTGTGACCGCAGCCGTGTCCATTTCCGTTCTCCACCAGCGGTTCTGGTGAGGCAGTGGCGGCTTTCTGGCTGAGCCCGGCCAGCGCATCGTATTCTCCAAGCAGGGCGATAATCGGTTTACCACTGCCGTAGCTGGCGATAAATGCGGTATCGATATTGCCAACGCCGCGTTTAACCTGAAAACCCTCCTGCTCCAGTGCGCTGGCAAGGCGTTCTGCTGACTCAGTTTCGCGAAAGCGCGTTTCCGGGCAATCCCAGATGGCATCACTGATGGCGCTAAATCGTGACTGCTGGCTGTCGATATAGTGGTTAATAAAGTCGGTCAGTTCCGGCTGATTCATGGTGCCTCCTGATAGTCGGGCAGGTTCAGTGCCAGCGTAGCGAGGGTTTTAATCGCTGCGGGCATCACGCTTTCATCGAAATCAAATTTTTCGTTATGGTGACCAGCGCTAAGCTCGGTGCCAAAAATTACATAGGAAGCCTGACCGCCACGCTGTTTTACGCGCTCCATCATATAGGTGGCGTCTTCAGAGCCGGCGGCCTGCGGGCGGCGGTCGACCACCGAGGTGAATTCATTAAGCGCTTCTGCCTGGCGATGAATAAAATTGACCCAGCCAGGCGTGGGCTGGCTGCTGCGCGCCGCGCCCATCAGTTTCACCTGATGTTCAACGCCATACATCGCTGCGGCACCGCTCAGTACCTGGTGGGCTTGCTGACAGATAAAGTCATTGATTTCGTTGCTGGCACCGCGTGTTTCAATTTTCATAAAGGCGTAATCAGGCACCACATTACGTCCGGTTCCTGCCTGCAGCACGCCGACATTTACCCGGGCGCTGCCGCCGCTGTGCTGCGGCAGATTATGCAGTGCCAGCGTGGCCTGCGCTGCGGCGAGCAGCGCATTGCGTCCCTCTTCCGGGCGTGCACCAGCATGAGAAGCGACGCCGCGGAAGGTCACGTCCAGTTTGGTGGTTGCCATAAAGCTGTCGCTGCCGCATACCACTTCGCCGCTGGGTACGCCGGTACCAATATGGATGGCGGTAAAGAAATCCACATCATCTACCACTCCAGCCTCGACCATCGATTTGGCACCGCGGGTTCCTTCTTCAGCAGGCTGGAAAATCAGCTTAATCGTGCCGCTCAGTGCCGATTTCATCTGCATCAGCACCGTTGCCAGGCCCAGCCCGATGGTGGTGTGGCCGTCATGGGCGCAGGCATGCATCATGCCCGGGTTACAGGACGCGAAGCCGTCGCGAAACGGACGGTGATCGTCAGCCATTTTTTCATTCAGATCGAGAGCATCCATATCGACGCGAAACGCGATGGTCGGCCCCGGACGACCGGTTTCCAGCGTAGCGACGATACCGCAGAAGCCGCCGGAAAAGTGCGGTAGCCATTCAGCCAACGCGCCCTGAGCCAGCGCTCGTGCTTCTTGCTGCTCCAGCACTGCGTCAGCAGGTAAGCCCATACGCGCATCGGCGTTAATCACCTGTTTACCCAGCTGTAATTGATAACCTAAACGATTCAACTCATCGGCCACCAGAGTGGCAGTGCGAAATTCCAGCCAGCCTGATTCAGCGTATAAATGGAAATCGCGTCGCCAGCTTTGCAGGCGTGGAAATAGATCGTCTACCAGTTCAGAAAGGGTACTCATTAATTTGATCCTCTAACACGGTGTCGTAAAAAATTATCGACAGATTTAATTTTCTGAACATTGAGTTCAGGTGGGAATTTTATTTTTCTGCGGTCAACAGTATTCTGATGGTTTAAGTGTGATCGCTATCTTATTTATGCTAATAAGCGCCTGCTAACGCGTCTGGCCGCTGCTCAGGCATCGATAAGCATTGCTTATTTCAAATGGCTCTCGTGATAATATTTATTTATGCTTAACGGAGACTAATTAACAAAATATGAAGATTGCTCGATATTATTTTGCTTTTTTAAATTATTTTTTAATGCCGGTCGCTGTTGTGCTATTTCTTCCGGAACAGAAGAAATAGTGGAATCTATTGCGAATAGTTAACGTTTTTTTAAGCGCTTTTTTCGAATGTACACAATGGTATTATCCTGCATAAGATGCCAGTATCTTGCTATTGATAATTAATGGTTATCACCTGACGCATTGGTATTAACCGTTCCCGCCACAGGAATCTATCGTTATGCCTGCTTCAATAAAACTGCATCAGCTACGCGCTTTCGTTGACGTGACGCGCCAGGGCAGTATCCGTGCCGCCAGCCGCGCTTCTGGTCTGTCGCAACCTGCTCTGACTAAGGCGATCCAGGAACTGGAGGAGGTGCTTGGCGCGCGGCTGTTTATTCGGCGTCAGCAGGGCATTGTGTTAACCGATATCGGTGATAATTTTTTCAAACATGCGAGCCTGGTACTGGAAGAGTTGCGTGTGGCGCAGGAAGATATTCAGCAGCGGCTTGGGCTGGCGAGTGGGCGGGTGAATATCGGCGTCGGTGGCAGCGTGGCGAGAACGATTATGCCAAAGGTGATTACCCAGTTTCATCGCGAGTATCCGAATGTGAAAGTGCGGATTGTTGAAGGGCAGCTGGTGTCGATGATCCCGGAACTGCGGCAGGGCCAGCTGGATTTCACCATCAATACCTATGATGAAAGTCACCTTGATAATGAGCTGACCTTTGAGCGGCTGATGGAAAGAGAGTATCAGGTGGTGGTGCGAAAAGGGCACCCCTGCGAGGATGCGCGCTCGCTGGCTGAGTTGCAGCATTGCGACTGGACCATGCCGACGCCAAAAGGCAGCTACTATCGGCTGCTGCACGACCTGTTTGGCAGTATGGGAATGGCGCCATCGATTGTAGTTACCTGTGAAACTTTTATGGCTTGTACCAGCCTGGTCGCGCAGAGCGATTTTGTCAGTATTTTATCGAATGATGTGATTTCCGACCCCATACTCGGTCGCCAGCTGGTGGCGCTGGAGCTGGATGAACCGTTGCCGAAGGCGACCTTTTTTCTGATTCAGCGGCGTGATACGGCGCTGACGCCAATGGGTGCCTATTTAGCCCAGCTGTTTCGCCGCCACTGTCGTAGCTGAAGAGCCGTATTGTACGATTTAGTGCTCCGGTAAGTTGTACGCCGGGTGAGTTACGGATGTTATGATAAAAAACAGTCAGGTTCAGTTGAGGTGCAAGATGATTAAAGTCGCAACAGCCAAGCAACAGGAAGTGCAGCGCATTGTGGAGGCATTATCCCTGGCGATTGCTCAGCACCGTCTGAAACCGGGTATGCGGCTGGTTGAAGCGCAAATCGTTGAGGTGTTGCAGGCTAATCGTAATCATGTGCAGGCTGCATTACAGCGCATGGCGTTGCAGCATATTGTCAGCATTGAACCGAATCGCGGGGCGATGGTGGCAAAGCCAGAGGCGCGCGAAGCACGTGAGATCTTTATTGCCCGCCGGGCAATTGAAAGCGCGATTGTCGCCAGCATTACGCCGGATCGGGTGGCGCGTGCCGTGGATGAGATTGATGCCCAGCAGCATGCAGAAAAAGACGCCAGCGAACGCGGAGATCGCCGCGATATCGTGCGCGAACTCTGCAACTTTCACTTGTTACTGGCTAAGTTAAGCGGCAATAAAGTGCTGGGTGAAATTTTGGCAAACCTGATGGTGCGCAGCTCGCTGATCGTGGCGTTGTACCAGCGTAACGATACGCCTTCCTGCCAGTGTGCCGAGCATGGGGCGATAATCAGCGCGTTGAGAGCGGATGATACGGATCTGGCGCAGGCGATTATGATTGAGCATCTTAACCAGCTGGAACAGCAGCTCGATCTGGCTGATGCTGTGCCCGAGCAGCTGAACCTTCGTCAGGCACTACTGGTTAATTAAGTCAGCGTCGGGCAAAGGTAAATCTCCCGTTTTGCCGTTCAGTTTACCGACACTCTCCTTATTCAAAATCACAAAAATTATGCTGAAAATTAGTCAGTTATCTTTGATTATAAACTGACCGATTGCATTTATTCATTATTGCTAGCAATCTAGTAGTTAATTACTAGCAAATACGATCGGTAATAATTTGAAGAGGTATACAATGAGCGCTGAACATCCAGCAGTACAAATCGTCCGTGATTTTCTTGCCGCGTCGATGGCACCCGATCCGGTACTGGCGGCAACGTTTATGGCGGAAGGGGTGAAAATCACCTTTACCGGCAAGCGAGAAATGGCCGATCCGCAGGCGATAACCGCCTTTAATGGTGGGCGTTATAAGTGGGTGAAAAAGGAATTAGGCCAGTTTGACTGGATGGATCGCGGTGACTCCGTCGTGGTGTATGCCAACGGTACGCTGTATGGCGAGTGGCCAGATGGCCGTAGCTTTGCCGGGAATCGTTATCTCGATCGCTATGAAGTTCGCGCGGGTAAGATCACTCATATGGATGTGTGGAATGACAGCGCCGAGTGGATTTTAACTCCGGCGATCGCGCAATCTGCCTGAGCTAAATTTTTATCGTCTGAACTATCAGCTTATTGTGCGTGCTGACGCTCACTTTGCTGTGTCAGGGCTGACTACACTTATCCGCTGAGTGACAGTTACGCTGCGAAAGGAGCATCTTCTATTGCGGCGTCCCGGAAACATTGAGGAGTGCGCCATGCAAGCCAAACCCTATCTGTTTTTTGACGGCAGCTGTGAACAGGCAATCGACTTTTACCATCGGGCATTTGGTGCTGAACTGCTGTTTAAGATGACCTTTGGCGAAATGCCGGATCCGCAAAGCGTGCAGGAAGGCTGTGGCTCTGGCTATAGTTTTCCACCGGATAAGATTATGCACGCCCAGCTAAAAGTTGGCAGCAGTGAAATCATGATGAGTGACGGTAATATTGCCAGCAACGACCAACAGCATCAGGGGTATGCCATCAGCCTGGTGACCAGTGACCTGGAAGAGGGAAAAAGCTGGTTTGATAATCTGTCAGCCGGCGGTCATGTCACCATGCCTTGGCAGGAAACGTTCTGGGCCAATGGGTTTGGCATGCTGACCGATAAATTTGGTATTCCGTGGATGGTTAATGTCGAGAAGCCAATGGCTTAACGCGCCTTCCCACGCGAGGCGTGGGAAGCAATCAATGGCGGCATCATCGCCGCCATCATTAATCAGAAGTTATAACCGACCACCAGGTAGTAACCCCAGCCGGTAGATTTCACTTCAAACGGACCTTTACCGAAGTCCAGTTCGGTGCCGTCAGCCCACTGACCACCGTTATGGAAGTAACGTGCCACGAACGAGTAATGCCAGTGATCGTAACCCAGCGACAGAATATGGCTGGAGGCGATGGAGTTATTGGTGCGCGCTTCGCCCGCCTTGTCTCGCAGATCGGAGCCGAAGTCGAAGTTAGTGAAGCCAATATAGCTCAGGTTACCGCCCCACAGGTCGGTGAGTGGCAGGAAGTATTTGATTTTGAAACGATAGCCATCCCAGCTGTTTTCGTTGGCTGCGTCGTAGTTTTCCCACTGGTATTTTGCATAAATATTCGCTGAAAGAGCCAGTTTGGTGTGGGTGTCGATATCGGTACCCAGACCCATGTACCAGGTGTTCTGACGACTGGCACTGTTGCGGCCCATATCGTAGATATAGTTGTTCGCGAAATACCACTCTTTAAACGGACCAAAGCTCAGGTCGGTGCCGGTCAGTTTATCAATTGAGAAGCGCGGTTCGATTTCCATAAACAGCGGCGAGCCTTTATCCCAGATACCGGTCTGATAGCTGTTGCCACCGAAGAATTTAGGCACGTCGATATAGCCGTAAAAATCGAACCAGTCCTTGTGAGCAAAGGCTTCGTACTCAAGGTAGACGTTGTTATTAAGCTGTGGTCCAAAACGTGTTTTCGTGCTGCCCACCACGTTAACGCTTTGATGCCACCAGTCTGATACGTACTGTGCGTCGTTACCTGCAGCCAGTGAAGATACGCTGTATGACATCGCCATCAGCGTTCCCGCCGCCATCAACATTTTAGTTTTCATTTTATTACCACATGCTTAATGACCATTCTGTTTCGCGAGAATGATGGTCTTGTTAGAAAGCCCCTGAAGGACAGGAGAGTGATTTTCTGTCGTCATCAGACAGAGCAAACGCCTGTTGAATAAATGCCCGCGCATGGTGCCTGCAACAGCGGAATAGAAAATAGATATTGCTCACATTTGTCAAAGTTTGTTTCATTATAATTCAGGTGTTTTGTGATTAATGTCACAAAAATATCGCATTTTCGCGCAAACGATTGTCTGAAGAGCAAATGGCCACCGTGATTGGCGCGGTGGTGCCCTATTGGTGCCAGACATCAGTGAAAGAGTATGCAGTTAAAGTGATTGATTAACCGACAGGTGTTGACTGTCCTGTGCACCCGAAGTTAATCCGGGGCACAGGCTTCGTTAAACGGCTTGTGGAAAGGGGAGCTATCCGGCGGCGCGCGCCGCCATTTCGCGGCTATAGTGGCGGCTGGCTTCCAGTAACATTTGGGTATATTCGACTTTCGCCTCGCCGCGCAGCAGCGTATCGGTATCAAGCGTTTCCAGAATCTGGCCAAACTGCATCACCGCCACGCGATGACACAGATGAGCGATCACGCCAAGATCGTGGGTAACCATCAGATAGGTCAATCCCTCTTCCTTTTGCAGATCGCTGAGCAGATTAAGGATCTCTGCCTGAACCGACACATCCAGCGCCGATGTCGGTTCATCCAGCAGCAGCACCTGCGGCTGTAAGATTAATGCGCGCGCTATGGCAACACGCTGGCGCTGACCGCCGGAAAGCTGATGCGGATAGCGGGTGCGAAAAGCACGGTTCAGCCCGACCTTTTCGAGAATAGCGTTAACCCGCCGATCGCGCTGGTCAATATGATGAATTTGCAGCGGTTCTTCCAGAATATCAGCGATGGTATGGCGCGGATGCAGCGAGCCATACGGATCCTGAAACACCATCTGAACCAGACGACAGCGCGCATGGCCAATGCTGTGCTCCAGCGGCTGGCCGTTAATCGCCAGCTCACCCTGCCAGTGGGTAAACAGCCCGGCCAGGCACTTCAGCACCGTGGTTTTACCGGATCCGGATTCGCCAACCAGGCCAAAAATCTCGCCTCGCTGTACGGCAAAATTGACGTCGAACAGTACCTGACTGGCTTTAGCGCCGGAGTTAAAGCTGAGATTAAGCTGCCGGACGTCGATCATGGTGGATGATTGCATGGGCGCTTCCTTAATCGGTTAGCCAGCTGGACTGACGCTGGAGGACGGGCAGGCGTGGGCGGCGATGCTGCATATCCGGCAGCGAGTTGAGTAATCCCTGAGTGTAAGGATGCTGAGCATTGTCGAGATCGGCAGCGGCAATTGATTCCACTACGCGCCCGGCATACATCACCAGCACCCGATCGCAGAAGCTACGCACCAGGTTAATATCGTGACTGATAAAAATCAGCCCAAGGCCGCGTGACTGCACCAGGTCATCCAGCAGCGCCAGCACCTGCAGGCGCACGGATACATCGAGTGCGGATGTGGGTTCATCCGCAATCACCAGTTCCGGATCGGTTATCAGCATCATCGCAATCATTATGCGCTGCCCCTGACCGCCGGATATTTCGTGTGGGTAGAGATGGTAGACTCTTTCCGGCTGGCGAATACGGACAACGTCGAGCATCTCAATCACTTTGCTTTTGGCCTCAGACCGCGAGCAGGCGTGGTGAGAACGCCAGGCTTCGGCAATTTGATCGCCAACGCAGATCACCGGGTTAAGCGAGTATTTGGGATCCTGCATGATCATCGATATGCGCTTGCCGCGGATCTTGCGCATCTCTGTCGCCGAGGCGTTCAGCAGATCGATATCGCCAAACTGCATGCGATCGGCGCGGATCTGCGCTTTTGCCGGATGAAGCTGCAACAGCGCGCGGCCAACAGTGGATTTACCGGAGCCAGATTCACCGACGATCGCCAGTTTCTCGCGGCCGAGCTGAAAGGAGACGCCGCGTACCGCCGGCGTTTCCACCCGGCCATTGATAAAGCTGACGTGCAGGTCGCGCACGTCCAGTAACGCCGGGGCGTTATTCGCTGCGGGGATCGAGAATGTCACGTAGGCCATCTCCTAAGAAGTTGAACGCCAGACTGTTGATCAGAATCGCCAGTCCCGGAATGGTGACTACCCACCAGCATTCCATCATGTAAGTACGGCCGCTGGAGATCATCGCACCCCATTCCGGATCGGGCGGCTGCGCGCCCAGTCCGAGGAAGCCGAGACCGGCTGCGGTCAGAATGATGCCGGCCATATTCATGGTGATACGGATAATTACCGAAGGCATGCACAGCGGCACGATATGTCGCCATAACACCCGCAGCGAAGAAGCCCCCTGCAAACGTACCGCAGAGATAAAATCGGCCTGACGCAGCGACAGGGTTTCCGCACGTGCCAGGCGGGCTATCGGTGGCCAGGCGGTCAGAGTGATGGCGATCACCACATGCTCAAGGCCGGGGCCAAGTGCCGCGACAAACGCCAGCGCCAGCACCAGGCTGGGAAAAGAGATAAAGATGTCGGTAATACGCATCAGCAGCATATCCACCTTGCCGCCAAAGTAACCGGCAGTCACGCCGAGCAACAGCCCAAGAGGCCCAACGGTGACCGACACCAGCAGCACGATATACAGCGTGATACGTGCGCCATACACCAGGCGACTGAAGATATCGCGGCCAAACTCGTCGGTGCCAAACCAGTGAATGGCGTTGGGCGGGGTCAGCGCGTTATTCAGATCCTGTACCAGCGGATGAAATGGCGCGATCCACGGCGCAAACAGCGCGACAATCATCAGCAGCAGCACGATGCCGCCGCCAATCGCCGTCAGTGGATTACGCGCCATGCGCAGCAGAAAATGGCCGATACGAGCGCCGGTTCGGCGCAGGCCTGCCAGCCGTTCACGGCGAGTGCGGATGGTCGGAGAGTCGAGGGAAAGGGTCATGCTTTAGTCCTCGGGTCGAATACCTGATACAGCAGGTCAGAGAGCAGGTTCAGCATCACAAAAATAATGCCGACCACCAGTACGCAGCCCATTACGGCATTCATATCGCCAAGCAGCAGGCTGCCGGTAAGATAGGAACCAAATCCAGGCCAGGAAAAGACGGTTTCGATTAACACTGCGCCTTCCAGCAAAGAGCCGTAGGCCAGCGCCACTACCGTCAGCAGTTGCACCAGAATATTGCGGAAGGCGTGCTGCCAGAGGACCTGCCACTCATTCAGCCCTTTGACGCGCGCGGTGATAATGAACTCCTGTGACAGCTGAGCCAGCATAAAACTGCGCGTCATTCGGCTGATATACGCCATCGAGTGAAAGCCCAGCAGCGAGGCTGGCAAAATCAGGTGATTCAGCGCGTTACGAAATACCGTCCAGTTACCCTCCAGCAGCGAGTCCAGCAGTAGCAGACCACTGCGGCTGGTCACCTGGCCATCAAGGCTCAGTTCAACTCGTCCCGCGCCGCCAACCCAGCCCAGCCAGGCGTAGAACACCAGTAGCCCCATCATTCCGACCCAGAAAATCGGCGTCGAGTAGCCTGCCAGACTGATAATCCGCACCACATAGTCGGCCAGACTGTTACGTTTCGCCGCCGCCAGCACGCCTAACGGGATCCCCAAACCGGTGCCAATAATAATCGCCAGCGTTGCCAGTTCGAGAGTGGCCGGGAATACCCGCAGAATGTCATCAACCACCGGCTTACCGGTCAGCAGTGCGTTGCCTAAGTCGCCGTGCAGCAGCGTGTTGAGATACAGGCCGAACTGCGCCCACAGTGGCTTATCAAACCCCAATTGCTGATAAACCTGCTGATAGGTGCTGTGATCGGCATCCGGGCCAACAATCGCCAGCACCGGATCGACAGGCATCACCCGACCGATAAAAAAGGTCAGCAGTAGCAGCCCAAACAGCGTAATCGCCACCTGAATAACGCGGCGGCTAATCCGACGGGCAATACCATCGGCTGAAAACCATTGTGCGGTCATGGCGTATTACCTCCGTCGGCAGGTGCGGACTTATAAACATCGCGCAAGAAGGTGGTAGCGGAAGGATGCGGCTGATAGTCGTGAACTTCATTGCGCACCACCACTGAGTCGACCATTTGCGACAGCGGAATCAGTGCCGGAATCAGCGTGTCGTAGCGCTGCTGAATCGCGTAATAATCCTGTTGTTGCTTCGTCGCATCGCGCTCCACCAGTGCACTGTCGATCAGCCTGTTCAGCTGCGGATCATAGAAGCTGGTGCGCCAGCCCTGAAAATTGGTCAGGCGTGCGGCATCGCTGTTATTCGGGTTGTAGACCAGAGCGCGCAGGCTGGAGTGCGGATGAGGCTCGACGCCGCTGCCACCGCGCCCAACCAGCATATCGAAGCGGCGTTCACGCATGGCACCATAAATCTGATTGCCGGTGCCGGTGACGATTTTGGCGCGAATGCCGGCCTGCATCAGCGTCGATTGCACGGCAATCGCGATATTCAGAAACGGCTGATCGGCCAGCACCCGCAGCGTGGTGTCAAAACCGTCGGGATAACCGGCTTCGCTCAGCAGAGCTTTGGCGCGTGTGATATCCAGCTTATAGTCCGGATTGGGTAAGGTTGCGGGCATACCGGACTGGATCGGGCGCTGATGCAGAATGCCATATCCCGGCATCAGGGCTTTGTTAATGCCCTGATAATCAATCAGATAACGTACCGCTTCCCGCACTTTAGCATTGGCGAAATGCGGTTCTTTCATGCTCATCGCCACGTAATAAATGGTGCCTTTTTTTACCGCGTCGACGCTGACGTCAGGATCGTTACGCAGAGCATTAATATCCGAGACCGCCATATTGCTGGCGATATCAAGGTCGCCTTTTTCAATCATCAGCCGCAGGGTTTGCGACTCCTGAAAATGACGGAACACCACGCGACTTAATTTCGGCTCGCCGCGCCAGTAATCCGGATTACGGCTGATGCGCAGCACATCTTTTGCCTGCCAGGTATCCAGCCGGAATGGCCCGGAACCGGCTTCGTTGGTTGTCAGCCACTTATTACCCCAGTCGCCATTTATCTCGTGCGACTGCACGGTTTTGCGGTCCAGTACCGAACCGCTACCCAGCGCCGCCAGCGAATAGAGCACCAGTTTCGGATCATTGGCCTTCGGCAGTTCAATCTCAACCGTGTAAGGCCCCGGCGCGCGCACCATCTGATCGATATTCTCTTTGGTAAAGCCGTAAGATTTCCATACCGAGGCCTGCGCCAGATTGAGATGCAGAATGCGGCGCATTGACCACACCACATCCTCAGCGGTTAAGGGGTTACCGGAATGAAAGGTGACGCCCTGGCGCAGCTGAAACGTCAGCAGAGTATCATTACTGCTCACCTGCCAGCGGGTGGCCAGCGCCGGGTGCACGTCGGTGAGCTGGTTCGGATCCAGCTCGATCAGCGAGTCATACAGATTGACCACAATGCCGACCACTTCGTTGCCGGTCATCGCGGCCGGATCGAGAGTCAGCAGGTTATTCATGTTCATGCCGATGATCAGTTGGTCGGACGGCGTTTTTGCCTGTGCCGTGCCGCCGCTGAACATCAACAGCAGCGCGAACAGCCACGCTCCTGCCAGATTGCCAGTGTTCATGTTTTACCTTCCGGGTAGAGTCAGAGGTTATACCCTTACCTGAAGTTGCAGCTGTGCCAGCGGCCTTGGCCATCAGCTGAATGACTGCAACTCCGGATTGGTTTTTTTATTTCTTCTGCCCGTTGCTCAGTCGCGGCTGATGGTGTGGGTCTCTATATAGTCAAAATTGATATCCTCGCCGAGTCCCGGACGCATCGACAGATGGACAAATCCTTGCTGGTCCATGGGATCAACCAGACTGTTCAGATAGGCCGGTGGCTGGTCGTAATCAAGGAACGGATGCAGCAGCCCGCGCTCGTACCAGCGGCAGTTGCGAATGGCCCCAACCACCGCCAGGCTGGCGGCACCGTTACCGTGCACTTCACAATCCATGCCAAAAGCTTCAGCGAGGCTGGCGACTTTCATACAGGGGGAAATACCGCCGACGCCATTGGCGCCGGCGCGCAGAATGTCGCAGGCTCCGGCTTTGACCCAGTCGGCGCGGCTGTGATGCTTGCCGCCAAGGCTTTCCGGGCCAATCACATCGATTGACAGGTTCTCTGCCAGCCAGGCGTAAGAGGCCATGCTCTCTTCTTCCATCGGCTCTTCGAACCAGGCAAAATTCAGTTTTTCCAGTGCCTTACCGATAGTCAGTGCCTGGCTGCGGCTGTACCAGTGATAGCCATCCAGCATCAGTTCAATATCTGGCCCGACGGCTTCACGCACTGCGGCACAGGCTTTAATATCCATTTTTGGATCAGGAGCAAAGGAGATCGGCGGCATCCAGGTGTGCAGCTTGATGGCCTGATAACCGCGAGCCACCAGTTTTTCGGCAAACTGAGCAAATTCGTCCGGCGTCGATAGTCCGCCTTTCAGCTCATCGCCACACATGGTGCTGCCATAGGCCGGAACTTTTTCCCGGAAGCCACCCAGCAGCTTGTGCACCGGCATTTTCAGCTTGCGGCCAATCAGGTCCCACAGCGCCTGTTCAACGAAGGAAAGTGCTCGTTCAGTCAGTTGATGCGCGCTGCCGCGCTGCCAGTGCACCAGGTCCTGCCATAACCGTTCACGATCAAACGGATTCTGACCTATCAGCACTTTGCGGAAGAAGGCATTGACCACGTGCGGGCGCACCACTTCCGGCGGAGCGAATGAGTAACCGCAGTCACCCTCATCGGTGGTGAGAGTGAGCATTGCCATTTTGGCCTGATTCTCTTCTCCAGGGTGTGAATGACCCGCACTGTCCGAAACGCGATGCGTGGGGTAAGTAAAAACGGTGACATCAACCGAGCTTATTTTCACAATGACTCCTGCCGTAAGAGGTGTGGTAAGAAATGTAACGGAAGGCGGATTGAATGAAGTTCAGGCTGCGGCCCCCCGACAGTGTTAAAACCAAAACAACGAATTTATATAATAAAACGCCGTTTCATTTAACACTGTAACCATATCGCGCAGTTGCCGCCCTGGCGAAAGCGGAGTAAATACACACCAATTTTTAGGCGTATGCCCAGGTCAGCGTGAGCATATTCACGATAATGTTGTGAAATGTGATCTGCATCGAGTGCGGTGGCAGGCCGGCGTAAGCCGGGTAGCCATTATTCGGGGCGGTTCAGGCAGGAGAGGTTAAATTGCTTTTCTGATTTTCATCTGTCGCAGATGGCTAATGGGGCCTTCAACTAACACGTCCTGGCGGAAAATAAGCGTCCTTAACCGGTAATCGATAAACAGATAGCTGAGGGTATCGCATTCAGCCATGCAGAGAACTTCGCCTGCAATGTGTGAAGCCTGTGTCGGAGTGGTTGTCAGCGCAGTCAAAATCAGATGGTCATAGTAGCTGACAGGTTGTGCCAGCAGCTGCCCCTGACGAAAGATGCGTAGCTCAGAAGGGGAAGCCAGTAACTGATGCCAGACAGACTGGGAATGTTCGATTTCTGTCGCTGACAGCCGCGTCCGCTCCTGCCACCACAAGGCCAGCTTTTCGGGTGGAACATTTGCGACTGAACTGACTCCACCGATGGTAGTGACATTAATAATAAAGACTTCGCTCTGTTGCAGTTGCTCCAGCAATGCACTCAGCATCAGCTGCTCGCGGCTGTTATTGCCGACCCAGATGGTGACGCTTTTGCAGCGGTGAAGGCGGCTCAGCAGCAGGGTAGTCAGCTGACGGCGCAGTATGATGTCAGAGCATTCAGGTGCGCAGACGATCTGCCATAAATTTTCCAGCCATGACAATCGTGCAGAAAAAGCCGTGGCATCTGCGATAGGATATAGCGGGCCAAAGGATAAATCATCGGCAAAAACCAGTACGTCATCATCAGGAAACGCAATTCTGATATTTCCTGCCGCAGAGCCTAATGCTGCGATATGGCAATGTTGACTGGCAGACAAAATTTATTTCCTTATACAGAAGATCATGTTGAGGATGATTAAACAAAATCAATGTTTTGGTCAACAAGTTTTCTCGTGGCGATAATAATACTTCTCAACCTACTATTCATTGCCGGTATCAAATTTAACGGCTGATAATAATTAAAAGTACAACTAAAAATAATTTTTTAATATCAGATATGGCTAAATATTTTAGTTTTTATAAATGCAGATGATACGTTTTTGTACAAGGAAATCCAGTAAGATGAGGTTAAGTTACGCGATCTGACACGAAAAGTTAGGTGGCAAGCCGATGATTCTGCTCAGTGACTATGGGGGGAAGCGGTAAGATAACGGGCGAAACGGGTTGATTATCGACACTTATATAGATGTTACTAGAATTTTATAGTTAACAGTTTCACTTGAAATGATTATAACGCACAGTTTTCTGCTGCTAAAAAGCACTAACCGTGAGAACACTTTTTTTTCTGACCCCTACGCACAGGTTAAAGCAGCGTGCTGGATGATGAGTAGTAACCGTCTTTTACCGTCAATTTAACTGAGTTAACATGCAATAATAAACAGATAAGCGATTTCAGTATCAGTAACTATTACAATGAGTTTTCAACAGAATTCTTAATAATTTAGAGAAATGTACCGTTTTAAGCTTCAGGACTTTACTGTTATTAATATTGAAGATGAGATGTTGAAATTTACAACATAAGCCAGCGGAAAAAACAGATTGGTATCCTTATGCGCTACGTTATTTTAAGCGGATTATTGTTGTTGCTGCCCTTCAGTCTGGCTGCGGCTGCACCGCAGTCGATGCAATTATTGCATCGCGAGACGCTGCCGCCGCCAAAACTGGCGCTCAGTGATGCGCAGTGGCGATGGCTGGGAATTAAGCGGGAAATGCGAATTGCCACCTTTACGCCAGATAATCCGCCGTTTGACAGGGTTGCCGATCCGGACCTTTTCGAAGGGATATCTGCCGACTACAGCCTGCTTATCTCGCGCTATCTGGGATTGTCGCTTAAGGTGTTGCGTTATCGCGATCGCGATGCTGCGCTGACGGCACTTCATCAGCAAGATGTTGACCTGGTGCTGGACGACAGCGGCGAGCCGCTGGCGCATAATCAGTCAATAATCAGCACGCAATCATTTATGCCCGATCGCCCAACGCTGGTTTCAGCCACTACGCGGTTTAAACCCGACGCACCGCAAACTGCACCCATCCGCCTGGCACTGGTCGGTGAGTATCATGATAATGCGTGGATTAATCGCCACTATCCGCTGGCAAAAGTTAATCGTTACGCTTCCCTGGAAAGTGCGCTGGCTTCCGTCGCGTTTGGTGAAAACGACTATGCGATTGGCAATCTGACCAGCGTCAGTTTTTTGATTGAGCGCCACTATAATAATGTGCTGGCCATCATTAAATTATTACCACCGCAGGATACCGGTCCGCGTATGTTGCTGCGTAGCGACAATGTTACGTTGAAAAACGCGGTTAATGCCGCGCTGAATGCCATTCCGCCACTTCAACATAAAGCGATTTTCAACCAATGGAGCCATGGGCTGGATCTCTGGCAGCTGAATTCGCCACTGAATCTGACGCCACGTGAAACGCGCTGGATCAGTGAGCAGCGTCAGCTGCGAATTGTCGTCGATGCGGTTAATCCACCCTTTACCATGTTCGATGAGAAAGGACAATTTCACGGTATCTCTGCTGACGTTTTACGCTTTATCAGCCTGCGTACCGGCCTGAATTTTGTGCCGGTAAAGGCCGGATCTGAAGCCACCATGCTGAATGAGGTGCTGGAAGCGAAGGGCGATTTAATGACGGTAATGAACACCAGCCCGCTACAGGAGAAGCCGCTGCTGTTCACCCGGCCTTATCTGTTCCAGCCTTTTGTGCTGGTGGTGCGCGAGCGGTTTAATTCTGATGTTCATTTTTCCAATATCAAGCGGCTGGCGGTTACCGCCGATCACAGCCAGATGGCGTGGCTGGCAGAGCGCTACCCGGAGATTACGCTGATTGAGGCGGCGAATGCCAATGTGGCTTTGCAGATGGTTAATGAGGGGAAAGCCGATGGCGCAGTGCATGATCTGATGGGCGCCCGCTACATGATTGATCACTATTTCCGCGACCAGTTAAAGATTGCGGCCCAGCTGGGCGAGACACCTTCGCGTATTACCTTTGGCGTCAGGCGGGATTTGCCAGAATTGCACAGTATTATCAATAAAGTACTGGCAGATATTCCTCCCCGTGATATTTCGTTGCTGGTAAACAAATGGCAGGCAACGCCTAATGTAAAACTGCAAACCTGGACTCTGTATCGAATGCAGTTCTACTGGCTGGCTGGAATATTTGCCATGGTAGTGATCACTTCGCTGGTGTGGATTTATTATCTGCGGCGCGAAATTCGTGGCCGACTGAAAATGCAGCTTAAGTTGCAGGAACAGGCCACCTTTCATGAAACGCTGTTTAACGGTACGCCAGTACCCGTGTATGTGGTCAATCGTCACAGAGAAATTATTGACCACAACCAGGCGTGGTGCGATTTCTTCCGGCAGGCAGATGTTCGTCTGATTCAGTCATCACTGAAATGGCCGTTACATCCGCTAGCGGCGGTTTATCCACAGCTCTGCCAGGCTCTGGCCCAGAATGCCGGTAGCGGCGATGCGCGACGCTACACAGTATATAACGGGGTTGAAAAAAGGATCATCATTCATCAGGCGGTGCCTTTTTATGATCATGCTCATCAGATCGCCGGGCTGATTTGCAGCTGGCAGGATATTACCGATCATGATGATCTGCTGGCTGCGCTTTCCGTGGCGCGCGAACGTGCCGAGCAGGCTAATCGGGCAAAAAGTATTTTTCTTGCCACTATCAGCCATGAGATCCGTACGCCTGTCAGCGCGATTATTGGCCTGCTGGAGCTGGAGGTGCTGAATCGCGCGCTCAGTGACGATAATCAGCCGGTGCATGTCGCTTATGAATCAGCACAGTCATTACTGGGTTTAATTGGCGATATTCTGGATATGGCCAAAATTGAGTCCGGCAAACTGGAACTGGCACCGGAATGGGTACGTTTTGATCAGATTCTTGCCCCGGTGGCTCGGGTATTTGCTGGCCTGGCGCGCCAGAAAAACCTGATGCTGAGCTGTGAATCCGAAGAGTCATCTGCCGATGATATTTACCTTGATCCGATGCGCTTTCGCCAGGTGCTCTCTAATCTGATCGGCAATGCGATAAAATTTACCGACAGTGGAACGGTTAAGGTGAGACTGAGCTGTGTGCGCGGTGAAAAACAGGATGCAATGCTGGAACTGATGGTAACCGACTCGGGGATGGGGATCACTCTGGAGGAGCAGAAGCGGCTGTTTACCCCATTTGAACAAAGCGAAAGCGGCAAAAAACAGCGTGGTAGCGGGTTGGGGCTGGCAATTTGCCATCAGTTAATCACCATGATGGGGGGGACGATTGCTTTGCACAGTCGGTCTGGATGGGGCACCAGTGTTAAGGTTAGCCTGCCGGTTAGCTGTCGGAATGCGCAGATTAGTCGCGTCACTGAAACGCAGGAAATCGGCGATACGCTGCGGATGCTGAAAATTCTTATCGTGGATGATCATCCGGCTAATCGGTTGTTACTCAAACATCAGCTGGCCCGACTCGGGCATCAGGTGACGGAAGCTAAAGAGGGTGAGCAGGCGTTGCAGGCATGGCGTCGCGACTGTTTTGATTTAATCATTACTGATTGCAGTATGCCGGTGATGGATGGCCTGACGCTGACAAAAAACATCCGGGGTGAACAACAGCATCCGGTAATTATTCTTGGTCTGACGGCGAATGCCCAGCCGGAAGAGCGGGAACGCTGCCTGGCCGCAGGTATGGATTACTGCTTGTTTAAACCCCTGCGGCTCACACAGCTGGACAGGCTGTTACGCTCGATATTCCACAATATCACCATCCGACAGCAGGCCTGTTCACTTGAACAACTGGTGGATATTGCTGCACTGCGCAGCCTGACGCAGCATGATAGCCAATTAATGATGACCTTGCTGCAAACCACTAAAGATGAAAATGAGGATGATGTCCGACAGGCAGATAATTTCTTTAAGCAGCAGGACTGGGAGGGGTTGGCCCACTGCCTGCATCGTCTGGCGGGTGTTGCACAGATAATTGGTGCCAGTCAGGCTGAAAGCGATTGCCGCAGCCTGGAGAGCCGTTGTGAGCAGCGCGATGTACTCGCCATTACCGCAGAGATTAACGGCACACTGAACAGGGTTATTCAGCTCAATCAGGCGATTGAGCAGTATATTAAGCAACAGCAGAACCTGTGATTTCGGCGTTCAGGCTGCTGCTGTCAGTAAAACGTCTGGTACAATCCTGCGCGCATCATTATTAACTGACTGGTTTTGGTGATGCCCAGCTTGCGCATCACGCTACGTTTTTGGCTGCTGATGGTTTTCACGCTGCGCTGAGTCAGACGACCAATTTGGGCCGGGGTTTTACCATCCAGTAAGAAACGCAGGGTGCGGCTTTCTGCCGGGGTCAGACTGGCGGCATTCAGATTAATTTTTTCAGCCTGCTGAAAAAAGCCCGGACTTAACGCATTTTTTCCCATAAAGAAGATACTGTGCAGCAGTTCCGTCACGCTGTCGGTGGGGTCCCGGCGCGATAAAAAACCGTGAATGATAAAGGTCTGGTACATTCTTAATATCGAGCGAGAGAAGTTACGCGTGTAGACGATAAGTTTTATTTCTGGCGCTTTTAAGCGCGTTTCACGCAGAAAAACTTTGGTGCTGGACAGAGAAACGTCGTTATCACAGTCGATAATGATGGCGTTAATTTTTCCTGATGTCATTAAGCATCGGGCATTATCCAGCGAGGCGGCATGATGAAAACGGAGATGATGATAGCCTGACTCTTTTAATAATAACGTTAAGCCGAGGCGTGAGAGGTAACACTCATCAATCAGCAGGATATTGTAGTCGCTTTCCATAAACTTATTTCCTAATGCTGGCGTAACACAGTGGCGGCTTTCCTGGATATTAATAAGCTTTGCGGCATTAATAAAACTCAGTATGGCAATGATGGCGAAGCTAATATACTTAAGAAGATATTGTTTGCCTGCGGTCGTTGTCAGAGTGACATAGGCAATAATGCATTCTGATTTCATGATTTAATAGCAGGTCAGTCGTAAAGTTATGCCATCCTGGTCTGACACTCATGTAGTCCACTTCCTACATGGTGATGTTTAAATAATTAAACGCGTTGCGGATATTTATATTTCAGAAAAGCAGATGTGTCAGTAACAGACTACTGATAAACTATTAATTAACAGCTTCGCGATATAAAGATACAGCCCTGATAGTTATCTGTATCCTGTCGAAAAGCTGTGAGGGGGCAGGATAGCGCCCGGTAACAGCAGATTTTAAGGGAAAAATAATGAGCACAGTGCTGTTGGTTGATGATCATCCCGTTGCGCGCCTGGCCGTGCGTATGTTACTGGAAAACGAAGGCCATGAAGTGATTGCTGAAACGGACAATGGGCTGGATGCGGTTCGCCTGGCGGCCAGTCATCCTCCGGATTTAATTGTGCTGGATATCGATATCCCGGCACTAAACGGGCTGGATGTTATTGAGCGACTGCGTTTAGCGGGATGCGAAGTCAGCATTCTGGTGCTGACCAGTAAAAGTGAGCCACACTATGTCACCCGCTGTATGAACGCCGGTGCCGATGGTTTTGTCAGCAAGAAAAATAACCTCAGCGAATTTACCGATGCTGCACGAGCAGTGCTACGCGGCTATGGCTACTATCCCCGGCGCTCTGGCGCTGCTGCCACTTCCCCGGAGATATTCGACACCCGGTATGAGGTTAAACTGATCGAAAGTCTCTCTAATCAGGAGATGAAAGTGCTGGGCTATTTATCTCGCGGCATGAGTAATATTCAGATTGGTCAAGAAATGAGTATCAGCAATAAGACGGTCAGTACCTACAAACGACGGCTGGCCGATAAAATTGGCGTAAAAAATCAGTTTGAAATGATGGTGTTTGCCCGGCGACATAATCTGGATTAAAAAATAACCAATATAATTAGCCTGATAATTAAATAGTTCTTAAAATAACAAGTAATAAATCATAGGGATACATTGCAGAAACTTTTTCTTAAATGGTTTTTAATCTTTTTTTTGTATTCTTTTATTCGCTAATTATAAGTAAGCGTAAATTCTGTTGCTTAACTATCTGGAAGAAATTAAATTCCCTGCATTAATTAACCAGGGAAATTCTTCAAATGAAAACTAAAATCGCACTTCTTATTCTTGCCGCATCTGTATCTGGCTCCGCATTAGCGAAAGATGTAAAAGAGTGTCAGGCAGTTGACCAGAAACAAATCGAAGCACTGTTTGATCGCTGGAATGAATCATTGCAAACCGGTAACGCACAGACAGTGGCGGATAACTATCTTTCCGACGCCGTTCTGTTGCCAACCGTTTCAAACCACGTGCGCTTGACTGACGCAGAACGTAAGGATTATTTCGAACATTTCCTGCAGAAGAAACCGTTCGGTAAAATTGATACCCGTACCATTCGCATCGGCTGTAATAAAGCAATTGACGCAGGAACGTATACTTTCACCTTTAAAGATAATACCAGCGTCTCTGCCCGCTATACCTTTACTTATGCGTTTGATGGCAAACAATGGCTGATCTCAACTCACCATTCCTCTGCAATGCCGGAAACGAAATAATTGATTAACAGGGAAGTTAATTGTCCTTAGCAAATAAAAAAGAGTCGCTCTGTTGAGCGGCTCTTTTTTTTAGATTGTCAGTGAGAGCATCAGGTACTTGAGCGAATCTCCAGTTTATAACTGAGATTCTGCACCGCGTTTTCGTCGGCAGGGGAGGCGATCATGGTGCTGATGGCGTTTCCTATCTGTACGCCAAGCTTCTGATAGTTGATCTGCATAGCGGTAAGGGCGGGATAGCTGTGTTCACAATTTTCTGAACCTTCAAGGCAGGCGACGGCCAAATCATAGGGCACTTTAAGCATCCGTCGCTGACATTCATACAGTACGCCATAAGCAATTTCGTCATGGCTGCAAATAACCGCATCAATATCCGGATAAGTCTGCAGCAGCTCACCGATCGCATAGCGGCCCAGTTTAAAATCCGGCGCTTCCGGCACGGTGATTTTCATATCAGCATGGTGGTAGTGCGAAAGTAACGCTTTACTCCAGCCATTGATTTGCTGTTTCTGCAGGCGATTAACAGTATGGGCACCAATAAAAGCGATGTTTTTGTAACCCTTTTCCAGTAGATGACAGGTTAGTTTTTCGCCAGCTTCTGACATGGCGAAATTAAACGTCAAGTCGGCAGCGAACGGTTCGGCGCTACAAATATTGATCGTCAGAACGCCACTGTTCTGGATAAGTGCCTGGGTCTGTGATGAGAGTTGCGCGCCAAACAGGATCAGTGCCGCCGGGCGATGCTGCAACAGTTTCTCCACCACTTTGCTTTCGCTATGCTGATTATATTCATGGCAGGCCTGGATTAGCTGAAATTGACGTTTGCTCAGGGTATCCTGCAGTGCGCCGAGGAAGGCAATGCTGGGTTTATCATTAAAGAACGGATAGAGCACCGCCACGCTATTCTGAAAGGTAGCGAGCGCTGAGGCATGCTGTTGCGAAACGTAACCCAACTCATCAACCGCCGCGAGAATCTTTTTCAGCGACTCTTCGGAAACCTGCGTCGGATCGCGCAGCGCGCGCGACACGGTCATTGGGCCAACACCGGCATGCTGTGCCACGTCCTGAAGCGTGACTTTGGCCTTACCGCCTACCAGTTCGCTGGCATCAGTATTAGGCTGATAACCCAGCGTGACAGCGGCTTGTTCCACTTTAACGCGCAGCTTTTCAGACACCTGGTCGGGATTACGCATTACCCGGGAAACCGTCATGGTTCCTACACCAACATAGTTAGCGATATCCTGGAGTGTTACCCGACCACTGCTGCGACGCTTGCTCATGTCAATCTCCTGCAATGACGGCTAATTCCCGCGAAGCTAAACTGATGGGTATATAACGCCATGAAAATGTATTATTTTTATATCAACTGATGCTATTCCTTAGCATCGATAAGTTTGCATCAATTGTACCCAGGGCAACAACAGGTTTACAGTCAAACGATAGACAGATCACAATTGATGATAATTATAACTGTTAGCGATACCAATTTTGACAACCATCACATTTTTGCGCCGCCTGTTACTTTAGTCTGCTGGCAGATTAATAAAAAACAGGTATCGGCCAATGTTGAATCAATTACTCACATCAGAAACCGTACAAATCCTTGAAAGTTGCCAGGACTGGCGTGATGCAGTCGCCAAATCTTGTCAGCCTCTGCTGCTCAGCAAGGCCATTGAGCCATCTTATATTGATGCGATTTATCGTTCACATGAAGCGATTGGCCCTTATTACGTGGTGGGGCCGGGCATTGCCATGCCGCACGCGCGGCCTGAAGAGGGCGTTAATCGCTTGTCGCTTTGTTTAACGCTGATAAAAGACGGGGTGACATTTAATTCAGAAGGAAATGATCCGGTTAAGTTGTTGATTGTACTGGCTGCAACTGACAGTAACAGTCATATCGAGATTATTTCCAGTCTGGCGCAGCTTTTTGATAATGACCAGCATGTACAAGCCATTATGGCGGCTACCAATAAAGAACAAATTTTATCCATCCTTGCCAACTATTAATCATTACTACGGGAAAAAAAATCATGAAAATCACAGTCGTATGCGGTAACGGTCTCGGCACCAGCTTAATGATGGAAATGAGTATTAAATCTATCGTAAAAGATTTAGGCGTGGCGGCAGAAGTGGACCACGTGGATCTAGGCTCAGCCAAGGGCACACCGAGTGATATTTTTGTCGGAACTAAAGATATTGCTGATCAGCTGGTGGCGCAGAACGTGGCGGGAAAAATCGTCTCGTTGAATAACATGGTGGATAAAGTGGCGATGAAAGAACGTTTATCTGTCGCACTGACTGAACTTGGCGCGTTATAAAAATAACTGCTGGAGGTCAAAATGGAATTTTTCCGTTTTTTGATGAGTGATGTACTGGCTGAGCCCTCGATATTAGTCGGTCTGATTGCGCTTATTGGTCTGATTGCGCAAAAAAAGCCAGTGACAGAATGTATTAAAGGCACGGTTAAAACCGTCATGGGTTTTGTTATTCTCGGCGCCGGTGCTGGATTAATCGTCTCTTCTCTGGGCGACTTTGCGGTGATATTCCATCACGCGTTCGGCATTGCCGGAGTGGTGCCAAATAACGAAGCGATTGTTGCCGTTGCGCAGAAGAGTTTCGGCACCGAGATGGCGATGATTATGTTCTTCGCTATGGTGATAAACATTGCAATTGCGCGCTTTACGCCACTGAAATTTATCTTCCTGACCGGGCACCACACGCTCTTTATGTCGATGATGGTGGCGGTTATTCTGGCGACTGCCGGCTTGCAAGGCGCCACGCTGATTGCCGTTGGATCGATTGTGGTGGGGCTTGCAATGGTGATCTCACCGGCGATTATTCATCCTTATATGAAAAAAGTTACCGGTTCGGATGATGTCGCTTTCGGCCATTTTTCGGCAATTTCTCAACTTCTTTCGGCATTTATTGGCAGCAAGTTCGGCAATAAAGAGAAATCCACGGAAGATATGGATGTTCCGAAAAGCCTGCTGTTTCTGCGCGATACGCCGGTTGCCATTGCCTTCACCATGTTCTTTATCTTTATTGTTACTTGTCTGGTGGCCGGTCCGTCGGCGGTAAAAGAGATGAACGCCGGTGGTAAGAACTGGTTTATGTTTTCTCTGATGCAATCCATTACCTTTGCTGCAGGTGTCTATATCGTGCTGCAGGGCGTAAGAATGGTGATTGCTGAGATTGTTCCGGCATTTAAAGGTATCTCTGACAAACTGGTACCGAACGCCAAGCCGGCGCTCGATTGTCCGGTAGTGTTTCCCTATGCACCGAATGCCGTACTGGTCGGCTTCCTCAGCAGCTTTGCGGCCGGCGTGCTCGGTATGTTTCTGCTGTACGCGTTGAATATGACGGTGATTATTCCGGGCGTGGTGCCGCACTTCTTTGTCGGCGCGGCGGCTGGGGTATTCGGCAACGCCACTGGCGGCAGACGCGGTGCGATTCTGGGTTCATTTGCCAATGGCTTGCTGATCACTTTCCTGCCGGTGTTCCTGTTGCCGGTTCTGGGCAGTATTGGTCTGGCGAATACGACCTTCAGTGACTCAGATTTTGGTGTTATCGGGATCCTGCTCGGACTGATTGTCCGCTAAGCTATCGGAGATAAACGATGGAATTTTATTTAGATACGGCAGATGTCGCTGAGGTGAAACGCCTGGCGGCGGTGTTACCGATTAAAGGTGTCACTACCAATCCCAGCATTGTCGCGCGCGGTAAGCGCGACATTACTAGTGTACTCGAGGAACTGGCATCGTTGCTGCCGGCTGACAGCACGCTGTTTGCCCAGGTCATTGCCAGAGAACCGGCAGCGATGGTGGAAGAGGCGCTAAAACTGCGGGAGGTGATTCCTGAGCTGGTAGTAAAAGTGCCGGTAACGCACAACGGGCTTAACGCCATTAAGCAACTGACTCAGCTCAATATTCCGACTTTGGGCACGGCGGTCTACGGTGCGGGGCAGGGTTTCTTTGCTGCGCTGGCCGGAGCCAGTTATATCGCGCCTTATGTGAATCGCATTGACAGCCAGGGCGGTGATGGCATTGGGCTGGTCACCGAGCTACAGAAACTGATCGGCCTGCATTGCCCTGACAGCAAAGTGCTGGCAGCCAGTTTCCGTACTCCGCGTCAGGTGCTTGACTGCATGCTGGCAGGTTGTCAGGCGATTACCGTTGACCCGCAGGTAGCAGAGATGTTTTTACTGGATCCGGCAGTCGATGATGCCCTGAAACGTTTCGACCACGACTGGTCAGCGGCGTTTGGTACTCTGGCGCTGTAATCAGTGAATGCGCTTAGCCGTTGAGGTTATCGCGCAGCGTTTCCAGTTGTTGTTTCAACTCTTGCAGGGTCCCGGCATCACAGGCCGCCGCACAATGTATCGATTCCGGAATCGTCGTGGCTTGCTGGCGCAACTGGCGACCCTGCTCACTTAATGTTACCACCACCTGGCGTTCGTCCTGTCTTGAGCGCTGGCGGTGGAGCATGCCAGCCGCTTCAAGGCGCTTCAGCAGCGGCGTCAGCGTAGCGGAATCAAGAAACAGACGTTCACCGATCTCTGAAACCGTCACATCATCCTTCTCCCACAGCACCATCATCACCAGATATTGCGGATAGGTCAGTTCAAGTTTTGCCAGTAGCTGCCGGTAAAGTTTGTGCAGCGCCAGATTGGCGGAATAGAGGGCAAAGCAGAGCTGTTGATCCAACAGCAGCGGGGCTTCATCCGGGTTTGAATTATTTGTAGGTGTTGTCATAGCTGAAAATATAGGTAGGGCACTACCTGATTGCAAGCGAATTTCCTCGTTGTGCGCTGGCTGGCTGCTGCGGGGAGATAAGGAGCGACAATAACGCCGCCCCTTGTGCAGATAAGAGGCTTCGCAGCCCGAAAATTATGACTGACGCTTATCTTCAGTGCGCAGCTCGAAATCGCTGGCATCGTGGCGTTCGTGCAGCTGTTGCGAGAGCTCGCCGGTGGTGCGGTTGACGATGCGACCACGCTGTACCGCCGGGCGTTGTTCAATTTCTTTTGCCCAGCGTTGCAGGTGGGTATACGACGCCGCATCAATAAATTCGGCGGCTTCATACAGCCCGCCCAATACCAGGTTGCCATACCACGGCCAGATTGCGATATCAGCGATCGAATAATCTTCTCCCGCAATATAACGATGCTCAGCCAGCTGACGATTCAGCACATCCAGCTGGCGCTTGGCTTCCATCGTAAAGCGATTAACCGCGTATTCGATCTTCTCTGGCGCGTAGTGATAGAAATGGCCGAAACCACCGCCCAGATAAGGTGCAGAGCCTTGCAGCCAGAACAGCCAGTTGAGCACTTCAGTACGCGCTGCCGGGTTTTTCGGGACAAAGTGCCCGAACTTCTCTGCCAGATACAGCAGGATGGCACCAGATTCGAAAACGCGCGTTGGCGGATTGGTCGAGCAGTCAAGCAGTGCCGGGATTTTGGAGTTCGGGTTCACATCAACAAAGCCGCTGGAGAACTGGTCGCCTTCGCCGATGCGAATCAGATGCGCATCATATTCTGCGCCACTGACATTCAGCGCCAGCAGCTCTTCCAGCAGAATCGTCACTTTCTGACCGTTAGGCGTGCCCAGCGAATAGAGCTGTAGCGGATGTTTACCTGAGGGTAGTGCGGACTCATGCGTCGGTCCGGCAATCGGACGATTGATACTGGACCAGTTGCCGCCGTCCTGTTGGTTCCAGCTCCAGACTTTAGGAGGCTGATAGTTATTTTCCGCCATGATAATGACCTGCCTTTGCTGAGAGTTGAGTGTTTTTCCGTGTTTGAGTGTAGCACTCTGGCATCAGCAGATTTAACCGCATGAGGGATTGGCAGTAGCGGTAGTGGTAGGGTCGCAGGACAGTGCTTAAAGATGAAAAAATTTAACCTCGCCGACGCTGTCACATCCTTTTACATGAATAATCAAAATGATTATACTTCTCATTCGCTTTACTGGTCATTCACTCCAAAAGATTCCAAAAAACACCAGTAAGCAGTGGTGATAGCTACAGGGAAATACGCTGAGATGCGCAGCGCTGTTATGGCAGAAATCGTTACTGCCACAGGGAAAACCTGACCGAATGCGTGACGTTTCTGTAGCCAGAAACGGCGGCAGCGGTCGTCCAGATAATTAAAAATAATAAAGTGTTTTAAGGGTGAATAATGTTTTTTGCTTCAGGCAGTAACAGGATAAATCTCGTCAGCGCTTGCGCGTTGGTCAACGTCAACCCGCCATCCCTTTCGCTACTTGCAGTGCTTGTCGCCACTGCTTTACCGCTACCTTATGCCACGGCAGCGGAAACCACGCCAAAAAAAGAAGAAACCTTAACGGTGGATGCCGTCACTGCCGATGAAGCCAGCCCCGAGAATAGCGATTACAATCCGCCGCTCACTCGTGCCGGAACAAAAATGTTGCTGACCGCGCGCGATACGCCACAGTCGGTCAGTATTATCAGCCAGCAGCGCATGGAAGATCAGCAACTGCAGACGCTGGGTGAAGTGCTGAAAAATACCACCGGCGTGACGGAAAAAGTGGCGGACTCTGACCGCAGCACGTTCTATTCCCGTGGTTTTTTAATTGATAATTATATGGTCGATGGCATTCCGACCCAGTTTGAAGAACGCTGGAATTTAGGTGACGCGCTTTCCGATACTGCCATTTATGAACGTATTGAAGTGGTGCGCGGTGCCACCGGCCTGATGACCGGCGCTGGTAATCCGTCGGCTTCGGTAAACATGGTGCGTAAGCATGCCAACAGCCGTGAATTTGTCGGGAATGTTTCCGCCAGTTACGGTAGCTGGGATAAACAGCGTTATGTTGCCGATCTGTCCGCACCTTTGAGCGAATCAGGTGATGTGCGTGGACGTGTGGTTGCCGGGTATCAGGATAATGACAGCTGGATCGACCGTTATAACAGTAAGAAGAAATTCCTTTATGGCATCATTGATGCTGACCTGACGGATTCGACCACCCTGTCGCTGGGCTATGACTATCAGGAAACTAACGTTAATAACCCAACCTGGGGCGGCATGCCACGCTGGTATAGTGACGGCAGCAAAACCCATTATGACCGCAGCTTTAGTACCGCGCCTGACTGGGCATTCAGTGATAAAACGTCGAAAAAAGTCTTCGCCAGCCTGAAACAAAGTTTTGATAATGGTTGGCAGTTCACGGTTAACGGTGCCCACACCGAAGTCGATTTCGACAGTAAAATGCTCTATATCGACGGCTACTTCGATAAAACTACCGGTATTGGCGTTAGCCCGTATGCTAATTATCCGGTGGTCGGTGGAACCGGCTGGAACTCCGGTAAGCGTAAGGTTAATGCAGTTGATGCTTTTGCCTCTGGTCCTTATGAACTGCTGGGGCGTCAGCATGAACTGATGGCGGGTGTCAGCTACAGCCAGCAGAAGAACCGCTACGTTAACTCTTGGGCCAACCTTAGCCCGGAAGATGTGGGTGATTTCAATAACTGGAACAGCCATTATCCTGAGACCGCGTGGGGCGAGCAGAACGTTGCACAGGATGATACGATCCATCAAAAATCCGCTTATATTGCTACCCGCGTCTCGCTGGCGGACCCGTTGCATCTGATTGTCGGCGCGCGCTACACCAGGTGGAGCACCAGCACTATGACGGTGGATATGGAGAAAAATAATATCTCTCCTTATACCGGCCTGATTTACGACATCAATGATACCTGGTCCGCTTATGCCAGCTACACCTCAATCTTCAACCCGCAGTCGTATCGTGACATCAACGGCAGCTATCTCTCTCCGGTTACCGGCAAAAACTACGAGACCGGTGTGAAAGCGGACTGGCTGAACAGTCGTCTGACCACCTCGCTGGCGGTGTTCCGTATTGAGCAGGATAACGTGGCGCAAAGCACCGGATCGATTATTCCGGGCACCAACGACACGGCTTACTATGGTGCTCAGGGTACCGTCAGCAAAGGCATTGAATTCGAAATCAACGGCGCGGTGACTGATAATCTGCAAATGACGTTCGGCGCCACGCGCTATGTTGCTGAAGATAACCAGGGAGAAGCGGTTAATCCAACGCTGCCGCGTACCACGCTGAAACTGTTTACCAGCTATCGTTTGCCAATGCTGCAGGATCTTACCGTTGGCGGCGGGGTCAACTGGCAGACCCACGTATGGGATCATGTTGAAGGCCCGGATGGCAACGGCACCTTGTATGCCGAGCAGGGTAGCTATGCACTGGTTAGCCTGTTCAGCCGCTATCAGGTGACGAAACAGCTGTCGGTGCAGGCCAACGTCAACAACCTGTTCGACAAAACTTACGATACTTCGGTAAGCCGTTCAGTGATTTACGGCGCGCCACGTAATCTGTCGGTAACGGCCAACTACAGCTTCTGATGTTAAATCGGGTGCCTTAAGGATAAGGCATCCGATCCTGATTTTACTTCTCTTTATTCAACTGCTGCATGGCTATACAACCTAATCATCTGCCGCCGACGACTAACCGGCGGTGATTCTCCCTGCTGGAGTGGCCTGGCCCGGCTATCTGGGGCAATTCGGTCTCAAACGCATGTTTTCCCTGGAAGAACGGGAAGAAACAGCCAGGCTGTTGATGCAGGGCAGTAAAAATCTCAGTCACTTAGCGATGACAATGCCGCTGAGCTATATAAAGTGTTTCCACCCACTGTTAATCCTGCTTACCTCCCCCTACAGAATGGCAAAAGGACAAAACAATGAAAAAACGACTTTATGCGGGTGCATTACTGTCAATAATGACGCTGGCCGCTGCGGCTCAGGCGCAGAGTCTGGTATATGTTTCTAACGCTGAAAGCGGCACGGTGACTGGCTATCAGCTGGACAAAGCGAATAAAACACTGATCCCGATCGGCACGTTCCCGGCCGGAGATAACGCGATGTCTTCGGTGGTGTCGCCGGATAACAAAATGCTCTACGTCTCGGTACGCAGCAAGCCTTATCACGTGGTGGCGTATCATATTCAGCCGGATGGCAAGCTGGAGAAGGCCGGGCAGACAACGCTGCCGGAGAGCATGGCTTATCTCTCTCTCGATAAGCAGGGGAAATTTCTACTGAGCGCCTCCTACGGTGGTGATCTGTTCAGTATCAACCGTATCGGCAGCAATGGGCTGGTGGAGGAAAAACCGGTACAGGTTGTTCATACCGGCAAGCGCGCCCACGCGATCCAGGTTGATCCCACTAATCATTATCTTTATGTCACGCTGCTTGGGGCCGATCAGCTGCTGCAATACCATTTTGATGCGGTAACCGGCAAAGTGACGCCGAACGATCCACCGTTTATCAATATTCAGGATGAAGCCGCCACCGGCCCGCGACATTTCGTGATGGCTCCGCAGCCGGATCGGCAGGGCAAACGCAATATGTATGTTCTGACCGAGATGGCCGGCAATATTACTCGCCTGACGCTGAATAAAGACGGCACCGCCACTGAAGCAGAAGCGGTCAGTTCGGTCTCACCTGACGAAGATATGCAGCGCGGCGAAGCACAGCCGCTGAACGGTGATAAGCTGCCGCCGTCAAACAAGCCGCGTATCTGGCAGGCCGATATTCATATCACTCCGAATGGTCGCTTTCTGTATTCTACCGAGCGCACCAGCAGCACGTTGACCTCGTTTTCTGTCGATACCAGTGATGGCCATCTGACACGACTTGCCAGTATCAAAACCGAACAGCAGCCGCGTGGTTTTGCTATTGATAACAGTGGTCGCTTTTTGGTCGAGTCCGGGCAGAAATCCGATCGGCTTTCCCTCTACACCATTAACGACTCGACTGGTGCACTGACGCTGGTTGGCCGCTATCCCACCGGCAAAGGGGCAAACTGGATCTCGCTGGTTGAGCAGTAACGTCAGGCGACGATCCGCAGCAGTCGGTAGTGGATCGCAACTGTCAGAGCCACGATCATCCTAATCTGTTGAAATGGCGGAGTGCTTACTCCGGCGCTCCGCCATTTCAGGTTAACAGACCCTGGTCAGCACCTTCTCCCCTTGCGAGAAAGCCAGCAGGTTTTCAAATACCAGATCGGCCATCGCCTGCATGGTTTCATCAGTGCTGCTGGCAATATGTGGCGTCACCACCACATTATCGCGCTGCAACAGCGCCGCCGGTACTGACGGTTCATGTTCAAATACGTCCAGCGCGGCTCCGGCAATGGTGCCACTATCCAGCGCGGCAATCAGCGCCTGTTCATCCACCACGCTACCGCGTGCAATATTTATCAGATAGCCTTTAGCGCCCAGCGCCTGCAACACCTCCGCATTAACCAAATGGTGTGTCTCCGCGCCGCCGGGCAGCGTCAGCACCAGAAAGTCGGATTGCTGCGCCAGAGACAGCAGTGAGTCGTGACGCGTCCACGGCACCTGCGGGCGCGAGCGGGGATTGTAGTAGTGAATATCCATATCAAAGGCTTCGGCGCGACGCGCCAGCTCACGACCAATACTGCCAAGCCCGAGGATACCACACACCTTTCCACCTGGTTTGGTGGCGGGCGCAAAGCGCCCCTGTGACTGCCAGTTACCGGCGCGGGTATAGCGGTCGGCTTCGTTGATGCGGCGGGCAATATTCAGCAGCAGCGCCATGCCAAGGTCGGCAACGCAGGAGTTAAGCACCGTGGGCGTATTGGTCACCACAATCCCTCTGGCCTGCGCCGCAGCGATATCGATAGCATCGTAACCAACGCCATTGCTGCAAATCACTTTCAGATTGGGCAAGCGTGCGATTAGCCCGGCGGATGCCCCCATTTGCGGATTGCCGCTGGTTAGAATGGCGTCGATATCCGGACCAACCTCTCGCAGCAGCGCCTCGGGATCGGCCGCTTCCCATAAGCGATAAGTGGTGAACTGCTGATCCACATTGTTGAGCAGACGCTGTGGCAGGTGTGGACCTTTAATCAGTACCTTAAACTGTTTTAATGCCATGTTGGTTTCCTTGTTGCTGATACGCAGACTCTGCCGACGGTTGCTCTTCGCCGACACGTTCAATCGGGCCCATTACAAACAGGAACAGCAGCGCGGCAACCACACAGTGCGCGCCGACAAAAATCAGCCCGATGCCATAACTGCCGGTTAGCGCGACAATCACGCCGAACAGGATGGGAGTAGTAAAACCGGCAATATTGCCGAAGCCGTTAAAGAATGCGCCAGCCAGCCCGACGGCTTCTTTTGGTGCGGTATCAGCGATAATCGCCCAGGTGCCGGCACCGGCTGCCACACCCTTGCCGTAAAAGGCAAAAGACATCACCGCAATAATCCAGAAATTGCTGTTAAGCCCGGCGGCAATAATCAGCGAGGCCGCCATCAGCATACCGACGATATAAGGGGTTTTACGCGCCCACGACAGGCTCCAGCCGCGCTGTATTAGCCGGTCAGAAATAAAGCCGCCGGATATCGAGCCGAGGAAGCCAAATAATGCCGGAGCGACGGTAGCAAAGCCGGCATCAAGAATATTCATGCCGCGTGCCTGCACCAGATAAATCGGGAACCAGGTGATAAAGAAATAACTCAGTGCAATAACGCAGTACTGGCCAATATAAGCGCACCACAGCATGCGGTTGGTTAACAGTTTTTTCACCAGCTGACGTGAGACGCGGGGTTTGGCTTTTCGCTCCTGCAGTGAATCGATCTCCACCAGGCCGCCACCGTCGACGATATGGCGCAGTTCCCGTGCAGAAACGCCAGGATGTTTACGTGGTTCATTCATATATCCGAGCCAGAACAGCAGGGCGATAAGCCCGATGGCTCCCAGCACAAAGAACGGCCATTCCCAGCCATAGCGGGAAACCAGCCAGCCCGACAGCGGCGAGAAAATGGCGACGGCAAAATACTGCGCTGAACTGAACAGCGATGAGGCCCGGCCACGTTCGGCGCTGGGAAACCACATAATAGTGACGCGGGCATTGGCCGGAAAGCTTGGCGCTTCAATCAGGCCAAGGGCAAATCGCAGGCCGAACATCAGCATCAGCGCGCCACTTAGCCCGCTGGCAAACTCGCCGATAAATCCCATCGCCAGAGTCGCCAGCGACCACAGGCCCAGCGTGATGCCATAGACCTTTTTGGTGCCAAAACGATCAAGAAACAATCCTCCGGGGATCTGACCGATCACATAGGCCCAGCTAAAGGCAGACAATACAAACCCCAGCTGTATAGCCGATAGCCCAAACTCATCTTTCATCGCCGAGCCGGACATGGAAAGGATTGAGCGATCGGCATAGGCCACGGCGGAGAGCAGCAGAATCAGCATTAATATCCAGATCCTGACATAGCTGTTTTTTCTTGCTAACTGATTGGTCAACATAACGCGGACTCCTTAAATTGCAGGCAGGGCTTATGGACTGGTCATCGTCAGGAATACCGCATACGTTCCTTTTGTTAACGAAATATAGTTAGCATGTTAATGATTGGTCATTGTGCGAATGGTGAAATTATTGGCGTATTTCATTCGGATATCTGGAGATAGTTACAACGGGCTTTGCGGTGACGCACAAATTGAGTAAAAGAGACGGGTGAGTTTTGTGGAGTGTGCGGTGGGTGGAAGTTTTATACATGAAGTTCTGTCTGACAGGAGATTTAAACTGCGGCATGCTGCTCAGAGCGTGTGAAAATCATTGAGGATGACGATCCACAGTGCAGTATGTCGCCGGGCCATCATCGATACACCCAGGATGATTAATCTTCATATTTAACGTGTTACGACAGGTGTTTCAGTGGCTGAATCTGAACATTTGCTTTGCCACATCCCTGACCGTACACCTGATCATGAAGATAGCTCATGTTCAGTGAAATTAAATCACTTTTCCTCAATCAATGACTCAGGCATAAAAGAGACACTGTTATTCACTATAGCTATATGAAGACGACTGAAAGAAACCCGCAAGCCCTGAAAAGCAAGCAATAAGATCAGGTTTTAAATCAGAAGTCAGGGTGTCAGATTACAATGAAAAAAGAATTCACATTTGCTATTAAGAGCATTCGTTTCGACGAAAATTATAATCCCTCGAAAAACACGCGCATCACTACCAACTTTGCTAATTTGGCAAGGGGTGAGAAACGCCAGGATAACTTACGCAACACCCTGGTGATGATTGACAATCGTTTCAACTCATTGGCACATTGGGATAACCCCAAGGGAGATCGCTATTCTGTCGAGCTTGAAATCATTACTGCCCAGCTGAATGTTAATGTCGAAGGCAGGGACGATACCTTCCCGGTGATTGAAATATTAAAAACGAATATCGTTGATAAAAAAACCAACCAACGCATTGAAGGCATTGTAGGAAATAATTTTTCCTCATACGTGCGAGATTATGATTTTAGCGTTTTACTGCCAGAACACAATAATAATCAACCCAAGTTTAGTCTGCCGGATAACTTTGGTGAATTACATGGCAATATTTTTAAATGCTTCATTAACTCAGATGTTTATAAAGCGAACTTTAAAAAAAATCCGGTTATATGCCTGAGTGTTTCTAGTAAGAATGTCTATTACCGTACGGGTAATCAACATCCTGTATTAGGCGTCGAATATCAGCAGGATGTACCTTCTTTGACTGATGAGTATTTCGCAAAAATGGGATTGCGGGCTCGCTATTTCATGCCTGAAAACAGTGTTGCGCCATTGGCTTTTTATTTTACTGGCGATTTACTTACTGATTACACCGATCTTGAGCTTATCAGTACCATCAGCACGATGGAGACGTTCCAAAAAATTTATCGGCCTGAAATTTATAATGCTAATTCCGCAGCAGGAAAACAGTATCAGCCTAGTCTGAATTTCCAGGATTATTCTTTAACCCGAATTGTTTATGACAGAGAAGAACGTAGCCAGTTGGCGGTTGAGCAGGGGAAGTTTACTGAAGAACACTTCATCAAACCCTACCAAACGGTTCTTGAACAATGGTCTGCTCATTCCGTTCTTTGATTAGTCAAAAATACAAGGTCATCTATTATGAAAAAATTATTACCCACTTCAACCGCTGGCAGTTTACCGAAGCCCTCATGGCTCGCACAACCTGAGACACTTTGGTCACCGTGGAAATTAGAAGGTCAGGAATTAATTGACGGCAGACAAGATGCTCTGCGTCTGTGCCTGGAAGATCAGCAACAAGCTGGTATTGATATTGTCAGTGATGGCGAGCAAACGCGTCAACATTTTGTCACGACGTTTATTGAGCACCTCAGCGGAGTGGATTTCGAAAAGCGTGAGACGGTTAAAATTCGTAATCGTTACGAAGCGAGCGTGCCGACAGTGGTTGGCCCTGTGAGCCGTCAAAAGTCTGTTTTTGTTGAAGATGCCAAATTTTTACGTCAGCAAACCAGCCAACCTATTAAATGGGCTCTGCCTGGGCCGATGACGATGATCGATACGCTTTATGATAATCACTATAAAAGTCGCGAAAAACTCGCCTGGGAATTCGCTAAAATTCTCAATGAAGAAGCCAAAGAATTAGAGGCCGTCGGCGTCGATATTATCCAGTTTGATGAGCCAGCATTTAATGTGTTCTTTGATGAGGTAAATGACTGGGGAATTGCCACGTTAGAAAGAGCTATTGAAGGGCTTAAATGTGAAACCGCTGTGCATATTTGCTACGGCTATGGCATCAAAGCCAATACCGACTGGAAAAAAACGCTGGGTACAGAGTGGCGCCAATATGAAGAGATTTTTCCAAAACTGCAAAAATCTAATATCGATATCATTTCACTGGAATGTCAAAACTCCCATGTTCCGATGGAACTGATGGAGCTGATCCGGGGTAAAAAGGTGATGGTTGGCGCTATTGACGTGGCAACCAATACCGTTGAGACGCCAGAGGAAGTCGCGGCTACGCTGCGAAAAGCCCTGCAGTTTGTCGACGCCGACAAGCTTTATCCTTGCACCAACTGCGGCATGATTCCTTTACCTCGTGGAGTCGCAAGAGGCAAGCTGGATGCCTTAAGCGCAGGTGCTGAAATCGTCAGAAAAGAGCTGCTGGCTAAATAACGTCGCTGGATATACGAGCGGTTAAACAGAACGCTGTCTGGGTTGAGCGATCGGATCGATCGCCTACTACCCCAGACCCTTAACCGGACTGAGCGATAACGGCCATCGCGGCAATAAAGTGAATCCTTAACGGTGAAATCAGGGTAATAAAAAACCCGCACCAGGCGGGTTCATTTTATTATCAGCGCTTAACTGCTCAGACTATTGTCTTCATCGCTATTGTAAGCGTCACTGATAATTAGCGCGTCTTACAGCGCTGTGACGTTTCCAGCCGCAGGGCCTTTAGCGCCATTTTCAATGGTGAAGGAGACCTGCTGACCTTCATCAAGTGTTTTGTAGTTGTCACTCTGGATAGCAGAGAAATGGACAAATACGTCCTTACTGCCGTCGTTCGGAGTGATAAAGCCAAAACCTTTATCAGAATTAAACCATTTTACTAAACCAGTCATTTTATTAGACATAGATACTTCCTTAATTAATGAGCCACTAAGAGCGGCGATGATGGCCTGTATTTAGAGTTACTTATTTGGCACTTAGGAGGAGGCTCACGAAGAAGGGTATCTGTGGATAACACCTGAACTGAGGACTGCTTTACTAAAACTGCTTTCATAAGGTCTGTATTCCAAACCGATGGCGTTATTAAGACATAGAGATATTATTTTAGCAAGGTTTATGTTTTTTATTTTAACCGCTTAAACATTCAGATGGCTGTACGGCTGCTAAAGTCAAGGCGGATGCAAGCTACGACAACAGCAGGCGCTCACCCCTCAATATTAATCATTAAGACTTATTTAAAGAATAATAAAATAGCGTTTTTCAATTCTGGTTACTGGAGGAAGTATGGAAAGTCTGTTTGTTTATGGAATTGGGACCTGGCCGTCCCAATTCTCATATTCTGGAAATTATTGGTGGCTGATGGCTGATGGCTGATGGCTGAAGGGGCAGGTCGGCATTCAACCCGAGGTCAGTTCATGACTTTCAGCCAGCAGATCGTGGATCTCTTTCTGCGATAACGGACCTGAAAGCACTATGCTTATCCAGTGCTCTTTATTCATATGGTAAGCCGGTAAAATCCCGTCCTTTTTGCGCAAAGACCCACTGTGTTCTGGCCTGACCTTAACCTCAAGAACATCGACTACCTCATCGGTCTTGAGACCCAGTCTGGAGCCAGGCACATTCATTACCAGCCCGAACCACTTTCCACCATTATGGTGGCGCAGAACTGCATAGCCAGGGAGATTGCGCCATAAAAATTCTGGCTCGGACTTATAGTGTTCACGGGCATATTTAAACAGCGTTTCTCTTTTCATAGTGATTATCTGTCTTGAGGTAATTTCTGAATGTATGCAGGCTGGGTTTCCGATAAGTACATAGGGTAGCTGCGGGTTCCGTAAAATCAATCTAATCTGCGACTTCATATGCAGCCTGGTGGTGATCAATCTACAAGGTATTCAGGGCGATGAGAGTCGTGTTTATTGGCGGTTTTAAACAGGTAAAGTGAACAGAATGGCTGGGGGGCATCAAAGAGGAGCGATCCCGTTGAGCGCTATAAAGCAAAAAACCCGCCAGAGGCGGGTTTCTTTAAATATGGTGCCCGAACTCGGAATCGAACCAAGGACACGGGGATTTTCAATCCCCTGCTCTACCGACTGAGCTATTCGGGCAACGGGGCGCATTAAACCGTAAAGGTCGTGTGGCGTCAACGGCTTTCTGCGAAAAACACGCTGACTGGCTGATTTTCAGTCATTCGGGATGAATAATGCTCAGGTCAATGCGCCGTTTTTACGACACAGTGCAAATCGCAGCACATCTTCCGCCAGCCGGTAAGCGGTTGCGACATCCTGTACATTGCGCTTGACCAGCAGCTTACTCAGGCAGCCTTCCAGAATCAGCTCCATCTGCTCGGCAACCAGCGTTGGGTTATCGGTCTCCAGCTCAGTCAGCAACTGATGGGTATATTGCCAGGAGGCGCGTTTTTGCTGCTCGGCAAGCTGGTGAATCGGATGGTCGGTCTGCGGGTAAAAACTGCAGGCGGCGATAAACAGGCAGCCGGGAAAGCGCCCATTACCGACAGACTCTTCCAGCACTTTGTAGCGTGCCAGCAGTTTCTCTTCGGCGTTAAGCGTCTCATCCAGCAGCAGCTGGTGTCGCCAGTTATCAATCTGCTGACCATGAAAGCGTAATGCGTCATAGAGCAGGGCGTCGCGATCGGGCCAGAAGCGCTGCAGCTGTTCCTGCGGGATATCGACATTGCCAGCCAGCATCGATAAAGATGTGGTGGCGGCCAGGCCGTTCTGCTCGAGCACGTTTAGCGCATGCTCGAGTATTTGTTCACGTTGCAAGTGAAACTCCTCTTGTATGCATTCCTCATCCGGCGTCAGGCCGGGATTCACGGTGACGATTTCTGGAAACAAGTGTCGTTTACTGGATGACTTTCTGCAAATGCGCCTTAAAAGCGGCCGCTTTCATAAAGCCGGTAATGCGCGATCCGGGAATCTCTTTACCGCTGGCGTCAAAAAACAGAATGGTCGGCAGCCCCAGCACCTGTAAGCGCTGTAACAGCGCGCTGTCAGTGGCGCTGTTAGCCGTGACGTCAGCCTGCAACAGTTGCACATCCGCCAGAGAGGCTTGCACCTGTGCATCACTGAAGGTGTATTTTTCAAACTCTTTGCAGGCTACACACCAGTCGGCATACAGATCAAGCATGCTGATTCTACCCTGATTATTTTTTAGCGCCTGAGTCAGCTCGTCACTGCTGGTGATGCGGTTAAAATCCAGATGGGCCCCCGCGGTGGCGGCTGGCGGCGTTGCAAATGCCCAGTCCTGCAACGGGCGTACGCTGATTAGCGCGGCCAGCAACAGAATCAGCTGGACTACCCGCAGCCAGCCTTTGCCTTTGTTATTGCCAAGGCTGGTAATAAACGCCCAGCCAAAGAAGGCGACGCCCAGCAGGCTCCAGAGACGCAGACCCCACTGCTCGCCAATCACGCGCTCCAGCAGGAATACCGGTAAGGCGAGGATGACAAAACCAAAGCCCTCTTTCACCGTCTGCATCCATGGCCCGCTTTTTGGCAGCAGCTTATTGCCGAACAGGGTGATGGCAATCAGCGGCAGCCCCATGCCAAGTGCATACAGATACAGTGTTCCTGCGCCTGCCAGCATATTTCCGCTCTGGGCGATATACAGCAGAATCGCACTGAGCGGGGCGGTGGTGCAGGGAGAACAAATTAATCCGGCCAGCGCCCCCATCAGGAACACGCCGAACAGCGAGCCACCTTGCTGGCGATTACTCCACAGCGTCAGCCGGGTTTGCAGCGCAGAAGGCAATTGCAGTGAGAACAGGCCAAACATTGACAGAGCCAGTAGCACGAACAGCGCCGACAGGCCAATCAGGACATAAGGGTGTTGCAGCGCGGCCTGAAAGCGCAGGCCAGCGGCGGCGACCACGATGCCCATCAGAGTGTAGGTCAACGCCATTCCCTGCACATACACCAGCGCCAGTGCCAGCAGGCGTCCAAACGACAGGCGTTTACTGCCGCCGAGAATAATACCGGAAATCAACGGGTACATCGGCAACACGCAAGGGGTGAAAGCCACGCCGATGCCAATCAGTAGCGCCCAGAGTGGCGAGAACGGCAGATTGCTCTCTGTAGCCGCTGATTGCTGCTCACGACTGGCGCTGTTCGCTGTTTCAGGCGCTGCGTTGGCGGCGACTTTGCTTAACGGAATATCGCGGGTTTCCGGCGGATAACAGAAACCCGCGCTGGCACAACCCTGATACGTCACGCGTACCGTCGCATCGCCATCAGCCTGCAGTATCGTCAGCGGCAACTTCAGATCGTCAGGATAGATCTCGGTTTTGCCATAAAATTCATCTTCATGCGGCTGACCTGGCGGCAGGCTAAATTGCGCCAGCCGGGCTGCGTGCGGTTCGATAGTGATCTGCTGACGATAAAGATAGTAGCCCGGCTTTACCTGCCAACTGAGGGTGAGCTGGTTATCTTTCTGATCAAAATCGAAAGCAAAAGCCTGATTCACCGGCACAAACTGGCGGGTACTTTGTTGCCCGAACAGCGAGGCATTGGCCTGAATGCTGAACAGGCCGATTAGCAGAATAAAAACTAGCTTAAAGATGCGCTGAGCCATGACAGGTATTCACTCTCTCCATGTTGTACGGGCAGGACCAGAAGTTCCGGTGTCTGGTAAGGATGTGCGGCTTTCAACAGCTCGATAAGCTGTTGCTGATGGGCGACGTCACTTTTCAGCAGCAGCTGAACTTCAGTTGCCTGCTCAAGTTTTCCTTCCCAATAGTACCAGGAGGTGGCACCCGGCAGCATGGTAACGCAGGCGGCAAGCCTTGCTGCCAGCGCCTGAGCCGCCAGCTCTTCGGCACTGTCTTCGTCAGGTGCGGTGCACAGCAGCACAATAGCGGTGGACTGGCTCATCGAGCACTCCTTTGGTGGAAAGCGCAAATTATATCACGCGGCTGTAGTGCCGGCTTTGACAGGATGTAAGCAACAGTGGCGAACAGTGCAACCCTCCCCACGGGATGGGGAGGGAGAAGGCAGATTATAAAATCAACTGGCCAAAGACAAAGCCAGCCAGCACTGACAGCACAATCGCTATCACGCCGGGAATCAGGAACGAGTGGTTAAAGACGAACTTACCAATACGCGTCGAGCCGGTATCATCCATTTCCACCGCCGCCAGCAGGGTCGGGTAAGTCGGCAGTACAAACAGTGCCGATACCGCAGCAAAGGAAGCCACTGCGGTGATTGGCGAAACGCCGAGTACTAACGCCGCAGGCATCAGCGCTTTGGTGGTGGCGGCCTGTGAGTACAGCAGGGTTGAGGCGAAGAACAGCACGATTGCCAGCATCCACGGATAGCTTTGCAGCAGATCGCCAGCCACGGCCTGGATATCATCGATATGGGCTCTGACAAAAGTATCGCCCAGCCACGCGACGCCGAGCACACAGATACAGGCGCTCATTCCCGATTTAAAGGTGCTGGCAGAGAGGATTTCGCTGGTATCCACTTTACAACTGACGCAGATTAGCGTGGCAATCGTCAACATAAACACCACGATGGCTTCATTGCGCGGCAGCACCGGGTTGCTGATCAGGCCGACGGTATCGCTGATGGCGGTAGCATAAAACACCACTGCCACGATGCCCAACAGGAACAGCAGCACTGAGCGTTTCGCGCCAGGTTTTTCTTCAAATACGCTGGCACCGCGCAGCGTGACCTCGCCTTTTTCCAGCTTCGACTGGTAGACCGGATCGTCTTTCAGCTCTTTGCCGAGGAAATTGGTAATCAGCGCGGCAATAAATATCGCTACCATGGTTGAAGGGATCGCCACCGCCAGCAGTTCAAGGTAGCTAATGCCTTGTGGCTCAAGAATACCGGCGAAGAACACCACGGCTGCGGAGATCGGTGAAGCGGTAATGGCAATCTGCGAGGCCACCACGGCAATCGACAGTGGACGCGAAGGGCGCACGCCTTGCTCTTTCGCCACCTCGGCAATTACCGGCAGGGTGGAGAACGCCGTATGGCCAGTACCAGCCAGTAGCGTCATCAGATAAGTCACCAGTGGTGCAAGGAAGGTTATGTGGCGCGGATGCTTGCGCAGCAGGCGCTCGGCAAGGCTGACCAGGTAATCCATCCCGCCCGCCACCTGCATGGCGGCAATGGCTGCAATCACCGCCATAATGATTTCAATCACGTCGAAGGGAATGGCACCGGGCTTTATCTGGCAGCCCAGCGTCAATACCAGCACGCCCAGTCCACCGGCGAACCCAATGCCAATCCCGCCCAGTCGCGCACCTAAATAGATGGCCAACAGGACGATGATCAGCTCAACTGTGATCATACTGTGCTCCTTGATAAGTAAATGAAAATTAACCGTTAATAATTTGTTTGCTGCAGACATGAAAAAGGCACGTCGTTCTGAGAACTGACGTGCCTTAAAAAAGTTTAACCGGTCTGAATTTTATTGTTCGTTTTCATCGGTATAGCGTTTTGCCTTATATGCCGGATGCATCAGATTCTGTATTGAGAAGATGTCATCCAGTTCTGCCTCGGTCAACAGGCCTCGCTCCAGCACCACTTCACGCACGCTCTTACCGGTTTCCGCACAGATCTTACCGACGATATCACCATTGTGGTGACCAATGTACGGGTTGAGATAAGTGACGATACCAATTGAGTTAAATACGTAAGCTTCACAGACTGCTTTGTTAGCGGTAATGCCATTGACGCATTTTTCCAGCAGATTATAACAGGCATTGGTCAAAATATGGATAGATTCAAACAGCGCCTGACCAATAACTGGTTCCATTACGTTCAGCTGCAGCTGACCGGCTTCTGAAGCCATCGTTACCGTGGTGTCGTTACCGATAACTTTAAAGCAGACCTGGTTTACCACTTCTGGCACCACCGGGTTAACTTTAGCTGGCATGATGGAGGAACCGGCCTGCAGTTCTGGCAGGTTGATCTCATTCAGACCGGCGCGCGGTCCGGAGGAGAGCAGACGCAGATCGTTACAGATCTTGGACATTTTCACCGCCAGGCGTTTTAGCGAGGAGTGAACCATCACGTAAGCGCCGCAGTCAGACGTCGCTTCGATCAAATCTTCTGCCGGTACGCAAGGCAGATTACTGACTTCCGCCAGTTTCTGAACCGCCAGCTGCTGATAGCCTTCCGGCGTGTTCAGGCGAGTACCGATAGCGGTAGCACCGAGGTTTACCTCGAGCAGCAGTTCACCGGTGCGCAGAATGCTTTTGATCTCTTCATTCAGCAGCACGCTGAAGGCGTGGAATTCCTGACCTAAGGTCATCGGTACCGCATCCTGCAACTGAGTACGGCCCATTTTGATCACAGATTCGAATTCGACGGCCTTGCGCTGGAAGCCTTCACCTAATTGCCCAATTGCATCAAGCAGTTTGAGAATCGAACTGTAAACCGCGATGCGGAAACCGGTAGGGTAGGCATCGTTGGTCGACTGGCATTTATTGACGTGATCGTTGGGATTAAGGAACTGATACTCACCTTTTTGATGGCCCATCAGCTCAAGGCCGATGTTAGCCAGCACTTCATTGGTATTCATGTTAACCGAGGTGCCGGCACCGCCCTGATAAACATCAACCGGGAACTGGTCCATGCATTTGCCGTTATTCAGCACTTCATCACAAGCCTGAATAATGGCGTTGGCGACGTTGCGAGGAATGGTCTGAAGTTCCTTATTCGCCATTGCTGCTGCTTTTTTCACCATTACCATGCCGCGAACAAACTCAGGGATGTCACTGATTTTGTTGTTACTGATATAGAAATTTTCAATCGCACGCAAAGTATGAACACCGTAGTAGGCATCTGCCGGAACTTCCCGCATACCTAACAGGTCTTCTTCGATACGAATGTTATTTACCATGGGAACCTTCTTGTTATTGCTACCGGTTAAGTCATCACAAATCGTGTGATTATTTCGTCGTGGAATGCCAGCGCCGATATTTTATCCGTTATCGACCAGGCGAGCACGATCATATGCTGTTATGTCAGAAATGCCGCAACACAGATCACTTAACGACAATTTACTAACGAAACGGTGTTAACAATATGTGATCGTAGTCCCAAAATTAACCCTGTGAAGTAATTTCGACCTTTCAGGTTGAAAAAGTGTCTGACCGTTCCCATCTCAGTAACTACGATTGTGATAATCGCCATTTTTTGCCGCCGTGCCTTTTGCGGGGTGGCCTCTACATAGGAGTATGCGGTGCGCTGGTTACCGTTTTTAGTGTTTTTTCTGCTGGCCTGGATAGAAATTTCCATCTTTATTCAGGTTGCGCACGTGATAGGCGTGCTGATGACCATGCTGCTGGTGATTTTCACCTCCTGCATCGGCGTGTCGCTGGTGAAAAACCAGGGTATTAAAAACTTTATGCTGATGCAGCAGAAGCTGGCGGCGGGCGAAAGTCCGGCGGTCGAGATGGTGAAAAGCGTTTCACTGATCCTCGCGGGTTTCTTGCTGTTACTGCCAGGTTTCTTCACCGATTTTATCGGTTTGTTGCTGTTACTGCCGCCGGTACAGAAGCACCTGACATTGAAACTGATGCCGCATCTGAAAGTATGGCGTGGCACAGCAGCCGGGCCCGATCGCGGTCAGACGTTCGACGGTGAGTACGAACGCAAAGATATTGAGCGTATTGAGCACGACGATCATAAAGATCGCTAAAACAACTGTTATCACTAATGGGTGAAGCCAGCTTCACCCATTTTTTTTATCAGCCTGATGACGGAAACTTAAGGCTAATCATTGGCAAGTAAAAAAAATTAATTTTTTGCCCTTGAAAGCAACCCACCCTGGCCCTATCTCTTCCGTCACGAGGCCGGCAGCCAATATGACCGGCTTTCATCCCAAAATTGATTGGACTTCTCAAAGGAGAGCTATCACATGAAAATTCGTCCATTGCACGATCGTGTAATCGTTAAGCGTAAAGAAGTTGAATCCAAATCTGCTGGCGGCATCGTTCTGACCGGCTCTGCTGCGGCGAAATCTACCCGTGGTGAAGTTCTCGCGGTAGGCAATGGCCGCATCCTGGAAAACGGTGATGTTAAGTCGTTAGACGTGAAAGTAGGTGATGTTGTCATTTTCAATGAAGGCTACGGCGCTAAAACTGAAAAAATCGACAATGAAGACGTGTTGATCATCTCTGAAAGCGACATTCTGGCAATTGTTGAAGCGTAATTTACGCGTACCTCACTGAACGTAACCAATTGAAGGGAATTTAAAATGGCAGCTAAAGACGTAAAATTCGGTAATGATGCACGCGTAAAAATGCTACGTGGCGTTAACGTACTGGCAGATGCAGTAAAAGTTACCCTGGGCCCGAAAGGCCGTAACGTGGTTCTGGATAAATCTTTTGGTGCACCGACCATCACTAAAGATGGTGTTTCTGTCGCACGTGAAATCGAACTGGAAGACAAGTTCGAGAACATGGGTGCGCAGATGGTGAAAGAAGTCGCTTCTAAAGCTAACGACGCTGCGGGCGACGGTACCACCACCGCTACCGTACTGGCACAGTCCATCGTAAACGAAGGCCTGAAAGCCGTTGCCGCGGGTATGAACCCAATGGACCTGAAGCGCGGCATCGACAAAGCGGTTATCGCTGCGGTTGAAGAGCTGAAAGCCCTGTCTGTTCCTTGCTCAGACTCTAAAGCAATTGCTCAGGTTGGTACTATCTCTGCTAACTCCGATGAGACCGTGGGTACTCTGATCGCTCAGGCGATGGAAAAAGTGGGCAAAGAAGGTGTTATCACCGTTGAAGAAGGCACCGGCCTGCAGGACGAGCTGGATGTGGTTGAAGGTATGCAGTTTGACCGTGGCTACCTGTCCCCTTATTTCATCAACAAACCAGAAACTGGCGCAGTAGAACTGGAAACGCCATTTATTCTGCTGGCTGATAAAAAAATCTCCAACATCCGTGAAATGCTGCCAGTACTGGAAGCCGTTGCTAAAGCCGGTAAACCACTGCTGATCATCGCTGAAGATGTTGAAGGCGAAGCACTGGCTACTCTGGTGGTTAACACCATGCGCGGCATCGTGAAAGTGGCTGCAGTTAAAGCACCTGGTTTCGGCGACCGTCGTAAAGCCATGCTGCAGGATATTGCGACCCTGACCGGTGGTACCGTTATCTCTGAAGAGATCGGTATGGAACTGGAAAAAGCCGTGCTGGAAGATCTGGGCCAGGCGAAACGCGTTGTAATCAACAAAGACACCACCATCATCATCGATGGCGTGGGTGAAGAGAGTGCTATCAAAGGTCGAGTCACTCAGATTCGTCAGCAGATCGAAGAAGCGACCTCTGATTACGATAAAGAAAAACTGCAGGAGCGTGTGGCTAAACTGGCAGGCGGCGTAGCCGTACTGAAAGTGGGTGCAGCAACTGAAGTTGAAATGAAAGAGAAGAAAGCGCGCGTTGAAGATGCTCTGCACGCGACCCGTGCTGCGGTTGAAGAAGGCGTGGTTGCTGGTGGTGGCGTAGCGCTGGTGCGTGTTGCCTCTAAACTGGCAGGCCTGACCGGTCAGAACGAAGACCAGACTGTTGGTATTCGTGTTGCACTGCGCGCGATGGAAGCTCCACTGCGTCAGATCGTTTCTAACGCCGGTGAAGAGCCATCTGTTGTGACTAACAACGTGAAAGCGGGCGAAGGCAACTACGGTTACAACGCGCAGACCGAAGAGTACGGCAATATGATCGACTTCGGTATCCTTGACCCAACTAAAGTGACCCGTTCTGCACTGCAGTACGCGGCCTCTGTTGCTGGCCTGATGATCACTACTGAATGTATGGTCACTGACCTGCCTAAAGGTGATGCGCCTGATATGGGTGCTGCTGGTGGTATGGGCGGCATGGGCGGTATGGGCGGAATGATGTAATCCCCCTCTGGTCGTAAAGCGAAACCCTCTGTCAGTAATGGCAGGGGGTTTTTCTTTTGTGGGGGAAAATAGTATAAGTAGTGGCGCGTGTTTAATAATGAACAGATTAAGTGGCAACGGATGGTTAAGAAAACCCACGGTTTTCTGGTACGCTTCTGCCTGACTCTGATGATAATAAATGGGGATTAAAATGCGGATTAACGTCTTGCTGGGACTCTCTGTCGCGGCGATGCTGCTGACAGGCTGTAGCACCACGAAAGAACTGGACTCAGCCGGTCAACGCGTGACTTTTACCGATCAACAACCGGCAGCTGAATGCCAGTTGCTGGGCAATGTCACCGGCTCGCAAAGCAACTGGCTGAACGGTTCCGGCGGCGAGGGGAGTTCACTGCGTGGCGCAGCGAACGATCTGCGTAATCGTGCGGCCGAAATGGGCGGCAACGTGATTTACGGCGCGACCAGTCCGACGCAGAACATCTGGTCCAGCTTTGCACCGCTGGACAGTAAGATGAGCGGCCAGGTTTATAAATGCCCGTAAGGGATATTCAGTTGCAGGAGCGGCGTTTTCGCCGCCCCTGTGATACTGAAGGGCATTATTCCTGGCGCAGCTGCAAATCCAGCTGCGTTTTACTTGGCTCACCGCCAATTTCACGCGCCAGCTTCGGCACCATATAACCTGATACCATCGACAGCAATTCCCGCACGATAGCGCGAGCTTTATCATCCGGCACAAAGAAGTGCGCGGCGCCCTGCACTTTATCCAGCACGTGCAGATAATAGGGCAGCACTCCGGCGTCAAACAGCGCATTGCTCAGCGCCGCCAGCGTGGTGGCATTATCATTGATACCGCGCAGCAGCACGCTCTGATTGAGCAACGTTACGCCGGCACGCTTCAACATCAGCATAGCGTGACGTAGCGCATCATCAATTTCCTGCGCGTGGTTAATATGAGTCACCAGCAGTACCTGAAGACGCGATTGCGCCAGGCGCTGACACAGACTCTCGGTGATACGCGCCGGAATCACCACCGGCAGGCGGCTGTGAATACGCAGGCGTTTCAGGTGCGGAATCGCTTCCAGCTCGCCGATCAGCCAGTCCAGCTCATGGTCTTTTGCCATCAGTGGATCGCCACCGGAAAAAATAATTTCATCCAGTTCCGGGTGCTGACGAATATAATCGAGAGCGTTTTGCCAGTTGCGTTTGTTGCCCTGGTTATCCTGATAAGGGAAATGGCGGCGGAAACAGTAGCGACAGTTGACCGCACAACCGCCTTTTACCAGCAGCAACGCACGATTTTTGTATTTATGCAGTAAACCAGGCACCACGCTGCTTTGCTCATCGAGCGGGTCAGTGCTATAACCTGGTGCATCGACAAATTCCTGCTGAGCGGTCAAAACTTGCAGCAGCAGCGGATCTTGCGGATCGCCTTTCTTCATCCTCCAGACGAAGGCACGCGGCACGCGCAGGGCAAAAAGTCGGCGCGCGTCACGTCCTGCAACCAGCTCGGGATGCGAATCGAGAGCTAAAAGTTGCAGTAATTCATTTGGTTCAGTGATTACATCAGCAAGTTGCTGCAACCAATCTTCTCTGGAAGGGCTATTTAGGGTTACAATGTGTGCCATTTTTTTGGCTAAGTACCAGTATTAATATTAGAGGGCCTTTATGGCGACTTATTCTAGCAACGATTTCCGTCCCGGTCTCAAAATCATGTTCGAAGGCGAACCTTACGCTATCGAATCCAGCGAGTTCGTTAAACCAGGTAAAGGCCAGGCCTTCGCACGCGTTAAAATGCGCCGCCTGCTGACCGGAAGCCGCGTTGAGAAAACCTTCAAATCTACCGACTCCGCTGAAGGCGCAGACGTTGTAGATACTAACCTGAACTATCTGTACAACGACGGTGAGTTCTACCACTTCATGCACCCGGAAACTTTCGAACAGCATCAGGTTGAAGAGAAAGCAGTCGGTGATGCAGCGAAATGGCTGCTGGATAATGCAGAATGTATCGTGACGCTGTGGAACGGCCGTCCGATCCAGGTATTACCACCAAACTTCGTTGAACTGGAGATCGTTGATACCGATCCAGGCCTGAAGGGTGACACCGCAGGTACCGGCGGCAAGCCAGCTAAGCTGTCTACTGGCGCAACCGTTAAAGTGCCATTGTTTGTTCAGATCGGCGAAGTGATCAAAGTTGATACTCGCTCTGGCGAATACGTGTCACGCGTAAAATAAGTGTGTCGAAGGCGTACTTCTGGTACGCCTCTCAACTCAATGTGAGAACCGAATGATTAAGCTTGCTAAATTGGTCGCCATCGCGTTGTTGATGACGGGTGCCCTCAGCGCCTGTAATACTTTCCATGGTTTTGGCGAAGATGTACGCCATCTTGGCGGGGCCATTTCTCGCGCTGCGAGCTGATTCTCTTTTCTTCTGAAAATATTTCCTTTTAACCCGCGTGCAATAAGCAGAGTGTCGATTCACCGCCTATGCTTATAGCGCTGTACTAATAACTTCTGTTAAAAGGAAATTGCTATGTTTAAGAAGAGTATTGCTACTATTTTTTCCGTACTGATTCTTTCTTCCCTGCTGTCTGCCTGTAATACCACGCGTGGTGTTGGTGAAGATGTTGAAGCGGGTGGTCAGGCGATCCAGAAGAGCACTCAGTAATCTGTTAACCGGTACGGGCTTTCTGCCGTACCGGCCCCTTCCTTAGCTCTGATTTACCCAGATTAACTTCTCGACCGGGAAACCGTTCTGGCGTGCTTTCTCAACCAGCTGCTGTTTCACTGACTCATCCAGCGTTGGCGTACGCGATAAAATCCACAGATAATCCCGATTAGGCCCACACACCAGCGCATGTTGATAGTTATCATCCAGCGCAATCACGTTATAGCCGCCGTAAAACGGCCCAAAGAATGATACTTTCAGCGCCGCGCGCTGGCTGTCACCGGTAAAGTAGGCTTTACCGACGCTCTCCTGCCATTTCTGCTTTTTGGCGTTAAAGCCACGGTTTACCACCTTCAGGCCACCGTCATCGCGTTGACTGTAAGTTGCAGTGACGTGATCGAGTCCGCGCTCGAAGGGATGATCGAGACGTGCGATCTCATACCAGGTTCCGAGGTAGCGATCTGCCTGAAAACCTTCAACCACGGTGACATTTTTGGGTGGGGTGGTACTACAGGCGACAGAAAGCAGTGCGCCAGTAACGGCTACCAGCATTTTCCACAGTTGCATAAGCTATTCCTTTATAGATGAGTCGCTTAATTATAGGTGATATTTGTCAGGCAGCGGATAACTACTCGATAAATTGAGATTGTTGCTGCGAATAAGTCTGAATGAGTAATTTTGAGGTTTGCGGCTATTTGGATGAGAATTTGCTCAGAAGTTTGTTTGCTCACTGCGATACGGGTAGACTTCACCCCCCTGTTTGACTTCGGAGTAACTACCATGAGCGATACGGCAAGCTGGCAGCCGAGCGCACCCATTGCCAATTTGTTGAAACGTGCAGCGATTTTAGCTGAAATACGACGTTTCTTTGCCGATCGTGGCGTGCTGGAGGTAGAAACTCCGGCAATGAGTCAGGCAACTGTCACTGATGTTCACCTGTTCCCGTTTAAGACGCGCTTTGTCGGCCCGGGGGCAGCCGCAGGGCTGGATCTCTACCTGATGACCAGCCCGGAATACCATATGAAACGCCTGCTGGCAGCAGGTAGCGGTCCGATTTATCAGCTGGGTCGCAGTTTCCGTAATGAAGAAGCCGGGCGTCACCACAATCCTGAATTCACGATGCTGGAGTGGTATCGCCCGCATTACGATATGTATCGTCTGATGAACGAAGTGGATGATTTGCTGCAGCAGGTGCTGGAGTGTGACAGCGCAGAGACCCTCTCTTATCAGCAGGCGTTTATCCGCCATCTGGAACTGGATCCGCTGTCGGCTGATAAAACGCAGCTGCGTGAAGCGGCGGCTAAACTTGGCGTTGGCGATCTGGCTAATGCGGAAGAAGATCGCGATACGCTGCTGCAACTGCTGTTTATGCTGGGAGTGGAACCCAGGATTGGACAGGATAAACCCGCTTTTGTTTATCACTTCCCGGCGTCGCAGGCGGCACTGGCCGAGATCAGCACTGAGGATCACCGCGTAGCTGAACGTTTTGAGGTTTATTACAAAGGCATTGAGCTGGCGAATGGCTTCCGTGAACTGACCGATAGTCGTGAACAGCGTCAGCGCTTTGAGCAGGATAATCGTCGTCGCGCGGCACGCGGCTTGCCAAAACAGCCGATTGATACCAACCTGCTGGATGCGCTGGCACAGGGTATGCCTGAGAGCTCGGGTGTGGCGCTGGGTGTCGATCGTCTGGTGATGCTGGCCTTAAAAGCCGAGCGTTTAAGTGATGTGATCGCCTTCCCGGTCGATCGCTGCTAAATCAACGGGCGGCAAGCGCCGCCCGTATCGATGATTTACAACCCACCCGATTTATAGGTTCTCGCTGCCGGCGCGCCGTTGCTGGCGGGGGTTTTTTGCCCCAGCGTTTCCATACGTACCTGGAATGGCGGGAACGGCATCTCAATACCGTGCTCACGGAAACCGTGCAGAATCAGCTGATGCAGCTCATTACGCAACGGCATGCGATGACCCATCTCGGCGGCATAAATACGCAGCTCAAACAGCTGAATCCCCTGTTGTAAATCTACCAGGAAGGCTTCAGGCTGCGGCGTATCCAGCACCCAGCTACAGCGCTCTGAGGCCTGCAGCAGGATGGTATTGATCTCCTCACTGTTAGCGGTGGCCGGTGCCGGTATAGTCAGTACCACGCGCGTAACGGAGTCAGAGAGAGACCAGTTGACGAACTGTTCGGTAATAAAGGCCTTATTCGGCACAATGATCTCTTTGCGGTCCCAGTCAGTAATGGTGGTGGCGCGAGTATTGATGCGGGTAATACTCCCGGTAAGATCGCGAATGGTCACGGTATCGCCTATACGGATCGGTTTCTCAAACAGAATGATCAGGCCAGAGATAAAGTTGGCGAAGATCTCCTGTAAACCAAAACCCAGTCCGACACCGAGTGCGGCAACCAGCCATTGCAGTTTCGACCACTCAATACCAATCATCGAAAAACCGACCAGCCCACCCACCAACAGCAGCACATACTTGGTCAGGGTGGTAATCGCATAGCCGGTGCCGGGAGTTAAGCTAAGATGCTGTAACAGCGCCAGTTCCAGCAGCGCGGGCATATTGCGCACCAGCTGGGTGGTAATAATCAATACCAGTATGGCGATGAGTATTGAACCGAGGGTAATTGGCTCAATACTTTCCACACCCTGTACCGTGGTGCTGGCGTCCCACAGCTTAATGTTTTCCAGGAAGCCAAACGCGGAATGAATCTCAGACCACAACACAATCACCGAAACCAGCGCGATCAGCGTCAGAATTGAGCGCACCAGCCGCAGTGACTGGGCACTGATGGCATCGAGGTCGATTACCGGCTCATCCAGGTCGACACTGTCGCTGGTTTGCTGCGCTTCTTCTTCGCCGCGTGCGCGATTCGCCAGCATATCGGCACGACGTTGACGTGCGCGATCAAAGGCAATGCGGCGACGCTGAATCAGCATCCATCGGCGGATGATATGGTAAATAATCAGCAGCAGGAACCAGATAGCAACTGAGGTTTCCAGCCTGGCCAGCAGCGCTTGTGCGGTAGCCAGATAGCCAATGCAGGAGGCCAGCGCGGCGACCAGCGGAATGCAGATCATCAGATTCCACAGGATCTTATTAATAACGTTTTCGCCGTTCCCCTCTTTATCGAGATACAACGGCAGGCCGGCGCGCTTCAGGCTGACGGTTACCAGGCTTAATGCACCGCAAATCAGCACAAAGCACAGGCGACCAAGCGTGGCGGAAAACTGTCGCTCTTCCAGATTATCAAAAGCGATCAACAGCATGATCAGCGGCACGATAAAGCCGATCGACAGTGAATAGTAGCGCATGGCGCGCGCCACGCGCTGTTTCGGCCAGCGGAAATGCACCACAAACAGGCCTTGTGGCCGGGCAAAAGCGGCACTGATCATAAATGCCCACAGCACCGGCAGCGTCGCCGTTACGCCGTCGCCAATCGCCACGGCGATGGGGTAGGGCCAGGCGTGTTGCAAACCATAGCCAAGCGCTGCCCACAATACCGGCAGGGGTAAGGCCACCACAATTGACCAGAACACGGTACGCATCGTCAGGCTGAATTGATCCTGCGTTACTTTACCGACGCGGCTGGTCGCTCGTTCGAGGAATGCATGATAGTGACGACGAGAACTGATGCTGATGCCGACTAACAGCAGCGCCGCGATAATCGGCAGCACCGTTTCGCGACTGGTAAGCATCATCACAAATGCGCCGCCGAGCTGGCCTAAAGTATCCAGAGATAACAGACGGTTCAGCGCGTGTGCCACATCGATTGGATATTTCAGGCCAATCGGACTGACATCAGCGGTCCAGAACAGGTAACGGTGCGCGGCCTCGTTAATTTCTGTTAGCGCATCCTGTAACTGGCTGTTGGCTACTTTCAGCTTGGTGACTTCGAGAATTAAGGTGTCACAACCTGAAATCAGCGAGGTAAGCAGTTCCCGCTGGGTACGCAGCTGGGCATCAAGAATGCGTTTCTGTTCATTAGTCAGCTCCTCGCCATTCTCCTGCTTCTGCTGTCTCAGCTGTTGCTGACGATTTAACAGATCTTCGTAATACAGGCGCTGCACGCGCAACTGGCCCATGTCACTGTCAAGCTGCTGAGATTTCGGCATTTCTGGCAGACGAGCGACCTGGGCGCGCAGGGCTTCGCCTAACAGATTGGAGGCACCCAACCACTGAGATTGTTCACGAATGGTGCTCAGCGCCTGACGTACCTGAATGGTCTGATTGGTGGCTTGTCGTTGCTGTGAGGCCACCAAATCCATACGTTGCGCCTGCTGATTCAGCTCGCCAGACAGCTCGCGGTTAACGCGAAACTGCTCAGTAATGCCCGGCGGCAGATCGCCGCTATTTTCCGCCAGCTGTTCGGTACGCTCCAGTGCCAGCTCAGCTTCACGCTGACGCAAGCTGTTCAGCTGATTGCGCAACGCCTGCAGATAGTTGTCCAACTGGGCGGCTTTTTTCTGGTGGACTTCAGCGCGCATGCGCGCCAGTTCCTGACGGTTATTCGCCGACAGCTGCGCCAGCTCCAGCTCGTCAACGCGTGCCTTCTGGGCGGCTGACTCAGCCTGACGCACGTAGATTTGTGCCTGCGCCATTGGCGTGGTGGCGCTGGGTTGTGACTGCAACCGGCGCTCAACTTCACTCAATGCACGACGTGCTTCGGTCTGCTGCTGAGGCAGCTGCGACATTGAATCACTGATTTCGCGTGCGCGATCCTGCTCCTGCTGAGCCTGACGACCCTCTTCCAGCAGCTGGCTGCTGATTTGCAGGATCTCCTGGTCCAGTTCAGCGCTGGTCATAGTGCTGCGTACCGACTTGGTGCTGTCAGTCAGACTGGTGATTTGCTGGCGCAGTTCGCGGGACAGTTTCGGAAAGTCGTCGATAACCTGTTGGTATTGATCGGTCAGTTCAAGCGAGGCTTTACGCTCATTCAGCCAGTTCAGCGCGGTTTCCAGCGTCTGAACCAGTTCCGCCTGATTCGGCGTATTTTTGCCAGACTTAGCCTGCTCAAGCTCTTGCTTAAGCAGACCGTCATCGGGAAGACTGGCAGCTAACACGGGCCAACTTAAACAACAGCCCAGTAAAATAGTAAGAATCAGGCGCACGTTAGGTTCTGCTATTGGTGATGTAACACGGTTTCGGCATCGGTTTTCTGCAAGGCAATTGCCAGCGGTTGACCGAGACGGGTTTTGGTTTCCGGCGTCAGGCTTTCTGCCAGTTTTACTTTGCCTGGCGCAAACAGGTTGATTACCGTTGAGCCAAGTTTAAAGCGGCCCATTTCCTGGCCCTTCAGCAATACCACGGAACCTTCTTCTTCAGCACCCGGCCAGGTCCAGCGTTTAATTACGCCGGTACGCGGCGGCGTTACCGTGCCTGACCAGGCGGTTTCGATGCTGCCGACAATGGTCGCACCGACCAGAATTTGCACCATTGGGCCAAATTCAGTATCGAAGTAACAGATGACGCGTTCATTACGCGCGAACAGATTCGGTACGTTTTGCGCGGTCAGCGGGTTAACCGAGAACAGGTCGCCGGGTACATAGATCATTTCGCGCAGGATACCGTTACACGGCATATGTACGCGGTGATAATCACGAGGCGCAAGGTAAGTGGTCACAAACTCGCCGTCACGGAACTGGTCGGCCATTTGATAGTTACCGGCCAGCAGCGCTTCCAGCGAGTAGTTATGCCCTTTGGCCTGGAAAATATTGTCGCCATCAATATGACCGAGCTGGCTGATTGCGCCATCGGCAGGCAGCACCAGCAGATTCGGGTCGGTATCAATTGGGCGCACGTCGTCACGCAGTGGGCGGACAAAAAAGTCATTGAAGGTGCGATAGGTCGCAGTATCCGCTTTCTGAGCTTCGGACATATCGACCTTATAGAACCAGACAAAGCTGTCGATAACTGCTTTGGTCAGCCATCCTGCGCGCTTGCTGGCGCCCCATCCGGCTAATTCAGTTAACCACTTCTTTGGCAGCAAATAATTCAGGCCGAGTTTAATACGATCCAACACGTTAGCCTCCTGGCTTAATACACGACGTTGAGAGAAAAAGGGGGCGAATTGTAGCAGCGCCCGTTTCTTTAGGCTATGTACCAGACATCATTGCCTGTTGGTGTACAGATTAGTCATCACTGGCGAAGTTTTTACGTGTCTTTACCTGTGACATGCTTTCGAGAATGCGGTGGTAGTTAAAGAAGCGCGACTCATTGATGGTGCCGTTATCCACCGCTTCGCGAATGGCGCAGCCTGGATCGGTATCGTGTTTGCAGTCGCGGAATTTACAATCACCAAGAAACTCACGGAATTCGACAAATCCACGGGTGATTTGTTCCGGTTCGAGGTGCCAGAGACCAAATTCACGTACCCCAGGTGAGTCAATCACATCCCCGCCGTGAGGGAAGTGATAAAGACGGGCGGCGGTAGTGGTGTGCTGACCGAGGCCGGAAACATCAGAAACGTCGTTAGTCAGAATCTCATCGCGACCCAGATCGAGGCCGAGCAGAGCGTTCAGCAGGCTGGATTTACCGACGCCGGACTGTCCGGCAAAGATGCTGATGCGGCCAGTCAGTGCCTCTTCCAGCTCTTTCAGGCCCTGTTTTTCATGGCTGGAAACCATCAATACGCGGTAGCCAATATGGCGATAAATATCCATCTGCTCATCCACAAAGGCACGGCCTTTGTCATCCAGCAGATCGGTTTTATTCAGCACCAGCAGTGGTTCGACATCCAGCGTTTCGCTGGCAACCAGGTAGCGGTCGATGATATTCAGTGAAAGCTCGGGCAAAATCGCCGAGACGATGACGATTTGATTGATATTAGCGGCAATCGGTTTAACGCCGTCATAGAAATCCGGACGTGTCAGTACCGAGGTGCGTTCATGCACCGCTTCAACAATGCCTTTTACCGTTGCGCCGCCTTCCTGACCCGGACGCCAGACAACGCGATCGCCGGTGACCAGCGAGCGAATAGTGCGACGAATGTTGCAGCGATGCACCGTTCCATCAGCATCCTCGACGTCGGCGTGCATGCCAAAACGACTGATCACAATACCATCGCGCGCTTCACCAAACAGGCTGTCGTCAGGCTCAGGTTTGCCTTCACGCTGTTTCAGGCGGCGATCGTGGTTGGCGCTGACGCGACGTTGTTGACCTTTGGACAGTTTATTTTTGCTCACTCTACCTCACAGAACTGACGGCGGTTCGCCCATACCGGGCAAAACGTCTATGATACACCCTTATTCGTTGTAATGACGACTTTGGCAACTGCGGGATTAAACATGAGCGGAAATGAAAATAACCTGATTTGGATCGACCTTGAAATGACCGGCCTCGATCCCGAGCGCGATCGCATTATTGAGATTGCGACGCTGGTGACGGATGCCAATCTGAATATCCTGGCGGAAGGCCCGGTGATTGCAGTTCATCAGAGCGACGAACAGCTGGCGTTAATGGATGACTGGAATGTGCGCACCCATACCGGCAGCGGGCTGGTCGAGCGGGTTAAAGCCAGCCAGTTTGACGATCGCGCTGCTGAGCGGGCGACCATCGAGTTTCTGCAACAGTGGGCACCGGCAAATAAGTCACCGATTTGTGGCAACAGCGTCGGTCAGGATCGTCGTTTCCTGTTTAAATATATGCCGGAGCTGGAAGCCTATTTCCACTATCGTTATCTTGATGTCAGCACCTTAAAAGAGCTGGCTCGCCGCTGGAAACCAGAAATTCTGCCAGGTTTTAAAAAGCAGGGTACGCATCAGGCATTGGATGATATTCGTGAATCAGTCGCTGAACTGGCTTATTACCGCGAACATTTTATTCAGCCCTGAACCTCACGGGCGGCGTTTTGCCGCCCGCGCTAATAATTTGTACAGCGATGGGCTAATAAAACAGCAATTGCTGCGAAAGCGAAAATAATTACTTTCCGGGAGTTGCAGGGGAGGTAATTTTTCGTATAATGCGCACCCCGTACCGGTGAAGAATTTTATTGGTACGCAGAGCGGGAATAGCTCAGTTGGTAGAGCACGACCTTGCCAAGGTCGGGGTCGCGAGTTCGAGTCTCGTTTCCCGCTCCAAATTTTTTTCAAACCTCCCAGTTATACACTTCCTGACACAAGCCTTAATTTTTTCCAGTTGCAGATTGCTGCCAGCGAATATTTTTCACTGATGCAGTGAATAACACTCCCTCTTCAGATTATTACGCGACTTCTTTCTGGTTGTCCGATGAGCCTCGCCCGGAAACATAAACATTCGCCGTCCTTCAATGTCCCTTCGAATAACTCAGCCCTGAACTTTTTAACTGGCGTCTCATCTAATTTATTGCTGTTAACTGACCGTTGTTAATAGTCGATGTGAACCGTCTCAGCAGGATCGCTGATATATCGGATACCGCTGCGTCTTCAACCGAGTCTGGATAGGAAATCTATAGATGAAATGGACCGCAATACTCAAAATGATACTGACGGCAACTGCCTTTTTCTCAATGACGCATAGTGCTGTAGCGCAAAGCGAACGGGTGTTCCCGGAGCTAAGGCCGCCGACCGATACCGCCAAAGATATTCGGGTGATTGGATTTGCCGGTGGTTTCAACTTGCCCATATGGGTAGCCGAGCGACAGGGCTTTTTTGCTGATGAGGGGTTGAAAGTGAGTCTGGATTTCACTCCCGGCTCTACCTATCAGATGTCGAATTTAATCGCCGGGAACTACGATGTTGCCATGACGACGTTTGACAATGTTATCGCTTATCGTGAGGGGCAGGGGGAAGCGTGGATTCCGCCGGGACAGAAGATCGACGTGGTGTCAGTTTTGGCTTCCGACAACGGATTTCTTTCAATATCGGCGCAGCCTGATGTTGAAAGTATCGCAGCGTTAAAGGGGCGGACGATTACTGTTGATGCCATGACCACCGGTTTTGCCTTCGTGATGCGGGAGATGCTGGCGCGAAATGGCGTTGAGGAGAGTTCTGTCAAATTCGAACGTGCGGGTGGGGTTGCCAGTCGCTATCGCGATATGCTGACAGATAAAAGTCACGCAGCCACCATCCAGATGACGCCATTCGACCTGCTGGGGCAGGCCGCTGGATTACGCACGCTGGCCAGGGTATCAGATGAATTGGGGCCGTATCAGGGAATGACCGCTGCGGTTAGCCGGAGTTGGGCGCAACAGAATCGTCAGTCTGTCGTGGGTTTTATCCGCGCCTACAGGAAAGCCATTGACTGGCTGTATAATCCGCAAAATCGTCAGGTGGCAGAGGCTATTCTGGTGGCTAACGCAGGGGCCTCAATGACGCCTGCACTGGCGAAAGGTACGTTGGATATTATGCTGACGCCAGAAACCGGATTCTTTCGCGATTCCGCTCTCCATCCCGAGGGGATGAAGCTGGTTCTGGCACTTCGTTCCAAATATGGTATTCCTGCCAGGACGTTAAGCGATCCTGAACCGTATCTCGATCTGTCGTTCTATCAACAAGCAAACATGTAACAGTTTGATTATGCTGCTGTGCGGCATCAATAACGTACGGCAGCATAGTTTTCCGGGTGACGAACTTCCAGGCATTCAAACCGTCTTTGTGAACAAAGGGCTTGCCATCATTTTCGAACAGGTCCATAATGGCGACCTTCCCTGACAAGGGGATGCGTAAAAGTTCTTTTAATCAGTAGGTTAGCGATTTAAAGGCCATTTACGGTTAGAAAATAGAGTAAGTTGTCGCTGATAAAGCGCACCGGTTCCAAAGCGGGAATAGCTCAGTTGGTAGAGCACGACCTTGCCAAGGTCGGGGTCGCGAGTTCGAGTCTCGTTTCCCGCTCCAAAAATTTGATTTTGCAGTATTGCAGTACACCAGTTCCAAAGCGGGAATAGCTCAGTTGGTAGAGCACGACCTTGCCAAGGTCGGGGTCGCGAGTTCGAGTCTCGTTTCCCGCTCCAAAATTTGATTTTGCTGTTTACAGCACACCAGTTCTTATGCGGGAATAGCTCAGTTGGTAGAGCACGACCTTGCCAAGGTCGGGGTCGCGAGTTCGAGTCTCGTTTCCCGCTCCAAATTTTTAAACTTCCTTTTTCAGATGAATTATCCACAGCGATAAGTCGACTGCTCTTTGCTGCATTCCCCAATAGTCAAAATCTTTTAAACAGAGTTATCCACAGGTTAGTTGTTGCTGCTGCTCAGGTATTTTTGCAGTCGATAATTCCATGTGAAATATAACAATATGATTTAAAAGTAAAAAATAACTTTATGGTTTTTCGTTCCAATCGCGTTTTGCGGCTGTGACAGTTGAATGACAACGCTTTTTTATTTTTATTCACAGCGTGTGGAAAACCTGAAGTGAGTCGCCCGCCATTCAATCGTACGCTTATGCATCACGTGGTAATCCCTTCTCGATAGCCCGCACCAGGCGTTTTTGCTGCGGTCGTTGAACCTCAATCACCTGTTCGCTGCGTTTAATCTGCTGTTGCGCCAATGCCCAGTGGATATGTTCATCCAACATTGCATTTTCGCCCACTCGCGCGCCCAGCGCCGCCACGATCTCTGTATCCCAGGGCGCATTGCCCATTGCCACCGCAATATTGCGCAACCAGCGCAGATGACCAATGCGGCGAATTGCCGAGCCTTCCGTAATGCGTAAAAACTTTGCCTCATCCCAGGCAAAAAGTTCACTCAGCGGCGGAGCGTGCAACACCGCCCGTGGACTAAAATCATCTTCGTCGGTAAGTTGGCCGTAACGGTTCCATGGACAAATTAGCTGGCAGTCGTCGCAACCGTAAATCCGGTTACCAATCAGTGGGCGAAATTCCTCCGGAATCACTCCCTCCAGCTCAATAGTGAGATAGGAAATGCAGCGGCGGGCATCAACCACGTAGGGTTCAACAATGGCACCGGTTGGGCAGGTGGTGATACAGGCCACGCAGCGCCCGCAGTTCTCTTCCTGCGGTTGATCCACCGGTAATGGAATATCAATTAACAATTCACCGAGGAAAAACCATGAACCTGCTTCGCGATTCAGAATCAAAGAGTGTTTACCGGTCCAGCCCAGCCCGGCTTTGACCGCCAGCGGGCGCTCAAGCAACGGGGCTGAGTCGACAAAGGGGCGGTACTGACTGTCGCCACAGCGCTCGCGGATCATATCGCCAAGCTTTTTCAAGCGATTGCGTAATACTTTGTGGTAATCACGTCCCAGCGCATAACGACTAACATAACCAAGGCGGGGATTTTTCAGCGTGCTGGCAAAAGCTGCTTTGGCAGGAAGATAGTTCATCCGTACGCTGATTACGCGCAGCGTACCGGGCAACAATTCATGCGGGCGGGCGCGCATCATGCCATGACGCGCCATCCAGTCCATTTCGCCATGATACTGTTTGTCCAGCCATGCCTGCAGCCGCGGTTCTTCCGGCGTTAAGTCGGTATCGCAAATACCGACCTGCTGAAAACCGAGCGACAGTCCCCACTGTTTAATATCCTGGGCAAGCTGATGAAGATCGAGAGGGTGCGACATGACTGACCATAGAGAAAGAGAAAACACCGCCAGTTTACCACACTCTGTATGGCCTGCAGAGGCGATGAGCCATCTGGAAACCTCAGCCGCAGACACCCTCGGAATTACGCTGTTTGAACTGATGCAGCGCGCGGGTGGAGCCGTATATGAACATATCATCCGGCGCTGGCCGGATGCGCATCACTGGTTAATTTTATGCGGACACGGTAACAACGGTGGTGACGGTTATGTTGTGGCACGACTGGCGCAGGCGGCCGGAATTGAGGTAACGCTGCTGGCTTGTGAAGGCAGTAAGCCGCTGCCGGATGAAGCGCAGGCTGCGCGCGATAGCTGGCTGGCGGCGGGCGGTTTGATCCATGCTGCCGATGCGCCCTGGCCGGAAAAAGTCGAAGTAATCGTGGATGCTTTGCTGGGTACCGGATTAAATCGTCCACCAAAAGCACCGTATGATGAATTAATCGCCAAAGCTAATCAGCACCCTGCGCCGAAATTTGCCGTCGATATTCCTTCCGGCCTACAGGCGACTAACGGTGCTGCTGCTGGTGAGGCGATCGAGGCGGCCGGAACTCTGACGTTTATCGCACTGAAACCAGGATTACTGACCGGGAAAGCCCGCGATTACGTTGGCAAACTGAGCTATCACGCGCTGGGTCTGGAGTGCTGGCTTGCGGGCCAGCAAGCGCCGATGACGCGTTATGATGCCAGTGATTTAGCGCAGTGGCTGCGACCGCGCCGGGCAACGTCCCATAAAGGCGATCACGGGCGTTTATTGATTATTGGTGGCGATCACGGCACCGCCGGCGCGATTCGCATGACCAGCGAAGCGGCACTGCGCAGTGGTGCAGGATTAGTGCGAGTACTTACTCACAAACAGAATATTGCCTCACTGCTGACCGCCCGTCCGGAGCTGATGGTGCAGGAATTAACCGCAGAAGCACTGGATGACGGGCTGGAATGGGCCGATGTGATTGTCATTGGCCCCGGCCTCGGCCAGGGAGACTGGGGTAAGAAGGCGCTGAAAAAGGTTGAAAACAGTCAGAAACCGATGCTTTGGGACGCAGATGCGCTTAACCTGCTGGCAATCAGCCCTGAGAAACGTCAGAATCGAATTATTACGCCGCATCCTGGTGAAGCAGCACGGTTGCTGAATGTTAAAACGGCTGAAATTGAGAGTGACCGCTTACATGCGGCGCAGCGCCTGGTAAAACGCTATGGCGGTGTGGTAGTACTGAAAGGCGCAGGAACTGTTATCGCCAGTCAGCAGGGCGAACTGGCGTTTGCCGATGTCGGTAATGCTGGCATGGCCTCGGGCGGTATGGGCGATGTGCTTTCCGGTATTATCGGCGGACTGACAGGGCAAAAACTCTCATTGTATGATGCTGCCTGTGCCGGCTGTGTGGTGCATGGCGCGGCCGCAGACTCCCTGGCGGCACGCTATGGTACACGCGGTATGTTAGCAACCGATCTGTTTTCCGAGCTGTATCTGTTTGTCAATCCAGAGATTTCGAATACTAAAGCATGAATACCAGTGTTATCGCATTGCCCGATGAGGCAGCAACCCTAGAACTGGGTGCCAGTGTGGCCCGCGCTTGCGACAGCGCGGCGGTCATCCATCTTTATGGCGATTTAGGCGCAGGCAAAACCACCTTTAGTCGCGGATTTTTACAGGCGCTGGGCCACCAGGGCAATGTGAAAAGCCCGACTTATACGCTGGTTGAACCCTATACGCTGCCCGGACGCACGGTTTATCATTTTGATCTCTATCGCCTGGCCGATCCTGAAGAGCTGGAGTTTATGGGGATTCGTGACTATTTTGCTGACGATACCCTTTGTCTGGTGGAGTGGCCGCAGCAGGGCGAAGGCGTATTGCCGCCACCCGATTTAGCCCTGCATTTGCACTATCAGGCGCAGGGGCGTCTGGCTGAAATCACCGCACTTTCTACTGCAGGAGAACGTATGTTGCAGCAGTTCACCGCGAACAAGGATTGCCCATGATGTTTCGCGTTAGATTAGCGTTGATGTTGGCATGCTGTCTGGCTTCATTCTCCTCACTGGCGGCGAATCTTTCCGATATAAAAGTCTCCAATGGCAACAGTAAAGCCACCATTACTCTGAGCTTTAACGGTCAGCCGGTGTACGGTTTTTTTCCGCTGCATGGCCCAGAGCGGGTGGTGCTGGATATTCGCCAGAGTGGTGTGATTCAGGGGTTGCCGCTGACGTTTAGCGGTGACAACATCGTCAAACGCATTCGTTCCAGCCAGCCAAAAGACAGCCAGAGCATCCGGCTGGTATTTGAACTGACGCAGGCCGGGCGTACCCGCGCGGTAACCAAACGCAACGGCAATAATTATGACGTGGTGTTCACTATTACCGGCACGCAAACCGCTAGCAGCAGTCCGCGTCCGGCAGCAGTGAGCAGCGCCACGCGCAGCAATCCGGTAACCAAAACTGCGCCAGCCAAACCGGAGCGTAATCCGTTCGACGGTAACAAAGTGACGGCGGTGACCAGCGGCAATACGCGCGTGGCACCGGGACGCACCAGCTCCAGCGCCAATGATACTATCGTGGTGGCTATCGATGCCGGACACGGCGGTCAGGATCCCGGGGCGATTGGTCGTGATGGCCTGAAAGAGAAGAACGTGACCATTGCCATCGCGCGCAAGCTAAAAGCATTGCTTAATGCCGACCCGATGTTTAAAGGCGTGCTGACCCGCGATGGTGACTATTTTATTTCGGTAATGGGGCGATCTGACGTGGCGCGTAAGCAAAATGCCAATGTGCTGATCTCTATCCACGCCGATGCGGCGCCAAATCGTAGCGCATCAGGTGCCTCGGTCTGGGTGCTCTCTAACCGTCGCGCCAACAGTGAAATGGCTAACTGGCTGGAGCAGCACGAGAAACAGTCGGAACTGCTGGGCGGTGCAGGTGATTTGCTGGCAAACAGTCAGGCCGATCCCTATCTGAGTCAAGCGGTACTGGATTTACAGTTTGGTCACTCGCAGCGCGTCGGCTATGACGTGGCGGAGAAAGTTCTCGCTGAGCTGCAGCGTGTGGGTTCGCTGCATAAGCGCCGCCCGGAACATGCCAGCCTTGGCGTATTGCGTTCGCCGGATATTCCGTCACTGTTGGTGGAAACCGGTTTTATCAGTAACCCTGCGGAGGAGCGACTGCTAGGCAGTAGCGCGTACCAGGAGAAGATTGCCCAGTCGATTTACAAAGGACTGCGCAACTACTTCCTGACGCATCCGCTACAATCCGGCCCAAAGCAGGAAAACCGTCCGCTGGAGTCAGCAGCGGCGGTTAACGTAAGAGCTAACAGTTCATCGACGGCAACGCACTACACTGGCGCGACAAAGCGCCACGTCGTGCAGCGCGGTGAAACGCTGTCGGGCATCGCGGCACATAATGGTGTCAGCATGGCCACCTTGCGCTCGCTCAACAATCTGAAAAAAGATGGCGTCTGGGTCGGGCAGCGCTTGAAAGTTCCGGCTGGCGCCACCACTACCACTAAAGTCAGCAGTAAGCCGAAGAAGCATAAAGTGGTGCGGGGTGATTCTCTGACGGCGATTGCCGTTCATTATGGCGTCAGTTCGAAAGCCATTATGCAGGCCAACAATATGAAAAGTACCAATGTGATGTTGGGACAAACACTTTCTATTCCCGCATCCTGACATACAAGGATAAAGCATGCCCATTCAGGTGTTACCACCCCAACTGGCTAACCAAATCGCGGCGGGTGAAGTGGTTGAACGACCAGCGTCGGTGGTCAAGGAGCTGGTGGAGAACAGTCTGGATGCAGGCGCGACGCGTATTGATATTGATATCGAAAAAGGCGGCGCCAAGCTGATCCGCATTCGTGACAATGGCTGTGGCATCAGTAAAGATGAACTGGCGATGGCCCTTGCGCGTCATGCTACCAGTAAAATCACCACCCTTGACGATCTGGAAGCGATTGTCAGCCTCGGTTTTCGCGGCGAAGCGCTGGCCAGTATCAGTTCGGTTTCTCGTCTGACGTTAACCTCGCGCACCGAAGCGCAAAGTGAAGCCTGGCAAGCCTATGCTGAAGGGCGTGATATGGCGGTAACCGTCAAACCTGCCGCGCATCCGCAAGGCACCACGCTGGAAGTGCTCGATCTGTTTTATAACACACCAGCGCGTCGCAAATTTATGCGCACCGAAAAAACTGAGTTTACCCATATTGATGAGGTGATACGCCGCATTGCGCTGGCGCGCTTTGATGTGGCGATTGCATTAACCCACAACGGTAAACTGGTGCGGCAGTACCGCGGCGTGAGTGAAAGCAGCCAGCAGGAGCGCCGACTGGCGGCGATTTGCGGCAGCGCCTTTATGACTCATGCGCTGGCGATTGAGTGGCAGCATGGCGATCTGAGTTTGCATGGTTGGGTCGCCGATCCGGCCGGTTCACGCCAGGTGACTGAGCTGCAATACTGCTACGTCAATGGCCGCATGATGCGCGATCGTCTGATTAACCATGCGATCCGCCAGGCCTATCAGGACAAGCTGGGAGATAACCATCAGCCTGCCTACGTGCTTTATCTGCAAATCGATCCGCACCAGGTAGATGTGAATGTGCATCCTGCCAAGCATGAAGTGCGTTTTCATCAGTCGCGGCTGGTACATGATTTTATCTATCAGGGCGTGCTGAGTGCGCTGCAGGAAACGGGCGCAGAAACCTTAGCCGAACTTGCGACGCCGGAAGCCCCAGCCGAACGCTGGCAGCCGGAAAATCGCCAGGCGGCCGGAGCTAACCACTTTGCTACGCCCGCAGCGCCTTCTTCAGCGCCGAAAGCGGCTTCAGGCGGAGCCGGAAACAGTAACTGGCAGCGTCAGGAGCCAGGCTATCAGCCGCGCGAAGGTAAAGCGTATCAGCAACTGCTGAAAACGCCTGAACCTCCACGCGCGCGTGAAGCGGCCCCTGAGGTCACGCCAGCACAGAAAACCGCAGAACCCTTGCATGCGCACAGTCAAAGTTTTGGCCGCGTGCTGACGGTTATGCGCGAGCATTATGCGCTGGTTGAACGCGGCAGCAGCCTGGCGCTGATTGCCTTGCCGGTGGCCGAACGCTGGCTGAAACAGGCGCAGCTCGATCCGGCTGACGAAGGGTTAAAACCGCAGCCGCTGTTAATCCCGGTAAGATTAAAAGTTGATAAGCCGGAGCGTGAGGCGATTGGCCGTTTTGCTGAGTTACTGACCCGGATGGGCATTGATGTGCAGCTGGACGCACAGCATGTGACGCTACGCGCTGTCCCTTTACCATTGCGCCAACAAAATTTACAAAACTTGATTCCAGAACTGTTAGGCTATCTCGCCCGGCAGCAGGATGCCTCGCCAGCCTCAGTTGCACAATGGCTGGCACGCCAGGCAATGGCAGAGCATCCGCACTGGAATCACTCGCAGGCGATTGCGCTGTTGGCGGAAGTCGAAAGACTCTGTCCGGCACTGATTAAATCGCCACCTTCTGGATTAGTGCAACCGATCGATATTGATATGGCGTTGACCGCCCTGAAGCATGAGTGACAGAACAATGGCTGGCCGGCCTAAGGCAATTTTTTTGATGGGGCCAACGGCTTCCGGTAAGACCGCGTTAGCCATTGAGCTACGTAAGCATCTGCCGGTTGAGTTGATCAGCGTTGACTCAGCACTGATTTATCGCGGAATGGATATTGGCACAGCCAAGCCCTCTGCGGAAGAGTTAGCGCAGGCGCCTCATCGCCTGATGGATATTCTCGATCCTTCGCAAGCCTGGTCGGCAGCGGAGTTTCGACGCGATGCATTAGCAGAAATGGCGGATATTAGCCGTGAAGGCCGAATTCCGCTGCTTGTTGGTGGTACCATGCTCTATTACAAGGCGTTACTTGAAGGGTTGTCGCCGTTGCCCTCGGCTGACCCGGAGGTACGCCAGCGTATTGAGCAGATGGCGAGTGAGCAGGGTTGGGATGCCTTACACCGCCAATTATGTGAAATTGATCCCGTTGCTGGTAGTCGTATTCATCCGAATGATCCCCAGAGACTCTCGCGAGCACTGGAAGTTTTTTTTATTTCGGGTAAAACTTTAACGGAGCTGACAAAAATATCGGGCGAAGCATTACCTTATGAGGTGAGCCAGTTCGCCATCGCCCCCGCGAATCGCGAGTTGTTGCACCAACGTATCGAAGTGCGTTTTAAGCAGATGTTAGCGTCAGGTTTTGAAGCGGAGGCTCGGGCACTGTTTGCACGAGGAGATTTGCATACGGACATGCCTTCCATTCGTTGTGTCGGCTACCGCCAGATGTGGTCATATCTGGCGGGTGAAATCGACTATGACGATATGGTTTATCGGGGGATTTGCGCGACCCGGCAGTTGGCTAAGCGTCAGATTACCTGGTTACGTGGCTGGCAGAATGTTCACTGGCTTGATAGCGAACAGCCTGAATTGGCCCGTGATACGGTATTACAGGTTCTTAGTGCGAAGCATGGGTGATTGTGTACAATTGGTGCGTTAACGTGCGCAAATTTTTACGTAGTATTTCAGGACCGCAGGGTTCTTAAGTAACAAACAACAAGCATATAAGGAAAAGATAGAATGGCTAAGGGGCAATCATTGCAAGATCCGTTCTTGAACGCACTGCGTCGCGAACGTGTTCCGGTTTCGATTTATTTGGTGAATGGTATCAAACTGCAAGGTCAGATTGAGTCTTTCGATCAGTTTGTCATTTTGTTAAAAAACACGGTCAGCCAGATGGTGTATAAGCACGCTATCTCTACCGTTGTTCCGTCCCGTCCGGTCTCCCACCACAGTAACAATGCGGGTGGCGGAAGCAGCAACTATCATCACGGCGGTAGTAATACGGCGGCACCTTCGCAGCCACAACAAGACGGTGAGAACGCTGAGTAAGCGCGTTTGCCGTACTGCCTGGACGGGGAGTTCATTTTTGACTGAGGTCCCCGTCTCGGTTCTATTGATAATGAGAGGTCCTACGCTTGTTTGACCGTTACGATGCCGGTGAACAGGCTGTCCTGGTTCACATCTATTTCTCGCAAGACAAAGATATGGAAGACCTGATGGAGTTTGAAACTCTGGTCTCTTCCGCAGGTGTCGAAGCGCTGCGTGTGGTTACAGGCAGCCGTAAAGCACCTCATCCCAAATATTTTGTCGGTGAAGGAAAGGCAGTCGAAATTGCCGATGCGGTAAAATCCAGCGGTGCATCGGTGGTGTTATTTGATCACGCCTTAACCCCGGCTCAGGAGCGAAATCTTGAGCGTCTGTGCGAGTGTCGCGTGATTGATCGCACCGGTTTAATCCTTGATATTTTTGCCCAGCGCGCCCGTACCCACGAAGGGAAATTGCAGGTTGAGCTGGCCCAGCTTCGTCATCTGGCTACTCGTCTGGTTCGCGGCTGGACGCACCTTGAGCGCCAGAAAGGCGGCATTGGTCTGCGCGGTCCGGGTGAAACTCAGCTGGAAACTGACCGACGCTTACTGCGTAATCGCATTACTCTGATTCTTTCTCGTCTGGCGCGCGTAGAGAAGCAGCGCGATCAGGGCAGACAAGCTCGTGCTAAAGCGGATGTACCCACCGTGTCATTGGTAGGCTATACCAACGCCGGTAAATCGACGCTGTTTAACTGTATCACCGCGGCCGATGTTTACGCGGCCGATCAGCTATTTGCCACACTGGATCCGACCCTACGCCGCGTGGATGTGGCGGATGTTGGTGAAGTGGTACTGGCGGATACCGTCGGCTTTATTCGCCACCTGCCACATGATTTGGTGGCGGCGTTTAAGGCGACATTGCAGGAGACGCGTCAGGCATCTTTGCTGCTGCATATTATTGATGCCGCCGATCAGCGCGTTGATGAGAATATTGAAGCTGTCGATGTGGTACTCGAAGAGATTGAAGCGGACGAAATCCCTCAGCTCTTAGTGATGAATAAAATTGATATGCTGGAGGATTTTGAGCCACGTATCGATCGCAACGACGAAAATATGCCGGTTCGGGTCTGGTTATCGGCACAAACTGGCGTCGGCGTGCCGTTACTGTTCCAGGCACTGACCGAACGTCTGGCTGGCGAGATCGCGCAGTTTGATTTACGTCTGCCGCCAGAAGCGGGGCGGTTACGCAGCCGTTTCTACCAGCTACAGGCGATAGAAAAAGAGTGGAATGAAGAAGATGGTAGCGTAGGTTTGCATATACGCATGCCGATTATTGACTGGCGTCGGCTCTGTAAGCAGGAACCGGCACTGGTGGATTACATTGTTTGACTGATTTTGCCTGAAACGCGTATCCCGGCCTGGGATACCACCGCACACACAATTAATGGAGTATAAACATGGCGTGGAATCAGCCCGGGAATAACGGACAGGACCGCGACCCGTGGGGAAGCAGCAATAATCAAGGCGGCAACTCTGGGGGAAATAAGGGAGGGCGCGATAAGGGGCCTCCTGATCTTGATGATATCTTCCGTAAACTGAGTAAGAAGCTCGGTGGACTGGGCGGTGGCAAAAATAACAATAACAATAACGACAACAGTGGCGGTCAACGCTCGTCAGGACGCGGTGGGCGTCGACTGGTCGGAATCGTTGTTGTTGCGGCTGTCGTCGTCTGGGCGGCAAGTGGTTTCTATACCATCAAAGAAGCTGAGCGCGGTGCTGTTACCCGCTTCGGCAAATTTGATCACCTGGTTGGGCCCGGTCTGAACTGGAAACCGACCTTTATCGATCAGGTACGTGCGGTTAACGTTGAAGCGGTACGTGAGCTGGCGGCATCCGGTGTGATGCTGACTTCAGACGAGAACGTGGTACGCGTTGAGATGAACGTTCAGTATCGCGTTACCGATCCAGAGCGTTACCTGTTTGCCGTCGTCAACGCTGACGACAGCCTGCGTCAGGCTACCGACAGCGCACTGCGTGGCGTGATTGGTCGTTCCACTATGGATCGTATTCTGACGGAAGGGCGTACCGTCGTGCGTAGCGAGACGCAGCGTGAGCTGGAAGAGACCATTCGTCCGTACGATATGGGTATCACTCTGCTGGACGTCAACTTCCAGGCGGCGCGTCCACCTGAAGAAGTTAAAGCGGCATTTGATGATGCTATCGCGGCACGTGAAAACCGTGAACAGTATGTTCGTGAAGCAGAAGCCTACGCCAACGAAGTTCAGCCACGTGCTAACGGTCAGGCGCAGCGTATTCTCGAAGAGGCACGTGCTTATAAAGCCCGTACCGTACTGGAAGCTCAGGGTGAAGTGGCTCGCTTTGCGAAACTGCTGCCGGAATATAAAGCGGCACCTGAGATTACCCGTGAACGTCTGTATATCGAAACCATGGAACGCGTGCTGAGTCAGACCCGTAAAGTGTTGGTAAACGACAAAGGTAATAACCTGATGGTGTTACCTCTCGACCAACTGATGCGTGGCGGCCAGTCCAGTTCACAGGGCGTGAATACCCAGGACAGCAGCAGTAACAGCCTGTTGCGCCTGCCGCCGGCCTCGAACAACAGTAACGAGCGCGCAAGTAGCAGTTCGTCGTTCAGTCCAGAAAACATCATGGATCAGCGCCGGGCGAATGCTCAGCGCAACGATAACCAGCGCGTAGGGAGAGACTAATCGATGCGTAAGCCATTAATCGTATTATTGATTGTTGTGCTGGTGGTGCTGTACGCGTCACTGTATATCGTGCAGGAAGGCCAGCGTGGCATTGTCATGCGCTTTGGTAAAGTTCTGCGCGACGATGAGAACAAACCACTGGTGGTGTCGCCGGGTCTGCACTTTAAGATTCCATTTATCGAATCGGTGAAGACGCTCGATGCGCGTACCCAGACCATGGATAACCAGGCAGACCGCTTTGTTACCAAAGAGAAGAAAGATCTGATCGTTGATTCTTATATCAAATGGCGCATCAGTGATTTCAGCCGCTACTACCTGGCAACCGGTGGTGGTGACGTTTCTCAGGCGGAAGTGCTGTTAAAACGTAAGTTTAGTGATCGTCTGCGTTCTGAGATGGGCCGTCTGGATGTGAAAGATATCGTCACCGACTCGCGTGGCCGTCTGACCACCGACGTGCGTGATGCGCTGAATACCGGTAGTGCGGGTAGCGATGATGAAGTCGCGACGCCGGCCGCAGATGATGCGATTGCATCAGCAGCAGCACGCGTTGAGATCGAAACCAACAGCAAAGAGCCAGCGATTAACCCGAACAGTATGGCAGCGCTGGGTATTCAGGTGGTGGATGTGCGTATTAAGCAGATCAACCTGCCAACTGAAGTCTCTGACGCGATTTACAACCGTATGCGTGCAGAACGTGAAGCGGTAGCGCGTAGTCAGCGTTCACAAGGCCAGGAAGAGGCAGAAAAACTGCGTGCGACCTCGGATTATGAAGTGACCCGTACGCTGGCAGAAGCGCAGCGTCAGGCACTGATTACCCGCGGTGAAGGCGATGCAGAAGCGGCCAAACTGTTTGCTAATGCATTCAGTCAGGATCCAGACTTCTACGCCTTTATTCGTAGCCTGCGTGCTTACGACAGCAGCTTTAACAGCAACCAGGACGTGATGGTGCTGAGCCCGGAAAGTGATTTCTTCCGCTTTATGAAGTCACCGTCTAACGCAACGCGTTAATCGTCACTGCAACAACTCTGTGGGCCGGAAATTATTCCGGCCCTTTTTTTATTGGAAGCAACATGAACTCGACGATATGGCTGGCGCTGGCTTTAGTGCTGGTACTGGAAGGATTGGGCCCAATGCTATTTCCGCGGGCGTGGCGTAGCATGATTCAGTCAATGACCCAACTGCCGGATCAGCTGCTGCGACGTTTTGGTGGTGGGTTGGTAGTGGCAGGTGTAGTGATCTATTACCTGATCAGCACCCATATCCAGGGGGTTTCTTAACGCCAGCTCTCTGGTGAAAAAAAACTCCGCAATCGTATGCTAAAAGTGCTGAAAGACGAAAATTACGATGGTAGAATCCATTTTTAAGCAATCGGTGATTTTGAGAAATGGGTAAGAACGTAGTCGTACTGGGCACCCAATGGGGTGACGAAGGTAAAGGTAAGATTGTTGACCTTCTGACTGAGCGCGCGAAATACGTTGTGCGTTATCAAGGCGGTCATAACGCTGGCCATACGCTAGTCATCAACGGTGAAAAAACCGTCCTCCATTTAATTCCATCTGGCATCCTGCGTGATAACGTGACCAGCATCATCGGCAACGGTGTGGTGCTGTCTCCTGCTGCGCTGATGAAAGAGATGAAAGGCCTGGAAGATCGTGGTATCCCGGTACGTGAACGTCTGCTGCTCTCAGAAGCTTGTCCGCTGATTCTGCAATACCATGTGGCACTGGATGTCGCGCGTGAAAAAGCACGCGGTGCGAAAGCTATCGGCACCACCGGTCGCGGTATTGGCCCGGCTTACGAAGATAAAGTTGCCCGCCGCGGCCTGCGCGTTGGTGACCTGTTTAACAAAGAAACCTTTGCCGCTAAGCTGAAAGAAGTGATGGAATATCACAACTTTACGCTGGTGAACTACTACAAAGAAGAAGCGGTTGATTACGATACTGTGCTGAACGATGTGATGGCAATTGCCGACATCCTGACGGGCATGGTTGTTGACGTTTCTGATCTGCTGGATGGCGCGCGTCAGCGTGGCGATCTGGTGATGTTCGAAGGTGCGCAGGGTACGCTGCTGGATATCGACCACGGTACCTATCCGTATGTGACCTCATCTAACACCACCGCAGGTGGCGTGGCGACCGGTTCTGGCCTTGGCCCGCGTTATGTTGATTACGTGCTGGGCATCGTCAAAGCTTACTCCACGCGTGTCGGTGCAGGCCCATTCCCGACTGAACTGTTTGACGAAACCGGTGAGTTCCTGTGTAAGCAGGGCAACGAGTTTGGCGCAACCACTGGCCGTCGTCGTCGCACCGGCTGGCTGGATGCGGTCGCGGTACGCCGTGCGGTGCAGATCAACTCCCTGTCCGGTTTCTGCCTGACCAAACTGGACGTGCTGGATGGTCTGAAAGAAGTGAAAATCTGTGTGGCTTACCGTATGCCAGATGGCCGCGAAGTGACCACCACTCCGCTGGCGGCTGAAGGTTGGGAAGGCATTGAGTCAATTTACGAAACCATGCCTGGCTGGAGCGAAAGCACCTTCGGCGTGAAAACCGTAGAAGGTCTGCCACAAGCTGCGCTTGACTACATCAAGCGCATTGAAGAAGTCACCGGTGTGCCGATTGATATTATTTCTACTGGCCCGGACCGTAGTGAAACCATGATTCTGCGCGACCCGTTTGACGCATAATCTCAGCACCGGCCGGACACTGTCCGGCCTTTGTTCATTCGGCTTCATGCTCCCTTCTGCCAGCAATTCCTGCCACTTTCACTTCAACCGACAACCCCAAAAGCAGCTGATTCGCAGTCAATATGCCTGCGGATTGAAATATGATGGGGAGAGTTGCTTAAAAAAATGCCCTGAATTTGATGGGCTGGTTTATCATCATTTAGAGAAAATGCATCAGAGCGGAAGATGCCACGCCGGTGATTCACTGAGGTAAATTTGCAGCTAACAAGTTTTACAGATTACGGCCTGCGCGCGCTGATATTTCTTGCGTCACTGCCTGCTGACCAGATGACCAGCATTACTGAGGTGAGCGAGACGTACAATGTGTCACGTAATCACATGGTCAAAATCATTAATCAACTGAGCCGTTCAGGTTATGTTACTGCGGTGCGCGGTAAAAACGGCGGCATACGGTTGGGCAGACCCGCCGCGCAGATTATTATTGGTGAAGTCGTCCGTGAGATGGAGCCTCTGCAACTGGTTAACTGCAGCAGTGAGTTCTGTCATATCACGTCGGCCTGCAGGCTAAAAAAAGCGCTGTACGATGCGGTACAGTGTTTCTTGCAGGAGCTGGACAAATATACCCTCGCCGACCTCGTGGAAGACAACCACCCGCTCTACAAATTACTGCTGGTTGAACGACCTTCAATCAGTGGCAGATGACAACGGAGGAACCGATATGTCACAAGATCCTTTTCAGGAAAGAGAAGCTGAAAAATACGAAAACCCTATTCCCAGCCGTGAATTTATCCTGTCTCACTTAGACAAACGTGAGAAACCGGCCAGCCGCGAAGAGCTGGCAAATGAACTGGGAATGGTGGGAGAAGAACAACTTGAAGCACTGCGTCGTCGCCTGCGCGCGATGGAGCGCGACGGGCAATTAGTGTTTACCCGTCGCCAGTGCTATGCGCTGCCAGAGCGACTGGACTTACTGCGCGGTAAAGTGATTGGCCATCGCGATGGCTATGGCTTCCTGCGCATTGAAGGCCAGAAAGATGACCTGTACCTCTCTGCTGAGCAGATGAAAGTCTGTATGCACGGTGATGTGATCCTCGCTCAGGCGATGGGTGCAGACCGTAAAGGCCGCCGCGAAGCGCGGATGGTGCGGGTGCTTGAGCCGCGTAACAATCAGATTGTTGGCCGCTACTTTACCGACGCCGGTGCCGGATTTGTCGTGCCGGATGACAGCCGTCTGAGCTTCGATATTTTGATTCCGCCTGAATCAATTATGGGCGCACGCATGGGCTCGGTGGTGGTGGTGGAACTGGCACAGCGCCCAACGCGCCGTACCAAAGCCATTGGTCAGATCGTCGAAGTGCTGGGCGACAATATGGGCACCAGCCTGGCGGTCGATATGGCGCTGCGCACTCATGAAATTCCGAGTGGCTGGCCTGAGCAGGTTGAAGCTGAAATTGCAAAATTAAGCGAAGAAGTGCCGGAAGAAGCGAAAAAAGGCCGCGTCGATCTGCGCGACTTGCCGCTGGTTACCATTGATGGTGAAGATGCCCGTGACTTCGATGATGCGGTTTACTGCGAGAAGAAACGCGGTGGCGGCTGGCGCTTGTGGGTTGCGATTGCTGACGTCAGTTACTATGTGCGTCCTGGCACCGCACTGGATGCCGAAGCGGTTAACCGTGGCACCTCAGTTTACTTCCCGTCGCAGGTAGTACCGATGCTGCCGGAAGTGCTGTCCAACGGTCTGTGCTCACTGAATCCGCAGGTCGATCGCCTGTGTATGGTGTGCGAGATGACGATTTCCGCGCAGGGTAAGCTGACCGGCTACAAGCACTACGAAGCGGTAATGCGTTCACATGCCCGCCTGACCTACACCAAGGTCTGGCATATTCTTGATGGCGAACAAGCGCTGCGCGATCAGTATCATTCGCAGGTTAAGCACCTGGAAGAGCTGTACAGCATGTATAAAGTGCTGGAAGTGGCACGTTCCCAACGCGGTGGTATCTCGTTCGATTCAGAAGAAGCGAAGTTTATCTTTAACGCTGAACGTCGCATTGAACGCATTGAACACACGGTGCGTAATGATGCGCATAAACTGATCGAAGAGTGCATGATTCTGGCGAACATTGCTTCGGCACGTTTTGTTGAAAAGCATAACGAACCGGCACTGTTCCGCGATCACGATCGTCCAAGTGACGACAATATCAAAAGTTTCCGTACCGTACTGAGTGAGCTGGGCCTGTCGCTAAGCGGCGGCGCTAAACCGCAGCCTGTCGACTATGCGGAACTGCTGACGCAGATTGCCGATCGTCCCGATCATGAAATGCTGCAAACTATGCTGCTGCGCTCGATGAAGCAGGCGGTATACGATCCGGAAAACCGTGGGCACTTCGGCCTGGCGCTCTCCTCTTATGCGCACTTTACCTCGCCAATCCGTCGCTATCCCGACCTGCTGCTGCACCGGGCGATCAAGTATCTGCTGGCGCGTGAGCAGGGTACGCTGCAGGGTAATACCACGCCAACCGGCGGTTACCATTACGATCTGCAACAGATGTTGCAGCTGGGTCAGCACTGCTCGATGGCGGAACGTCGTGCCGACGAAGCCACGCGTGATGTTGCCGACTGGCTGAAATGTGACTTCATGCAGGATCAGGTCGGGCAGACCTTTACCGGCGTGATCGCCAGCGTCACCGGATTCGGCTTCTTTGTGCGCCTGATCGATCTGTTTATTGACGGTCTGGTGCACGTGTCGACGCTCGACAATGACTACTATCGCTTTGACGCGGTAGGCCAGCGCCTGATTGGTGAGTCTGGCGGCCAGACTTACCGTCTGGGCGATACCGTTGAAGTGCGGGTTGAAGCGGTGCATATGGATGAGCGTAAGATTGATTTTGCGCTGATCTCAAGCCAGCGTAAGCCACGCGGCGAAGGCAAAACCGAACGCGATCGTGCCAAAAAAGGCACGGCGAAGAACGGGGGCAAGCGCCGTCGGGAAGTGCGTAAAGGGGCGAATTTCGAAGCTGACAGCGCGTTCCGCCCGGCTAAAGCGGACGAGAGCAAAGCCAAAAGCGGCAGTAAGGCGAAAAAAGAGAAAAAAGCCAAAACTCCGTCGGATAAAACCCGTAAAATCGCCGCCGCGACAAAAGCCAAACGCGCAGCAAAAAACAAAAGTGACACCAGCGCATAACACGCGGTCCGGATAGTTCGGCACCCTGTAGGGGCGGCGGTTTCGCCGCCCGCAAATTGATTATCGAGTTAAACACATGAGTGAAATTGTTTTTGGTATCCACGCCGTACAGGCGCTGCTTGATAGCGATCCACAGCGTTTTCAGGAAGTTTTTATTCTGAAAGGGCGCGATGACCGCCGCTTACAACCGTTGATTAAGGCGCTGGAAGCTCAGGGTATCGTGATCCAGGTGGCAAACCGTCAGTGGCTGGATAGCAAAGTCGAAGGTGCGGTTCATCAGGGGATTGTCGCCCGCGTTAAGCCGGGCCGCCAGTATCAGGAAGGCGACCTGCCAGACCTGATTGCCGGTCTTGATCAGCCGTTTCTGTTGATTCTCGACGGTGTGACTGACCCGCATAATCTTGGTGCCTGCCTGCGCAGCGCCGACGCTGCCGGTGTGCATGCGGTGATCGTGCCGAAAGACCGTTCCGCTCAGCTGAACGCGACGGCGAAAAAAGTCGCCAGCGGCGCGGCAGAAAATGTGCCGCTGATTCGCGTCACCAACCTCGCGCGCACGATGCGGGTGTTGCAGGAAGCGAATGTCTGGATCGTCGGTACCGCTGGTGAAGCAGATCACACCGTGTTCCAGAGCAAAATGACTGGCCCAATGGCGCTGGTGATGGGCGCGGAAGGCGAAGGCATGCGCCGTCTGACGCGTGAACATTGTGATGAGTTAATCAGCATTCCAATGGCGGGCAGCGTCTCTTCGCTTAACGTTTCCGTTGCCACCGGTATCTGTCTGTTTGAAGCCGTGCGTCAACGTACCAGTAAGTAATCCCTCGGGGGCGTGACCTACGCCCCGAATCTCTTCCCGCTTTCGGGCATTTTTTCTCTCAGGTTTCATACTACGGTATCCGCCAGGGATCATGAGGGAGAAAAAATGACGTGGAACACGCACACCGTTTTTAATCAACCACGCCCACTCAGCAACAGTAATCTGTTTCTGTCTGATACGCCGCTGCGCGAGGCTCTGATACGCGAAGGCGCGGAATGGGACGGCGAATTACAGGCATCGGTTGGACAACAGTTGGGTAGTGCTGAGTCGCTGGAGTTGGGGCGTCTGGCGAACGCCTGGCCACCCGAGCTACTGCGCTACGACCCCTGCGGTGAGCGAATTGATGAACTGCGCTTTCACCCGTCGTGGCATTTGCTGATGCAGGGGCTGTGTGCCAATCGGGTACACAACCTGTGCTGGCAGGCGGATGCGCGACCGGGAGCATTTGTTGCCCGTGCAGCTCGCTTTATCCAGCATGCCCAGGTTGAAGCTGGCACCCTGTGCCCAATAACCATGACCTTTGGCGCGATTCCATTATTGCAACAGAGCCTGCCAGCCGCGTTTCACAGCTGGCTGCCGGGGCTGTTGTCGGATCGTTACGATGCGCATGCGCAACCTGGCGATCAAAAACGCGGTCTGTTGATTGGCATGGGAATGACCGAGAAACAGGGCGGAACCGATGTACTGAGCAACACCACCATCGCGCAGCCGCAGGCCTCGCGTGGTAATGGCGAAATCTATTATCTCACCGGCCATAAATGGTTTTTTTCGGTGCCGCAAAGCGATGCGCATCTGGTGCTGGCGCAGACGTCAGGCGGGCCTGGCTGCTTCTTTATGCCGCGTCTGCTGCCGGATGGCAGCCGTAACGCAATTCGCATCGAGCGGTTGAAAGAAAAGCTCGGAAATCGCGCCAACGCCAGTAGCGAAGTCGAGTTCTGCAATGCCACCGGCTGGCTGTTGGGAGAAGAGGGCGATGGTGTGCGGCAAATCCTGAAAATGGGTGGTTACACCCGTTTTGATTGCGCGCTGGGAAGCCATGGGCAGATGCGGCGCGCATTGTCGGTCGCGCTGTATCACGCTCATCAGCGGCAGGTGATGGGGAAAAATCTGGTCGATCAACCGCTGATGCGGCAGGTATTGAGCGCACAGGCGTTGCAGCTGGAAGGACAGACCGCGTTATTGATGCGGCTGGCGCGTGCCTGGTCAACGCCAGCGAATCAGCATGAGCGCGCTTTCAGCCGTCTGTTCACTCCAGTGGTCAAATACGCAATCTGCAAAAGCGGCATTGCTTTTGTGGCTGAAGCGATGGAAGTGCTCGGTGGAATTGGCTATTGCGAAGAGAGCGAACTGCCACGTCTGTATCGTGAAATGCCGGTCAACAGTATCTGGGAAGGCTCGGGGAATGTGATGTGCCTTGATGTGCTGCGGGTGCTGACCAGGCAGTCCGGCATTACAGAGATGCTGAACCGCGAGTTTGAAGCGGTGAAAGGTGTTAATCGCCACTTCGACAGTCGTTGGCGGCAGTTGAAATTACGGCTGGCTCATCCGCAAGAGGTGCAGGCGCGTGATATTACCAGCCTATTGTTCCGGCTGGCAGTGGCGGCACAGCTGCTGAAATATCTCGAACCACCGCTGGCCGATGCCTGGTGTCGTCAGGCGCTGGATGCGCGCGGAGCCAGCACGCTGAGCGAGGATAACTGTGCGCGACTACTGCAGCGGGCGACTGGCGGCTGACGGACCGTACAGCGTCGCGGTGGCATACCACATCGCCGGCACTACCGTTTCACTGACCATAATGATGTGATAGTAAGTCGCGCCCAGCGCATTGGCTTTCGCTGCGATGGCGCGCTCAGCATCATCCGGAGAGCCGCGCACGGTAGCGCTAATATTGCCAAGACGGGTCAGGCTGAGACTCTGGGCGCGGGTAATTTGCTGTGCCTGAGATGTCGCGGCGGGCGGCGGCTGAGGCGTGGTGTGTAAAGCGCTGCATCCACTCAGTAACAGCGCTGCCAACAGCTGAATGACGAAACGCATACCGATTTCTCCCGACGGTGATGGCATTAAGTTTATGCCATCACCGCGCAAGAGTTATCCTTTAAGTGTAAACACGCTGACTAACTGATTGAGATGGTGCCCTTTCTGACTCAGTTCACTGGCGATCTGCTCCGACTGCGCCACCATTTCGGTGTTGTGATGCGTCGCCTGACCAATCTGCGACATCGCAATATTCACCTGGCCGATACCGGCTGACTGTTCATGGGATGCCACATCAATCTCGCCCATCAGCGCTTTAACCTGCTCAATGCGGATGACGATATTCTCCATTGCTTCGCGGGTCTGTTCCGACAGCTTATGGCCTTCCGTTACCTTGCTGATTGAATTCTCAATCAGGCCGTCGATCTCTTTTGCTGCCTGCGCGCTGCGCTGCGCCAGCGCCCGGACTTCGGCCGCGACGACCGCAAAGCCTTTGCCGTGTTCACCGGCGCGTGCCGCTTCTACCGCCGCGTTCAGTGCCAGGATATTGGTCTGGAAAGCAATCGATTCGATAACATGAGTGATATCGGCAATGCTCTGCGATGAAACGTTAATCGCTGACATGGTGTTCACTGAGCGTGTTACGGTATCACCACCGTGCTGTACCGCATTAGCGGCTTCAGCCACCAGCGTCAGCGCCTGCGAGACGTTATCGGCATTCTGTTCTACCGTCGCGCCCAGTTGCTCCATGCTGGCAGAGGTCTCTTCTACGCTACTGGCCTGACGTGAAATCTGCTCGCTGATATTTCCACTGCTGGCGGCGATAGCATCAGTCGCGAAGCTGATCTCTTCAGCGGCGTGACGTACCTGCGAGACAATGCGTTCCAGCCCGTCACCAATTCCGTTAATTGCGTGAATCAGCTGACCCACCTCGTCCTGACGTTCGGTTGCCAGCGTCGCCTGCAGGTTACCTGCGGCATAATGCTGCGCCAGCGCTATCACCTGTTGCAGCGGATGACTTAACCAGCGGCGGGTAATCCAGACGAAGCTCAGCGCAAATATCATCACCAGCGCCAGACCAATCAGCAGGAAGGTATTACGTGTGGCGTTAATCGGTGCCAGCAGGCTGGCTTTACTGACTTCACCGACGATAACCCAACTCCAGCCGGGCAGCTGCTGCCAGACAATAATCTGGCTTTCTCCCTGAAGATTAATGGCTTCCATCGTGCCTTGCGATTGTTGCAACAGCTGCTGTTGCACTGTGGCAGACCAGGCTGGCTGGCTGCCTTCGCGGCTGCGGTGGAACAGAAACTGGCCCTGAGCTTTCCCGGCGGCGCCGTTAATCACGCTGAAATAACCACTGTCGCCCAGTGTCTTATTCAGCACCTTTTCGCGCATCAGATTGAACTGTGAAGTGATATCGACGCCGACAAACAGGATGCCGATCACTTCGCCACTGTTGTCCCTCAGCGGCTGATACTGGGTGATATAACGTTTACCAAACAGAAGGGCAAGGCCGCGGAAGGTTTTTCCCTGGTTAGCCAGTGCCCAGGCCGGGCTGCTGCGATCCAGCCGGATGCCCATCGCGCGCGCGCCATCCTCTTTGCGCAAGGAGGTAGCGATGCGGATATAGTCGTCACCCTGACGGACAAAAATCGTCGAAATCGCGCCGGTGCGCTGCATAAAGTCATCTACCGTGCCTTCATCCAGGTTTAAGGTTTTCTCGCCGGCACGCAGGGTCGGTGTTGTTTCACTGCCGACGGTAATCATCTGCGTGCTGTCACGGCTGAATTGTTCCGGCAGAAAGCTCTGGAACAGCCGGGTATAATTGGCTACCTCTTCGCTCAGGGTGGCGTTAAACATGCCGGCCATATCACCGATGCCCGCGACCTGGTTTTGCATATTACCCAGGGTTAAGGTTTCCAGCTGTTTTGCGGCGTTGTGGGTTAATGACAGCGTGAGAATGAAAAACAGTATCGCCACGCTAAATGACGTCAGTACAGACAGCTTTACTCCCAAACTCCATTTGCTGAGTGAAAGACGTTTCATAGTATTGCCTTATAGAGGAATTATTAGAGCAAAGTACAACGGCAAAAAACGGCCAGGGTTTACCCTACAAAGGCTATGGAAAAGAAGATTTAATCAATTTGTAATAATCGCCAGCTGCAACAGCTTATAAATTAACGGTATTTGGCACACATGCAGCGCTGTGAGAACTAACACTGCATAACAGATCAAACCTTAAGTGCGGTCCCTGAGATCACGGAGGCAGAATGATTGAGATTGGAACGGCGTTGCTGGCGGGTATTGAGTGTCTGCATGCCACACCGGCCGGAAAACAGCAGCAGGCGCTGCCGACCATCATTTTTTATCACGGCTTTACTTCGTCGAAAGAGGTCTATTCGTACTTTGCCGTTGCGTTGGCGCAGGCTGGTTTTCGCGTAGTACTGCCCGATGCCGATCAGCATGGCGCGCGCTATGACGGCGATAGCGACTTTCGGCTGACGCATTTCTGGGAAATTCTGCGCCGTAATATTGACGAGTTGCCACAGCTTGAAGCGGCGCTGCGCCAGCAGGATCTGATTGCCGAAGGCCGGTTTGGCGTCGCCGGTGCCTCAATGGGTGGGATGACGGCGCTGGGAGCCATGGCGCGTTATCCGCAGATTAACAGCGTCGCCTGTATGATGGGCTCGGGTTATTTTAGCTCGCTCAGCCATTCGCTGTTTCCGCCGCTGGAGGCGCGCACGCCGGATCAACAGCAGGCGCTGGCGCAGCGGTTAGCGCCGCTGGCGGAGTATGATGTCAGCCATCAGCTGGAGAAGCTGGCGAATCGTCCGTTGCTGTTGTGGCACGGCGAAGCGGATGAGGTCGTGCCGGTAGCAGAAACCGTGCGGCTGGAAAAAGCGCTGCGCGAAGCGTCGCTTGACCAGCGTCTGACCTTTATAACCGAAAAAGGAATGGGGCATCGCATTTCACCGCCAGCGTTAACCGCAATTGTCGCCTTCTTTAAGCATCACTTGTAATGCCAGACAGAAAAAAAGGCCGGAAACGGCTCCGGCCTTGATATCCGTGGTTCACAGCTGTTGCGATAACTGGCGGGGCGCGGAGATATTGGCGCGCTCATGGTTACCGGTCGGCGTGGCGATACGGTTGATATACTCATAATTTGCTGCCGCTTTGCTACCGTGACTTCTAATCTGCTGCGCACAGTCGGTGGTGCTGGCAATGGCGGTGGTAGACAGGAAGAGACCGAGTAAAGTGGCAATAGCGATGTTGTTCATCATCGACTCCACCATACAGTTGCTGCGTACTAAACCTGGCGCGAAGGTCAGGGCCGTTTATTCCTCCATCAATCAGTTTAGTTGCTGTGTAAAAAATAAACAGCGCTTACCCCGAACTCTCCGCAATATTTAATTCATCAGGCACCTTGAGTTTCCCAGGCTACGCCAGTATGATTACGCGTCAATTTTTCAGCCGCACTTAAACAACGTTCCTTGCTTCCATGGGCCGCGGTTGACCCTGACAGGAGGCTGAATAATCCGTAAGGAGCAAATTCGATGCGTCATTACGAAATCGTTTTTATGGTTCACCCTGACCAAAGCGAACAGGTTCCGGGCATGATCGAGCGTTACACTGGTGCTATCACTGGTGCAGAAGGCACGATTCACCGTCTGGAAGACTGGGGCCGTCGTCAGCTGGCTTACCCGATCAACAAACTGCACAAAGCACACTACGTTCTGCTGAACGTTGAAGCTCCTCAGTCTGTGATCGATGAGCTGGAAACTAACTTCCGCTTCAACGACGCCGTTATCCGTAGCATGGTTATGCGCGTTAAAAACGCGGTTACCGAAGCATCTCCGATGGTTAAAGCGAAAGACGAGCGCCGTGAGCGTCGTGAAGATTTTGCTAACGAAACCTCTGATGATGCAGATGCTGGGGATTCTGAAGAGTAATCAACCTTGACGGCAAATCGACTGCGCCTGTCTGGCACTGTGTGCAAGACGCCGGTTCGAAAAATTAGCCCGTCAGGTATTCCACACTGCCAGTTTGTGCTTGAGCACCGCTCGCAGCAGGAAGAAGCCGGATTTATTCGGCAAGCCTGGTGTCGTATGCCCATCATTTTAAGTGGCACGACGCATCAGGTCATTACTCAAAGTATAACGGTCGGCACGCAACTCACTGTGGAAGGTTTCATTAGTTGCCATCAAGGGCGCAATGGCCTCAGCAAGATTGTGTTACATGCCGAGCAGATTAGATTGATAGATTCTGGAGACTAGCCAAATGGCACGTTATTTCCGTCGTCGCAAGTTCTGCCGTTTCACCGCGGAAGGCGTTCAAGAGATCGATTATAAAGATATCGCAACGCTGAAAAACTACATCACTGAAAGCGGTAAGATTGTACCGAGCCGTATCACCGGTACTCGCGCTAAATACCAGCGTCAGCTGGCTCGTGCTATCAAGCGCGCGCGTTACCTGTCTCTGCTGCCGTACACTGATCGTCATCAGTAATCGGCAACTGTCCATTAACGACTTTAAGAGGATATGGTAATGCAAGTTATTCTGCTTGATAAAGTAGCAAACCTGGGCAGCCTGGGTGATCAGGTTAACGTTAAAGCGGGCTACGCTCGTAACTTCCTGGTACCACAGGGCAAAGCTGTTCCTGCTACTAAGAAAAACGTTGAGTTCTTCGAAGCACGTCGTGCAGAACTGGAAGCCAAACTGGCTGACGTTCTGTCTGCAGCTAATGCACGCGCTGAGAAAATCAATGCACTGGGCACCGTTACCCTCGCGTCTAAAGCAGGCGACGAAGGTAAACTGTTCGGTTCCATCGGTACCCGCGACATCGCTGACGCTGTAACTGCAGCTGGCGTTGAAGTGGCTAAGAGCGAAGTTCGTCTGCCGAACGGCGTTCTGCGCACCACCGGTGAGCACGAAGTGGACTTCCAGGTTCACAGCGAAGTATTCGCAAAACTGATCGTGAATGTAGTTGCTGAAGCTTAATTCGCGCTTGTCGCTGAATTAACACTTTAGTTAACACGTAAAACGCTGGCCTTGTGCCAGCGTTTTGCATTTCCGGCCCCGGAAATAAACTATCATTGAGTAGATAGTTGTCTACCTGGAGGCCCGATGTCCGACGCTATTTGTCTTACCCGCGTGTATGACGCGCATGCGCCTTTCTCCCCTCACACTTTTCTTATCGACCGCCTGTGGCCGCGCGGTATCAGTAAAGCGCGTCTGGAAGGCGTGGCGTGGTTTAAAGATGTGGCACCGAGCAGCGATCTACGCAAATGGTTTCACGCCGAGCCTGAAAGATGGGCGGAGTTTGTTGATTATTACCGTAATGAGCTGGCACAGGGCGATGCCTGCGACAGGTTGCTGACGCTGCTTAAGCAAAAGAAAAAGATAGTGCTGCTGTATGGCAGTAAAGATGCGCAGCACAATCATGCGATCGTACTGCGCGATTATTTGTCAGAGCAACTGTCCCGTTAGCGCGTACGGGTAAAGGCGCCATCGGCACCACGGATAAAGCGAACTGACTGATTGTCCGTCGTTTCGATTTCCAGTTCGGTCACCATGCTTTGCGCATTCAGCAGCAATTTGACTTTCTGACCCGCCTGCAGATTACTCAGCGGCTTATCGTCACCTTCCACTTGCGCCATCGCGAATACATCACTGACCGGCAAATTATTATCGCGGAATAACTGAGCCAGCGTCTGGCCGGCAGCTATCTGGTAGCTGCGCCATTCGTCCGATGAATCGGCTTCTGGCTGCGCTGGTGGAGAGGCAGTCTGATTATTGTCGTTATTATAAATATCCGCCTGCAACGGTACTTCATTGCCGCCGCTTTGCAGCGCAGGACGCGATGACGGGCCTTGAGACGATGAGGACGGCCAGAGAAATGCCAGCAGCATCACCAGTAGCGCCAGGATAATGCCACGGCGATGAGCAGACGGTAGCGGATCCATAAAGCGCAGATTATCGGCCAGATGCCAGATTTTACTCAGCACTGACTGGCTGCGTGATGAAGAATTCTCAGGAGTCATTTCATCCTCCGGTTGCGCTGCTTGTGCAAATGGTTTGCGGTTTGCCATCCACATCTTTAACACCGGATGGTAAAACGGCAGGCGTTTCCTTTGCCGCGGGGCAATTCTCCCCATGTAACTAACCTCGTTAACCCAGAATGACGCATTAGTAAACGGCAGGTTTATATTATAACCTGCTAACTGTTTGATGTGACAAGCACAAGCCAGATACGTGACGCTATGGGCGTTATTAATTATATGAGTTGCTATTGTTTCTGTTTCTGCGGCAAAAGTCATCCACTGGCACGTGGGATTTTACCCTCAGAGCTTGCGCTGTTATGCTCTGCCTTCATTTATATCAATGATGAAAGGAAAATTCATGACAACCCCTTCTTTTGACAGCGTCGAAGCGCAAGCAAGTTACGGTATCGGTTTACAGGTTGGCCAGCAGTTGCTGGAGTCCGGACTGCAGGGTCTGCAGCCAGAAGCATTGCTGGCAGGTCTGCGCGATGCGCTGGAAGGGAATGCGCCAGCAGTTCCTGTTGATGTGGTGCATCGCGCACTGCGCGAAGTTCACGAGCGTGCTGATGCAGTTCGCAGCGAACGTCAGCAGGCAATGGCGGTTGAAGGTCAGAAATTCCTTGAAGAGAACCTGAAGCGTGAAGGCGTCAGCAGCACCGAGTCAGGTCTGCAATTCAGCGTGATTAAGCAGGGCGACGGTGCGATTCCATCCCGTCAGGATCGCGTACGCGTGCATTACACCGGTAAACTGATCGATGGCAGCGTATTCGACAGTTCAGTACAGCGTGGCGAACCAGCAGAATTCCCGGTCAGCGGCGTTATCGCTGGCTGGATTGAAGCACTGACCCTGATGCCAGTTGGCTCCAAATGGGAGCTGGTGATCCCACACAACCTGGCTTACGGCGAGCGCGGCGCCGGTGCATCCATCCCACCTCTGAGCACCCTGGTGTTCGAAGTTGAGCTGTTAGAGATTCTGTAATCTTGCAGGTTGCGGGCGGCGATGTAATCACGCCGCCCGTTCTGTTAATGCTTGCTGAGATCCAGGCTCCAGATGGCAAAACCGATGTCATCACTCCCTTTCTGCGTCATCGGATACTGCGCGTGCTGCTGAATAAACGCCGTTGCCTTGTCCGTCGGTGAAGTTTCGAATCGAATATCCAGTGGTTGCTTGCTGTCAATGGCTGCCAGTCGCCAGTTATTATTCACCTGCGGGTTCACTTCTCCCCGTGCTTTGCTCTCGGCGCTGATCCAGGCCGCAACCACCGAGCGGTTTTCATCCGGTGAAGCAAATGCCACATATTGATCGCCAGTACCGGCAAACTTGCCGCCATAGGCGCGATAGTTGTTGGTTGCCACCAGGAATGTCGCCTTTGGATCAACCGGCTTGCCCTGCCAGGTCAACTGTTTAATACGTGAAGCGTCGGCATTAATCAGCTGGCACTCACTGTCATAGCGCGCCGGTTGGGTGATATCAATCTGATAACTGACGCCATCGATCATGTCGAAGTTATAGGTGCGGAAATCCCAGTTAATCAGCGATTGCGGTTTGCCGCTATTGGCATCTATCTGATTGAACTGTCCGGCAGAACACTCCAGCCACTCTTTCACCTGCTCTCCGCTGACTTTCATCACCACCAGCGTGTTGGGGTAAAGATAGAGATCGGCGGCGTTACGGAAGGTCAGCTGACCCTTTTCCACTTCCACATAGCTGGCCGGATCGTTTTTGCGTCCGCCGGCCTTAAACGGCGCGGCGGCAGACAATACCGGCAGATTCGCCAGGTCAGGATCGCCCTGAATATAATGTTTTACATAATCAATCTGCGCTTTATTAACGATCTGTACGGTAGGATCGGCCTGCACCAATGACAGATAGCTGTACATCACGTCAGCCGATTTACCGATCGGTTTACTGACAAATTCGCGGGTTGCGCGATGATCGTCAGCCAGAACCTTCACCAGCGCCGGATCTTCTGCTGCCAGCGACTTTTTCGCCGTTTTATCATAAATCGGGCGCGCTTCTGCTTTGGCGCTGCTGACCTGCCATTTGCCACCGTGGTTATCGAGCACCATATCGACCACGCCGAGATGATCGCCCCACATCCCCGGCATGACCGCCGGGATACCATTCAGCGTGCCCTGGCTGATATCCGCACCCTTAATCGCGGCGAAATCTTCGCTGGGGAAAACCGCATGGGCGTGACCAAACATAATCGCATCAATGCCCGGCACCTGGCTGAGATAGTAAACAGAGTTTTCCGCTAACGCTTTGTATGGCTCACTGGAAAGCCCGGAGTGCGGAATGGCGACCACAATATCCGCGCCCTGTTTACGCATTTCCGGCACCCACTTACGCGCAGTTTCGGTGATATCGTCAACCGTCACTTTGCCCTGCAGATTGGCTTTATCCCACACCATGATTTGTGGTGGCACAAAGCCGATATAGCCAATTTTAAGCTGGTGCGTCTTACCCTCGCGGTCAGTGACCTCAAGCGGCTCGATCAGAAAGGGCGTAAACAGCGGTTTACCGCTTTTCACATCAATCACGTTGGCATTGATATAGGGAAAACGCGCACCGCTGATTGCTTTGTGCAGATAATCGAGGCCGTAGTTGAATTCGTGATTGCCGAGATTACCGACGCTGTAATCAAGAGTATTCATCGCTTTGTATACCGGATGAATATCACCCTGTTTCAGCCCTTTTGCTGCCATGTAGTCGCCAAGCGGACTGCCCTGAATAATGTCACCATTATCGACCAGCACGCTGTTTTTACTCTCTTGACGCGCCGCTTCGATCAGGGTGGCGGTGCGTACCAGCCCGAATTTCTCACTCGGTGTATCTTTGTAGTAATCGAAGTCCATCATATTGCTGTGCAGATCGGTGGTTTCCAGAATACGCAGATCGACCGTCGCGGCATTTACCGTGGTTGCTACCATCACTGCCAGCAGCGTCATGCAAGGCTTAAACATTCCATTCTCCCGTTAATTACATCCAGCATAATTTACTTAGGATCTCAAAATACGCTGAAAACATTACGTTTAATCTCACAATATTGTGATCTGCCACGGAAAAATATGTCATGGTATCCGTCACGGAATACACTGAGTTTAATCAGCGAACGGTGACAAACTGCTATGATCTGCATAGTGTTCGCTACAACGAATGAAATCATGAGGTGAAAAATGTTAGAGCAAATTTGCCAGCTGGCGCGTGAAGCGGGCGAGGCCATTATGCAGGTATACGATGGCCAGGCACCGCTTGACGTTTCTCACAAGTCTGATGATTCTCCGGTTACCGCAGCGGATATCGCGGCACATCAAGTGATTGTACAGGGGTTAAGTTCACTGACGCCGGATGTTCCGGTGTTGTCGGAAGAGGATCCCGCAAGCTGGGAGGTGCGTCAGCACTGGCAGCGCTACTGGCTGGTTGACCCGCTGGACGGCACCAAAGAGTTCATTAAGCGCAACGGCGAATTTACCGTGAATATTGCCCTGATTGATAAGGGTGTTCCGGTGCTGGGTGTGGTCTATGCGCCAGCGATTGGCGTGATGTATTCGGCGGCGGCTGGTAAGGCATGGAAAGAAGAGGGCGGCCATCAGGAGCAGATTCAGGTACGCGATGCGCGTCCACCGCTGGTGGTGATTAGCCGTTCTCATGCCAGCTCTGATGAAGAACTGAAAGAGTATCTGGACCAGATGGGCGAGCATCAGACTACCGCCATTGGCTCTTCGCTGAAGTTCTGCCTGGTGGCGGAAGGCAAAGCGCAGCTGTATCCACGTTTTGGGCCAACCAATATCTGGGATACCGGCGCAGGCCATGCGGTGGCTATTGCTGCCGGAGCCCATGTGCATGACTGGAAAGGCCAGACGCTGGACTATACCCCGCGCGAGTCATTCCTGAACCCGGGGTTCCGGGTGTCGATTTTCTGACCGTATCACGGGCGGCGAAAACGCCGCCTTTACCGAAAGGTGATGTTAAGGCGTTCTTTTAATCCATCACTTCAACAAGTTATGCAGTAAGGCAATTACCTGTTTCACTTCATCCTGCGTCAACGCGCCATCTTTTGCGTAACGCACGGTTCCTTGTTTATCCAGCACCACAATCGCCGATCCGCCTTTCTCCAGTTGCCATGCCTGTTTTGCCGCGCCATTACTGTCGACAATAAACTGCGACCACGGATACTGCTTTTTATTACTTTCAATGCTGCTACGGACAAACATACCGGTGCCGGGAATTGCGTCATCGGTATTCACTATTGTCGTGGTCTGATAGCGATCGTGCGGCAGCTGAGCGGCTTTGATCGCTTCAATCAGCGCCGCATTTGCCTCTTTGGCTGAAGACCGACCGGCAATATGTTGGATGACCCGCACTTTTCCACTGAGCTGGGCGCTGTTCCAGTTTTTATAACTAAACTGATCTTGTTGCCAGGAAAGTTCGCCCTTATCGGCGATGCCGACCGGGGCTACGCGTTGCCCCTCTACAAAGTTATGAGCACCGGCACTGAGCGGCAGTAACAGTGACAGAGCAATGGCTAAACAGCGGGCAGTAATCATTATGACTCCGATATTCAGGTGATCCGACCACTTGGTCATGATTCTGCAATAATAAGCGTGGATGATGCGTCTGTCGCATCGAACTGTCAGCTTTGCGGCATGCTGCACAAATCCATGCTGAGTGAAGGTTTATACTGAATAGCATGACGTAATTAACAGACTATTCTGTAATGTTATGTCAGTTCAGTAAAAAAGTTCGCTTTTCGGAACCACGGTAAGGAATGTTGTTCTATAATTTTTCAGCAATTTGCGCTTCAGGAGTTCGTACCGAATTTGGCCACGACGAAGCGTAGTGAAGGACTTAACTGTCAGGAGCTAGTACAGAATGAAAATATTCCAGCGTTACAACCCATTGCAGGTCGCAAAGTATGTAAAAACGCTGTTCAGAGGAAGGCTGTATATCAAGGATGTCGGTGCGTTTGAATTCGATAAGGGTAAAATTCTTATCCCGCGCATCAAAGATAAGCAGCACTATAGCGTTATGTCGGAAGTTAATCGCCAGGTTCTGAGATTACAGACTGAGTTTAACTGAGACCGGCGGCAATCAATATGCCGCCACTGCATCCGGGTTTATGAAGCAACCCATGGGAGCCCTCATCGGCTCCCTTGATGTTTTTATCCCTGCCTGGTTTACTCTTCGGCTTCAACCGCTTTTGGCAGCGTAATCGTAGAAACCGGGCGTTCAACGATACGTGTCACCAGTAACTGATCGATGCGATAGCTGTCGATATCTACCACTTCAAATTTATAGCCGGCAAACTTTACGAAATCGGTACGTTTCGGGATTTTGCGCAGCATATACATCATAAAACCGCCAATGGTTTCGTAGTTACCGGACTGCGGGAAGTCATCGATATCCAGCACGCGCATAACATCATCAATCGGCGTACCGCCTTCAACCAGCCAGGAGTTCTCGTCACGGGCAACAATCTGCTCTTCCATGCCCTGACCGACCAGATCGCCCATCAGCGTGGTCATGACGTCATTCAGCGTGATAATCCCCACCACCAGTGCATATTCGTTCATGATGACCGCAAAGTCTTCACCGGCGGTTTTAAAACTCTCCAGCGCCTCAGACAACGTCAGGGTGTCCGGTACGATTAATGCCGAGCGAATCTGCACGCCGCTGCTCAGCGTCATGCTTTGATTGCCGAGCACGCGCAGCAACAGCTCTTTGGAGTCCACATAGCCAACGATATGGTCAATATCCTGATTACAAACCAGAAATTTTGAGTGCGGATGGCGGGCAATTTTCTCTTTCAGGCTGTTTTCATCTTCGTGCAGATCAAACCAGACGATATTCTCGCGCGAGGTCATTGAAGAGGGCACGGTACGTGATTCAAGCTCAAACACGTTCTCAATCAGCTCATGCTCCTGCTTACGCAGTACCCCGGCCAGCGCACCGGCTTCCACCACCGCATAGATATCATCAGAGGTGATGTCATCTCTGCGCACCATCGGAATTTTAAACAGGCGAAAAATCATATTCGCCATGCCGTTGTAGAACCACACCAGCGGACGGAAAATCATCAGGCAAAAGCGCATCGGATTGATAATGCGCAGCGCAATAGCCTCCGGCGCAATCATGCCGATACGTTTTGGGGTTAAATCGGCAAACAGAATAAAGAAGCTGGTGACAAGGGTAAATGAACAGATAAAACTCAACTGTTCTGCCAGTTCCGGTGGGGCTAATCGCTCAAACAGCGTGCGGAAAGCAGGAGAGAAGGCGGCATCACCGACGATACCGCCGAGAATAGCCACGGTATTCAGGCCAATCTGCACCACGGTAAAGAACATGCCGGGCGTTTCCTGCATCTTCAACACGTGTTGCGCGTTAATGTTGCCCTCATCGGCCAACAGTTTAAGTTTAATTTTTCGGGCGGCAGCCAGCGAAATCTCCGACAGGGAGAAAAAGGCACTGATCGCGATTAGCAGTAATATGACAAGCAGGCTATCTAGCATAGATTTTCCGTAGGTTTGTTTCTCTTGTCATTTTTGGCTTGGTGTGGCGCGGGATTCCACGTACTTCCTGTACATGTCATTAATAAAACGGCTGCCCATGCCAAAAATGTCTGCGTTAGTGCGACCATAACAGATAGGGCACGGTCGGGCAGAATTTATCAGACCCTGGTCAGATCTTCGCTGCGCATTATAGCAGCAGGCTATATCGGGCGGCTAGTGGTTACGCGTGTGATTAAAAAATAGACAGCAATGTTAATTAATCATCAAAGTATCAGGTTAAGCGCCACTTCCAGTCTTGTCTAATGACATTCGCGGGTTACACTCCAGTGGGTTGCGATTTGCGATCCGCTGTTGTGTACTGTCATGGGTTTTCAGACAATAACGCGTAAAATTTGCGTTTATGCTGCATTTTAGCGAATAGTTAAGCTGTGCGGGACAGGAAGTGAATAAGGTGCCTTTCTGAAATTATCCCGGCAGTACAATGGTTTGCTGTTCATATAACGATTCGCCCATCTGGAACAAGGGCTGGCAAGAGAAACAGGAGTAAGCGTGCCACGAATTCATGTGTACTGCATGTACTGTCTGCTGATTGCCGCGCCTGTGACACAGGCCGCGACTATCCGCTTGCAGGTTGAAGGTTTATCCGGGGATTTACAAAAAAACGTCAGGGCACGTCTTTCAACCATCAGCACTGATGAAATCTCTGCTGACGGGCGCTTTCGTGCACGCGTTTCGAATGCGATAAAGGAAGGTTTGCGCGCGCTGGGTTACTACCAACCCGATATCGATTTTGAGATGCGCCCCGCGCCGGCTGAGGGCGGCCGTCCGGTACTGATTGCCCGGGTGAAAGCCGGTGAACCGGTGAGAATCGCCGGTACGACGGTGATATTGCGCGGTGAGGCACGTAATGATGAGGACTACCTCAGAATGGTGCGCGAGGGGACACCCGCTGATGGCACCATTCTCAATCACGGCAAATTCGACAGCTTCAAAAGTAACTTCACCAATCTCGCGCTGCGCAATGGCTATTTTGATGGCGAATTCCTCAAAAGCCAACTCGGCGTCTCAGTAGAGCGCCACGAAGCGTTCTGGGATATTGATTATGACAGCGGTCAGCGTTACCGCTTCGGCGATGTTAGTTTTGAAGGCTCGCAGATCCGCGAAGAGTATTTGCAAAATCTGGTGCCGTTTAAAAAAGGCGACTACTACAGTTCACGCGATCTGTCCGAGCTGAATCGTCGCTTATCCGCGACCGGCTGGTTTAATTCCGTGGTCGTTGCGCCAGAATTTGCTGAAGCGCGCGAAAGCAAAGTGTTGCCACTGAATGGCGTGGTCTCGCCACGTACTGAGAACACCATTGAAACCGGTGTTGGCTACTCAACTGACGTCGGTCCGCGTGTCAAAGCAACGTGGAAAAAGCCGTGGGTCAACTCGCGCGGCCATAGCTTTGCCACCAGCGCTAATATCTCTGCGCCGGAACAGCAGCTCGATTTCAGCTACAAAGTTCCGCTGCTAAAAAGCCCGCTTGAGCAATATTATCTGCTGCAGGGCGGGGTGAAACGTACTGACCTGAATGATACCAAAGCAGATTCCACCACCCTGGCCGTTTCCCGTTACTGGGATCTGAGCAGCGGCTGGCAGAAAGCGATTAACCTGCGCTGGAGTCTCGATCACTTTACCCAGGGCAGCGTGACGAACACCACCATGCTGCTTTATCCGGGCCTGAGTATTAACCGTACCCGCTCGCGCGGTGGCCTGATGCCGGTCTGGGGCGACTCGCAGCGTTACTCGGTCGATGTCTCCGACACCACCTGGGGCTCAGACGTCGACTTTGCGGTGTTGCAGGCGCAAAACGTCTGGATCCGTACGCTGGCCGAAAAGCACCGCTTTGTGGCGCGTGGCAACCTTGGCTGGATCGAAACCAATGACTTTGAGCGCGTACCGCCGGATCTGCGCTTCTTCGCCGGTGGCGACCGCAGCATTCGCGGCTATAAATTCAAAGGCATTTCACCGCGTGACAGTGAAGGCAAGCTGACCGGTGCCTCGAAACTGGTCACCGGCTCGCTGGAATATCAGTACAACGTCACTGGCAAATGGTGGGGCGCGGTGTTCGTTGACTCCGGTGAAGCGGTGAATGACATCAAAAAGGATGACTTTAAAACCGGCGCCGGTTTTGGCGTGCGCTGGCAGTCTCCGGTTGGGCCGATCAAGCTCGATATTGCCCGACCGATTGGTGACAGAGAGGAACATGGATTGCAGTTTTACATTGGACTGGGGCCTGAACTATGAGTCGCTGGAAGAAGGTCCTGATTGGCATTCTGATTTTTATCCTGCTGCTGCTTGGCGGCGTGGCGTTTTTAATTGGTACCACTACCGGGCTGCATCTGTTGCTTAACGGTGCCTCGCGCTGGGTGCCGGGGCTGGAAATTAAGCAGGTCGACGGTGGCTGGCGCAACCTGACGCTAAGCGGTATTCAGTATGAAATGCCGGGCGTGACGGTAAATGCCGGAGAATTTCACCTTGCGGTGCAGCTCGGCTGCCTGAAGCGTTCGGCGTTTTGTATCAACGATCTGTCGCTGAAAGACGTTAACGTCGTCGTCGACAGCAAGAAAATGGCACCTTCGGCCGAGCCTGCGCCGCAGGAAGAGAGCGCAATGGGCGATCTCTCCACGCCTTATCCGCTGACTTTACGCCGCGTGGCGCTGCATAACATCAACGTGAAAATCGATGATACCACCGTTTCTCTGCTCGATTTTTCTACCGGGATGAACTGGCAAGGTCGTGCGATGACCTTAACCCCGACCCGCATTCAGAGCCTGCTGGTGGCGCTGCCTAAGGCGGCCAAAGTGGCCGATGAGCAGGTGGTGCAGCCAAAAGTCCAGCAGCCGCAAGCTGGCGAAAAGCCTTTAGGTGAAACGCTGCAGGAGATGTTTGCGCAACCCCTGCTGCCGGAATTGCCAGATTTCCGCCTGCCGCTGGATATTAATGTGCAGGAGGTGGTTGGCGAACAGCTGCGCATCACTGGTGACACCGATATTCTGGTTAACCGTCTGTTACTGAAAGCGAAAACCGAAGATCGCCTGCTGCATCTTGAAACGCTGGACGTGGATTCGCCGCAGGGGCTGCTGAATGCCAGCGGTCAGGCACAGCTGTCGGATAACTGGCCGCTAGATTTTACCGTCAACAGCACGCTAAATATCGATCCGCTGAAAGGCGAAAAGATCAAACTGACGCTCGGCGGCGAGATGCGCGACCAACTGAAGCTGGCGCTGAATCTATCCGGGCCAATACCGGCTCAGCTTGATGCGCAAACTGAACTGGCACAGGTGGGTCTACCGCTGGAAATGACGCTCAGTAGCCCGCAATTTCGCTGGCCACTGACCGGACCGGTGCAGTACCAGGCCGATAATTTCAACTTCAAATTCAGCGGTAAGGCGACGGATTACGTGATGTCGCTGCGTACGGCGCTGAAGGGCGAAGCCATCCCTCCTGCCACAGTGACGCTGGACGGTAAGGGCAATATCGAGCAGTTTACCCTCGATAAACTGCGTCTGGCCGCGCTGCAGGGCAATACCGACCTCACGGCGGTGGTGGACTGGAGCAAAGCGATTAGCTGGCGCAGTGAGTTAACGCTCGCCGGCATCAACACGGCGAAACAGTATCCTGACTGGCCGGCAAAACTGGACGGTAAAATTACCACCCGAGGCAGTCTGTACGGCGGCAGCTGGCAGGTGCGGGTTCCGGAACTGGCACTGCGTGGCAATGTGAAGCAGAACGCGGTTACCGCCAATGGCTCACTGTATGGCAATAGCTATAACCAGTGGGACATTCCCGGCATCAAGCTGGTGCTTGGTCGCAACAACGTCAACGTCAAAGGTTCACTCGGTGAAACACTGAATCTGGATGCGGATATCGACGCCCAGCATCTCGATAATGCGCTACCGGGACTGGGCGGCGTAGTGAAGGGCAATATCAAGGCACGCGGCAACCTGGAAGCGCCACAGTTACTGGCTGACCTGACTGCGACCGGCTTACGCTGGCAGCAGATGAGTATTGGTCGGGTGAAAGTTGACGGTGATGTGCGCTCCAGCGATCAGATTCAGGGCAAACTGGCGATCCGCGTTGAACAACTGAAGCAGGATGCGCTGGCTATTAATCTGCTGACGCTGAACGCCGACGGTAATGAAAAGCAGCATCAGCTGAAACTGAATGTGCAGGGCGAGCCGGTTTCCGGTCAGCTGGCGCTGAGTGGCAGTTTTGATCGCAAAGAGCAGCGCTGGAAAGGTTCACTGAACAATACCCGCTTCGATACGCCGGTGGGTGAGTGGCGTTTGTCACGCGCGATGACCATCGATTATCTCAACAGCACTCAGACTGCCAGTATTGGCGCGCACTGCTGGCAGAATCCGAATGCGCAGCTCTGCGTGCCGCAAACCATCGAGGCTGGCCCGAGCGGCCATGCGCGCGTGGTGCTGAACCGTTTTGACCTGGCGATGATCAAACCTTTCATGCCTGAGGAAACCGCGCTGAGCGGCGTATTTAACGGTGATGCCGAAGTCAGCTGGACGGCCAATGGCGGCCTGCCGCAGGGGCGGGTCTCACTGAAAGGGAATGGTGTTAAGCTCGAGCAGGATGTGCAGGGCAACACGCTGCCGATTGCTTTCAATACTCTTAACCTGAATGCGGCGTTACGCAACGGTCGCGCCCAGCTCGACTGGTTAATCCGTATTGCCAACAATGGCCAGCTGGATGGTAATGTACAAATTGCCGATCCTGAAGGTCGTCGCACCTTATCCGGTAACGTAAATATTACCGATCTGTCGTTGGCGATGCTGAATCCCGCGCTGATGCAGGGTGAGAAAGTGGCTGGCGTGCTGAACGCCGGCCTGCGTCTTGGCGGTAATCTGCAACGCCCGCAGGTATTTGGCCAGCTGGCGCTGCGCAATGTCGATGTCGACGGTAACTTTATGCCGGTCGATCTCACCAGTGCCAATCTGACGATGCTGTTTAACGGTATGAGCTCGACGCTGGAGGGCTTAATTCAGACCTCGCAAGGGCAGATCAACCTGAATGGTGATGCCGACTGGAGCCAGCTGGATAACTGGCGCGCGCGCGTTGCGGCGAAGGGCAACCGGGTTCGCGTAACCGTGCCGCCAATGGTGCGGATGGATGTCTCGCCGGATCTGGTATTCCAGGCGACGCCATCGATGTTTAATCTGGATGGTCGGGTAGATATTCCGTGGGCGCGGATTACCGTGCAGGAAGTACCGGAAAGTGCGGTTGGAGTTTCGTCTGATGAGGTGATGCTGGATCAAAATCTGCAGCCGATTGCACCAAAATCTGCCGCGATTCCGATCAACAGTAATCTGGTGATTCATATCGGCAATGATGTTCGTCTTGACGCCTTTGGCCTGAAAGCCCGACTGAATGGCGATCTGAAGCTGGTTCAGGATAAACGCGGGCTGGGGCTGAATGGCCAGATTAACATTCCATCTGGTCGCTTCCACGCCTACGGTCAGGATCTTATCGTGCGTAAAGGTGAGCTACAGTTTGCCGGACCGCCAGATCAGCCGTATCTTAACCTCGAAGCCATCCGTAATCCGGAAGCCACTGAAAATGACGTGACCGCCGGGCTGCGCGTCACAGGCCTGGCCGATGAGCCGAAAGTTGAGATCTTCGCCGACCCGGCGATGTCACAGCAGGAAGCCTTGTCCTACCTGTTACGTGGTCAGGGACTCAATTCGGATGGCGACGGTAATGCGCTAACTTCAGCCCTGGTCGGTTTAGGGGTTGCACAAAGTGGGCAGGTTATGGGTAAAATCGGCGAGACATTCGGCGTCAGTAACCTGGCACTTGATACGGCAGGTGTTGGCGACAGTCAGCAGGTGCAGGTCAGTGGCTATGTGCTGCCGGGTCTGCAGGTGAAATACGGTGTTGGCATATTTGATTCACTGGCGACGTTAACCTTGCGTTATCGCCTTATGCCGAAATTCTATTTGGAAGCGGTGTCTGGTATTGATCAGGCACTAGATGTGCTCTATCAGTTTGAGTTTTAGCAATGCGAATAATTGTCTACGGCAGTTTACGGCGCAAGCAGGGTAACAGTCACTGGATGACTAACGGGCAATGGCTGGGCGATCATCTGATCGAAGGCTATGAGCTCTACAGTCTGGGCCATTACCCTGGCGTGGTTCAAGGATCGGGCCAGGTTTATTGCGAAGTTTACCGGATCGATGCCGCCATGTTGGGTGAACTGGATGCCCTGCGTTCCAAAGGCGGAGAGTACAAGCGTCAGCTGGTGCAGACGCCGTACGGTAGTGCCTGGCTGTATGTGTATCAGCGTTCTGTTGCCGGTCGGCAACGCATCGAAAGTGGCGACTGGCTACAACGGGACGCAGTTGACAAGTTGTAGCTCAGCATAAAAAACACCGCCAACTGGCGGTGTTTTTTTTTGTGGTGCGTATTCGTCGAAGCTTTCCCTTCCTCCTCCATAAATTCCTTTTGTACTTTCATTACAGCATGTCAAAAAACCCAAATTTCTCAGGAAAAACAGAAGGAATCAGCCTCTGTAAGTGGGATGTTTAAGATGAGTAGCGCAGAAAACAAGCAACGCCGACCATCAGATAGCATCAACCTAATCCGGGAAAATAATATGCAACGACCTGACCTGAATTCATCGCTTGTCCCTGATACTGACACTCCGACGGACGCGCTTGCCGCAGATGTCGACGCACTGCTTGCAGGAAAAACCTCGCTTGCTGAGCTGTGTAATATTTCACCACAGCAGCTGGAGGATCTCTATGCGCAGGGTTATCAGGCGTGGGAAGAGGGTAATCTGGAGATGGCTACCGATTTTTTTGCGCTGGTCGCGCAGCTGGACCCCGCTGCCCGCCGCAATATTTTTGCTTTTGCCTGTGCCCTTAAACAGCAAGGTGAATATGCTCATGCCCTGAAACTTTTCAGCTATGCCGTACAGATGCAGCCCAGCGATCCCTTTGCTCCTTTTCATATTGCCAACTGCTTGCAAGCTGTCGGTGAGGTAGAAGGGGCGCGGGAAATCTTCAATGTGACTATCGCTCTGTGCTTTGAAAGGGCGAATAGCGATGCGCGTTATGAGGATTTACGTAAGCAAGCGGAAGATCAACTAACTGAATTAAATGGATAATTAACAAGCTAAGGAGAGTGTTATGTTGTCACCCGCAACCGGATATACCCTTCCGGTACATTACGCCGCCAAGTCAGACGAGGTGAGCATAAAAATGGTCACCAATAGTACTGGCGGAGAATTTCCCTCAGCCAGCGAAAGCGGCATAGTGAAACCGACAGCTTCTGTTCCGTCCAAAGCGCTGGAGCCTGACTTTTTAAACGATCAGAAGGCCCGTATTACGGCGTACTCGCAGGAAGTTGAGCTGAGGATCGATACCAATACCCTGGTCACCAAGGTTATCGGTGCCGTAACGGCGACAGCGGCACTGGTAACGTCGGGGATTGGTGGCACTGGCCTGTTAGCTGCAGCAAATGCGGCGGCTGAAGCCGTGGCTCTGATGGATGTGGGCTGCGCCGCCTATGAAGTACACGATAAGAAGAAGCCCGAAGCGGAAAGGAATGGCGGGCTGACTTTGGGTGCGGACTCCATTGGCAATGCGGTAAATCAGTTAGCCCTGAAATGCCGTCTTTCCGCAGATCAATCCGAGAAAGTTGCTACCTACTTTTCTGGAGTCGCGCGGGCTGTCGTGAGTGGTACGCCAGCCGTGTTAGCCAGCTGGCTACCGGCCAGCGCTGCCACCGGCGTTATGCCAACGGTTGCTCGTGTCATTGCTACCGCTAAGCCTGCGTTAGACCTTGCGGTTAACACCTTTAATGCCGATAACGCCCTGAAAGGAAAAGTGAAAAAGGAATTGGGTATTCAGAAGATGCATAATGAGTTTCTGGAAGCGCATGCCAAAGCGCTTAATACACCGGTTAAGACATCCGCGACGACTCAGACAGAGACTCAAATGCGGAAGCGGAATGGTTTTGGCTCTGATGAGTGAGTTATAAATCGGGCGGCAATGGCAAAAATGCCATTGCCGCTGGTCGTTACCACTCTTCTTCATCGACCAGCTTTTCCTGATACTCAGAAAAAGCCTGTAAAACGGTCTCTCGCTGTTCAATATCTTCAAAACAGTCATCGGGCAGCAGTTTTACCAGGTCAACCATACGGCGGGCATAACCATGCTGGCTGAAGCCCTCGGGCAGCATCTGGCTGGCGCGTTCTTTCAGCCAGTCGGGATAGACCCACGACTGCTGCATAATTTCCAGTAGCTCCGAGGTAATACGATCGCCATCCACATCAGGGACATTGAGCGCCTTGGCCATCCGCTTGCAGTGATCTTCAACAGTGAGAAACTGTAAAATACGCTTCAAATCGGTAATCACCGCGCCAAGACGAATACCACTGATGCCGAATTCGGCGGACAATTCAAACGACAGGGCGCGAATGAGGGTTTTCAGCTTACGCTGGCGATCCTGCAATTGGCTGAACTGAGAAAACCAGTATGAAAGACCAGACTCGCGGCTGGCGGCGCGCTGATAAAGGCGACGCAGTTCAGCCAGGCCGTCAGGGCCCACGGCACCGAATTCCAGAAAGCCGAACAGTTTCAGCACCCAGTCTTCTTCATCCATTGCCCGTTCCAGCGCCAGTTCAAGGCGTTGGCGTCGCGCCGGGCTGAGATCGGAGTCATTAAGCATCGCGCCCAGCAGCAGCACCATCTCTCCGGCGTCCATGTGATGTTGCCGCATTGAGTTGAGCAGGTCGTCGACTTCATCAACCTGTTCAATCGCCGGGATGCGCTGACGTAAATCTTCCAGCTGATTCGGCGCAACGGCGGCCACTTGCCGCGCCAGCCGCTGAACCATCGCGCGCGGGCGTGCACGTTCATTGCCGGTTGAGGCGCTGCCAGAGGTACTGCTGGAGCGTCCGGCAAGCGCAAAACCGATGTTTTCCTGGGTTTCCTGCATCGCATCAAGATCGGTTGGCATCCCTTGCAGGGTCATAACATCGCTGCCCAAGGCGCTTTTGGCGATATTCATTACCGACTGGGCCGGAATCACTTGCGAGGCGTTGCGATCAGCGCGCAGTTGCTGCGATTGCTGTACGTTGTTCACCTGATGATGTGGGCGGTGGCCACCGGCCTCAATCTTGTTGATCATCTGCTGACTCCTGACTCAGTTGTTCCAGGCGGGAAAGTATTGACTGCAACTGCTCGTCAAGATTCAGATATAGCGAAACCAGAGAAGTATTCAGCCTCGCTTCGCCGGGTTGCAGCCGCGCATCTGGCTTAACTCGCAATTGTGGATGGGTGACAAAAGCCTGACGCAACTCATCATACTGTGACTCATTGACATGCAGCGTGCCGGTGGCTTCATCCAGCAGGGCGTCAATATGCCGGTGCAGGTGCGCCATCAACAATCTGGCGTCATTCTGCTGACCATAAAACTCTTCAAACACCTGCACCATGATGCGACGCAAGCGAACTTCGAGCTGTTCGACCACGCGGCGTTCAACCTCATGCGTCTCAATCAGCCATTGGATGGTATCGGCGACCGCTTGTTGACGTAGCGCGGGCGCTTCTTCCTCAACCTGCATTAATCCTTCTTGCCTGGCGGCTTCTTGTGCTTTATCACAATATTGCTGCAGATGTTCGGCATCCAGTTCAGCGCGTTGCAAAATCTGCTCCGCCTGGGCCTGGGCCGCCGCAATAATATCTTCTGCCGCCAGAAACTCCGCCAGTTGACTGGCATGAATCAACGTGCCAGCAGGAGCGGCTACCGTCAGGCGGGTAACCGGTATGGTTAAGAGAGTCATAAAAATCGTCCTATGCGTAGCAACCAGGGAACCGGCGATCCCAACTGGGGTTCAGAGGCTACCTCTGCCGGGGGTAATACCATTTGCAGCGCGGCAATCACCGGACATTGTTGTGCGGCACTGCGCAACCAGCCAATTCCCCGGGCCTGAGCCGCCGCGGGTAACTGTTCAGCGGTCAGCATCCCGAGCGGCGGAGTGGTGAATGAACCCAGTACCAATAGCTGATCGCATCCGCGCTCCCCGAGACTTAGCGATAGCTGGCGTCGGTACTCACCCAGCAGCAAATAGTCCGGGCAGGCGATGGCCAGTAGCCCCAACGCGGTACACAGCCGTGGCAACTGTTCCTCCAGTGACAGTAGCTGTAACTGTTGTGCGCTCAGACTGGCGGGCAGTGGGCTAAGTGTTTCCCGGCAACGCCGGGCGATTAAGTGATTCAACCGACCGCGCGACGCAGGATAACGTTGATAGCAGTGTTGCCAGGGGGCCAGTGACAGTGCCTGCCACCACCCCTCATCCATCCACTCACCCGCCTGCCAGCTAAGCTGATGCAAACGCTGTAACGGAGCGGTGATCACCGCATTCATGATGCAGTTTTCCTGCGGCGCAGCAGAAGGGCTCCTGTGGCGGCTGATATCACCAGCACCAGTGCTGCGACCAGCCACAGTTTACGGTCATGCCACCAGGGTGATGGTTGCTCAGAAACCGGCAATGCGCGCTGATAGCGATAATCTGTGGCTTGCAACACCACTGAAATATTCTCTGCACGCAGATTCGGGATGCCGTTCTGAATCAAGCTTCTGATGTCATTCTCGCGACTCTGCATATTAATGCCAGGAGTATGTTTTACAAACACCGATGCCGAAGGAACCGGCGTTTCACGTCGGTTATGGCTGACGCTTTCTGCAATTGAAACCTGAGCATTCACCACACCATCCATGCCGCGCAGCATTTTTTCCAGCAGCTGTTCCTTCAGATAGTTTATTTTGGCCTGCTCCTGCACCGGTGACATTACCAGCTGGCCGGAAGGAAACAGATCGTTCATGCTTTCGGTGCGGCGCGCGGGTAAACCATGCTGACGCAGTGCTTCCACCGCATCGACAAACTGGCTTTTCTCTACCTTAATCGCCACGTTGCCTTCCTTGATCACCTGTTTCTCACTGTCGATATCACGCAGCATTAACAATGCCAGCATCTGATTCGCTTCGGCTTCAGAGAGTCCGCTGTAGAGTTCCACTTTACAGCCGGTTAAACATAGCGCCAGCAGCGCCAGCAAACCGTACCGCTTCACGGAAGCTATCATTGCATGCTCACCAGTTTGTTAATGCCTTGCCCCAGTGAGCCCGCAACTTTGGCGGTTAACTCCACTTCCAGCAGTGACTTGGACAATGCTGATTTCACCGCCATCATTTCAGCAGGACTGCTGATGATTTCTGCAGTGGGCTTCGCGCCCTCTATCGCCTGATGCACAGCAATGGATTTTTTCTGCAGTTGGGCCGTCGCCATTTCGTCCGGGGTGATCAGCATGTTGCCAAACATCGCGCGGGTAAAGGCGTCGACGTCTGCGGCATCAGGCGGCGTAACGATATGATCCTGAGTGGCTTGCAGAGTGTTCAGTTGGATTGCGTCAATTTCCATGATGTATAGCTCCTGATAAACGTTATTTTGGATGGCCCCAAACGGGCAAAGAGGTATCGACGCTGCTGGCAGTCAAGCGCCGCAGCATGTCAGCTTCGGCTGAATCATTATCTTTCAGCAGTGCAAGGGCGGTTTTGCTGTCGCCAAGCCCAATCAGCAGGGTAGATTCAACGATGCATCGCGCCTGTTGATTGTCGGTTAGCCAGGGTAAAGCCTCGCGGACCGCTTGTGCCTGAGGAAAGAAACCGTGATTCACTGCCATCAGGCTGGTTTCCACCAGCAGCTGGCGTAATTCGCGATCGAGCATCATCATATTTTCTGAATAATCCCTGCCAGCATGTCTTTTACCGCACGCATAATCGCGCTCTCATAGCTGACAAAAGTCGAATATTGCTGAATGGCAAACTGAGCCTGCAACATTTTTGCCGGATCGTTAAAATCCGCAGCGGTGACTTTTGACTGCACTTCATTACCCGCTTTATCAACCAGTTGTGAAAGCTGGTTAGTAATAGCTTCAATATCCATAGTGGTTATTCTTCTCCATTCAAAATTCCGTCATTGTCGACTTTGCCGTGCGACTGATAGCGAAATTGTTTCGGGCTGCACATGAAATTGCGGCGGAAACTGTCGGTAAAGTGCGCATGATTGGAAAATCCACACTCCAGAGCGATATCCAGCACCCGCATCGGCGTACTGCTCAGCAACCTTTTCGCATGCTCCAGCCGCCGCTCCAGTAACCAGCGTTTGGCCGGTTTACCGTACACATCCTGAAACTGCTGGTTAAATTTGCGCAGTGGTAAACCTATCTCTTCGGCTAATTGCGCCACCGACCACGGCTGCATAAAGTTTGTTTCAATAAAATGACAAAAAGCTTTATTACCGGAAATACTACTTTTCAACAGTGCCGAAAAATAGTTTCTGTCCAGACTCAGGCAATAGATATATGAAAAATATAAAAAGCTGTCTGGTGATAAATTTGAAAGTGAAGAAAATACATCGATAACATCATTTTCCGCCTTAATAACTTTTACGTTATTGCGACTGAAAGTGTTATTTCTTTCGGTTTCAATTAGCTCGATAACATCCGGATAAAGCTGCTGCAACGCAGCGGCAGAAAAATCCACAATGATCGGCTTACATTGCAGGACGTCGCTGACAACCTGCATATTGGCGCAGGTTACTGCAAGGCTATTTGCCGGTACAACATAGCGCTCTCCATGCAGTGATAGCGTCAAACTGCTTCGGGTAATAATAAATCTGAGTGCTGACATCTTTCCCCCCATGAATACTGCAATCACCGGAATATCTTCCTTTATAGGCAAAAAAAAGAACATCAGGTGTTCACCTGACATGTGGCGAGAAATAGTTTTTGAGCGAGGTTGTTAAAAAACAGAATATTTTGTACAGATACAGAATTCTATTTTTTTCAGATGCCTATTATAGCCACATCAACACCGGACATTGCCTGACAGATTATCTGGCAAACAATTAAAACATCTAAATAGGAAAGAGTAATCATGACTGCTATTAACAATCTTAACCTCAACGCACCAACTGGCCCGAAATCAAGTGGCGACACCGAGTACCTGAGCGCAGGCAAAAACACCTCGCTGATGGGCACCGCGATGGTCACCATGGACAGCATCATGCTGCTGTTTACCGAACTGGCGAACGCCAAGTTCGAGCAGATGAGCAAGAAGACCGAAGTGTCACGTGATGCGCAGGATATGGCTAACCGCGTTGACGCGCTGCTGGCGGGCCTGGAGAACAGCAAGGATACCGTATCGCTGCCGCCAGAAGTGATTGAATACATGCGTGCCAACAATATTGAAGTTAACGGCCAGAGCATTGATGAGTTTCTTAGCGGCCTGCCAAAGTCCATACCTGCTCATTTAAAGGGCCAGGACGTTCCTGCTGAGTGGCTGAATCAGTCTGGTGGAACGCCTCTGCTGGATAAAGCTGATCTGACCGCCGTGAAATCCGCACTGGAATCCCATTCAGGCCGCGCCTCTGACTTCGTACAGCAGAACCAGCTGAAGCTGCAGCAGCTGATGCAGAACTTTAACACCGCGGTCACCATGGCCAACAGCGTACAGAGCATGAACGCGGAATCGGCTAAATCGATCGCCCAGTCCATCCGTTAATAACTGATTAATGACTACCGGCAGCGCCATAAAGGCCTGCCGTTAACCAGACACATTCAAAATAAAGGGAATTACACGATGACCGCTATCAACAATCTTAATCTCAATGCTCCAACTGGCCCGAAATCAAGCGGCGACACCGAGTACCTGAGCGCAGGTAAAAACACCTCGCTGATGGGCACCGCGATGGTCACCATGGACAACATCATGCTGCTGTTTACCGAGCTGGCGAACGCCAAGTTCGAGCAGATGAGCAAGAAGACCGAAGTATCCCGTGATGCGCAGGATATGGCCAACCGCGTCGACGCGCTGCTGGCGGGCCTGGCGGATGCTCAAAGCAAGGCAGATCTGCCGGAAGACGTTATCGCGTATATGCGCGCCAACAATATCGAAGTCAACGGCATGAGCATCGATAAGTTTCTGAGCGAAAATGGCTCCAGTCTGAATAAAGCCGACCTGACGGCAGTAAAATCGGCGCTGGAATCCCATTCAGGCCGCGCCTCTGACTTCGTACAGCAGAACCAGCTGAAGCTGCAGCAGCTGATGCAGAACTTCAACACCGCGGTCACCATGGCCAACAGCGTACAGAGCATGAACGCGGAATCGGCTAAATCGATCGCCCAGTCCATCCGTTAATAACTGATTAATGACTACCGGCAGCGCCATAAGGGCCTGCCGTTAATCAGACACATTTAAAATAAAGGGAATTACATTATGACCGCTATCAACAATCTTAACCTCAATGCACCAACTGGCCCGAAATCAAGCGGCGACACCGAGTACCTGAGCGCAGGCAAAAACACCTCGCTGATGGGCACCGCGATGGTCACCATGGACAGCATCATGCTGCTGTTTACCGAGCTGGCGAACACCAAGTTCGAGCAGATGAGCAAGAAGACCGAAGTGTCCCGTGATGCGCAGGATATGGCTAACCGCGTTGACGCGCTGCTGGCGGGCCTGGCGGATGGTAAAAGTAAGGCTGAGCTGCCGGCAGATGTCATCGCTTACATGCGTGAAAACAACATCGAAGTCAACGGTATGAGTATTGATGATTTTCTGGATTCCAAATTACCTGGCGCAGGTAACGTTCTGGCAGCGCTGTCACAACTGCTGGCGTCAGGTCAGCAAGAATTTAAAGAGGAGGATATTGCAGGCCTGCTTAAATTTATGGATGACAATGGCATCAAGGTCAACGGTCAGAGTGTCTATTCACTTATCACAGACTCTGAGTTCGCGGGTGGTGAGTTAATGGCATTAGATAAAGTTGTCACCGCGGGAAATATGGAAAAGATTATGAGCGCCCTGCAGGACGCCATCAAGCTGGATAAAGCTGATCTGACCGCCGTGAAATCCGCACTGGAATCCCATTCAGGCCGCGCCTCTGACTTCGTACAGCAGAACCAGCTGAAGCTGCAGCAGCTGATGCAGAACTTCAACACCGCGGTCACCATGGCCAACAGCGTACAGAGCATGAACGCGGAATCGGCTAAATCCATCGCCCAGTCCATCCGCTAATCACTGATTAATGACTACCGGCAGCGCCATAGAGGCCTGCCGTTAACCAGACACATTCAAAATAAAGGGAATTACATCATGACCGCTATCAACAATCTTAATCTCAATGCACCGACTGGCCCGAAATCAAGCGGTGACACCGAGTACCTGAGCGCAGGCAAAAACACCTCGCTGATGGGGGCCGCGATGGTCACCATGGACAGCATCATGCTGCTGTTTACCGAGCTGGCGAACACCAAGTTCGAGCAAATGAGCAAGAAGACCGAAGTGTCCCGTGATGCGCAGGATATGGCTAACCGCATCGACGCGCTGCTGGCGGGCCTGGCAAGCGGAAAAGATACCGCCGAGCTGCCGGCAGATGTTATCGCGTACATGCGTGCCAACAATATTGAAGTCAACGGCCAGAGCATTGATGAGTTTCTGAGCGACAAGAAGTCTGAGATCTTAGGGGCCGGCCTCCAGGATCACATCAATGAACTCACGCGCGAGTATTATCAAAAATCAGGTGACTACTACAACAGAAATGAAAATGACGAGCGCTCTAATGAGAAAAAAGCCGCACTGGACGATATTTCAGAGCGCCTGCGTAGAGCAAAAGCTGGCGATATCGACGTTAAGCTGGATAAAGCTGATCTGACCGCCGTGAAATCCGCACTGGAGTCCCACTCAGGCCGCGCCTCTGACTTCGTACAGCAGAACCAGCTGAAGCTGCAGCAGCTGATGCAGAACTTTAACACCGCGGTCACCATGGCCAACAGCGTACAGAGCATGAACGCGGAATCGACTAAATCGATCGCCCAGTCCATCCGCTAATGACTGATTTATGACTACCGGCAGCGCCATAAGTGCCTGCCGTTAACCAGACACATTCAAAATAAAGGGAATTACATTATGACCGCTATCAACAATCTTAACCTCAATGCACCGACTGGCCCGAAATCAAGCGGCGACACCGAATACCTGAGCGCAGGCAAAAACACCTCGCTGATGGGCACCGCGATGGTCACCATGGACAGCATCATGCTGCTGTTTACCGAGCTGGCGAACTCCAAGTTCGAGCAGATGAGCAAGAAGACTGAAGTATCCCGTGATGCGCAGGATATGGCTAACCGCGTCGACGCGCTGTTGGCGGGCCTGGCAAGCGGAAAAGATACCGCCGCGCTGCCGCCAGAAGTGATTGAATACATGCGTGCCAACAATATTGAAGTCAACGGCAAGAGTATTGATGACTTCCTGCGCGGTGCTGAAAGCTTAGGCTCGCTCTGGGCGCTGAACAACCTTGACTCTTTTGACAGAAGAGGCTTTGGGTGGAGTAGCGGGATGAATGACAGCGCCAATCAGGTGGTTAAAGATTTGGATGCTGCCGGAATCAAGATTGATGGCCAAAAAGCCAGTGAGTGGCTGGCGAACCAAAAAGGTTCCGGATCTGAACCTTACAGCAAGGAAACGATCTCACAGCTGGTTAATTCTGGCCGACAGCTGGACAAGGCTGACCTGACTGCGGTGAAATCTGCACTGGAATCCCACTCAGGCCGCGCCTCTGACTTCGTACAGCAGAACCAGCTGAAGCTGCAGCAGCTGATGCAGAACTTTAACACCGCGGTCACCATGGCCAACAGCGTGCAGAGTATGAATGCTGAATCGGCCAAATCCATCGCTCAGTCCATCCGCTAATCATTGTTTCATGACTAACGGCAGCGTTTTTAACCGCTGCCGTTAACCCGAGACACTACAATAATGAGAATAAAATCATGAGCGGTATCAATACCAATAACCTTAATATCAACGCGCCGACTGGGATGAAATCAGGCGGTGATACTGAGTATCTGAGCGCAGGCAAAAACACCTCGCTGATGGGCGCTGCGATGGTCACCATGGACAGCATTATGCTGCTGTTTACTGAACTGGCGAATGCCAAGTTCGAGCAGATGAGCAAGAAGACCGAAGTGTCACGCGATGCGCAGGATATGGCTAACCGCGTCGATGCGCTGCTGGCGGGCCTGGCAAGCGGAAAAGATACCGCTGCACTCCCGCAAGACATTATTGAGTATATGCGTGCCAACAACATCCAGGTTAACGGCATGAGTATTGATAAGTTTCTCGGTCTGAAGCCAGCGGATGATCTACCAGGCGGCCCAGAAACCCCAGAAACCCCAGAAGCACCAGAAGCACCAGAAGCACCAGGTACACCTGGAACGCCTGGCGCGTCTGAAGCGGCGAAATTTGTGCAGATGTTAAATGCACTGCTGGCCAGCGCGCCGGCAGAGGGAGTGCAGGGAAGTCAGCTGTTTGAACTGCTTGATTTTATGAAAGAATATGGCATCCCTTTGGGGGGCGATATGCTGCATTTGCCGAATGGGGGTAATGCCTCTCTGTGGCAAATTGAACAACTGAGAAATCAGCTGACAGCAGCGTTTCCGGATGCCGGCTTCAATCCTGGTACTCGCCCGGCGATCAATCCCGACGCGCCTCCGGTTGATGGTCCAGTGGATGGTCCGGTCAATGGCCCGGTAACGGGCCCGGTTGAGCTGGATAAAGCCGCACTGACGGCAATAAAATCCGCACTTGAGTCCTACTCTGGCCGTGCCTCTGACTTCGTACAGCAGAACCAGCTGAAGTTGCAGCAGCTGATGCAGAACTTTAACACCGCAGTCACTATGGCTAACAGCGTGCAGAGTATGAACGCTGAATCGACCAAATCTATCGCCCAATCAATACGCTAATCACGCACCGCGGCAGTGCTGCAATATTCTGCCTGCCGCCTTTCTATATCCGGTATTATTCAGAATTAATGACATTTATTCGATTGCTTATCAAAAAAACTAAAGCGAGCCCGATATACGCTAAAAGATTCCCCTGTGATACTTCCCGACAATCAATTTATATATATTGACATAAAAATAAAGATAAACTTTATTGAGGTGAGGTTTTATTTTTCCAGAGGCTTATTGGTATTCAAATTATTAGTTAAATATAACAGCTTTCTAATACTACAGGTGTATTCAGCTGAGGATGTGCCTTGCTATTTTAAGTTATTGTTTCTAGGGTTTATTTTATCCATTTTGTCATTTAAATAATAATCCCATCAGGTGTTTACCTGATATTTTTTGTAATTAAATTATCAATGTTAGTGTGCAAAAACAGAATGTTTTGCAGAGATCCGCAAATCTATATTTACCAAGTATCTATCATAGCCTCATTAAAACCAAGCCACGCAGGATTCGACAATCTTGTAAACATGTAAAACACCAAAAGGAATGAGAGTTCATGTACGCGATCGAAAACATTGTCAGCGTTTCCCGAAGCGAATCACCCGTTCTCAGCAGGCCAGCCGATCTCGACTACCTCAGAGCCGGTGGCAATGTCTCGTTGATGGGTACCGCGTTGACGACGATTGAAAAAATCATGCTGCTGTTTACCGAGCTGGCAAATGCAAAATTCGAGGAGATGGGTAATAAAACCGAAGTATCCCGTGATGCACAGGATATGGCCAACCGTGTTGACGCACTGTTAGCGGGTTTGGCGGATGCTCAAAGTCAGGCTGAGCTGCCAGCAGACGTTATCGCTTACATGCGTGAAAACAAGATTGAAGTCAACGGCATGAGCATCGATCAGTTCCTGGCTGAAAATGGCCCCGAGCTGAATAAAGCCGATCTGACGTCGGTGAAATCGACGCTGGAATCCTTCTCAGGTCGCGCTTCTGACTTCGTACAGCAGAACCAGCTGAAGCTGCAGCAGCTGATGCAGAACTTTAACACCGCAGTCACCATGGCCAACAGCATACAGAGCATGACCGCAGAATCGACTAAATCGATCGCCCAGGCTATTCGCTAATAATTTTAGGGGCTGAGGCGTCTGCTTATGCTCCGTTTTACCTCACCGGGGGAACAAAAATGCAAGACCTGAACCAGCTAAAAACCATGATCGATACTCTGCAAATGCGTCGCGTGGGTTTTAAAAAACAAATTGATGAATTTAAAAAGCTGCAGGAAGAGATTGCTCAACTGCACGCGCGTGCGCCGAACGATCCCGATGCTCAGCGCAAGCTGAAAAAACTTGATGGGGTACTGAAAGGCGATCGCGTGCCGAAGCAAATGGCTGAAAAAGTGGCCTCAATGCAAAAGACATTTGAGCAATTGGGTAAACAGCTGAAACAGCTGGTACCCGATCAACCCGTTCAACCAGGCCAGACCACTGCTGTGGTAGCCGCTGCCGCCAATGCACCTGCCAAGCCAGTGATGGCGAAAAAACATCGGCGTGCGTTTATTTGATTTTCCACCCTCTCACATGGCGCGAAGAGCAAAATTTCGACGCGCCTTAACATGGAGTTTTTATGTCAGAGACCATGATTAACCCACAGCAAGAAGAGAACGACGACGTACTGCAACGCTTCTTTTCGCGCGGTGGATCATTACGGATGTTAACCGATATCGACGATCAGGATCTGGTACAGCTTTACAGTTATGCCGGTCAGTTGTTTGCCGCTGGTGAGTTCGTGGCGTCGCGTAACTTTTATCAACTTTTAAGCACTTTTGATCACTGGAATTACGACTATTTGTTGGGATTAGGGCTATCCCATCAGCGCCTTTCTGCCCATGAAGAAGCCATCTCCTGCTTTGCACGAGCCGGGATGATCACTATCGATGACCCGCGGGCGGCGTTTTTTGCTGGCCTGAGCTACCGGCTGGTAGGCAATGAAGCTTACGCCCGCAAAGCCTTTAATGCCGCCATCATGTGGTGCGGCGAACAATCACATTATCAGGAAATTAAGGGAAATGCGGAAAGGATGTTAACCGCTACCACGGAGGAAGTTTCATGCACATTGGTTTAGATCGTGCTCTTGCAGCGCCAGGAGCTGGCAGTGATTTGGAGAATGAATTCTCTGCCGTTAAAAGTCCCCGTACTGAAAAAACGCTGGCACCAATCATTCTGCTGTTTGTTAGCGACAGAGACGGCAAAAAATCCCCACTTGCGCAGTTGGCGATGCCGACAGAGTCACCCGTCACGGGCTCTCGTCAGCAAGCTCAGGCCTCGTTAGACAATATAAAGCGGGCGCTGCCTGCGCCAGTGGGAGATGACCCCAGCTTTAAATTCAATTTATCGACCATGGAACGTGTGCCGATGGAGGCGATGTTCCTGGCGTCGACCATGCTGGCGAACCAGATTCTCGGTGACACTGCGGAGATGAAAGGTCGGGCGCTGTCAATTATGAGTGACAAGCAAGACCAGCTGCGCAAGCAGGAGGTCGAGCAGATTCGCGAGCAGATGAATGCTTCCGTCGAGCAGCAGGACAAAGCGAAGAAAGCGGGCATCCTCAGTGTAGTGTTTGACTGGGTAGTCGCTGCCGTTGAGGTAGTTACAGGCGTCGCGAAAATCGTCGGTGGTGTGCTGAGCGGCAACGCACTGCAGGCGGCAGGTGGTGCCATGGACCTGATGGCGGGCCTGGCTGGAATGGTGAAAGCGATGGCGAATACCCTGGCGCTGATCGATCCGGAGAATGCTGAAAAATACAAAAAAGTGGCAGACGCAGCCGGAAAAATCCAGATGGCGTTTGAAATTGCCGGTGCGGTGATTGATGTCACCAGCGCGATGCGTAATGCCATCATGACCAAAGTAGTGCCTAAAGTCGTCGGTAAGCTGTTGAAAGAGGGTGCCGATCAGGCCATTTCTACCGCGATTAGAGAAGGAAATAAAGTCGCTCTGAAAACTGCCGCCAACCAGCTCGGTAAAAAGGTTGCTTCAGAAATTGGCGAACAAATTGTCACCCGTACAGCGAGAGAGCTGGCGGAAGAAGCCGCTAAAAATGCCATCAAGAAAACAGCACATAACTTTGCCGTTAATAAGATGGCGAAGCAGTTCGGCAGTGAAGCGATTGAGCAAATGGTCAGTAATGCGGTGGAAAAAGTCGGCAAGGACGCGATTAAACGCGGCGTTGACCTGACGGCAAAAGAAGTCACTAAAAAGGTGATGGCAGAGATTCGCTGGCAGGTAATGACGGCAGTGGCGAAAGGTGTCACTTGTGGCGCGACTACCGTGATGAATGTTACCCGCGGAGCGGTCACTGGTGCTCAGAACATTACCGTTGGCACCATTGATAAGCAAAAAGCGGAGCTGCAGAAGAAAATTGATCAGCTGGTTCTTGACCAGCAGTGGACCCAGAGCTTCTTCGAATACTTTGAAGCAAGTAAAAAGGAAACCATCAAAAAGGTGAAAGATCTGCAGGACAGCCAGGCTGAAGTGATGCAGGGCGGCGTTGCGATGATTAGCCAGATTGCTTCTAACCAGGCGCAGATGGCCGCTTCAATGGTGTAAACAGGAGTCATTATGGATGCAGTAAGCCGTTTCGGTAGCCATAGCCAGGTGCAAATCTCATCGCAGCCCAGCGAGAAAGCAGCAGGGTTATCGCTTGAGCACACCGAAGCCAATAGTGTTTTGACGGAGGGGCTTACTGCTGAAGGCGTCGCGATGTTTGCCATGCAAGAGATTGATCAGCAACAGCTTAATCGAATAGAGGGAGCCTTAAACAGTGCCGCTAATTATGCATCCGAAGGGCTGGAAGATACAGAATTAGCCGGTGTTATCAGGCAAGCCGCTGCGGAAGTAGTTGGCGTCAGTAATCAAGCGCAGACCTTCACTATGTTTGAGTTGATTGCGTTGATCATGGCTGTCTCTTTACGCGATGGCGAACGGCAGCGAGATATGGCCGAAGAGCTCAAGCCGGAGGTTTCCGCTACGGCTATCGCGATTCAGGCTATTGGCCAGCAAGCGATTGAAGACTCTTTTACCAGCAACATACTTTCATCAGTTGGGGCAATGATGAATGGAGTCAAAGCATGGGTTGGCACCAGTGATAACAAGGATGCGGCAGATGCGGTGGGAAGTATCAGCAGCATGTGTGGGCTGCATGCCGCCAGCTACAACATCAGTAGCGAATTGCGGGAAAGCATTAAGGCCATTGCCCAGGACTATATGGATAAAACAAAAGAGCAGATCGATGGTGCGCTGCAAATGGGCGATGCCAGCCAGCAAGAGTTGGATCAGCAGTTAACGCAACTGGTCAATACCGGTAACCATATGGCGATGATTATTGCCAGCGCCACTGAAATTATGAAAGGCGCATTCAGAAAAAGTTAAATCACTCACCGATTATCGGTAAACAAAATAAATGGAGACAGAAAAGATGAGTACCATCAACCAAATTAATAATACCAATACTGCACCTGTTACGCCTGAAACTACCAGCACGCGCTCTGCGGCAGGCAATGGCGCCCTGGCAACAATTGATGACCTGATTGCCATGCTGCAAAAAATGAACGGTGATATTCGCGATATGCAGCGCGAACACTACACCGCTCAACAATCGGCGGCTCATAAAAAAGATCTCACGGCTATGGCGAGTAAAGAGAAAGCCATTGAACTGAATTATTCGGCGGCACGCGGTAACGCCACGGCGAAAATTCTCTCCGGTGGATTCAGCGTTGCAGGCGCATTTCTCGGCGGCGTGGCATCCAGCGGCGGGTCACTGATTTCCGGCGGCGCGGATGGCATGGGTAAAATAAGTGAAGGCAGTGCCGGGATGAAAGGTGCCGGAATCACCCGCGAAGCGCAGGAGATGCAATTGTTAGGTGACTATCAGTCGAACGCCGCCAGCGAATACTGGAAAGGGCTGGCTGCTACCGCGGATAAAGCGGCAGAAGCTTCCCGTCGGATGCTGGAAATGACGCGTGAACTGATGAGCCTGCAAGAGCGCATTATGGGTGCTGTGCGCCTGTAGTAGCAGAAAAATGGGGTTAAGCCTGAGTGCTTAATCCCTTGAAGGAGAAGAATATGCAGCAAGTTACAGAAAATACCGATGCAGTAACTGACTATTTACGCAGCCAGGGTAAAACGCCGCAAGTGGCTTATTTTGGCAATAGCCCGTTGGTAATTGGCTGGCGAGTCACCCTGGCAGACTTTGAGCTGGTGTACCGGCTGGAAGAGGGTCAGTTGGTGGTCTGCGATTTTAAAGCTAACAGCGATACCGGCAACCATAATCGTGCGGCCGCAGGATTTATTAAACTGATTCATCAACTGGAACGCAAAGTACCGCAGATGAAGTGCGTGCGCGGTATGTTGCTGGACAGCATTCAGGCTGATGTGCTGAGCATGCGCCAGCGCCTGGCTGATGCGCTGATTTATCAGGGCGCTTACTGGCAGGAGATTGACGGCGAACTGTGGCTTATTTATGACGCCGGGGTTAAGCGTAAAGCTGCCGTGGCGTGATAGCCCGTATATTATTATCCTTTCTGCTGCGACCATTGCTGAAATAAAAATCGGCTGTGGTCGCGATTTTTTATTGTGATGTCGCCCTGGTACTCATCATTTCTTTAGCAAGTTGCTTAGCAGGAACAGATCAGATACCTGAAGAGATAATTATTAACCTTAACCAACGATAAAATCGCCTCTGGTAAATTAATTTAAATAATTTAATTAATTTATCAGAGGCGCTATTTTAATATTATCGGCAGCGGATGCTTTTGTTCTGCATCGGAATACAGCAAGGCGAACGGTGAACATCAGTAATAAAGATGTAAACTGGATCAGAACAGCGATAATCGTTTTTCCCACGGCTATTTACAGGGCATGGCTGGTATCTTGCGTATTATGTTGCTTGTTGGCTGCTGCACTGGGCGCGGATATCAATAGTCCCAACAGTTTTGCGGCTAGCGCATGACCATTGAGTGCAACTTTCTCCACGGGTTTATCTGCCACCGTTTCCGATTGCATAGCGTACTGCTTGTCCGCAGGAAGAGAGTGACGCTGTGGCTGTGGCTGCTGGTAATGGGCCATCACCTTTTTTACATAGTGCTGCGTTTCGCGATACGGTGGAATGGTTTTACCGTAGCGCTTTACCGCGCCTTCGCCGGCATTATAGCCTGCCAGAGCCAGCGTTAAATCATTATCGAAGTGTTTGATTAACCACTGCATATAACTGGCTCCGGCGCGCAGGTTGTGCTGTGGATCCAGCAAATCGGTGTAACCGAAGCGCTCGCCGGTAGCAGGCATAACCTGCATCAAACCACGCGCGCCTTTAGGCGAAACGGCCTCATGCTGATAGTTTGACTCAACGCGGATCATCGCGTGCAGCAGGTCGGCATCAAGGCCGAACTCTGCCGACACCTGCTCAACCAGCGGATGAAAACGGTCTCTGTCCCTTTGTTGAGCGGCAGTTACGACCGGGGGTGTCGGCAATTCAGCACTGGTTTTTGCAGTTGGCTGAGCGGGATTGATTTCTTCCTTCTCAGGCACCGTTGCAGTCATCGCGCTGCTACTCTCCTGCACGCGGGTCCAGGAGAGTGGCTCTACCGGCTGCTCGACGAAATCATTTGCCATATCAGACTCTGTCACCGAGAGGGAAGCGTCAACCTCCTGGGGTGGCGTATCTACAAAAGAGTGCCATAAAGAACAGCCGCTTAATCCGGTACAAAATAATAATACCGATAAATTTTTAATTTTCATCTTCTTCACTATCATCGTCATCGTAGTCCAGCTTCATCGCAAGGCGCAGAATATGCGCCACAGGTTCAAAAAGTTCGGCCGGAATATAACCGCCAACCGGGGTTCCATTGGCGAGTGCGCGCGCCACCAGAATGTTTTCTACGACCGGAACACCGGCTTTTTCCGCTAATTGCACAATATGTAATGCGCGTTTGTCGCGTCCCATTTCAATAACCTGCGGCAGCGGTGATTTGTCCGGATGGTAATAAAGGCAAACGGCAATATGAGTCGGGTTTCGCACCACGGCGGTCGACTTTTTAACGTTGGCCGCCAGACTGCCGCTCTGTATTTCGCGATGCACTTCTTTGCGCTTCTGCTTTATTTCTGAATTTCCCTCGAGGTTTTTATGCTCCTGCTTAATATCATCCATCGACATCATCATTTTTTTAGTGTTGTCATGGCGTTGGAAGGCGAGGTCGGCGATGCCAATGACCACATAAAAACCAATCAGTGACAGAAACATCCAGAACAGCAGGCGCATCGCCACTTCCAGCCCGTTGATAACCGGATAGAGCGGTAGAAACTGAATAGTGGAGCTGTACTGTCGCAACAGATAAAAGAAAATCAGCGAAAGCAATGACACTTTCAGCACTGATTTGACGAACTCAAACAGATTTTTAGCGGAAAATATGTTTTTCAGATTGGACATGACATTGAGCTTTTTCGCCGAGGGTTTTAATGCCTCGGTGGCAAGCAGTGGACCAATCTGCACCAGAATGCTGAAGGCGGTCGTGGTGATCATTACCGCCGCAATGCCCGAAACGAAACGCAGTGCCAGTGAGCCCACTGCTTCCATCAATTGGCCCAGACCTATGCTCAGCGTTTGATTGGTCGCATTGATTGCCAGCTCCTGCAGTTGCACCAATATGCGCCATAGCGCAGGCCCTTCGAAGGTGAAATAGCCAAGTATCACTGCCAGCTGCACGCCGCTGGTGACCTCAACGCTTTTGGCGACCTGGCCTTTTTTACGCGCATCACGAATTTTTTTCGGTGTGGGCTTTTCGGTTTTTTCACTCATGAAAAAGCCTCCAGCAACCTGCTGCTCAGATTCTTAAAGAACATGCTGTATTCCAGCAAACTGCCATAGGCGAAGTTAAAACTGATGATCAGCATCAGCAGCGCAAAGGCACTTTTAATCGGCATCGCCAGGAAAAAGACGTTTAACTGCTGAGCGGAGCGGTTAATCAGCCCCATTGCCATATCCACCAGCAGAATCACCACCATCGCTGGCATGGCGAAGCGAATTCCCAGTTCATACATCAGTTGCCACTGCTGGCTGATAAAGGCCAGCGCATCAGGTCCGTAATGCAGCCCCCCGCCGGGTGGTAGGGTTTGATAAGAGTGATAAATGGCGCGCATCAGTTCGTTAAAACTTCCGCTCATCAGAAACAGCACGCCAAAAACTTGGGTAAATAACAGACCGAACAGCGAGGATTGCTGCCCTAACAGCGGGTTAAGTACGCTGGCCATTGAGGAACCACGCATGGTATCAATGATAAAACCTGCCATATCCAGCGCCCAGAAGGGGATGGCGGCGCAAAAGCCAATGACCAGTCCAATACACAGCTCGCCTGCGGCGAGGATAAAAAATCCCCAGGCACCCGCGGCAGGTACGGGCCATTCGGTATAAACCGGCACCAGTGGCAAGGCGATCATTAATAACAGTGCGTTGCGGGTCAGCATGCCGCCGAGGTTGCCGGTGCTAAACAGCGGCATCAGCAGAAATACGCCCAGCGGGCGTAACATACACAGACCAAGAATCGGCAACCATTGTATCCACAAGCTGACCATGTCATTCCCTCATCTGGGTGATTTGGTCAAATGCCAGCCCTGCATAGGTCAGTATTACGTCGCCCATCCAACTGTAAGTTACCGCCAGCGTTATCGAGACGGCGACCAGTTTGGCGAGGAACTGAATGGTCTGCTCCTGAATCTGGGTCAGCGCCTGCATCAGGCTCACCAGAATACCGACAAATGAGGCCACCATAACCACCGGCAGGGAAAGTATCAGTACCAGCCACATCATCTGCGTCGCCAGCTGGGTGATCATCGCTTCACTCATTTTTTACTCCGCGATCAGGAAAAGGAGAGGACCAGCTGGCGCAATAACTTCTCCCAGCCGCCCATCAGGACGAAGACCAGAAGTTTCAGTGGCATAGAAATTGTCATCGGCGAAACCATCATCATGCCCATCGCCAGCAAGACGTTAGAAACCACCAGATCAATGGCAATAAAAGGCAGGAACAGCAGCAGGCCGATCTTGAAGGCTTCAATCAACTGGCTGACGGTAAACGCCGGCATCATTACCAGCAGTGAGTTGTCTGGAATGCGTTGCTGATATTTTTCAGGCCAGATTTGGTGACCAATATCGACAAAGAAATGCACCTGCTCCGGTGCGGTATTGCGCTCCAGAAACTCGCGGTAGGGTGCCAGAATGCCGGTCTCAACCTGTTGGATAAACGCTGGAGATTCCAGGCTGACCGGGTTTTCGGCGAGGTTATCCTGAATCGCCAGTACCACCGGTGCCATGGTAAAAAATGTCAACACCAGCGCCAGCCCATACAGCGCAATATTCGGCGGTATTTGCTGGATACCCAGCGCGTTTCGCAGCAGGGCAAACACGATAGATAGTTTCAGAAAGGAAGTGCCCAACACGATCAATAACGGCAAGATCGAGAGGGCAAACAGTACAATAATAAGTTGTAATGGATTGTCTAATAACGCCATGAGAGCTACACGGAAATCAAATATGGCGGCTATTATCACCAACCACTGACGTCAGGCGTATCAGGTGAACACCCTGGATTACCTCAGCAAAGGTGGTCGATTTTTACTGCCATCTTGCCGTCGAACGCCAGTAAAGAGCCACGCGCAATGGCGCGGTTGCCCACTTTCAATGTCACCAGCCCGTTCTGCTGGGCCACGCCAGACAGCAATCCTCCGGCTACCATGTTGCTCAACTCCTGAATCGAAACCGCCAACTGAGCCACTTCCACCGTGACGTTCACCGTAGCTTCATTCAGCGCCTGCTCGACACTGTTACCATGAATGGTATTGGTCTCAAGTGAGGGGGAAAGGTCCATCCAGTCTTCAAAATCACTCATTACTGCCTCGATAGTAAAAGTCTCTTGCTCGCTACTTTGCGCGATAATGGCGAGCGGTCGATCGAGAAACAGGGCAACCTGTCCCTCAGAAATCTGCCAGCTTTTATGCAGCATCAGCGCATCGCCTGGCCGCAGTGAGCTGAGTTGTCCGGCAGTGACGGTGCTCCAGCCCGCCAGCAGGCTGGCAGTCAGGATAATTTCGGCCTGATCATCAGTGAAATTTACCGGAAACATATTATCCGCCAGACTGTCGATCCAGGGTTCAGCACCACTGAGCAGGCGCAGATCCAGCTGCCGGTCTGCGCGCTGAATAGTCATGCTCCAGCCCAGTCCTTCTGGCGCGTCACCGGGTTGCAGAGTCTGTGCCTCTGGCCACAATAAATCACCGCTGTCGCTGCATTCGCTGGCGTCTGCCAGTGTCCAGTGCGCCAGTAAAGACTGTAATTCGGCGGGAGCCAATGCCAGCGAAGGGACTGCCAGCATCGGCGTTACCCACTGGCACCATTGCTGTTCATCCAGCCACAGTGTTACCGGCCGATCGTGAAACTGGGCATGCAGCAGCAAGCCGCTGGATGCGTTTTGCTGGCGAAATGACAGCTGTATGCTGCCTTGCTCGCTGAACAGCTGTAAGCCATGCCCTACTTTTTTGATCAGGCGTCCCTGATCTTTACTCAGCTGCGCGATCTGCATCATTAATCTCCACCGTGACATGGCAGTTAAACTGCGTGGCCAACTGCTGCTCCAACTGGCGCGCCGAACCCACCCGCCGTAACAACGGTTCCAGATCCTGTGTTCGCAAGCGGACAGACATGTCGTCATTGCGGTAACAGGCCTCAATTTCCAGTCCGGCCAGCGGGCCATTAGTCAGACGCCAGCGCAGCCAGCTGCTGGTTAATGATTCTTTCATGCGCCAGTCTGACGTCAGTGGTAAACCATTCGCACCTTCCCAGTGAAAGGTTTTGGCCAACGTATCCGAACCGCGACCGCTGGCTATCGTCGACGAAGTGTCACGTTTTTTGGGCGACATCCCCATTAACGAGCTAAAGCGCTGTTGCTCTTGCTCATCAGAGGGATGATGTTCCTCTGCAGTTCGCTGATTTAGCCCCCACTGGCGGGGTGAAAACGGGGGAATATGCATGTTTACTCCATAAGAATGTTGAGTTTTTCCTGATCCATCAGCACCTGCCGTAACAATAATTGCTGCTCATCTTTATCCCTTTGCAGATGAGCGAACATATCGTCAGTGGCGGCGACTTGCGCTTGCAGATGGTGATCCTGCTGGTAATAACCCGCCAGCTGAGCGCGTAATAATCTCCACTGTAGCGACGTGAGTGTCTGCTCCTGGCTGCTGCTTTCTCGCCATTGCTGCCATAATTGCTGGTGAGCCTGCAGCAACTGCTGTTTACGCTGCTCCACTTGCTGCCATTCTTCTTCGAGACGGGCGATTTCACGACGAATGCGCCGCTCCCGGCGTTTTTTCAGCGACAGCAGAGTCGACAGCGTCAGTCGACTGTCTGGCACAGCAACTCCAGCGTTTCATTGAAATCGTTTTTCTCCGTCACCGATTGACAGAGAAATTCACTGATGGCTTCTTTACGTTCCATCGCTTCATCGGCCAGCGGATCCTGTCCCTGCTGGTATTCACCCACGCGTACCAGCAATTCGATCTCTTTCCACGCCGCCATCAATCGCCGCAGCTTACCGGCACGTTGACGATGCTCTTGGTCGGTGACCATCGACATTATTCGGCTGACGCTGGCGGCAATATCGATGGCCGGATAATGGTTGGCCTGCGCCAGCTTGCGCGACAGCACAATATGGCCGTCGAGAATCGAGCGCACTTCATCGGCCACCGGTTCATTGAGGTTATCGCCTTCAACCAGCACGGTATAAATGCCAGTGATACTGCCGCTTGCCGCTGGCCCGGCGCGCTCCAGCAGGCGCGGCAGACGAGCAAAGAAACTTGGAGGATAACCGCCTGCCAGCGCTGGCTCGCCTGCCGCCAGGCCGATTTCGCGCGAGGCACGGGCAAAACGTGTCAGCGAGTCCATCATTAACAAGACGTTTAGCCCCTGGTCGCGGAAATACTCAGCGATGGCCGTGGCGGTATAGGCGGCTTTCAGGCGCTCAAGTGCCGGGCGGTCGGAAGTGGATATCACCATCACACAGCGGGCACGCGCTTCGACACTCAGGGTATGCTCGAGGAATTCGCGAACTTCGCGTCCCCTTTCGCCAATCAGCGCCAGTACGATGACATCTGCCAGGCTGCCGTCACAAATCATACCGAGCAGAGTACTTTTACCCCCGCCAGCGGCAGCAAAAATACCGATACGCTGCCCCATCCCACAGGTCAGTAAACCATCAATAGCGCGCACGCCCAGCGGCAGTGGCGTATCAATCAGCGTACGGGTAAGGGGATTGGGCGCCTCGCCTTCTAAAGAGCGTTTTTCGCTATCGTCAGGCAGCGGCAAATCGTCGATCGGCCTTCCCAGACCATCCACCACCCGGCCTAACAAAAAATCGCCGACTTGCAATTGATGCACATTGCCACTCGCCAGTACTTTACTGCCGGTGGTGACGCCCAGCGGTTCGCTAAACGGAGAGAGCATCGCGTAGTTACCCTCAATCGCCACCACTTCCGCTTCAATACCGGAAGGTTCGAGGCGGCATATTTCGGCGATGCTGACGCCAGGCAGCGAAGCGCGCAGTAACGTCGGGCCAATCTCCACGACTTTACCGGCCAGCTGTACACCAATATCGGGCGGTGGCGGCGGTAAACTGAGGCGTTGCTCCAGCATGGCTAATACGGTTTCCTGTTGCGGCAGACGCATTTTATTGCTCTCCAATCAGGTCGATATTGCCAATGACTCGCAGCTCAATTTCTTCGCCAATCTCCTGAAACGACAGGACTTGCAGTGCATAAAAATCACGCTCAATAACCCGGCGTAAGAAGCGACGAACATCAATGGCGGTGAGCAGCACGTTGTTCTGTTTTTCGTTGCCTTCGACGGCGGCACGGATCTGTTCGATAATCTGCTGCGACAGTTGTGGATCCAACGCGGAATAGGAACCGGCAGAGGTCTGGCGTATCGCTTCGCGGATCATGCCTTCGATCACATCGCCAATCATCCAGCCGCTGACCCAGGGTTGATCGCCACGGAAGCGGCTCAGCAGATGGCGACGCAGTGAAATGCGGACATACTCCACCAGCATGATCGGATCCTTTTCACGCGGTGCCCATTCGATCAACGCTTCAAAGATGCTACGCAGATCGCGGATCGAAATTTCTTCCGTTACCAGACGTTGCAACACATCGGCAATGCGACCAATCGGTAACTGACGCTGGACCTCTTTGATCAAATCGGAATATTGGCTCTCCATGCCATCCATCAGGAAACGCGTCTCCTGCACACCAATAAATTCACCGGCATAGCGATTGATCAGTGTTGATAAGCAATGGGTCAGGCGTTCCTCATCCTGATAGAGCGTTACGCCCAGCGCGGAAATCGCATCCTTGTCTGCGGGCGCAATCCACTGCAGGCTGAGGCCACCAAACGGCAGAGGGGTATTTTGTTGTGCCTGAGGCAGTATTTGCGACTTTGCGTCTGCCAGCAGCAAGCCCTGCGGAATCTGGATGTTCAGTACCACTTCCTGATACAGCAGAACTTGCAGTGTGCCCGGCGTCAGCGAAGGATCTTTTTGCAGCACAATCTCAGGCAGCGGGATGCCTAACTGCTCAAATTTGCGGAAGCGGAAAGCGTTAAGCTTGGCGGACAGCTGGTTTGAGCGGGCCAAATCGGTGGCGAGACGCAGCATCAGCGGCGTGGCACCAGGGGTCATGTTGCCGGTAGCGCTACTGCCATCAGCGCCATTCTCACTGATTGCCATGCCGGGTACTGCATCGGCGCTGGCAAGCCGTTTTCTTTTCGCCCACCAGGTAATGGAGAACAGCAGTGCAGCCAGCATAATAAAGTAGATGGCGGGAAAACCGGGGATCAGCGCAAACACCAGCAACACCACACATGCCAGCATCAGCGCCTGTGGCTGTTTACCCAACTGCTGGGCAAGGTCGCTGGCGAGGTTCTGCTGTTCCTCGCCGCTCACGCGGGTGACGATAATACCGGCGGTAATTGAGATCAGCAGCGCAGGGATCTGGCTAACCAGGCCATCACCAATCGACAGGATGGCGTAAACCGACAGCGCTTCGCTGGCACTCAGGCCATGCATCATCACGCCGATCGCAGTACCCCCTAAAATGTTGACCAGAATGATAACGATACCGGCGATGGCGTCACCTTTGACGAACTTCATCGCACCATCCATTGCGCCGTACAGCTGGCTCTCTTTCTGTACCTGGTTACGCAGGCGTTTCGCCTGATCGCCATCGATGGCGCCAGCACGCAGATCGCCATCGATACTCATTTGCTTACCCGGCATCGCATCCAGTGAGAAACGGGCGCTGACTTCAGCGACACGCTCCGAGCCTTTGGTAATCACGATAAACTGCACAATGGTAATAATCAGGAAGACAATTAAGCCGACACCAAGGTTACCGCCGACGGCAAATTCACCAAAGGTGTAGACGATTTGGCCCGCATCCGCTTGCAGCAGGATCAGGCGCGTGGTGCTGATCGTCAGTGCCAGACGGTACAGTGTGGTAATCAGCAGCACTGCCGGAAAGGCCGCAAACTCAAGCGGATTTTTGATATACAGTGCCATCATCAACAGGATGACGGAAATTGTCAGGTTGACGGCGATCATAAAGTCCACCAGCCCGGTCGGCAGTGGAACAATCATCATAAATATTGCTATCAGCAGCATTGCTGCCAGCACAATATCCTGGCGGCCCGAAAGCATAATCAGGACGCGTTTCATCTGATTCACCGGTTACCTCCTGCGGTGGTTTCAAGTAGGCGGCGCAGGGTATGCATGCACATCAGCCAGTGAGTGGTGTCACTCTCTTTGGTTGGTGCGCAGCTCAGCATTTGCTGCCCGTGCAGTTGCCAGACGCGAACAGGTGTGCCCTGTGTCCGGCTGGGGTGACAGGCGGTAAGCAACTTTTTCATCACCTCAATTTGATAAGCGGGTTCCACTTCACGCCCCAGCGTTAACAGGATGTGCTCATCAAGGGATTCGATGTATAGCTGATAAGGAGGCATAGAAAATTCCATGCGCTCTTCAATACATTGCGCCGTCAGGTCGGCCAGCTGCAGAAATTTCTCCAGTCGCCGTTCAGTTTGTAATTCCATCCGGCCTCTCTGATAAATGATGGATACACCCGTCTTACAAGCGGCAGGCGTGTGGGCTGTGCACGTTTATTCCCGCAGCCGGGATAGCTCTGCTGCTGGAGATTTACGGACGTATTGCCTTCCTGCTACCCGATTTTTTTTTGGGTATAAAAGAGTTTGCTTTAATGACTCTTCAGGCCGAGTATCATCATAAAAACCAGGTCATATCGCTATCGGGTAAACACCTGAACAGCACGCCAGCGGAAGGCGTCAGTCTCCTTCTGAGGGTGGCAATAATCATGAGTAAACTTTGGGCTAACTCGCTGCTTTTTCGTCTGATGTTGATAGTTGGCTGTATTATTGCCCTGTTTGGCATCGTGACGGAGTCGGTGCAATTCTGGTCGCGCTATGTCGATAGGCAGACCACATTGCGTCATGAACTGGTGGCCGAAGTCGGGGGGCTGGTCAACGAACAGAGCAACCACTATTTTCAGGCGCAATATCGTTTAAATACCTTTCATGAGGTGTGGCGGGCACTGCCGGAGGGGATCTCGCTTAATCTGAATGCCCGCGACGTGCTATTTATTCCATTTACTGATGAGCGGATTCAGACAGATAATCCGCAGTTATATAAGGCGATGCAGGCGGTAAAACTGTTCGGTAACGCGGGCAACAGCGAAGCGATTTACCTTATTCTGCCGCATCAGGGGATGATTATTTATCACCCGGACTCTGCCGATAAGCACCTTTTGCAGCAGCGCGCCGCTGAGCTGTTAGCCCTGAGTCAACAACATTCCCGCACCGGCATTGTCTGGGGAACGCCGTTTAGCATCGGCGATCGCTTATATGTGCCGATGACGCAGCATCTTTCTGACAGTGAAGCGATATCGGGTATCAACCTGGCCGTCTGGAGCAAGCCCGAGCTGAATCCCGATTTGAATGACAACATCGCTTTCGCCATGCTGGATGGCAACAATCAACTGTTACCGTTGAGCTCGCAGGAGAAAGCCATTCCCGCTGATGAATTTCCAGTTGAGATACTTTCTCGCTGTCAGTCAAATACTACGGTGCTTTATCAGGGGTTTAATTACGTTTGCAAAGCGCTGAAGGAACCTGGCTGGCAATTAGTCGCCCGCTATCCACAGCAACAAATCGTGTTAAGAGCGCTGGAGTCGCAGCTGTGGACACTGCCGCCAGTCGCAGCAGTATGGTTGACGCTGTTGGCGATTATCTACTGGGTATTACTTCATCAAGTGATTCGCCCATTACGACGTTTTGTGGATGTGGTGGATCGCTTTCGCTTTATGGACTGGGCGCATTCATTAACCGAAGGCCGTAATGATGAGTTAGGGCGGATTGCCAGGGCCTATAACCGGTTGCTGGTGGTCATCAGAGCACACTATGAAACGCTGGAAAAACGTGTGCACGAACGCACCCGGGCGCTGGATGACGCCAGGCGCAGTGCCGAACAGCTGAGTAGCAGCAAAAGCATTCATATGGCCAGCATCAGCCATGAAATACGCACGCCAATGAACGGTGTGGTGGGTGCGCTTAGCCTGCTACAGCGTTCCAGATTGACGGCTGAACAGCAGGATTTAGTCGAAACGGCGCACACCTCTGCCGATTACTTGCTCTCAATTATTAATAATTTACTCGATTACAATCATATCGAAGCCGGACAGCTGCAACTGTCGTATGAGCCGACTGAACTGTTGCCACTGCTGGATCGGGTGATGATGACGGTATGTGTCAGCGCGAATGCGAAAGGGCTGAAGCTCTCTTGTCTGGTCGCTGCTAATCTGCCGGAAAGCCTTGAGATCAGCCGTATTCGCGTGAAACAGATTTTGATCAATATGCTGGGTAACGCGATAAAATTCACCGAACAGGGCGATGTTCGGTTACAGGTAGAACGGCAAGGCCATCTGTTGATGATTTCCGTGGAAGACAGCGGGAAAGGTATCTTGCCTGAGCATCTGCAAACTATCTTTCGCCCGTTTGTACAGATCAGTGAACACAGCGGTGGCAATGGCCTGGGGTTAACCATCTCCGCGATGCTGGCCCAGTTGATGGGAGGGGAGATCAAAGTCACCAGTCAACCTGGCAAAGGCTCCTGCTTCACGTTGTTGCTGCCAATAAATCATCCGGGTGCCAACCTTGAGAGTTTTAGCGGCACGCTGTCTGCTCCGGCTGAACTGCACCAGCAGCTACAGCTATGGGGAATAACGCCACAGCAAGGCGAACAACCGCTGCTCTCGTCACCAACCCTGGTGTATCTGCCTGGTCGCCTGCAACGCCAGCTGGCGGCGATTTATGGCAAGGTTTATGAGGAAGATGTCAGCGCCACGCTGCCGATCTGCCCATGGTCCCTTAAAGTATTGGTGGTGGATGATATTACGACTAATCGCGAAATTGTCAGCAAGATATTGCGTGCTCTGGGCCATCAGCCAGATAGCGTCGCTTCTGGTGCGCAAGCGCTTGAGGCGGGTCGGCTCAACGTTTACGACATGGTGCTGATGGATTTGCGTATGCCGGAAATGGATGGATTTGAAACCGCCCAGCGCTGGCGCGATCCGCTGTCCGGCATACTTGATGACGATACGCCCATTATTGCGCTGACCGCGAATACACTGTCGGTAGAGCGTGAGCGGGTTAAAAAGAGTGTGATGAATGGCTATCTTGCGAAGCCGTTACGCATGGAAAAATTGCTGCAGGCGATTGAGCACGTGGTGGTGATGCAGATGGCGAGAGAGATTGAGTTGATGCCCAATGAGCTGTTACAACGGCCATTATTTGATGCCACACAGGATGCTGAGATGCAAAATAAGCTGCGAACCACCTTACAGGTGTTTGCTCAGCGGATTGATGAGAGCTGGCAGCAGCAGCAACAACATACTTTGCTGGAGCTGTTGCATGCGCTCAAAGGCTGCGCGGGGCTGGCCGGTATTGACGACATTTTCAACGCCAGTGAACAGTTGGAAACCGAGGTTCGTCACGGTAACTGGCCAACAGCTCAGCAGATACGAGCACTGCTTAACCGATTAAACGCGGCATCGGGTTCAACTGTGACATCTGATGGTGATAATGCAAAACCAAATTAGCGAGATGGGTGGTCTGCAGGGGGCTAACCCTCGGCAGGGGCGGTGAAAACGCCTTTACTTCAGAAAACCGATCTCAGAAGCGCTTAAATAACCCATAATAGGCGATGCCGCTGGCTTAGTTATCGTGAATACCCAGGCGCACCGCCCAGTTGGTCAGCGCAACTGCACTATGGGCATTTAGCTTGCGCATCAGGTTAAGGCGATGGGTTTCGACGGTTTTTATGGTGATCTTCAGATTTTCGGCAATATCCCGATTGCGCAATGCCTGAGCAATCAGCTTAAGGATTTGTCGCTCACGCACCGTCAGGCTGACCGTACCGTCTAAACTCGGTTTTTCACTAATTTGCTGCTGGTCCAGCGAGGGATCAAGAAAGGTTCGTCCCGCTCTGACAGCCTGCAAAGCTGCCAACAGCGTCTGCTGTGAGCTTTTCTTCAGAATATAGGCGATAGCGCCAGCCTCAAGCGCCGCCCGTGCACGATGCTCGTTACTGTTAGCGGTCAGAACCATAATAATCAGCTCCGGCCAGCGTTGCTTAAGCTGGTGGATGACATCAATACCGTCCATTCCCGGCAAGCCTAAATCCATCAGCACCAGATCCGGAGCCAGACGTTGGCAAGCAGCATAGGCTTCTAAACCATCCGTGACTTCGCCCGCCACCTGATAACCCGGCAGTGACGACAGTAACTGTTTTACTCCATCACTTATTAATGAATGATCTTCGATCAATACAACCCGCTTGGTGGCGGACGACATCTCTGGTGAAATTATCATAATAAAATTAATCAATAGCTTTATAATTAGGTAATCAGAAAATTATAATGAAAACCTCTTACAGAACTTTCCTGAGATGCCTGGGAGCTTTCCCGCGTAAAAATCAGATAATCAGCCATTCTGCTTCAAATCATTGAACCTGAAGTGCTTATAAATGCACCAGTAAACCCCTAAGATAACAACAAATCATTTAAGCGCTTTTTCACGCTACTCCTGCCACTTCACCAATTCAGGTCATCACCTGATATCCATTTCTGCGTGAAATTTTCACAATAGCGCCTCTTTTTCCAATGCAATCGAGAACCTATGAAACTCCCCAACTCCCTTGCCGCACTGGAGTGGGTCCGCGTGAATGAATCTCGCAGCGACCGGCTGGTACTGAACATTGCTGATACTCCGGCCTGGTGTGCTTGCTATCCGCAAGCCATCTGCGTGGCTATGGATACCGGCCTGATCATCAGTGAAATTGACTGGCTACAGCGTGTTTGCCTGTGGTTTGCTGCCGTTCGCGATTGTATTAACGATTGCCTGATACTCGAAGCCAACCGGTTAATGCTGGTCCGGCGTCATAAAGATCCCCAAACCACCGTTCAGTGGGAAGCCGCGCTGAACCAGCAGCTGGCGGTTTGCGACTGGTTGAACCGATACGGTGCAGCAGAGATGAACACTAATCCAGCAGAGGGATGGCGATGAAACGCAAAATGCATTGGGCGTGTGGTCTCGCGCTGTTATTTGCCAGCACTCAGGTGATGGCTACCATTCCATGGCAGGATAACGCGCCGTTTTTCCTGTCCAGCCGCGGCAGTAAACTGATCGATGTGCTGCAAGATTTCGGTGCCAACTATGGCGTACCGGTGGTGGTAAGCAAGCAGGTTGATGAGCCGTTTATCGGTGTTATTCAGAATATGCCGCCTGCCGAGGCGCTGGACCATTTGGCACGCCAACATAAACTGGCGTGGTACTACGATGGTCAGGCGATCTATATCTATAAGGCGCAAGAAGTCAGCAGCATGTTGATTACGCCAACTTATCTGACCGTAGACACATTGACCCGCCAGCTTACGACCAGCGGCATTCTGGATAAGCGTAATTGCCGGGTGCGTAAACTGCCGGCGTCGAATGCTTTACAGGTTGAAGGCGTACCGATTTGCCTTAAACGTGTCGATACCGTCTCAAAGCGCATCGACGAGCAGAAGCTGAATCACGATCAAAATCAGGAAATTATTCGCTTCTTCCCGCTGAAATATGCCAGTGCATCAGACAGTAATTACAACTATCGCGGTCAGCAGGTGGTGGTGCCCGGTACGGTCAGTATGCTGAAAGAGATGGCGCAGGGGCGAACGCTGCCGTTACAGGAAAATCAGGGGCAACAGCAACCCTCAGACCGATCTCTGCCGATGTTTTCTGCCGATGTTCAGCAAAACGCGGTGATTGTGCGTGACCGAAAAATCAACATGCCGCTGTATGAAAAGTTGATTAAGGAGTTTGACCGCAAGCCAGCATTGATTGAAATCGCGGTGCTGATCATTGATGTCAATGCCCAGGATCTCAGCTCGTTAGGCATTGACTGGGCGATGTCGACCAAAATCGGTGGGGGGCGGATTAGCTTTAACAGTAACGGCGAAGCGAATGCCAATAACTTCTCATCCGTCATCTCGAATACGCCGAATTTTATGATTAGACTCAATGCGTTACAGCAAAATGCTAAAGCGCAAATTCTCTCGCGTCCCTCGGTAGTGACGCTGGATAACACCCAGGCAGTGCTGGATCGCAGTATCACTTTCCACACGAAGCTATTGGCGGAAAACGTTGCCAAGGTGGAATCGATTTCAACCGGCACTTTGCTGCGTGTGACGCCGCGCCTGATTGATGAAAATGGTCAAAAGCAGATGATGTTGAAACTGGTCATCCAGGATGGACGACAAATTGACTCTACCAGTGTTCAGGAACCGCTACCGCAGACGCTGAGCTCTGAAGTCTCTACCCAGACGCTGCTGCGTGCGGGTCAGAGTCTGTTACTGGGTGGCTTTGTGCAGAATGAAAACAGCGAAGGCGTGAGCAAAATACCGTTACTGGGTGATCTTCCACTCGTGGGCAGTTTGTTCCGTTCCAAGCAAAATAACACCCGCAGTACGGTTCGTCTGTTTCTGATTAAGGCTGAACCCTCAACCCAGTCCTGATCCCGGAGCCGGTATGGAATTTTTATTTAAAATTAAATGGCTGAACGGCCCACTGATGGGTCGGGAGCTGGATCTACCGGCGGGTGAGACGCGCCTCGGTGGCAGTGATGCGGATATCGCTTTGCCGCTTGAGCTGGGAGCAAGCACGGTACTGACGGTGGCGGCTGAAGGAATTACGCTGGCCCCGGCGGTACCGGCCTGGGTCGACGGCAAGCCGTGGGATACCACTCAACCGTTACCTGTGGGTAAAGCGATTGATCTCGCAGGTCTTGGCCTGGTGATTGGCCCCGCAGGCAGCAGTTTGCCGTCTCTGACATTGCCGCCGCGCAGCAGCGCTGAGCCGACTGGGATCGCCCGACAGCAGAAAAGCCGCGTCTGGCCATGGGGGCTGGTATTGGCTGCTCTGCTGGTGATAGTGGCAGTAATGACTTTCAGCCGCAATCCGCCAGAACCGGTCGCGCCGTTTAACCCGCAGCAGTGGCTGGCGAAAATGTTGGAAAACCCGAAACTGGCCGGGCTGGAAGCGCGTATCGATGATCAAGGCATCGTGCATCTTAGTGGTCTGAGTGTGACTTCGCAGGCCGTTGCGCAACTGCGTGAGCAACTGCGTAACCACGGGCTGCACTTTTACGATCAAAGTCTCGGCGTTGATGCATTGCATCAGCAGGTGCGTCAGGTACTGGCATTAAATGGCTATTACGATATCGACTTAACCAGCGGCAGTACGCCGGATAGCGTGGAAATTCATGGTGCCATCAAAGGGGATGCGGCGTGGTTACGAGCCAGTAGCCGCTTGCAGGAAGTCAGATACCTGAAACACTGGAAAGTCATCAACGATCAGGCCGAATTGTTCCAGCGGCTGCTGGAGAAGTTAAAGCAGCATAATTTGCTGGAAGGAATAAGCGTGCGGGTGATTGGCAAAGAGTTATTGATCAATGGGCAGTTGGATGCACAGCAAGCGGCGAAAATGGCGCAGTTAACCGCCGAGTTTAATCGTGAAGGAGAGCCACGGCTGCTGTCACGCTTTCAGAATATCCCAACTGGTGCGACGGCCAATTTGCTGCCTGCCGCAGTAATCAGTGTAGGTGGCAACAAAGATTCGGTTTATCTGCAACTGGCAAATAATATGCGTTTGCAGCAGGGGGCCATTTTGCCTAATGGTTACAAGATTTACGCACTTAGCCGCTCTTCAATCAGCCTGATGCAGGGCGAGCGATTAGTCTCTTTACCCCTTAATCATTAAGCCATGCCGAGGAGGTTTTATGGCCCGTTTAACCGCATTGGAAAACCGACTGAGACGTGATACGCAGGGCATAGAGCGTGATCAGTTACTGGCCCGATTGCAGACTGGTGAGCAGCAACTGCGGCAGCAATTATTACTGAGTCAGGAGCAGCAGCGCCAGCAGCTTGCTCTGTTACTTAATGCCTGTACAGCTTCCAGTGAAGTGATTAGCGCATTGTGGGGCCGTTATCATGGGCATTAACATCAGGCGCAAACAGTGATTAAAGGCTGAACCTCATACGGTTCAGCCTTGATCATTTAAGAGGGGATTACTTGTTCTTAGCGCGTTCGAAAGACGTGATAATCTCAGCTTTAGCCGCTTCAGCGTTATCCCAACCTTCCACTTTCACCCATTTCCCTTTTTCCAGCGCTTTGTATTGCTCGAAGAAGTGAGTGATCTGCGCACGCAGCAGTTCTGGCAGGTCGTTCACATCTTTGATGTGATCGTACTCTTTCGACAGTTTGGTGTGTGGAACTGCAACCAGTTTCGCATCTTCACCAGATTCATCAGTCATTTTCAGCACGCCAACCGGACGGCAACGAATAACAGAACCCGGCTGCAGCGGATAAGGGGTTGGCACCAGTACGTCAACCGGATCACCGTCCAGCGACAGCGTGTGGTTGATGTAACCATAGTTGCACGGGTAGAACATGGCGGTAGACATAAAACGGTCAACGAACAGTGCGCCAGACTCTTTATCTACTTCGTATTTGATCGGATCCGCGTTGGCCGGGATTTCGATAACCACATAGATATCTTCTGGCAGGTCTTTACCCGCGGGAACATGGTTCAAACTCATCTGGTATTCCTTCAATAGTCTTCACTCGAGTGACGGCTATTATAGCCAACTGATGCGGAAAGTACTGCCCCCTTTTTCGGCTTTCAGAAAGCACCTGTATCGGTAGGTGAATCGCCATAAAACTCAGGCCATCGTCACGCTGGTTATCCGGCTTTTCCTGGCGCAACTAACCTTTACCTTCCCTGAAAAAACATGACGCAGTAAAAAGAAGAACCGGTCTAAAAGCTAAAGACTGGCCTTAATGATACCAGTAACTTCGCGGGATTATTATTCACTGCTGATTACCGGAACAAACTCATCATGCCTAAAATTTTACAATCTGCGTCGTCCACTTCTGCCGGGCAAACCAGCCATACCGCTGCCGCGGAGGCAATGACCGAAAATAATTCGTTCGTGAGAAGCGTGATGGGTGATATTTCCGTCTGTCCGCAGGCCAAACAGCTGCTGGGGCAGATAGTGATGGATGCCGGGGAGCGCTGGCAGCATGAGGAGGGCGTTCCGGCCTTCCTGTCGGACTTGCTGAAAGATGAAAAATTTGTCAAAGAAATTATGGACCTGACCGGCCTGGTGATGGCCGCGAATCAGCCCGACAGCGCGCCGCCCGCCAGCGTGAAGGACCTGCTGGCGCCGGGCTGCCACGCGGCCCAGTTTCAGCTCGATCAGCTGCGCCAGCTGCTTACGGACAAGCTGGAATACAGCTACCCGATGCTGGACGAGTTCCGCAGTAAGGGGCACAACAGCAAAATTCTGCACCTTGAACTGGACAGCACCCTGCTCCAGTCGCTGAAGGCGCAGTCCCCGGATGGCAGCGGCAGTGAGGCCGTGACGGAGGTGGCTGAAGCACTGCACAAGGCGATAGCCAGTACGCTGGCGATAACGTCAGCAGACAAGGACGTGCAGGCCGACGTGACCAGCCTTAAAAAGGCGCTGCGCGCCCAGACCGACGCGCTGATGAAGGCCGCCCTGGTTCTGCCGGTGGCCAGCAAGCTGTTAACGCCGGTGGCCGGAAAGGCGCCGGACCCTGACCCGGCGCTGATAAAGGCGGTTGCGGAAGGGCTGCACGACGCGGCGAAGGCGACCGACCAGGCAGAAAAGGCATTCACAGAGGAGCTGGTCAGGCTGTCGCCGCTTTCCGAAGGGGCTGGCGGAGCAAAGGCGGTAGCGATCCAGGCCGGGCTGGTTAACAAAAAGCTGAAGCTGATGCGGGAAAACCTGAAGACGATGGAGCAGGCGATCCAGCCGGCCAGGTCGCGCATGGGGCAGCTGGCAGAGCTGTCTAAAAAAGCCTTCCGCGCGGTGGAAAAAGCCACTTCGGCCGAAAGTGTTGGAACGCTGCAAAAAGCGATGGGGAACGCCTGGCATAAAAGCCCGGCGTTTTTCCGCGATTTGGTACGCAGCACGGCAAACCAGGGGATGACGCTGCCGGCCGCCATCAGGCACGTCGCAAAACTGACGACCAGCTACATCAACAAGGCTAACCACGCCGTTCAGGACGCCGCGCGCTGGGTCGGGGATGCCCACCTCTCTTTTGAAGCCAGGCTCGAAAAAGGGGCCGGGGATGCGGTCACGCAAAAAATAAACAGCCAGGTGCGGGCGGCCTATCATCCGCTGCTGGTGGCGATGAAAAAGCACCAGAACGCCTCGGAAAAACTGATCGCGGCGACGGAGACGCTGGCAAGGGCGACCCTGGCTTACGACAAGTCGCCGGACGGGGTCTCCGGCTTAATGGATGAAATTACGGAGGGATCGGCCGCCGGGAGCGCACTGGCCGCCGCCGGGCAGCACCTGGCGGGCGGCCTTACGCCCGGCGGCGCGGCAAAGAAGGAAAAAAGTGAAGCACAGCTGAGGGAGCAGGCGCAGCTGATGTTTAACCAGCAGTCGGAGGCGTTGTCCGCCGCCCGCGATGAGGTGGAAGGCTGCTCGGAAGAGCTGCGGGCGGTGCTGAAGGAGACCGCGGAGCGGTATAAACAGCATGACAAGCAGGTGAAGAAGCTCAGGACGTTCAAGGCCGAGATTGACCGGGCCGAGCGCCACTTCCGCGCGGCGGCGGAAAAAATGAAAGGGGCGGTGGGCAACATGGCGAATACCGCCCCCGGCTCAGAGGGCGCCGGCCTGGAGGAGTACAACCGGGAAATAGTGAGCAGCCAGAAGGCCAGTTTGCGTGCGCAGGATTCGGTACTGGAGCTTGGCCGGGCGGTGCAGAAGGCGACCGGAAAACCGGTGGACGTGTTCTCAAAGGACGCGCGCATCGCCCTGCACCTCGGGCAGTATTTTGCGCAGATGAAGGCGTCAATGCAGGCAGATCCCGGGTTTAAGCCGTGGCTGTTCGACAGGATGGTCGGGGAGGTGGTCAATAAAGAAATACCCGGGCACTTCGGCAAAAAGGATGACCCGGACGGGACGGTGATGCTGGCCAGAGTGATGGCGGCAGTGGTCGCGGCGGGCAATGGCACGCTGCTGACGCCCGCAACGATCGAAGAAGTGATGGCGAAATACCCGACGGCGGGTGAGTACCTGGCGAAGGCGGGCCGCAGCAGCATGGTGGGCAGGCTGGTTTACGCCAGCGTGGACATGACGGTCGAGCGGCTGACGTCCTGCCTGCCGCGCAATCTAATCCCGAACCTGAGCATACTGAAGGCGGCGCTGCTGCCGCTGACCTTTTATCAGGCGTACAGCAGCCTGCAGCATGCGGTGATGCCGGGGCAGCCGGCGCCGGCCAAAGAGGCGGCGGTGCTGGGGGCAAGCTTCCTCACTCAGCTGACGAAGCAGGTGGCTGACTTTGTGCTGCCGCACATGTGGAAATTTTTAGCGAGCGCGGCCCTGACCGGTTATTCCCTGGCGCGCGACGGTGCGGATAAATTTTCATATAACCTGATGAAAGATCTGGTGGATAACGCCACGTTTGCCGCGGCGTCCAGGCCGCTGTCTGAAGGGATAGACATCGTAAAGGACGCCTACGTCGAAAACAAAATAAATGCTTTAAGAATGGCGGCGGCAGGTGAAGCCGTTGCTGCGGCTGTTGAGGAGATTGTGGTTGCGAATACTGCTGCTCAACAACAGATTGACCGCTTATCATCGGTAGTTGAACAGGGTAAGGCTACTCTGGACGCGGCGGACGCGGCGGATGCGGCATCGGTAGCGGCCACAGATGAGAGCCCGCCGGTAGAAGAAGTGACAGGAAAAAGCCGAAAAGAACGTTCCTTCATCACTCGATTTTTTGAACGTTTTAAGGATAACGAGCCTCTTAAGGTAAAGGAAAAAATTACTACACCTTATCAGGTGGAATTAGCTGTGGAGGAATATAAAGCGGCATATAAGGGATTTAATGATTTAAATGGCAAGAAGTCAGTCGGAGGTGAACGGCTAAATGCTTATAATAGATTAAATATCGCGATAGAAAATGTTGAAACGTTAAGAAACAATCTTCGGGAAACCGAGATTAAACGTAGTAAGTTGGATTTAAATAGAGTAGCAACAGAAACAACAGACTTTATGAATTCAGTAATGCGTGGAAGTAAGGTCAGAGATTCTGAAGGCCTTTTTCCCAGAAAATTCACTGAAAATTATATTATGGAGATAATTAATCGTTATCCAAAAAGTGAACGCGGCGGCTTAGATGCTGTTGACAGCAAAATAACGCTTAAAAGTAAATGGTTAGGGGAAGAGGAAGAGTTTTCTTTACTCGATATCGCCCAGGGAAAAGTCGACATAACCGGTTACCGATTACCGCATAACTTTGTCAGAGACAGACCTGATTTTAATATAGAGTTCGGCAAAGAACTTAAATTATTGGGTGATGATAAATTCAAAGTTCCTGGACCAGCTCTCGGCCCCACTCAAAAGTCTAATGAGCATGCGATATATGAAAATGGTACTAAATTGGGAGATCTGGCTGCCGATATTTTGAAGAAATTTGAAAGTGAAATGGATAGTGTCAGGGGCGATCCAGAAAAAATTTCTGATATGGAAAATTTTTACAAAGCCAACTTTAAACATTCAGCCAGTGAGTTAGCAAAAAAACCTGATCTCAAGGATTTCAAGATACAGCTTGAGGCTTTTATCTATGGGAAAAGAGAAGCTGAGCATCTGAAATTTCGAACCGGAACACTAACAGAGGTTGTTGCTGTGTCAGTAGGGAATAAAATACTGGCATGGGATATTCAGGGTACCTATAAAGTCATTGAAAATACTCCCGGTGGGCTTAGTGATTACGACACCCAGAAATGGATCGTTTCTCATATGAGTGCAAATAATCAGTATGCATACAGAATAAAACCAGGAAATGAGTATGCGTTCAGGTTTGTTAACCCAAATCATCTGGGAAGTAGCGTATTTGCACCTAGTTATAATGTGCTGGATGGTTCAAATAAGATATTTTCACCGCTAAAGACTGTTCTGTCAACGGATACCTTTAAACAAACATTTTATAATACATGTCAACGTGCAATTGACGATATTAATAGTATGGTCAAAACTCGCAATGAATATTTAATTGATGATATTATCGACTACAGCTTTATTATCGGTGGTACTGTGGCGGGGATAGCTCTGGGCGGGCTTCCTTTGACAACTGTAGGAGGATGCATAGCGCAGTTGCTTTTTGCAACCACATCGACAGGCGTTAAAGACCTCGTTAAGTACGGTTTTAAAGATAACGCAGAAGAAAGGCAAGCGATCTTAGATTCTATGACCGCGAATATCGCGGCAAGTCTTATTGTTGATGGGCTGTTAATATGTGCTTCGCCGAAAGTTAATCAGATATTGAATTCCCTGGGTATCAAAAAGGTGTTTAACGGTCGTACGTTAGAGTTTATCCGTGACAGTAAGATAAATGTGGCTGGTTTTCATGCGGCTAATAACGTCGCTTCCAACTTACCTTTCAGCACCAACCAGGATGAAGTGGAAAAGGCAGAGCTACCAAACGGAAAGAAAATTCCAGATGCGGGGCTTACAAAAATTAATAGCCAACTTGCAGCTCAGTCAAAGGCAACAGGCATCCTGTTAGATAATACCTATAAAGTGTTGAAACCTGCCGATCTCTTTTCTGTTTGTGCTGATTTAAGCATCACAATGACAGAGTTTTCTAAGCTACAGTACGACAATAGCATCAAAGACCCTATGAATATTCCAGCAGGGACAAAGCTGATTATCGAGCCCAATCTGCTCAGGAAGGAACGATTGGGTTTAATAAATGCGAAAGATGTACCGGGGAAGGTTACAGATGGTAAATATGTAATTGATAAGGAGACTAACGCAAATGCTATTACCAAAAGTTTGGGGCTGGATTCGAGACAGTTTGGTCTGATCTATACTGATAATGCGGATAAAATCATCGATCCTAATAAGATTCCTGCAGGTACAGAGCTGACTCTTTCAGACAATATTCAGCAGGCTTACCAGCTGTACTGTAAAGGGGCTACGGGTCGAATTGAAGATAATAAGTATGTGGTTTACCGGACAACCAGTCGTGAGGCAGTCTGTAAAGACTTGAATATTACTGTGGCTCAGTTCCATCTGATAGTTGCTGCCAATCCAGATATAATTGAAAACAATGAGGATAAAATCCTGCCGGGTACAAAATTGAATCTTCCTGATGTTGTACTGGATCCTTTCCTGCTGGCCAGTGAAGGTCAGGAGAGCCAGCTAACTGGCAACGTTTATAAAGTTTTGAAACCTGCCAGCCAGGACTCGATCTGTAAAGATATAGGAATTACCTATGAGGATTTTTATTTAATATACAGAGCGAATATGGAGTCACTCACCGATGTTTTCAACATTCGTCCAGAAACGGAGCTGATTATTCCAGACAATGTTCTGGAAGTATATCAGGCAAAATTAAAAGGCGAGACCGGTAAGGTTAAAGGTAGCGAGTATCATGTTCTGCGAACAGCCAGTAAGGAGTCCATCTGTAAAGATTTGGAGATTCCGCCTGAGAAGTTTGGTTTGATATTAAATGCGAATCGTAAGCTAATCAATAATACTCAAAAAATTCCCCCGGGTATAAAATTGATTATTCCAGAGCCGATACTGGATCTTATCGAGGCGAAAAAGAATGGTGTGACAGGTAAAGTTAGAGGTGACGTCTATCATGTTTTACAATCTACCAATCAGGATACTATCTGTAAAGAACTGGGGATTCCATCCAGGATGTTTTTTGGGATATTCAAGGAGAACAGAAGGGTAATATCAGATCCTGACAACATTCCCGCTGAAACGAAGCTGACTCTTCCAGCAGATGTAATGCAGAGTTACCGCTCGTACTTAGAAGAACAAGTTATGATGGAGGCCGTGGAGAAGGGTGAAGGTGTTCAATATAAACCTTCGCGCGAACCGGCTCCGAAGAAGGTCCTTTTACCACAACCCGTGCCAGATAAAACAGATAATTCAGTGGGTAGAGTTGAAGGTGACCAATATACACTTTTGCAAGAATCTTCTCTCGATGCAGTTTTCAAAGATTTGGGCGTTACAGCCGATAAAGGTACTCTAATCTATTATGCTAACGCCAAAAAAATATCTAATCCTAATTATATCAGTGCAGGTACTGTATTAACGTTGCCACAAGCCGTGTTAGAGCAAGTACATATTCATGCTGCCAGGGTTAATCAGGCTGGTATGGAAGAGAGCACATCCAAAACAGCAAGCTGGCCGCAAGAATTAAAAGAATCCGAACCATTGCAGGGCAGTGGCATTGACAGCAAGGCTTTTTATGCCTATTTGCATAACAAGGTGGTTTCTTCCGGAAGTCAGTCGTCAAAACCGTATAGTCCTGAACTTTACTTGCGCGTTACTGGCGATACGCTTAAGGAAGAAAGATTTGAGAATATCCGTTTCCGCCGCATTGACATATATCTGGATGGGGAAGATAAAAAGCCGCAGCAACATGTTGTCGTGGTTGCAACGGACTATGGAAAAGACTATGTATTCGATGTATTAGAAAATAAATCAATACCAGGTCAAAATCGAGGGGTTCATGCTCTGGAAAACTATAATGAGAGTAATCAACACTTCTACTCTGGAATCGTGATAAAAACGCATGATTTTAAGGAAACGACTTCGATATCCCAACTGTTGATACCACCAGCCGCTGATCCTCAGCCTAACGATGATATTGATAGTCAGCGCTATTTTAGCCATTTGACGAATACCGTCGTTGCGAAAATTGCTAAGTCGTCCCCGATTTATACTCCTGAAATTCATCAGCAATTTTTTGCCGACACGCTTAAGGAGGAAGAATTTGAAAATGTTCGTTTTCGGAGCGTAAAAATATTCAAGGATGGAGTCAATAACAGTTCTGTTGACCATTCGGTTGTTGTGGCAAACAAAGATGGAAAGGAATATGTATTTGATATTCTGGCACATAAAGCGCTGCCGGATAAAATCAGTAATAAAGCCCTCACTAAAAGCGAATGGGACTCAAACTATGCAGCCAAATATCCTGGAGTGACGATAAAGTTCAAAGACTTTGAACAACTCCCGTCAGCTAACGCTTATGGAAAAATGACCAGTTAGCGTTATTAAGCGACTAACGCCTGATGGTCTCTGTCAGGCATTAGTCGCTACTTATCCACTTATCGCGGCACCGTTATCCTTACTATCTACCTTTACCTTCCCTGAAAAAACATGACGCAGTAATAAGAAGAACCTGCTCAAAAGCCAAAGACTGGCCTCAATGATACCGCTAACTTTGCGGGATCATTATTGACCGCTGATGACCGGGATCACCTCATTATGCCTAATCTTTTACAATCTGCGTCGTCCGCTTCTGCCGTGTATATCAGCCGGACCGCAGCCACCGGGGCGAAAAACGGTAATATCCCGTCCGCGGTGGCTGACATTTCCGTCTGCCCGCAGGCCAGACAGCTGCTGGGGCAAGTCGTGATGGATGCCGGGGAGCGCTGGCAGCATGACGGGGGCGTTCCGGCCTTCCTGTCGGACTTGCTGAGAGATAAAACTTTTGCCGGAGATATTAAGGACCTGACCGGCCTGGTGATGGCCGCGAATCAGCCCGGCAGCGCGCCGCCCGCCAGCGTGAAGGACCTGCTGGCGCCGGGCTGCCACGCGGCCCAGTTTCAGCTCGATCAGCTGCGCCAGCTGCTTACGGACAAGCTGGAATACAGCTATCCGATGCTGGACGAGTTCCGCAGTAAGGGGCACAACAGCAAAATTCTGCACCTTGAACTGGACAGCACCCTGCTCCAGTCGCTGAAGGCGCAGTCCCCTGAAGGCAGCGGCAGTGAGGCCGTGACGGAGGTGGCTGAAGCACTGCACAAGGCGATAGCCAGTACGCTGGCGATAACGTCAGCAGACAAGGACGTGCAGGCCGACGTGACCAGCCTTAAAAAGGCGCTGCGCGCCCAGACCGACGCGCTGATGAAGGCCGCCCTGGCTCTGCCGGTGGCCAGCAAGCTGTTAACGCCGGTGGCCGGAAAGGCGCCGGACCCTGACCCGGCGCTGATAAAGGCGGTTGCGGAAGGGCTGCACGACGCGGCGAAGGCGACCGACCAGGCAGAAAAGGCCTTTACTAAGGAGCTGGGCAGGCTGTCGCCGCTTTCCGAAGGGGCATGCGGAGCGATAGCGATCCAGGCCGGGCTGGTCAACAAAAAGCTGAAGCTGATGCGGGAAAGCCTGAAGGCGATGGAGCAGGCGATCCAGCCGGCCAGGTCGCGCATGGGGCAGCTGGCAGAGCTGTCTAAAAAAGCCTTCCGCGCGGTGGAAAAAGCCACTTCGGCCGAAAGTGTTGGAACGCTGCAAAAAGCGATGGGGAACGCCTGGCATAAAAGCCCGGCGTTTTTCCGCGATTTGGTACGCAGCACGGCAAACCAGGGGATGACGCTGCCGGCCGCCATCAGGCACGTCGCAAAACTGACGACCAGCTACATCAACAAGGCTAACCACGCCGTTCAGGACGCCGCGCGCTGGGTCGGGGATGCCCACCTCTCTTTTGAAGCCAGGCTCGAAAAAGGGGCCGGGGATGCGGTCACGCAAAAAATAAACAGCCAGGTGCGGGCGGCCTATCACCCGCTGCTGGTGGCGATGAAAAAGCACCAGAACGCCTCGGAAAAACTGATCGCGGCGACGGAGACGCTGGCAAGGGCGACCCTGGCTTACGACAAGTCGCCGGACGGGGTCTCCGGCTTGATGGATGAAATTACGGAGGGATCGGCCGCCGGGAGCGCACTGGCCGCCGCCGGGCAGCACCTGGCGGGCGGCCTTACGCCCGGCGGCGCGGCAAAGAAGGAAAAAAGTGAAGCACAGCTGAGGGAGCAGGCGCAGCTGATGTTCAACCAGCAGTCGGAGGCGTTGTCCGCCGCCCGCGATGAGGTGGAAGGCTGCTCGGAAGAGCTGCGGGCGGTGCTGAAGGAGACCGCGGAGCGGTATAAACAGCATGACAAGCAGGTGAAGAAGCTCAGGACGTTCAAGGCCGAGATTGACCGGGCCGAGCGGCACTTCCGCGCGGCGGCGGAAAAAATGAAAGGGGCGGTGGGCAACATGGCGAATACCGGCCCCGGCTCAGAGGGCGCCAGCCTGGAGGAGTACAACCGGGGAATAGTGAGCAGCCAGAAGGCCAGTTTGCGTGTGCAGGATTCGGTGCTGGAGCTTGGCCAGGCGGTGCAGAAGGCGACCGGAAAACCGGTGGACGTGTTCTCAAAGGACGCGCGCATCGCCCTGCACCTCGGGCAGTATTTTGCGCAGATGAAGGCGTCAATGCAGGCAGATCCCGGGTTTAAGCCGTGGCTGTTCGACAGGATGGTCGGGGAGGTGGTCAATAAAGAAATACCCGGGCACTTCGGCAAAAAGGATGACCCGGACGGGACGGTGATGCTGGCCAGAGTGATGGCGGCGGTGGTCGCGGCGGGCAATGGCACGCTGCTGACGCCCGCAACGATCGAAGAAGTGATGGCGAAATACCCGACGGCGGGTGAGTACCTGGCGAAGGCGGGCCGCAGCAGCATGGTGGGCAGGCTGGTTTACGCCAGCGTGGACATGACGGTCGAGCGGCTGACGTCCTGCCTGCCGCGCAATCTAATCCCGAACCTGAGCATTCTGAAGGCGGCGCTGCTGCCGCTGACCTTTTATCAGGCGTACAGCAGCCTGCAGCATGCGGTGATGCCGGGGCAGCCGGCGCCGGCCAAAGAGGCGGCGGTGCTGGGGGCAAGCTTCCTCACTCAGCTGACGAAGCAGGTGGCTGACTTTGTGCTGCCGCACATGTGGAAATTTTTAGCGAGCGCGGCCCTGACCGGCTATTCCCTGGCGCGCGACGGTGCGGATAAATTTTCATATAACCTGATGAAAGATCTGGTGGATAACGCCACGTTTGCTGCTGCATCCAGGCCGCTGTCTGAAGGGATAGACATCGTAAAGGCGGCCTACGTTGAGAATAAAATTCAGGGTTTAAAGATGATTGATGAGGCTGTTGCGGTTATGACGTACGCTGCATCTGTTGCTCAAAATCAGAATGCCCTGCAACTAACAGAACTAAATATCGATGGTGATAGGGCAGTTCAAGATAGTAATGTTGATTCGGGGTCGTTACAGGATAACAGCGATAATGTTAAGGTTCGAAAACGGCGTAGTGATGATCATATAAATACCCAGAATGATGATATAGAGTTGGATGCCATTCAGCGAAACTTCTTTGCTGAAAATAGTGTCGATAAAATAAACTATAAAATACGTCAGTACTCCGATGGATTTAATCATCGGGTAGGAGGAATTTTCACACCGGAACTGGCTGCTGGTATATATATGGATGAACTGATTAAGTCAGTTCCTGAGGAGCAGCGTGGTGCTCGTGGAGAACACGGTTTTATTGAAGATCTTGATAGTAAAGTCTATATAAAACTTAATATTAGTCGCGGTGAATTAATTGAGGTCAAGTTATCTGATTTGCTTTTTGGTAAGGTGAGTAACTTACAATATAATATTCTTTGGCATCCTAATGTCTCCCGTGAATTAAGAGATAAGCTGTTTCCAAATGGATATAATGTTACTAAGTATGATAACGTCAGAATTGGCGATTTTAACGGAAAATATCCGGCCGGCGAGGGGCTGAAAGCTAAATATCCGGATGGGAAATATCCCGTCGACCGTTCTCCGCAAGGTAAGCACCCTTACGGTACAATACTTAAATCCAGTAACTCAGTTTCAGGGAATCTACCGGGCAATTTTAAAACTTGGTACTACAATAAAATAACGACTTTCTCACCAGGTACGTTAAATAGAGAAGATTTAGATCTCTATTATGAAACCACTATCAAAGCAACATGTATGGAGATCGTTGATAAAAAAGATCCTGTCCTTGATCGATTTAGGCCACAGCTACGTGAATATATCAATGGTGGCAAAAAACCTGAAATGTTGAAGGTAGCTGGATATACGGTAAGTGATGCCGTTGCCTTTCGTGATGGTAAAGATTATCTGATGATTAACGCATTTGGTGGTCACAGAATCGTGACAATGACAGATGAGGGTGTTGAGTATAAAGAAGCCCTTGACTGGCTTTTTAAACATATGCCGGTAGACGCTCAGCATAGTTATAATTTAGCTAATGATGAGGATGGATTCAGAGCTTTCGTACTCGGTAATAAAAAAGTAGAAACGATAACCATCGATGAGGGTAAAACGGTTGGCTCTATGCTTTCGGAGGCTATATGTAAACGAGCTATAATCGATTTTGATACTCGGGTAACAAGTAATTTTGAAAATACGCTGGATACGGTTATTGATGTTGCATATATAGCGCTTGGTTTCATTGCGGCACTGGCATCTAATGGTGCCGGTAGTGCTACGGCGTCATTCTTGTATTCAATGGCAGCAAATGCCGGGTTGACGGTAGCTAAAGATGTGCTCAAAGCAGTAGCCGCCGACCCGGAGACAGGGGCGAACATTTTAAGTACGACTAAGGCGAATGTTATTGGTTCAATGTATTCAGATGCCTTAATGTTTAGTAAAACGAAATTTTTTGATCTCTTAGAAAAAAAAGGAGTTAATTTTCCCTGGGAGAGTCATATGAATAGTGTTAATCCGGTTAAGGATACGATTGAAAATTATGTTGCTTTCAAAATAGCGAATGACGGTGGATCATCTTCGTTTGAGAGTTTTTATAGTGATATACCAGACGGAAGTGAGGCAGATCTCATACCCGTGCAGATAGATGCATCACCACAGCCGGCTAAAGATACAGTGCAACCGTCAAGTGATATTACGTCAGCCACCTTTATCGATAAAAGAAAAATATTATCTGCTATTACCGGAAATGAAAAAATTAACAGTATTACAGGATCAGCTGTAGGGCAGTTAGAAGGAGGGGATATAAGGCGAGTTGCATCCGCTATGCATAATGCAGGATTTACTGATGTAAGAGTACGGGCTATGCATGTCTGGGATGATAATAAACAATCCGCATCGCAAAATCACTTTGCGTGGGTAGGTAAATTAAATGGCCAGGATTATATTCTGGATTTTGCGAGAAATAAATCAACTGGAACATATGATAAACCAGAAATTTCTAAGCTGAGTGAGTGGACGGAAAAATATAACATTAAGTCTGAACTTCATCGTGTTTTATATACTGATTATCATTTAAGCTCGCCAAATTTTATCATTTTAACTCGTGATGATTTTTATAAAGAATATTTAAGCTGCAATCGCAATGGCAATACTAAGGTTCGCATTGGAGAGACTGAGCTGAAACCAACAGGAAATCCTGCTTTAATGTTTTATGCGGCTATTGAGAGTGGGGATTTCAAAAAGGATCTTCAAACAAAGGAAGTTACTGATCTGCAGAATGAACAGAAAAATAATTCTCTAAAAATCATGCGTATAGTTGCGGATTCTCTTAAAGAAAAAGGCTTCAAAAATATCCAGTACCGCGCTGTGATTAAATTTGATAATAAAGAGGATAAAACTGCGGACGTCAACTATGTTGTTGTTGCTGAAAATCATGGGAAAAAGTATGCTTTCGACCTGGAAGTAAATAAGTTTTTAAAACAATTTAATGATCCCTTAGTGCTTTCTGAGGATGAGTGGGCGGCTAACGTTTCTCAGGAGGCAGATGATGCATATATTATGTACATGGATTTCACAAATGCAACTCGGGCAAAATACGCTTATGATGAAAAAAGATATAATATGAAGAATCACCATGGTCAACTTTTTAAAGGGGAGACTCAGCTGACTAAACCGAAATGGGCTACGGGCTGGCGCTCATCAGAAGGGGCACCTTCACGGGCCGTAACCACAGAGCAATTGAGTAAGAAACTGGATATTCAGGCCAGTAATGGTGAGCTTTTAATAAAAATTGTTAATCACCAGCCTGAGCTGAAAGCAGGAATGAATTCTGATAAAAATGCCGCAAAAAATATCATCGATCCAGTGATTACTGCTCTAAATAAAGAGGGTTTCTGTAATTTTCGTCATCGTATTATTCATATATGGGATGATAGTAAACAGCAGGAAGGGAAACCTCATTTTGTGGTAGTGGCCCAAAAATATGGCAAGGATTACGTATTTGATCTTTCTGCACAGAAGGCTATCCCGACGATGAATGATCCATTGATTCTTTCTAATGATGCCTGGCTGAAAAAATATCAAGGAGAGGGTAAGGATAAACGTATTATATATCATGATATAGCATTAAAGAGTGCTTTGAAGTCTATCAGCAGCATTTCTCTGTTTAAGCGCTTTAGCACGGATAGCTTGATTGCTGGAGAAAAAAAATTGAGTACACCAGCTTGGGTTTCAGAAGTAGATTCGCCTGCTGATGTTTCCCCACAGGAGCCATTACAATCACAAAAAAATGTCAGGCAGCCTGAGGTTTCTCTGACACGTAAATATTTCTTACGGTTAGGTGACCCGGAGATTAATCGGCTGATGGATGCGCCAGCTGATCACTCTCGGGAGTTGATGGTAAAATTAGAAAAGACACTTAAAGAAAAGGGAGTTACAGATATTAAGTATCGTGGAATTTATATCTGGACTGAAGGCGAAAAATATCCGAAGGCTCATTTTGTTTTGACAGGAAAGATAGGAGGGGAAGATAAAATATTTGATCCTGAAGGCGGTAAGTTATTTAATCATCCGGGCGGTTCATACATTATGGACCCGCAGGATTGGTTAAATAAATACCAGAGTATGGATAATGCTCAGCGTATCATCTACCAGGATTACGGCTATCCAGGCTCCGCGGGTTTTCATTTTGCGGAAAATATGTTGCCCAGCGATAAATTAATGCAGAAAGCTAAAAATATTGCCATCAAAACGACATAATATTGATATTAAGCCAAAAAGTAATCGGTTATTTTCTTTATGCCGCTAATAAAATATGAGGCCGGAATCCTGCGGCCTCATTGGTTTAACATTTGATGTTATGAAATTAATGGATTTTCGCATCTTTCAAACAGGTAACAGTCTCAGCATTGATTGCTCCAGCGTGGCTGCGGCTTGCCAAGTCTGCATAGGGGGAGTGTTAATCCCTTATGTAATATCTTTACCCTCCCTGAAAAAACATGACGCAGTAATAAGAAGAACCTGCTCAAAAGCCAAAGACTGGCCTCAATGATACCGCTAACTTTGCGGGATCATTATTGACCGCTGATGACCGGGATCACCTCATTATGCCTAATCTTTTACAATCTGCGTCGTCCGCTTCTGCCGTGTATATCAGCCGGACCGCAGCCACCGGGGCGATAAACGGTAATATCCCGTCCGCGGTGGCTGACATTTCCGTCTGCCCGCAGGCCAGACAGCTGCTGGGGCAAGTCGTGATGGATGCCGGGGAGCGCTGGCAGCATGACGGGGGCGTTCCGGCCTTCCTGTCGGACTTGCTGAGAGATAAAACTTTTGCCAGAGATATTAAGGACCTGACCGGACTGGTGATGGCCGCGAATCAGCCCGGCAGCGCGCCGCCCGCCAGCGTGAAGGACCTGCTGGCGCCGGGCTGCCACGCGGCCCAGTTTCAGCTCGATCAGCTGCGCCAGCTGCTTACGGACAAGCTGGAATACAGCTATCCGATGCTGGACGAGTTCCGCAGTAAGGGGCATAACAGCAAAATTCTGCACCTTGAACTGGACAGCACCCTGCTCCAGTCGCTGAAGGCGCAGTCCCCTGAAGGCAGCGGCAGTGAGGCCGTGACGGAGGTGGCTGAAGCACTGCACAAGGCGATAGCCAGTACGCTGGCGATAACGTCAGCAGACAAGGACGTGCAGGCCGACGTGACCAGCCTTAAAAAGGCGCTGCGCGCCCAGACCGACGCGCTGATGAAGGCCGCCCTGGCTCTGCCGGTGGCCAGCAAGCTGTTAACGCCGGTGGCCGGAAAGGCGCCGGACCCTGACCCGGCGCTGATAAAGGCGGTTGCGGAAGGGCTGCACGACGCGGCGAAGGCGACCGACCAGGCAGAAAAGGCCTTTACTAAGGAGCTGGGCAGGCTGTCGCCGCTTTCCGAAGGGGCATGCGGAGCGATAGCGATCCAGGCCGGGCTGGTTAACAAAAAGCTGAAGCTGATGCGGGAAAGCCTGAAGGCGATGGAGCAGGCGATCCAGCCGGCCAGGTCGCGCATGGGGCAGCTGGCAGAGCTGTCTAAAAAAGCCTTCCGCGCGGTGGAAAAAGCCACTTCGGCCGAAAGTGTTGGAACGCTGCAAAAAGCGATGGGGAACGCCTGGCATAAAAGCCCGGCGTTTTTCCGCGATTTGGTACGCAGCACGGCAAACCAGGGATTGACGCTGCCGGCCGCCATCAGGCACGTCGCAAAACTGACGACCAGCTACATCAACAAGGCTAACCACGCCGTCCAGGACGCCGCGCGCTGGGTCGGGGATGCCCACCTCTCTTTTGAAGCCAGGCTCGAAAAAGGGGCCGGGGATGCGGTCACGCAAAAAATAAACAGCCAGGTGCGGGCGGCCTATCACCCGCTGCTGGTGGCGATGAAAAAGCACCAGAACGCCTCGGAAAAACTGATCGCGGCGACGGAGACGCTGGCAAGGGCGACCCTGGCTTACGACAAGTCGCCGGACGGGGTCTCCGGCTTGATGGATGAAATTACGGAGGGATCGGCCGCCGGGAGCGCACTGGCCGCCGCCGGGCAGCACCTGGCGGGCGGCCTTACGCCCGGCGGCGCGGCAAAGAAGGAAAAAAGTGAAGCACAGCTGAGGGAGCAGGCGCAGCTGATGTTCAACCAGCAGTCGGAGGCGTTGTCCGCCGCCCGCGATGAGGTGGAAGGCTGCTCGGAAGAGCTGCGGGCGGTGCTGAAGGAGACCGCGGAGCGGTATAAACAGCATGACAAGCAGGTGAAGAAGCTCAGGACGTTCAAGGCCGAGATTGACCGGGCCGAGCGGCACTTCCGCGCGGCGGCGGAAAAAATGAAAGGGGCGGTGGGCAACATGGCGAATACCGGCCCCGGCTCAGAGGGCGCCGGCCTGGAGGAGTACAACCAGGGAATAGTGAGCAGCCAGAAGGCCAGTTTGCGTGCGCAGGATTCGGTACTGGAGCTTGGCCAGGCGGTGCAGAAGGCGACCGGAAAACCGGTGGACGTGTTCTCAAAGGACGCGCGCATCGCCCTGCACCTCGGGCAGTATTTTGCGCAGATGAAGGCGTCAATGCAGGCAGATCCCGGGTTTAAGCCGTGGCTGTTCGACAGGATGGTCGCGGAGGTGGTCAATAAAGAAATACCCGGGCACTTCGGCAAAAAGGATGACCCGGACGGGACGGCGATGCTGGCCAGAGTGATGGCGGCGGTGGTCGCCGCGGGCAATGGCACGCTGCTGACGCCCGAAACGATCGAAGAAGTGATGTCGAAATACCCGACGGCGGGTGAGTACCTGGCGAAGGCGGGCCGCAGCAGCATGGTGGGCAGGCTGGTTTGCGCCAGCGTGGACATGACGGTCGAGCGGCTGACGTCCTGCCTGCCGCGCAATCTAATCCCGAACCTGAGCATTCTGAAGGCGGCGCTGCTGCCGCTGACCTTTTATCAGGCGTACAGCAGCCTGCAGCATGCGGTGATGCCGGGGCAGCCGGCGCCGGCCAAAGAGGCGGCGGTGCTGGGAGTAAGCTTCCTCACTCAGCTGACGAAGCAGGTGGCTGACTTTGTGCTGCCGCACATGTGGAAATTTTTAGCGAGCGCGGCCCTGACCGGTTATTCCCTGGCGCGCGACGGTGCGGATAAATTTTCGTATAACCTGATGAAAGATCTGGTGGAAAGCGCCACGTCTTCCATCGCGTCCATGCCGCTGTCTGAAGGGGTAGACATCGTAAAGGCGGCCTACGTTGAAAACAAAACGAATAATTTAAAGATGGCGGCAGCGGGTGAAGCCGTTGCTGCGGCTGTTGGAGAGATTGTGGCTGCTAAGGCATCTGCTCAACAGCAAACTGACAGGGAGCTACAGGAGTTAAAATCTTATCTGAAAGAAAAAGGAGTAAGTGACCAGGAGTCAGATGATCTGGTCAGGCAGATAAAAGAAGGAGCACCGAGCGAAGATACCGCTAAGTTGAGAAATAAGCGGGCAGCGGGTATGAGTATTCTGACGCCTTTAGAGCGACAAAAATTATTAAATGCATATGGTAAAGGGAGCCCTAAAGGGGTCAATATTGTTACACCTTTTGAGTTGCAACAAACAGTTAATGAAAAACAAAAAGTAACGAAGGAACTTAATTATTTAAGATCGCAGAAACTTTCATTGGAAAATAGTATTAAAATAGAAAGTAATAGCCAGTCTCAGGGGAGTGAAACTAACGTTGCTGAGTTGCAAAAAGAACTAAAATCTATAACCGAAAATATTAGCCAAAAAGAAAACGAAGATAGTAGTCTGAAAGAAAAAGTTAAGTCTATGCAGGAGAGACTTGATCAGTCGGCTGAGGTGCGTAGACGCTGGGATCCTAAATATCTTGAGATTATAGCGCAAAATCATCTTAATAAGTTTAAAGATGGCGCTGTTATCAGAATGTCAGGAGAGTTACATCCTGAAACATTTATTAAAAATTATATCAGTGGGATTATTAATAAATTTCCGAAGGAGCAACGTGGAGGTCTTGACTCTCCTGACAGCAAAATAAATTTGCGTGGTATAGGAAGTAATACCAGTGGAGGAAGCCGTGAGATTACGCTGAAGGAACTCGCCATGGGGAAGGTGAGTACCATAGATTGGGATATTAAATGGGATAAGAATGTTTCAATGGATTTGAGGGAGGCGCTCAATCCTGGTGGATCTAATACCGTACCTGATGGTAGCGGAAGTAATCTTGGAACAAACTGGTATATATCAAAGAAGGTCCGGCCAGAAAGTCTGACGCAACAAATAGTTAAAGCCTTTGAAAAAAACCTGGAGACTCTCAGCAAGGATGAGGACAAAACAGCGGCGCTGGTGACATTTTACGATACTTCGTTTAAAAGTGCCGCGATAAATTTAGCTAAAAAGCCTGAGTTAAGTGAGTTCAGAGGGCAGCTTGATGCTATTCAGTCTGGCAAGGATGTCGGTGAACATGTGCTTTTTTACGGTTATGTACTGACAGAAGTCGTTGCAGTGCGTGTCGGTGATAACATTCTTGCATGGGATGCTTCAGGTTCACATACTGTTATCAATAATACTGAGTTTGGTATTGAAAATAAACAAACGCAAAAATGGATTGTAGATCATCTGGATGCCAATGCTCAGTATAAATATAAAACCGATGAAAGCAGAAAGAAAGCCTTCGCGTTTTACGATTCCAGCACCGCGACCAATCAGCGGTTAATGCATCAACCCAATTTTAAGTCACCAATAACCACAAGTAAGGAAGATACCCTTGGTAAGGATGCGTTAAGAGTCGTAATGCATCGTGCAAAAGATGATATTAACAGTATGGTTAAGACATCGGGTGAACATTTACTCGACAGAATGATTGACCTTGGTTTTATGTTCCTTGGGAGTGGAATGGCAATTACTGTGGGTGGTATGGGTGGTGCCATGGCTGCAAATGGAATGTATGTGATGCTTTGCCAGATAGCGGCATCTGCCGGATTATCAGTTACTAAAGATATGCTAAAGGTGGCGCTGGCCGATGACGAGGAGAGCAGGGCAGCAGTTCTGGCCGCTGTTGAGGAAAATGTGCTGAATACTCTTCTTGTCGATGGCGGCTTAACACTCGGCATACCACTGGCTAAATCCATGTTTCCGAGTTTGAAACTTCCATGGAAAGCAGAATTTAAAGACGTCAATGTGATGAAGGAAGCCATGTTTGGTGTTGCTGGAGATTCGATTGGTGCACGCGTAGGTCATTTGACATCTGGAGTGGTTGGCATGATCGCGTCAGCTGAGGTAAGCGGCGATTCCAGTGAGAAGCAGCCGGAAAAAGCGGAAGCAGTAACCCAACCAGTAATATCACAGCAAGCTTCCCTGCCACCCTTGAGTCAGACTAATGGGGTTTCGGCGCAATTCTATGAAGTGAAAGAAGGCGATAACATCTATGCTATGAGTGTGCATCTTGGCATTCATCCGTCGAATTTTGATCTCATCGTTAAAGCTAACAGTTACACTCTTAATAGCGTCTTTGACATCGCCCCAGGGCAAATTCTGATCATTCCGGACAGCGCTATTCGTCCACAAGACAGAATCCATACTACGGTGCAAGGTGATACTCTCGAGAATCTTTCCTACCAGTATTACGGCAATTACAACGACTGGAATCTGATCATACTTGCCAGCATTGATAAAGGCTTACCTGCCGATCTACGCAATCTGCCACCAGGTGGAGAATTATCGATGCCAGGCAGCCTTTTTAATGGAACATATACCGTACCTGACTTTACGCATGAGGTTAAACCAGGCCAGACTCTGGAAGAGCTCGGCGGTTTGTATTACGACAGTAATGTTGGAGCTAATAAGTTACGCGAGTTGAATCCAGGTGTTGGTGATATCCCTCCCGCTGGCACGGTATTAAAAGTTTCAAAGTACACTTGTCCTGAATTTTACAAGGAACTGCCTTTAAATCTTAATAAAGGCCTGGTGCAGGGACACGCCGAAAATTCTCAGAGAGTTTCCGGCCGGTCTGCTATGGGGGTAAGTGAGCAGGCGACGAATGATCATAATCTGGCGGCAGGACGCAGTAATCCTGCTGCCTATCAAGTTCAGGCTAAAGGCCAGAGATATATCGTTCAGCCGGGGGATAGCTTCCATGCTATCGCCAGCGCTTTTGGCATCAGACCGGCTCAGTATGCGCAGTTTATTGCGGCCAATGAATATGCATTACAATCGGTTAAAAACATTAAGGTTGGGGGAGAGCTATTTATCCCGGATAATGTTCGTTATACCAATATTCACCAGTCTGGTGAGAATAACCCGGTTCCTAAAACCAGAACTGGCGGGCTACAGAGTCTCGATGATGTCAGGCCTGTTCAAAAGAAGTCATTTTCTCCGAATCATCTGCTGAATGGTCAAAGTTATCGGGTAGAGCGAGGTGATACTCTTGAGAGCATTGCCAGAGAGTTCAACGTTCCAGCTACAAAGATTGGGCTGTTGGCTCAGGCCAACCAGCAGATATTGTTACCGGGTAATAATCTTGCACCGGGTACCATCATCATTCCTGAAGAGGCACGCAGAGATAACCCTATTAAACCAGAAACAAAACTCCGAATTTATACCACCAAGCCGGGTGATAGTATTGAAACGATCTCCTATCGATTTTATGGAAATCATGATAATCGGCAGAAAATAGCGGATGTTAATCCTGGGGTGACTATCAATCCAGAGCCTGGCCGTCGGATAATCCTTCCGGACAGTAGGTTTGATGGAAATTATAATTCGGACACCATAGTCCATAGAGTTAAAGCGGGTGAAAACGTGCAACAGCTTGCCCAGCGCTATTACGGTAGCTCTGTCGGCATAACCCATATAATGATAAATAATCCTGACATTAATATTTTCTCTGAACTTAAAGAAGAAACTGTCCTGAATATGGTTAATATCGTTGAGCCTCAATATTCCGATAAGATTGAGCAAAGTGGTTTGGCAAAGCAGAGTCACCAGGTTTCAGAGAGCAAGCCCGCTGTGCAGCAGGGGGTTAAACGTGCAGACCAGAGTCTGCAGAATGGCGATGCGAGCAGTTCGGTTGAGTCAAAAACAAATAATCTTCAACTTAACCGTAAACATATTGTTCTTAAAGGGGAGAATATTGAGTCTGTCGCTCAACTTTATGCTATTCCGTACACAAAAATTGGTCTGTTGATTCAGGAAAACCAGCAACATTTACTTCCTGGTAATGCCCTCAAGCAAGGGGCAAGCATCTCGATTCCCGGAGAGGCCCGTGGAGATAAACATGCTATTAAACCAGAGATAAGAGAACGGGAGCATACTGTTAAGCCAGGCGAGTCTTACGCTGCGATTTCCTACAAGTTTTACGGAAATTATGATCATCAGAATCACATCTTGTTATCTAATGCTGATGAACTTACAAGCAACGATTATCCACAGCCCGGTGTTACGATAAAACTTCCGGAAAGCCGATTTAATGGAAACTATGCTGCAGATGCTCTGATTCATAATGTCAAAGAAGGTGACAATATTCATGCTCTTTCCGTGCGCTATTACGGCAGGTTGATTGACGGCATAGATATTATTGAGAAGAATAATCCCACTATTGATTTTACCGTACCACTCAAGGAAGGCACTTTCCTGAATATGCCGGGTGTTGTTGATCCGAAATTTATAAATGATCCGACAGGAGACAGCCGTAATTAATGGCGGTGGTTTGCGACTACAGAAGGTTGCAGGTGCGTGGGCTTAACGACTTCCTGCAACCCAAACGATCAGGGGAGATGTCAGGCTGTGCTGTTTACTTATTCAGTACAAACAACGAGACGATGCCGGCGGCAATTAATGGCCCGACCGGCACGCCGCGAAATAGCGCCACGCCAATAATGGTGCCAATCAATAAGCCACCGACGATGGTTGGCTGGGCACTCATCAGCGAGACGCCACGACCACCGAGCCAGGAGACAAAAATCCCGACGGCAATTGCCAGCAGCGATTTCCAGTCGAGAAAGGATTTGATCAGGGTACTGGAGGGCAATGACCCACTGGCCAGCGGAGCCATTACTGCGATGGTGAGAATGATAATCCCTAAGGTAATACCTTGTTTTTCGACATAGGGAAAAAACTGCGCCAGCGGGGTGATTTTGATCACCAGCAGCACCAGAATTGAGATGGTAACGGCGGTGTTATGAATAAATAAACTCAGCGCGCCGAGCAGAACCAGAATGATTAACGAAGAGTACGCGGCCATTTACTGCTCCAGTAGAAAGAAAAAAGGACGGTTTGAGATTGCCGTCCTCTTTACCTTATCACCGCATATTCAGCAGTATAAGCCTTATTATTGACAATTACTGACAATCGTCCGGATTGGCACAGGCTCCCTGCCTGAGTGATTTCAGCATCAGAGCCTGATTTTTTACCAGCTCAACGCCTTGCACACCCAGAGAAATTCCGGCCATCGTACCTTGCTGTTTCAGATACCAGGCTTTTGACGCTTCCATCCAGCTGTCGCGATATTTCAGCCAGTTACGCTGCGCATCCCGCAGTTTGGCTTTCTGCGCGTCATCAAGTTTAGCCATTACCGCCTGGTATTGATTGTTCATTTCCTTGTCCCAGGCGTGGTTTGCGGCGTCGTAGCATTGCGACATACCGACCGTTGAAGAGTTGCTGTTCAGGCAACTCTCCAGTTCGCGATCAATAGTGTTATCCGCCGCCAGCGCACCGAGTGGCAGCAATAAACCGATCGTCAGTAACACTGTCTTCATATTTTATCCAGGTAAGGTAAGGGCAGAGGAATCTGCCCTTAATCAGGAAGCGATTACTCGTCCGGATACTCACGCATAAAGCGTTCAGTATCGTCTACCATCGCGTCATTGCCGACAAAGAACGGGCTGCGCTGATGCAGCGTTTCCGGTTGCAGGTCGAGAATGCGGTTTTTACCGTCGCTGGCTTTACCACCTGCCTGCTCCGCGAGGAATGCCATCGGGTTGCACTCATACAACAGGCGCAGCTTGCCTTTCGGGTGGCTGGCGGTGCTTGGGTAAAGATAAATTCCGCCTTTCAGCAGGTTACGGTGGAAGTCTGCCACCAGCGAGCCGATATAGCGCGAGGTATAAGGGCGGTTGGTGGTTTTATCTTCTTCCTGGCAGAATTTCAGATACTTTTTCACGCCCTGCGGGAAGCGGATATAGTTCCCTTCGTTGATTGAGTAGGTGTAACCCTGCTCCGGGAACATCATGCGTTCCTGACTGAGGCAGAACACCCCCAGCGACGGATCGTAGGTGAAGGCATGAACGCCTTTACCGGTGGTATAAACCAGCATGGTTGAAGAGCCATAGACCACGTAACCGGCCGCAACCTGCTGATTGCCCGGCTGAAGGAAATCTTCTTCAGTAACCGGTGTGCCTGGAGGGGTAATACGACGATAGATTGAGAAAATGGTCCCGACAGAGACGTTAACGTCAATGTTGGAAGAGCCATCCAGTGGGTCCATCAGCACCACATATTTACCGTTCTCGACCCCTTCAAAGATAACGATTTCGTCTTCTTCTTCGGAGGCAATACCGGCAACAATTCCACGTGCCTTCAACGCTGCTTTAAGTTTTTCATTAGCAAACAGGTCGAGCTTCATCTGCTGCTCGCCCTGAATATTTTCAGCGCCGCTGGCACCGAGAATATCAACCAGTCCGGCTTTGTTGATATCGCGGTGGATAATTTTCGCACCCAGTTTGATGGCGGAAATCAGTGCCGTCAGTTCACCTGTGGCGTGAGGAAAGTCATGTTGCTTCTCGACGATAAATTCGCCTAACGTTTTCATAACACAATCCCTGAATCTGCGGTTGAGTGGCAGCATGTTTTACATGCCGCCAACGTATGCGTACGCAGTTTAGCCGATTGAACCGCAAAGACCATAGTCCAAATCCGTTTATTCCGCCGTAAGTCAGGGTTAAACTGTGCGTCGAACATTTAAAGTAATGGACCATTTATGCGTATTCATATTCTCGGTATCTGCGGCACCTTCATGGGCGGCCTGGCTATGCTGGCGCGCGCGCTGGGGCATGAAGTGACAGGCTCTGATGCCAACGTCTATCCACCGATGAGCACATTGCTTGAAAAGCAAGGCATTGATTTAATTCAGGGTTATGATGCAAGTCAGCTTGATCCGGCTCCGGACCTGGTGATTATCGGCAATGCGATGACGCGCGGCAATGCCTGCGTTGAAGCGGTGCTGGAACGCAATATTCCTTACCTGTCAGGCCCGCAATGGCTGCACGATTTCGTGTTGCGCGATCGCTGGGTGATTGCGGTCGCTGGTACCCACGGTAAAACTACCACTGCCGGCATGGCAGCGTGGATTTTACAGGCCTGCGGCCTTGAACCGGGGTTTGTGATTGGCGGCGTTCCGGGAAATTTCGAGGTATCGGCAAATTTAGGAAAAAGCCCATTCTTTGTGATTGAAGCCGATGAGTATGACTCTGCCTTCTTCGACAAACGTTCAAAATTTGTCCATTACTGCCCGCGCACGCTGATTCTGAATAACCTGGAGTTCGATCACGCGGATATCTTTGACGATCTGCGTGCCATTCAGAAACAATTCCATCATCTGATCCGTATTGTGCCCGGGCAGGGCAAAATTATTCTGCCAGAGCACGATGCCCATCTTAAGCAGGTGATGGCGATGGGCTGCTGGAGTGAGCAGGAGCACGTGGGTGACGGCGGAAAATGGCAGGCGAAGAAGCTGTCGCCGGATGCTTCCCACTGGGAAGTCCTGCTGGATGGCGAGCGGGTTGCTGAGGTGAACTGGTCGTTGGTTGGCGAACACAATATGCATAACGGCATGATGGCGATTGCTGCTGCGCGTCACGTTGGCATCAAGCCGGAAGATGCTGGCCGGGCGCTGAATGACTTTATCAATGCGCGTCGTCGTCTTGAGCTGCGCGGTGAAAGCAATGGCATCAAAGTCTATGACGATTTTGCCCATCATCCAACGGCGATTCTCGCTACGCTGGCCGCCATGCGCGGCAAAGTCGGCGGCACGGCACGCATTCTGGCGGTGCTGGAGCCGCGCTCCAATACCATGAAAATGGGTATCAGTAAGGACGATCTGGCACCGGCTTTAGCGCGCGCCGATGAAGTGTTCCTGCTGCAACCGCACCATATTCCGTGGCAGGTTTCAGAAGTCGCTGACGCCTGTATGCAGCCTGCGCACTGGAGTGCCGAGGTGGATACGCTGGTGGAAATGGTGGCAAAAGTGGCGCAACCGGGTGATACGGTGCTGGTGATGAGTAACGGTGGATTTGGTGGCATTCACCAGAAGCTGTTGGATCGTTTACAGAAATAATGCAGGGGCGGCGTTTTCGCCGCCCCACACCACGATAAGCGTTTATATCGCTTCTGCCAGCTCACGCAGATACTGGAAGATTTGACGATAAGCCTTCGGTGGCTTATTGCCCGCTTTCTCTTTTTGCGCATTACGGATCATCGCGCGCAACTGCTGGCGATCGGCGTGCGGATAGAGATTCAGCACTTCCGGGATCACATCATCACCCTGCTCGACCAGACGGTCGCGCAGGACTTCAAGTTTGTGGAACAGCGCAACCTGCTGGTTATGGCGGTTCTTCAGCTTATCCAGCGCCTGGCGAATCGGATCTTCATCACGTGAACGCAGCATTTTACCAATCAGCTGCAGCTGACGGCGGCGTCCTTCTTTCTTGATCTTTTGTGCCAGCTCAATGGCGGCGCGCAGATCTTCATCCAGCGGGATTTTATCCAGCGAGTTTTTACCGAGTTCAACTAACTCAGCGCCAAGGCGTTTTAACTCTTCCGCGTCGCGCTTAATTTCACTTTTACTGACCCAGATAATCTCATCATCTTCTTCTTCCTGATTATCCGGTACATCATCGAGCCAGTCTTCGGGCTGCTTGGTCATTGTTAGGCTCCTGAGAAAGAGGCTAATGCTATCAGGTTACGCGGCTACTGCGAAATTGTTCTCTGAGTCTGTTAGACTCAAACCCATCCCCATTCATTGATTATATGGCAGGCCGATGAAAGTAATCTCCCAAGTCGCAGAGCAGCGTAAAACGCTGGAGCAGGCGGTCGCACAAGCGCTCGAGCTGGCCAAAGCCAGCACGGACGGAGCAGAAGTCGCCGTTAGCAAGACCACCGGTATCAGTGTCAGCACGCGTTACGGTGAAGTTGAAAATGTTGAATTTAACAGTGATGGCGCGCTTGGCATCACCGTTTACCACCAAAACCGCAAAGGCAGTGCTTCCTCCACTGATCTTAGCCCGGATGCGATTAAACGCACGGTTCAGGCGGCGATTGATATTGCGCGCTACACTTCTCCCGATCCTTACGCGGGTGTGGCCGACCGCGATCTGCTGGCGTTCGACGCGCCGGATCTGGATCTTTATCACCCGGCAGAGATCGATGCCGATCAGGCAATTGAGCTGGCGGCGCGTGCGGAACAGGCCTCGCTGAAAGCGGATAAACGCATTACCAATACCGAAGGCGGCAGTTTTAACAGCCACGTCGGCATTAAGGTATTTGGCAACAGCCACGGTATGTTGCAGGGCTACTGCTCCAGCCGACATTCTCTCTCCAGCTGTGTGATTGCCGAACACAACGGCGATATGGAGCGCGATTACGCTTATTCGATTGGCCGCGCGATGGGCGATCTGCAATCGCCGGAGTGGGTCGGTGAAGAGTGCGCACGCCGCACGCTGTCTCGCCTGTCACCGCGTAAATTGTCGACGATGAAAGCACCGGTTATTTTTGCCGCCGAAGTGGCGACCGGCCTGTTTGGTCATCTGGTAGGTGCCATCAGTGGCAGTAGCGTTTACCGCAAATCAACCTTCTTACTCGACTCGCTGGGCCAGCAGATTTTACCGCAATGGCTGACGATTGAAGAGCAGCCACACCTGCTGAAAGGCCTGGCATCGACGCCGTTCGACAGCGAAGGGGTGCGTACCCAACAGCGTGACATTATCAAGGACGGCGTGCTGCAAAACTGGCTGCTGACCAGCTACGCGGCACGCAAGCTTGGCCTGCAAAGCACCGGTCACGCTGGTGGCATTCATAACTGGCGTATTGCCGGCCAGGGTTCCAGCTTTGATGATCTGCTAAAGCAAATGGGCACCGGGCTGGTGGTCACTGAGCTGATGGGCCAGGGAGTCAGTGGGATTACCGGTGACTATTCGCGCGGTGCCGCCGGTTTCTGGGTGGAGAATGGCGAAATTCAGTATCCGGTCAGCGAGATTACTATTGCCGGTAATCTGAAGGATATGTGGCGCGATATCGTCACCGTCGGCAGCGATATTGAGACCCGCAGCAATATTCAGTGTGGTTCAGTGTTACTGCCGGAAATGAAAATCGCCGGGCAGTAAAAAACTCTTTATAACTGAATAATAATGACAGGCGGCGCCATTCGGGGCCGCTTTTTTTATGCCATAACCCTTTCTTATATTTTACTCGCTGATTTTATTTATCTTTTTTTTTCTCTGCCGCTTTCTGCACACTTCGCCGCTAACAGGCTGATAAATGTGATTTAGCTCCCAATTATTCGGCTGTATTTGCATGAAATAACGTTTTTGCGAACTGACTCGCTTATTCCGGCACGATTTCCGTTTCGAAACGGAAAAAGTCGGTCTACACAGAGTCGTGCCGCAGCGGTAATTTATTTGCAACGCGAATTATCAACACTGAGCTGTTGTGGCAAATAGGGGTGTAAAGGTGAAAAACGCAGCGATGGCGGACAATTCTGCCACCAGCACGGAAGCGATCCAGGCGCTGGCTGACAGAGTAATGGGGCAAATTAATGACGTGTTTGTCGCCAGGGCGATTCATCCTAATGCGGTACAGCAGCAGATGCTGGCCTCCCATGTTCGGGCGATGGCACTGCGTTCACTCAGCGGTGAACCACTGCCTGAGGTAGAACAGGATCTGTTTGAGGATATCTCAGAGCAGTCAATGCAGCTGGCGCAGCAGATCGTCGATCTGTTCGGCAATCTGCCAAAAGAAGAAGCCTGGCTGCTGTCCGTCCACTTCGAAGTGGCCAAAGAGAACAATGCCATCCAGGGGTAGCGTTATCACCGTCTCTATCAAAATATTATCTGAATCAAAATGTTAAGGAACTCAAGATGACACAAGTAACCGTAGTGATTGGCGATCGTTTAGGTAAAGGTCAGAAAGTTGCCGCCGGCGTAGAAAAAGCCGGTGGTCGTGCGGTGGTGGTGCCGGGCGTGGCGGCAGATATGAAGCTGGGTGACGTGATGAAGGCTGAAAACGCCACCTTCGGTATTTCATTCTGCGGCAGCGGCGGTGCAGGCGCGATCACCGCTCAGAATAAATATGGCTACAAAGCGAAGCACGGGATGCGTTCAGTCGATGAAGGTGTGACCGCGATTAACGAAGGCTGCACCGTGCTGGGCTTTGGTTTTATGGATAAAGAAGAGCTGGGTGAACGTTTGGTGCAGGCCTGGAACAAAAAACACGGCGGCTAACGATGAAAGAACAATTCACCACCACGGTGACGGTAAGCGGCAAGGGCGATGCTAAAGGTAAAGCCTTTGCCGATGCGCTCAGCCGGGTGCAGAGCACGGTACTGCGTTCTACCGATAAAATTCTGTTGCGCATCGAGCCACAGGACGTGCGGGTGATTCGGGCGCGGGAGAGCGTCAGAAAAGAGAAATTCCTGTTCTTCTTTCTGGCGCGCGAGCGACGGAGCTACAGCGTAGAGCTGGAGATTACCGTCAACGTAACGGTGATTGATACCGATAAGGTGCAGTTCGACACGAACTAAAAACGTTGGGCGATAAAACCAAAGGAAAGACTGATGTTTTTAATCATTTTATTTAAATCGTTAATCATCGGCGCGCTGGTCGGTGTGGGCGTCGGTGCCGGTGCGGCGCGTATGTTCCATGCCCCCACCACGCAGGGGATGGGCGCATTTCGTACGCTGGGTGAACTGAACTCCTGTGAGGGCGATCCTGCCTCTCATTTCTCTTTCGGTCTGGGTTTTTTCTTTAACGCCTGGGCTTCTTCGGTGGCGGCGGGCGCTTTTACCCAGGACGTTGACCATCGCATTATTCCCCACTGGGGCGCAGCGGCATTGATGGTTAAAAACCGAAGTGTTGCGCAGACGATGCACGATCCGAAAAAGATGGCCATTGCCTGCGGCATCATCGGCATGATCGTCGTGGCATTTCTTAATTCGACCGCCTCAGCGGTGCCGGCCGCGTTACAGGTGACGGCGATTAAAGTGCTGGTGCCTGCGGCTAACCTGCTGGTTAACACCGTGATGCCGGTGATCTTCTGGCTGGCTGCCATTGATGCCGGTAAAAAATCAGGCTTCTGGGCGACCATATTTGGCGGCCTGTCGCAGCTGATTATGGGTAATGCGGTGCCGGGGCTGGTGCTGGGAATTCTGATCGGTAAAGGGGTCGAAGAGAGCGGCTGGAACAAAGTCACGAAAGTGATGATGTTCGCCATCGTACTGCTGTTTGTACTGAGCGGCTTCTTCCGCGGCTTCGATATGAAACTGTTGCAGTCATTCCAGCTTGGCGTTCCTGGCTGGCTCGACATGATCCACAACTCCCTGAGCGGTAAGTAACGAGGAAGATGGCAATGAGCGATACGAAAAGCGGCTTCTGGTATGCCGACTGGTCTTTCCCAATTTTTGTCGGCCTGCTCTCATCAGGGGTGTTTGCCGGTACGCATATGTACTACCTGTATGGCATCGGGGCGTTTAACGAAGTGGCGTTTGTTTCAATGCTGCGTGCCGGAATGGATACTGGCGTTTACGGCGCGGTGGCGGCCTTTGGTGCCAGCTTTCTGTTTGCACGCATTATCGAAGGTTCGCTGGTGGGGATTCTCGATATCGGTGGTGCGATTCAGACCGGCGTCGGGCTGGGCGTGCCGGCGCTGCTGTTGGGCGCGGGCATAATCTTTCCAGTGGCAAACTTTGCTGCTTCGCTGGTTACCGGTCTGGTGATTGGCCTGGCGATTGGCTATGTCATTATCCTGGCGCGTAAGTTCACCATCAACCAGAGCAACTCAACCTATGGTGCCGACGTCATGATGGGGGCCGGTAATGCGTCTGGCCGTTTTCTTGGCCCGCTGATCATCCTGTCGGCAATGGCCGCGTCGATTCCGATTGGTATCGGCTCGCTGGTCGGCTCGCTGCTGTTCTACCTGTGGGGTAAACCGATCACCGGCGGAGCGATTTTAGGCGCGATGATCCTCGGCGCAATGTTTCCGGTGGCGATCGGCTAGTCCCGATTCTCCAGGGCGCCGCTTTTGGCTCCCGTCGTAATGATAAGCAGGGAGTTATCATGTTCGATCTGATTATTCGCCGTGCGCGGCTCAGTGATGAAAGCGTAATGGATATTGCGCTGCTCGACGGCAAAATTGCCGCAATTGGCGAGATACACGGCGAAGCGCGTCAGCAGCGCGATTTAGCCGGTCGCTACTACCTCAGCGCAGGCTGGATTGATTCGCATGTGCACTGTTACGTCAAATCTCCGATTTATCACGATGAAGCAGATGCAATTGGCGTCAGCACCGGAGTGACCACGGTGGTTGATGCCGGCAGCACCGGTGCTGATGATATTGATGATTTTTATCAGCTGACGCGCAACGCCAGCACCCAGGTATATGCACTGCTGAACATTGCCCGCACCGGCATCGTCACTCAGAACGAGCTGGCAGATATGAGCCAGATCGACAAGGCTGGAGTGCGTGAAGCGGTGCAGCGCCTGCCCAATTTTATTCTCGGCATTAAAGCGCGTATCAGCAGCAGCGTGGTGGGAAATAACGGCATCAAGCCACTGCAGCGCGCTAAAGAGATTCAGCATGATAACGGCGATCTGCCGCTGATGGTGCATATTGGCAATAACCCGCCGAATCTGGATGAGATTGCCGATTTATTGACCGCTGGTGACATCATCACCCACTGCTACAACGGCAAGCCGAACCGCATTCTGACGCCAGCCGGACAGCTGCGCGCGTCAATTCAGCGGGCGATTCAGCGCGGCGTGCGGCTGGATGTCGGCCACGGCAGTGCCAGCTTCAGCTTTGAAGTGGCGCGCGTTGCCATTGCGCAGGGCATTCTGCCGGACACCATCAGCTCTGATATTTACTGCCGCAACCGCATCAGTGGCCCGGTGCACAACCTGGCACACGTGATGTCGAAATTCTTCAGCGTCGGGATGACGCTGCCGCAGGTGATTGACTGCGTTACCGTCAACGCTGCGCAGGGTCTGCGGCTGAGGAGCAAAGGTCGCCTTGAAACAGGTTTCGACGCTGACCTGACCATTTTTACCGTCAAAACGGAAACTCGCCCATTTGTTGACTCCGAAGGGGAGAGCGTTGAGGGCGAGAAACATCTGGTGCCATTAGCGGCGGTGGTCGCGGGCCAGTGGATTGTGACCGATGAAGGAAAAGCCAGTCATGACTTCGATCTATGAAAAATATCAGTTAAAGCAAGTGATTAATGCCTCCGGGCGCATGACCATTCTCGGCGTATCAACACCGGACAAGTCGGTGGTCGATACGGTTAACTATGGCCTTAATCACTATTTTGAGATGAAAGATCTGGTTGATAAAACCGGTGCGTATATCGCTGATTTACTGAATGCCGAAGATGCAGTGGTGGTCTCCTGTGCCTCGGCCGGGTTGGCACAATCGGTAGCGGCAGTGATTGTGAAAGACGATGACTGGCTGCTGGAAAATCTGCACGCCGCGCCGCTGGAGGTGCCGCACGATATCGTACTGCCAAAAGGGCATAACGTTAATTTTGGTGCGCCGGTTGGCACGATGGTAACGATGGGCGGCGGGCGACTGGTAGAAGCCGGGTACGCCAACGAATGTTCGCCGCAGCAGCTGTCGGCGGCCATTACCCGGCAAACTGCTGCAATTCTGTATATCAAATCTCATCATTGCGTGCAGAAGAGTCATCTCAGCGTTGAGCAGGCGGCGGTCGTGGCGCGCAAGCACGGCGTGCCGTTGATTGTTGATGCGGCGGCGGAAGAGGATTTGCAGTGCTACTACCGCGTGGGTGCCGATCTGGTGATTTACAGCGGCGCGAAGGCGATTGAAGGGCCAACCAGTGGTCTGGTGGTTGGCAAGCAGCAGTACATTGGCTGGGTCAAGCGTCAGTCGGCGGGCATTGGTCGGGCGATGAAGGTGGGTAAAGAGGGCATTCTTGGCCTGACGCAGGCGATTGAAAACTATCTGACGCAGGAGAAAGTGACCGGCGCGCAGATGGTCGAAAAGATGACGCCATTTATCGATAACCTGAATACGCTGAACGGCATCAGCGCGCGCGTGGTGTGGGATGCCGCCGGGCGCGATATCGCCCGCGCGGAAATTCATTGCGACGAGGCGCTGATTGGCCGCACCACTGGTGAGCTGGTGCAGGCGCTGAAAACCGGTGAAATCGCCATCTATTTCCGTGGTTATAAAGCCAATGAAGGGCTGGTGGAAGTGGATGTGCGCAGCGTATCGTCAGAGCAGCTTGAGACCATCTATATCTGCATTAAAGCTTTGTTATCAGGAGAGAAAATCGCATGACGCTAACGCCGAAATTTTATCAAGACCGCGTATGTCTTAATGTCCTCGCTGGCTCTAAGCAGAATGCGCAGGATATCTGGCAGGCGGCAGAAGGACATGTGCTGGTTGGCGTGCTGTCGAAAAACTATACCAGCGTGGAAAGCGCGGTGGCGGATATGCGCCAGTATGCCGCGCTGATTGATAACGCGCTGTCGGTCGGGCTGGGTGCGGGCGATCCGAATCAGTCGGCGATGGTCAGTGAAATTGCTCGCCAGATTCAGCCGCAGCATGTTAATCAGGTATTTACCGGCGTGGCAACCAGCCGTGCGCTGCTCGGGCAGCAGCAGACGGTGGTTAACGGACTGATTTCGCCAACCGGTACGCCGGGGCAGGTGAAAATCTCCACCGGCCCGCTGAGTTCACAGCAGGCAGACGCGGTTGTACCGATCGCCACCGCCATCGCGCTGCTGAAAGATATGGGCGGCAGTTCGGTGAAGTATTTCCCAATGGGTGGCCTGAAATCTATCGATGAGTTTAGCGCGGTCGCCGTAGCCTGTGCCGAACATGATTTCTGGCTGGAGCCGACCGGTGGAATCGATCTGGAAAACTATCAGGCGATTCTGAAGATTGCGCTGGATGCGGGCGTCAGCAAAATCATTCCGCATATCTATAGCTCGATTATTGATAAAGAAACCGGCAATACTCGTCCGGCAGATGTGGCGACATTATTAGCGATAACCAAACAATTGCTGGCATAACATCCACCGGGCGGTGACACCGCCGCCGCCCGGATTGAAAGGGGCAGGTAACGTGAGATTTCCCAATCAACGACTGGCGCAGCTGTTTGATGCGCTGCAAAACGAAATGCTGCCGCAGGATGAGCTGGCGCGCCGATTTGCCGTCTCAACGCGTACCGTACGCACCGATATCAGCGCGCTGAACCAGCTGCTGGTGGAGCACGGCGCGCACTTTGTACTGAGCCGCAGCGAAGGCTATCAGTTAAAAATCGACGATGCTGCCCGCTATGGCCGCTTGTTGCAGTCCGCGCCTTCGCATCTGCGCATACCGCGAACTTCGGCAGACCGCGTGCACTATCTGTTAACCCGTTTTCTCACCTCAGCTTTCTCGCTTAAGCTGGAAGATCTGGCGGAAGAGTGGTTTGTCAGCCGGGCTACGCTGCAAAGCGATATGGCTGAAGTGAGAGATTGGCTGAACCGCTACCAGCTGGCGATTGAAACCAAGCCGCGCTACGGTATGAAGCTGTTTGGCAGCGAAGTGTCGATTCGCGCCTGTCTGACTGACCTGTTGTACCAGATTTCGCAAGAGGCCAATGAGAGCCCGCTGCTGACGCTGGAGGCGCTGAACAGCGGAATGCTGGAGACGCTACAGCCGCTGCTGCATCAGTGCTTCTCTCGCTTTCATATACGAATGACCGACGACAGCGAGCACTATCTGCGGCTCTACTGTGCGGTAGCGGTCCGGCGTATTAGCGAGGGCTATCCGCTGACCGAGTTTAGCGCCGAGGATGTTGATGATGATGTGCGTGATGCAGCGCGGCATATTATCAATCTGATGCGGCCGATCACCGGCAAAGCGATCTCACCGGCTGAAGAGGCTTACTTACGCGTTAATATTGCCGCGCGGCGGGTGCAGGATATTGCCCCCAGCGCCATCAGCCCGGATGATGGTGATACGCTGGTCGATTACATTCTGAGTTATATCAACCACCACTATAATTTTAACCTGCAAAACGATGCTCAGCTGCGCGCTGACCTGCTGACCCATATCAAGACCATGATCACCCGCGTGCGCTACCAGATTAATATTCCTAACCCACTGTTAGCCAATATTAAACAGCACTATCCCATGGCCTATGACGTAACGCTGGCGGCGGTTTCGAGCTGGGGAAAATATACGCCTTACGCGATCAGTGAAAACGAAATCGGTTTTCTGGTGCTGCACATTGGCGTCGGGCTGGAGCGGCATTATAACGTTGGTTATCAGCGTCATCCGCAGGTGATGCTGGTATGCGATACCGGTAACTCGACGGTGCGTATGATTCAGGCGATGTTAATGCGCAAATATCCGCAAATTGTGGTGCAGCAGATTATCTCGCTGCGCGATTATGAACAGCTGAATGTAATCGAGGAAGATTTCGTTATTACCACCGCGCGGCTGACGGAGAAAGATAAGCCGGTGGTCGTGATGTCACCGTTCCCGACTGATTATCAGCTGGAGCAGATTGGCAAACAGGTGCTGGTCGATCGTACACGCCCGTATATGCTGGAAAAGTTCTTCGACGCGGCACATTTCCGTATTATCGATCGGCCAATGGATCGGTCGCAGCTGTTTCATATGCTGTGCGAACAGTTGCAGCAGGAAGGGGTTGTCGATGAGACGTTCTGTGCCTCAGTGGAAGAGCGCGAAGCCATTGTCAGCACCATGCTGGGGGAGGGCATTGCGCTGCCGCACGCCCTCGGCTTGCAGGCGCGTAAAACCGTGGTTTACACCGTGCTGGCACCGCAGGGCATTCAGTGGGGCGACGAAACCGCCAGTGTGATATTTCTGCTGGCGATCAGTAAAACTGAATATGAAGAGGCGATGGCGATTTACGATCTGTTCGTCACCTTTATGCGCGAAAGGGCGATGACACGACTGCGTGATAGCAAGGATTTCGCCAGCTTTAAGGCCGTAGCGATTGATTGCCTGAGTCGTTTGTAGAAAGGTGGAATCTCTGTTGCTGAACAGATCTTTGACCTCACGTCAGTTGAAAGCTGGAAAGTATAAAAAACACCTGTAATGTTGGTTTTTTTAACATAAAAGCATTTATGGAATGGATACTATTGAAGAGTTGAATGGTATCTATTTTTATCGAGGATTAAACAATATCACAGCTATGGAGTTACTTTTCTGGATACTTATTGAGGAGACTGAGAAGCAATTAGGTATTCAGGATATTGCTGGAGTAGCCGCGTTGCTGATGGGACATAATGGTATTGATGTACCCGGTAAGCCAGGCAGTGCTACACCCGGAACCTCTGATGCGTCAGTTTATTCGCGAAAATATCTAAGCTATAGATTCCAGAATAGAGTTTTACCTACGCTGACAAAAAAATCTATTTCACTTAATGGCTTATAAGTTTTTTGGGTCAACAATATGGGGGCTTTTGTTGGGCGAGCAGCACCCGTGCTGGGGTGGATAATCCTGGCAAATGACGTCAGCCAAATAAGTTTCAGAACAGCGAGTAAGTACAATGTGTTGGTTCGAAACGAGGATAAAATCTGGTGAATAATAATATTGAAAAAGTTGTTTATGAATTCATCCAGAGTGAGTTACCCCTTGTTACCACCATTCTGCTAAAGAAAGTTCCCGTGGGGATCGATTCCCCTCTTCAGCAACTACACGAAGCAGATGATGTTGCTGAAATGGCTAATAAATACTTCAGGGAATTTAATGTTGATCCGGCAGGGTTCACGTTGGAGCACTATTTTCCCTGGAAAACAGCGTGTTATATGCGGCGATGGTTTAATGCAGAGCCGATCGGGCAGGATAAACAACCTCTGACAGTCAAGATGTTTGCTGAGTCAGCAAAGGCCGGTAAATGGCTATATGGATGATTTCAGCCAGATAAGTGGTGAATGGAGCAAGTTACTGCATCAGGAAGCAGGAATAGTTCATTTGTGCCGAGGTAGCTGAACACCGTAGCAAAGCCCTATCCCGCGCTCACGAAAAGCAAAAACCCCGCCGAAGCGGGGTCTTAAAGAGGTGAAACTGACCGATAAGCCGGGTTCTGTCGTGGACAGTCATTCATCTAGGCCAGCAATCGCTCACTGGCTCAAGCAGCCTACCCGGGTTCAGTACGGGCCGTACCAAGTGAACCCCTATTTGGCCTTGCTCCGGGTGGAGTTTACCGTGCCACGGACTGTTGCCAGCCGCGCGGTGCGCTCTTACCGCACCCTTTCACCCTTACCTGATCCCATAAATGGGCCATCGGCGGTTTGCTCTCTGTTGCACTGGTCGTAGGCTCATCACCCCCCAGGCGTTACCTGGCACCCTGCCCTATGGAGCCCGGACTTTCCTCCCCTCTGTCTGTCTCCCCCCGAAAGAGGACGGCAACAAAGCGGCGACTGTCTGGTCAGCTTCGGCGCGGATAATAGGGCATTCGGCGCGGTTTGTCACCCCTCTTGCTGTTCCAGCGCATACTTATACAGCGCATTTTTTTTCACGCCGTGGATCTCGGCGGTCAGCGCGGCGGCCTTTTTCAGCGGTAATTCAGCCTGTAACAGCGCCAGCGTGCGCAGTGCTTCAGCTGGCAGAGCATCGTCAGCTGGCGCTTTAAAGCCTTCGATAATGAGCACCATTTCGCCCTTACGGCGATTTTCATCCTCTTTAACCCACGCCAGCAGTTCGCCAATCGGTGCACCCTGAATCGATTCCCAGGTTTTGGTGATTTCACGCGCCAGCACCACATAGCGATCTTCACCCAGCACTGTGGCAATATCCTGCAGGCTGTCCAGCAGGCGGTGAGTGGATTCGTAGAAAATCAGCGTGCGCGGCTCCTGCTCAAGTGCACGCAGCGTGTCGCACCGGCCTTTGCTTTTCGCTGGCAGAAACCCTTCGTAACAGAAACGGTCTGACGGTAATCCCGCCGCGCTTAAGGCGGTAATCGCCGCGCAGGCTCCTGGCAGTGGCACCACCCGGATACCGGCTTCGCGACAGCGGCGCACCAGATGATAGCCAGGATCGTTGATCAATGGCGTGCCTGCATCGGAAACTAACGCTATGCTTTGGCCTTCCTGCAGCTTCGCCAGCAGCTGTTCTGCTTTCTGTTGTTCATTATGATCATGGAGTGCGAACAGGCGAGCATTGATGGCGAAATGTTGTAGCAACAGCCCGGTATGACGTGTATCTTCCGCAGCGATCAGATCGACGCTCGTGAGTACCGTCAGGGCACGCTGGGTGATATCACCCAGATTACCAATCGGCGTAGGAACGATATAGAGCGTGCTGGCAGAAATGTCTGCCCGATCGAGTTGTTTCATTGTTTCATCCGCATTGCCGATTTAATATTGAGCATCTTGAAAAAAACATCACTGGATACAGTATGCTTCCTTCAAAAGTCGTTCGTAATAAAGCAGGACGCTTCGTGCCTGTTCTTCTGGCCGGGCTAATTTTAGCAGCTTGTACTGGTCAGGCACCGCAAACTCCAGGTGCGGATGTCCAGGGACCTGCTACCAGGACTTCCGACTATTATCTGCAACAAGTGCAGCAAAGCTCCGATGATAACAAGGCTGACTGGCAATTACTTGCCATACGTGCATTGTTGAATGAAGGGAAGTATCCGCAGGCCAACCAGCAGTTCACTCAGCTACCGAAAACATTGAGCGACAGCCAGAGTCAGGAAGTGCAGCTACTCAACGCGCAGCTGGCGATTTCACGCCAGGATGTGGCCAGTGCACAGAGCGTGCTGGATAAACTCGACCCCGCTTCATTGTCGAAAGATCAGCAGGCGCGCTATTGGCAGTTGCAGATCAATGCGAATCAGGGCAAGCCTTCCCTGACGCTGTTACGTGCTTTTATCGCACAGGAACCGCTGTTGCAGGGTGCTGATAAGCAGAAAAATATTGATGCTACCTGGCAGGCGCTGACGCAAATGACGCCGGAACAGGCGAATAGTCTGGTGATTAACGCCGATGAAAATGTCCTGCAAGGCTGGCTTGATCTGCAAAGTGTTTATCATGCCAACCGTCAGGACCCGGATATGCTGAAAGCGGGCATCACCGACTGGCAGACGCGTTACCCGCAGAACCCGGCGGCGAAAATGTTGCCGACGGCGCTGGGGCAGGTACAGAACTTCCAGCAGGCTTCAACCGGTAAAATTGCGCTGTTACTGCCGCTGAACGGTCAGGCCCAGGTGTTTGCCAGCGCCATCCAGAAAGGCTTTAACGATGCGAAAAATGGCGTGCTGAATGCGCCACCGCCAGCAGCGGAGGCTCAGCCGACAGAGAACGCTTCTGCAACGCCAGCAGAAAACGATGCGAATGCCGTGGTCAGCCCGTCAGCCATTCAGCCAGGTGATGACAGCGAACAGCAACAGAATCAGCCGGTTGCGCCCGCCAGTTCGCAGTCGGTCGCTACTGCGCCTGCCAGCAATGCCGAAGTGAAAGTCTACGATACCAGTGCTCAGCCGCTGCCACAGCTGCTGGCGCAGGCGCAGCAGGATGGCGCGACGCTGGTGGTAGGCCCGCTGCTGAAAAACAACGTTGAGCAACTGGCTGACAGCCAGACGCCACTCAATGTGCTGGCGCTGAATGAGCCTGAAAAAATCCAGAACCGTCCGAATCTTTGCTATTTTGCGCTTTCTCCTGAAGACGAAGCGCGCGATGCTGCGCATCATATCTGGGAGCAGGGTAAACGATCGCCACTGTTACTGGTGCCTCGCGGCTCGCTGGGCGATCGTGTGACCAATGCCTTTGCCAGCGAATGGCAGAAGCTGGGAGGAAGCACGGTACTCAGGCAGCAGTTTGGTTCCACCGGTGAACTGAAGCAGGGGATTAACAGCGGAGCGGGTATTCGTCTGACCGGCACGCCAGTCAGTGCGCCGCAAGAACAGCCGCAGGGTGTGACCATTGCTGGCCTGACCATCCCGGCGCCGCCGAGTGATGCGCCGGTGCAGAGCTCTTCCGGCAATGTGGATGCGACCTATATTGTCTCAACGCAGGATGAGTTGCAGCTGATTAAGCCGATGATAGCGATGCGCGTCAGCAGCCGTGATAATGTGGCGCTGTATGCCAGTTCTCGTAGCTTCCAGGCAGGCTCAGGCCCGGATTTCCGTCTGGAGATGGAAGGGCTGCAGTTCAGCGATATTCCGTTGCTGACCGGGGCTAACCCAGGTTTGATGCAGCAGGCAGCAAGAACATTTAATAATGATTACTCGTTGGTACGCCTTTATGCGATGGGCATTGATGCCTGGACATTGGCTAACCACTTTAGTGAAATGCGTCAGCTGCCTGGTTTCCAGATTGATGGCAACACCGGCAAGCTAAGCGCCACTCAGGATTGCGTCATCAACAGGAAGTTGACATGGAGCCAGTATCGTCAGGGACAAATCGTTCCGGCCAACTGAGTCGCCAGCAACAAGGGGCGGGCTATGAGTTGATAGCCCGCCGCCATCTGGAACAGGCCGGGTTGATATTTGAAGCCGCCAACGTGCGTTTTCGTGGCGGAGAGCTGGACCTCATCATGCGCGACCAGCAGCGCTGGGTGTTTGTTGAGGTTCGCTATCGTCGTAACGACCGTTTCGGTGGCGCCGCTGCCAGCGTGACGCGGCAGAAGCAGCAGAAGTTACTTCGGGCGGCAGCCATCTGGCTGGCGATGCGCAATGCCAGTTTTGATACGCTCGACTGTCGTTTTGATGTTGTTGCCATCACCGGGAATCAGCTTGAGTGGTTGCCCGACGCGTTTAATGCAGAAGATTAGAACCGGGTGAAAAACCGTGCTGGAAAAAATTAAAGCTTGTTTTACCGAAAGTATTCAAACGCAGATTGCTGCGGCAGAAGCCTTGCCGGATGCCATCTCGCGTGCTGCGATGACCATGGTGCAGTCTCTGCTGAATGGCAACAAAATCCTGAGCTGTGGTAACGGAACCTCAAGTGCCAATGCTCAGCATTTTGCCGCCAGCATGATTAATCGCTTTGAGACTGAGCGCCCGAGCTTACCGGCGATTGCGCTCAGCGCCGACAACGTACTGTTAACCGCGATTGGTAACGATCGCCTGCATGAAGAGATTTACGCCAAGCAGGTGCGCGCGCTGGGTCATGCCGGTGATGTGCTGCTGGCGATTTCCACCCGTGGTAACAGCCGCGATATCGTCAAAGCCGTTGAGGCGGCGGTAACGCGCGATATGACGATTATCGCACTTACCGGTTACGACGGCGGTGAGCTGGCCGGTTTGCTGGGGCCACAGGATGTGGAGATCCGCATCCCTTCACACCGCAGCTCAAGGATACAGGAAATGCACATGTTAACCGTGAATTGCCTGTGCGATTTGATAGATAACACCTTATTTCCCCACCAGGATGTTTGAAGGAGCAAAAATGAAGGCATTATCTGCATGTGCAGTTATTCTTACCGCGCTGATGCTACAGGGTTGTGCAGCAGTGGTTGTGGGTAGCGCAGCCGTAGCCACTAAAACGGCCACTGATCCACGCACGGTGGGTACTCAGGTTGATGATGGAACGCTGGAGCTACGCGTCAGTAACGCGCTGGCGAAAGACGAACAGATTAAGAAAGATGCGCATATCGTCGCGACCGCCTATCAGGGCAAAGTTCTGCTGACCGGCCAGGCGCCGAGTGCCGATACTGCGGGCCGGGCGAAACAGATTGCGTTGGGTGTGGATGGCGCAACTGAGGTTTACAATGAGATTCGCCAGGGGCCAAAAGTGAGTCTCGGCACCGCCTCTTCCGACACCTGGATTACCACTAAAGTCCGTTCCCAGTTACTGGGCAGCGATCAGGTGAAGTCGTCCAACGTGAAGGTGACGACTGAAAACGGCGAAGTATTCTTACTGGGTCTGGTGACCGAGCAGGAAGCGAAGGCCGCAGCGGATATCGCCAGCCGCGTAGGGGGTGTGAAACACGTGACTACTGCGTTTACCATTCTGAAGTAACCAGTGTGGCGGCGTTCTCGCCGCCTGTGCCGCACGGGAGCCGAAAATGGCTCCCGGATAAAATTATACCGGCAAATCAATCACCAACGCCCGTAGCGGCGTTGCGGCAACCAGCGACACATGCTGCTCTTCTTTAATAAAAGCCCCATCGCCACAGACCAGCGTTTGCTGTTGCTGAGACTGCGTCTCTGCTTGTAAGGACCCATGAATCGATTGCAGATAAGCACGCGGCCCATGCAGTTTAGTGGACCAGCTTTCGCCGGGTTGCAGCTCAATATGGTGTATCCAGACCTGCTGACGCAGTTGTAAGCTGCCCAGTTCGCCATCAGGCGATGCCAGCAAAGTATACGACTGGCGGGGTGAGATTTTCACGCGTTGAATCAGCGGGTTTTCCCGCTCCGGGCAGGCATCCAGCCACAGTTGCAGGCGCGTCAACGGCGTCTCTTTGCTCAGGTTGTGTTCACTCCAGGTGACGCCAGCCTGAGTAGACAGCAGCAAGGCTTCCCCGGCGCGCGCGCTGGTGTGATTGCCTTCGCTGTCGCGATATTCAGCTTCGCCTTGCAGAATTAAATTGAGGATATCCACCTTCGGATAGCTGCGCGGCTGAAAGGATGCCGCTGGTGCCAGTACTTCCTGATTCAGCACTCGCAGCGACGCATAGCCCAGCAGTTCAGGATCAAAGTAATGTCCAAAAGAGAAAGTATAGCGACCCTGCAACCAGCCATAATCGGCCTTGCCACATTCGTTCGCTGCACGTGATGTAATCATAATTGTTTTAACCTCCAGTGTCGTCCAGCCCCAGAGTGGCGGACGCTCATCATCATTCCATGGTAAGTTTCTGGACGCAGGATTGTTAGCCAGTTAATCTGCTGGGTATATTCAAATTTCCTGACAGAGAATCGCGATGGCTAAAGATCGGGCCTTAACGTTAGAAGCTTTACGGGTGATGGATGCTATCGATCGTCGTGGCAGTTTTGCCGCCGCCGCTGATGAGCTGGGGCGCGTGCCGTCTGCGCTAAGCTACACCATGCAAAAGCTGGAAGAAGAGCTGGACGTGGTGTTATTTGACCGTTCTGGTCATCGAACTAAATTCACCAATGTTGGCCGGATGCTGCTGGAGCGCGGGCGGGTTCTGCTTGAGGCTGCGGACAAATTAACCACCGATGCGGAAGCGCTGGCGCGCGGCTGGGAAACTCATCTGACAATTGTGGTTGAAGCGCTGGTTCCCAGCCAGCTGCTGTTCCCGCTGGTTGATAAACTGGCGGAAAAAGCGAATACCCAAATTTCACTGATGACAGAAGTGCTGGCGGGTGCCTGGGAGCGGCTGGAACAGGGCAGAGCGGATATTGTTATCGCTCCGGATATGCATTTCCGCGCATCATCAGAGATTAACACTCGCAAACTCTACAGCATGGTCAGCGTCTACGTTGCCAGCCCGGACCATCCGATCCATCTTGAGCCTGAGCCACTGTCCGAAGTGACGCGAGTGAAATATCGCGGCATTGCGGTGGCGGATACTGCGCGTGAGCGCCCGGTGTTAACCGTTCAGCTGTTGGACAAACAGCAGCGTTTAACCGTCAGTTCGATTGATGATAAACGCAAAGCGCTGTTGGCCGGTCTCGGCGTTGCTACCATGCCTTATCCGCTGGTGGAAAAGGATATCGCTGAAGGGCGCTTGCGGGTAGTCAGCCCGGAATATTCCCGTGAGGTAGATATTATTATGGCATGGCGACGTGACAGTATGGGTGAGGCGAAGGCCTGGTGCCTGCGTGAGATACCGCGTTTATTGGCAAAGCAGCGATGAGTTTATTCTCTGCTATCCTGCACAGCTGATTACATCAAGCAGAGTTCCATAAATGGCTCTCTGCTGTATTTTGTCTTTGATATAATATAATTTAAAAACATAGAGAAAATCGTAAAAAAAATCGCCATATCCAAAATGTGAGTAAGAATATTAACAGTAAATTATAAAAAAGGGATTTAAACTTTCTTCTTAAGGAGAGGTGGATGAATGGAATGATAAGAGTAAATGTTACTGGAGCAAGGATATCTCGGGTGTCATCATAAACCAAATTCTCAAAAGCAATGCAGATATTAGTTAATGCTCCCTCTCCAACCATATATTCATGATCAAAAACAGACATCATATAGATAACTAATAATGAAAAAAAGAAATATCCGATGGCAGTTACTCTTTTCCAGCTGATCATTCTCCTAAGTCCATTATATTCTCTATCGACTTCCTCTTATTTATAATGCTGCGTCCATACTCTGTATATTTTCGCAGCGGAGAACCTACTGGAGCATTAATGGAATCAATAAAGTCCTGTTTTTTTCGCTGGATCCCTCTATTGTAGCGTGAGCCCGCGAGGATAATCTGTTCATCATTAAGATTGCGTGTGTCAGTATCAGGATAGTCATAGAGGATTAAATCGTGAAGATGTTTAGCAACGATCTGTATATTGTAATCATTGTTAAGTAAGCAATTTGAAAGTTGAAACTGCTGTGTTCGGTTAAGCTTAGAGGGATCGATACCAATAGCTTCGGCGGCTGCGCGTAACTGTATTGCCAGTGAACCCACGGATGTAACATTCGAGAGATTATTATTCCCTCTAAATATATCAATTAACTGGCGAAACTGAAGAAGACCATATGTTTTCAATCTATCTGGTTTTCCTCCCACTTCGGAAACTGCAACCCCTGCTAATAATAATTCTGGTATGTTGTTTTCTTGTGAAAATCGGCTAATTGCATGCCTGTTATAAACTAAAAATCCAGCTTTGTAGGCCCACAGGTAATTTTCTCCAGTAACGAATCGCTGATTGCCTGGAAGTAATTTATAACGCATAAGATCTATAGCGTTGAAATGAGGAAAACCCAGATCATCAACAGTGCAGAATGCATTTCCCATTGTTAATTCCCTATAAGGTAAATCTCCTGAATATATTGAGGTAATATACCGATTAAAGTCTTAATGAGAAGTTAATAGTTAAAGAATTGTTTTTTTTGTGATGAGCATCAATACTCTGAAAGATTACGTTAACGAGTACTAAAAAGAGTGAACAGGGTGACATTCAAGCCACCCGTGACAATATCACTCATTAAAGATGGTCCCGCCCGTGCGGCTCATCCCAGTTAAACGCTGGCCCGATGGAAATCACGCCGTGCGGATTGATAGTTTTATGGCTGCAATAATAGTGATGGCGGATATGCGCCAGATCGACGGTCTCCGCAATGCCCGGCATCTGATAAATCTCGCGCAGGAAGCCATTCAGATTCAGATAATCACCAATACGATGCTTGTCACATTTGAAATGGGTGACATACACCGGATCAAAGCGCACCAGCGTTGTCCACAGACGCAGATCGGCTTCAGTCAGACGGTCGCCGGTCAGATAGCGATGCTGCCCCAAAATTTGCTCAAGGCGGTCCAGCGAGCTAAACAGCGAAGTAACGGCTTCGTCGTAGGCTTCCTGCGAGGTGGCAAAGCCACTTTTGTAGACGCCGTTGTTAACGGTGTCATAAATCCAGCCGTTCAGTTCATCAATGCTGGCACGTAAATCCTGCGGATAGAAGTCTCCCGCGCGGGCACCCACGCCATCGAATGCCGAGTTAAACATGCGGATGATGTCAGCAGACTCGTTGCTGACGATGGTGTTCTGCTGCTTATCCCATAATACCGGGACCGTCACGCGGCCGGTATATTCTTTGTCAGCGCGCAGATAGAGCTGATAAAGAAACGCGTTATGAAACAGGTTGTCACCGGTAGCCGCAGGAAAATCGTCATCAAAGGTCCAGCCATTTTCCAGCATCAACGGATGTACCACTGAAACCGAAATCAGATTTTCCAGCCCTTTCAACTGGCGCATCAGCAAGGTGCGGTGCGCCCATGGGCAGGCCAGTGAGACATACAGATGATAGCGGTCGCGCTCGGCGCGAAAACCGCCGCTGCCGGTCGGGCCAGCTGAGCCATCGGCAGTGACCCAGTTACGGTAAGCCGATTCAGAGCGCTTAAAGCGGCCACCGGTGGATTTAGTGTCATACCAGTTGTCGTGCCAGACACCGTCAATTAACAGTCCCATAAAACCTCCAAAATAAATGAGGCGAGGATGAAATCATCCTCGCCCTGGTATCAGTCATAATTTAGAGTATAGACCTACCGCTGTTACCATTTTTTATTGATTAGGCGGTCGATGCTGAAAGCGCCCGGACCGGTAATACCTAACAGTAAGAAGCCGCCAGCAATGGTCAGATTTTTCATAAACATCAGCTGGTTAACGCCTTCAGCAAAGTTGCTGTGGAAAATAAACGCGGTCAGCAGAGTAAAGCCAGCGGTAAACAGTGCGGTAGTACGGGTCAGGAAGCCGAACAGAATGGCCAGACCGCCGCCGAACTCCAGCAGGATGGTTAGCGGCAGGAAGAAGCCTGGAACACCCATTGCTTCCATATACTGCTGAGTACCGGCATAACCGGTGATTTTGCCCCAGCCTGCAGTAATGAACAGAATTGGCATCAGAATGCGTGCGATCAGTAAGCCGGTATCTTCTAATTTTTTCATCATTTACTCCAACGTGTTTTTTATTATGGGCAGAACAAGTCAGCCAGCTAAGTAACAAGGCTCACGGGCAAAACGCGCTGGAGTCCTTTCGTTGAAGAAGATAATAATCGCGAATGATTAAGGTTGTAAGCGAGATATACTGTCGATGTTATTCAAGAAAATTGAATTGGAAGAAATGGCAGGAAATCAGTGAAGCGGGCAGTACCAAGGGGAGAAATGGGCGGCAACAGCGCCGCCCCTGAGTTATCGGCTACCGGGCAGGTTTTTACGAATCAACCGCCAGGTGCTCCATGCACCGAAGCCGCGCTTAGCCCAGCGCAGCAGGAAGCTTGGGTTACGTGCGGACCAGATGGCCAGCGCGCTACTTCCTATAACTAAATAGCGGCGCATGCTGACCAGCGTCAGCCAGCCGCTATCGTAACGAGCAGTGCTCGTCAGCCAGTCGCGGCGAGCGGCGGTCAGATCGAGGCGTTGCTGCTGGACAATGCCCAGCAGTTCGGCCTTACGCTGTTCGCGTTCGCGGCGGCTCATGCACCGTCATCCTCAAGCAGCTTGCGGTCGGTTTCCAGCTCTTTACGCGTGGCGCGCAGCAGCGTCGATTTGCGCGACTTGCTTAACGCCCACAGACCAAAGAACAGCGCCAGTGCAAACAATACGCCGGTAGTGATGGCGATTGCCATCAGACGATATTGTGCATCGACCGCCCAGACGACCAGTACCATCAAGCTCATCAACCCGAAGGCGGTGAACAGCATGGTTAATCCGACCATCATCAGCATCTGCAGCAGATTGGCTTTCTCTTCCTCCAGCTCTACCACTGCCAGCCGCACGCGGGTTTCAACCATGCCGACCAGCGTGGTGATGATACGCTGTCCTATGTTTATGACCCCTTTGCCCGGGCCGTGGCTTTGCTGTGAGTCGGCCATATTAACGACGCGTCAGCAATACGCCCAGCACCACGCCTACAGCGGCACCAATGCCGACGCCATGCCATGGATTTTCACGCACATACTCATCGGCGCGTCCTGCTGCTTCGCGGGTGCCCTGTGCAATACGCTCGCCAGATTCGCCCAGGCGGTGACGTGACTCATCCAGCGCGGCGCGTGCCTTGGTACGCAGCTTGTCCAGCTCGGTTTTTGATTTTTCACCGGTGGTGCTCAGTACTTCTTCCAGGGTGTCGGCCAGATTTTTTAATTCCGCGCGCAGGTGTTCTGAGGTGGTATCTTTTGACATGAAACACTCCTTATTATCATTGGATTAAGTCAGTTACTTCGGTTAATACGGTGCTGCTTCTGTTTGTTTAAGTTCTTCGCGTGCTTCAGCCAGTTTCTTCTCACGTTTGGCAATTTTTTCATTATCGCCTTTATCACGTGCTTCACTCAAATCGCGTTCACGTTCAGCAACTTCGTGCTTATGTTTTTCAATCTTCTCCTGATGCTCAGCTTTAAGACGGGCATCAGTACAGCCTGCACGCGCTTCGGTAAGCGCACGCTCCAGTCCGGTCACACGACGTTGATTATCGTGCTGACGAGCGATATCGATCTGTTGCTGAATAGCCTGCTCTTTCTGCTGGCAGAGCGGTTCAGCTGCCTGAGCGAAGCCGGAGAGAGAGAAAAGACCTAAACAGAGAACGAAGCGAAATTTCATGTTCTTTTACCTTCCTTTGTTGATATGCCGGGCGTTATGCAGAATCCCGTCACTGGAAATTCCTGAGTCTGCTTTGGGCCATAAGGCAAAACAGACATTATCCTGTAAGGATAGTCAGAAATTGGTGAAAGCTCAAAGCAGAGGGTGTAAGTGGGGGAATTATGACCGCCGACCATAGCGTCGGCGGTAGATCTCAGCCAACCGACTGAGGATTAAAGCTGATGCGGCTGAACCAGCTTTTGCTTGAGGTCGCATCCATTTGTGCTATCTCAAACCCGTAGGGCAGTATCTGCTGCAACGCCTTTTGCGCTGCCAGGCTCTGCTCCTGCGAGTCAAATTTGATCACCAGTGAATCGCGGTCAGGCGTGATGCTCTTAATCTGAATGCCCTGCGCATTAAGGCGCTGCCAGACATAAAAACCATCCGGTAGTGAGATGCCCTGACGGGATGTTTTAATCTGTAAAGCGGTCTCCTGGCGGTACAGTGCTGGCATTAGCACAACGGCTAATAAGGCCAGCGCGCCCAGCACCAGCCACGGTAGCAGACGCCGCCGCCCGGTAGTCCATTTGGGTAACACGATCATTATGAGTTTCCTTTCTCACTACCTGGATTTCGCTTGTTGCGCCATAAAACGTACAGTGAACCAAACAGGCCAAACACCAGTAAAACCAACGGTAACAGCATCAGGCAGAACATCACCTCATCTTCATATTTGCGAAAAATCGGCGTTTTACCTAATGCGAAGCCCATAACCGTCAGAATGAGTATCCAAAGTAGCGCGCTCATCCAGTTAAAAAACTGAAAGCGAGCATTGCTGAGGCCTGACAAACCCGCGATGGTCGGCAGCAGGGTACGAACAAAAGCAATAAAACGGCCGATTAACAGTGCCGAAAGGCCATGACGATGAAATAGACGGTGCGCCCGCTGATGGTACTGCGCGGGCAAATGGGAAAGCCACTTCTGCACCGTGACGGTATTCCCCAGCCACTTGCCTTGTATGTAACCGACCCAACTCCCAAGGCTGGCTGCGGTTGTCAGGATAAGAATGGTCAGTGGGAAGTTCATGGTTCCTTTGGCGATCAATACGCCTACCAGAATCAGCAAGCTGTCTCCTGGCAGAAAGGCTGCGGGCAGCAGGCCGTTCTCGAGAAACAAAATCATAAACAGTATGCCGTAAATTGCCCAGACCAGCGTCGGATCGGCCAGGGTTTCATAATCTTGTTGCCACAGTGCATGCAGCAACTCTCTCATAATATCCATTAATTCTTCCTGAACATCATTGTTAAACACGCTTGCCGGATGACAAGTTCAGGCGGAGGCTGACGCGGATTTTGATCGTTATAATTGGCGCAGCCTGCTGCCGAATAGGGGACACTCTGCATTTCGTGCATAAAAGCCGCACGTTCTTTTCACCCGGTGGCAAAGGGTAAAAAAAGACAGTTAACTGTAACAAAAACCACCGATTTGAGACAGGGGAAACTTGCTACCGCCAGGCTGTTTTACCGTTCAATGGCATTAGCAGAAAGGAGCTTTACACAGGCTGACACTTATGCAAGTTTGCTTAAATAATCAGCCTTACAGAAAAATAGCGTATTTTTTAAGAATCTTTTGGTTTTTCGAGGGTGATTACTGGGTTTTCGGCGAACATATAGCGATCGACATTTATTTCAAAATCATCACTGGTGGCGCGAAATAACATCTGACGCGTATTTTCCAGGTGTTGCCACATCGCTCGTTTGCTGGCTGCCGGATCCTTGCGCATTAGCGCCTGAAGAATCTGGTCATGGTCGTCGCACCAGCTTTCGATCGACTTGTCATCAATATGTTCATGCAGTTTTAACCAGTACGGGTTATATAAACGGTGTAACCACATCTTTTCAACAATTGCCGCCAGCGCGCTGTTTTGTGTCGCGGCAGCGATCTGCACATGGAATTTCATATCCCATTCTGAATCGCGGAAGCGATCCTCTTTACGCGCCTGCTCCTGAATTTCCATGAGCTGAATAATGTGCTGGCGTGTCACCTGGGTGGCGGCGAACTCTGCGACATTACTTTCAATCAGCTGCCGTGCCTGCAACAGCTCAAATGGGCCGAAATTGGCGAACTCAAGCTGACTGTGGGTCGTAACGCTTTTTTTCTGCTGATTACCGACCACATGGATACCGGATCCTTTGCGGACGTCAACATAGCCTTCCACCTCAAGCATGATGATCGCTTCGCGCACCACGGTGCGGCTTACGCCCATCTCCTCGGCAATAAAACGCTCAGCGGGCAGCTTGTCGCCCACCAGATATTCGCCTGCCTCCAGCTGACGTTTCAGTTCAGCTGCCAGCTGTTGATAAAGGCGACGCGATTCGCTCAGTTCCATGATCGAGGCTCCGGGTTAAGAGGGCTGATAGTAGAGTTGTTATACCCGTTTTCTGACCGTTTTAACAATGTCAGCCGGAGGAAAGCTCATGGCCGCGTTTGTCTGGCAACAGCCAGGTTCTGGTATAACAAGAATAAAGGAATGCTGTCATACAACTTTGAAAGGTTGAATGCCATCACATAAACCTTTACTGGCGTGTGGGATACTAAAAGTGGCCTTACGTCAGTTATTTACTTATTCTCTGACCGGGTGGGGTGAAAAGTTAATCAAGAAAACTGCTGTTAATGTGAGCGGCATCTCAAAATTATCGCTGCGCCTGCCATAATTGGTATGATAACTTTTTAAGCGTTCAGGCAGTGCGGCCCAACGTCGAGAGTGAGGAAGCGGTTATGTCCCAATTTATGAGCGAAGATTTTTTGCTGGATAGCGCAGTTGCACGACGGTTATTTCATGATTATGCCGCTGAGCAGCCGATTTTCGATTACCACTGCCACTTACCGCCGCAGCAGATAGCCGAAAATACCCGCTTTGAAAATCTCTTTGATATCTGGCTGAAGGGCGATCACTATAAATGGCGGGCGATGCGCGCTAATGGGGTGCCCGAAGCGCTCTGCACCGGTAACGCCAGCGACCGCGAAAAGTTTGATGCCTGGGCGCGCACGGTGCCGCATACCATTGGTAACCCGCTGTATCACTGGACTCATCTTGAGCTACGCCGTCCGTTCGGCATCCGCGATATTCTGCTGTCGGAGAAAACTGCTGATAGCGTCTGGCAGCAATGTAATGCACTGCTGGCCGAAGATGCATTCAGTGCGCGCGGCATTATGACGCAGATGAAGGTGAAAATGGTCGGCACCACTGACGATCCAATTGACGACCTGCGCCATCATGCTGCGCTGGCACGCGATAGCAGTTTCACCACCAAAGTGCTGCCTTCATGGCGACCCGATAAAGCCTTTAATCTTGAAGCGGAAGGTTTTGTCGATTATCTGCACCAGCTGTCAGCCAGTGCCGATGTATCGATCTCGCGCTTTGATCATTTGCTGCAGGCTTTGAACCGAAGGCTGGACCATTTTGCGGCGCACGGCTGCAAAGTCTCCGACCATGCGCTGGATGTGGTGCTGTTTGCCGAGGCGGATGAGGCAACGCTCGATGCGATTCTGGCGCGCCGACTGCAAGGAATGACGCCAACTGAACACGAAGTCGCCCAGTTTAAAACCGCGGTGTTGGTGTGGCTGGGAGCGGAGTATGCCCGTCGCGGCTGGGTGCAGCAGTATCATATTGGCGCACTGCGCAATACCAATCGCCGCCAGCTGGCGCTGCTTGGGCCGGACGTCGGCTTTGATTCGATAAATGACCGTCCGCTGGCGGAGCAGCTGGCGCGCCTGCTGGATGCGCAAAACCGTGACAACGCGCTGCCGAAAACCATTCTTTACTGCCTCAATCCGCGTGACAACGAAGTGATTGCCACCATGGTCGGTAATTTTCAGGGCGAGGGTCAGCCAGGCAAAATGCAGTTCGGTTCGGCCTGGTGGTTTAACGATCAGCTGGACGGCATGCAGCGCCAGATGACTCAGCTGTCACAAATTGGTCTGTTAAGCCGTTTTGTCGGCATGCTGACCGACAGCCGCAGTTTTCTCTCCTACACCCGACATGAATACTTCCGCCGCCTGCTCTGCCAGATGATTGGCCGTTGGGTAGAAAACGGTGAGGCACCGAATGATATCGAACTGCTGGGTTCGATGGTGCAGAACATCTGCTTTAACAATGCTCGGGACTATTTTGCCGTCGAGCTTTAACAAGGAATCACTATGCAGCAGCTGAACCGCCGTCAGTTTCCAGGCAGACACTATCCCGATCGTATTATTCAGTTTGGTGAGGGCAATTTTTTGCGCGCCTTTGTCGACTGGCAGATCGATTTGCTTAATCAACATACCGATCTGGATGCCGGTATTGTGGTGGTTCGTCCGCGTAACAGCGCCACGCAACGCAGCTTAAACAGTCAGGATGGCCTGTTTACCGCGTTGATTCGTGGTCTGAACGACAAGGGCGAGGTAGTCAGCGAGCCGCGCCTGATTCGTTCGGTGAATCGGGAAATCCACGCCTGGCGCCAGTTCGATGAGTTTCTGGCGCTGGCGCGTGATGGCAATATTCGCCTGGTGTTCTCCAATACCACCGAAGCGGGTATTGCCTTCGCGGCTGATGACCGACTGGAAGACTCGCCGCCGCATAGCTTTCCGGCCAAGCTGACGCGCCTGCTGTACGAGCGTTTCTGCCACTTTGCGGGTGCCGCAGATAAAGGCTGGGTCATTTTGCCGTGTGAACTGATCGATGAGAATGGTGAGGCATTAAAGGCGTTAGTGCTGCGCTATGCGCAGCAATGGCAGCTGCCCGAGGCGTTCAGCCAGTGGCTTCACCAGCACAACACCTTCTGTTCAACGCTGGTCGATCGTATCGTTACCGGCTATCCGCAGGAAGATGCGGAGCAAATTTTCCAGCAGCTGGGTTATCGCGACGACTATCTCGATGCCGGAGAAGTCTATTACCAGTTTGTGATACAGGGGCCGCACTGGCTGCATGAAATGCTGCGCCTCGATCGCTATCCGCTGAATATCCGGCTGGTTGATGACATCAAACCGTATAAGGCGCAGAAAGTGGCGATCCTCAACGGTGCGCATACCGCGCTGGTGCCGGTGGCATTTCTCGCCGGTCTGGATACCGTTGGTGAAGCGATGAATGATGCGCAGATTGCGGCATTTGTCGAAAGCACGCTGCGTGAGGAGATTATCCCGACGCTGAATTTACCTTCAGCTGAACTGCACGCCTTTGCTGACGCGGTGCTGAGCCGCTTCCGCAACCCGTTTATCCGCCATCAGCTGCTGGCCATTGCGCTTAACGGCATGACTAAATTCCGCACCCGAATCCTGCCGCAGCTGCTGGCAAGTCAGCAGCAGCAAGGCCAGTGGCCGCGCAAGCTCACTTTTGCGCTGGCGGCGCTGCTGGTGTTTTATCGCGGCGAGCGCGATGGCAAGTCTTTCCCGTTACAGGATGACGAGCACTGGCTGAGCTGCTTTTCGACACTGTGGGCGCAGCTCGGGCGCGGTGAAATCACGCCGCAGCAGCTGGTCGAAACGGTGCTGGCGGATACCCAACACTGGCAAAGCGATCTGACGCAGCTGCCGGGGCTGGTGGCGGCGGTGACGGAATCGCTGCAAATGATTGTCGATCGCGGTATGCGTGCGGCACTGGAACAACTGGGGTAAAAGCGCCATGCAAAAAATCATAAAAATAGATCCGCGGGACAATGTCGCAGTCGCCCTGAGTGATTTAACTGAAGGGGAAAGTCTGTCGCTTAATCAGCAGCTGGTCACGCTGTCTCAGCCGGTAGCGCGAGGTCATAAATTCGCGCTACAGGCGATTGAGCCGGGCGCGCTGGTGATCAAGTACGGTCTGCCGATTGGTCATGCAACCCAATCCATTGCGGCAGGCGAGGTGATTCACTCGCAAAATGCGCGCACTAATCTCAGCGATCTGGATGAGTATCAGTATCAGCCCGATTTCCCCACTCTGCCGCCGCAGGCCAGTGACCGCGAGGTGCAGATTTATCGCCGCGCCAGCGGTGAGGTCGGCATTCGCAATGAGCTGTGGATTCTGCCAACCGTCGGCTGCGTTAATGGCATTGCACGCCAAATCCAGTCGCGCTTTCTGCGTGAAACCGCTGACGCGCCAGATATTGATGGTGTGCATCTGTTCAGCCATCCGTTTGGCTGCTCGCAGCTTGGCGAAGATCATGAAAATACCCGCACTATGCTGCAAAATATGGTGCGCCACCCCAATGCTGGTGCGGTGCTGGTGATCGGCCTTGGCTGCGAAAATAATCAGGTGGATGTGTTTCGCGAAACGCTGGGTGAATTTTCCAGTGAACGCGTGACCTTTATGATCTGCCAGCAGCAGGATGATGAGGTTGAGGCGGGCGTTGAGCGCCTGCATCAGCTGTATCAGGTGATGCGTTCCGATCGGCGTCAGCCGGGCAAGCTTAGCGAACTGAAATTCGGTCTTGAATGCGGTGGCTCCGACGGATTATCCGGCATTACCGCCAATCCGTTGCTCGGGCGCTTCTCGGATCAGATGATTGCCAACGGCGGCACCACGGTACTGACTGAAGTGCCGGAAATGTTTGGCGCGGAGCAAATTCTGATGAGTCGCTGCCGTGATGAAGCGATATTTGAGAAAACTGTCAGCATGATCAACGACTTCAAACAGTATTTTATTGCCCATCAGCAGCCGATTTATGAGAATCCTTCTCCCGGTAATAAGGCGGGCGGTATCACGACGCTGGAAGAGAAATCACTGGGCTGCACGCAGAAAGCCGGTCAAAGCCAGGTGGTTGATGTGCTGAAGTATGGTGAGCGCCTGAAGATTCACGGTCTGAATTTATTGAGTGCGCCAGGCAACGATGCGGTCGCCACCAGCGCGCTGGCGGGGGCGGGGTGCCATATGGTGCTGTTCAGCACTGGCCGGGGGACACCTTATGGCGGATTTGTGCCGACGGTGAAAATCGCTACTAACAGCGAGCTGGCGGCTAAGAAGCCACACTGGATTGATTTCGATGCTGGCAAGCTGATACACGGCACCAGCATGGAACAGCTGTTAAGCGAGTTTGTTGATGATATTGTCGGCATCGCCAATGGCAAGCCGACCAATAATGAGCGCAACGATTTCCGCGAACTGGCGTTGTTTAAAAGCGGCGTCACGCTCTGAATCCGGCACGGGCGGCGACATATACTCGCCGCCCGTTACCCTCAGGCTTCCTGCGAGAGACGTTGCTCTTCTGCCTGACAAACCGCGGCAGTGAACAGAATATCGGTGGAAGAATTCAGCGCGGTTTCCGCTGAGTCCTGCAGTACGCCAATGATAAAGCCGACCGCAACTACCTGCATCGCCACTTCATTTGGGATACCAAACATATTACAGGCCACCGGGATCAGCAGCAGCGAGCCACCGGCCACGCCGGATGCGCCGCAGGCACACAGTGATGCCACCAGGCTTAACAGAATCGCTGTCGGAACATCGATGCTGATGCCCAGCGTATTCACCGCCGCCAGCGTCAGCACGGTAATCGTGATTGAAGCACCCGCCATGCTGATGGTAGCACCGAGCGGAATCGACACCGAATAGGTATCTTCATCCAGCTTTAGTCGCTTAGCCAGCGCCATATTTACCGGAATATTCGCCGCTGAACTGCGGGTAAAGAAGGCGGTGACGCCGCTTTCACGCAGGCAGGTAAAGACCAGTGGATAAGGGTTGCGACGGATTTTCCAGTAAACCAAAATCGGGTTAAATACCAAAGCCATCAACAACATGCAGCCGATAAGTAGCGCCAGCAGATGCGCATAACTCCAGAGTACTTCAAAGCCGGTTGACGCCAGAATCGAGGCGACCAGGCCGAAAATACCGACAGGCGCGCAGCGGATAACCATTCGCACGACCCAGGTTACGGCTTCGGACGCGTCGTTCAGCAGGGTTTTAGTGGTGTCACTGCTGTGGCGGAAGGCGAGGCCTAAACCAATGCCCCATACCAGAATACCGATATAGTTGGCGTGCATCAGCGCGTCAATCGGATTGGAAACCATACTCATCAGTAAACCGTGCAGCACTTCAATGATGCCGGACGGTGGCGTGATATCGATATTCGTTGAGCTGAGCGCCAGCGTTTGCGGGTAAAAGTGGCTGACCACCACCGCTACCATTGCGGCAAACACCGTACTCAGCAGATACAGCAGCACGATGGGGCGGATATTGGTTTTCTGTCCCTGTTTATGGCTGGCAATCGCCGATATCACCAGCACCAGCACCAGCAGCGGTGCAACCGCTTTTAATGCACTGACAAACAGCGAACCCAGCAAGCCTACTGCCAGCGCGCTATCTTTTGAGAACCAGGCCAGCGCAATACCTGCGACCAAACCGATCATAATTTGTTTCACCAGACTGCCGCCGAAAAGTCGGCCTAACAGCCCGGAAGGCTTATTTTCCATCGTCATTTTCTAAACCGTTAATAGTTATAAGATCACTTATCCGGCATCCCTGATGTGTTACTCCAGATGAAGCGTTTGCCTGGGCAGTATAAGGAAAACAAATGGCAGGAAAAGGGGAAATCTCTACAATTTGTCCAGGATCGACTTTTACAACTTACCAGTCAGAGTAATGAGAGCGAGATAACAAAGGGAGAATCGAGCCTGTTGCAGAATAATAAAATGCCGCTAAGGGCTGATGGCAGTATTTACGTTGGGGCGGCGTTTCCGCCGCCCGTGATATTAGCGGCGTTTCTTCTGGTCGTTTTTGTGGTTAACCCAGGCATTGATCAGCAAAGTCAGCGCCAGAATACCGCCGACCACGCTCAGGGAGATCGCCACCGGGATATGCCAGATATCGACAATCAGCATTTTCACCCCAATAAAGACCAGCACGATCGCCAGGCCATATTTCAGCATTGAGAAGCGCTCTGCCACGTTTGACAGCAGGAAGTACATGGCGCGCAGGCCAAGAATGGCAAACAGGTTTGACGTCAGTACGATAAACGGGTCGGTGGTGACGGCAAAAATCGCCGGGATACTGTCGACGGCAAAAATCACATCGCTCAGCTCGACCATAATCAGCACCAGCAGCAGCGGGGTGGCAAATAACACGCCATTTTTGCGGATAAAGAACTTCTCACCCTCAAGGCTATCGGTCATACGCAAATGACTGCGCAGCCAGCGAACTACCGGTTTATCGCCAACCGCGCTGGCGTCATCGTCTTTTGCCATCGCCATTTTGATACCGGTAAACAGCAGGAAGGCGCCGAAGATATACAAAATCCAGCTAAACTGCGTCACCAGCCAGCTGCCGGCGAAAATCATAATGGTGCGCAGCACAATCGCGCCCAGCACCCCGTAAATTAATACCCGGCGTTGCAGGGCCGTCGGTACGGCGAAATAGCTGAACAGCATCAGCCAGACAAATACGTTGTCCACCGCCAGCGCTTTTTCCAGCACATAGCCAGTCAGGAAGGCCAGCGTCTGGCTGTCTGCCGCTTCACGGCCAAGCGTACCGTTGAGATACCACCAGAAAGCGGCACTGAACAGCAGTGATACGGAAACCCAAACCAGTGACCAGATGGCGGCTTGTTTGAGCGACATAGTGTGAGAGCCGCGACGCCCCTGCAACAGCAGATCGATCGCCAGCATGATAATGACCACGACAGCGAAGCTGCCCCAGAGTAACGGTGTGCCAACAGTATTCATAAACTCATCCTGTAAAAAAACAAAACGGCTGACATCGGAAGACGTCAGCCGCACTGTTACGCGCAAGCAAAACCTCGCCTTCCGGCAAGGTCTCACTTACAACGCAGGATAAGGTGCTATCCGGGTTGCCCAGTAACCGGGCTAAAATCGGCTATCAGCTCAGTAGCTGATGCGGCGATTTATCATGGCCGTAATGACGATTAACTGGCTAAGAAGTTACTCCCCTTTGCTGTCGCGTAAGATACGTTCAGCGGCATAAAGGGTCAACGAATCGGAGAAATATTTAGAAATATTTACACAGCCGATTGATCGCGCCCGTCTGCCGGGAAGACCACTCCGGTCTGCCGTCGAATTTCCGTCAGCAGGCTGGCGGTGATTCGCGAGGTTGTCAGACCGGCATGGTTCACTTCATTAGTTTCAACCAGGTGGGCGAAGTGTTCCGCTTCATACAGCATAGTATTAATATGCTGTTGTCGGCTAAGTTGTTGCGTCTGGCCTGCGCGCGGCGTCAGCGTAACGCGCTCGCAATGCGAGAGTTGTTCAACGATCAGCGAGCCTGCTTCGCCCTGAATTTCACTTGGGATCAGTGAGTTACTCACTTTGGAATGCAGAATGGTGACGTCAAAATCGCCATAGCCCAATACGACCGTGCCGTGCGCATCGACGCCACTTTCCAGCAGCGAGGCCTGGGCGATGACGCTGACCGGTTCTCCCCATAAGCTGACCGCACTGGCAAGGCTGTAGTAGCCGATATCCATAATCGAGCCGTTAGACCACGCAGGGTTGAAGGTGTTGGGGTTTTCACCATCGAGATAACGCTGGTAGCGCGATGAATACTGGCAGTAATTAAACAGCGCTTTGCGCAATTTACCCACTTCAGGCAGGGACTGACGCAGAATTTTAAAATTCGGCAGGCTGGCGGTTTTAAACGCCTCAAACAGCACCCGCTGATTATCGCGGGCGCAGGCGATCATCTGCTCCACTTCCTGTAAGTTTGAAGCCAATGGTTTTTCGCAAATGACATGTTTTTTATGGCGCAGGAACAGCTGAGCCTGCTCGCAGTGCAGGGCGTTGGGGCTGGCAATATAAACCGCATCAATGACGTCGGACTGCGCCATTTCTTCCAGTGAGACAAACAGATGTTTGACCGGATAATCGTGACTAAACGCCTGCGCCTGTTCCAGCGTGCGGGAATAGATGGCGCAAAGCTTAAATTTACCGGTTTCATGGGCGGCATCAACAAACTGGCGGGTAATCCAGTTGGTTCCAACAACAGCGAGGCGAATCATCTTCTTCTGGCTCCACGATCCTGTGAGTGAAACTGCAGATTATCACAGCCTAAAGTCAGGGCAATGAAGATCGGCGATGGTAATTTCAACCTGAGATCTCGCTTCCAGTATGGTAATTTTCAGGCTTTCCCGTTGCGGGCGCGGGCTTAATAAAAGGATCAGCAGTGAGTAGCACAGTTGCCGGAAACAAACATGCGTTGAACTGGACCAGTATTCTGGTGGCGATCCCGGTTGGCTTCGCCGCTTCGCTGGTGACCTTAGGGTTTCGGTTGCTGATTGAATTGATCAATCAGCTGCTGTTTAACAGTCAGCAGGATATCACCCAGGCAATGACGATTTATCCGTGGTTTTTCTGGCCGCTGATTGTCGGTGCAGGTGGCGTGATCGCCGGTTTTTTTCTGAAATATGCCACGTCGATTGAGCAAACACAGACGGTGAAAACCGACTACCTTGAGGTGATCAACGCCAGGCTGGATGCTGTACCGACCAAAACTTCGCTGTTTCGCGCCTTATCGTCGATTGCCAGTATTGGCAGCGGTGCGTCAATCGGTAAAGAGGGGCCGATGGTTCAGCTGTCGGCGCTGTGCGGCAGCATGATGGGGCGCTACTGCTTTAAATCGCTGTCGCTGAAAAACAGTGATGTGGTGGCGATGGCGGCGGCAGCGGGACTCTCTTCGGTCTATCATGCGCCGTTGGCTTCGGCGATCTTTGTGGCGGAAATCGCCTTCGGTATTTCGGCGTTGCAACGGTTGATTCCGCTGATTATCTCCTCGGCGGTTGCCGTGCTGACTATGTGGTCGCTGGGCTATCGCTCTGCCATCTACACTTTTGCCGATATCCAGTTTCAACTGACTCCGGGCTCGGTTGCTCTGACGGTACTAATCGGCCTGGCGGCGGGGCTGGCGGGCTGGCTGATGATCGCTTTAATCGGTAAAAGCAAAGGGCTGTTTTCCGGCATAAAGAGCCTGCCGCTGCGGCTGGGTATCGGTGGTTTTGCCGTTGGCATGCTGGCGATCGCTTCCAGCGATATTCTTGGCAATGGCTATGAAGTGATAGTCGACGTGATGGCTGGCAGCCTGGCATTGCAGGCGATGGTGGTGTTGCTGGTGCTGAAAATGGTTGCCACCGCGCTGTCGGTTGGCTCCAGCGCGGTCGGTGGACTGTTTACCCCATCATTATTGATTGGCGCGTTGCTGGGGGTCGCTATTGCTACCGTCGCCAGTGCGGCAGGGCTGCCGGTGGGCAATGTGTTGTTGTATGCGGCGATTGGCATGGCGGCGGTGCTGGCGTCCGTCAGTCAGGCTCCGCTGATGGCAATTATTATGGTGCTGGAAATGACGCTGAACAGCAGCCTGCTGTTTCCGCTGATGATCGCCGCCGTACTGGCCGCAATGACGGTGTATCGTCTGCAATCCACCAGCACTTATCCGGTGGTCAGCCAGCATTTTAGCCGTTCTGATGCCAAGTTCGACTTTGATAACGGCATTATCTCGCAGTTTATCGTCCCGGGTGCTGCACTGTTGCCGGAAGAGTCGGTAGGGAAGGCGCTGGCGGTCAGTTCGTTAAAGCGTGAGCGCTTTGTGTATATCGTTAATCAGCACGGCCAGTTTCTTGGTGTGGTGTCGATTCACGATATCTCGCGCAAAATTCTGGATGGTGACATTCACCTTGATACGCCAGTCAGCGTAGTGACGGACGGTGACTTTCCGTTTATCTGCGCCAACCAGACCATCCGCGAGGGCTGGGAGGCTTTTGCTCAGGTGACGCTGGAGCGTCTGCCGGTGCTGAATAATCCACGGGAAAGAAAGTTTCTTGGCGCGCTGACGAAAACCAGTCTGATTCAGAAAGCGAAGGACTTTATTTAAGCGGGCGCCAGTTCAGTAGTTAAGCCGCGTTACCGCGCAGCGCCTGCTCGGTCAGCCATAAGCGGGTATCAAACTCATACTGATGGTAGTTGGGTTCCATGTGGCAGCAGAGCTGATAGAAGGCTTTGCTGTGGTCCTTCTCTTTGATATGCGCCAGTTCGTGCACCACGATCATGCGCAGAAAGGCTTCGGGAGCCTGTTTAAAGATGGTCGCCACGCGAATTTCCGCTTTGGCCTTTAGCTTGCCGCCCTGCACGCGGGAAATTGCCGTGTGCAATCCCAGCGCGTGTTTCATCACTTTGATTTTACTGTCATAGGCCACTTTATTCAGCGGCGCGGCATTACGCAGATAGCTGTTTTTCAGATCCAGCGCGTACTCATATAACGCTTTATCGCTGGTGATATTGTGGCCGTCCGGATAGCGTTTCTGTAATACTTCCGCTAAACGTTGCTGTTCAATCAGGCTGCGCACCTGGCTGAGGAGTGATTCAGGGTATCCCTGTAAATAGATTAACGATGACATCAGGACTCCTGGATCAATAGAAACTGATCCCATTGTGGGTATATACTGCGCCCCCCTTCAGGGGTTTGAATGCGCAAATATTATCATGCCGGAGATCCAATGAGCCAACTCGAACTGAGCAATCGCACGCTGACGCTGCATCGCTTCCCGCAAATGGATGATGAGAGTCCGCTGCAGGCCTGGGATGCCGCAGATGAATATTTGCTGCAGCAGCCGTTACCGCTGGACGGTAGCGGCCCAATTTTGATTTTTAATGACAGCTTTGGCGCGCTGGCCTGCGCACTGAGCGAGCATCAGGTTTACAGCATCGGTGACTCACTGATGAGCCAGCTGGCGACGCGTAATAATTTACACCACAACCAGCTGGATGAAGATAACGTCACTTTTCTTGATAGCATGTCGGCCCTGCCAGCAGCGCCTTCCTGCGTACTGATTAAAATCCCGAAGACCCTGGCTCTGCTTGAGCAACAGCTGCGCGCACTACGCGAGGTGCTGACGCCGGACACGCTGATTATTGCGGGTGCCAAAGCGAAAGATATCCATAATTCGACGCTGCAACTGTTTGAACGCGTGCTGGGTAACAGCAAAACCTCACTGGCGTGGAAAAAAGCGCGGCTGGTTTACAGCACTTTTAGCAATCCACCGCTGAAAGAGAGTGATGTTATTAACGTCTGGCCGCTGGATGGCACGTCTTATCAGATTCACAATCACGCCAACGTGTTTTCGCGCAATGGCCTGGATATTGGCGCGCGCTTCTTTATGGCGTATCTGCCGGAGAATATCGAGGGTGAGATTGTTGATCTTGGCTGTGGTAATGGCGTAATTGGTCTGCTGGCGTTAGAGCAAAATCCGCTGGCAGAAGTGCATTTTGTTGACGAGTCTGCCATGGCGGTGGCATCAAGCCGACTGAATGTTGAGACTAACCGGCCAGATGATTTAAGCCGCAGCCATTTCGCGGTGAATAATTCGCTAAGCGGTTTCCCATCCGATCGCCTGCATGCGGTGCTCTGCAACCCGCCGTTCCATCAGCAAAGTGCGATTCACGACCATATCGCCTGGCAGATGCTGAATGATGCGCGTCGCTGTCTGCAATACGGTGGCGAGTTACGTATCGTCGGCAACCGCCATCTCGGTTATTACCAGAAGATGAAGAAGCTGTTTGGTAATTGCACCACCGTGGCATCCAACCAGAAGTTTGTGATTCTGCGCTCGGTGAAGTTGCGTTAAGTTATTGTACGGGCGGCGAAAACGCCGCCTCTATATTTCTAACGCCAGTCGCGTTCCCTGCGCAATGGCGCGCCGCGCATCCAGTTCCATTGCCACATCGGCCCCCCCAATAATATGTACCGCAATTCCCAAAGCGCTTAACGGTGCCGCCAGTTCGCGTCTGGACTCTTGCCCGGCGCAGATCACCACATTGTCTATCGCCAGCGTTTGCGGCTGGCCGTTACGTAAAATATGTAATCCATCATCGTCAATACGCTGATACTGCACGTCACCCCACATTTTGACGCCGTGCGCTTGCAGGCTGGCGCGATGAATCCAGCCGGTGGTTTTCCCCAGCGTTGCGCCCGGTTTACCCGCTTTACGCTGCAGCAGATATATTTCGCGCGCGCTGGCTGTTGGCTGCCCACCTTCAGGTGCCAGTCCACCGGGATGTTGCAGTGAACGATCAATGCCCCATTCGCGGCAGAATGCCCTGGTATCAAGGCTGGCAGAGTGGCCGCTGTGACACAGATATTCGGCGGTATCAAAACCGATGCCGCCCGCGCCGATAATTGCCACGCGTTTTCCTACCGGTTTTTTATCCCGGATAACTTCAAGGTAACTCAGCACGCTGGGATGGTCGATGCCTTCAATGGCTGGCGTGCGCGGCAAAATACCGCTGGCGAGAATCACCTCGTCATACTCAGCTAACAGACGGGTGTCCGCCCACTGATTAAGTCGCAGTGTGACGTCGTTTAACGTCAGCTGTCGGCGATAGTAGCGCAGCGTTTCATTAAACTCCTCTTTGCCAGGGATCTGGCGGGCGATATTGAATTGCCCGCCGATATCACTGGCAGCATCAAACAGCGTGACCTGATGGCCGCGTGCTGCGGCATTAACCGCAAACGCCAGTCCCGCCGGGCCAGCGCCGACTACCGCCAGCTTTTTCAGGCGCTCAGCGGCAATGACGGGCATCAGGGTTTCGTGGCAGGCGCGTGGGTTAACCAGGCAGGAAGTGACTTTACCGGCAAAAATTTGATCGAGGCAGGCCTGATTACAACCGATACAGGTGTTGATCTCATCAGCTCGGTTCTGCTGCGCTTTCAGCACAAATTCTGCATCGGCAAGAAACGGGCGCGCCATCGAAATCATGTCGGCGCAGCCCTCATCCAGCAGGGTTTGCGCCACGTCCGGATGATTAATGCGGTTGGTAGCGATCAGCGGCAGAGTCAGATGCTGTTTAAGCTTTTGCGTAACCCAGCCAAAGGCGGCACGCGGCACTGAGGTGGCAATGGTTGGCACCCTGGCTTCATGCCAGCCAATACCGGTATTGATCAGTGTGGCACCCGCTTGTTCAACGGCTTTGGCCAGTTGAATGGTCTGCTCTAGTGTATTGCCATCTTCCACCAGATCGAGCATCGACAGACGCCAGATAATAATAAACTCGTTGCCGACAGCGTCACGCACCGCGCGCAGGATCTCAATGGCAAAGCGCATTCTGCGCCCGAAATCCCCCCCCCACCGATCGTCGCGCTGGTTGGTGCGGGCGACCAGAAACTGGTTAATCAGATAGCCTTCCGAGCCCATAATTTCAACGCCATCGTAACCCGCCTGCTGCGCCAGACGTGCGCAGCGGGCGAAATCAGCAATGGTGCGCAGGATATCCTGATGACTCAACATCTGTGGTTTAAACGGGTTAATCGGTGCCTGCAACGGCGAAGGAGCCACCAGTCCCGGCTGATAGCTGTAGCGCCCGGCGTGCAGGATCTGCATGGCAATTTTGCCTCCGGCCTGATGTACCGCCTCGGTTACCGGACGATGATGCTCAAGCTGTTGCTCGTCATTCAGCACCGAACCGCCGGCGACCACTACGCCTTCAGGCGAAGGCGCAATGCCGCCGGTAACAATCAGCGCCACGCCCGCACGGGCGCGCTCCGCGTAAAATGCCGCCAGCCGCGCGGCACCGTCAGGATGTTCTTCCAGTCCGGTGTGCATGGAACCCATCAGCACGCGATTTTTTAGCTGGGTAAAACCGAGGTCGAGCGGCGAGAAAAGCGAAGGCGCTGAATGCATACGAATGTCCACCGGAAATTGTTATCAGAATGTTGTGTGGTCGGATGAGTTGAATTTAGCCTTTGCCAGCCGCAAAGAGCAACTATCCCGACTGAAGCTGTGAGGCGCTTCAAAGAAACGCACACTTTTTATGTGGAACTGCAATCGCACTCTGGCCACCTGAAAGCCAAACATGGTTCACGTTATGCGTAACATCAATTTCGTAACAGCGTTTTAAGTGATCTTCTTCACAGTTTTGTCCGGTCGAAAACTATCTGATGTGCCTCAACGATTGATGTCCAGAGGTAGCAATGAATACAACAACTCAGTCATGCGTGATTAATGGCAAACAGCAGGTCGGGGTGATCAGCCAGCAAGTCAGTTATCAGGGCGAAGGCACGCTGGTGCGTATTACCCGTGGCGGCATTTGCGGCTCCGATCTGCACTACTACCAGCATGGAAAAGTGGGCAGCTATGAAGTCAAAATGCCGATGATCCTCGGCCATGAGGTGATTGGTCAGGTAGTGAAAAGTGACGATCCGGCGCTGAAAGAGCAGCAAAAAGTGGCGATCAACCCGTCAAAATCGTGCGGCAGCTGTAAATATTGCCTTAGTAATGAAGAGAATCAGTGCGTCAGCATGCGCTTCTTCGGCAGTGCGATGTATTTCCCGCACGTTGATGGCGGTTTTACCCAGTATAAAGTGGTCGACAGCACCCAGTGTGTGCCTTTCCCTGACCACGCCGATGAAAGGGTAATGGTATTTGCCGAACCACTGGCCGTCTGTATACATGCCGCCAATCAGGCGGGTGAACTCAGCGGTCAGAGAGTATTTATCTCCGGCGTTGGCCCGATTGGCTGCCTGATCGCTGCGGCAGCGAAAGCCAAAGGTGCGGCGGAAATCGTCTGTGCTGACGTCAGTGAGCGTTCGCTAATGATGGCGGAAAAAATGGGCGCGACGCAGATTATTGATGCCACCAGCGGCGATTTTAGCGCTTACCTGGCTGAAAAAGGCTATTTCGATGTGTCGTTTGAAGCATCCGGCCATCCTTCCTCGCTGCAACGCTGTCTCGATGTCACCCGCGCCAAAGGCACGCTGGTGCAGGTGGGAATGGGCGGCGCAGTACCGAATTTTCCCATTATGACCTTGATTGCCAAAGAGATAAATCTGGTGGGTTCCTTCCGCTTTACTGATGAATTTAATACCGCCGTTAAGTGGTTAGCTACTGGCATCATCGATCCGCTGCCGTTGTTCAGCGGGGAGTATCGCTGGGAAGAGATCGATGCCGCATTGCAGTTCGCCGGAGATAAACAACAGGCGGCAAAAGTTCAGCTGACTTTCTGATTTGGGGAAAACCATGAGCACTCTTTTTTCGTTGAATAACCAACGTGTACTTATCACCGGTTCGGGCCGCGGTATTGGTTTCATATTGGCAAAAGGGCTGGCGGAAGCGGGCGCTGAGGTGATCATTAACGCCACTACTCAGGCGGGCGCGGAACAAGCCGCGGCTCAGCTGACGGAGCTGGGACATAAAGCACACGCGCTGGCGTTTGATGTGACGCAGTCAGCGGCAGTTAATGCGGCGATTGAACAGATCGAAAGCCAGATTGGTGCCATTGATGTGCTGATCAACAATGCCGGCATCCAGCGCCGTCGTCCGTTCCTTGAGTTTCCCGAGCAGGACTGGAACGACGTGATTGCGGTGAATCAGACCGCGGTGTTCCTCGTTTCACAGGCGGTGGCACGCAAAATGGTCAGCCGCCAGCGCGGCAAAATTATCAATATCGGCTCAATGCAGAGTGAGCTGGGTCGCGACACTATTACGCCGTATGCCGCTTCGAAAGGAGCGGTGACCATGTTAACGCGCGGCATGTGCGTTGAGCTGGCACGTCACAATATTCAGGTTAACGGTATTGCGCCCGGCTACTTTAAAACCGAAATGACTCAGGCGCTGGCTGACGATGAAGCGTTTACCGGCTGGCTGACCAAACGCACCCCGGCGGCGCGCTGGGGCAATCCGGAAGAGTTAATTGGTGCGGCGGTGTTTTTATCCACCCAGGCCTCTGATTTTGTGAACGGCCACCTGCTTTTCGTTGATGGTGGAATGCGGGTCGCAGTTTAAGCAACTAAACCTGTAGTTACCTGTACCCCTTTTAGGAAAATTTCTATGCCGATTACAATAATAGCAATGGGCGTCATTCTGCTGCTGCTGTTGATGATAGTGTTCAAGGTGAACGGTTTTATCGCACTGGTGTTTGTTGCGGCGGTGGTGGGTATCGCCGAAGGCATGACGCCGCTGGAAGCAGTGGCGTCGATCCAGAAAGGCATCGGCGGCACGCTGGGCAGCCTGGCCCTGATCCTCGGCTTCGGTGCAATGCTCGGCAGGCTGGTCTCTGATACCGGTGCCGCCCAGCGCGTTGCGACTACGCTGATTGCTGCTTTTGGTAAACAGCGCTTGCAGTGGGCGCTGATGATTACCGGCCTGATTGTCGGGCTGGCGATGTTCTACGAAGTGGGCTTTGTGCTGCTGCTACCGTTAGTCTTCACCGTGGTAGCGGCGGCGCAGATGCCGCTGCTGTATGTCGGCGTGCCGATGGTGGCTGCGCTGTCGGTTACCCACTGTTTTCTGCCACCGCATCCGGGGCCGACGGCAATTGCCACCATCTTCGGCGCTAATCTCGGTACTACGCTGCTGTATGGCATGATCATTACCATTCCGACGGTGATCATTGCCGGGCCAGTGTTCTCCAGATTTCTGAAAAGTTTCGAAAGAACGCCGCCGGAAGGGCTATTTAATCCGAAAATCTTCGAAGATCATGAAATGCCGGGCTTCTGGACCAGCATCTTTGCCGCGGTAATTCCGGTGATCCTGATGGCGGTAGCGGCGGTATTTGAGCTGACGATGCCGAAAGAGAATCCGCTGCGCCAGTTCTTTGAGTTTATTGGTAATCCAGCGGTCGCGCTGTTTATCGCGGTGGTGATCGCAGTGTTTACCCTTGGCTTACGTAATGGCCGCAAAATGGAACAGGTGATGGACATGTGCGGCGATTCGATTGCTGCCATCGCCATGATTGTGTTTATCATCGCCGGTGGCGGGGCGTTTAAGCAGGTGCTGGTGGACAGCGGCGTTGGTGATTACATTGCGGATATGATGAAAGACTCTTCGCTGTCACCCTTGTTGATGTGCTGGACGGTTGCGGCGATGCTGCGCATCGCTCTCGGTTCGGCGACGGTTGCCGCAATCACCACTGCCGGTATTGTTACGCCAATTATTGCCGTTACCCATGCCGACCCGGCATTAATGGTGCTGGCGGTGGGTTCCGGGAGTGTTATTGCTTCGCATGTCAACGATCCGGGCTTCTGGCTGTTCAAAGGCTACTTTAACCTGACGGTGGTTGAGACGCTGAAAACCTGGACGGTAATGGAAACGTTGATCTCGTTCCTTGGGTTAGCGGGCGTATTGATTTTAGATATGATCATTCACTGATTGATTGTCCGGGCGGTTTTTTCCCCGCCCGGACAATTGCCTGAATTACGGCTTATCGCCCTGCGCGTAGTGGGCAGGTGAAGGCAGTTTCGCATCGCTGCGCAGCTTCGACACCTCTTTCGCGCTAGCCGTTGCCGCGGCCGGATTACCAAACTGCTTACTGATGTAGTTAGTCAGATCGGCAATCTGCTGGTCACTCAGTTCGGTGGCAAACGACGGCATCAGGATTTCACCCTGAGTCATATGGCGGCGCACCCCATTGAGGATCACCGACTGGACATTACGACTGTCGGCGGCTCCGGTACTGGTATGGTTAAACAGTGACGGATAAGCATGGAAACCCTTACCGACACCGCTGCCATCCGCGCCGTGACAGCTGGCACAGTTACCGACAAACAGAACTGCACCGGCGTTGTCCGCACGCTGCTGTGCGGTCGCGCCTCGCAGCAACACCGCATCCTGCGTCGGTTTACCCCAGTCGGCGCGCGGCCGCGTCTGCTGTTTATCTGCGATCGGTTTTACCGTACGCAGATAGGTGGCGATATCGTGCAGATCGCTATCCGGCAGATATTGCAGGCTGTGTTCAATTGCCTCGGCCATCGGGCCGGAAGCGCTGGCACGTCCGGCAACATCGCCGGTTTTCAGGTAAGTTACCAGTTCCTGTTCTGACCAGCTGCCGATACCGGCATTGCGATCCGGCGTGATATTAAAGGCGATCCAGCCGCCAAGATCGCCACCGGCCAGCGGCTTATCGTTGTCCATGCCCATGGTCAGATTGCGCGGCGTATGGCAGGTGCCACAATGTCCAAGGGCTTCAACCAGATAGCGGCCGTTATTCCACTGCGCGCTTTGCTCTGGATCGGCTTGCAGTTCTCCTTCATCAAAGTTAAATAACTTCCAGAAGTGCATACCCCAGCGCTGGTTGAACGGGAAGGGCAGATCGGTTTTTGGAGTTGGCTCATGGACCGCAGGCAGCGACATCAAATACGCTTTGATCGCCAGCACATCGTCGCGTTTCATTTTGGTAAATGAGTCATAAGGCATTGCCGGATAAAGCTGCTGCCCGTCTTTACCGACGCCGTCGCGTACCGCAGCGACAAACTCGTCATCACTCCAGTCACCAATGCCATACTGCTTATCTGAGGAGATATTGGTGCCATAGATCTGACCAAACGGCGTGCTGACGGCAAAACCGCCGCCAAACAGCGGGCCATTGGTTGAGGTGTGGCAGGCGGTGCAGTCGGACGCCCGCGCAAGGTATTCGCCGCGCTTAATCTGATCGGCGTTATCAATCGCGCCATCGGCCAGCGCCACGGCACTTTGCGTCAGTGCCAGCGCCATCACTACCGTGTTTAACAGTCGTTTCATGCTGTTCTCCCTTACAAGCTTTTCAGCACGCTGTCGGCCATCCGCAGCGCCAGAGCGGTGCCGGTCAGCGTCGAGTTCACGGTGGAGGCGGATGGCATAATGCCGGTGCCGGCGATAAACAGGTTTTCGTGGTCGTGGGTGCGACAGTTGCCGTCGACCACCGAGTCACGTGGATCGCTGCCCATGATCATGGTGCCGGTAATATGCTGATTGTTGTCATAAACGCCGCGCTTGCTGTAAACCGCTTCGCTGCCGCCCATCTGCTTGACGATACGCTGGAAATCGAGCATTGACTGGTCGTAGCCGCGATGCACGTATTCCGGGAATTTGTACCAGACTTCCAGCTTTGGGATACCCCAGGCATCTTTCTCGGTTTTGCTTAACGTTACGCGGTTTTCCGGCTCCGGCAACATCTCCAGCAGGCATTTCAGCAGCACGTAACGCTCTGACTGATAAGCCAGTTTTTCATTAAGCGCCTTGCCGTAGTAACCCTGACGAATCAGGCGTTCGGTGAGATAACGCACCGGTGAGGTATTTGCGAGATCGATACGCAGCGCCGAGCGGTCTGCACGGAAGTCGCCGTCGCGTAGATTATTGATGCTGCCCGGACGCATCGGCCCACGGCCAAACCATACCGGTTCATCGGCATAAAACTCGACGGAAGAACCAGGGTGATCCATCAGATTGCGGCCCACCATGCCTGAGCTGTTGGCAATACCGTTCGGGAAGCGATCGCTGGTCGAAAGCAGCAGGATTTTCGGGCTTTCAATACCGTTGGCGGTCAGTACAAAGCGTTTGCCGGTAACGCGGTGGCTGACTTTATTGCGGTCAAGATAATGCACCGCCTGAATGGTGCCGCTATCGTCGGCTTCAATGCGATACACCACCGCATTGGCGACGATTTTTACGCCGGCATCCAGCGCTTTACGCGCGGAAATCCCACCGTGATACTGCGCATCAATCGGGCATACCGGCATACAGTTATTATTGCCGCAGCAGGCTGGACGACCGTCGTAAGGGATGCTGTTACGCGCCTGCGGACCAATGCCCACATCGTAACCGAGACCCGCCACGCGCTGTTTAATGCGTTCAAAACCATACGGCAGCGGAATCCCCGGAATCGGATAAGGACGCGAGCGCGGTGACTGTAAATCGTCATCACCTGAAACGCCCATCTGGTATTCCGCGTCGCAATAGTAAGGCTCCAGATCGGCATAAGAGATCGGCCAGTCACGGCCAATGCCGTACAGCGAGTGAATTTTCATATCGTTCGGTAACAGGCGGAAAGCCTGACCCGCCCAGTGCCAGGTGGTGCCGCCGATGCCGCGCAGATACTGAGCGCGATAGGCATCCGGGCCTTTCTGGATCAGGTAGTTATTATCTTTCGGCACAAATTTTGGCTGTGGCGCCCACGGCTCTGGCGGATAGGGTTCGGTAAAGTCGCCTTTAAACGGTGAATTTCGAAAGTACTCTACCGCTTCATCACGTTTGATTTCCGGGCCGGACTCCAGCATCAACACGGATACACCCGCTTTGGCCATTTTCAGCGCGGCCAGTGAACCGGCAATACCGGCACCAATTACTACCACATCGGCATGTAAAGCATCAGACATTTTTCCCTGTCTCCTTATGTGGCGGTTGCGTCCAGAAATTGGGCTCACCAGGGGCATAACTTGGCGGCGTCAGTGAATCACGCACTAGTGCGTAACTGACGATATTTTCAAAGGCAATGCATTGCGGTTTGCTCTCACCGACCACGCCGAGATACCAGCCGGAGACCAGCGCCTGATAAAGTTCGCGCAGCGGCTGAGGCTGGCTGGCAAGCAGCGACAGCAGCGCTGCGCCCTCGCTTTCCTGCTGCTGATTCAGCAGCGTCGACAGACGATCAATCTGCTGGTCAAGTTGCGGAAATTGCTGATAAAGCCAGCTGTATAAACGCTGTGACAGCAGGGCATCGGGCTGCTCAATGCCGGTCAGCTGCGTAGAGAGGGCGAGAAAATGTTCGGGCATATTAACGGCAGAGGCCAGCGGTGGCGCAGCAAAAGCCTGGCTAAGCGGCAGCAGATTATGCAGCGCGCCAGCCACCAAAAGGCCCGCCGTTCCGGCTAATAGCCGGCGGCGTGTAAGGGTAACCATGGAACTTCCTGTAAGTGAGTGGTGTTATTATTTCAGTGACTGAGCCGCAGCTTCAGACGACTGATTATCCAATTCCTGTTTTGGTGTACTGACGCCGACGGCGCCGACCACTTCACCATTGAGGGTTAACGGGAAACCGCCACCGAGCGCCACCGCATGCGGTATCGCCAGCACAGTTGTTTCGCCGCTTTGCAGACGTTGCATAAATTTCAGTGAGGGAGCGCGATAAAGCGCAGATGTGCGGGCTTTACCAATCGAAGCCTCTACACAGCCCAGCGGTGCGCCGTCAAAACGCTGGAATGCCATCAGCGTACCGCTGGCGTCGACGACGGCCACGCAGCCGACGCTTTTTTGGCTGCTGAGGTTGTCTTTGACGCTGGCAATCACCTGATTAGCCTGAGCATTGTTAAGTTGAGCGGCACTGGCATAGCCAGCACTGAGCGCCAGCAGCGCAAGGGCGAATGGGGCGAGCAATTTCATGGTGTTAATTTCCAGTAGCAATAAAGAAAGGGTCTGTTGTCAGGGCTAATTTTAATTAGCCCGCTATCTATTTATGTACGTTACGCTACGACGTTATCAGGATGTTAACAATGTGATATAAATAAAACTCATACCTTTATTGATGCTTTTCATGCCTTTGCGTAAATTTTATCCAACGTCTGTTGCCAGACGAATGGCGTCAGCTCGGCATACTGCAACTCCCGTTGTGCCAGTGCATCGACCAGTCCCTGCTGCGTTGCAACCGTTGCCTGGCTCATGGCAGCGGGTACATTGACGTCATGCAGCGTCTTCACCACTTCCTGCATCTCTTCGGCGCGGCGTTTGCCGTGCTCCGCCACCCGACTGATCAGATAGTGTGGAAAGGCATCATCCCAGCCGAGCGAAGGAAAACTGGCGTGCAGCGAATCCAGCACCGCCTGTTCGACGCCATACTGTCGTGCTGCGCTCAGACATTCGGTAGTCAGCGCTTCCAGCCCTTTGATCATAATGCTGCGGCACATTTTAATGGCGGAGGCTTCACCTACTTCGGTGCTGCGAAACCGTGCATTCAACCCCAGTCCATTCAGCAGTGCAGTGCAGCGCTCAGCGTCCGGCCCGCCGAGCAGCAGCGGTGTTGCCAGCCGTTTTGGCGGCACCGGTGCCATTACCGCGACATCAATATAGTGAGCGCCGTAGCTTTCAATAATTTCTGCTGCGGCACGTTTGGTGTTTGGCGCAACGGAGTTAAGGTCGAAAAAGGTTTGCTGCGGTTTCAGCAGCGGGGCGGCCTGCTGCGCCAGCGTCAACGCATTGGCGGCGGTGACGACAGAAAATATCAGCGCAGCCCCGTTCAGCGCATCGGCCAGTGACGTGGCGGCACGTACGCCGATCTGCTGTGCCTTGCTGTGCATCGCGTGGTTTAGGTCGGTTAACAGTTTGCTGTCCCAGACGGTGACATGATGGTCTGACGCCAGATCCTGCGCCAGAATGCCGCCTGCTTCGCCGAAACCGATAATGGTAATGTCAGTCATCGTTTTCTCCAGAGTTCGTCTCAGTTGATCGCCAGATATCACCTGGGATTTGCACGTTACCGTCAAACAGCGCGCGTGCGCTGCGCAACAGTCCACAGCCGACGATCTGCTGTTGATTATCCAGCGTCAGCAATACGCTGAATTCACCGCTCGGGTGTTCAACACTCAGGCGTTGCTGCTGGCCTGATGCGGTGCGTGCCAGCCCCTGCGCCACGCTGCCGGGAATCAGACAGGCAGTGGCGACGCTGACCGCACCCAGCACGCCAATCGAGGCATGGCATCGATGAGGTATAAAAGTGCGGCTGGTAATGGCGCCACCGTCACGCGGCTCGGCGATCAGCGTCATTTTTGGCACCGTGCGCTGGCTGACATCACCCAGATTCATTTTTGGCCCGGCCTGAAGTCGAATCGATTCCAGCCGCTGCTTGAGTTCGCTGTCGTTATCCAGCTGTTCGCGGCTTTCAAAACCGCTGCGGCCCACGTCCGCCGCACGAACTAACACCACGGGCATACCGTTATCAATACAGGTTACTGCAATGTCATCAAAGCGATCCTGCGGATGACCGGTAGGCAGCAGCGCGCCGCAGCTCGATCCGGCGATATCCTGAAAATTCAGTACTACCTGTGCCGCACTGCCGGGTACGCCGTCGATCTGCAAATCGCCGTCATAGTCGATCTCGCCGTCCGGCGTCGGGATCTGCGCTTCAGCGATCTGCCCGGTGTTCTGCATAAAGATACGCACCGGGGTGGTGCCGGCACGGGCGGCAACCAGCCCGCGTTCAATGGCAAAAGGGCCGACCGCAGCCAGTATATTGCCGCAGTTCTGGCCGTAATCGACCAGGGCCTGATTGACGTTGACCTGGGCGAATAGATAATCGACATCCGCATCTTCACGCTGTGATGCCTGAACGATCGCCACTTTGCTGGTTAGTGGATCGGCTCCGCCGATGCCGTCGATCTGGCGCGGATCGGGCGATCCCATCACCGCCAGCAGCACCCGATCGCGCAGCGCCGGATCGTCGGGCAGATCGCGGGCGAGGAAGCAGGCGGCTTTTGAGGTGCCGCCGCGCATCAACAGACAGGGGATTCGGCGCTGGCGCATATTACTCCTCCAGCTGTTCGACGCTGTCGACGTAGCGCAGCCCTTTCTCGGCCAGCCGTGGACGCATATTGTAGATATCCAGCCCCAGTTCTCCACGTGCCATTCGGGCGCGTTTGCCTTCTTCCGCATCGGCGCGCTGACGGCTGGCCGCCACCACCTGGCTGGCTTGCTCGCGCTGTACGATAACCACGCCATCGTCATCAGCGACCACCACATCGCCCGGCCAGACCAGCTGACCGGCGCACACTACCGGGACGTTGACAGAACCGATGGTCTCTTTGACCGTGCCCTGTGCGTAGACCGCACGTGACCAGACGGCAAAGCCCATTTCACGCAGGGTGCGGCTGTCGCGAATACCGAGATCGCCGACTAATCCGCGCACGCCACGCGACTGCAATGAGGTCGCCAGCAGATCGCCAAAAAAGCCGTCAATACACGGTGACGTTGGCGCAACGACCAGGATATCGCCCGGCTGACACTGTTCAACCGCGACGTGGAACATCCAGTTATCGCCGGGCGCGACCAACACCGTCACCGCGCTACCGGCAATGCCGCAGTCGCGTTGAATCGGGCGAATGGCCGCATCCAGCAGTCCGTGGCGGCCCTGCGCTTCATGCACTGTTGCAACGCCGAATTCGGCCAGCGCATCAACATCCTGCGAAGCGGCACGGCGAATATTGCGCACCACTACGCCTTTTTTGCCGATGATGCTCATGCCAGATCTCCTGTTACCCGTGGGAAGATGCTCTGATAACCTTCGCCGTAAACAATATTGCGGCTGCTGGTGATGCCGACATTACGCTTGGCCTGCACGCCACGCTGCTGAGCGACGCGCGTGTAGTATTCCCACAGATGTTCCTGACCGGCCATGCACTGAATCGCCTGATATTTTTTGTCCCATACCTCGGTGATATCCAGCAGCACATCAGGCTTCCAGTTGCACTGTTCCGGCTGGTGCGGCTCAAAGCAGTAAACCGGTGGCGCGCCAATAATCGGTTCGCCTGGGCGATAGCCTTCGGCCTGCGCGATAATCCGTGCTTCCTGCGCCAGATTGGTCGCCATCGGGTGATCGTAGTTGTAGGGATCCTGTAGCGAGTGGGTCAGCACAAAGTGAGGCTGAACGCGGCGATAGACATCGGCGAGGCGGAACAGCGTCTCTTTATCGGCACGCAGCGGATAGTCACCAAGATCGAAAAATTCAATGCTGGCACCGAGGATATCGGCAGCAGCATGGGCTTCCTCACGGCGTGAGGCTTTTACCTGCTCTTCGGTCATGCTACTGCCTTTACGCCACAGCTTGGCTGACTCGCCGCGTTCGCCGAATGAAAGACAGACAACATGCACGTCATAGCCCTGGGCGCTATGCAAAGCAATCGCGCCGCCTGAACGCCAGACGAAGTCAGCGGAGTGGGCGCTGACAACCAATGCGGTTTTTTTGGTAGTGTTCTCAGTCATGATCGAATTCCTTCGCTGTTTTTTTCCATGCTGTCACTCTGGCTGAGAAGGCGATAATTCATTTGATTGCAGCAGGTATGCGTTTTATTTATATTCCCCTATCAACAGCACTGAATTTAGCGGGGATAAACATGCAGGATAACAGCACGCACGACCTGATAAATCTTATGCAAATCAGGGCATTCAGTCAGGTTGTTGCTCAGGGAAGTGTGTCACGTGCGGCCGATGAATTATTCCGCACGCAATCGGCAATTACCCGTTCAATTCGTGATCTGGAACTCACTTTGGCGGTGCCGCTGTTCGAGCGTCACGCCGGGGGCATGATGCTGACCGACTTCGGTAAATGTGTCTTGCCGCGTGCCCATCGTGCCATTGCGGAGCTGCATCAGATTCCACAGCTGCTGGCGAAACTGCTGGGCAAAAGCAGTTCCAGCCGGCTGGATACCGAACCGCTGTATCTGTTTAACGTCCGTCGTCTGCAAATCTTTGTGATGCTGTGCCAGGCACATCACATGCAGACGGTGGCAACGCTGCTGGGGCTGAGCCAGCCGGCGATCAGTGCGGCGCTGAAGGTGCTGGAGAATGGCGCAGGCGTGGCGCTGCTGGAGCGCACGCCGCACGGCATGATGCCGTCGCTGGCCGGGCAGGAGATCGAAGCCAATGTTCGTCGTGCGCTCAATGAATTACGCCATATTCCGGCAGATATTGCCGCGCGCCGTGGCGTGCTGGAAGGGACAGTACGGGTCGGCGCGCTGCCGCTTGGGCGTACCCGTCTGCTGCCGCAGGCCATTGTTGCGCTGACTTCTCGCTATCCGGGCGTCAAAGTGGTGACCAATGAAAGTGCTTTTGGGGCGCTGGCCAGTGAGATGCGCGCCGGAGATATCGACTTTATTTTTGGGGCACTGCGCGGCAGTGACTATGCGGCGGATGTGACCAGCGAAACCCTGTTTGCGGAGGATATGGTGATTCTCGCGCGTCACGATCATCCACTGGCGCAGCGCAAAGTCGAAAATCAGGATTTACGCAGTGCGCGCTGGGTGCTGCCGCGCTCGGCAACGCCTGCGCGTCGTCTGCTGAATAACTGCTTCCTGGCGATGGGCATTCCGGCACCGGATCCGGTGGTAGAGACCGGCGATCTGGCGCTGTTGCGCGGATTGCTGTTGAATTCCGATATGCTGGCGGCGGTGTCGGCGCATCAGCTGGAATATGAGATGGCGTCCGGCCAACTGGTGCCGTTGTCGGTGACATTGCCGGATACCGGACGGGCAATAGGGCTGACTTTTCGCGCCGGATGTCTGCACTCTCCGGCGGCCGAAGCACTGATCGGTTATTTACGTGAGGTGGCGGGCGCGGATTAAGCGCCCGTACTTAAGCATCTGAATCCCGGAGATTATCGCGCCGCTTCCATTAATGCATACTGATAGCCGCGAATGCCATAACCGCAAATTACCCCTTTTGCGACATCGGACAAAAATGAGTGATGGCGGAATGGCTCGCGCTTATGCACGTTGGTGATATGCACTTCGTAAAGCGGCAGCGCGACAGCAGTGACCGCATCGCGAATGGCAACCGAAGTATGAGTCCAGGCGGCGGGATTGATCACCAGCGCGTGGCCATCCAGGCGTGACTGCTGAATCCAGTCGATCATTTCGCCTTCGTGATTGGTCTGGCGAAACTCAATCGCCACATCCAGCTGCGCGGCGGTGGTGCGGCACAGCTCCTCGATAGTTGCCAGCGTGTCCGAGCCGTAAGTTTCCGGCTCGCGAGTACCGAGCAAATTAAGATTCGGTCCATTCAGCACATAAATCGTTTTCATCTTTTCTCCTTAAAGTCCAAAGCCAAACAGGCGCTGCGGCGTATGCCATAAAATCTGACGGCGGGTTTGCTCATCGGGGAATAGCTTCTCCAGCAGCAGTAGCTGCGTGCCGATATCCATCCGCTCGCTGGCGCGCAGAAACGGCCAGTCGGAACCCCACATGCAGTTTTCTGCACCAAAAGCTTTCAGCAGCGCCAGCAGGTAAGGATGACCATCGCGATAAGGCCAGGCCTGACGGGAAAACTTCGCCAGCCCGGAAAGTTTTACCGCGCTGCGGCCATCGTCGGCCAGCGACAATAACGCCTGGAAAGCCGGTTGCTGCACACCGGCAGTGACGTCCGGCCGTCCGGAATGGTCGATCAACAAGCGGGTACGGCTGCGTTGCAGCAGCGGCATAAGTGCCAATAGCTGATCGTCCTGCACCTGGATTTGGGCGTACAGATCAAGATCGGCCAGCCGCGCCATCAGTCCATCAAGTTTTAAAAACGGTTCGATGCCGAGCATCGCTACATTAAAGGCAATACCAACAATGCCCTGCGCTTTTAACGTCGCCAGCCGGTCACTGTCGATATCGAAAGGGGTAACCGCAATACCTTTAAACTTGCCGTTGCCCTGTTTCAGCGTATCCAGCAGGCAGCGGTTATCGGTGTTATACGCCGATGTCGGGCCAACAATCAGCGAGTGCTGAATGTTATAGGCTTCCATTACCGCCTGATAATAAGCTGGCGTTGCCAGCTCATGACCGTCCGGATGGTATCCGCTCTCTGGCGCGTAGGGAAAATGTGCCGGATCGAAGACATGGTGATGGCAGTCGATAATTGGTTGCAGTGAAATACTCATCAGGCTGATTTCCCTGCGACGGAATACAGCACCTGCTGATTACGCGTTTTCTGAAATTCTTCCAGCGAAACGCCGCGCATCGCCGAGTAGATATGCAGGTTGGAAACGCCCACTACTGCTCCGAGTTTCTCCAGTAAGAAGAAGCTGACGCCATAGTGAATCATTCCGCGCCAGTCGAGACTATCCAGCAACTGTTGCTCTTCAGCGGTCAGCCCGGCTTCGGCATACAGCGCCTTCGGTTCGCTGCGGAAGCGTTCACGCCAGGCCGGCTGGATCATCCGATGCAGGAAGCGGTTAATGCGGATAGCTTTCAGGCTACGCGCATGGGTAAACGGATAGGTGCCGGGTAATTTCTCCACGCCATCAAGCTGGGCGTTGATTTTATCACGCTGACGCTGGTGGACATCGACCGGTGCTTCACGTGCCTGGTTTTCCAGAATCAGCGTGGCGATACCGGTCATGGACGGCAGATAATAAGCTTCATGCAGCTTTTCAACGTTCGCCGATAGCGCGCCGCGCATCACTAACCACATAATTATTTCTGCGCCCTCCATGCCGCCCAGGGTGGCATATTCGGCCAGCGTCATTTCGGTAAGACGCTCCGGATCGTTGACCAGCATATCGATAAACTGCGCATCCCATTCCGGATTGTTAAAGCCGCAGCGCTCGCCGTGTACCTGATGTGACACGCCACCGGTGGCGATTACCGCCACTTTCAGATCTTCCGGAAAGCTTTCTACCGCGCGACGCAGCGCCTGACCAAGCTTATAGCAGCGGCGTGCGCTGGGGATTGGGAATTGCAGCACGCCAACCTGTAGCGGTACCACGGTGGTTGGCCAGCCATCCTGACACGGCATCAGTGCGGATAAAGGTGAAAACAGGCCGTGATCCAGCGGCTTATCCTGGAAGAAAGACATATCAAATTCGTCCGCCATCAGGCTGGCGCCAATGTGCTGAGACAGCGCAGCGTGGCCTTTAATCGGGGGTAAGTCGCGTGCGCCACCGCCTTCGTCGGCGACGGCATAGCTATCGTCGATCCCCAACACAAACGCCGAGTAGTGATCGAAGAAAAACGAGGTGACGTGATCGTTAAATACATACAGCAGCACGTCAGGTTTTTTCTCTTCCAGCCAGCGCTGCATCGGGGCGAAGCCGTCGAAAATGGGTGCCCATGCGCTCTCTTGCTGCTTGTTATGATCGACTGCGAAGCCGATTGTAGGGGTATGCGAAACCGCCAGACCGCCGATGATTTTTGCCATTGTTGACCTCTTACTTCACTTATCGATTATTCATGGTGCGCGAGAGCGCAGGAAGATCGTTGAGATCGATCCCTTTCATCTGCTGCTGAACGCGCGCTTTTTGATGACGGGTGATCACGATCGCTGCCAGTAAAGCCGGGAGTGACAAAATGATAAAGATGCTTGTCTGACCCGGGAAAACGCCAAGCAGCACGCCGCCAAGCGAGGAACTGAGAATCGCGCCGCTGCGGCCGATGCCGTGCATCCAGCACACGCCGGTAGCGCGCATTTCTGTTGGATAATAAGCAGGGGAGAACGCCTGCAAACCGGTTTGCGCGCCGTTAATGCATACGCCGCTGAAGAACACTAACAGAGCCAGCACTTCCGGACCGAAACCAAAAATGCCTTGTGACAGCAAGCTGCAGCAGCCGAGGAAATAAAAACTGCCAATCACATATTTTGCCTGCAGGCGATCCATCAGGCTGCCGACTAACAGGCCACCGACGGTGCCGCCCAGCTGGAATAAGCCCGCAACGATAGCCGCACGTTCCAGCGACACGCCGCCGGTGCGCATAATGGTCGGTAACCAGCCATTCAACAGATAGATGACAAATAAACCCATAAAATAGGTGGTCCACAGCACCACGGTTCCGCGGGCGTAGCCACGGCTGAACAGCTGCAGCACCGGTGCTTGTTTCGGGATTACCGGCGCGTTAAGCACAAAAGCGGTGCTGGCTTTAAACTGTCCACCGAGTCGCGTCAGTGCGGCAGCAATTTTTTCCCGCGGGCTGTTGCGTACCACCATATACATCGCTGATTCCGGCAGAATCCACACCAGCAGTGGCAGCATCATTAACGGAATAATGCCGCCAAAACAGAGTACGGCTTTCCAGCCATAGTTCGGCAGCATTCCGGCGGCGATAAATCCGCCCAGCCCTGATCCGATATTAAAGCCGCTGTACATCAGCGTGATCATCAGGCTGCGGCGACGCTCCGGCATATATTCAGAAACCAGCGTCACACAGTTGGGCATCACTGCACCCAGCCCTAAACCGGTCAGAAAGCGCAGTAGCGCCATCTCCATTGGTGAGCGGGCAAAGGCGCTAAGAAGGCTAAAGCTGGCGAAGCAGGCTATTGACAGTAGCAGGACGCGCTTGCGGCCAAAACGATCGGACCAGGGGCCGGCAATCAGTGCGCCAAGCGCCACGCCAAACATCGCGCATCCCAGAATCGGGCCCATTTCGGCGCGGGACATTCCCCAGTCCTCAATTAGCGCCGGGGCGATGAATCCCATCACTGCCGCATCGTAGCCATCAAACATGATGATGATGAAGCAGAGGGCCAATACCAGCCATTGGTAGCCGGATATCGGACGGGAATCGATCCACTCCTTTACGTCGACAATTTCGTGGTTGCTCATAGGGTACGCTCTCAATTTTTTTTATTAATACGTGATCGGGTTAAAATTTTTTCCACGTTGCACAAACTGCAGTGCAGATCCTTAACGCCAATACGTGATGCGATTTTATAATTTTTTATTTTTAAAACAATTGTTTATATTGATAACGATGTTTATCGTTGCTACCACGTTAGGGGGCTGATACGGCTTTGTCTGCCATAAAATCGTTATAAAGGTATGAGTTTTGTTTATTCGATGAGCAGGATCGAAAATTTGAATAGGGCAGGGAGAAAGGACGTTAAAAAGATATCTATCCATGACAAGTGGCTCAATTGCAGCGTTGAATCCATGAGTAGCGCGAGGCATAACCGTCGGAAAAGTGAGTGTTACGACGATAGCTGGAGCGCCGCTCGGCCATACAGTAGGTACAAACTTCCAGTATCTCTATCTGCGCGGCCGGAATTCCACGCTGTTGCAGCATTTGGCTGGCTAAGCCCGGCAGATTAAACCAGATGCCTTGATGATGTGCCAGCGCCTGCGGCCGTACTGCCCGCTGATTACGCGGTTGCTGCTGTTGCCACGGCGGTGTTTGCTGCAGTAGCGCATTGTTTTGCATCTCATCCACCAGATCGTGGCCGAGTTCATAGCAGCACGGGCCGATAGCCGGACCGATCGCAATATGCAGGCTGTCGCTACGGGCACCGAGTGCCAGCAGTTGATCGACGGCGCTGAACAGTACACCGGCCAACGCACCTTTTAGCCCGGCATGTACCGCAGCAACGTGATGCATCCGATCATCGGCAATCAGAACCGGCAGACAATCAGCAGTGTAAACCGCTACCGGGCGAGTGGTAACACCAATTACTCCATCGGCATCACAGCTTTTGGCCGGGAACGCCTGCTCATCCTGCACGATCACCGCGCTATGGCGTTGATGCGCGTAAGCACTGTTATCCGGCGGCGCTACTCCTGCGGGCAGGAAAGCATGTTCCAGCCAGCCAAGCCCGGCCAGCAGTGATGAGTAGCGAGAGTTTTCGGTATCCGAAGTTGGCATGTTGAGATCTCAGTTATCACAAACGTCAGCAGGTCTTTAATTATAAATTACTCTACCGACAGTAGGGTAACAATGGGTAAGATTTATCTTAATATTATACCGGGGAAAGATTTAATCTGATTAATTGCGGAAGTAAGCGTTTTCCTAAATATCAACCTTAATACTGTTCAATTGCCCATAATAACTTATCTCGTTTACTGATATACGCAGAATAATTCACTGAAAGAGTAGGGTGAAATAACATGCGAGATATTGGATTGAGACTGGAGTCTTTTTTGAATTGTACTCTTATTAGAAGTGTGGTTATTAATAATATAGGTAAATAAGATGCAACTTTAATATTAACTCAATGAAAACTAAGATTTTTCTTGGTGTGCCCATTAGCATATAAATTACAAGTTTCATTTTTCTTATTTACTAAAGAATACATTTTCTTTAAGTAAAATTACATTCAATTTTTTATTTGTCATTGTGGTCTATTTCCTAATACTCTATTAGTCTGTTAAGTGTTAAAGATTATTCTCCTGACGTTTTCCTGCCGTGAGTAGCTGGGTTATTTCCGCGAGTGCGATTGTGAGATTTATTTATTCGGCCAGATAGAGGCCAGATTGTTGCCACAGAGAGACTATTATTTTGACGACGCTTAAACCCCTGTTAGCTAAAAATCGCAGTTGGGCATTACAACGGCGACAGCGCAATCCTAAGTATTTCGATAAGTATCTGCACCAGCAGAAACCGCATTCGTTATGGATAGGATGCTCTGATAGCCGCGTACCCGCCGAGGTACTGACAGGCTCGCATTCCGGAGAACTGTTTGTGCATCGTAATATCGCCAATATGGTGATTGAGGACGATGACAATTTTATGAGCGTGCTGCAATACGCGCTGGAATATCTCAATGTCTCACGCATCGTGCTGTGCGGTCATTATGGTTGTGGCGGTGTGCAGGCGGCGGTGGCATTACCCAATAGCTCGCTGGCGGGTGAAAACTCACCGCTGGCGCGGCGTATTACGCAACTGCGGTCGTCGCTGTCAGACGATTTAGCGGCTTTTCATGCTGATAAGGACGAAGAAAGCGTACGGCAAAACAGACTGGTTGAGGCCAATGTTATCGCGCAGTTCTCCCGGCTGGTGGCCACTGAAGCAGTGAGAAAAGCCTGGCAACAGGGCGTTGAGCTGGATGTCTATGGCTGCGTGTATGATCTGCAGTCGGGGCATCTTACCGAGTTAATTCAGCAATCTACCGAGGAATCCTCACCATGAATCTGAGAACGCTGCGCCAGGATCTTCCTGCCGGTCTCGTTGTGTTTCTGGTGGCCTTGCCGCTGTGTCTGGGCATCGCGCAGGCCAGTGGTTTACCGCCGTTTGTCGGACTGTTAACCGGTGTTATTGGCGGGTTGATCGTTACTTCATTAAGCCCGTCGCGCTTTGCGGTCAGCGGACCGGCAGCCGGGCTGGTGACTATAGTGGTCGCCGCCATTGAGACGCTTGGATCGTTCTCCGCTTTTCTGCTGGCACTGATACTGGCCGGTATTCTGCAATTTCTGTTTGGTGTGGTCCGCGCCGGACGTTTTATCTCTCTGGTGCCGGGAAGTGTGATTAAAGGGATGCTGGCCGCGATTGGTATTTTACTGATTATGCAGCAGATTCCGGTGGCGCTGGGGGCGGCTGAAGAGAGCAGCCTCGCGGCGCTGTTCAGCGGAGATTTTATCTTCTCCTCATCGGCTATTGCGGTGGCCGCCACGGGATTATTCATTCTGTGGGTATGGACGACACCGCGGGTAAAACAAATAAAAGGTCTTAGCTGGGTGCCAGGCCCGCTGATTGCGGTACTGGCTGGCTGCATGGCGACGGTGTTTGGCGGAGGAATTCATCCGGAATTTGTCAGCAGCCTACCGCGCATTACACTGCCAGAGTTTGACAGCCTTGGGCAGCTGACCAGTGAACTGGAGCGTCCGGACTGGCAGGCATGGCGTAATCCTTCGGTGTATGTGGTTGCGGTAACGCTGGCGCTGGTCGCCAGCCTGGAAACCTTGCTCAGTCAGGAAGCATTGAATAAATTACGTCCACAAAATCCCTCGCCGTCACCTGATAAGGAGATGCGCGCACAGGGAGTCGGCAATATGCTGTCGGGTTTTTTTGGCGGCTTACCGATTACCGCAGTGATTGTGCGTAGCTCGGTCAACGTCAATGCCGGAGCGCAAAGTAAACTGTCGATTTTACTTCATGGTGCGTTGTTGGTGGTCTGTGGGCTGTACTTCAGTGGCTTGCTTAATGCGATTCCGCTGGCGAGCCTTGCGGCAGTATTGTTATATACCGGATATAAACTGGCAACACCGCGACTGTTTATTGAACAGTTTCGCATGGGGTCGCAGCAGTTCGTACCATTTATGGCGACCATTATTGGAATAATCGTCTTTGGTATGTTGGCGGGTATTGGCCTCGGTATTGCTACTCAAATTCTCTTTAGCGTCTATAAGAGCCATCGCAACGCGTTGCAGCTTACCCGTTATGAAGATCATTACGTGCTGCGCTTTCAGCAAAACCTCACTTTCATGCACAATCCCCGACTGCAAAATTTACTGGCTGAGATTCCGGAAAATAGTGTGGTAATTGTCGATCATGATAATGCGGAGTATATCGATCCTGATGTAAAAGCTGTGCTGAAAGACTTTAGCGAAAATGCCGATGACCGTGGGATCAAGCTAAGCCAGTGGCCAGTTGCAGTTAAATAATTAAGACTCATTCCTTCCTCTGTTAAAAGCGGGTGCCATCGTACAGATAGCACCCGCTTTGTTATAACCGTTGCCGTTTTCCTGTGATAACATCCTGATTAATACAACCAGGAATAATCTCACCAGACAATAATAAACAGAATATTATTTTGCCTTAAGCCGTCTGGCTGGGCACAAATCACTTCAATTAAACGTGTCAGGGCTAACCTCAAACATTATTGAGGTTGAAGCAGTGGAATGTTATGGGTATCAGAGTCTATGCGATTCAATCTGCTTGATGAAAATAATAATAAGGCCAATGCCTTAACGGTGTTTCTCGTGACTGTACTATTCTGTTTTATTGGCGGGCACCTGCGGCTGCCACCAGAACTGTCACTGTTCTGGCCGGTCAATGCATTGCTGGCAGGAATAATCGTCCGCTTTCCTTTTCTTCATCGCAGCCGAACTTATCTGATTTGCTATCTGGCAATGGTGTTTAATGATTTGGTCTTTTCCGGCTGGGCATCCCGATCTTTTACTATCAACTTTGCCAATATTATTTTCATTCTCATCGTTGCCAGCCTGTTGATTAAACGCAATAAGCCCGTTCCCGGACTGAGCCGTCCGGGCAAAGCGCTGCTGATTTTTCCTGCTTGTTTGCTGGGAGCTTTGGCAAGCGCCACGTGGGGAACGCTGGCTGAAGGGGCGACAGTCGGTGAGAACTTTTTACCGGTATGGAGTGACTGGGTCAGTGAGCAATTCTCGACGGGAGTGCTGTTATTACCTCCCTTGCTGACCCTGCCAGCACGTTTTAGCCTGAATTTATCGTGCTGGCGTCTGAAAAAACTGTTACCTGCTATAGCAGTTTTGGCATCAATTATTGCTGCTGCGTTGATTGGCGGTGCTGGCAGCCTGACATTTCCCCTGCCGGCGCTGATCTGGTGTGCGATTGTTTATCCGATTGCTGTCACCAGTCTGATTACGCTGATAGTTGGCGTCGCCGAAATTATGCTGGTGGTTAACGGGGTAATGAATATTCAGGGTAATGACGAACTGCTGGCTTTGAGTCAGCTGGTTTCTGCGCGACTGGGCATTGCGACGGTCGCCATCAGCCCGTTGATTGTGGCAGTCAGTGTTGATGCCATTCTGCAGCTGAATAAACAGTTGGCGTTGCGCGCCAATTATGATTTTCTCACCCGCTTGCTCTCCCGCTCCGGTTTGTATGAGCAGTTGCGTCAAACAGATGATAGCGGGCAACCCAATGTGCAAAGTGCGGGCGTAATGCTGGTTGATATCGATTATTTTAAAGTGGTCAACGACAGTTTTGGTCACGATTCCGGTGATGCCGTACTGCAAGAGATTGCGAGCCGGATGCGTACCGTGATTGGTGACCAGGGGATGCTGTGCCGTTTCGGTGGTGAAGAGTTTATGGTGGTATTGTTTAATCACGAACGAACCGCGCTGTTTCGGATAGCCGAGCAGATTCGTATTGCCATTTTCATGCGTAAGTTTCTGCTGCAAGGTAATACCGTTAGCATCACCGTCAGTATTGGTATTGCCAACGAAATCCGGCCCCAAAAAAGCCGTGTCGAAACGGTAAATACGTTAATATCGGCGGCGGATAAGCAGCTTTATCAGGCCAAACGTAACGGGCGTAATCAGACCATGCAACCTATTGCGACGGCAGCAGAACCGATACGTTAACCGACGGATCCGCAGTATATCGCTGCGGATGCTCGCTGTTGGCAGACACAAAAATTATTCAACAAGTTGACAAATTCTTTCCGCTATCTGTGAAAACGTTCCTCTCGTATTGTTATCTCCAGCAGCACAACACTAACCGAAAACAATATCCTGAGAGGAAATAATCATGTCTAAATTCGACCTGCTTGATCCACAGAATTCCGCGCTGATTTTCATCGACCATCAGCCGCAAATGTCTTTCGGCGTCGCCAATATCGACAGGCAGCAGCTTAAAAATAACACGGTTGCTTTGGCGAAAGCGGGCAAGGTTTTTAACGTGCCGGTGATTTACACCTCAGTAGAAACCGAAAGCTTCAGCGGCTATATCTGGCCGGAACTGCTGGCGGTGCATCCGCAAGTGAAACCGATTGAGCGCACCTCAATGAACTCGTGGGAAGACGCGGCATTCGTTGAAGCAGTAAAGGCAACCGGTCGTAAAAAACTGATTATTTCTGCCTTGTGGACCGAAGTCTGTCTGACGTTTCCGGCCCTGATGGCGCTGAAAGAGGGCTATGAAGTGTACGTGGTGACTGATACTTCAGGCGGCACCAGCGTTGATGCCCATGAGCGCTCTATCGACCGCATGGTACAGGCTGGCGCGGTACCGGTGACGTGGCAGCAGGTGCTGCTGGAGTACCAGCGTGACTGGGCGCGTAAAGAGACTTATGACGCGGTGATGGATTTAGTGCGTGAGCACAGCGGTGCTTACGGTATGGGTGTTGATTACGCTTACACGCTGGTGCACAAAGCGCCACAACGCCAGGCGTAATGTTTTCCATCCGCCGAAGCATTCTCTTCCTTTATAGCAACGCGCTGACTTAGTCAGCGCGTTCTTGATCATTGCTGGTGTCAGATTGGCCGCGATATTGCGCTATCTGCACTGAATCAGCACGTTAGCGGTCGGGCGCTGCAGCTGGAGAGATATCGGTACGCCGGGCAACAGGCTATAGCTGATAAATTTACCCTAAGGATTGACCGCTTCCGCCAGCGTCTATGCTTCCTGACCACCAATGCAATCCAGCATTGCATCGAGCCCACCCATTACATTCATTGCTTGCACCGTATGCCGATCGTCAGCGCCGCTGCGTGCGCGTGTGTTCAGCTCCCGATAGGGTGATCAGATGTGAAAAGTCAATGGACGACTGATTCATGCGCACTGCAACTTTTCCAGCCTCAGGTGGGCAGGGGAGAGAGTGTTTAAACCCAACACATTCAGCCGCCTGACCATCATTGCGCGCAAAGCGAGGGGTGGCTGCATAGTCATGACATCGTCAGAACAGGAAAAGGGTACTTTAGCAGGGATAATCCAGTAGCACCCTTCTGTCAGAATTTTACGACAGCAATGCTAAATGAAGATATCCGATGTTAATCAGTATGGCTGAAGGGTTTTGGATGAATTCCTTCATTCACAAACCGTTAACATTTCTGCTGATGTTGCAATCTCATGGTGTTTTTTTTGAATGATAAGTGCTTTTTTGTTTTATTTTTTTAATCAATCGCTGAGAGGGCTTAAAACATTCAGCGTTTTTTTTGCTTCTCTGGGTGCTTTTTTTGAGTGTTTATTGAGCGATTAGTCACTTTTTTGCCGCGAGATTCACTCATTTTTCGTGGTTTCTACGTCATCTGCGCAGTGATCTCCATCACGACAGAAAGTTTCGTTAATGTAATTATTATAATTTTTAATGTTAAAGCCTTTTCGGGAAAAATCTGTAATGAGGTGAATTAGGGGTTTTTGGAGGGGGGTTTTGACCGCAATCAGATGCAATTACATGCATTTTCTTAATTATTCATTAGGTTTATTGTTAATTTTATATTAACTATTTGGTTGTTATATAACCAGTTTTATGCGGTGAAATAAGGAGGTAATGCACGAAAACTTCACTTCTAATCGCTTAAATAGCCATGCATTCAAGGTGTTAATTGGACAATTGCTTAAGTGATTTTTGTGCATGCAATGATAAAGAAGAGTCATCTGACGATTTTGACAAACGTAAGCTAAATTTTCTCTTTATTGATAGTTTTTACCTATGATGATTTGAGTTAAGGAAGATTTAACCAATTTTTAATATCTGTTTCTGTAAGCTAGGATTTTGTAAAATTTTAATTAATAGTGTGTCTGTTCGCCTGCTCTGACTTTGAACGAAAATATTCATAAGTAGTTTTCTGAGGTTCTGGTATTAATCGTACTTGCAGGTGTGAAGGTAATGGGCTATGAATGAAAATAATGATAATTACCAGTTCATTCTGGAACCGATACGTGATTTTTCTGGATCGCTAATTGCCTATGAACTTTTGACTAAGTTTGTCTCATCCAATAGATCTTTTTATTGCAAACAAGACAAAGAAAATGGTTTTTTGCAGATTTCTCAGTCTGAACGTTTGTCAATATTTAATCAGCAGTTGGCTCTGCTTGATAATATTTATCAAAAGAATAATACCCTGCCGAAAATATCTGTTCACATTGATAAAGTCATCGCCAATGAAATAACCAATAATTTCAGGTTGCAACAATTAATCGCACAGATGCCTCTTCTACGTTTTGAAATATGTAATTTTTTCTCACGTGATGCTGATAATGATGAATCCCTATTATTAAGAGAACTGACAAAAGTTTGCCCCCTATGGCTGGATGATTTTGGTGCGGGTAACACAAACTTAACCATGGTGATGAAGGGTAAGTTTGAATACGTAAAGATTGAGAAGAATTTTTTCTGGCAGTATGGAAAAAGTAATGCGTTTCGCGACTTAATCTCTCATCTCAATGCTTTTTGTGACGTTATCATCGTTGAAGGAATTCAGCACGCAAGGCATGAGGAGCAGCTGCGGGCGCTGGATGTTAAGGGGATGCAGGGGTATCACTGGAAGCCTGTGAAAGCTGACGCTGTGGTTAAACTACTGCACTAATAATTAAATGAAATAATCAACGAACATTATTATTAATTCTGCAAGGAAGGCGTAATTAAGCGTCTTTCTTATTTGCGTATGTGTTTTTAAATTTATCTGAGTGACTATTTGATGACAGTGCAGGTAAAGAATGAAAAGAACTAACCTTCCTGTATTTTTACTTCATTAGATAATTTACTGCAGAAACTTAATTTCCTGGTCAGATCATAGGGAATGAATCCAAAGTGATGCAGCTTTATACGTATCTCTGGGTGTTGTTAAAAATACGAATAAAACCGCGAGCTCTGGTGACGCCTTACGGCGTTTTTTTGTCTGTTATTACATGAGGAACAGTCAGAAATTATTGGTGTGATTGATTACTCGTAACCGAATGCCTAACCCTTATAGGGAGTGCAAGTTATATGAATGAAATCAAGGTAACCGCAAAAGATAGCGGTTCAGCCTCCAGTATAAATGGAAGTGAAGTTAGTATAACTTCGCCCAGTGTCGTCACGCTCCAACTTAACAGAGAGGACATTGCCTCCCTTACCCGCGATCAAAATAACTTAGTCGTCACTCTCAAGTCCGGAGAGAAAGTTGTTATTCAGAATTTCTTTGTCGCTGATGCGGAAGGAAATATCAGCGATCTGGTGATACAGGATCAGACTGGCGCATTATGGTGGATTGAGAATCCGGGACCGGGTTTTGAATTTACCTCAATCGCTGACATTGAAGGGCTGCTTTATGGCACCGAGACAAGTGCCAGCACTGCGGCCTTCCTTGGAGCCGGTGGTTTAGGTTTTCTCGGTTTGGCTGCGGCGGCTAACTCTTCTGACGGTGATTCACGCGATCTGTCGAACGACAGCGATTCTGACTCCGACAGTGACTCCGATTCCGATTCCGATTCCGATTCCGATTCCGATTCCGAGAGCGACTCAGATTCGGACAGTGATTCTGACTCCGACAGTGATTCGGATAACAGCGATTCCGACTCCGACAGCGACTCTGATAGCGATTCTGACTCTGACAGCGATTCTGACTCTGACAGCGATTCTGATTCTGACAGCGATTCGGATAACAGCGATTCCGATAGCGACTCTGACTCGGAGAGTGACTCAGATTCTGACTCAGAAAGTGATTCTGACAGTGATTCTGACTCCGACAGCGACAGCGACAGTGATTCTGATTCTGATTCTGACAGCGATTCAGACACTGATGCACCAGATGCCCCTACAGATCTCAGCGTGTCTGAAGATGGCACCACGTTAAGCGGCAGAGGCGAAGCAGGTGATACTGTTATCGTCAGAGATGCCCTGGGCAATATCATTGGTACCGGTACGGTTGATGAGGATGGTAATTTCACCGTCAACCTGGATCCGGCGCAAACCAATGGCGAAATCCTGGATGTCACGCAGACCGACGCGGCGGGCAATGTTTCGGCGGTCGCTGAGGTGACTGCAGGTGACAGCACCGCACCGCTGCTTCCAACCGATTTGGATGTCTCTGAAGACGGCACCACGCTTAGCGGCCGCGGTGAGCCCGGCACTACCGTGACCGTCACCGATGCAGAGGGTAATACCATCGGGACCGGCACAGTCGATGATGAAGGTAACTTTACGGTCGATCTGAATCCGGCGCAGACCAACGGTCAACTACTCGATGTCACCTTAACTGATGCGGCGGGCAATATTTCTCCTGTCGCTGAAGTCACTGCTGGCGATACCACCGCACCGCTGCCACCAACCGATCTGGATGTCTCTGAAGACGGCACTACGCTCAGTGGACGCGGCGAGCCTGGCACTACCGTGACCGTCACCGATGAGGATGGCAATACCATCGGCACCGGCCTGGTTGATGAAGACGGTAACTTCACAGTCGATCTGGATCCGGCTGAGACTAACGGCGAAATTCTTGACGTCACGCTGACCGATCCGGCAGGCAATATTTCTCCTGTTGCTGAAGTGGTTGCTGACGATACCACCGCACCGCTGCCGCCAACCGATCTGTTTGTTTCTGAAGACGGCACTACGCATACTGGCCGGGGTGAACCCGGTACTACTGTCACCGTCAGGGATCCTAATGGCAACATCATCGGTACCGGTACGGTCGACGACGCTGGCAACTTCCTGGTCGAACTAAATCCGGCACAGACTAACGGTGAAAAGCTAGGCGTCACGCTGACTGACGCAGCGGGCAATATCTCACCTTCGGCTGAAGTAACGGCTGGAGATACCACTGCGCCGCTGCCGCCGACCGCTCTTGATGTCTCTGAAGATGGCACCATACTGACCGGTAAAGGTGAGCCAGGAACTACCGTTTCTGTAGAGGATTCCGAGGGTAATATCATCGGTAGTGGTTCGGTCGATGATGACGGCAACTTCTCTGTTACGCTGAGTCCGGCCCAGGTAGCGGGGGGGATCCTTGCAGTTACACTGACTGATGCCGCAAGTAATACTTCTGATGCAGCGAATGTAACAGCGCCAATTATTGACGATTCAGACTCGGACAGTGATTCTGATTCTGACAGCGATTCCGATAGCGATTCTGACTCCGACAGCGATTCTGATTCCGACAGCGACTCAGAGAGCGACAGTGATTCTGACTCCGACAGTGATTCCGATTCCGACAGCGACTCAGACAGCGACAGCGATTCCGACAGCGACAGCGACTCCGATTCCGACAGTGACTCCGATAGCGACAGCGATTCCGATTCCGACAGTGATTCCGATAGCGACAGTGATTCTGACTCCGACAGCGATTCTGATTCCGACAGTGACTCCGATTCCGACAGCGACTCAGACAGCGACAGCGACTCCGATTCCGACAGCGATTCAGACAGCGACAGTGACTCTGATAGCGACAGCGATTCCGATAGCGACAGCGACTCCGATTCCGACAGTGACTCCGATAGCGACAGCGATTCAGACAGCGACAGCGACTCCGATAGCGACAGCGATTCTGACTCCGACAGCGATTCCGATAGCGACTCCGATTCCGACAGTGATTCTGATTCCGACAGCGATTCTGATAGCGACAGCGACTCAGACAGCGACAGCGATTCTGACTCCGACAGCGATTCCGATTCCGACAGTGACTCTGATAGCGACAGCGACTCAGACAGCGACAGTGATTCCGATAGCGACAGCGACTCTGATTCCGACAGCGACTCTGATTCCGACAGCGACTCAGATAGCGACAGCGATTCAGACAGCGACAGCGATTCCGATTCCGACAGTGACTCCGATAGCGACAGCGACTCTGATAGCGACAGTGATTCTGATTCCGACAGCGACTCTGATAGCGACAGTGATTCTGATTCAGACAGCGATTCAGACAGCGACAGCGACTCTGATTCCGACAGCGACTCAGATAGCGACAGCGATTCAGACAGCGATAGTGATTCTGATAGCGACAGCGACTCTGACTCCGACAGTGACTCCGATAGCGACAGCGACTCTGATTCCGACAGTGACTCCGATTCCGACAGCGACTCAGACAGCGACAGCGATTCTGATTCCGACAGCGATTCCGATAGCGACAGCGACTCTTCCGACAGCGATTCTGATTCCGACAGCGATTCAGACAGCGATTCAGACAGCGACAGCGACTCTGATTCCGACAGCGATTCCGATTCCGACAGTGATTCAGACAGCGACAGCGACAGCGACTCCGATTCCGACAGTGACTCCGATAGCGACAGCGATTCCGATTCCGACAGTGACTCCGATTCCGATTCCGACAGCGATTCCGATAGCGACAGTGATTCTGACTCCGACAGCGATTCACAGCGACTCCGATTCCGACAGTGACTCCGATAGCGACAGCGACTTCGACAGCGATTCTGACAGACAGCGATTCTGACAGCGACAGCGACTCCGATTCCGACAGTGACTCCGATAGCGACAGCGATTCTGATTCCGACAGTGACTCCGATAGCGACAGCGATTCTGATTCCGACAGCGACTCAGACAGCGACAGCGATTCCGACAGCGATTTCGATTCCGACAGTGACTCCGATAGCGACAGCGATTCTGATTCCGACAGCGACTCTGATTCCGACAGTGACTCAGATAGCGATAGCGACTCTGATTCCGACAGCGATTCGCGACAGCGACAGCGATTCCGATAGCGACAGTGACTCCGATAGCGACAGCGACTCTGATTCTGACGACAGCGATTCTGACAGCGATTCAGCGATAGCGATCCTGATTCCGACAGCGATGACAGCGACAGTGATTCCGATAGCGACAGCGATTCTGATTCCGACAGTGACTTCCGATAGCGACAGCGATTCTGATTCCGACAGCGATTCAGACAGCGACAGTGACTCCGATAGCGACAGCGACTCTGATTCCGACAGCGATTCTGACTCCGACAGCGATTCCGATAGCGACAGTGACTCCGATAGCGACAGCGATTCTGACTCCGACAGCGATTCCGAGCGACAGCGATTCTGACAGCGACAGCGACTCCGATTCCGACAGTGACTCCGATAGCGACAGCGACTCTGATAGCGACAGCGATTCCGATAGCGACAGTGATTCTGATTCCGACAGCGATTCAGACAGCGACAGACTCTGACTCCGACAGCGACTCAGACAGCGACAGCGATTCTGATTCCGACAGCGATTCTAATTCCGACAGTGACTCCGATAGCGACAGCGACTCTGATTCTGACAGCGACAGCGATTCCGATAGCGATTCAGACAGACAGTGATTCACAGCGATTCCGATAGCGATTCAGACAGCGACAGTGATTCTGATTCCGACAGCGATTCCGATAGCGACAGCGACTCTGATTCCGACAGCGATTCAGACAGCGACAGCGACTCTGACTCCGACAGCGACTCCGATAGCGACAGCGATTCTGATTCCGACAGTGACTCCGATTCCGACAGTGATTCTGACTCCGACAGCGATTCCGATAGCGACAGCGACTCTGATCCGACAGCGATTCCGATAGCGACAGCGACTCTGATTCCGACAGCGACTCCGATTCCGACAGTGATTCAGATAGCGACAGCGATTCTGACTCCGACAGTGATTCAGATAGCGACAGCGACTCTGACTCCGACAGCGACTCTGAGACAGCGATTCCGATTCCGACAGCGATTCTGATTCCGACAGCGATTCCGATTCCGACAGTGACTCCGATAGCGACAGCGACTCTGATAGCGACAGCGACTCCGATTCCGAGCGACAGCGACAGCGATTCTGATTCCGACAGCGACTCTGACTCCGACAGTGATTCTCGACAGATAGCGACAGTGATTCTGATAGCGACAGCGATTCAGACAGCGACAGCGATTCCGATTCCGACAGTGACTCCGATAGCGACAGCGATTCCGATTCCGACAGCGACGACAGCGATTCAGACAGCGACAGTGATTCCGATAGCGACAGCGATTCTGATTCCGACAGCGACTCAGACAGCGACAGCGATTCTGATTCCGACAGTCTCCGATAGCGACAGCGATTCAGATAGCGACAGCGATTCTGATCCGACAGTGATTCAGATAGCGACAGCGACTCTGACTCCGACAGCGACTCTGATTCCGACAGCGATTCCGATTCCGACAGCGATTCAGACAGCGACAGTGATTCCGATAGCGACAGCGATTCAGACAGCGACAGCGATTCTGACTCCGACAGCGACTCCGATTCCGACAGCGATTCCGATAGCGACAGCGACTCTGATTCCGACAGCGATTCCGATAGCGACAGCGATTCCGATTCCGACAGTGACTCAGACAGCGACAGCGACTCTGACTCCGACAGTGACTCCGATAGCGACAGCGACTCTGATTCCGACAGTGACTCCGATAGCGACAGCGATTCCGATTCCGACAGCGATTCCGATAGCGACAGCGATTCTGATTCCGACAGCGATTCCGATAGCGACAGACTCTGAGACAGCGATTCTGACTCCGACAGTGACTCCGATTCCGACAGCGACTCTGATTCCGACAGTGATTCCGATAGCGACAGCGATTCTGATTCCGACAGTGACTCAGACAGCGACAGCGATTCTGATTCCGACAGCGATTCCGATAGCGACAGCGATTCTGATTCCGACAGTGACTCAGACAGCGACAGCGACAGCGACTCTGACTCCGACAGTGACTCCGATAGCGACAGCGACTCTGATTCCGACAGCGATTCCGATAGCGACAGCGACTCTGATTCCGACAGCGACTCCGATTCCGACAGTGATTCAGATAGCGACAGCGATTCTGACTCCGACAGTGATTCAGATAGCGACAGCGACTCTGACTCCGACAGCGACTCTGATTCCGACAGCGATTCCGATTCCGACAGCGATTCAGACAGCGACAGTGATTCCGATAGCGACAGCGATTCCGATTCCGACAGTGACTCCGATAGCGACAGCGACTCTGATAGCGACAGCGATTCAGACAGCGACAGCGATTCTGATTCCGACAGCGACTCTGACTCCGACAGTGATTCTGATAGCGACAGCGATTCCGACAGCGACAGTGATTCTGATAGCGACAGCGATTCAGACAGCGACAGCGATTCCGATTCCGACAGTGACTCCGATAGCGACAGCGATTCCGATTCCGACAGTGACTCTGATAGCGACAGCGATTCAGACAGCGACAGTGATTCCGATAGCGACAGCGATTCTGATTCCGACAGCGACTCAGACAGCGACAGCGATTCTGATTCCGACAGTGACTCCGATAGCGACAGCGATTCAGATAGCGACAGCGATTCTGACTCCGACAGTGATTCAGATAGCGACAGCGACTCTGACTCCGACAGCGACTCTGATTCCGACAGCGATTCCGATTCCGACAGCGATTCAGACAGCGACAGTGATTCCGATAGCGACAGCGATTCAGACAGCGACAGCGATTCTGACTCCGACAGCGACTCCGATTCCGACAGCGATTCCGATAGCGACAGCGACTCTGATTCCGACAGCGATTCCGATAGCGACAGCGATTCCGATTCCGACAGTGACTCAGACAGCGACAGCGACTCTGACTCCGACAGTGACTCCGATAGCGACAGCGACTCTGATTCCGACAGTGACTCCGATAGCGACAGCGATTCCGATTCCGACAGCGACTCTGATTCCGACAGCGACTCAGACAGCGACAGCGATTCTGATTCCGACAGCGACTCAGACAGCGACAGCGATTCCGATTCCGACAGTGACTCCGATAGCGACAGCGATTCCGATTCCGACAGCGACTCTGATAGCGACAGCGATTCTGATTCCGACAGTGATTCCGATAGCGACAGCGATTCTGATTCCGACAGCGATTCAGACAGCGACAGCGACTCTGACTCCGACAGCGATTCCGATAGCGACAGCGACTCTGATTCCGACAGCGATTCTGACTCCGACAGTGACTCCGATAGCGACAGCGACTCTGATTCCGACAGTGATTCCGATAGCGACAGCGATTCTGATTCCGACAGTGACTCAGACAGCGACAGCGATTCTGATTCCGACAGCGATTCCGATAGCGACAGCGATTCTGATTCCGACAGTGACTCAGACAGCGACAGCGACAGCGACTCTGACTCCGACAGTGACTCCGATAGCGACAGCGACTCTGATTCCGACAGCGACTCTGATAGCGACAGCGATTCCGATTCCGACAGCGACTCTGATAGCGACAGCGACTCCGATAGCGACAGTGATTCTGACTCCGACAGTGATTCTGATAGCGACAGTGATTCTGACTCCGACAGCGATTCCGACAGCGATTCTGATAGCGACAGCGATTCCGATTCCGACAGCGACTCTGATAGCGACAGCGACTCCGATTCCGACAGCGACTCTGATAGCGACAGCGATTCCGATTCCGACAGCGATTCTGATAGCGACAGCGATTCAGACAGCGACAGCGATTCTGACTCCGACAGCGACTCTGATTCCGACAGCGACTCTGATAGCGACAGCGACTCCGATTCCGACAGCGATTCTGATAGCGACAGCGATTCTGACTCCGACAGCGACTCCGATTCCGACAGCGATTCAGACAGCGACTCTGACTCCGACAGCGATTCCGATAGCGACAGCGACTCTGATTCCGACAGCGATTCCGATAGCGACAGCGATTCTGATTCCGACAGCGATTCAGACAGCGACAGCGACTCTGACTCCGACAGTGATTCTGATAGCGACAGCGACTCAGAGAGCGACAGTGATTCTGACTCCGACAGCGATTCCGATAGCGACAGCGATTCCGATTCCGACAGCGACTCCGATAGCGACAGCGATTCTGACTCCGACAGCGATTCTGATTCCGACAGTGACTCCGATTCCGACAGCGACTCTGATTCCGACAGCGACTCTGATAGCGACAGCGATTCCGATAGCGACAGCGATTCTGATTCCGACAGCGATTCTGATAGCGACAGCGATTCCGATAGCGACAGTGATTCTGATTCCGACAGCGATTCAGACAGCGACAGCGACTCTGACTCCGACAGCGATTCCGATAGCGACAGCGACTCTGATTCCGACAGCGATTCTGACTCCGACAGTGACTCCGATAGCGACAGCGACTCTGATTCCGACAGCGATTCCGATTCCGACAGCGATTCTGATAGCGACAGCGATTCCGATTCCGACAGCGACTCTGATAGCGACAGCGACTCCGATTCCGACAGCGACTCTGATAGCGACAGCGATTCCGATTCCGACAGCGATTCCGATTCCGACAGCGACTCCGATAGCGACAGTGATTCCGATAGCGACAGCGATTCAGACAGCGTTAATGCCGTAGACGATAACGTTACGCTGGATATTGAAACGGAAGAGACAACGGTAAATAACGGACCGTCATCGCAGAGCGGCGCAACACTGGCAACAGTGGGGCTGGGCAATGTGCTGAATCTGTCGGTTGCTGAACTTGACGCACAGTCGACCTTCTCGGTAGCGGAGGGTACATCTCGTACGCTTACCTTCCAGGCATCGTCGTTAGGAGTGTCATTACTCTCAACCTATAACCTCAACATTTATCAGCTCAATCCGGATAGCGGAAATTACGAGCGGATCGATGTTGTGAATAACTGGCTGCAAGTCGGATTGGTAGCAGGAACATCAGGCCAGCTGACGCTGACTCTGCCGGAAGGTGACTATGTCTTCTTGTTGAATGCAGCGAATGGCGTGTCGGTGTTAACTGGTTTCACCCTGAATGTCTTGCAGGACACTACACATGGCTATGTCACTACGGGCAGTTCGGTGACGGGTAATGTGATCGATGGCGATAGTGAAGGGGCAGGTGGCGATACCGCACCGGCCGGCACGTTGGTCAGTGAAGTCGATGGCACCGGAATTAATGCAAGTGGTGTCACCAACATTACCGGTCAGTACGGCACGCTAACCATCGATGCGCTGGGTAATTACACCTATACGCTGAATGCAGGTCTGGCGGCAGGCAGTATTACCGGTGATGAAACCTTCACCTATGAGCTGAAAACGCCAAATGGCTCAACCAGTACGGCAACGCTGACCATCGATCTGCAACCGGGCACGCTGCAAGCGGTTGATGACAGTGTTGATTTGGCAACCAGTGCAACCGTCGTTCAGGAAGTGGAGAACTTCGCGAATATCGCGTCAGCAAGTTGGACCACGGTAGTAGGTACCAACTCAGCGACAGGTTCCGGTGGCTTCACGGTTGAGGCGGATTCGGTACTTCACAATATTACGCTGGGCTTCACCGTCACGGGTGTTGCACTAACCGGTACAAATATAACGTGGGCCATTGTTAACAGTAGCGGAACTTCAGTGCGTACCGGCAGCGTAGCGCCATCTGGAATTATTGGCGGTGCCGCAACGGTTAACGTTTCGGGTCTGGATCTGGAAGCAGGCAACTACACACTGCGCGTTACCGGTAGCTCTTCAGTACTGGGGCTGACAACGGTGAGGGGATCGGTAAGAGGTACTGAGACGCATGTGGATGAGTTCCATACCGGCGCTTCAGCCACGGTAACCGGCAATATCCTCGACGGCTCGGGTGCGGATGGTGTAGCGGATAGTTTGATCTCGGTAGGTACCAGGATCGCTATCAGCAATGCCAACGACTCAGACTCTGCCGCACTGAACCCTTACGACCGCAATGCAACCAGCGCGACGGTAGATGGCCTCTACGGCACCTTAACCATCAATGCAGATGGCAGTTACAGCTATGTACGTGACGCCAACATTGATCTGTCGACCATGACGCAGAAGGAGGTATTCGACTACACCCTGACGGCAACGGACGGTTCAACATCCAGTGCATCGCTGACTATCGATCTGAATATGCAGATCACCGGTAGCAACTATGCGGATACCGTCAACAGTACGCCGAATGATGACACCTTTACCTTGGGTGGCGGTGGCGACACCGTGGTCTATAACCTGCTGGATAATGCCGATGCGACCGGTGGAAACGGCACCGATACCTGGACTGATTTCTCGCTGGCACAGGATGATCAGATCGATATTGGCGAGCTGTTGATTGGCCTGAATGGAGCGGGCGGCACCATCGGAAACTTCGTTTCAGTCGAGTTTGATGGCGAAAATACCATCGTATCGATTGACCGCGATGGGCAGGGTACGAACTTTGAAAGTACTCAGCTGATTACTCTGGAAGGAGTAAACGTATCGCTGGAAGAGCTGTTGCAACACCTGAATACGGACGTTTAACGGTAGTTGTTATGAACTTATAGGGAATAAACCGGCACAAGGATGTGCCATCTTCACTCTTAATCTGCGGTGGATGATTAATGAATTTAGTTCTGTTACGAGCAATGTTTAGTTATTGCCACCTGGCGAGTGCATTTGTCTTTTGCTTCGCCCTCTTTTTTAGTACCGCGTTGTTTGCTGCGTCAGACAGCGAGGTTTCAGCAAATATGATCCGTGCCGGGCAAATGTTTGCTCAGCAGGAGTTACCCTCTTTAGACGGCACTGTTGCTTCACAACAATCGCCAAATGCTCCCGCCACACTCGATATTACGCAGGCGGTTAATCGCGCGGTGCAATGGCATCCCGATATTGCCGAGGTGATCGGTAAACTGTATGAGCAGGCTGAAGGCGTCAATGTCGCGCGATCAAAATACTATCCAAAAATAAGTGCCGGCATGAACAACGGCATGACCAATTCCAGCACCAACAGCGGCTATAACCCATCATTTGTACTGTCGTTGTCACAGATGCTGTATGACTTCGGCAAAGTAGACAGCTCGGTAAGAGCGGCTGAAGCCAGCGTGGCCAAAGAGCAGGCCAATGTGCTGGTGAGTATTGATACCATCGCCCATGATACTGCGGCAGCAGTAGTGCAGGTGCAGGGCTATCAGCAACTGGTGAAAATTGCTGAGGCACAGCTTGAAGCACTGAATAATATCGGCAAGCTGGCGCGTCAGCGTAACGATGAAGGTGCCAGCTCATTATCCGACGTGGTGCAAACCGAAACCCGTATTGAGGGAGCGCGGTCTACGCTGATGCAATACCAGGCTAACCTGGATCGCTGGCGTGCCACACTGTCAACCTACCTTGGCTGGCGCGATCTGAAAGAAGTCAGCAATAAATTTCCCGTTACGCTCTCTAAATCTTGCCAGGTGGCACAGCCCGATTATCGACTGATTCCTTCAGTGCTGGCGGCCTGGGCTCAGGTTAATCAGGCGCAGGCTAATCTCGACAACGCCAACTCCCAGATGACCCCAACCATCTCATTAGAGCCTGAAGTCACCCACTATCTGACCAATAACTATTCCAATAATCAGGTACTGGATCGTACCCAATATGGTGCCTGGGTTAAGGTTGAAATGCCGCTTTATCAGGGTGGAGGCCTGACGGCCAGTCGCAATGCCGCCGCACATACTCTCGAATCTGCCAATGCGGCAGTGCGTAATGCCCAGCTTGATGCACAGCAAAAACTCAGCGAATCGCAAAATGAAGAGATGAGCCTGGCGCGTACGCTGGTGATTCAGAGTCGTCAGCAGAAATTGGCAGAGCGAACCCGCGAATTATATCAGGATCAGTATCTGCAACTGGGCACGCGCCCACTGTTGGATGTACTCAACTCCGAGCAGGAGATTTATCAGGCGCGCTTCACCGAACAGCAAACCATTAGTCAGATACACACCTTACAGCTTGACTGCCTGTACAGCACTGGCTTTATGCGTTCAGCCTTCGCGCTGAACAATCAGACGATTCAAACGGTGGAGATTCAACCATGACCCAACTTCAGGCGGTCACTCCGTCAGAAACCCCCGATACTCCTGAAGGTCAGCCGCTGGCATCGTGGACCGCCGCAATTATTCAGATTGCCACCCACTACCGGCTGGCTTGCTCACCCGGCATGTTATATGCCACAACTGAATGGCAACATGCGCTGCCACTGGAGCGGGCATTAACCAACCTGTCACGCCAGGCGGGTCTGTCTGCGCGCATGCTGGACGATCCGGCACGAGAAATGTCGGCATGGCGACTGCCACTGGCAGTGGAATTGTCTGACGGCCAGGTAGCAGTGATTAGCCAGTTTGATGGTGAGGATACGCTGACGCTTAACTTCGCTAACGATCCGCAACTGACGCCTGTGTCATTTAAACAGATGCTGCCGCAAATTCGTCATGTTGTGGCGTTCCGGCCGGTTGCGGCGGCGAAAGACAGCCGGGTCGATCGTTATCTGGAGCAAAATAAGCCCGACTGGCTGCGCAAGCTGGTGCTGCGCGACATTAAACCTTACGGCTATGTGATGCTGGCTTCACTGCTGGTGAATATTTTGGCGCTGTCCGGCATTCTGTTTTCCATGCAGGTTTATGATCGGGCGATTCCGGCGCAGTCTTATCCGACGCTTTATGTATTGTTTGGCGGAGTGTTAATCGCCGTACTGTTCTCGTTCTTGCTGCGGCTTGGCCGCTCACATATTACCGACGTGCTGGGTAAACGCGCCGATATGCGCGTCTCCGATCGGGTATTTGGTCACGCGCTGCGGCTGCGTGAAAGTGCCGTCCCACGCTCTACCGGCAGCTTTATTTCACAGCTGCGCGAACTTGAGCAGATTCGCGAGATGATCACCTCAACCACCGTCACCGCAATTGTCGATATGCCATTTTTTTTCCTGTTCCTGTTTGTTCTGGCGATTATCTCGCCGCATCTGGCATGGATCGCGCCAGTGGCGGCGGTGATTATGATTGTGCCGGGCCTATTGCTGCAGAAACGGCTCGCCACGCTGGCGCGCAGGTCGTTACATGAATCCACACTGCGTAACGCCGTGCTGGTTGAAAGCGTACAGGGGCTTGAGGATATCAAGCTGATGCAGGCGGAAGATCGCTTCCTGCAACAGTGGAACAGCTATATCCAGATCACCGCGCAGTCCGGTGTGGAGACCCGTCGTCTGACTCAGGGCCTGGTCAACTGGGGAGTGACGGTACAAAACCTGGTGTATGCCTCGGTGGTGGTGATTGGTGCACCGATGGTGATGGATGGCGATATCACTACCGGTGCGATCGTCGCTGCCTCACTGCTTTCCTCGCGCATGATCTCGCCAATGACCAAGTTATGCGGCGTACTGGCGCGCTGGCAGCAGGTGAAAGCGGCCAAAGCCGGTCTGGACAGCATCATGAATCTGCCGGTTGAGAACAGTCGGGAAGAGACGCGGGTGCATTGCCCGGTGCTGCACGGCCATTACCAGTTTACCGATGCCTGTTTCCGTTATCGCACTGAAGATACCGTATTCCCGCTGAAAATTGGTCGCCTGACCGTCCAGCCCGGCGAGCGTATCGCGCTGTTAGGGCGTAACGGTGCCGGAAAATCTACCCTGCTGAAAGCAATGGCTGGCGGTATGGAGCTGGTCAGCGGCGAAGTGCGGCTGGATAACCTGAGTCTGCCACATATCGATACTGCAGATATCCGCCGTAATATCGGCCTGCTGACGCAAAACGCGCGCCTTTTTCACGGCACTCTGCGTGAAAACCTGATGCTGGGCGCACCTAATATCGACGATGAGGCGCTGTTTGAGGTGCTGGAAGTCAGTGGTGCCGCCAACTATGTGCGGCGATTGCCGCTGGGGCTGGATCATATAGTGATGGAAGGGGGTATCGGATTATCCGGAGGACAGCGGCAGTCGGTATTGCTGGCGCGTATGCTGCTGCGCGATCCAAATATTGTGCTGCTGGATGAGCCAACCGCTTCTCTGGATGAGCATACCGAGCGTGAGTTTATTCAGCGTCTGGGCCAGTGGCTGGCTGGGCGAACGTTGATTGTCGCGACTCACCGTGCTGCGGTACTGGAACTGGTGGATCGCGTGGTGGTGCTAAAAGAGGGGCTACTGGTAATGGATGCGCCGAAAGATAAAGCGATTAAAAACTCACGTAACCCGACTTCCCAGCAGGAGGCGTCCGATGAAAAACCTGCCCGCTGAAACCACCACCACCGCACCTTCACCCTTTAATCTTGACGATCTGGATGATGAGAAGGGTAGCCGCAGGAGTTATACCGGCTCGGCGCGGATCATTATTATCACCTTTTTCCTGCTATTGTCGGCGGGCGTATGGGCATGGTTTGGCGTACTGGATGAGGTTTCTACCGGCAGTGGCAAGGTGATTCCCAGCACGCGTGAACAGGTGGTGCAGTTGCTGGATGGCGGCGTGCTGACCGAACTCAGCGTGCATGAAGGCGCGATGGTGCAGGCAGGGCAAGTGGTGGCACGGCTTGATCCGACGCGTTACGAATCGAATGTTGGAGAGAGCGCCGCGCGTTACCGTGCTTCACTGGCCGCGACTGCGCGTTTGCGTGCAGAAGTGAATAATCAGCCCTTAACATTTCCGCAAGAGTTAGAGGCTTTTCCTGAACTGCTGGCTTCGGAAACGCGTTTATACAATACGCGCCGCGAGCAGCTCACTGAGTCAGCTGCCCGGATTAAAGAGTCGCTGTCGCTGGCGAGTCGCGAGTTGGCGATTACGCAGAAACTGGCAAAAAGCGGTGCGGCCAGTAGCGTTGAGGTGTTACGTCTGCAGCGGCAAAAGGCCGACCTCGATCTGAAACTGACCGATCTCTATTCGCAGTATTATGTGCAGGCTCGTGAAGAGATGGCGAAGGGCAACGCTGAAGTTGACTCGCTGAGCGAGGTGATTAAAGGCCGCGCTGACTCGGTTACCCGTCTGACGGTGCGCTCGCCGGTGCGCGGCATTGTAAAAAATATCAAGGTGATGACCATCGGCGGCGTCATTCCACCGAATGGCGAACTGATGGATATCGTGCCATTAGACGATCGCTTACTGATTGAGGCGCGCCTGTCGCCGCGCGATATCGCCTTTATTCATCCCGACCAACGCGCGCTGGTAAAAATCTCGGCTTATGACTATGCAATTTATGGCGGCATGGAAGGCGTTGTAGAAGGAATTTCCCCCGACACGATCCAGGATGAGGTCAAACCGGAGATTTACTACTATCGCGTGTTTATCCGCACCAACGTCGACTATCTGCAAAACGCAGCCGGCCATCATTTTTCGATTGTGCCGGGGATGGTGGCCACGGTGGATATTAAAACCGGCCAGAAAACCATCATGGAATATCTGGTGAAGCCTTTCAATCGGGTAAAAGAAGCGCTGCGCGAGCGTTAATGCTTCTGTGGTAACAGGAATAACGTAGAAATGATGATGTACAGCACATTCAATAATGCAAAAGAGACCGGTGACAATATGAGCGACCGCAAAGCATACGAGAAGAAAGAGATCATCATGCTTTATCCCCGGTTGGGATTAAAGAAAAATGGCCTGGTCATGGCGATGCTGAAAAGAGCTAATATTCTCGCTCAGCGCGACTATAATGTCACCATTCTTACGGTTGAGTATGATGCTGAGCTTAGCCACGTCTATAACAATATGATTGAGAATGGCGTGCTCAGTAAACAGGTTCGCTTTCAGAATGTGTACTCACTGTTTCAAAAAATTCAGCCTGGCGATGTCGATGCTGGCAGAGAGATTAAGCCGTATACTCCGGTTGCCAGTGAAGGTTATGTGCAGGATACTAATAATAATTTTATCTTTAAGAAAGGCAAGTTTGAGAAGCGATATGAGATTACGCGCAGTGACGGTTCGCTGTCCTATATAAATTATTTTAACGATAATAAAATAATTATGCGCGCTAAATACGATGCCGCGCAGAAATTAAGCTGTATTCAACAGATCAGCGAAGGAAAAATAACCTCAGTATCACTGTTTGATGCCGACGGTAAACTAAAAATAATTAATAATTATAAGGTGGATGACAAGTCCAGTGAACTGCAAAGTATCATTCTGTTTAATCCGCAAGGGTTCATTGAAACCACGCTGACGTCAGAAAAAGAACTGTTTCTGCATGCACTGGACACCTTCTACAATCGCGATGACACGCTTTACTACTTTATTATTGATCGGGCGATTTATTTTAGTCAGGCATTATTTTTGCATAAAAAACCGAACTATGTTTATATCGGTACTATTCATGCTGCTCATTATGTTAACCCAGCGGACAGTCATTCGCGGGTAAACAGCCACTATAAGCACTATTTTGACAATGCCCATCAACTGGATGCGCTGGTTTTTCTGACTAAAAAGCAGAAGCAAGAGGCTGAGGAACGCTTTAAATTCAATAATGTCAGCGTTGAAATACCTCATGTTTATGATAAAAAAATCGCAAAATATAATGCCGAACGTAAGCCCTTTAGCTGCATCTCTGTCGGGCGCTTTGATCCGGTTAAAAGGTTGCCGGAGTTGATCCGCATCTTCTCCCGGGTGGTGCAGGCGATCCCGGAAGCCTCGTTAAAGCTGTACGGTTATGGTTCCGAGCTGGCAAAAATGCAGGCGGCAATAGAGCAGTATGATTTGTCGAACCATGTTGAGATCTGTGAATACACCGAAAGTGTTGATTTAGTCTATCAGTCAGCCGATCTGATGCTGTTTACCAGTCGCTCTGAGGGTTATGGGCTGGTGATAATGGAAGCACTGGCAAATCAGTGTCCGGTGGTTTCCTACAAAATTAATTACGGCCCCGAGGAAATGATTGTTGATGGTGTTAATGGTTTTCTGGTCGAAGATAAACAGGATGAGCAATTCGCACAGTCGGTGATTAGCGCTTTAAAAGATCGTAAAGGCCTGAAGGCGATGCAAAAAAATGCCGCTAAGCTGGCAAAGAATTATACGGCTAATGACTTCTCCCAACGTTGGGGTGAGTTATTTATGCAGGTTGAGATAAGTCGCAATAATAATAACTCAGCGGTATAACGGAGAAGGTGCTTTGATGAAAATTTTAATCTTAGGAACATCGAATTCAGTACGCCGCAACGGCTGGGTCAAAGGATTGTCCGATCGTCTGGTCGATTCTGAGGTGAGTAACTTATCTATCGGTGCGTCGCCCGGCTTACAGTTTTCGGTGTTTGCCCGTATGGATTTCTCCGTTTACGACTATGTGTTTTTTGACAGTTTGCCGAATGATGAAGAGTACTTTTTAAAAACGAATTCATTTAAAAATTATAATTTCTATAATGATATCTATTTTGAATTCCTGTCGACCATTGCCAGCCAGACCAAACTGGTTATTATCGCCATTCCTTTGCTGGCAACATTGCATAATACCACTATCATTTACCGTACCCGCGAAATGCTGGCCAGGCGGCTGGGAGCACAGTTCTTATGTTTTAAACATATCATTGAAAATATTAACGCATTCTCAAATTCGCTGATTGATAATTTATATGATATGGATCCGCATCCCACCGAGTTTATTGCCAACTTTATTGGTAGTATGGTTGCACAGGTGCTGGAAGACGAGCAAAGTAAAAGTTCTCTGGGCTTTATGAGTGATAATGTTAATTACAGTGAAAATTTCATTATTCGCAATGTCTCAGAAGAGTATGCTGAAGATAAAAAATATGAAATAAAAAACTCGTTATTCCAGGAAACTTTTGCATTTCTCAATCAGGACGATGAGATTAAAATTTCTGAACCAATGACGCTGATCGGATTTTATATTAATAAGAAAAACACCAAATCACATCTGAAATTGATGAGTGGTCATGAAACCGCTGCATCTATTTCGCTGTATCGTGATATTGATTTATCCAGCTTTCTGAAAATATTTATTCCCTCTCCGGTCAACACGCAAATCGACAGAATTGTGATTGACTACGAAGCGCCGACGGATAGCAGCGTACCGCTGACTTATCATCCGCAGGTCAGCAAGAAAATTGCAGAACATCCGGTACTATCGATCTCAACGCTGTGCTTCTGGCGGCCTTCCGGCACTAAATGGGTAAAAGATGTGCGTCAGACTTTCGATGCTCGCAGAATTACCCACCTGGTAAACCTGAAAATTAATAAAGCGGTGATTGACGGATTGAAAGCGTCCCTTGATGATCAATTGCTTATCACATCTTCGCATGGCTATGTGATGCTGTACGATACGGTTTTGCAGAAATGCATCAGCATTGATAAAAATCTGACGGCAATTTATCCCAATCCGCTGCTACCAGTAACAATCGCCATGGTTGACAATCAGCAGGTGGTTTTCAGCGTGAAGTTGGCGGGGATTAGCGTGCCGTTAAGCTGCTATAAAAATGGTATTGGCCTTGCCGAAAATCACGTATTAAGAGAGAACAAACGTTTCGATCTGGGTGACTATATCGCGGATAAGGTCAGCCTGTTCGGATTAAAAGGCAATAAATACGCGTTTGGCATCAATGACGTTTATCTGAGATGTTACAAAGTGAACGTAAATAACGGCTTTAGTTTTAATGCCGCTAAAATAAGCCTGTGGGAAACGTTCAGTCTTGGCAGAGAATAAAAACACGGCTATTTCAGCACTAATATAATTGATGGTGATAATCAGCTGTTGAAGTCTGATTCAGCCAGGAGGTTCGATGAATTCGACATCCGCAACACCAACAGGTAATGGTTATGATCTTTTAGTCAGTCGTTTAGGTGAATGGGGCATAACACTTTACAGTGGTGTTACTGGCGGCGGTGTAATTCATTTTCTCAAGCACTTTCCGCCATTTGATGCGGACGTTGATGGAAGAGCAGCATTATTCACCCTTGGTGAATACAGCGCGGGCTTTGTCCCTCTTGGATACTACTTAGCCAGTGGAAAGATGGCAGCTGCGGTTGCAACCAGTGGTGCCGCCACAAAGCTGCTGACTTGCGGGCTAAGTGATGCAAAACTTCATGATATTCCAGCAGTTTATTTAGTGCCCTTATCGGGTGCAGCGACGGAAGGATTGGCCCCACTGCAGGATACCACGCGCCATGGCAGCAATGTGCCAGAACAGCTGCGCGCGGAGTGCCCTGATGGCGTATTCCTGCTTGATAATATCAGTACGCTGGCGAGCACTTTGACCCAGGCGCGCCGCCAGCTTGATAATGCAAAACCGGTAGTGTTAGTGCTGATGCATGAGGCACTTGTCGAACGGGTGCCTGCCTCATCTCCCCCCTTGTCGCCTCCTGAACCGGCAGAGACTGATGATATTGCCGTGTTTCTTACTCAATTCCGTCAGGCGGTATCCGATAAGCATCTGGTTATTCTGGTTGGCGAGGAGATGGCGCGCTATAAGCAGGCGTCACAGATGACTGAGCAGCTGTGCCAGGTGTTACACGCTAAAGCCATCTGGAGCATTAATGGTGCGAATGCGGTGAGCAGATCTAACCCTTACGGCTATGGCTATATCTCCTTTGGTGGCAATGACAGCAGTCTCTCGCTGTATGAAAATCTGGGTGAGAATGATGTGCTGATGATTTTGGGTGCCTGCCCGGATGAATATACGGCCAATCTAAAAAAATTCAGTGCCGCCAACACTTTTTACCTCAGTAATATTCGCGGCGCCTACGGCCAGATAGACAACAGTTTCAGCCATTTCGCAACGGGCGAATATCATCATGTCCATGCTCCGCTGGATAGCCTGCTCCGTTCCTTGACTGATGAAGGGCGCAGCGAGCCATTTGGCAATATCCCGGCTGATATCGCCCCTGATTATCTGAATGCCCTTCCTCTTACTCAACCGGAAGCGGGGTATGTCAATATGGCCGAACTTTATCAGCGGCTTGATGCCTGGTGGCCGGAAAACTCACTCGGATTTGATGATGTGTGTCTGGCCTATAAAGATCGCCAGTATGTTACACAGCGCCCTAACGATCGCATTCGTTTTTTCTCTCTCTATCGGGGTTCAGCGATGGGGGGGGCTTTCGGCGCGGCGATTGGAGCCCGGCTGGCCAGCCCGAACAGTGCCGTATTTGTGTTTACCGGAGATGGATGTTTTCGACTGTTTGCCGGTTCAATGGGAGAGGCGCGCGATCTTGGCTTAACTCTCTTTCTGCTAAATAACTCTCGATTTTCCATCGTCGAACAGGGATTAACACAAATTTTGCCGGACGTTGATCCTCGAAACTATCATGCAGAAGTGCGGCCGCTGGATTACTGTGCACTGGCTCGCGCCTCAGGCTGGCAGGCGGAGCGCTTGGCGGTTGACCTGTCTAATCTGCATTCGCTACTTGCTAAATGTCGAACACCCGGCAGCGTTTCTATGTTGATTGAAGTTCTGGTCGACCCTGCGCATGTGCTGGGTACTAATCCCCGGGTAAAAAACCTATAGGACAAATTATGACAGAGGAAATGCGTGCACTACTGATACTGATTGATAACAGTTTCCGCGTTCATCGTGGTGCTCCGTTGCTCACTCCTGCAGGGATAGCCGATCGACTAAGCTGGTTGCACGCTGATGCTCCTTACAGCTTACTGGCCCATGACGGCAGTGAGGATCCACGATTTATCTATGCTAATCATTGCGCACTACGCTGCTTTAATTATACGCAACCACAGATGCTTGGCATGCCTTCGCGCTTCAGTGCATCGGAAGAGGATCGGGAAGAGCGGAAGAGGTTACTTGATATTGTTGATCAAAACGGTATCGCTGATAACTACCAGGGGCCGCGTATCGACAGTCAGGGTAAGCGCTTTATGATTTATGATGGCATCGTCTGGCAGGTTTACGATGAGCAGAGAGCCTCACGAGGCCAGGCCGCACTGTTCTGGCCGCAGCCGCACGACGGGCAATGGCTTATTTAAGCTTTACCTTGGGAAGAGAGGCACTTCTGCCGCGCCTCTCTTTGGCTGTCGCTGCGTTTATAACGCGTGGGTAATGAATAACGGCGGGTCAAAAGCGGTAATAGGTGTGGATATTTCTTTTAAGCTGCAGGTTTAATTGGACTTAAACCGAATTGTTGATAATGAAGATATATTATGATTGATAGTGATATCGAAAAAGCTGTTTTTGATTTGGTTGAGGAATATAACGGTATCAGTTTACTGACGTTTACGCGCTTTGCGTTAAAAAAAGATTTGAATAAAGATTTCAGGATGGCAGAGGATGCGGCGAAAGTCTCGATTTCCTGATTGCATGATTACACCCCAAATTATCAGTCAGGGCAGCGATACCTTCATATAACCGCCGGAGCCTGTATTCGGAGTGAAGGTTTTACGCATTTACTATCTTCCTCAAGGCGAGTTTTGTATTGAGTGTTTCACTGCCAGAATGAATTTATTTACCACATCAAATTTTAGGATGTGTTGGACTATCTCTTTGTGAGAAATCAGACCGGAAAAAACTGAAGGAGATAGTTTACGATGTCAGGCTCTGGGTAGCAGATCGGTTCAGGCTGGGCACTTACTGTGCGCCTGAGAATTAATCCGTTATAACAATAAACGCCGACAGTGCTGACTGTTGCTTTCAGTGCTGGCGGCATTGAACAACGAGCTCCGTGAGGCGCTAATTAATATGATATGATATGATATGATATGAGATGTGGGCATTAATCTGCTGGCCGCGTATCGAATAACTGATAGTGTCACTTAGCGAATAAACTTCTCCGCTATATTTGACACTAAGGTTGTCATTTTCAACAAAACTTATTTTACTTATGCTGCCACTTCCTACAAGAAATGGTACTCCATTATTCAATTTTTTGATAATTTCCTTATCGCTTCCTGTAATTTCATCGCTCACATAAAAGCGATATATAATGGGTGCGGTAGCGTCACCCTCTCTGTTTTTAGTGGTATAAAGCCACAGGCAGTCATTAATCTTATAGACATGTTGTAGCTCGTCCTCTGAGCGCGTATCGTCTGTACGATTCAGATACACGAAACCAACGACCAGAATTAATAGAAACATAGTCAAAAGACTATGCATCCATTTAATAACCGTTCTGGCGCGCATACTCAATCCCTTCACTGATATAACGTTGGTCGGTTGGGTCATCACCATAAGGAGGCTTTTAATACCAGTTTCCCCACTCGGGCTTAGATGTTCCTGCATGGCTTTAAGCTCATCCAGCGCCCATCAGCAAGATGTTCTCTGGTATTCCCGCAGCGATACCTGCTGCCCCAAAATTAAAATTTCCAAAGTTGGCGAAGTAGGGATTGAATTGCTTGTAATCCCATCTGCCTCGATTTCTGACCATTTGATAAAACCAATAGTAAGTCGATGTTGATGCCATATTTGTAATACCAGCGTACCGCCCGCAGGGCTTTAGCTGAAAATGCGGCCTTTGAATGGGTTCATGTGCTGCTCCGCCAGCAAAAGGAGTCGAAAAATTTTACCACACCCATTTATTTACAGCAGCGCCAGATCAACTCCCTGTCGATCAATGGCGTATAAAGCTTAATCACATCGTCAGAGAAGCGACTCCCAAGGGAACATCGGCGCCAGCGGGTATCGTTAACTTAAGATACAAAAGCTGTCTGGAGATGGCGGGTCAAGTTCAGTCTATCTCTCCTCCCCTTAGTCACAAATCAACAGAATAATTAAAGAAATAAGAATTAATTATACATAAACGCTTCGTAAACGAAGTCGATAAACCCTTTCAAAATTGTGGTTATGATCGCATAATGATCAAATACAAGAAGTTATTAAAAAGAAAAGCGTGAAAAAGGGGGTGGGGATGGAAAAAATGCGCAATCAAAAGTTAAGTGAATGTAACTAGTTTCGTTGGTTGATATTCGCTGGCGGTCGCCTACTCAAGGCGTGACACGCTGCACAGATTGCGCAGCAGTACAGTGTTAACGCTGCGGCAACACGGCGTCAAACATCAACGTATGCTGGAGAGGGCAATTTTCCGTCAGGAATAATACGATGCTAACAGCAAGATTGTTCGCCGCCTTAAATCCGGACTTTCAGGGAAATTGCGCTTGATAATAAGTATAAGACACTTAGCGTGTAACGAATGATATAGCTATAAAAATAATAGCAATCCGGTTAGAACGCCGCTTCTTACACCTCATACCCTGCAGGTGAATAATGTTGATAATATAATTATACGGGATGGTTAATATGAAAAATAATCGTGATAACTTCGATGCAATGATCGGCCGTTTTAAGGGAGATGGGCCATATTTGCGTGATGGCGAAGTCATTTTAATTGATGCAGCTTCAGGGACGTTCAATCTGCCTTTTGGATATACACATCCGCGCTTGACAAATAAGCTCAAAGAGCAAATAGAACGCTGTGCGCATTTAAGCTCAGCCTATACCAAGCCGATGGCAGAAAATATTCTGGCGCAATTAAAACCCTATTTACCAGTCGGAATTAATCGTATTTGGCTGAGGGATGTTTCGGGCTCGGGGGCGGTAGAAGGAGCAATCCGCATGGCACAAAAATATACCGGCCGCTCAGGCGTAATCTCACTATTCGCCTCACATCACGGCCAGTCGCTGGCTACGGCAAGCATCTCTGGAAATGCTTTCCGCCTGGCACATTTTGCTAACCATATCGAAGGGTCATTTAAAATCCCTACGCCTGATAGCGTGCTGGCCGACGCGGCCGATGCCGAAAGCGCGAGTGCAGAATTTATTACTGAGCTTGAGGATTCTTTCTGTTACGGCTCGAGTGGGAAAGTGGCATGTCTGATCATGGAGCCCGTGCTGGGTAATGGCGGTAATATCGTCCTGCCGGTAACGTTCTATCGCCAGATCCGCGAGTTTTGTACCCGACATGACATTGTCCTGATTGCAGATGAAGTTCAGACCGGATTTGGTCGCACGGGAACATTCTTTGCCAGTACAGGCTACGCCAACGCTCTTCAGCCCGACATAATTGTCTTTGCCAAGGGCGCCGGCGGAATCGGTATTCCGACGGGAGGCATCCTGATGAAAGAGAAGCTCGACGTCCTGGCCGCTTATGAGCACTCTAATACCTCCGGTGCTAACCCGCTGTCGCTGACGGCGCTGCATGAAACCATTGCGATCATTGAAGACGAACAGCTGTTAGACAATGTGCAGCGTCACGAAGCATATCTGCGCAATGCTCTGCTGGGTTTGCAGAAAAAGCATCCGTTAATCAGCCGCGTCCGGGGATTGGGATACATGTTTGGTTTTGATACTCCCAGCCCGGAAATCGCCGCACAGGCGATTGAGCTGGCTGCAAGCCAGGGATTGATCATTCGGGGATCGCGCTACGGTAAAGGCAGCGCAATTAAGATTCGCCCGCCGCTTGTCTGCGAACGCCGTCACCTCGACGAAATTATTCAAAAACTGGACCTCGCTTTCACCGCGTTGGAAAGCGCGGATCGTGCTATGCAGGAGGCCATTTGATGAAAGCCCTGAAATTTAACGCCGTATGGGATATTACTCCCGTTGAAGTGCCCTCGCTTTCATGCATTGATGCTGATGACGTCATCGTCGCGATTGAAGTCTGCGGTATATGCGGTACCGACGTTGGTATCATCACCGGCGACTACCCGGTTGCCGTGCCCGGTACCACATTGGGGCACGAATCAACCGGCACGGTCCTGGCGATCGGATCCGATGTCAGCCGTTTCAAACCGGGTGATCGGGTGGTGATCAATCCGACTTACTCCTGCGGTACCTGCCGCATGTGCCAGATTGGCAATATGAATCACTGTGAGCAAAAACACGGCACAGAAGCCGGTGTGTCTTACGATGGTACGTTTGCCGACCAGTATCGCACCAAAGAGAGTGCCTTGCTGGCGCTGGATGATAACGTCAGCTTTGAAGCGGGCGCCCTGACCGAACCTCTGAGCTGTACCCTGACCGGCGTGGATAAATTGAATATCACGCACAGCGCCCTGCGCGCTGCCGTCATCGGTGCCGGCCCAATGGGGCTGCTGTATCTGTGGAGTCTGTACTTGCGCGGCATCACAGCTTTTATGGTGGAAAAAAACCCCCATCGCCTCGCGTTTGCTCGCGGTGTTTTACCAGATGGATGCCGCCTGTACACGGACTTTGCCGAAGCAATGGCCTGCGAATATGGCAACGACGCGCTGTTGGATCTCTGCGTCGACACCACGGGTTATCTCGCTGAAACCGTTTTTGCCCGACTGGCTCCGGGAGGAAAACTGCTGAATGTTGCGCTGAAAGACGCAACGGCAAACCTGGACGTGCTGAAAATCGCCGATAAAAGCCTCTCGATAATCGGATCGATCGACTCTCTGAATAACAGTTTTGAACGAGCCTATGCGTTAATCCGCGACGGAAAAATCCCGGCTGAGAGACTGGTCAGCCACCACTTTACTTTTGATGACTATCGTCAGGCTTTTGCCACCGTCGGCTGCGACATAGACGGAAAAACGCCGCGACCGATTACCGAACCGGGCTGCAAAGTGATGCTGCGCATTCGTTCCCAGGCAAGGGAGGAACAGGTATGAGCACACTGAGTGTTATTTTCGATATCGACGGCGTAGTGGTCGACAGCGAACAGCTGCACTTTGACGTCCTCTCCGGGCTGCTTCCTGAGCACACTCGCGGGGTGACGGCTGAGCAGCTGATCGGCCTCAGTCTGGAAGAGACGCTATTGAAGATCGGAATTGATGCCGCACAGCATGGCAATCTGACACGCCGTATTGTCGCGGCATATCAGGCCTCGCTGGGGCCTCGCTATCTGCGACCGGGGATTCGCGGTCTCGTTCATGGACTGAGCGAACGAGGTATTCCGTTCGGCTTTGTCTCTACCGCGCCGCGGGATATTTGTCTGGCTAACCTGGCCACACTGGCGCTGCCACAGGAACCACCGCTGGTTGCCGGCGACGATATCACTCGCACCAAACCATGGCCCGATCCCTATCTGGCCATGCTGGCGCACCTTGATGTCGCCGCCGCACAGACAATAGTGGTTGAGGATACTGACTTAGGAATTCAGTCCGCCACAGCAGCCGGCATCACGCAAGTCTATGCCTGGCCGCACGCACTGTCCGGGAGCGAGCGCTATCATCAGGCACACGCAGTGATCGAAACGCTGAATGATATCGCACCCTTAAGGGCAATACAGGCGGTCTCCGCCTGATGCTCATCACTATCCGGCGCGCTTAGCGCCGGATACTTTCGTTTGCAGAGCGCGTACCTATCATGATGAAAGATGCAACATCCTATTCACTTACAAACGCCATCGGGGCAACGCGAAGGGCTTTTTTTATCGCCGGCTTTACACTGGCCGCCTGGGCCCCTTTAATTCCGTTGGCCAGAGACCGAATGATGGCAGACAATGGCACAATGGGCCTGGTGCTACTGGCTTTTGGCCTCGGTTCCCTGCTGATGATGCCTTTATCTGGCATGCTGGCAGCACGTTTTGGCTGCCGCCTGGTTTTCACTGCCGCTACGGGGCTGGTGCTGGCCACACTTCCGGCGCTGGTGCTCACTGACGAGCCCTCCTCGCTGGGCACGTCCCTGTTTATTTTTGGTGCCGGTATCGGCGCTATGGACGTGGTAGTCAACATTCATGCCGTGCGGGTTGAAAAACTGGCTGGGCGCCCTATCATGTCTGGCTTCCACGCCTTATTCAGCATCGGCGGTATCGCCGGCTCTGGCATTGCCAGCCTGCTATTGAGCTATGGTTTTACGCCGCTGCTCACGGTAAGTCTGCTGATCGCAGGCGTCCTGTTGCTGCTGCTACGCACCGCCGGCCGTCTGCTTCGGGAACCGGAATCCACCGACGCTCCGCTGTTTGCGTTACCAAAAGGGATTGTTATTCTCCTCGGTTTCCTGTGCTTCATTGCCTACATTATGGAGGGAGCGATGTTGGACTGGAGCGGTATTCTGCTGACCAGCGAAAATCACGTCAACGCCCAACATGCGGGTATTGGCTATATTCTTTTTGCCTGCGCCATGACGGCAGGCCGACTGTCCGGAGACCGCTTGATCAAGGCCTTTGGCCGCTTTCGGATTTTTCTCTTCAGCTCACTAATCGCTACACTGGGCTATGGCTGCGTCATCGTCGGCGGACACCTGATGATTATGCTGGCTGGTTTTTTCCTGATCGGTTGTGGATTATCCAATCTGGTACCCATTCTCTTTACCGCGGCGGGCCGGCAGCAAGTGATGCACGGCGCGTTGGCCGTTGCAGCGATCTCCAGCATTGGCTACTCCGGCATTCTGCTGGGACCAGCGCTGATTGGTGCCGTGGCTCATCTTTACAGCCTCGCCTGGGCATTCATGCTGGTCACGATAATGTCCCTCTGCCTGCCGCTGTGCAGCAATATTATGCGCCAGAGATAGCAGCCTGAGGCGTCAGCGCGTGGCATCATTTGAAAAAAGGAAACGATATGCCGATCAGGCCGGGTTGATGATTGAACAGGATACCGAACATTGGTGCAAAGCCGGTATCGAGTACACCGATGCTCTCTGCCTGATGAGCAGCGTATTAACCGATAAGCGGTCGGACTAGGCTACCGGCGTTTTTCACGGTAATCCCCATCGATTCTGGATGCGAGCCACGCTGGAGAACGGGGTGTTGCGGCGCCAGGGGGAAATCACTCCGGGTCAGCGCAAGGGCCTCATTAATACGCGCGCCCGTGTTCCAGAGTGTTGCCAGCAGCATCTTGCGGTGCAGATCGGGTACGTAATGGAGCAGGGCGCTCACTTCTGGTGCCAACAGGTATTTCGGCAGTTCGTCCTGAACGAGGGGCATCTGACGCAGGGCCAGCGCGGCAGGATAATCGATGGCCACCGGCCGCTGCGCGGCGGAAAACGAAACGCCCTGGTCTGGTACTGCCGGCATCATTGCTTGTTGTCCTTAGTGGACAGGTATTGCTCTGTAAGCTTCAGCAGCGAAACCATCTCATCGGTTACCTGCGCAGCCACTGGGTCATGGTTTATCCTGGTTCATTCTCTTTTCGCCAAACCGCTCTGGCACTTCATCAAATATAAGCATATGGCGGGTACGCTTTCCGCTAAAAATACGGCGCATCATCGGCATATAATCCGCGGGCTCCCTGTAGTAAATCCCTTCCTTCAGCGTCTTATTCCGTCGCTCAGATCCTGCAACGATGCGCCAGATCTCCCTGCTAATCGCTTCACCTCGCAAACCGTGCTGCCCGAGATAGCGGCGCGGCCGCGTTCTTGCCACCCTTGGGGCTGATTTACGTAAGAATTAACATTCATATGCTGCGTGGCAACATCACAGGCCATTTTTTTGTAATGATAATTATCAATGGATTTTAAACATCTTTAATTTTTTATAAGAATATTCCTATTTTTGTAAATAAAACGACTACAATTTATGACAGAAAATTTTATTCTGTAAATTGTGCGGGGCGTTATGAACAAGGTTTACAAGGTTATCTGGAATACATTGCTGGGTATATGGGTTGTCGCCAGCGAGTTAGCTAAAGGTAAACAAAAATCTTCCAGTCAGGGGCAAGGTAGCCGCGCACAAAGAAAAACGGCGAAAAGGCTGGCAAACGCATTTATGCTTGTAGGATTATTCGCCGCCCAGCCTGTTTTTGCCGCCGATGCCTGCGAAGTCGGTACAGCAAAGGAGTTAGGCGCCGCATTAAACAACAATGACTGTACTGATATTACCCTGACAGCAGATATTAACCTTGCAGACTACCGTGACGGAGCGCTCTATTCAGGTGCCAGTAATGTTCCTGGCGGTACCGGATTAAATAATAATACCACTAAATTTGATTTTGGTACCCGTACGGCGATTACCCTTGACGGCGGGGCAGCTAAGTACGGTATCAGTAACGGTAATAACCAAGCTTATCGTTTTGCGGTACGCGGTGGCGATGCTGATAACCAGGTTACTTTTACAATCAAAAATGCGAACTTGACCACTACGGCCGCCGCCAATAATGCTAACCACTTTTTCGCCAGCGTTGGCGATAGTGGTTCTAACGTGAATGTTGTCTTTGATAATATCCAGGGTATTCCTAATTCGACGCTGGCCTTAATGACCTATGGTTCAGGTGCCAATGATGGGGTTGCCTATCGCAGAACGAGTACCAGTTATTCTACCAGCTCTTACGGTAATACATTAAACGGATATGATGCAAATTATAAACGTGGCTATACCTACAACCAGAATATTTATAGCAAAGTCACTGTTGGAACATTTTTAGGGAATAATGCCAGTAATCCATTTAATAGCGTAACTTATAAACAGTGGATAAATGGCAGTAAAATTGATTTTACCGGGACGCTGGATTTTTACGGTACGGGTGCTAATAATGCCTATTCTTATGTTTTTTGGAATAATACCAATGATTTACTGCAAAACCAGCTAACTTTTAAAACCGGTTCTGATGTTTCTTTTAATCTTGATGCCAACACCAAACTGACGACCGGGGATGGAAATGGCCAGGGTTATTCATATGCTTTTGAAGATGGTTCCAGTTTCAAATTATGGAGCAAACAGAACGTATTTGGCAGCGTCACTGGTAATAATGTTGGCCTGGAAATTGGTAGTTACAATAAAGACACCAAAGAATTTGGTTCCGGGGCGAAAATTATCTATGCTGGAGTTAATGGTGCCCAGCTTGCAGGTGACGGCATTACTAACTTGGGTGGAAAAAACTACAGAATTAGCAACTCTCTCTATACTCACAGTATTATCAATAATGGCCAGTACAATGCCGGTGACATTATCTTTAACCTTGCTGAAGGTTCGCAGTTTAATGTGACCGGTATAGGTATTAATGTTCTCAAAAGCCAATATCTTAATGATGACTTAGACAAAGCAACAACGAATATTAACAACAGTGGAATCTATATCCGATCTGCCACGAATATTGACGCGGCAACCGGGATGAATATTGTCCACGATGGCAACGGTGAGGTGGTGATTAAAAATACCGGGGCTCTCACTACAACAACTTCGGGTATTACTATCAGCTCCGCATCTGGCAACAACATGAATGTGGATATGAGCAAAGGTGCAACGGATTCCAACTCTGGCGTGATTAACGCAACTTCTGGTACCGGCATTACCGCTGGGAGTTCGGCAACCGATAAGGTGGTATTAAATCTGACCGGAGGGGAAATCAATACCTCAGGCACCGCCAGCGCGGTAACCTTAAGTAATCCAACCAATACCGCAACCCATACCCTGAACGATCTCATCGTTAACCTCGGTGGCAGCGGTAATATGCTGGCTAAAGCCGATGCCGTTAAGGTTGCTCTCAGCAATGTGGTATTAAATATTAATAATCGTGTTGGGCTCAATAACCTGGCCGGCATTAACTTCCTCAGCAGCGAAAAAGGCAGTAATACCATCAACGTTGGCGGTACCGGAACCGGTATTGAGACGACTAACACTGCCATCTCAAATCTTAACAGCGAAGCGTTGCAAATTAACGTCAATGGCGCAGGTGTAGGCGTGGCAACGACCGGCGGCGGCGTTGATTTAACCGATCCGGGGCTGAATATCACGGTAAATAGTCCAGATGGAACGGCACTGACTATTGCCGATGGTGGCTCTAATACCACGACTATTGGCAGTAATGTCGCGCTGAACGCCACGGGTGCCACAGCGATTAAATTTTCCGGCGATGCTGCCAAGACTTTTGTTAACCAGGGCACAGTAAAAGGAACCGTCGACTTTACTGGCGATATGGCGCATACCCTTACCAATAATGGCATCTTAGACGGCGCGCTGACGGCAGGAAATGGCAACAACTCTCTGGTGTTGGGAGAAGGCTCGCAAAGCCTCGGCACCCTTACTTTCGGCAACGGTAATAATAATGTCACCATTAATAATGGTGCGCTGGTTAAGTCCATTTCCACCGGAAGTGGAAACGATACCTTTACGCTTAATGATTTAACCGGCAGTAATACATATTTAGGTACGATTGATGCGGGTACCGGGACCAATACGCTGAATATGAATCGCTCGCAAAGTGCACTCCAGACGGATACTGCGTTGCGAGGATTTACTAATATTAATCTGAGTGAGAATACCGATCTTACCCTGACATCGCAGAATAATATTACCGGTGGTACGGTGTTGCTGGATAACAGCAGTAAGCTGCAGTTTGGCAACGGTTATAACGGCAACTTCAGCGCAACTCTTGGCCATGTATCCGACGGCGACGGCAGTATTATCGTCAACAATGGTGCTGCTGTGACGCTCGCCAATTCCGGTATTAATGCCTTTACCGGCGGCTGGAGCGTTAATAATGGTGCTTCACTCACCGCTACCCGTGGCGATCAAATTGCCAACAGCAGCGGCTTCGCTTTATCCGGTGTGCTGAATCTGAATGGACTCACGTCCCTGAATAACGCCCTCACCGGGGCAGGCACATTGAATATTAATGCTGTTAATCAGGCATTTAACTTCGGCAGCACCACAGGTAATGCGTTTACCGGTAATGTTAGCCTGAAAGATACGGCACTGGCCTTATCCGGTACCAATACTGCGGCTTTACAGCGCGCCACGTTGACCAGCGGTAGCGGCAGTGTTGTGACGGTAGGTGCAAGCGATCAGACCATCGGGAATATGACCCTGAATGGCGGAACCACGGCTTTCGATACCGGTAATATCAATACCAGCACGCTCTCTGTGGCGCAGCAAAGTGCCGTTCAGGTCAATGCGGATGGCATTCTGGAAGGGAATCTGCTGGATCAGGATGAAAGCAGCACGCGTAAGATAATCAACAGCACCAATACCTTGACCGCAGGCCAACTGGCTCTCCTGACATTGCAAAATGCACAGGGCGATGCGCTGGGTAATGGTACGCAGCTGGCGATTAGCCAGAATGGCGATGAAGTCGCCAACGGGACCTATAACTATGCTTTGTCCGGCAGTGGGGGCGGTCTTACGGTTACTGCTCAACTGATTAAACTGGCGCTGGCGGCAAACAGAACGCTGGTGCTTGATACAGAAAATGCGGCAAAACAATTTGGTGCACAAATTACCGGTAGCGGTAATCTGGAGTTAAACGCGGGTACGGGCGCACTGACGCTGAGTAGCCAGACCAATAACTATACCGGCAACACGGCAATTAACAGCGGTACGGTCGTGGCTGGTGAAAATAATGCGTTGGGAGCGACAACCGGGCTGGGTACTAAGTCCGGGGCGACATTTAATCTGAATGGTAAAAGCCAGACGATCGATGGAGCGCTCGCAAACGCAGGTCAGATAATTGTTGGTAACAGTGGTTCTCTTACTAGCGGTATATTATCTAATACCGGTGTAGTGAATATCGGCGGCGGCATGCTGACGCTGAATAATGGCGGTAGCTCCAGCGCCGCTGGCGGCCTGACCGGAAACGGTAACCTGGTGGTATCGGGCGGCGAGCTTGCTGTTTCCGAAGCTAACGCCGGTCTTGCCGGTAATACCACGATTAATCAGGACGCGGCCGTAACCTTAACGGATACCGGAACGCTTGGCAGCACGGCGGTTGGCATTGCCAGCGGCGGTACACTGAACCTGAATGCGGATCAGACGCTGGCGAACGTGCTAAGTGGTGGCGGGGCGATCAACACCGGCGGCAAAGTCATTCTCAGTGCAGATAATACCTTCAGTGGTACCCATACCATCGGCAAAGGTGCCGAACTCACCATTTCCAAATCCGCTAACTTAGGTAGCGAAGCGGCAACCGTCAACCTGAGTGATGCTGACTCGCAGTTTGTATTAAATGGGCTAAGCGGCGCTATCAGGAATGTTTTGTCCGGCACAGTAGGTAGCACCGTAGCCTTAAACAACGCGGGCAATGCCACGCTGGCAGGTAATAACGTTAATTTCCGCGGGATTTATGCCGTTAATGAAAACAGCACGCTGACGATTGGCGAAGCAAATAATCTCGGAGCGAGTAATGCTTCGGTACTGCTTGGCGGAACGGGTAATGCGCTGAATTTGGCCAGGTACGGCGGTGTATTTAATCATAAGGTGAACGGAACCGGCACTCTGTCCCTGACCGATACCTCAAATGTGACCTTGAATAACGCGGATCTACTGGCGGCAGGCGTTGGTATTAATATTGGCGATGACAGTGAACTCAGCCTGGTAAATTTAAACACCTTCAACCAGGCGCTTAGCGGCGATGGCGTGCTGAATATTAACAATAATAAGCAATCATTTAATTTCGGCGTTGATACCGGCAGCACCTATGCCGGTACGGTCAATCTGACTAATGTACTGTTCGGTCTTTCGGGCAATAACGCCACCGCTCTGACAGATTCAACCCTCAATGTTGGCGATGGCTCGACGCTCAGCGTGGGTGCTGGTACGCAGACTATCGGCAATATGACGCTTGCCAGCGGAACAACCGTATTTTCCTCAGGCAATATTGCCACCGATAATCTCGATATTACTGATAACAGTGTAATTCAGGTCACGCCTGGCGAGGTAATGCCCGGCAATCTGCTGGATCAGGATGAAGAGATCTCGCGAAAGCTAATTAACAGCAGCAATAGCTTGTCGTCGCAAGAACTTGCCAGACTGACGCTGCAAAACGCCCAGGGAGAAGCACTGGGGAATGGCGCTCTGATTGCGATAACTCAAAATGACGATACGGTTGCACAAGGGACCTACAACTACGACCTGTCGGGCATCGGCGGCGGCCTGAGCGTTACAGCGCAGCTGGTTAAACTGGCGCTGGCGACGGGCAAAACGCTGGCGCTGGATACCGCGGGGGCCACCTCGAAGAACTTCAGCGCGCTGATCACCGGAGCGGGTAACCTGGCGCTGAATGCCGGTAGCGATATGCTGACGCTGAATAACGCCGGTAACGACTATACCGGCAGCACGACAATCAACAGCGGTACGGTGGTGGCGGGCAGCAATAATGCTCTGGGGAAAACCTCGCTGCTGAGTACGCTTGCCGGTACGGCGTTTAACCTTAATGGTAAGTCGCAGACGCTGGGCGGGCTGAGTAATGCAGGCCAGATCACCACCGGCCAGAACGGTGCGCTGACCAGCGGCGCGCTGGCCAACACCGGCACGGTGAATATCGCCGGCGGTACGCTGACGCTGACAAATGGCGGTAGCTCCAGCGCCGCTGGCGGGCTGACCGGAAACGGTAACCTGGTGGTATCGGGCGGCGAGCTTGCTGTTTCCAAAGCTAACGTCGGTCTTGCCGGTAATACCACGATTAATCAGGGCGCGGCCGTAACCTTAACGGATACCGGAACGCTCGGCAGCGCGGCGGTTGGCATTGCCAGCGGCGGTACGCTGAACCTGAACGCGGACCAGACGCTGGCGAACGTGCTGAGCGGCGGGGGTAACATCAACACCGGAGCTAACGTCACCCTGAGTGCGGACAACACCTTCAGCGGGTCACACAGCGTGGGCGCGGACGGGGCGCTGACGATTTCGAAAGCGGGCAACCTCGGCAGTGAAGCGGCCACGGTCTCGTTAAGCAGCGCGGGCTCGCAGCTGGTGCTGAATGCGCTCAGCGGGGCGGTAAACAACGCGCTGTCCGGTGTGGCGGGCAGCACCGTCAGCCTGGCCGGCGGCAGCGAGGCGGCGCTGGGCGGCAATAACAGCAACTTCCTCGGCACCTATTCGGTCGGCGGCGACAGCACGCTGAGCGTGGGCAGCGCGAGTAATCTCGGCGCGGGTAGTGCTTCCGTCCTGCTTGGCGGCGCGGGTAATACCCTGAACCTGGCGGGCTACAGCGGCGCCTTCGGCAACCAGGTCGGCGGCGCGGGCCTGCTGTCGCTGAGCGACAGCGCGGATGTCACCCTGAACAGCAGCGGTAATCTTTCGTCGGATATCGGGGTGAATATTGCGGGCGGCAGCGCCCTGACTCTGGCGGGTCTTAATGCGTTTAATCAGGCGCTTACCGGGAGCGGCGCGCTTAATGTTAATGCCGCGACAGGAAACCCGGCATTTAACTTTGGCGACAACACCGGAAACAACTTTGCCGGTCAGGTAAATCTCAGCAATGCGCAGTTTATGTTGTCCGGCAACAATACCGCCAGCCTGAAGTCGGCGACGCTTGACGTCGGCGGCGGAGCGTCGGTGATCGTGGGCGCGGGCGCGCAGGCGGTGGGCAACCTGACGCTTGACGGTGGCACCACGCAGTTTACCGACGGCAGCAGCATCACCAGCGGCACGCTGGCGGTGGTGCAGGACAGCACCATCCGGGTGACCCCGGACGATGTCACCACCGGAAACCTGCTGGATCAGGATGACGGCACGCAGCGCAGGCTGATCGGCAGCAGCAATACGCTGAGCGCGGAAGATCTGGCAAAACTGACGCTGCAGGATGCCCAGGGCCAGGCGATTAAAACCGGCGTGGAGGTGGCGATTGACCAGGGCGATGGCACGGCGGCGACCGGGACCTACAACTACGACCTGTCGGGCATCGGCGGCGGCCTGAGCGTTACGGCGCAGCTGGTTAAGCTGGCGCTGGCAACGGGCAAAACGCTGGCGCTGGATACCGCGGGGGCCACCTCGAAGAACTTCAGCGCGCTGATCACCGGAGCGGGTAACCTGGCGCTGAATGCCGGTAGCGATATGCTGACGCTGAATAACGCCGGTAACGACTATACCGGCAGCACGACAATCAACAGCGGCACGGTTGTGGCGGGCAGCAACAACGCGCTGGGGAATACCTCACTGCTGAGCACGCTTGCCGGTACGGCGTTTAACCTCAATGGCAAGTCGCAAACGCTGGGCGGGCTGAGCAATGCAGGCCAGCTCACCACCGGCCAGAACGGTGCGCTGACCAGCGGCGCGCTGGCCAACACCGGCACCGTGAATATCGCCGGCGGTACGCTGACGCTGACAAACGGCGGCAGCTCCAGCGCCGCTGGCGGGCTGACCGGCAACGGCAGCCTGGTGGTGTCGGGCGGCGAGCTTGTAGTCTCCAAAGCTAACGCCGGTCTTGCCGGTAATACCACAATTAATCAGGGCGCGGCCGTAACCTTAACGGATACCGGAACGCTCGGCAGCGCGGCGGTTGGCGTTGCCAGCGGCGGTACGCTGAACCTGAACGCGGACCAGACGCTGGCGAACGTGCTGAGCGGCGGGGGTAACATTAACACCGGGGCTAACGTCACCCTGAGTGCGGACAACACCTTCAGCGGGTCACACAGCGTGGGCGCGGACGGGGCGCTGACGATTTCGAAAGCGGGCAACCTCGGCAGTGACGCGGCCACGGTCTCGTTAAGCAGCGCGGGCTCGCAGCTGGTGCTGAATGCGCTCAGCGGGGCAATTAACAATGCGTTGTCCGGTGTGGCGGGCAGCACTGTCAGCCTGACCGGCGGCAGCGAGGCGGCGCTGGGCGGCAATAACAGCAACTTCCTCGGCACCTATTCGGTCGGCGGCGACAGCACGCTGAGCGTGGGCAGCGCGAATAATCTCGGCGCGGATGCAGGCGTGCTGCTTGGCGGCGCGGGTAATACCCTGAACCTGGCGGGCTACCGCGGCGCCTTTGGCAACCAGGTCGGCGGCACGGGCCTGCTGTCGCTGAGCGACAGCGCAGATGTCACCCTGAACAGTACCGGTAATCTTGCGTCGGATATCGGGATTGATATTGCTGGCGGCAGTGCCCTGACTCTGGCGGGTCTTAATGCGTTTAATCAGGCGCTGACCGGCGGCGGTGCGCTGAACATCAATGGCAGCACGGGCTTTACCTTCGGCAGCAACACCGGAGATGCGTTTGCCGGGCGGGTTAACCTGAGCAACAGCCAGTTTGGCCTGACGGGCAACAATACCGCCAGCCTGAAGTCGGCGACGCTTGACGTCGGCGGCGGAGCGTCGGTGATCGTGGGCGCGGGCGCGCAGGCGGTGGGCAACCTGACGCTTGACGGCGGCACCACGCAGTTTACCGACGGCAGCAGCATCACCAGCGGCACGCTGGCGGTGGCGCAGGACAGCACCATCCGGGTGACCCCGGACGATGTCACCACCGGAAACCTGCTGGATCAGGATGACGGCACGCAGCGCAGGCTGATCGGCAGCAGCAATACGCTGAGCGCGGAAGATCTGGCAAAACTGACGCTGCAGGATGCCCAGGGCCAGGCGATTAAAACCGGCGTGGAGGTGGCGATTGACCAGGGCGATGGCACGGCGGCGACCGGGACCTACAACTACGACCTGTCGGGCATCGGCGGCGGCCTGAGCGTCACGGCGCAGCTGGTTAAGCTGGCGCTGGCGACGGGCAAAACGCTGGCGCTGGATACCGCGGGGGCCACCTCGAAGAACTTCAGCGCGCTGATCACCGGAGCGGGTAACCTGGCGCTGAATGCCGGTAGCGATACGCTGACGCTGAATAACGCCGGTAACGACTATACCGGCAGCACGACAATCAACAGCGGTACGGTGGTGGCGGGCAGCAATAATGCTCTGGGGAAAACCTCACTGCTGAGCACGCTTGCCGGTACGGCGTTTAACCTTAACGGCAACACGCAGACGCTGGGCGGGCTGAGTAATGCAGGCCAGATCACCACCGGCCAGAACGGTGCGCTGACCAGCGGCGCGCTGGCCAACACCGGCACGGTGAATATCGCCGGCGGTACGTTAACGCTGACAAACGGCGGCAGCTCCAGCGCCGCTGGCGGGCTGACCGGCAACGGCAACCTGGTGGTGTCGGGCGGCGAGCTTGCTGTCTCCAAAGCCAATGCGGGCCTGGCGGGGAACACCGCTATCGGATCGGGCGGGACGATAACCCTGAGCGACAGCGGAACGCTCGGCAGCGCGGCGGTTGGCGTTGCCAGCGGCGGTACGCTGAACCTGAACGCGGACCAGACGCTGGCGAACGTGCTGAGCGGTGCCGGGGCGATCAATACCGGCGGCAAAGTCACCCTGAGTGCGGACAACACCTTCAGCGGATCACACTCCGTGGGCGCGGACGGGGCGCTGACGATTTCGAAAGCGGGCAACCTCGGCAGTGAAGCGGCCACGGTCTCGTTAAGCAGCGCGGGCTCGCAGCTGGTGCTGAATGCGCTCAGCGGGGCGGTAAACAACGCGCTGTCCGGTGTGGCGGGCAGCACCGTCAGCCTGACCGGCGGCAGCGAGGCGGCGCTGGGCGGCAATAACAGCAACTTCCTCGGCACCTATTCGGTCGGCGGCGACAGCACGCTGAGCGTGGGCAGCGCAAATAATCTCGGCGCGGGTAGTGCTTCCGTCCTGCTTGGCGGCGCGGGCAATACTCTGAACCTGGCGGGCTACAGCGGCGCCTTTGGCAACCAGGTCGGCGGCACGGGCCTGCTGTCGCTGAGCGACAGCGCGGATGTCACCCTGAACAGTACCGGCAATCTTGCGTCGGATATCGGGATTGATATTGCTGGCGGCAGCGCCCTTACTCTGGCGGGACTCACCGATTTTAATCAACTGCTGAGCGGTAGTGGGGCATTTATTGTCGACGGCAATGATCAGAGCTTTAATTTTGGCGCCGGTACCGGAAGTGCGTTTAGCGGCAACATTATGCTCAACGATGTCACCTTTGATATTGCAAATAACAGTGGGGTATTGGGCAACGCTACCCTGACGTTGAATACTGGCAGCCTTTCAGATGTGGGAGAGAGTGACACTACCGTCGGTAACCTTAATCTCAATGGTGGAGAGCTGGCGTTCAGTGTTGTCGGGCCGCAAAGCGCAGCAGATGGCACGATTAAGACAGACAATCTGGCGTTGAATAGCGGCACGATTGCCGTAAATGGTGGAAATAGCTGGGAGAACTACGGGCCTGATGATTTAAAACTGATGCCTATTCTCGCCCAGGACTACGGCAATGTTCTGATGACATTAGTCGACGCCGATACCTTAACCGGCAAGTTAAAAGATATTGCATTAAAAATTAATGATGTCCTGGTGGTTACCCACGATCAGCGTATTTCAGAAACCATAACCCAGGACGGTGAAACGGCAGCAACTGCATACTATAACTTTGGGTTATCAGATAGCAGTGTGGCCGACGATCCGGGGCTATATGTGAAGTTCAGCATGGTCGGGCTGGATTTGATTTCTGATGGTGACAAAGGATTGCTGATTAAGGTTGAGGACAACCGTAGCGATCTTCAGGAACTTCGTTCACTCCTGAGCGGTAGCGGTGGATTAGTCATCGAAGGTGGCGATTATGGGCTGACTATCTCCAATAGCGATAACAGCTACAGTGGTACCACCATTCTGAAAAACGGACAGTTAATCCTGGGTGATAACAACGTCCTGGGTAATACCTCGCAGCTTGAGGTTTATCAGGGAGCTTCAACGTTGTTAAACGGTCATAGCCAGACGGTGGAAACGCTGGCGAACAGCGGTACGGTAGATATTACCGACGGCACGCTGACGCTGACGAACGGCGGCAGCTCCAGCGCCGCTGGCGGGCTGACCGGCAACGGCAACCTGGTGGTATCGGGCGGCGAGCTTGCTGTCTCCAAAGCTAACGCCGGTCTTGCCGGTAATACCACGATTAATCAGGGCGCGGCCGTAACCTTAACGGATACCGGAACGCTCGGCAGCGCGGCGGTTGGCATTGCCAGCGGCGGTACGCTGAACCTGAACGCGGACCAGACGCTGGCGAACGTGCTGAGCGGCGGTGGTAACATCAACACCGGGGCTAACGTCACCCTGAGTGCGGACAACACCTTCAGCGGGTTACACAACGTGGGCGCGGACGGGGCGCTGACGATTTCGAAAGCGGGCAACCTCGGCAGTGACGCGGCCACGGTCTCGTTAAGCAGCGCGGGCTCGCAGCTGGTGCTGAATGCGCTCAGCGGAGCGATTAACAATGCGCTGTCCGGTGTGGCGGGCAGCACCGTCAGCCTGACCGGCGGCAGCGAGGCGGCGCTGGGCGGCAATAACAGCAACTTCCTCGGCACCTATTCGGTCGGCGGCGACAGCACGCTGAGCGTGGGCAGCGCGAGTAATCTCGGCGCGGGTAGTGCTTCCGTCCTGCTGAACGGCGCGGGTAATACCCTGAACCTGGCGGGCTACAGCGGCGCCTTTGGCAACCAGGTCGGCGGCACGGGCCTGCTGTCGCTGAGCGACAGCGCGGATGTCACCCTGAACAGTACCGGCAATCTTGCGTCGGATATCGGGGTGGATATTGCTGACGGCAGTGCCCTAACTCTGGCGGGTCTTAATGTATTTAATCAAGCGCTTACCGGGAGCGGCGCGCTGAATGTTAATGCCGCGACAGGAAACCAGGCATTTAACTTTGGCGACAACACCGGAAACAACTTTGCCGGTCAGGTAAATCTCAGTAATGCGCAGTTTATGTTGTCCGGCAACAATACCCTGGCGCTGACTGATGCCAACCTGAATGTTGGCGGCGGCACGACGGTGAGTGTCGATGTGGATCCGCAGGCTATTGGTGGTCTGACGCTGGGTGGCGGTACGACCAGGTTTACTTCCGATGGATATATTGAATCCGGCTCGCTGGATGTGACCGATAGCAGCATTATTCAGGTGCAAAACAACCTGTCGCTGGGCGATAACTTACTGGAGCAAAGCAACGGCGAATCGCGCGTGCTGGTGAACAGTAAGGCATTGAGCGCTGAGGAGCTGGCAAAACTCTCATTACAGGATTTGGATGGCAATTCGCTGACGAACAATACCGAAGTGGGTGTTATTCAGAGTGGCGCGACGGTGGCTGAAGGCTTCTATAATTTTGCCCTGAGCGCTGACAGCGGCATAAGCGTAGTGGCGAGGCTGGTGAAACTGGCTCTGCTCGCTGATAAGACCCTGGAACTTAATACTGCCAATACTTCCGAAGCGGCAAAAACCTTTACTGCTCAAATTACCGGTAACGGTAACCTTGCGCTTAATGCCAATAGCGAAAGTCTGAGGCTGAGTAATACGGAAAATGACTATACCGGCAGCACACTCATTAAGAGCGGAACCCTGGTCGCTGGAAGTAATAATGCGCTGGGGAACACCTCACAACTGAGCGCGCTTGCTAATACTCTCTTTGATCTCAACGGTAAATCCCAGTCCCTGGGGGCGCTGATTAATGCCGGTACGATTAAGGTGGGTGCGGATGGTGCGTTGACGATTAATAAAGACGACACCACAGGCAAAACCGGCGAATTCAATAATACGGGAGTGGTCGATATTGGCGACGGCACGCTGACGCTGACGAACGGCGGCAGCTCCAGCGCCGCTGGCGGGCTGACCGGCAACGGCAACCTGGTGGTATCGGGCGGCGAGCTTGCTGTCTCCAAAGCTAACGCCGGTCTTGCCGGTAATACCACGATTAATCAGGGCGCGGCCGTAACCTTAACGGATACCGGAACGCTCGGCAGCGCGGCGGTTGGCATTGCCAGCGGCGGTACGCTGAACCTGAACGCGGACCAGACGCTGGCGAACGTGCTGAGCGGCGGTGGTAACATCAACACCGGGGCTAACGTCACCCTGAGTGCGGACAACACCTTCAGCGGGTTACACAACGTGGGCGCGGACGGGGCGCTGACGATTTCGAAAGCGGGCAACCTCGGCAGTGACGCGGCCACGGTCTCGTTAAGCAGCGCGGGCTCGCAGCTGGTGCTGAATGCGCTCAGCGGAGCGATTAACAATGCGCTGTCCGGTGTGGCGGGCAGCACCGTCAGCCTGACCGGCGGCAGCGAGGCGGCGCTGGGCGGCAATAACAGCAACTTCCTCGGCACCTATTCGGTCGGCGGCGACAGCACGCTGAGCGTGGGCAGCGCGAGTAATCTCGGCGCGGGTAGTGCTTCCGTCCTGCTGAACGGCGCGGGTAATACCCTGAACCTGGCGGGCTACAGCGGCGCCTTTGGCAACCAGGTCGGCGGCACGGGCCTGCTGTCGCTGAGCGACAGCGCGGATGTCACCCTGAACAGTACCGGCAATCTTGCGTCGGATATCGGGGTGGATATTGCTGACGGCAGTGCCCTAACTCTGGCGGGTCTTAATGTATTTAATCAAGCGCTTACCGGGAGCGGCGCGCTGAATGTTAATGCCGCGACAGGAAACCAGGCATTTAACTTTGGCGACAACACCGGAAACAACTTTGCCGGTCAGGTAAATCTCAGTAATGCGCAGTTTATGTTGTCCGGCAACAATACCCTGGCGCTGACTGATGCCAACCTGAATGTTGGCGGCGGCACGACGGTGAGTGTCGATGTGGATCCGCAGGCTATTGGTGGTCTGACGCTGGGTGGCGGTACGACCAGGTTTACTTCCGATGGATATATTGAATCCGGCTCGCTGGATGTGACCGATAGCAGCATTATTCAGGTGCAAAACAACCTGTCGCTGGGCGATAACTTACTGGAGCAAAGCAACGGCGAATCGCGCGTGCTGGTGAACAGTAAGGCATTGAGCGCTGAGGAGCTGGCAAAACTCTCATTACAGGATTTGGATGGCAATTCGCTGACGAACAATACCGAAGTGGGTGTTATTCAGAGTGGCGCGACGGTGGCTGAAGGCTTCTATAATTTTGCCCTGAGCGCTGACAGCGGCATAAGCGTAGTGGCGAGGCTGGTGAAACTGGCTCTGCTCGCTGATAAGACCCTGGAACTTAATACTGCCAATACTTCCGAAGCGGCAAAAACCTTTACTGCTCAAATTACCGGTAACGGTAACCTTGCGCTTAATGCCAATAGCGAAAGTCTGAGGCTGAGTAATACGGAAAATGACTATACCGGCAGCACACTCATTAAGAGCGGAACCCTGGTCGCTGGAAGTAATAATGCGCTGGGGAACACCTCACAACTGAGCGCGCTTGCTAATACTCTCTTTGATCTCAACGGTAAATCCCAGTCCCTGGGGGCGCTGATTAATGCCGGTACGATTAAGGTGGGTGCGGATGGTGCGTTGACGATTAATAAAGACGACACCACAGGCAAAACCGGCGAATTCAATAATACGGGAGTGGTCGATATTGGCGACGGCACGCTGACGCTGAATAACGGCGGAGCCTCTACGGTGGCAGGCGGACTTACCGGTAACGGCAATCTGGTGGTGTCCGGCGGTGAGCTTGCGATATCACAGGCGAACGCAGGGCTTGCTGGTACCACGTTGATTGATGAAGCGGGAACCCTCACGCTCAGCGATAGCGGTACGCTGGGTAACGCCGAGGTAGCCGTCGACGGGATGCTGAATCTGAACGTTAACCAGACGCTGGTAAACGTTCTGAGGGGCACTGGGGATATCAATACTAATGGCAACGTGACGCTTAGCGCAGAGAGTTCGTTCAAAGGAACACACCGCGTTAATAGTAACGGCATGCTGACGATATCTCAGGCTGCCAACCTGGGGAGTAGTGAGGCAAATGTCGCCCTGCAGGATGCAAGCTCTGCGCTGGTATTTGATGCCCTGAATGGTGAGCTTGGCCAGTCGCTTTCTGGCGTTTCCGGTAGCCAAATCAATGTCACCAAAGGCTCCGGCGCTATTCTGACCGGCGATAATGACGCGTTTAAAGGCACCTATAACGTTAGCGGCGAGAGTAGCCTGACGGCCAGTTTTACCAGCCAGCTTGGTGAAGAGGCCAGCGTGTTACTGGAAGCCGCAGGTGATGCATTAAACCTCTCAGAATACCGCGGTGATTTTGCTAATCAGGTCGCTGGCAAGGGGACGATATCGCTGACCGGGGGTTCATTGGTGGCGATGAACAGCATGGCGAATATCGGATCCGATATCGCCATGAGCATCGACAATAACAGCGAGCTGCAATTGTCCGATGTAGCCGAGTTTAATCAGGCGCTAAGCGGTAACGGTTCGCTGAATGTGAATGCCGGAAATCAGACGTTTAACTTCGGGGCGAATACCGGGGGAGCATTTACCGGTAGTGTCACTCTGCAAGATAGCACCTTCAATCTTAATCAAAATAACGTAACAGCCGTGGCTAATGCGGCGTTGACTCTGGGCCGGGACAGCATCACTAATGTTGGCAGTACCGACAGGTCGCTGAAAGATATCGATGTTAACGGCGGTAAGCTGGCATTCGAAGTCGATGCACCACAGTCAAAAGCGAATGGCATTATTAATGCTGAAACGCTGGCGCTGAACAGCGGCGATGTTGCTGTGACCGGTGATGCCGAGTGGGAAAACGTTGGCGTACCAGCGGCACCGGGTGTCTCGATTCTTGACCAGGATAGAGGCGAGGTGCTGATGACGCTGGTGAATGCCGGGGCGGTGACCGGTAATGTTAACAACATAAATTTGAGCATTAACGGTACGCCGGTTATCTCAGGCGATCAGGCGGTGCTCTCTGCCATTACTCAGGGCGATAAAACGGTTGCTAATGCCACCTATAGCTACGGCCTGACCAGTAACAACGGTGATGATACCGGGCTGTATATTAAGTATGGCCTGACGGCGCTTGAATTAGTGACTGATGGTACTGATGCGCTGTTGCTGGAAACCGGTGAAGCAGGTTCTAATCAGAGTTTAAATGCGTTGTTATCCGGCAAAGGTGGCCTGAATATCAATGCATCGAACGGGGCATTAACCCTCGCTAACGGTAAAAACAGCTACACGGGTGTTACGACGGTGAATCAGGGGGCGTTGCTGTTAGGGGCTGACAATGCGTTGGGCCAGACCTCTGAGCTAACTATTAAACAAGGGGCGACCACTTCCTTAAACGGTTTTAAACAGACCATCGGGGTATTGGATAACAGCGGCACGGTCTCACTGGATAACGGTGAACTGGTGTTAAGCAACGGCGGCCAGTCTGGCTCTGACGACGGATTAAAAGGCGAGGGGGCTATCACCGTAGCCGGTGGTGACCTGAGCATTTCTGGCGCGAATGACAATCTTAAAGGTAATACCTCAATCAATAGTGGAGCATCCATTACGCTAAGCGATAACGGTAACCTTGGCAGCAGTAAAGTTGACGTTGATGGTGCACTAAATCTGAATGCGGCTGGCTTAACGCTCGGAAATGCATTGAGCGGTGATGGGCGGGTGAATGTTAATGCGGCGACCACGCTAAATGGTAACAGCACCTTTACCGGTGAGCATCACGTTAGTGGGGATGGGTCGTTAACCATCACTCAGTCGAATAATCTGGGCGCAGATAAAGCCGGAGTTAATCTGGATGAAAGCGGTGCGTCTTTAGTGATGAACGGGCTGAGCGGTGCAATCAGAAATGCGTTGTCTGGCGTGCAGGACAGCGTTGTTGCGCTGACGAACAGTGCAAATGTGCAACTTACCGGAAATAACGATGGCTTCACAGGAAGCTATGCGCTTAACGGTAACAGTGCATTGACGGTGGGCTCGCTGAGCCAGCTGGGAAAAAACGCCAGCATCTCGCTTGCGGGTGCCTTTGATAAGCTCGTCCTGTCAGGCTATCAGGGAGTATTTAGCAATAAAGTAGCCGGAAATGGCGTGCTGACTCTTGCCGATGAGGCGAATGTTACATTCGGCGTTGGCTACCAGCTTGATAAGGCTGTTGGCGTGAACATTAACCGCAATAGCGCATTAACGCTTTCCGGTTTGAATCGCTTTGATCACGCGCTTGCAGGTAATGGCGCGCTGAATGTGACGTCAGGTGGTCCGCTGTTCTCGTTTGGTGAAGCAGCAGGCACGGCATTCGCCGGTAAGGTCGATTTGTCCGGCACTGGGTTGATATTAGGGAATAGCAATACCCTCGCGCTCACTAACGCTAACCTGACGCTTTCTGAAAATGGTCTGGTTAATGTGTCTGATGGCGTGCAGAAAATCGGTGGGCTGACCCTGAATAACGGCACGCTGAAGTTCGATAACATCGTTGATAATAACGGGCAATTTGTCTCTGAGGGAGTCATTGAGGCGGGCAGCATCGATGTGACCGGCGGCGGTGAAGTACAGGTGAATCTTCCGGCGAACGTCACGCCAGGGCTTGAAGGTAAGTCCTTGTTAGAACTCGATGAAGGGGAAATTATCGTCGATTTAGCGCGCGGTGATGCTAAAGGAAGCGGGCAGGAGTTGACGCTGACGGATGCGAACGGCCAGCCGATAACCCAATCTGTTCAGGCCGGGCTGACCAATGACGGGGCCAGCGCACCATCAGCCGTGGGATCGTTCGACTATGGCTTAACTACGGGTACCCGTCAGGATGGCCTGTATGTTAACTACGGCCTTAAAGCGATTGATCTGCTTGCGAAAGGCGTCGATGCGCTCAGGTTACAGGCTCTGGAAGCAAACAATGCTCTGCAATCCAACGGCATGTCGGCGAAGATTTCCGGTAGTGGCGACCTGGCTATTGAGGGCTTAACCGATGGCGCAATCCTCTCTTTAAGCAATGGCAATAATGACTATACCGGCGCGACGCTGTTGCGCCAGGGTGGCTTAAGGCTTGAAGCCAGCAATGCTCTGGGCTTAACCTCAGAGCTGGCGATGTCCGGCGGCACGCAGGTGGATATCAATGGTACCCGTCAGACCATTGGTCAGTTAAATGCCCAGGCTGACAGCCGGTTTAATCTTAATGGCGGTAACGTCACAATTAAAAATGGTGGTCAGGTCGATGGGCTTCTTACGGGGGCCGGTCAGCTGAGTCTGTCTGCGGGCACGCTTAACGTCAGCCAGGCAAACCGTTCATTTACCGGTAATACCGCGATTAGCAGCGCCGCCAGCGTGGTGCTGGCAGATGTCACAGGGCTGGGTTCCGGAAATATTGCCAACAAAGGCACGCTGACGCTTAACGGCGCTCAGGGTACCTTCGCCAATAGCCTGAGCGAGGCGGGTAACCTGCAGTTGCAGAACAAGGCAACGGTTCAACTGAGCGGTAACAACGCGCAGTACACCGGAGCATTTACTCTGGCAGAGGACACCACGCTTGCCGCCAACAAGGCAGAGCAATTGGGAGCCGGACGCGTAAGTAATGACGGCAAATTAATTCTGGATGTGGCCAATGACTGGAGCCTGAAAAACCTGATCGGCGGCAGCGGTGATCTGATTAAACAGGGTAGCGGTACGCTGAAGTTGCTTGAAAATGTGGTAACGGCGGGTAACACCATTATCGAAAATGGCATTATCCAGCTGGGTGAAGGCACGGTGAAAAATCAGGATGGGCAAACGATTTACGTTGCTGATACCCGGGCCAGAGCCCGCAATACGCAGGTTCCGGTTGTTCTTAACAGTAACGTGACCATTCAGGAAAATGGTGCGCTCGGTGGATTCGGGCGTGTCTCGGGGAATGTAGATAACGCCGGCCGTCTGATCATGTCCCATGCGCTAACCGGAGATAATTACGCAGACTTTACTGTCAACGGTAACTACGTTGGACAGAAAGGCAGCCGGATTATCTTTGATACCGTACTTGCCGGGGACGAGAGTACGACGGACCGTCTGGTGATTAACGGGGATACCAGCGGAGTCAGCAGCATTAAAGTCAACAATATTGGTGGCCAGGGGGCTTATACCAATAACGGTATCAGAATTATTGATATCTCAGGAAAATCTGGCGCTAACTTCGAGCTGGAAGGCCGCGTGGTTGCAGGCGCGTATGACTATAAACTGTATCAGGGTGGGGTGACGAATCCGTCCGACGGCGACTGGTATCTGCGCACCGAGAACCCGGATCGTCCGGAAGCGGGAAGTTATATCGCAAACCTCGCGGCGGCGAATACCATGTTCAATACCAGCCTGGAGAATCGTTCAGGAGAAACCTGGTATACCGATGCGATGACGGGTGAGAAGAAAGCGACCTCAATGTGGCTGCGTACCACCGGCAGCCACAACCGCTCTCGTGATTCCAGCGGGACCTTTAAAACGCAGGATAATCGTTTTGTGACGCAGTTGGGTGGCGACGTTTTCCGCTTCAGCAGCAACGAAAACGATCTGTGGCGCGTAGGGCTGATGACGGGCTATGCCAATAGCAGCAATAACACCATAACGTCGGGTTCAGGCAGCCGTTCTAAAGGCTCAGCGAAAGGTTACAGCGTGGGTACCTACGGAACATGGTTTGCTGATGAGAAGGCTCATACCGGTGCTTACGTGGATAGCTGGCTGCAATACAGCTGGTTTAAAAACGAAGTGAATGGTGAGGGACTGGCTCAGGAGAAATACGACTCAAAAGGCTTCACGGCTTCACTTGAAACCGGATATACCTTCTTTGCCGGTGCAAGTGAGCATTATAACTTCTACCTCCAGCCGAAAGCACAGGCTATCTGGATGGGCGTAAAAGCGGATGATCACAGAGAAGCCTCGAATACGCTGGTCTCAGGAGAAGGTGACGGCAATGTGCAAACGCGGCTGGGTATGAAAGCATTCCTTACCCAACCTTCTCAGGAAGAAGAGGCGCAATCTCAGAAATTCAAACCGTATATCGAAGCCACATGGATTCATAACAGCAAAGACTTTGCTGCGAAAATGTCCCATGAAACCACCGGTAGCCATACCTTTAAACAGGGCGGCGCAGGTAACGTTGCGGAGATGAAACTGGGTCTTGAGGGGGATCTCACCAACCGCCTCAATATGTGGGGCAATGTCGGCCAACAGGTCGGCAGTAAAGGTTACAGTGATACCACCGTAACATTTGGCGTGAAATATAATTTCTAAAACTGTCCGGCTTTTACGGCGGTGATTAAATGGCGGGATTTATCCCGCCATTTTTTTTGGTAATGATGCTAACGTGCGGATTACGGAATGTTTTAATTGTTTTAATTACCAACTCAGCGTTTCATTACTGGCTTTAAGATTCTGATCGTACATCATGCTTAGAGTTGAATAATTACACATATCAATCGCCCCCTCGCAATAATCTGCAATCACCTTATCGAGGATCTTTTTGTTATTAGCCTGCGTTAGTTTTTTAAAAGCGTTAAGGTTTTGTTTTTCCATCATGCGGAGGGTCGTGTCCTGGCACATATCAATTGCCCCCTCGCAATAATCTTTTTTGACTTGAGTCTGAATAAAATCGATTACCTCCTGCTTCTGCGCTTCTGAACCATCAAAATCCATCGGATTTACAAAGCCCGCGTTTGCGTAGAAAGTGGCAGTCAACAGTACAAAACCCAGCATATTTTTCACTCAAATTTCCTTTTTAAAGAAGTAAAACATGTATCAGCGCGTAATAATTTTAGCATTAACATGTTTTGTAATCATTGATCTGCACAGGCACGCTGGAGTGTTGGAGGGGGTGGCATAAAGTGTGCGGAGAGATATCGCTACTCAGAAATGGGGGAAATAAGAATCATTCATTAGACTGGCTTATTATAGGATTTCAAATCTAAACTTTGGTGGTCCTTCTGCTGAACTTGAAACAGCGAGCAGGCGATTATGAGTTCCTACAAGAACAATGGAAAAACAATACTTTACTCTATAAGTCATTGACTTAGATTGCCACTGTTTGCCAGTGATTACCCATTATCCGCCATTTCTGTCGCCACTTTACCGCCACTTACCGCCAGTGGATTGAACTTAACAGCATCCTCCAGATGGTCTGGAGCAAAGTGCGCATATCGCATCGTCATTTTTATATCTGTATGGCCAAGCACGCGCTGCAACACCAAAATATTACCGCCATTCATCATAAAGTGGCTGGCGAAAGTGTGGCGCAAAACGTGGGTCAGTTGCCCCGCCGGTAACTCGATATCTGTTCTTTCCAGAGCTGACCGGAACGCGCCATAACAATCACTGAATAACCGACCTTTTTTATCATCAGGCAGGGATTCATAAAGCGCTTGGCTGATTGGGACGGTGCGGTTTTTTCTGCCTTTCGTGTTGGTATAGGTGATTTTATATTTCGCGAGCTGGCTTTTTTTCAGGCTCTCGGCCTCAGACCAGCGAGCGCCAGTGGCGAGACAGATTCTTACCACGGCTTCTAAATCTGGATGGTGGTGCCGTTTGCATTCACCGAGCAGCAAAGCAATCTGATCCTGAGTTAGCCAGGCCATTTCCATCTCTTCCGTGCGGAAAGGGCGCATATTTTTCAGTGGATTTTCGCCTTTCCACTCTCCGAGACGGTTTAGCTCATTAAACACCGCGCGAAAGTAGGCCAGCTCAAGGTTAAGCGTGCGGGGCGATACTTCTTTTACCCTGTTTGAACGGGCATATTCACCCTTTAACCGCTTTTCCCGGTAGCGGGAAAACATCTGCGCATCGAAATCACGCGCAAGCGGTTCGCCCATACACTCAAAAGCATGGTGCATCGCTAACTGACGTTTTAGTCCGTCTTTCAGGGTAATGCCGTGTGCGCTGTACCATGCGTCAACCAGCTCTTTTAACGTGCGCCGGTCTTGTTTTTCTTCCTGCCACGGATTATGAACGGTGTACTGTTCAAAGGCCAACGCCTCGCCTTTGGTGGCGAATTTCTTTCTGATGCGTTTGCCTTTTGCCCCGTTAAGGTAAAGCTCACAAATCCAGCCTCCAGCCGGATTTTTACGGACCGCCATCAATTAACCTCGCTGTATATACCCACTACACGGCCAATCGTTTTTATCTCATCTATCCCACATTCAAACGGTACTTTACCGCCCGCAACGTGAAGTTTCTTGCCAGGTAGTAACGTCAATTCTTTGAGGCTGGTAGCGCCCTCAATATCAACCAGCCAAAGGCCATCAGAAAGTGAGGCATCTTGTTCGATAAAGTTAAGCTTTCCATCGGCCCGGACAGCAATACCTTTTGACATTTGCTTACTGAAAAAACTCGCATCGATACTCAATGGTGAGTTTTTTTCGAGCTTTCCATCACTCAGCGTGAATGATTCTATTGTTTTAGGATCCGTTGGTGCCGGTTTCCCGTCGTATTGGGAACCCTGCCCGGTCAGCAGCCATAGCAGGCTCGCGCCAGTTTCTAAAGCACATTGCACCGCGAAGTCATAAGAAACCGTTCCTCGCGCGTAGCGATTTTGCAGGGAGCTGGCTGCAATATTGAAGTGGCGAGCTAACTGGATTTTTTGTTTGAAACCATATACTTGACAGATTCTGTCCAGTAACTCGTCATTATTCACCTGAGTATCAAAGATCAATATTTATTCCTTTGAGTATTTACTAATACTCATTTGGGTATTAGTATCATTGCTAATTAGGACAATCACTGGCGGAAGTTGGCAAACAGAGGCCGTTGATTGCAAACATTGTCAAAATGGGAATCATGCAACATGGCTTCTGAAATCGCAATCATCAAAGTGCCTGCACCGATCGTTACTCTGCAACAGTTCGCAGAGCTTGAGGGTGTTTCTGAACGTACCGCTTACCGCTGGACCACCGGCGATAACCCGCGTGTACCTATCGAACCTCGTATTATCCGCAAAGGCTGCAAGAAAGCAGGCGGGCCTATTCGCATCTATTACGCGCGCTGGAAAGAAGATCAGTTGCGTAAGGCGTTGGGTCATTCCCGCTTTCAGCTCGTCATTGGTGCGTAATTCACTTTATGTGAATTTCATGGGGCGACATGTTTGATTTTCAGCTTGCCAGGCATTCAGGTTGCTCACTGGCTGGCCTCTCTACCAAAGCAGGGGGGAGTTATGGCTATTGAAGCCGTCTCGTTAACCGTTCCGCTAAAAGCGGGTGAGCGTCTGGTCGGTCTCAATCATGTGGCCGAGCTGCGCGCCAGATATTGGGGAGCTGGCTGGAAAGAGGTCGAACGTTTTGTCGATGATATGCGCGATAAACACGACTCGCAATTTGAGGAAAATAACCGAGCGTTGGCCGCTATCTTCTTTCTGGCAAAAATACCGGCGGCTCGTCATCAGCTCGAATTAAACGAGCTGACTACTGGCGAGAAAAAGGCGCTGATAACAGCGATGAATCATTTTCGCGCAATAGTGAGCTTATTTCCTAAACGGCTAACCATGCCGAACTAATCCAGACAGAAAATTAATGGCGTAAACCCGCCGGGCATTTTATTGCCTGAAATCAGGAGAGTTAATTATGCGTAATACCGAATCTCATCGTTTTATCACCGATAGAGATGCAATGGCCCTATTGCTGACAGACGCAAAAAACGAAGAGCGTAAAGACCGCGCGCGCGCAGTTTCAATCCGTCTTGAGGCGCTGGCTGTCCATATCACCGAAGAGGGCATGAGCGGTAAAGACGCCGCTGAACTGCTGCGCCGCGAAGCTTCTCGTTTTGAGAACGAATTACAGGAGCTGCACTGATGGCCGACGCAATGGATTTAGCACAACAGCGCGAGCAGGAAGACCGTGAGCGCCATATCAGCAATGCACGTAGCCGTATCGCGGCGCCGTTTCGTTTCCACTGCGAAGAATGTGATGCACCCATCCCGGAAGCTCGCCGCGTTGCGATTCCGGGCGTGTGTTTTTGTGTCACCTGCCAGCAAATCGCCGAACTCAAATTAAAACACTATCGGAGGGGATGAATTGGCTGTTCAATTCGCTTATCCGTGGAATGCTCCGCGGTCGGCAATCGCCAGCCCGTATCTTACCTATGAGCAACAGCACCGCCGCGACCGTATGTTTGCGGCGTTGCTGCATGCGAGAAAGATGTTTTCTCTCCAGCCCGAGTGCGTGCGTTTTGAGGTTTATCGCACCGCAGAGGTGCTGGAGCAAAATCTGGGCAGTCGACGCGCCAATGCTTTTTTAATCAGCTTTTGCAAAAAGGCATTGCCGCGTCTTGAACGGGTTGCGAAAAAATATCAATGCGCCGGTATCAACAGCAACGTATCAGCCGCTGTTTTCGGTGGTCATTTCGATACTCAGCTTATGCAATATCTGGCGTCACGCATGGTTAATATGGTCGCCAGATATAACCGGCTTCCGGATATGTCGCGCGCCGATATTGACCTGCTGGCCGCTGATATCGCTAATTTTATTCGTGGTGAGCTGGCCGACATTGATGATAACGGATTAAGCGAGCTCAAAACGCTGTACAGCTGGTACCTGCGCGCCGGCTTAATTTCCTTGCAATTCAACATCATTCCTCCGCACTGGGAGCGGGTGAAAAAGAAGTATGTCGCCGAAGATGAAATCGCACCGGCAGTCACCCGCATGTTTAATGAGGTTTGGTGGCGTGGCCGCCTGCGACGTGTTGCGGCTGCATGGTGCGAACATCTGCAAATCGCTGTCGGCAACGTCAGTAAGAAAAAGCACGCCTACGCGAGCAAAAAATGCGTGACAGACTGGCGCGAGCAGAAGCGCCGCACGCGCGAATTTCTTAAAGGTCTGGATCTCGAAGACGAAGACGGCAACCGCATCAGCCTGATTGAAAAATACGACGGCTCAGTCGCTAATCCTGCGATACGCCGCTGCGAGCTGATGACCCGTATTCGTGGGTTTGAAAATATCTGCAATCAGCTCGGTTACGTCGGAGAGTTTTACACCCTGACCGCGCCGTCTAAATATCATGCCACCACTAAAGCGGGCTACCGCAACAGCAAATGGAACGGAGCCAGCCCGGCGGACACCCAAGGCTATCTCACCGGGATGTGGGCGCGCATCCGGGCCAAGCTGCACCGGGAAGCGATCCGCATTTTCGGTATCCGCGTCGCCGAACCCCATCACGACGGAACCCCTCACTGGCACATGCTTATGTTTATGCTGCCGGAAGATGTCGAGCGCGTGCGCCTTATCATCCGAGATTATGCGTGGGAGGAAGATCGCGTTGAGCTGAAAAGCGATAAAGCCCAAAAAGCACGCTTCCACGCCGAGGCCATTGACCCGGAGAAGGGCAGTGCTACCGGCTATATTGCCAAATACATCTCAAAAAATATCGACGGTTATGCTCTTGATGGCGAAAGCGATAACGAAAGCGGTGAGCTGCTGAAAGAGACAGCTCCTGCCGTTTCAGCATGGGCGGCGCGCTGGCACATTCGTCAGTTTCAATTTATCGGCGGTGCGCCGGTAACGGTCTACCGTGAGCTGCGTCGTCTGGCTGATACCGAGACGGCGCACGGCCTGAGCGTCGAGTTTGCCGCTGTCCACGACGCCGCCGACGCCGGTGACTGGGCCGGTTATGTTAATGCGCAAGGTGGTCCGTTTGTCCGTCGCGATGATTTGCAGGTGCGCACGCTGTATGAATCACGCACCGGGTTTAATCAGTATGGCGAGGAAATGATCTGCATTCGTGGCGTGTACGATTCTACCGTTGGTGCAGGCACTCCGATTTTAACCAGGCTTACGCAGTGGAAAATTGTGCCGAAGCATGCCGTTGATTTAGCCGTTGACGTTAAGGGCGCTGCTGCGCCCTCTCGGAGTTCTGTCAATAACTGTACGGGAAGCGAACGTGCTCCACCGGCGCTGGATTTATCAAAGCCTCTGAATCAACGTGAAAGGCGGCAGTTAATCAATCGACTCAGAGACCAAAAGACGATTATCCGGCGAAAATTTATCCATGGAACGGATGATCAAAACGCCGCGATAGTGAGAAGTATCGATGAGATAAATCAGACCACCGGCATAGTCATCAGCCGGGGCGAAGCCCTGCATCTGATCAGGGGCGGTAAAAGCTGCTTTAACGGGAAATGGTGCACCGGTTCGCAACACGGCGAAATATTTTTCGCAGCACCATTACATCCGACAAAGGGGATGAAAACCTCAGCCTTGTTGCGGTCTTAGAGGTTTAACTCTTAAAAGAAAGCAGCTTATAGCCATCGATATCATGTACATACATCGTATTTCACACGAATTTTTCTTCACACAAATTGATACCAGTGCTACTGTATGTTTATACAGTATCTCGTGATGGAGGTTGTGTGGACAGAGAGTTAAGCAAGCACGTTATGATTGAGCGGGTCGAAATGATTGCGCGTCTGACGGCTGAAGGTACTTGTCAGGAAAGAGACCGTGAAATTGCATTGAATTTGATAGCGGAGATAGCAAGAGGGAACTTGATGAAAAACAATGATTTTTCAGTGGTTTTCTCTGCAACGCCTGTCGAAGAACGATTAAAAAGAGCGGGCGAAGTTAGGGTAAATATCACGCTGGATAAAGATCATAAGATAGGTCAGCCGGTAATTGACGCTTTTCAATGCGAATTGACCAGGCGAATACAGTCTGTTTTTCCATTTACGTGTGTCACCGTCAAAAAAGGCTCCATGACCGGCGTTGAGCTGGTGGGGTTTGATGAAGATTCAGACCGTGAGTCGTTGGATAATATTCTTCAGGAAGTTTGGGAAGATGAGAGCTGGCGTTAGTTTCTGAAAAATTTGCAAACTGAAATCCCATGTTGAATAGCATGGGTTTGTTTTTATAGTGATTACATATAAAGCAAAATCATGGATACGTAATAGCTTTTTTATCTTTCGCTCTCTTTGATGTTATTCCGCCCGCTGCTGATCCCCTCTGCCTGCGCGGCAAAGTCCATACCCTCCCCGCTGGTGACGCTCCAGCATGCGGAACTTGCTCCGGCCCCCAGCGGCGCAAGCACGACGCATCTGGCGCTGTCGCCGGTGTGTGACGGGTCTTAGCTAACCCACTCCGGGCGCCAGCCAAACCTGGCAAAGCCTTCCCATTCTTCCATCCCGTCGATCATGCTGCACTGCAACTCCCCGAATAGAAAACCGACGTCTGGTATTAAAAAACTCGCGCATAAACAGGTTATTAACTTCACGACAAAGTTGTATTGGCGGAGATCGTCATGATGCCTCGTCGTGATGGATTCTGAGCAACGCTTTTTAATAGCCGTCAGTGACTGGCTAAGGTGCTGTTGTGTTACGAGTCATCCAGTCGTGACGGGTGGCTGAGGATGTCCTGAGTCTGGAAACTGGCGGTAACCGGTAACACCAACCGATGCATGAGGTGCTGGCCGGCAAGATTGAAGAAAACAGCCAGCCGCAACGCACTAAAGAGAGGCGATGGCAGTAATGAGCTGCTGGCAGACCGCAGACCTGAAATCGGGCAGCACGCGGGTCAAAGCAGACGCAGACCCTGACGGCGAGCGGCGTCCACCACCCAACCTAATGAGATTGTCATGACGACAGTGATACTTAATCAGCCCAATGTACCGGGCGTGGTGATCCCCGCGCCGGAGGCGGGCGACACGGTGATTAAAAACACCTTCTTTTTTCCTGATGTGGATCCGAAGCGGGTGCGCGAGCTGATGCGGCTTGGGCAGACGGTGTCAGATGCTCGCCTGCGCAATGCCATCAAGACCGGCATGGCGGAAATTAATGCAGAGCTTTACGACTACCGGGCGCGCCAGATTGCCGCAGGGCTCAGGCAACTGGCCGACGTGCCTGCTGAGGAAATCGACGGCGAGAGCGAGCACGTTTTCCACTATCTGAGCGCCGCGACGGCGTTGGCGACCGCCAATCTGTATGAACACTATCGCGGCGTTGGGGCCAACGGTAAGGGTGACAAAAAAGCGCGCAGCGTTGAAACCACCATCGATGACCTGTGGCGGGATATGCGCTGGTTCGTCTCGCGGCTGCAGGACAAACCGCGCTGTTTCAGGGGGCAACGCTGATGAAAGTTTACGCGATGCAGGGCGACATCCTCGACGCGCTTTGCTTCCGGTATTACGGGCGCACTGAGGGCGTGGTTGAGGCGGTGCTGCAGGCTAACCCTGGCCTGTGTGAGTTGGGCGTCATTCTGCCGCATGGCGCGGCAATTGACCTGCCTGACGTTGAAACATCACCCACAGCGGAGACCCTGAATCTATGGGACTGACAATGGAAAGGTTCAGCACCTTTGTCACCTACTGGCTGGCGGTGCTGCTGGCGTATTTCGGGGCGCAGACTCCCGAACGGCTTGCGCTTTATGTGGGGAGCCTGTGCGCCATTTTTACGGCTGCGGTGAATTTCTGGTACCGGCGCAAAACCTTTCGCTGTCTGACCGAAACCGGCGTCGGCAAAGGCAATGCTCGTGAGTTCAATGGTTAAGCGTTGCAGTGTGGCCATAGTGCTGGCGCTGGCTGCGCTGATGCCTGATTTTCGTCTGCTGCATATCTCGCCTGAAGGGCTGGCGCTGCTTGCCGACCTTGAAGGATGCCGGTTGCGGCCCTACCAGTGCAGTGCGGGCGTATGGACGTCAGGCATCGGCCACACTGGCGGAGTGGTTCCGAAACGCGATATCACCGAGCGCGAAGCCGCGGCAAATCTGGTTGCCGATGTGCTGAATACCGAGCGCCGTCTGGCAGCTTGCGTACCGGTCACAATGCCGCAGCCGGTGTATGACGCGCTGGTCAGCTTCTCCTTTAACGTCGGTACCGGCGCGGCCTGTCGGTCGACGCTGGTTTCCTATCTCAAGCATCAGCAGTGGTTCCAGGCATGCGACCAGCTTACCCGGTGGGTGTACGTCAACGGCGAGCGCAGTAAAGGCCTCGAAAATCGTCGCCAGCGTGAGCTTGCTTACTGTCTGAAGGGGGTGCAATGAGGCTGTTCGTCGTACTGTCAGTACTGGCCGCGCTCGGCCTCCTGTGGCTGCGCAATGAGAACGGCAATCTGTCCCGTGCTGTTGAGACGGCAAACCGCGTCGCCAGCCAGCAAAAGACGACGATTAGCATGCTGGAAAATCAGCTCAGTGTTGCCGGCAAGCTTGCCCGACGTAATGAATCCGCGCAGATGGCGCTGCGCGAACAGCTCGCAAAGTCCAGTGAGGAAGCCAGCCGTCGTGAGCAGATGATTACGAGGTTACTTAATGAAAATGACGTTTTTCGCCGCTGGTATCACGCTCCTCTGCCTGATGCTGTGCGTCGGCTGCACGCCCGCACCGCCTGCGTCAGCGCCGGTGATTGTAATCAGCGGATGCCCGAGGGTGAGCCTTTGTCCGATGCCGGAAAGTGACCCGAAAATCAATGGTGACCTGAGTGCGGATATCCGCCGTCTTGAGCGCGCGCTGACTGCCTGTGCGCTGCAGGTCAAAACCGTCAAACACTGTCAGGATGAAATCGATGCAGAAGTACAAAAGCCTGCGCAACGCGCTGATTAGCGCCGTACCGCAATTCAAAAATAACCCCGATATGCTGCGTTTTTTCGCTGACAGCGGACATACGGATTCCCGCCTTGCAAGTTCGCTCTCCTTCGAAAAAGTGTACGTGCTTAACGTGGTGGTGACCGGCTTCACCGGCGAACTTGATTCGATATTTGTGCCGGTGCAGGCGTGGCTGCGCGAACATCAGCCGGACATGATGACCAGCAATGACGGACGTGAGAAAGGCTTCACCTGGCTGGCTGATATCAATAACGACGATTCGCTTGATATCAGCATCAGTCTGAAACTGACCGAGCGCACGCTCGTAGAAGAGATCGACGGTGTGCTGCACGCCAGCTATGCCGCTGAGCCACCACCGCCTGAGCCGGTGAGTCGTCCCACTGCGCTGTATGTTAACGGCGAGCTGGTGAGTCAGTGGGATGAGTGAGTTTACGATACTGCGGTAGCGTCTGGCAGCTCTGATAGCCAGCTACGGCAAATCAACCGTGAGATGAGAGCCAAAGACCGGGCAAATCCTCACTGCCGGGACGTGCAGCGTAACCTGGATTGAGCCGACACGATAAGCAGCGGATTGAAGAGGTGATTATCAGCCATCTGAGCAAGTCATTATTGTGTGAACCATCACCGGAGCCGCCCGGATTGGCGCGGCTCCAGAACCGAGGCATCCTTACACTATGAATACGTTATCCACAATACAGGAGCTTGCGCGCGCTATCCGCAACCTCATCCGCTCGGGTGTGGTGACTGAGGTCGACACCGTACAGGGGGTCTGCCGTGTGCAGAGCGGCGGGATCCAGACTACCTGGCTGAACTGGCTGACCAGCCGCGCCGGTCGTTCGCGGACGTGGTGGGCTCCCTCGGTCGGTGAGCAAGTGCTGCTGCTGTCGATTGGCGGTGAGCTTGATACCGCTTTCGTACTGCCGGGGATTTTCTCCGACGATAACCCGGCCCCGTCTGCCTCGGCGGATGCGTGGCATATGGTTTTCCCTGACGGCGCGTTGATGGAGTACGAGCCTCAGACCGGCGCACTGACGGTCAGCGGCGTCAAAACCGCCGATGTGACGGCATCGGAGTCGATCACCGCCACCGTGCCGGTAGTGCTGGTGAAAGCGGCAGAGCGAATCACCCTGGATACGCCGGAGGTGATTTGCACCAACAAGCTGACGACGGCGACGCTTGAGGTGCAGAAGGGCGGCAAAATGAGCGGGAATATCGAGCACACCGGCGGGTCATTGTCATCCAATGGCAAGGTGCTCCATAGCCATAAACATCCCGGCGACAGCGGCGGGACAACGGGTGAACCAATATGACAGCACGCTATCAGGGTATGAACCGCAATAGCGGCCACAGCATCAGCGACACCGGGCACATCAGCCAGAGCATGCGCGACATTCTGCTGACGCCGGTTGGCTCACGGGTGATGCGTCGTGAATATGGCTCGCTCCTGTCGGCGCTGACTGATATGCCGCAAAACCCTGCGCTCAAACTCCAGATTATGGTTGCCTGCTACTCGGCGATCCAGAAATGGGAGCCGCGCATCAGGCTTAGCGCCATTAGCTTTGAGGCCGGCGACGCTGGCGAGATGTATGTCGATATCACCGGGATGCGCACCGATACCGGTGCGTCCGTTTCAACCACTGTTTCACTGAGTTAAATCATTATGGCAACTGTTGACCTGAGTCAGTTACCCGTTCCCGATGTGGTTGAGGAACTGGGCTATGAAACCATCCTTGCGGAACGCATTGCGACGCTGATTTCGCTTTATCCCGAAGAGCAGCAGGAGGCGATGGCGCGGACGCTGGCGCTGGAGTCTGAGCCGATTGTTAAGCTGCTGCAGGAAAACGCTTATCGGGAAATGATCTGGCGCCAGCGCGTGAATGAATCCGCGCAGGCGGTAACGCTGGCGTATGCCGCCGGTAATGACCTTGACGTTATGGCCGCCAACAACAATACCGATCGTCTGATCATCACTCCGGAGGATAACTCCACCATTCCGCCAACGCTTGCCGTCATGGAGTCCGACGGTGATTTGCGGCTGCGTGCGCAGCAGGCGTTTGAGGGATTAAGCGTGGCGGGTCCGGTCGGGGCGTATGAGTATCACGGTCGCAGCGCCGATGGGCGGGTCGCTGACGTCTCGGTGGAAAGCCCGACGCCCGCCTGCGTGACGATTTCTGTGTTATCCCGCGAGGGCGATGGCACCGCCAGCGCTGAACTGTTAAGCATCGTTGAGGCGGCACTCAATGCCGAAACCGTGCGCCCGGTAGGTGACCGCGTGATCGTCCAGTCAGCCGAGGTTGTACCGTATCAGATTGACGCGACGATCTACGTTTACCCCGGTCCCGAATCCGAACCCATCAGGCAGGCGGCAGAGCAGAAGCTGCAGAATTATATCAGCGCGCAGCACCGGCTCGGACGTGATATCCGGTTGTCAGCCATTTACGCGGCGCTGCATGTTGAGGGGGTACAGCGTGTTGAGCTGGCCGCACCGCAGGCCGACATTGTGCTGAGCAAATCGCAGGCGTCGAGCTGCATCGATTATCAGATAACGGTTGGGGGCTCGGATGAGTGACCGACTGCTACCGGTTGGATCATCGCCGCTGGAGGTCGCCGCCGCCGCCGCGCTGGCGCAGATTGAACGCGTGCCGGTACCGTTGCGCACGTTATGGAACTGGCGCAGCTGCCCGGTAAACCTGCTGCCGTATCTGGCGTGGGCACTGTCGGTGGACCGATGGGATGAGAAATGGCCGGAGGCGACCAAACGCAGCGTTATTGCCTCCTCGTTTTTCGTCCATCAGCACAAAGGCACCATTAGTGCATTGCGTCGGGTGATAGAGCCGCTGGGCTTTCTGATTGAGGTGCGCGAGTGGTGGCAGCTCGACGAGGAACCGGGCACATTCCGACTGGTGGTCGGCGTGCTCGACAGTGGCATCACTGACGAAATGTATCAGGAGCTGGAGCGCCTGATTGAAGATGCTAAACCGGCAAGTCGTCATCTTACCGGGCTTGCTATCAACCTGAGTTCATCGGGTGAGCTGTTTGTCGGCGCGGGATGCTACCACGGCGACGCGCTGGCGGTTTATCCCTATACCCCTGAGCAAATTGTCATTGGCGGTGACTATTACCCGGCCTCGGCCATCCATTTAATTGATAACCTGAGAGTGAACGCATGACAGCGAAATATTTTGCCATTCTGACCAATCAGGGCGCGGCGCGGCTGGCGAATGCGGCTGCGCTTGGCACCCAGCTTAACCTGACGCAGATGGCCGTCGGTGATGCCAACGGCGCGTTACCGACGCCAGACCCGGCGCAGACCAAACTTATTAATCAGAAACGCATTGCGCCGCTTAATCTGCTGGCCGTTGACCCGGCAAATACCAGCCAGATTATCGCCGAGCAGATCATTCCCGAGAATGAGGGCGGGTTCTGGATCCGCGAGATTGGCCTGTATGACGACGACGGCATTCTGATTGCCGTGGCAAACTGCCCGGAGACCTACAAGCCGCAGCTACAGGAGGGCAGCGGCCGTACGCAGACCATTCGCATGATGTTGATTGTGTCGAGCACGTCGGCAGTCACACTGAAAATTGACCCGTCGGTCGTACTGGCAACGCGTCAGTATGTCGATGATAAGGTTATTGAGGTGAAAGCCTATGCTGATGGTGTGATGGCCGCACACCTTGCCGCCGCTGGCCCGCATCCGCAATACCTGAAAGTGGCGGATATTGATAAATATACTCCGGTCGGTTTTCCGCTGCCGTGGCCGCAGGCAACGCCGCCCGATGGCTGGCTTAAATGCAACGGTGCAGCCTTTGATAAAGTGAAATATCCAAAGCTGGCCGTGGCTTATCCTTCCGGTAGTCTGCCTGATTTACGTGGTGAGTTTCTGCGTGGATGGGATGACGGGCGCGGAGTTGACACTGACCGAGCCTTGCTGTCTGCGCAGAGTGACGGTACTAGAACACAATCAGGTTATTTCTGGGCGAGGCAATTCAAAACTGTTCAGCATACGGGGGCAACATCTTCCGGGGCTGTTCAGGGCGCCACAGGCATATTTTCACAAGAAGACAATGCAGCAACATCCGGGTGGGATTATGTAGAAAATACAAGGTCGGGAACGCCTAGCGGTGCAAACCGAATTAATCTGAATGTTGGTAATGCATCTGAAACGAGACCACGTAACGTGGCGTTTAACTATATCGTAAGGGCTGCATGATGGAGAAAGCAACGCTGAATAAAAACGGGATTGCGACAAAGACCGGTGATATTACTGTTTATAACTACAACGGTGAAACGCGCGAATATCTGACGTCATCAGTTGAATTTCTGGCTGTGGGAGTGGGGATTCCTGCCAATTCTTGCTCCGATGCGCCAATCGATGAAAAGAATAATTTTGCCATTTGTCGTAAGGCCAGTCTTGATGGATGGGAATATATCGAAGACCACCGGGGAAAAATAGCTTATGACACGGAAACCGGCCAGCCTGTCGAAATTTCTGAACTTGGTGATTATCCTGCCGGTGTGACCACCATCGAACCGCTGACGCCTTATGACCGCTGGAACGGTAGCGAGTGGGTCACGGATGAGGATGCGCAGAAACGCGGTAATGTAATGGAAGCTGAACAGAAAAAAGCCGCATTACTGGCCGAAGCGCAAAACACTATCAGCCTGTGGCAGACCGAGCTGCAACTCGGCATCATCAGCGATGAGGATAAAGCCAGCCTGATTAAGTGGATGAAATACATTCAGGCACTGAAGACGGTCGATGCCTCCACTGCACCGGATATTGAATGGCCGGTAAAACCGGAATAAGTAAAGCGGGCTGATGCCCGCCTTTTTTTTAGTTTATTTATGTGCCAGCCGTCATCCACCTGTGACAAATAGCTCCTTCCCTGACCAGCCAGGATAATAACACTCGCCTACTAACCACGGAGTTAACCGGATGAGTGATTTTCACCACGGCGTACAGGTGCTTGAAATTAACGACGGCACCCGCGTCATATCCACTGTCTCGACTGCAATCATCGGCATGGTCTGTACGGCCAGCGATGCAGATGCCGCGACATTTCCCCTCAACCAGCCGGTACTGATTACCAATGTGCAGAGCGCCATTGCGAAAGCCGGTAAAAAAGGCACGCTGGCCGCATCCCTGCAGGCTATTGCCGACCAGTCAAAACCCGTCACCGTCGTTGTGCGCGTTGCCGAAGGTACCGGAGAAGATGCCGAAGCGCAGACCATTTCCAACATCATCGGTGGCACCGATGAAAACGGTAAATACACCGGAATCAAGGCGCTGTTGACTGCCGAAGCGGTTACCGGCGTTAAGCCGCGCATTCTCGGCGTGCCGGGTCTCGATTCGCAGGAGGTCGCGACCGCGCTGGCGTCGGTCTGTATCAGCCTGCGCGCATTTGGTTATGTCAGCGCATGGAATTGCAAGACCATTTCCGAAGCAATGGCCTATCGCGAAAACTTCAGCCAGCGCGAGCTGATGGTCATCTGGCCTGATTTTCTGGCATGGGACACCACCGGGAACGCTTCCGCGACGGCCTATGCCACTGCACGCGCGCTCGGCCTGCGGGCTTACATTGACCAGACTGTCGGCTGGCACAAAACCCTGTCTAACGTTGGCGTGCAGGGCGTTACCGGCATCAGCGCTTCAGTATTCTGGGATTTGCAGGCATCCGGCACCGATGCCGACCTGCTCAACGAGGCCGGGGTTACGACACTGGTGCGCAAAGATGGTTTCCGTTTCTGGGGTAACCGCACCTGCTCTGATGATCCGCTTTTCCTGTTTGAGAATTACACCCGCACCGCGCAGGTGCTGGCCGACACGATGGCCGAGGCGCACATGTGGGCGGTCGATAAGCCCATCACCGCCTCGCTTATCCGTGACATTGTTGACGGCATTAACGCCAAGTTCCGTGAGCTGAAATCTAACGGCTACATCCTGGACGGTGAATGCTGGTTCGATGAGGAATCGAACGATAAGGAAACTCTCAAGGCCGGGAAACTGTATATCGACTACGACTATACGCCGGTTCCCCCACTGGAAAGCCTGACCCTGCGCCAGCGTATCACCGATAAGTATCTGGTGAATCTGGCCGAATCGGTCAATAGCTAAGGAGCCTGAAATAACATGGCACTACCCCGCAAACTTAAATATCTGAATATGTTCAATGACGGCCTCAGCTATATGGGCGTTGTTGAATCCGTGACGCTGCCGAAGCTGACGCGCAAGCTCGAAAACTATCGCGGCGGCGGCATGAATGGCGCGGCCGCGATTGACCTCGGCCTCGACGATGATGCGTTAACCGTCGAGTGGTCTGTAGGTGGCCTGCCCGATGTGGCGCTGTGGGCGCAGTACGCCGCGCCGGGTGCAGATGCCGTGCCGCTGCGTTTCGCTGGTTCCTATCAGCGCGACGACACCGGCGATATCGTCGCGGTCGAGGTGGTCATGCGTGGCCGTCATAAAGAAATCGACGGCGGCGAGAATAAGCAGGGTGAAAACAGCTCGACCAAACTGTCGACCGTTTGCAGCTATTACCGTCTCTCGATTGATGGTAGCGACATCATCGAAATCGATACCGTTAACATGGTTGAGAAGGTGAACGGCGTCGATCGTCTGGAACAGCATCGCCGCGCAATCGGTCTGTAATCCCCATACCGGTCAGCATTGCTGGCCGGTTATTAACTCCCATTCAGAGCAGAGACAAACTTCATGACTACAGCAAAGCACCAGGCCCCTGAATTTACTGACGAGGCTGGCAATGAAATCGCAACCGTAAACCCTCACGTCGTGACGCTGGATTCGCCGATTAAGCGCGCCGGCCAGACGATTGATCAAGTCACCCTGATTGAGCCGAACGCGGGTACCCTGCGCGGTGTCAGCCTGGCGGCAGTGGCGCAGTCGGAAGTCGATGCGCTGATTAAGGTGCTGCCGCGTATGACCAGCCCCGCGCTGACCGCGCAGGAACTTACCGCAATGAAACTGCCCGATATGCTGTCGCTGGCCGCTAAGGTGATTGGTTTTTTGTCACCGGCTTCGGTGGAGTAAATTTCCCGTCCGACCTGTCGACTGATGACCTGATGGCGGATATCGCAGTTATTTTTCACTGGCCGCCATCGGAGCTCTATTCCCTGAGCCTGACCGAGCTCATCACATGGCGCGATAAGGCGCTGCAGCGTAGCGGAAATCAGAATGAGTAATAACCTGAGGCTTGAGATTTTGCTAAAAGCGGTCGACCAGGCGACCCGACCGCTGAAGTCCATCCAGGCCGCGAGTAAAACCCTGTCGGGTGACATTCGCGACACACAAAAGGGGCTGCGCGACCTGAATGATCAGGCGTCGAAAATCAACGGCTTCCGTGAGACAAGTGCGCAGTTGGCCGTGACCGGTCAGGCGCTCGACAGGGCGAAGCGCGAAGCGGGTGAGCTGGCCGTGCGGTTTAAAAACGCCACCAATCCTACCCGCGCACAGGCGCAGGCACTCGAAGCGGCAAAGCGTGCAGCCTCTGAGCTGCAGACCCAATACAACGAACTGAGAATCTCGGTTCAGCGCCAGCGTACCGGACTGATGCAGGCCGGTATTAATACCCGCAGCCTGTCTGCCGATCAGCGTCGGCTGAAAGCCTCCATCAACGAGACGACGGCGCAGCTTAACCGACAGCGTGAGGCGCTGGCGCGTGTCAGAGCACAACAGGCGAGGTTGAGCCAGGTCAAAGCCCGTTACGAAACCGGCCAAAAGCTGGCTTCTGGCGCGCGGAATGCCGGTATGGCCGGTGTTGGCATCGCGATGAAAGGCTTGAATGCCTCATCGCAGTTTATTGCTCCCGGTATCGACTTTGATAAACAGATGTCCGGCACGCAGGCGATTCTCGATCTGAGTAACAGCGATGAAAAACTTGCGGCTATCAGGCAACAGGCGCGGGATATCGGCGCGAAGACCGGGGTTTCACCAGGTAATGTGGCGCTTACTCAGACGACGCTGGCGCGTTCCGGATACGACGCTGATGCCGTACTGGCTGCCACGGGATCGACCATTAATCTCAGCCTGGCTGCGGAGGTTGATACTGCCGAAGCCGCCGATATTATCACCAGTATCCAGTCTGCGTTTAATCTGTCCACGACGGAAGTTGAACGCGTAACGGATGTGATGACGGAAGGTTTTACGTCGTCCAAAACCGGTCTGATCGAGTTTACGGAGGCGATGAAGTCCGTCGCGCCCACAGCAGAGGCCGCAGGTGCCAGCATTGAAGATACTGCCGCCGTGATCGGCATACTGGCTGATAACGATATCAAGGGCTCGATGGCGGGAACGAGTGCCAGCGCCATTTTCAGCAGGCTGCAGGCTCCACAGGGGCAGGCTTCTGACGCCCTTAAAGAGCTGTCAGTCACCACGCAAGATAATAACGGAAATATGCTGCCGGTTGAGAAAATCCTCAGTGATATCCACCGCTCATTTGATAAAAACCAGCTCAGTAGCGCGCAGCAGGCTGAATATCTGAAAGTTATTTTCGGTGAAGAGGCGATGGCAGGCGCAGTGAAGCTGGTTGCTGCTGCGGGTAATGGCCAGCTGGCGGAGAAGCGCAATCAGATTGGTGACTCTAAAGGTACTACCGCACGGATCGCAAAAATCCAGACGAATAACCTCGACGGTGATTTGAAAAAACTGCAGTCAGCCTCGGAAAATTTGCAAATTGAGGTATTTGAAAAAGAAGACTCAGCACTGCGTAAGTTAACCACATCAGCCACAGGCTGGGTGGATACTTTACGAACATGGACAAAAGCCAATCCAGAGCTGACGAAAACCCTTTTTACAGTAGTTACCGGGGCGCTGGCTTTCATCGGTGTGATTGGCGTTATTGGTCTGATTGCGTGGCCGATCATTAGTGGGATAAATGTCATCATTACTGCTGCTGGCTTTCTTGGCACCGCGTTTACCGTGGTAGGTAGCGCTATTGTTACCGCGCTCGGCGCGATTACCTGGCCGATTGTGGCCATAGGCTTGGTGATTGTGGCTGGCGCGTTGCTGATCCGTAAATATTGGGAGCCCATCAGCGCATTTTTCTCAGGGGTGATTGAGGGGGTCATAAGCGCCTTTGCGCCGGTCGGGGAGATGTTCACTCCGCTGACTCCGATCTTTGACGAGCTTGGTGAGAAATTAGGTGGCGTCTGGCAGTGTTTTAAAGACCTGATTGCGCCGATCAAGACGACGCAGGAAACGCTCGACAGTTGTAAAAACGTCGGCGTCATATTCGGTCAGGCGCTGGCCTCAGCACTGACAGCACCGCTTGACGTATTTAACAAGCTGCGCAGCGGCGTCGACTGGCTTCTGGAAAAGCTCGGCATTATCAGCAAAGAGTCGGACATTCTCGACCAGACCGCCATCAAAACCAATGCCGCCACGCAGGGGAATTCTTACATTCCGGCGACCAGCAGCTATGGTGGCTATCAGGCTTACCAGCCAGTTACCGCACCGGCAGGGCGCTCTTACGTCGACCAGAGCAAAAGCGAATACAACATCACGCTTTCGGGCGGTATTGCACCGGGGCATCAGCTTGACCGTCAGCTTCGCGACACCGTCGAGCAGATTGATCGCGAGAAGCGTGCGCGTGCGCGTGCCAACATGAGTCATGACTGAGGGAGGATAAAATAATGATGCTTGCACTTGGAATGTTTGTGTTTGAACGCCGCACCCTGCCTTATCAGTCGATGCAGCACTCGAAGGATTATCGCTGGGCGTCTAATGACCGGATCGGTAAACCGCCTGCGTATCAGTTTCTCGGGGAAGGGGAAACCTCACGCCAGCTTGCCGGAACGCTTTATCCCGCCATTACCGGCGGGCGTATCTCCTTGCTGGCTGTTGAGCTGATGGCCAACGAGGGCAGGGCGTGGCCGTTGATTGAGGGTACCGGCAATATTCTCGGAATGTATATCGTCGATAAGGTATCGACCACGCATACCGAGTTTTTCAGCGACGGCGCGGCCAGAAAGATTGATTTCACACTCTCTCTGAAACGGGTCGATGAATCGCTGACGGCGATGTTTGGCGACCTGAATAAGCAGGCCGGTGAGCTTATCGACTCTGCCGCCAGTTTGGTCGGTAATCTACAGGGCTCGGCTGGAGGGCTGACCGCATGATTACGGGACTTACCATTGATGCCGGTGCCAGCCTCGCACCGGCATTTATGCTGACGCTTAACAGTCAGGACATTACCCGCAATTTTTATGACCGGCTGATTTCTCTGACCATGATCGACAACCGGGGCTTTGAGGCTGACCAGCTCAACATTGAGCTCGACGACACCGACGGTAAAGTCGAGCTACCCCAGCGCGGGGCAGTGCTGACGTTGTGGCTGGGCTGGCAGGGTTCGGCGCTGCTGAATAAGGGCGACTTTACGGTCGATGAAATTGAGCACCGTGGCGCGCCGGATACGCTGACCCTACGCGCGCGCAGCGCAGACTTTCGTGGAACGCTTAATGCACGGCGTGAGGAATCATGGCACGACACCACCCTCGGCGATCTGGTCAGTACCATCGCAAAGCGCAATAAGCTGACGGCCAGCGTCGCGGATTCACTGAAAAAAATTCCGGTGCCGCATATTGACCAGTCGCAGGAGTCAGACGCGGTGTTCCTGACCCGGCTGGCTAACCGCAATGGTGCGGCGGTGTCGGTAAAGGCGGGAAAGCTACTGTTTCTCAGGGCGGGTAGTGCAACAACGGCCAGTGGTGCGGCGATCCCACAAATGACGTTGACCCGCAGCGACGGTGACCGTCATCAGTTTGCCATCGCTGACCGTAGCGCTTATACCGGCGTAACGGCTAAATGGTTGCACACTGAAGACCCGAAGCCGCAAAAGCAGAAAGTGACGCTGAAGCGCAAACCCAAGGAGGGGCAGCTGCGCGCGCTGCAGCATCCCAAAGCAACGCCGGACAGCAAAGAGACAGCGCTTAAAAAAGAGCAGGAGGCACGCGAGGACGAATATATGGCCGGTGAAGCGGATAACGTGCTGGCGCTGACCACGGTCTATGCCTCAAAAGAACAGGCGATGCGTGCTGCTCAGGCCAAGTGGGACATGCTGCAGCGCGGCGCAGCTGAGTTCTCTATTACGCTGGCATTAGGGCGTGCAGATTTATTTCCTGAAACGCCGATGCGGGTGTCGGGCTTTAAGCGCGTCATAGACGATCAGTTATGGTTAATCAGCAAGGTAACTCACAATCTCAACAATAACGGCTACACCACCGGCTTAGAGCTTGAGGTTAAGCTTGCTGATGTGGATTACAGCGATGAATCGGAAAGTGAATAAATAAATTCACATAAAGTGAATTTATGATTATTACTAGTTCACAATTTGAGGATAAAAGGTGGGTTATGTTTCATTGTCCGAAGTGTCATCATGCCGCACATGCGCGAACCAGCCGCTATTTAACTGAAAACACCAAAGAGCGTTACCACCAGTGCCAGAACATCAACTGCAGTTGCACGTTTATGACAATGGAGACGGTTGAACGTTTTATTGTCACGCCGGGAGCCATAAAGCCGGCACCTCCTCACCCTGCTGTAACGGGTCAGCGCCCACTGTGTCTTTGAACCATATCTGCCAAATGCCCGCCGCGTGCGGGTTTTTTTATGTGCTGATGAAAGTGGCGGTAAAAAATCTACCGCCATTGCATCGCCACTCAGAAATGAGGCAATAAAAAAGCCACTCGAAAGAGTGGCTTAATTATATGATTTCAAAGCTAAAATTTGGTGGCCCCTGCTGGACTTGAACCAGCGACCAAGCGATTATGAGTCGCCTGCTCTAACCACTGAGCTAAGGGGCCTGCGGGGCAGGATTATAATGTAACTCTGGTGCGCAATCCAGCGATAAGCGTCCGGTTGCCCTTTTTTTAAGCAAACCTCATGCAGCGCAAACCATCTGAATCTCAAGGAATTAATGATGGCCCGCTACCAATGCATCCAGAATGAGTCGTCGCCGCGTTGTATCAGGTGAGCAGCGGTTTGAATATGGCGTCCATAATAATTAATATCCACAGTGACTTCGGAGCCCATTTCTCCTTGCGCGATAAGCGGGTAGCCGGGGCCTTCAGCAGAGTTTTAGCGGCAAAGCGGTTAAGGCCAGCGTGCGCCTGCATGTGCTGTCACTTTCACAGGAAAATTATGAGCGATAATACTGAACAGCCGATTACCGATATTCTCGCACCGGGCCTGCGCGTGGTGTTCTGTGGGATCAATCCGGGTAAGTCGTCGGCGCACACCGGCTTTCACTTTGCCCATCCCGGTAATCGTTTCTGGAAGACTATCTGGCAAGCGGGATTTACCGCGCAGTTGCTGAAACCAGAACAGGAGCAGCGGCTGCTGGAGACCGGCTGTGGTATCACTATGCTGGTGGAGCGCCCAACCGTGCAGGCTAATGAGCTGTCGGCGCTGGAATTGCGTGATGGCGGTAAAGCGCTGATTGAGAAGATTCAACATTATCAGCCGAGGGCGCTGGCGGTATTAGGTAAAGAGGCGTTTAAGCGCGCTTTTCGTCAGAGCAAAGTGGAGTGGGGCAGGCAGGCGATTACCATTGGTGATAGCGAAGTCTGGGTGTTGCCAAATCCCAGCGGGCTGAATCGCGCTTCGCAGGAGCAGATGGTCGCCAGTTATCAAGAGCTGGACAGCGCGCTGGCGTTGCGCGGGCTGTAATTCTTCAGGCAATAAAAAACCCCGGCAGACCGGGGTTTTTTCACTGCAAGCCCGGCGAAATTAATCGTCGAGGAAGCTGCGCAGTACTTCAGAGCGGCTTGGGTGACGCAGCTTACGCAGCGCCTTCGCTTCGATCTGACGAATACGCTCACGCGTTACGTCAAACTGCTTGCCGACTTCTTCCAGCGTGTGGTCGGTGTTCATATCGATACCGAAACGCATACGCAGTACTTTCGCTTCACGCGCGGTCAGACCAGCCAGAACATCATGCGTCGCAGAACGCAGGCTTTCTGACGTGGCAGAGTCCAGCGGCAGCTCCAGCGTGGTGTCTTCGATAAAATCGCCCAGATGTGAATCTTCATCATCACCAATCGGCGTCTCCATGGAGATCGGCTCTTTAGCGATTTTCAGCACTTTGCGGATTTTATCTTCTGGCATCAGCATGCGCTCAGCCAGCTCTTCCGGCGACGGCTCGCGGCCCATCTCTTGCAGCATCTGGCGCGAAATACGGTTGAGTTTGTTAATGGTCTCAATCATATGCACCGGAATACGGATGGTACGCGCCTGGTCGGCGATAGAACGGGTGATAGCCTGACGAATCCACCAGGTGGCATAAGTCGAGAACTTATAACCACGACGATATTCAAATTTATCTACCGCCTTCATCAGGCCGATGTTACCTTCCTGAATCAGGTCAAGGAACTGCAGACCACGGTTGGTGTATTTCTTGGCAATCGAAATAACCAGACGTAAGTTTGCTTCCACCATCTCTTTCTTCGCACGACGCGCTTTCGCCTCGCCGATTGACATGCGACGGTTGATATCTTTTACCTGCTCGATGGTCAGGCCGGTTTCTTCTTCGATCTGTGCCAGTTTCTGTAAGCTACGCTGTACGTCATCAGAGACGTCATTCAGCTTTTCAGACCACGGCTTGTTCATTGCCAGTGCTGCTTTAAACCAGGTCTCGCTGGTTTCGTTGCCGGTGAACAGGGTAATAAAGTTCTTTTTCGGCATTTTGCACAGTTCAACACACAGCTTCATGATCAGGCGTTCCTGAGTACGAACGCGGTCCATCATGGTACGCATGCTGTTGACGAGGAAATCAAACTGCTTCGGTACCAGGCGGAACTGTTTGAACACGTCAGACAGGTTCTGAATCTCAGCCGCGGCTTTCGCATGGCTGCGGCCGTTAGCCTTAATTACGGTACGCGTAACTTCGTACTGGGTACGCAGCTCAGTAAATTTCTCGCGCGCCAGTTCCGGGTCGATGCTGTTGTCGTCGTCGGAACTGTCATCGTCATCGTCTTCTTCTTCGTCGTCATTATCACGCTCTTCCTCAGAGAGTTCAGAGCCGACGTGCGTTGCCGTTGGTGCAATATCTTCTTCGGCGTTAGGATCGACAAAACCAGTGATCAGGTCAGACAGGCGAGCTTCGCCCGCTTCAACACGGTCGTACTGCTCAAGCAGGTAGGTAATCGCTTCCGGATATTCAGCAACAGAGCACTGCACCTGGTTGATACCGTCTTCGATACGCTTGGCGATGTCGATTTCGCCTTCACGCGTCAGCAGCTCTACGGTACCCATTTCACGCATGTACATGCGAACCGGGTCGGTGGTGCGCCCAATTTCAGATTCTACGCTGGATAACACCTGAGCAGCGGCTTCAGCAGCGTCTTCGTCGGTATCGGAACTGTTTTCGTTCAGCATCAGATCGTCGGCATCAGGCGCTTCTTCTACAACCTGAATGCCCATGTCGTTGATCATCTGAATGATGTCTTCGATCTGATCGGAGTCGACGATATCTTCCGGCAGATGGTCATTGACCTCGGCATAGGTCAGATAGCCCTGCTCCTTACCACGGGTGACAAGTAGCTTAAGCTGTGACTGCGGGTTTTGCTCCATAAGACGGTATCCACACTTCTGTTAATTAGATTGGTGTCGGTCGGCCATGCAGCCAACAATAACAGTTGAAGGCTTTTAGATTATTGCCGCTGCCCTCGTGGCGGCTGTCGGGTCCGGCCCGAACGATATTCGGCACTTAAGCCGCTGAGTCTTGCGTCGGGCTGTCTTGCTTGCCCAAATTCAATGTTCGTTGCGTCCGGCCGTGGCCGAATGCAAAATCTGTTACTTACGCGCCAGCGCCTGGTTAAGTGACCACAGTTCGCGGCGTTCTTCGGCATTCAGACCCTGGGTCCGATCGCGCGCAATCAATTCTTCCTGACGCTGCTCCAGCGCTGAGTCGTACATGCTGGCCAGTGAATCCTTAAACATGGTTTCTACTTCGTCATCTACTACCATGTGGTTCCATGTTGCCAGCGTTTCAAGGTGCTGGCTAAAATTTGTTCCACGATATAACTCTAGTAGCTGTCCGGTGGTCAGGCCAGGATGAGCTGTGCAAGTATTCACTAACTCTACAAACAGCGGCAATCCTGCCATTTTTGACTGCCCCAGACCTTGCAGAGACGGCACCATCGCGGACAGTTGTGGATTCTGCACCAGCAATCCAATCAGTATACGCATGGTTGTGCGTTTTAACTGAGGTGCCAGCGTCGGCGTGGCATTTTCCGCTTTCTTCGGTAACAGCTTTTCCAACTGGCTGTCATCGAGAATACCTAAGTACTTTCCCAGCTCCTGACGCAGATAGATACGCAGCGTTTCACCGGGTATCTGGCTAATCAGCGGCAGTGCCAGAGTACTGAGCCGCGCACGTCCGTCACGTGAGGACAGATCCACCTGCGGCATCAGCGAGTCAAATAAGAAGCTGGAGAGCGGCATTGCCTGCTCCATCCGTGCTTCAAACGCCTCTTTGCCTTCTTTACGCACCAGCGTATCCGGGTCTTCCCCGTCCGGCAGGAACATAAAGCGTAGCTGACGACCGTCGGTCATGTAAGGCAATGCTGTTTCTAATGCACGCCATGCGGCTTCACGACCGGCACGATCGCCGTCATAACAACAGATTACGTTTTCCGTCGAGCGGAAAAGAAGTTGAATATGGTCGGCGGTTGTTGAGGTGCCAAGCGAGGCGACGGCATAATCAATGCCAAACTGCGCCAGCGCCACCACATCCATATAACCCTCCACAACCAGCAAACGTGCAGGCTCTGGATGGTTCTTCTGAGCTTCATACAGGCCATACAGCTGGCGGCCCTTATGAAAAATATCGGTTTCCGGTGAGTTCAGGTATTTCGGCATACCATCGCCTAATACGCGGCCACCAAAACCAATAACTCGCCCGCGCTTATCGTGAATAGGAAACATCACGCGTTCACGGAAGCGGTCATAGCTGCGACCTTTGTCGTTGGTCACCAGCATTCCGGCATCAATCAGCGACTGACGATTTTCCTCGTCGCGACCAAAGCGTTTTAATACGTTGTCCCAGCCTGGCGGCGCAAAACCAATCGCGAAGTGTTTGATTACTTCTTCGCTCAGCCCACGTTTTGCCAGATAGTCGCGCGCAGGCGCGGCAGGGCCTTGTGGTAGTGCTTGTTGATAAAAGCTGCTCAAGCCTTCCATTAACTGATACAGGCTTTGACGCTGATGACGTTCCAGCTGACTCGGCCCACTCCCCGCCTCATACGGCACTTCAAGTCCGTACAGCGTGGCCAGCTCTTCAATGCTTTCGACAAACTCCAGGCGATCATAGTTCATCAAAAAGTCAATTGCGTTGCCGTGGGCACCACAGCCGAAGCAGTGATAGAACTGCTTTTCACCATTTACGGTAAACGAAGGGGTTTTCTCGTTATGAAAAGGACAGCACGCATGATAGTTCTTACCCTGCTTTTTCAGCTTCACACGTGCATCGATCAGATCCACGATGTCTGTGCGAGCTAACAGGTCATTGATAAATACGCGTGGGATTCGTCCAGCCATAAGCCCCGATTGTTCTGCCTATAAAAATGGTTCAGCTCATAAACGAGAACAAGCCGCGCATTCCTTTCGGAAAGCACGGCCTCTTATAATGACTCTGTCTGCGTGTAATACGCGATGGAGGCGGACCTCCAGAAGAAATTAGTACAGACGAGTGCGGCGTGCGTTTTCGCGAGCCAGTTTCTTCGCGTGGCGTTTTACTGCAGAAGCTTTAGCGCGCTTACGTTCGGTCGTTGGTTTTTCATAAAACTCACGACGACGGACTTCAGCCAGAACGCCTGCTTTCTCACAAGAACGCTTGAAGCGACGCAGTGCTACGTCGAAAGGCTCGTTTTCACGTACTTTAATTACCGGCATGTAACTCTCACCTCGATAAATTCGGTTTTGCGGCTGGCGTCAGTGCCAGCTCATTTCAAAATGGTGCGGAATTTTACTCCAACATACGCTGCGTTGTAAAGCACCATGAGCTAATGAAACCAACAGAAGCGCCTGTGCGGCTGCCGGTTTTTTTCAGGGGGCTGATTATACAACAATCAACTTGTCCACGTTGGAAAATTTTCTGCTTATTGTTCATGGAGTAACCGCTTAGCCGTCAAAATAGCCGTTGCGCAATCGGCGGTTGTGATAAACTGCGCGCCGCGAGAAAGAGGTAAAAAATTAATGCGTGTACTGGGAATTGAAACATCCTGCGATGAAACCGGCATCGCGATTTATGATGATGCCACCGGTTTGCTGGCTAACCAGCTGTACAGTCAGGTGAAACTGCATGCGGATTACGGCGGCGTGGTGCCTGAGCTGGCGTCACGCGATCACGTGCGTAAAACCGTGCCGCTGATTCAGGCGGCGTTAAAAGAAGCCGGGCTGACGGCGCAGGATATTGACGGCGTGGCTTACACCGCGGGCCCAGGCCTGGTCGGTGCGCTGCTGGTCGGCGCCACCATTGGCCGTTCACTGGCGTTTGCCTGGGGCGTGCCTGCGGTGCCGGTACACCATATGGAAGGCCACCTGCTGGCACCGATGCTGGAAGACAATCCACCGGACTTTCCGTTTGTGGCACTGCTGGTGTCGGGTGGTCACACCCAGCTGATTAGTGTTACCGGCATTGGTGAATATACCTTGCTCGGCGAATCGATCGACGATGCCGCTGGCGAAGCTTTTGATAAAACGGCCAAGTTACTGGGGCTGGATTATCCTGGCGGGCCAATGCTGTCGAAAATGGCACAGCAGGGAGAAGCGGGGCGTTTTACTTTCCCGCGCCCAATGACCGATCGTCCGGGGATGGATTTCAGCTTTTCCGGGCTGAAAACTTTTGCTGCCAATACCATTCGTGAAAACAGTAACGATGCGCAGACTCATGCGGACATCGCGCGTGCCTTCGAGGATGCGGTGGTCGATACGCTGGCCATTAAGTGCAAGCGCGCACTGGAAAGCACCGGATTTAAGCGTCTGGTGATTGCCGGTGGCGTCAGCGCCAACCACACCCTGCGCAGTAAACTGGCAGAAATGATGCAGGCGCGTGGTGGTGAAGTATTTTATGCACGCCCGGAGTTCTGTACCGATAACGGCGCGATGATTGCTTATGCCGGCATGGTGCGTCTGAAAGGCGGAACGCACGGTGAGCTGAGCGTAACGGTGCGCCCGCGCTGGCCGCTGGCTGAACTACCGGCAATCTGATGTCAAAAAAAATCCGCGTTAAGCGGATTTTTTGTCTTTATTCTTTTTCTTCCAGATTCTGGTTTCCTGCCCGCGCCACAGGCGCTGAATATTGTCGTGATGACGTAACAAAATCAGGCAGGAGAGCATTGCCACCGGAAACGTGAACTGCGGTTTAAACCACCAGACGTAGAAGGGTGCAATCAGCGCGCTGACGATTGCTCCCAGCGAAGAGTAGCCGCTGAGTAACACCGTCAGTAGCCAGGTGCCGGCCATCAGGCCGGTAAGATCAAAGCCGATTGGCGCGATGGCACCAAAGGCGGTCGCCACACCCTTACCACCTTTAAAATGGAAGAACACCGGATAGATATGGCCGAGGCAGGCAGCAATCGCCGTCAGGCCGAGGTACACCGGCGAGACGCCAAGAAAATAAGCCAGCCAAACCGGCAGCATGCCTTTCAGCACGTCAAATATCAGCACCGCCGCCGCCGCACCTTTACCGCCGATGCGTAACACGTTTGTGGCGCCAGGATTGCCGGAACCACTGTGACGAGGGTCAGGTAATCCTGCCAGACGGCAAACCAAAATCGCGCTGGAAATGGAGCCGCACAGATACGCGAAAATAATCATACCAAGCGCGATAGCACTCATAACACCGTCCCGTACCGTAAGGGTCGTTTTCTTCTCATCATCAGTGGATAATACGCATAAACCGCCAGAAGTGGTATCCGGCTAACGCAAAAACAGAGACAGACATCATGGATATTGTATTTATTGAACAGCTAACGGTCATCACTACCATTGGTGTATATGACTGGGAACAGACCATTCAACAGAAATTAGTGTTCGATGTCGAAATGGCTTGGGACAACCGCAAAGCCGCGGCCAGCGATGATGTAAATGACTGCCTGAGCTATGCCGATGTGTCTGAAGCGATCATTTCTCACGTCGCTGAAGGTAAATTCGCATTGGTTGAGCGGGTGGCAGAAGAGGTCGCCTCGCTGCTGTTAGCGCGCTTCGCTTCGCCGTGGGTACGGATTAAAGTCAGCAAACCGGGCGCGGTCGCGCAGGCGGCGCAGGTTGGCGTCATTATTGAGCGCGGGACTAATCCGAAATAAAACCATTGTGATTGCCATCACAATGAAACCAAACCACATTATCGTATGTCATAAGCCTGTCGAAAACGTATCAGGCATCTTTTTCTGGCGGTCATCTGTTACAGCGGCCGCCTTTTTCGTGGTTTAAATATTTAGGGTAGAGGACGATTGATGGCAGATATTCATCAGCTTTGGGTGGCAGTTATCCTGGGCATTGTTGAGGGGCTTACCGAGTTTCTCCCCGTCTCATCCACCGGTCATATGATTATTGTCGGCCATCTGCTGGGGTTCGAAGGTCAGAAAGCTGAGACTTTTGAAGTGGTTATCCAGCTGGGTTCGATTCTGGCAGTGGTGGTAATGTTCTGGCGTCGCCTGTTTGGACTGATTGGCATTCACTTTGGCGAAGTCAAACATGAAGGGACCGGAACCGGCCATCTGACGCTGATTCATATTTTGCTGGGAATGGCACCCGCGGTAGTGATTGGCCTGCTGTTACACGATCAAATCAAATCGCTGTTTAACCCTATCAACGTGATGTATGCGCTGGTAGTCGGGGGTGTGCTGCTGCTGGCGGCCGAGTTCCTGAAGCCGAAGAAGCCAAAAGCAGAAGGCATTGACGATATTACTTACCGTCAGGCGTTTGTGATTGGTTGCTTCCAGTGTCTGGCTCTGTGGCCGGGTTTCTCGCGTTCAGGTGCCACTATTTCAGGCGGGATGCTGATGGGCGTCAGCCGTTATGCGGCGTCAGAGTTCTCGTTTATTCTGGCGGTTCCGATGATGATGGGCGCCACCGGGCTGGATCTGTACAAGAGCATGGGCTTCCTCAGCATGGCGGACTTGCCGATGTTTGCCGTCGGCTTTGTCACTGCCTTCATCGTCGCGCTGGTGGCGATTAAAACTTTCCTGCATATCATCAAACGAATTTCGTTTGTGCCGTTCGCTATCTATCGCTTTATCGTCGCTGCGGCGGTTTACATGGTGTTTGTCTAGTTGATAACAGGGCCAGCCATGCTGGCCCTTGTTTTATGCCGCTTTCCACGCCGCCAACGCTGCAACTCTTCTGCGTGTTAACTCTTCTCTTACCGCTGGCCCTTTAAAACCGGCTTCCACCACCGCTTTAGTTGATACGCTTAACGCCACCTGAAATGCCTGGCGCAAAAAATCACCCTGCGGATATGGATTACTTTCAAAACCGGTACGCCCGCGTGCATCGGCCTCGCTGGTTAAGGCAATTTGTTCAACACGCTGCGGTTTACGCCAGGCATCAATCCGGTCAAACAGCTGAATTAAAGTTTCGGGCTGCTGTCTCTCGATGGTATGCACCAGATCATGAACCTCGGCAACCAGCATCGAAAGGTCACGAATATGATTGGGTACCCGCAGCCGCTGGCAAAGCCCTTCAACCAGAGGCACACCAGCCAGTCCGTGGCCATGATGGCTCGGCCATTTCTCCGGTGGCGTTAGCGCTTTGCCAAGATCGTGACACAGCGTGGCGAAGCGCACGTCAGTTTCCGGGCTGAGCTGCGCAGCCATCGCCAGCGTCATTAGCGTATGAATGCCGGTATCGATTTCCGGATGCCATTTGGCCGGAGCCGGAATGCCGTACAGATTGTCGATTTCCGGAAACAGCACCGCCAGTGCATGACAGTCGCGCAGCACCTGGAAATAGACCTGAGGATTGGCCGACTGCAGCGCATTTTCCGTCTCTTTCCATACCCGTTCGGCGGTTAAGTGTGCCAGCTCACCGCTTTCTGCCATCTGACGCATTAGCTGCTGGGTTTCATCGGCAATGCGAAAGCCGAGATGGGCAAAGCGGGCGGCAAAGCGCGCCACGCGCAATACCCGTAAGGGATCTTCATTAAATGCGGCGGAGACATGGCGCAGCAGGCGTTTTGCAATATCGTCCCGGCCACCGTAAGGATCGATGTACTCGCCGTGCTCATCTCGGGCAATGGCGTTTATCGTCAAATCGCGGCGCATTAAATCCTGTTCAAGCGTGACGTCCGCCGCGAAATCGGTGACAAAACCGGTGTAACCCTGGCCTGACTTTCTTTCGGTACGCGCCAGCGCATACTCTTCACGGCTTTTTGGGTGTAAAAACACCGGAAAGTCGCGGCCTACCTGCTGATAGCCCTGTTCGAGCATTGTTTGCGGCGTAGCGCCGACCACCACCCAATCTTTATCTTTGACCGGCAGTTTAAGCAGACCATCGCGTACAGCACCACCGACAAGGTAAGTTTTCACTACAGATCTCCAGAGCACATTCATTGCTAAATTCGGGGTATTAAAAGGCAATCAGGGTAATTGTCGCACAAACGAGGGCAAATTGCGGGCAGGAAAAAACGGGCGGCGTAAAGCCACCTCGTCAGCATCAATGCATGGGCGTGCGGAAAAATTAGTTCATCCAGCGGTCGCTTTTTTTACGGCGCGGGATCATATGTGGCAACAGCAAACCTAACAGCAGGCCAACGCCTGCTACACCACCGCCATACATAAACCACTGCATTATGATGGTGCGCTGTTTATCATCAAGCTGCACATTGGCGGCATTAACTTTCTTCTGCGCGACCACTAACTCATTCTTCAACTTCTGGTTTTCGTCTTTGAGCCCGTTGATAACGCTGTCGCTACCGGCCACTTTCTTCTGCATATCGGCGGTGCGCTGATTCCAGCTGCCATCAATATTCGCCAGCTTGTCGGTGAGATCTTTTACCTGTTTTTCTAATTCCGGCACGCGGGTACGCAGACTTGGCTGTTCGCTCAGCTGCGCCAGTGGAATCCAGGTGGTACGCCCGTTGGCATCACGGATTTGCCCATATTTACTGTTATCATTGGTTTGCAGCAGGGTGACTTCTTCACCTGCGTTTACCGTACCAATCAGGCGATAATCATTGCTTGGGCCGCTACGTACCCAGGTCGACAATTCATCGGAAATATATCGTTTCTCTTCGGCGTGGGCGGAAAGGGTTACGCTGAAAGTCAGCAAAGTCAGGCCAATTAAGTGTGATTTCTTCATTAGATGTCGTTTTTGCAAAAAGTTCGGGAATGTAAAGGCACAGTCTGGAGAGGCTCCGCTTAAATCTGAATGAGAACTATCCTGGTCTCAGAGTCATGTCGTTGTGCGGGTAAAAGTATTAAGAAAGCCGAGACAGCAGCGCTTTTTCTGCATTACTCTTCACTCTTGACCTTTGCCTAATCTCAGCTGCCTGTGCCAGTGAGTATCTGAATAAGAAAATATGACCATCGAAATCGAATTAAAGTTCATTGTGCTGCCGGAAGCGGCAGCAAATCTCGCCGCGCAACTCGCTGCATGGCCGCATCAGCACACCCCCGCGGAGTCGCTGACCAATATCTACTTCGAAACCGCTGATAATCAGTTGCGGCGCTGGGATATGGGGCTGCGCATTCGTGGTTTCGGTGAACACTATGAAATGACGTTAAAAACCGCCGGTCAAACCATTGGCGGATTACATCAGCGTCCGGAATATAACATCGACTTGCAGCAGCCTGAACTTGATATTTTTCTGCTGCCTGCAGATATCTGGCCTGCTGGCTGCGATTTGGCTGCGTTACAACAGCAGCTTAGCGCGCTGTTCAGTACCCATTTTCAACGTGAAAAGTGGCTGGTGAGCTACAAAAGCAGCGAGATTGAAGTGGCATTAGACCGCGGCGAAGTGGCGGCCGGAGAGCTTAGCGAACCGCTGTATGAAGTGGAGCTGGAGCTGAAAAGCGGCGAGCGTGATGACCTGCTGGCCTTTGCAGCCGAGCTGGGCAAGATGGGCGGCTTACGCCTCGGTAGCCTGAGCAAAGCGGCGCGTGGCTATGCGCTGGCTCAGGGAGGCGCGCAACAGGCGCTGCGCCCGCTGCCGGTGATGCAGGTTAAGCGTAAAGCCACGGTTGAAGAGGGGATGCGTGCAGCATTTATGCTGGGTCTGAGCCAGTGGCAATACCACGAAGAGCTTTGGCTGCGGGGCAACCCAGCTGCGCGGGCTTCGGTACAGGAAGCGCTGGAAACGCTGCGTCAGGCGTTCTCGTTGTTTGGCGTATTGATTCCACGCAAGGCGAGCAGTGAGCTGCGCCAGAACTTAACCGCGCTGGAAGAGGCGTTGGCAGAGAAGCGCCCTGAGGCGCAAAACCTCTGTTTTAGCGCGCTATGGCTGGATACCCAGTTGGCACTTACTAACTGGCTGGCTACCGAGCGCTGGCGTCAGTTTATTGATGCCAAAGCCGATGCCAAACTACAGGGTTCGTTTAAGCGTTTCGCCGACATTATGTTGGGTCGTCTTGCTGCCGAGATGAAAGAGAGTTTCGACACAATCCATCACAACGGTGAGTATCGGGATAAAGCGCCGCGACTGGAGCGGCAGCTATTGGCGGTACATTTGTTAGCAGGTGCTTACGACAGTGCGGCGGTTGAAGCCTGGACCGGCAGCTGGAATCAACTGTTACAGGCGATTCGTTATCAGCAGGAGAGCTGGCTGGACGCACATTGCCGTCAGGCAGTGAAGCAGCCGGCATTCTGGATGAACGGCAGCGTTAAAGAGCGCCCGGAAGCCTGATTATTGAGTAAATCCTACGGGGCGACATCCCCGTTTTTCGCTATCGTCATCAGGGAGTGTTTATGTTGCCATCGTTATCACAACCGTTGCCGCCGCTGTTGCTGGAGCAAGCCGTAAAAGCGACTGAGCGGTTAAGTCTGCCGTTAACTGAGTTCAGCGCACAGCAGCAGGCAGTGCTGGCGTTCAGCGATTTCATCAGTGAAAACGTTGCTCAGCATCCGCACTGGTGGCAGCAGATAGTGCAGGTGGCACCACAGCCTGATGAATGGCAGCATTATCAACAGTGGCTGGACAATCAGCTGGCGACAGTGGCCGATGAGAATGCGCTGATGCGCGAGCTGCGGCTGTTTCGTCGTCATATGCTGGTGCGTATTGCCTGGATGCAGACGCTGGCAACCAGCAGCACGGAACAATCCTTGCAGCAGCTGAGCGTGCTGGCAGAGACGTTGATTGTCACCGCGCGCGACTGGCTGTATCAGGCGTGCTGCAAGGATCTGGGTACGCCTTGTAATGCCGCAGGCGAAGCGCAGCCGCTGCTGATTCTCGGCATGGGTAAACTCGGCGGCGGTGAGCTGAATTTCTCCTCGGATATCGATCTGATTTTCTCTTATCCGGAAAATGGCGCTACGCACGGTGGCCGTCGCGAGCTGGATAACGCGCAGTTCTTCACGCGGCTGGGGCAACGGCTGATCAAAGTGCTCGATCAGCCAACGATGGATGGCTTTGTCTATCGCGTTGATATGCGTCTGCGTCCGTTTGGTGACAGCGGGCCGCTGGTGTTGAGTTTTGCCGCACTGGAAGATTATTACCAGGAGCAGGGGCGTGACTGGGAGCGCTACGCGATGGTGAAAGCGCGACTGATGGGTGACAAAGATGACCGCTGGAGTCTGGAATTACGCCAGATGCTGCGGCCCTTTGTTTTCCGCCGCTATATCGATTTCAGTGTGATTCAGTCACTGCGCAATATGAAAGGCATGATTGCGCGTGAAGTGCGACGTCGTGGCCTGACTGACAATATTAAGCTCGGTGCCGGCGGGATTCGCGAAACCGAATTTATCGTGCAGGTATTTCAGCTGATACGCGGTGGACGTGAGCGCTCGCTGCAACTGCGTTCACTGTTGCCAACCCTCGAGTCGATTGGCGCATTGAATTTGTTGCCTGCATCGCAGATCGATCAGCTGCATGACAGCTACCTGTTTTTACGCCGGCTGGAAAACCTGTTACAGAGCATTAATGATGAACAGACCCAAACTTTGCCTGCTGACGAGCTTAACCGCGCGCGGCTGGCGTGGGCGATGGGCTTCGCCGACTGGCAGGCGCTGCACGCCGGGCTTGATAAGCATATGGCGGCGGTACGGGCTATTTTCGACGAACTGATTGGTGATGATGCGCCGGAAATTGATGAGAATCAGCAGGGGGCCGATTACGGCGTGCTGTGGCAGGATAAGCTGGAAGAGATTGAACTGGCTCCGCTGGTGCCGCATCTGGACGACATTGGTCGCCACAGCCTGCTGCGGGAACTGACGGATTTTCGCCATGATGTGGATAAGCGCACCATTGGACCGCGCGGCCGCCAGGCGCTCGATCAGCTAATGCCGCGATTACTGAGTGAGGTCTGCCCGCGTGATGATGCGGCAATTACCCTTAGCCGTCTGACGCCGCTGCTGCTCGGCGTGGTTACGCGCAGTACCTATCTTGAGCTGTTGACCGAATTTCATGGCGCATTACGTCATCTTATTCGCCTGTGTGCCGCGTCACCGATGCTGGCCAGCCAGCTGTCGCGCCATCCATTGCTGCTCGACGAACTGCTTGATCCGGCCACGCTTTATCAGCCGACCGCCACCGATGCCTACCGTGACGAACTGCGTCAGTATCTGCTGCGCATTCCGGAAGATGATGAAGAGCAGCAGCTGGAAGCACTGCGCCAGTTTAAACAGGCGCAGCATCTGCGTATTGCCGCGGCGGATATCGCTGAAACGCTGCCGGTGATGAAAGTCAGCGACCATTTAACCTGGCTGGCAGAAGCGATTATCGAGTCGGTGGTGCAGCAGGCGTGGAATATGATGGTGCAGCGCTATGGTCAGCCGTCACATCTGACCGGTGAAGGCGAGCGCGGTTTCGCGGTCATCGGTTATGGCAAGCTGGGCGGCTGGGAGCTGGGCTACAGTTCCGATCTCGATCTGGTGTTTTTGCACGACTGCCCGAATGATTCTGTAACCGACGGCGAGCGCAGTATCGACGGACGCCAGTTCTATCTGCGGCTGGCGCAACGCATTATGCATCTGTTCAGCACCCGCACTTCGTCGGGCATTCTGTACGAAGTGGATGCCCGCCTGCGTCCTTCAGGTGCCGCCGGGATGCTGGTCAGCACCTTTGATGCTTTCGATGACTATCAGCGCAATGAAGCCTGGACCTGGGAGCATCAGGCGCTGGTACGTGCGCGTATCGTTTATGGTGAAGCGGCACTCAGCCGACGTTTTGATGATATTCGTCGCGGAATACTCTGTCTGCCGCGCGATGCTGAGCAGTTGAAAACTGAAGTGCGCGAGATGCGGGAAAAAATGCGTGCGCATCTTGGCAGCAAACATAAAGGGCGCTGGGACATCAAAGCGGATGCGGGTGGCATCACGGACATTGAATTCATTACGCAATATCTTGTCCTACGTTACGCTTCGCAAGAACCGAAGCTGACGCGCTGGTCAGATAACGTGCGCATACTCGAGTTAATGGCAAATTATGAGCGGATGGATGAGGGCGAAGCCAAAGCGCTGACCAACGCCTACGTCACCCTGCGTGATGAGCTGCATCACCTGGCATTGCAGGAGTTGCCGGGGCATGTTGATGATGAGAGCTTTATTGAGGCGCGAGACGGCGTAACCGCCAGCTGGAAACGCTGGCTGGAAGCCTGATTGCTATCCCGCCGGGATAGACAGAGTTTTTAGCAATTATGCTATTATCCCGCGCAATATTTTTCTGCAGTCTGGAGTGTCAGGAATGAAAGTAACACTGCCCGATTTTAACCGCGCAGGCGTGCTGGTAGTTGGTGATGTCATGTTAGATCGCTACTGGTATGGCCCAACCAGCCGTATTTCACCGGAAGCGCCGGTGCCGGTAGTCAAAGTGGACAATGTCGAAGATCGCCCCGGCGGCGCGGCTAACGTGGCAATGAATATTGCTTCATTGGGGGCCGAATCGCGGCTGGTAGGGTTAACCGGCATTGATGATGCGGCACAGGCGCTGAGTGCTACCCTCGGTAGCGTCAACGTTCAGTGTGATTTTGTTGCGGTGCCCACTCATCCAACCATCACTAAGTTACGCATTCTTTCCCGTAATCAACAGCTGATCCGTCTTGATTTCGAAGAGGGATTTGAAGGTGTCGATCCGCAGCCGATCCACGATCGAATTTCGACTGCTCTGCCGTCTATTGGTGCGCTGGTGCTCTCTGATTATGCCAAAGGTGCACTGGCCAGCGTCGAAGCGATGATTAAGCTGGCGCGCGATGCCGGTGTGCCGGTGCTGGTGGATCCAAAAGGTACTGATTTTGCCCGCTATCGCGGTGCAACACTGTTAACGCCGAACTTCTCCGAGTTTGAGGCGGTGGTTGGTAAGTGCCACAACGAAGAGCAGATTGTTGAACGCGGTATGAAGCTGATTGCTGACTTTGAGCTGTCGGCGCTGCTGGTGACGCGTTCAGAAAATGGTATGACGCTGCTGCAACCGGGTAAAGAACCGCTGCATCTGCCGACTCAGGCGCAGGAAGTGTTTGATGTTACCGGTGCGGGCGATACGGTGATTGGCGTGCTGGCGGCAACGCTGGCGGCCGGAGATTCGCTGGAAGAAGCTTGCTTTATGGCGAATGCCGCAGCGGGCGTGGTGGTAGGCAAGCTGGGAACCTCAACCGTCAGCACGGTTGAACTGGAAAATGCCATTCATGCGCGCCCGGAAACCGGCTTTGGCGTTATGAATGAAGCCCAGCTGAAGCATGCGGTGGAGCAGGCACGGAAACGCGGCGAGAAAGTGGTGATGACCAACGGCTGTTTCGACATTCTGCATGCTGGTCACGTCTCTTATCTGGCGAACGCGCGCAAGCTGGGCGACCGTCTGATTGTGGCGGTGAACAGCGATGCATCGACGAAGCGCCTGAAGGGCGAAAGCCGTCCGGTTAATCCACTGATTAATCGCATGATCGTGCTGGGTGCGCTGGAAGCGGTAGATTGGGTGGTGGCTTTTGAAGAGGACACGCCACAGCGTTTAATTGCCGATGTACTACCGGATCTGCTGGTTAAAGGCGGAGATTACAAACCGGAAGACATTGCCGGCAGCAAAGAAGTGTGGGCAAACGGCGGCGACGTGCGGGTGCTGAATTTTGAAGACGGCATCTCTACCAGCAATATCATTAAAAGCATCCGCTCAGCCAAAAGCTGATGCTTAAATAGCGGGACGGCTCAGGCTTGTCCCGCTATTTTGACTGATTATTGCGGGTCTTCAGTCTTAATCACGGCTTGCGGCGCCGTTTCTGTTGCGCGGCTTTCCAGCGTAGCCAGACGCTGTTCCAGCGCGGACAGCTTTTCACGCGTGCGCAGTAACACCTGCGTCTGAACATCAAACTCTTCACGATTTACCAGATCCATGCGCGTCAACTGTGCCTGCAATACCTGACGGATCTTCTTCTCAACGTCGTCGCCGAATTCACGAATGCCCTTCGGCATAGATTCATGAACCTGACGAGCAAGTTGTTCAATTTTTTTCGGGTCGATCATGGCGGTTTCCTGGTCGCAACAAGTATCTTGTAAGTGTAATGCCAGAAGCCAAAAGGATAAACCTTAAAACTGCATCGCCGTGAGACTTCTGGCCGCCGGGGGCTTAAAGAAGCACTGCGCATAACAATTTGCTGTTTTTGTTCGTTGCTCTGATTTTTTATTGGCGCTATAGTGAGTTCGCTTATTCTCAGGGCGGGGCGAAATTCCCCACCGGCGGTAAATCAGCTCACGCTGAAAGCCCGCGAGCGCTTCTGGTCGCCAGGCCCGAAGGTCAGCAGACCCGGTGTAATTCCGGGGCCGACGGTTAGAGTCCGGATGGGAGAGAGTAACGATATTTGTCGGGCTTTTGCTCGCCGCGCGTTATTTTTTGTCACTGCATGACACTCCTCAAGATCGCCCTGATTCTGGTAACCCATACACTTTATAAGGTTTATTTACCATGAATCAGACGCTACTTTCTGAATTTGGCACGCCGGAACAGCGTGTAGAACGTGCAATTGCAGCGCTGCGTGAAGGTCGCGGCGTAATGGTACTCGACGATGAAAATCGTGAAAACGAAGGTGATATGATCTTCGCGGCAGAGACCATGACGGTTGAACAAATGGCATTAACCATTCGCCACGGCAGCGGCATTGTCTGCCTGTGCATCAATGAAGAACGCCGCCAGCAGCTTGAATTACCGATGATGGTGGAAAATAACACCAGCTCCTATGGCACCGGCTTCACCGTGACAATCGAAGCGGCTGAAGGCGTCACTACCGGGGTCTCGGCATCCGATCGGCTGACCACCATCAAGGCCGCGATTGCCGATGATGCAAAACCCTCTGATCTGAATCGTCCTGGACACGTGTTCCCGTTGCGTGCGCATCAGGGCGGCGTGCTGTCTCGCGGCGGCCACACTGAAGCTACCATTGATCTGGTGACGCTGGCTGGGTTCAAACCTGCAGGTGTACTGTGCGAACTGACGAACGACGACGGTTCAATGGCGCATGCGCCTGAGGTTATTGTGTTTGCTAAACAGCATGATATGCCGGTTGTCACGATTGATGATTTAATCGCTTACCGCCAGAGCCGTTAATCTCCAGGCGGCGTTTTCGCCGCCCGTAAAGAGGATTTGCACTCTGCATGCCATCATGAGGGAGCCGAAAATGGCTCCCCACCTCAACCGGCTCCGGTACTTTGCAGTAACGCCAGACTGAATCCCATTACCGTCATGCCACAGAGTACGCCATAGCTGGGGTTATTGTGCGGATCGATCTCTTTCGCCAGCGGCATCAGTTCATCTACCGACAGCGCCACCATAATACCGGCAACTGCGGCCATCACTGCGGCCATAATGACCGGCGATACCATTGGACCGAGCAGCATAAATGCCAGCAGACCGCCAAGAATCTCGGCCATACCGGAAACACAGGCCCAAAATATAGCTTTTCTTTTTGAGCCGGTGGCGGCATACATCGGTCCGGCAACTGCCAGCCCCTCAGGAATATTGTGGATAGCGACCGCCAGCGCGACGCCAAGCCCCAGTTCAAGATCGCTGCTGGCAGTAACATAGGTAGCAATACCTTCAGGAAAGTTGTGCAAACTGATGCCAAGCGTCAGCAGAATCGCGGTGCGTCGCAGATTCTGCGGCTGCCCGCTGCTGTGGTTCATATCCTGCGGATGCTGATGCGGCACCATACGATCCAGCGCAAAATAACCCAGCAGGCCGAGCATAAACATGCCGTAACCCAGCATCGGTGGCATACCTGGTGTATGCAGCGCCGCGGGCAACATTTCCATTAATGAAATCAATAACATAATTCCAGCGGCAAAGCCGAGGGCGAAAGCTAACAGACGATTAGACGGTTTTTGTCCAATAACCCCCAACAGAGCGCCGATAAAGGTGGCAGCGCCCGCGAGAATCGTCAACAGCAACGGTACTGACATCTCACTCTCCGTAAATTAGTTCTCTGCACGTCATCATTCAGTGGCTATTCAAATTTATTGACCATCTTCATCACCGTTATCCGAGTTCTTCCGGTCAGTAAACGGCGTAAGGTAACCACTATTAACCATACTACTCTTTCCGGGGATGAATAATGAGTCAAATACGTATGCCGGCTCTTTTCCTGGGTCACGGCAGCCCAATGAACGTGCTGGAAGACAATATCTATACCGAAAGCTGGCGTAAACTGGGTGAAACCCTGCCGCGCCCGAAAGCGATTATTGCGGTTTCTGCCCACTGGTATACGCGCGGCACCGCAGTAACGGCGATGGCGCAGCCCCGCACCATCCATGATTTCGGTAACTTTCCGCAGGCACTGTTTGATACTCACTATCGCGCCGCTGGCTCGCCAGCACTGGCGCAGCAGATTGCGGATGCGTTGTCGCCGGTTGAGGTGCAGCTCGATCAGGAGTGGGGCCTCGATCATGGCTCCTGGGGCGTGCTGATTAAAATGTACCCGGATGCGGATATTCCGGTGGTGCAGTTAAGCGTCGATGGCACTAAACCCGCGGCATATCATTTCGAACTGGGACGTAAGCTGGCCGCTCTGCGCGAGCAGGGGATTATGATTGTGGCCAGCGGCAACGTGGTGCATAACCTGCGGATGGCGCGCTGGCAGGGTGAAGCAGCCGCTTATCCGTGGGCTGAGTCGTTTAATCAGTATGTGCGCGATAATCTCGACTGGCAGGGGCCGGATGAGGAACATCCGTTGGTGAATTTTATGCGTCACGAAGGTGCTGCCTTATCGAATCCGACACCTGAACACTATCTGCCGCTGCTGTATGTGCTGGGAGCCAGAGCGCCAGATGAAGCGATTTCGATCCCGGTTGACGGAATTGAAATGGCATCATTGAGTATGCTTTCGGTGCAGGTAGGTTGAGTTACTGAAGATTGTTATGGGCGGCGAGAAGCCGCCCCCGACAATCGGCAGGACTTATTCGATAAAGGCGTGCGGATAAAAGCGCGAAAGATCCTGAGTGATCAGGGCGCGATCTTCACGTAAGCCAATACCGGCTGGTTGATCGTTAATCAGCCAGCTGCCGATCAGCGTGTAACTGTCGCCGAATTTAGGCAGTTCATGAAATTGCTGAACAATCATGCCTTCTTCACCGTATGGCCCGTCAACACGCGCGATTTCCTCACCGTTTTCCACGATGCGGATATTCGCACCTTCACGTGAGAACAGCGGTTTCACCACGTATTTATCCATTGGCGGCACATCATCCTCGGCAAAGTAAGCCGGCAGCAGGTTAGGATGATTTGGGAACATTTCCCACAATAACGGCAGCAAGGCTTTATTGGAAATAATGCTCTTCCACGCCGGTTCCAGCCAGCGGACGCCAGCGTCTTCCAGCTTGGTGGAGAACATCTCGCGCAGCATAAATTCCCACGGGTAGAGCTTGAACAGATTACCAATTACCTGATCGTGAATATCGGTAAACTGGCCTTTTTCGCCGAGGCCGATTTCATCCATATACAGGAACTCAGAGGGTAAGCCCGCTTCGGTGGCACAGTCTTGCAGATATTGCACCGTACCACGATCTTCATCGGTATCGCGACAGCAGGCGAAGTGCAGCCAGCTAAACCCATGTTGCTGATGCAGCTCAGTAAACCGCTCGATCAGTTTTTCCTGCAGACTATTAAACTGGTCTGTTCCGGCAGGCAGCTGGCCGGCATTCAGCTGATCTTCCAGCCAAATCCACTGAAAAAATGCCGCTTCATACAATGAGGTTGGCGTGTCGGCGTTGTTTTCCAGCAGCTTGGCATCACCCTCGCCATCCCATGCTAAATCCAGACGCGAATAGAGCGACGGCTGCGAGGTTTTCCACGACTGACGGACAAAGTCCCAGGTGTGTTTGGGAATGCGAAATTTGGTCATCAGCGCGTCACTGTTGACCACTTTCTCTACCACCTGCAGGCACATCTGGTGCAGCTCGCGGGTGGTGTCTTCCAGGTAATCAATCTGCGGCAGTGTGAACTGGTAATAAGCATCTTCACACCAGTACGGTTCGCCGTGCATGGTGTGAAAGCGAAAGCCGTATTCGGTGGCTTTTTCGCGCCAGTCAGGTCGTTCGGTAATCGCAATGCGCTTCATCGGGCTGATTAGCCTCCGTAAGAACGACTGGTGCCAGAAGCGGCGCTGTTACGCTGCATGCTGTTTTGCTTCGCCACGCTCTCACCAAAGCCGCCGCGCGTCACGGTGCTGGTGGTTGCTGGTTTTGGCGCCAGTGCGGTTTTCGGTACGGTCATGGTGCGGCCGGAAGTGGCATTACCATAATTACGACCGCTGGCATCAACAAACTTACCGTTAGCCGGGCTGTTCGGTGCGCGTGAGGTAAACAACGGTTGTGATGCGCCACCGCTCATCATACGGCCCATCATATAGCCCGCCATCAGCGGCATCCAGAAGCTGCCACTTTGCTGAGCTTCAGCATTGTTAGTGGTACCTACACCGGCCTGCGCTGGAGTCTGCTGGCACTGGCTTTCACCAAACTCAGCCACGCAGTCTTCGCGAGTCGCATATTTAGGCGCGGTTTTTTCGGCTTCTTTCAAGGCGTTATTATAAGCAGTGGTGCATTGTGCGCTCTGGCCAGGGTTGGCTTTTGCACAATCATCTGCATTCTGGAACATGGAGACGGTTTCATCTGACTGTTCACAGCCAGCCAGCATAAATACAGCAGTAACGGCCAGCGCAACTGGCGTTAAATGACGTGCGCTCCAACTCTTACGGAAGGAGGCATGTTTAATTTGTTTAGTCCGTTTCATAGCAATCTGTCCTGTGCCCAAAGGTAGTGCATAGAATAGGGGAAGAGTGGTGAAATTTGAAGCGGTGAAGCCAGATGGAATGGGGATCTTTACTTAGCTATACGTTTGATTGTGAAGGGGGACAGCGATGACTGCCCCCGGTATCACTTACTGACTGAATGGGTTACGGCCAGTACTGGCTGATTGACGCGGCGCAGCGGCAGGTGTGGCCTGCGTTTGTACCGGAGCCTGATCCAGATTCGTGTTGTTGGCAGCGGCATCCTGCTGCGGATCTACTGGCGCAACAGCGTCAGGCGCAGTGGAAACATCCTTGCCTAAACGGGTGTTCAGTGCCGACAGATCCTGTTCGTTCAGCGTACCCAGAGCAGATTTGATGTTCAGTTCGTTAATCATATAGTCATAACGGGCATCAGAAAGCTGCTGCTTGGCATTGTACAATGTGGTCGTTGCATCCAGCACATCAACGATAGTGCGGGTACCCACCTGATAACCGGCTTCCATGGCATCCAGGGAACTTTGCGCAGAAACCACTGCCTGTTTGTAGGCGTTGATGCTGCTGATGGACGCGTTCACGTTGTTAAATGAGGAGCGAACGGTTTGTACGGTGGAGCGATGCGCGCTTTCCAGCTGCTCACTGGCGCTGACGTAAGCGTATTGCGCCTGTTTCACCTGGGACGTCACCGCGCCGCCGCTGTACAGCGGAAGCGTAAAGCTCAGGCCAACCTGGTTGCTGCCGGTGATGCTATCAGTGGAGCCAGTGGACTGATTGGCACGGCTGCCGCCATATTTGCTGTTCGACATACCGGTAGAAGCAGTCAGGTCGACAGTTGGCATGTGGCCGGTTTCTGACGAGCGAATCTGCTCACGCGCCAGGTCTTGTGACAGACGCGCAGATAACAGGCTCAGGTTACGGCTTTCCGCTTCCTTCAGCAGCGCATTTACCGGCTGCGGTTTTTCGGTCTGGAAACGGTCGATATTCAGTGAAGCCAGTGACGGATAGTAGTTGCCGGTCACCTGGCGCAGGATTTCAACGGTATTATCCAGCGCATTACGTGCGGACACTTCACTCGCCAGCACGCTGTCATATTGCGCGCGCGCATTCTGCACATCGGTAATCGCCACTAAGCCAACGTTAAAACGTTGAGTGGTCTGATCTAACTGACGGTAAATCGACTGTTTCTGCGCTTCGATATACGAAAGCGAGTCAATGGCGCGTAAAACATTAAAATAGGCGGTGGCGGTATTCAGCATCAGCGACTGCTGCGCGGTCTGATAAGTAACGTCCTGAATGCCGGCACTTTTTTCTTGTAACGTCAGCGCGCGCCATTTAGACATATCAAACAGCGTTTGCGTTAATTGTAATGTGCCGCTGGTGGTATTGGAGTGCAGGCCGCTGCTGTCGCGATAACCGTTGTTATAAGTATAATCTGCGCCCAGACCAAGTTGTGGTAATAGCGGACTGCGGGCTTCATTAATTTTTTCAAATGCAGCATCACGGTCGGCAGCAGAACTGCGCAGGTCAGGGTTAGTGATTCGCGCCTGCTGATAAACTTGCAGCAGGTTCTCTGCCTGACTTGCGACGCTGAAGCCCGCCAGGCTCAGGCCGATAAGTAATGGGAGCAGTTTCTTCATTTGCATTCCTTGTTGTGCAGCAATATTGCTATGGTAGCGCTGACATAAGCCAAAAAAATAATCGCCGATTCTAGCAGAATCTGCCGCCTGGATAAGTTGGCTGAACGTGCCATCTTCCCTTAATTTACGTAAATCTTTCAGAAAGAACCATACTTCTCCGAGATTGAGATTTGAGATACTCAATTTCGTCCCCAGCTTGTTCAGGAGGTGTAACGATGGACAGTGAAAAAAAATACCCTGTGACTTTCACAAAAAACGATGTAGAAATTATTGCACGTGACTCGCTTTACCGTGGTTTTTTTTCCATCCAGCGTTATCGTTTTCGCCACCGCCTGTTTAATGGCGGAGTCAGCGATGAAGTGGTGCGGGAAATTTTTGAACGTGGTCACGCTGCGGTGCTGCTACCCTATGACCCATTACGCGATGAGGTAGTACTGATTGAACAGATTCGCATCGCGGCTTTCGACACCAGCCCGACGCCCTGGCTGATGGAAATGGTCGCCGGGATGATTGAGCCGGGTGAAAGCGTTGAAGATGTGGCGCGCCGTGAAGCGGTTGAAGAAGCCGGATTAACCGTTGGTCGTATAAAACCGATTATCAGTTATCTTGCCAGCCCGGGGGGCACCAGCGAACGATCGTCGGTGATGGTGGGTGAAGTGGATGCCAGCCTGGCACAGGGATGCCATGGTCTGGAGGAAGAGAATGAGGATATTCTCGTCCATGTAGTAAGCCGTGAACAGGCTTATCAGTGGGTGGAAGAGGGGAGAATTGACAACGCGGCCTCTGTCATCGCCCTGCAATGGCTGGAGCTGCACCATAAGAAACTACGCGAAGAGTGGAACGCCAAATGATTAAGCGCTATACCCCTGATTTCCCCGAAATGATGCGCCTGTGCGAAACCAATTTCGCCCAGCTGCGTCGCTTGTTGCCTCGCAATGATGAGGCGGGTGAAGCGGTGACTTATCAGGTTAACAGCGCCAGTTACAGCATCACTATTCAGGAATCGACCCGCTACACCACGCTGGTAGAAATCAAGCAAACTGCGCCGGCCGTGAGTTACTGGAGCCTGCCATCAATGTCTGTCAGACTTTATCATGATGCTATGGTTGCGGAAGTGTGTTCAACGCAGCAGATCTATCGCTTCAAAGCACGCTATGATTATCCAAATAAAAAATTGCATCAACGTGACGAAAAGCATCAGATTAACCAGTTTCTTGCTGACTGGTTGCGCTACTGTTTAGCGCATGGCGCGATGGCTGTACCAGCCTGTTAACCGTGCGACAGAAGACGATAATGGCGTGGAGACTAAGGATACTCTTTGGATAGCCTGTTAAAACTTCCTGTGTCGAGTGGGGACAACATCAGGATTTTACAAATAACGGATACCCACCTTTTCGCAGGTAAAAATGAGACGCTGCTGGGTGTGAATACCTGGGAAAGTTATGATGCAGTGCTGGACGCTATCGAGGCGGAAGGGCGGCATTATGATCTGATCGTCGCCACTGGCGATCTGGCTCAGGATCACACAGCTGAGGCTTATCAGCACTTTGCTGAGGGTATTGCACGTCTGCCGGCTCCTTGCGTCTGGTTGCCGGGTAATCATGATTTTCAGCCCGCGATGTTTAGCACGCTTGCTGAAGCGGATATCGCTGATGCCAAGCATGTGCTGCTGGGCGAAAGCTGGCAGGTAGTGCTGCTCGACAGTCAGGTGTTTGGCGTGCCGCACGGTATGCTGAGTGAATATCAAGTGGAGTGGTTGGAGAACACACTGGCACAGCAACCGCACCGGCATACGCTGGTATTGTTGCACCACCATCCGCTGCCATCGGGTTGTAACTGGCTCGATCAACACAGCTTGCGCAATCCCCACGCGCTGGATGCAGTCTTGCAGCATTATCCATTGGCGAAAACGCTGCTCTGTGGCCATATCCATCAGGAACTGGATCTCAACTGGAATGGACGCCGGATACTCGCGACGCCATCGACCTGCGTCCAGTTCAAGCCACACTGCACTAACTTCACTATTGATTCCGTTGCGCCGGGCTGGCGCTGGTTAGATCTGTTTGCTGATGGTCGGTTGGAAACTCAGGTAAAGCGCCTGCAAACTCAGTATTTTAATCCCGACCTCGACTCAGAAGGATATTAGCAATGGCGACGTTGCTCTATCTGCACGGATTTAACAGTTCGCCGCAATCGGCAAAAGCGACGCAGTTTCAGCGCTGGCTGGCAGAACATGCACCGGAGATTGAGATGCTGGTGCCGCAGTTACCGGCATTTCCCGACAGCGCCGCTACGCTGCTGGAAAGTCTGGTTATGGAGCGGGCCGGTCAACCGTTGGGCGTGGTCGGCTCCTCATTAGGCGGCTACTATGCCACCTGGCTATCGCAATGTTTTATGTTACCTGCGGTAGTGGTAAACCCCGCCGTGCGGCCTTTTGAGCTGCTGGCTGACTATCTTGGGCATAACGAGAACCCATACACCGGGCAACATTATGTGTTAGAGTCTTGCCACATTCACGATCTGAAAGTCATGCAAATTGACCCGCTGGAGTCGCCCGATCTTATCTGGCTACTGCAACAAACGGGTGATGAAGTGCTCGATTACCGTCAGGCTCTGGACTACTACAGTGCCTGCCGCCAGACGGTAGAAGAGGGCGGAAATCATGCCTTTATCGGATTCGAACGCCATTTCCCGCAGATTCTCGACTTTATTGGCCTGAATCACGCCTGAGCGATTGTGGGAACATAGCTAACCGTTTTTAAGCCACCAATCAGATTTATACGATGACTCAATCCAGCTACAACGCTGATTCCATTGAGGTACTCAGCGGCCTCGAACCCGTTCGCCGACGTCCGGGAATGTATACCGACACCTCACGCCCGAACCATCTGGGCCAGGAAGTCATAGATAACAGCGTCGATGAAGCGTTAGCGGGCCACGCCAAACGTGTCGAGGTGATTCTGCACGCCGATCAGTCGCTGGAAGTGATCGATGACGGCCGTGGTATGCCGGTGGATATTCACCCGGAAGAGGGCGTGCCAGCGATTGAGCTGATTCTTTGCCGTCTGCATGCCGGTGGTAAATTTTCCAATAAAAACTATCAGTTCTCCGGCGGCCTGCACGGCGTGGGAATTTCGGTGGTCAACGCCCTGTCCAAACGGGTGGAAGTTACTGTGCGCCGTAATGGCGAAGTGTACGAAATGGCCTTTGAAAATGGCGATAAAGTACAGGATCTGACGGTAACCGGCACGGTGGGTAAGCGCAACACCGGTACCCGGGTGCACTTCTGGCCGGATGGCTCTTTCTTCGACAGCCCACGTTTCTCGGTTTCGCGCCTGGCACACGTGCTGAAAGCCAAAGCGGTACTCTGCCCGGGCGTGGAAATTGTCTTTAAAGATAAGGTTAACAACACCGAGCAGCGCTGGCTCTATGCAGATGGCCTGAATGACTATCTCGCCGAAGCGGTTAACGGCCTGATTACGCTGCCGGAAACACCGTTTATCGGCTCGTTTTCCGGTGATGTCGAAGCGGTGGACTGGGCGCTGCTGTGGCTGCCGGAAGGTGGCGAGCTGCTGACCGAAAGCTACGTCAACCTGATTCCGACCATGCAGGGCGGTACCCACGTTAACGGCCTGCGTCAGGGGCTGCTGGATGCAATGCGTGAGTTCTGTGAATTCCGCAATATTCTGCCGCGTGGCGTTAAGCTGTCGGCGGAAGATATCTGGGATCGCTGTGCGTATGTGCTGTCGGTTAAAATGCAGGATCCACAGTTTGCCGGTCAGACCAAAGAGCGTCTCTCTTCCCGTCAGTGCGCTGCTTTTGTTTCCGGCGTGGTGAAAGATGCGTTCAGCCTGTGGCTGAACCAGAATATTCAGATAGCCGAACAGCTGGCAGAACTGGCGATTTCCAGCGCCCAGCGCCGCATGCGTGCGGCAAAAAAGGTGGTGCGTAAGAAGCTGACCAGTGGCCCGGCACTGCCCGGTAAACTGGCGGATTGCTCCGCGCAGGATCTCAGCCGCACTGAACTGTTTCTGGTGGAAGGGGATTCCGCAGGCGGTTCTGCCAAACAAGCGCGCGATCGTGAATATCAGGCGATCATGCCGCTGAAAGGTAAGATCCTTAACACCTGGGAAGTCTCTTCCGATGAGGTGCTGGCGTCGCAGGAAGTGCATGATATTTCAGTGGCGATCGGTATCGATCCGGACAGTGAAGATCTGAGCCAGCTGCGTTACGGTAAAGTTTGTATCCTCGCGGATGCGGACTCCGATGGTTTGCATATTGCCACCCTGCTGTGCGCGCTGTTTGTTCGCCACTTCCGTTCGCTGGTGAAAGGCGGCCACGTGTATGTGGCGATGCCGCCGCTGTACCGTATCGACCTCGGCAAAGAGGTTTATTACGCCCTCGATGAAGAGGAAAAGGCCGGTATTCTTGAGCAACTGAAGCGCAAGAAAGGCAAGCCAGGCGTACAGCGCTTTAAAGGGTTAGGTGAGATGAACCCATTGCAGCTGCGTGAAACCACGCTCGATCCGAATACCCGTCGTCTGGTGCAGTTGACTATCGACGATGAGAATATCGCACAGACCTTAGCGGTGATGGATATGCTGCTGGCGAAGAAGCGTTCGGAAGATCGTCGCAACTGGTTGCAGGAAAAAGGCGACACTGCCGAAATCGAAGTCTGAATCCGGGGCGACCAACAGGTCGCCCTTATTATTTCTGGTTTGCAGGATGGTCTGTGAAAATCACCCTTGAAGAACTGCGTGCCTGGGTTGTGGTGATCGACACCGGTTCGATTACCGCCGCGGCTGAACAACTGAATCAAACCAGCTCGGGCATTAGTCGTGCGCTGAGTCGGCTGGAAAATAAGCTGCAAACGACGCTACTACACCGCACCACGCGTCGGCTGGCGTTAACCGAAGAAGGGCAGATTTTTCTTGAGCACGCGCGGAACATTCTGTCTTCGGTAGAAATAGCTGAAGAGCAAATTGCTCAGCGCCGAGAAATCCCCTCCGGAAGACTGCGTATTAACGCCGCCACGCCGTTTATGCTGCATGTGATTGTGCCGTTGATGGCGGAGTTCAGTGCGCGCTATCCCTTGATTCAGCTGGAGCTGAATACCGATGATGTGGTGATCGACCTGCTAGAGCAGCAGACCGATATCGCCATTCGCATTGGTGAGCTGCGGGATTCCACTATTCATGCGCGCGCGCTCGGCAGCAGTAAGTTACGCCTGCTGGCCAGCCCGGACTATCTGGAGAAATACGGTAAGCCGGAAAGCGTAGCCGATTTGGCTAACCATCGGTTGATCGGCTTTACTCAACTGGATAAACATAACCTCTGGCCGCTGTGGCGCAGTGAAGGGGAGCTGTTGCAGATCAAGCCGGATGTTGCGGCTTCCAGCGGAGAAACCATTCGCCAGCTGGCAGTATATGGTCAGGGTATTGCGCGGATATCTGATTTTCTTAGTCGGCAGGATCGCCAGAGTGGTCGGCTGGTGCCGGTGCTTGAAGAGCAGACGCGTGAAATGCATCACCCGATTCATGCGGTCTATTACCGCAATACCACGCTGTCGACGCGCATTACCTGCTTCCTTGATTTTCTCAGCGAGCAGATTGCCACAAAGCCCCTGCTGTAGCAGGGCGGAGCCAGCTCCGCCCTCAATGAACTACTTCGCCGCTTCCAGCACGAAAATCTTCACATCTACCACATCATCTTTGATCCTGGTGCGATGCGCTTCCATATGCGGCATTTGCTGATGCTGTTCCAGATGGCGCAGCGAGTCCCAGTGTTCCAGCATAAAAATAGAATCTGGTGAATGCTGTTTCCACGGTACCTGGGCTTTTAGATCAAGCAGTGCCTGATAGCTGCCACAACCCTCTTCTTCCAGTACCGTTGGGGTTAACTGTTCAATTGCCGCCAAAACTTCATTGCGACGGCCCGGTTTGACACAAATTTCAGCAATCACGGTCAGCATGCTTAATCCTTCAGTTATTCAGGAGTGTTAAGTTAAGCAAAAATTTTGCCCAGATGCTCACGATAGCGCTCGATATCACGTGGAATATCCGGCTGTTTAATCACATCGTTACAGATAAAGGTTGGCAAACCTTCCATGCCAAGGAATTGATTGGCTTTGTGGAAGTGCAGATACAGGCCATCAACGCCAACACCTTCAAAGAACTGCTCGGGATCGGTAAAGGCTTCCAGCGGGGCGTTCCAGGTCAGCGACAGCATATAGGTTTTGCCCTGAATCAGGCCGCCGGAACCGTATTTTTTCGCCGCATCAGCACGGGTACGCCCGTCACTGGCATACAGTTTGCCGTGGCCTTCGGTGAACACTTCATCAATATATTTTTTCAGAATCCAGGGTTCACCCATCCACCAGCCAGGCATTTGATAGATCACCGTGTCGGCTGCGAGGTATTTCTCAATTTCTGCCGCCACGTCATAACCTTCATCGACCATGGTGACGTCTACTTCATGGCCGTTATCACGCAGAAAACTGGCCGCAACGTTAGTCAGGGTATGGTTCAGCTCGCCTTTGGAATGGGCAAACTGTTTGCCTGCATCAATGATAAAAATTTTGCTCATGTGATTTTGTCTCTGGTTCATGAAATTAATGCCAGTGTACGCGCCTGTGCGCCAGAGAAAAATGTGCTGTTGATCACAACACTCTTGCTTCAGCAGCAATAATCATCGCGGCTGGAGTAATGTCTTAGCCTTGATAATAAAAAGGAAATGGCAGTAATGAACAAACTATGGGCCGTGGCATTAATGATGGTGGCAGGCGGAGCCAGCGCGCAGTCGCATCTGGACCGCGTAATGCAGAGCAAAATCCTGAACGTCTGTACTACCGGTGATTACAAACCTTATACCTTTCTGCGCAGCGATGGCGGCTACGAAGGGATTGATATATCAATGGCTGAATCACTGGCGAAGAGCCTTGGCGCGCAGGTTAAGTGGGTGCCAACCAGCTGGAAAATGCTGATGCCGGACTTTCTGGCGAAGCAGTGTGATATTGCACTGGGTGGCGTTTCGGTTACGCTAAAACGTCAGCAGACTGCCTGGTTTGCTAACCCGCTCGGCACTGACGGTAAAATTCCGCTGGTGCGCTGTGAGGATAAAGCCAAATACCAGACCATTGAGCAGCTTAATCAGCCGCAGGTAAGGCTGGTTGAACCGGCCGGCGGCACAAATGAAGCCTTTGTTCACAGCCATTTACCGAAAGCGAATCTGACGCTATTCCATGATAACGTCACTATTTTCCAGCAGTTGGTGGATAACAAAGCGGATGTCATGATTACCGATGCGTCGGAAGCGTTGTATCAGCAGAAACGCTTCCCGCAGCTGTGTGCGGTTAATGCCGATAAGCCGATGCAGTATGGCGAGAAAGCCTATATGTTGCCGCGCGATGATATTAACTGGAAGCTGTATGTCGACCAGTGGCTGCATCTGAGCACCGCTACCGGCGAGTATCAGCAGATTGTCAGTCAGTGGTTAGCCCGCGATTAATCACTGTTCACCGGCGGCGATAATGCCGCCCGATATCTGACGGGTCGTCTGAGAGCGGTGTGCAGCCGCGCCTGCTGACAGTTGTGCCAGCCACCTCGCGGTTCTCTGTGACAGAACATCACCAGATAAGGTACTATCCTCGCCAAACATACCGCTGTGTGGCGCGTTGAAATCAGTAATAATTGCGCCGCGATGTGAGGAAATGAAATTAATGAGTGACTTGACGCAGGATGGTGCAGAGCGTCTTGCCCTGCATACGTTTACAGAGAATGCGTACCTCAACTACTCCATGTACGTCATCATGGACAGGGCGCTTCCTTATATTGGCGATGGCCTGAAGCCGGTTCAGCGCCGCATTGTCTATGCCATGTCGGAACTGGGGCTGAACGCCAGCGCCAAATTTAAAAAGTCAGCCCGTACCGTCGGTGACGTGCTGGGTAAATATCATCCACACGGCGACAGCGCGTGTTATGAAGCGATGGTATTGATGGCGCAGCCGTTCTCCTATCGCTATCCGCTGGTGGATGGTCAGGGAAACTGGGGTGCGCCGGACGATCCGAAATCCTTTGCGGCGATGCGCTATACCGAATCGCGCCTGTCGAAATATGCAGAAGTGCTGCTGGGAGAGCTGGGTCAGGGTACGGTAGATTACGTACCGAACTTCGACGGCACCATGCAGGAGCCGAAAATGCTGCCTGCGCGCCTGCCGAACATCCTGCTGAACGGCACGACCGGTATTGCGGTGGGAATGGCGACCGATATCCCGCCACATAACCTGCGTGAAGTGGCAAAAGCCGCCATCACCCTGATTGACAGCCCGGAAACCTCGCTTGATGAGCTGCTGGATATCGTGCAGGGGCCGGACTATCCGACCGAAGCCGAGATCATTACGCCGCGCGATGAGATCCGTAAGATCTATCAAAATGGCCGCGGTTCAGTGCGTATGCGAGCGGTATGGCGAAAAGAAGAGGGTGATGTGGTGATCACCGCGTTGCCACACCAGGTTTCCGGTGCGCGTGTGCTGGAGCAGATTGCCGCGCAGATGCGCAACAAAAAGCTGCCGATGGTGGAAGACCTGCGCGATGAATCGAACCACGAAAACCCGACGCGTCTGGTAATTGTGCCGCGCTCCAACCGGGTGGATATGGAACAGGTGATGAACCACCTGTTTGCCACCACCGATCTGGAAAAGAGCTATCGCGTTAACCTGAATATGATTGGCCTGGATAATCGCCCGGCAGTGAAAAATCTGCTGGAGATTATCAGCGAGTGGCTGGTATTCCGCCGTGATACGGTGCGTCGCCGTCTTAATTATCGTCTGGAAAAAGTGCTGAAACGCCTGCATATCCTCGAAGGTTTGCTGGTGGCGTTTCTGAATATCGATGAAGTGATTGAGATCATCCGAACTGAGGATGAGCCGAAACCGGCACTGATGTCGCGTTTTGGCATCAGCGAAACTCAGGCAGAAGCGATTCTCGAATTAAAACTGCGTCATCTCGCCAAACTGGAAGAGATGAAAATTCGCGGTGAGCAGGACGAACTGGCAAAAGAGCGCGATCGGTTGCAGGCGATTCTGGCTTCCGAGCGCAAAATGAATAATTTGCTGAAGAAAGAGCTACAGGCTGACAGCGATGCCTACGGCGATGACCGACGTTCTCCGCTGCGTGAGCGCGAAGAAGCGAAAGCCATCAGTGAACACGATCTGATGCCATCTGAGCCGGTAACGATTGTGCTGTCGCAGTCTGGCTGGGTGCGCAGCGCCAAAGGGCACGATATCGACCCGTCAGGTCTGAGCTATAAAGCTGGCGACAGCTATCGCGCCGCCGCGCGCGGCAAGAGTAATCAGCCGGTGGTGTTTATCGACTCTACCGGACGTAGCTATGCGCTGGATCCAACGACGCTGCCGTCGGCGCGTGGTCAGGGCGAGCCACTGACCGGAAAGCTGACGCCACCGCCGGGCGCGGTCATTGAGCAGGTATTGATGGAAGCCGACGAGCAGAAACTGCTGATGGCATCCGATGCCGGTTATGGTTTTGTCTGCACTTTCAGCGATTTGGTTTCGCGTAATCGTGCCGGTAAGGCGCTGCTGTCGCTGCCAGAAAATGCCAAAGTGATGACGCCGATGGCGATTCACAGCAACGACGATATGCTGCTGGCTATTACCACTGCGGGCCGCATGCTGCTGTTCCCGGTCGGCGACCTGCCACAGCTGTCGAAAGGTAAGGGCAACAAGATTATCTCGATTCCATCGGCTCAGGCTGCATCGGGCGAAGATAAGCTGGCGTGGCTGCTGCTGCTCACGCCGCAGAGTGCAATTACCCTGCATGTGGGTAAGCGCAAACTGACGCTGCGTGCTGAAGAGTTACAGAAGTTCCGTGCTGAACGTGGTCGTCGTGGCACCCTGTTGCCGCGTGGATTACAACGTATCGATCGCGTGGATGTAGATGCCCCTGCGCGTCCACCAGCGGCCGACAGCGAAGAGTAACGGTCAGATATTTTCACCATAACGTCCCTTCCTCCTTTACGGAGGAAGGTTAGGATGGAGCTTGCTCCATCCCAATCCTCCGCCATATTCTGGTGGAGGGGGCATTGGCGCCGGGTTGCTTAGCTCGGAAGCAATAACGAGGTTGTGATGCTCTTAATTTTACGGGTAATTTTTGTCGTCATTTATTCAATTCTGCTGTGTGTGTTTGGTTGTATTTATTGTCTGTTTTCGCCGCGAAATCCCCGTCACGTTGCGACCTTTGGCCACCTGTTTGGCCGACTTTCCCGGGTGTTTGGCGTTAAGGTTGAACAGCGTAAACCTGCTGATGCTGCAAATTATGGCAATGCCATTTATATTGCTAACCATCAGAATAATTACGATATGATCACCGCCGCGAACATTGTGCAGCCGACGACCGTAACTATCGGTAAAAAAAGTCTGCTGTGGATTCCGTTTTTTGGACAGCTCTACTGGCTGACCGGTAACCTGCTGATTGACCGGGATAATCGCGCAAAAGCACATGGCACTATCGGTGAGATGGTTGAACAGTTTCAGAAGAAAAAAATCTCTTTCTGGATGTTCCCGGAAGGCACGCGCAGCCGTGGTCGCGGTTTATTGCCGTTTAAAACCGGTGCGTTTCATGCCGCGGTGACAGCGGGCGTGCCGATCATTCCTATTGTGGTCTCAACAACGCATAACAAAATAAAACTGAACCGCTGGAATAATGGTTTAGTGATTGTCGAAATGCTGCCACCGGTTGATGTGAAGCAGTTCGAAAATCAGTCGGTGCGTAAACTGGCGACCCATTGCCGCGAGCTGATGGCTGCTAAGCTTGAGCAGCTGGATGCGGAAGTCGCGGAACGTGAAGCCAGTAACCGGGTTTAATGATGAATATCGGAGCGGCAGCTATGCTGCTCCGCGTGATATAAGCAGTAACGCAGCACTTTCTCACATCATAATAAAATGGAAAGCGGCCAGTCCCCTATAGCCGCGCTCACGGGTACGGAGTTTTTATGTCCTTTAGTCGACGTCAATTTATTCAGGCATCGGGCCTCGCCCTGTGTGGCAGCGCACTGCCTTTCAGTGCCCGCGCCGCCGAGAATGGAACTGCATTACCGGTTCCACCGTTGCTGGAATCTCGTCGTGGTCAGCCGCTGTTTCTTACCCTGCAACGCAGTCACTGGTCGTTTAGCGGCGACAAAAACAGAGTGCCGGTATGGGGCATCAACGGCGGCTATCTTGGTCCGACGGTGCGAGTCTGGAGTGGCGATGACGTCAAGCTGATCTACAGCAACCGCCTGAATGAGCCGGTATCGATGACGGTCAGTGGTTTGCAGGTGCCGGGTGCCCTGATGGGCGGTGCGCCGCGCATGATGTCGCCGGGTGTCGACTGGTCACCGGTGGTGCCGATCCGTCAGGCGGCTGCCACCTGCTGGTATCACGCCAACACGCCTAACCGTATGGCTCCTCATGTTTATAACGGACTGGCGGGTATGTGGCTGGTGGAAGATGAGGTGAGTAAATCGTTACCGATTCCTAATCATTACGGCGTCGATGATTTCCCGGTAATTATTCAGGATAAGCGGCTGGATAATTTTGGTGTGCCACAATATGAGCCGCCTTCCAGCGGTGGCTTTGTTGGCGATACGCTGGTGGTTAACGGGGTACAGAATCCGTATGTCGAAGTGTCGCGTGGCTGGGTTCGCCTGCGCCTGCTGAATGCTTCCAACTCGCGCCGCTATCAGCTGGCGATGAGTGATAATCGCCCATTTAATGTGATATCCAGCGATCAGGGCTTTTTGCCTGCGCCGGTCGCGGTTCAGCAGCTGTCGCTGGCACCGGGTGAGCGTCGTGAAGTGCTGGTGGACATGTCGCAAGGTAAAGAAGTATCGATTACGGCTGGCGTGGCGGCAGGAGTGATGGACCGTCTGCGTGGCTTTTTCGAACCCTCCAGCATTTTAACTTCTACGGTGGTATTGAATCTGCGACCAACCGGATTGCTGCCGTTAGTGACTGATAATTTGCCGATGCGTCTGGTAGCCGATCAGATTATTGATGGTTTGCCGAGTCGTACGCGTGAGTTCCGCCTCGGTGATGCGTTACCGGGTATTAATGGTGCGCTATGGGATATGACGCGTATCGATACTCAGGCGCAGCAGGGCAGTTACGAACGCTGGATTATCCATTCGGATACGCCACAGGCCTTCCATATTCAAGGCGTGATGTTCCTGATCAAAAGCGTCAATGGGGCGCAGCCGATGGGGGAAGATCGTGGCTGGAAAGATACCGTATGGATAGATGGCGATGTGGAGCTACTGGTGTTGTTTACTCAGCCATCCTCGCAACACTTCCCGTTTGTCTACCACAGTCAGATGCTGGAGATGGCCGATCGCGGCTCGGCAGGTCAACTGCTGGTGCTGCCGGTAATGTAATCCAGCATGCTGCGACTCATAAAATTTGTGCAGGTGTGCTGGTCGTCTGACTAACTTGAACGAAAGTAAGAGAGATAGCGACGTTTAATCGGCAATTTTCGCGCCTCCAGTTCGATCTTTAGCCTGGCGGCATCGACCATCTGCAGATAGCGCGGACTGTGAGCGAGAAACTCATCGGCCGCAATGCCGCGCAGGCGACGGACGTCAAACTGACCGAAGCCACTTTCCGTTAAACTGCGGCTGATGGCCTGGTACAGGCAGTCACCATCGGCGGCAATCGGAATAATTTCTCCCGGCGCTGTTTCAATATCGTAATGCCCCATGCCTGACGGTTCGCTGTATCTCAGCGCGACGTGCAGCTCTGCCGGCTGCGGCTGATAACGTCCCGTCACGCAGCGTTCGTCCTGCCCCTGGCGATAGATATGACTCACACCGTCCCGGTTTACGGTCAGCACCGTGTCTGACGGCAGCTGCGCCGAATTGATCAGTAACACGGCCGCCTGCTCACCCAGTTCAGAGTGCCAGGCACCCGGCGCGCGCAGCATTGAGTCGGCCATCAACGCCACATCTGCGCTGCTGAAGGTGATGTCCGTTGGGGGGGCAAGCTCGCTGCTCGCCGCCGCCGGTTCGGCTTTTATCTCCGTCTGGGCCTTCAGATATTCATCGCCATAGCTGATAAAGTACTCCTCACCCGGCATTACGTCCCGGGTGGTGACCAGCATGGTAAGATTTTTACCGAAACGCACGGCGGCAACGTTATTGCTGGCAATCGCGGGATTGTTACCCAACTGGCCGGTATTGATATTTTTGGTGATATTCCCGCTTGCCAGGCCGCTGACGGTACGCGTGATGGCATTGGTGCCAAAAAGATAGGCGGAGGTGCGGTCTGCCCCCTGTTTCCTGCGCTCGTGCTGCAGCGATTTGACAGAAGCATGATAGATGCCAGCATAGGGTGCCAGCAGGGTCAGTGACGGAATAATCTCTCTGCTGCCGTTAAATACGCCGTTGCCCAGTGAAATAATCTCGCCGTTCACCTCATGGCAGGTTGGCGCGGTTATCATGCGGTCACCGGCGGTAATCTCCAGCGTGGTTTCATGCTCCACTGCCTGGCGAAAGGCTTCAGACAGCTTCATTTTTGCCGCTTTGCTCTCCTTTGAGGGCATACCGGCAAAGATGCTATTCAGCTCACCCCAGTTGGTGGTATTGATCTCACTGGCCGACGCTTTGCCTTCGGCCTGAAGCGTCAGGCTGCGGGAGGGATCGTCCGGATCGCGCAGAATAGGGAGATCATTTCGGATGGTGTCCTGCTGCGGTAGTTCGAGCTGCTCTCTGTTCAACACCATGCCTCGATCATCCAGCGTGATTTGCCAGATTTTACCGCGTTGCTGATCGGTTATCAGAGATGACTCCGTTTTGATTGCCGCTCCTGTTATCTCCGGTGCAACGGCTTGAGGATGGGGAAGCTCATTGGTGATGGATTTGTTGTGCAGCTTCAGCGATTTTGCTGGCCGTTTGGCGCAGTAGCGTTTCCAGAGTATTGCCCCTCGGGGTTTCAGTCCGTTTTCATCGACCAGTCTGGAAAAATAGCTGTATCTCAAACCATGTTCAACGGCGTACTGTTTCACCCCCATTTTTTTCAGCTCCTCGGTCATATTGGACCAGGTCTCCAGATGCGGAAGATAGTTCAGTGGGCCGGGGTGAGTTTTATTAAGTATCGCGTTGCCATCGGCCGTCAGTCCGGAATCATTGGCCAGTTTTGCCCAGGTATGTTTATTAATCCCTTTACTCAGAGCATAGTTTTTTGCTCCTTCCCGAATTGCTTCGGTTTTTTCAGTAATTTTTTGCCATTGCTGACAGTGATAGGCAATAAACGACTGATGATCCTGCATTGTACTGGATGGTTGCGTCACCGGTATGCTGCTGCTGTCAGGAATAGCGGAGACAGTATTATCAGCTTGATGCGTTATTGCCGCTGCCGGGAATGCAGCAACCGGGGTAGGTGACAGATCCGGCTGTTGCGAAAGCAGGACTCTTGTCTCATTAGCATAGATGCCAGAAAGTAACCGCTTGGTGCCCTTATTGCTCAGGCCGTTTTTGTTGGCAAGAAACGAAAACGTCCGGTAATTGAGTACATGTTTATTTGCGTAGTTTCTTACTGCATCATCAGCATTCCTTTCGGCGTCCGACAGCTTAAGCCAGCCCAGCAGATGAATATCATATCCCTTGCGACTTTTATCAGACGGCATCAATCTGCGTTGGCCCTCTTCGGTTAATCCGCTATCGGTAGCCAGCTCTGACCAGTAAGAACTATTGAGGCTGTTGAGTTCAGCGTAACCCCTTGCACCGCCAACCCTTGCTCTGAATTCAGGACTTTTGGTGATCCATAACTGACACTGAAGGCTGTAATCGATCTTGCCGCCAGTTGTCAGAGTAGCCATCATTTTTTTATGTCCTTTTTCAGTCAGGCCCTGGTCGGTGGCATACATTGACCAGTATCGGTGTATCAGGTTGCGGCTATCAGCGTACAGGCGTGCGCTGCCTGCTGGCAGGTTTCCATTCCTGGATATTTGCTGCCATATAATGCAATGCTGGCCATAATCGTTTCCTGAAGGGAAGTTGAGGGCAGCCATTCGCTGATTTCCCTCGTCGGTTAGCCCGATGTCGTTAGCCAGCCTGAGCCAGCAATCAACGCTTAACCGATTATCGACGGCATACTGCGCTGCGCCACCGGCCTGCTGCCGCGCCTGCTGTTGCATCTCGTGCCAGATTTTGCAGTACTTGCCGTAATTAACATGCTGATCGCCGGCATAGCCAATTAACTGTTTTAGTCCCTGGTTCGACAAGCCCTCCTCGTTGACCAGTCTCTTCCAGGTCGACAGGCACAGATTATGCGTGTAGGCATACTTTCTGGAGCCACCTGCATCGGCCTTTTCCTTAGCCGACATTCTGTCCCAGTTATCCAGATGATCGTAATAGCCGATTCTGCGTGTTTCAGCCGGCGCGGGTGCCAGCCGGTCTACTCCAGATTGTTGCAGTCCTCGACGGCCAACCATTCGTTCCCACGTCGAGACAGTTATCTTGTTCGCTTCGGCATAGCCTAATGGCCCGCCCCACATCTCCCGTAGATCCTGTCCCATTGTTTTCCAGTTATTCAGATGAAAGATATAATCGGCTTTCTTATTGACCGATGATGCTGCAACCAGCGCTTCACCCTCGTCGCGCAATCGATCGTTCTGAGCCAGTTGCTGCCAGAATCGGGCATCAATATTGTGGGTTCTGCCATAGCCCTGTGCACCACCAAAGTTATCCCGCTGTGCCTGGATCATGTTTTGCCAGATTCTGCAGTGGTCGGTAAGGCTGAGTCCGTCGGATTGTTGCGGATCGTCACCGGAGATACTGGTAGCGGGCTCTGTGGCACGAATCTCTTTAGCTTTCGGCAGCAGTGGCGGCGAGCCATGACGTTTAACCATATAGATTGAAACATCCTGCCAGGTGGCGATGATCTGGCTGAGATCCGGCTGCGATACGCTGTGGACGGTATTGATATTATTGGCATAACAGATGGCCTGGCTAAGCTGCGCCAGCGTCACGGTCCCACCGGCGCTGGCATCGGTATTTTCCGTGGCTTCAGCCGGTGGATCCAGCTGAGAAAACAGCGATGTGAACGCGTTCTGCAACGGCAGCGGCAGTTGGTCCAGTCGCCGCTGCTGGCCGAGACTGGCGACGCACTGCTCAATATGGCTCAACGCCGCCGCCTGGTTCTGCTGGCGGTGGGATACCGTATCCGTTCCGGCGGCATTGTCCTGGAGCTGATGCAACTGGGTCAGCAGCTGATTTTCAACCGGCGACATCGGGCGCAGATTATCCGGCAGCGGCGGGGCGGACAGGTTTTTGCCTGCGAAAATCTCAGAAACCCGCAGGCAGGGCTGATAACTGATCGGATCGTCAGCGCTGTCGCTGCTGTCATAATCCGGGCCGGTGGCTGACGTCAGCGGACTGGCAGAGTGAGAAGGACCCGCCTGAGGAGGCGATGAACACTTACTGGTGCCCAGTCCGAACGCAGGCCCGGCGTCACTGTTCGCTCCGTCGGGAAGCAGCACTGGATTCAGCGCATAGTGTTCCCACTGGCGTTGCAGCTCCTGCCTGACGTCAAACACCGCTATCCGCAGCGGCAAATCATCACTTTTTTCACGATATCCGGCGATCCTGACCTGGCGATCCTCGTCGGTTACGATCAGCTTGCGCAGCATGTGTCCCTGCTTAACCGGAGCCTGCGCGTAAGGCGCGGTTTTATGCGCGGTCTCACCGCCTTTGATGGCCCCCATGGTACGAAACAGCAGATTGCGCACCGCATAGTCGCCGGTTTTGCGCGCCTCGATCAGATCTTTGCGCCGGACCCTGACGACAAACGACGGTGCTTTATTAATGCGCGTTTCATCGCGGGTAATGTGGCTGTTGACCCCGTCGATCTCCTTCAGCGTCACGATGCGTTGTTTCCGGGTGCTTTCCACCTGGCAGACGATCTCCACTTCCTCGTTCAGCCACTCCTGCTCACGCCGCATGCTGTCGAGCCGATCCTCGCGCTGCTCTGTCCAGGCCTGGCCCTTCAGCTCCCTCTGCTGCTGATATAAGCGGTAGTCGGCCTGCTGCTGCCGGGTTCGTTCCGCATCCTGCTGCGCCTTCGTTCGGTTTCCGCACTCGATGAAAAACTGATTATCGGCGGTGAAGGTGTCCAGCGCTTCACGCAGTTTTATCCAGTTGCGCTGTTTTTTCATTTTCTGCTCAAGCTGCAGGTTGAGTGCCGTCAGGCTGAAATTCAGGCGGCTGAAGAATTCCGGATCGTTGACCAGCTGCAGACTGCGCTGCGCTGCGTGGTAAATCTGACCGTCGGCCAGCACTTCCTGTAAATGGCGACGGGCGTCGGAATCCAGTGCGGTGCAGAAGGTGAAGCACTCCAGCAGAGCGGGCAGCAGCGACTGGTCATGCGGCGTAGCTGCCAACGTGCTGACGATACGGTAGCCGGGCAGGTGTTCGCCGAGTGCGCGGACTAAAGCTGCACGAGCCTCGCGGCTGGTTTCCAGTAACGCCAGCCACCTGAGCGTCGTCAGCTTTTTTGCTTTGGAGGCAGTGGTTTGCTGACGTGTCCGGTCCCATGCCAGCCTCAGTGCGTTCAGTTTGCCAATGACGTCACCGGTCAGCACGCGGCTAATGTCGCTGCTCAGGCCGGTGACAGTGCGCTCTATACCGGTGACGGCGGGAGGCCCGGTCCGGTCCGTCGCAAACAGATCCTGCATAATTATCTGGCGGACAACCTGCTGCATGCGTGGAATCTCCGTAGTTCGCAGCGCGAGGCGGAGGGACGCTTGCCTGTCGGCGATAAAACTTCGCAGTCGCCCGGCCGATGCTTTTTCCTCTGCCCCGATGCCGCTGATGCGTCCCTGCTCAATACTCTGCAATCGGTTAGTCAGCGCACTGAGATCGTCAAGGGTGCGCTCGCCGCCTTGCAAAGCGTGCAGCAGGGCGAGATCACGGTACAGGGCGGGCAGTGCGGAATCGCGGCTGGTAGTGACCTGGCTGTCGGGCAACCCCTGAAAACGGCGCTGAATCAGCTCAAGATCGGCGCGTAAGGCGACGGTGATGGCGTTGCCGCGCTCAGCCAACAGTCTGGTGGAAAGGCTGTAAAGCTGCCGGGCAAACATCTGTGGGGCAGCGGCTGGCGGCGCTATTCCGGTGGTAGCCAGCGCTCGTGCTGCATCAGGCAGGCAGAGTGCAGCACTGACGGAGGCGGGCACCGGCAGCGGGTTAAAATGAATCGCGGCAGCGGGGGCGGAAAGCGTATCCGGCTGCGACAGCGTGGCTGCGGATCGTGGGAGAAGCTGGTCAGCCTGTAGCGTGGGAGCTGCGTTGGCATGTGGGCTGTTAGTAACGTGGCGAAGATTCTCAGCCAGGGCTGATGAACTGCCGATTAAATCAGCAACTGGGGCAAGCTGCGTTCTGTTACTTATACAGGCAATAGCGTTGTTTTCCATACGCGCACCTGCTCCGCTGTCAGGCCGTGATTTCAGGTCTTTTTTGACTGAAATAATTTCGGCAGGTTAACAAATGTAGACGGAAGTACAATTACTCTTACCGTTAAAACAGCGATATGGTCTTTTTTTGCGAACAGCAGGGCGGTATTTATCTGATGAATTTGCTGTCTGTATTTTAACCAATCTGTTTCTGTGATAGCGTCCGGATATGTCAAACGGAATGACAGGTAAGATAATATGGCATCTACACCCGCCCCACATGATTCGATATTCAGGCAGTTGCTTAGCCATCCCGAAACCGCCAGAGATTTTCTGCAGATTCATCTGCCTGCGCAACTGCAGTCACACTGCAACCTTGATACTCTGCAACTGGCGTCGGGAAACTTTATTGAAGAGGACCTGCGACCGTATTACTCAGATGTGTTGTATTCGCTGGAAGCAGGGTGCGGTGACGGGTATGTTTATTGCCTGATTGAGCATCAGAGCTCGCCGGATAAACAGATGACCTTCCGGCTGATGCGCTATGCCATTGCGGCGATGCAGCGCCACCTTGATGCCGGGCATCTTCAGCTGCCGCTGGTGATCCCGTTGTTGTTTTATCACGGACAGGTCAGCCCTTATCCTTACCCGATGAACTGGCTGCATGCTTTCAGCGATCCGGAGCTGGCGGCACAACTGTACAGCAGCGATTTTCCGCTGGTTGACGTGACTGCCATTCCTGATGACGAAATCATGACGCACAGGCGAGTGGCGATGCTGGAGCTGTTGCAGAAACATATTCGCCTGCGCGATCTTGCCGAGTTGCGCGAGCGGCTGGTCACACTGCTGCACAGTGGATACACTACTGGAGAGCGGCTGAGCTCACTGCTGCAATATATGCTTCAGGTGGGAGATACCGCGGCCGCTGGCTTCTTTATTCGCGAGCTGGCACAACGTTCACCGCAACATGAGGAACTACTGATGACTATTGCACAAAAGCTGGAACAGAAAGGGCGTCAGGAAGGACGTCAGGAAGGGCGTATTGAGGGAATTCAGCTGGGTGAGCTGAAGGCAAAACGAGAAGTTGCCCGGATGATGCTGGCTAAAGGCTTATCCCCCTCCGTTGTGATAGAAATGACCGGTCTGACAGAAGACGAACTAAAAAAAATTCATCACTAACCGGCCAAAAGATCTGCCTTTACCGCCGCCGTGGCTAACTGGAGCGAAAGTGAGAAAGATAGCGGCGTTTAACCGGCAGTTTTCGTGCTTCCAGCTCCACTTTGAGCCTGGCAACATCAACCATTTGCAGATAGCGCGGGCTATGGGCAAGAAACTCGTTGGCCGCGATATCGCGTAAGCGCTTGAAGTCAAAATTGTTGTGGCCTCCTTCGCTTAAGCCGCGACTGACGGCTTGATACAGGCAGTTGCCATCCGGCGCAATCGGAATAATCCGCCCCGGTGCTGTTTCAACATCGTAATGCCCCATGCCTGATAGTTCGCGATACCTCAGTCCGACGTGTGTCTCTCCCGGCTGGGGCTGATAGCCTCCCGTGATAAAGTGTTCGTCCTGCCCCTGACGATAAATATGGGTCACTTCGTCCCGCTTAACGGTCAGCACTGTACCGGACGGCAGCTGTGCCGAATTTATCAGCAATACCGCCGCCTGTTCCCCCAGTTCAGAGTGCCAGGCACCCGGCGCGCGCAGCATCGAGTCGGCCATCCTGACAAGATCTTCAGGGCTGAAAGTGATCTCCGGAGATGTCGCAATCTGCCTGATCTGCTCTGCCGGTTCAGCTTTTACCTCAGTCCCGGCCTTCTGAAATTCATCGCCATAATTGATAAAGTACTCCTCACCCGGCATCACGTCCCGGGTGGTGACCAGCATGGTAAGGTTTTTACCGAAACGTACGGCGGTAACGTTATTGCTGGCAATGGCGGGATTGTTACCCAACTGGCCGGTATTGATATTTTTGCTGATATTCCCGCTTGCCAGGCCGCTGACGGTACGCGTGATGGCATTGGTGCCAAAAAGGTAGGCTGAGGTGCGATCTGCCCCCTGTTTCCTGCGCTCGTTCTGCAGCGATCTGACAGAAGCATGATAGATGCCAGCATAGGGTGCCAGCAGAGTCAGCGACGGAACGATCTGCTTGCTGCCGTTAAATACGCCATTGCCCAGCGAAATAATCTCGCCGTTCACCTCATGGCAGGTTGGCGCGGTCATCATGCGGTCACCGGCGGTAATATCCAGCGTAGTTTCGTGCTCCACCGCGTGGCGAAAGGCTTCGGACAGCTTCGTTTTTGCTGCTTTCCTCTCCTTTGAGGGCATACCGGCAAAGATACTATTCAGCTCACCCCAGTTGGTGGTATTGATCTCACTGGCCGACGCTTTGCCTTCGGCCTGAAGCGTCAGGCTGCGGGAAGGATCGTCCGGATCGCGCAGGATAGGGAAATCATTGCGGATGCTATCCTGTTGAGTCGGCTGTGGGATATCGAGCTGCTCCCGGTTAAGCGTCATACCTTGATCATCCAGCGTGATTTGCCAGATATTCTCGCGTTGGAGGCTGGCTGGCTGAGGCAACTCAGTTTTTATTGCCACCACTGGCGTCTCTGTTCCAGGCGATTGAGAGGCAGTCGTCTCAGTGACGAGAGATTTGGCGCGTAAGATCAGGGATTTTGCTGGTCGTCTGGCGTGGTGTCGCTCAAGAATTCTTATCCCTTTGGGTTTCAGTCCGTTTTTATCAACCAGCCGGGAAAAATAGCTGTATCTTAAATTATGCTTCAAAGCGTACTCTTTCACCCCCAGATTTTTCAGCTCTTCGGTGATATTGGACCACGCCTCAAGATGCGGAAAATAGTTCATCGGGCCGGGAAGCGTTTTATTCATCACCGCGTATCCATCCACTGTCAGTCCGGAATCATTGGCCAGCTTTGCCCAGGTAAACCGGTTGATGCCATTTCTCAACGCATAGTTTTTTGCCCCTGCTTTGATTAATTCGTTTTCTGCGGTTATCTTCTGCCATTGTCGGCAGTGATAAGATATAAATGATTGATGATCCTGAATTTCGCTGGATGATTGCGATGCAGAGATGCTGTCAGTTGCAGGGCTGCAGGAGAACATATTGTCCGAATGGGGTGTTGTCGTCTCTGCAGAAGATGTTGATACAGTGGTCGGCGACAGATCTGATTGCTGGAAAAGAATGGCTCTCGCCTCATCGGCAAAGGCTCCGGATAGCAACCGTTCCACGCCCTTATTCGACAGGCCGTTTCTGTTGGCAAGAAACGAAAAGGTTTTATGATGAAGCCCATGCTGATCTGCATAGTTTCTCACGGCATCGTCGGCGTTTTTCTCATCATCCGGCAACTTAAGCCAGCCGAGCAGATGAATATCGTAATCTTTTCTGCTTCTGTCGGTCTGGGTCAGCCTGCTAAGGCCCTCATCGGTTAATCCGGTGTCGGTGGCCAGCGCTAACCAGTGCATACCAAGATTGTTAAGTTTAGCGTAGCCTCTTGCGCCGCCAACCCTGGCTCTGAACTCGGGCGTTCTGGAGATCCATATCTGGCACTGAAAGCTGTAATCAATTTTTCCTCCACTCGCCAGAGTAGCCATCATTTTTTCGCGCCCTTTTTCAGTCAGGCCCTGATCGGTAGCGTAGCTTGACCAGTATCGATGCGTCAGACGACGCACATCCCCGTAACCGCGTACGCCGCCCGCTTGCTGTTTTTCTTCCGCAGACATCCGATCCCAGATTATACAGTGATGACCATAATCGCTAATCGCGGGAGAGTTGTGTGCAGACATTCTGATTCTTCCTTCCGCAGTTAATCCGCTGTCGTCAGCCAGCCTGAGCCAGCAGTCGACGCTTAACTGATTATCGACGGCATATTTCACCACTCCCCCGGCCAGCTGACGTGCCTGCTGCTGCATGCCATGCCAGATCTCACAGTGCCTGCCGTAGCTGGTATGATTCGCACCGATATAGCTGATTAACCGCAGTTGGCCCATGTTTGACAGCCCATCTTCGTTGACCAGCCTTTTCCAGGTCGACAGATTCAATTTATGCGAATGGGCATAATTTCTGGCACCACCGGCAGCGGCTTTTTCCTCTACCGACATTTTGTCCCAGCAAACCAGGTGGTCGTAATAGCCGATTCTGCGCGAGTTAACCGGCACCGGCACCAGCCTGTCTCTGCCTGGCTGTTGCAGTCCGCGGCGGCCGACCATTCTTTCCCAGGTCGACACGGTTATTTCGTTCGCACTGGCATAACCTTGAGGACCGCCCCACATCTCCCGTTGCTCCTGGCTCATCGACTTCCAGTTGCCCAGATGGAGAATATAGTCAGTTTTCTTTATGGCCGCTGACGCCGCCACCAGCGCTTCGCCCTCGTCGCGTAATCGATCGTCACAAGCCAGCTGCTGCCAGAAGCGGGCATCAATGTTGACGGTTTTGCCATAGCCCTGTGCACCACCAAAGTTATCCCGCTGTGCCTGGCCCATGTTTCGCCAGATTCTGCAGTGGTCGGCAAGGCTGAGCCCGGCGGGCTGTTGCGGATTAATACCAGAGGTACTGGCGGCAGGCTCTGTGGCGCGCGTCACTTTGGCTTTAGGCAGCAGCGGCGGCGAGCCCTGACGTTTAACCATATAGAGGGATATATCCTGCCAGGTTGAGATGATCTGGCTGAGATCCGGCTGCGATATGCTGTGAACGGTATTGATATTATTGGCATAACGAATGGCCTGGCTGAGCTGCGCCAGCGTCACTGCACCGCCGAAGGTGGCATCGGTGTTTTCAGTGGCCTCAGCCGGGGGCTCCAGCTCAGAAAACAGCGACGCGAAGGCGTTCTGTAGCGGGAGTGGCAGTTGATCCAGCCGCCGCTCCCGGCCGAGGTTGGCCACGCACTGCTCCAGTTGCATCAGCGCTGCCGCCTGATCCTGCTGGCGTCTGCGTCCGGCATCAGCGGCGGTGATGTTGCCGTGCAGCTGATGTAGCTGGCTCAGCAGCTGATTTTCAACTGGTGACATTGGCCGCAGGTTATCCGTCAGCGGTGTGTCGGGCGGGTTTCTGCGGCCAAAAATCTCGGAAACCCGCAGGCAGGGTTGATAGCTGATCGAGCCTTCAGTACTGTCGCTGCTGTCTGAGTCCGGGGCATGAGCGGTGGCTGACGTCAGCGGACTGGCAGGGCGAAAAGGAGCCGCATGAGGCGGTGAGCTCTTACTGGTGCCCAGCCCGAACGCAGGCCGGGCGTCACTGTTCGCTCCGTCGGGAAGCAGTATCGGATTCAGCGCATAGTGTTCCCACTGGCGTTGCAGCTCCTGTCTGACGTCAAACACCGCTATCCGCAGCGGCAAATCATCACTTTTTTCACGATATCCGGCGATCCTGACCTGGCGATCTTCGTCGGTTACGATCACCTTGCGCAGCGCGTGCCCCTGCTTAACCGGAGCCTGCGCGAAAGGCGTGGTTTTATGCGCGGTCTCACCGCCTTTGATGGCCCCCATGGTACGAAACAGCAGATTGCGCACCGCATAGTCGCCGGTTTTGCGCGCCTCGATCAGATCTTTGCGCCGGACCCTGACGACAAACGACGGTGCTTTATTAATGCGCGTTTCATCGCGGGTAATGTGGCTGTTGACCCCGTCGATCTCCTTCAGCGTCACGATGCGTTGTTTCCGGGTGCTTTCCACCTGGCAGACGATCTCCACTTCCTCGTTCAGCCACTCCTGCTCACGCCGCATGCTGTCGAGCCGATCCTCGCGCTGCTCTGTCCAGGCCTGGCCCTTCAGCTCCCTCTGCTGCTGATATAAGCGGTAGTCGGCCTGCTGCTGCCGGGTTCGTTCCGCATCCTGCTGCGCCTTCGTTCGGTTTCCGCACTCGATGAAAAACTGATTATCGGCGGTGAAGGTGTCCAGCGCTTCACGCAGTTTTATCCAGTTGCGCTGTTTTTTCATTTTCTGCTCAAGCTGCAGGTTGAGTGCCGTCAGGCTGAAATTCAGGCGGCTGAAGAATTCCGGATCGTTGACCAGCTGCAGACTGCGCTGCGCTGCGTGGTAAATCTGACCGTCGGCCAGCACTTCCTGTAAATGGCGACGGGCGTCGGAATCCAGTGCGGTGCAGAAGGTGAAGCACTCCAGCAGAGCGGGCAGCAGCGACTGGTCATGCGGCGTAGCTGCCAACGTGCTGACGATACGGTAGCCGGGCAGGTGTTCGCCGAGTGCGCGGACTAAAGCTGCACGAGCCTCGCGGCTGGTTTCCAGTAACGCCAGCCACCTGAGCGTCGTCAGCTTTTTTGCTTTGGAGGCAGTGGTTTGCTGACGTGTCCGGTCCCATGCCAGCCTCAGTGCGTTCAGTTTGCCAATGACGTCACCGGTCAGCACGCGGCTAATGTCGCTGCTCAGGCCGGTGACAGTGCGCTCTATACCGGTGACGGCGGGAGGCCCGGTCCGGTCCGTCGCAAACAGATCCTGCATAATTATCTGGCGGACAACCTGCTGCATGCGTGGAATCTCCGTAGTTCGCAGCGCGAGGCGGAGGGACGCTTGCCTGTCGGCGATAAAACTTCGCAGTCGCCCGGCCGATGCTTTTTCCTCTGCCCCGATGCCGCTGATGCGTCCCTGCTCAATACTCTGCAATCGGTTAGTCAGCGCACTGAGATCGTCAAGGGTGCGCTCGCCGCCTTGCAAAGCGTGCAGCAGGGCGAGATCACGGTACAGGGCGGGCAGTGCGGAATCGCGGCTGGTAGTGACCTGGCTGTCGGGCAACCCCTGAAAACGGCGCTGAATCAGCTCAAGATCGGCGCGTAAGGCGACGGTGATGGCGTTGCCGCGCTCAGCCAACAGTCTGGTGGAAAGGCTGTAAAGCTGCCGGGCAAACATCTGTGGGGCAGCGGCTGGCGGCGCTATTCCGGTGGTAGCCAGCGCTCGTGCTGCATCAGGCAGGCAGAGTGCAGCACTGACGGAGGCGGGCACCGGCAGCGGGTTAAAATGAATCGCGGCAGCGGGGGCGGAAAGCGTATCCGGCTGCGACAGCGTGGCTGCGGATCGTGGGAGAAGCTGGTCAGCCTGTAGCGTGGGAGCTGCGTTGGCATGTGGGCTGTTAGTAACGTGGCGAAGATTCTCAGCCAGGGCTGATGAACTGCCGATTAAATCAGCAACTGGGGCAAGCTGCGTTCTGTTACTTATACAGGCAATAGCGTTGTTTTCCATACGCGCACCTGCTCCGCTGTCAGGCCGTGATTTCAGGTCTTTTTTGACTGAAATAATTTCGGCAGGTTAACAAATGTAGACGGAAGTACAATTACTCTTACCGTTAAAACAGCGATATGGTCTTTTTTTGCGAACAGCAGGGCGGTATTTATCTGATGAATTTGCTGTCTGTATTTTAACCAATCTGTTTCTGTGATAGCGTCCGGATATGTCAAACGGAATGACAGGTAAGATAATATGGCATCTACACCCGCCCCACATGATTCGATATTCAGGCAGTTGCTTAGCCATCCCGAAACCGCCAGAGATTTTCTGCAGATTCATCTGCCTGCGCAACTGCAGTCACACTGCAACCTTGATACTCTGCAACTGGCGTCGGGAAACTTTATTGAAGAGGACCTGCGACCGTATTACTCAGATGTGTTGTATTCGCTGGAAGCAGGGTGCGGTGACGGGTATGTTTATTGCCTGATTGAGCATCAGAGCTCGCCGGATAAACAGATGACCTTCCGGCTGATGCGCTATGCCATTGCGGCGATGCAGCGCCACCTTGATGCCGGGCATCTTCAGCTGCCGCTGGTGATCCCGTTGTTGTTTTATCACGGACAGGTCAGCCCTTATCCTTACCCGATGAACTGGCTGCATGCTTTCAGCGATCCGGAGCTGGCGGCACAACTGTACAGCAGCGATTTTCCGCTGGTTGACGTGACTGCCATTCCTGATGACGAAATCATGACGCACAGGCGAGTGGCGATGCTGGAGCTGTTGCAGAAACATATTCGCCTGCGCGATCTTGCCGAGTTGCGCGAGCGGCTGGTCACACTGCTGCACAGTGGATACACTACTGGAGAGCGGCTGAGCTCACTGCTGCAATATATGCTTCAGGTGGGAGATACCGCGGCCGCTGGCTTCTTTATTCGCGAGCTGGCACAACGTTCACCGCAACATGAGGAACTACTGATGACTATTGCACAAAAGCTGGAACAGAAAGGGCGTCAGGAAGGACGTCAGGAAGGGCGTATTGAGGGAATTCAGCTGGGTGAGCTGAAGGCAAAACGAGAAGTTGCCCGGATGATGCTGGCTAAAGGCTTATCCCCCTCCGTTGTGATAGAAATGACCGGTCTGACAGAAGACGAACTAAAAAAAATTCATCACTAACCGGCCAAAAGATCTGCCTTTACCGCCGCCGTGGCTAACTGGAGCGAAAGTGAGAAAGATAGCGGCGTTTAACCGGCAGTTTTCGTGCTTCCAGCTCCACTTTGAGCCTGGCAACATCAACCATTTGCAGATAGCGCGGGCTATGGGCAAGAAACTCGTTGGCCGCGATATCGCGTAAGCGCTTGAAGTCAAAATTGTTGTGGCCTCCTTCGCTTAAGCCGCGACTGACGGCTTGATACAGGCAGTTGCCATCCGGCGCAATCGGAATAATCCGCCCCGGTGCTGTTTCAACATCGTAATGCCCCATGCCTGATAGTTCGCGATACCTCAGTCCGACGTGTGTCTCTCCCGGCTGGGGCTGATAGCCTCCCGTGATAAAGTGTTCGTCCTGCCCCTGACGATAAATATGGGTCACTTCGTCCCGCTTAACGGTCAGCACTGTACCGGACGGCAGCTGTGCCGAATTTATCAGCAATACCGCCGCCTGTTCCCCCAGTTCAGAGTGCCAGGCACCCGGCGCGCGCAGCATCGAGTCGGCCATCCTGACAAGATCTTCAGGGCTGAAAGTGATCTCCGGAGATGTCGCAATCTGCCTGATCTGCTCTGCCGGTTCAGCTTTTACCTCAGTCCCGGCCTTCTGAAATTCATCGCCATAATTGATAAAGTACTCCTCACCCGGCATCACGTCCCGGGTGGTGACCAGCATGGTAAGGTTTTTACCGAAACGTACGGCGGTAACGTTATTGCTGGCAATGGCGGGATTGTTACCCAACTGGCCGGTATTGATATTTTTGCTGATATTCCCGCTTGCCAGGCCGCTGACGGTACGCGTGATGGCATTGGTGCCAAAAAGGTAGGCTGAGGTGCGATCTGCCCCCTGTTTCCTGCGCTCGTTCTGCAGCGATCTGACAGAAGCATGATAGATGCCAGCATAGGGTGCCAGCAGAGTCAGCGACGGAACGATCTGCTTGCTGCCGTTAAATACGCCATTGCCCAGCGAAATAATCTCGCCGTTCACCTCATGGCAGGTTGGCGCGGTCATCATGCGGTCACCGGCGGTAATATCCAGCGTAGTTTCGTGCTCCACCGCGTGGCGAAAGGCTTCGGACAGCTTCGTTTTTGCTGCTTTCCTCTCCTTTGAGGGCATACCGGCAAAGATACTATTCAGCTCACCCCAGTTGGTGGTATTGATCTCACTGGCCGACGCTTTGCCTTCGGCCTGAAGCGTCAGGCTGCGGGAAGGATCGTCCGGATCGCGCAGGATAGGGAAATCATTGCGGATGCTATCCTGTTGAGTCGGCTGTGGGATATCGAGCTGCTCCCGGTTAAGCGTCATACCTTGATCATCCAGCGTGATTTGCCAGATATTCTCGCGTTGGAGGCTGGCTGGCTGAGGCAACTCAGTTTTTATTGCCACCACTGGCGTCTCTGTTCCAGGCGATTGAGAGGCAGTCGTCTCAGTGACGAGAGATTTGGCGCGTAAGATCAGGGATTTTGCTGGTCGTCTGGCGTGGTGTCGCTCAAGAATTCTTATCCCTTTGGGTTTCAGTCCGTTTTTATCAACCAGCCGGGAAAAATAGCTGTATCTTAAATTATGCTTCAAAGCGTACTCTTTCACCCCCAGATTTTTCAGCTCTTCGGTGATATTGGACCACGCCTCAAGATGCGGAAAATAGTTCATCGGGCCGGGAAGCGTTTTATTCATCACCGCGTATCCATCCACTGTCAGTCCGGAATCATTGGCCAGCTTTGCCCAGGTAAACCGGTTGATGCCATTTCTCAACGCATAGTTTTTTGCCCCTGCTTTGATTAATTCGTTTTCTGCGGTTATCTTCTGCCATTGTCGGCAGTGATAAGATATAAATGATTGATGATCCTGAATTTCGCTGGATGATTGCGATGCAGAGATGCTGTCAGTTGCAGGGCTGCAGGAGAACATATTGTCCGAATGGGGTGTTGTCGTCTCTGCAGAAGATGTTGATACAGTGGTCGGCGACAGATCTGATTGCTGGAAAAGAATGGCTCTCGCCTCATCGGCAAAGGCTCCGGATAGCAACCGTTCCACGCCCTTATTCGACAGGCCGTTTCTGTTGGCAAGAAACGAAAAGGTTTTATGATGAAGCCCATGCTGATCTGCATAGTTTCTCACGGCATCGTCGGCGTTTTTCTCATCATCCGGCAACTTAAGCCAGCCGAGCAGATGAATATCGTAATCTTTTCTGCTTCTGTCGGTCTGGGTCAGCCTGCTAAGGCCCTCATCGGTTAATCCGGTGTCGGTGGCCAGCGCTAACCAGTGCATACCAAGATTGTTAAGTTTAGCGTAGCCTCTTGCGCCGCCAACCCTGGCTCTGAACTCGGGCGTTCTGGAGATCCATATCTGGCACTGAAAGCTGTAATCAATTTTTCCTCCACTCGCCAGAGTAGCCATCATTTTTTCGCGCCCTTTTTCAGTCAGGCCCTGATCGGTAGCGTAGCTTGACCAGTATCGATGCGTCAGACGACGCACATCCCCGTAACCGCGTACGCCGCCCGCTTGCTGTTTTTCTTCCGCAGACATCCGATCCCAGATTATACAGTGATGACCATAATCGCTAATCGCGGGAGAGTTGTGTGCAGACATTCTGATTCTTCCTTCCGCAGTTAATCCGCTGTCGTCAGCCAGCCTGAGCCAGCAGTCGACGCTTAACTGATTATCGACGGCATATTTCACCACTCCCCCGGCCAGCTGACGTGCCTGCTGCTGCATGCCATGCCAGATCTCACAGTGCCTGCCGTAGCTGGTATGATTCGCACCGATATAGCTGATTAACCGCAGTTGGCCCATGTTTGACAGCCCATCTTCGTTGACCAGCCTTTTCCAGGTCGACAGATTCAATTTATGCGAATGGGCATAATTTCTGGCACCACCGGCAGCGGCTTTTTCCTCTACCGACATTTTGTCCCAGCAAACCAGGTGGTCGTAATAGCCGATTCTGCGCGAGTTAACCGGCACCGGCACCAGCCTGTCTCTGCCTGGCTGTTGCAGTCCGCGGCGGCCGACCATTCTTTCCCAGGTCGACACGGTTATTTCGTTCGCACTGGCATAACCTTGAGGACCGCCCCACATCTCCCGTTGCTCCTGGCTCATCGACTTCCAGTTGCCCAGATGGAGAATATAGTCAGTTTTCTTTATGGCCGCTGACGCCGCCACCAGCGCTTCGCCCTCGTCGCGTAATCGATCGTCACAAGCCAGCTGCTGCCAGAAGCGGGCATCAATGTTGACGGTTTTGCCATAGCCCTGTGCACCACCAAAGTTATCCCGCTGTGCCTGGCCCATGTTTCGCCAGATTCTGCAGTGGTCGGCAAGGCTGAGCCCGGCGGGCTGTTGCGGATTAATACCAGAGGTACTGGCGGCAGGCTCTGTGGCGCGCGTCACTTTGGCTTTAGGCAGCAGCGGCGGCGAGCCCTGACGTTTAACCATATAGAGGGATATATCCTGCCAGGTTGAGATGATCTGGCTGAGATCCGGCTGCGATATGCTGTGAACGGTATTGATATTATTGGCATAACGAATGGCCTGGCTGAGCTGCGCCAGCGTCACTGCACCGCCGAAGGTGGCATCGGTGTTTTCAGTGGCCTCAGCCGGGGGCTCCAGCTCAGAAAACAGCGACGCGAAGGCGTTCTGTAGCGGGAGTGGCAGTTGATCCAGCCGCCGCTCCCGGCCGAGGTTGGCCACGCACTGCTCCAGTTGCATCAGCGCTGCCGCCTGATCCTGCTGGCGTCTGCGTCCGGCATCAGCGGCGGTGATGTTGCCGTGCAGCTGATGTAGCTGGCTCAGCAGCTGATTTTCAACTGGTGACATTGGCCGCAGGTTATCCGTCAGCGGTGTGTCGGGCGGGTTTCTGCGGCCAAAAATCTCGGAAACCCGCAGGCAGGGTTGATAGCTGATCGAGCCTTCAGTACTGTCGCTGCTGTCTGAGTCCGGGGCATGAGCGGTGGCTGACGTCAGCGGACTGGCAGGGCGAAAAGGAGCCGCATGAGGCGGTGAGCTCTTACTGGTGCCCAGCCCGAACGCAGGCCGGGCGTCACTGTTCGCTCCGTCGGGAAGCAGTATCGGATTCAGCGCATAGTGTTCCCACTGGCGTTGCAGCTCCTGTCTGACGTCAAACACCGCTATCCGCAGCGGCAAATCATCACTTTTTTCACGATATCCGGCGATCCTGACCTGGCGATCTTCGTCGGTTACGATCACCTTGCGCAGCGCGTGCCCCTGCTTAACCGGAGCCTGCGCGAAAGGCGTGGTTTTATGCGCGGTCTCACCGCCTTTGATGGCCCCCATGGTACGAAACAGCAGATTGCGCACCGCATAGTCGCTGGTTTTGCGCGCCTCAATCAGGTCTTTGCGCCGGACCCTGACGACAAACGACGGCGCTTTGTTAATGCGCGTTTCATCGCGGGTAATGTGGCTGTTGACCCCGTTGACCTCCTTCAGCGTCACGATGCGTTGTTTCCGGGTGCTTTCTACCTGGCAAACGATCTCCACTTCCTCGTTCAGCCACTCCTGCTCACGGCCTATGCTGTCCAGCCGATCCTCGCGCTGATCTGTCCAGGCCTGGCCCTTCAGCTCCCTCTGCTGCTGATAGAACCGGTAGTCGGCCTGCTGCTGCGCATTTCGTTCCGCATCCTGCTGCGCCTTTAGTTTGTCGCCGTACAGCATCTGAAACTGGCTGTCGGCGGTAAAGTTGGCCAGCGCTTCGCGCAAATTCACCCAGTTACGCTGTTTTTTCATTTTCTGCTCAAGCTGCAGATTGAGGGCGGTCAGGCTGAAATTCAGGCGGCTGAAGAATTCCGGATCGTTGACCAGCTGCAGGCAGCGTTGCGCTGCGCGATAGAGCTGGCCGTCGGCCAGTACTTCCTGCAAATGGCGGCGGGCGTCGGAGTCCAGTGCGGTGCAGAAGGTGAAGCACTCCAGCAGGGCGGGCTGCAGCGACTGGTCATGCGGCGTTGCGGCGAGCGTGCTGACAATGCGGTAGCCGGGCAGATGTTCGCCGAGCGCACGGACTAATGCCGCGCGGGCCTCGCGGCTGGTTTCCAGTAGCGCCAGCCACCTGAGCGGCGTCAGCTTTTTTGCGCCTGAGGCGGTGGTTTTCTGGCGTGCAGAGTCCCACGTCAGCTTCAGCGCGTGTAGCTGGCGGACGGCGTCGCCGGACAGCAGGCGGCTGATGTCGGCGCTCAGCCGTGCGGTGGTGTATCCGTCGCCGGTGAAGCCGGGCGCGCTGGCCGGCTGTGCGGCAAACAGCCTTTGCATAATCATCTGGCTGACGGCCTGCTGCAGGCGCGGGATTCCGGTGGTTCGCAGCGCGAGGTGCAGGGACGTTTGTCTGCTCCGGATAAAGCTTCTCAGCCGCCCGGCCAACTCACGCTCGTCCGTTCCGATGCCCTCATGGCGGCCCTGTTCGATGCTCTCAAGCCGGGTGGTCAGCGACCGCAGATTATCCAGCGTACTTTCGCTGCTGCGGATAGCCTGGGCCAGCGCGAGGTCGCGGTTTAAAGCAGACAGCGCCAGTGGGTTCTGGTCACTGAACGGCTGAGAGACACATCCATCGGCCAGCCCCCGGAAGCGGTGCTGAATCAGCTCCAGGTCGGCGCGAAAAGCGGCGGTGATGGGATTGGCGCGGTCGGCCAACAGCCTGACGGCGAGGCTGAACATCTGGCGGGCAAAAACCAGCGGGGCGGACGCGCCGTCAGCTGGCACCGGCGATGCTATCCCGGCAGACGCCAGCGCCAGCGCGGCATCGGGCAAGCTGAGCGGGGTACCGGCGAGGGCGGGCAGCGGCAGCGGGGTAAAATGGACGGCGGTGACCGAAGCGGACGGATTGTCAGCCGGTAAAGACAAAGCATCCGGCCGCGGATATTGCCGGTCAGGCTGCGCTGCGCAAGCCTGATCGGCGGTAGCGCTGAAATAGGCGCTGTTGGTTATCTGGCGGACATTCTGCGCCAGGCCCGCTGTATGGCTGAAGGGAACCACAGCAGGTGCAAGCTGGGTGCTGTTGCTGATACGGGCAATAGCATTGTTTTCCATACGCGCGCCAGCTCCGGCTGCTAAATCCGTGAATGATGTCTGCAATAATTTCGGAGGGTAGCAAATGTAGACGTAAGTACAATTGCTGTTACTGTTAATACGGCGATATGGTCTTTTTTTGCGAACGGGAAAGGCGACGATTACCTGGCAGGAAGAATGGCTGTGGATGCCAGAGGCGGCGGGAATGCCGCCTCTGTGAAGCTTATGTTATCCTGAAATCAGTTCAGCTCGTCGGGATTTGGCCCTAAACGATTACCCTGATCCAGTTTGGCAATTTCAGAGATCTCTGGTTTTTCCAGGCGGAAATCAAACACCTTAAAGTTCTCTTCAATACGTGCCGGCGTTACCGATTTAGGAATCACCACCAGTCCGCTGTCAAGGTGCCAGCGAATCACAATCTGCGCGGCAGTTTTACCGTATTTCTTCGCCAGCTTTTTAATGATTTCCTGATCGAATACGCCTTTACCGCCCTGGGCCAGTGGGCTCCAGGATTCAGTCTGAATTTGATGCAGGGCATTCCAGGCGTGTAATTCGCGCTGTTGCAGCATTGGGTGCAGTTCAATCTGATTCACAACTGGCGTAACGCCGGTTTCATCAATCAGGCGTTTCAGGTGCGGCTGATTAAAGTTACAGACACCAATACTTTTGGTCAGCCCTTGCTTTTGCAGCTCGATCATGGCTTTCCAGGCGTCGACATAATTGTCATTATCCGGACAAGGCCAGTGCATCAGATAGAGATCGACACTCTCCAGCTGCAGTTTTTTCAGGCTGGTTTCAATCGCTTTATCGGCATTCAGCTGATCGTCATTCCACAGTTTCGTGGTAATAAAGATCTCGTCGCGTGCGACGTCAGTCTCCTGTAATGCCTGCCCGATAGCTTCTTCATTCTTGTAGATAGCCGCGGTATCAATGGAACGATAGCCGACGTCCAGTGCCTTCAGCGCGGCATTGCGCGCATCCTCAATGCTGGCCTGCCAGACGCCGAGTCCGAGTTGCGGCATCATATTGCCATCACGCAGCTTAATTATCGGTTGATCTACCATAACATCTCCTTTCTGGCGAGTTAGCCGGTGCCAGCGGCACCGGTTTTTAACAGTAGAGTCTAGTCAATAAATGGCATTAATGATTAACGCGCGTCTTCGAAGATCTGACGACTGACCTCAAGCGTAATGTCTTTGTGCTCACCCAGTTGTGTCAGTCCTTTCTCTTCGAGCTTCGCCAGCAGGGCCGGAATGGAACTGCCATCCAGCTGATAATCCTTCATGCGGGTCGGAATACCCATGGCTTCGAAGAACTCACGAGTGGCGGTAATTGCCAGGTCAATGCGCTGCTCTTCATTGCCTTCTTTAAAGCCCCAGACGCGTTCAGCATATTGCAGCAGCTTGCCACGTTTTTGCTCACGCTTGATGTTCATCAGTGATGGCAATACGATAGCCAGCGTTTGCGCGTGGTCGATGCCGTGCATCGCGGTCAGTTCATGGCCGAGCATGTGGGTGGCCCAGTCCTGCGGGACGCCAGCACCAATCAGGCCGTTCAGCGCCATGGTGGCACTCCACATCACATTGGCACGAACCGCATAGTTTTCGGGTTCTTTCAGCGCTTTTGGACCCTCTTCAATCAACGTCAGTAGCAGGCCTTCGGCAAAGCGATCCTGCACTTTGGCATCAACCGGATAAGTCAGATACTGCTCAATGGTATGAACAAAAGCATCGACCACGCCGTTAGCAATCTGACGTTCTGGCAGGGTGTAGGTGTACACCGGGTCCAGTACGGCAAACAGCGGCTGTACGAACGGAGAGCTGAAAGCCTGCTTGTCGCCAGTGGCGCGACGGGTAATCACCGCACCGCTGTTGGATTCTGAACCGGTAGCAGGCAGCGTCAGCACTGATCCCATCGGCAGCGCCTGTTGGATATCAGCCCCACGTGTTTTCAGAATGTTCCAGGGTTCTTCGCCGTAGAACGCCGCGGCGGCAATAAACTTGGTGCCATCCAGCACCGAACCGCCGCCAACTGCCAGCAGAAAATCGATTTTTTGCGCTTTAACCACTTCAACGGCTTTCATCAGCGTTTCATAAGATGGGTTCGGCTCAATACCGCCGAACTCCTGCACGTCGAAATCTTTCAGCGCGCTGTAGACCTGATCCATTACGCCGGTTTTTTTAACGCTGCCGCCGCCAAAGGTAATCAGCACTTTGCTGCCGACGGGAATTTCTTTGCTTAAATGTGCAATCTGGCCCTGACCGAAAAGGATGCGGGTTGGGGTATGAAGAGTAAAGTTGTTCATCATTATTCGCCTTATATAGGGGTTATCTGGTGTAACGTGATAACTATTGTCGGGATTCAGCGCTGAACTCACAATGCTCAATTCTGCCTTAATCTTGCCTGTTTCTACAATTCACTGGAGAATTGCGCAGTGGCAGTGCACTATTCCTCGCATCAAAAAGTTACAGAGAATGAGATTATGGATCGTGACGCAATTTGTCGCCGTCTGGCGCAGCAGGTGGTGACGTTAATGACCGATGGCAAAGCCTCACTGGCCTCGGTGCCGGATATCAAGCTACTCTACGCCAATGCCCCCTGTGCGCGGACGCCAGTGATGTATAAGCCCGGCATCATCATCTTATTTCAGGGGCAAAAGACCGGTTATCTTGGCACCAGCGTGTTTCATTATGATGCCAGCCAGTATCTGATGCTGACGGTGCCGTTGCCGTTTGAGTGCGAGACTTTCGCTACTGCCGAAGCGCCGCTGGCGGGAATCTCACTCAGTGTCGATAGCCTGACATTGCAGGATCTGCTAATCGATATTGGCGATGACGATAGTTTTCAGCCGCAGCCGCAAACGCGCGGTATTCAGTCGTCGTTACTGACCGAAGAGATGCTGTGCGCCTGTGAGCGGCTGTTGGATGTGATGTCCAATCCACGTGATGCGCGGGTGCTTGGGCGGCAAATTGTGCGCGAAATTCTCTATCACGTACTGCTGGGGCCGTGTGGTGGCGCACTGCTGGCGCTGATTAGTCGTCAGACGCAGTTCAGCCAGATTGTCCGTTCACTGCGCCGAATTGAACATCATTACACCGAGAATCTCAGTGTCGATCTGCTGGCGGCTGAGGTGAATATGAGCGTGTCAGCTTTTCACCATAACTTTAAGGCGGTTACCAGTACTTCGCCGTTACAGTACCTGAAAAGCTACCGACTGCATCAGGCGCGTATGATGATGCTACACGACGGCCTGAAGGCCAGTGTGGCGGCAATGAAAGTGGGCTACGAGAGTGCCTCTCAGTTTTCACGCGAGTTTAAGCGCTTTTTTGGTGTGACGCCGGGAGAGGAAATTTCAAGAATGCGCGCCTCCTGAAGAGGCGTCGGCGAGCGGGCTGAATTGCTCAGGCCCGCTGTTTTTTATGTTTATGTTTCCAGATCATCACAATGCTGCCAATCAGACCGATAAACAGCAGGGCCACAGGCAGAATGATCAGGATCGCCATCACCTGGTCTTCATGGCGTTTAATAAATGGCACCTGGCTGATGCCATAGCCGAAAGCCACCACAATTGTGACCCACAGCAAGCCGCTCAGCCAGTTAAAAAACTGAAAGCGACCGTTTTTCAGGCCAGAAATCCCCGCCATGGTTGGCAGCAGCGTACGCACAAAGGCGAGAAAGCGGCCTACCAGCAGCGCCAGCAATCCGTGACGGTTAAACATATGCCAGGCGCGCTGGTGATATTGCGCCGGCAGATGCATCAGCCAGCTTTTCACCAGTTGAGTATTTCCCAGCCAGCGGCCTTGCAAATAACTTAACCAGCAGCCCAGACTGGCGGCGGTGGTCAGAATCACCATGGTCGGCACAAAGTCCATTACCCCTTTCGCTACCATGGCACCGGCCAGCAATAACAGGCTGTCACCGGGTAAAAATGAGGCAGGTAATAAACCATTTTCAAGAAACAGGGTAATAAACATCACCCCATAAACAATCCAGACAACATCCGGATTGGCCAGCGCAGCAAAGTCCTGATGCCAGAGCGCCTGCACAATCTCATGTAAAACACCCATGTTTTATCCTGTTAACTACGGCTACTTAGTTTATTGTAGCCGCAAAAGGCAAGCGGCATCTTGATCTGTGGCGCGAAGATACCGGATTGTTGAATCTTGATTAAGATTTCTCTCGCCAGACAGTCATTATTCGCTAATACGCTTAAATCCGGCGGCCAGATCGTCGAGCAAATCCTCAACGTTTTCCAGTCCAATATGCAAGCGTACCAGTGTACCGCTAAAGTCAACGCCAGCGACAGGGCGGATTTCTGCCAGCTCTTCCGGCTGATTCGCCAGAATCAGTGATTCATAGCCGCCCCAGGAGTAGGCCATACTGAAATGCTCGAAATGATCGAGATAGTCTGCCAGCTGCTGCGGCGTTAACTTTTGCTTTAACACAAAAGAGAACAGTCCGCTGCTGCCGCTGAAATCACGTTTCCAGAACTGATGGCCTTTGCATTGCGGCAGCGCTGGATGGTTCACCACCGCCACTTCCGGGCGTTCAGCCAGCCAGTTGGCGATGCGGATACTGCTCTCTTCATGCTGACGCAGGCGGACCGCCAGCGTACGTAAGCCCCGGCTGGTCATATAGGCGGTGTCGGCATCGACCATCTGACCCATCAGATAGGAGTTCTCCCGCAGCTGCGGCCAGCAGCGCTCATTAGCCACCGCCGTGCCAATCATCGCGTCGGAGTGACCAATCAGATATTTGGTGCCTGCCTGAATCGAAATATCGACGCCGAAATCAAGCGCACGAAACAGTATTCCGGCTCCCCAGGTATTATCCAGCATGATAATCGCCTCGGGCGCTTTGCTGCGCACCGCGGCGACAATCGCCGGAACATCCTGCACTTCCATGGTGATCGAGCCGGGCGACTCGAGAAACACTACTTTGGTATTCGGCTGTACCAGTTCGGCGATTTCAGCACCGATACTGTGATCAAACCAGCGGGTCGAGACATTCATTTTGCTGAGGATTTTGGTACAGAAGTCCTGCGTCGGTTCATACACTGAGCCGCTCATCAGCACGTTATCACCTGCTGCGACAAAGGCCAGAATGGCGTTTGCCACCGCAGCTGCGCCGCAAGGATAGAGCGCACAGCCTGCGCCACCTTCCAGCTCGGTCATCGCTTCCTGTAGTGAGAAGTGCGTCAGCGTACCGCGTCGGCCATAGAACAGTTCTCCGCTGGCTCGTCCGGCGGTGGCGCGCTTTTTATCCGCAACGGTATCGAAAACCAGTGAAGAGGCGCGCTGAATTACGCTGTTTACGGAACCCTGAGTGAATTTTTTAGCCCGACCGGCAGCGATCAAGGTGGTTTCAATTTTCTTCGTCGTCATACCTAACGCGTCCTGCTAACCCCATAAGATAAATAACAACTTAACATGATTAGCCCGGCGGGTTTATAACGAAAACAGATAATCACCGTGCGCCCGGGCGAGATGCCCGGGCGACAGTCTATTCTCCCATCACGCCAACCAGTCGCGGTAGCCACAGTGAGATGGCCGGAATGTAAGTGATCATCATCAGGACCAAAAACAGTGCGCCATAGAATGGCAGCATGGCACGCACCACCTGCTCTATTTTTTGCTTGCTCACCGCACTGGCAACAAACAGCACGGAACCTACCGGTGGGGTAATCAGACCGATGCCGAGGTTGACCATCATTATCATGCCGAAATGGACCGGATCGATGCCGAGCGCATTGGTCACCGGCAGCAGTACCGGAGTTAAGATCAGAATGATCGGTGCCATATCCATCAGGGTGCCGATCAGCAGCAGCATGATATTGATGCACATCAGAATGACATACTTGTTGTCAGAGATGCCGGTGAAGAAACTGGTGATACGATCCGGCAGCTGCATCCAGGTCATTACCGCACCAAACGAGGCGGCAAAGCCGATCAGAATCATGACGATAGTGACGGTCTTTACCGTGCGGCACATCAGTTTCGGCAGCTCACGCCATTTGTAGTCACGATAGATAAACATGGTGACGAAAAACGCCCAGAGACAGGCGATTGACGCCGATTCGGTGGCGGTAAATACCCCGGTAAGAATTCCGCCGAGGATAATCACTACCGTCATCAGCCCCCACAGCGCATCGAGCAGAATTTTCAGCGCCTGCTTAAAAGGAACGCGTTCACCCTTCGGGTAAGAGCGTTTGTGCGCAAAGGCGATGCACATCACCATCAGCGTCAAGCCGAGCAGCAGGCCGGGCAGCACTCCGGCGATAAACAGCGCGGCAATCGACACCGTGCCGCCTGCCGCCAGCGAATAAATCACCGAGTTATGACTGGGTGGAATCAGGATCGCCTGCACCGATCCACTGGCGGTAACCGCAGCGGCATAGTCGCGCGGGTAGCCCTTCTTATCCATCTCCGGGATCATTACCGAACCGATCGAGGCGGTATCTGCCACCGACGATCCGGATATGGCGCCAAAAAAGGTTGAGGCGACGATATTCACCAGCGATAAGCCGCCGCGAATAAAACCGACAAAGACATAGGCGAAATTGACCAGTCGTCGGGCAATACCGCCCTCGGCCATAATTGCGCCAGCGAGTATGAAAAACGGGATCGCCAGCAGCGAAAACTTATTCACCCCGTTGGTCATTTGAATCATCAGTGCTTCTAACGGCAGATCGATCCACCAGGCGCCAACCAGCGCGCTTAATCCCACCGCGTAGGCCACCGGCATGCCTACCGCCAGCAGCACGCCCAACGTCAACAGCAATACTAATGCGTCCATGATGACCTCTCAGGTGTTACCCATAATCACAACCGGGCGATTTTCTTGCGAACCAAATGCCAGCCGTTCCAGCACAAACATCAGCGTCAGCGCAGCACCAATCGGCACCGGCAAATAGCTGTGTCCGGCGGTTATCATCGGAAATTCGGCGATGGGCTGATACCACAGCTGTATACAAAGCTGTGCGCTGTACCAGAGAATAAAGCCGCAGATCACCAGCATCAGCAGATCGGCAATGCGTGAGGCCAGCAGGCGTAAACCCTCAGGTAAGCGATCGGTCAGCATTGAAACCGCGATATGAGAACCGGCACGGTAGCTGACTGCTGCGCCGACAAAGGTGAAGGTCACCATGCACATAATCGCCAGCGGCTCCGGCCATGAGGAGCCATCATTCATTACGTAGCGCATAAAGATGGCGAAGGGGACGACCAGCGTCATCACCAGCAGTGCAATGCCGGAGACCACCATTCCTGCCAGGTAGAGCCAGTCCATCAGGTTATGACATTTATTCGTCATGGTCGGCTCCTGATTATTGAACGTCGGCAATCGCCTGCATCAGTTGCTGATGCTGAGCGGCATATTTATCGCGAATCGGTTTGGTGGCTTCGATCCAGGCGGTTTTGTCGATGTCATGAAACTTAACGCCGCCTGCTGTCATCTTATCGATCGACTGCTGATTGTAGGTTGCCCACAGCTGACGCTGCTCAGCCTGCGCTTCTTTTGCCAGTTTGGTAATCAGCTGCTGATCCTCTTTACTCAGTTTGTCCCACTTCACCTTTGAGTAGAGAAACAGCTCAGGAATAATAAAGTGGCCGCTGAGGGTGTAATTTTTCACCACCGGCAGGTAGTTATGGGCGATAAAGGTAGGGGGATTATTCTCCGTGCCATCGATGACGCCGGTTTGCATGCCGCTGAATACCTCACTGACGCCCATTGGCACCGCATTGGCACCCATTGCTTTCAGCGTATTGATAGCCACCGGGCTGCCCTGCACGCGGATTTTCATCCCGTGTAGCTCTTCCGGCGTCAGCACCGGCTGCTTGGTGATCAAATTGCGCGTGCCGCCATCCATCCAGCCGAGAAACACCAGGCGGGAGTTGGCGCTGCCGGTGATTTTATCGCCGATCTGCTGGCCGATTTCTCCATCCAGTACCTTGTGCAGATGATCCTCATCGCGGAACACATAGGGCAGGGTAAAGACTTCGATTTCCGGCAGAATGGCCGCTACCGGAGCCATCGAAACGCGGATCATATCGATGGCTCCCAGTTGAGCCTGCTCGATCATCTGTTTCTCATCGCCCATCACGCCGCTGGGAAACACTTTAATTTCCAGCCGATCGTCGGTGGCCGCCGCCAGCTTTTCACCCATATGTTCCACCGCAACCACGTTCGGGTAGCCTTTTGGGTGGACATCGGCGGCACGAAGGGTGGCGGCTTGCACACAAGTCACCGCTGCACCAAGCAAACACATGCTGAGTAAAGTTCGGGTTAGGTTCATCTCAGGCTCCAGAGGTCAGGTCGTTGTTAGAATAATGTGGCTAAAAAGTAGCGTTAAAATTAACCAGTAGCGGTGAAGCGACTCACAGTTTTGTAATATTTTGAAATGACATTCGCTAATTTATAAAACATCATTTCAAAAATGTGATGTGGATGGTATCTCTTCGTTAGTCTGAGGTAGCGCAGGCTGAAATCAGCGGTGTCAAAATGTAAATAGTAATGAGAACTACTATCAATTCAGCGCTAATTTGATATGATCTGCGCTTGATTTCCGAATGTGGTTTATTGAGGTTGGAGATACAGCGTGGTGACCAGTAATTTGATGCAAACAGATCTCTCTGTTTGGGGCATGTATGCACATGCTGACATCGTAGTGAAAGCGGTAATGATTGGACTGCTGTGTGCATCCGTCATCACCTGGGCAATCTTCTTCAGTAAGAGTGTGGAACTGCTGTCAGCTAAACGCCGCCTGAAGCGTGAGCAGCAGGCACTGGCAACGGTTCGTTCATTGAACGAAGCGGTAGAAACCTGCAAAAATTTCAACGCTGGCAGCCTCAGTACTCAGCTGCTTAATGAAGCACGCAATGAGCTGGAGCTTTCTGCCGGTTCTGACGATAACGACGGTATTAAAGATCGCACCGGATTCCGTCTGGAGCGCCGCGTCGCCGCATTCAGCCGTCATGCCGGGCGTGGTAACGGCTTCCTGGCAACCATCGGTGCAATTGCACCCTTCGTCGGCCTGTTCGGTACCGTTTGGGGTATCATGAACAGCTTTATCGGCATTGCGAAGACGCAGACTACCAACCTGGCAGTGGTTGCTCCGGGTATTGCTGAAGCCCTACTGGCAACGGCAATTGGTCTGGTTGCGGCGATTCCAGCGGTCGTCATCTATAACGTGTTTGCGCGTATGATTGCCAACTACAAAGCTTCACTTGGCGACGTAGCGGCACAGGTGTTGCTGTTGCAGAGCCGCGATCTCGATCTGGCAAACAGCGCTGATGCGCACCGCACGGCGGCAGCCCATAAGCTGCGGTTAGGTTAACTATCATGGCGATGCGATTAAACGAAGATCTCGACAGCAATGGTGAAATGCATGAAATCAACGTCACGCCGTTTATCGACGTGATGCTGGTTTTGCTGATCATCTTTATGGTTGCCGCTCCGCTGGCGACAGTGGATGTCCGCGTTAATCTGCCTGCTTCAACCAGTACCCCGCAACCGCGCCCGGAAAAGCCGGTTTATCTGTCGATTAAAGCAGACAAACAGCTGTTTATTGGCAACGAAGCGGTAAATACTGAGAATCTGGTCAACGTGCTTAATGCGCAGACTGAAGGGAAGAAAGACACCACTATTTTCTTCCAGGCAGATAAGAGTGTTGATTACGAAACGCTGATGGGCGTAATGGACTCCCTGCGACAGGCTGGCTATCTGAAGATTGGTTTAATGGGTATGGAAACCGTCGCTAAATAGCCTTCTGTCACGCCTGTGATTTTACGGGAGCCGTTTTCGGCTCCCGTCCGGACAGCATTTTTCGGCGCGGATGGCGGAAGATGCCACCGCTACAGAAAAAACCTCAAGTTGCTCATTACTGCGTAAATCCCCTCAAACCCCCTCTTATCAGTACAATCTTCTGGCTAATTCCTTTTGTTAATTTTTCGTTACCAATCGGTTTACTTTGTAAACTGGAATGGTGAAGAAGGTCACATTAAAACCTGGCCTTGCAGGATAAAAACGAAGAAAAACATAAGGAAGCCTGTATGAACCCCACTGCTGCAATGTCAAGGCGGCCCAAGAGCGCTGCAAAAACCATTTTTAGCGTTACCAGCGGTAACTTTCTGGAAATGTACGATTTTATGGTGTTTGGCTATTATGCCACCGCTATTGCTAAAACCTTTTTCCCCGGTGATGACCCATTCGCTTCACTGATGCTGACGCTAATGACGTTTGGTGCCGGATTCCTGATGCGTCCGCTTGGGGCGATCATTCTTGGTGCCTATATTGATCAGTACGGTCGTCGCAAGGGCCTGCTGTTGACGCTGTGCCTGATGGCAGTGGGTACACTTACCATCGCCTGTGTGCCGGGTTACAGCACTCTGGGCGCGGCAGCGCCAATTCTGATTTTGTTGGGGCGTTTATTGCAGGGCTTTTCAGCGGGCGTTGAGCTGGGCGGTGTATCAGTTTACCTGTCGGAAGTGGCTCCGAAAGGGCGCAAAGGGTTTTACGTCAGCTGGCAGTCTGGTAGCCAGCAGGTAGCGGTTATCTTCGCCGCGCTGCTGGGCTTGTTGCTGAACCATCTGCTGGATAAAGGCGAGGTTACCGAATGGGGCTGGCGTATTCCATTTGTGGTGGGATGTATGATTGTGCCGTTCCTGTTCTGGATCCGTCGCATGCTGGAAGAAACCGAAGCATTCAGCCAGCGCAAGCATCATCCCAAAATGAGCGAAATCATGCGATCGGTTGCCAGTAACTGGGCGCTGGTGCTGGCCGGAATGCTGATGGTGGTTACCACCACGGTAATGTTCTACATGATTACCGCTTTTACCCCGACCTTCGGTAAGACCGTGCTGATGATGAGCGACAAGCAAAGTTTTCTGGTAACGCTGTTTATCGGTCTGTCGAACCTGTTCTGGCTGCCAGTAATGGGGGCGTTATCGGACCGGGTTGGGCGTCGTCCGCTGTTGATTGTGTTCAGCCTGTTAATGATCGTCACCGCCTGGCCGGTATTGCACTGGCTGGTGGGATCGCCAAGCTTTGCTCACCTGCTGGAAGCTGAACTGTGGCTGTCGTTTCTCTACGCCAGCTATAACGGTGCGATGGTGGTTTATCTGGCAGAGGTGATGCCGGCTGAAGTGCGTGCCACCGGATTTTCGATGGCCTACAGCCTGGCGACCGCGCTGTTTGGCGGCTTTACTCCGGCGATATCCAGCTACCTGATCCACGTAACCGGCGATAAGGCGATGCCTGGCGTCTGGCTGACCGTGGCGGCGCTGTGTGGGCTGGTGGGGACCCTGCTTATCAGACGCCTGTTACGCCAGTATCAGGCGCGTCATACACCGCTGCCGGTAACCGTATAACCCCGCGCGCAGAGGCGGCGATTTTGCCGCCTCTGGCAAAATTACTCCGGCACGCCAGTGTAATTTTTAAGTTCACTGACTTTTTCTGCCGGAACCGGTCGACCCAACAGATAGCCCTGCAGTGTGTTGCAGCCGAGGCCCGTCAGAAACGCCTGCTGCTCCTCGGTTTCAACGCCTTCTGCCACCACTTTCAGATTCAGCGACTGTGCCAGTGCCACAATCGCCGAGACGATGGTGGCATCTTCGGTTTCAGACTGTAATTCGTTAACAAATGCCCGGTCGATTTTCAACTCGCTGGCGGGTAAGCGTTTGAGATATAACAGGCTCGAATAGCCAGTGCCGAAATCGTCAATCGATGCTTTTACTCCGAGGCGGGTTAACTCCGTCAGGATACGCACGCTCTCATCCGGATCGCGCATCGCGGTGGTTTCAGTCACTTCCAGCGTCAGTAGCTCCGCTGGAATCTGATGGCGATCCAGCGCCTGCACCACCGTTTCGATCAGGCTACTCTGCTCAAATTGTAATGCCGACAAGTTTACCGCCACCGACCAGTCATCATGGCCTTGTAAATGCCAGACGCGCAGCTGGCGCAGGGCTTCGTTAATTACCCAGTTACCGATACTGACGATTAAACCGGTCTTTTCCGCCAGCGGTAAAAAGATATCCGGGGACAGCAGACCTCGCTCCGGATGCTGCCAGCGCAGCAGGGCTTCGAAACCAAGAATCGGCCCCTGGGGCGCGCAATACTTCGGCTGATAAAACAGTTGCAGCTGATGGTGATCCTGCGCCAGCCAAAGATCGTTAATGAGTTGAAGCTGATTCTGCGCAATGGTGTTCATCGACGGCTGAAAAAAGTTATAGCCATTACGGCCATTGTTTTTCGTGTGATACATCGCGGCATCAGCGTTAAACAGCAGCTCCCGCTCATCGACGCCGTCATCCGGATAGACGGCGATGCCAATGCTTAATGACACCACCAGTTCATAGCGTGAAATCTCAAAAGGAGCATCGATTGACCTGACCAGCTCCGCGGCCACCGTTGCCGCATCATTAGGATCGTCGATTTCAATCAACAGCACGAACTCATCGCCGCCAAGGCGGGCCAGCGTATGGTGCCCCTGCATTTTTTCGGTCATACGTTCAGTAACGGCAATCAGTAAATTGTCGCCGATATGATGGCCAAAAGCATCGTTCACCGCTTTAAAGCCGTCAAGATCCATAAACATCAGAGCGAACTGCGATTTTTCGCGCGTGGCTTTATTGATGGCCTGGTCAAGCCTGTCCTCCAGCAGGATGCGGTTAGGCAGCCGGGTCAGGTTATCGTGCAGTGCCAGCTGAGCCAGCTCACGATTCGCTTCTGCCAGTGATGAAGCCAGTACCGAGGTACGGGCCTGCAAACGCGCATCCAGCATCGATACCAGCAGCGTAATACCGAGTATCGACAAGGTTACCACCATCACCAGAATTGCCAGCCAGTTGCTGTTAACACCGGCGTGAGTGGCGTGGCTGCCTGCCGGAAAGCTGGCAGCCGCCATGCCGGTATAGTGCATACCCGCAATCGCGATACCCATAATAATTGCCGCACCGGCGCGCAGCCATGCTACCCGACTGCTATTTTTGCGCAGGTTAAACGCCAGCCATAGCGCGGCACCCGAAGCGGCGAGGGCAATCGCTACCGAGCAGGCTATCCAGCCCCAATGCCAGACAATACCCGGCTCAAACATCAGTGCCGCCATGCCGGTGTAGTGCATCGCTACCACGCCGCTGCCCAGTATCAGCGCGCCACTGGCGAGCCGCAACAGCGGCAGTTCTCCGTAGCAGACGATCCACAGGGCAAAAATCGAAGCAGCAATGGCGATAAACATCGACAGGGCGGTAAGCAGAGCGCTGTAGCTCATTACCATTGGCAAGTTCATCGCCAGCATGCCAATAAAGTGCATTGACCAGATGCCAATTCCCATGGCAAAGCCGCCGCCAATCAGCCAAATCAGCGCGGCCTTACCACTGGTAGTGGCAACGCGGCCGGCCATATCGAGAGCGGTATACGAGGCAAGAAATGCCACGATAAATGAGAAAATGACCAGCGGTTGATCGTACGAACTAACAAGCATAGATATTCCCAAGTGCTGATAACCAATGAGCTGATGATTTGGTGTGGATAAAAGAAAATTACTCAGGCGTATTTTCTGCGAAAAGTCTGAATAAAAACACTGTTATTGCCGCCGGCTGTGGGCTGCGCGATTTATTAAATCAATTAATCGATTTTATTGAGGGAAGAAAATACCACTGGAGAAAAAAATCGCCTATAGCCAGCCAGTAATATCTTTGACATGTGCGACGAGGCCCCAGCTGGTAACGTGACTCAATCATTTTGGTTGTAATCCACATACTTTGAAATATTTTTTAATTTTGATTGTAAGGGCAGAGGTGAGGGTGATATATAATTAATAAAATTGATGCATAAGCATTAATTCAAATTTCGAACTAATTCATCGGTACTTCAATAACCTGTAGCCAGAGGGATCCAAAACAGCTTTTTTTGTTAATTGTTAGCCAGTCTGGAAAGCACAATCATCACACTAATTAGTAAGGAATAATTATGAAAATGAAGCTTTTTCTGATGGGTTGTGGTCTGAGCCTCGGTGTTGCTTCTTCAGGCTTTGCCGCCACCACAACGGGAACGATTAATGCCACATTGACGCTGACAACCGGCTGTCTGGTCAATGGTCAACCGACTACCACCAATGTCGACTTCGGTGATTTGAGCTTTGGTACCAGTGCAGCGACCTTTGATACGCTTACCGCCACGTTGGTTGGTCCGGTGGGTAACGGTATCTATGTCAACTGCACCAACGACGAAGATTACAACGTACAGATTGACAGCAGTAATGGCGCCCCGTCCGGTGATACCTATGGTGATGTTACCGCCTCACCACGTTATCTGCTGCTGGACAGCGATAACACTCAGGGCATTGCCTATACGCTGTATAACGACGCTGGCTTTGCGACGGTAATTGCCGACGGCGCGGATCTGACTGCCAGTGGTACGCCCGATCCGGTCAACGGTGAAAACTACCCTATCTATGGACGGATTACCGGCGGAGATTACAACGCGAATATCCCGGTAGGAACCTACTCAGACACTATTAACGTCGTTGTGAACTACTGATTCTTGTTGTCAGGGATAACGGGTTGTCAGGAATGTCAGTGCTCATCACCAGACGTGTACCTGTACTGTGCATCTTGCTGACGTTATACGTCAGCAGTGCACGGTCATTGCCAACGCAGACTTTTCTGGTTTCGGCGACGATTGTCGCAGGCTGTGCGGTTTCCGGCACTAATACCGGTGTGTTTGGCACACTGGACTTTGGTACTCATTCCGGGGTGTCCTCAACCAGCGTCAGCGCCAGCTATGTGCAGAGCACCACCATTATTTTGGCCTGCACGCCGGGTACGACTTTGAACATGAGTATTAATGGTGGCATTCACGCTTCATCCAACACGCGTCACCTTAAAATCGCTAACTTCAGCGATCAAATAACCTACCGACTGTTTACCAACTCAAGCCACAGCGCCGCCAGTGAGATCCCGATTAATCAAAATGTGGCGGTAACTTACAGCGACTCTAACAACATTACGCTGCCAATTTACGGCTTATTGCAGTTGAGCGGCGTTAAGCGTGCCGGAAACTATAGCGATACCCTGACGGTTACCCTGAGCTGGTAATGCATCATTTATTTTAAAAGGATGTCTGGAATGAATATTGCTCGTGTCGCATTACTGCTGCTGGCGACGTTGACTACGAGTCTGGCCCATGCGGGTAACTCAGTAATGATTTGGCCTATTGATCCTAAAATCAGCAGCGACCAGAAAGCGACCGAGCTTTGGCTGGAAAATCGCGGAACGTCCACCACGCTGATGCAGGTGCGAGTGTTTGGCTGGAACCAGGTGAATGGCAAGGAACAATATCAAACGCAGACACAGGTGGTAGCCAGCCCGCCGCTGGTACGTATAGAGCCGGGAAAAAGACAGTTGGTGCGTTTGATTAAGCAGGTTCCACCGGCTTCCGGTCAGGAAACCGCCTGGCGGGTGTTGCTGGATGAAATTCCGACGCCAAAAGAGGAAGGGAAGAATCAGGTTGGATTAAATTTCCAGATGCGTTACTCGGTGCCTTTATTTGTCTATGGTCAGGGGCTCGATGCTACTACTACCGAACCCGATCTCAGCTGGCGGGTGGTCAATGAGCAGGGAAAATCGTTCCTTGAGGTAACCAACCGTAGTGCGGTACATGCGCGCCTGAGTAAAGTCTCAATTGGCGGACGCAATATGTCGGAGGGATTACTGGGCTACGTGCTGGGCAAAAACACCATGCGCTGGCCGCTCTCTTTTCCGGCGTCGTCAGGTTCTCAACTGGTCGCAGAGGTAAATAGTAAACCCTGGCGTAGTAGCGGCTCTGAACGTTAAATAATGGCTAACTTTTGGTCACCGCCTGCGCGGCGCTATTCGCTGGTTATCAGCGGGGTAATCTGTTGGCTATCACCGGTGAGTGGCTATGGGGAAACCTGGGATACCTTGCCGCCTCCGGTAGCAACCAGTAATAGCGTGAAGAATCAGCAGTATATGCTGGGGTTGGTGGTGAACGAATCCGATCGCGGCGCGATTGTGCCGGTGCAGTTTCGCGACGGGCACTATCTGTTACGCGCTGCGGATCTGCAAAGCGCGGGTATCCCGGCGTCTAAAATACCCGGCGAACAGGTGGATGTGACCACTCTGCCAGGAGTTAAAGCAGAGTATGACAGCGCCGGTCAGCGTATGGTTCTGACGGTGCCCAGTGAGTGGCTACCCGAGCAAAATTTCTCCGGCGGTAAGCATGCATTACGCTATCCGGGCCGAACCAGTAGCGGCGTGCTGTTTAACTACGATCTGTATGCCAGCCGCGCAGATAACCGAGGCACGCGCTATTCGGCGTGGAATGAGTTTCGTTTGTTTGGTGATTCCGGTCAGTTTATCAGTAACGGGGTATGGCAGCAGCAGTTGAGCAATGAATCCAGTTATCAGGATGACGGCTATATACGTTATGACACTTACTGGACCTATCAGGATGAAGACGATGCGCTGAGCTGGCGGTTGGGTGATTTGGTCACCGACTCTGTGGGCTGGAGCAGCAGCGTGCGTATCGGCGGCGTACAGTTCGGCCGCGACTTCTCTTTACGCCCGGATCTGGTGACTTATCCGCTGCCATCCTTCGCCGGTCAGGCCGCCGTTCCCTCAACGGTTGATCTGTTCGTTAATGGCTACCGCAACAGCAGCAACAATGTGCAGCCGGGGCCTTACTCATTAACCAATATGCCCTTCGTCAATGGTGCCGGGAACGCGGTGATTGTCACCACTGATGCGGTTGGCCGCCAGGTAACCACCACACTGCCATTTTATGTCTCCAGCGATCTGCTAAAGCCGGGTCTGACTGACTATTCGGTTGCGGCCGGGAGCATCCGCCAAAATTACGGCATCAGTAACTTCGATTATGGACCGGCAGCGACCAGCGGCTCGCTGCGCTATGGCGTTACCGACTGGCTGACGCTGGAAACCCACGCCGAGGGCGCAGAGTCACTGGCGTTAGGCGGCGCTGGCGCCCAGATGAAAATCGGTTCGCTGGGGGTGGTAAACGGCGCGCTGGCCCAGAGCCGGATGTATGCTGATAGCGGCAGGCAATACAGCTGGGGATATCAATATAACCAGCGCTGGTTCAATGTCGGTACTCAGCACACCATTCGCACCAGCAGCTACGGCGATCTGGGGCTGTATGGCAGCCGGCAGGGAAATAACAGCAACAGTCGATACACGCTGAGTCGCCGTAGTGCCCAATATAATGCCAGCGTTTCCCTTAATCGTTTCGGCAGCCTGGGGGCCGCATTTATCGATATCACGTCAGGATCGGGCGATCGCACCCGGCTGTGGAATCTGTCATGGAGCAAAAATATCTGGGGAAATAGCAGCCTGTACGTTTCCGCCAGCCGCGATCAGCAGCAGGGTGACTGGGCGGGAGCAATATCGCTGATTATCCCATTCGGCGAGCATTACAGTGCCAGCCTGAGTACCGAGCGTAATCAGCAGGGGGGGACTGCACAGCGCGCGTGGGTGTCACGATCGATGCCAAGCGATGGCGGCCTGGCCTGGGATGCTTCCTGGGCGCATCAGAGTGTCGGCAGTGATTATCGGCAGGCCAGCCTGAACTGGCGTAACCGCAAGATTGATACTTCGGTCGGTTTCTATGGCGACAGCGATAACACCACGCAATGGGCCGATCTTTCCGGTTCGCTGCTGCTGATGGATGGCGGAGTGTTTGCCGCTAACCAGGTTAACGATGCCTTTGTTCTGGTGAAAACGGGTTATCCCGATATCAACGTGCGTTATGAAAACCAGTCGATGGGAAAAACCGACAGCCAGGGTTATTTGCTGGTGCCTGGCATCAGCTCTTATTATCCGGCGAAGTACGGTATTGATACCCTTAATCTGCCCGCCGATATGACCGCGCCTGAAGTGGAAAAACGTTTTGCCGTGAAGCGGCAAAGTGGCTATCTGCTCGACTTCCCGATTGAACCGCTTCGCGCGGCCAGCGTAATCCTGCATGACCAGCAGGGTCAGCCATTACCGGTTTCAACGCAAATCTATCGCCGTGGGCAGGCCATCGAATATGTTGGCTGGGATGGTCTTAGCTGGATGGAAAACCTGACTGCCGACAATCAGATTGTGGCGGTGACGCCAGACGGCAGGCGCTGCGAAACCCGGCTGGTGATTGCAGACGGTAAGCCAAAAGGATTAAGCACCTATGGGCCGATTGTCTGCAACCTGCCTTCCGCACCCGTCGCTTCCACTACAGCATCATTGTCTGACTTATCTTCAGGAAAACGCCGATGAAAAATCTTCTTGCCGCGCTTGTAGCGTTAATCACGCTGGTGTTTTCCTCTGGAGGCTGGGCAGCCTGCACGCTGCCAGCCTCCACCGCCAGCTTTGGCTCCGCCAGCTCCTTTGCGGTGAACAGCACGGTGAGCAGCACCTCCACGGAAGTGCATGTTAACTGCGGCGCGGGTAATATTCTGTCGCTGCTGGCGACCAATAGCGTAACGCTGCGGCTGTCAGGAGCCAGTGCTGTCTCGGCTGATGCCCTGCGCGGCACCATGAAACGCGCAGGTGATTCAGGGCCGGATAATATCCCTGTCAGGCTTTGCTCGACATCAAACTGTACATCAGAAATGACGATTGGTGCGACCGCCGTCACTTACACGTCAACCCAGCTTGGCAATCTGATCGGTTTGCTGGGTGGGCTTAACTTCACCTTCCCACTCTATCTGCGCACGGTGCCGGGGCAAACGGTAGCGGCCGGAACCTATACCGTTACGCTAAATATTGCGGTGACCTATCGTGTCTGTACTGGCGCAAATATAGGGGGGGTCTGTGTCGCGCTCAGCGATCAGAATGGATCCGGCACGATTCCGATTACCGTAACGATGGTGATTGGTAATGACTGCACCACCATCACCGCACCCAACCTTAATTTTGGTAGCGCACCGTTGACCACTGCCTTCGCACCGGTTTCCCAGTCGATAAGCGTAGTTTGCACCAAAGGTAGTACATATACCGTTGGCCTGAGCAATGGTAACAACTCGATATTTGGCATACGTAGGATGCTCTACAATGGCTACACGATTAATTACAGCATTCTGAAAGCCAGCACCAATACTAACTGGGGACCAACCGGGACCGACCGCTGGTCCAGCGCCTCCTCCAGTGCCGTGAGCAGCGATGGCCTGACACGCACCTACAACTACACCGCAAGGGTGGTTGATTTTATCTCAACGCCACCGCCGGGCACCTATACCGATAACGTGGTAGTCGATTTATCTTTCTGATGACGCCCTCGACGCAGGCCAGCAATCACCTATAATAGTCGCTCTGTTTTCTCAACTGGCCTGTAACAGATCGTGGCAAAATACCAACAGCTGGTCCATCAGATCCGCGCGCAAGTGGAAGCCGAAGTCTGGCAACCGGGTGAAAAACTGCCGTCGCTACGCGAACAAGTGGCGCTTAGCGGCCTGAGTTTAATGACGGTGATGCATGCTTATCAGGTGCTGGAGAGTCAGGGATGGATCGTTTCGCGTCCACAGTCTGGCTACTATGTGGCACCGCGTGCAGAATTTCTCAGCCAGCCGATCAGCCACCAGAAAGTCCAGCTGGCGGAAACGGTGGATATCAACGCTTTTATCTTTGATGTGTTGCAGGCGTGCCGCGATCCGTTGATTGTGCCTTTTGGTTCGGCATTTCCCGATCCTGAGCTGTTTCCGCAGCGCCAGCTAATGCGTTCTCTTAACAGCGTCTCGCGCACCATGACCTCAGCGGATGCCATTAATAACTTACCGCCAGGTAATGAAGCGCTGCGCAAAACGCTGGCCCAGCGTTATGCCCAACAGGGAATTACCGTTTCGCCCGATGAGATTGTCATTACCAATGGGGCAATGGAAGCGCTGAACCTCAGCATGCAGGCGGTTACCGAGCCGGGTGACTGGGTGGTGATTGAGAACCCGTCGTTTTATGGCGCACTGCAGGCGATTGAGCGGCTGAAGCTTAAAGCAGTGGCGATTGCCACCGATCCGCAGCACGGCATGGATATTGATGAGCTGAAAAGGGCGCTGGAGCGCTGGCCAGTCAAGGCCTGTTGGCTGATGACAAATCAGCAAAATCCGGTCGGTTTCACGCTGTCGAAGCAGAAGAAACAGCAGCTGGTGGCCTTGTTAGCCGAACACAATGTGGCGCTGATTGAGGATGACGTTTACAGCGAACTCTATTTTGGCGGGGATAAGCCTTTGCCGGCCAAAGCCTTTGATCACACCAGCAATGTATTGCACTGCTCATCATTTTCCAAAAATCTGGTGGCGGGCTTTCGCGTCGGTTGGGTGGCGGCAGGAAAACATGCGCAGCGTATTCAGCGTTTGCAGCTGATGAGTACTCTGTCGACCAGTGCACCTATGCAGCTGGCGCTGGCCAACTATCTGGGCACCCGCAGTTATGACAGCCATTTACGTAAACTGCGTCAGGTACTGGAACAGCGCAAAAACCTGGCGCGGCAGTCACTTAAGCGCCATCTGCCTTACGGCACGCGGATTAACGATTCACACGGTGGTTATTTTCTCTGGATTGAACTGCCGAAACAGGTCAATGCAACGGAGCTTTATTACCGTGCGCTTGAGCACCATATCAGCATTGCGCCGGGCAGTATGTTCTCGTCGGGTCAGCAATATGCCAACTACTTTCGCTTTAATGCCGCCTGGGTCTGGGATGATGCCCAGGAAGCGGCGGCGGCAGTTCTCGGCGGCCTGATAGCCGCCATGATGTGATGCAGGAACGGGGATTATACTGAGGAGGCGCGCGCCTGCCCCCAGGTCAGCGAATAGACGTCATAAAAATCGACTTCGCCCTTCTGCGATAACAGATGGCGGATACCGGCTTTCACTTTTTCCGGCGTATTGTGGTGATTGAGAATCTCGTTGATTGCCGTATCAGACAGGGTGCGCACATAATACCATTCGCCGTAATAGCAGACGCGCAAATCGTGCAGATTGTCGATATCTTCGAAGCGGTATTTTGGATTGATATCCATCAGCATCAACACGCTCATCAGCAGCACGAAAACGGATGCGCCCCAGAATGCTGGCCAGCCAAGGAAGTCGGTAGTAAAGATCAGTGCCACACTCAGGGCATAACAGATATACATCGACAGCCACAGGCCGGGATGGGATTTCAAAAAGTTGAAGCTGAAGCGGGGTTTGTTGTCGCGCTGCTCTTCACGATTCAGTGTGTCGATCTCGCGCTGCAGGATCTGTTTTATTTCATTCATTGTTCACCTCGGTCATCAAACTCCAGCCAGAGTAAAATTAGAACACGAAGTAAACAGTAATAACAGGCACAGTTACCGCACATTTTTCTATAACAGTTGTGCACCTGCGTTGTCAGTTATCCGCGGTTGCGGAAATAATCCAGCATGTTACGGGCCAGAGTATCGACGTCCAGCGGGATGCTACCGTTCGCGATGGCTTGTTTCAGTTCGGCGATGCGAACCTGGTCAATTTCTGGCAGCTGTTGTAACGCTTTCTGTCCCTCATCGATTATGCCGTTTATTTCCTCAGCACTCTCCAGACCGGAGGCAATTCGTTGTTCTGATGATGCGCTCAATTTCATTCAATCTTCCTGCCAGTACCGCGATTAAATTCGATACCTACCCACAACGACACGTTGTCAGGAAACTTAAATACGTCGCTATCCATGAGGCTGCGCCGATCTTTCCTTGAACATGGGTGTAAACCTCGCGGCTGATAAATGCTTCACACTTTGCTGAAAAAAATAAATAAATCATATACATCATTATGTTAATGGTCTTTCCGTCAGAGAGTTTCATCTGAAATTTAAAGGTGAGAGAGTTTTCCCGTTAACGACAAGAGTTTTCTAATCTGCGCTGTCGTTACTTCTTAGAACGAATTTAACCAATATTTAGGATAATGATCACAGAGCTTACATCAGCTGTGTGATTATTTTTTAGCGCTGAGAAAGTTGAATTATCGGTAGTGGGCAGAGAATCCTGCACCGAACAATTTATATCAACAACGGTGTGAAAGATGACGGTTAATCATTTTTTTATTAGCAAGTTGCTGACAGTCTTTGTTGCGATTTTTATTGCCGCAATGATAGTTGCCAGTAAAAGCTATTTCAACCAACAGGAAAAATCATCTTCGACAAATTTATTTTTGGCGATGATAAAAATAGAGAAGCAACTTTGCTGTGACGTCATTAAGGGTCACTTCAATACTCTGATTGCCGATGCACATCAACAGCATCATTTTCCTGTAGATGGAATGCAAAATATTATGGCGCGTTATGAAGGAGCTTATGGTGAACAGCTGTCTTTTAATGACGTATTAATTTCAAAGAACATCATTAATTGGCAATCATGAGCGTATTTACTGATATTACTGTATTAACCGTAGCTGAAGAGAGCCACTATTTGCAACAGTGGTTACCCTTAGTTAAACGTGTTGTGCGCCAGCTTTCAACGCAAGCAGACAGCGTAATGGATCGTGACGATCTGGAACAAGTGGCATTAATCGGCCTGCTGGAGTCGCTGCGTCGCTATGGCCGACCGGACGCTCAGTTCGCTGGTTATGCATTGCAGCGTGTACGCGGTGCCGTGCTGGATCAACTGCGGTTGCACGACTGGCGGCCACGGCGTTTGCGCCAGAAAACGCACAAAATTAATGACGCGATGCGCGATCTGACGCGTAAGCTAGGACACCATCCTTCTGATGAAGAGATTCGTCATCATCTTGGTCTGAGTAATAAAACTTTCCAGGAGTATCGGATGCTGGAAAGCGCCAGCAGCATGGAAAGTTATGATGATTTACTTTCTGTCGATGGCCTGGGTACTGCATTACACGGACGGGTAATGGAAGAGGAGATCGATATTCAGCGCACGTTAAAACTGGCGCTCAGTACGCTTGATGATCGCGAAAGAACGATCCTCGCTCTTTATTATAATAAGGAAATGAGCCTGAAAGAAATTGCGCTGATACTTGGCCTGACCGAGGCAAGAATCTGCCAGCTGAATAAAAAGATCAGTGAAAAAATAAAAGCTTTTTTCATACTGAAATAAAAACGTATTGAGCACTGTACCGGCAGGGCGGGGTGAAGCCTTAACTGACCGCTACAGCAATCCTGTGTTCCTGTTTAGAATTTAACGTTTGGTTCACCCGGTGGCTGGCACCACCGGTTTTTTTTGGGTGAATTTGAGTTAAGCAACTAAATTTAAACATATTTTGTGACTTTGTGCCCAATCATTTTATTGCGTGCTTATTAATAACTGCCACACTAAACATATCGATTATCGCATTACGGGAGACGTCAATATGTTGCCATCAACAGGCAGTCTGTTGTTAATGATGTCATTTGCGGCTGGAACTTTTTCTGCCGGCGCGTCAACTCATCCTCAGCATTTGATGCTGGCTACGCCCGCTAATGGCGTACCCAATAATCCGCTACCCCTGATTATCTATCCTCGCGTGGTGCCGGAAGGTACGGAAGATATTGCCGGTTGGTTTGAACAGCTATTCGCCGCTCATCGCTGGCCACCGCGCTGGCGTTATCCGGTATTCCCCTATACCCACTATCACTCAAATACCCATGAACTGCTCGGCGTCAGCGCCGGCTGGGCAGAAGTGTTGTTCGGTGGCGAGAGCGGCCGCGTGGTGACGCTGCGCGCCGGTGATGCGGTACTGATTCCGGCCGGTGTCGGCCATCAGCAAATTTCCGCCAGTGAGGATTTCTTCTCCGTCGGCGCTTATCCTGAAGGTATTGAGCCGGATACGTTGCGCGATGATAAGAGTATGATGGCGCAATCAATCGAAAACATTAAGCGTGTACCGCTTCCGCAGCAGGATCCGATTAGCGGGGGGGAAGGTGCGGTAACGGCCATTTGGCATCCGATCGCCCAACAGTCGGGATCCGCAACCTGGCCGTTCAGTAACGAATGAAGTCTTGCCAGATATCTGGCAAGACGAGTTTATCACCAGCCGGAAGGCAGCAGCCTGAACAGAGAGGCGATTGCGTAGGCCGCGCTGGCAAGGTAAATGGCGATAATAATGACTTTTACCAGCGGATGGGTGATCGCCCGGTTGCATTGCCAGCTCGGTTGGCTATCACCGCTGGCACGTGCGCCCTTAAGAATCAGCATCGGCATAATCGACAACACCACGCCGCTGAATACACCGGCGATATACAGCGCATTCACGAACGAGACCAGCCCGCTCCAGGCCAGCGCAAAGGGAGGAAGCACCACCATCAGCAGCGCCACCAGCCGACGCCAGGGTATATTTTCGATATCCCAGTTAAAGCGATCGCCAATGTTGCTGAGAAAGCTTCCGCCCAACCCCCAATAGGATGACACCAGCGCCAGCAACGCAAAGATATTCGCCGAGAAGAATGCCCATTGACCCAGCGCCTCACCCCAGGTGATGGTCGCCACTTCCGAGATATCGGCGAGGCCATTCAGCGCAATCACCGATAGCGGTACCGCCGCCAGCAGCAAAAAGGTGATCGCCATTCCGACAATAATCGCTTTCGGTAGCTGCTGAGGTTTATCGCTAAAACCACGCGCCATTTCCGGCACGATGTACTGGGCAGAAAAGCAGAACACCACCACATTAAATACCGGGATCATAAACAGCCAGTTGCCCTCCAGCAGATTAACCAGCTGGGTTTTCTCCTGAATAAAAGTGGCGCTAAATAACAATAACAACATCAGGATCATCCCGGCGCAGATCACTTTCTCACTGCGTCCAATCGCTTTTAGTCCCAGCCATAGCACCCCGGCCGCGGGTATAAAAAACAACAGGCTACCGACAGAGGGCGACAGGCCAAGTAATGACTGCAACAGCTTGCCGCTGCCGCTCATATAGGCGGTCAGCGCACCAATACTGTTAACGCAAACCGAGGAAAACATCAGCCAGGAACCGAAGCCACCGACATAGCGTTTTGCCAGACCACTAAGCTGCAAGTGTGACCGGGTGCGCAAGGTCGATTCGGCGACATACAGCATAGTGATGGTGGTAAACACGCCGACCACCACCAACCAGAACAGCAGCGGCATAAAGCCTGCCTTACGTGAGGCATAAGCAATCGACAGCACGCCAGCACCAACATTGGTGCCGACGATCATCGCAACACCTTCAACAAAGCTCAGCGATTTGCTGCGGGTATGCTGGCGCTGCGCGGCTTCAGTTGCCGGCAGATACGACGTTTCGAACGACATGGTGGCTCCTTTCGCTGGCCAATCAGGCGTTGAGTAAACACACCTCAACGCAGAGAGTTTTCTGTTCAGAACTGTCAGTGGTCGCGAGGTCAGCGCGTTAGATCTGTGCTGCCAGAGCCTGTTTCAGCAGGGTAAGCGCTTCGGCAAACTGCGCATCGGGAATGGTCAGGGGATAAAGGAAACGAATTACATTGCCGTGCTGACCACAGGTCAGCAGCAGCAGGCCATTCGCCATGGCATGTTGTTGTACCGCGCGGGTGATGTCAGCGTCAGGCCTGCCGCTGTCAGGATGACAAAACTCCACCGCAATCATTGAGCCACGCGCACGAATATCGGCAATCTGCGGCATGCTGCGCTTTGCCTGCTGCAATACTTCAACCAGGGCGGCACCGAGTTGGTTAGCACGCTGACAAAGCTGTTCCTCATCGATCACATCCATCACCGCATGTGCGGCAGCAACCGCCAGCGGATTACCGGCATAGGTGCCACCGAGACCGCCTGCTGCAGGCGCGTCCATCACTTCAGCGCGTCCGGCGACTGCCGAAAGCGGCATACCGCCCGCCAGGCTTTTTGCCATGGTGATCAGATCGGCTTTTACTTCGCCATAGTGCTCCATGGCAAACAGTTTTCCGGTGCGGGCAAAGCCGCTTTGAACCTCATCGGCAATCAGCAGAATGCCGTAGCGATCGCAAAGCTGGCGGAGTTGCGTAAGGAACGGCGTTGGAGCGATATGAAAACCGCCTTCTCCCTGCACCGGCTCCAGCACAATCGCGGCGACATCTTCCGGCGCAATGTCATGCGCAAACAGCGCGTCAATGCTGTTAATTGCATCCTCGACGCTGACGCCGCGTAAGATATTGGGATAGCGGGCATGGAATACGCCTGCCGGCATTGGGCCAAAATCACGCTTGTAAGGCGCGACTTTGCCGGTCATCGCCATCGTCATTAAAGTGCGCCCATGAAAAGCGCCTCCAAAGGTGATAATGCCGTGGCGTCCGGTGCTGGCTCGGGCAATTTTCACCGCGTTTTCTACCGCTTCGGCACCGGTGGTAAAAAAGGCGGTTTTAGCCGGGCCGTTAATTGGCACGCGCTGATTAATACGTTCGGCTAATGAAATGTAGCTCTCATAAGGCACAATCTGAAATGCGGTATGGGTAAACTGCGTCAGCTGTTGGGCGATGGCTGCCGTCACTTTAGGATGGCGATGGCCGGTGTTCAGTACCGCAATGCCGGCGGCAAAATCGATATAGCGGTTGCCTTCAACATCCCACAGGGTGGCGTTCTCGGCGCGTTCGGCAAACCAGTTACACATCACGCCAACCCCACGTGGGGTGGCATTCAAACGACGCTGGTTGAGAGGGGCGTTTTTGTTGTCCATCCTGTTACTCCGCGGTTATTAGTTATTTACAAACGTTAAGCAATAACGTCTATTTACCCGCTAGCGAAGCGTTGTGACGAGAGCCATTTTTACACTGAGGGAGGGAGCCAATTGCGTACTCTGCACGGAGATCACCTTTTGCAGCGACTGCAACGGGAAACCGAAGGCGCACTGCATGCGCGGCTGTTTCGCAGTCTGCGCGGCGCGATTATCGACGGCATTATGCTGCCGCAAAGCCGACTACCGGCATCGCGCGATCTGGCTCACGAACTGGGCGTATCACGCAATACGGTACTGAATGCCTATGAACACTTACTGGCGGAAGGCTATGTCAAAGCACGCACCGGCAGCGGCACCTGGGTAGCGGAAACGCTGCCAGACAGCTGTCTCTCCTCCAGCGGATCGGCCAGCTGCACGCCGCAGCGTCGTGCAACGGAGGTAAAAATGTCGCGGCGCGGTGCCAGTTTGCTCGGTTATGCCGGGGCGTCGCCGCACCAGTGGGGAGCTTTTGTGCCGGGTGCGCCGGATGTCACCGCGTTTCCTCACGCGCAGTTCAGCCGTATTCAGGCGCGACTCAGCCGCGAACCGGATATTGAACGGTTGATCTACAGCAGTGCTGGTGGTTGCAGCGAACTGCGCAGTGCATTGGCGGATTATCTGCGCGTAGCGCGATCGGTTAACTGCGATGCCGATCAGATTCTGATCACCGAAGGGGTTCATCAGGCGGTGGATCTGGTTTCACGCATGCTGTGTGATAGCGGCGATCGGGTATGGATCGAAGACCCTGGCTACTGGGGAACGCGCAATATCCTGCGCATCAACGGGCTAAAAATTATGCCGGTGCCGGTGGATGAGGAGGGCATTATCCCTGCCAGCGATGCCGACCGCACGCCACCACGGCTGATGTTTGTTACGCCTTCACACCAGTATCCGCTGGGGGCGCATCTTAGTCTGGCCCGCCGTCAGCAGATGCTGGCGCTGGCGCGACGCCATCACAGCTGGATTGTGGAAGATGATTATGACAGCGAGTTTCGCTTTTCCGGACAGCCTTTTCCCTCGTTGCAGGGGCTGGAAGCGGATGCACCGGTGATCTATATGGGCACTTTCAGTAAAACGCTTTATCCGGCCCTGCGTATCGGCTACATGATCGTACCGAAGCAGCTGATGACTCCGCTACGCACTGCGGCAGCTGAGCTTTATCGTGGCGGGCATTTACTGATCCAGCGGGCGCTGGCTGAATTTATTCGTGAAGGGCATTATGCGGCGCATATCCGTCGGATGCGGCTGCTGTATGGCAAACGCCGCGCCTTTCTGATATCACTGATCCAGCGCTATTTGGGGCCGGATTTTTTGCGTGAGTTCAATCATGAGGCTGGGCTGCATCTGGTGCTTAATCTGCCGGACGGCTGTGATGATGTGGCAATTGCCGCGCAGGCGTTGCGCCAGGGAGTGAAGGTGCGCCCGCTGTCGCAATATTATATGCAACCGCAGGCAACACGCGGATTACTGCTGGGTTTTGCCTGCGTCGACGAGCGGGTAATGTTACCCGCTTTCAACGTGCTGCGTGACTGCCTGGCTAAAAATGGCGTGGCATCACGCGCTGACCATCATCAGGCTGCGGGACCGTGATTTTCCGCGCCCATTTTAGCCAGATCTTTATCGACAAAGAACAGGCCTTTGCCACTGGTGCCAACCAGCGCCAGTTTATCCAGTACCGATTTAAACAGTTTCTCTTCTTCGTGCTGTTCAGACACATACCACTGCAGGAAGTTGAAAGTGGAATAGTCCTGTGAGGTCATGGCGTAGTGCGCCAGCTCATTAATTTTACCGGTAATCAGCTTCTCGTGTTCGTAGGTTTGTTCAAATACTTCTGCCAGCGAATTAAATGCTACCGGTGGTGCAGCGATACTGCCCAGTACCGGCATTGAGCCTGTATCAGCCAGATAATCAAACAGGCGTTGCATATGCTGCATCTCTTCGCGCGAATGTTCTTTAAGAAATGCTGCGGCTCCTTCAAAGCCTTTGTCACCACACCATGCGCTCATTTGCAGGTAAAGATTAGCGGAGTAGAATTCCAGGTTTAACTGATCGTTCAGGCGCGCGGTCATTTCGTTAGTCAGCATGGCAGCTCCATAATAAGCGATTTGGATTTATATTTAGTTGATTTAAGCCAAGTATGCATTAAGAAATAGCAAAGGGATATATTTTTAACGTAAAAGCAGAAAATTCTATCCTGTTGTTTTTAATTGTAATTACTCCGTTTGCTGAATGCTATTGATTCTCATTTTTTTCTGTATTTCATCCGTTATAATTCGCTGATAAAACAGCAAATGAGCAGTCTTTGATAGCGTTTTGGTTGAAGCTGATATTAATTTTCATTATCACAATAATTATATTCAATCATAATTATGATCATCATTTCATTTAGCCTTAAGTCACGAAGAACATTTTTCACTGCGACAAGCGTATTAATCAAAGCCGGCTCAAGAAACGCAAGCTAATAAGTTGATAATGTAAATCACTCTTGATATAAGAATCATTCTCAAGGATATCAGAGTGAGTCAAGGATTATGACCATTCAACATGCAGCATCCGTCACGGATGTTGCTGCGCAGTGTTTTCTTAATGCACTGACGCGCGAAACCCGGGACTGGCAAATTATTCCGGCTGGCGCAGCACAGCAATATGCACAACTGCAAATCTCGCTATTGCCTTCTCAAACGCTGTGTATTGACCTGCGCTTTTATTCGCTGACTCAGCATCATCACTATCTGTTTCCGGCGCGTCTGCATATTGACGGCGAGGAAGAGAGTCGCAGGCTCAGTCCGGAACAGCTGGTTGACCTGCTGCTGGCAAAGCCATCAATCAAAGATAGGGTGGATGAGCATCAGCTGGCACGTTTTCGCCAGCGCGTACTGGAGAGCCATTCCCATACACATCAGGCGATTGCCAGCCGTACGGACTGGCCCGGGCTGCGCGACAAACCGCTAAACTTTATTGACGCCGAGCAGGCGTTGCTGGTGGGCCATGCCTTACATCCGGCACCAAAATCACATCAGCCTTTAACGCCCCAGCAGGCGCGTCGCTATTTGCCGGAGTTTGCCGCCGGATTTCCATTACGCTGGTTTGCTGTAGATAAGCGTTATCTGGTGGGTGACAGCCAGGGTCTGACGTTACAGCAGCGCCTGCACCGCTTTGCCGCAGAAAATGCGCCGCAGCTGCTGACGTATTTTCTTGATGATATCTGGCTGCTGCCGATGCATCCGTGGCAGGCCGAGCGCCTGCTGACACAACCCTGGTGTCAGCAACTGGTGACGCAACAGCGGCTGCGCGATTTAGGCGAGGCTGGACAACGCTGGTCAGCGACCAGCTCTTGCCGTTCGCTGTACTGCGCCTCCAGCCGCGATATGGTGAAGTTTTCTCTTAGCGTACAGCTAACCAATTCATTACGAACATTATCGTTGAAAGAGTTGCAGCGCGGCATGCGGCTGGCACGACTGGCGCACACTGAGCGCTGGCAGCAATTACAGGCGCGTTTTCCGACGCTGCAAGTGATGCAGGAAGATGGCTGGGCAGGATTGTGCGATGCTGAGGGGCATTTACAGCCGGAGAGCCTGCTGGCGCTGCGGGTTAATCTGCTGTTTGGCCAGCCACACAGTCAGACTAATGTGCTGGCAAGCCTGACTCAGGCGGCACCGGATGGCGGCGACAGTCTGCTGGCAGCGGCGGTGCATCGATTATCAGCACGGCTTGAGATTTCATTGCCGCAAGCGGCTTACTGCTGGCTGGATGCCTGGTGCCAGCAGGTGCTGGTGCCGCTGTTCAGCTGTGAAGCCGATTACGGCCTGCTGCTGCTGGCACATCAACAGAATATTCTGGTGGTGATGCAGCAGGATTTACCGGTTGGCATGATGTTTCGTGATTGTCAGGGCAGTGGTTTTACCGCCGCTGCAGGCAGCTGGCTGGCGCAGATTGACGAAGCCAGTGCAGAAAATAGCTTCAGTGAGCAGCAACGGCTGCGCTATTTTCCCTATTACCTGATCGTTAACTCGGCACTGGCAGTGACTGCGGCACTGGCCGCCGCCAGGTTTGCTGAGGAAAGCCAGCTGATCGCGCGGGTTCGCGATATCCTGAGTCAGCTGCGGGCAACGGTCAGCGATCCGTTATGCCTCGATTATGTGCTGGATAGCGCCGAATGGCGCTGCAAAGGCAATTTCTTCTGCTCTCTGCGTGGACACAATGAAAACACGCTTATCGATCCGGCCGAGATCTACTTTTCGTTGACCAATCCATTGCCTGGTGAGGTGAGCCTGTGATGCCTTCTGCCAGAGTAGTGCACGCCAGCAGGGGTTTTCGCTGTGAACGGCTGGAGCAAAATCTGTCGGTTGGCCTTGGACGGGATGGCAGCGCAGTGCTGCACTCGCCGGGTGAACTGCCCGCTGGCTGGTTAATTGCTGCATGCGATCAGCTACTGATCGCCGCCCCCGAACTGAGCGGCATTATGCTGCCGTATGCTGAATGGTGCGATCAACCACAGGCGCAGGCGCTGTTTGCGCAGCTCTGCGGAGATTATCTGGCGCGTGAGCAATTTTATCAGCTGCCGCTGTGGCTGACATCAGCGGCGAGACCGTCCGCCAGTGAGATGCACTATGATGCCAGCCATGAACTGTGGCTGCCGCGACGGCCACCACGTCCGGAAGGTGAGGTTTATCGCCGCTTCGATCCTCTGATAAAACACAGCTTAAGTTTTCGCCTGCCGGATGTGGCGCGCGATGCCGAGCAGTTTACCCGCTGGATGAATGCGCCGCGCGTTGATGCGTTCTGGGAAATGCGCGGGCCGCTGGAGCAGCAGGTTGCCTATCTGCAACGCCAGCTCGACTCACGCTATTGCTATCCGCTGCTGGGCTGTTTCGATGACCAGCCGTTTGGCTATTTCGAGGTTTACTGGGCTGCGGAAGATCGCATTGGTCAGCATTATCGCTGGCTGCCGTTTGATCGTGGCTTACACATGCTGGTAGGTGAAGAGAACTGGCGTGGTGCGCCGTATATTCACAGCTGGCTGAGCGGGTTGACTCACTACCTTTATCTTGATGAAAGCCGTACCACCCGGGTGGTGGCAGAACCGCGTGCTGATAATCAGCGGTTATTCCGTCATCTGCCCGCCGCGGGTTATCAGACGGTGAAAGAGTTCGATTTTCCCCATAAGCGCTCACGGCTGATTATCAATCAGCGTGAAGCCTTCTTTCGGAGGTTTGGCCGATGATCGCGTCTGACTATCCGGACTGGCAACGGGTTAATCGCCAGATGATCGCGCGGATGCTGGCTGAACTGGAGTATGAGCAACTGTTGCAGGCCCACCAGCAGGATGGCGCGTGGCGAATTGTGGTCGGTGAGGCAGGCTACCGCTTCTGCGCGACGCGCGGAATCTGGGGATGGCTGCATATCGATGTTGCCAGTCTGAGCTGCGATGGCTTCCCACTGGAGGCCGATCAGATGCTGTGCCAGCTGGCGGGTATGCTGAAGATGAATGATGCGCAGATCGCTGAACAGCTGGAAGATCTTTATGCCACGCTACGCGGCGATATGCAGCTGCTGTTTGCGCGCCATGGCTGCAGTGCGGCGGATCTGATCGCCCTCGATCCTGAGGCCTTACAGTGTCTGCTGGCTGGACATCCGAAATTTATTTTTAATAAAGCGCGACGTGGCTGGGGGCTGAGTGCATTACGCCAGTACGCACCGGAATATCAGGGGCAGTTCCGTCTATGCTGGCTGGCGGCGCGGCGCACCCATTTTGTCTGGAGTGCGGATCGGCTTCACTCGCTGGATGCGTTACTTAACAGCGCGATGGATAAGGTTGAACGACGGCGCTTTGACCGCCACTGGCAACAGCTTGAGCTGGACGATCGGTGGATCCCGCTGCCGGTACATCCGTGGCAATGGCAGCAAAAAATCGCGCTGCATTTTCTGCCGCAGCTGGCAAAAGGTGAGCTGGTAGAACTGGGGGAGTTTGGCGATCTTTATCTTGCTCAGCAATCATTGCGTACTCTGACCAATATCAGCCGTAACGTCGCTTTCGACATTAAGCTGCCGCTGACGATTTACAACACCTCCTGTTATCGCGGTATTCCCGGAAAATATATCAGCGCCGGACCGGCCGCTTCGCACTGGCTGCAACAGATTTTTGCCGAGGACTGCACCTTGCGCAGTAGCGGCGCGACGATTCTTGCTGAACCGGCAGCGGGTTATATGGCGCATCCGACCTATGCCATGCTCAGGCACGCGCCATACCGTTATCAGGAGATGCTGGGAATTATCTGGCGTGAAAACCCCGGCTGTTACCTGAAACAGGGTGAGCAGGCGGTACTGATGGCGGCACTGATGGAGTGCGACAATCAGGGTAACCCGCTGATTGTTGAGTGGATTAACGCGTCAGAACTGAGTGCGGAACAGTGGCTACTGCAACTGTTTCGTTGCGTGGTGGTGCCGCTGTATCACCTGATGTGTTGTTATGGCGTTGGGCTGATTGCCCACGGGCAAAACATCACGCTGGTGATAAAAAATCACTTGCCGCAGCGTATTTTGCTCAAAGATTTTCAGGGAGATATGCGCTTGGTCGATCTGGATTTCCCGCAGACTTCCTCGTTACCCGCCGGGGTCAAAGAGGTCACTGCTCGTCTCTCGGCGGACTACCTGATTCATGACTTACAAACCGGGCATTTTGTTACCGTATTACGCTTTATCTCACCGCTGCTGGCTTCAGGTGGGGTGAGCGAAATGCGTTTTTATCAGCTGCTGGCGCAGGTGCTGCAGCAATATATGGCACAGCATCCGCAGCTGGCGGATCGTTTTGCGCTGTTCGATCTGTTTAAACCGCAAATCTTACGTGTGGTGCTGAATCCAGTGAGGCTGACCTGGTCAGAGCAGGATCGGGGTCAGCGCATGTTGCCGCAGTACCGACAGGATCTCGATAACCCGCTGTATAGGGTCAGCATGGAGCAGGATCAGTGAAGCAGCCTCTTGATTTTATCGGTATTGGAATTGGCCCGTTTAATCTCAGTATCGCCGCACTGGCGAGTGAGGTACCCGGTTTCAACTGTCAGTTTTTTGAAAGCAAAGCGCGGTTCTCCTGGCATCCGGGCATGATGGTGCCGGAGTGTCAGATGCAGACCAGTTTTCTCAAGGATCTGGTTAGTGCGGTATCACCGACCAACTACTACAGCTTTATTAACTATCTGGTACAGCGCAAGAAATTCTATCGTTTCCTGACAACAGAGCAGCGCACCGTATCGCGTGAGGAGTTCGCCGATTATCTTGATTGGGTCGCCAGCCGCCTCGACTCACTGGCCTTCAGCCAGCAGATCGACAGCGTGGATTTTGACGATCGTCAGCGGCTGTTTGTGGTGACGACTTCGCAGGGTGTCTGTCGCGCACGTCATATCTGCCTCGGCATCGGCAAAAGGCCGGCCCTGCCAGAGTGTGTCAGTGAGCAGAATGCGCACTGTTTTCATGCCAGTGAGATGGCGTTGCGTAATCCCGATCTCAACGGAAAGCGGGTCACCATCGTCGGCGGTGGACAGAGCGGTGCTGATCTGTTCCTCAATATTTTCCGCGCAGAATGGGGGGTGCCGCAGCAGCTTAACTGGTTATCACGGCGTAACAACTACCAGGCGCTGGATGAAGCGGCGTTCGCGAATGAGTACTTTACACCGGATTATGTGCAGAGTTTCTTTAGCCTGAACGACGGCGCGAAGCAGCAGCTACTTGCTGAGCAAAAGATGACTTCCGATGGCGTTACCAGTGAATCGCTACTGACGATTTATCGCGCCATGTACCACCGTTTTGAGGTACTGCGTGAACCGGTCTGGGCACGACTGCTGCCGAGCCGCAGCCTGACCGCTCTGCACCGGCAGTCGCAGGGCTATCGGCTGGTCACGCAGCATCATCTCGACCAGGGCTATGAGCATTTCGATAGTGATGTCGTGATCTTTGCCACCGGCTATCAACAGTATCGCCCGGCATTCCTCAGCCCGTTAGTGCATCGGCTGCAACTGACCGCCGATCGGCAGTACCAGATTACTCCAGATTTCACCCTGCGCTGGGATGGCCCGCAGGACAACTGCCTGTTTGCCGTTAATGCCAGCATGCACAGTCATGGCATTGCGGAACCGCAGCTCAGCCTGATGGCCTGGCGATCGGCGCGTATTCTTAATCGGGCTTTAGGGCGTCAGCAGTTCGATTTAACGTCCAGCCCATCGGTGATCCACTGGCGTAGTCAGTGCCCGGTTACCGATCTTCAGCACAACCAGTTTGATTACACGCCTTAATAAACGGACTTTTTAAGGAAAAAATAGAAAATGATAAAAATAAGTACTCTGTGGATCGTAAACCTTTGCCTGTTAATGATGTTGTCACCCCCCGCCTGGGCCGCCGAGGAGAATCAGATAGTGGTATCTGCCAGCCGTGCGCACCGGACGGTGGCAGAAATGGCGCAAACCAGCTGGGTGATTGAAAGCCAGGAGATTGAACAGCAGGTGCAGGGTGGAAAAGAGCTGAAAGAGATTCTTGCCCAGTTAATACCGGGAATGGACGTCAGCAGTCAGGGGCGTACCAACTACGGCATGAATATGCGTGGCCGCTCGATGATGGTGATGATTGACGGCGTAAGACTTAACTCATCGCGCAGTGACAGCCGCCAGCTGGATGCCATCGATCCGTTTAATATCGCTCATATTGAAGTGATTTCTGGGGCTACCTCGCTGTATGGCGGTGGCAGTACCGGCGGCTTAATCAATATCGTCACCAAAAAGGGACAGGCGGAAAAGCAGGTCGAATTGCAGCTCGGCGGTAAAAGCGGTTTTAACAGCCACAGCGATCGCGATGAAAATATCGCCGCCGCAATTGGCGGCGGTAATGAAAAGGCGTCGGGGCGCCTGTCGCTGTCTTACCAACGCTATGGCGGCTGGTACGACGGTAAAGGCAATGAGGTATTGATCGACAATACTCAGACCGGATTACAGTATTCGCACCGCATTGATCTGATGGGCACCGGTACGCTGAATATTGACGAGCATCAGCAGCTCCAGCTGACTACGCAATATTTCAACAGTGAGTCGGATGGCAAGCATGGCCTCTGGCTTGGCGAAAACTTTTCGGCGGTGACCGGCAAGGGCACGGCTGCCAACCGCGGCGGGCTGAAGTCCGATCGCATTCCCGGTACTGAGCGTCATCTGATTAATTTGCAATATTCCAACACCGATTTCTGGGGGCAGGATTTTGTGGCGCAAATTTTTTATCGTGATGAGTCACTGACCTTTTATCCGTTTCCGACATTGAGTAAAGGTGTGGTCAGCAGCATAAGCGCCTCACAGCAGAAAACCGATTTTTATGGTGGCAAGCTGACACTGAACAGCCAGCCGCTCGATAGTCTGACGCTAACCTGGGGGATTGATGCGGAACATGAAAGCTTCAATGCCAATCAGCATTTTTTTAATCTGGCGAAGGCGCAGCAGTCCGGAGGAATGATACTGGAGAACGCCTATAACGTCGGTCGTTACCCGGGTTATACCACCACCAATCTCGCGCCGTTTATGCAGGCCAGCTACGATATTGATCCGATGTTTACCCTGAGCGGCGGCGTGCGTTATCAGTACACCGAAAACCAGGTCGATGATTTTATCGGTTATGCGCAACAGCAGGCGATTGCTAACGGGCTGGCGACTTCCGCCGATGCGGTACCGGGCGGCAACACCAGTTACAACAACCTGTTGTTTAACGCCGGTTTGCTGGCACATCTGACTAAGCGTCAGCAGGCGTGGTTCAACTTCTCACAAGGGTTTGAGATCCCCGATCTGGCAAAATATTATGGTTCCGGCAGCTATAAGCTGGTGAATGGTCACTATCAATTGCAAGACAGCGTTAACGTTAACGATTCTAAGCTCGACGGAATTAAGGTTAACTCGTGGGAGCTGGGCTGGCGCTACACCGGTGATAATCTGCGCACTCAACTGGCGGCGTACTATTCCTTGTCGGACAGAACCATCTCGATCAATAAAACCGATATGACCATTAATCTTGAAGACGATAAGCGTCGTATCTGTGGGATGGAAGGGGCGCTGGATTACTTCTTTGATAATAGCGAGTGGAGTGCTGGCAGCACCTTTAATCTGATTAAATCGCAGACCCGGGTGAACGGAAGCTGGAATAAACTAACGGTAGACAGTGCCAGTCCGTCAAAGGCCACGGCTTATATTGGCTGGGCGCCGGGCGAATGGAATTTGCGGCTGCAATCTCAGCAAACCTTTGATGTTTCCGATGAGAAAGGCAATAAGCTTGAAGGGTATAACACCATCGACTTTTTGGGCAGCTATACGTTAGCGGTGGGTAAAGTCAGCTTCAGTGTGGAAAATCTGCTGGATAACGATTACACCACACTTTGGGGGCAGCGCGCGCCGTTACTCTACAGCCCGACCTATGGCTCACCTGCGCTTTACAGCTACAAGGGGCGTGGCCGCACCTTTGGTCTGAATTATTCGGTGGTATTTTGATTTTTTGACGCGGTATGATGCGGGCGGCGATGACGCCGCCGGTAAATCAGCTCTGCACAGATAACCTGTTTGCCGACTGTTAAAGGTCTTACTAAATGGTAACCAGGATGAATAAACGCAGTGCCCTAATAAAATTTTTTCTGCCGCTGGTGGTGCTGGCAGTAATTGTTGGCTATATGTCGCTATCGCGTGTTGATAAGCAGGAGCAGGATTATTATGTGGCGGTTTATTGTCAGGCGGTTAAATTGCCTGACTACCGCTCACCACTGGCCGCGATGCGGAAAATTGTTGACTCTGGTAATGGTGATTACGCGCTGGATCGTAAAAAGTTTAATCAGCAGGCAGCAGATAATGTGCTGAATACCGTCAGTAAACTGACAAATGTGCAGCGCAGCACATTGAAGGACGATGCTACCGTCTGTAGCCAGATAATCAGTACGAAAATGGCCGGATAACCGGCCTTTATCCCTTAGTTCCCTCCCGATAATACCCTTACAAACTGGCCAGATTCGTTAAGATTTCGTAGAGAAATGATAATTATATTGATCGTGATTATGATAATTATTATCATTCGCTTTCGTAACTGAATATTAACACCAACTTCACTTGCCCCTCTCCTCAGGCCAAAAAAATGATAAAGACTAAGTTGTTAGTCGCAGGGCTACTGGTTTCATGGCTGGCTGGTTGCCAGCAACACGTCAGGCAATCTGAACCGCAGCTGACGCAATCACTGGAATTTTCCTCACGAATTGAATCACTGCGAGATAATCAGCCGCTCTCTGCCGCTGCTCTGGTCGATAAACTCAGTGCTGCACCGATGGTTATCGTTGGTGAAAAGCACGACAACACCGATCACCATCGCATTGAGCAGTGGTTACTCAGCCAGATGGCGAAAAGGCGGCAGCAGGGTAGTGTGCTGATGGAAATGATTGCCAGCGATCAACAGGAGGCGGTGAATCAACTTCAGCAGGGATTGAAAGGCGCGCCCTATATTCGTGATGAGCGTCTGCAACAGCTGTTGCAGTGGAATAAAGGCTGGCCGTGGACGCTGTATGGCGGAGTAGTGACCACTGCGCTGCACGGAGACTATCCATTGCTGGCTGCCAACCTCAGCGCCAGCGAAGTGAAGCAGATTTATCAGAGTAAGCAGTTGCCCGCAGGCGAACTGTCGACGCGGCAACCGGTGCTGGATGCGCTGTCGACGCTGATTGTGACCATGCATGGCGGTCAGATTGATAACGATCGTCTGGCATCGATGCTGGCGGTGCAGCAGCAGCGCGACCGCTTTATGGCGCAGCAGTTACTGGCAGCGCCGAAACCTGCGCTGTTGATCGCCGGCGGTTATCACGCTGCCCGTAATCTTGGTGTGCCTCTACACCTGCACGATCTGGATAAACAAGCCCGGCCATTGGTACTGATGCTGGCGGAGCAGGGAATGAAGATCACCGCCGATCAAGCGGATTATGTCTGGTACGTTGCTGTCGCTGCGCGCTGATGTCGATGATGCTGACAACTGCACCTTATCTGCATCGTCCGCGCTGGCGTGCAGGCCTCTGCTGTAGCGTTATCGTTCACTTGCTGCTGGTGGCGCTTTTAATTACCACCTGGCGCGATAACACGCCGCCGCCAGCGCCACCGGCGGCAGTGATGCTGGCGTTTTCCGAGCAATTTCAGGTCACCAATCGTCAGCCGGATGTGCCATTGGGTATTAATCAGCAACAGAAGGTGGACGCAGCCACCCCGGAAACTACGCCAGAGAAGCAACAGATGCATCGGGTAGTCACGGCGGATAATGCTGAGTTGCAGCAGCCAAAAACGCAAAAGGCCACGCCGAAGCCGACCAAACCGCATGATATGAAGCACAAAAATTTGCTGCCTCAGAAAGCGGTGGAAGGTAATGCAAAAGTGACTAACCGCGCGGCACCCAAGCCACAGTTAAATGTTGCCAGCACCACCGCCGCGCCGGTAGCCAGTGATGCGGCTACCGTGAGCAACAGTCAGCTAAGCTGGGAAGGGTTAGTTAAAGGGAAACTGAATCTGGTTAAAGCCTATCCGGCAGATGCCAGACGACGTGGCCGATCGGGTATCGTGCTGGTGTCATTTGTGGTGGGTGCCGATGGCGGCGTGATCTCCCGCCAGCTTATTCGTTCATCGGAAACGCTTTCGCTCGACAGAGAGTCACTGGCAATGATTGATCGCGCCCAGCCTTTTCCACCGCCGCCAGCAGAAATATTAACTGGCGGTATGTATAAAGTAACCATGCCGGTGAGTTTTGATTTAAATCAGGCTAATTAATTCTATCTAAGAGTTTTATTCAATGCTGAATATTCGTTGGGTCATGATGGCTAATTTATTATTAGCCATGCATTTCGCCGTGGCTGCTTCTCAGCCAGCCGCGCCGGTAGCAGAGAGTAAACCGGAAATCATCGTCACCCGGGGGGAATCCCGTGAGGATAACTATCACTGGCTGCGGGATGACTCACGGCAAAATAAAAAAGTGCTGGACTATCTGACGGCAGAGAATAATTACACCGCCGGGATATCACAACGCTGGCAGCCGCTCAGCAAGCAAATATATGCTGAAATGAGTGAGCGGCAGGCGCAGGATAAATATTCCCCACCCTATGAAATAAAGGGTTATCGATACCAAAGTCAGTTCCCGGAAAATGCCAATTATCCGCAACTAATGCGCCAGAAAAATGGAGAGGTAGTCTGGCAAAAGGTGCTCGATGCGAATCAGCGCAGTCAGGGAAAGCGATATTATCATCTCTCGCGCTATGTAGTCAGTGACGATAATCGCTATCTGGCGATTGCTGAAGATTTACGTGGGGATGGTCAGAATCAGCTGGCGTTGCTGGATATGCAAAGCGGCAAATGGTTGCCAGACAGTATCGCCAACAGCTCAGGCGATATGGTATTCAGTCAGGATGGTCATACGCTGTTTTATGTGCTGAACGATCCGCAAACCCTGACGCCATCTAAAGTGATGCAACATCGCCTGCATGATGCCGGGCCGGATAAACTGGTTTATCAGCAGCAGGATCAGACGCTGTATACCGGTATTGCTCGCTCGGCATCGAACGACTATCTGCTGATTACTTCCAGCGGTAATGACTCTTCGGAGGTCAGAGTTTTATCCCTTACCAGGCCGCAGGCTGCATTGCAGCTGATACAGCCGCGTCGAACCGCTGTTGAGTATTATGTTGATCATATCAACGGCCAGTTCTTTATGCGCAGTAATGCCAGGGATAAGAACTTCGAAATTTATTCTTTCCGCCAGCCAGGCGATAGCTGGAAAACGGTAGTTGCTGCGAAAAATAATATTGAAGTTGAAAGCTTCAGCCTGTTTGATCGCTGGCTGACGGTGATTCAACGTACCGACGGTAAAACCGAGTTTGCCAGAATGGAGTTTTCCACTGGTCAATGGCAAAACCTGCAATTTCCGGACGCCAGCTATATGGCGCGGGTGGGAAATAATCCATCCAGTGATGCACAGGTATTTAATTATCTCTATTCATCTCTGGATAAACCGCTGGGTTATTATCAGTGGGATTTAGCCACTAATCGTACCCGACTGGTACATCAGAAAAAAATTGCCAGGTTTCAGCAAAGCCAGTACGCCAGTGAGCGGGTGCAAATTGGCGCACGCGACGGTCAGCAGATTCCCGTATCACTGGTGTATCGCAAGGATAGTTTCAGGCAAGGGCATAATCCGCTGCTGGTATATGGCTACGGGGCTTACGGTGTCAGCCTCGATGCGGCATTCAGTGCGCCACGCCTCAGCCTGCTCGACCGGGGTTTTGTCTTTGCGCTGATACACGTGCGTGGTGGTGGTGAGAAAGGCGTGAACTGGTATCTGAGCGGTAAAAAGGCGCTTAAGCAAAACAGTTTTAACGACTTTATAGATGCCACTCGCGGCCTGGTCGCGCTGGGTTATGGCGCAGAGAAACGTGTTTACGGTATGGGGGGCAGCGCCGGCGGTTTGTTGCTGGCCGCAGTAGTGAATCAGGCTCCCGGACTGTTGTCGGCGGTGGTGCTACAGGTGCCGTTTGTTGATGTGCTGAACACCATGCTGGATGCTTCGCTGCCCATGACGCAGCAGGAATATGAAGAGTGGGGTAATCCGGCTACTGCTGAATATTATCCGATAATTAAATCTTACAGTCCTTATGAGAATCTCTCCGCACAAGAATATCCCGATATGCTGGTGACCAGCGGATTAAATGATTCACGCGTACCCTATTGGGAGGCGGCGAAATATGTCGCCCGTCTGCGCGTGCTTAATCAAAACAAGCAGGCGAGAATTCTGCTTAATACTAATATGCATGCCGGGCACAGTGGCGAAGCCGGACGCTATTCCCGTCTGCGCGACTCGGCTGGTGCATTTAGCTTTCTGCTTTACCTTGATAATGAAAAAAATAATACCTCAGGAGCATTACCTTGAAATATAAAAATATCGCCAACTGTGCATTGGCCAGCTGTCTTATTTTTCCTTGTATTGCCAGCGCTGCGGAAAAAAAAGGAGAGTCGACTTTCTCAACGTTAAAGGTTGCTGATAATACCCGGCAGCAGGAGAACGATAATGTCGGCTCCGATGAGGAAACTTACAGCAAGCCGGGCGCTTTTAGCTCACGCAAGATCAATAAGAATCTGCAAAGTCTTGATGCCACTTTGCGTACCATGCCGGGAACCTTTACCCAAATAGACCCGTTACAGGGGGCGGTGAATGTCAATATTCGCGGAATGAGCGGCTTTGGCCGCGTCAATACTATGGTTGATGGTGTCAGTCAGACCTATAACGGTATGGCGCCTTCCAGCTATCATGGTGGCGCGAACAGCTCTTCAGGCGTGTTAATTGATCCCAACTTCCTTGCCGGAGTGGATATTACCCGCGGCAGCAGCGCTGGAGCGCAGGGCGTTAATGCGTTAGCCGGCAGTGCCAATATGCGTACCATCGGCATTGATGATGTGCTGCTAAAAAATCGCCGGGCCGGTGTGCTGACGCGTTTTACCGTCGGAGATAATGGACTGGGGCGCAGTGGCATGGTGGCGGTGGCTGGCAGAAGCGAAACCTTTGGCGACGGTGGCAGCATCGGCGGCCTGCTGGGATTAAGTGATAATGTTCAGTATGCCACTTATAACAATGGTGCCGGCACCAGTAGCAGTGAGCTGTTTGGCTCAGATAACAATTACATGAAGCAGAAACCCAATTCGCAGCTGTATAAGCTGAACCTGAACCTCGATCGCTACAGTAAACTTGAACTGGCCGGACGTAACTACGCCAATAAGTTTACCCGCCGTGATATAACCAGCGATGATTATTATCTGAAATATGACTACACCCCGCTGTCAGAGCTGGTTGATGTAAATATATTGCTCAGTACCAGCCGCTCTAACCAGACTTATGATGTAAATTCACTCAGTGATGCCAATCATGCTTCCACCACTAATAAATCAGACGCCGTGAATATCAGTAATACCAGCCGTTTTTCGCTGAGCGATTACGATTTTGCCTGGCAGTATGGCGGTAAGGTAATGGATACCGAATATACCCGTGCTTATGATAACAGCGCTGAAAAAGTTTATAATACGTTTGCACCAGCGGGTAAGCAGAAGATCTCTGCGCTATACACCGGGCTGACGATAAATAAAGCTATTTATCAATTGGATTTAAATCTGAATTATACGCAAAGTCGGGTTAGTGGTTTCAAACCGGCATGTGCAGCGAATCAGCAATGCTTTCCGCAGGGCGCGGCTAATCTGAGGCTCAGCGATCATGCAGTTAATCCTTCGGTGGCGTTTTCGGCGCAGGTGACGCCGTGGCTGCAACCCTTTATCAGCTATAGCCATTCCTCGCGTGCTCCGGTGCCACAGGAGGTCTTTTTTGCCAATGAAGGCGGCGCTTCAATGAATCCATTCCTGCAACCTGAACGGTCAGAGACCTGGCAGGCTGGATTTAATCTGGTAAAAAATGGGCTGTTGCTGGAGCAGGATAGCTTCAGGCTGAAAGCACTCGCCTATCAGACGCGGATTAAGGACTATATCAGCAGCCAGAACTATTATCTGTGCGCCAGCGGAGTTAAGTGCCGCAATGGTGAAGACAGCGATCCTAATTTCAAAGCCAATATTTACACCAACTCGCTGTCGCCGGTGAAAACCGAAGGCTATGAGATCGAAGCGAGCTATGATGTTGATTATGCCTATATTAATCTCTCCTGGAGTAAGCAACATACCGATCAGCCGACCTCCATCGCCAGTACCACCATGTTGGGTTTTGGCTACGATGATTTAAGCGATTTGCCCGACAGCTATGCCACGCTGGATATCGGCGCACGTTTCCTTGCTAAAAAACTGGTGGTAGGCAGCCTGATTAAATTCACCGGAAAATCGAAGCGTTTACATCCTGAAGGTGAAAGTATTGATACTGGCGATGTGCCTAAAGATGATATGCCCAATATTCCAACGGTTATCGATGTTTACAGCAGTTATCAGATGACGGATAACCTGTTGTTACGCCTGAGCGTACAAAACGTGGGCAATAAAAACTATGCCGCCGCTTTGAATAAAATGAATCAGGATTATAACTACGTCGGCGATGATGGAAAGTCAGTTAATACCACCGCTCGTGGCCGCACCTGGGTATTTGGCGGTGAGCTGCGTTTTTAATTGCGTAAGGCAAAGCGGGCTGTCAGTAGGGCAGCCTGATAAAAAGGCGACAACAAGCGGCTTTTTAGCGCTATGCTTTTGCAGATTATTTTTCAGGATGAAGCAAAATGTCGACCGATTTTCCCCTGCTTGACGTGCAGGAAATAAGCTATTCCCTTGATGGCAGCCAGCTGCTGGCGCCGGTTTCGCTGGCGCTTAACGCCGGTGAGTTTGTACTGCTGACCGGGCCTTCCGGCAGTGGAAAAAGTACGCTGTTAAAGATTATTGCTTCGCTGTTGACGCCAACGACGGGCCATATCTTTTTTAAAGGCCAGCCGATCGGTGAGCTAAAAGCAGAACACTATCGCCAACAGGTCTCTTATTGTTTTCAGACGCCGGTACTGTTTGGCGAGACGGTATTTGATAACCTGGCACTGCCGTGGCAAATCCGCCACAAGAGAGTCGACAGGCCAAAACTGCAAAGCTGGTTGCAAAAGGTCAACCTGCCGCCGGAGATGCTGGATAAGAAAACGGAGCAGCTTTCCGGCGGTGAAAAACAGCGGGTGGCGCTGTTGCGCAACCTACAGTTCTTACCGGATGTTTTATTGCTTGATGAAATTACCAGTGCGCTGGATGAGGAAAACAAGCAGCTGATTAACCAGCTCATTACCGGGCTGGCGGCGGAAGAGGGTGTTGCCGTGATGTGGATCAGTCACGACAGTGCTGAAATCAGCCAGGCACAGCGGGTACTGACGCTCACGCCGGTCGGCCTGGAGAGTGCTAATGAGCCAGCATAATATTACCAATGAATCGCTTGCTCTGGCGCTGATGCTGGTAGTGATTGCCCTGCTGGTCAGTGGCAAAGAGAAGCTGGGTCTGGAAAAAGATATTGTCTGGAGCGTGGCGCGGGCGGTTGTTCAGCTGATCCTTGTCGGCTATGTGCTGAAGTATATTTTCGATTTGAACAACGGCTGGCTGACGGTGCTGATGGTGCTGTTTATCTGCGTTAATGCATCGCTAAATGCCCGCAAGCGCAGTCGCAATATCGGCAATGCCCTGATGATTTCGTTTGTTGCCATCACCGTGAGCACCACCTCGACGCTGACGATTCTGGTGCTGAGCGGCTCAATCGAATTTGTCCCGATGCAGGTGATTCCGATTTCCGGCATGATTGCCGGTAATGCGATGGTGGCGGTCGGGCTGTGCTACAGCAATCTGAATCAGCGTTTTGCTGACAATCAACAAAAAATCCTCGAAATGCTCAGCCTCGGCGCGTCAGTTAAATTGGCTTCCGCTAAGCTAATTCGCGACAGTATTCGCGCCGCGATGATCCCGACGGTTGATGCAGCCAAAACCGTCGGGCTGGTCAGCCTGCCAGGCATGATGTCCGGCCTGATTTTTGCCGGTATCGATCCGGTGAAAGCGATCAAGTATCAGATAATGGTGACGTTTATGCTGCTGGGTACCGCCAGCCTGTCGACCATTATTGCCGGTTACCTTGCTTACCGTCGCTTTTTTAATGCGCGCGCACAGTTAAAGCAAGCGGGTTAAACATTGCAGGGGAGTCTTTTTTGGCTCCCTTGATTGCACTACCCCGAGCCAGAATGTGTAGAATACCCGCCACCTGAGCCTGTCTGATAAGGAAGCCCGCGATGAAACCGAAGTCTGTGACCCTGTATGATGTGGCAGAGTGTGCCGGCGTCTCTTACCAGACCGTTTCACGCGTGATTAATCAGGCCAGTCACGTCTCAGAGAAAACGCGCCTCAAAGTTGAAGCGGCGATGAATGCGCTGAACTACGTGCCTAATCGCGTCGCACAGCAGCTGGCTGGCAAGCTCAGCCATACTATCGGGCTGGCCACCACTAATCTTTCTCTGCATGCACCGTCGCAAATCGTCGCGGCAATCAAATCCAAAGCGGGAGAAATGCAGTTCAATGTGGTGATTTCCATGATTGAACAAGCTGGGCTGGAGGCGAGTAAAGCGGCGGTCAACAGCCTGCTTTCTCAGCGGGTAGACGGACTGATCGTTAATATTCCACTGGAAGATGCTGAGGCGCTGGAGATCCAGCGACGTTGCGGTGAGGTTCCTGCGCTGTTTCTTGATGTATCGCCAGCACTGGCCGCCGATCATATTGTTTTCGATCCGACGATGGGGGCGTTGTTAGGCGTGGAACATCTTGTCGGGCTGGGCCACCAGAAGATTGCGTTACTGACCGGGCCGCTCAGTTCTGTCTCCGCGCGTCTGCGCTTTGAAGGCTGGCAACAGTGCCTTGCGGCGCATCAGTTAACCGCCAGCGCAATTATGCACGGCGACTGGAGCTCTCTTTCCGGTTATCAGCAGGTGATTCAGCTATTACGCGACGGGGTGAGCCCGAGCGCTATTCTGGTCGCAAACGATCAAATGGCACTCGGCACGCTGCGGGCATTGTCAGAATTTGGTCTTGCGGTGCCGGGCGATGTATCCGTGGTGGGTTATGACGATACCGAAGACAGTGCCTGTTTTATTCCACCACTGACCACCATTAAGCAGGATTTTAAAGCCTTAGGCCAGGTCAGCGTCGATCATCTGTTGGCGCTTATCAGGGAAGAACAGGTTGAGCCAGTCATATTGCCGGTGAGTCTTGTGGAACGCAAAACCACCGCTGCACCGTGCGCAATTACGCCACATGTTCTGGCTGAGGCGCTTGCGCGGCTTGCGTTGCAGGTCGCTCGCCTGAAATAAACCGCCGACGGTGGCGGGGGATATCCGGCATGCCGTCAGGGCGGGAGCCGATAACTGCGGTTTATTTGTGACGACTATCACCGAATAACTCTAATCAGCTTTACAGCTACGTTAGCCAAAATCATATTACTTTAAAATTGTGAGCGCATCGCAATACGCTAAAGGAATCCGACGATGACTAACAACGCTATTGATTTAAACGCCGTATTACAACGCCGCGACTGGGAAAACCCGGCGGTTACTCAGCTGAATCAGCTGAACGCCCATCCGCCATTTGCCAGCTGGCGCTCAGCGGAACAGGCGCGTGAGGACAGCGCTTCCGCCTCACTGCGCAGCCTGAATGGCGAGTGGCAATTCAGCTATTTCTCGCGGCCAGAAGCGGTGCCTGCCAGCTGGGTGAATAGCGATCTGAGCGATGCGAATTCGACGCCGGTGCCTTCCAACTGGCAGATTCTTGGCTATGACGCGCCAATTTATACCAATGTCACCTATCCAATTCCGGTAAACCCGCCGTTTGTGCCGCAGGAAAATGCCACTGGTTGTTACTCGCTCACATTTGATGTCGATGAGCGCTGGCTGGCCAGCGGACAGACGCGGATTGTATTTGATGGCGTGAATTCTGCGTTTCATTTGTGGTGTAACGGGCAGTGGATCGGCTATGCCCAGGACAGCCGTCTGCCTTCAGAGTTTGATCTGAGCGCAGTGTTAAAGCCGTCAGAAAACCGCATTGCGGTTATGGTGCTGCGCTGGAGCGATGGCTCTTATCTGGAAGATCAGGATATGTGGCGTATGAGCGGCATCTTCCGCGATGTGTCGCTGTTGCATAAACCGGAGACCCGCCTTAGCGATGTACGGCTGGTGACGCATCTTAATGAAGATTTCAGCCGGGCCGAACTGGCAGCGTTAGTGGTGGTGGAAGGTGAGCCATTAACCGATGTGCAAATCGCCGTGCAGCTATGGCGCGGTGACCAGCTGATCACTGAGCAGCAGCAGGCTATTGGCAGCGAGATTATCGATGAGCGCGGCGCTTATCACGACCGTACTACGCTGAAACTGCCGCTGGAACGCCCGCTGTTATGGAGTGCTGAAATACCAAATCTCTATCGTGCTGTGGTGGTATTAAAGCGCGGTGAAGAAGTCATTGAAGCCGAAGCTTATGACGTTGGTTTTCGCAAAGTGGAAATCAGTGAGGGTTTGCTGAAAGTTAATGGTAAGCCGCTGCTGATTCGTGGCACCAATCGTCATGAACATCACCCGGAAACGGGCCAGGTGATGGATGTGGAGACCATGCGCCGCGATATTCTGTTGATGAAACAGCATAACTTTAACGCGGTGCGCTGCTCGCACTATCCTAATCATCCAATGTGGTATCGCCTGTGTGACTACTATGGCCTGTACGTAGTGGACGAAGCCAACATCGAAACCCACGGCATGGTGCCGATGAACCGCTTAAGTGACGATCCCCGCTGGCTACCAGCCATGACCGAGCGCGTTACCCGCATGGTGATGCGTGACCGCAATCATCCATCGATCATTATCTGGTCTCTGGGTAACGAATCCGGTCATGGCAGTAACCACGATGCGCTGTATAACTGGATTAAATCCAACGATCCGACGCGCCCGGTGCAGTACGAAGGCGGCGGTGCTGACAGTGCGGCGACGGATATTATCTGCCCGATGTACGCCCGCGTCGATCAGGATCAGCCTCATCCACAGGTGCCAAAATGGTCAATTAAAAAGTGGATTGGCATGCCGGATGAGCAACGTCCGCTAATCCTTTGTGAATATGCCCACGCTATGGGTAACAGCTTTGGCGGCTTCCATAAATACTGGCAGGCATTTCGTCAGCATCCGCGTCTGCAGGGTGGTTTTGTCTGGGACTGGGTGGATCAGTCACTGATTAAGCACGATGAAAACGGCCAGCCATTTTCTGCCTATGGCGGCGACTTTGGTGACAAACCGAATGACCGTCAGTTCTGTATGAATGGTCTGGTATTTGCCGATCGTTCCCCTCATCCGGCGCTGTATGAAGCGCAGCAGGTACAACAGTTCTTCCAGTTCCAGTTACTGACCAATGGTCATCCAGCAGTAGAAGTGACCAGCGAGTATCTGTTCCGTCACAGCGATAATGAGCGACTGGTGTGGACAGTGAAGCTGGAGGGCGAAGTGCTCGCCAGCCAAGAGGTGCTGCTGGATATCGCGCCGCAAGGCAAACAGCTGATCGAACTTAATCTGCCGCCCGCGACCAGCAGTGGTCAACTGTGGCTGAATGTCGAAGTGCAGCAGATTCAAGCCACTGACTGGAGTGACGCCGGTCATGTCTGCGCCTGGCAACAATGGCGTCTGCCTGAGTTATTAAGTGAGCCGGTAAAATTCAGCCACGGTGAAAGCCCACAGCTGGATATCAGTGAGCAGACGTTCGATGTGCGGCATGGCGCGCAGCACTGGCAGTTTAATCGCGCCAGCGGCTTGCTTACGCAGTGGCAAAGCGCTGGCGAAAATCTGCTGCTGACTCCGTTACAGGATCAGTTTACCCGTGCGCCGCTGGATAACGATATCGGCGTCAGCGAAGTGACGCGCATTGACCCGAATGCCTGGGTAGAGCGCTGGAAAGCGGCGGGGATGTATGAAATGGAATCCCAGCTGATCAGTTGCGAAGCTGAATCCCTGCACCATGCGGTGCAGCTGCATACCGTTCACTGCTGGCGTGCCCAGAGCAAAACGCTGTTTATCAGCAGCAAAACCTACCGTATTGATAATCAGGGTCAGTTACAGATCAGTGTTGATGTGGAAGTCGCTTATGGCGTACCTGCTCCAGCCCGTATTGGCTTGAGCTGCCAGTTGGCAGAGGTACAGCCGCAGGTGAGCTGGCTGGGTCTCGGTCCGCATGAAAATTATCCGGATCGCCAGGCATCAGCACGCTATGACCACTGGCAGCGCCCGCTGGCAGAGATGTATACGCCGTACGTCTTTCCTACCGAAAACGGTTTGCGCTGCGGTACCACCCGTCTTGAATATGGTGATAACCAGTGGCGCGGCAATTTCCACTTTAATATCAGCCGCTACAGCCAGCATCAATTGCATGAGGTGTCACATCGCCATTTGCTGCGTGAAGAGCAGGGCAGTTGGCTGAATATCGATGGCTTCCATATGGGAGTGGGTGGCGATGATTCCTGGAGCCCCAGCGTATCGCCTGAGTTTTTATTACAGGAACAACATTACCACTACACAGTGAACTGGGCGCGTAACTAACCGCCGGGTTTTTCAGGGCAGGCGCCAGCCTGCCCACTGCTCCCCTAAGGATAAGAAACATGTACTACTTAAAAAACAGCAATTTCTGGATGTTCGGGCTGTTCTTCTTTTTCTACTTTTTCATTATGGGAGCCTACTTCCCCTTCTTCCCAATTTGGCTACATGATATTAATCATGTCAGCAAAAGTGATACCGGAATTATCTTCGCCTGTATCTCTTTCTTTTCACTGCTGTTCCAGCCAATTTTTGGCCTGCTGTCCGATAAGCTTGGCCTGAAAAAACACCTGCTGTGGTTTATTACCGGCATGCTGGTAATGTTTGCGCCATTCTTTATTTACGTATTTGGGCCGCTGCTGCAAACCAACCTGCTGCTCGGTTCGATTGTCGGCGGTATCTATCTTGGCTTTATCTATAACGGCGGTGCGCCAGCGATTGAAGCCTATATCGAAAAGGTCAGCCGTCGTAGCCAGTTTGAATTTGGCCGCGCGCGCCTGTTCGGTTGTATCGGCTGGGCGCTGTGTGCCTCGATCGCCGGCATCATGTTTACCATCAATAATGAGTTTGTTTTCTGGCTGGGTTCAGGCTGTGCGGTAATCCTCGCTATTCTTCTGTTTATTGCAAAGCCGCAAACTCAGCCGTCAGCGGAAGTGGCGAATTCTCTCGGTGCCAACCACTCGCCGTTTAAATTCCGTCTGGCACTTGAGCTGTTCAGGCAGCCAAAACTGTGGTTTTTATCGCTGTATGTGGTGGGTGTATCCTGTACTTATGATGTGTTTGACCAACAGTTTGCCAACTTCTTTACCTCGTTTTTCAGCACCAACGATCAGGGGACGCGTGTCTTTGGCTATGTCACCACTATGGGTGAACTGCTGAACGCCAGTATCATGTTCTTTGCACCACTGATTGTTAATCGGATTGGCGGTAAGAACGCGCTGCTGCTGGCTGGGATGATCATGTCTGTACGCATTATCGGCTCTTCCTTTGCCACCACGGCGACTGAAGTGGTGATTCTGAAAACCCTGCATATGTTTGAGATTCCGTTCCTGATTGTCGGCTGCTTTAAATACATTACCAGCCAGTTTGAAGTTCGCTTCTCAGCGACCATTTATCTGGTCTGTTTCTGCTTCTTTAAACAACTGGCGATGATTTTCATGTCGTTATTTGCCGGATACATGTATGACCGGGTCGGCTTCCACGGTGCCTATCTGGTACTGGGGCTGGTGGCGCTGTCGTTTACCGTGCTGTCGGTATTTACCCTGTCAGGCGACGGCCCGTTGACGGTGCTGCGCTCATTCGGGAAGCAAAAACAGAAAATGGCATAATCCAGTGGAAGCCACGTTCCGGGCGTAAAGCAACGGCGTGGCTTCCACACTTTCCTGCATAAGCACCTCAATTAATTTAACTGAAAATTAATCGCCTTTATCCTTCACTCTGTTCAGCCGTGGCTTTTAGACGTAGTTTATGTCGCGCCAATGTAAGTCTATTATCATGGTGTATTTATTAAGGCTCCGGCATTCAGCAGAAGCGTGAGCGCCAATGATGTTTCTGATGGTCTGTCATAACTGGCATTAGACGGTTCATGGCCTGATACCAGCATCGGCTTACTCACTTAAGCACAGTGTTTTAAGGAAGCGGATAATAATGGCGGTAAATTTTGACCTGAGTGATCTTTACGCATTCCGCGCGCTGGTGGAATACGGCAGTTTTAAATCCGCGGCTGATGCGATTTGCATATCGCAACCTGCGCTTAGCAGGCGCATTGATAAACTTGAAACCTTACTCGGTGTTAAGCTGTTTGAAAGGACAACCCGCCGCGTCAGTCTGACCTTAGTGGGGCGCAAATTCTCTCCTCGCGCCCAGCGTCTGCTGATGGATTTTGAAGAGGTAATGTCGGATATCAGTGATGTTGGCAATAGCCGGGCAGGATTAATTACCGTTGCCTGTGTGCCTTCGGCGGCTTACTATTTTATGCCAAAAGTCATTGCCGCTTTCCAGTCACACTATCCACGAGTCCGTATCAAGCTGATTGATTCCAGCGCCGGGAATGTTTATGACGCAGTGATCAGCGGCCAGGCGGATTTTGGCCTCAGCTTTACCGGAACACCGCAACCGGACGTGGAATTCTTTCCTTTAGTCGACGAAGTTTATGTTGCGGCATGCCGTCGGGATCACCCTCTTGCCGCGCGAAAGACCATGACATGGCAGGAGTTTTACACTCATCCTTATGTCAGGCTGGATAAAACCTCAGGTAATCGCAATCTGCTTGATCAGGCGTTGGGCGATATCGTTCCAGAGACGCCAGGTGTTTGTGAAACCCGACATGTCACTACCCTGCTTGGAATGGTGGAAGCCGGTCTCGGAATTGCCGCCGTTCCGGCAATGGCAATGCCAAAATCAGACCATCCTGTTCTGGCAAGCATAGGATTAATTAACCCCACGGTAAGACGTAATGTGGGGTTAATTAAACGCAGTGGCCGTGAGCTATCACACCTTGCCAGAGCGCTGGAAAAACAGATTATTGCGCTACACGCCGTCGATTCTACTGCTTAAGGCGTTGTAACAGAATCCAGCCCGGTAGCGCGCACGGTTTGCTGTACCTGCTTTGACGATAGGTAGCGGAGTAAAAGCTTCGCCTCTTCAGCGTGCTCCGTTTTAGCGGCCACAGCACCGGCAAAGCGCGTGACATACTGAACGTTGTCCGGAATTTTTCCCACAAATGATACGCCTGGAACCGGCAGCAGCTCACTCACCTGCTGAAGCCCGATAGTATAGTGGCCCTGCGCGACGGTTAACGCTACCGGGGTTTTCTCAACCTGATGCGCTTTCCCCTGAACCTGTTGTTCAATACCCAGCTTTTTAAACAGCTGTTGCTGCACATATCTGCCACTGGCACTGTCGGAATAAGCTATCGAGTCCGCTTCCAGTAAGGCGCTCCTCAGGGTTTTATCAGTGCTGATATCTGGTTTTGGCTTACCGCTACTGACGACCACACCAATTCTTGAATCAGCAAGTTCAGTGCGCGTATCCGCAATGACCATGCCGTTGCGGCTTAAATCACTCAGCGCATCGCCGACCATAATAATCACATCAGCGTTCTCTCCAGCCGCCAGACGGTTGGGAATAGCTTCAGCAGATTTCCCCATCGACGGGCCAGGTACGGTCTTCAGGGTAATTCCCTGTTTTTCAGCAAATTCCGGTGCCAGTTTTTCCCATGCGGCTTTGAAGCCGCCAGAGATCATTACGGTTAACTCTGTTGCGTGAAGGGGCTGACTGATTAAACAAAACAGCATCGCCAGCAGACTCAAACTCATACGTTTTTGCATGAAGTAATCCATTATCCGAAAGTTTTTTTAGCAGAGTGAGGTTGTGGTGTTTCCTGTTTGTACAGATACAGGGTTGCCAGTAGTGCGCACACCGCAGCAAAACTCATCCACAATCCGGGAGAGGCTTTATCACCTGTGGTTTCAATCAGTACCGTTGAGATTGCCGGAGTGAAGCCGCCAAAAATGGCAGTAGCAAGGCTATATGCCAGCGAGAAACCGGCTACTCTGACCGAGGTTGGCATTATTTCCGTCAGGGCAGGGATCATGGCACCGTTGTACAGGCCATAAATAAATGACAACCAGAGTAAAACGCCCAGCATCATATAAAAATCAGGCGCGCCAGCCAGAAGTTTGAGCGCGGGATATGAGGTGGCGATGGCGATCAGCGCCATGGTAATCAACACTGGTTTACGCCCGAATTTATCAGAAATAGCTCCGCCAATCGGTAACCAGATAAAGTTGGACACTGCAACCAGCAGCGTGACCAGCAGACTGTCAGAAGCACTCAGCAGCAGGACCTTTTTACCGAAAGTCGGGGCGTATACCGTAATCAAATAGAATGAAGTTGTCGTCATCGCCACCATCAGCATGCCAGCTACCACTATTTTCCAGTTCTCCATCAGGGTACGGAATACCTGGGATAGTTCCGGATGTTGACGTCGGGCGCTGAACTCTTCGGTTTCTTCCAGATTACGGCGCAGGAAAAAGATAAAGGGAACGATTAAACAACCAAACAGAAACGGGATGCGCCATCCCCAGTCACCGATAGCTGCTTCGTCCAGCAATGCATTAAGAGCAAATCCCATCGCGGCGGCGACCATAATCGCCACCTGCTGGCTACCGGACTGCCAGCTGGTGTAAAAACCTTTCTTTCCGGGCGTTGCAATTTCAGCCAGGTATACGGACACTCCACCCAACTCAGCACCGGCTGAGAATCCTTGCAGCAATCGACCGACGAGCACGATTAAAGGTGCCCAAAATCCGATCGCATTGTAAGAAGGAATCAGCACGATAAGAAATGTGCCCATCGCCATAATGGATAACGTAACGATAAGCCCTTTCCGGCGCCCTACTTTGTCAATATAAGCACCCAATACCACCGCGCCGATAGGGCGCATTAAAAAGCCCGCGCCAAAAACAGCAAAAGTCATCATGAGTGAGGCGAACTCACTGCTTGCAGGAAAAAAGGTATGAGCAATATAGGTTGCGTAAAAACCAAACAGGAAAAAATCGAATTGTTCTAAGAAGTTTCCCGAGGTTACCCGAAAAATTGCGCCAATACGTGAACGGGCTGATGCAGGATGAGCAGAGGTTTGATTCATTATTTTCTCCGATACATATTAAATGTGTCGTAGTTGTTACCGACTTGTATCAGGAGACTGGCGCAATAATGGTGATTTAATAAGTGCGTTTTAGTTATCGTTTGATGCGTCTGACGCATCAATGCAAAAACAACTCAGGCGTGACTGAGCACCAGGTGCAATTCTTACATTCAGTGCGGACTAAACTGAAAACCTGGCTCGTTGGATATTTGTGACAGACTTATCATGTTTGAGTCTCTCTTTGGAGCAATGTTTGGCAACCGACTGACGGCATCCCCGGTGATTCGCACACCTATTAAGAAGGTGTTTGCCACACCGCAGCAGAGATAGGCTTTTTACCCAGTTGCTACCCCTGGAACATTGATAAGGATGTATCACAGCAATGATTCGCTGTTGCAGGAGATGCTGTCACCGCGAACGGGAGTCGTGAGTGAGACTGAACTATTTAGTCGCGACAGCATGTCAGGCTGGCTTGCGATATGGAAAACGGCAAGTTGAGAATGTCTAAAGCACAGCAGAGTTTAAGAATTTTATGATTGGCAATATCGAACCACATTTCAAAGGCAACTAATTACTCATCGTTACTATCCAGGTGTGGTGCATTATCATATTTGCTCACCAGATAGCCCTATATTCACCTGGTATAGAATGTAAATGCAAAATTTACACTTAAAAAAAGATCTTGATTGAGTGTATGGCTCTGCGCGAACTAAACCTGATTGTGTATTCAGGAATATTCGATATGCTCGAAATATTTAATTCCAGTATCGGATACATCCTTGTTCTAATCCTATACTATCTGGCGGCCAATGATGTCCATTGTGGAGTAGCATGAGCTCTATTTTTTAAAGGGAATCAAAAAAAATTATTATATCTACGAAATAATTTTATAAGGGCACTTGAGCCTTTTTTGCGCAGATCTCAAAGAGAGCGTGATAGATTAACAGCTTGCCATGCGCTCTATAGTTTGATGATTGGGATTAATCCTGGTGTGTATATTGGTGTAAGAATTGTCTTTTTGCATAGGAATATCTAGGCATCCTGTCAGTAATCTAAATATATGCCTATTAAAAATAAGTGTTTTTATTGATTGCTTAATTAAAGTCTTGTTTAATCAATGGGTTAAATGTTGTTTTGTTCAGCGAAAGATTACAAATTTAACACTTGGTAAAACCTGGCAGGATTGACTGAAACATTATTAGTATATAGTATGATTTGTAAGTGAACAGTCAGGGTAGTGTGACATTAATATCCGCATTATGTAAGAGTGGTTAGCAATTATGTGGAGGCTCGTTAATGGTTTGTTTAAGTTATAATTTTCCTCTGTAAATTATTAGCTTATCTAAGATCACATGAAGCTTCATTATTATAGTGCTTACAGGATAGCGCTAAGAGCAAAATTTAGACATTGGAGAACTCTCAAGGTGCTAACGCTGCGCCAGGTGAATCTCACCGATGACAATATTAGAGGAGGAGTGTTAATTTGCGAATGCAATGGAGTGTTCTTCGCGCAACATAACAGCAAGTTTTTTTGATGTATATGTTCTTACCGAAGATAAGAAATGGAAATTTAATCTTCCTGGGTATTTTTTATTAAATATTCCAAGCCCCGGTTTATAGATGAATTTTATATTTATCATCGCTGATTTTTAATTTGGCTTCGATTGATATTGGTTTGTCCCATTTCTATATAAGTCATAGCGATGTTTGCCGCTTTATGATCAATAACTTCTTAAATTATTTTTTTATATTGTAGTCTATACTTAATATTTTCTGGATGGTTAGCTGTTCATATGAGTATGGCTCTTAAGAGATTGCTAATGAAATTTTTATATCTGGGTGAAAAGAACATTGGAAGCTTGGGAATAGTCCATATTATTGAAGCGAACTATCAAGATTCTACTATTGTATTAAAAAGTATCGAAGAATGCATCGAGTCAACTATTGCCGAATCCTATGACATTTGCATCATTGATGGCAAGAAGCTGGATGATATGCCACTAACCAGCTTAAAGAAATTTGCTGCGGTGACTAACATTCCGCTGCTGATTCTTGCAAAAAAAGATCAGGGAATCTACAAATTCATAAATCATCTGAACAATGTGCGTGGAATGATTGAGTTTGAAAGTGGAGTAGAGTTATTCCTTAACGCAATCAATGTTGTGCGATCAGGTGGCTATTGCTATTCCTGGGATATCTATGCACTGAAGAACAATAACTCGGCATTATTTAATGAAGAGTATTGCGAATCTGTTGGGTTGACTCGTCGTGAGATGGAAATTTTAAAAATGTATCTTGATGGTGCAACCAACAAAGAAATCTCCGTAAAGCTTTCACGTAGTCAAAAAACCATCAGTGCACATAAGTCCAATATACTTAGAAAAATTGGGATTAAACGTTTGCCTGTCTCATCATTCAAAATGGAATGTATGGAAGTTGGTTGCTAATTTCAACCTGACTTTTAATGACTAAATGTAATGGTAGTGACTCACTATAGCCATGCGCTGTGTGTGGTTTTTTTAACAATGCCAGTAGTTGTAATTATGCGACTACGGATTACATCAAAGTATTAACAATCCTGAATGATTTAAATCAGGATTATTTATTTAGTTTCAGGATTAATTTTTCCTACTTTTTACCTGGATGCTATTTCATCAGCTCAAAACCCTCACAGTTCTTGTGAGGGTGATTCCTTTAAAAACAACCATTTACATTGTTCTTTTCTTGATATTTTCTTAAGTTTACTTAGTGCTGTTTATTTCCCTCAAAACCCGGGTTTTGGGGGTGGCTAAAATTGTCTGATTATCAATGATAAAGTGTCAGGTGATTATCTTTGCAGTGACCAGAACGTCATTCGTTATAAAGGAAATGACGCTTTTTCATCGGAGCAACATCTGGAGTTATGGAATAAATGGATAGAACAATAGTTCTGGCCGTCAACAGTGGCGAGGGGAAAACCCGACTGTTAACCGCGAACGCAAACAAGGCAGTTAAGGTTAAATTGATCGACGGTAATAAGTATCTGTTGAAAAATCTTGGTAACGATTTTGCTCCAGAAAATATTACTCTCACCCGCGTAGGCAATGAGTTGCATGTCATCCAGGAAGGTGACACTCAAGCCAGTATTATTATTGAAGATTACTTCAATGGGAATGACAAAAATCCTGCATTGTTAGGTATGGCGGAAGATGGGCAACTGTACGCCTATGTGCCTTTGTCAGGTGCAGACTACGAAAGTGGTTATCTGACCAGCGAAGGTGAAATGTCTGATGCAGCGCTGGGTGGCCCGGCATTGGGCAGCGGTGAGGGTATTTTTACTGGCTCCGATGATGATAGTAACAACTATATACTTTACGGCCTGTTAGGATGGCTTGGAGCGGCTGGCCTTATCGGTGCCGGGGCTGCTATTGCCAATAATAATAATGATGATGGCGAAAGTAACCCACCGGCTAAGCCGGCAATTGGCCAGGCGCTGGATAATACCGGGTCAATCACTGGGGCAATTCAGAATGGCAGCGTCACTGACGAAGCTAAACCTGTTCTGAGTGGCACCGGTCAGCCTGGTAATACCATTACGATTTATGACAATGGCCAGGAAATTGGTTCGGTAGTCATTGATAATGCAGGTAACTGGACTTTCACGCCGGAAAATTCATTGGCAGATGGCCAGCATGAGCTGGTGATCACTGAAACCGATCCTTCAGGTAATATCAGCTCTCCATCAGACTCGCTGAATTTTGGCGTGGATACTGTAGCGCCAGGCGTGCCCGGCATTCAGCATATTATGGATAAAGTGGGCGATACGGTTGGTGAAATTCAGCCGGGTGGCTTTACCGACGACTCACTTCCAGAAATAAGTGGTACTGGCGAAGCCGGTAGCACCGTAACTATTTATGATAATGGTATTGTCATCGGCACTGCTGAAGTCAATGCTGCAGGCCGTTGGTCATTCCTGCCAGAAACCGCGTTGGTTAACGGTTCTCACAACATTACAGTTTCTCAGACTGATGCAGCAGGAAACCAGAGCGTTATTTCTGAAGGATGGGCCTTTACGGTCGATACTGGTTTGCTTTCTCAGCCGAACATCAGTGAAATTCAGGATAATACCGGCAGTATTACCGGACCAATACAATCAGGTGGAATCACTGATGAAACTCAGCCGGTCTTAAGCGGCAAGGGTGATCCAGGCAACGTCATTATCATTCAAGATAATGGTAATGAAATTGGCACCACTACGATTGATGAAAACGGCAACTGGACCTTTGTCCCGGAACTCCCTCTCGATGAAGGTCGACATGAACTGGTTATTACCGAACAAAATCAATCCGGTAATAAAAGCGAACCTTCAGATCCGATCGTAATTAATGTCGACACCACCGCGCCTGACCAACCGGGTGTTTCTCAGGCTATTGATAATACCGGACCTATTACCGGTATCATTCAGCAAGGTAGTACGACTGATGAGTCCAGGCCTCAACTAAGCGGCGTTGGCGAAGCAGGCAATACCATTACCATTTATGATGGTGGCCAGCAGATCGGTTCTGTGGTGATTGGTGAAGATGGCAAATGGAGCTTTACTCCAGAAGAAGCGCTTAGCGAGAGCGATCATAGCATTACGGTCACAGAGTCCGATCTGGCAGGTAACGAGAGCGCACCTTCTGAGTCGTTAGACTTTACCGTTGATACCACTCCACCTCTGTCAGGATCAGAGTTTCTGGCGATCACTGCGGTTGCCGATAGCGTTGGTGACAGGCAAGGTAATGTTGCCAGCGGTGAAATCACCGATGACAGCAAACCTCAAATCAGTGGCATCGGCACTGCCGGCGACACGGTTTTTGTCTATACCACTGACATCTCTGGCAACCATCTGATTGGCAGTGCAGTTGTTGGCGAAGACGGTACCTGGAGCATGGCACCAGAGTTACCGCTGCTTGAAGGCACGAACCAACTGGCCATCATTGCGCAGGATGCCGCAGGTAACAGAACCCCTCTGTCATCACCAAGCTATGACATTAATATCTTCATTCCTGTTGCCAGCGGTGAACCGGCGATCCTCAGCGTGGTGGACAACGTTGAGCCGAACGCCGGCGCGCTGCAGAAGGGCGACGTCACCAACGACAGCACCCCGACCCTGAGCGGCTCGGCGGAGGCGAACAGCACCGTCACCGTTTACGACAACGGCGTGGCGATCGGCAACGCGGCGGCGGACGCCGGCGGGCGCTGGACGTTTACCCCGGAAGCGGGGCTGGCGGACGGCGGCCACAGCCTGACCATCACCTCAACCGACGCGGCGGGCAACGTCAGCGCGCCGAGCGGCGACTTTGCCCTCGTTATCGACACCGCGGCGCCGGAGGCGGCGGCCGGCATCGCGATCGTTGACGACGTGGGCGACAAAACCGGGCCGGTGGCACCGGGCGAGACCACGGACGACCGCTCGCCGACCCTGAGCGGCAGCGGCGAGCCGGGCAGCACCGTCACCATCACCGACAACGGCCAAGAAATCGGCACTGCGGTGATCGACGAGAGCGGCAGCTGGGCGTTTACGCCATCTGAGCCGCTGGACAACGGCGAGCACAACCTGAGCACCACGGTGACGGACGCGGCGGGCAACGTCAGCGAGCCGAGCCCGGGGATCAGCATCGTGGTGGACGACACCCCGGTGGTGGTGAGCGTGGGCACGGTGGCGGACAGCGTGGGGCCGGTGACCGGCAACGTGGCGGCGGGCGGCGTGACGGACGACACGCGGCCGGAAATCAGCGGCAGCGGCAAGCCGGGCAGCGTGGTGACGGTGCAGGACGGCGACGTCGTGCTGGGCACGACGACGGTGCAGCCGGACGGCAGCTGGAGCTTCAGGCCGGAGGCGGAGCTGGGCGAGGGCGCGCACAGCCTGACGGCGACGGCGGAGGACGCGGCGGGGAACAGCGTGACCAGCCCGGCGGTGGAGTTCACCGTTGACAGCGTGGCGCCGGAGCAGCCGGTAATCGGCGGGGCGACGGACGACGTCGGCGACGTGCGCGGGCCGCTGGTAAGCGGCGGCGTGACCGACGACGCGACGCCGACCTTTACGGGGACGGCGGAGCCGGGCAGCACCATCGACATCTACGACAACGGCGGGCTGATCGGCACGGTGGCGGCGGACGAAAACGGCGCGTGGTCGTTCACCCCGACCACGCCGCTGTCCGAGGGCGACCACTCGCTGACGACCACGGCGACGGACGCGGCGGGCAACACCAGCACGGCCTCCGATGCCTTCGAGCTGACGACCGACTACACGGCGTCGCCGACCGGGCCGGAGTTCCTGGCGATCACCGCGGTGACGGACAACGTCGGCAGCGTGACCGGCCCGGTGGTATCGGGCGGGGTAACCGACGACAGCCGTCCGGTGATCAGCGGCATCGGCACCGCCGGCGACACGGTCATCGTTTACGCGCAGGACGCGTCGGGCAACCGGCCAATCGGCAGCGCGACGGTGCAGGCGGACGGCAGCTGGTCGCTGACGCCGGCGCTGCCGCTGCTGGAGGGCAGCAACCAGCTGACGCTGGTCGCGGTGGACGCGGCGGGCAACCGCACCGCGCCGAGCGCGCCGTCCTGGGACATTACCGTCGACATCTCTGTGCCGGCGGTGCCGGCGATCCTCAGCGTGGTGGACAACGTTGAGCCGAACGCCGGCGCGCTGCAGAAGGGCGACGTCACCAACGACAGCACCCCGACCCTGAGCGGCTCGGCGGAGGCGAACAGCACCGTCACCGTTTACGACAACGGCGTGGCGATCGGCAACGCGGCGGCGGACGCCGGCGGGCGCTGGACGTTTACCCCGCAAGCGGGGCTGGCGGACGGCGGCCACAGCCTGACCATCACCTCAACCGACGCGGCGGGCAACATCAGCGCGCCGAGCGGCGACTTTGCCCTCGTTATCGACACCGCGGCGCCGGAGGCGGCGGCCGGCATCGTGATCGTTGACGACGTGGGCGACAAAACCGGGCCGGTGGCGCCGGGCGAGACCACGGACGACCGTTCGCCGACCCTGAGCGGCAGCGGCGAGCCGGGCAGCACCGTTACCGTCACCGACAACGGCCGCGAGATCGGCACGGCGGTGATCGACGAGAGCGGCAGCTGGACGTTTACCCCGCCGGCGCCGCTGGACAACGGCGAGCACAACCTGAGCACCACGGTGACGGACGCGGCGGGCAACGTCAGCGAGCCGAGCCCGGGGATCAGCATCGTGGTGGACGACACCCCGGTGGTGGTGAGCGTGGGCACGGTGGCGGACAGCGTGGGGCCGGTGACCGGCAACGTGCCGGCGGGCGGCGTGACGGACGACACGCGGCCGGAAATCAGCGGCAGCGGCAAGCCGGGCAGCGTGGTGACGGTGCAGGACGGCGACGTCGTGCTGGGCACGACGACGGTGCAGCCGGACGGCAGCTGGAGCTTCAGGCCGGAGGCGGAGCTGGGCGAGGGCGCGCACAGCCTGACGGCGACGGCGGAGGACGCGGCGGGGAACAGCGTGACCAGCCCGGCGGTGGAGTTCACCGTTGACAGCGTGGCGCCGGAGCAGCCGGTAATCGGCGGGGCGACGGACGACGTCGGCGACGTGCGCGGGCCGCTGGTGAGCGGCGGCGTGACCGACGACGCGACGCCGACCTTTGCGGGGACGGCGGAGCCGGGCAGCACTATCGACATCTACGACAACGGCGGGCTGATCGGCACGGTGGCGGCGGACGAAAACGGCGCGTGGTCGTTCACCCCGACCACGCCGCTGGCCGAGGGCGACCACTCGCTGACGACCACGGCGACGGACGCGGCGGGCAACACCAGCGCGGCCTCCGATGCCTTCGAGCTGACGACCGACTACACGGCGTCGCCGACCGGGCCGGAGTTCCTGGCGATCACCGCGGTGACGGACAACGTCGGCAGCGTGACCGGCCCGGTGGTATCGGGCGGGGTAACCGACGACAGCCGTCCGGTGATCAGCGGCATCGGCACCGCCGGCGACACGGTCATCGTTTACGCGCAGGACGCGTCGGGCAACCGGCCGATCGGCAGCGCGACGGTGCAGGCGGACGGCAGCTGGTCGCTGACGCCGGCGCTGCCGCTGCTGGAGGGCAGCAACCAGCTGACGCTGGTCGCGGTGGACGCGGCGGGCAACCGCACCGCGCCGAGCGCGCCGTCCTGGGACATTACCGTCGACATCTCTGTGCCGGCGGTGCCGGCGATCCTGAGCGTGGTGGACAACGTTGAGCCGAACGCCGGCGCGCTGCAGAAGGGCGACGTCACCAACGACAGCACCCCGACCCTGAGCGGCTCGGCGGAGGCGAACAGCACCGTCACCGTTTACGACAACGGCGTGGCGATCGGCAACGCGGCGGCGGACGCCGGCGGGCGCTGGACGTTTACCCCGGAAGCGGGGCTGGCGGACGGCGGCCACAGCCTGACCATCACCTCAACCGACGCGGCGGGCAACGTCAGCGCGCCGAGCGGCGACTTTGCCCTCGTTATCGATACCGCGGCGCCGGAGGCGGCGGCCGGCATCGCGATCGTTGACGACGTGGGTGACAAAACCGGGCCGGTGGCGCCGGGCGAGACCACGGACGACCGTTCGCCGACCCTGAGCGGCAGCGGCGAGCCGGGCAGCACCGTCACCATCACCGACAACGGCCGCGAAATCGGCACGGCGGTGATCGACGAGAGCGGCAGCTGGACGTTTACGCCATCTGAGCCGCTGGACAACGGCGAGCACAACCTGAGCACCACGGTGACGGACGCGGCGGGCAACGTCAGCGAGCCGAGCCCGGGGATCAGCATCGTGGTGGACGATACCCCGGTGGTGGTGAGCGTGGGCACGGTGGCGGACAGCGTGGGGCCGGTGACCGGCAACGTGCCGGCGGGCGGCGTGACGGACGACACGCGGCCGGAAATCAGCGGCAGCGGCAAGCCGGGCAGCGTGGTGACGGTGCAGGACGGGGACGTCGTGCTGGGCACGACGACGGTGCAGCCGGACGGCAGCTGGAGCTTCAGGCCGGAGGCGGAGCTGGGCGAGGGCGCGCACAGCCTGACGGCGACGGCGGAGGACGCGGCGGGGAACAGCGTGACCAGCCCGGCGGTGGAGTTCACCGTTGACAGCGTGGCGCCGGAGCAGCCGGTAATCGGCGGGGCGACGGACGACGTCGGCGACGTGCGCGGGCCGCTGGTAAGCGGCGGCGTGACCGACGACGCGACGCCGACCTTTGCGGGAACGGCGGAGCCGGGCAGCACCATCGACATCTACGACAACGGCGGGCTGATCGGCACGGTGGCGGCGGACGAAAACGGCGCGTGGTCGTTCACCCCGACCACGCCGCTGGCGGAGGGCGAGCACTCGCTGACGACCACGGCGACGGACGCGGCGGGCAACACCAGCGCGGCCTCCGATGCCTTCGAGCTGACGACCGACTACACGGCGTCGCCGACCGGGCCGGAGTTCCTGGCGATCACCGCGGTGACGGACAACGTCGGCAGCGTGACCGGCCCGGTGGTATCGGGCGGGGTAACCGACGACAGCCGCCCGGTGATCAGCGGCATCGGCACCGCCGGCGACACGGTCATCGTTTACGCGCAGGACGCGTCGGGCAACCGGCCAATCGGCAGCGCGACGGTGCAGGCGGACGGCAGCTGGTCGCTGACGCCGGCGCTGCCGCTGCTGGAGGGCAGCAACCAGCTGACGCTGGTCGCGGTGGACGCGGCGGGCAACCGCACCGCGCCAAGCGACGACTTTATCCTCGTTATCGATACGTTGGCGCCTGAAGCGGCGACTGACATCGTGATCGTTGACGACGTGGGCGACAAAACCGGGCCGGTGGCACCGGGCGAGACCACGGACGACCGCTCGCCGACCCTGAGCGGCAGCGGCGAGCCGGGTAGCACCGTCACCATCACCGACAACGGCCAAGAAATCGGCACTGCGGTGATCGACGAGAGCGGCAGCTGGGCGTTTACGCCATCTGAGCCGCTGGACAACGGCGAGCACAACCTGAGCACCACGGTGACGGACGCGGCGGGCAACGTCAGCGAGCCGAGCCCGGGGATCAGCATCGTGGTGGACGACACCCCGGTGGTGGTGAGCGTGGGCACGGTGACGGACAGCGTGGGGCCGGTGACCGGCAACGTGCCGGCGGGCGGCGTGACGGACGACACGCGGCCGGAAATCAGCGGCAGCGGCAAGCCGGGCAGCGTGGTGACGGTGCAGGACGGCGACGTCGTGCTGGGCACGACGACGGTGCAGCCGGACGGCAGCTGGAGCTTCAGGCCGGAGGCGGAGCTGGGCGAGGGCGCGCACAGCCTGACGGCGACGGCGGAGGACGCGGCGGGGAACAGCGTGACCAGCCCGGCGGTGGAGTTCACCGTTGACAGCGTGGCGCCGGAGCAGCCGGTAATCGGCGGGGCGACGGACGACGTCGGCGACGTGCGCGGGCCGCTGGTAAGCGGCGGCGTGACCGACGACGCGACGCCGACCTTTGCGGGGACGGCGGAGCCGGGCAGCACCATCGACATCTACGACAACGGCGGGCTGATCGGCACGGTGGCGGCGGACGAAAACGGCGCGTGGTCGTTCACCCCGACCACGCCGCTGGCCGAGGGCGACCACTCGCTGACGACCACGGCGACGGACGCGGCGGGCAATACCAGCGCGGCCTCCGATGCCTTCGAGCTGACGACCGACTACACGGCGCCTGACGCCAGCCTGGTGGCGATCACCGGGGTCGACGATCAGGTCGGCGCGGTGACCGGGCAGGTCGCATCCGGCGGCACCACCGACGACAACCGCCCGACCATCAGCGGCACCGGCGCGGAGGCCGGCAACACCATCACGGTGTACAACAACGGCGCGGTGATCGGCACGGCGACGGTGCAGGCGGACGGCGGCTGGTCAATGACCCCGACCCTGCCGCTGGCGGACGGGCTCTACACCCTGACCGCCACCGAAACTGATGCGGTGGGCAACGTGACCCCGGCCTCGCCGGAGTACGCGATTAACGTGGTGACCGTGGCGCCGAACCCGCCGGTGATCACCAGCGTGGAGGGCAACGCGGAGCCGAACAGCGGCGCGCTGCAGAAGGGCGACGTCACCAACGACAGCACCCCGACCCTGAGCGGGTCGGCGGTGGCGGGCGGCACGGTGACGGTGTTCGACAACGGCGCGGCGATCGGCACCGCTGTCGTTGGTGATAATGGCGAGTGGAGCTTCACGCCGTCAGCGCCGCTGGCGGAGGGCAACCACAACCTGACGGCTTCGGTAGTAGACAGCATCGGGCAGACCAGCCCGGCGACCGGGGTGTTCGACATCGTTGTCGACACCATCGCGCCGGATCCGGTGACCGGCCTGACCGTGACCGACGACGTCGGTGCGACGCAGGGCGCGCTGAGCGCCGGGCAGGTGACCGACGACAACACGCCGACCTTCGGCGGCAGGGCGGAGGCCGGCAGCACGGTCACCGTCTACGACAACGGGGCGGCGATCGGCAGCGCGGTGGCGGACGCCAGCGGCGCCTGGTCGTTTACGCCGGGCGCGGCGCTGGACAACGGCGCGCACGACTTCACCACCCGGGTGACGGACGCGGCCGGCAACACCAGCGCCGAGGGCGAGCACCTGGTGGTGACGGTGGACGTCGAGCCGGGGCTGGTCGCGCTGACCGGCCTGGTGGACGACGTCGGCGCGGTGACCGGCGCCGTCGCGCAGAACGGCGTGACGGACGACACCCGCCCGACGCTGAACGGCACGGCGAAGGCGGACAGCGTGGTGACGGTGATGGACGGCGCGAACGTGCTGGGCACCACCACCGCGAACGCGAACGGCGGCTGGAGCTTCACGCCAAGTTTTGACCTCGGCCAGGGGCTGCACAGCCTGAGCGCGACGGCGGTCGACCCGGCGGGCAACAGCAGCACCAGCGGCAGCTGGAGCTTCACGGTCGACTCGATCGCGCCGACGGCGCCGACCATCGACTCGGCGGCGGACGACGTGGGCAGCGTGCAGCCGCAGGCGATGGCCAGCGGCAGCGCGACGGACGACCCGACGCCGACGCTGAGCGGGCGCGCGGAGGCCAACAGCACGGTGACGATCTCGGACCAGAACGGCGTGATCGGCACGGCGACGGCCAGCGCCAGCGGGAGCTGGACGTTCACCCCGAGCGTGCGGCTGTCCGAGGGCGAGCACCGCTTTACGGTGACGGCGACGGACGCGGCGGGCAACGTGAGCGATCCGTCCAACACCTTCGTGCTGACGCTGGACTTCACGGCGCCTGACGCCAGCCTGGTGGCGATCACCGGGGTGAACGACCAGGTCGGCGCGGTGACCGGGCAGGTCGCATCCGGCGGCACCACCGACGACAACCGCCCGACCATCAGCGGCACCGGCGCGGAGGCCGGCAACACCATCACGGTGTACAACAACGGCGCGGTGATCGGCACGGCGACGGTGCAGGCGGACGGCGGCTGGTCAATGACCCCGACCCTGCCGCTGGCGGACGGGCTCTACACCCTGACCGCCACCGAAAGCGACGCGGTGGGCAACGTGACCCCGGCCTCGCCGGAGTACGCGATTAACGTGGTGACCGTGGCGCCGAACCCGCCGGTGATCACCAGCGTGGAGGGCAACGCGGAGCCGAACAGCGGCGCGCTGCAGAAGGGCGACGTCACCAACGACAGCACCCCGACCCTGAGCGGGTCGGCGGTGGCGGGCGGCACGGTGACGGTGTTCGACAACGGCGCGGCGATCGGCACCGCGGTGGTCGACGGCAGCGGGGCGTGGAGCTTCACGCCGTCAGCGCCGCTGGCGGAGGGCAACCACAACCTGACGGCTTCGGTAGTAGACAGCATCGGGCAGACCAGCCCGGCGACCGGGGCGTTCGACATCGTTGTCGACACCATCGCGCCGGATCCGGTGACCGGCCTGACCGTGACCGACGACGTCGGTGCGACGCAGGGCGCGCTGAGCGCCGGGCAGGTGACCGACGACAACACGCCGACCTTCGGCGGCAGGGCGGAGGCCGGCAGCACGGTCACCGTCTACGACAACGGGGCGGCGATCGGCAGCGCGGTGGCGGACGCCAGCGGCGCCTGGTCGTTTACGCCGGGCGCGGCGCTGGACAACGGCGCGCACGACTTCACCACCCGGGTGACGGACGCGGCCGGCAACACCAGCGCCGAGGGCGAGCACCTGGTGGTGACGGTGGACGTCGAGCCGGGGCTGGTCGCGCTGACCGGCCTGGTGGACGACGTCGGCGCGGTGACCGGCGCCGTCGCGCAGAACGGCGTGACGGACGACACCCGCCCGACGCTGAACGGCACGGCGAAGGCGGACAGCGTGGTGACGGTGATGGACGGCGCGAACGTGCTGGGCACCACCACCGCGAACGCGAACGGCGGCTGGAGCTTTACGCCAACGGTTGACCTCGGCCAGGGGCTGCACAGCCTGAGCGCGACGGCGGTCGACCCGGCGGGCAACAGCAGCACCAGCGGCAGCTGGAGCTTCACGGTCGACTCGGTCGCGCCGACGGCGCCGACCATCGACTCGGCGGCGGACGACGTGGGCAGCGTGCAGCCGCAGGCGATGGCCAGCGGCAGCGCGACGGACGACCCGACGCCGACGCTGAGCGGGCGCGCGGAGGCCAACAGCACGGTGACGATCTCGGACCAGAACGGCGTGATCGGCACGGCGACGGCCAGCGCCAGCGGGAGCTGGACGTTCACCCCGAGCGTGCGGCTGTCCGAGGGCGAGCACCGCTTCACGGTGACGGCGACGGACGCGGCGGGCAACGTGAGCGATCCGTCCAACACCTTCGTGCTGACGCTGGACTTCACGGCGCCTGACGCCAGCCTGGTGGCGATCACCGGGGTGAACGACCAGGTCGGCGCGGTGACCGGGCAGGTCGCATCCGGCGGCACCACCGACGACAACCGCCCGACCATCAGCGGCACCGGCGCGGAGGCCGGCAACACCATCACGGTGTACAACAACGGCGCGGTGATCGGCACGGCGACGGTGCAGGCGGACGGCGGCTGGTCAATGACCCCGACCCTGCCGCTGGCGGACGGGCTCTACACCCTGACCGCCACCGAAAGCGACGCGGTGGGCAACGTGACCCCGGCCTCGCCGGAGTACGCGATTAACGTGGTGACCGTGGCGCCGAACCCGCCGGTGATCACCAGCGTGGAGGGCAACGCGGAGCCGAACAGCGGCGCGCTGCAGAAGGGCGACGTCACCAACGACAGCACCCCGACCCTGAGCGGGTCGGCGGTGGCGGGCGGCACGGTGACGGTGTTCGACAACGGCGCGGCGATCGGCACCGCGGTGGTCGACGGCAGCGGGGCGTGGAGCTTCACGCCGTCAGCGCCGCTGGCGGAGGGCAACCACAACCTGACGGCCTCGGTGACCGACAGCATCGGGCAGACCAGCCCGGCGACCGGGGCGTTCGACATCGTTGTCGACACCATCGCGCCGGATCCGGTGACCGGCCTGACCGTGACCGACGACGTCGGCGCCGAGCAGGGCGCGCTGAGCGCCGGGCAGGTGACCGACGACAACACGCCGACCTTCGGCGGCAGGGCGGAGGCCGGCAGCACGGTCACCGTCTACGACAACGGGGCGGCGATCGGCAGCGCGGTGGCGGACGCCAGCGGCGCCTGGTCGTTTACGCCGGGCGCGGCGCTGGACAACGGCCCGCACGACTTCACCACCCGGGTGACGGACGCGGCCGGCAACACCAGCGCCGAGGGCGAGCACCTGGTGGTGACGGTGGACGTCGAGCCGGGGCTGGTCGCGCTGACCGGCCTGGTGGACGACGTCGGCGCGGTGACCGGCGCCGTCGCGCAAACGGCGTGACGGACGACACCCGCCCGACGCTGAACGGCACGGCGAAGGCGGACAGCGTGGTGACGGTGATGGACGGCGCGAACGTGCTGGGCACCACCACCGCGAACGCGAACGGCGGCTGGAGCTTTACGCCAACGGTTGACCTCGGCCAGGGGCTGCACAGCCTGAGCGCGACGGCGGTCGACCCGGCGGGCAACAGCAGCACCAGCGGCAGCTGGAGCTTCACGGTCGACTCGGTCGCGCCAACGGCGCCGACCATCGACTCGGCGGCGGACGACGTGGGCAGCGTGCAGCCGCAGGCGATGGCCAGCGGCAGCGCGACGGACGACCCGACGCCGACGCTGAGCGGGCGCGCGGAGGCCAACAGCACGGTGACGATCTCCGACCAGAACGGCGTGATCGGCACGGCGACGGCCAGCGCCAGCGGGAGCTGGACGTTCACCCCGAGCGTGCGGCTGTCCGAGGGCGAGCACCGCTTTACGGTGACGGCGACGGACGCGGCGGGCAACGTGAGCGATCCGTCCAACACCTTCGTGCTGACGCTGGACTTCACGGCGCCTGACGCCAGCCTGGTGGCGATCACCGGGGTGAACGATCAGGTCGGCGCGGTGACCGGGCAGGTCGCATCCGGCGGCACCACCGACGACAACCGCCCGACCATCAGCGGCACCGGCGCGGAGGCCGGCAACACCATCACGGTGTACAACAACGGCGCGGTGATCGGCACGGCGACGGTGCAGGCGGACGGCGGCTGGTCAATGACCCCGACCCTGCCGCTGGCGGACGGGCTCTACACCCTGACCGCCACCGAAAGCGACGCGGTGGGCAACGTGACCCCGGCCTCGCCGGAGTACGCGATTAACGTGGTGACCGTGGCGCCGAACCCGCCGGTGATCACCAGCGTGGAGGGCAACGCGGAGCCGAACAGCGGCGCGCTGCAGAAGGGCGACGTCACCAACGACAGCACCCCGACCCTGAGCGGGTCGGCGGTGGCGGGCGGCACGGTGACGGTGTTCGACAACGGCGCGGCGATCGGCACCGCGGTGGTCGACGGCAGCGGGGCGTGGAGCTTCACGCCGTCAGCGCCGCTGGCGGAGGGCAACCACAACCTGACGGCCTCGGTGACCGACAGCATCGGGCAGACCAGCCCGGCGACCGGGGCGTTCGACATCGTTGTCGACACCATCGCGCCGGATCCGGTGACCGGCCTGACCGTGACCGACGACGTCGGCGCCGAGCAGGGCGCGCTGAGCGCCGGGCAGGTGACCGACGACAACACGCCGACCTTCGGCGGCAGGGCGGAGGCCGGCAGCACGGTCACCGTCTACGACAACGGGGCGGCGATCGGCAGCGCGGTGGCGGACGCCAGCGGCGCCTGGTCGTTTACGCCGGGCGCGGCGCTGGACAACGGCCCGCACGACTTCACCACCCGGGTGACGGACGCGGCCGGCAACACCAGCGCCGAGGGCGAGCACCTGGTGGTGACGGTGGACGTCGAGCCGGGGCTGGTCGCGCTGACCGGCCTGGTGGACGACGTCGGCGCGGTGACCGGCGCCGTCGCGCAGAACGGCGTGACGGACGACACCCGCCCGACGCTGAACGGCACGGCGAAGGCGGACAGCGTGGTGACGGTGATGGACGGCGCGAACGTGCTGGGCACCACCACCGCGAACGCGAACGGCGGCTGGAGCTTTACGCCAACGGTTGACCTCGGCCAGGGGCTGCACAGCCTGAGCGCGACGGCGGTCGACCCGGCGGGCAACAGCAGCACCAGCGGCAGCTGGAGCTTCACGGTCGACTCGGTCGCGCCGACGGCGCCGACCATCGACTCGGCGGCGGACGACGTGGGCAGCGTGCAGCCGCAGGCGATGGCCAGCGGCAGCGCGACGGACGACCCGACGCCGACGCTGAGCGGGCGCGCGGAGGCCAACAGCACGGTGACGATCTCCGACCAGAACGGCGTGATCGGCACGGCGACGGCCAGCGCCAGCGGGAGCTGGACGTTCACCCCGAGCGTGCGGCTGTCCGAGGGCGAGCACCGCTTTACGGTGACGGCGACGGACGCGGCGGGCAACGTGAGCGATCCGTCCAACACCTTCGTGCTGACGCTGGACTTCACGGCGCCTGACGCCAGCCTGGTGGCGATCACCGGGGTGAACGACCAGGTCGGCGCGGTGACCGGGCAGGTCGCATCCGGCGGCACCACCGACGACAACCGCCCGACCATCAGCGGCACCGGCGCGGAGGCCGGCAACACCATCACGGTGTACAACAACGGCGCGGTGATCGGCACGGCGACGGTGCAGGCGGACGGCGGCTGGTCAATGACCCCGATCCTGCCGCTGGCGGACGGGCTCTACACCCTGACCGCCACCGAAAGCGACGCGGTGGGCAACGTGACCCCGGCCTCGCCGGAGTACGCGATTAACGTGGTGACCGTGGCGCCGAACCCGCCGGTGATCACCAGCGTGGAGGGCAACGCGGAGCCGAACAGCGGCGCGCTGCAGAAGGGCGACGTCACCAACGACAGCACCCCGACCCTGAGCGGGTCGGCGGTGGCGGGCGGCACGGTGACGGTGTTCGACAACGGCGCGGCGATCGGCACCGCGGTGGTCGACGGCAGCGGGGCGTGGAGCTTCACGCCGTCAGCGCCGCTGGCGGAGGGCAACCACAACCTGACGGCCTCGGTGACCGACAGCATCGGGCAGACCAGCCCGGCGACCGGGGCGTTCGACATCGTTGTCGACACCATCGCGCCGGATCCGGTGACCGGCCTGACCGTGACCGACGACGTTGGTGCGACGCAGGGCGCGCTGAGCGCCGGGCAGGTGACCGACGACAACACGCCGACCTTCGGCGGCAGGGCGGAGGCCGGCAGCACGGTCACCGTCTACGACAACGGGGCGGCGATCGGCAGCGCGGTGGCGGACGCCAGCGGCGCATGGTCGTTTACGCCGGGCGCGGCGCTGGACAACGGCGCGCACGACTTCACCACCCGGGTGACGGACGCGGCCGGCAACACCAGCGCCGAGGGCGAGCACCTGGTGGTGACGGTGGACGTCGAGCCGGGGCTGGTCGCGCTGACCGGCCTGGTGGACGACGTCGGCGCGGTGACCGGCGCTATCGCGCAGAACGGCGTGACGGACGACACCCGCCCGACGCTGAACGGCACGGCGAAGGCGGACAGCGTGGTGACGGTGATGGACGGCGCGAACGTGCTGGGCACCACCACCGCGAACGCGAACGGCGGCTGGAGCTTTACGCCAAGTTTTGACCTCGGCCAGGGGCTGCACAGCCTGAGCGCGACGGCGGTCGACCCGGCGGGCAACAGCAGCACCAGCGGCAGCTGGAGCTTCACGGTCGACTCGGTCGCGCCGACGGCGCCGACCATCGACTCGGCGGCGGACGACGTGGGCAGCGTGCAGCCGCAGGCGATGGCCAGCGGCAGCGCGACTGACGACCCGACGCCGACGCTGAGCGGGCGCGCGGAGGCCAACAGCACGGTGACGATCTCGGACCAGAACGGCGTGATCGGCACGGCGACGGCCAGCGCCAGCGGGAGCTGGACGTTCACCCCGAGCGTGCGGCTGTCCGAGGGCGAGCACCGCTTCACGGTGACGGCGACGGACGCGGCGGGCAACGTGAGCGATCCGTCCAACACCTTCGTGCTGACGCTGGACTTTACGGCGCCTGACGCCAGCCTGGTGGCGATCACTGATGTGATTGATAACGTGGGTAGTGTGACAGGTTCTGTTGCTCAAAATGGTGTGATGGACGATCGCCAACCGGTGATCAGAGGTACAGGAGCTGAAGTGGGTAATACCATTACGGTTTCAACCACTGATGCCAGTGGCAATACCATTGTACTTGGCACAACAACCGTAGCGGCAAATGGTACCTGGGAGCTGGCCTCAAGCGGTTCTCTGTATGATGGCCTCAACCAGTTGAGCGTAGTGGAAACCGATAGCGTAGGTAATAGCGCAAATCCGCAGACCAGCTACGATGTCAATGTATCGATGACGCCAGATATGCCGGGCATCACCAATATTGTGGATGACAGCAATAGTGAAATTGTCAGCCTGAGCAGCGGCGATCTGACCAAAGACAATACCCCAACCTTGAGTGGGACGTCTGGGTTAGCAGAAGGCGGCATCATTACCATTTATAACGGCACTACTGTAGTGGGAACCACGACGGCAGACGCGAATGGTGACTGGAGCTTCACGCCGGACGCTGGACTGAGCGATGGTAACTATAACTTTACGGTTACAGCGACCAATAGCGCGGGACAGACCAGTGATGCAAGTAATGGCTGGAGTATCACCATAGATACTACCGCGCCAAGTGCTGTGACCGATCTGGTGATTACTGATGATGTGGGTGAAATCCAGGGGACTCTCAATAATGGCGATGTAACAGATGATGCCAGACCGACCTTTAGTGGTACTGCTGAGGCCGGAGGTAAAGTCAACATCTATGATGATGGCGTGAAGGTTGGCGAAGCAACAGCCGATGCGGCTACCGGTCAGTGGAGTTGGACGCCGAACGAAAATATGTTGGATGGTGTCCATAACTTCACCACCACCGTTACCGATGTGGTTGGCAACGAGGGATCTCCAACAGCTAATGTCAGCGTTACTATTGATACCAAGGCACCTGAGGTGACGCTGGCTATCGAAGGTTACTACGATGATGTGGGTACCAATCAAGGGTTGATCTTGGGTAGCGGTGGCTCGACAGACGATACTTCACCGGTCCTGAAAGGAACCTGGACTGGCGACCTGCTGGCAACAGACACTATCCGTATCTACCAGGATGGGCAGTTAGTAGGTGCTGCGGTGATCGATCTGGTTAACAGATCCTGGACCCTGGCACTCAGTAATCTGGTAAATACCAATACCTACACTTATACCGCAACTGCGGTGGATTTGGCAGGTAACGAAACGGCAATTTCACCAGACTTTGCGCTGACTATCGATCTGGATGCACCAACTCAAACCGTCACCATCAACAGTTATACTGATGATGTGGGTCTGGAAACTGGTGAATTCGGCTCTGGCACCAGCACTGACGATCGTAACCCGACGTTAAATGGGCAGGTCAATGGTAATGCGCTGGATGCTGGCGATGAGGTTCGCATTTACGATGCCGACTCTAATCAACTCCTGGGAACTGCAACGGTAGCCAATGACGGATCATGGACTTTCGTATTGCCTCCGCTGAACGATGATACTACTTACACCTTCCGTGCGGTGGTGTCCGATCAAGCGGGTAACGAAGGGACGATTTCCAATAACTTCACCATGACCATTGATCTGGCCATGATGATCAACGTGCAGAATACGCTGGATACTACGCCGATCGTTTCCGGTTATACCGGCTTTGATATTCAGCCTGGTGAATACGTTGAGGTAACAATTGACGGTAAGACATACAGCTCTCAAGACGGGCAAGTTGTGGTCGATCCGCTCAACAACACTTGGTATGTACAAATTCCAGATACCAATGCTTTGAGCATCGGGACCTATGACGTACAGGCAGTGCTCTATTCTGCGGATGGCAGCCAGATCACTACTGACGACAGTGCCAATGAACTGGTAGTTGCGCCAACGCCGGTCGTGACTGTGGGCGCAGGCGGTGGTGATGCCAACCAGAAGGCAACGGCAGTCACAATTGGTGAAGATGGCGTATGGCGTATCCATACTAACCAGACCATGCTCGATGCTACTGGGACCTCGTCTTCCTCTTTAGGTGATTTCTCGGCAACGAGTCTGGTGAGTAACTCTGGTACAGGCTATAGCGGTATCAGCTATGTGCAGAATGCCACATTTATTGACTACAACCGTGACGGTCTGATGGATCTGTTTGCAGTTGACAGCCAATTCGATGATGGCCAACAGATGTTCTATTACAATGGCTCGACGTATACAGCTTATCAGGTAGGGGCGTTTACCTACTCACCGCAAACCGGTGACTTTGCGGGTGATGCGAATACAGCGGGCAGTGCGAACACCTGGAGCTGGTATGGCGGTATCATCGCTATCGATAAAGACGGTGATGGTTATGTGGATATGGTTATCGGTGATCAGACGCCGAACGACAGTGGTATCCGGGGGGGTTATGGTTCACAAATAGTGTTGAACCACGATGGCACAGTAGTTGGTATGGACAAGGATGGTACGTTCGCAACAGATTATGCGACCGATGCCAGCCATCGACCGATCGGCCTGGATCAATCGCAGCCGGATATGGAACTGTCCGGTGTTGACCTCAACAACGATGGTATCGTTGACTTTGTAATGCACAGTCAAAACATCGTTGCCGACGGTTCGCGCATTGATGCCGACGGCGCAACCAACTCCACTGCGGCGATCAGTAATAACCAATCTCGTCTGGTGGTGGTCAATGGTACCAACAACAACGACTGGAAAGTGACGCAGGTTGTTAATAACGTCTTCCAACGCGGTACGGATGATGACCCGTCCATTGGTAACGGTGTTGCCATGACCTGGGCTGACTTCAACGGCGATGGCTACATGGACTTGTTCCTGGGTCGTGGTAGTGAAAGCACCACCACTGCCAGCGGTGCTGGTAACAATGCTGGGGAATACGCCAGCCGGATCTACTTCAACGATGGTACCGGTAAACTGGTCTTTGATGATCCGAATAATGACGGCATTGGTAATCCAACAGCAGCTGGTATGTACACCTTTACCGACAACTTGGCGGGCGGAGCGTCAATCGGCCTGGACTGGAACCACGATGGTAAGATGGACGTTATCGAGCTTCCTGGGATGTCTGCGGGGGTTGGTGGTATCAACGCTGCCAATGCCAGTGGGCCGATTAACCTGTATACCAATACTTCTTCAGCAGGGACGACAAGCTTTACTACCACCAATTTGCTCACACAGGTAGGTCAAACGACGATTGGCGGCACAGCGACAGGTAGTCAGGTAACGGGTGCGATTGCAATTGATGTTGACTGGGACGGCGATCGCGATCTGTTGGCCTTTACCAGCAATGGTGTCACGACCTACATTGAAAACCAAAACAATGTGGAATATGGCACCGCGATCCATCTGCGTATTCTGGATGAAGGTGGAATCAACTCCCTTTACGGCAACACGGTACAGTTGATTGACGAGGCAACCGGGCAGGTGGTTTCTACCCAGATGATCAACGCCCAGTCTGGTAACCAGACCAACGACAGTACCGCGATTGTGGACTTCTACGGATTGGATGCCAGCAAGACCTACAGTGCCGTGATTCTGCGTTCCAGCAATGGGGCCTTCGCGGATGTAGGTGGCGTGGCGACGGTGGGCAGTAACACCGTTGAGATTGTCAATAAGGCTTGGGCCGGGTTGAAGGCGACGGAGGCCAACAGTGCCTATGTATTGACCACCGAGTCCGAAACCAATGTTGCCAACGCCAGCGCTAACGGCGGTACCAACGCGACAGGAATTGTCGGCACCGGCTATAACGATACATTCTTCGCCACCTTGGGCAACGACTTGTATAACGGTGGTGGGGGTACTCAAACCGTCTCAGGGGTGAAATCCTGGAGCGATACTGGTGGTCTGGACATTGTTGACTATAAACTGGCTGGCAGCGCGCCATTAACCATCGATCTTAGCAATACGAGTATGCAGAGCACTGGCTTTGGCAATGCACAGTTTGTGAATATCGAAGGTCTGGCGGGGGGAAGTGGAAACGATACCTTCACTGGTAACGCGGCTAACAACTACTTCGACGGACGTGGTGGCGATGACACCTTCAATCTGATTCACGGTGGTCAGGATACGCTGATGTATCGTGCACTGGATGCGGCTTCGGCCAATGGTGGCAACGGTCACGATACGGTTAACAACTTCTTCGTGGGTACCGTAGAGGCAACGTCGGATGCTGACATTATTGATGTCAGTGAACTGCTGGTTGGCTACCGGGCGGATGCAGATGGCGCGGCACATTACATTAACGGTGTGGCAACCATCGATGCAGGGGATACCATCAGACAGTATCTCTCCATTACCTACAGCGGCAATGACAGTATATTGAGCATTGACCGAGATGGTATTGGTTCGACCTATGGTTCAACGCAACTGTTGACGTTCAGCAATACCCAAGTGAATCTGGAAACCTTGCTGGCTAACCACCAGTTGGTGATCAGTAACGGTAGCCTGACGGCTGATAGCGTCAGTACGTTGGCAGCTGATTATGTCATTAACACTGTTGATTACAGCGCTTCGAGCGAAGCGGTAACGGCTAACCTGTGGACGGGAACAACAACGGCGGGCACTGACCAGTTGGTCAATGTCGATGCATTGGTGGGATCGGCCCAGGGGGATTCGTTTACCGATAACTCGGCGAACAACCTGTTCGAAGGAGGTGGTGGCAATGACACCTTCTACCTGGTCAACGGGGGTAACGACACGTTGATGTACCATGTGCTGGCAGGTATGGAAAATGATGTGACCGGTGGTAATGGTCACGACACGGTTCATGGCTTCCATGTGGGTAATGTGGCTACAGACAGTGATGCGGACCTGATCGATCTCAGCGACATGCTGGATTACAACGGTTCCATTACCTTCTTCCAGAACGAAAATGGTCAGTCTGAACTGGATGATGCTTCCAGGGGAATCAATGATTACCTGAAAGTTGAAACCGTCGGCAATGATACTGTTATCAGTATCGACCGTGATGGTCTGGGTGGGCAATATACTTCTGGTAGCGTGCTGACGTTAGCCGATGTGCAGACCGATCTGCAGACGTTATTGCAGAATAACCAAATCTTAATTTAATCCTTAATACGACCCGCGGTTGATACCGCGGGTCCTGTTATCTCGTTGGAACTACGATTGGGTTTTGGCGAAAAGGATAAATTTAAAGGTAAGGTTATTAATGTCATTGCAATGACGTAAAAATGATCAGGCAAGTGATTGCCATTTATGGATGAATAAATCGGGTAAGCCCGGAGTAATATAATGAAATTAGTTTGTCATAGCGTTAAGAAGGTTGTCGTTAGTGTATTAGCTGTAGTACTTAGTGCATTATCGTTAAATGTGTTGGCTGAATCGGGGAGTATTAATGAGAATAATGCTTCTGCTCAGAGTCGTATTGTTCAGGGTTATCGTCCGGTTGCCAGAGTAGTGCCGGAACTGGCGCAAATTGTGTTTTTCTATCCTAAGGGTGAAATTCCGGCGACCATCTACGTTGACCGTGAGTTGCAGTCTGCATTAATGCCGGGTGAGTTTACGGTGTTCTGTGTGGCCCCCGGCCCACATGCAATAGAATCCTACTTTAACGATAAACCATTGTACGAAGGTAAAAAAAATCCGGCGCGTCAGATTAATGCCCGGGGAGGAGAGACCTATTTTCTGCATGTTAATCCTGGAACCCGTGGTTCAACAACGGCTCTGGAAGAACGTGCAACGGCTGAAGAAGCGCTGCGAACGATGCGTAAACAAACGCGTATCATTAATCGTGCATCACAGGTCAAGCCCTGCGAGTATGTTAACGGTAATGATGTGGTGTTGATTCAGGAAAGCATTTTATTCCGCTTTGCCAAAGGCAATTATGCTGGCATCGTGCCGGAATCCGTCGCTAAGCTAAATAATATTGTGCGCTTCCTCAGGCAAGGAAACGGCATCAAAGAGATCCAGCTGGTAGGCTATACCGACGCGATTGGAAATCGTGATGCTAACCTGCGCTTATCTGAAGAACGTGCGCAAACCGTGCTCGAGGCATTGGTTCGTTCAGGAGTTAGTCCTAATATTATCCGTAATATCAGTGGTATGGGTGTGGCGCAGGCAGCGGAAGGCTGTGGAGTCAGTGCCAGCCAGCAAAATTCAGGCTGTAACAGTAACAGCCGCCGGGTAGATATTATTGTCAAATAATATGGCTGGTTACGTTACAAATAAGTAACCAGATAACGGGCGGCCACAGGCAGCCCGTTATTTTTTATTGTGGGAGTGTTCTGTAAAAGTACTGGTCGTTCACCCATTTCCAGGTTTAGTACTCCTGGTATGTATTTTTACAACGTTTTTTATTTATTTTAATCTTTGACTTACTTAATCCTAACGTTATGAGAGTAAAAGAAATTTAACATTCCAACAATAAATAGTCTTAGATAATCAGGATTAATCTAAGTATTTGCCTATATTTTATCTTCTGTTTAAGTAAGTGCCTGTTATCTTTATCGGGAAGGTTAATATATTCTACGCGCTGAAAAATCTATCTATATAGCCTGAATATTGCATTGCAGGTTTAAAAAATAAAAACCCAGGAATAGGTTATGAGCGAACAATTGTCGGGAACTCCGGTGATTTCATCACAGGCGTTTGACAATATTGAGGATCATGGTGCTGATTCTCTGTTGTGGGCTGTGGAATGGTTGTGCCAGCATCACAATAAGCTTGCCAGCAGGGAAGTGTTATACGCGGGTTTACCGCGCAGCAAACAATTAGATCCTGAACTGGCTTTGCGGATGCTCGACCAGGTGGGTATCGCAGCCGGATGGATAAAACGCGATCTCTCCAGTATTTCAACCTACCTGTTCCCGCTGGCGATTGCCCGTAACGATGGAACCTACTGCATTATCACCGCCCGCAAAGGTGGACGTGGAAACTATCAATATCAGATGGTAATACCAGAAAGCGGTGGAAGTCTGACGTTAAGTGAGTCCGAGGTCGCTAAGCATTACAGTGGTTACGCCATGGTGGCGAACGCCAAACCTCAGCTTGATAAACGCGGTGATGATGAAATCCTGCCGCAGGCAAATCGCGAAGGTCACTGGTTATTCAGCACTCTGTGGCGCTATCGCCATTACTTTTACAGCGCGGCTCTGGCGGCGCTGTTAGCCAACCTTCTGACGCTGGCTACCACCTTCTTCACCATGAACGTTTATGACCGGGTGATCCCCACCCAGGCCTACGTCACGCTATGGTCGTTGGCTATTGGGGTATTAATAGCCATTGTGTTTGAGTTTATCTCAAGGCAAGTCCGTACCTATTTAATCGACGTCGCGGGTAAGAAAGCCGATTTGGTGCTGGGAGCTAAACTGTTCCGCCAGGTGATGGCGATGCGGATGGAGAGTAAACCGCAATCCACCGGCTCATTCGCTAACCAGTTACGCGATTTTGAAGCAGTGCGTGATTTTGTTACCTCGGCAACGCTTTCAACGCTGTCAGATTTGCCGTTCTGTATTCTGTTCATGTTTGTCATTTATATGATTGGCGGGCCACTGGCGGTTGTGCCGCTGGCGGCGATTCCGATTATTTTAATTGTCAGCGTGCTTATCCAGTGGCCATTAAGCCGTTATATGAGTGAAAACATTCGTGAAATCTCGCTGAAACAAGGCTTATTGATCGAGACGGTGGAAGGGCTGGAAGCGCTAAAAGCGGCCCGCGGTGAAGGCGTGATGCAAAAACGCTGGGATGATTTCAGTGCCCTGGCGGCGGCGTCATCGATGAAAACGCGCTATCTGTCGGCTCTGACTTCTAACTTTGTCACCTTTATGCAGCAGGTCACAACGGTAGTGATCGTGCTGTACGGTGTTTACTTGATCCACGCCGGAGATTTGACCATGGGATCAATGATCGGCGTAGTGATTTTATCTGGACGTTCGTTGGGGCCGTTGGCAGCCGTCGTGGCGCTTGCTCTGCGTTATCAGCATGCCAAAACCGCGCTGAAATCGCTTAACCAGTTAATGGCTTTGCCAACAGAGCGTGATGCGGCAATCAACTATTTACCGACGCCAAAATTTACCGGCAATTTAAGCCTGAAGAAAGTGGGCTTCGCCTATCCGGTACCTGGAGTGATGGTTCCGCCACCGGTGCTGGATAACATTAACATCAATATTAAGGCCGGTGAACGCGTTGCCATTATCGGCAGTATTGGTAGCGGTAAATCAACGCTACTGCGCGTGATGGGGCGTCTGTATCAGCCACGCAGCGGACAGATTTCTATTGATGGTGTTGATGCAACGCAGGTTGATCCAGCCGACTGGCGCGCAGCGATCGGCTATGTCAGTCAGGATTGCCGGTTATTTTACGGTACACTTCGTTACAACGTGACCATCGGTAATCCTGGAGCCAGTACCGAAGAGTTTCTTCGCGTCGCAAGGATGACTGGCCTCGACCATATTGCGGCTAAGCATCCGCTGGGCTTTGATATGCCGGTAGGCGAAATGGGCAGTGCTTTATCCGGTGGTCAGAAACAACTGGTAGCTCTGGCACGTTGCCTGCTATTACGGCCGAAAATCCTGCTAATGGATGAGCCGACCAGCTCAATGGATGCGCTGACCGAAAGCGCCTTTATTCGTCAATTACAAAAGGCCATCGAAGGCCAAACCCTGATTATTGTCACTCACCGGATGTCCGTGCTGAATATTTTTGATCGGTTAATCGTACTGGACGAAGGGCGGGTGAAGATTGATGGACCTAAAGAAGAAGTAATTGCGATGCTGAACGCTAACAGCCAGAAAAACAGCCAAAAAAAAGCTCAGCTTAATCAATAAAAATACCTGAATTCAGGCGGAAGAAATTCGCTGCAAGTGAAAGGAATGAATAATGCGTAAGGATGACTTGACGTCACCGCCGGCAGACGACGCGAATAAAAAAAACAGTAGCGAAATCGTCAATGATGAAAATAGCCTGAAAAGAATTGCTATCAGTCCTGCCGACCAAAGCAAAACAAAGAGAAAAGCTGGCAACGCGAATGCCCGGGAAAAGGTTGAATCTGAAGATGTGATGTTTATTAACGATCTTCAGGCGGCAATGATTTCGCAAAAAACGCCATTCAGTATGATTATGCTGTATATCATTGGCTTAATTCTGTTGGTTGCCGTGGTGTGGGCGCACTTTGCCCGCGTTGAGGAAATAACCCGTGGTGAGGGGAAAATTATTCCTGCCAGCCGCGAGCAGGTTATTCAAAGCCTGGAAGGGGGAATCCTCGAGGAGCTGTACGTCCATGAAGGGGATGTGGTGGAAAAAAACCAGGTCCTGCTCAAGATGGACCCAACGCGTGCCAGCTCAAGTTACGGCGAATCCTCTTCAAAGGTATTAGGGCTTAAGGCTTCGATTGCCCGCCTGCGCGCACAATCCTACGATACACCTTTGGTGTTTCCTGCAGAGGTACTGCGAGTTCAAAGTATCGTCAATGACCAAACCCAGGCCTATAACGCGCAATTAAGGACGCTAAATGAGAGCGTCGATGCGCTACAGAAAAGCCTGTCTCTGGCCGAAGATGAGGTGCGGCTTTCTGCACCGCTGGCTAAAAGAGGGTTAGTTTCGGATGTGGAAATCTTGCGTCTGAAGCGCCAGGCAAATGAATTCCGTTTGCAGATTGCAGAACGAACTAACCGCTTTCGTTCAGATGCCAACAGCGAACTGAATAAGCAGGAGTCAGAGCTGGCACAGGCTGAGGAAATTCTGCGCGGGCGCGAGGATATTATGACCCGAACCACTATTCTTGCGCCAGTTAGAGGAACGGTAAATAACATTCGCACCACCACCCGTGGTGGCGTAATTCAGCAGGGTGCGGAGATTATGACCATTATTCCACTGGAAGATAACTTGTTGGTTGAGGCTAAAATAAAGCCTGCAGACGTGGCATTTATTCACCCAGGCCTACCCGCGACGGTAAAAATTACCGCCTATGACTACTCCATTTATGGTGGATTAAGTGGTGTGGTCGAACATCTGAGTTCTGACACCTTAGTTGATGAAGAGAAAGCCCGTGCGGGACGTGAAGACTCCAGCTATTACCGGGTCTATATTCGCACTAATCAGGCGGCGCTCCACGTTCAGGATAAAACGTTTCCTATTATTCCTGGCATGGTGGCTGATGTGGAAATCAGAACAGGTGAGAAAACTATCCTGTCTTATCTGTTAAAGCCGGTTTTAAAAGCACGAGAAGCTTTCAGGGAGCGATAAGCCAGTGGTCAATAATAAACAACGTTTAAAATTAGCAATGGCAATAGCGGTGACTTTACCCTGTACCTCCCTGTCTGCACAGGCTGAAACTGCGGCTTCGACAGGGCTGACTCAACAGGATATAGCCTCTTTACCCCCGATGGTGATGCAAAAAGATTATGCCAGCCAGCATGCTCAGCAGGCCGCAGATATTGCGCCGGTTCAGCAGAGTCAGGCAGTGGTGAAGGCTGACGTAAAACCTGAAATTAAGCCTGAAGTTAAGGCTGAAATTAAACCTGCCAGTAAAGTCGAGGCTGAGGTTGCCAGCCAGCAGGTATTTGCTGACAGTGCGTACGATCTCTTCCCACCGGTGAAGAAATATTATCAACCCGATCCGGCATACAAGAATGTGCGCTGGGATGGCGAGATACAAGGTGAGAGCGACAAGCGGACGCCTGATAACTCTTCTTCCACGACGGAATCCGGCAATCGTAATAGCACGTCGCGTGCTTTCCTGCGCAAGATGGTGGCGATGGCTCTGGCGCACAGTCCGGAAATTCGGTCTTCGCAGGCCGATGTGCTGGCTGCCGGTTATGCTATCGATCAGACCAAAGGGCAACGCTGGCCGCAGGTACAGGTAGGATTATCAACGCCACTGGCAAATCAGGGCAGCGAAGCCACTACCCGAAATAATACTAAAATCAGCGATAGCAGTGCTTCAGTGGCGGTAACGACGCCGATTTTTGACTGGGGAAAAATCAGTAATCAGGTAGGCAGCGCCGAGGAAAGTATGAATGCGGCAATCAAAACGCAGGATTACACCAAAGAGCAGTTGGCCTACAGTACGGTTTCAGAGTTAATCAACCTGGCACGCTATCAGCAGAATCGCCTGGTGGCTCTGGCCTATGTCAAACGTATGAAGCAACTGGCGGATATGCTTGAACAGATTACTGCTGCCGATAAAGGCCGTGCCAGTGAATATGTGCAGGCTAAAGCCAAACTGCTGTCAGCGCGCGCCAGCCTCGATGACATTCAGCATCAGCTGAGTACCAGTCGTATAAAACTGGTTCGCCTGCTGGGTGTTGAACCGAATTTACCGGAAGGCATTTCATGGCAGGATGCTGAGCTGCCACCATCCAAAGCTCTGGCGGCACTGAATAAAAATCCCAGTCTGTTAAGTTTACAGGCCCAGGTGAAAGCCGCTGAATATGAAGCAGAAAGTATTCAGTCAGCCAGCTTGCCGCAGATTAACTGGACGGTATCAAAGGATACGGCGAAAGATGTAAATGGCGATGAAAACGGCTGGTACACCGGGGTAAACGTTCAGTGGAATGTTTTCAGCGGTGGTTCACAAAAGGCGGCGCAAATGGCGGCACGAGCCAAAGCCAATGGTGCACAGCAGCAATATGAAGTGGCTTATCGTGATCTGGAATATCAGATTAACAATATGGTCCAGACCCGTGATTCATCGTTTATTCGTGCTGATGACTTTGACCGCTTATCAGTGGAAACCGCGCGAGTAAGCCAAATGTTTTACGATCAGTGGTATAACCTCGGTCAGCGAACGTTACTGGATGTTCTGACGGCAGAGAACGACCATTACAATAACCAGCTATCTGCCATTAATAATCGTTACGATGGCTATATGTCTAATATGAGTATTATGGCGAGTGCGGCGATGCTGTTGAACTGGCTGGATGTTAAGGAAAACAACTAGTGTAATATTCAGTGGTTTTAAAGGCGCTCTCCAACACAATATATTCCCTTTTTGATCCCCTTGGCCTTCGTCGCGAAGGCCTTTTTTTATCTGAATAATTGGTTTAATCCGGTTATTCAACTCTTCTTGAACACAATAACTTAATAAAAAAGAGCTAAGTCCTGGAGGATTTCCGAACTAACTGATGGATTTCTGTTCTCATGCCAGTCAGCCGGGTGTAACTCGAAAAAGGTTAAAGCGACGAAAATCTCTGAGATAGCATCGATATTTTCAGGAAAATAGCAGTACAGTGACAGTTTATTTCTTTAAATATCAATAATATGAGTCTTTTTTTTACCGTGAAGTCTCTCCTCCCAGAAAACAAAAAAAACATCTTGATCTAATAAAAAATTATCGTAATATGATAATCTCTTGAATCGGAGAGATGAAAATGAAAGGGAACCCACTACACAATCTGAGCCCGGCTAAGGCCAGATTAGTTTTTTTTGCCTTGTTTACCGTGGTGCTCACTTGGGGAATGGCAGCAGGTCATGTGGTGCTGGAGTCGTATGCCTGGCTGTCACCGCAGAGCCAATACCTCAATAATATATTGGCTAATTTCGCAGCGTATCAGCCTTTGCTGCTGGATCAGGGGTTTACGCTAAGCAATTTGAGCTACACACTTATCGTAATTCTGTCTTGCTTACCGGTACTGCTGTCGGCATTAGAGCTATTTATGATAGGGCTATTCTTTTTGCGGTTATCCAAAGGCGAAATCTGGAGCAACAGAAATACTGACGTATTATTGATTGCCGGTATTTTAAGCGCGATTTCTCCGATGGCCTATTCTGTCGTTGAAACATTACAAAGCTTAGCAATATCAGTCAGTTTACCTAAAGGAGAAAGAATCTTTGTCTATTATGTTGGCATGTCTTTTGATGCCGCTTACGATATCATAAAAGGTGTAATTCTTATCTCACTTTCACTGATCATCAAAGAATCAAAAAATATTAAGGATGAACAGGATCTTTATATTTAAGGTAATATAAATGCCTATTATTATAAATCTGGATGTCGCGATGGCGAAGAAAAAGATAAAATCAAAAGAGCTGGCTGCAATGATGGGAATGACTGAAGCAAATCTTTCGATGCTTAAAAATGGAAAGATAAAAGGGGTTAAACTGGCAACCATAGAAAAACTGTGTGACATTCTTGACTGTCAGCCTGGTGATCTCTTTGAATACCAGCGAAGTTAATCGAGATATTAATCAATGCCTTACCTCATAACGGGTAAGGTGTTGACTATAAATGCTATTATTTCATCGATTAACGACGGTGGAGTACACTAATCATAATCTAATCAGGATGTAAAATGCGCCTAAAATTTATTTTGTCTACCCTGCTGATAACGGTGTGCAGTAATTTTTCTGCACAAGCAATTAGCAAAGAAATGCCGTTGCAGTGGTCATTAGATAAAAATACTGACAGACACTTTTGTATTAAAGGTGTCTGTATGATGCCCGGGCATCAATCGCCTGGTATGTTTGATAAACTGAGCAAATCTGAACGGCAACAAAAAAGTAGCAATTATTTGCCTTATGATCGCGATAGTTATAACTCTGAAAGAATGACCGTACATCTCTCATTCGGTGATTAAATTAACAATAAATACTTCATTTCCATTGTCGGAAGACAACCAGGGGAGCCTGACGTTAAATTTTTCAGTGCCGAATTTTCAGTTGGCTTAGCATATTGTTTGAGAAAATTTCTGGATCATTACTGTGGAAAATGAGAGTTACCGGTTTCGATATGAATTTCATTCAATCCATAAGGTAACTCTCTTTTTCATTTTGCTATAGCTAACTGAGAGGCCTTAAAACGATAACTCCCGGTTTCTCCTTCACATAATCGATAAAAGGCGAATCGACTACTTTCTCATTCTCTTTGCGTGAGGAGGCATTTCGCAGTACCGGGCCATTGTCGGTCATAATGAAGAAACCAACATGGGTCACATCGAGTCCAGCAAGGTGGGTATAGATGCCAATCAAATCGCCGGTCCGTAAACGATTGACTACATTTTCATCGATAAATTTAGCCGGAATATAGGTGATATTGCGTTCTACAATGGCTAAGCCTGGCAGGTAGTTCCCGCCATCAGCCTTTTTATTAAGATATTTTACACTGGTCACAGCATTGGGACTTATCTGGGCGGTGATATCGTCAGCGAGCTTATCTTCTCTGTAAGCCCAGTCGGTGAAAAAATGTTTTCGATCGAAAAAGCTGATATGACCGTCAATATAGCGGGTCTGGATAAGATTATTAACGAACTCAGCTGCAGAAGTTGATTTGCGTAATGCTTCCACGTAGTCGAGGTAAGTGAAGCAATCCAGACCTCTGAAGTCGATCACCAGCTCTTCGGGACTATTTGCTGAACCCTTTAGCATGTTTCCCCGATACGGTGTACCGAGAAAGTCCGCCGAGATTGCGTCTGTCATCCTGCCTGTTGCATCATGGGCAATCTTTGGACGTTGCTTTAAAATAGCGTTTAGCTTATCGGAAGTGTAGGGATCAAGATTTACCTTGGTCGACGCTTGAGTGTGTGTCCTGTTTTCTGACGTCTCTTTTTTAATGCTATCCGCCTGAAAGCTACATCCGCTTGATATCAGCGAGATTAAAATTAATTGGGATATCCTTAGCATTCCACTCTCCATGATTCATTAGTGGTTAATCGACTAATTATCACGATAGTTACTTTCTTCCGTGATGTTTTCAAAAAGCTGGATATTTTTAACTGTCCAGCTCGGAAACCGCCTTTAGGTGGCGGCTTCCCGGTTAAATGCATTGAGCTATTTTGATGGGAAATATTTTTCTACCAGGGCATAGAGTATCGCAGCAGTTTCGGCATCCAGAATTCCACTGTAATTTTGTTGACGAAAATGTAGCTGAAGTGCACGGATCACATTTTTGTATCCGCTGTCAGTAACAGTGGTTGAGGTGTCATAACCATATCGACTTAATTTAGCAATAACGTCTTGTCTGGCGGGCAGGGTTTTACAAAACTGAGCCTCGTAGTGTTGTTTTACTTTATCGTCATACCATGCACCTACGCCAACATCATAAAGCGCTTTCCAGGGAAAAGCTGCGCCGGGATCGCTTTTTCGTCCTGGCGCAATATCACTGTGTCCGACAACGTTGGTCGGCGTAATATCCGGATAGCGTTGCAGGATATTTACTGCAAGTTGTTTAATCGCATCAATTTGCGTGGGGTTATAGGGCGGAAAGGTAAATATGCCATTTTTATCGCTGGCTAAATTGACAGTTTCAATCCCGATGGCGGTGTCATTCAGATTGCTGCGTCCGGCCCATGAGCTGACTCCGGCATGCCATGCACGTTCATTTTCATCAACCAAATTAAAAATGCGCATGTCTTTAAAACCCGCATCGATATAGGTTGAATCAGAAGGGTCAGGAACAAGGTAGTGAGCGCTGACTGATTGACCGGTCAGTGCGGTGATCGATGCTTTAAAATCAATGGCGGTGTAATGCATTACCAGAAAACGAACCCGGCGATTGAAACCTTTTACAGAGCGATAGCTATTGTAATCAATGCTGTACATATGAATCTCCTTCCTTTGGGTTGAACTCACTTGTATCATCAGCTTTTACAACCAATCGTATACGAAATCGTAACGGAGATATTATTTACTTTAATTTGCGAAGCAGTTCAATATTACTCTTTTAGGATTTTTCGACCTCACAAATTATGATGCTATTACCCGGGCTTGATATGAGCCCAGGTATTGTCTTAGGCTAATTTGTAAGGAAATATCTGAATTTTCATTGTCAGCAATAATCCGAAAAACAGCAGTAATCTTAACGATATGGCAGGCTGAGAGCATTTTTATTGAGCATGGTAAATGTGATGTTATTTTTTCATTTATGATTTGTTTAATAAATTATCCATCGATTTTTGCCTGATAGCTGTTATAAAAATAGCCGATGCTATCGAATTTGATGATAGTCTGCCTGTGGCTATTAAAGTCTGTATTTCAGAAAGGGAGAATTCCTGTGAATATAGTAGAGAAAATAGATGCGATGACGCTGGAGGAGAAGATCGGGCAAAAAATCATGCTTGATTTTCGTTACTGGGGTACTGACGGACAAAATAGTCAAGATATGATTGCTCCCGATGAGACGGTTGGCAGGCTGATTAAGGATAATCATATCGGTGGAGTGATACTTTTTGCCAACAATCTGAAAGATAGAATTCAAATTAAGACGCTGACGGCCTGGTATGCCGCGATGAAAACGGGTGGTATGCGATTATTTATCGGCACGGACAATGAAGGCGGCAATGTTTTCCGATTACCCCGCGGTGATTACGCTTCATTTCCCGGCAATATGGCATTGTCGGCAGCGATTGAGGGGGGCGCTGATGCTTCACTTGCCAGAAATCAGGGAAGCGTTATGGCACAGGATATGCTCTCGCTATACATCAATACTAACTTTGCGCCGGTCGTTGATGTTAATACCAATCCTTTCAATCCGGTAATTAACGTACGTGCATTTGGCGACGACGTGAACACAGTTTCCCGCCTTGCGAAAAAAATGACGGCCGGGATGAAACTGCAGGGGCTGATCACCGCATATAAACATTTTCCAGGTCATGGCAGTACATCCACTGATTCGCATACCGGTCTGCCGCGTGTTGATCGCTCGCGGAAAGATGCGTTCGCCATCGATATCGCACCTTATAAACAGGCCATCGACAATCAAACCGCCCCGGATATGATTATGACTGCCCATATTCAGTATCCTGCGCTGGATGACAGTCAGCTTATTACCCGCAATGGTGAGAAAATTACGGTGCCTGCGACGATGTCTCGTGAAATACAGAGTTGTATCCTGCGTGATGAACTGGGGTACAGCGGCGTGACGATCTCGGATGCGCTGGATATGGGCGCCATCGCTGACCATTTCGAACAGGGTGATGCTGCAGTGAAAGTATTTGCCGCTGGAGTGGATATTGCACTGATGCCCGTCAGTATTTCAGCCCCTTCACAGGCCAGACGGTTACCAAAATTGATCCAGTATATTGTCGAGGAAGTTAAAAAAGGCAGTATTAACGAAGCCGATATTAACGCCTCGGTTGAGCGCATTTTAAAGCTCAAAGAACGCTACAACCTGCTGGGGCAGGAATCCGGCAGGGTAACGAGGCATTCAGCTTCGGCCAGTCGCGGGCTGGAAAAACAAATTGCCGATCGTTCCATCACCGTGGTGATTAATCAGCAATCATTGCTGCCGTTAAGGGACAAGGGTTTGCGTTATTTTATACTGACGCCATGGGGCGAGCAGGCCAAAGGCATTGCGAAGGTGATGACACAGGATGGATATCTGAGGGTGGTTGCCGCGAAGGAAACAGATCTGACGGATAGCCAGATAAAGGAACATATCGCCAGTTGTGACGTTTTTCTACTCGGGACACTGTCAACCCGTTTTACGCCGGTTGAACGCGATGGCCTTGCCGCCGCAGAAGCACAAGCGCGTGCCGACGCGACTCCTTATTCTGGCTGGCTGCGCTATGCCGCCGGGCTGGGAAAAAAACGTGTTCATCTTTCATTGCGTGCGCCGTATGACATCGTCAGCTATGCCGAAGACGTCGAAGCGGCGGTAGCCACTTACTCTTATTACGGTTTTGACAACGGTATCTGGCGTGGTCACTCGATGACATCGCTGGCTGAGGTGCTGACCGGAAAGCGTGCGCCAACAGGGAAGCTACCGGTTAACACCTGGTATGACTACGACGAGAAGACAAATACCGGAACTTTGGCGTTTCCCAAAGGGACCGGACTGAGCTGGTAGTTAAACCGGGAGAAGTGACCCGCAGTAGCGGCTTCTTTGACTGGTAATTGGCCCTCAGGTTTTTACAGGGAGTTAAATTTTATGCAGCAGTTTGCTTTTATATCTCATGCATCAGCGCTGAAAAAAATGATGGCGACAGCCATTCTGGCAGTGATGGTGTCAGGTTGCGCGACGTCGCCAACAGAGACTGAAGAACGTGACGGCTATTTTGCCAGTCATACCTTTACAGCTGTCGGGCAAAATGAAAGGGTGCGATATCTTGTTATGCACTATACGGCTCTGGACGATGCTCAGTCGTTAGACACGCTGACCAAAGAGCAGGTCAGCGCCCATTATCTGATTCCGCACCTGCCGGAGTCCAGACGTGGAAAACCGGTGGTATTACAGCTGGTTGATGAAAACAAACGGGCCTGGCATGCCGGTGTCAGCAACTGGAATGGCAGGAGCAATCTTAATGATACTTCCATCGGGATTGAAATCGTCAATCCTGGCTTTACCGACGATATGCTGGGGCATCGTACCTGGTATCCCTACAATGAAAAACAGATTGTGGCCATTGCTGCACTGGCAAAAGATATCATTCATCGCTATCAGATCATGCCTGATAACGTGCTCGGGCACAGCGATATCGCTCCTCTTCGGAAGCAGGACCCAGGAAAACTGTTTCCATGGGAACGGCTGGCGGCCATGGGCATTGGTGCCTGGCCTGACAGGGCACAGGTCAGCAAATATCTTGCCAACCGTTCGCCTTACGAGCCTGCAGACATAAGAAGCCTTCAGGCATTACTGAAGCATTATGGTTATGGTGAAATGCCTCAGAATGGCATTCTGGATGATAAAACACGGAAAATTATCGCTGCATTCCAGATGCATTTCAGACCGAATGATATTGGCGGCAACGCCGATGCTGAAACTGAAGCCATTGCCCGTGCGCTGATCGAAAAATATCGTGAACCCATGACGCCGGTCCCGATTGAAAGGAGTCTCTGATGCTGTCAGAAATAAAATTATTATGTTGGGGGTTAATCATGATTAGCTTAATGACAATGGTCAGCTGCTCGCAAAAAGCCGGGCCGGAAAAACGCCAGGAACCGGCATTAACGACAGAACCGATGCGGGGTATTTGGCTTGCCACGGTCGCGGGGCTTGACTGGCCGCCAGCGGAATCCCTAAAAGCGACAACGGATGTCGACAGGATCCGACTGCAAAAGAGGGGGCTCACCGACGCGCTGGATCAAATGGTAAAAACTGGAATTAATACGGTTTTTTTCCAGGTTAAGCCGGACGGCACGGCTCTCTGGCATTCGGATATATTGCCCTGGTCAGATGTGATGACGGGCAGTGTGGGCAAAGATCCCGGTTATGATCCACTGGCCTTCATGTTGAAAGAGGCCCACAGCAGAGGAATTAAGCTTCATGCCTGGCTTAACCCTTACCGTGTATCGATGAATACCCGGCCAGAAACCGTTGCTGCACTTAACGATACGCTGCAGTCGTCGCCTTCAAGCGTCTATGCACTTCATCCTGAATGGATACGCACGGCCAGTGGGCGTTTTGTTCTCGATCCGGGGCTGCCTGAGGTGCGCAACTGGATTACCGGCGTAGTCGCGGAACTGGTGAAAAAATACGATGTTGACGGTATCCAGTTTGACGATTACTTCTATTATGAAACGCCTCAGTCTTCACTGGAGGATGAAACCACTTACCGCGAATATGGAAAAGATTTTCCTGACAAGGCCAGCTGGAGAAGAAACAACACTTTGCTGTTGATCAAAGAGGTCTCTTCGACCATCAGAGCGCTGAAACCGGATATAGAATTTGGCGTCAGCCCGGCTGGCGTCTGGCGAAACAAAGCTGATGATCCGCTGGGATCGGACACTCAGGCGGGCGCCCCGTCGTATGATACGGCTTATGCAGATACCCGCCAGTGGGTAAAACTGGGGTTACTGGACTACATTGCGCCACAACTGTACTGGCCTGTTGGCCGTAAAATTGTCAGATACGATGTGCTGGCCGGGTGGTGGTCTGATGTCGTCAGAGGTACTGATACCCGTTTATATATCGGAATGGCGTTATATAAAATTGGCACCTCTTCCGCTATCGAGCCAGATTGGACGATCGAAGGGGGAGTACCTGAACTGAAAAGACAGCTGGATGTGAACGATGCCCTGCCGGAAGTGGATGGCGCGATACTTTTCAGGCAGGCTTTTCTGAACCAGCCCCAGACTGATAAGGCTGTGAAATATCTGCAAAATCGGTGGTATAAAGCGCAGTGATGTTACAAACGGACTGTCACGGCTGTAGTTCTTTTTAGCCGTGACAGCTTTGTGCGTCGTGTTTTTGTTGTTCATTTTTGTGATGGGGTTAATAAAGTATTAATGCTCTTTATTCAATGAAGTTTGGTCACTTTATTATCCATCTTATTTGAATGTTTTGATAAAAATAGTTATATCTATCCTTTACTTTAGAATGAAACTGCATGAGCTCGTGTTCTGCTCCCCGATGTTAATAACGTATTCATAAGCTATATAAGGGCTGTAGTGGTTTACTGAATTCGGCCACCTGAACGCAGGTGATTTGCTCACTTCAGAACAACACCGGTGCTCCATTGAAAAGAAGAAATTTTAGTCATGAATTCAAATGCGAACCCGCCTGCGGTGCAGGTTGTAAGGTGCTGGCCGTCGCGGACGCCCTCAACCGGGCGGGCTATGCATCACATCGTCATCTATGATTTTCAGCGACTGACGTCGATCCGCGTGCTGCGGAATGGCCTACATACAACTGTCACTGTGCGGTGTGGCAGGTGAAGTGATGATTAGCAACTCGCTTTGCTACGAAAGCCGGCGAATACTTTATACACCCACTCATTATCCTGGAAACTGGTCGTATAGTCTCATGGGGTGTTATCAGAAAAAAATGGCATTGTCGCCAGATTTTTGACACGATGCACTCTTTCCGGGGTGCCATCTTCTTTGATTTACAGTAATACTCAAAGGTAAAAGTTGGGTCGTATTTCTTCAGACAGGAAAAGGAATTGCGGATGCACCGTAAGCAAAAGATGGAATTTATACGTAAAAATCTACAGTATTTACTTTCTTCCAGGGGCGAAACCAGAGTGTCCCTTTGTGACAGAACCGGTCTTAATCGGACGACAATTTATAATATCCTTGATGGCCGTGTCTGTAATATCCATAAAACTACTGTGCAAAAGGTTTCTGATTTTTTCGGTATTTCATATGACGAAATTGAAAGCTCTGATATTGCTGAAAAGGAACATACTGACAAAATTGTCTCCTTTGAGGGAAACATGAATCCTTGCGCAGTTCCCATTCTGTCGGAATCAGATTGTATGTCCCTGGATTTTTATAATGAGAAAATAGGGGCGTTGGTTTTTGCGAAGTCGCTAACTTTCTACTATGGAAACGGGCCTAATGTCGTGGCCGTCTTGCTTGAACACGACATTGAAGGAAAATATAATTCCGGAGACTTGCTTATCTTTCGACGAGGTTCAAACATAAAAGGACATCAAAAATTATGCTATAACAAAAGTGAACGGATTTTTTGCATAAGGGATCTTCACGATAACTGTGATGATGAAATTGTAATTATTGGCGATATTATGGAAGAGCGCTACAATTATGGGATACAAATATAAACTACTGGGGTTCAATAGTCCTGATAAATCAGCTAACATTCTCATCATGACAACAGGGAAGGTTATGAAGATAGATGTTAAGGAACTGGAAAAAAGTGAGCTTATTGATGACTTTAGCGTTCATGAGATAAAATCCATTTACAGGAAGATATATTCAACTGAAAAAAATCAAACAACAGCTTATGATTTTAAAGACAGACATGAAAACTCATGGCTTATTTACTCCTTCCTGATTTTACTACTAAGTGTTTTTTATATATTTAGCAATTTGGCTGCCGCAAAGCCAGTTTATATTGAATCACTGGACCTCATCGTTACTCCGGGTACGTTTATTTACCCTTTGTCCTTTCTTGCCATTGATTTGCTCAGCGAGTTTTACGGTTTCAGGCTGGCCAGAAGAGCAATATACATGTCTCTCATCGCTAATCTGGTTATAGTCTTTCTTTTGAGTGTCTCAACTGTCCTGCCTGCTATTCCATCCTGGGGATTGAATGAGCATTATAATTCATTGATTGCACATGTTCTTTCCGCAGTAATAGCTTCTTCGTTATCTTTTTTTCTTTCTGAGTATGTGAATTCATGGGTTCTTTGTAAGATTAAAAAGATAACAAACTCGCGATTTCTCTTCGTTCGGATATTTTTCAGCACACTCATTGCGGCAATTATCGATAGCTTTGTTTTCTGCTTTATAGCATTTTATGGAAAAATGAGTATCAATACCATCATAACAATGGCATTGATACAAATAGTTATAAAGATTTTCTTCGCATTTTTTAATATACTACCTGCTTACATATCTCGTTATTATTTTTCGCGCTATGTGATAAGAAATTAGAAATTTAACTGGGGGCATTTGTCCCCAGATAGGTTTTACAGGAATTTGGCTTTCTCCCTGAACGATTTCATAACGAGATATTTCTCATTATTGTATTCGTCCAGTCCTCTTTTGCGTAAAAAGCAGGATGGGCAATTACCACAGCCTGCCCCCTTGATGCCATTGTAGCAGGTAAGTGTTTGGTCTTTAATTAAATCAAATGAATTATAATGATCTGCCATTGCCCAGGTTTCAGCTTTATTCAGATTCATAAGTGGGGTTTCAATATCAATAGTTCTACCCAGACCGAGACTTAAGGCATTATTCAGCGCAAGCACAAATTCATTTCGGCAATCCGGATATCCAGAAAAATCGGTCTCACATACACCCGTTATGATGGTTCTGGCATCTATCTGATAAGCATAGATTGATGCGAGGGTTAGAAACAGGATGTTTCTTCCCGGCACAAAAGTATTAGGAACATCACTATCCTTATCACTAATTTGCTCCGGAACAGGGATGTCACTACGAGTTAAACTACTTACTGTAAGTTCATTCAGTAGTCCCACATCCATGACTTTATGAATGACACCTAACTTTAACGTCAGCTCGCGTGCAATGGCAATTTCTTCACGGTGACGTTGCCCGTAATCAAAAGTTATGCAATGGACTTGTTTGTATTTATGCAATGCATAAATAAGACAAGTTGTTGAATCCTGCCCACCACTAAAAACAACAACGGCCTTGTTCATTATCGATCCCTCATTGCTATTAAAATCATATGGTTAAATTTTTTTTGCCGTTTTTTTGGTCAAAAAAAGGCATTTTATCATGCTTGATAGGTAAAATAATCATCATTTTTAAACGTGGATGTTGATTATTTTATAGGGCGAGGGTATTAATACTGCAGCTTTGTTAAAGCGTAATGGCCAAGTGTTACTGAGCTTCCACATCAGGAAGGTTGCCATTTTAGATGATTCTCATATTGGAGATTTATGAATGGAATCGAATCAGCTTTCATCAGACTGGCACAGGGAAGATATCCTTGCCGCAGTAAGAAAAAAGAAGAAATCACTCTCTGCTCTGTCAAGAGAGAATGGTCTTTCGTCAGGAACGCTGGGTAATGCACTTACGAGGCCCTGGCCACGTGGAGAAGAGATTATTGCCAGTGCTATCGGCCTGCCACCTGAAGAAATATGGCCGAGTCGATATCAGTCAAAAAATCAGCGTCCGTAAACGAAAAAAAACCAATTCAGGCCTGCACGCGGTTTAAGGTCTGACACGTCATCAACAACAGTGAAAACTGTACGCAATATGGCAACACCAGGGAATTACCAAAATAATAAAGTTATAATTTTATATAATGAGACTCTGCTATTTTTTGTTTATGACACACTGACTGATAATTAAAGATACATCTGATTTCATAGTTTCATGATGGTGCCAGTTCAATGTTGAATGTAAGGCCTCTCACCAGCTGGCCTGGCCCAATTCTGGTCGCCATTACCATCGTCGGCAGACGTGTAACCCGCGGATCAGCGACGTTGCACGCTAACTCAATACCCCTACTGGCCATTGGCATGCGTGGCCATTACCACGCTCAGTGCTTTTCTCTGCAGCGCAGACAGTGAACTGGGACATCAGCACCTGCTTGCTGACGATGATCGCAGTGGTCTGGCAGCAGAGAGGATCCTGGCGGCCACGCAGTAGCTGTAGCATGAGTCGGCCCGGCAGGGTGGGGCTGTAAACATCCCGCATAATCGTGCCATTCATATTTAGAGATCTTCCTGCATACTCAATCTGCCAACGAAGGAGATCGCTATGCGTAAAGCCCGTTTTACTGAGCATCAGATCATCGACGTGATTAAGTCGGTTGAAGCCGGACGAACTGTTAAGGATATCTGCCGGGAGGCCGGTATCTCTGAAGCCACCTACTACAACTGGAAGTCCAGATATGGCGGCATGGAGGCTTCTGATATTAAAAAGATCAAGGATCTTGAGGACGAGAACCGACGTCTCAAACAGATGTTTGCCGACCTGGGCCTTGAGAACCGGGCTCCTAAAGATGTTATCGAAAAAAAGCTTTAAAACCAGCCTTTAAGCGTGAGCTGGTCACTCATCTGATAACGACGTTCGGACTCAGTATCCGTCAGGCCTGCCGGAGTCTGAACCTGAGCAGAACGGTTTATCATTACCGCCCGGATACCACGCGTGACGAACCCGTCATTGTCGCGTTGCAGGCAGTGGCAGAGCGATACCCACGATACGGTTTTCCGAAACTCTTCCAGGTTCTGCGGCGGCAGGGATACCCGTGGAATCACAAAAGGATCCACCGTATTTACTGTCTGCTGAAGCTGAACTTTCGCCGTAAGGGCAAACAACGGTTGCCGGTACGTAATCCCTCGCCACTGGCCACGCCTGAAGCGCTGAACCAGAGCTGGTCTGTCGATTTTATGCAAGATGCCCTGGTCTGTGGCCGTCGTTTTCGCACGTTCAATGTTGTTGATGACTTTAACCGTGAGGCATTGTCGATTGAAATCGATCTGAATCTGCCAGCTCTGCGAGTGGTCAGTGTGCTCGACATGATCGCGGCAAATCGCGGCTATCCGGTCATGCTGCGCATGGATAATGGTCCGGAGTTTATCTCTCTGGCCCTGGCTGAATGGGCAGAGAGACATGCCGTAAAACTGGAGTTGTTAGCTTGTCCGCTTAGTGCCAATAGCGGACATTGCTGGCTCATGGTATGTTAGTTTAAGGAGGCAGGTCATGCCCTGTATTTCGCTGTGGTATAATAGTTGCGCAATTGATACAAGGGAGCGTTACATCGTGAAAATTGTTTTCGAGGTTAATGGAAAGAAAGTCCCACTAAAATCTTTAAAATACATAAGCAAAAAAGATCAACTCGAAGTAATGAAAAACTGGTTCTTTGAAAACTTTGAAGATCCGGCAAATGCTTGTCCTTATGAAAGTAGAGAAGGTGGCTATGCTTATATATATGGCGGGCCGTATGATGCGAGCGAAGAACTACAATCCATCTTCGATCAACATGTTAAATATGAGTATATCGAGGAATTAGTAGATGACTTACAAACACAATGTTTTGACTGGTCTGGAAACTCAAATAATATAGATGATTGGTACGATGATGATATTTACGACGCTGTAACGTCTTCCGGTAATCCGTATTTAAAATTCATTGACAATATCGATAAAATAAAAAAACTTGCAAAAGATAAAACTGAACAACAGCAAAAAGACCACTTGCTTAGTTTGCTCTACACGAATGTTATTACAGCTTTGGAAACGCTTTATGTTGAACTATTCATTAACTCTATAGAGAAAGATGATGTTTACATAGCCAATTGTATAGAAAAAGGTAAGACTGAATTTAAAGTAAGCAAAGATATTGCTGCGTTGCCTTTCAAGGGTGAACCCATCGAGAAAATTAGGGGAGAGCTAATCAGGTCAATCAAGGAACACTTGATCAGTGCAAGCTGGCATAGCACTAAAAAGGTAATCGACCGCTATGAAGCTACATTCGATATAAAAGTACAAAAAGACTGTCCGATAGAAGCTATTGAATTGGCAACCCTCAATCGAAATCACTTAGTGCATCGTGGTGGAAAGGATAAAGAAGGGAACCTCGTAGTGATTAAAGACCAGGCTCTTGAAACGCTGATTGAAAATGCATCGAACCTGGCAATTATGCTCTACAACAGTTTAAATGTAGCAACGAATAAAACCACCATTTTACAACCAAATGACAAACCGTTCATTCATGAATTTTAATAGCGCAGGTCATACATGGATATTCGCACACGAAAGACAAAATTTTTAGAGTCGTTAGATTCAACTGAAGTGATACTCAAAGCAGTAAGTCTCGCTATAGATTGCATTATTGATAATAATAATAGCAATGAAGATACTCCCTTAGTTATTACCAGCTATGATGATTTCTGTAGAATACAGGTGCTAAATTATGTACAGGAATTTTGCGAAGCTGCATTCCCCGATATGGATGAATATTACTTTAATCCTAACATACTTCGCATCAACGGCAAGACTAGTGAAGAAGCTTGTATTAACTTAATTAAATTTTTAAGAAGTACAAAAGGCATACTATTCTGGTCAGATGCCTCATCGTGGTTCGCTAGCCTCCCCGACGGATTATTCCATGTTGTTAACATTGATCAAAAAATCGTTACTCGCGGCCTTAATAAGAAAAACTCTAAGCCGACAATAATCAATAAAGATTACAGCGTAGATACACTACTATCAGAGCTATTTTTGAATGGCGCACACATGGAGCAAACCAACGTACGCAACGTTTCTGAGGGAGACATGAAGTTCTATAATGAATGCCATGCTGGATTAATCAGACCAATACCCGCTCCAATAGGCGCGTCATACGATGAAGAGATCACAATTAATTCTCCAGATTGGCAAAAGCTCGCGTGTGTAGCTTTACGCCGCTATCAGTCGAAGGAATGTCATGACGGAATGCAATGGGATACAACCGATAATGGTTGGACTGATGTAATCGCGTATCCATTCGTCGAAGAAATACAATCAATGGATAATAGTGGTTATCGACAATGTTTAGTTGGGCTAGTCACAATAAACAATTCAAATGCAAATTCCCCGTACCTATCTACCGTTTGGATACATCCATTTTATCGCAGGGGAAGGTTATTAAGTAAGTTATGGCCAAAATTACAAGAGTTATATGGAAGTAACTTCGAAATTGAGCAACCTAATGAAAATATGAAAGCATTTTTGAAAAGTGTGAAACACGCAAATTACTAATTTATGAATCAGCCTGTGGAGTTAGGGTTGGTGTGAACAAGTAGGGTAACAGCCTCAACGTGATGCTATGCTGACCTGCTCCCTGAGAATTCACACAGAAGGCTGTTAGCAATGTCCGCAGATCGCTCACAGCGGACACTCAGGTTTAACAGTCCAGTACGTTTAGCTTACGGATAAATCATTTTATGATGGCGTGGAGAACGGGGGGATTCTGAAAACGGTAAGAAGTGAAAGGGCAAGAAGAGCTTGTTTCAGGTGGACGGACTGGTGAAGATCCCCATGTGGAGGGTGTATGCTGCCAGGTTTCCCAGCTTGCTATTGGGGATTTCCCCACCTTATTCCCCGCGACAAAATCACGTTAATACCAGCGGATTAAGGCGAAATGATAATTCCCCCGTTTTACCCGTATTTTCTACTTCATTATGAATGATCTGAGAGAAAGGAACCGTAGAGGACCGTAGCAGTGACGTTAGGAAAAGGTACATCAGAGGATGTTGAGGTGTCTAAAAGTAACGAACATCTGCGAAAATGGCAAGAAATCCAGCAAACAAATAACGTGTTGCAACGACCAGAAATCTACCGTAGCCAGAAAAGGAAAAAGCCCCGCTTTGCAGCGAGGCCTTATGAATAGTGGTGCCCGAACTCGGAATCGAACCAAGGACACGGGGATTTTCAATCCCCTGCTCTACCGACTGAGCTATTCGGGCAACGGGGCGCATTAAACCGTAAAGGGAGAAATGCGTCAAATGCTTTTGTTGTGAATGCTGACTGATTGCACTCTTTTCCATCAGTTTGTGGTGAAAAAAGCCAGTTGTCGGATAATAATTGGTCGGCTGGGGCTGGTTTTGCCCTCGGCCTTTGTTCGGGAAAAAATGGCACTCAATATGATGTCGGCAAAACTTACAATATTGCATAAATCCGCATAACTATCGGATAATAAAACAGTTTTTAATTATTCGCGCTTCGATAATTCTATAATTATCAATATGTTATAAATGATACCTCAGTTGCAATTAATTCAGTATGTGGGTTGTAGCGAAAATTAAAAAATGCGATTATTGCGCAAATTTTGATGCCCCATCATTTCACTTAACTGAGGTCGCCGCTATGAACGGTTCAATGCTGAATCAGAGCACTTGTTCCCGCCATCTTTTGATGTCGCAGCATGCGCGAACGATCCTCTGTCAGACCCCATCGATACACGCTCTCATCATGCGGTGAGGCTTTCTGATGCTTGCTTTCAGGCATGAGTAAAAAACAGACGCGATCTGGTTTTACTGATGTCTGGCGGTTAAAGCTGAACCCAATGCTTTTTCGATTTAAGACACTTACGCCGGGAAGCGATTTCCCATTGCCGTGCCTTTGGCACCCACTCATCCTGTTTAATCTGGGATTTGTGCTATGACAACACTAAAAATTGCTGCCAGCGCCTACGCTGCGCCAAACCTCCATACCCAGCGTGATATTGTGACGCTGGACAGTACTGATTTTACCGATGTGGCGGCGGTGGTCGTCTCTGTTGCTGATTCGCGCAGTGGCGTGCTGGCGTTATTACGTCATACCGGTTTTAATCTGCCGGTGTTTATCGCACTGGAAGGCGCTGAACCGGCGCAGCCACTGCCTGAAGTGAGCGGATTGCTGAACGGCGATGCCGAGTCGGATCGCCAGCTGGAAGAGGCGGCTGCGCAGTATGAAGCGACTCTGCTGCCGCCATTTTTTGACACTCTGACCAAATATGTGGCGATGGGCAACAGCACCTTTGCCTGTCCTGGGCATCAGGGCGGAGCTTTCTTTAAAAAGCATCCGGCCGGCCGTCAGTTCTTTGATTTCTTCGGCGAAAATGTATTTCGTGCCGATATGTGCAATGCCGACGTTAAGCTCGGTGATTTGCTGATCCACGAAGGTTCGGCGAAGGATGCGCAAAAGTTTGCGGCAAAAGTGTTTAATGCGGATAAAACCTACTTTGTGCTGAATGGCACTTCCAGCGCCAATAAAGTGGTGACCAACGCGCTGCTGACGCGCGGAGACCTGGTGCTGTTTGACCGCAACAACCATAAATCCAATCATCACGGCGCACTGATTCAGGCGGGTGCCACGCCGGTTTATCTGGAAACTGCGCGCAATCCGTTTGGCTTTATTGGCGGCATTGATGCTCACTGTTTCGACGAGCGCTATTTACGTAAGCAGATTAAACAGGTTGCACCGGAACGCGCCAGCGAAGCGCGTCCGTTTCGTCTGGCGGTGATCCAGCTCGGTACCTATGACGGCACGGTGTATAACGCGCGTCAGGTGGTTGACCGAATCGGTCATCTCTGCGATTACATTCTGTTTGATTCCGCCTGGGTTGGTTACGAGCAGTTTATTCCGGTGATGGAGGCCTGTTCTCCGCTGTTACTCGATCTCAATGAGAACGATCCGGGTATTTTTGTCACCCAGTCGGTGCATAAACAGCAGGCTGGCTTCTCGCAGACTTCGCAGATCCACAAGAAAGATAACCATATTCGCGGCCAGCAGCGCTTTTGTAGCCATAAACGGCTTAATAATGCTTTTATGCTGCATGCTTCAACCAGCCCGTTTTATCCGCTGTTTGCCGCGCTGGACGTTAACGCCAAAATGCATCAGGGCGCAGCAGGGCGTCGCCTGTGGCATGAGTGCGTGACGCTGGGGATTGATGCGCGTAAGGCAATTCTGGCGAAGTGCGAGATGATTAAGCCATTCCTGCCGGACAGCGTTGACGGTAAACCGTGGCAGGATGCGCCAACCGAAAGTATCGCTGCTGATGCGCGCTATTTCAGCTTTGCGCCTGGTGCGCAGTGGCACGGCTTCGACGGTTATGCACGCGATCAGTACATTATCGATCCTTGCAAGCTGCTGCTGACCACGCCGGGTATTGATGCCGCCACTGGGGAGTATGCTGCATTCGGTATTCCGGCGACCATTCTGGCAAACTATCTGCGTGAAAATGGCGTGGTGCCGGAGAAATGCGACCTTAACTCGATCCTGTTCCTGCTGACGCCAGCGGAGAGCGCGGAGAAGATGGCGCATCTGGTGGCAATGCTGGCGCAGTTTGAGCAGCATGTAAAACAGGATGCGCTGCTGTGTGAGGTATTGCCGACGGTTTATCGGAAGAATGCCGCGCGTTATCAGGGCTATACCCTGCGCCGTCTGTGTCAGGAGATGCACGATCTGTATGTCAGCTATGGCGTGAAAGATCTGCAGAAGGCGATGTTCCGTCAGCAGAGCCTGCCGAAAGTGGCGATGAACCCACAGGATGCCAATATTGAATTTATTCGCGGCAATGTGGAGTTGGTGCCGATCGCACAGGCGGAGGGACGTATCGCAGCCGAAGGCGCATTGCCGTATCCACCAGGCGTGCTGTGCGTGGTGCCGGGCGAAGTGTGGGGTGGCGCGGTGCAGCGCTATTTTCTCGCGCTGGAGGAGGGCATTAATTTGCTGCCGGGCTTCTCACCGGAATTGCAGGGGGTGTATGCCGAAGCCGACGCCAGCGGTGTTAAGCGGCTGTGTGGTTATGTGATGATGTAATGTGTGGGGCGGCATTCAATGCCGCCCCGTTTGTTTTATGCTGAAGCCGCTTTCGACTGCGCATCTTCCCGAGCCTGGCGTACTATGGCTTTCGCCATCCACTTCGCCACGTCCTGTAGTTCCTGATTATCACAGCCCCAGATATCCTTCATTACCAGAAAAATCTCTGAACCGTAAACCAGTGACAGTGAGTGCAGCACGCGTTGCATCAGTTCGGGTGGCAGCTCGGCAGACAGCGGCTCGACCACTTTCTGCAATAACAGCTTACGATTTCCGCGCACCAGCCGCTCTTTGATTGGTACCGCATCCTGAGATTGCGACTGCGCCCACTGCGTCAGTGACAGGTGCAGTGCAGCCCGCAGCGTGCCTTCATGTTGCAGCATACGCGGAAAGGCAAATGTCAGCAGCTCATCAATGCGGGCAGTGGCTTCCTGCTGAGTGGGTTGCCAGCTGTTTATTGGACTCAGGGTTTCACTGACGATAGCTGCCACCAGCGCGCTTTGCGTCGGAAAATAGCGATAAGCGGTGGCGCGCGACAATTGTGCCGCCTGCGCCACCTCGCTTATCGATGGAAATGCTCCACCATCAAACATTTGCATGGCAGTATCGATTAGCAGGCGGCGCGTTCGTGCGCGAGTTGATGTCAATGACATACCTTCTTGGTTTTCCTTTTGAACCACAATAACCTCTGTATCAGTATAAATCTGCCTGAAGATGAGCGGGTAAGCGAGCAAAAAACAGCATGATAAGCACACATTTTCCCGCTATTGCGTAAGCATTCAGGCGTCATTCCAGGCTAATTATCGATAATGAGATATCAGTTTCATTCTATTGATTTATCAATTTAATGGATGATACTGTTATCTCAGCGTAAAGTGACAGTTCCTATCACAAAGGATATTGTGGTTTTTATTTCAGGTTTATCAACTCTTTATTCAGACAAATAACAGGATTGAGCCAAAGAAATGAAGAAGAAAGATGGTTTTATCTATGCCGTAGCTACGGAAGATACTAAAGGAATGGAACTGTATTTCGTCCGTGATTTGATTACCAATTGTGGAGCGAAAGTCGTCACAGTTGATCTGTCCACTCAGACACTTAGCCGCGCTTCTGTGGCTGATTTCAGTGCCGAAAGCGTCGCCGCTTTTCACCCCCAGGGTGCGTCCGCGGTATTCTGCGGCGACCGTGGCCGGGCGATTGATGAGATGGCGACTGCATTTGAGATTTTCCTTAGTCAGCGTGACGATATTGCCGGGGTAATTGGCCTTGGCGGATCGGGTGGCACCGCGCTGATTACCCCGGCGATGCAAGCTTTGCCGGTGGGTATTCCCAAACTGATGGTCTCAACCATGGCTTCCGGCGATGTTTCCGGTTATGTCGGTGCCAGTGATATCAATATGCTCTATTCGGTGACCGATGTGGCCGGACTGAATCGTATTTCCCGTCAGGTACTTGGCAATGCTGCTCATCAAATCGCCGGCGCAGTGCTGTTTCAGGTTGCCGCAGACGCGTCCGATAAGCCTGCGCTTGGCCTGACGATGTTTGGTGTTACTACTCCTTGTATTCAGGCCGTGAGTCAGGCGCTGGCAGCGGAATATGATTGTCTGGTATTTCATGCCACCGGCAGCGGCGGTAAAGCGATGGAGAAGCTGGCCGACAGCGGTATGTTGTCTGGCGTGCTCGATCTGACTACTACGGAAGTGTGCGATTTACTGGCCGGTGGCGTGCTGGCTTGCGGTGAGGATCGCTTCGATGCTATTGCCCGCTCTCATGTGCCGTATGTGGTCTCCTGTGGCGCACTGGATATGGTCAATTTTGGTCATCCGTCGACGATACCGGCGAAGTATGCCGATCGTCTGTTTTACCATCACAATGCGCAGGTAACGCTGATGCGTACCACGCCGGAAGAGAACGTGGCGCTGGCAAAATGGATTGCTGCCAAACTGAATCGCTGTGCAGGTGAAGTCAGATTTCTTATTCCTGAAGGCGGATTTTCCGCACTGGATGCCGTCGGGCAACCTTTCTGGTCACCCGAGGCAAATCAGGCGTTTATTACTACGCTGGAAGCTGAACTGTTACAAACCGCGCAGCGAAAAATTCAGCGATTGCCTTATAACATCAATCATCCACTGTTTGCAGAGGCGGCGGTGGCAGCATTTCGCAGCCTGACAGCGAAGGAGAAGTAGCCATGCCGGGGTTTAACCGACAGGAATTATTAGCCAAATTCAGAGCGATGGTTGCCCGCCGCGAACCGATTATCGGTGGCGGGGCAGGGACTGGGCTTTCGGCAAAGTGTGAGGAAGCAGGCGGTATCGATCTGATTGTTATCTATAACTCGGGCCGCTATCGCATGGCCGGTCGCGGTTCGCTGGCCGGGCTGCTGGCCTACGGCAATGCCAATGAGATTGTCGTCGATATGGCAAAAGAGGTGTTGCCGGTCGTGAAAAACACGCCGGTACTGGCCGGTGTTAACGGCACTGACCCGTTTTGCCAGTTCGATAAGTTTCTCGACGATCTGAAAGCGCTGGGCTTCTCCGGTGTGCAGAACTTCCCGACCGTCGGGCTGATTGACGGCAACTTCCGCGCCAATCTGGAAGAGACCGGCATGGGCTACGGGCTGGAAGTTGAGATGATTCGGCTGGCGCATCAGAAGGATTTGCTGACGACTCCCTATGTGTTTAATCAGCAGGATGCGATAGCGATGACGCAGGCCGGTGCGGATATCATTGTGCCGCATATGGGGCTGACTACCGGCGGTAATATCGGGGCGGAAACCGCGCTGCGCCTGAAAGATTGTGTACCGCTGATCACTCAGTGGGCGCAGGCCGCTAAGGCGGTGCGTGAGGATGTGATTGTGCTCTGCCACGGCGGGCCGATTTCGTCGCCGCAGGATGCACAATATATTCTTGATAACTGCCCGCTGTGCGATGGTTTCTACGGCGCCAGCTCAATGGAACGCCTGCCGACAGAAGTAGCGCTGACCGAGACTACCCGGCAGTTTAAAAAGTTAAATCGCTAAAAAATTTCATGCACCATTTTGATGCCAACACCAGGGGATTTACCCCGTAACTAAAACGGCGAGCTTAGCTCGCCGTTTTTATTTGCCAAAACCCACTCAGTAAAAGCGATAGCCTCTCTGCGCTTTACTCACTTTTACCAGGTAATTACGTGATTCTGCCGCCGGATGCTTCGTCGCCAGAGTCTGATAAAATTCGCTGGAAGATAACGCGTTAATTTTACCAAATGCGGTATTTTTATCACTGGAGAAGATGCGTAATACGCTACCTGCACCGCCGTTGTAGGCAGTGATGACGGCGTAACGCCGGGACGTTGGATCGGAAATTCCCGACAGATAACTTTTTTGCAGAATCGCCAGATAAGCGGTACCGGCATCAATATTGTTCTCTGGATCGAACAGGTAGCTGCGGCTGGGTTTACCCGACTTACCTTTCAGGCGGAAGACATCTACCCCGGCGGTATGCTGCACAACCTGCATCAGGCCCAGTGCATCAGCATGGCTGACGGCATACGGGTTGAAGCTCGATTCGATCTGCATAATCGCCAGAATCAGCGACTGATCGACACCGTACTTCTCGGCTGATTTACGCACCATCGGCAGATATTTATGCGCACGCTTATCCAGATGGTTTGGCACCATCGGAATAGTTACCGACCAGATAACATGCATGCCGGAAGTGCGGCGCTGAAGCTTGTTCTGGATCAGATAGTCAGCAAAGTTGCCCGCGCGTCCCTGCCAGCGAATCGGCTGGCCGGTATTATCCAGCACCTGACCATACAGCAAAGGCTCTTTACTGATCTGAATATCGTTAGCATCGGAATAGAGATCGACATTGCCCGGATCGTCACCGATCAGCAAGGTGGTGATAATCGCCTGACGCAGGCTGGCCGTCGGGTTAGTTCCGGCAATGGTTTCAATGGTGATGCTACCGGCGTCAAAATTGATATGGCTACGGGTGAAGTATTGATCGCTGTACTTTACATAGTCCTTCGGACCGGCGATCAGCACTTCGTTGATGCCCCAAATATTCTCGATGTTGTGGGCAAATTGGCCCATTAAAATGTCAAAACCGTTGGTGTCCTTGACCCACTCTTCGTGTGAAGTCGTTTTTTTATTACCGGAGCAGGAGATCAACAGCGGTGCTATGACGAGCAAGGCGATAATTTTCTTCATTTTCTCAATGCTTAACCCAAAAAATGGGGCCTCAGGGAGGCCCAAAGCGTTATTCTTCTGGCGGGGTGTAGCCTTCGATATGGACATCCTTGCCTTCAAACAGGAATTTCACCATTTCCTGCTCCAGTTGCTTACGGTCTTCCGGATTCATCATGCTGAGTTTTTTCTCATTGATCAGCATAGTCTGTTTTGACATCCACTGTGACCAGGCCTCTTTCGAAATTTCGTTATAGATGCGTTTACCCAGATCGCCCGGATAGAGCTGGAAGTCTTGTCCCTCGGCATCACGTTGCAGGAACGTACAGAAAATTGTGCGGCTCATTACTCTTCCTCTTGTATCGCGCGTGTGTTCAGCATCATTTGCTGTGGTTGCCGTAACTCATGTAGCAGGCGCTCAACCGGAGCGGCCAGTCCCACAGACGGCGGCTGCGCTAAGTTATACCAGAGACCCGCGCCATCATCCATGGCGCTACTCGCAGAAGGCAGTTCCAGCCACATTGGTACAATATCCAGATGAAAATGGCTGAAAGTATGACGGAAGGCGATCATCTGCTTAGGGTTGCTGCCAGTGATGCCGCGTGCTTTCAGCCACTGTTGCAGCTCGGCCTCGCTGCTGAATTGCGGAAAGCAGAACAGCCCGCCCCACAGACCAACGGGCGGGCGCTGTTCCAGCCAGACGCCATCGCCCCGCTGCATCATCAATAACCAGCCGGTGCGCTCTGGCAGCGTCTGTTTTGGCTTTTTACCCGGATATTTTGCCCAGCTACCGTTGGCATAAGCGACACAGTTGAGATTGACCGGGCAGATCTCGCATTTAGGCTTTGAGCGGGTACAGACTATCGCCCCCAGATCCATCATCGCCTGATTAAACTGGCTGACGCCAACCGCAGGTGTAACCTGCTCGCTGATATTCCAGAGTTTTTTCTCGACATCTTTTTTGCCCGGCCAGCCATCAATGGCATAACAACGTGCCAGCACGCGCTTAACGTTGCCATCGAGGATCGGGTAATGCTGCCCGAGCGACAGCGAAAGAATCGCCCCAGCCGTGGAGCGACCCACGCCGGGTAGATCGGCCACTGCTTCAAAGGTCTCGGGGAACTTACCGTCGTGACGCTCGACGACCTGTTGCGCCGCTTTGTGCAGATTGCGCGCGCGCGCGTAATAGCCGAGCCCGGTCCACAGATGCAGTACCTCATCCAGCGGCGCGGCGGCGAGATCGGTTACGCTGGGGAAGCGTGTCATAAAGCGTTCGAAGTAGGGAATGACGGTCGCAACCTGGGTTTGCTGCAGCATCACTTCCGAGAGCCAGACTTTATAAGGCGTTTTTTCCTGCTGCCACGGCAGGGTTTTGCGTCCGAAGCGCTGATACCAGTCCAGCACTTGTTGCGCGAACTGTTGCGCTTGCGTCATTGGGAGGAAATTTTCCGTTATTACTCTACAATCAGGCAGGAATTCCAGCACAGACACTGGATGCTGTAAACCGGAACTTTGCGGGACTTGCTTCTCAGCAGTAACTTTGCATAATGCCCGCATATTCCTGAATATGCAGATCAACAGGCAGCCACATGATAAATGACGTCATCTCACCAGAATATAATGAAAACGGTCGCGCGATGCGCCGTATCCGCAGTTTTGTCCGCCGTCAGGGCCGGTTAACCAAGGGCCAGCAGCACGCACTGGATAATTACTGGCCGGTGATGGGCGTTGAGTATCAGGCTCAGCCAATTGACCTGGTTGATCTTTTTGGCCGCGAGGGGCCAGTGGTGCTGGAAATTGGTTTCGGCATGGGGGCCTCGCTGGTCACCATGGCGGGAAATAATCCGCAACAAAATTTCCTCGGTATTGAAGTACATTCTCCGGGCGTTGGTGCCTGCCTTGGCTCAGCTCATGAAGCCGGCGTCGATAATTTGCGCGTGATGTGTCATGACGCGGTGGAAGTACTGGAGAATATGATCCCGGATAACTCGCTGCGCATGGTCCAGCTGTTCTTCCCTGACCCGTGGCATAAAGCGCGCCATAATAAACGCCGCATTGTGCAGGTGCCGTTTGCCGAGCTGGTAATGCGTAAGCTAAAGCTGGGTGGCACTTTCCATATGGCTACCGACTGGGAATCTTATGCCGAGCATATGCTGGAAGTGATGAGCAGCATCGAAGGCTATAAGAATCAGTCAGAAGACAATAGCTATGTGCCGCGTCCGGAATCACGTCCGTTAACGAAATTCGAGCAGCGTGGCCAGCGTTTAGGCCACGGTGTATGGGATCTGATGTTTGAGAGGGTTAAATAATGGCTACACAACGCAGTCGTCGTCTTCGTAAGAAAATGCACCTTGACGAGTTCCAGGAACTTGGTTTTTCGGTCAACTTTACCTTTGCGGAAGGCACCAGCGAAGCAGAGATCGACAGCACCGTTGATGCGCTGATTAATGAGGTTATCGAGCCGAATGGTCTGGCATTTGATGGTAGCGGCTATCTGCAGTGGGAAGGGCTGATCTGTCTGGAGAAGATTGGCAAGTGCACCGAAGAGCATCAGGAGCAGGTACGCAAATGGTTGAACGAGCGTCAGCTGAAAGATGTGCGAGTTTCTGAACTGTTTGATGTTTGGTGGGACTAATTACTATCGGGGCGGCTTAATGTCGCCCGAATAATTTTTATTACTCAGGAGATTTCATGATTCGTAAAGCGCTGGTTGTCGCATTACTGTTGGCCGCAGGCCAGGCTCAGGCCGCTTATGAGTGCAGTGTTAAGCCACAGGACGATGTGGTGATTAAACCGCAAAGCGTGCAGGTGGTTGGCGCTAACGGCAATCTGGTGATCTCTCCTGATGGCAACGTGCAGTTTAACGGCAAGCAGGTCGATGTGGACGCGGCGACGCGCCAGAAAGCGATCGATTACCAGAACGCACTGCGTCGTGATCTGCCATGGATTGACCAGGGTGCAACGCAACGGCTGGAAAAAGGCCGTGTGGCGCTGGATAAGGTGATTGTCGATAAGCTCGGCAGTGACAGCAATGTGCGCTCGCGTCTGACCTCACTGGACAGCCAGCTGAAGCAGCAGATGAATCGTATTATCGAGCATCGCAGCGACGGGTTAACCTTCCATCATCAGGCGATTGACCAGGTGCGTCAGGATGGTGAACGTCTGGTGCAGAATGCGATGGGCGGTGTGGTTCAGGACAGCCTGAACGAGATGGGCAAGAAACCATCGGCCGGCAGCGATAATCCGCTCCAGGCGATTATGGGTAATCTGGGTGGTTTGCAACAGGCGATTCAGGCCGAGTGGCGCAACCAGGAGCAGGATTTCCAGAACTTCGGTCATGAAGTCTGTAATCGTGTTATCACGCTTGAAACGCAGCGCAAAGGCGTGCTGGCGGCGGTGAAGCCATAACATAATCATTATGGCACCGCGGATACTCACCGTGGTGCCAGCCATATCCCCGCCAGGCCTGTCAGGCTCCTCAGAAATAAAATTTCCTCATAGTTAAGCAAATAAGAAAGATATCAGACCGCTAATAACCCTCGCAGTGAGTAATCCAGAAGTATTTGCCTGGAACCAAAAGAAGGGTTTCCTGGTTATCGGTAACTTTTATTTATTTATAAATAAGAGATTGGCCGATGAACTTCCAGCAAGCCGCACTGCAAAATTCCGCGAAGGCTTATTACGCCGACAATCAGCCACAGCCTAATCTGCAGGATGCGCCTTTCCTGGAAAAATTATCCCGGCTGGCGCAGGTGATGAATGAGGCCGGGATTGACTGGATAACGGATGACACATTCTGTCAGTTACTTTCTGAGGCGGTTCAGAATCAGGGGCTCAGGGAGATGCTTGAGTCAGAAACCGGCCTTAAATTTCGCCCGCAGCCAGCCAGTTCCTCTTCCCCCCTGACACTGGAAGATGTGCTGACAAAGGAGTGTCAGCATCCCGGTGGGCATCAGCTTGAATGTCTTCACCTGCTAATCATGAACAAAGCAGGGGCGCCTGAATCCGGCAGCCAGCTGAAATATCACCAGGCCGTGAGCAAGCTGGCGCAGGCCATTGAACAGCAGCAGCCTGCATGGAAGGAGTATGGCCAGCTGGGCTATAACCAGGATCGGCTAAATCAGGACCGGTTAATCCTGCTGCAGGATACCGTGCAGTCGATGCAGCAGGAGCTGCAACAGGGAGTGCAACAGAGGTTACCGCAGAGTATGCAGCAGCAGGCGGTTTGCACGGTGTCCGGTGCACTCCATGCCGCGACGCAGACGTTACTGGCGGCTCTGACAGGAGAGTGGGGGAAGCAGCAGGCGATGCTGACAACACCGGAAGCGCAGCTGGTGCGGCGGGATATGAACGCACTGGTCGATGCGTTAATCGCTACCGCGACAGGGTTGAAGGATGCCGGAAGCGCGCTCAGTGACGGACACTGGGATGGCATCGCGGAAATGGCGCTGGAAAAGCTGGAAAATATGACGGTGCAGATGCTGCAAGGCAACAGCAGTGGCGATGCAGCGGAGCAGCCACAGCTTCGGATGCTGGTAAAACAGGAGCTACAGAATCTGCCGCTGGAGCTGGATATTGTGGTTAGCCAACTCGGCGAGGCGGTGACCAGTGACACCAGAAGGGCAATGACGGAAAAACTTGGGCAGGCGTGCGCCGTGGCGGAAAAGGCCGCGACACAGGCAGACGTATTGTCGAATGACATTGAATATCCGACAAAGTATCGTCCGGATGCCGCTAGCGGCCAGGCGTTGGCTGGCGAGATTGTCGGCGCAGTGCGCGAGGCTGCCGCAGCGCTCAGTAATGCGGCAGACGTTCTGAAACAATCGGGTAAGGAGGTTGATCCGGACTCCTTTATTGATACGGCAAAAGTGGCCGCTGACTGGGCAAAATTTATCGGCAGTGAGCTAAAGGCGTCGGTTTCAGAGGTACTCCACGAGAATCCCTACACCAACCTGCAAAATGGAGTTGGCTCTCTGCAGAATGCCGCCAGGCATATTGGCCAGGGGCTGTACGATCTGGCCGCAGGCAGCGTAAGAAGTTCGAAAATTCAATATAACAAGGCTGAACACGCCATCATGCGGCAGTTCGACAGCGCGCCAGCTGATACTGCGGAAATCAATGTGGCGTTAAGGCTGGCCCTGCTACCGCTGCAGCGGGCGGCGCAAAAAATGAAGATTGCGGCAAGCGCACTTCTCGCGCCCGCCGTGAACCTGAAAATGGCTGGTAAAGACGCTAATACGGCTGAAGGCAGCGCCGCGCCGCGGGTGGAGCGCAGCAAAGACGCCGGTGTACAAATACAGACGATGCTGAAAGCCGTGTCCGACACGATGCTGGAGCAGACGAAAGTCAGCGGAAAAGTATCCGCCATGCAGGTTTCCGGCAAAATTAAATCACAGGACAAACTCAATGAGGCAGCACTGAAGGCGCGGCGCGCCGTCAGTGAAGTGCTGCAACAGATTGAGAGTAAAACGCTCAGAAGAGAGATAAAGGCCATACTGGCGCAGCTTCCTGCCCATCTGCAGGACAAAGCAAAGGGGCGTTTTCAACTGCTGCTGGCGCCATTATTGCAGACGGCAGCAGAGCTGGAGAAAGTCGCTGGAAAGCTCAGTGTTGCTGCGGAAGCTGCCGTGAAGCAGCCGCAGCAGGTTAAACAGCTGGCAGAACTGGCACTGAAAGCGCAGCGCAGAGCCACAGCGGTTAAACGGGAAATTAAACTGACGGAAGCCCGGCTGACCGGAGAGGTCACTCATAATACCGCCCGTAACCCGATGCTGGCGAAAGGCATGGCTGAAAAGCTGCATGAAATCAAAAATGAGTTTGTGCAAAACAACCCGGATGTTAACGCACAGGCTATCGACCGTGCCATGGCCGGGATACTTAGAGGGTTTATGCAAAAGGACTTTTCTGCGGAAAATGATCCTAACGGTGACGTGATGCTTAAAATGGTGGCACTGGAAATCAGCGATGCGCTAAACGGTGTGACCTTGTGGCCTGATACCCCTGACGAATTTATGGCGAAGCAAACCAGTTTTAGCCGTTATGCAGCGGAACAGGGCATCGACAAACTGACCTTCGGGCTGGTTTCCGAGTTCACGTTGTATGGTGAAAATGCCGTGCGGCATTTAATCGATATTGACCCGCTGCAAAATCTGATCGCCGAACGCCTGCCGGTTATCAAGGCGGTAATGACGCTGTACAGTACCATGCTGGGTAGGGCGACGATACTCAAGGGCGTGCGGCCTGGTCAGCCGCTGCCGCAGGCGCAACTGGATGAATTCACCAAGGGGCAGCTTAAACGGCTGGCGTTCCAGATAGTAAAAGTATTTACGCCAGCGGTCGCCCATTATGCTGCGGCACCTTTTTTAATCGGCAACGGTCTTTACCATAATAATGACCTGCGTCAGGGGCTTGGTGTCCGAATACTGAATAAATTGCCGCCCGGCTTTGCCTGGACCGGATATATGGCCGGACAAAATCAAGCGCTGGGGGCGGCGGCTAAACTTCTGGTCGGCGGGCTTACGGTACAACAGCCTCAGTCTGCGGACGCCGCCAGCATTGCCGGGATAGACGCACTATTACAGGAAGGTCGATCGTCGCTGGAGGCGGAAATGCGCGCTGATCCAGAACAGGATCTTCAGGAAGAAAAGGTAGAAAGAAGGGCCGGCCGAAATAAACGTTCTTTTGATTATCGATTATCTTTGCATCGCGGGGACTTTAGTGAATATGTCGGTTTAGAAAAACTGCGTCTTCTTCAGGAAGACAAAAACCTGACTCCTGTTCAGATAGAGGCGTATGTAGAAGACTATAAGTTAGCTATCAATAATTACCGTGATCTGGTAAAAAGTGGCGCCCCCGATTATAAGATTAATTCTGCTAAGTTAAATTTATTTAAAGCGACAAATACGCTGGAAATTGTCAGGAATAACCTTGAGCAAAGAGAGATAAGTCGTAGCAGTCTTTCTGAAGAAGCAATCAATAAAAAAGGTGAGGATTATTTAAAGTCGGTAAAGTCGGGTTATAATATTAGAGTGGGTCATGAGCTTAATCCAAGGCAGAAAGCTTTTAATTATCTGATGGATATTATTGGGCGCTATGATAAAAGCGAACGAGGAGTGATTGATTCTCCCGACAGCAAAATAACATTACTTAACAGAGCCAGTGCGAAGGAAGAGACTTTTACACTTTTTGATATTGCCACGGGGCAGGTTGATCCTGACAGTTATCTGCTGCCTGACAGTTTTATTAAGCACCCGCCCCACGAAAATCCCCCTTATAGCAAGGCTTTTCTTGAAGAACTAAAACTTATCACTGATGTAAATGTGAAAGGACGTGTCAAAGATTACCGCACGGATGCATTAGGCGGAAAAAGTATCAGTGCCATATATTATGGATATCAGTTTGAAAGTTCCGGCGATCAGATGTTGAAGAGCTTTGAGAATGATCTTGACGAATTGATGAACGACACGTCAAAAGTCAATGATATGGATAACTTCTATGAGGCCAATTTCAAAGTCACCGCGTCGACCCTGGCAAAAAATGCTGGGCTGAAAGCTTTCAGAGCAGATCTTGAAGCTTTTCAATATGGCAAGAGAGAGGCTGAGCATCTGGATTTTCGCGGCAGCAGACTAACTGATGTTGTCTGTTTTTCCGTTAAGGATAAAATACTGGCGATAGATGTTCAGGGTAAATTTATCGTTATTGAAAACACGCCGGAAGGGCTTAAGAATGTTGAAAATCAGAAATGGATTGTTTCTCATCTGAGTGCAAATAAACAGTTCAAATATAAAATCACTAACGGGGAGGGCGGGTATTTTAAATTTATTGAACACAGTACGGCCCCGCTGGAGCGATTAGGCACATCGCCGACCATAGTAAAAAAATACGCCACTCGTCAATATTCACCATTAAGTACATTTCAGCTAAAAAACACCGGAAAAGAAACGTTTGAGGTGGCATGTCAGCGCGCACGCGATGATATGAACTCGATGATTAAAACGTCGACAGAACGTAATTATGATATCGTTATTGACTACGCTGCAATTGCTGTGGGTTTAGCCGCCGGGATGGGAGTCGGGGCGGCAGGGTTATCACCGGCGATACTCTTTATGATGCAAATGGGCGTATCAGCCGGCATGACAGCCGCTAAAGAACTGCTTAAGGCTGCGCTTAAAGATAATCAGGCAGAGGCCGAAGATGTATTGAAGGCTTTGCCAGTCAACATACTGGCGGGCATGATGACAGACAGTGGAGTCACAGTAGGGACTAAACTTGCTGGCAAATTGACCAAGGCCGCAAATATTAAAGCGATTTTTCAAACTCCTGCTCAACAGATGGGCAAAGATATAGCGTTAAATTATGTTGCCTATGAAACAAGCAACAGAGTCGCCAGTTTGCTGTCATCGAACGCAGATAGCGGCAACGAGGACGTGAATACGTCTCCGCGCCAGGGCATCACGTCATTGCCAGAAATGCAGACAACAGATGTGCTGGATACCACGCCAAAGGGAATCGTTGTCGGTGAGTTATATTGTGTTATAAAAGATGCAGACTTATTTGATATCTGCCGTGATTTAGATATTCCGGTCACTGACTTCCAACATATACACCTCAAAAATGAGGCGCTTATTAGCGATGTGATGAATATCAAGGTCGGCACGTTTCTGCGCATACCAGAATCAGTAATGGAGAAGACCCGATTCAGCGCCCCGAAAGGGGAAGATATAGCACCCGGTGAGATAAGTGGAAATGAATATGTGGTGTATACCAATACTAACGTAAACGCTATCTGCAGAAGCCTGGGTATTGGCCCGCAATACTTTAATGCTATCTATCTGGCGAATAAAGATAATATTGACGATCCTAATAATATTCCCCGAAATACACGATTGAAAATACCGGAAGATATGCAAAAACAGTATAATCTGTACGCCAAGGAAATGGTTGGTCAGATGTATGGTAAAAAATTTAATGTTAGTAAATCAGCTGATAAAGTTGATATCTATAAAGATCTTAAGCTCACAATAGAGCCTGGCATTAGTCTTGGCGAGCAGATAAAAAGACAAAACTTGGTTAAGCAGTTGCTTGATGCCAATCCCTGGCTCAGGAAGCAGGATTTAATCAAAGCAGGTACTCAATTGACCCTTCCGCCTGATGTTTTGGAGCATTATCAACAGCTAAGTGGTCAACGTTCTGTCGTTAACTCAGAGACTGTGCCGCAGAATAATAGAGAGCCTCAGTCACTGCAGTTAAACGCCAGGTTTGGTCAGGTCAAAGGCAATGAGTTTATCACGCTGAAAGCGGCTAAAGCAGATGATATTTATAGCGAGCTGAATCTTTCACTTGCAGATAAAAATCTGCCTCTTGCTGAAAAAATGGCCCGGAGCCGTTTGTCGAAGCAGCTGGATGTGGCCAACCCATCGCTGCAGGCGAAAGGCGTTATTGAAGCCGGCACCAAACTGATCTTGCCCCCTGCGCTTGTGCTGCATTATCAACAACAAAGTGCTGAAAATTCTGCCAGTAACGCTGAGGCTGCACCTCAGCAGAGTGTCTCGCCATTAGTGGTTGAAAATCAGAACAATCCGCCAAAACCCCAGCCACCGTTAATCATAACCGCTTATGATAATAAGATAGAGGGTAATAAATATACAGCCGTGGAAGGCATAATGGCAGATGATATCCGTTACGAGTTATATCTTTCACATGATAAAGATTTCCCACCTTCTGAGTTCAAGGAGAGAGACCGCCTTTATCAGCTGCTGCTTAAGGCCAATCCGTCGTTCGATCCGCAATTTGCTGTGTGGAGTCTGACCCTTCCGCCGGAGGTTCTGCAGCATTATCTGCAGCAATCAGACGAATCCTGATAAATGCCGCGACGGGTAGTGCAAATGTCGACGGCATCGGGCATCAGAAACGACAGAGTGGCTGATTGGCGGTCAGTCACTCAGCCAGAAACAGCTCCAGCAACGAATTCAGAAACAGCTTTCCTTTCTCGGTAATCTGCCAGTTGTCAGGCGTCTCTGTCAGATATCCCTTCGCCAGCGCTTCCTCGATTTGCGGTCGGATCACTGACTCATTCAGACCGGTATAACGGCTGAACTCCTCACGTGGCGCGGCTTCCAGCAGGCGAAAACGGTTCATAAAGAACTCAAACGGCTTCTCGCTATCGACGACCTCATGCTGACGATCAAGATAGTTACCCGCCATAAAACCACGCGGATGGCGGGTTTTGGTGGTGCGAATAATACGTCCGTCGGCCTGCGTCAGCTTACCATGTGCACCACAGCCAATGCCGAGGTAATCGCCAAAGCGCCAGTAGTTAAGATTATGCTCGCAGCGATAGCCCGGTTTGGCATAGGCGGAGGTTTCATACTGCTGATAACCGGCGGCGGTCAGCAGCTTGTCACCCTGCTCGAAGATATCCCACAGCGCATCATCATCCGGTAATACTGGCGGACGTGAGCTGAACAAGGTATTGGGTTCAATGGTCAGCTGATACCAGGAGAGATGCGGTGGGTTAAGTGCAATCGCCTGACGCAAATCATCCAGCGCTTCTTCCAGCGACTGATCGGGTAAACCGTGCATCAAATCAAGGTTAAAGCTGCGCAGGCCAAGGTCGGCGGCGAGATGTGCAGCACGCTTTGCCTCTTCTGGCCCGTGAATACGCCCCAGACGCTGTAACTTCTGCGGGCTGAAACTCTGCACGCCAATAGAAATACGGTTAATCCCGGCGCGTTGATAGCCGCTGAAGCGATCGGCTTCCACCGTACCCGGGTTCGCTTCCATGGTGATTTCAGCGGTTGGCGACAGTGGCAGACGCGCGCGTACGCCGTCCATCAGCAGCATCATCGCTTCACTGCTCAGCAGGCTCGGTGTGCCGCCACCAATAAAAATGGTGCCAACTTCACGACCGCCGGTTAACGGCAGATCGTTATCGAGATCGGCCAGCAGGTGACGCACATACTCTTCGTGCGGCACCTCGCCTTTTAACGCATGCGAGTTAAAATCGCAGTAAGGGCATTTTTGCACGCACCACGGGATATGGATGTACAGACTCAGTGGCGGACGATTAGCCATTACGCATGGCTTCCAGCAACAGCGTCAATGCTTTACCACGATGAGACAGCGCACGCTTCTCATCTTTAGTCAGCTCAGCGGCGGTTTTACCCTGTGCTGGCAGATAGAAAATCGGGTCATAGCCAAAGCCGCCTTCGCCAGCAGCAGCACGGGTAATGATCCCTTGCCAGCTGCCGTGAAACACCAGCGGCGTCGGATCTTCAGCGTGGCGCAGATAGACCAGCACGCAGTGAAACTGTGCCTGACGCTGATCGTCCGGCACATCCTGTAACGCCGTCAGTAGCTTTTCCAGGTTCTGCCGATCGCTGGCGTCTTCCCCGGCGTAGCGTGCCGAGTAGATGCCCGGTGCGCCGCCCAGCGCGTCAACCGCCAGACCAGAGTCATCGGCAATCGCCGGTAAGCCGGTGATTTGCGCCGCATGGCGTGCTTTAAGAATGGCGTTTTCGATAAAGGTTAAACCGGTCTCTTCAGCAGACTCCACGCCGAGATCGGTTTGCGCCACGATATCAAGACCAAAGGCCGACAGCAGGTCGGCCAGTTCGCTGACTTTGCCCGGATTACCGGTCGCGAGAACAACTTTTTGCATAGCAGATCCAGAATTCATAATTGATGCGTTACAGCAGATACCACAGGCCAGGGAACAGATCCATGCCGAGGTAATTGAGCATATAGAGAATCAAAATCACCACCATCGCGGAGAAATCGATACCGCCCATCGCGGGCAGAATACGGCGAATGGGTGCCATCAGCGGTTCAGTTAACTGAATCAGCACATAATCAATCGCGCCACGACCCTGACTGATCCAGCTCATCAGTGAACGAATAATGATCACCCAGAACACCAGGTTTCCGGCGGACTTCACCAGCGAAAGCAGACCAACCAGCAGGTTCATCGGATCGACCGAGAACGCCCCGACCTGAATCAGCAGTAAAATCGGGTATTTCAGCGTGGTCAGCACAAACGCCAGCAGCAGCGAGGCGGTATCAACCGGCCCGATAGCAGGAATAATCCGGCGTAAAGGCTTCACTATTGGCTGGGTGATTTTGACTACAAACTGCGCCAGCGGATTGTAGAAATCACAGCGTGACCACTGCATCCAGATGCGCAGCAGCAGCACCATCACGTAGAGATCAATCAGGGTCTTGACCAGAAAAGTCAACGTCAGCATGAGGTTCCTCAGTTATTGTTGTGAGTAGCGTTAGCGTAATCACGCGCGCCAAATATAGCGGTGCCAATCCGCACCATGGTGCTGCCTGCCGCAATGGCGGCGTCCATATCGTCGCTCATTCCCAGAGAAAGGGTATCGACGGATGGGTAATGCTGTTTTAATTGCTCCAGTGCATCAGCCATCTGCTGGCACACTGCCAGCTGGCGTGAGTAATCACTTTCCGGAGCAGGAATCGCCATTAATCCCCGCAGCTGCAAACGTGGCAGCTGTGCTATCTGCCGCGCCAGTTCCGGCAAAGCATCCAGCATGATGCCAGATTTACTCTGTTCGTCACTGATGTTTATTTGGATCAGCACATTTAGTGGCGCGAGGTGGGCCGGGCGCTGTTCGTTAAGGCGCGTAGCGATGCGCAAGCGATCAACGGTATGACACCAGGCAAAGTTCTCTGCCACCAGTCGGCTCTTGTTGGATTGCAGCGGACCGATAAAGTGCCAGATCAACTGCGGATAAGCCGCCAGCGCCTGAATTTTATCTACCCCTTCCTGCACGTAATTCTCACCAAATGCTGTCTGTCCGGCGGCAACCGCTTCTTCGACCGCGCTCGCAGGTTTGGTTTTACTCACTGCAAGCAGCGTAACTTCTGCTGGATCGCGGCCGCAACGTTCTGCCGCCGCTGTGATTCGCTGGCGAACTTCCTGTAGGTTTTGCTGGATTGAGATCATAGTCAGGAGAACTTTATGGATATGGAAGAAATTGTGGCCCTTAGTGTAAAGCATAACGCCGCCGATCTGCACCTGTGCAGTGGTCATTCGCCGCAGTGGCGTTGTCAGGGGCGGCTGGGCGCGGTGCCGGGTCAGAAAAAAATTTCTGCCGCCGCGCTGGAATCGCTGGTGATGAGCTGGCTCGACGCCAGCCAGCGCGCGTTTCTTGAATCTACCGGCCATGTCGATTTTGCGCTGACCTTAGCCAGCGGCACGCGGCTGCGCGCCAATTTATTTCAGCAACGTCACGGGCTATCACTGGCTTTACGTTTGATAGCCAGCCACTGCCCGCCGCTGGAGACGCTGGGCCTGCCCGATATTATCCCGACGTTGTTACAGCAGCAGGACGGTCTGATACTGATTACCGGCGCCACCGGCAGCGGCAAATCCACCACGCTGGCGGCAATGATCGATGCGCTAAATCGTCAGCGCGATCTGCATATTTTGACTCTTGAAGATCCGATTGAGTTTATTCATAACAGCCAGAAATCGCTAATCCAGCAGCGCGAAATCGGTCAGCATTGCAGCTCATTTTATGAAGGCTTACGCGCTGCGCTGCGTGAAGATCCGGATGTCATCCTGCTCGGCGAGCTGCGTGACAGCGAAACGATTCGTCTGGCGTTGACTGCGGCAGAAACCGGCCATCTGGTGCTGGCAACATTGCACACCCGCAGCGCCACTCAGGCAGTCGATCGGCTGGTGGATGTCTTCCCGGCAGAGGAGAAAAATCTGGTGCGTAGCCAGCTGGCAGGCAGCCTGAAAGCGGTGATTGCCCAACGGCTGGTGGCGGCAAGCAACACCGGGCGCGTGGCTCTGTTTGAGCTACTGGTCAGCACGCCAGCGGTGGCGAATATGATTCGCGAAGGTAAAACCCATCAGCTGCCCGGATTGCTGCAAACCGGTATGCAATCCGGGATGTGCACTTTTGCGCAGAGTCTGCGCCAGCGTATTGCCGCAGGCATCGTTGCCGCTACGGATGAAGAGCCGGTGTTGGTTAATGATTCTCGAACCAGCTTTCCAGGATAATCACCGCTGACAGAGAATCGACGCTGCCTTTATTAAGCGCACGGAATCCGCCACGAGCAAACAGATCGGCACGTGCTTCGACGGTGCTGAGACGCTCATCATGCAGCTCAACCTGAATGCCGAAACGCCCATGCAGGCGGTTGGCAAACTTACGTGCGCGCGCCGTCAGCGGCTGTTCAGTGCCGTCCATATTTAGCGGCAGGCCGACGACTAACCGATCCGGTTGCCACTCTTTTAACAACCGCTCAATCAGGTTCCAGTCGGGAATGCCATCCTGAGCCTTAATCGCCGTTAACGGACGGGCGGTGCCGGTAAGTTGCTGACCTACCGCGACGCCAATACTTTTGGTGCCGAAATCAAACGACAGCAGGGTCATTGCCGACATCAGGCGTGACCTGCTTCACTGGTAATATTATGAATATCGATACCAATGCTTTTCGCCGCTTCGCGCCAACGTTCGGCTATCGGAGTATGGAACAGGATATTGCTGTTGGCCGGCGTTGTCAGCCAGGCATTTTCCAGCAGTTCGCCTTCCAGCTGATCTTTTTCCCATGCACAGTAACCCAGCGCCACCAGTACGTGCTCCGGCTGTTCAGGGGTGCCAAGTGCTTCGAGCACATCACGTGAAGTGGTGATGATGGTGTTATCTGAAACCCGAATGCTGGAGGTAAAGGTGCGCTGCGCCGAGTGCAGAATAAACCCGCGATCTTCCGCCAGTGGGCCGCCAGCAAATACTGGTTTATCCAGCCTTACTGCGGGATCGCGCGGCGTTGGCGATATTTTAAGTTTTGTCAGAATGCCGTCAACCGTCAGGTTTTCCATCGGCTTATTAACGATCAAACCCATGGCGCCTTCATCATTATGCTCGCAGATATACACTACCGAGCGCTTGAATAAAGGGTCCTGTAATGCTGGCATGGCGATCAAAAAATGATGCTGTAAATTCATTGTCACTCGTTCTGTGTTCTGGTTAAGAGCTAATCGGTTATACCCTGGTAGCTGTTAACGGGTTTGCAACGGGGCTTACGCCCCGTGTAAATAATCAGGCCAGACGTTTTTCAATCGCATCCATCAGCATGCCGGTAATCGAGATCGGGAACGCCGCTTCGATTTCACGGATACACGTTGGGCTGGTGACGTTAATCTCAGTCAGTTTATCACCAATAATATCCAGACCGACGAAGATCAGACCTTTGGCTTTCAGCGTGGGTGCCACGCGGCGCGCAATTTCCCAGTCGCTTTCAGACAGTGGGCGTGCTTCACCACGACCACCTGCCGCCAGATTGCCACGCGTCTCACCGGATTTCGGGATACGTGCCAGGCAGTAAGGAACCGGCTCGCCGTCTACCACCAGCACGCGTTTATCACCTTCTTTAATCGCCGGCAGATAGTTTTGCGCCATGCAGTAGAAATTACCGTGCTCGGTCAGCGTTTCGATAATCACCGACAGGTTAGGATCTTCCTGCTTAACGCGGAAAATTGACGCGCCGCCCATGCCATCCAGCGGTTTCAGAATAATATCGCCGTGCTGCTGCCAGAATTCGCGGATCTGATGGGCGTTACGCGTCACCAGGGTATCCGGCGTCAGCTCGGCAAACCATGCGGTAAACAGCTTCTCGTTACAGTCGCGCAGGCTTTGTGGTTTGTTAACAATCAGCGTGCCTTGCTCTTCCGCGCGCTCAAGAATGTAAGTGGCATAGATAAATTCGGTATCAAATGGCGGATCTTTACGCATCAGGATCACGTTAAGATCAGACAGTGCAATATCCTGCTCGCTGCCAAACTCAAACCATTTGTCGTAGTTCTGCTCAACGCTCAGGGTGCGGGTACGCGCCCGGCCTTCGCCCGCACGCAGATAGAGATCGCTCATCTCCATGTAATGAATTTCGTAACCACGGCGCTGTGCTTCCAGCAGCATTGCGAAGCTGCTGTCTTTTTTGATGTTGATGGAGGTAATCGGGTCCATCACAATACCAAGCTTAATCATGTGTTCTCCTGAATTCACAGCTGCGTGACTCGCGTGTGTAGTGGCGGCAGTCAATGCTGCGCTTGCCAAAGATTTAGCGGGAGCAGAAAGCGGCTCCGCTACAGTGTTTCAGATAGCCCGGATGAATATTTTACCCATGGTGCTAGCCGAGATCGCCAAAGCGTACCTGCAAAGCGGTCATCGCCGTCAGTGCAGTGGTTTCAGTGCGTAAAACACGTGGTCCTAACAGAATATCGGTAAAGCCCTGTTCTGCGGTCATGGCGATTTCACTGGCCGACAGTCCGCCTTCCGGACCAATCAGCAGGCGTACCCGCTCTACCGGCTGCGGCAGCGTGTTGATGCTGTGCTGCGCTCGCGGATGAAGGTTGAGTTTCAAACCGCTATCGGCTTCTGCACACCAGGCTTCCAGCGTCATCGCTTCGCGCACTTCCGGCACCGTATTACGCCCGCACTGTTCGCAGGCTGCAATGGCAATCTTTTGCCACTGCTGAATTTTCTTGGCTAAACGCTCTGCATCCAGCTTTACGCCACAGCGCTCAGAAAACAAGGGGGTAATCACATTTACTCCCAGTTCGATTGACTTCTGGATGGTAAATTCCATCTTCTCACCGCGCGACATCACCTGACCTAAATGCAGATGAAGCGGGGATTCACGACTGTCGGCCTGGCTTGAGAGGATTTTCACCCGGACGTTTTTTTTATCCGCCTGAGTAATTTCGGCGGAAAACGTCAGATTACTGCCGTCGAATAGTTCCAGCGCCTGACCACTGTTCATGCGCAATACGCGTCCAACATGATTAGCAGCATCTTCGAACAGAGCAATTTCGCTACCGACCTGCAAGGCGTCGGGATGGTAAATGCGGGGTATGCGCATGGGATTCCTGATAATAATATGCCGCGCGAAATCGTCGGGCGGCGTAAAACATGAAAGACTTAGTTTAGGGTAGTGATTTTACCGCTGGCAAGCTTGCTGTACATAGGGATTATGATTGCCCTGAACCCGTGCGATGCGTTTGTCGCGTTCACACTCCCAGCTCGTCACCGGATACTGCTTGTTCCAGGCGGTCATCAGCTGGGTTTGCTGCCTCGACAACTGTAGTTGATACTGGTCGCGCATATAGAAATAAGTCCGCGCAATTGCACCACGGGCGCGTGCCGGCGGCTCGGCCAGTTTGTTTTTAAAATCGATCTTCATTTCACAGCGGCCATACTGCTGCTCACCGCCATTCCACTGGCTGTACATCAGGTTGCCACGGTCGCCGTTGACCTCGCCAATTGCCGGTTGCAGGTTATGCAGGTCGGTCTCTATGCGGCGATAAACCGGATCTTTACTGCAATTTTTGCGACCACCATTTTGCCAGCACTGGCGCTGATGGCCAAATTGCCAGGCGGGGACCACATGCTCCCATTCGATGCGCTGGGCGCGGTTGGCATTTTTACGTACCTGATAGCCGCAGGAGGCGAGGTCCGGAATGCCTTTTTTTCCTTGCCAGTTAATTTTACAACCACAGTAAAACGAACCCGGCGCATCGGCGTTAATCTGCACGGCGTAAGTTTTTGCCTGCTGAAAATTATTCTGATGATAGTTATCCAGATTCAGGCTTTGGGCGGTAAAAGGTGAGAGCAGTAGCGTGAGTGCGAGGGTGCTAATAATTTTGCGCGACATAATCCATTTTTTTGCTAATCAGAAACAGCGCGCAGGTTAACAGAAGCCGCAAAGATAACGAATTACGTTGAAGGTAATCAGTGAGTTAATGGTTGTTTTTTAACCGCCTAACGGTTTTTTAAGAACTGATGAAATCATCCGCTCTGAGAATATCGCCACATTTCAGGCAACGATACTCACTCTCACCCCGCACCACCCGGTTATGACGACGCACCGTCAGCTGATGCTGCTGGCATCCACAACGATAAGCAAAAGCACGGCTGCGTACCGAGCTGACGGCAAACTGATGGGTGCGACGCGCGGGCACGTCGAGGATCTGCTCCATCATCCACTTCCACTCTTTACCGTGGGGTGGCACCCGGCCAAAGTGTTTCCATACCAGCAGATGCGCCAGCTCATGCGGAACCACTTCATCGATAAATGCTTGCTGATTCTCCATCAACAGCACCGGATTAAGGCGTATCTCCCAGTTTTGCAGCCAGGCGGTACCGGCAGCAGTGCCGCGCTGCTGATAGAGCAAATTGGGTTCCGGATAGTCGCGTTCAAGACGCTGATTAGCCTGCTGCAGTTTACTGCGCAATGCGCGCATCACGGACTGCTGCAAAGCAATGGGGAGTCGGGGAGATTTCATAGCAGGAAGAATAATTCTGCGGAGCAGGGGATGCAAGAGTTGACGTTCGGGCGACGTTGCCGCCGCCCGTTAAAAAAAGCAGAGTTAATTACGTGAACCGATATCGCGCAATTTCTTGCCTGACAGCAGGTTACGTTCAATATGCTCCAGTGAAATACCTTTGGTTTCAGGAATCAACCACAGGGTCAGCACGATAAAGAACAGATTCAGCCCTGCATACACCCAGAAGGTGTTGGCATTGCCCAGCGTATTCAGCATGGTCAGGAAGGTTGCGCCAACGATCATATTGGCAATCCAGTTAGTTGTAGTGGAGACGGTGATACCAAAATCACGCCCTTTCAACGGCTGAATCTCAGAGCACAGTACCCAAATCAGCGGACCGGCGCTCATAGCAAAACCAACGATAAACATCAGCAGCATGGCAACCGCGAAGTATTGCGCAGCTTCGCTGTGAATGCCGATGTGCAGCATAGTGCCGAGAATGCCCATCCCTGCCGCCATCACCATAAAGCCCAGCGTCAGCGTCGGCTTACGACCCCAGCGATCGACCAGCCCGATAGCGATAAAGGTCGCCAGCACGTTGATCAGACCAACAATAACCGTGCCCCACATCTGTTGAGTGGTATTGGCGAAGCCGGCAATTTCAAAGATTTTTGGCGCGTAATACATGATGACGTTCATACCGGTGAACTGCTGCATCACCTGCAGCAATACGCCAAGGAACACCGCGCGACGGAAGTTGCTGTTGCCTTTAAACAGACTCCAGCCGGACTGCTTGATTTTCAGGCTTTCGCGAATTTCATCCAGTTCACGTTTTGCTTGTTCGCTGGTATCACGCAGGCGATCCAGCACCCTTTGTGCGTCACGGAAGTTGCCTTTCGCCGCCAGCCAGCGTGGGCTGTTAGGCAGGAAGAACACGCCAATCAGCAGCAGCAATGCCGGAATGGTGATGACGCCCAGCATCCAGCGCCAGTTGCCGGTATAGCTGAAAGCGGTATCGGACAGGTAAGCGCCGAGAATACCGATGGTAATCATCAGCTGATACAGTGAAATCATACTGCCACGGATTTTTTCCGGCGCGATTTCAGAGAGATAGAGTGGAGCGGTATAAGAGGCGATGCCGACTGCCAGGCCCAGCAGCACGCGTGCAACAATCAGCATTTCCGGGTTAGGGGCAAAGGCTGACCACAGCGAACCGATAACAAACAGGATGGCACCGGCCATCAGGCTTTTTTTACGACCAAGGCTGGAAGACATCCAGCCACTGGCGATGGCACCGACTGCGGCACCAAACATCATTGAGCTGACGATCCACTCTTGCTGATGACTGGTGACATTAAAATCTTTTGCGATGAATGGCAGTGCACCGGCAATAACGCCGATATCCAGACCAAACAGTAACCCTGCAAGTGCTGCAAGAAAGCAGACAAATAAGGTCATGGCCTTATTCGAGGTTCTGCTTTTGTGTGTATTGCCAGGCATATTGCCTCCACGTAGTAACTATGTTGTTTTTTTATCAATGTTAGAAAACATGCCGCGGGTAAAAAGTGAGGCTGATCACACTAGTGTAATCGGTTACACACGCTGATTCCCTGTAAACCAGCATTTTTCACCTGTTTAAGACCTGATAACCAGACGGTATTGGTCATTTATAAGTTTCTGACATTATTCCAATTATTGCCCATCAGACGACGCTGAAAATAGCGCATTTTTTTACTTATGACTACGCCGCGCAACATCTAAATAACAGATAATTAAAGCGTTTCAAAATGTAATCGTTATCAGAGAAAGGTTTCAGACGGAAAAAAAGTCCAGGCGAGACTAACTATTGCAGCGATGTTTGATGGCTGGGATGGGGGATGGTCGGTATCAAGGGAGATAGTGTTCGGCGTAAAAAAAGGACGGGAGCTGTTTTCGGCTCCCGTCCTGATGATATGCAGGGTATGACCCCCGCGACAAAAATTTATTACAGGCCAGCAGCTTCGCGCAGCTGTGCGGCTTTATCCGTTTTCTCCCACGGGAAGTGCTCACGGCCAAAGTGACCGTAGGCCGCAGTCTCGCGGTAGATTGGGTGCAGCAGATCCAGCATCTGAATCAGGCCGTATGGGCGCAGATCGAAGAATTCACGCACCAGCAGGGTCAGCTGTTCGGTAGGGATTTTTTCGGTACCGAAAGTTTCAACCATGATGGAAGTCGGTTCTGCAACGCCGATAGCGTAAGAGACCTGAATTTCACAACGGTCAGCCAGACCGGCAGCAACGATATTCTTCGCCACGTAACGTGCAGCATAAGCTGCTGAGCGGTCAACTTTAGACGGATCTTTACCGGAGAATGCACCGCCGCCGTGACGCGCCATGCCGCCGTAGGTATCAACGATGATTTTGCGACCGGTCAGACCACAGTCACCCATTGGGCCACCGATAACAAAACGGCCAGTCGGGTTGATAAAGAATTTGGTGCTTTCATTCAGCCATTCAGCTGGCAGAACCGGCTTGATGATCTCTTCCATCACCGCTTCTTGCAGATCTTTCAGGCCAATCTCTTCAGCATGCTGAGTCGACAGTACGACGGCATCGATACCGACAATTTTGCCGCTATCGTACTGGAAGGTGACCTGGCTTTTTGCATCCGGGCGCAGCCACGGCAGGGTGCCATTTTTACGCACTTCAGACTGGCGCTGCACCAGACGGTGAGCGTAAGTTACCGGTGCCGGCATCAGCACGTCGGTTTCATTGGTGGCGTAGCCAAACATCAGGCCCTGGTCGCCGGCACCTTGCTCCAGCGGATCGGCGCGGTCTACACCCTGGTTAATATCCGGAGACTGTTTACCAATGGCATTTAACACCGCACAAGAGTTGGCATCAAAGCCCATATCAGAATGGACATAGCCGATTTCACGCACCGTATTACGGGTGATCTCTTCGATATCAACCCATGCAGTGGTGGTGATTTCGCCGCCAACCAGCACCATACCGGTTTTCACATAGGTTTCGCAGGCAACGCGCGCTTTCGGATCCTGTTCCAGGATGGCATCAAGGACGGCATCTGAAATTTGGTCAGCGATTTTATCAGGATGTCCTTCTGATACAGACTCGGACGTAAAAAGGTGTTTAGCCATTTTATTCTTTACCTTACTAAAACGGGTTAAATAACAACTGCATAGCGAAGAGAAAGGTTAGCCTGACTCCACGCCCCCTCAGGCAAAGCCGTGAGCAGTTCATTTGGTGCAGGCCTTCATGTCAGACTCAGACTGACGATGCTAAAGCGGCACAAGCAGTCCAGAAGTTAGCCAGTATAGACGGATTAACATCTGGATGGCTATTTTAGGTTACTCAGTAATCCAAATGCCAGTGATTTTTGGAATTACGCATTTTTGGTTTATTTTGCGTTGGCAATTTTTCCTGACAATCATCGCACTCAGCACATTTTGGTTTTGCATTTTTGTGCTGGCGGCTGTATAAAACGCCGCTGCCTTTTGGGCGGTAAATAAGGGAGCTACGCCGCCGTTACGTCAGGCCCGCCAGATAGCCAGAGCCTGCTCTGGTTTTCATCCTCTGTCCTGTTTTTCCACGTGCTTATTGGGTATGTGTGGAGGTGATACGAGTAATGAACCACGTTTGCGTTTTTTCCGGTTCGCTACGCCACTCTGGCGTGCTTCAATCCCTTTCTGTTTCGGTATCCGATCTTCTCTCTCGCCGAAGTTATATTCGTTTCGGTAATCATCACGACACCTGCGCCGGTTAACCTTTTGCTACAGTTTGGCAAGGGACTTTCAGTTTACTGAGAGCTGACTTACGCTTTTTCTGACCCGTTTCACGGAGTTCGGCGACGTGTTTCATTCTGAAAACTTACTTCAGCCCGCTTTTTGGCTAAATCAGTCATTAATGCTGGGTTTATCGACAGATTATGGGTTGTTCTGGCAGGATCGACCTGCGATAGTAGCTAACTGTTTCGCATCATTACTAAAAATTGAGGTTCGCGATGTCTGACGACATGAAGACTATTAAGGGTTCGTCAGCAGGCGAACAGGGTGTACTCCGCTCTATGCAGGAGGTGGCCATGAGCGATCAAGATGCCAGCAAAATGCTGCGCACCTACAATATTGCCTGGTGGGGTAATAACTACTATGACGTCAACGAGCTGGGCCATATCAGCGTCTGCCCCGATCCTGATGTGCCGGAAGCCCGGGTTGATTTAGCGAAGCTGGTGAAAGAGCGCGAGGCCGATGGTCAGCGTTTACCGGCTCTGTTCTGCTTCCCCCAGATCCTTCAGCATCGCCTGCGTTCTATCAACGCAGCGTTTAAACGTGCGCGCGAATCCTACGGCTATAAAGGGGATTACTTCCTCGTTTATCCGATCAAAGTGAACCAGCACAAGCGTGTGATTGAGTCGCTGATCAACTCCGGCGAGCCGCTGGGTCTGGAAGCGGGTTCTAAAGCCGAGCTGATGGCGGTGCTGGCCCATGCTGGCATGACGCGTTCAGTGATTGTCTGTAATGGCTATAAAGACCGCGAATATATTCGTCTGGCGCTGATTGGCGAAAAACTGGGTCACAAAGTGTACCTGGTGCTGGAAAAAATGACCGAAGTGAAGCTGGTGCTGGAAGAGGCTGAGCGTCTGAACGTGGTGCCGCGTCTTGGCATCCGTGCGCGCCTGGCGTCTCAAGGCTCTGGCAAATGGCAGTCCAGCGGCGGCGAGAAATCGAAATTTGGCCTGTCCGCAACGCAGGTACTGCAACTGGTCGAGATTATGCGTGAAGCGGGTCGTATCGACAGCCTGCAGCTGCTGCACTTCCACCTCGGTTCGCAGATGGCTAACATCCGCGATATCGCCACCGGCGTGCGCGAATCTGCCCGGTTCTATGTCGAGCTGGCGAAGCTCGGCGTTAATATTGAGTGCTTCGACGTTGGCGGCGGCCTGGGCGTGGATTACGAGGGTACGCGTTCGCAGTCTGACTGCTCGGTTAACTATGGTCTGAACGAATACGCCAACAATGTCATTTGGGCGATTGGCGATGCCTGTGAAGAGCATAACCTGCCGCACCCGACGGTCATCACCGAGTCTGGTCGCGCGGTAACTGCGCACCACACCGTACTGGTTTCCAATATTATCGGCGTAGAGCGTAATGAATTCAGCGTGCCACAGGCGCCGAATGCTGATTCACCGCGCCCGATTGTCAGCATGTGGGATACCTGGCAGGAGATGCACGAGCCGAACAATCGCCGCTCGCTGCGTGAATGGCTGCACGACAGCCAGATGGATCTGTTTGATATCCATAGCGGCTACTCGCAGGGGACTTACGATCTGATTCAGCGTTCATGGGCTGAGCAGCTGTATCTGAGCATTTGCCACTATATTCAGCAGCATTTGGACCCAAGCAACCGTGCGCACCGTCCGATTATTGATGAGCTACAGGAGCGCATGGCGGATAAGATTTACGTCAACTTCTCGCTGTTCCAGTCAATGCCGGATGCGTGGGGAATCGATCAGCTGTTCCCGGTACTGCCGCTGGAAGGTCTGGACAAATCGCCAGAGCGCCGTGCGGTGCTGCTCGATATCACCTGTGACTCTGACGGGACTATCGATCACTATATTGATGGTGACGGTATCGCGACGACCATGCCAATGCCTCAGTACGATGTGGATAATCCACCGATGCTCGGCTTCTTTATGGTTGGTGCCTATCAGGAAATTCTCGGCAATATGCACAACCTGTTCGGTGATACCGAAGCGGTGGATGTCTTTGCTTTCCCTGATGGCAGCGTTGAAGTGCAGCTTTCCGATGAGGGCGATACCGTTGCGGATATGCTGGAGTACGTGCAGCTCGATCCAAAAGAGCTGCTGACTCACTTCCGCAATCAGGTGAAACAAACCGATCTCGATGAAGAGCTGCGCGCGCAGTTCCTCGAAGAGTTTGAGAACGGCCTGTATGGTTACACCTACCTCGAAGACGAGTAACAAATCCGGCGGCGCGTGCGTCGCCGGTATTAACTGATGTGTACGAATACTCAATCCCTTCCTCGTCGGGTTAACGACGCGGAGGGGATTTTTTTCATCTAAACCTAAACGATGCCTGATGAAGGATTGCAAGAGGACAATATTATGAATAACACCCTGGGCCATGAGTACGATAACTCTCTGGTTTCTAACGCCTTCGGTTTTATGCGTTTTCCGGTTAACTTCCAGCCTTATGATGCTGATGCCGAGTGGGTGATCACCGGTATTCCATTTGATGCCGCAACGTCAGGCCGTCCCGGCAGCCGTCTGGGGCCAAACGCAATTCGTCAGATCTCGACTAACCTCGCGTGGGAAGAGTGTCGCTATCCGTGGAACTTCGATCTGCGTAAGCGTCTGAAAGTGATCGACTGCGGCGATCTGGTGTACGCCTTTGGTGATTCGCAGGATCTGACTGATAAACTGCAGGCGCATGCCGAAAAGCTACTGGCTAACGGTAAGCGTATGCTGACCTTTGGTGGTGATCACTACATTACCCTGCCACTGTTACGCGCCCATGCGAAATACTTTGGCAAAATGGCGCTGGTTCACTTCGATGCGCACACCGACACCTATTCCAACGGCGCGAAGTTCGATCACGGCACCATGTTCCACCATGCGCCAGCCGAAGGTCTGATCGATCCGGATCATTCGGTGCAGATCGGTATTCGCACCGAATTCGACAAGGATCTTGGTTATCACGTGCTGGACGCGGCTCAGGTTAACGATCGCAGCGTTGACGACATTCTGGCGCAGGTGAAGCAGATTGTGGGTGATATGCCGGTTTATCTGACCTTTGATATCGACTGTCTGGACCCGGCACACGCGCCTGGCACCGGCACGCCGGTAATTGGCGGTCTGACTTCCGATAAGGCTTTAAAACTGGTTCGTGGCCTGCAAGGGTTGAATATCGTCGGCATGGACTTAGTGGAAGTGGCTCCAGGCTATGACCAGTCCGATCTGACCGCGCTGGCTGCTGCCACGCTGGCGCTGGATATGCTGCACGTGCAGGCAGTTAATAAAGGCGAATAATTCGCGCTTTATTGTGCAGGGGAGCCGAAATGGCTCCCCTGACGCCCTCCATTAATCCCACTCTTTTAGTGTTAAACGATTGGAATTAGCCGTTTTCGTCGTTGCTGACAGATTAAAACCGTTCATAGGCAACAGCCGTTGCGCAATAAACTATGATTTTTTGAATTGCGACAGAAAATTATTCCCTTCCTGTTTCACAGATGAAACGATTTAAATTATTACAACCGTACGGGGATTATTTATTGAGGAAATTACTTTGTAGTTTCACTGGTGAAACTATATGATTTTCAGTTAGTTGTTTATTTCCTTTTGCTGAATGGTTTCACTAATGAAACCAACGCGTCAGCGATAAGAAGCTATTTTTTCAGATGTAATGGATGTACCTGAAAAAATTCAGTGGATGATATTTAAGAAATATCCTGTCACAAAGATAAAAATAATATTCTGTTATCTCAGATGCGTTAATAATAACTATTTCCTATATCCCCCTATTTTTCGTGATCAATTACACAGTTGCGTTAAATAAAAACCTCCGCACCGCCGTTCTCTCTTTTTTCTCCTTGACGAACTTTTGCACGCTTTTATATTGCCTGTATTAGATAAGAAACAAAGTTTCATATATGAAACAAATACCTGGAGGTTTTTTATGAGCTGGATGAGCGTGTGCAATGTTTCACAAGTTCAGGAGGATTTTCCCTTTAGTGGCAAGGTGGAAGGCCGCGAGATCGGTGTTTACCTGGTAGAGGGGGACTATTACGCCCTTGAGGATGTTTGCCCGCACGCCTATGCCTTACTCAGTCAGGGATTTGTTGAAGATGGCAAAGTGGAATGCCCACTGCATGAAGCGGTATTCGACATAAAGTCAGGCCGCTGTCTGCGCGAACCCGGTGAACGCGATCTGCAACGTTTTCCGCTGCGCATCATCGATAACCAAATCCAGATAACCTTTATCGCAGAGGAGCAGGAACAGTGATGAGCAACGATCCCGGTTTTAATCCACAACTGCCGGAAAGCTGGCAGTTTACGCCTCCTGCCGAAGGCGGCAACGGCGCCATCCATCAGCCTGGCCAGTTTCATAATCTGATCTGGCAAACGCGTAATCGCCAGCCTGAAGCTTTTGAAATCTCATTGATTGCCACGCTGGAAGAGCTGTTCGCCGACGGCGTTGACACCTTGCCACAGCTGGTCAATGCGCTTAATCAGCAGCGTGTTTTTGATCGCAGCGGGCAGGCGTGGAGTGAAGCGAGCTTCGCCGAGTTTTTACAGGTTAACGGTTACTGAAGCCGGGAGAAATCATGACAACCAATATCCAACGTTATCTCGATAAAGGCTTACGTGGCCTGTGGTATCCGGTGCTGGCGAGCTGGGAAGTGCAGTCTGCGCCGGTTGGCATTACCCGACTCAGTCAGCAAATTGTCGTCTGGCGCAATCGGGAAGGGCAGTTGCAGGCGCTGGAAGATCGTTGCCCGCATCGCGGCGCACGTCTGTCGATGGGCTGGAATCTGGGTGATCGCATCGCCTGCTGGTATCACGGTGTGGAAGTTGCCGGCGACGGTGAAGTTAAAGATGTACCGGCGGTCGATCGCTGTCCGCTGGTCGGGCAGAAATGCGTGCGTAGCTATCAGGTCAAAGAGGAGCACGGCGCAATTTTTCTCTGGTTTGGCGTCACGGCTGACGATCAGCCCAGCGAACTCAGCTTTCCGCAGGAACTGGCCGACAGCGCCAGCTATAGCAATTTCCTCTGTACCGCTGGCTGGAACTGCAACTATCAGTACGCGCTGGAAAACGTGATGGACCCGATGCATGGCACTTACCTGCACTCCTCGTCGCATTCAATGGCGGAAGGCGATCGTAAGGCTGACATGATTCTGCAACCTACCGCCAGTGGCTTCGTCTTTCAGAAAGAGGGGCAGATTGGCGTTAACTTTGACTGGGTGGAGTTTGGCGACAGCGGCGCACAGTGGATGCGTCTGTCGATTCCTTATCAGAAGCGCTTTGGACCGGGCGGTCATTTCTGGATTGTGGGCATGGTGGTGCCGGAAGATGAAGATCACTGCCGGGTATTTTTCTGGCGCATCCGTAAAGTGGATGGCTGGCAACGTGACTTATGGCGCTTTATGTACCGCAACCGTCTTGAGGGATTGCACTGGGATGTACTGGAGCAGGATCGGGTGGTACTGGAGAGCATGGCACCGAATGCGCGCGAACATGAATATCTGTATCAACATGATGTTGGCTTGTCCCGCTTACGCCGCATGATGCAGAAGGCGGCCAAACAGCAGCTGGCGCGAATTGAGGCGCAGAGCGAGCAGCAGGGTGTCTCCTGATGAGCGGTTTGCTGGCAGGAAAGCGGATTGTGGTGACCGGTGCGGCGCGTGGGCTGGGCTATCAGTTTGCCGCCGATATTGCCGCCGCCGGAGCGCAGGTGGTGATGTGCGATATTCTCAGCGCTGAACTGGAGAAAAGTGCCGAACGACTGCGCCAGCGTGGTGCTGAGGTCAGTACCCAAACTATCGATCTGGCCGACAGTATTTCAGTGGAGCAGGCGTTTAACGCTATCGGTCAGCATGGCGCAATTGACGGGCTGGTAAATAACGCTGCGCTGGCGACCGGCGTGGGTGGCAAAAGCATGATGGAGTATGACATTGAGCTGTGGGATCGCGTAATGCAGGTAAATGTGCGCGGTACCTGGCTGGTGTCGAAAGCGGCGGTGCCGCTGATGGCGAAAGGCGGAAAAATTGTCAATGTCGCCTCCGATACTGCGTTATGGGGCGCTCCGAATCTGCTGGCGTATGTTGCCAGTAAAGGCGCAGTGATTGCCATGACGCGCTCAATGGCACGTGAACTGGGCGAGCGCGGCATCTGCGTCAATGTTATCGCACCGGGGCTGACCCGGGTTGAAGCCACCGAATATGTTCCGGTCGAGCGACATCAACTTTATGAGCAGGGAAGAGCCTTAAGCGGCGCGCAGCATCCAGAGGATGTCAGCGGCAGCGCGATTTGGTTGCTGTCACCCTTGGCCGACTTTGTCACCGGCCAGTTATTACCGGTTAACGGTGGATTCGTTTTCAACTGAGTGAGTCGGGAGACGCCATGTCAGACGATCAAAGCTGTCGCTATCTTATTCCCGGGCTGGATCGCGGGTTGAAACTGCTGCTGGCTTTCGGCCAGCAGCACCGTGAGATGACTTTTGCTGAAATGCACCGGCTGGTGGATATGCCAAAAGCTACCGCCTACCGGGTGGTGCAAACGCTGGAGTTTATGGGGTTTATTGAACGTAACCCGCGTAACAACACCTTTACCTTAGGTATGAATGTGTTGCGGCTGGGGTTTGAATATATCGCCTCGCTGGATGTGGCGCAGGCCGGGCAGCCGGTGATTGAACAGCTGCGTGACAGCAGCCAGTGCAGCAGCCATCTGGCGATCCGCGACGGGCGCGATCTGATTTACATCGCCCGCGTCAGCGCCGCCGGTTCACAAATTAACCAGGTCAGCGTCGGCACGCGTTTGCCGGTGCACTGCACTTCACTTGGTCGGATGCTGTTAACCGATATTAGCCGCGGTGAGTTTGAGCAGCTTTATCCGCAGGAAGCGTTGCCGGACAGCGCACCGGGCGCGCCGAAAAATCGGGAGAATCTGTGGCAGATGGTGCAGCAGGATAAGGCGCGTGGCTATGTGATTGGTGAGTCTTTCTTCCGTCATGGCATCTCGTCAATTGTTTATCCAGTGTTTAAACGCAGCGGCAAAGTGGCGGCGGTGGTGAGTATTCTGGTGCCGTCGGGCGAAGTGCCGCCAGAGGATCGCCAGCGTCTGCAACAGCAGGTGCGGGGCGCGGCAGATAAAATATCCGGATTTTTAGGGCATCTAGCCAAAGCCAGTTAATAGTGATTTAAATCATGTATTTATCAGGCGCAATAATCTGCGCCGGGGCAGCTATACGCCAAAAATCATTCACCGTAATTAAAGAGGCGAAAAACTATGAGCGTAATGGGTATCGAAAAGCTGGAGTTTGGCGTCGAGGATCTGGCGCTGTGCAGCAAATTTATCCGCGATTTTGGCTTACAGCCAGTGACTGGCGCGTCCTCGCATCATTACCAGACCCTGAGCGGAGCACAGGTTGCGCTGTACGACCACGCCTGTCCGGAGCTGCCTGCTGCTTTTGAACCGGGTTCAACGCTGCGCCGAATGACCTGGGGAGTAGAGGATCAATCGGCGTTGGATCAGATTCGCCCACGCATGCAGCAGCAGCCGGGATTCAGTGAGTGTGACGGCGTACTGAGCTGTCGCGATCCCAACGGGATGACCATCCGGGTACAAATTTCCCAACAACAGCCGGTTGAACTGCCGATTTCACCGATTAACCAGTGGGGCGATGTACGCCGTGTCGACCAGCCCAGCCCGGTGTATGAACGCGCCGAGCCGGTCAATATTGGTCATGTGGTGTTCTTTGTTGAAGAGCTGGCGGCGGTTGAACAATTTTATCGTGACGTGCTCGGTTTTCAGGTCTCCGACCGTTATATCAACCGCGCGGTGTTTATGCGCTGTCAGGCGCGGGGCGGCCATCACAATCTGTTTCTGTTACAGCTGCCGAACAAAAAGCGTGGACTCAATCATGTTGCTTTTACCGTGCGGGATATTCACGAAGTGATCGGTGGTGGCATCGCGATGAATAAAGAGCAGTGGAGCACGTTTATTGGGCCGGGACGACATCCGATTTCGTCTGCTTACTTCTGGTACGTCAACAGCCCGACCGGCGGTGCTTTTGAGTATTACACCAACGACGACTGGCTGACCGAAAACTGGCAGCCGCGAGAGCTGGAGCATTCGCTGGTGTCATTTACCGAATGGGCAGTTGAAGGGGGTATCGATCACGATACGCGCCGTCAGCAGCACAAGCTGGAGGTGTTATGAGTGCCGGCATGGTGATTATCGGCGGCGGTCAGGCGGGCGGCTGGGCGGCAAAAACCCTGCGTGACCAGGGCTACAACGGCAGCATCAGCATTATTGCCGACGAACCCTGGGATTTCTACGAGCGTCCGCCGCTATCAAAAGCCGCGCTGCTGCAGTCGGATGCGCCGCTGGCGCGCCTGTTTAGCGAAGAGACACAGCGGGCGCTGCATCTGCGCTGGTATCGTCCGGTGCGCGCCGAACAGATTCTGCCGGAGCAGAAACAGCTGTTGCTGAATAATGGTGAAACGCTGCCGTATGACAAGTTGCTAATCGCCACCGGCAGCCGTCCGCGCTGGCCGGACAGTGCCTGGCAGGCTCATCCACGCGTAATGGCGTTGCGTAACTGGCAGGATGCGCAGGCGCTGAAGCAGGCGCTGAATCAGTGTCGGCGGCTGGCGGTGGTCGGCGGTGGCTGGATTGGCCTTGAGATCGCCGCGTCGGCCCGTAGCAAAGGTATTGATGTCACGCTGTTTGAGCGCCAAGCCTTACTGTGCCAGCGCAGCGTCAATCCGCAGGTATCACAGGCATTATGGCAGCTGCATCAGCAGCAGGGGGTCGATCTGCAGTGCGATTGCGGCGAGATCCAACTGAGCGATGCGGCAGGTTATCCGCAGTTGACCAGCGCAAAAACCGCGACGCAAGCCTTTGATTTGGTGGTGGTTGGCATTGGTATTGAGCTGAATCTGGAGCTGGCGGCGCAGGCGGGATTAGCCATCGATCACGGCATTGTGATCAACGGCCAGGGGCAGACCAGCGATCCGGCGATCTTTGCCGCCGGTGATGTCGCACGCCATCCCGAATTAGGAATTTCATTACAGTCCTGGGCATTTGCGCAGAATCAGGCGCAGGTGGCAGCAAAGGCCATGCTGGATGCCACTACGGCGGATTATCAGGAAATTCCGTGGCTGTGGTCCGATCAATACCACTGCAATATTCAGATCCTCGGGCTACCGGCGGAGGGCGACACGATACATCGCCCGACAGCGAGCGGCGGCCTGTGGTTTACGCTGGATAATCAGCAGCGCTTACAGCAGCTGGTGGCGATCAATGACGCGCGCACTATCAAGCTGGCAAAGCGCTGGATCGCCGCTGAGCGGGTGTTGGATCCGGCGCAGTTAGCCGATTCGACGTTTTCGTTAATGACGCTGCGCTAGGATCGCGCTCACCCGACAGGGGAAATCGCATGACAAGCATTGAATCATCCACTGCGGCGGTTACAGCCAGCGGTGCAGGCAGTTGCACGTCTGAAAAACCGGTGCGCTGGTCGATCCCGTTAACGTTGTTCGCCTGCGTATTGCTGGCGTTCTTCGACAAAATCAGCATCGCTGCGCTGTTTTCCGACACGCATTTTCAGCAGGCGATGGGGATCGGTTTCGATACCACGCGGCTAGGCCTGCTGATGAGCGCTTTTTTATTAAGCTATGGCTTCTCATCGGTACTGCTGAGCGGACTGGGCGATCGCGTTAATCCGGTGCGGCTGCTGACCGGCATGATGCTGCTGTGGAGCCTGCTAATGCTGGCAATGGGTTTCACCCATTCCTACAGCGGGATGATGACGCTGCGCATTCTGTTGGGCATTGCCGAAGGGCCGCTGTTTCCGCTGGCATTCGCCATAGTGCGGCATAACTTTCCACAGCACTTGCAGGCGCGCGCCACCATGCTGTGGCTGCTGGGCACACCGGTTGGTGCCGCCATCGGTTTCCCACTGTCGCTGTTTATCCTCAATCATCTCGGCTGGCAAAGCACCTTCTTCTTTATGGCGCTGCTGACGCTACCGGTGGTGGTGCTGGTACGGCTGGTGATGCGCAATGTTCAGCAAGCGCCACGCAGCACCAGCAGTACTACGGAAGAGCCACAGCGCCGCAGCGCACGCAAAGCATTGATGCGCAGCGCGCATTTCTGGCTGATCTGCCTGTTTAACATCACTTTTCTGACCTATCTGTGGGGAATCAACGGCTGGTTACCGAGCTATCTGATTGAAGGAAAAGGTATTCATCTGTCGGAAGCGGGATGGATGGCCTCATTACCCTTTATCGCCATGCTGCTGGGCGAAGGGGTCGGAGCCTGGCTTTCCGACCGGGTCGATAAGCGTGCGCTGGCCTGTTTTATCGCGCTGGCCGGGGCGGCAGTTGGGCTGGTAGCGGTGTTACATCTGCAGCAGGGCTGGCAGGTGATTGCGGCGATGAGTTTCAGCACCTTTATGTGGGGAGCCGGTGCGCCGAATATTTTTGCTCTGCTGGCTAAAGCGACCGATCCGCAGATCAGCGCGACGGCAGGCGGCATTTTTAACGGCCTCGGCAATTTTGCCGGCGCGCTGGCACCGGTAGTGATGGGGGCGCTGATCGCGGCGACTCACAACATGGATAACGGTCTGCTTTTTCTGGTGGTGATGGCGGCGCTCGGTTGCGCGTTGTTACTGCCGATCCTGAAACGTTACTGAGGAGTAAATCATATGTCTGATAGCCAGGTTCTGCCGAACAAAACCACCGTTAAACCGGAAGATGTACCGATGGATGCGTGGGTTGAATCACGTATTGCCCGCTTTGAAGGGCGAAAATATGACTGGAACGCGCTGAAGTTTCAGGCCGATTACGATCCAAAATACCGCCGTGCGCAGATGCGCTATATCGGAACCGGAGCCACCGGCGTCAGCGCGGATAACAACACCGTAGCGGCGGAAAACTTTACCTTCTCCACTATGGTGCTGCCGGCGAAATGCGAAGGCCCACTGCATTTGCACGACGATGTTGAAGAAGTGTTTTTTATGTTGAAAGGCACCATCACGCTGATGATTCGTGATGGCGAGCATGAGTATCAGACGGTGCTGAAAGAGCGCGATCTGATTTCAGTACCGGCCGGAATTTATCGCGGCCTGTTTAATCACGGTGAGGAAGAGGCGCTGATGTGCGTGATGCTGGGCGCGAACAAACCGCGTATCCCGACCTATCCGGCCGACCATCCGCTGGCGAAAGTGAAGCGTAGCTAAGGAGCAGTAATGATCTTCTGGCAACAATCGGGCAATGGTGAGGTGCTGGTGTTGTTACACGGCATCAGCTCCGGCAGCGCCTGCTGGCATAAACAGTTACATGATGTCGCATTGCAGCAGCAGTGTCGCATGCTGGCGTGGGATGCGCCGGGCTATGGTGACAGCAAACCGCTGCCGACGCCGCAGCCGAATGCCGGTGATTATGCTGATGCGCTGGCGAGAATGCTGGATGCCGCGGAGATACAGCGCATTTCGCTGTTAGGGCACTCGCTGGGCGCGCTGATGGCTGTCGCTTTTGCAGCACGTTATCCGCAGCGGGTGCAGCGACTGGTGCTGGCCGATCCGGCGCAGGGATATGGCAGCCAGCCGGCAGAAAAACGCCAGTCGATATTGAGCCAGCGTCAGCAGCAGATGGCGCTGGGGACGGAACAGATGGCGGCGATGCGCGCGGTGAAATTACTGCGCCCCGATGCTGATGAGCGCGACATCGTCACCGTTGCCAGCAGTATGCGCAATCTTAAGCCGGGCGGCTTTCTGCAAGCTGCCGCGATGTTGGCAGAGGACGATATTCGCCGCTGGCTGGCTGATTGTCAGACGCCGCTGGAAGTGTGGTGCGGCCAACTGGATATGATTACTCCCGCTGTGCAGGCCGAAGCGCTGGCTACGGCGCTGCGCTGTCGCTTTGTGCCGATCCCGCATGCCGGACACGCCAGTTATCTCGATAATGCCGCCTTTTTCAACCAGCAGCTGTTGCGCTGGCTTACAGGAGCAGAATATGGATCTAAAGATTAATCAACGTGTTGCGGTTGTCACCGGTGGTTCATCCGGGATTGGCTTTGAAACACTGCGTTTACTGCTGGCGGAAGGTGCAAAGGTGGCTTTCTGTGGCCGCAACGCCGATCGCCTTGCCACTGCCTGTGCCGCACTAAAACAGGAGTTTCCTGATGGGCAGATACTGGCGCTGCCTTGCGATGTTTTACAGGCCGAACAGGTGAATACCTTTGCCGCAGCGGTAGCCGCGCATTTCGGCGGGGTTGATATGCTGATCAATAACGCCGGGCAGGGCTATGTCGCGACATTTGAGCAGACCCCGCACAGTGCCTGGCTCAGCGAAGCCGAACTTAAGCTGTTTGGCGTGATCAACCCGGTTGAGGCCTTTTTGCCGCTGTTGTCACAGTCGGATATTGCCTCGATTACCTGCGTCAATTCACTGCTGGCGCTGCAACCGGAAGAGCACATGATTGCCACTTCAGCAGCGCGGGCGGCACTGCTGAATATGACCCTAAACCTTTCCAAAACCTTAGTTGACCAGGGAATCAGGGTTAATTCTATTCTGCTGGGCATGGTTGAGTCCGGTCAGTGGCGTCGCCGTTTTGAACAGCGCAGCGATCGGCAGCAAAGCTGGGAGCAATGGACGGCAGAGATTGCCAGCAAGCGCGGCATTCCGATGAAACGACTGGGAAAAGCGCAGGAACCGGCGCAGGCGCTGCTGTTTCTCGCTTCGCCACTGGCCTCTTTTACTACCGGTGCGGCACTGGACGTCTCCGGCGGTTTTTGCCGCCATCTCTAATCGGGAGCTTTTGATGAAAAAGATCATGCTGATTGGTTACGGTGCGATGGCGCAGGAAGTGATTGCGCATTTACCGCAGGGGATAAGCATCGGCTGGATTGTCGCACGAGCCGGGCACCATCCGTCAATCCTTGCGCAGTTTAACCAGCAGACAGAGCCGCTGCTATCACCGGCTGACTGTCGCGAAAGGCCGGATCTGGTGCTGGAGTGTGCCAGCCAGCAGGCGGTTGCGCAGCTTGCCGCAATGGTGCTCCAGCGCGGCTGGACGCTGGCGGTAATCTCCACCGGCGCGCTGGCTGATGCGCAGCTGGAACAGCATTTAATCACGCTGCGTCAGCAAACCGGAGGGCGCCTGCGACTGCTGGCCGGGGCGGTGGCCGGAATGGATGGCCTCGCCAGTGCGCGCGAGGGCGGGCTGGAGCAGGTGGTTTATCAGTCGCGTAAAAGTCCCGCCAGCTGGCGTGGCAGTCATGCTGAGAAGTTAGTGAATCTGGCGCAGGTCAGCGAGGCGAGGGTGTTTTTTCACGGCAGCGCTCGCGAGGCGGCGCGGCTGTTTCCAGCCAATGCCAATGTTGCCGCCACCATTGCGCTGGCGGGTATCGGCATGGATGAAACCGAAGTGCAGCTGATGGTTGATCCGGCCACCACGCGTAATACCCATCGTCTTTATGCCCGAGGCCGCTTTGGCGAGATGCAGCTTGAGTTAAGTGGCTTTCCTCTTGGTACGAACCCTAAAACCTCAACGCTGGCAGCATTAAGTGCGGTGCAAGCCTGCCGCCAGCTGCTGGAAGAATAAGGATCCGACATGAGTCTGCAGAAAATTTTTGTCGCTGGCGTCTGGCGTGAAGGACGTGGCGAACCGCTGATGACTACCTTTCCTGCCGACGGCAGCATCAATGCTGAATTACGCGCCGCCAGCATCGAAGATGTGGAGGAAGCCGTGGCGCTGGCCGATCAAGCCTGGCGGCAACCGGCGTGGCGCACGCTGCTACCCCATCAGCGTGCAGCAATTTTGCATCGCGTCAGTGATTTGATAGCCGCCCAACAGGAAGAGCTGGCGGAATTACAGACCCGCGATAATGGCAAACCGCTGGCAGAAACCCGTGGCTTAGTCGCCAGTGCTGCGGCGACCGCCCGCTATTTCGCCGCAGTCTGCGAAGTCCAGGAAGGCGAAATTCCTCCGGCACGCAGCCAGCAACTTATTACCCTGAGCCGCTATGAGCCACTCGGCGTAGTGGCGGCCATTACGCCGTGGAACTCACCGATAGCCAGTGAGATGCAGAAGATTGCGCCGGCGCTGGCGGCGGGTAATGCGGTGATTGTTAAACCGGCAGAAGCCACTCCGCTGCTGGCTCTGAAGCTGGCAGAAATTTTTGCCGAGGCCGGATTGCCGCCGGGTCTACTCAGCGTGCTGCCGGGCAAAGGTTCGGTGATCGGCGACGCGTTGGTGCGGCATCCGCTTATCAAAAAAATCTCATTTACCGGTGGCACTAAAACCGGGCGTGCGCTGGCGCATATTGCGGCAGAAAAGCTGATTCCGGCCTCGCTGGAGCTCGGGGGTAAATCACCGACTATCGTGCTGGCTGATGCGGATATCGAACAGGCGGCGCGTGGTATCTGCTACGGCATTTTTAGTTCTGGCGGCCAGGCTTGCATTGCTGGTTCCCGACTGTTTGTCCACCGCAGCGTCTGGCAGCCGCTAATGGACCGGCTGCTGAGCTTGACTCGTCAGTTACGCCTCGGCCATCCACTGATGCCGGGTAATCACATTGGCCCGTTGATTAGCCACGCCCACCGTCAGCAGGTGATGGACTATGTGGCACTGGCGCGGGAAGAGGGCGGCGAGATCCTGTGCGGCGGCGAAATTCCTGCCGATCCGGCGCTGGCGGCCGGTAGCTGGTTCCAGCCAACGATTATTACCGGTTTAGACAATCGTGCGCGTGTCTGTCAGGAAGAGATATTCGGCCCGGTACTGGTTGCGATGCCTTTCGATGATGAAAGCGCGTTAATTGCCGATGCCAATCATTCGATCTTTGGGCTGGCGGCGGGCATCTGGACACGCGACAGCGGCCGCGCCTTACAGCTGGCAGAGCAGCTGGAGGTTGGTACGGTGTGGATTAATACCTACAAAGTATTTGCTATTTCTACCCCGTTTGGCGGCTACAAGCAGAGCGGCTTAGGGCGTGAAAAAGGATTGCAGGGAATTAAAGCCTGGATGCAGCAAAAGAGCATTTATCTGGCGACAACGCCGACGATTAACCGCTGGAGTGATTAACTTGACTGGAAGGACGATGATGAGCGAGACGATTAGCGTGGGCGAAGCCATCGCCCGTACCCTCGAGCTGTATAGCGTTGAGGCAATGTATGGCATTATTTCCATTCACAATTTACCCATCGCGGATGCCGTCGGGCAGCGTAATCAGATTCGCTTTATTGCGGCGCGTGGCGAAGCCGGAGCGGTCACCATGGCCGATGCTCACGGGCGTTTTTCCGGGCTTGGCGTGGCGCTGACCAGCACCGGAGCCGGGGCGGGCAACGCGATTGGCGCGCTGGTTGAGGCGCTGAATGCCAGCACGCCGCTGTTGCATCTTACCGGCCAGGTGGAAAAAGCCTTTCTGGATGCCGACAGCGGTTTCATCCACGAAACTCGTGACCAGCTCGGCTTTCTGCGTGCCAGTTCGAAACGTGCTTTTCGCGTCAGCTCACCGCATCAGGCGGTAGCGATGCTGCATCGCGCCATTCAGGAAGCACAGACGCCGCCGTGTGGCCCGGTCTCGCTGGAGATCCCCATTGATATTCAAAGTGCCAGAGTACCGGCAACGCTGGTCACGCCGCCGGTCGCACCATTGCTGATCCCCACGCCAGATGACGCCGTTATCGATCGACTCTGCCAGCAACTGAAACAGGCACGGCGGCCGCTGTTATGGCTTGGCGGTGGCGCGCTGGCTTGCCAACAGGCAGTACGTAAGCTGGCCGATGCTGGCGTTACGGTGATCTCCAGCGCGCACGGACGCGGTATTTTGCCCGACAGTCATCCGCGCAGCTTACGCTCGTTTCATAACTCGCCGTCGGTAGAGGCATTAATGGAGCAGTGCGATCTGACGTTGATTGCCGGATCGCGCCTGCGCAGTAATGAAACCCGCAGCTGGACGCTGACTTTACCCACGCCGCGTATTCAGATTGATGTCGATCCCGCCGCAGCCAGCCGCAACTATCTGGCTGATGAGGTCGTCAACTACGATTGCCATGCGGTACTGACGGCTCTGGCATCCCGGCTGGAGGAGGGAGAAAAGGTTGATGCGCAGTGGGACGCGGCAATCGCGGCGGCGGTAAGCCGTGCTGAAACTGAGCTGCGTCAGCAGTCCGGTGCCTATGCACAACTGAACGATGCCATTGATGCCGCTTTGCCACAGGATGGCATTCTGGTGCGCGACATTACCGTTTCCGGCAGCGTCTGGGGCAGCCGACTGTTTCGCGCGCATGCCCCACTGTGCAATATTCATTCGCTGGCAGGAGCGATTGGTATGGGGCTGGCAATGGCCATCGGCACCGCGCTGGCGAATCCGTCACGAAAAGTGGTCGGGCTGGTGGGGGATGGCGGGTTGTCGCTGAGTCTCGGCGAGCTGGCGACGCTGGCTCAGGAGAAAGCTAATGTGACGCTGCTGGTGATGAACGATGGCGGTTACGGCGTGATGCGTGGCATTCAGGATAAATATTTTGGCGGGCGGCAGTATTACAATCAGCTGCATACGCCTGATTTTACCCTGCTGGCGCAGGCGGTTGGATTACAGGCGTGGACCATTGATGACGCTAAAGATTTTCAGCGGGTACTGGCAGAATCAATCGCGATGCCTGGGCCGTCAGTGATCGAAGTGCGCATGGCAACAATTGGTGCGCTGCATTTCGCCGGTCCACCACAAAAAACGCTGTATTAATCCATTACCGGGCGGAAGCGATTCCGCCCGAAAATCGGTTATTTCTCTGCGGCGATACGCGCTTTAATATGTTCTGCACGCGAAGCTGAAGAAGGATGCGTGTCAAACATGCTGCTCTGATGGCTGCCTTCCAGCTTTGCCAGTTTCTCAAAACTGGTGACTAAACCGTTCGGATCAATTTTGCGCTGCTTCATCAGGTCGAAAGAGTAGTCATCGGCCTGTGACTCCTGAGTTTGTGAGAACTGAGCGTTGACCAGCTGCGCGCCAAGATCGCCCAGCTGCGACTGCGACAGTGACGCGGCGATACCGCCAGCGGCGCTGGCTGCGGTACGTGCAGCGGTGGTGGCGTAGGCAACCTGCATGGCTTTACGCGTATGGCCCAGTGCGACGTGGCCCATTTCGTGCCCCAGCACACCCTCGACTTCGTTGTCGGTCATCATATCCATCAGACCGCTATAGACGCGGATACAGCCGTTGGCCATCGCCCAGGCGTTCACATCTTTGTTCAGATAGACTTTATAGTTGGCTGGCGTCCCGTTGATATTGTCACCCAGCGAGGTGGCAATTTTGTCCAGGCGTTTGGTGTATTCACTGCTGGCTGGCGCAATCTGCGCTTCGCTATCCATCTGCTGACACGATTGCACGCTCAGTTCTTTGACCTGCGCATCACTTAATGTCGCCGCCTGATAAGCCTGAGCACCAGACTGCATTAGTGAGTTAGTGTCAAAATTCTGACAGCCGGACAGTAAGGTGGCAACGCTCAGTGCCATCACGGAGGTACGAATTTTCATTCAGGTCTATCCCATAACAAGGTAATAAAAACAAACACCTGACAAATCGTCGGCGAATAAGGTTTCGATGAACTTTGGTTTTATAGCCGTTTCGCTGTCAAATGCATAGCGGGCAGCGTCTCAAAGCGCGAATTGTGCAGCTCTTTTTGCACCGTGCGCCATGTACATTTCACCTGTTTTTCATGTACATTGATTGTCGACTTTCCTTCGGCTTTGCCTGATAACTGATTAATTACAATAAGTTAGGGACGGCGAAGCGAATTATTTCCGAACTGGAGTAGAAAATGCCTTCTCGTAAAGAGCTTGCCAACGCCATTCGCGCATTAAGTATGGATGCGGTACAAAAAGCCAAATCCGGCCACCCAGGTGCCCCAATGGGTATGGCAGATATCGCCGAAGTGTTATGGCGTGACTATCTGAACCATAACCCAACTAACCCACAGTGGGCTGACCGCGACCGTTTCATCCTGTCTAACGGCCATGGCTCGATGCTGATTTATAGCCTGCTGCACCTCAGCGGTTATGATCTGCCGATGAAAGAGCTGGAGAACTTCCGCCAGCTGCACTCTAAAACTCCTGGTCACCCTGAGTATGGTTATACCGCTGGTGTTGAAACCACCACTGGCCCACTGGGTCAGGGTATTGCCAATGCCGTCGGTTTCGCCATTGCCGAGCGCACCTTAGCGGCGCAGTTCAATCGTGAAGGTCACGATATCGTTGACCACAACACCTATGTCTTTATGGGTGACGGCTGCATGATGGAAGGCATCTCCCACGAAGTTTGCTCACTGGCGGGTACGCTGAAGCTGGGCAAACTGACGGCGTTTTATGATGACAACGGCATCTCCATCGATGGTCACATTGACGGCTGGTTTACCGACGACACTGCAAAACGTTTCGAGTCTTACGGCTGGCACGTTGTGCGCGGCGTAGACGGTCATGATGCTGATGCTATCAAGGCCGCGATTGAAGAAGCGAAAACCGTAACTGACAAGCCTTCACTGCTGATGTGCAAAACCGTTATCGGTTTTGGCTCACCAAACAAAGCGGGCACCCACGATTCGCACGGCGCACCGCTGGGCGACGACGAAATCGCACTGACCCGTAAGCAGCTGGGCTGGGAACACGCGCCATTTGTTATTCCACAGGACATCTATGGTCAGTGGGACGCGAAAGAAGCCGGTCAGGCGAAAGAGGCGGCGTGGAACGAGAAGTTCGCTGCCTATGCGAAAGCGCATCCGGAGCTGGCTGCTGAGTTCAAACGTCGTAGCGTTAATGCGCTGCCGGAAAACTGGCAGGCAGAATCTCAGAAATACATTGAGCAGTTACAGGCTAATCCGGCGAAAATCGCCAGCCGTAAAGCCTCGCAGAATGCTATTGAAGCTTTTGGCAAGCTGCTGCCGGAATACCTGGGCGGCTCCGCTGACCTGGCGCCAAGCAACCTGACCATGTGGTCTGGCTCTAAGCCAATCAACGAAGATCTGGCCGGTAACTACATCCATTACGGTGTACGTGAATTCGGTATGACCGCGATTGCTAACGGTATCTCGCTGCACGGTGGTTTCCTGCCGTACACTGCGACCTTCCTGATGTTTGTTGAATACGCCCGTAACGCCGCTCGTATGGCTGCACTGATGAAAATCCGTCAGGTGATGGTCTATACCCATGACTCAATTGGTCTGGGTGAAGATGGCCCGACGCACCAGCCGGTTGAGCAGCTGGCCAGCCTGCGCGTGACGCCAAATATGAGCACCTGGCGTCCGTGTGATCAGGTTGAGTCTGCAATTGCCTGGAAATACGCTATCGAACGTCAGGATGGCCCGACTGCGCTGATCTTCTCGCGTCAGAACCTGGCACAGCAGGAACGTACTGCTGAGCAGCTGGCAAACGTGGCGCGCGGCGCTTACGTACTGAAGGACTGCGCGGGTCAGCCAGAGCTGATCCTGATCGCTACCGGTTCTGAAGTCGAGCTGGCAGTGGGCGCTTATGATCGCCTGACTTCAGAAGGTCGTAAAGTGCGCGTGGTTTCTATGCCGTCTACCGACGCCTTTGACAAGCAGGACGCAGCTTACCGTGAATCCGTGCTGCCGAAAGCGGTTAGCGCGCGCGTGGCTATCGAAGCGGGTATCGCTGATTACTGGTTCAAGTACACCGGTCTGAACGGCGCTATCGTTGGCATGACCAGCTTCGGTGAGTCTGCTCCAGCTGAGCAGCTGTTCGACCTGTTCGGCTTCACCGTCGACAACGTTGTTGCAAAAGCGAAAGAGCTGATCTGATTGTCTGGGTGGCGTTAACGCCACTCCTGCAAGCAATCACCGGTAAGGGCGGCGTAATGCTGCCCTTTCTTTAATCCCGCACTAATCCGCTGTTTATTCCTGCAGTAATAACCACATTTGTTCAATTTTGTGATGTGGATCTAATATTCAGCAGCGTAATTGATCACAATCATTCCCGCTATTCCTCACTTCCTTTATTCTGGCTGAACCGTTTCAGTTGGTGATGATACCAACATATGAGACAAATTTTGCACGGTGAGAATTCCCTGTACAAATTGAGACGGCTGGCCCAGGCTAACGGCTGTTTAGGGATAAATTCTGACGCAGGAGTGATATGACCGTTCGCGTAGCTATCAACGGCTTTGGTCGCATCGGGCGCAATGTGTTACGTGCTTTGTACGAAACCGGGCGTCGCGCTGAGATAACCGTCGTTGCCATTAACGAGTTGGCTGATGCCACCGGTATGGCGCATCTGTTGAAATACGACACCAGCCATGGGCGTTTCGCCTGGGATGTGCGTCAGGAGCGCGACCTGTTAACGGTGGGCGATGACACTATTCGTCTGTTGCATCTGGCCGATATCAATGACCTGCCGTGGCGCGAACTGAATGTTGATGTGGTACTCGACTGTACCGGGGTTTACGGCAGTCGTGCTGATGGTGAGGCGCATTTGCAGGCGGGAGCGAAGAAGGTGCTGTTTTCCCATCCCGGCGGCAACGATCTCGATGCCACCGTGGTGTTTGGCGTGAACGAGAAAGCGCTGCTGACCAGCGATCGTATCGTCTCTAACGCTTCCTGCACCACCAACTGCATTATTCCGATTATTAAGCTGCTGGATGACGCCTTTAGCATTGAATCTGGCACGGTTACCACCATCCATTCAGCGATGCACGATCAACAGGTTATCGACGCGTATCACCCGGATTTACGCCGTACCCGTGCCGCCAGCCAGTCGATTATTCCGGTTGATACCCGGCTAGCTGCTGGCATAACCCGTATTTTTCCGAAATTTAATGACCGCTTTGAAGCGATAGCGGTACGCGTACCTACGATTAACGTGACGGCGATTGATTTGAGCGTCAGCGTGCGCGATGCAGTGACGGCGTGCCAGGTCAACGCCTTACTGCAAAATGCATCAGAAGGGGCATTTAGTGGTATAGTTGACTATACGGAATTGCCGTTAGTCTCAATTGATTTTAACCATGATCCGCACAGTGCCATTGTGGACGGTACGCAGACGCGGGTCAGCGGTCAGCACCTGATTAAGACTTTAGTCTGGTGCGACAACGAATGGGGCTTTGCTAACCGGATGATCGATACCACGTTAGCGATGGCCGCAAGCGGTTTCAGGTAAGACGCGGTTTGCGTCTGGCAAAACTTATGAGAATTCAACGAGAGGGTTCACCATGTCTGTAATTAAGATGACCGATCTGGATCTTGCTGGTAAACGTGTTCTGATCCGTGCGGATTTAAACGTGCCAGTGAAAGAAGGGAAAGTGACGTCTGATGCACGTATCCGTGCTTCTCTGCCGACCATCGAACAGGCGCTGAAACAGGGTGCAAAAGTGATGGTAACATCTCACCTGGGTCGTCCGACCGAGGGTGAATACAACGAAGAGTTCTCTCTGCTGCCGGTTGTTAACTACCTGAAAGACAAGCTGGGTGCGGATAACGTTACCCTGGCAAAAGATTACCTCGACGGCGTAGAGCTGACTGCTGGCAAGCTGGTGGTTCTGGAAAACGTGCGCTTTAACAAAGGCGAGAAGAAAGATGACGAAGCGCTGTCGAAGCAGTATGCGGCGCTGTGCGACATCTTTGTGATGGACGCGTTTGGTACGGCACACCGTGCTCAGGCTTCAACTCACGGCGTTGGCAAATTCGCTCCGGTAGCTTGTGCTGGCCCGCTGCTGGCCGCTGAGCTGGAAGCATTAGGTAAAGCGCTGAAAGAGCCTGCGCGCCCAATGGTCGCCGTGGTGGGTGGTTCTAAAGTTTCCACTAAATTCGACGTGCTGAACTCGCTGGTTAAAATCGCCGATACCGTTATCGTCGGCGGCGGCATCGCTAACACCTTCGTGGCAATCGACAACAATGTCGGTAAGTCACTGTACGAACCAGACTTCGTTGAAGCGGCAAAAGGCCTGCGCGACCAGTTCGGTATTCCAGTGCCTACCGACTCCCGCGTTGGCACCGAATTCTCTGAAACTGCTCCTTCAACCGTGAAAAAAGTTTCGGAAGTGCAGGACGACGAAGAAATTATGGACTTCGGTGACGAAACCGCAGAAGCAATGGCTAAACTGCTGAAAGAAGCAAAAACCATTCTGTGGAACGGCCCGGTAGGCGTGTTCGAGTTCCCTAACTTCCGTAAAGGTACCGAAATCATCGCGAAAGCTATCGCAGACAGCGATGCATTCTCCATTGCTGGTGGTGGCGACACCCTGGCAGCGATCGACCTGTTCGGCATTGAAGACAAAATCTCCTACATCTCCACCGGCGGCGGCGCATTCCTTGAGTTTGTGGAAGGCAAAAAACTGCCTGCAGTAGCGATGCTGGAAGAGCGTGCTAAGCAGTAATCTTTGCGGGCAGGGCAATGCGTCCCTGCCACTCTGTTTTGCCTGCTGAAAGGGCAAAACTGAACTGATTTCTTTTATACGGCCAACGAAACAGGACAAAAAGCATGTCTAAAATTTTTGATTTCGTAAAACCAGGCGTTGTCACCGGTGACGACGTACAGAAAGTTTTCCAGGTAGCGAAAGAGAACAAATTCGCTCTGCCAGCAGTTAACTGCGTCGGTACTGATTCAATCAATGCCGTGCTGGAAACCGCTGCTAAAGTTAAAGCGCCGGTCATCGTGCAGTTCTCTAACGGCGGTGCCGCGTTTATTGCCGGCAAAGGCCTGAAATCCGATAAGCCACAGGCTGCGGCTATCCTCGGTGCAATCTCTGGCGCACATCATGTTCACCAGATGGCTGAACACTACGGCGTGCCAGTTATTCTGCACACCGACCACTGTGCGAAGAAACTGCTGCCGTGGATCGACGGTCTGCTGGACGCGGGCGAAGCGCACTTCGCTAAAACCGGTAAGCCACTGTTCTCTTCTCATATGATCGACCTGTCTGAAGAGTCACTGGAAGAGAACATCGAGATTTGCAGCAAGTATCTGGCACGTATGGCCAAGATCAACATGACGCTGGAAATCGAGCTGGGCTGCACCGGCGGTGAAGAAGATGGTGTGGACAATAGCCACATGGATGCTTCTGCACTGTACACTCAGCCACAAGACGTTGATTACGCATACGAAAAACTGAATGCGATCAGCCCACGCTTCACCATCGCGGCCTCTTTCGGTAACGTTCACGGTGTTTACAAGCCAGGTAACGTTAAGCTGACCCCAACCATCCTGAAGGATTCTCAGGAGTACGTCAGCCAGAAACACGGCCTGCCGCACAACTCACTGGATTTCGTCTTCCACGGTGGTTCCGGTTCTTCTGCGCAGGAAATCAAAGATTCAATCAGCTACGGTGTAGTGAAAATGAACATTGATACCGATACCCAATGGGCAACCTGGGACGGCATCCTGCAGTACTACAAAAAGAACGAAGGTTACCTGCAAGCTCAGCTGGGCAACCCGGAAGGCGACGATAAGCCGAACAAGAAATACTACGATCCGCGCGTATGGCTGCGCTCTGCACAATCTTCAATGATTGTGCGTCTGGAGCAGGCATTTAAAGAACTGAACGCGGTTGACGTTCTGTAACTACGTGACTGATTAAAAAAGGCCCTGAGGGGCCTTTTTTTTTGGGAAAATTGCTGAGAATGAGCGGAAGTTTTGCGGTTATTTGGCATAGATTGCCATTTTTGATTACCCTGTCTTAAAGGGATTGCCGGAACACTCTGGCAATGTTTTGTCATTTCCCCATTGGGGATTTTTAACAGGGTGGATGAATGGAAGAATTAAACGTGATAGACGGCATTAATCATGCCGGTGGCTGGCTGGTACGCAACCAGGCGCTGTTGCTCAGTTACGCAGTGAATATTGTGGCTGCAGTAGCGATTATCATTATTGGCTTTATCGTGGCGCGTTTTATCTCTAACGCGGTCAACAGGCTGTTACTGACGCGCGGTATAGATGCCACGGTTGCGGACTTTTTGTCTGCGCTCGTTCGTTATGGCGTGATTGCCTTTACTCTGATAGCAGCGTTAGGGCGGGTTGGCGTTCAGACCGCCTCGGTGATAGCGGTATTAGGTGCCGCCGGTCTGGCTCTGGCTCTGGCACTGCAGGGCTCTTTATCCAACCTGGCCGCAGGCGTGCTGCTGGTGACTTTCCGTCCGTTCCGTACCGGTGAGTTTGTTGATCTCGGTGGCGTAATGGGTACGGTGTTGAACGTGCAGATTTTCTCAACCACCATGCGTTCTTCCGACGGCAAAATCGTGGTCGTGCCAAACGGTAAAATTATTGCCGGTAATATTATTAACTACTCCCGTGAGCCGGCGCGCCGCAACGAGTTTATTATTGGCGTCGCTTACGATGCAGATGTTGATGAAGTGAAACAGCTGCTGCGCGATGTCGTGGAAGCGGACAGCCGCGTGCTGAAAGATCGCGGTATTCAGATCGGTCTGAATGAGCTGGCCGCCTCTTCACTGAACTTTGTCGTGCGTTGCTGGAGCAATAGCGGCGATCTGCAGGATGTCTACTGGGATCTGATGGCTAACTTTAAGAAAGCGCTGGATAGCAAAGGAATTGGTATTCCTTATCCACAGATGGATGTTCATCTGCATCAAACTAAAGCACCGCAGGAGCAGGCGGTCGCTGAATAATCAGTAGCAGAGTGGCGGGGGAAGTTCCTCGCCACTTAACTTCCCCGCACCATTATTAGCTTTGCTGATACTCTATTAATTCTTTCAATTTCCACTAATAATTCACGCGCGATAAACTTGCCACAGAAAATTTTGCTGTGAGGGTTGTCTTGTGTTTTCTGTTTATTTTCAAGGTATTGCTTTAGGTATGGCATTAATACTGCCGCTGGGGCCGCAAAACGCTTTTGTGATGAATCAGGGCGTGCGCCGCCAGTATCATTTGATGACCGCGGGCCTCTGTTCATTAAGCGATATCCTGCTGATCTGCGCCGGAGTGTTTGGCGGCAGTGCGCTGCTGAATCAGTCGCCACTGCTGCTGAATCTGGTGACGTGGGGCGGAGTCGCGTTTCTGCTGTGGTATGGCTGGGGGGCGTTGCGTACTGCACTGCATGGCGATATCGCGCTTGATTCCGCCGGTGCGCTGCAACAGAGTCGCTGGCGTATCGTCGCGACCATGATGGCGGTCACCTGGCTTAATCCGCATGTTTATCTGGATACTTTTGTGGTGCTGGGTAGCCTCGGCGGCCAACTGCCGCCAGCAGCACGCTACTGGTTCGCGCTCGGCACCATCAGCGCCTCTGTAGTGTGGTTTTTTGGGCTGGCCTTGCTGGCGTCATGGCTTTCGCCACTGCTGCGCACCCGCAACGCTCAGCGCGTGATCAATCTGCTGGTGGGGCTGGTGATGTGGTTTATCGCTTTCAAACTGGCACAACAGGGAATGATGGGATTTAATTAACGCGGGAAGGGGTTGGGGCGACAGCGAAAAACTAAGAGCATCGCGCATATTAGTGATTTACACGATAAGATATGCTGATACCAATACTCATACGTCTTCAAGGAGGACTTCAGGTGAAATTGAAAGCGCTGGCTATGGCCGCAATGATGGGTGCAGCAGCATTACCGTTGGCTACCCAGGCAGGTGAGCTGCCTAATGGACCGCACGTAATTACTTCAGGACAGGCGAGTGTTGATGCCACGCCGGATATCGCCACACTGTCGATCGAAGTGAATGTTTCATCGAAAGATGCAGCGGAAGCCAAGAAGCAAGCGGATACTCGCGTTGCACAATACTTCGATCTGCTGCAGAAAAATGGCATTGAGAAGAAAGATATTGATGCTGCCAACCTGCGTACCCAGCCAGAATACGATTATACCAAAGAGGGAAAATCGGTTCTGAAGGGTTATCGCGCGGTGCGTCAGGTGCAGGTGACGTTACGCCAGTTGGATAAGCTGAACGATCTGCTGGATGGTGCACTGAAGTCCGGCCTGAATGAAATTCGTTCGGTCGAACTGGGCGTGGCACAACCGGATGAGTATCGTAATAAGGCGCGTAAAGCGGCAATTGATAACGCGACTCAGCAGGCCGAAGCGCTGGCCGCAGGCTTTAATGTTAAGTTAGGCCCGGTCTACAGCATCCGTTACCGTGTGGCGAACTACCAGCCAATGCCGGTGGCGCGCATGTTTAAAGCGGCCGATGCCGCACCTATGACCTCTGAAGCGCAGACCTACGAGCAGCAGAGCATTCACTTTGACGATCAGGTTGACGTGGTGTTTGAACTTCAGCGTAATCAACAACAGCAATAAGTTGAGACGCTGATTTTAATTCAGGGGCGGTATTTACCGCCCCTGTCGGGGTTTATAACAGAATACTATTCAGTATCCTGACGCAATACCCGGTGGCCATGCGCCAGCAGCGCATCGGTTACTTTTCTCATCAGACGACTCTCCGGCGCGAAGCGGTGCCAGTACAGCATGCGGCGTTGCAGCAAGCCCGGCGTCAGATCGATCAGCTCACCACTCGCCAGCTCTTTCTCGATCTGCAAATGAGGAATCATACAGCAGGTTGATCCCTGACGCGCCAGCTGGACAAAGGCTTCCGACGAGTTAACGATATGGCAGGGTACGCTGCCCGGCGACAAATCAAAGTTCTGTTGTAAAAACGCCTGGTGCATATCGTCGAGATGATCAAAGGCCACCGCTGGCGCTTTCAGCAGCGCTGAGCGCGTTACACCATTCGGGAAGTAGCGTGCGGCAAACTCTTTTGACCCAACAAACAGATAGTCCAGCGCGCCCAGTTGATCGACCAGGCAGCTTGGCAGTGGCTGCGGCTGAATACTTACCGCACCCACCACTTCACCACGGCGTAGGCGCTCTTGCGTGCGGGTTTCATCTTCCACTTGCAGGTTCAGGCGCACCGGCGAGTCGGTCAGCACGTTTTTCAATGCCGGTAACAGCCAGGTTGCCAGACTGTCGGCGTTGACCGCCAGTGAAAGCAGCAAAGGGGTTGTGCCGCCGTTTTCATCGCCCAGCCACTCCTCTTCCAGCAGCTCAACCTGATGCAACAGCGCCAGCAACTTCTGCCCCTGCTCGGTCGGGCGAGGGGGGACGGTGCGCACCAGCAGCGGCTGACCGAACATATTCTCCAGCTGTTTTATTCGCTGTGATACTGCTGATTGCGTTATACAAAGCTTCTGCGCAGCGCGTTCAAAGCCGCGCTCGCGAATCACAGCATCCAGAGCCTGAAGCGTTCGATAATCCGGGCGTTTCATTGTTGTAGTCTTATCCTTTAAGGCTGATATCTGCACTATGCCACAAAATCAGGTATTTGCCCTGACCTTACTTATCAATCACTTTGTGGGCTGGCTTCCACTCCTGCACATCAAAGACGATTGAACAGGACATTTTGCGCGGTGCTTGCTTTATACTAGGGCCACACAGTTGCCACAGGTTTTAAACATACCATGACACAGGATGAACTGAAAAAAGCAGTAGGTTGGGCCGCGCTGGAATACGTCAAGCCCGGCACCATTGTCGGCGTTGGCACCGGATCAACCGCCGCGCACTTTATTGATGCGCTGGGCTCAATCAAACATCAAATCGACGGTGCGGTATCCAGCTCGGACGCATCCACTGCCAGATTGAAAAGTTTAGGCATACCGGTGTTCGATCTCAATGAGGTCGACGGACTTTCTGTCTATGTCGACGGCGCCGACGAAATCAACCGCCAGATGCAAATGATTAAAGGCGGTGGCGCAGCGCTGACCCGTGAGAAAATCATTGCGGCGGTGGCAGATAAATTTATCTGTATTGCTGATGAGTCAAAGCAGGTCGATGTGCTGGGTAGATTTCCGCTGCCGGTTGAAGTCATCCCGATGGCGCGCGCTTATGTTGCACGCCAGCTGGTCAAGCTCGGTGGCTTACCCGAGTACCGTCAGAATGTACTGACCGACAACGGCAACATTATTCTCGACGTGCATAATCTGCAAATTCTTGAGCCAATTGCGCTGGAAAACGCGATTAACGCACTGCCTGGCGTGGTGACGGTAGGGCTGTTTGCCAGCCGTGGTGCCGATGTGGCGCTGATAGGTACCGCTTCTGGCGTCAAAACCATTGAAAGATGATCTGTCTGGCGTGAAGACGCCAGCAGTTATTTCTGATAAAAAAACATCTTTTCTTCAACAGGTTAAATTTAGTGACTTATGTCACATAAACCTGGCCTGCCGAGCCATCCTACTAAGTTGGCGGTGTGAACCGCTATAATCTGTCGCATTGTTCTGCCCAACGATGCCGCCGTGCTGGTGGCCAGGCAATCGTTTGTATTGCTGCCAGCGTATTTTTTGATATTTTGACAGAAGGCTGGCTTATATCTGCGATCACCCGGCGGGGTGAAGGGTATAGCGGTTACTTCTGAAGTCTGCAAAATAAGGTCGGGAAATGGCAAAGGTATCACTGGAGAAAGACAAGATTAAGTTCCTGCTGGTGGAAGGTGTTCACCAGAGCGCGCTGGAAAATCTGCGTGCGTCAGGCTATACCAACATCGAATTTCATAAAGGCGCGCTGGACAGCGAGTCTCTGAAGGAATCCATCCGTGATGCGCACTTCGTTGGCATCCGCTCGCGTACTCAACTCAGCGAAGAGATTTTTGCCGCGGCAGAAAAACTGGTCGCGGTAGGTTGCTTCTGTATCGGCACCAACCAGGTTGATCTGAACGCCGCCGCACAACGCGGGATTCCGGTATTTAACGCCCCTTTCTCCAATACCCGATCCGTTGCTGAGTTGGTGATTGGTGAGCTGCTGCTGCTGCTGCGCGGAATTCCGGAAGCAAACGCCAAAGCTCATCGCGGTATCTGGAACAAACTGGCGGTCGGTTCTTTCGAAGCGCGTGGCAAAAAACTGGGTATTATCGGTTATGGCCATATCGGTATGCAGCTCGGTGTACTGGCGGAAAGCCTCGGCATGCATGTGTTCTTCTATGATATCGAGAACAAACTGCCGCTGGGTAATGCCACTCAGGTACGTCATCTGTCCGATCTGCTGAATATGAGCGACGTGGTCAGCCTGCACGTGCCGGAAACCCTTTCTACGCAAAATATGATGGGTGCGGAACAGCTGGCACTGATGAAGCCTGGCGCACTGCTGATTAACGCCTCGCGCGGAACCGTTGTGGATATCCCGGCGCTGTGCGAGGTACTGGCTAGCAAACATCTGGCAGGTGCGGCCATTGACGTGTTCCCGGTCGAGCCGGCAACCAACAGCGATCCGTTTACTTCACCGCTGTGCGAGTTTGATAATGTGATTCTGACGCCACACATTGGCGGTTCTACTCAGGAAGCTCAGGAAAATATCGGCATTGAGGTTGCGGGCAAACTGGCGAAATATTCCGATAATGGTTCTACCCTGTCGGCGGTTAATTTCCCGGAAGTGTCACTGCCGATGCACGGCGCTGCCGTGAGTCGTCTGTTGCATATCCATGAAAACCGTCCGGGCGTACTGACTGCGATTAACCAGATTTTCGCTGAGCAGGGTATCAACATTGCTGCACAGTATCTGCAAACAACGCCGCTGATGGGCTATGTGGTGATTGATATTGATGCTGAAGAAGATGTGGCGCACAAAGCGCTGCAGCTGATGAAAGCGATTCCTGGAACCATCCGCGCACGTTTGCTGTACTGAGTATTTGGGCGGCTAAAACGCCGCCTTGCAATAAAAGTCGCGGGGTCGTTTCGGCTCCCGACTTACCACTGCCACAGTTTTGACGGCGTAATCATCGCTGATAACGGCACATCCCACTCCGCCACCGGTAAATCATCTACCTGCTGACAATCATGCGCCAGGCCTATGGGGACAAAGCGCTGTTGTCGCCAGTTCTGCAAGGTGCGGTCATAGAAGCCACCGCCCATGCCCAGCCGGTTCCCATGATGGTCAAAGGCCACTAACGGCATCAGCACGACCTCCAGCTCGCTGAGCGGCAGCAGAGTGCCTGGCGTCAGCGGTGGCTCGGGAATGCGCAGTCGGTTAGTTTGCAGCTGGGTATTGGCGTCGTAGCGCACAAACAGCAACTGCCCGCGGCAAAACGGATGCAGTACCGGCAGATAAACCTGCTTTTTCTGCTGCCATAGTTTTGCAATTAACGGGCGGGTGTTCAGTTCACCGTCCACTGAAAGAAACAGGGCGATGTTCTGTGCTTGCTGAATGGGGACAAAATTAAGCGCATGCTCCGCAACCTGTTCGGCAGCGCGTTGCTGTTGCTCATCACTAAGTGACTGACGCATATGGCGAATTTTCTTACGAATAGCCTGACGATCTAATAAGGAGATGGATGTCATAGGGAACTCGTTGGAATATAGCGCCCGAAGGCTGAAACGGTCTGGCCGTTAAAGGGAAGGGGAATCTCCGAGATGCCGCAGCAGGCTGTAACCCTTGAACCCTTGGTTCAAGGTGAATGTGCCGTCGCAACCATCAGGCTTCTCGGACGGACCGAGCATGCTCACAGGTTACAGAGCGCCACACTCTGTTTGGTATGAAATATCGGCTCAGGGGACTGGCCCGCTTGCAAACATCTCAGAGAAAATTTTACTTCACCGTCACTGTATCACAGCAAACCATGAAGTGTTATTCGAACTTTGCACCCTGGCGATCGGATATGCGACCTTGTTCAAGTAATGCCTGCTCAATGGTCTGTTGCAGCATCCGAATGCGTTGTTCCATATTGGCAGCATAGTCGCGTGTTTTGACTTTTTCCTGCGCCAGTTCATGGCAAATGTTCAACGCAGCAATAAATACCAGTTGCTCGGTATTAGTGACTCTAGTGCGAACTTTTAAATCTTGCAACCGTTGATTGAGGTCTTCCGCAGCCATGTTCAGCGCATCTTGCTGTTCAGGCGGACAATTCACTCGTAATGAACGGCCAAAAATTTGAATATCTACCGGTTGTGCAGACATGCCACCTTCCTGACTGATTACTGCGCCCGCAATATCGCCCTTGCCACTCAATGGCTTGGGAGGGGCGCCACTATATATACCCCAAAGAGAAGAAACAAGCCCTTTCTGGAATCGTCGAGGCACCTGGTGGTAGCATAACACGAACTAATCCTGCCAACGATGATGAATACGTATGTCTATACAGAACACAATGCCGGCTTACAACACGCTGGCCTCAGCGCTTACGCAGCAGGGAGTCGGTATGACTCCTGCAGAAATGCACGGTTTAATCAGCGGAATCATCTGCGGTGGTACTCAGGATCGCAGCTGGCAAACGCTGGTTCACGATCTGACCAACGAAGGGATGGCGTTCTCGCAGGCGCTGGCGCAACCGCTGCAACAGTTGCATCAGAGCGTCTCGGACACGCTGGAAGATGAAGGCTTTATGTTCCAGCTGTGGCTGCCGGAAGAGGACGACATCACGGTATTTGACCGCGCTGACGCACTGGCGGGCTGGGTTAACCATTTCCTGCTGGGCCTGGGCGTAACGCAGCCAAAACTGGATAAGGTCAAAGGCGAAACCGGTGAAGCGATTGACGATCTGCGCACCATTGCCCAGCTCGGTTATGACGAAGACGAAGATCAGGAAGAGCTGGAGCAATCTCTGGAAGAGATTATTGAATATGTCCGTGTCGCGGCGTTACTTTGCCATGATACTTTCACTCGCCCGGCTCCTGCCGCGGTGGAAATCAAGAAACCGACTTTACACTAAACTATTTTCTGGTGCGGCATTCTCGCCGCCCGTGCCAATGAATTAACAGGGAGCCGTAACGTGGTTAATCTTTCAGCGTTTTTGCAGCGCCGCCAGACACTGTTAGCCAAAATGGCTCCGGCCAGCGCGGCCGTTATTTTTGCTGCACCCGAAGCTACCCGCAGTGCAGACAGCGAATATCCGTATCGTCAGAACAGTGATTTCTGGTACTTCACCGGTTTTAACGAGCCGGAAGCGGTGTTGATACTGATTAAAAGTGATGAGTCGCACAATCACAGCGTCCTTTTCAATCGCGTGCGTGATAAGAATGCTGAGATCTGGTTTGGCCGCCGTCTTGGTCAGGAGGCTGCGCCGGAAAAACTGGGCGTAGACCGTGCATTGCCATATGACGATGTCGGCGAACAGCTGCATCTGTTACTGAACGGGCTGGATGTGGTTTATCACGCTCAGGGCGAATATGCGCAAGCAGATACCATTCTGTTCGGCGCGCTGGAAAAACTGCGTCGCGGTTTTCGGCAGAACTTGCAGGCTCCCGGCACTCTGGTTGACTGGCGCCCGTGGGTGCATGAGATGCGCCTGTTTAAGGCACCGGAAGAGCTTGAGATCCTGCGTCAGGCGGGGAAAATCAGCGCGCTGGCTCATACCCGCGCGATGGAAAAATGCCGCCCTGGCATGTATGAATATCAGCTGGAAGGCGAAATTCATCACGAGTTCAGCCGTCACGGCGCGCGCTTCCCGGCCTATAACACCATTGTGGGCGGGGGTGAAAACGGCTGTATTCTGCACTATACCGAAAATGAATCACCGCTGCGCGATGGCGAGCTGGTGCTGATTGACGCCGGTTGTGAATTCCACGGTTATGCCGGTGATATCACCCGGACTTTCCCGGTTAACGGCAAGTTCAGCGCACCGCAGCGTGCAATTTACGATATCGTTCTGGCGTCACTTAACCGTTCACTGGAACTGTTTGGTCCCGGCATCAGCATTCGTGAGGTCAATAACGAAGTGGTGCGCATTATGGTCAGCGGGTTGGTTAAGCTGGGCGTGATGCAGGGTGATGTCGATCAGCTGATTGCTGATATGGCGCACCGTCAGTTCTTCATGCACGGCCTGAGTCACTGGCTGGGGCTGGATGTCCATGATGTAGGCCATTACGGCACGGTCGACCGTGGCCGCACGCTGGAGCCGGGCATGGTACTGACTGTCGAACCCGGATTGTACATTGCACCGGATGCCGATGTACCGGCAGAGTATCGCGGTATCGGCATTCGTATCGAAGATGACATTGTAATCACCGCTGACGGTAATGAAAATCTTACTGACAGCGTGGTGAAAGATGCCGATGAAATTGAAGCGTTAATGGCGGCAGCAAAAGCGTTATGAGCATTATCATCGCAGGCGGTGGAATGACCGGTGCCACTCTGGCACTGGCGATTTCACATCTTTCTCAAGGCAGTTTACCGGTGACGTTGGTTGAAGCCAGCGCCCCGGGAGAACGCGATCATCCGGGCTTTGATGGACGGGCGATTGCGCTGGCGGCTGGCACCTGTCAGCAACTGGCGGCAATCAATATCTGGCCATCATTGCAGGATTGCGCTACGCCGATTACCCATGTGCACGTCAGCGACCGTGGTCATGCCGGTTTTGTCTCGCTGGATGCGCAGGACTATCAGGTTTCGGCGCTCGGCCAGGTGGTCGAGCTGCATGATGTTGGCCAGCGGCTGTTTGCCATGCTGAAACAGGCGCCAGGCGTGACGCTACGCTGTCCGGCCGCAGTCACTACGGTGACCCGCAGTCAGCAGCAGGTCACGGTAACGCTGGACAGTGGCGAACAGCTGGACGGCCAGCTGCTGGTCGCCGCCGACGGCGCGCGTTCGAAGCTGGCGGCTTCCTGTGGCATTCAGTGGCAAACTGAGGATTATCAGCAGGTCGCGGTGATTGCTAATGTCTCTACCCAGCTGGCGCATGATGGTCGTGCCTTCGAGCGCTTTACCCAACACGGGCCACTGGCGCTGCTACCGATGTCGCAGGGGCGCTGCTCATTAGTCTGGTGTCATCCTCTGGCGAAGCAGGCGCAGGTGGATAGCTGGAGCGATGAACAGTTTTTGCAGCAGTTGCAGCAGGCGTTTGGCTGGCGGCTGGGAAAATTTACCCATGTTGGTCAGCGGCTGAGTTATCCGCTGGCGCTGCAAATCGCTTCGCAGGTCAGCAGCCATCGTCTGGCAGTAGTCGGGAACGCGGCACAAACTCTGCATCCGATTGCCGGTCAGGGATTTAACCTTGGCCTGCGCGATGTGATGTCGCTGGCAGAAACCCTGGCGGGGGCGCATCGCCAGCAGCAGGATCCCGGCAGTTTTGCCGTGCTGCAACACTATCAACAGCGTCGTCAGCCGGACAGACAAGCCACCGTGGGCATTACCGATGGCCTGGTACGGCTGTTTGCTAACCGTTTTTCGCCGTTGGTCGTTGGACGCAATCTGGGCCTGATGGCCATGGACAATTTACCGCTGATGCGCAATATGCTGGCCGAGCGCACGCTCGGTTGGGTAAAGCGTTGATAAGAGGATTTTAATGCAAACATTTGACGTAGTAATCGCCGGCGGCGGTATGGTGGGTCTGGCGGTGGCTTGCGGCTTGCAGGGCAGCGGATTACGGGTTGCGGTGCTGGAAAAATCGCCGCCGCAGGAGATGGCTGCCGACGCGCCTGCGGGTCTGCGGGTATCCGCGATCAATGCCGCCAGCGAGCGTCTGTTGCAGCATCTTGACGTCTGGTCAGCGATCCTTGCCCTGCGCGCCGCGCCTTATCACGGTATGCAAGTGTGGGATCGAGACAGCTTTGGCCATATCGCCTTTGATGATGAGCAGCAAGGGCTGTCGCATCTTGGTCATATTATTGAAAACCAGGTGATTCATCAGGCGTTGTGGCAGAAAGCCAGCCAGCAGAGTGATATCACGCTGATTGCGCCTGCGCAGTTGCAGCAGGTGGCCTTTGGCGATAACGAGGCGTTTGTCACCCTGCAGGACGACAATATGATGAGCGCGCGCCTGCTGGTGGCGGCAGATGGCGCGAATTCATGGCTGCGCAACAAGGCTGATATCCCGTTAACCTTCTGGGATTATCAGCATCATGCGCTGGTGGCGAATATTCGCACTGAACAGCCACATGATGCGGTAGCGCGTCAGGTGTTTCATGGGGACGGCATTCTGGCATTTTTACCGCTCAGCGATCCGCATTTGTGCTCAATTGTCTGGTCAGTGCCGCCACAGGAAGCCAGCCGATTACAGTCGATGCCGGTTGAACTGTTTAATCAGCAGCTCTCAGTCGCGTTCGATATGCAGATGGGGCTGTGCCAGGCCGAAAGCCAGCGTGAGACATTCCCGTTGATGGGGCGCTATGCCCGGAGTTTTGCCGCTCACCGTCTGGCGCTGGTTGGCGATGCGGCGCATACCGTGCATCCGCTGGCCGGGCAGGGGGTTAACCTCGGCTTTATGGACGCTGCGGAACTGATTGGCGAGATTAAACGCCTGCATCAGCAGGGCAAAGATATCGGCCAGCATCTTTATCTGCGCCGTTACGAGCGCAGCAGGAAGCACAGTGCTGCTGTGATGCTGGCGGGCATGCAGGGCTTCCGTGAGCTGTTTGCGGGTGAGAATCCGGCGAAGAAACTGCTGCGTGATGTCGGTCTCAAACTGGCGGATACTCTGCCAGGCGTTAAGCCACGACTGTTAAAACAGGCGATGGGGCTGAACGATTTGCCTGACTGGCTGAAGTAACACGCGATCCCTGACGGGCGGCGTTTTCGCCGCCTTTTTTTATGCGTCGGCGTCCCGGATCCGCTGCACGTGTCCGATTGCCCTGTGTTGGGGCACATTTGAAAAATTCTAATTCTACGACCCATTTCGCATTATTATTTCTAATGCAGAATGCTTTTCTCCTCAGTCATTATCTATCCCCGTTCGTTCGAATCTTTATCATTAGTCTGCTTTGATATCGTTTTGTTGTTAATTATGTGCCTTATGGCGCAGTTTTTTAGTGAAAAACTCTGCAGAATCATCCGTGCATTGTGATAGTGCACAGCGGATTCACCCTCGTTTAGCTTATGGTTAATCCACGCGTTAGGTGGTAACTTCAGGGAAAAGGTAACGTTTGCGTCGCGCCGTTTTGCCGGTATTTATTGCAATTTCTAACAACAACAGTTTATGCACAGGACAGATATGACTCAGCAGACTCCCTTGTTCGAACAGCATCAGGCTTGCGGTGCCCGCATGGTAGATTTTCACGGCTGGATGATGCCGCTGCACTACGGTTCACAGATGGATGAGCATCATGCGGTCCGCAATGACGCCGGGATGTTTGATGTTTCACATATGACCATTGTCGATCTGCATGGTGCGCGGACTCGCGAATTTTTGCGTTATTTGCTGGCGAACGATGTCGCTAAGCTGACTTCCGCAGGCAAAGCACTGTACAGCGGGATGCTGAATGCCTCGGGTGGCGTGATTGACGATCTGATTGTTTACTTTATGACCGAGGACTACTTCCGTCTGGTGGTGAACTCGGCAACGCGTGAAAAAGACCTGGCATGGATTGGCGAGCACGCCGCCGCATACGGTGTGCAGCTGACAGAACGTGACGATTTGGCGTTGATCGCCGTGCAGGGGCCAAACGCCCAGCAAAAAGCACAAACTCTGCTGGATGATGCGCAGCGCCAGGCGATTGCCGGTATGAAACCGTTTTTCGGCGTGCAGGCGGGTGAACTGTTTATCGCCACCACCGGTTATACCGGTGAAGCGGGTTATGAAATTGCGCTACCAAAAGAACAAGCGGCGGGCTTCTGGCAGCAACTGCTGGCCGCCGGAGTGAAACCTGCCGGGCTGGGCGCGCGCGATACCCTGCGCCTTGAAGCCGGCATGAATCTGTACGGCCAGGAGATGGATGAAGGTGTTTCGCCGCTGGCTGCCAATATGGGCTGGACGGTGAGCTGGGAGCCTGCCGATCGTGATTTTATTGGGCGCGAGGCGCTGGAAATTCAGCGTAAGAAGGGCACTGAAAAGCTGGTTGGCCTGATCATGACCGAGAAAGGCGTACTGCGTAATGAATTACCGGTTCGTTTTACCGATGACGGCGGTAACCATCATGAAGGTGTGATTACCAGCGGATCGTTTTCTCCCACCTTAGGCTACAGCATTGCGCTGGCGCGCGTGCCTGCCGACATTGGCGAGCAGGCGATTGTGCAGATTCGCAATCGCGAAATGCCGGTAAAAGTCACTAAACCTGTTTTTGTTCGATCCGGTAAACCGGTCGTTCAGTAATCTGTTTCTTTTTTCTGGAGAGTATGTCGATGAGCAATGTGCCTGATGAACTGAAGTATCGTGATAGCCATGAGTGGGTGCGTAAGGAAGCGGACGGCAGCTACACCGTCGGCATTACCGAGCACGCACAGGAATTGCTGGGTGATATGGTGTTTGTTGACCTGCCTGACGTCGGTGCCAGCTATGCTGCTGGCGACGATTGTGCCGTGGCAGAGTCGGTAAAGGCCGCCTCTGATATCTATGCTCCGCTGAGTGGTGAAATCATCGCGGTTAACAGTGAGCTGGAAGCTGCGCCCGAGCTGGTTAACAGCGCGCCGTACAGCGAAGGTTGGTTATTTAAAATCAAAGCCAGTGATGAATCAGAGCTGGACGCGATGTTAGACGCCGCTGCCTATAAGGCCTCTATCGACGAGTAACACTCAGACTGCTCCTTCCCTCAGCGAACGGGGGAAGGCTGCCTCCTCCGCCAGACCGTGGAGGGCAATACACTTCCCTATGCCCGATGCAGGATTTACCGCTAATGACTCAGACTCTCAGCCAGCTTGAACACACCGGCGCGTTTATCGAACGCCATATTGGCCCCTCGCAGCAGCAGCAGCAAGCGATGCTGGCGACCGTTGGTGCCAGCTCTCTCACCGATTTAATTGGCTCGATTGTGCCGGCAGATATCCAGTTACCCAGCCCTCCGGCAATTGGCGACGCGTTGACAGAGCACCAGGCGCTGGCCGAGCTGAAAGCGATTGCCAGTCAGAATCAGCTGTATAAATCCTATATCGGCATGGGTTATGCGCCGGTGTTAACGCCGCCGGTTATTCTGCGCAATATGCTGGAAAATCCGGGCTGGTACACCGCTTATACGCCTTATCAGCCAGAAGTTTCGCAGGGCCGACTGGAAGCATTGCTCAATTTCCAGCAGCTGACGCTGGATCTGACCGGGCTGGATATCGCCTCTGCATCGCTGCTGGATGAAGCCACTGCGGCGGCAGAAGCGATGGCGATGGCGAAGCGCGTCAGTAAGCTGAAAAATGCCAATAAATTCTTTGTGGCTGAAGATATTCATCCGCAAACTCTGGATGTGGTGCGCACCCGTGCCGAAACCTTTGGTTTTGAAGTGCTGGTGGATCGGGCTGATAAAGCACTCGATCATCAGGATCTGTTTGGCGTGCTGTTGCAGCAGGTCGGCACTACCGGCGAAGCGCATGACTATCGCCAGCTGATTGCTGAACTGAAAAATCGCAAAGTGATTGTCAGCGTTGCCGCAGAGTTTATGTCGCTGGTATTGCTGGAAGCGCCTGGTAAGCAGGGGGCGGATATTGTCTTCGGCTCGGCGCAACGATTCGGCGTACCGATGGGTTACGGCGGGCCACATGCGGCATTCTTCGCTGCGCGTGATGAGCATAAGCGTTCTATGCCCGGGCGTATTATTGGCGTATCACGTGATGCGGCGGGTAACACCGCGCTACGCATGGCAATGCAGACGCGCGAACAGCATATCCGTCGTGAGAAAGCCAACTCCAACATCTGTACTTCGCAGGTACTGCTGGCCAATATTGCCAGCCTGTATGCGGTGTACCACGGGCCAGTAGGATTGCAGCGCATTGCCGGGCGTATCCATCGTCTGACCGATATTCTGGCTGCTGGCCTGAAGCAGGGCGGCCTGACGCTGCGCCATCACAGCTGGTTTGATACTCTTACCGTTGAGGTTGCGGATAAAGCCGCAGTGCTGGATCGCGCGCTGAGTTTTGGCGCTAATCTGCGTACCGATATTCATAATGCCGTCGGTATCACGCTTGATGAAACCACCAGCCGCGAAGATGTGGCGGCGCTGCTGTCGATTCTGCTGGGTGAAGATCATGCTATCGATATCGAGGCGCTTGACGCGCAGGTTGCGCACAACAGCCAGTCAGTTCCGGCCGATCTGCTGCGTAAAGAGGCGATCCTGACGCATCCGGTATTTAATCGTCATCACAGTGAAACTGAGATGATGCGCTATATGCACAGCCTGGAGCGTAAAGATCTGGCGCTGAATCAGGCGATGATCCCTCTGGGATCCTGCACCATGAAGCTGAACGCTGCGGCGGAAATGATTCCGATTACCTGGCCAGAGTTTGCTGGTCTGCACCCATTCTGCCCGGCCGATCAGGCCAGCGGCTATTTGCAGATGATTGGTCAGCTGTCGCAGTGGCTGGTGCAGCTGACCGGCTATGACGCGCTCTGTATGCAGCCAAATTCTGGGGCGCAGGGCGAGTACGCAGGTTTGCTGGCGATTCGTCGCTACCATGAGAGCCGCAATGAAGCCGGTCGCCATATCTGCCTGATCCCAAGTTCGGCACACGGTACTAACCCGGCTTCGGCACAGATGGCGGGTATGGCAGTCGTGGTGGTGGCTTGTGATAAGCAGGGCAACATCGATTTACACGATCTGCGCCAGAAGGCGGAGCAGGCGGGCGAAGCGCTCTCCTGCATTATGGTGACCTATCCGTCGACCCATGGTGTTTACGAAGAGACTATCCGTGAAGTGTGCCAGATTGTGCATCAGTTTGGCGGCCAGGTGTATCTCGACGGTGCCAACATGAATGCGCAGGTAGGCATCACGACGCCTGGCTATATTGGCGCGGATGTGTCGCACCTTAACCTGCATAAAACCTTCTGTATTCCGCACGGTGGCGGTGGCCCGGGCATGGGGCCGATTGGCGTAAAAGCGCATCTGGCTCCGTTTGTACCGGGTCATAGCGTGGTGCAGATTGATGATATGCTGACCCAGCAAGGCGCGGTGTCTGCCGCACCGTTTGGCAGCGCATCGATTTTGCCAATCAGCTGGATGTATATCCGCATGATGGGCGCTGAGGGGCTGAAACAGGCCAGCTCGGTGGCAATCCTGAATGCGAACTATATCGCCACCCGCTTGCAGTCAGCCTATCCAATCCTCTATGCGGGTCGCGATGGCCGCGTGGCGCACGAATGTATTCTGGACATTCGCCCGCTTAAAGAGCAGACCGGCATCAGCGAGCTGGATATCGCCAAACGCCTGATCGACTACGGTTTCCATGCGCCAACCATGTCATTCCCGGTCGCGGGTACGCTGATGGTGGAGCCGACGGAGTCTGAAAGTAAAATCGAACTGGATCGCTTTATCGATGCGATGCTGTCAATCCGTATCGAAATTGATCGTGTGGCGGAAGGTGAATGGCCTGCGGAAGATAATCCGTTGGTAAACGCGCCCCATACCCAGATGGAGATCGTCGGCGAGTGGACGCATCCCTACAGCCGTGAACTGGCGGTATTCCCGGCAGGCAGTGATAATAAATACTGGCCGACGGTAAAGCGTCTGGATGATGTATTCGGTGACCGTAACCTGTTCTGCTCATGTGTCCCGATGAGCGAATATCAGTAATTATTGCTGACAGATCAAACCGGCCGGGATTACCCGGCCTTTTTTTTGGGAGGAACGATGAATATTGCCTTAGTCACCGGTGCCAGCCGGGGGATCGGACGCGCGACGGCGCTGCAGCTGGCGGCGCGGGGATATTGTGTTGCCGTTAACTATCATCAACGTGCAGATGCAGCCGCAGAGGTGGTGCGCCAGATTGAACAGGCGGGCGGTCGCGCATTTAGCGTGCAGGCGGATATCGCCGATGAAGCGCAGGTGGTGGCGATGTTCCAGTATATCGACAGCCAGCCTGGAACTCTGACTGCACTGGTGAATAACGCCGGTATTTTGTTTCAGCAATCGACGCTGGAAGAGCTGACCGCCGAACGTATTAATCGGGTATTCCGCACCAATGTCACCGGCACTTTTATCTGCTGTCGTGAGGCGATCAAGCGCATGGCGCACCATCACGGCGGTAACGGTGGGGCGATAGTGAACGTATCATCCGCCGCATCGCGGACCGGCGCGCCGGGGGAATATGTTGATTATGCCGCATCGAAAGGGGCAATGGACACCCTGACAAGGGGGTTGTCGCTGGAAGTGGCGGCGCTGGGCGTGCGGGTTAACGGCGTGCGTCCTGGCTGCATCTACACTGAGATGCATGCTGATGACGGCGAAGCCGGTCGCGTTGATCGTCTGGCTCCGGCTATTCCAATGCAGCGCGGCGGGCAGGCGGAAGAGATCGCCAACGCGATTGTCTGGCTGCTGAGCGAAGAGGCTTCATATATTACCGGCAGTAATATTGATGCTGCCGGCGGTCGCTGATGGCAGCAGCCTGTTGCGCTGATGTTACATGGCTACACAGTTTAATTTTAGCTTACAGGTGTACTCTGAAATTATTCTCAGTTAGGCTACTTCTGCAACGTTATCTCTGTTTGTGAGTTTCTGACGCGGGGGAGCCCGGTTTTATGACGAATAACACGCTTTTAGCCAAGGGATATTCACTGGCCGAAGAGATCGCTAACAGCATCAGTCATGGTGTTGGCTGTCTGCTGGGGATTATTGGATTAGTGCTGCTGCTTGACCAGGCCATTGATGCACGCGCCAGTGCGCTGGCGATCACCAGCTACAGCGTTTATGGCGGCAGTATGATTCTGCTGTTTCTGGCCTCAACGCTTTACCACGCAATTCCTCATCCACGGGCAAAATACTGGCTGAAAAAACTTGACCACTGTGCCATCTATCTGTTGATTGCCGGCACTTATACGCCATTTCTGCTGGTGGGGCTTAAATCGCCGCTGGCACACTGGCTGATGGTGGTGATCTGGAGTCTGGCGTTAATTGGGGTGGTTTTTAAACTGATATTTGCGCACCGCTTTGAGGCAATGTCGCTGATCACCTATATGTTGATGGGCTGGTTGTCACTGATAGTGATTTATCAACTGGCGATGACCTTATCGGCAGGAGGCGTCTGGCTATTGGCTGCGGGCGGGATTATCTATTCGCTGGGGGTGATTTTCTACGCCTCAAATCGCATTCCGTATAATCATGCAATCTGGCATGGCTTTGTACTCGGTGGCAGCCTGTGTCACTTTATGGCGATCTATTTTTACGTTATTTAATTCAGTGGCGAGGCAGGCAGCCTCGCCTGATGAATGAATTAGTCGATGGTATAAGGCAGCGGCTGAATTGCCAGCTTACCGCCTTCATCGCCCTGAACGCGCAGCACGGTATCGGCATCAAGATCGTTATTCATCACCACCTGCACCCACACCTCACCGTTATCCAGCTGAATGGCCGCCAGAATTGTGCCGGTGCGACGCCAGTTTTCTCCCAGCTGCATCTCCAGCGAATCGCCCGCTTCCGGAACCCGGCTGGCATTGCCCGCCAGCCAGTAAAGCGCACGTTTATTGGCTCCTCGGAACTTGGCGCGAGCCACCATCTCCTGGCCGGTGTAACAGCCTTTTTTAAAGCTGATGGCATCCAGCGACTGCAGGTTGGTGGCCTGTGGGATAAACTGAGTGCTGTTCTTCTCATCGATAATCGGTAAACCCGCTTCGATATTCAGCGCCAGCCATTGTGCGCTGTCATTAAACTGCGCTTCACCGGCCAGCTTTTGCTGAATTTCCTGCGCTTTTTCCGCGCTGGTAATCAGCAGAAAACGCTCGGCAGGATGGGCAAACCACAGCAGCGTGCTGTCACCCTGCTGCACCACCTGATTTTCAGCATCTGGCAGCTGGTCAAACAGGCCAGTCAGCGCTGCACGCGCCTGAAACCCAGCCACACCGGATAACACGGACTGGTCGTCCGCTTCGATGGTGATTTTGGCGAACACCGCATACTTTTTTAGCTCGGTGATTTGGTTTTCACGCACGCTGCGTCGCTCAATATAGGCAAAACCTTCGCCACGATGGAACAGGCGCAGGTTGCTCCACATTTTTCCTTTTGCGTCGCAGTGCGCGCAGAGAAGATGCTGGTTAGAACCCAGTGCGGCGACATCAAGTGTCACCTGCCCCTGCAGATAACTGACGCGATCCTGACCTTGCACGGTAGTCAGCGCCCAATCTTCCAGCGAGATCAGCGTCAGCGGCAAGCGCGCTGAGGCAACAGGCTGACGCGGCGGTAAAGTAAAGGTTGGCATAGTTATATCCTGAAAAGGGTGTCCAAAAGCCATCAATATGCTTCTCATGTTAAAAGAGCACCTGTGCTTTGCAACCTGTTTTCTGAAGATGACGCACAAAACGCGTGTTAACCCTGCATCTTGTAGCAGTGCTTTACGCGTTAAGCCGGAACGGCAAAATTTGCGTATCGCGCATTTTGTTAAAAAAGCGCTAAACTAGCGCCCATGTTTAGCTAACTGATGATTAAAAAATGGATATTAACAACAAAGCGCGAATTCACTGGGCATGCCGTCGCGGTATGCGTGAGCTGGACATCTCCATTATGCCGTTCTTTGAGTATGAATATGACTCGTTGAGCGACACCGACAAGCAAGTGTTTATTCACCTGCTGGAAAGTGACGATCCCGACCTGTTTAACTGGCTGATGAACCATGGCGAACCTGCCGATCCCGAGCTGAAACGCATGGTGCAACTGATTCAACAGAGAAACCAACAACGTGGTCCAGTGGCAATCTGATCTACGCGTTTCATGGCAAGCTCAGTGGGTTTCACTGTTGCTGCATGGGGTGGTTATTCTGCTGCTGTTACTGGCACCGTGGCCACCAACTTATACTGTTGTCTGGATTGTGCTGTTAACGCTGGTGGTGCTGGAGAGCGTGCGCAGCCAGCGGCGCATTCGTCGTCGCGAAGGGGCAATCGCGCTGTTAACCGAGCGCCGCTTACGCTGGCGTCACAAGGAGTGGATGATTACCCGACGTCCCTGGCGTATAGGGTCGGCTTTGCTGCTGACATTACGTGATAATAGCGGAAAGCGGGAGCGCCTGTGGCTGCTGCGTGACAGCATGGATGAAGCATCGTGGCGTCAGCTGCGCCAGTGTTTGTTAAGTAAGGGCAGGGATGATGAGTAAGCCGATACTGTTACTGACGCGCAAAATCAACGGGTAGGGTAATTCTCCCGGTTGCGCGTCAGTTAAGCCGCAGTAATACAGGGCTGGGCGGGCTGTTACAGCAGCTCAGCCATTTCAGTCAGCACCTGCTCGCACCACTGTTCAATACGCTCGTCACTGACCTCGTACTGGTTAACATCATCCAGCGCGAGGCCAACAAACTGCTTACCATCAGCGGTCAGCGGTTTCGCGCTGGTGAACTCGTAACCCTCAAGCGGCCAGTAGCCTATAAATCTCACGCCCATCGGCGTCAGCAAGTCGTGCAGCATGCCGAGCGCGTCAAGAAACCACTCGCCGTAGCCAAACTGATCGCCCATGCCATACAGCGCAACGATTTTGCCGCGCAGGTTAAGGCTGGCGATATCAGTCCAGACCGCTTCCCAGTCTTCCTGTAATTCACCAAAATCCCAGGTCGGAATACCGAGAATCAGCAGGTCATACTGTTCCATTAGCGCTGGCGAATCATCTTTCAGATTATGCAGAGTAACCAGTTCTTCACCGATAAAATCACGAATTTTTTCCGCTGCCATTTCGGTATAGCAGGTGCTGGAGCCATAGAAAAGACCAATTTTCATGCCAGGAAAGCTCATTCTTAGTACAATTAGGCCGATTGTATCAGAAGAGGCGCAGGATCAGGCATAATGAGCACGAATGCACACTGATGAGGTAACCGTGCAAGATAACGATTTGATCGAGCAATTTCTGGATGCGCTATGGATTGAGCGCAACCTTGCGCAGAATACACTGGCCTCTTATCGCCTCGATTTGCAGGCGCTGGCGCTATGGCTGGAGCACCACCAACGCAGTCTGCTCAATGCTGAGGCAATTGATTTGCAATCTTTCCTCGCGGAACGGCTGGAAGGCGGCTATAAAGCCAGCAGTTCGGCTCGTTTACTCAGTGCGATGCGTCGGCTGTTTCAGTACCTTTATCGGGAAAAGCAGCGCGATGACGATCCCAGTACGCTGCTCTCCTCACCGAAGCTGCCGCAGCGTTTGCCTAAGGACCTGTCGGAGGCCCAGATTGAACGGCTGTTGCAGGCACCCGGCACCGAGCAGCCGATTGAACTGCGTGATAAAGCGATGCTGGAATTGCTGTATGCAACCGGACTTCGCGTTTCAGAACTGGTAGGCTTAAACCTGAGCGATGTCAGTCTGCGCCAGGGTGTGGTGCGGGTGATTGGTAAAGGCAACAAAGAGCGACTGGTACCGTTGGGAGAAGAGGCGGTGCACTGGATTGAGCAATTTATCGAGTATGGGCGCCCGTGGCTGATGAATGGTCAGAGCGGTGATGTCCTGTTTCCCAGTAACCGTGCTCAACACATGACGCGCCAAACTTTTTGGCACCGAATTAAATATTATGCGACGCTGGCCGCTATAGACAGCGAAAAACTGTCTCCGCACGTGTTGCGACATGCTTTTGCCACCCACTTACTGAACCACGGTGCCGATTTGCGTGTCGTACAGATGCTTTTAGGCCACAGCGATTTATCGACTACACAAATTTACACCCATGTCGCCACCGAGCGTCTGCGTCAATTACATCAAAAGCACCATCCGCGCGCCTGAGGTGCAGGATAGAGAGTGAGAAGAAAGGATTAATATGAAAAAGCGTTTTATGCTGATGTCATTACTGATTGCATCAGTCACGGGTGTTGCCCACGCCGATGATGCGGCGATTCAGCAGTCATTAAAAAAACTGGGTTTAGAGCAAGTTGAGATTCAACCCTCTCCGCTGGCGGGCACCAAAACTGTCCTGACGGAAAGCGGCGTAATGTATGTCAGCGACGACGGCAAACATTTTATTCAGGGCCCGCTGTATGACGTCAGCGGCGCGCAGCCGGTCAATGTGACTAACCAGCTGCTGGAGAAAAAAGTGGATGCGTTGGCGAAAGAGATGATCGTGTACAAGGCGGCAAAAGAGCAGCACGTGATTACCGTCTTCACCGATATCACCTGTGGTTACTGCCGCAAGCTGCATGAGCAGATGGCAGATTATAACGCGCTGGGAATTACCGTGCGCTATCTGGCGTTCCCGCGTCAGGGGCTGAACAGCCCGACGGAAAAACAGATGAAGTCGATCTGGTGTACTGCCGATCGTAAGAAAGCCCTGGATGCAGCGATGAAGGGTGATGATATTTCACCTGCCAGCTGTGACATCAACCTTGATGAACACTACAAACTCGGCGTGCTGTACGGCATTCAGGGTACTCCGGCGATTCTGCTGGAAAACGGCATGATGGTGCCGGGTTATCAGGGGCCGCAAGAGATGAAGCAGTTGCTTGATAGCCAGAAGCGTGGTGGCTAAGTTTCAGTGAATAAACCTACTCAACTCCGTCGCCGTGAGGCGACGGGCGAGGCGCAGTTACCGGCGGAACTTCATCCACTGCTACAACGTCTCTATGCCCATCGTGGCGTGCAGCAAGCCAGTGAACTGGAACGCGGCGCTAAAAATCTGCTCCCTTATCAGTCACTCAGCGGTATTCAGCGCGCGGTTGAAATTCTGCATCAGGCGCTGGTGGACAATAAGCGCATCATGATCGTCGGCGATTTTGATGCCGATGGTGCCACCAGCACCGCGCTTACCGTGCTGGCGCTTCGCAGTATGGGCGGGCGTAACATTGAATATCTGGTGCCCAATCGCTTCGAGGATGGCTACGGTCTGAGTCCGGAAGTGGTGGCGCAGGCGGCGGCACGCGGCGCGGAACTGATTGTTACCGTCGATAATGGTATTTCCTCACTGACCGGCGTTAGCGACGCGCATCAGCGAGGGATTCCGGTGGTGATCACCGATCACCATTTGCCGGGTGAAGTATTGCCGGATGCCGAAGCGATCGTTAACCCTAATCTCACTGACTGCACCTTCCCGTCACGCTCGCTGGCGGGTGTTGGGGTCGCGTTCTATCTGATGCTGGCGCTGCGTGCGCATCTGCGCGAACTTGGCTGGTTTGAGCGGGGGCCAGCAATGCCTAATCTCGCCGAACTGCTGGATTTAGTCGCGTTAGGAACCGTTGCCGACGTAGTGCCGCTTGATGCCAATAACCGCATTCTGGTGTGGCAAGGAATCAGCCGTATCCGCGCCGGTAAATGTCGCCCTGGAATACGTGCGCTGCTGGAAATCTCTAATCGTGATGCACGCCAGCTGGCCGCCAGCGACCTCGGTTTTGCCCTCGGCCCGCGTCTCAATGCGGCAGGACGTCTTGATGATATGTCGGTTGGCGTGGCGCTGCTGTTAAGTGAAGATCCGGCGCAGGCCCGTATGCTGGCACATGAGCTGGATGCACTGAATCAAGACCGCAAAGACATCGAACAGGCAATGCAGTCTGAAGCGCTGGTGCTGTGTGACAAGCTGGAACGCAGCAGCGATGCACTGCCGCTGGGTATTGCCATGTATCATCCGGAGTGGCATCAGGGCGTGGTGGGAATTCTCGCTTCACGACTGAAAGAGCGATTTCATCGCCCGGTGATTGCTTTTGCGCCAGCCGGTGATGGCACGCTGAAAGGCTCAGGCCGCTCGGTATCAGGATTGCATATGCGCGATGCGTTAGAGCGGATTGATACGCTGAATCCGGGTCTGGTTCTGAAATTTGGCGGCCACGCAATGGCGGCCGGTTTGTCGCTGGAAGAGGCGCGTTTTGAGGAGTTCAGTCAGCGCTTTGCCGAACTGGTGGGTGAGTGGCTGGATGCTGAGATGCTACAGGGCGTTATCTGGTCCGATGGCGAATTAGCCCCGCAGGAACTGACGCTAGCCACCGCTGAATTACTGCGCGAAGCGGGTCCGTGGGGGCAAGCTTTTCCGGAGCCGATTTTTGACGGCAAATTTAAGCTGTTACAGCAGCGTCTGGTGGGCGAACGTCATTTAAAAGTGATGATTGAGCCACTGGGCGGTGGTCCGTTACTGGATGGTATCGCGTTTAATATCGACACCGCGCTATGGCCCGATCCCAGTGTTAAACAGGTTGAGCTGGCCTATAAACTTGATGTGAACGAGTTTCGCGGCAATCGCAATGTGCAGCTGATTATCGAACATCTCTGGCCGTTATAACCCGGTTATTTGATACAGGCGGTGTTCTCGCCGTCTGTATCAAAGGTTTGCAGCCCGTATGACTTTCAGATGCCAATGCCCGGGCTGAAACCGCGCATCTGTGCTACAAACTGCACGACAATTCAGTTAAACTGCCCCGTTACATTACAGACATTCCTAAATAAAGATTCTTAAACTATGTTTGAAATAAATCCGGTAAAAAACCGTATTCAGGATCTCACCGAGCGCAGTGGCGTTCTTCGGGGGTATCTTTGACTATGATGCGAAGAAAGAACGTCTTGAAGAAGTCAACGCAGAACTAGAGCAGCCTGATGTCTGGAACGAACCCGAACGTGCGCAAGCGCTGGGAAAAGAGCGTTCCTCGTTAGAAGCCATCGTTGCCACTCTGGACCAGATGTCTCAGGGGCTGGAAGATGTTGCTGGCCTGCTGGAACTGGCAGTTGAAGCAGACGATGAAGACACCTTTAATGAAGCCGTTAGCGAACTGGACGAGCTGGAGAAAAAGCTGGGCGAACTGGAATTCCGCCGCATGTTCTCTGGTGAGTATGACAGCGCTGATTGCTATATCGATATTCAGGCCGGTTCCGGCGGCACCGAAGCCCAGGACTGGGCCAGCATGCTGGTGCGTATGTACCTGCGCTGGGCAGAAGCCAAAGGCTTTAAAACTGAAGTGATCGAAGAGTCAGATGGTGATGTGGCCGGTCTTAAATCCGCCACATTACGCATCAGTGGCGATTACGCCTTTGGCTGGCTGCGTACTGAAACTGGCGTCCATCGCCTGGTGCGCAAAAGCCCGTTCGACTCCGGCGGTCGCCGTCATACCTCGTTCAGCTCTGCGTTTATCTACCCGGAAGTGGATGATGATATCGATATCGAAATCAATCCGGCCGATCTGCGCATCGATGTTTATCGCGCATCCGGCGCGGGCGGGCAGCACGTAAACCGTACGGAATCTGCGGTACGTATTACCCATTTGCCAACCAATACCGTGACTCAGTGTCAGAACGACCGTTCTCAGCATAAGAACAAAGATCAAGCGATGAAGCAGATGAAAGCGAAACTGTATGAGCTTGAGATGCAAAAGAAAAATGCTGATAAACAGGCGCTCGAAGATAACAAGTCCGATATCGGCTGGGGCAGCCAGATTCGTTCTTACGTTCTTGATGATTCACGCATCAAAGATCTGCGTACCGGGGTGGAAACACGTAATACCCAGGCGGTACTCGACGGCGATCTGGATCGATTTATTGAAGCAAGTTTGAAAGCAGGGTTATAAGGAACCGACATGTCTGAACAACAACCGCAGGGCGCTGCTGATGCCGCAGTTGAGCTTAACAACGAACTGAAAGCGCGTCGCGAAAAGCTGGGTGCGCTGCGTGAAAACGGCGTGGCGTTTCCGAACGATTTCCGCCGCGATCGTACTTCTGACCAACTGCACGCTGAATTCGACGGCAAAGAGAACGAAGAGCTGGAAGCGCTGAATATCGAAGTCAGTGTTGCTGGCCGAATGATGACGCGCCGCATTATGGGTAAAGCGTCATTTGTGACTTTGCAGGACGTCGGTGGCCGCATTCAGCTGTACGTGGCGCGTGACGATCTGCCAGAAGGTCACTACAACGAGCAGTTCAAAAAATGGGACTTAGGCGACATCCTTGGCGCACGCGGTAAGCTGTTCAAAACCAAAACCGGTGAGCTGTCGATTCACTGTACCGAGCTGCGTTTGCTGACCAAAGCACTGCGTCCGCTGCCGGATAAATTTCACGGCCTGGCCGATCAGGAAACCCGCTATCGTCAGCGTTATCTCGATCTGATTGCCAACGACGAATCACGTAACACTTTCAAAGTGCGTTCCCAGATCATGGCCGGTATTCGCCAGTTCATGGTGGGACGTGACTTTATGGAAGTGGAAACGCCAATGATGCAGGTAATTCCAGGCGGTGCTTCTGCGCGTCCGTTTATCACTCATCATAATGCGCTGGACATTGATATGTACCTGCGTATTGCGCCAGAACTGTACCTGAAGCGTCTGGTAGTGGGTGGATTTGATCGCGTGTTCGAGATTAACCGTAACTTCCGCAACGAAGGTATTTCTCCACGCCATAACCCAGAGTTCACCATGATGGAACTCTATATGGCGTATGCGGATTACAAAGATCTGATCGAACTCACCGAAAGTCTGTTCCGCGCCCTGGCGCAGAACGTGCTGGGCAGCACTGTGGTGCCGTATGGCGATCAGCAGTTTGATTTCGGCAAACCGTTTGAAAAACTGACGATGAAAGAAGCGATTCTGAAATATCGTCCGGAAACCAATCTGGCCGATCTTGATGATATGGAAAAAGCGTCGGCTATCGCAGCTTCTCTGGGTATTAAAATCGAGAAGAGCTGGGGCTTGGGCCGCGTGGTGACTGAGATCTTTGAAGAGACTGCTGAAAGCCATCTGATTCAGCCGACCTTTATCACTGAGTATCCGGCTGAAGTTTCACCGCTGGCGCGTCGTAATGACGACAATCCGGAAATCACCGACCGCTTTGAATTCTTTATTGGTGGTCGTGAAATCGGTAACGGCTTCTCCGAGCTGAATGATGCAGAAGATCAGGCTGAGCGTTTTGCCCAGCAGGTTAATGCAAAAGATGCCGGTGATGATGAAGCGATGTTCTACGACGAAGACTATGTCACGGCGCTGGAGCACGGTTTGCCACCGACAGCCGGACTGGGGATTGGTATCGACCGTATGGTGATGCTGTTTACCAACAGCCATACGATTCGTGACGTGATTCTGTTCCCGGCGCTGCGTCCAACCAATAAATAATTGGGTAGTACGCCGCAAGATTAACGGTCAGCTAATGCTGGCCGTTTTTTTTGCTGCTATTTTAGCCATTGTTTTTTAACCGGACTTAAGTAGATTAAAAATGTAGCAACATACCTACTTAAAGGAGGCATTATGACGATCACTTATACCAGCCGTCACTTTAATCAGGACGTCTCCAGTGCGAAAAAAGCGGCGGAATCAGGCCCGGTTTACATCACCATGCGCGGTAAGCCAGAGCATGTTCTGATGACTTATCATGACTTTATCCGGCTTTCAGGTAGCCGCAAGTCACTGGTTGAAGCATTATCAATGCCAGCGTCGCAAGATATCGAGTTTGAAACCACCCGTGCGATAAAGCCGTAGCCTTATACTGCGCGAATCTGCACGTGCCGGATCAACGTTCACAGGCTGATGCTATGATTGCTGCCACGGCAATGGTTCATGGCATGACGGTGATAACGCGCAATACTAAAGATTTTATCGGAATGCATGCGCCGTTGTTGAATCCGTGGCGCTAACTAGCGTCGCGACAAGCTGGATCTGTTTCTGTCTCCGTGCTTTCATCACAATTTGTTAACCTCTCTGCAATTTCCTGTTGTTAGTTTGCCAGTCAGACATTTCCGACGCATGATGCAAAGAAATATGACAGTGGTGTGACTAATTATGATTAACGTGGCGTTGGTCGATGACCATGTAGTGGTGCGTTCCGGCTTTGCTCAACTGCTGTCGCTGGAAAATGATATTCAGGTGGTGGGGCAATTTTCTGGCGCGCCGCAGGCGTGGCCGCATTTACTGCGTGATGCTATTGACGTGGTGGTGCTGGATATTGCGATGCCAGAAGAGAGCGGTCTCAGCCTGTTGCAGCGGTTGCGTCATCATCGCCCTGGTTTTCGCGCAATTATTCTCAGTATTTATGACTCCAGTGCCTTTGTTCAAAGCGCGGTAGACGCGGGTGCCAGTGGTTATCTGACCAAACGCTGTGGTCCGGAAGAGCTGGTGCAGGCAGTGCGTACCGTCAGTGTAGGGGGATTGTATCTCTGTGCTGATGCGCTGCGTGCTTTGCGTCAAACCACGCAAATACCGCAGGAACTGGCAGAGTTGACGCCGCGTGAAAAAGAGGTGTTCGAGCTGCTGGTCAACGGGCTAAGTGTAAAAGCGATAGCCGGTCAGCTCGACCTGAGCCATAAAACCGTGCACGTGCATCGTGCTAACGTGTTGGGAAAATTGCAGTGTGCGACCACCGTTGAGCTGGTCCACTTTGCCTTGCAGCATCAGTTGCTGAGCGGCCACTGATGCCGCGCTCCCGCCAGTTAGTCCTCTCACTATTCCTGTCGCTATTTTTTGCCCTCAGCTGGCTGGCGCTGTGGATTATCAGTTTTTACTTAAGCCAGAACGAGCAGCAGGCGGTGATGCTGTTACCGCAGGGGCTGCACCTGGCATTGATGATTCTGTTACCGCGCCGCTACTGGCTACCCATGCTGCTGGTTGAAGCGGTGATGCTGATCGCCTTGTTATTTGAGCAGCTACTGACGCAGCCGCTGATATTGCTGTCGCCGCTACTCAGTCTGTTGCCCGCCTGGCTCAGTCAGCGCGTCTGGCATTACTATACTCTCTACTGGCAGCGGCTGACGGTGCTGTTGGCAGCGGTGACCGCTAATGCACTGTTGCAAGGGGGAGTTATTGGCCCGTGGCTGGAGGAGGGCGTAACGCAAACGCTGCTGGCCTCGTTTACCGGCGGCATCCTGCTCACGCCGTTTAGCTATCTGATTTATGAATATCTGCGACAACAACACCTCAGCGATATGCTGGCTCAGCGTATGCCAGATCCGCCACTGCGAACCTCGTTGCTGATTTGGTGCTCGGTATTTTTTGCGATAGGCGTCAGTATTCAGGTGGCTGTCGCGCCGGAGATGGAAGGCCTGCTGCTGATTTTGGTGTTTCTGCCCAACGTATTTATGGCCTATAAGTTTGGCTGGCAGGGTGGGGTATTATCGGCGATCCTCGGTAGCGTATTGATTACACTGACGCGGCAAGCGAGCGGTGCCTTTCACGATCTGCGCGAGCTGGAGCTGTTTCTCTCTACCCAGGCGCTGCTCGGTACTGGCCTGGGAATTGCCGTCAGCCGTCAGCAGCAGCTGGCGCAGCACTTACAGCGTTATCGTCAGCAGCTGGAAAAAGAGTTGCAGGCACGTCGCCAGTTGATGGCACAGCTGGTCGATACCGAAGAGGCGGTGCGCAAAGCGATAGCGCGCGAACTGCACGATGAAATTGGCCAGAATATCACTGCCATCCAGATTCAGGCGATGCTGGTCAGGCGCACCGCTGATACCACGGCGGCGAAGCAGGCCGCCGGACAGATTGGCGATTTGTCGCAGCGTATTCACCACACCACGCGCCAGCTGCTGCGGCAGTTACGACCGCCGGTGCTGGATGAAATGGCATTGGATAAAGCACTGCACCAGCTGGCGGGGGAATTCTCGTTTGCTGAGCAGGGCGTCGATTTCCGGCTCGACTATCAGTTGTGCGATGCGCCGCAGGATGAAACCCTGACCTTTACCCTCTATCGCGTGGTGCAGGAGCTGCTGAACAATATCAGCAAGCATGCGCAGGCGCGGCGGGTTAGCGTCAGCCTGACGCAAGATAATCAGCTGATTACTCTGGTGGTCAGTGACGATGGTATTGGCGTCACGGCGAATACCGGCAGTGGTTTTGGTCTGCGCGGTATTGAGGAGCGAGTGCGCGCGCTGGGCGGCGACTGGCAGATATCGCAGCAGCAGGGAACGCGCATAATTGTTAACTTGCCCACAAAACTGAGTCAAATAACGACTTAACCAGGAATAAGTCTTAGTGCCCTCCTACTTTGTCTCATCCCCACCCTCAGCCTGTTCCCTATACTCGCCTCAACCCCGGAGGAGCGCATGTCGACAACGGCCCTGACTGAACAGCAGATTAGCGCAGTTTATCGCTACTGGCGTCCGCGACTACTGCTTTCGATGGTGGTGGGCTACGCGGCTTTTTATCTGACGCGTAAAAGCGTCAGTTACGCGATGCCGGTGATGCAGCTGGAACTGGGGCTGGATAAAGCCGATATCGGCCTGCTGGGCACGCTGTTTTATCTGGTTTACGGCGCGTCAAAATTTTTCTCCGGCATCATCAGTGATAAAACTTCGGCACGCTGGTTTATGGGCACCGGACTGTTTATCACCGGGATGCTGAATGTGGTGTTTACCCTGTGCCACTCGTGGAGCGCACTGCTGATTGTCTGGACGCTGAACGGCTTTTTTCAGGGATGGGGTTGGCCGCCGTGTGCCAAATTGCTCACCAGCTGGTATTCACGCAATGAGCGTGGTTTCTGGTGGGGATGCTGGAATACCTCGATCACCATGGGCGGCGCGCTGGTGCCATTACTGTCAGGGTTTCTCGCCTCCGCGTATGGCTGGCAGGCGGCGCTGCTGGTACCGGGTGTCACCGGAATGTTGTTAGGTATCTGGCTGTGCTGGCAGTTGTGTGACAAACCGGTGACGCAGGGATTGCCTACCGTCGGCAACTGGCGACGCGATCCGCTGGAGTTATGGCAGGAGCAGCACAGCCCACCCATGAGCATGCGGACGATTTTGCGCCAGGCGATTCTGGCAAACCGCACTATCTGGCTGCTGGCGGCATCCTACGTGCTGGTTTATCTGATTCGGATAGCACTGAATGACTGGGGCAATATCTGGCTGGCGGAAAGCCACGGCGTCTCGCTGCTGGGGGCGAACGCCACGCTATCACTGTTCGAACTTGGCGGGCTGATAGGTGCGCTGTTCGCCGGATGGGGATCGGATCTGCTGTTTCGCGGTCAGCGTGCGCCAATGATTTTGCTGTTTGCCTTTGGGCTGTTTCTCAGCATGACCGCCTTGTGGCTGGCTCCGGTACACCACTACGGTTTGTTGTCGATGTGCTTTTTTAGTCTGGGATTTTTTATCTTTGGCCCGCAAATGCTGATTGGTCTGGCGGCGGCCGAATATTGTCACAAAGACGCGGCGGGAACCGTCACCGGTTTTCTTGGGTTATTTGCCTATCTGGGGGCGGCCCTGGCGGGATGGCCGCTGGCGCAGGTGTTGGAGCATTACGGTTGGTCAGGTTTCTTTGCACTGCTGACGCTGGCGGCCAGCTGTATTGGCTTACTGCTGATGCCGTTGCTGATCGCCGGGCTAAACCGCATGAGATTTAAACAGGTGTCGTAATCTTACCCACTGGCTGTACCCAAAAAAGATAAGGATAAAAAATGAAACTTGCCCCTCTCGCTACCCTGATTGCCGCCGGGCTGACACTGGCCGCGTTCGCCGGCAGTGCGCAAGCCAAAGGTCGTCTGGTAATCTATTGCAGCGCGACCAACACCATGTGTGAAACCGAAGCCAAAGCCTTCGGCGAAAAGTATGACGTGAAAACCAGCTTTATTCGCAACGGGTCCGGCAGCACGCTGGCGAAAATCGATGCGGAAAAAAATAATCCGCAGGCGGATGTCTGGTATGGCGGCACGCTCGATCCGCAGTCGCAGGCTGGTGAAATGGGCTTGCTGGCAGCGTATAAATCACCAAATCTTGAGCAGATCATGCCGAAGTTCCGCGATCCGGCCAAGGTGAAAGGCAATTACTCATCAGCAATTTACATCGGCATTCTCGGCATGGGGGTGAATACCAATCGCCTGAAAGAGAAAAATTTGCCGGTGCCAAAATGCTGGAAGGATCTGACCAACCCCATCTATAAAGGCGAGATCCAGATTGCCGATCCGCAAAGTTCCGGCACTGCTTACACCGCACTGGCGACCTTCACACAGCTGTGGGGGGAGGATCAAGCATTTGATTACCTTAAGAAGATTAACGGTAACGTCTCTCAGTATACCAAATCCGGTATTGCACCGGCGCGTAACGCCGCACGCGGTGAAACCGCGATTGGCATTGGCTTCCTGCACGACTATTCACTGGAAAAAGAGAAGGGCGCACCGCTGGAGCTTATCTCACCGTGTGAAGGCTCCGGCTACGAAATTGGCGGCGTCAGCATCCTGAAAAATGCCCGCAATATGGAGAATGCCAAACTGTTCGTAGACTGGTCACTGTCAAAAGAGGCGCAGGAGCTGTCGTGGAAACAGGGGCAGTCCTATCAGATCCTGACCAACACCACGGCCGAAACCTCACCGAACTCGCTGAAACTCGACGATCTGAAATTGATCGATTACGACATGGATAAATACGGCGCTTCCGATACCCGTAAACACTTGATCACCAAGTGGGTCAATGAAGTCAAGATGGGTAAATAACCCACGTTCACCAGCACGTCGCTGACGGCGTGCTGCTGCTCTCTTTTACCCATTACCGGGGAATATCATGAGTGATGCTATAGCTTTGCGCCCGGCGCAGAGACGGGATGCTATTTTCTATTGGCTGGGTATTCTGGTGCTGGCGTTTGCGCTGCTGCCGGTGTTCAGCCTCGACTACGGACTGCTGGAGTCAACCGGCGATGAGATTGTTGCGGCTTACGGTTGGCATGGCTTCAATATTGGTCTGGCATGGGTGCTGTTGCCGCTGTTACTGCTGGTGCGCCCGGCGCACAGCGTCAGTCGTGAGCAGCGTGGCCGCCATCTGTTTGATGCGGGTTATGCATTGTTCTGCGCGCTGTTTATGGTGGTCAGCGCCACGTTGATCGGGCGCGGAATGGGCTATGGATCGATTCTGATGCTGATCAGCCTCGGCGCTATTATGACGCTGGCGCTGTCGCGGCTGGAGTGGCTGGGCGGCGACCGTTTTGTGCTTGGCTCGCTGATCGCCATTGTGGCGCTGATTGGGCTGTTTATTCTCTATCCCAGCCTGGCCATTTTCAAACCGATGTTCAGTGATGACAACGGAGCGTTCGCGCCGTTGCAGTTTATGAATATTCTCGGTCAGGCGCATATCATTCAGGTTATCTGGAACTCATTTTTGCTTAGCGCCGCAGTGGGGATTGGCTGCACCTTCTTCGGGCTGGTGCTGGCGATTTACACCACGCGCATCGCTAAACGTTCAGCGCTGATTGGCCGTATCTTTTCGATTCTGCCGATTGTGACCCCGCCGTTCGTCGTTGGCTTAGGGGTGACGCTGATGATGGGGCGTTCCGGTTATATCACCGAATTTATGGTGCAGTATCTTGGGCTGACCAACAGTAACTGGCTGTACGGTTTTACCGGCATCTGGCTGGCGCAGGTGCTGGCGTTTACGCCGATGTCATTTATGATCCTCGACGGTGCGATTAAAACTATTCATCCGTCGCTGGAAGAAGCCTCTTATACCCTGCGTGCCAACCGCTATCAGACCTTTAAGCGGGTATTCTTACCGCTGCTTAAACCGGCGCTGGCTAACTCGTTTTTAATCGTAATTGTACAATCGCTGGCTGACTTCAGTAACCCGCTGGTACTGGGCGGTAACTTTGATGTACTGGCAACGCAAATCTACTTCTATATTACCGGCGCTCAGCTGGATTATGCCGCCGCCAGTACGCTGGGAGTGATCCTGCTGCTGTTCTCCCTGCTGGTCTTCTGCATCCAGTATATGTGGATTGGTAAACGCTCTTACGTCACCATTTCCGGAAAATCTTCGCGTGGCGATGTACAGCCATTACCTGGCTCGTTAGTGACGGCGGTGACGCTGCTGCTGTGGGTATGGATCGGTTTTAACGTATTGCTGTACGGCAGCATCTTCTACGGCAGCTTCACGGTTAACTGGGGCGTTGATTACACTCTGACGCTGGATAACTTCAGCAAGCTGTTCGGACAGGGATTCAGTGACGGTGCCTGGCCTTCACTGCTCGACACGCTACTGTATGCCGGTATTGCTGCGCCGATTACCGCCATCTTTGGTTTACTGATTGCTTACATTGTGGTGCGCCAGCACTTCACCGGTAAAAAAGTGATCGAGTTTACGACCATGCTGTGCTTCGCGGTGCCGGGCACCGTGGCGGGCGTCTCCTATATTCTGGCATTTAACAGTGCACCGGTTTATCTCACCGGAACCGCGGCGATTGTGATTATTTCAATGGTGATGCGTAACGTGCCGGTAGGAATTCGCGCCGGTATTGCCGGGCTGGGACAGCTGGATAAATCACTGGACGAAGCCTCACTCAGCCTGCGCGCCGGCTCGTTAAGAACCGTGCTGTTTATCGTACTGCCGCTGCTGCGACCGGCGATCCTTTCGGCACTGATCTACAGCTTTGTGCGCGCCATTACCACCGTCAGCGCCATTGTTTTCCTTGTGACGCCAGATACCCGCGTGGCGACGTCCTACATCCTCAACCGGGTTGAGGATGGCGAATACGGCATGGCGATTGCCTATGGTTCGATTTTGATCGTGGTGATGCTGGCCATCATTTTTATCTTTGATGCGCTGGTCGGTGAAGCGCGCGTGGCCCGTTCGCGGGCGAAAAACAGTTAACAGGGTGCTTATGAACGCTAACGTTGCACAACCAAATGATAATAAAAAACACTTCGTCGAACTGAGAAATATTGGTAAGCGCTTTGGGAATAACGTGGTGATTGACGATCTCAGCCTCGCCATTCCACAGGGGCAGATGGTCACACTGCTGGGGCCGTCGGGCTGTGGCAAAACTACGGTATTAAGGCTGGTGGCCGGGCTGGAAAAACCTACCGAAGGGCAGATCCTGATTGATGGTGAGGATGTGACCCACCGCTCGATTCAGCAGCGTGATATCTGTATGGTTTTTCAGTCTTATGCGCTGTTTCCACATATGTCGCTGGGAGAAAACATCGGCTACGGCTTGCGTATGCTGGGTCGACCAAAAGCCGAAATCCGCGATCGGGTGAATGAAGCGCTGAAACTGGTGGATTTGGAAGGATTTGAAGATCGATTTGTCGATCAAATTTCCGGTGGACAGCAGCAGCGAGTAGCACTGGCGCGTGCGTTGATCCTGAAGCCCAAGGTGCTGTTGTTTGATGAGCCGCTGAGTAATCTTGATGCCAACCTGCGCCGCAGCATGCGTGAAAAAATCCGCGAGCTGCAGCAGCAATTCAATATCACCTCACTGTATGTCACCCACGATCAAAGTGAGGCATTCGCGGTATCGGATACCGTGCTGGTAATGAATAAAGGCAAGATTATGCAGTTGGGCGAGCCGCAAACGCTGTATCGCTATCCGGCTTCGCGCTTTATGGCCGGCTTTATGGGAGACGCCAATATCTTCGATGCGCGTATAAACCACAATCGCGTCGAAATCTTTGGCTATGCGATTGCACGACCTGAAGGTTTTGCCAGCGGATTGCAGCAGTGTGCGGTTGGTGTGCGTCCGGAGGCGATCACCCTCAGTCAGCAGGGGGAGGACAGTCAGCGCTGTACCATCAAAAAAGTCGCCTATATGGGGCCGCAATATGAAGTGCTGGTTGACTGGCACGGACAGCAATTATTGTTGCAGGTTAATGCGATTGAGTTACAACCGTCACCGGGCGATTGCTACTACTTGCAGATTCACCCGTTTGGCATGTTTGAACTGCGCGACACGGCCTGATGCAGTTTTGTAGCCTGTAAATTGACTATCGGCGGCATTGTTGCTGCCGATAGTGAATACGCCGGTTCGGTTAAGAGCGGGTGGTCTGTTCCAGCCAGTCTTTGAAGCTGGCATAAGGGACGTAGAGCGCGACGTTTTTATACAGATTCTTGCCGGTTTTACTCTCATTAATTTCATTGGTATAGCCGACAATTACGCCCGCAATACTGTCATCCGAGGCATTATAGACTGCGCCACCTGACATCCCTTTGACTACGCCTGCATCGGCAGCCACCACCACGCAGTTCAAATTGTTCCAGCTATTTTTCAGTCCGGTATTGACCAGGTTGGTGCCGCTGGACGCGACCGGCATCGCCGAAATAAAGCTATAGCCATACAGGTTTACCGTGTCCCCCATCTTGCCATTACGGAAGGTGGGTGGCAGATTTGTTTCATTATTTTTGCGATATACAATCGCCAAATCGCAATCAGGATGATACGCCTTGACTTTATAGGTTGAAAATTTAGCCACATGTGCGGCGGTCAGACTATATTTATCGGTCAACGGGATAGTTGTACCCAGGGTGCCAATTCCCATCACCGTAGGTATACCCGTTACCGTCATGTCGACCCTTTTCAGAGCCTCTCCACTATACTCATATTTGCCTACCGAGCATCCAGCAAGTAACAAACACATTAAGGATATAAGCAGTCGCATCATGTCTCCCCGACGTTGATTATCAAGCAACGTAACTATCACCAGGCCACTCCATTAACCAGGTATCGGCCGCAAAGCATTATTCTTTAAGGCGAAATGCTGAAAAATCCTAACAACCTCACTCAAGATAGCAATGCTTGATTGTATAAAACCGTAAAAACGGGATCAATCTTAACGCGGAATGTTAAGAATGACTAAAGTTTACCGGCAGAATTAGAATAAAAATTCGATTAACAATAAAACGCGTTAGCAGCTGATTGTTTACATTTGCACCTGTTTTATTAGGTGCGACAAGCATGATTATTGCTAACCGGTCAACACACATTTGCTGTAAATGTGATGTATGGCTATTATCGGCTATGTTCTAATAGTCGATTGTGATGTAGATCAAATCAAGCCCTCATAGCTGACATCACTAAAAATGACCTTTATACGTAAAACATCCTGCCTGAAGTTATAAGTTTTTTTGGAGAGAATGATATGCCTGTTTCATTACTGGCGTTGGCGCTGAGTGCATTTGCGATCGGCACCACTGAGTTCGTCATTATGGGGCTGCTGCCTGAGGTGGCTAAAGATCTACACGTTTCGATTCCATCAGCCGGATGGTTAATCAGTGGCTATGCGTTGGGTGTTGCCATTGGCGCACCCATTATGGCACTGCTGACCGCCAGACTGCCGCGTAAGCGCACGCTGATATTACTGATGTCGATCTTTATCGTTGGCAACATTCTGTGTGCGCTGGCGTACAGCTATAACTTGCTGATGCTGGCGCGCGTGGTGACTGCATTATGTCACGGTGCCTTCTTCGGGATTGGCGCGGTAGTTGCTGCCAGTCTGGTACCGGCAGGCAAGCAGGCCTCGGCGGTCGCGCTGATGTTTACCGGCCTGACGCTGGCCAACGTGCTGGGCGTGCCATTAGGCACCTGGTTTGGCCAGTTATTTGGCTGGCGTGCCACGTTTTGGGCGGTATCGGTTATCGGCGTACTGGCATTTATCGCCTTAATCGTCAGCCTGCCGGTAAATAAAGAAGAGAAGCCGGTCCATCTGGCGAGTGAAATCAGCGCGCTGGCCAATGGCAAGCTATGGTTGTCACTGCTGATGACGATGTTCTTTGCTGCGGCTATGTTCGCGCTGTTCAGCTATATCGCGCCGTTACTGCTGGAAGTGACCGGCATCAGCGATCGCGGCGTCAGCTGGACGCTGTTCCTGATTGGGGGTGGCCTGACCATCGGTAATATTCTCGGCGGTAAGCTGGCAGACTGGCGCGTCTCCTTCAGTCTGATGCTCAGCTTCTCGTTAATTGCGGTATTGTCGCTGCTGTTCAGCTGGACCAGCCATGCGCTGTGGCTGGCGGAAATCACGCTTTTCTTATGGGCAATGGCGACGTTTGCTACCGTTCCGGGCCTGCAAATTAACGTGGTCCGTCACGGTAAAGATGCGCCAAACCTGGTCTCGACCCTGAACATTTCGGCGTTTAACGTCGGTAATGCGCTGGGTGCGTGGGTCGGCGGCGCGGTGATCAGCGGTGGCTTCGGCCTGACGGCGGTGCCGGTTGCTGCCGCCGTGCTGGCGGCGATTGGGCTGGTGGTTTGCCTGATCACCTTCCGCAATGCATCTGGCCGCCCGGAAGCGGTCAGCGCTTAAGCCAGTAACGCGTCGAGGCGCTGGCTGAACAAGCCAATATGCTGTTGCAGATGCTGACTGAAGGCATCCACCAGCGCCGAGGCCGGGCGATGACGCGGCCGGATCAAACTGACGGTAAAGGGCACATCGATACTGAACCGGCGAATCACCACTCCACTGTCGGCGTAATCCAGCGCCGTCAGTGGATTCACCACTGAAATTCCCACTCCGGCTTTAACCATCGAGCAAACCGATGCCGCACTGTGCGTCTCCATTACCATACGGCGCTGCACGCCATGTTCCGCAAACAGCTTATCCAGCAGCTGCCGATAACTGTCGCTGCGCGACAGGCTGATGTAGTTTTCCCCTGCGAAATCCTGTGGCTCCAGCTGCGTGCGCGCCGCCAGGCGATGGCCTGTTGGCAATACGCAGACCTCATTGCGCGTCAGCAATTCGATGCGATCGGTGCCCGCTGGCGTCAGAGTTGTTTCGGTCAGCCCCAAATCGTGGCGCTGGGCAGAGAGCCACTCTTCCAGCAGCGGTGACTCCTGCGGAATGATATTCAGGCTGAGATCGGGATAGCGTTGCAGAAACGGCTGGCAAAGTAGCGGCAGCAGCGACTGAGAAAATACCGGCAGACAGGCGATGGAAAGCTCGCCCTGGCGAAACTGACGCAGGCCTTCTGCCGCATCAATAATGCGATCCAGCCCGTACCATGAGCGCTGTACCTCTTCGAACAGCCGTAAGCCCTGCACGGTCGGTTGCAGTCGGCCCCGCACCCGCTCAAATAGCTGTAAACCAATCAGTTTCTCGAAGCGTGCCAGTTCGCGGCTGACGGTGGGTTGGGAGGTATGCAGCATTGCTGCCGCTTCGGTGAGATTACCGCTGGTCATCACCGCATGGAAAATCTCAATATGCCGCAGGTTGATATTGGCCATTTTCGCCATCCGTCAGTGAAAACCATATCATATTTGCATAGACATGGATTAAACAGATATTTTTCAGCAAGAACAGCCTGTGGCGTAATAGCGTCACTACTTCAGGAGAATTGCTATGCCACGCCCGCTGAATAACACCGAAACTGCCCTGACCGGCGAAAACCTGCTGCAACTGGCCCGTCGCTACGACTGCCCGGTATGGGCTTACGACGCCAGCATCATTGCCGAGCGCATCCAGCAATTGCAGCAGTTTGATGTGATTCGTTTCGCGCAAAAAGCCTGTTCGAATATTCATATTTTACGCCTGATGCATCAGGCTGGCGTTAAGGTCGATTCCGTTTCGCTGGGTGAGATTGAGCGCGCGCTGGTGGCGGGTTTTCAGCCGGGCGGCGATGAGATTGTGTTTACCGCTGACGTATTTGATGCACCGACGCTGGCACGGGTTGCGGAGCTACAGATCCCGGTCAATGCCGGTTCAGTGGATATGCTGCATCAGCTTGGTGAGGTTTCGCCAGGGCATCGCGTCTGGCTGCGGGTGAACCCAGGTTTCGGGCATGGACACAGTCAGAAAACCAATACCGGCGGTGAAAACAGCAAGCACGGAATCTGGCATACCGATTTAGCGCTGGCGCTGAAGGCTATTCAGCAGCATGGTCTGAAACTGGTTGGCATTCATATGCATATCGGCTCTGGCGTTGATTACGGCCATCTTGAGCAGGTGTGTGATGCGATGGTCGACCAGGTGGTGAGCTTTGGTGAAGATCTTGAAGCGATTTCTGCCGGTGGCGGCCTGTCGATTCCTTATCACTTTGGTGAAGAGGCGATTGATACCGAACACTATTTTGGCCTGTGGAATGGCGCGCGTCAGCGTATTGCCGCGCATCTCGGTCATGCTGTAAAGCTGGAAATTGAACCGGGTCGCTATCTGGTCGCGGAATCTGGCGTGCTGGTTTCCCAGGTCAGAGCGGTGAAAGCGATGGGCAGCCGCCACTTTGTGCTGGTGGATGCCGGGTTTAACGATTTGATGCGTCCGGCGATGTACGGCAGCTATCACCATATTTCAGCACTGGCCGGAGACGAACGTCAGATCGATCCCCAGCAGACGATTGAGAGTGTGATTGCCGGGCCGCTGTGTGAGTCCGGTGATGTGTTTACCCAGCAGGAGGGCGGTAAAGTGGAAACCCGCGCGCTGCCAGCGGTGCAGGTGGGGGATTATCTGGTATTTCATGATACCGGCGCTTATGGCGCGTCGATGTCATCAAATTACAATACGCGCCCGTTATTGCCGGAAGTGCTGTTTGAAAACGGACAACCGCGTGAAATTCGTCGCCGCCAGACGATTGCCGAATTGCTGGCCTTAGAAAGTTAATTATCAGATAAATAACAGTCATATGCACAGGCTGCGTTCTTGCCGCCTGTGCCAAACGATTATCCGCCAAACATCTCCTTTCTGAGCAACACAATCTCCTCGGCCAGATCGCGGCACAGCATGGCATTCATCAGATGATCCTGCGCATGTACCAGGATCAGCGTCACCGGCACCTTACCGACACCCTCGTCAGCACCAATTAACCGGGTCTGAATATGGTGTGCCGCTTTTGCCGCTTCCACAGAGGCCGCCAGCGCGTCATCCGCACTCTGCCATTGGCGTTTACGGGCAAACTGGATAGCGCTCATTGCGTGGGATCGCGCTTCGCCTGCATTGATCAACAACTCCATCATGGTTTGTTCGAAATCCATACTCACCTCGGTTATTGGTATACCAAAATTTGAAAGTTAATCTTACTGGAATGCCAAAATAGCGTTCCGAGAGCTTAATCACAGAAAAATAAATCGATATGGTTAATTTTGGTATGCCAGGTGAATGGAATTTCACCAGTAACTCAATAACCGGACGCTGACACTTTTACTTTGAGGTATCACTCATGTCTCTACAGGATCGTCTGATCGACTCTCTGGGGAGTTTCGCTACTAAATTTAATAGTTATCGCTACATCATGGCGATCAAGGCGTCGTTTATCACCCTGATGCCGGTGATTATTGTCGGTGCCTTTTCCGTATTGATCTCTAATATGGTGTTGGATCCGAAAAATGGTCTGGCAAGCTTCAGTTCCCTTGCCTTTCTTGCCGAGCTGAAACCGATCACCAGCAGTATTAACTATGCCACTTTAAGCTTTCTGAATATTGGCGCGGTATTTCTGATTGGTATTGAGCTGGGCAAAATCAACGGGATCAGGACGCTGTTTCCCGGGCTGTTAGCGATTATCTGCTTTATTGCCGTGACGCCCACCACCTTGCAAATGATGGTTGGCGGCCAGATGCAACTGGTAACCGACGTGCTGGCGAAGCAGTTCTCCGATACTAAAAGCCTGTTTCTCGGAATGTTTATCGCCATCCTGTCGGTAGAAATCTATTGCCGGCTGGAGAACATCAACCGCCTGAAAATCAAAATGCCGGATACCGTGCCGCCGAATGTCGCCGCCTCGTTTTCCGCGCTGATCCCGGCAATTATCACCGTCTCCGCTATCGCCACCTTTGGCTTTATTTTCCACCGCGTTACCGGCATGTATCTCTATGATGCAGTGTACAAAGTGGTGCAGGAGCCGTTGGAATCGGTGGTGCAGAGCCTGTGGGGCATTCTGCTGTTGATGTTTGTCGCGCAGCTGTTTTGGGTGATTGGTATTCACGGCAACCAGATGATTAAGCCAATCCGCGAGCCGCTGCTGTTAGGGGCGATTCTGGTCAATATGAATGCTTTTGAGCAGGGTATCGAAGCGCCGAATATCATCACTATGCCGTTCTGGGATGTGTATATGAGTATTGGCGGCTCCGGCTTGACGCTTGGCCTGCTGACGGCGGTCATGCTGGCAACCAAACGTAAAGAGATGCGTGAAATTGCCAAACTCTCCTTTGGACCCGGGCTGTTTAACATTAATGAGCCGGTGATCTTCGGTATGCCGATTATGCTAAACCCGATCCTGGCGATCCCTTTCATTATTACGCCATTAATTACCGGTTCGATTGGCTACTTCGCGACCCTTACCGGCTTCGCCGGTAAGGCGGTAGTGATGGTGCCGTGGACTACGCCGCCGATTATCAATGCTTGGCTGTCCACCGCCGGTTCAATGGGCGCGGTAGTGACGCAAATCGTCTGCATCCTGGTCTCAGTGGTTATCTACTTCCCGTTTGTCAAAATCGCTGCCCGCCGCGCACAGGCAGCGGAAGAGAAATTGCTGCAACCCGAAAAACAGGAGCTGGCATGAGCAAAGTGAGTGTCTCCATCCCGCAAGATTTTATTCTCGGCGCTGCCGCCTCAGCCTGGCAAACCGAAGGCTGGAGCGGCAAAAAACCGGGGCAGGATTCTTATCTTGATGCCTGGTATCAGCACGATCGCCACGTCTGGCATAACGGCTATGGCCCGGCGGGGGCCACCGATTTTATTAACCGCTATCAGGAAGATGTGGCATTAATGAAAGCTGCCGGGCTGACGCACTACCGCACCTCCATCAACTGGTCACGGTTTCTCACCGACTATGAAAATGGAGTGGTGGATGAAGAGTACGCCCGCTACTACGACAACCTGATCGATGAGATGCAGCGCCAGGGCATTGAACTGATGCTATGCCTTGAACACTATGAGCTTCCGGCTATTTTACTGGAGCAATATGGCGGCTGGGCGTCGAAAAAAGTGGTGGAACTGTATCTGCTGTATGCCGAACAGGTGTTTGCCCGCTACGCGCATAAAGTCACGCGCTGGTTCACTTTTAATGAGCCGATTGTGGTGCAGACCCGCGTCTATCTGGACGCGCTGCGCTGGCCTTACGAGCAAAATACACATAAATGGATGCAGTGGAATCACCATAAAAATCTGGCAACCGCCAAAGTGGTGAAGCTGTTTCGTGAAAAAGGCTATCCGGGCACTGTAGGGACTATCCTTAATCCGGAAGTGACTTATCCACGCTCCAGTGCCGCGCATGATGTTAAAGCGGCGCATCTCTACGACCTGTTTTATAACCGGGTATTTCTTGATCCGGCGATGAAAGGCGAATATCCACCAGAGCTGATCGCGCTGCTGCAACAGCATGGCGTGCAGTGGGATTACGACGCTGCTGAGCTGCAACTGATCGCTGACTATCGCGTCGATGAAGTCGGCATCAATCTCTATTATCCGCATCGCGTTAAGGCGCCTTCTCGCGCCTGGCATGCGGAAACGCCTTTTCATCCGGCTTACTACTACGAGCATTTTGAGCTGCCAGGCCGCCGGATGAATAAGTCCCGCGGCTGGGAAATTATGCCGCAGATTATTTTTGATATGGCAATGCGGATTAAGAATGAATATGGCAACGTCCCGTGGTTTGTGGCGGAGAGTGGCATGGGCATTGAAAACGAAGCGCAGTTTAAAAATGCCGACGGCGAGATACAGGATGATTATCGCATTGAGTTTATCGCCGAACATCTGTATCAGACGCTGAAAGCGCGCGAGGCGGGCGCCAACTGTCAGGGCTATATGCTGTGGGCATTTACCGATAACGTATCGCCGATGAACGCCTTCAAGAACCGTTATGGATTAATCGAGATCGATCTGGAAAACCAGCGCCAGCGCCGGATGAAAAAATCGGCTCACTGGTATCGCGGCCTGCGTGACAGCCATCAGCTGACGCTAACGCTTGATGATGAATGGAAATAAGGAGTCTGATGATGAAACGTATCGTACTGGCCTGCGCGGCAGGCATGTCGACCTCAATGGTGGTGACTCGCATGGAGAAAGAGGCGGCAGCGCGCGGCCTTGAGTATCAAATCTATGCGATTCCCGAGCAGAATCTGCGTGACGAGCTGCAAAATTACGGCGCTGAGGTGATAGCCGTGCTGTTAGGGCCGCAGGTGCGCTTTAAACTTGAAGAAAATCGTAAACTTACCGACAGTTATCAAATCCCGATTGCGGTAATCGATTCGGTGGCTTACGGCACACTTAACGGTGCAAAAGTACTCGATCAGGCGCTGGCTTTGGTAGACTAAAGGCGAATATCGTCGTAAACGGGTCAGATATTCTGTTCTGACCCGCATAACGTTACAGCTCGAAGCGGAAGCGAGTCGGCGATATTATCAACATCGTCAATGGGTTAAGGGTGATTAAGTGGATAAGGTCGCACCTCCGCAAGAGAAGAAGCAGTATCAGGAAATTGGTCAGCATCTGCGTCAGCAAATTATTGATGGCCACTATCCGGTGGGGTCGCGTCTGCCGCCAGAGCGCAATATCGCCGAGACCTGGGGCGTCAGTCGCACTATTGTGCGTGAAGCATTGCTGATGCTGGAGCTGGAAGGCACGGTGGATATCCGGCAAAGTTCCGGGGTTTACGTCATGCGGATTCCTTCGGAAAGCAGTGATGAAGAAGAGGCCTTTTTCCGCAGTGACGTCGGGCCATTTGAGATGCTGCAGGCGCGTCAGCTGCTGGAAAGTAATATCGCTGCGTTTGCCGCAAAAATGGCGACCAAGGCGGATATCGAAAATTTAAAACGCACGCTGGAGCAAGAGCAGAAAGCGATTGCGATGAACGATTACAGCCACGACAACGACAAAATGTTCCATCTGCTGCTGGCTGGTGCCACGCAGAATCAGATGCTGCTGGATACGGTGAACAGCGTCTGGCGACATCATGAAAGCAGTCCACTGTGGCAGCAACTGCGCAGCCACATCGAAACCCGCAGCTATCGTCTGAAATGGCTTGGCGATCATCAGACTATCCTCGCTGCGCTGCGCCGTCGCGATGTCATGGGGTCGTGGCAGGCAATGTGGCAACACCTGGAAAACGTCAAAAATACATTGCTGGAGTTGTCTGATGCAGACGCACCAGACTTTGACGGCTATTTATTTGAATCGGTTCCGATCTTTCAGGGAAAACTGGTGTAAAGCTGCGCAGCGTCCCCGACATCATGATGTGTACAACACATCATGATGATCTTTTAGATGTTATCCGCACTGGTTACCGGCTGACCGAAGCAGTATTACAGAGTTATTTGATCAACAGGAGCCTGTTAATGAATAACTCCGTACTGACATTTAATGGCCAGCGTCTTGATTTCGTCAGCCACGCTTTTCATCCCGGTAATGGCTACCGGGCTTACAGCCCGACGCTGATGCGCTGTGATTGCCCGGATAGCAGTAGCCCGTTTGCGGCTGGCGGTGTTAATCCTTATGGCTGGTGTGCAGGCGATCCGATTAACCGCAGCGATCCGTCCGGCCATATGAGCTGGCTGAACTGGCTCGGTTGGGGAGTGGGCATGGGCGTTGGTATTCTTGGCGCGTTATTTACCGGCGGTAGTTCACTGGCAATTAGCGCAGCGCTGGCGACCACGGTCATCAGTTCGACGCTGGGGTTGGCCGGTCAACTGGAACAATCAACGCATCCGCAGCTGGCAAAGGCGTTAGGCTGGGCGTCGCTGGCGCTGGGAATTATCGGTGCTGGCGGCATGCTGGCCGCCGGACGTAGCGCGGTGCTGGCTGAGGACACTATCGATATGGATCTGGCTAGTGAGTTTCGTTATCGGGCAACCCTGGGGCGTAGCTCGCCGCGTGGGGCAACGGATGGCGCCCACTCGCTGATGTCGGTGATTTTTGAGGATACTTATCAGGATGCTAACCACCAGGCGCAACAACGGCTGAATATATGGGCTTTTACTAATGGAAACCGCATTGCTCTCGGCGGGCGCTCGGTCACTCCCCGGCAACTGGTTAACTTGTTAAACGAGCAAGATATTGCGTTGGATGAATATCATGAACTCAGATTTATCAGTTGTAACTCGACGCGCTTTGCCCGGGAGTTTACCCAGCAAACTCTGTGGCCAACCAGCGGTTTTCGTGGCGTGGTGACGGTGCAGGGCGAGGCGGTCCGTGCCTTCCGGGAATATTCGAGCCGGGGATTGTTTATATCCGCTTTTAATCAGCTGGGCGATATCTTTCCAGAAAGAACCATGGCCGCAGGGGTGAATATTTTCGACAACGATAGGGCATTTTTCCGTATCGTGGCCGGTAATCCGGTTTCATTTCGCGTACGACCGGGAGACCAAATAATCATCGACAGGTTCGAGGGTTAATCACCGGAGCGGGCCGCAATCGCTGCCCGCTGAATTATCCCGGCGTGCCGACGGAATGACGGCGTACCAGCGTCGGGCTAAACATATTGGTCACTTCCGGCAGGGGCGCGTTATTGGCCAGCGCCAGCGCCAGTTCAGCCGCCTGCTGAGCCATGGTAACAATCGGGTAGCGTATTGTCGTCAGACGCGGGCGAACGTAGCGCGACACCAGTACGTCATCGAAGCCAATCAGTGAAATCTCTTCGGGAATGCGGATACTGTTATCGCTTAACACCGCCAGTGCGCCAGCAGCCATCGAATCGTTGTAGCAGGCGACGGCAGTAAAGTTTTTACCGCGTCCAAGCAGTTCGGTCATTGCCTGCTCGCCACCCAGTTCGTCCGGTTCACCAAACGCGACCAAACGATCGTTTTCCGGCAGATTATGTTCGCGCAGCGCATCGTAATAGCCTTGCAGGCGATCTTCCGCATCAGAAATGGCATGGGTTGAGCAGATAAAAGCGATATTTTTATGGCCTTGCTGAATTAAATGGCGGGTCGCCAGCCAGGCGCCATAGCGATCGTCCAGCGCAACACAGCGATTTTCGAAGCCAGGCAGCAGGCGATTGACCAGCACCATACCGGGCACCTGCTTCATCAGGCCGATCAGTTCGTCGTCGGGCACTTTCTTGGCGTGGACCACCAGCGCCGCGCAGCGATGACGCATCAGTTGCTCAATCGCCTGGCGCTCTTTTTGCTCATTATGGTAACCGTTACCAATCAGCAAAAAGTTGCCGGTTTGCCAGGCCACTTCATCGACAGCTTTTACCATTGCACCGAAAAAAGGATCGGAAACGTCGCCAACCACCAGACCAATGGTTTCAGTCGATTGCTGCGCCAGCGCGCGCGCATTGGCATTCGGATGGTATTGCAGTTGCTCCATGGCGCGGGTGACCGCCAGCCGGGAGCTTTCACTGGCCTTCGGTGATTTATTAATCACACGTGATACGGTGGCGACGGAAACGCCGGCCATTTTTGCAACATCCTTTATGGTAGCCATCTGTTTACCTGATCCTGGGAAAGCGTTTACACATAAATTCAGTGTTGCGGAAAACGCGCCCTTGTTCAAGCTGAGAGAATGCCAGGGGTGTCGCAAAGCGGGAGGAAATATCAGGCTTCACCCGATCAATTGCCCGGATGCGGATCGGCAGATTGCCGCTGACGGCAGTCTAAAAAATGCTATGCTGGCGACAGAATTTTAGCTGCCTGCCGGACAACTTATGACAATTAAAAAAGTGCCACACCTCGCCCACTGGGGCGCATTTACCGCTGTAACTCAAAACGGCAAGCTGACCGGCTGTGAGCCTTTTTTTGCCGATAGCGATCCGTCGCCGATGCTGAACACCATTCCGGAACTGGTCTACTCCGATAAACGTATCCGTAAACCCATGGTGCGTCGCTCCTGGTTAACGTCACGAGAGAACAGCGACCGAACGCTGCGTGGCCGTGAAGGCTTCGTTGAAGTGGACTGGGAAACCGCGCTGGATCTGGTGGCTGAGGAAAATCGCCGGGTGCGCGATCGCTACGGTGCTTCAGGCATTTTCAACGGATCTTACGGCTGGTCATCGGCTGGTCGCGTGAACCATGCGCGTACTTTAGTGCGCCGTTTTTACTTTAACGGTGGCGGTGGCGTCGATCAGCAAGGTAACTACAGCTGGGGCGCCGCGCAATTTTTCCTGCCGTATGTCATCGGTACTTACATGCCGCTGACCGGGCGCGTCACCGACTGGCCGAGTGTAGTCGAGCACTGCCAGCTGTTTGTTGCCTTTGGTGGGCTGGCGCTGAAAAATGCTCAGGTGGCCTCGGGTGGTGCCGGACAACACAGCCTTAAACCCGCGTTACAGCAGCTGGCAGCGAAGGGCACGCGGGTGATTAATATCAGCCCAATGCGTGATGACTGCCCGGAATTCGTTAATGCCGAATGGATCCCGATTCGGCCAAATACTGATGTGGCGCTGATGCTGGCGCTGGGTTACGAGATTGAACGGCTTGGCGCGGTGGATAATGCTTTCCTGCAAAGTCACTGTGTCGGATACACCGAGCTGCGCGCTTATCTGACCGGTGAAAGCGACGGTGTGGCTAAAACGCCACAGTGGGCCAGTGAGATTACCGGCGTGCCAGCGGCGCGCATTGCCCAGCTGGCGCAGCAGCTGATTGGCGTGCGCAGTTTTATCACCTGTTCCTATTCCGTTCAGCGCGCGCATCGCGGCGAGCAGCCTTACTGGATGATGATTGCCTTATCCTCGATGCTTGGCCAGCCTGGATTGCCGGGCGGCGGTTTCTCCTTCGGGCATGGTTCGATGAACAGCGTGGGTAATCCGCGTGTCGAAGCGCCCGCACCATTAATGTCGACCGGACCGAATCCGTCCGGGCTTTCCATTCCGGTGGCGCGCATCAGCGATATGCTACTTAATCCTGGCCAGCCCTACAGTTTCCAGGGGGAAACCCACCACTATCCTGATATTCATCTGGTGCACTGGGCGGGCGGTAACCCGTTCCACCATCATCAGCAGCTTAACCGGTTGGTAGAGGGCTGGCAGCGCCCGGATACGGTTATCGTACAGGACATTGTCTGGACGCCAGCGGCGCAGATGGCCGATATCGTGCTGCCGGTCACCACCACGCTGGAGCGTAATGATATCGGTGGCTCATCGCGTGACCGCTATGTATTAGCCATGCATCAGGCAATTAAACCGCAGCACCAGGCACGTAATGATTTTGATATTTTTGCCGATATCGCCGATCGTCTTGGCTACCGCGAGCAGTTCACCGAAAACCGCAACGAAATGCAGTGGATAGAGCATCTTTATCAGCAGTGTGCGCTGGCACATGCCAATAAAGGCGTGTACTGGCCGGAATTTGGTGAGTTTTGGCAGCGCGGTTTTGTCGAAATCCCACAGGGCGACAAACCGTATATCTTTATGGAAGATTTCCGTAATGATCCACAGGCTAACCCGATTAAAACTCACAGCGGCAAAATTGAGCTATTTTGCAAAACCATCGCCGATTATCAACTGGATGATTTTGCTGGTCACCCGCAATGGCAGCCGCCGAAAGAGTGGCTTGGGGCCGAACTTAGTCGGAATTATCCGTTACATATGATCTCGATCCAGCCGGGCGATCGTCTGCACAGCCAGCTTGATGGTACCGCCAGCGTCCAGGCGAATAAAACTGCCGGCCATGAAACCTTGTGGATGCATCCGCAGGACGCGGTGGCGCGCGGCATTAATGATGGCGAAGCGATAAACGTCAGCAACAGCCGTGGCGTTATGCTGGCCGGCGTCCGGCTCACTGATGGCGTCACTCAGGGGGTGGTACTGATTTCAACCGGTGCATGGTTTGATCCTGGCTTTGGCAAAGCCAACTGGCAGCCGTATGACCGCGCCGGTAATCCCAATGTATTAACCCTGGATATCGGTACCTCGTCGTTAACCCAGGGACCGAACGCCATGAGCTGTCTGGTTGAGGTGAAAAGCGCCGTCAGTAGCAAAACCGCCTAACAATCTAATGGCTGGTTACACTTTGCGGATAACTGTTGCGAATCAGTGATGGCGGCCCATCAGTGGGACTTGCTAGATTTTAAGTCCCAGAGGTATTGATGGGTGAACATCAAAAAGTTTTTGTATTTTGCTTGATTACACCAACCTGCGCAGATGCGCAGGTTTTTTTTGCCCGAAAAACGGCAATCACGAAATGAAACACAGTTTTTCTGTTATCTGCCCAGACTCTTCTTTATAACCTTCAGTTAGTTATCATCTAAAAATCTGCCAAAGCCATATGCCGCGACTAAAAAAAATATTGGGTAAAGACCAGATTAAAGCACCGTTCAATCCCTTCCGGTTTCGCCTGATCTGTCTCGGCGTGCTGGGTTGCATGGCGGTACTGCTGGCCAGAGTGGCCGATCTGCAACTGATTAACCACCCAATGCTGGAGCATCAGGCCGATCAGCGCTCGTTACGCACCGTTACGCTGCCGACTAACCGCGGCACGCTGCTGGATCGTAACGGTGAGGCGTTGGCATTAAGCGTGCCTTCGCGCGATATCATTGCCGATCCCAAACGGGTGCTGGAAGCCCACCCTGATTTCACCAGTGAAAAATGGCAATATCTCGCCAATGCTTTGAATCAGCCGGTCGATCAAATCGCTCAGCAAATTAATGCCAATGCCAGTCGTCGCTTTCTTTATCTCGGGCGCAAAATCGAGCTGGGCATCGCGAAAGATATTTCTCAGCTGCATCTGAAAGGCATCAGCACGGTTTATGACGACAGCCGGTTTTATCCGATGAGTGAAGCCACCGCACCGTTACTGGGCATTGTCGGCACCGACAATAAAGGGCTTAACGGCCTGGAGCATGGCTACGACAAGTTGCTACAGGGCGAACCGGGACATGAGCAGTATCGCCAGGATGGTGAGGGTAATATTATCGCAATGATCGATTATCAGCCGCCCCAGCAACCGCCGACGCTGCAGCTGAGTATCGATAAGTTTGACCAGTACACCATGTATACCAAACTGCGTGACGGTGTGTTGCTGAACAAGGCCGATTCCGGAGCAGCAGTATTAATCAAAATCGATACGGGCGAAGTGCTGGGCATGGCGTCGTACCCCTCTTTTAATCCGAATAATTTTGCCGACGTTTCACCGGCACAGATGCGTAATTCGGCGATTAATGACAGTTTTGAACCGGGTTCTACCGTGAAGCCGCTGGTGGTGATGGAAGGGCTGGAGCGTAAACTGGTGCGCCCGGATTCGGTTATTGATACCACGCCTTACCGGGTCAATGGCCATTTAATCCGAGACGTTGGTCACTGGCCGCGTCTGACGATGACCGGTATTTTGCAGAAATCGAGTGATATTGGTGTCTCGCATATTGCGCTGGCGATGCCTGCACAGGTGTTGGTCAATACTTTCAGTAACTTTGGCCTCGGCAAACCGACCGGGCTGGGGCTGACCGGGGAGAGCGTCGGCTATTTCCCGCTGCATCGTCAGCGCTGGGCAGATATCGAACGTGCAACCTTCTCGTTTGGCTACGGCCTGCGGGTGACGCCATTACAGATCGCCCGCGAATACGCCACGCTCGGTTCATATGGTATCTATCGTCCGCTGTCGATCACCAAAGTGACTCCACCGGTTATCGGTACCCGGGTAGCCAATGCTGATACGGTTAAAGCGGTCATCCATATGATGGAAAGTGATGCATTGCCCGGCGGCAGCGGCGTGCGTGCGGCGGTGCCGGGTTACCGACTGGCGATTAAAACCGGTACTGCAGAAAAGATGGGGCCGGAAGGAAAATATGATGGTGGTTATATCAACTATACCGCCGGAGTCGCCCCTGCCAGCGATCCGCAGGTGGCGCTGGTGATTATGATTAACCATCCGACCGCTGGCGATCACTTCGGTGGTTCGGTGGCTGCGCCAGTCTTCGGCAATATTATTGGTCCGGTACTGAAACATATGAATGTGGCGCCGGATGCGCTGTATGGGCATGGCTAATCACACAGGGCTATGCAGTTTCCCGTACCAGTGATACTGATACGGGAAACTTAACTTAATGCAGGTCACGGCTTCTTCGGCGATGCAGAAGAGGCTTGTTATCCCTGCATTCAGGATACCGATGGTGTTCCAGGCATCTTATTCAGGTTTTTTACCGAGATCGCCGAGAACGTTTCTGCATCTTCTGGGTTCCACATTGCATATATCTTTATCGTCTGATTGGCAAAGAATTTATTATAGTTTGTCTTCCAGCTTTTTTCGTTAGAGATTGGTTCTCCTTTGAATTTATCACCGTACGCTGCTGTCGATAAATCAAATACCATACTCTCTCCATCTTTCTTGGCAGTGACAATAAAGTGAGGTTGCATCATTTTGTCGCCATTATCATTTTCTTTCCAGATGTAGACAGCACAATAGCCAATGTCTGTGTATTTTAATTTTTTAAGTTCAGCAGTAACTGATGCTATCAGTTCAAGAGACTTATCTTCTTTCGATTCCATTAAAGCATTGATCGTCGAATTCTTCTTCAAATCAAGAAGTAACGGAGTAAAGTCATAATAGGTAGAGTCACCGGACTGTAAAACCTTCTCATTTGGCATCAGGTCAAAACTATTGCCTGTTCTTTGCTTACTGTGGCTGATTGCTTCATCGGCTGAATGAAAGTCACGGTAGGTAATGTATTTTCTTGTTAACAATGTATTGTATTTTGCAGCCCATTCTTTCTGAGAAAGGATTAAGGGCTCCTTAAATCCTTTACCCAAGGATTGATTAGAAAAGTCGAATACAAAATCCTTGTTGTTTTTTGTGGCAGTCACAACAAAGTGCAATTGTGGTTTTCCATGATTCTTAGACTTTTCATCCCACACATAGACGGTACGATAACGAATGTTGTCAAAATTCTGTTTTGTTAACTCTTTACCTGTCGCGGCGATAATCCTGTCGGATCTATCTTTCAGGGTGTATGCATACAATCCAATTGAAAGATCGCTGTTCATGAGATTTTCCAACAATACTTCTGGCCGGGTTGAGAGTATAAGCTGGTAAGCAGACTCTGTATCCTCTGGTTTGGACATGTAGCCTTCTGCAATATTTTTATTTACAAAAAACGCTTTATACTGTTGCTGCCAGTCACTTTCATTAGATATTGCTTTGCCTTTAAAGCCTTCGCCGTATACCTTGGTCGATAAATCAAATACCAGAGTCTTTCCAGCTTTACTGGCAGTGACAATATAATGGGGTTGTCCCATGTTTTGATTATCATCACTTTTATCCCAAACATACACCGCCCGATAGGCAATATTTTGATAATTTAAGCTGGCCAGTTCCTTAGTGAGAACCGGCATCAACTCCATGGATTTATCTTCTTTTACATTTGTTAACTCATTGATTTCTGGCTTTTTAACTAGCTCAGTCATCAATAAATTAAAATCATATTCATCAGATGTCTTGGTTGTCAGCATTTTCTCACTGCCCATAATTTCAAAGCTACTACTTTCTCTTTTTCCAAGACTTTCTAACGCATCTTTTGGAAAGTTAAAATCACGATAGACAATGTATTTATCAGGCAGCATCTCGGAATATTTTTCACACCATTCTTTCTGTGAAAGTATCAACGGTTCTTTGAATCCATCACCTAACGCTCTGGTCGCAAGATCAAAAACAAAATCTTTATTATTTTTAATCGCCGTCACAGCAAAATGTTGTGTTGGCTTTCCAGTTTCCATTGACTTTGCATCCCATAAATAGACAGCACGATAGCGGATGTTCATATACCCCTGTTTTTCAAGTTCTTTTCCAAGCGGTAATATAAGCTTTTTTTCAAGTACCGGCAGTAATGACTTATGCGTGTCCTGAATGCTTTTTAGCATATCCTCTATGGTTTTGTTGTTATTAGTTATCTTTTTCAATAACTGTTCTGGGCTGGTGTCTCGTTCGGTATAATAGACTTCGTGTGCCGATGTTATTATATTTATGAGATGTGTTCCGGATTCAAGCCCTTCTGAAAAACGACCGGAAGAACGAGGTTTTACAATATTAATATCACTGGATTCATTGATGGATATCAGCTTGCTGTCAAATTCTTTAGCGTACCTGGCTGTCCACTCTTTTATAGGAAGGATAATCGGTCCAGTAAAGGTTGATTTTAATTTTCCGGCATCCATATCAAAAACATAATCCTCGCCATCTATCTCTCCTACAACGACATAATGACGCGTTGGGTTATTATCTGTAGTGCTGTCCCAGATATCGATCGCACGATAATAAACATTATCAAATCCAATGTTACTGATTGCTCTTGCTACTAATGGCATTAATTCTTCAGATCGGTTATAGGGAATAATCATGTTGTATCGTATAACAGCATCCTGCCTGTACAGACTCCCCAACAACTTAACCACACCAATCTTTCCGTTTTCATCTTTAAAATGGTTGCCAACCTCCTGGTCAGGAATAAAAATATTTGAGCCAGTATGAAGTATGCCATCATTAGTTATCGCAGGATTGTTATACATTAATCTTGCAAGGTGGGCATTTGAAAAGCCCAGTTCTCTGGCAAGAGTAAGGATATCCGTTACTCCCTCAGCCTGATAAATAAAGCCATTTTCGTCTTTGACGATTTCTGCAATTTTCTCCTGCTGCACTTCATTCTGCGGCTTCTTTGGCTGGCTTTTAAGCCAGGCCTCGGTCTCAATTACGTGCTCTCCCGCTAGCTGCTCAGGTTTCTTAGAGGCCCTGTGCCGGTAGCTATCAACTGCCACCCGCACATCGTCAATGTCAAAATCGTTGTATATAACATGTCCGTTGCTGAAGGTATCCTGATATTTAGCCTGCCAGCTTGATGTCGGAAGGAGTATGGTGTCGCCAAGCCCGACATCGAATTTTCCAGCGCCGATATCAAATACATAGTCTTTGCCATATTTATTGCCAATAACAACATAATGGACTTTTGCTTCTTCTTCATTAGGCCTTCCAGTCCATATATACATGGCGCGGCACCGGACATTATCAAATCCCTGACGCTGTATATTTTCTGAAACATAGTCAATTAATTGTTTAGAAATAGGATAATTTAGCGTCAATAAATATCTGATATGATTTTCTTTTTTCCCTTGAACCTTCTCAAGTAACGTTCCATCCTGGATGGATTCTTCAAGTTTTTTTACATCATCCGGAGTCCAGGTGATTTCTCTGAGAATTTCATTTTTCTGTATGCCAATTTCTTCCACCGGAGTAAATGACATCACTTTTGCATGATTTCTTAACAGTGATTCGTACGGGATAAATATTTGATCCCCAGGTGATAAAACATCAAAATCTGCGATCTGTGGATTGGTATAAATCAGCAGAGCTAATTGTCTGGATGAAATTGAATATTTTTCGGTGATTGTGTGAATAGTTTCACCTTCTACAACCCGGTGGGTCGTTCCCCCTGGGATAGCTTTTGTATTAACTTCACTTGTTTTGGCTATTTGCTCATGGTCAGCGTTTGTTTTCAGTTCCGCTAATCTTGCTGCTGCCTCGGAACCGACTTCATTGGCCTTATGATACCCGGGTATGCCAAGCATCAACTCTTTCGCGGGATTGATTCCTTTTGCTGCAGACACCCAGTGAAGTTTAATATTGCCTTTTGCCAGTAGTTTTTTTGCCAGTTCAGGACCGATATTCATGCTGCCATCAACATACAGACTGGCAATAAGATTCGCGGGTATGGCTTCTCTGGCCGCATCCTTTGCTGCCAGATTATCGGCAAAATGTATCTTGGTTAAATCTTTCAGGTAGGTTAATAACGCCGACTTAGCTATTTGTACCATAACCGAGCCCACGGTGCCCAACGGCAGCGTTCCGGCCGCAATACCTGTAACGATATCTGTGCCGATATACAGAGCATCGATTACGAAGTCTATTAAATACTCCGTACTGGTAGTTATCAGAGCGTCACAGTCTTTATCTGCCTGGGCAATTTTTCTGTCCAGCATTTCCTGACCGAGACCGCCTTCCAACCTGCGAAACGCCAGGGCCGTGGGCGAAGCGAGGGTGGCGAATACACGCTCTCTCTCCTCGGGCTTACTATATTTATACCGTGCATTGGTGTTCATGTGATTTAACAACCAATCTTGCTGATCTTTATAGGGTATGCCCTTCGTACTCACATCGATTAGCTGATATGACCCCATAAAATCCCAGGCAAGTAATTGATCACCAACACGTAATGCAATACATTCTGACAACTGATTGTCATCATGGTCGCCTAGTGTTAATACGAAGGGTTTTATCTTTCCATCAATAAATTTTTGCAGTTCAGGCTTAAAGCTGGCCAGCTTTGCATCCTGTTGCAGATCCCTTGCTGATGTCTTGAATGAGGTTTCATACATTTTCCCCAGGCTGATGTTATAGTCACTTTTAATATTGCTTAAACGCTTTTTATAAGTCTTTTCAAACACGTCAGCCATTGAAGGGCCATAACTTTTAGCGTTAAGGTTGGCTCTTATTTTTTTTCCGGCAAATTTGGCATATCTGGGAATATCCATATACGGACTCACGTTGCCTATCAGTGCTTTCCTGAATGCTACACTGCTGCCTTCTGGCCACTCCGGGTACTTATCCCGATAATTAAAACTTCCGGTCAGTATATCCATCAAGTTGGCAGGATAGCCGCCTTCTGTATAGCGGTGTTGTCGCCAAAGCATAATGGAGTCAGGAGAGTCCAGACCACCACGCTGGTCTGCCGGGAAGCTATTAATAATATTCTGAATATGATCACGTGCCGCCTGCCGGATATTCAGATCGGTCATCCGCACAATGGCAGCATTGGTAAAATCCTTCAGGTCATCTTCTACTTTGTTTTTGATATCATTCATTACCACAGGATCATCAGTATCAATGTCATGCTGAATATCCGTGGTGTCAGCAGTTCTTTTCACCCTGCTTACTGTCTCAGTAGGTGTAAGCGATTGGACCTCAGCCGCTTGTCCTTTGAGGCTCTGCTCCTGAGCCGCCTGAATTTTCGCTTTCTCTGCTGCCAGCTGTTTCTTTAACCCAACCGTGAGGCGTTTTTGTTGCTCCTCAGGGTAGTTTGCGACCAGCCGATCAATTTCCTTGTTTTCCTCTGCCTGGCGTTTCTTCAGCACAGTGGCGATCTCTTCGCGCGCAAATTCCGGATAGTTCTCCAGCTCCGCGGCAATCTGCTTATCATCCGCGGCCTGTAATGTTCGCAGCTGATGCTCAAAATAGGCATCCGTCCCTTGTTCATAGCCTTCATAAAACGGCTTCGACCCGACGGCAAAGGTCCCACTGTCCACCAGATCTTTCATTAAATTATGAGCAAATTTATCCGGGCCATTACGATACAGGTCATAGCCGGTCAAGGCAGCATCTGCGACAAAGCGGTAAAGATGCGGCACCGCAAAGTCGACCAGCTTTTTCGTCAGTTGAATGGCGAAGCTCGCTGCCAGCGTCAGTTTCTCACTTTTCGGCTCCGCCTGCCCTGGCATCACCGCCTGTTTAAGATTGGATAATGCCAGCATATAAGCAACCGGCAGCATGGTCGCCTTTATCAGCCCCAGGCTCGGCAGAAAACTGCGGGGCAGGGTTGAGAGCAGCCGATCGGCGGCCCTGTCGACGCTGGCGTTTACCACTTTCCCTACCATGCCGCTGCGGCCTGCTCTTGAGAGAAAATCGGCAGCTCCTGGAATCTTCTCCATCACTTCTTCAAGAATTTTAGGCGTCAGCAGGGTGCCCGCTTCCGCATCGCTGGCTGCCTGATGCACTTTTGCCAGCATGATTTTCCCGTCCGGATCGTGCGTCTTGCTAAAGTGACCGGGTATTTCTTTATCGACGATCTCCGTGACCATTCTGTCGAACAGCCACGGCTTAAACTCAGGTACTGACTGCAATAAGGTTTGTTTCTGCTGCGCAAAAAACTGGCCGAGATGTAACGCGATGCGCGCGTCCTTTGAGAAGATATCCTGTGGCCTGCCGGTGGCGTTTAATACCGCGCTGCTCAGTTCCAGTACCGCATCCCGGGTGCGGTAATCTGCTTTTTTTCCGTCTGTTGCCGCATAGTTAAACGCCTCCCTGCTGGCCGACGCTGAACCGGGCGCGGTTTGCGTCATGTCCTGCACCGCCCGTTGCAGACGGTCGGCAGCTTTACGAAAATGGCTCTCTGCTTTGTCAATTTCCGTTTTAAACGTCACGAGTTTTTTCAGCTGCTTTTGGTGCTGCCCATACTGCTCAGCGGTCTGTGCTACCGTCGCCCTTAGTTCATCTGAGCAGCTGTCCACCTCGCCACGGGCCTCTGTCAGTGCGGCTGATGCCGCGTTAAACGTCCTCTGCGCCCGTTCCCGCTGCTGCACTTCACTGAGCACCTGCTTTTCCTTTCCGGAGGCTGCGCCGCCGGCCCGCGCTGCCGATGTCTCTACGGCAGCTGAAATGAGCGCCGCGCCTCCCGACACATCTCCCATCTCACCCAGCGTTGCTGCAATCGCATCCGATGGCCCGGAATGGGATGAACTTGACCTTACCAGCGTTTCCGCCGCCCCTAACAGCTTTTCGGCTGCATTCTGGTGCTTCTGCATGGCCACCTTTAGCGGATGGTAAGCCGCCCTCAACTGGGTATTGACCTTTTGTTCTGCCGCATCCGCACCCGATTGCTCATTCTGCAGCCGGGTGATTGGCGAGGTGTGGGCCTCACTGACCGCCTCCGCGGCCTTTTTGAGCGCCTGGCTACCTTTATTAACCGTACTTTCAATGACCTTGAGTGTGTGCTTTGTTGCTGCCGACAGCGTCCTGACCTGGTTTGCGGTATTTCTCATTAGGTCCTGAAATAAAGCCGGTGTGTCATGCCAGGCTTTTTCCATTCCTTTCTCCAGCTTTTGCAGCGAGCCGGGAGAGGTCGCTTTCTTCACCAGGTAGAAGGCTTTTTTATCAAAATCTTCCAGTTTTTTTTCCATGCGCGATTGTCCCGCACGAAGCCGGTGCTCCATCGCCTTGAGATTTTCCCGGATCAGCTTCAGCTTTTTGTTAACCAGCGCGGTTTGTATTGTCATCGCCTTCGCTCCACCTTCCCCTTCAGAAAGGGGAAGAAGCTTGCCCAGCTCTTTGTCTAACACCTTTTCTGCCCGGTCGATCTCCTTCGCCGCGTCATACAGAGCTTCTGCCGTCCGGCCCCGCGTCTCGGGATCTTTTGCCGCCGCACTCTTAACCAGCTTGTCATATTCACCCACGGTAAAAGCGGCTTTCGCCAGCGCATCAGTCTGGGCGCGCAGCGTCTTTTTTAAACTGGTCACATCTGCCTGCACGTCTTTGTCAGCCGAGGCGATCGCCAGCGTACCGCTTACCGCTTTTTGCAGTGCTTCAGCCACCGCCAGCAGCGGTACACTCCCGTCGTCAGCCGCAATTTTTTCCTTCAGCGACTGAATCAGTGAGCTGTCCAGCTCCAGGCTCATAATTTCGCTGTTATGCCCCTTGAGACGAAACTCATCCAGCATCGGGTAGGTGTGTTCGAGTTTTTCCGTCAGTAACTGGCGCAGCTGATCAAGTTGATACTGTGTCGGATGACTGCCGGAGGGCAGCAGTTTAGTCAAACCCGAGGCTGTCATACTGTCCGGTGCTGCCGGCGCTAACGGCAGGCCGGTTGCGGCCAGAATTTCTTTGATAAACGCGGGATCATTCATCAGATCCTGCAGGAACATGATGACGTCTTTGCGCTCAGTCCACTCTTTCCCGGCGCCGAGTACCATGTGTCCCAGTTCTGCTCTGGCTTCAGGGCAGGCAGAAACGTCAACACCCTGACGCCCTCCGGTGGCGGTGTTAGTTTCACCTACCGTGGCGTCTGTGGTTTTTGTTGTTACCGGTAACATTTGGCGGCTAAGGGAATTATGGATAGACATCAGGTAAAGATCCTGTAAATGAAGTCAAAAAAAAATAATGTCGCTATGATCGTTAGCTGGCGCGTCAACTTCTTCTGTTTTTTACTGGATCTTTTTAGTTTTATAGCGAGAAGTTCCTCGCGCTGAAGTGTGGCTGGCAGAACAGAACGGGGGCACGCGAGGAGAAACATTTGTGCGGTTATATTTTAGAAAATATCACCGGTTTTATCGTTTAGCGCATTGAGTTAAATCGTCATATCCTGCATCGTGATGCGTAATGTTTATAGATGCTAAAGGAGTCGGCATGTTGTTCTCGTTTTTCCGCTTTTTGTTCCGTCTTATGTATCGCGCTGAGTTGCGTGGGGATATAGCTGCGCTATATAAAGAGCGGGTGCTGATTACGCCTAACCATATGTCGTTCCTCGATGGCGTACTGCTGGCGGTATTTTTGCCGGTTAAACCCGTGTTCGCCGTCTACTCTTCCGTCAGTGAAAAATGGTACATGCGCTGGGTGAAGTCCGTAATCGATTTTGTGCCACTCGATCCGACCAAACCGCTGGCGATTAAGCATCTGGTGCGCATGATTGGGCAGGGGCGTCCGGTTGTGATTTTTCCGGAAGGGCGCATTACGGTCACCAGCTCACTGATGAAAATTTACAGCGGCGCCGGTTTCGTTGCTGCCAAATCACAGGCGACGGTGGTGCCGCTGCGTATTGAAGGCGCAGAGTACACGCCGTTTGGTCGTCTTGGCGGCGTTTTTAAGCGGCGTCTGTTTCCACGCATTACCCTGACGGTGCTGCCTGCGACCACCATTCCGATGCCCGATGCGCCGCGCGCGCGCGATCGCCGCGCGCTGGCAGGTGAGCATTTACATCATGTGATGATGGAAGCACGGATGGCGGTGCGGCCGCGTGAAACGCTGTATGAAGCCTTTCTTAGCGCACGTACCCGTTATGGTTATTTTAAGAACTGCATCGAGGACATTAACTTCAAACCCGACAGCTACACCGGCCTGTTAAAAAAATCGCTGGGCGTTGGGCGTATTCTCGAGCGCTATACCACTCAGGGCGAGGTGATTGGCCTGATGCTGCCCAATACCACTGTTACCGCGGCGGCAATTTTTGGTGCATCGATGCGCGGACGCATTCCGGCGATGCTGAATTACACCGCGGGGGCGCAGGGATTAACCAGCGCGCTGAAAGCTGCCGAAGTCAAAACAGTATTTACCTCGCGTCAGTTCCTTGAGAAGGGCAAGCTGATGCATCTGCCGGAGGAAGTGACCGGCGCGAAATGGATCTTCCTTGAGGATCTGAAAGATACCGTCACGTTGCAGGATAAATTGTGGATCCTCGGCCATCTGCTGATGCCGCGCCGCGCGATGGTGCCGCAGCAGCCTGAAGATGCCGCCATGGTGCTGTTTACTTCCGGTTCCGAAGGCAGCCCGAAGGGCGTGGTGCATTCGCATAAAAGCCTGCTGGCTAACGTCGAGCAGATTCGCACCGTGGCGGACTTCACGCCGCGCGATCGCTTTATGTCAGCGCTGCCGCTGTTCCATGCTTTCGGCCTGACGGTCGGCATGTTTACTCCGCTAATGACCGGTGCGGAAGTATTCCTCTATCCAAGTCCATTGCATTACCGCATCGTGCCGGAACTGGTCTATGACCGTAACTGCACCGTGCTGTTCGGCACCTCGACCTTCCTCGGTAACTATGCGCGCTTTGCCAATCCTTACGACTTTGCTCGTCTGCGCTACGTGGTCGCCGGTGCAGAGAAGCTACAGGAGCAGACTCGTCAGGTCTGGCAGGAGCGTTTTGGCGTGCGCATTCTGGAAGGTTATGGCGTTACCGAGTGCGCGCCGGTAGTCGCGATTAATGTGCCGATGGCAGCGCGTCCGCACAGCGTCGGGCGTATCTTACCGGGCATGGATTCGCGGCTGATCTCGGTACCGGGCATTGAGAATGGCGGCCTGCTGCAACTGCGTGGCCCGAATATTATGAAAGGCTACCTGCGCGTCGAGCGTCCTGGCTTCCTTGAAGAACCTCAGGCCGACAACGGTGAAGGCCAGATGGAAGCGGGCTGGTATGATACCGGTGATATCGTCAGCTTTGACGAGCACGGTTTTTGCCAGATCCAGGGCCGGGTAAAACGTTTTGCCAAAATTGCCGGTGAAATGGTTTCGCTGGAAATGGTGGAACAGATCGCGCTGAAAGCGTCATCAGAGCAGCAGCACGCGGCATCAATTAAACCAGATGGCAATCGCGGTGAAGCGCTGGTGCTGTTTACTACCGATAAAGCGCTGACGCGTGAGCAGTTGCAGAGTGCAGCGCGAACGTTAGGCAGCCCGGAACTGGCAGTACCGCGTGATATTCGCTATTTGAAACAGCTGCCGCAGCTCGGCAGTGGAAAACCCGACTTCGTTACCCTGCGTAAAATGGCAGAAGAAGAGGCTAAATCCGCATGAACAGGGCGTTGAATGACGATAAGCCGCTGCTGTCGCGCGGTATGATGGCGGTGATTACCGCCCAGTTTTTCTCGGCTTTTGGCGATAATGCGCTGTTGTTTGCCACCCTGGCGGTGATTAAAAACCAGCTTTATCCCGACTGGAGCCAGCCGGTATTGCAGATGGTATTTGTCGCCACCTATATCATTCTGGCGCCTTTTGTCGGGCAGATTGCTGACAGCTTTGCTAAAGGGCGAGTGATGATGTTTGCTAACGCGCTGAAATTGCTTGGTGCGTTGGTGATCTGCTTTGGCTTTAATCCATTTATCGGTTACAGCCTGGTTGGCGTAGGCGCCGCGGCGTACTCACCGGCGAAGTATGGCATCCTCGGCGAAATCACCAGCGGTGAAAAGCTGGTGAAAGCGAACGGTCTGATGGAAGCTTCAACCATTGCTGCCATCCTGCTGGGTTCGGTAGCGGGCGGGGTGCTGGCCGACTGGAGCCTGCTGGCGGCGTTAATTGCCTGTGTGCTGGCCTACGGGCTGGCAGTTGCGGCTAACCTGCTGATTCCGAAACTGTCTGTGGCGCGGGCCGGCCAGAGCTGGCATCCGTTAAGCATGTCTCGCAGCTTCTTCAGCGCCTGTAAAGTGCTGTGGCGCAATGGCGAAACCCGTTTTTCACTGCTGGGCACCAGTCTGTTCTGGGGAGCGGGCGTCACGCTGCGCTTCCTGCTGGTGCTGTGGGTGCCGGTGGCGCTGGGCATCACCGACAATAAGACACCGACGCTGCTGAATGCGATGGTGGCGATTGGTATTGTCATTGGTGCGGCGGCGGCGGCAAAGTTGGTGACGCTAAAAACCGTCGGGCGCTGTATGCCTGCCGGAGTGCTGATTGGCGTGGCGGTAATCTTTTTCGCCATTCAGCACAGCCTGTTTAATGCCTATGCGCTGCTGGTGATTATTGGTGTGCTGGGCGGATTCTTTGTGGTGCCGCTTAATGCGCTGTTGCAGGAACGTGGTAAAGCCACGGTCGGAGCCGGTAACGCCATTGCGGTGCAGAATCTGGGCGAAAACAGTGCGATGCTATTGATGCTGGGACTCTATTCGCTGGCCATCAAGCTGGGCGCACCGGCAGTGGCAACTGGCGTGGGTTTTGGCGCACTGTTTGCGCTGGCGATTGCCGTGCTGTGGGGCTGGCAGTTAGCGCAAAAAAGACGCGCTGGCTGACGGATTGCACAGTGAGAGCTATCTGAACGGCAGCCGAAAATGGCTCCCCTGAAGACATAAGAGGCGGCGATTTCGCCGCCTCTGTCGGCATACTGAATTTCAGCAATACCGTAAGATTAAGGTGCCGGATAGGTATAACGACGATGAATCGCTTCCAGCTCCTGTACCACGTCTTCCGTCAGCGTCAGGTTAAAGCTGTCGATATTAATCTGTAATTGCTCCAGCGTGGTGGCGCCCAGCAGGGTACTGGCAACAAAAGGCTGCTGACGGACAAAGGCCAGCGCCATTTGTGACGGGTCCAGATTATGCTTGTTGGCTAACGCCACATATTCCGCAATCGCCTGCTGTGACTGCTCGCCACTGTAGCGGGTAAAGCGGCTGAACAGCGTATTACGCGCGCCCACCGGTTTCGCCCCATTCAGATATTTACCGCTCAGAGTACCGAACGCCAGGCTTGAATAGGCCAGCAGCTCCACACCTTCGTGCTGGCTGATTTCTGCCAGGCCAACCTCAAAACTGCGGTTCAGCAGGCTGTAAGGGTTTTGAATCGTCACGATGCGCGGCAGCTCGTGCTTTTCCGCCAATTGCAGGTAACGCATTACGCCCCATGCGGTCTCATTGGATACGCCGATATATCGAATCTTGCCGGCTCGCACTTGCTCATTAAGCGCTTCCAGCGTTTCCAGCAGCGTGACCGGTACGCTGGCATCATTGTACTCATAGTTCAGTTTGCCAAAGTAGTTGGCCGGACGCTGTGGCCAGTGCAGCTGATAAAGATCGAGATAGTCGGTATTCAGACGCTTAAGTGAAGCATCCAGCGCTTCGCGGATGTTTTTACGATCCAGCGCCTGATTCGGGCGGATCGAAGCATCATTGCCCCGTGACGGCCCGGCCACTTTTGATGCCAGCACGATCTTATCGCGGTTGCCGCGTGATTTAATCCAACTGCCAATATAGCTTTCAGTCAGTCCCTGGGTTTCCGGGCGTGGTGGCACCGGGTACATCTCGGCGGTATCAATCAGGTTGATACCGGAACGTAATGCCAAATCCAGTTGAGCATGGGCGTCGGCTTCGCTATTTTGCTCACCAAACGTCATGGTTCCTAACCCCAGCGTGCTGACTTCCAGTGTGCTATGGGGGATACGGTGATATTGCATTTGCCGGCTTCCTTTTTTCATTTTGGAAAGGGTAAAACGAATTAACGCATTTTTGACTATAACCGTGGCAGCGCAGAGGGGGAAGTGTGCATTTTGCCTGTAAGGCTGGTGGAGAGCCTGCTGCATCACCGATGATGCCGCAGCAGGTAACATTAAGCAGGATTAACGCTCGATAATGGTGGAAACTTCGTCGCCGTTGATCTGAACTTCATGACCTGACTGATCAACATATTTTACCAGTCCGGTCTCTTTATCGATAACCGGCTTGCCTTCGGTCATAATCATATTGCCATCTTTAGTCGCCATTACATAATCACTGCTGCAACCGCTAACCAGCATTGCGGCTGCGACTGCACTTAACATCCACTTCATCCATGTTCTCCCGCTGTGTTTTCGTCAGTTTACCAGTGTAGTAATAAACTTATTTGGCTGAGACGTTAATCGCAACTTTCTGAAATGTGATAACCCGCACTACTTACAATTTATAACAAAAAATGGCGCGCCAGCAGCGGCCCGGTAAAGGTTTTTTTCAGATAGAAGCCGCGCGGCAGAGTCATAATGGGTTGACCATTTTCGCCAATTCCTTCAGTCAGCGCTTTACTGTTGGCGGCTTTAGGCCTGATTTGCAGCACCTCACCATGGCGTGCAGTAATGCGTTCTACCTTGCCCAGCACGATCAGATCCATCAACTCTTCCCAGTCACGCTGCAACTGTTCCTCTTCTTCAGCGCTGGGGCTCCAGAGCAGCGGTGCCCCTACCCGACGCTCGGCCAGCGGAATGGCGCGGTCGCCTTCCACCGGGATCCATAACACTCGCGAAAGCTTATGACGCACGTGGCTGCTGTGCCAGGTCACGCCAGTGTTGCCGGTCAGTGGGGCAACGCAGACGAAAGTGGTTTCCAGCGGACGACCCAAACTGTCAATCGGGATCGTTTTCAGTTCAACGCCGATATCGGCGAAATCCTGCTCGGGTTTGCTGCCGGCATTGGCTCCCAGATGAATCTCCAGCAAAGTACCGACCCAGCCTTTATCACGTTTCAGATTCGCCGGAATTGCTAACTGCGCCCGAATAGCCAGTTCACCCAGTGTATAGCCCGCTAATGATTGCGCGCGTGCCAACAGCGTGGCTTCGTCGTCAGGGGGAGTAACAGGGGAAAAATCAACGGCCATCTCAGTTCCTGCGATTAGGTTAAAAAACAAACAGATGTTACGTGATAGTATTTATGCAGCGGTCTGATTGTGTAAAACAGGAATAATAGCATGATTACACATGATTTTTTATGCCACTCTAAACCCAAGAATGGATCAGCCGGCTGAGGTTTTACCATGTTGTCATCGACAATGAACAGGATCTTACCCCCGGTTATCCACAGAAATCTGGGATAAGTCGCTTTTCAGCAGAACACTGTTTTGATTTACAGCCTTGACGACCGGCTTTTTTGCGCGAACAGTGCATTTTGTGCGTAACTTATTGGCATAATCTGTGGATAAAATCTTCAGCGTTCGATCTTTCACCAGTTGGCGATCGATGGCGAATCAGGACCACTGAATGTTGTTTTTTAACCTGTGATAAACCTTATCATCATTTTGATTAATATAGGTTAATTCCTAAGATAAAATTTCCTCGTTTTCGCTCTGGCGAAAGTTTTATCCCGCTATGTACCGAGTTCTTCACAAAGCTATCCACAGAAAACGTGAATAAGATCGCCTTTTTGTCATGGTCTCTGTTTATAACTTTGATGATATCTGTGAGTTATCCCATTGTTATCCGATGTTCGGCACCGCAACCAGTGGTTTACCGTCTGTAAGGAGTATGAAACAATCAGAACATCCGAGTTTTAGTTTGAGGTAGTCCGGTGATCGATGATGATGGCTACCGCCCGAATGTTGGTATCGTAATCTGTAACAAGCAGGGACAAGTGTTGTGGGCCAGACGTTATGGACAACACTCCTGGCAGTTTCCACAGGGAGGGATCAATCCTGGCGAAACTGCGGAACAGGCGATGTACCGCGAACTTTTCGAAGAAGTTGGTTTACACCGGAAAGACGTCCGTATTCTTGCTTCTACCCGTAACTGGTTACGTTATAAGTTGCCAAAACGTTTGGTGCGTTGGGACACAAAGCCGGTTTGTATCGGCCAGAAACAAAAGTGGTTTCTTCTGCAGTTGATGTGTAATGACGCGGATATCAATATGCAAACCAGCAGCACGCCTGAGTTCGATGGTTGGCGCTGGGTGAGTTTTTGGTATCCGGTGCGCCAGGTGGTCTCTTTTAAACGCGACGTCTACCGCCGCGTGATGAAAGAGTTTTCTGGTGTGGTAATGCCGTTGCAGGAGAGTTCTGTGCAGCGCAATGCGCCTGCTTATCGACGTAAAAGAGGTTAATCCAGGCAGATTATGCTCACTCAGTTGCGCGATATTGTTGAGAAAGTAGCGGGGGCGCCGCGATTAAGTGAATCTCTTGAGATTCTGGTCAACGAGATTTGTTTTGCGATGGACACTGAGGTCTGCTCGGTTTATCTCGCTGACCACGATCGTCGCTGCTACTACCTGATGGCGACGCGCGGGCTAAAAAAGCCGCGCGGGCGTACGGTCGCCCTTGCATTTGATGAAGGTATCGTCGGCTTAGTCGGGCGTCTGGCTGAGCCGATTAACCTCGCCGATGCGCAAAAACATCCCAGCTTTAAATATGTGCCCGCGGTTAAAGAGGAGCGTTTTCGCTCCTTCCTCGGCGTGCCTATTATCACGCGTCGCCAGTTACTCGGCGTGCTGGTGGTCCAGCAGCGTGAGCATCGTCAATTCGACGAGAGCGAAGAATCCTTCCTGGTTACCCTTGCCACTCAGATGGCTGCTATCCTGTCACAATCGCAGCTGCATCAGCTGTTTGGACAGTTTCGCCAGACGCGGATTAAAGCGCTGGCGGCCGCACCCGGCGTGGCGGTGGCACCGGGATGGGTAGATGTCACTCAGCCGTCACTCGATCAGGTTTCTGCCGCCTCAACGCTGGATACCCACCGCGAGCGCGAGCGCCTGCTATTGGCAATGAGCGAAGCCGCGAGTGAATTCCGTCGCTTCAGCAAACGCTTTACCGCCAGCGCGCAGAAAGAGAGCGCGGCGATCTTCGATCTCTACTCGCATCTGTTGACCGACGCCCGACTGAAAAACGATCTGTTTGCTGAAATTGATCGCGGCTCGGTGGCTGAGTGGGCGGTCAAAACCGTGATTGAGAAATTTGCCGCGCAGTTCGCCAGCTTGCAGGACAACTATCTGCGCGAGCGCGCCGGCGATCTGCGGGTGCTGGGGCAGCGGCTGCTGTTTCACCTGGACGACAGCCTGCAAGGCACCAATGCCTGGCCAGAGCGCTTTGTGCTGGTGGCTGATGAACTGACCGCGACGACACTGGCGGAGCTGCCGCAGGATCGCCTGGCAGGCGTCGTGGTGCGCGATGGCGCAGCCAATTCCCATGCCGCGATTCTGGTGCGCGCGATGGGCATTCCGACGGTGATGGGCGCTGATATTCAGCCTGAACAGCTGAACAAGCGTTTATTGATCGTTGATGGCTATCGCGGTGAGCTGCTGATCGATCCTGAGCCGGTGCTGGTGCAGGAGTATCAGCGGCTGATCAGCGAAGAGAATGCGCTCAGCAAAACGGCTGAGGACCTGGTTGAACAGCAGGGTGAATTAAAGAGCGGAGAGCGGGTTCAGGTGATGCTGAATGCCGGTCTGAGCGCGGAGCATGAGCAGGCACTGGGTAGCTGGGTGGACGGCGTTGGCCTCTATCGCACCGAAATTCCGTTTATGCTGCACAGCGGCTTTCCGTCAGAAGAAGAGCAGGTGGCCCAGTATCAGGGCATGCTGCAACTGTTTCTCAATAAGCCGGTGACGCTGCGCACGCTGGATATCGGTGCTGACAAACAGCTGCCTTATATGCCGATCAGTGAAGAGAATCCCTGTCTTGGCTGGCGCGGTATTCGCCTGACGCTCGATCAGCCGGAAATCTTCCTGATCCAGGTGCGCGCGATGCTGCGTGCCAATGTGGCAACCGGCAACCTGAGCATTTTGTTACCGATGATCACCAGCATTGATGAGATCGATGATGCTAAACGGCTAATTGAGCGTGCCGGTCGTGAGGTCGAAGAGATGCTGGGATATCCAATCCCACAACCGCGCATCGGCATTATGATCGAAGTGCCATCCATGCTGTATATGATCCCGCATTTGTCGTCACGGGTTGATTTTGTCTCGGTGGGCACTAACGATCTGACTCAGTATCTGTTGGCGGTCGATCGCAATAATACCCGGGTTGCCAGCCTCTACGACAGCCTGCACCCGGCGATGCTGCATGCTTTACAGAATATTGCTCAGCAGGCTGAGCGTGCCGGCGTTGAACTCTGTTTGTGTGGTGAAATGGCTGGTGACCCGATGTGCGTAATGCTGCTTATCGGCCTCGGTTATCACCATCTCAGCATGAACGGCCGCAATGTGGCGCGGGTTAAATATCTGCTGCGGCATATCGACCGCGAAGAAGCGCAAAGACTGGCCTCCGAGTGCCTGCAGGCACAAACCGCCGGAGAAGTACGCCAGCGGGTATCCGCGTTTATGGAGCAGCGTGGATTAGGCGGTTTAATTCGCGGTGGCCGTTAACGGCGGTTGTATTAAATTACAGTTATCGGGATCGCTCAATTTAGGGCTGTGCTATGATTCGCAGCCTCAAATCAGAGTCAACCCGCCATTCAGGGCAGAAAATTTTATGGTGACAGATGAATAACGGCTACCTGGCTTTCCCGCAATTCGATCCGGTGATTTTTTCCATCGGGCCGGTTTCCCTACACTGGTACGGCCTGATGTACCTGGTCGGCTTTGTTTTTGCAATGTGGCTGGCGGTGCGCCGTGCCAACAAACCAGGCAGCGGCTGGAAAAAAGAGGAAGTGGAAAACCTGCTGTATGCTGGTTTCCTCGGCGTGTTCCTTGGCGGCCGCATCGGCTATGTATTGTTCTACAACATGCCGCTGTTCCTCGATAACCCGCTGTATCTGTTTAAAGTCTGGGATGGCGGTATGTCGTTCCACGGCGGCCTGATTGGCGTGATCTGCGTAATGATCTGGTTTGCCCGCCGCACCAAACGTAACTTCTTCCAGGTGGCTGATTTTATTGCTCCGCTGATCCCGTTTGGTCTCGGTGCGGGTCGCCTGGGCAACTTTATTAATGGCGAACTGTGGGGCCGTGTGGCACCTGATCTGCCATGGGCGATGCTGTTTCCAGGTTCTCGTGGCGAAGATGTGGCGCTGGTCGCCAGCCATCCTGAATGGCAATCGCTACTGGCAACTTACGGTGTGCTGCCGCGTCATCCTTCGCAGGTGTACGAACTGCTGCTGGAAGGGGTGGTGCTGTTTATCATTCTCAACCTGTTTATTCGTAAGCCACGTCCGATGGGCGCGGTCTCAGGTCTGTTCCTGATCGGTTATGGCGCATTCCGCAGTTTTATCGAGTTCTTCCGCCAGCCGGATGCTCAGCTCGGCCTGTTTGATAACGTCATCAGCATGGGACAAATTTTGTCGATTCCGATGGTTCTGGCCGGCGTGATCATGATGATTTGGGCGTATCGTCGTCGCCCGCAGCAACAAATTTCGTGAGGAAAAATGAAACAGTATCTGGATTTAATGCAGAAAGTGCTCGCTGAGGGCACAGCGAAAAACGATCGCACCGGCACCGGCACGCTGTCGATTTTTGGCCATCAGATGCGTTTCAACCTGCAGGAAGGCTTTCCGCTGGTGACCACCAAGCGTTGCCATTTGCGCTCGATTATTCATGAGCTGTTATGGTTTTTGCAGGGGGACACCAATACCGCTTATCTGAAAGAGAACAAAGTATCGATCTGGGATGAGTGGGCGGATGAAAACGGTGATTTAGGGCCGGTGTACGGTAAGCAATGGCGTAGCTGGGGCGCGGCTGATGGTCGCCAGATTGACCAAATCAGCAAGGTGCTGGAACAGCTGAAACAGGACCCGGATTCACGGCGTATTATTGTTTCGTCGTGGAATGTGGGCGAGCTGGATCAAATGGCACTGGCACCTTGTCACGCCTTCTTCCAGTTCTACGTGGCAGATGGCAAGCTCTCCTGTCAGCTTTACCAGCGTTCCTGCGACGTGTTCCTGGGCCTGCCGTTTAATATCGCCAGCTATGCGTTGCTGGTGCATATGATGGCGCAGCAGTGCGATCTGGAAGTGGGTGATTTTGTCTGGACCGGTGGCGACACCCATCTGTACAGCAATCATCTGGAACAGACTGACCTGCAGCTATCGCGTGAGCCGCGTCCGATGCCGAAGCTGGTAATTAAGCGCAAACCTGCGTCGCTATTTGATTATCGCTTTGAAGATTTCGACATTGAGGGCTACGATCCTCACCCGCCAATTAAAGCGCCAGTCGCGATCTAATCTGGAAACCTGCGGTGGTCATCCTGTTGACCACCGCACCTTATTAATTTCCACGTTATCCCCAATAAATTCTGAAGGCTGTACGCAAAAAACTGCCGCCCACTGCAAGGTTAAAACGTTTTTTGCGAGGCATGCCGATCACTGCATCTTTGTCTCTCGCCTGTTGTTCGCTACTCAGCAATAGTAGCCGTCATGAAAACTCAACATGCTCAAGGTTACACCTTACCTGAACTGCTGATCGTGCTGGTGATTGTTGGCATTCTTAGCGCCAGCGCTTTTTCCGGCTGGCTGCGCTGGCAGCAGCAGCAGCGGCTGGCTGAAACCGCCCAGCAGATTCAGCACTTTCTCCATCAGCTGCGCGCCTGGGCCAACTGGCACAATGCCGATCAGGTGCTGTGGCTTAAGCCCGGCGCCCGCTGGTGCCTGGGAAGTGGGGTGATGCCGGCTGACCAATGCCAGCCGGGGCGACGTAATCAACTGATTGCACCCCATGACGATGTGCGGCTGATAAATATCACCCAGGATATGGGGTTTTACGGCCGGCGTAATGTGGCGCGGGCGGGCAATATTGAATTCGCTAATGCTGCTGGTCAGTGGCGAATAATTGTCTCTGCCAGGGCGCGTATTCGCCTTTGCAAACCGGAAGAGCAGGAGAACTGCCAGTGAAAAATGCCGGATTCAGCCTGACTGAAATGCTGATCGCCATGGCGATCTGCGGCGTATTAATGCTGGGAGCAGTCCGGCTGTTACCGCAGTTACACGGGCAGAATTTGCAGCTGCTGGCGCAATTGCGTCTGGAAGAGGAGTTACAGCAGATGATGATGACGCTGGAGAAAGCGGTGCGCCGCGCCGGTTACTGCAATGGGCAGTGCAGCGGAGACGGGCTGCAAATTGCCGCTAACGGGCAATGTTTACTGATTAAATGGGATGAAAACAGCAACGGACGGTGGGAGGAGAGTACCCACGCGGACAGCGAATTTTACGGCTATCGCTGGCGTAACGACAGTATCGAGATGCAGCGTGGCGTCACCAGCTGTGACAGCTCCGGCTGGGAGCGCCTTAACGATCCGCGCTTTGTTACCGTCAGCCAATTTCAGGCGCTGCGCGATAACCGCACCATCAGGCTGAAAATAAGCGGTTATGCGCAGGTTTTTCCTGCGCGCACCGTGGTACTGGAGCAGTGGATAGACGGAATCAATCTATGAGGCAGCAACAGGGAAGTGGGGCGTTAACCATGGTCGTGATGATACTACTGTTAGGTACTGCGCTGCTGAACGCTACCCGTCAGCAGCTTGCGGCTTCACTGTCGCTGGTGGCGGATGAACGCCAGCACATCATTGAATTTTATGCCGCGCAGGCGGCACTGGCGTGGGGAAGCCAGTTGTCATGGCCCGTCAGTGACGGCTGGCACTGCCAGAGTGAATTACAGCAGATGTGGCATGCCTGTTTTAATCGACTTCATCCGCAGCGTGGCCTGCTGCGCGGCCAGCTGCTTACCAGCAACCATCAACCGATTGTCCACTGGCAATGGGTTGAGGATGCGCCAGACGGTGGGCGACAGGTGCGCCGGTTAGCTCACGGCTGGATTGATTTCTGCCCGCTGAGCAATGCGACAGGCTGCATCCCCAATGCGCTCTGAGCGGCAACGTGGTTTTAGCCTGGCGGAGGTCCTGTTCGCGCTGCTGCTGTTTAGCCTGAGTTTAACCGCATTGCTACAGTATCAACGTGTGCTGACACAGGGATTCGCCTTACAGTGGCAACAGCGACAGGCGTGGCGTTATGCTGCTCAGCGCATCGAGGGGCAGGCGGCTGACGGCTGGCAGACAGAGCTACAGCAGCAAAGCGGGCCTGAGGGATGTGTGTTACTGACGGCACAAGCGCGCGGCTCACTGGGGCGCGAAGCCCGGCTGACCACGCTGCGCTGTGAACCCTGAGTGCGATATCAGTACAGAAGTCGCCAGTTAAAATGCGCTTAGCTGCGTTTGCATCAGGCTGTATACGGGTTACAGTGTCGGCGCGGTCGCTGCGCATCAGCAAGATTGAACAGGAGCAACAATGTTTACGGTTTACCACTCTAACCAGTTAGATTTACTGAAATCACTGGCGGCTTATCATATTGAGAATCAACCGTTACGCGATCCTTTTCAGTCGGAAGTGGTGCTGGTGCAAAGCCCGGGAATGGCGCAATGGTTACAGATGTCGCTGGCCGAGCAGTTCGGCATCGCCGCCAATATCGAATTCCCGCTGCCAGCCAGCTTTATCTGGGATATGTTTGTCCGCGTCTTGCCGGATATTCCTAAAGAGAGTGCCTTTAACAAAGCCAGCATGAGCTGGAAACTGATGACGCTGTTGCCGGAAATGCTGACGCGTCCGGAATTCGCGGCGCTCAGTCACTACCTCACTGATGACGAGGATAAGCGTAAGCTGTTTCAGCTGGCGGCACGGGTCGCCGACCTGTTTGACCAGTATCTGGTTTATCGATCTGACTGGCTGAACCGCTGGGAAAAAGGTGAATTGGTTGATGGCATCGGTGAGGCACAGCTGTGGCAAGCGCCGCTGTGGGCGGCGCTGGTTGAATATACCCGCCAGCTTGGTCATCCGGAATGGCACCGTGCAAACCTCTATTCGCGCTTTATCACTCAGCTTGAGAAGGCCAGCGAGCGTCCGGCTGGCTTACCCGATCGGGTATTTATCTGCGGCATTTCCGCGTTACCGCCGGTTTATCTGCAAGCATTGCAGGCGTTGGGTAAACATATTGATATCCACCTGCTGTTCACCAACCCTTGCCGCCAGTACTGGGGAGATATTCAGGACTACGCCTTCCTGGCGAAGCTGCAAAGTCGCCGCCGCCGCCATTTCCAGCAGCAGCGTGAAAGCGCGTTGTTTCGCGATCCGGATAATGCCGCCTCGCTGTTTGATGCCGCAGGTGAGCAGCAGCTGAGTAATCCGTTGCTGGCATCCTGGGGGAAACTGGGGCGTGACAATCTGTTTTTGCTGGCGCAAATGGAGTCGCGTGAAATCGATGCTTTTGTCGAGGTTGCGCCAGACAGTCTGCTGCACACCATGCAACATGACCTGCTGGAGTTGGAAGATAATGCGGTGATTGGCTTAACCGCCGATGAACTGGCAAACAGCGCACAGAAGCGGCGGCTGGAGCCGGATGACCGCTCAATTTCGCTGCATGTCTGTCATAGCCCACAGCGTGAAGTTGAGGTTTTGCAGGATCGTTTACTGGCGATGATGGCCGACGATCCCGACCTGTCACCGCGTGACATTATCGTAATGGTGGCAGATATCGATGCCTGTACGCCGTTTATCCAGGCGGTATTTGGCAATGCGCCACCTGACCGCTATCTGCCCTTTGCTATTTCTGACCGCCGCGCCAGCCAGGCGCATCCGGCATTGCAGGCCTTTCTCAGCTTGCTCAGCCTGCCAGACAGCCGTTTTGCCAGCGAAGAAGTGCTGGCGCTGCTGGAGGTTCCGGCGCTGGCGGCGCGGTTTAATATTGATGAAACCGGCTTACGGCGTTTGCGACAGTGGGTCGGTGAATCAGGTATTCGCTGGGGGCTGGACGATGATAATGTGCGAGAACTGGCGCTACCGGCCACCGGCCAGCATACCTGGCGTTTCGGCATTACCCGCATGCTGCTGGGGTACGCGATGGAGAGCGAATCCGGCGACTGGCAGGGGATTTTGCCGTATGACGAATCCAGCGGGCTGATCGCCGAACTTGCAGGTAACCTGGCCGAACTGCTGATGCAGCTCAATCAATGGCGGCAGCGCTTGTCACAGCCGCGCGCGCTGGAACACTGGCAGCCGCTGTGCCGCGAGCTGTTAAGCGACTTTTTTGTCGCCGATGCCCTGACCGAAGCGGCGCTGGCATTGATTGAAGAGCAGTGGCAGCAGGCGATTAGCTATGGCATTCAGGCGGAATATCAACAGGCGGTGCCGCTGACGCTGCTGCGCGATGAGCTATCCTCTCGCCTCGATCAGCAGCGTATCAGCCAGCGCTTCCTCGCCGGGCCAATTAACTTCTGTACCCTGATGCCGATGCGTTCGATCCCGTTTAAAGTGGTCTGTCTGCTGGGAATGAACGACGGAGTCTATCCACGCACGTTGCCACCGCTGGGCTTTGATTTAATGAGCCAGAAACCGCAGAAGGGCGACCGCAGCCGTCGTGATGACGATCGCTACCTGTTTCTGGAAGCATTACTCTCCGCACAAAAACAGCTTTACATTAGCTATATTGGCCGATCAATTCAGGATAATACGGAACGTTATCCGTCGGTGCTGGTCAGTGAATTAGTGGATTACATTGCGCAAAGTTTCTGCTTGCCGGGTGATGAGGCGCTGGATGTGGACAGTAGCGCTCAGCGAGTGCTGGCGCATTTACATCATCTGCACAGCCGAATGCCGTTTGCTGCGGAAAATTTCAGTGAAGATGCCGAGTTTCGCAGCTTTGCCGCTGAATGGCTGCCTGCCGCCGCAGCACGCGGAGAGCCACATCCCGTATTTATGCAGCCGCTGGAGAGACAGCCGTTGAGCGAGCTGAATTTTGAGCAGCTGGTGCGTTTCTGGCGTCATCCGGTACGTGCTTTCTTCAGTATGCGTCTGGGCGTGAGCTTCACGCTGGACGAAACCGAGTTGCCGGACGCCGAGCCATTTGAGCTGGACAGCCTTGGGCGTTATCAGATCAATGCACAGTTACTGAACGCACTAATCGACGGTAAAGATACCGACAGGCTGTTTGCTTATCATCGTGCGGCAGGCGATTTGCCCTATGGTGCTTTTGGCGAGCTGTTCTGGCAGGGGCAGTTCGATGAAATGGCGTTATTGGCTGAACAAGTTTGTGAGCAGCGTAGCAGCAGTGAGAGCTGGGAAATTAACCTGCAAGTTGGCGAGGTGCGTCTGAGCGGCTGGCTGCCACAGGTTCAGCGAGATGGCTTATTGCGCTGGCGTCCGGGAATACTGAATTTTAACGATGCGCTGGCCTTATGGCTGGAACACCTGGTCTACTGCATGATGGGCGGTACCGGTCGCAGCCGAATGTTCGGGCGTAAAGAGAGCCAGTGGGCATTTGATGCTCTTGAACCTGATGCTGCAGCTGAATGGCTGGCGCGCTTTGTCGAAGGTTACCGGCAGGGAATGTCGGTTCCGCTGCTGCTGCTGGCAAAAACCGGTGGCGCCTGGCTGACATCCAGCTATGACGAGAAGAGTGACAGTTTGCTGTTGGATGATGCCAGCCAGGCGAAAGCGCGCGTCAAGCTGTTGCAGGCCTGGCAGGGAAATTATCAGCTTGAGGGCGAGGGCAGCGATCCTTACTTACAGCGTCTTTTCCGCACGCTGGACGAGGATCGCGTCCGACAAATTTGTTATCAGGCTGAGCAGTGGCTGCTGCCGCTGCTGCGCTATAACCGATGCTGAACGGCAAACGGTGAGACAACAGGCTGATGATGCTGTAGTGTTACTTTATAACGATTTTCAGGACATATTTCGCGGCGTTCACAGCGGACGTGAGAAAAATTTGAGTAAGCGTCTGCGCAAGCAGGCGCCATTGTTGAGGGGTTTGAATGCGTAAGCACGTTGTCTGGATTACTAGTCTGTTTATTTGCTTTACCTTCTGGAGCCAGTTTTCACAGGCGGCAGAGGGCTGGCAGCCGATGGCTGAAACTATTCGTAAAAGCGAAAAAGATCCGCGCCAGTACCAGGCAATTAAACTGGATAATGGCATGACGGTACTACTGGTATCGGACAAACTGGCACCTAAATCGCTGACGTCAGTGGCGTTGCCAATTGGTTCGCTGGACGATCCGGACAATCAGCTTGGGCTGGCGCACTACCTCGAACATATGGTGCTGATGGGTTCTAAACGCTATCCGCAACCTGATAACCTGGCTGAATTCCTGAAGAAGCATGGCGGCAGCCACAATGCCAGCACCGCGTCTTATCGCACTGCATTCTACCTTGAAGTGGAAAATGATGCTTTGCAGCCCGCTGCCGACCGTCTGGCAGATGCGATTGCTGAGCCGCTGCTGGACCCGGTTAATGCCGATCGCGAGCGCAATGCGGTGAATGCTGAACTGACCATGGCGCGTTCACGCGACGGACTGCGTATGGCACAGGTCGGAGCGGAAACTCTCAATCCTCAACATCCGAGCGCTCGCTTCTCGGGTGGCAATCTGGAAACCCTGAGCGACAAACCTGACAGTAAGTTGCATCAGGCGCTGACCGATTTCTACCAGAGATACTACTCTGCCAACCTGATGAAAGCGGTGATTTACAGCAATAAATCGCTGCCGGAGATGGCGAAAATCGCCGCTGAGACCTTCGGCCGGGTACCGAATCACCAGGCGAAAGTGCCTGAAATTACCGTGCCGGCAGTGACAGATGAGCAGAAGGGTATCGTGATTCATTACGTGCCCGCACAGCCGCGCAAGCAGCTGAAAATTGAATTCCGTATCGATAACAACAGCGACAAATTCCGCAGTAAAACCGATACCTTGATTGGCTATCTGATCGGCAACCGCAGCAAAAATACGTTGTCAGACTGGCTGCAGAAAAAGGGCCTGGCTGATTCAATTAATGCCGGTGCCGATTCAGTGATCGATCGTAATGGCGGCCTGTTTGCTATCTCGATCTCTCTGACGGATAAAGGCCTGGCGAATCGCGATGAAGTGGTGGCAGCAGTATTCAGCTATCTCAACATGCTGCGCAATCAAGGTATTGATAAACGCTACTTCGATGAAGTGTCGCACGTGCTGGATCTCGATTTCCGCTATCCATCCATCACCCGCGATATGGACTATATCGAATGGCTGGTCGATACCATGCTGCGTGTACCGGTAGAACATACGCTGGATGCGCCTTATATCGCCGATCAATACGATCCGCAGGCGATTAAAAGTCGTCTTGAGGGAATGACGCCGGAAAATGCACGTATCTGGTATATCAGCCCGAATGAGCCGCACAATAAAACCGCTTACTTTGTCGATGCGCCTTATCAGGTGGATAAAATCACTCCGCAGCGTTTTGCTGACTGGCAAAAACGTGGCGCGGCCATCGAATTATCGATGCCGGTACTGAATCCGTATATTCCGGATGATTTCACGCTGATTCCGTCTGACAACAAGAGCTATACCCATCCGCAGAAGCTGCTGAACGAGCCGGGACTACGCGTGTTCTATATGCCGAGCCAGTTCTATGCCGATGAACCAAAAGCCAATATTACCCTGGCACTGCGTAATAAAGATTCGGTTAACAGCGCGCGTAATCAGGTGCTGTTTGCACTGAACGATTATCTCGCTGGTGTGGCGCTGGATGAGCTCAGTTCACAAGCCTCGGTGGGCGGAATCAGTTTTTCCACCAGCGAAGATGATGGTGTGATTTTCAATGCCAGCGGCTTTACCCAGCGCTTACCAAAACTGATGACTACGCTGCTGGAAGGCTACAGTAGCTTTACTCCAACCGGCGATCAGCTGGAGCAGGCAAAGTCATGGTATGCCGAGCGACTGGATGCGGCGGAAAAAGGCAAAGCGTTTGAGCAGGCGATTCAGCCGGTGCAGATGTTGTCGCAGCTGCCTTACACCGAGCGCAGCGAGCGCCGTGAGCTACTGAAATCAATCAGCATTAAAGAGTTACTCGATTACCGTAAACAGCTGCTGGAAAATGCCACGCCGGAAATGCTGGTGGTCGGCAATATGACGCCAGATGCTGTTACTACGCTGGCGCGTGATATTCGCAGCCAGCTGAAGTGCAGTGGCGAAAGCCGTTGGCAGAGCAACTATGTTGTTATTGATCAGCAGACGCTGGCTAATATCGAAAAACAGGGCAGCAGCAGCGACTCGGCGCTGGCGGCGGTCTATATTCCGCTGGGGTATGGGGAGTATCAGAGCGCGGCCTATAGCGCAATGTTAAGCCAGATTGTCCAGCCGTGGTTCTACAATCAGCTGCGCACCGAAGAGCAGCTTGGCTACGCGGTGTTTGCCTTCCAGATGCCGGTTGGTCGTCAGTGGGGTATCGGCTTCCTGCTGCAAAGCAACAGTAAGCAACCGGCCTATCTGTTACAGCGTTATCAGGCGTTTTATCCAACCGCTGAGAAGCGCCTGCGTGAGATGAGTAAAGAAGACTTTGCCCAGTATCAGCTGGCGATGATTAATGAGCTGAAACAGCGTCCGCAAACGCTGGATGAAGAAGCTGGTCGCTTTACTAAAGATTTCAGTCGGGAAAATCACAGCTTTGATACTCGTGAAAAAGTCATCGAACAGATCAAACTGCTGACGCCTGAAAGCCTGGCGGACTTTTTCCATAAGGCGGTAATGCAGCAGCAGGGTATGGTGCTGATGTCGCAGATCTCCGGCGCGCAGCATGGCAAAGCCGATTATGCGCAAGCCGAAGGCTTCAAAACCTGGCAAAATGTCTCCAGTTTGCAACAAACTCTGCCGGTAAAAAGTGAGAAGAAATGAGTGATCCGATTCCGCAGCGGCTCGATCCGCTAACCCTGCCACTGACTGGCGAGCGGCTGATTGAAGCCTCTGCGGGAACCGGTAAAACCTTTACCATCGGCCTGCTCTATCTGCGGCTGTTGCTGGGATTAGGGCAGAGTGCCGCTTATCCACGTCCGCTGTCGGTGGAAGAGATTCTGGTGGTAACCTTTACCGAAGCGGCCACCGCCGAGCTGCGTGGCCGTATCCGTCATAATATTCATGAATTGCGTATCGCCTGCGTGCGAGGCGTCAGTCAGAATCCGATGCTGGCGCAGCTACTTAGCCAAATCGACGATCTGTCGCAGGCTGCTGCGATGCTGCTGGCCGCCGAGCGGCAAATGGATGAAGCGGCAATTTTTACCATCCACGGTTTCTGCCAGCGCATGCTTAACCTCAATGCGTTTGAGTCCGGAATGCTTTTTGAACAGCAGCTAATCGAAGATGAGCATGCGTTGCGCAAGCAGGCGACGGCAGATTTCTGGCGACGCCACTGTTACCCCTTGCCGCTGGCAATTGCGCAGGTGGTGGCTGAGCAGTGGAGCGGGCCCGATGCGTTGCTGTCAACGCTCTCTCCCTGGCTTCAGGGAGAGTCCCCGGCGCTGAAATATCCGCCAGCGGCAGATGAAACCCTGACTGAGCGTCATCAAAAGCTGATTGCCCGTATCGACCAGTTGAAAGCGCAATGGCTGGAGGCGGCCGGTGAACTGCACGCGCTAATCAGCGATTCCGGAGTGGATAAACGCAGCTATAGCAGTAAGCATTTACCGAACTGGCTGGAAAAAATCGGCCAGTGGGCGCAGGAAGAGACGCAAACCTACAGTGTGCCAAAAGATCTGGAGCGCTTTGCCCAGAGCACGCTGGAGGAGAAAACGAAAAAAGGTGTGGCACCGCGCCATCGCCTGTTTGAGGCGATTGAACTATTTCTTGCCGAACCGCTGTCGTTACGCGATCTGGTTATTGCCCGCGCTCTGCATGAGATCCGCTTTGCCACCCGCAAAGAGAAGCGGCTGCGCGCCCAGCTCGGATTTGATGATTTACTCAGCCGGTTTGACGAAGCATTACAGCAACCCGCTGGCCCATTGTTGGCACAGGCGATTCGTGGCCGTTATCCGGTGGCACTCATTGATGAATTCCAGGATACCGACCCGCAGCAGTACCGTATTTTCCGCACCCTGTATGTCGGCCAGCCGGAGAGTGCGCTGTTACTGATTGGCGACCCGAAACAGGCGATCTACGCCTTTCGTGGTGCGGACATCTTTACCTATATGAAAGCGCGCGCAGAAGTGAGCGCGCACTATACGCTGGACACTAACTGGCGCTCATCACCAGCCATGGTCGACAGCGTCAACCAGCTGTTTTCGCGTCTCGATAATCCATTTTTATTTCAGGAAATCCCGTTTCTACCGGTGCAGGCGGCGACGGCAAACAGTGAACTGCGCTTTACTCTTGATGGTGCAGAACAACCGGCGCTGCGCTTCTGGCTTCAGCCGGGCAGCGGCGTCGGCGTCAGTGAATATCAGCAATTTATGGCGCGCCAGTGCGCCGCTGAGATTCGCCACTGGCTGTCGTCGGGTCAGCAACAGCAAGCGCTGATCGGCAAAGGCGACAAGATGCGTCCGGTGCAGGCCTCCGATATTACGATTCTGGTGCGCAGCTACGGCGAAGCAGCAGTGATGCGTGAGGCGCTGAATGCGCTAAATATTCCTTCGGTGTATCTCTCCAATCGCGACAGTGTGTTTACCACGCCGGAAGCGCGTGAGCTGCTGTGGCTGTTGCAGGCGGTGCTGGCACCGGAACAGGAGCGAGCAGTGCGCAGTGCGCTGGCGACCAGCATTATGGGGCTGGATGCGCCAACACTGGAGGGGCTGAGTCAGGATGAGCGCGCCTGGAACCAGTTGGTGGATGAGTTTGATGGTTACCGTCAGCTGTGGCTGAAACGTGGCGTGCTACCCATGCTGCGCGAGCTGATGGTGTCGCGCCATATTGCCGAAAATCTGCTGGTGTCTGAGAGTGGCGAACGTCGGTTGACCGACCTGCTGCATCTCGGCGAACTGTTGCAGGAAGCCGCAGCACAGCTCGACAGCGAACACGCGCTGGTGCGCTGGCTGTCGCAGCAGATTGCACAACCGAACAGTCAGGCGGCGAACCAGCAGTTGCGCCTCGAAAGCGACCGCCATCTGGTGCAAATTGTCACTATTCACAAGTCAAAAGGTTTGCAGTATTCGCTGGTATGGCTGCCGTTTGTCGCCAATTTTCGCGAAGCGGAGCAGGGAATTTATCACGATCGTCAAACTTTTCAGGCGCTGCTGGATTTAAACGGTGATGAAGAGAGTCAGCAACTGGCTGAGCAGGAGCGACTGGCGGAGGATTTACGTTTGTTATACGTGGCGCTGACGCGTTCGGTATGGCATTGCAGCATCGGTATTGCGCCGCTGGTAAAAGGAAATCGTAAGAAAGAGGGCAGCAGCGATCTGCATAAAAGCGCTCTCGGCTTTTTGCTGCAGCGCGGTGAGGAAGCGGACAGCGAACAGCTGCTGGCTATCCTGCAACAGACTACCAGTCAGGCGATTGCGCTGACGACCGAAGCGGTAACCGATGAATCGCCCTGGCTGCCTGAAATGCAGGACAACCAGCCGTTAAGCAGCGAGGTTATCAACCGATCGCTGCGTGACGAGTGGCGTGTCACCAGTTATTCCGGTCTGCAACAGCACGGTCCGGCGATGACGCTGGATCTGCTGCCGCGTTTTGACGTTGATGCCGCCGGCGAGGCGGGTGAGGTCAGTGAGCCAACACTTACTCCGCATAGCTTTCCGCGCGGCGCTTCGCCGGGAACATTTCTTCACGGCCTGTTTGAGAATATCGATTTTACTCAGCCGGTTGAAACCGGGTGGTTGCAGCAGCAGTTGCAGCAGGCGGGTTATGACGAGATATGGCTGCCGATGCTGCAACAGTGGATGACACGTATTATGGCGACACCGCTGGATGACAGCGGCGTCAGCCTGAATCAGCTTGCACCGCAACAGAAGCAGGTTGAGCTGCAGTTTTACCTGCCGATTGATGCCATGCTGACCGCGCCTGCGCTGGATCAATTGATACGCCAGCATGATCCACTGTCAGCACAGGCACCCCCACTGGCTTTTCATCAGGTGCGCGGCATGCTGAAAGGTTTTATCGACTTAGTATTCTGCTGGCAGGGAAAATACTATCTGCTGGATTACAAATCCAACTGGCTGGGGGAGGAGAGTGCTGCCTATACCCCGCAGGCGATGGAGCAGGCAATGATTTCCCATCGCTACGATCTGCAATACCAGCTGTATACCCTGGCGCTGCATCGTTATCTGCGCCACCGACTGGCTGATTATGATTATCAGCGCCACTTTGGCGGTGTGCTGTATCTGTTTTTACGCGGTGTTGATGGCAGCGCCAGCGACAACGGCGTATTCCACACTCGTCCCTCGGTGGAGTTTGTCGAGGCGCTGGATAACTTGTTTGCCGGCTCCATTCAGGAGGCGACATGTCAGAGTTAAGCGAACTGCTGCGCCAGGCTGGTGAAAAGCGCCTGTTGCGGGCGCTTGATGTGCAATTTGCTCATATGCTGGCGGATGAGTCGCAACCTGCTTTAATGCTTGCTGCTGCATGGCTTAGTGCTGAAGCGGGAGAAGGCCATGTATGTCTGCCGCTGTCACAGCTTACCCCATCGGCGCTGTTTGGCGGGCGTCATCCTGAATTTGCTGCCTCCCTGTGGCAGGCCGCGGGAGCGCCGGAAGAGTGGCAAACATTATTACTCAACAGTGAGGCAGTAAGTGATGGCTCACTGGCTACACCGCTGGTATTGCACCAGCAGCGGCTTTATCTCAACCGCATGTGGCAGGGCGAAGGCAAGGTGGCGGAGTTTTTTGCCGCCGACCCGGCAATTGAACCTCCTGATGCTGAGCTGCTGCGTGAAATACTCGATCAGCTTTTTGGTCAGCAGCCGGATGACTGGCAAAAAATCGCCGCGGCAGTAGCGATAACCCGTAAGATTTCGGTGATTTCCGGCGGGCCAGGCACCGGTAAGACCACCACGGTAGCAAAATTACTGGCGGCGTTGATTCGCCTGACGCCGGGCGCATTAAGGATTCAGCTAGCGGCACCGACCGGTAAAGCGGCGGCCAGGCTGACGGAGTCACTGGGTAAAGCACTGAATGGGCTGCCGCTCAGCAGTGAGGATAAGCAGAAGTTCCCCGCCGAAGCGACCACTCTGCACCGTTTGCTGGGCGCACAGCCGAACAGTCAGCGAATGCGCTATCACGCCGGAAATCCCCTGCATCTGGATGTGCTGGTGGTGGATGAGGCATCGATGGTCGATTTGCCGATGATGGCGAATCTGATCGCGGCACTACCACAACAGGCGCGGGTCATTTTTCTCGGCGATCGCGATCAGCTGGCCTCGGTCGAGGCGGGAGCGGTGCTGGGCGATATCTGTCGCTGTGCTGAGGCCGGATACAGCGTTGCTCGCGCCCGGCAGTTAACCCAGTTGACCGGATGTCCGCTACCCGGTCATGACGATGAAACGGTTTCTCCGGTACGTGACAATATCTGCCTGCTGCGCAAGAGTTATCGCTTCGACGCCGGTTCGGGAATCGGCCAACTGGCGCTGGCGGTTAATGCCGGTGACGTATCGGCTGCCGAATCAGTATTCAGCGCAGGATTCAGCGATATTGCACGGCATCCACTGGCAACCCCCGACGAGTATCAGCAGTTGTTAAACGACTGCGTGGCGGGCTATCGCCCTTATCTGCAAATGGTGGCACAACAGGCAGCGCCACAGCAGGTTATGGATGCTTTTGCCCGTTATCAGCTGCTGTGTGCGCTGCGTGAAGGACCATTTGGCGTAGTAGGATTAAATGAGCGTATCGAACTGGCGTTACAGCAGAAGGGGCTGATACAGCGCCCGCCAGCCGCCAGTGGTAAATGGTATGCGGGGCGACCGGTGATGATTGCCCGCAACGATCGTGCGCTGGGGCTGTTTAACGGTGATATTGGCATCGCGATGCGTGATGACGAGGGCGAGTTAAAAGTCTTTTTCCCGCTGCCGGATGGCACAATTAAAGCGGTGCAGCCAAGCCGTTTACCGCCGCACGATACCGCGTTTGCCATGACGGTGCATAAATCGCAGGGTTCGGAGTTTGAGCATACTGCGCTGGTGTTACCGAATCACTTTTTGCCGGTACTGACGCGTGAGCTGGTGTATACCGCCATTACCCGCGCGCGCGATCGGTTGACGTTATATGTCGATAATAGCGTATGGGGCAAGGCGGTAAGAGCGCGTACCCAGCGGCGCAGTGGTTTGCAGCAGCGACTGAATATGATGTAGAAAGCCATTTTCGGCACGGGCGGAATTTGCTGCAGGGGAGCCGTTTTCGGCACCCCTGCAGAGAATCTGTGGGATGATTATCAGCCTAAATCAGCCATTAACACCTTCGAACGACGCTGATAGTTATACATCTGCTTCTTACTTTCCGGCAGCACTTCGATATCCACCGGCGTAAAGCCGCGCTCCTGGAACCAGTGAATACTGCGGGTGGTCAGCACAAACAGTTTTTTAAGCCCGATCTGGCGCGCCTGCAACGCCACGCGCTGTAATAAAGCTTCGCCGCGCGATGAGCTGCGGTAGTCAGGGTGAACCGCGACGCAGGCCATCTCGCCAATCTGCTCTTCCGGGAAAGGATAGAGCGCTGCACAGGCGATGGTCAGATTATCGCGTTCGATAATAGTGAACTTATCGATCTCCATTTCCAGCTGTTCGCGAGAGCGACGCACCAGAATTCCCTGCTGCTCCAGCGGACGAATCAGCTCAAGAATACCGCCAATATCATTAATGGTCGCGCGGCGAATCTGCTCGGCTGACTCCATCACGATTTGCGTACCAATACCGTCGCGTGAGAACAGCTCCTGCAACAGTGCACCGTCTTCCTGATAGCTGATCAGGTGGCTGCGGCGCACGCCGCTGCGACAGGCTTTAACGGCGCCACGCAGAAAGCGCACGGTGCCGGAGAGGTAATCGCCGTGCACTTCCTGCGCTTCGATGCGCTGCTGGGCATCATTTGGGAATAGTTCAGAGATGATCTCACCCTGATCATTGGTGACGCCCTGTTCAGAGCAGAAGCCGATCATCTTTTCAGCTTTCAGCTTAATCGCCAGCTGGGTTGCCACTTCTTCAGACGTCAGGTTAAAACTCTCGCCGGTGACTGAAACCGCAACCGGCCCCATCAGCACAATCGCGCCGCTGTCGAGCTGGCGATGGATCGCCTCTTCGTCGATGCGACGAATGCGTCCACTGTGGCAGTAGTCGACGCCGTCATCTATGCCCAGTGGTTGGGCAATAATAAAGTTACCGCTTACCACATTAATATGCGCGCCCTGTAACGGTGTGTTGTTCAGGCTCATCGACAGACGAGCCGTAATATCCAGTTGCAGTCGACCCGCTGCCTGCTTAACCAACTCCAGCGCCTGCGCATCGGTGACGCGCGTATGCTTGTGATAAATCGGTTCAAGCTGATGCTCAGCCAGGTTGGCGTCAATTTGTGGGCGTGCGCCATAAACCACTACCAGCCGGATGCCGAGGCTGTGTAGCAGGCCGATATCATTGACGATGCTGGAGAAGTTTTCATGCTCAATCGCTTCACCACCCAGCATGATGACAAACGTCTTGCCGCGGTGCGCATTGATATAGGGAACGGTATGGCGAAAACCCTGAACCAGCTCAGTACTACGTTCCTTCACGGCCAACCCTCTTTGCATTTTTATTCGTAATTTCTGTATTTTTATTCTTTTATTGCCTGTGATGCAAGAGGCAATTATCCTTACTTATCACCAGCTATGCGTCTTTTCCCCAGCTAATTCTCTGCATTTATTCGCTTTTTCCGGGTGACAGCGTTTAAGGGATTCGCTAAAGTTTTTGCCATCTTGTTTTTTTTTGGCTGTTTTTTAGACACACCACAGTAAACCGGAGCGGCATGTCCCAATCAAACTCTTTCCTTAGTCGTCGCCAGTTGTTAAAAAGCGCCGGCGCGGTTTGGCTGCTAAGCGTCAGTCAGGTTGGCATGGCTGCCAGCAGTCATGTGGTTGCCGTGCGCATCTGGCCCTCGTCAACGTACTCCCGCTTAACGCTGGAATCTAACGTTCCGCTTAAATATAAGCAGTTTGCCCTGAGCAATCCGGAACGCGTGGTCATCGATATCGAAAATCTGCACCTTAATCAGGTTCTGAAAGGGGTGGGGAAGCTGGTGCTGGATAACGATCCCTATATCAAGAACGCCAGAGTAGGGCAGTTCGATAAAAATACCGTACGGCTGGTGCTGGAACTGAAACGCAATGTGGCCCCACGTATTTTTACCCTGCCGCCGGTTGCCGGTATCAAAGATCGTCTGGTGCTGGATCTCTACCCGTCACAGGGGAATGTGGTTGATGATCCGCTGCTGGCATTACTGGAAGATTACAACCAGGGTACGCTGGAAAGAACACAACCCGCCGCCGCGCCATTACCGGGTAAAGCCGGACGCGATCGACCGATTGTGATTATGCTCGATCCAGGCCACGGCGGTGAAGATCCGGGGGCGATAGGTAAGCATAAGACGCGTGAAAAAGATGTGGTATTAAAGATCGCCCGCCGGCTGAAAGCGCTAATCGATAAGCAACCGAATATGCGGGCTTACATGACGCGTAATGAGGATGTGTTTATTCCGTTGAAGGTTAGGGTTGCTAAAGCACGAAAGCAGCGCGCCGATCTGTTTGTCTCTATCCATGCCGATGCTTTTACTAACCGGGCGGCGCGTGGTTCATCAGTGTTTGCCCTGTCGACGAAAGGGGCGACCTCAACCGCCGCGCGTTTCCTCGCGCAAACGCAAAACGAATCCGACTTGATCGGTGGGGTGAGTCGTAGTGGCGATCGCTATCTCGACCATACCATGTTCGATATGGTGCAGAGTCTTACCATCAATGACAGCCTGAAATTTGGTAAAGAGGTGCTGTCGCGCTTGGGTAAAGTAAATCATCTGCATAAACGAACCGTCGATCAGGCGGGCTTTGCGGTACTTAAGGCGCCGGATATTCCCTCTATTCTGGTTGAAACGGCATTTATCAGTAATCTGGAAGAGGAGCGCAAGCTGCGCACGTCTAAATTCCAGCAGCAGGTAGCTGAGTCAATTCTGGCAGGGATTAAAGCCTATTTTGCTAATGGTGGGGCGGTGGCAAGAAAATAATAGCTTATCAGGGCGGCGCGCTGGTCGCCTGTGCTGTTGGCAACGCGCTGAAGGGGAGTGCTGAAAACTGGCAAATGCCAGATACAAAAAAACACCCTTTCAGGTGTTTTAATAGTGGTTGCGGGAGCCGGATTTGAACCGACGACCTTCGGGTTATGAGCCCGACGAGCTACCAGGCTGCTCCATCCCGCGTCCGATTTGCTGCCGCTTCCGTCACGACAGGTACTGCTGTTTCGCTTAAACTCAGCGAATTGGTTGCGGGAGCCGGATTTGAACCGACGACCTTCGGGTTATGAGCCCGACGAGCTACCAGGCTGCTCCATCCCGCGTCCGTAATACTTCTCTTCTTTACTGCCTGTTTCGCTTAACTTCAGCGAATTGGTTGCGGGAGCCGGATTTGAACCGACGACCTTCGGGTTATGAGCCCGACGAGCTACCAGGCTGCTCCATCCCGCGTCCGTGGATGCGCACTATACTCTTCGCGCGTTTTGATGCAACCCATTTTTGAAAAAAAGTGGTTTTAATACCGTCTGTTGTCGAATTTTTCCACCATCTGGGGATTTGTTGCACAACATGGGCCGCTCTTTTTTTGCCGACGCATTTAAATCTGATTTAGCCTTTGCTATCTTCGGCCTGCAAACCGGCGAAATAAGAGAACGAAATGAAAGGATGTTGGGCAAAGTATGTAATGACAGGCGCGTTGTTCGCGCTTCTGGCGGGATGCTCGTCAAAACCCACTGACAGAGGACAGCAGTATATAGATGGTAAACTGGATCAACCGCTGGCGCTGGTTAATCAGCCGAATGCCAAAGGTCGTCCGGTTAATGGTAAAGACTTTGTCGATCAGGTCGGTGCAATCAAATCGGCTTCGCCGCGAATGTTCACTCGCCAGAACAGTACCTATAGCTCAATTGAAAGCTGGTTAATCGCCGGTGGTGATACTCGCCAGCTGCGCCAGTTTGGTCTTGATGCATTCCAGATGGAAGGTGTCGATAACTACGGTAACGTGCAATTTACCGGTTACTACACTCCGGTAATTGAGGCGCGCACTACCCGGCAGGGTGAATTCCAGTATCCGCTGTATCGCCTGCCACCACGCAGTAAAGGTCGCAAGCTGCCAAGCCGTGCAGAGATTTATGCCGGTGCGCTCGACGATCGCTACATCATCGGATACAGCAATTCGTTGATGGATAATTTTATGATGGATGTGCAGGGCAGTGGCTACGTCGACTTTGGCGATGGCCGCCCATTAATGTTCTTTGGCTATAGCGGTAAGAACGGGCACGGCTATCACAGTATTGGTAAGACATTAATCGATCGCGGTGAAGTGAAGCGTGAAGATATGTCGATGCAGGCGATTCGTAAATGGGCAGATGAGCACAGCGCGTATGAAGTGCGTGAACTGCTGGAAACCAACCCGTCATTTGTCTTCTTTAAGCCAGAAAACTTTGCGCCGGTGCGCGGTGCCAGCGCAGTACCACTGGTGGCGAAGGCATCGGTTGCTGCCGATCGCGCTCTGATTCCGCCAGGCAGCGTATTGCTGGCAGAAGTGCCGCTGCTTGACAATAACGGCAAGTTTACCGGCAAGTATGAGATGCGTGTAATGGTGGCACTGGATGTCGGTGGCGCAATTAAGGGCCAGCACTTTGATATCTATCAGGGTATCGGACCGGATGCTGGTCATATGGCGGGCTTTTTCAACCATTATGGTCGCGTCTGGATCCTGCGTGCGGCACCCGGTGCTGGCACGAGTGTGTTCAGCGCCAGCTAAAACGGCAATAATGGTGCAATGCTGAAAGGCACGAACCATTAAACTCTTCTCTTAATTGCGGGTCAGTTCTGGCCCGCAATAACTGACATCCCGATTTATTAATGTTAACCAGGGTAGATTCATGACTTCTCTTTCCGACGCCTGGCTGCAACGCTTTGGCGGCACCGCACGTTTATATGGTCAGCACGCATTGCAGCTGTTTGCTGAGGCGCATATCTGTGTAATTGGTATTGGCGGTGTGGGTTCCTGGGCGGCAGAGGCGCTGGCGCGTACCGGTATCGGCACCATCACCCTGATTGATATGGATGATGTCTGCGTGACGAATACTAACCGTCAGGTGCATGCGCTGCGTGATAACGTCGGCAAAGCAAAAACTGAGGTAATGGCAGAACGTATTCTGGCAATCAATCCTGAGTGCCGGGTGATCTGTATTGATGACTTTATTACCGCGGATAACACCTCTGAGCTGATGAGCGGAGGTTTTAGCTACGTGATTGATGCTATCGACAGCGTGCGGCCAAAAGCCGCGTTACTGGCCTGGTGCCGCCGCAATAAGATTCCGCTGGTGACAACCGGTGGTGCCGGTGGCCAGATAGATCCGACGCAAATTCAGGTAGCCGACCTGGCAAAAACCATTCAGGACCCGCTGGCGGCTAAGCTGCGTGAGCGGCTGAAACAGGATTTTGGCATAGTGAAAAACAGCAAGGGTAAGCTGGGAATTGATTGTGTGTTCTCAACCGAGGCGCTGGTTTATCCGCAGCCGGACGGCAGTGTTTGCGCATCGCGCAGCACCGCTGAAGGGCCGAAAAGAATGGACTGCTCTGCCGGATTTGGTGCGGCGACCATGGTAACGGCAACTTTTGGTTTTGTTGCCGTATCCCATGTGCTGAAAAAGATGATGGCAAAGGCCGCACGTCAGTCGTAAAAACTGTTGTGGCGTTTAGCTTGCCGCGCGCTTTACTGCATCCGTTAACGCCTGCAAACCGCTACTGCGCGAGCTGCTTAACTGCTGACGTAGCCCAAGCTGGTCAAACAGCGCCAGCGGATCGCTGTCTCGCAACTTCGCGGCGGATTGCCCTTCAACGGCGGTCAGCAGCACCGCCAGTAATCCCCTTACGATGCGCCCTTCACTGTCACCATAGAAGTGCAGGGTGCCATCGGCATTCAGCTGGTGTCCGAGCCAGACGCGGTTTTCACAACCGCTGAGTTCAATGTCTGCGGTCTTTAGTTCAGCCGGTAACGCGGGAAGCTGCTTGCCGAGTAGAATCAGCTGACGATAACGATCTTCCCATTGATGAAAGGCAGAGAACGTCTCCTGTAAGCTGGCAACGGTAATCACGTCGCCAAACGGATGGGGGGCCAGTGGTGCTAAACTCATCATTAATCTGCCAGTAAAGTGATTGCAGTATGCATGGCGGCGATCAGCGCATCGACATCCTGCAAGGTATTGTAGGGAGCAAAGGAGACGCGCAGCGTGCCGCTGACGCCCAACGCGTTCATTAGCGGCTGCGCGCAATGTTGCCCGGCGCGCAGCGCGATGCCGCTCTCTGCCAGTAACGTCACCAGATCGCTGTGATGTATGCCTTGAATATCAAAGGCCAGTACGCTGGAGCGGCTGCTGCGATAGCTGCGGAAACCGTCCAGTTCTGCCAGCCGCTCTTCGGCCAGACTGGCGAGGCCGCAGCTCCACTCTTCTGCCGCGGGCAGATCGATTTCAGCCAGCCACTCCAGCGCTGCGCTCAGGCCAATAACCCCGGCAACATTAGGCGTGCCAGCCTCAAAACACCAGGGAGCGGATTGAGCAGTAAAACCGTCGAATGAGACGTCAGTCAGCATCTTGCCGCCACCCTGTATCGGTTGCATTTCTGCCAGCCGTTCGGGTTTGGCGTACAGCGCACCAATGCCCATCGGCCCATACAACTTATGCGCTGAGAAAGCGTAGAAATCGATATCCAGCGCCTGCACATCCGCTGGATTGTGAACCACTCCCTGTGCGCCATCAATCATTACCGGCACGCCGGCCTGATGAGCGAGAGCAATCGCCTCCGCGATATCCGGGCATCCGCCGGTAACATTAGACATCTGGCCCAATGCCAGCAGGCGGGTACGCTGATTCAGCAAGCCGGGCAGAGCCGTGATATCCGGCAGGCGATTCGGGTCCAGTGGCCATTTAATCACCCGCGCGCCGGTTTGCTGTGCCAGCATCAGCCAGGGAACCAGATTAGCATGGTGCTCGGCTTCGCTGACGATAATCTCATCGCCCGGCTGAAGTCGTGGACGCAGGTAGCTTTGCGCCACCAGATTGATGGCGTCGGTGGTGCCGCGCGTCCAGACGATCGCCAGTGGCGACGGCGCATTGAGCAGTTGCGCCACCTGACTACGGGCATTTTCATAGCGCTCGGTCAGCTTACGCGCTTCGGCAAACTGGCTGCGATGCACGGTTCCTGCACTGAGACTGTAAAACTGGCGTGTTGCTTCGATAACCACCTGCGGCTTAAGTGCAGTAGCAGCGCTGTCAAGATAAACGCCAGCATCGGCCAGAGCAGGAAACTGCTGACGAAACTGCGCCGGATTAAAAGACTTCATACTGTTCTCGTGGTTCATACGTTCAGAAGATGGCTAAATTCATGGTCTTAAACTGGAAAAGCTGAAAAAGAGCGTTATGCTAATTATTGCAAGGTTTAAACATTACCCGCATATAGATTTTGCTGCTCACCGAAGATCGTTCTTCTGTCGCGACTAAATTTAGCCATTTACGGGTGGTTTATCGCAATTTATCTGCAAGGAGATATAAAATGAAAAAATTAGCCGCAGTACTGGCCGCATGCGCCATGACCTTTACTTTAGCTGCCTGTTCCAGCAACTATGTGATGCACACCAATGATGGGCGCACCATTGTTGCCGATGGCAAGCCGGTTGTAGATTCAGATACCGGTATGATCAGCTACAAAGATGCGAATGGCAACAAGCAGCAGATCAATCGTTCTGATGTAAAAGAAATGGTTGAGATGGGCCAGTAAGATTCAGGTAAAAAAAAGCACCGCAATTTGCGGTGCTACTAAATCACTATGGACAGACAGGATAAATCTACAGGAATTAAAAGGGCAGCTAAGCTACCGGATCTGAAAAGCGTCAGATCAATTGCAAACACAACATCACGACCACAAGCCAAAAGTTTTCGAAAATTCCGCGATCTCTCACACAAATTTCAAACAACTTTTCGTTCCGGCTCTGGAAGTGCGGCAACTATAGGTATTTGCTGGAGCTTCCTCAACGGACAATTTATAATGTCTCGGATAAAAAAATCTAATACGTAACACGCGCTTGTCGAGTTACGTCTGGTTGTAACAGAAAACATTGCGGAAACCATGTCAAAACGACTTCCTCCCCTGAATGCGCTGCGAGTTTTTGATGCAGCGGCACGGCATCTCAGCTTTACCAAAGCGGCTGAAGAGCTGTTTGTGACGCAAGCTGCGGTTAGCCATCAAATCAAATCTTTAGAGGATTTTCTCGGCCTGAAGCTGTTTCGCCGCCGTAACCGCTCGCTGCTACTTACCGAGGAAGGGCAAAGTTATTATCTGGATATCAAGGAAATCTTCTCCGCGCTGAATGATGCCACGCGTAAGCTTCAGGCGCGCAGTGCGAAAGGGGCACTGACGGTCAGTTTGCTGCCGAGTTTTGCCATTCAGTGGCTGGTTCCACGACTCTCAAGCTTTAACTCAGCTTATCCGGGTATATGTGCGTATCCAGGCCGTCGACCGTGAAGAGGAAAAATTAGCCGACGATGTCGATGTGGCGATTTTCTATGGTCGCGGCAACTGGCCAGGGCTGCGAGTGGAGAAACTGTATGCCGAATATCTGCTGCCGGTCTGCTCTCCGCTGCTGCTTACCGGCGATAATCCCTTAAAAGTGCCGGCTGACCTGGAAAAAGTCACGCTGTTGCATGATGCCTCGCGCCGTGACTGGCAATCCTATACCCGCCAGCTAGGCTTGCAGCATATAAATGTGCAGCAGGGGCCGATCTTCAGCCATAGCGCGATGGTATTGCAGGCGGCAATCCATGGTCAGGGGATCGCGCTGGCTAACAATGTGATGGCGCAGACCGAGCTGGAAGCGGGAAGGCTGGTCTGCCCGTTTAACGATGTTTTGGTCAGTAAAAACGCTTTTTATCTGGTTTGTCATGACAGTCAGGCAGAACTGGGTAAAATAGCCGCCTTTCGCCAATGGATCCTGGCAAAAGCCGCAAGCGAACAGGAAACATTTCGCTTTCGCTACGAACACTAATTGATGCGGTGCGTGGTGCATTTTCCGTTGGGGAAGCATGGCGCATCTTCTGTTTTGAGGATAGGTTAATGTCCAGTCGTGCAATGATGATCTTTTCCGCCATCAGCGGATTTGTCTTCGTGATGTTTGGGGCATTTGGTGCCCATGTACTAAGCCAGTCTCTTGGTCCGCAAGAGATGGCGTGGATCCATACCGGGCTGGATTATCAGGCTTATCATACGCTGGCGATTCTCGGTCTTGCCGCGGCGATGCTGCGTCGCGCCAATATCTGGTTTTACTGGAGCAGCGCATTTTTGGCGCTGGGCACGGTACTGTTTAGTGGCAGCCTCTATTGCCTGGCGCTGTCACATCTGAAGATGTGGGTTTTTGTTACACCGGTTGGCGGCGTCTGTTTCCTTATCGGCTGGGTTTTAATGTTAATTGGCGCACTGCGTCTGAAGAAAAGGGCAGATCGCCATGAATAAAGTATTGCTGTATTGCCGTCAGGGTTTTGAGAAAGAGTGTGCCGCCGAGATTACCGATAAAGCTACACAGCGCGAAGTGTTTGGTTTTGCAAGGGTAAAAGAAGATTCAGGCTACGTGTTATTTGAGTGTTATCAGCATGAAGAAGCTGACAAGCTGGTGCGCGAACTGCCGTTCAGTGAGCTGATTTTCGCACGTCAGATGGTGGTCGTGGGAGAACTGTTACGCGATCTGCCGCCGGAAGACCGTGTGTCGCCAGTCGTCGGCATGCTGACCGGAGTGGTCGAAAAAGGTGGTGAACTACGGGTCGAAGTGCCGGACACCAACCAGAGCAAAGAGCTGCTGAAATTCTGCCGTAAGTTCACCGTGCCGCTGCGTGCCAGCCTGCGCAGTAGCAATATCCTGCTGAACTATGAGTCAGCCAAACGCCCGGTGGTGCATGTATTCTTTATTGCGCCGGGCTGCTGCTATGTCGGTTATTCTTACCCGGATAATAACTCAACGTTCTTTATGGGAATTCCGCGCCTGAAGTTTCCGTCAGATGCACCAAGCCGTTCGACGCTGAAACTGGAAGAAGCTTTCCACGTTTTTATCCCTGCCGATGAGTGGGATGAGCGCCTGGCCAGCGGCATGTATGCCGTCGATCTCGGCGCCTGCCCGGGCGGCTGGACCTATCAGTTGGTACAGCGCAGCATGATGGTAGATGCGATTGATAATGGTCCAATGGCACCAAGCCTGATGGATACCGGACAGGTTACCCATCATCGTGAAGATGGATTTAAATATCGTCCAACCCGCACCAATATTTACTGGCTGGTATGCGACATGGTGGAAAAACCGGTACGCGTTGCCAATCTGATGACCGAATGGCTGGTTAACGGCTGGTGCCGTGAAGCGATTTTCAATCTTAAGTTGCCAATGAAAAAGCGCTACGAAGAAGTGTCGCAGAATCTGGCAATGATGAATGAAAAACTGAAAGCCAGCGGCATTAATGCACAGATTAATGCGCGCCAACTTTACCACGATCGAGAAGAGGTCACGGTTCATGTACGCCGTATCTGGAGTGCCACTCCGGGTCGTCGTGATGAGCGTTATTAATTAGCTATTTAACCCCGGATCAGGGATGATCGCGGGGTTAGAATGAACACACTCTTGAAATGCTCTAAAAAAACGTTAACGTTCAATTGAAAAGATAGATAGTTTCATTTTTGTCTTTTCGATACCAAATTTTCATTGGGCGATGATCTTTTTCAATGCAATTTTTTTTAGTGTTCATCTCATCAAAACAGAGTAAGTCACTGTCCTGATCGGTTCCCGAGTCAGTTTTATAGTTTCCAACCCAAAAGCTTATACCATAGTCGCATTCTCCTATGGGAACATGATACTTTTCTTTAAACAGAGATTTATTTTCCTCCCACCAGCGAATTTTATTGTTCCTGGTTAATGGAAAGTGTTCAACGATAACGAAATAGTTGTCAAATTTTTTTGAGTAATGGACGTCAATAACTTTGGTTGGTTGAAATAACCATCCGAAAAAAACAGCTCCTGTGAAGATAGAGGCTATTGCGATTAGTTTAAAACGTATCAAATCTGCTGCCCTCAATCGTTTTAATTGCATTCATTTCAGTGATAAATGGCTGATAACCATAGCCTTGCCAGCGTTTTAATCTGAGCCAAATATGGGAGATGTAAAGTAAGAGCTTTAATCAATCTGTCGTATTCGATCGATGATATCATTTTTTAAGTAACTACTTTTTCCATTGTTGAGTAAAAAAAGAATTTGCCTGGTATTATGGCGATATCATACTGCCATCGGTTGATTACCCATTTTCAATGCAGTTAGCCTTACTTTTCATATCATCAAAACACATCGGATCGCTGTCTTGATCTGTGCCTGAATCTATTTTATAGTCAGCTACCAAAAAAGTAATTATGTAGTCTCTTTTTCCCACTGGTGGATGATGTTTTTCTTCAAAGAAAAGCTTATTATTTTCCCTCCATTGAATCTTACTGTTATCTGTTATCGGAGGGTATTTAATAATGAGATCGAAAGTATCACGGTCACTGACATGATGAATACCAATGATTTTTATTGGCCAGAGTAAGCGTAAAAATCCTGCAAAAAAAACGATAACTGCGACTGACATTAGCCATTTAAATCGAATCATTTTTGACATCCTTCAGTCACTTTCGTCGCATTTAGTTCACTAATAGAAAGATAATTTACTTTTCCTGTAAGGTGGCTGTTATCGAACCTTATGAAGGCGACCTGTTTCATCAAATTTGATATATTTATTTTCCCAGTTATTTAGCAGATATATGGTTTGGCCTTTTTCGGCTATGTACCATATCGTCATCGGCTGATTATACTTTTCAATGCAGTTAGCTTTCACTTTCATATCATCAAAGCATAGTAAATCGCTGTCTTGATCGGTTCCTCTGTCAACTTTATAGTCACTTATCCAAAAATTAATCCTGTAGTCATGCGGCTCTAAGTAAATATTATTTTCTTTATTAAATTTTAGTTTGTTTTTATCCCACCACTGAATTTTTCCCTTGTCGGTTATCGGCAAGTGTTTAACGATAATATCGAAGCTGTTTTTGTCTTTAAGTCGGTGTACATCAATAACTTCAGTGGGTTGGAAATAATACCACCCCAGGAGTGTGCCTGATATGACAATGGAAAATAATAGCCATTTAAAATTTGTCATCGCGATGGCCTTCAATGATTTTTTTGGTATTCATTTCTGTAATAAATGGTTGATAACCATAGCCCTGCCAGCGTTGTAATGTGAACCAGATGCGGAAGATACGGAATTGCCGGAAGAACAGATCTGTAATATCGCTGTCATCCAGTCCGAAGTGATCCTGGATTCGATAGTGCACTTGTGCTCTGTATCGTGGTCCGTTTATTTCAAGAGACTCAAGTGTAATATGGGTTGCCCAGGTATCGTGAACACTGATACCCAGTCCATTAATACGATCCATCAGATTATTAAATTTTGGCAGAAATGAGTTTCTTAGAGAGTCCGTTATTACGGATGCTCTATACTGCGGTAAATATCCCTTATTCCAGTTGATATAACCAGTCAATGACTCTCTGATTTTCTGCAAAGAGCTCTCCATCGAACTATGATTCTCCAGCGCCGCATCCAGCATCGGGTCGAAAAATCTGTCGCCTTGGCCATATTGCATATGGTCTATCAATTTACCAATCAGTGACTGATACTCACCGACAAAAGAGAGGCTGGTTGATAAGCTGCGAAACTCGTCAAACAGTATGCGCGCGCTTTCCAGTCGGTTGGGAAAGGTAAACGGATTAATACGTGTAGAGATGTCACGTAACCTGTAGCGCTCTTTAAGCACTTTTTCACTGATATCGCCGTAATGCATATCATCGGCAAAGTAGTCATCCATTTTACGCTGGGTTTCATAGATGCGTATTGGCAGTTGCAGCGCCGCTGTCTGCGGCTTGTGGTCGGCGTGAGTATCCATAATTAACGTCCCGGTTAATTGAATTCAATCCCTTCAGGTTATTAATATACGAGACAATGAAAAACAAAGATAGCCTGCAAAAAAAGAAGAGTCAGTACGAAATAGATGATTTTTATAATTACCTTTTTATTAAATTTATAATTAATATCATCGATATAATTAGTATATCTGGACGGGTGACCCGATTATCATGTCACCCGATTTAAATAAGTTAATCTGCCTCATAACGCAGTTCTTTAAGATTACCATCTAAGATTAAATCGGTTTTCAGCGTCGCCACCTGTTGGCAGATAAACGCCATTTCACGGTGCTTTTCGAGTTTCTTTCGCCATTTTTCGGGAACGGCATCAAGATGCTGATAGACACCTGCCAGCGAGCCAAAGTCCGTTAATAGCTGACTGGCACTTTTTGGTCCAATGCCGGCAACGCCGGGAATCTTGCTGCTGCTGATACCTGCCAGCCCCCAGTAATCGGTGAGCTGCTGTGGCGTAACGCCAAACTCTTTGGCAATAAAAGGCATATCCAGCCAGCGCTTCTGAAAGTAATCACGAATAAAAATCGACGGTGCTAACAGCTGGCAATAGCCTTTATCGGTCGAAACAATCGTCGCCTGATGACCGCCCGAAGCGACTTTTACCGCCAGCGTAGCCGCCAGATCGTCGGCTTCATCGCCGGGAGAGGTCCAGCAGGTGACGCCAGCGGCGGCAAAGGCGTCGCGTAAGAGCGGCATTTCCACTTGCAGGTTATCCGGCATTGGTGGGCGTCCGGCTTTATAGTCGGGCAACAGCTGATGACGCCAGCCATCGCGGCGCTCGTCGTCGTCAAATACCGCGACGACATGGGTCGGACGAGTGTGCAGCAACAGTTGCTGTAACGCCTGCACGCAGGTTTGCTGGCAGGGAGAGCCCTGAACAGCGTGAATGCGGCGAATCAGATTCAGCGCATCAACAATTAACAGATGATTAGTCATAAGCTCGAAGTCAGAGCGGCACGGATGCCGCTCCGTAGCAGGTTACTTTATGATTTCATAGCAGGGGATATAGGCGGTGCCCGGCAACTTCATGCGGTGCTGAGCGACAAATCCCTGTAGTAAATCGTCCATGTGATGCATCATTTGCGCATCGCCGTGCAGTTTATACGGCCCTTTCTCTTGGATCTCACGGATACCCATCTCTTTAACATTGCCGGCAACGATGCCGGAAAATGCCCGACGCAGTGCGGCGGCGAGTTTCTCTGGCGGCTGATTCGGATAAAGATTGAGATTAGCCATATTCTCATGGGTTGGTATAAACGGTACCTGAAGATCCGGCGCAATACGAATTGACCAGTTAAAGCTGTAGGCATCTCCGGTTTCACGACGATTCTCTTTAACCTTCGGCATCGCTTTTTTCATCTGACGGGCGACTTCGGCTGCATCGTCAATGATGATGGTGTAGTGGCGGCGCGCCTGTTCACCCACAGTATTGACGATAAACTCATCCAGCACGCGGAAGTAGTCGGCACTCTCTTTCGGCCCGGTAAGAATCAGCGGCAACACCTGATCGTGGTTTTGCGGATTCATCAGAATACCCAGCAAATACAGTAGCTCTTCAGCGGTGCCAACCCCGCCCGGGAAGATGATGATACCGTGCGCAATGCGGACAAACGCCTCAAGGCGTTTTTCAATATCCGGCATAATGATCAGTTCATTGACCAGTGGATTCGGTGGCTCAGCGGCAATAATTGATGGCTCTGTCAGGCCAATAAAGCGGCCATCTTTGTAGCGCTGCTGGGCATGACCAACGGCGGCACCTTTCATTGGTGCTTCCATGACGCCCGGTCCGCAGCCGGTACAGATATTCAGCTCGCGCAGGCCAAGCTGTGAACCAACGCTACGACAATACTGATATTCAGTGGCGTTAATCGAGTGTCCACCCCAGCAGACCACCATATTAGGTTCTTCGCCGATATGCAGTGCCCGCGCATTACGCAGAATCGAGAACACCATATTGGTGATATGAATGGAGTCTTCCTGGTTCAGATGCTGGAAACGTTCGGCATGAGTAATCTGGCCGTTAACGAACAGGATATCGCGCAGTACCGCAAACAGGTTGGCTTGCAGTGATCGAATGATACGGCCGTCAACAAACGCGTCTTCCGGCGGATTGATCAGCTCCAGCTTCACGCCGCGCTCACGACGCAGCACATTGATATCAAAGTTTTCGAAACGGGAGAGCAGTTCATGGCTGCTGTCGGTTTGACTTCCGGAGTTAAGCACGGCGAGTGAGCAGTTACGAAACAGTTGATAGAGGTCACTGCTGGCTGTGCGCTTCAGCATGTCGACTTCCAGCTGTGAGAGCAAATCCATCGAGCCAAGAGGGCTAATATGTGTAATCAAATGAACTCCTTTACACCCGCCAGGGTGATTTGTGACTCTGCGCCCAGCGGGCGGAGCAGAGACGAAAAATCCTTTGGTAACGCCAGCTTGTCACTTAGCGCCAGACTTCAGATTAACGCTCTCAGTACCGGTTTCACAACTGATTCCTGAAGCGGTTAACCGGCCTGCGAGATATCTCGCAATTACTGGCGAACCAGCCGTGAATGCGACGGTATAAAATCGCAATTGCTACGCCACGGGTTGATGTCAAGACCACCGCGGCGGGTATAACGCGCATAAACCGACAGCGTTTCCGGCTGGCAGAAGCGCTGGATATCATTGAAAATACGCTCAACACACTGCTCGTGGAATTCGTTGTGGTGGCGGAAAGAGACCAGATAACGCAATAGCGCTTCGCGATCGATGCGCGGGCCACGGTAGCGGATCTGCACTGAACCCCAGTCGGGCTGATTGGTGATCAGGCAATTAGATTTCAGCAGGTGGCTGACCAGCGTTTCTGACACCACCTCACTCGAGGTGGCATTTTCCAGGTAGTCAGCATTGAACTGATAGTTATCAATGGTGATGTCCTGTTCATCAATGCAGTTGCCGTCAAAATGCCCCATCGGCTGCCCTTCAATTTCCTGCAGACGAAACAGCGCCACACTGACGTCACCCTGCGCGCAGGCGCTGAGATCGCGCTCAAGCGTCTGACGCACTTCGCCCCAGTCGGCGAACGGCGTCTGATTAAAGCTGTTGAGATAGAGCTTAAAGCTTTTTGACTCTATCAGATTAAGGCTGCTGGCATTCAGCACCACTTCGCCGATGGCAACCTGCGGTACGCCTTTGTTGTTAAGCCATGACAGCTCATACAGCGTCCAGATATCGGCACCGCTAAACGGTAAATAGTCCGGATAGAGGCCGAGCGGCTCGCGGTTCATACTGCGTGGTACCGCCTGCAATAAACTGGCGTCGTAACTGTCATGATATTCTGTTGCTTTACCCAGGGTCAGGCCGTGCAAAGCCTGGTGCTGATCGTGTGTAGACATACTCTTACCTTAATTGCCCGCTCTGCGGGCTAAACTGTCGAATCCACCTTCATAACTGAAGCAGCAGCGATGTTCACTGATCCGCATCACTGACCTCTGTCAGCCGAGGGTGACGCGCTGCCTTACCGCAACGCCAATCTCTTTAGGTATACTAATCGCTGATACCAGGGTTTATAAGTGTAACTTAGCTGGCCAACAGTGAGAAAATTAAAGATGGAACAGACCACCCAAGCGCTGACCGATTTTACCACCCGCTACTGTGAGTTCTGGCAGCAGCAGTGCGGACATCCGCCCGCCAGCGCAGCGTTGTATGGGGTGGCATCTCCCTGTATTACACAAACGCTTGATGACGAAATCTTCTGGCAGCCGCAGCCGTTTACGCTGGCCAAAAATCTTGATGCGATTGAGCGCGCCATCGGATTGCAACTTCAGCCCGCGCTGGTGGCATTCTATACCACACAATTTGCTGGTGACATGTCAGCTCAGTTGAACGGAAATGAACTGTCTCTGGTACAGGTTTGGAGCGAAGAGGACTTCGTCAGGGTGCAGGAAAACCTGATTGGGCACCTGGTGATGAAGCGTCGACTAAAACAGACGCCCACGCTATTTATCGCTACAACTGAGTCTGAATTGGAGGTGATTTCACTATGTAATCTCAGTGGTGAAGTGATTATTGAGCAATTAGGCAAAAATAAGCGTGAAATCCTCGCCGGTTCAATAACGGATTTTCTCAAGTTATTACAACCTGTTAGATGATCCTTTTTGCGATATTGCCTTATGTTTTTGTGAGATATCTCTTACATGGAGTGTGAGAGATCGCCAGAAAATCCATGTCGTTATTTCACTGTTAAAATGTGAAAATATTGTAAATCATGAGGTTAGGTTAGTCGGGTCATTCTGATGGTCGTAAGATGATGCCATAAATGCGGCAACTATCTTGTTTACTGGCGCTGATCTGGCAGAATGCCTGGCATCAGGAAGGATACTGTGGACTGGACGACATCAGGATGATGTCTCTTCAGGATGAAGCGGAACAACATCCGGACGATGCATGGAAAGGCTTCAGGAAGAAGCAAGGATATCTCAGGATGAGATATGGACACCTCCAGGAAGGAGAATGAGAGCTATACCAGGATGGTGTGGTGGGCCAGGATGCCAAAGGAGTGTAAGCCGGGATGGCTTAGGGTGTCAGGATGGCACACAGGAAAAGTTTTCAAGGATGAGCAGGGAGCACAAAAGTAGCTGGAGCGCTGCAAACGAACCGGGAGCACTGTTTATACAGTGCTCCCTTTTTTTTGTTCATCCTTTTTACCCGCTCGTCGCGGAGTGTTATTCTTGCCGCCCATTTTTATTGTCTCTTCACCAGAGGTTGCCGATGAGTCGTGAACAACAGGTTCGCCAACGTTTGCTGGATATAGCCCAGATCATGCAGGACAACGGGTTGTGGCAAAGCAGCGCGCCAGATACTGCGGCGTTTAACAGTACCGAGCCTTTCAGCGTCGACACCATGTTGCCACTGGAGTGGTTGCAATGGGTGCTACTGCCGCGCATGCAGGCCTTGCTGGATGCCAATGCGCCACTACCGAAAAACTTCGCGATCACCTCTTATTACGAAGAGGCGCTGGAAGCCAGTGTATCCGGCCGCGTGCTGCTGCTGAGCCAGCTGAAAGCGCTGGATGATCTTTTCACGGACAGCGCCCACTGATGCTGGAAATTATTTATCAGGATGAACACCTGGTCGCGGTGAACAAGCCCGCAGGCTGGCTGGTTCACCGCAGCTGGCTCGATCGCAAAGAGAAAGTCGTCGTGATGCAAACGGTACGCGACCAGATTGGTCAGCACGTATTTACTGCCCATCGCCTCGATCGACCGACTTCTGGCGTGCTGTTGATGGGGCTGTCGAGTGAGGTTGGCCGTTTGTTGTCGCAGCAGTTTGAGCAACATCAGATGCAGAAAACCTATCATGCACTGGTACGTGGCTGGCTTGATGGCGAAGAGCGCATTGACTATCCGCTGACGGAAGAGCTGGACAAAATTGCTGATAAGTTCGCCTCGGGCGATAACGCGCCAAAGTCGGCGGTTACCGATTATCGTTCCGTTGCGCAGGTCGAGATGCCGTATGCGATTGGCCGCTATGATTGCGCGCGCTACACGCTGGTCGAGCTGCAGCCACACACCGGGCGTAAGCATCAGTTGCGCCGTCATATGTCGCATCTGCGCCATCCGATTATTGGCGACAGCGCACACGGTGACTTAAAGCAGAATCGCGGCGCAGCGCAGCACTTTGGCTGTCAGCGCCTAATGCTGCATGCCAGCAGTCTGGCGCTTAACCATCCGGTGACCGGGCAGCCGCTGGTGATTCGCGCCGGGCTGGATGATATCTGGCAAAAGATGATGCAGCAGTTCGGCTGGCAGCATTGTCTCCCTGATGTTCCGAGGGTTGAGTTTGCCGCGACAGCAAGTCAGGATAGTGCATCAATCTAAGGAGATAAGTTATGGCGCAGGTGGGTATTTTTGTCGGAACCGTTTACGGTAATGCACTGTTGGTGGCAGAAGAGGCGGAGCCAGTTCTTCAGCAGGCCGGCCATCAGGTAAAGATTTTTGAGGACGCCACGCTGGCGGACTGGCAGCAGTACAGCGACCATGTCGCGCTGATTATTACCTCCACCACCGGTCAGGGTGATTTTCCCGACAGTATCGCGGCGCTGTATCATGCGGTCAGGGATCAGCTGGGCCATCAGCCGCAGCTGCAATACGGTGTGATTGCGCTTGGCGACAGTAGCTATGACCATTTCTGCGGCGCGGGCAAAAGCTTTGATCAGTTGTTGCAGGAGCACGGCGCTAAGCGGGTGGGTGAACTGCTGACCATTGATGCGATGGAAAATCCTGAGCCAGAAGCGGTTACCACGCCATGGGTTGAAGCCTGGGCAAAACTGATCTGATTTGTTGGGGCCGCATTGGCTGGCCCCGTAAAAATCTCAGGTCACCGGAGCCGGATTAAACACTGCCAGCGCATTGCGAATTCCCCAGCGATCGGACCAGGTCTGCTGCCTGCCGCTGGCAATCTCCAGAATTAACTCAAACAGACGCCAGCCAACCTGCTCAATGGTTTCTTCGCCAGTAGCAATGGTGCCGGCGTTAATATCCATTAAGTCATGCCAGCGCTCTGCCAACGCATTTCGCGTTGCCATTTTGATCACCGGAATCGCCGCCAGGCCGTATGGCGTGCCGCGTCCGGTGGTAAACACCTGCAGGGTAATGCCGGAAGCCATTTGCTGAGTGCCGCAAACGAAATCACTGGCGGGAGTTGCCGCGTAGATTAGGCCGCGTTGAGTCGGGCGCTGACCGGGCGAAAGTACCTCAACAATCGGGCTACGGCCTGATTTGGCAATCGATCCCAGCGCTTTTTCCACTACGTTAGCCAGCCCACCTTTTTTATTGCCCGGCGACGGATTAGCGCTGCGGTCGGTTTGTCCCTGACTCAGGTAGTCGTCATACCATGCCATCTCTTCCAGCAGACGTTTACCGACGGCCTCATTGACCACGCGCGGCGTCAGCAAATGGATTGCATCCCGTATTTCGGTGACTTCAGAAAACATCACCGTGGCACCGCAGCGCACCAGCAGATCGGAGGCGAAGCCGACCGCAGGATTAGCGGTAACGCCGGAAAAGGCGTCACTGCCGCCGCACTGCATGCCAACTATCAGTTCTGACGCCGGGCACTGTTGGCGCTGGCGCTGGTTCAGCCGCTGCAAATGGCGTTCAGCTACCTGTAAAATTTCCTGCACCATCGCCTGAAAGCCAACCAGCTTCTCATCTTGTAAGCGCACAATATCCTGCTCATCAAGCGAGATAACCTGTACGTCTTCGGTGCCGGTCAGTAGTTTCTCCGGCTGCAATTTCTCACAGCCGAGACCGACCACCATCACTTCACCGCCAAAGTTAGCGTTAAGCGCCAGATTATGAATTGTGCGTATTGGCACTACTGCTGCCGGTGCATTGATCGCGACCCCGCAGCCATACAGGTGATTCAGCGCGACTACGCCGTCGACGTTGGGATAACGCGGCAGCAGCTCGCGCTCGATAATCGCTACCACGTAATCCACCACCCCGGCGACGCAATGTACGCTGGTGGTAATTCCCAGCAGATTGCGGGTTCCGACACTGCCATCGGCGTTGCGATAGCCAGCAAAGGTGTAACCTTCCAGCGCTGGCAGCGCGTCGGGTACGCGGTTAGCCAGCGGTAAACTGGCCAGTGGTGGTGCTTCGGGTAGCGCTACCAGCGATTCTTCAATCCAGCTGCCCTGCGCGATATCACGCAGCGCATAACCAATCACTTCGCCGTAACGAATAATATTACCGCCGCAGGCGATTGGATTTAACGCCACTTTATGTCCCTGTGGAACATGTTCAGTTAATTGCAGGCCGCAGTTAAACGTGGTGCCTGCCGGCAGACCATTATTATTCACTACAATCGCCACGTTATCGGTTTCATGCACCTTTATATACAACGGTACTTCATCAGTTATTTTATTCATTGCTCTAATGTCCTGTTTTTTATCTGCAGGTACAGGCTTTTGGAATACGGGTTACTGCCACGGCATCAATCATATTTGCTGAAAGAAAGTATATGTTGCGCTGGCTGCCGCAGACACTATGCAAATGTCGGTGTTTACGCCTCTCTGACGCCTTGATTTCGTGCAAATCTACTAAGGCAAGAGAAGGTGCTCACAAACAAAAGCCAGCAAAATCACAGTGTGCGGCAAATCTCACTGAAAAAACCAATTCCGTGAGCGGTCGCGCATCGTATTGTGCAAGTGCAAAAAAATAGGGCTTAAAACATCTTTAATATCATGCAGAGTTCTAATGTGCCGTTGGCGCGGGCTTCTTATACTTCTTCTCGTGTTGAACGTTAGGTTATTCACCACGCTGCGTAATCAAAGTATTTGCTAATAAATAAATCGCTGTGTTTAACCCAACATCATTCTGATACCCACGCATGGTGTCTGTTGTTCAGAGTGAAAGTAGCTAACTGCTCTATTTTCAGGAGTACATCATGAATTCTGTGAGCCAGGCCGCGAGCGCAGTACAAAAGCGAACCAACGCGCGCTATTGGATAGTGGTGATGTTATTTATCGTCACTTCATTTAACTATGGTGACCGCGCCACGCTGTCTATTGCCGGTTCCTCGATGGCAAAAGAGATAGGGCTGGACCCGGTCGGCATGGGTTACATCTTCTCCGCTTTTTCCTGGGCATACGTTATTGGTCAGATTCCAGGGGGCTGGCTGCTAGACCGTTTTGGTTCCAAGCGCGTCTACTTCTGGAGCATTTTCATCTGGTCACTGTTCACTCTGTTACAGGGCTTCGTTGATATCTTCAGCGGCTTCGGCATTATCGTGGCGCTGTTTGCCCTGCGTTTTCTGGTCGGGCTGGCCGAAGCACCCTCGTTTCCGGGTAACAGCCGCATCGTTGCGGCCTGGTTCCCGGCGCAGGAGCGTGGCACCGCTGTGGCGATTTTTAACTCGGCACAATATTTTGCCACGGTAATTTTTGCGCCGATTATGGGCTGGCTGACCTCTGAAGTGGGCTGGGCACACGTGTTCTGGTTTATGGGCGGGCTTGGCATCATTCTCAGTTTTGTCTGGCTGAAAGTGATTCATGATCCTAACGACCATCCGGGGGTTAATAAAGCCGAGCTGGAATATATGGAGCAGGGCGGTGCGCTGATCAATATGGATCAGAAAAAGGATGAGCGAAAAGTCAGCTGGAACGAAAAAATGTTCCAAATCAAGCAGCTGGTTACTTCACGTATGATGATTGGCATCTACCTCGGCCAGTACTGCATCAATGCCATGACCTACTTCTTTATCACCTGGTTCCCGGTTTATCTGGTGCAGGCGCGCGGGATGTCGATCCTCAAAGCCGGCATTATCGCTTCCGTTCCGGCCATATGCGGTTTCCTCGGTGGCGTGCTGGGCGGGATTATCTCTGACTGGCTGATGCGCAAAACGGGTTCGCTGAATATTGCCCGTAAAACCCCGATTGTGCTGGGCATGTTGCTGTCGATTTCGATGGTTATCTGTAACTACGTCGATACCGAGTGGATGGTGGTGTTCTTTATGGCGACCGCGTTCTTCGGTAAAGGCATCGGTGCGCTGGGCTGGGCGGTAATGGCTGATACCGCACCGAAGGAGATCAGTGGTCTGAGTGGCGGATTGTTCAATATGTTTGGTAACGCCTCCGGCATCATCACGCCGATTGCCATCGGTTACATCATTGCCACTACCGGTTCTTATAACGGGGCGCTGATTTATGTCGGTATCCACGCTTTTGTGGCGGTACTCAGCTATCTGGTACTGGTCGGTGATATCAAACGTATCGAACTGAGAGTGAAAGCTTAAGGAGTCTGCATGAGCACGCAAAGCACGCCGGTGATCACTGATATGAAAGTTATCCCGGTCGCCGGTTATGACAGCATGCTGCTGAATATCGGTGGCGCACACGGCGCCTTCTTCACCCGCAATATTGTGGTGCTGACCGACAGTGCCGGTCATACCGGCGTCGGTGAAGCGCCGGGCGGCGAAGTGATTTATCAGACGCTGGTCGATGCTATCGATCGGGTTAAAGGACACGAAGTGGCGCGGATGAACCGGCTGGTGCAGCAGGTGCATCAGGGGAATCAGTCAGCTGATTTCGATACCTTTGGAAAAGGTGCCTGGACTTTCGAACTGCGGGTGAATGCGGTGGCGGCGCTGGAAGCAGCCCTGTTGGATCTGCTTGGTCAGTGCCTGAATGTACCGGTAGCCGAGCTAATGGGGCCGGGCCAGCAGCGCGATGAAGTGACGGTGCTGGGCTATCTGTTCTATATCGGTGACCGGGAAAAAACCGATCTGCCTTACCTGCGCGGGGAAAGCGCCAGTCACGACTGGTATCACCTGCGCCACCAGCAAGCAATGGACAGCGCGGCGATTGTGCGGCTGGCCGAGGCGGCGCAGGACAAATATGGCTTCAAAGATTTCAAGTTGAAAGGCGGCGTACTGCGTGGTGAACAGGAAATCGATGCGGCTAAAGCGCTGAAAAAGCGCTTTCCTGACGCGCGTATTACCGTCGACCCCAACGGTGCCTGGCTACTGGACGAGGCGATTGCCCTGTGCAAAGGGATGCAGGATGTCCTGACCTATGCCGAAGATCCCTGCGGGGCTGAGCAGGGCTATTCCGGGCGCGAAGTGATGGCGGAGTTTCGGCGCGCCACCGGCTTGCCGGTAGCGACCAATATGATCGCTACCAACTGGCGTGAGATGAATCACGCGCTAATGCTGAATGCGGTGGATATTCCACTGGCTGATCCGCACTTCTGGACGCTGAGCGGCGCGGTGCGCGTGGCGCAGCTGTGCGATGAGTGGGGCCTGACCTGGGGCTGTCACTCCAATAATCATTTCGATATTTCGCTGGCGATGTTTACCCATGTCGGTGCCGCTGCGCCGGGCAAGCCGACCGCAATTGATACTCACTGGATCTGGCAGGAAGGCGACCAACGGCTCACCAAACAGCCGCTGCAAATTCGCAATGGCAAGATTGCGGTGCCGGATAAGCCGGGGCTGGGAATTGAACTGGACTGGCAGCGGGTCGAACAGGCACACGCGCTGTATAAGCAGCTACCGGGTGGCTCACGCAACGATGCTGCGGCGATGCAGTATCTGGTTCCCGACTGGAAATTTGATCGTAAGCGTCCGGCATTTGGCCGCTGAACCGCTATCTGAATAAAAGGATAACCGTTATGAATCAACAGAGTGCGACACCATTAATTAAATCACTTCAGGTCATTCCGGTGGCCGGTTACGACAGTATGCTGCTGAATCTGAGTGGTGCGCATGCGCCATTCTTTACCCGTAACATTGTGATTATAAAAGATAATGCCGGACATACCGGCGTCGGTGAAATTCCCGGTGGCGAGAAAATTCGCCAGACTTTGGTTGAGTCGGAAGCCCTGCTGACCGGTAAAGGTATTGGTGAGTACAAAAACCTGCTGAGCGAAGTGCGCAACACCTTTGCCGATCGCGATGCCAGCGGACGCGGTAACCAGACTTTCGATTTGCGCACCACCATACATGTGGTGACCGGTATTGAAGCGGCGCTGCTCGATCTGTTGGGCCAGCACCTGGGCGTCAATGTCGCCAGCTTATTAGGCGATGGTCAGCAGCGCGATCGCGTAGAGATGCTGGGCTATCTGTTTTACGTTGGCGACCGCCGTAAAACCTCACTGCCATATCAGAGCCAGAGCGACGAGCAGTGCGACTGGTATCGTCTGCGCCACGAAGAGGCCCTGACGCCAGACAGCGTGGTGCGGCTGGCCGAAGCGGCATATGAAAAATACGGCTTTAATGACTTTAAATTAAAGGGTGGGGTGCTGGCAGGCAGTGAAGAAGCCGAAGCGGTCACCGCGCTGGCAAAACGCTTTCCGCAGGCACGGATTACCCTCGATCCGAATGGTGCATGGTCGCTGAATGAAGCGATTGAATTAGGGAAGCAGTTACGTGGGGTACTGGCCTATGCTGAAGATCCTTGCGGGGCTGAACAGGGGTATTCCGGGCGTGAAGTGATGGCGGAGTTCCGTCGCGCCACCGGTTTGCCGACGGCCACCAATATGATTGCCACCGACTGGCGGCAGATGGGGCATACGCTCTCTTTACAGTCGGTGGATATTCCGCTGGCCGATCCGCATTTCTGGACCATGCAAGGTTCGGTTCGCGTTGCGCAAATGTGCCACGACTTCGGCCTGACCTGGGGTTCTCACTCAAATAACCATTTCGATATTTCGCTGGCGATGTTTACCCATGTTGCCGCCGCCGCGCCGGGCACTATTACCGCCATTGATACCCACTGGATTTGGCAGGAGGGCAATCAGCGCCTGACCAGACAACCTCTGCAAATCAAGGGCGGCATGGTGCAGGTACCGCAACAGCCGGGGCTGGGCGTCGAGCTGGATATGGATCAGGTGATGAATGCCCATGCGCTGTATCTAAAACATGGTCTTGGCGCACGCGATGATGCGCAGGCGATGCAGTTCCTGGTGCCTGACTGGCGCTTTGATAATAAACGTCCTTGTCTGGTGCGCTAAACCTTATGGCCGTGCCGATGCCGTGCGGCCAAATTTACAGGAGTGATTATGAGCGAGACACATTATCCCAACCGTTTTCGTCAGCGCCTGCTGAGCGGTGAAACCTTGATCGGCAGCTGGTGTGGGCTGGCGAATCCAATTACCACCGAAGTGTTGGGATTAGCCGGATTTGACTGGTTATTGCTGGACGGTGAGCACGCACCCAACGACATCACCACTTTTGTCCCACAGCTGATGGCGCTGAAAGGCAGCCCGAGCGCGCCAGTTGTGCGTCCGCCGTGCAATGAGCCGGTGATTATTAAACGCCTGCTGGATATCGGTTTTTATAACCTGCTGATTCCGTTCGTTGAAACGGAAGAGGAAGCGCGGCGGGCGGTCGCTTCTACGCGTTATCCACCGGCGGGCATTCGTGGCGTTTCGGTTTCGCACCGTAGCAATATGTATGGCAGCCAGGCAGATTACAACCTGACGATTAATGACAACATCAGCGTGCTGGTGCAGATCGAAACTCAGCAGGCGGTGGATAACATTGATGCCATTGCTGCGGTTGACGGGGTTGATGGCATTTTCGTCGGCCCGGGCGATCTCTCTGCGGCGCTCGGTTATCTCGGCCAGCCGGCACATCCTGAAGTGGTAAAAGTCATTAAGTATATTTTTGACCGCGCCAAAGCCGCCGGCAAGCCGAGTGGCATTCTGGCACCGGTGGAGACTGATGCCCGTCGTTACCTCGAGTGGGGTGCCGGTTTCGTGGCGGTAGGCAGTGATTTAGGCGTATTTCGTGCCGCCACTCAGGCGTTGTGCGACCGTTTTAAAAAATAACTGAATAATCAGGGGAGACGCAGCAATGAAAATTGGATTTATTGGTCTTGGCATCATGGGTAAGCCAATGAGTAAAAACCTGCTGAAGGCGGGTTACAGCGTGGTGGTGCGCGATCACAATGTCGAAAATGAGGCTGAACTGGTCGATGCCGGTGCCACCGTGGCGAAAAGCGCAAAAGCGGTAGCGGAACAGTGTGAAGTGATCATTACCATGCTGCCAAATTCGCCGCAGGTTAAGCAGGCGGCGCTGGGTGAAGATGGCATTATTGACGGTGCGAAGCCGGGCACAGTAGTGATCGATATGAGCTCTATCGCGCCGCTTGCCAGCCGTGAAATTCATGATGAGCTGGCGAAGAAAAATATTCGCCTGCTGGATGCGCCGGTCAGCGGCGGTGAACCTAAAGCGATCGACGGCACGCTGTCGGTAATGGTCGGCGGTGATAAAGCGTTGTTTGATCAATGCTATGACATCATGAAAGCGATGGCCGGTTCGGTGGTGCATACCGGTGAAATTGGTGCCGGCAATGTGACCAAGCTGGCGAATCAGGTGATTGTGGCGCTGAATATTGCCGCGATGTCCGAGGCGCTGACGCTGGCTACTAAAGCCGGAGTTAATCCGGATCTGGTGTATCAGGCGATTCGCGGTGGACTGGCAGGCAGCACGGTGCTGGATGCCAAAGCGCCAATGGTGATGGATCGTAACTTCAAGCCGGGTTTTCGTATCGATTTGCATATCAAAGACCTCGCCAATGCGCTGGATACTTCCCACGGCGTCGGCGCGCAGCTGCCGCTGACCGCCGCGGTAATGGAGATGATGCAGGCGTTAAAAGCCGATGGTCTGGGCACTGCCGACCACAGCGCACTGGCCTGCTATTATGAGAAGTTAGCCAGGGTTGAAGTCTCACGGTAATACAGCCATTCGGCGTCTGGCCGCGCCGATGGATTGTCTTTTTCGACCAGCTCAACAGCGCTCGGACAACCTATGAAAATAGTTATCGCACCGGATTCATATAAAGAGAGTTTATCCGCCTTACAGGTCGCCACGGAGATAGAGGCGGGCTTTCGTGAAATTTTTCCTGACGCGCAATACGTGAAGCTGCCGGTTGCGGATGGCGGCGAAGGAACGGTTGAAGCGATGGTGGCGGCGACGGAGGGGAAGATCGTCAGGCTGAACGTGACCGGCCCGCTGGGTGAGCAGGTCGAAGCGTTTTATGGTCTTTCCGGTGATGAAAGCTGTGCCTTTATCGAAATGGCCGCCGCCAGCGGCTTAGAGTTGGTACCGGCGGCGCAGCGCGATCCGTTAATTACCACCTCATGGGGAACCGGTGAATTGATCCGCAATGCGCTGGATAACGGCGTGCAGCATTTTATAATTGGCATCGGCGGCAGTGCGACTAATGATGGCGGCGCAGGGATGGTGCAGGCGCTTGGCGCACGGCTGCTGGATAAGCAGGGTCAGCAAATTGGTTATGGCGGTGGTGAGCTTACTCAGCTGGACAGCATTGATATCAGCCAGCTGGATAAGCGCATCCGTGATTGCCGGTTTGAAGTCGCCTGTGACGTGACCAATCCCCTGACCGGTGATGAAGGCGCATCGGCAGTTTTCGGCCCGCAGAAGGGGGCGACGCCGCAGCTGGTGGCACAGCTGGATCGGGCACTGGAACACTATGCGAAAATTATTCAGCGCGATCTGGATATCGATGTGCTGCATGTGCCGGGCGGTGGTGCTGCCGGTGGTATGGGCGCCGCGCTACAGGCTTTTTGCCATGCGGAACTGCGCCGCGGCATTGAGATAGTTACCGAGGCATTGGGGCTGGACGCACTGGTGCAGGACGCCACGCTGGTGATTACCGGCGAGGGGCGTATCGACAGTCAGACCATTCACGGTAAGGTGCCGATCGGCGTGGCAAAAGTGGCGAAGCGCTATAACAAGCCGGTTATTGGTATTGCCGGTAGCCTGACCGAAGATGTCGGAATAGTACACCAGCATGGTCTGGATGCGGTTTTCAGTGTGATCTACAGTATTTGTACGCTGGAAGAGGCGCTGGATAACGCTGCAGAGAATGTGCGGATGACCGCGCGTAATATTGCCGCGAGTATCGCGATTGGGCGCGCGACAGGCAATTAACACCCGCCGCGGTGGGTGGCGTAGGGGAGCCGTTATCGGCTCCCACTCTGCGGTCAGGCTTGCGGCAACAGCCGACTCAACACTTCTTTCGCCAATCCAACCACATTTTCCATCTCATCCAGTAACTCCAGCAGTTCTGGCTCGATGGTTATGAGGTCGGCATCCAACCGTAGATGATGCTCAAGCTGCTGACACAATTGCTTCAGTCGGGGCACGCCGCTGTAACTGGCGCTGCCGTGCAGCTTGTGAATCATGTCACGCAGGCCGATGGTGTTATTATCACGCAGATTTTGCTCAACTTTTTCTCGTACTTCCGGCAGAAAATCGACCAGCATTTGCAACAGATCGCGCGCCAGATCGGTTTTGTTGGCCGCCTGTCGCAGCGCCAGTTGCCAGTCGAGAGAAGGAGAAACCTGCGGCAGCAGTGGCATGTCGCGTTGCACACCCGGAGAATAACGCGCCAGCAGATGGCTGAGTTTTACCTCATCAATCGGTTTAGCCAGATAATCATTCATGCCCGCTTTAATCAGCCGCTCGCGTTCGCCATCAATGGCATGAGCGGTAACGGCAACAATCGGAGTATTAACGTGCTGTGGCAGCTCACGAATGATTTCACTGGCGCGAATGCCGTCGATTTCCGGCATCTGAATATCCATCAGAATAATATCCAGCTTCTGCGCGCGCGCCTGCTTAATCGACTTCTCACCGCTGTCACATAACACGATATGGTCAACCTGCTCTTCGAGTAAGGCGCCGATCAGTTTCAGGTTGGCCGGATTATCATCCACTGCCATTACCGTCAGTGGCAGGCGGCTGCGTACCGGCAGATCGTAGAGTTTACGCGCCAGTAGATCGAGAAACAGCGGGATCAGGCGCGTCATTGACACTGGCTTAATCATGCAGCCATCAACACCACGCGCTTTTAGCTCTTCAGCATAAATCTGCATCTGGCACGGCAGCGCCAGAATCAGGCAATCGGTGCGCTCCAGTAATGAATCCAGCAGTTCATCCGAAATCTCCGTATTCTGGCTTTGCATTACCGGAATTCCCATCAGCAGCACATCGTAATGGCTTTCCGACAAGCCGTTAATCGAGGTGCTGTAGCTGACGCACATTGGGGTCGCGCTGAGAATATCCAGCGTAGCCTGTGCTGCCGCCGGGTTGGCTTCAACATAAGCCATGCGCTTACCTTGCAGGCAGTCAAGCGCGCGTGGATCGCTGGCAGCGTTCGGATTAAGTTCCAGATTGACATGAAACCAGAAGGTTGAACCGTGATTCAGCCTGCTGTGAAAAGAGATATCACCACCCATTTCATTGACCAGCTTTTGCGTAATCACCAGCCCTAATCCGGTACCGCCGTGGCGGCGGGAGATACTGGCATCAGCCTGACGAAATGCCTGGAACAGCTGCGACTGCTGCTTTTCCGAAATGCCAATGCCGGTATCATGCACCTGAACTTCCAGTTCGATCTTATTATTGCCCTGCGATCGTTTTTCAATGCGGATATCGATGTTGCCGCGTTCGGTAAACTTAATCGCATTCCCCAGCAGGTTGGTGACAATTTGCTGCAGGCGTAGCGGATCGCCAATGACGTTATCCGGCACGTCGCCCTGAATATTGATGGTCAGCTCCAGACCTTTCTCATGAGCGGCCTGAGCCAGCAGCACTACGGTTTCATCCAGCGTGGCGCGCAGCGGGAATGGAATGGTTTCCAGCACCAGTTTGCCAGCTTCCAGCTTCGAAAAGTCGAGAACGTCGTTAATAATGCTGAGCAGGTTATTGGCCGAGCGCTCAATGGTATGCATATAGTCACGCTGGGTGACGTTAAGCGGCGTTTTCAGCGTCTGGCGGGTAAAACCAATGACTCCGTTGAGCGGAGTACGCAATTCATGCGACATATTGGCGAGGAATTCAGATTTAATACGCGCCGCTTCCTGAGCGCGCTTCTTCGCCAGGTCGAGCTCTACGTTCTGAATCTCCATCTGTTCCAGCGTTTCACGCAGATCGGAGGTGGCCTGATCGATATTTTGCTGCATCTCTTCGTGATAGGCGGTCAGCGACATTGCCATCGAGTTGATACCGTTTTTCAGCACGTCCAGCTCGCCAAGCATATAGCCCTCGACCCGGCTGTCGAGCTGGCCACGTCGGATGCGGTCTACGGTACTGACCATATTGCGAATCGGCCCGGTCACGTCGCGCATCAAACGGTAGGCAAACAGCATGGCGATACACAGGCAGAACAGCAGCAGCAGGGTAGAGATAAATACCTCTTTGTACTGCTGTAAACGCACCGATTGCAGATCCAGTTCAATGGCGACATAGCCGAGTGGATTACCGGTCGGTTTAGCATCGTGCCCTGGTGATTCATCGGGATAATAACTTTCCGAGACAATCGGCGTGCGCAGGATCATTGCGTTGCCGCGTCGCTCTATTGAGATTGAGGTAGGAAGCTGCTGATTGTCGGGAATGCGCAACAGATCGGGATTAAGCTGATAATTCGAGGTGACGAACAGCTGATTTTTATCATTAAACACGGTTATGGCGCGCACGATATCCGAGTGGCGGCGATGCAGCAGGCTGACTAACTGACGCACCGATTCGCGACTGTGAAACGTCATGCCATATTCACTGGCGACCGCCAGCGGTTCAATAATATTGGCACCTGCATCCACCAGCTGGCGCTGCAATTCGTTATAGCGGTGAACGACAAAAAAGGTACTGAGCAGCAGCCCGATCATTAAGGTCGGTGCCAGTATTAAAATCATCATTCTTGCCCGCAGGCTGTATTTGGTCATGGATTTCCAATATGCGACAATAGAATTATCTACGTCCGGGCTTTCATCGCGAACATCACTGTTCCGCCAGCTCACCGTATCTACGAATTCAGAGACTTAATTTTATAATGGCGCAATTCTACTCTGCAAAACGGCGCGTGACGACCCGCCAGATAATTACTGTCACCGTTGATGAACTTGATCCCTTCGGACAAGGCGTGGCTCGCCATAATGGCAAGGCGCTGTTTATCAGCGGCGCACTGCCCGGAGAGCAGGTCGAGGTCGATATCACCGAAGATAAACGCCAGTTTTCCCGTGGCAAAGCCAGGCGCATTTTAACCGCCAGTGAGCAGCGGGTTAAGCCGCTCTGCCCGCATTTTACCCAATGTGGAGGTTGTCAGCAGCAACATGCCGCGCTGCCGTTGCAGCAACAGAGTAAAGCCCGTGCGCTGGCACGCATGCTGTCGCGTGAATCCGCTCAGCCGGTCGCAGTGGATGAAATCATCGGCGGCAGTGCTTACGGCTATCGCCGTCGTGCACGGCTTGGGCTTAATTATCAGCCGAAAAGTCAGAGTTTGCAGATGGGTTTTCGTAAAGCGGCATCAAACGATCTGGTTAATATCACCCAGTGCCCCATTTTGAAGCCCGAACTTAATGCATTAATTCAGCCGTTGCATCAGTGTCTTAGCAGTTTACAGGCGGTGCGACGTCTTGGTCATGTTGAGCTGGTACTGGCGGATAACGGTCCACTGCTGGTTTTACGCCATCTTGATAAACTTAATGCCGCTGACAGGTTAAAACTGGAACAGTTTTCGCATAAGCATCAGCTGGCGCTGTTTCTTGCCGCCGATAGCGACAGCCTGGAGCAGGTCAGTGGCGAAATGCCTTATTATCAGTCAGATAGTATGAAACTGACGTTCAGCCCACGCGATTTTATCCAGGTCAACGATCGGGTGAATCAGCAAATGGTGGCGCAGGCATTGGCGTGGCTGGATCTGCAAGCGGATGACAAGGTGCTGGATCTGTTTTGCGGTATGGGCAACTTCACGCTTCCGCTGGCAAAATCAGTACAAAATGTTGTTGGTGTGGAAGGTGTTGCAGCATTAGTCGCTAAGGGTGCGTATAATGCTCAACTTAATAATCTGAGTAATGTGACGTTTTATCATCAAAATCTTGAGGAAGATGTCACACGCCAGCCCTGGGCGGCGCAAGGATTTACAAAAGTGTTACTGGATCCCGCCAGAGCGGGGGCACCGGGTGTGATGCAACATATTATCAAACTTGCACCGCAACGCGTTGTCTATGTTTCTTGTAATCCGACTACACTTGCCCGTGATAGTCAGGAATTACTGACATCCGGTTACCAACTGGAAAGGGTCGCGATGCTCGATATGTTCCCACATACCGGCCATCTTGAGTCCATGGTGCTGTTCAGCAAAACGTAGTGCCCGAATGAACGGGCTTTGCCAGGAGAGGATATGGTTGCGGTAAGAAGTGCACATTTGAATACGGCTGGCGAGTTTGCGCTCGACCAATGGATCACCAGTTTGGGGATCTCAAACCAGCAGTCATGTGAACGACTGGCCGAAACCTGGCGATATTGCGAAGCTGCCACCAGCGGACATGCCGATCAGGCTATTTTACTGTGGCGCGGCATCGAAATGGTGGAAATCCTGACGATGCTGAGCATGGACAATGACAGCCTGCGCAGCGCCTTGCTGTTCCCGCTGGCGGATGCGGGGGTCGTCACTGAAGACGTCCTCGAAGAGAAGTTTGGCAAAGCTATCGTCTTGCTGGTGCATGGCGTACGCGATATGGATGCCATTCGTCAGCTTAAAGCCACCCATAACGACTCAATGGCCTCAGAGCAGGTGGATAATGTCCGCCGCATGCTGCTGGCGATGGTGGAAGATTTCCGCTGCGTGGTGATTAAACTCGCAGAGCGTATTGCCCATCTGCGTGAAGTCAAAGATGCGCCGGAAGATGAGCGCGTGCTGGCGGCCAAAGAGTGTACCAATATCTATGCACCGCTGGCTAACCGCCTCGGGATTGGTCAGCTGAAATGGGAGCTGGAGGATTTCTGCTTCCGTTATCTGCATCCTGAAGAATATAAGCGCATTGCCAAACTGCTGCATGAGCGCCGCATCGACCGTGAACAGTATATCGATACCTTTGTCGACAATCTGCGCACTGAGATGGCGAAAGAGGGCGTGAAGGCCGAAGTGTATGGCCGCCCGAAGCATATCTACAGTATCTGGCGCAAAATGCAGAAGAAGTCGCTGGCCTTTGATGAACTGTTTGACGTGCGTGCCGTGCGCATTGTTGCCGAGCGTTTACAGGACTGCTACGGCGCGCTTGGCACGGTACATACGCTGTACCGCCATTTACCCGACGAATTCGATGATTATGTGGCGAATCCAAAGCCTAACGGCTATCAGTCGATTCACACCGTGGTATTAGGTCCGCAGGGTAAAACCGTAGAGATTCAGATCCGTACGCGCCAGATGCATGAAGATGCCGAGCTGGGCGTGGCGGCACACTGGAAGTACAAAGAGGGGCCGTCTGCCAGCCAGGGCCGCAGTGGCGCTTCCGGCCATGAAGAGCGCATTGCCTGGCTACGTAAACTGATCGCCTGGCAGGAAGAGATGGCGGATTCCGGTGAAATGCTGGATGAAGTACGCAGCCAGGTATTTGACGATCGTGTGTATGTGTTTACGCCAAAAGGTGATGTGGTCGATCTGCCGGCCGGTTCAACGCCGCTCGACTTCGCTTATCATATTCACAGTGATATCGGTCATCGCTGTATCGGTGCCAAAATCGGTGGGCGTATCGTGCCCTTCACCTATCAGCTGCAGATGGGCGATCAGATCGATATCATCACCCAGAAACAGCCGAACCCAAGCCGTGACTGGCTTAATCCTAACCTCGGCTATGTCACCACCAGCCGCGGGCGCTCGAAGATTCACGCCTGGTTCCGTAAGCAGGATCGTGACAAAAATATTGTTGCCGGCCGCCAGATCCTCGACAACGAACTGGATCAGCTGGATATCAGCCTGAAAGAAGCAGAAAAACTGCTGTTACCGCGCTATAACGTCAATAGCCTCGATGAGCTGCTGGCGGCGATTGGCGGCGGCGATATTCGTCTCAATCAGATGAGCAATTTCCTGCAATCGAAGCTGAATAAGCCGAGCGCCGAAGAGGAAGATCGTGAAGCGCTGCGCCAGCTTACGCAGAAAACGCAATCGGCCACGCCGCGCTCTAAAGAGAGCGGCAGGGTAGTGGTGGAGGGCGTTGGTAATCTGATGCATCACATTGCCCGCTGCTGCCAGCCGATTCCCGGCGACGATATCGTTGGCTTTATCACCCAGGGGCGCGGCATCTCTATTCACCGCGCCGACTGTGACCAGCTGGCTGAGCTGATCGATCATGCGCCGGAACGAATTGTTGATGCGGTTTGGGGGGAAAGTTACTCCAGCGGTTACTCGCTGGTGGTACGGGTTACCGCCAACGATCGCAGCGGGCTGTTGCGGGATATCACCACCATTCTTGCCAATGAAAAGGTCAATGTGCTCGGCGTATCCAGCAGGAGCGATACCAAAAAGCAGCTGGCTACCATCGATATGGATATCGAAATCTATAACCACCAGGTACTGAGCCGCGTACTGGCACGACTGAATCAGTTGCCGGATATTATTGACGCCAGACGGTTACACTAATTCCAGGATGGGAGCCGAAAGCGGCTCCCGACACAATAAATTTCAAGGACCTCAATGAACGCTCTCGATCGCCTGCTGGGCATCATGAAAACCCTGCGCGATCCGCAGAACGGCTGCCCGTGGGATCGCCAACAAACCTTCGCCACCATCGCTCCTTACACGCTGGAAGAAACCTATGAAGTGCTGGACGCCATCCAGCGCGAAGATTTTGCCGATTTGCGCGGCGAGCTTGGCGATCTGCTGTTTCAGATCGTGTTTTACGCGCAAATGGCCAGCGAGCAAGGCCGGTTCAATTTCGACGATATTTGCCACGCCATCAGCGATAAAATGGAACGCCGTCATCCGCATATTTTTGGCGATGCACAGCCGGCAGACATCGAACAGCGAGTGGCGCAGTGGGAACGCAACAAAGCGGCCGAACGTGCTGAGAAAGCACAGCATTCGGCGCTGGATGATATTCCTGATGCGATGCCTGCGCTGATGAAAGCCTATAAAATACAGAAGCGTTGTAGTGCGGTCGGTTTTGACTGGGACTCGCTGGGCCCGGTGTTGGGAAAAGTGCACGAAGAGATTGATGAAGTGATGCACGAAGCGCAGCAGGCGGTAGTGGACGAAGAGAAGCTGGAGGAGGAGATTGGCGATTTGTTATTTGCCACCGTTAATCTTTCGCGCCACCTCGGCAGCAAGGCGGAAACGGCACTGCAAAAAGCCAACCGTAAATTCGAACGTCGCTTCCGTCAGGTCGAACACATTATTGCCGAAAGAGGGCTGACGATGAGCGAAGCCACTCTTGAGCAGATGGAAGAAGCCTGGCAACAAATCAAGCAGCGAGAATAGTATTGCTCCAGCGGCGGCCTTTTCGCCGCCGCTGCTGAGTATTTACCCAATTTCATTTTCACTAACTCGATTCAGCAAAAAATATTTTAACAAGGTTATTATGACCAAAATCAATCTGGCTAACGGCTTAGTGCGATAATTTAGTCTGATAAATACGGCGGCGCGCACACAACCAGAAACGATCAATTGTGGGCTCAGGGGGTTTCAAGTATACTGTTTTCCCGTCCTGGTTATTCCATCGTCTTTAAACCTAAACTCTCAGGTTCAGCATGACAACGAATTATATTTTTGTGACCGGCGGGGTCGTATCCTCTCTGGGCAAAGGCATTGCCGCAGCCTCACTGGCCGCTATCCTCGAAGCTCGTGGTCTTAACGTGACCATCATGAAACTGGACCCGTATATCAACGTGGATCCGGGCACCATGAGCCCTACACAGCACGGTGAAGTCTTTGTTACCGATGACGGCGCTGAAACCGATCTGGATTTAGGTCACTACGAGCGTTTCATCCGTACCAAAATGTCACGCCGCAACAACTTTACCACTGGCCGTATCTACTCTGAAGTGCTGCGTAAAGAACGCCGCGGCGACTATCTGGGTGCGACCATCCAGGTTATTCCGCACATCACCAATGCCATCAAAGAGCGCATCATTGAAGGCGGCGAAGGTCATGACGTTGTACTGGTCGAAATCGGCGGTACCGTTGGTGATATCGAATCGCTGCCATTCCTTGAAGCAATTCGCCAGATGGCGGTTGAAGTTGGCCGCGAGCATACGCTGTACATGCACCTGACACTGGTGCCGTACATGGCGGCAGCGGGTGAAGTGAAAACCAAGCCGACCCAGCACTCGGTTAAAGAGCTGCTGTCGATTGGTATCCAGCCAGACGTGCTGATCTGCCGTTCCGATCGTGCGGTACCCGCCAATGAACGTGCGAAAATCGCGCTGTTCTGTAACGTGCCGGAGAAAGCAGTAATTTCTCTGAAAGACGTTGATTCTATCTATAAAATCCCAGGCATGTTGAAATCACAGGGCCTTGACGATTATATTTGTAAACGATTCAGCCTGAACGCGCCGGAAGCTAATCTGTCCGAGTGGGAGCAGGTAATTTATGAAGAAGCCAATCCGGGCGGTGAAGTCACCATCGGAATGGTCGGCAAATATGTTGAATTGCCGGATGCCTATAAATCAGTGATTGAAGCACTGAAGCATGGCGGCCTGAAGAATCGTGTTACCGTCAATATCAAGCTGATCGACTCGCAGGATGTTGAAACCCGTGGTGTCGAATTACTGAAAGATTTGGACGCTATCCTGATCCCGGGTGGTTTTGGTTACCGTGGTGTGGAAGGCAAGCTGATGACCGCGCAGTACGCGCGTGAGAACAATGTGCCTTACCTTGGTATCTGCTTAGGTATGCAGGTGGCACTGATGGAGTTCGCCCGCAATGTCGCAGGCATGGAAGGCGCAAACTCTACAGAATTTGTGCCAGACTGTAAGTATCCGGTAGTTGCGTTAATTACCGAATGGCGTGATGAAGAAGGCAATGTTGAAATGCGCTCCGAACAGAGCGATCTGGGCGGTACTATGCGCCTTGGCAGCCAACAGTGCCAGTTGACCGATGATAGCCTGGTTCGTCAGATGTATGGTTCTGACACCATTGTTGAGCGTCATCGTCATCGCTATGAAGTGAACAATATGCTGTTGAAGCAAATCGAAGCGGCTGGATTACGTGTTGCAGGTCGCTCCGGGGATGACCAACTGGTTGAGATCATTGAGATCCCGAACCATCCATGGTTTGTTGCGTGTCAGTTCCACCCGGAATTTACCTCAACACCTCGTGACGGGCACCCGCTGTTTGCCGGCTTCGTCAAAGCGGCAAGCGAGTACCAGAAGCGTTTAGCGAAATAATATAGCAACGCACGCGCACCAGCGATGCCGTACATTTCGAGCTGCAGCAATGCTGCTGCGGCTCGAAAGAGAAAGGTTTAGTGTGTTGTTTGTCTGAGTCTTAGCTAACTTGTACTGAGGAAAATCTAATGTCCAAAATCGTTAAAGTCATCGGTCGCGAAATCATCGACTCTCGCGGTAACCCGACCGTTGAAGCTGAAGTTCATCTGGAAGGCGGCTTTGTAGGTATGGCAGCAGCGCCATCAGGTGCTTCTACCGGTTCTCGCGAAGCGCTGGAACTGCGTGACGGTGACAAATCTCGTTACCTGGGCAAAGGCGTAACCAAAGCCGTTGCCGCAGTAAATGGCCCAATCGCTGATGCGGTGAAAGGCAAAGATGCAAAAGACCAGGCAAACATCGATAAGATCATGATCGAGCTGGACGGCACCGAAAACAAATCTAACTTCGGCGCTAACGCTATTCTGGCGGTTTCTCTGGCTGCTGCGAAAGCTGCTGCTGCTTCTAAAGGCATGCCGCTGTATGAGCATATCGCTGAGCTGAACGGTACTGCGGGCAAATTCTCTATGCCTCTGCCAATGATGAACATCATCAATGGTGGTGAGCACGCCGACAACAACGTCGACATCCAGGAATTCATGATTCAGCCAGTGGGCGCGAAAACGCTGAAAGAAGCCGTGCGTATGGGTTCTGAAGTGTTCCACACCCTGGCAAAAGTACTGAAATCTAAAGGTATGGGTACTGCGGTTGGTGACGAAGGTGGCTATGCGCCAAACCTGGGTTCCAACGCTGAAGCACTGGCTGTTATCGCTGAAGCAGTTAAAGCAGCGGGCTACGAGCTGGGCAAAGACATCACTCTGGCGATGGACTGTGCAGCGTCTGAGTTCTACAAAGACGGTAAATACGTTCTGGCTGGCGAAGGCAACAAATCCTTCACTTCAGAAGAGTTTACCCACTTCCTGGAAGACCTGACCAAACAGTATCCAATCGTTTCTATCGAAGACGGTCTGGACGAATCTGACTGGGCTGGCTTTGCTTACCAGACCAAAGTTCTGGGCGACAAAATCCAGCTGGTTGGTGACGATCTGTTCGTGACCAACACCAAGATCTTGAAAGAAGGTATCGACAAAGGTATCGCTAACTCCATCCTGATCAAATTCAACCAGATCGGTTCTCTGACCGAAACGCTGGCTGCGATTAAAATGGCGAAAGATGCGGGCTACACTGCCGTTATCTCTCACCGTTCAGGCGAAACCGAAGATGCAACCATCGCTGACCTGGCGGTAGGTACTGCAGCTGGCCAGATCAAAACCGGTTCTATGAGCCGTTCTGACCGTGTTGCTAAGTACAACCAGCTGATTCGTATCGAAGAAGCGCTGGGCAGCCGTGCACCATTCAATGGCCTGAAAGAAGTTAAAGGTCAGTAATGGTTTTAATTCAGCGCTGACTCTTTGATTGAGCGCTGAGGAAAATCTGAAAAGCCTTATGCTTGCATAAGGCTTTTTTTTATTCTTTATTTTAATCAGTGAGTTAGATTGAAAAGTGCTGCCTTTTCTGGCGGGATTCATTACTGTCCGTTTTGGTGAGGCTGTGTAAGTATTACGTAATTAAATGTAATTATGTAAAGGCTCACCTTATGAAGTATCGCGCAGATATTGATGGCCTGCGGGCATTAGCTGTGCTGCCTGTTATTGCTTATCATATGGGCATTCCCGGCATACCTGGCGGTTTTACCGGTGTAGACATTTTCTTTGTTATTTCCGGATATCTGATCTGCGGCATCATATGGCAGAGTGCGATTAAAGGAGCATTTTCCTACCTCGATTTCTATAAGCGACGCTGCTTACGTATTTTACCGCCATTATTTGCCGTATTGGCGACCACCCTGATATTTGGCTACCACCATTTGTTGCCGGCGGCTTTCACCGATCTGAGCAATAGCGCCATCGCAACCACGCTGTTTTCATCGAATATTTTTTTCTGGCGAGAAGTCGACTATTTTGCTGGTCCGGCAGAGCTTAAACCACTGCTACACACCTGGTCACTGGCGGTTGAAGAGCAATTCTATATTATCTTCCCGATAGTACTGCTGTTGGCGGTGAAGTGGTGCCGTCAACGCGTAACGCAAATGATGCTGCTGATTATTGCCGGTTCGTTTTTGCTGAGTATCGTGGGCGTGCTAAAAAAACCTGACTTTACCTTCTACATGCTGCCTACCCGCGCGTGGGAGCTGGCATTGGGTGGGCTGATTGCGGTTTCCACGCTGGAGACAAAGGTCAGCGCGCTGCGATTATCCACCAGAAATCTGATAAGTGTTATTGGCTTATTACTGATTTTGTTTGGTTTTTTATGGCTTGATAGCAGTAAACCTTTTCCTTCATGGAATGCGCTCTGGCCGTGCGTCGGCAGTTTTCTGCTCATTCTGGCCGGTCGTGATGCGTTAATAAACCGTCTGCTGGCGCTAAAGCCGATAGTCTATATCGGCATGATCTCGTATTGCCTCTATCTCTGGCACTGGCCGATTATTGTATACACTAAAATGTTCTATAATTTCAGTGGGATAAATCTATATCTGGTTATCGTTGCCAGTACTTTTGGGCTGGCAGTCGCTTCGCGTTATCTGATCGAAATTCCTTTTCGCTACAAGCTTACAGCTATACGTCCTGCCGGAATCGTAGCGGCATCCGTTGCGGGTCTGGTGGCGCTGGGCGGCGCCACGCTTTATATGGGGCACTTTAAAAATCACTCTGGTCAATTTTCTGATGAAGCACTGGCGCTGGCTAAGTTTTCTCAGTACCACGGTTCTGATGAGTATTACTATCAGTTTCGCACCGGCCGCTGTTTGATTGATGGCAATAACGAAGCCAAAGGTAAATATGACTACGATTTCTGCCTGAAAACTTCCGATACTGAAAAGAACTATTTGCTGATTGGCGACAGTCATGCGGCCCACTTATGGCGTGCGCTGAGTCTGGCAGCCGGTGAAAAAATAAACCTTATGCAGATTACAGCGTCGGGGTGCAAACCAGTCAGCAGGCAGTCCGTAAATAATAAATGCACTGAACTGATGGACTATGCCTTCAGGCAGTGGATACCGAAGCATAAGCTTGATGGGGTGATTATCTCTGCTCGCTGGAAACAGGCCGATATTGCGCCACTCGAAGCGACGCTGAAAGAGCTGAAGAAAACCACGGACAATATCATTGTGCTGGGCCCAACAGTGGAGTACAGCGAGCCGCTACCAGACCTGTTAGCCTATCAGCAGGGTGGACGTAAGGATTTGGTGGCAAATTCGGTAGACGGTAAGATCAAAGTCACCGACCGCCAGCTGAATCAAAGCATGGGGCAGCAGCAGGTGCAGTATATCTCGGTATATAACATTATTTGTCCGGATAATGTGTGCCGTGCACTGGCATCCAATGGTCAGCCCAGTGCCTTTGACTATGGCCACTTTACTCTCAGTGGTGCAAATGACGTCGCTCAACAGGTGATTTTACAGATGCACCATAATAAATTTATGTGATGGGGTCCGGCCACCCGGGGTCAGTCCGGGTGGCCGAAATTTTGCCTATGGCCAGCGCATTTCACCTTTCAGCACTTTAGCACCCAGTTCCAGAGACGACGCCTCTTCTAAATCCGGATACTGCGCTTTAATAATTTTGATCAGCTCAGCAGAGTTTTTGCTCTCGGGCAGGGCTTTCTCGACCGCGCGCAAATAGTCCTGGGTAAAAGTGATTGATTTAACATTCTCATCCGCTCCCGGCAGGAAGTGGCCTGGGATCACCCGCACTGGTCTTAATGCAATCGCTTCATCCAGCGTTTTCAGCCAGTCGGCGCGCTGTTGTTGGGTCTGCGTATCAGCCAGCCAGACGTGAATGTTGTTGCCGCTGACCACTACACCACCGAGCATGGTTTTCAGTGATGGCACCCACAGCCAGCTGCGCTCCGGTGATGGCCCCTTCAGTCCTTTAACTTCAATACGCTCTCCGTCTACGCTGAAGCTATCGCCGTGCAGCGGTTGCGGAGTGATTAATTCCTGCGGCGCATTCTCTTTCAGTATCGGTCCCCAATACTTCAGCTTCAGATCTTTAGTTTGATCGATCAGCGCAATAGTTTGTGGCGTGGCGAGAATTTTAGCCTGAGGAAACGCCGCTTTAATGGTATCGAGACCGAAATAGTAGTCCGGATCGGAATGGCTGATATAGACCGTTGTCAGCGTTTTGCCGCTGGCCTTAATCCGTTTTACCAACTCCTGCGCGTCATTGCGCTGGAACTGCGCATCAATCAGCGCCACTTCACTTGGGCCGGAAATAATCTCGGAGCTGACGGCAAACACGCTGGCTTTACCGGGATTATAAACATCAATATTGAGTTTACTGGCGGCAAAAAGGGGAGAAGAGAGGCTGAGAGCGGCAACGCCCATCGATAATAACAGACGAATTTTCATATTGTTCAATTCCTGAAGTGAAGATACAGGCGATAGTAATTTGACCGGATCAAAAGAAAAACCGGATAATCAGCAATAGATTGTTTACTGAAACGAGCAAATCATGGATCGTCTGATCGCCAGTCGGGTTTTTGTCACTATTGTTGAGCGCAACAGCCTCACTGCTGCCGCGGAAGCGCTGTCGATGTCACGCGGTATGGTGACGCGTTATCTGACGCAGATGGAGCAGTGGGCCGGTGCGCGCTTGCTGCATCGCACCACTCGTCGCCTGAGCCTGACTGATGTGGGTGAACGCACCTTATTACGCTGTCGTGCGCTGCTGGAGTTAACCGAGCAGATTGAGAACGACTCACTGCATCACAGCGGTGAGTTAACCGGATTGCTGCGCGTCTCGTGCTCGTTATCGCTGGCACACAGCACCATGGCGGCGGCGGTGCTGGCATTTCAGCAGCAGCATCCGAAGGTGCGGATTGATATGCATATCAGCAATCAGCAGGTCAATCTGGTGGAAGAGCGGATTGATTTGGCGCTGCGTATCACCAATGAGCTATTGCCGGGAGTGATTGCGCGGCCCCTTGGCATATGCGACTCGGTGCTTTGCGCGACGCCGGACTATCTGGCGCAGCATGGCCAACCGCAGAATCCACAGGCGCTGGCAGAGCATAACTGCCTGACTTACACCTGGTTTGGTAAAAGTTTATGGCGTTTCAGCCGCGATGACACGCTGACTGAGATGGCGGTTAGCGGAAATCTCAGTGCCAATGACTCATTCTTTTTGCTGGCGGCAACGCAGGCGGGTAGCGGTATCAGTATGCAACCTTACTATTCCGTTGCCGGATTGCTTGCCCGCGGCGAATTGCAGGAGGTGTTACCGGATTACAGGCTGGAACCGTTGCATATCTATGGCGTGTACAGCTCGCGCCGTCAGCTGCATCCGGCACTGCGGGCGCTGATTGATTTTCTGGTGCAATGGTTTGCCAGTACACCGCTGTTACAGTCGCGCTGGGGCGGCTAAAGTGCTTTTGTGCCTTTTTTGTCGGTGAAATTTGGCGCAACTGTCGCGATCTGACATAATCTGCGCCCCTGATTCTACCGGTTAGCGAGAAAGTGATGCAGTACCCGATTAATGAGATGTTCCAGACATTGCAGGGCGAAGGTTTTTACACCGGCGTTCCGGCAATTTTTATCCGCTTGCAAGGATGTCCGGTTGGCTGCAGCTGGTGCGATACCAAACATACGTGGGATAAGCTGGCCGATCGGGAAACCTCGCTGGGCGATATTCTGATTAAAACCGTTGAAACCGATGCCTGGGGTTCGGCGGATGCTGAAGCGCTGCTGGCGACCATTGCTCAGCAAGGCTGGACCGCACGCCATGTGGTGATCACCGGCGGTGAGCCGAGCATTTATGATCTGACGCCGTTAACCGTTGCGCTTGAAGAGGCCGGTTTCAGTTGTCAGATTGAAACCAGCGGCACGCACGAGGTTAAGTGTTCAGCCCGCACCTGGGTGACGGTGTCGCCGAAGGTGAATATGCGTGGTGGCTATGATGTGCTGTCACAGGCGCTGGTTCGTGCCGATGAGATTAAGCATCCGGTAGCACGTCAGCGTGATATTGAGGCATTGGAAGCGTTGCTGGCGACACTGGCAGACGATAAGCCGCGAATTGTGGCCCTGCAGCCGATCAGTCAGAAGGACGATGCGACGAAATTGTGCATTGAAACCTGCATTGCGCGTAACTGGCGTTTGTCGATGCAGACGCATAAATATCTGAATATTGCCTGATCTGTGGAGGGCGGCAAGCGCCGCCCCTTACAGACAGTGCTGTTAACCTTTATAGACGCATCCCGCCGTACAGGTCTCTTTCACCATAACCGCACTCAGTTCCGGCAGCGTCGGTTTCATCTGATCCCAAATCCATTTCGCCAGCACTTCGCTGGTTGGATTTTCCAGGCCGGGAATATCGTTCAGATAATAGTGATCAAGCCGATCGTATAGCGGTTTGAACGCCGCTTTTAGCTCAGCAAAATCCATTACCCAGCCGGTATGCGCATCCACTTCGCCGGTGATTTCAATACGAACCATAAACGAGTGTCCGTGCAGGCGACCACATTTATGGCCTTCCGGCACGTTAGGTAGATGGTGCGCGGCTTCAAACTGGAAATCTTTAAATAGCGTGGTTGCCATTGTCTCAGTCTCAATCTGTCAAAAAAACCGACGAAGTCTAACGGAAAACACCTTTTTTCGCACCCGTTTAGCGCCAGATGATGCAATCAACTGGGGGCTGCTATTCGGGCAATAATTAACTGACTGATTAACTTATTCTTTATTAACCAGTTTTGCTGCTAAGGCTTACCCGAAAAACCATTTAGTCATTTTGGTTATTTATTATTTCTAACCCTTATTTAATGGTTATTATGCTGATCGGTAACCTACCCCCATTCATATGTCCCGGACCACTGATACTGGAATTCTCAACGCAATGACGACTCAGGCTCCCCCAAGTTCTCTGCTTCCGCTAAACCCGGAGCAACTCGCGCGCTTGCAGGCGGCGACAGGTGATTTTTCTACCACGCAGCTCGCATGGCTCTCAGGTTATTTTTGGGGGATGGTCAATCAGACTCCGGGTAGTGCTGTGGTCAGCGCGCCTGCGCCGGTTGACGTGCCGGCAATCACCCTGCTTTCCGCTTCGCAAACCGGTAATGCCCGTCGCCTGTCAGAACAGCTGCGAGACGATTTACTGGCGGCCAAACTGAACGTTAATCTGGTGAATGCCGGTGACTATAAGTTCAAGCAAATCGCCCAGGAAAAACTGCTGGTGGTCGTGACGTCTACCCAGGGCGAGGGCGAGCCACCGGAAGAAGCGGTTGCGCTGCATAAATTCCTGATGTCGAAGAAAGCGCCGAAACTTAACGATACCGCGTTTGCAGTATTTGGTCTGGGTGATACTTCTTACGAGTTCTTTAGTCAGGCCGGTAAAGATTTTGACGGCAAGCTGGCTGAGCTGGGCGGCGATCGGCTGCTGGCGCGCGTCGATGCTGACGTTGAGTACGCTGCCGATGCTGAGCAGTGGCGTAAGCAGATTGTTGAGATTCTTAAAGCGCGCGTGCCGAGTGAATCACCGGCTCAGGCCGCAGCAACCGCGGCGGGCAGTGTAAATGAAGTGCACTCCAGCCCGTATACCAAAGAGCAACCGCTGACCGCCAGCTTTGCCGTCAACCAGAAAATCACCGGCCGCGACTCGGATAAAGACGTGCGCCATATTGAAATCGATTTAGGTGATTCCGGGCTGCGCTATCAGCCGGGTGATGCGCTGGGCGTCTGGTTTGAAAACGATCCAGCGCTGGTGCAGGAGCTGACAGAACTGCTGTGGTTAAAGGGTGACGAAAGCGTTGAGGTGAATGGCAGTACCTTGCCACTGTCCGAAGCGTTGCAGAAGCACTTCGAATTGACGGTCAATACGCCGCAGATTGTCGAGCGCTTTGCTCATCTGTCACGTAATGAAGCTTTACTGGCGTTGGTTGCCGATAAAGCGCAGCTTCAGCACTACGCGCAGAACACGCCAATTGTCGATATGGCGCGCCAGGCGCCCACTGAGCTGCATGCCGAACAGCTGACCGAATTACTGCGTCCGCTGACGCCACGCCTCTACTCCATTGCCTCGTCGCAGGCGGAGACTGAGAATGAAGTGCATATCACCGTCGGTGCGGTGCGTTATGAAATTGATGGCCGTCCACGTGCCGGTGGTGCATCGAGCTATCTGGCCGATCGGCTGGAAGAAGATGCTGAGATCCGGGTGTTTATCGAACACAACGATAATTTCCGTCTGCCTGCCAATCCGGAAACCCCGGTAATTATGATTGGCCCGGGCACCGGTATTGCGCCATTCCGCGCCTTTATGCAGCAGCGTGATAATGATGCTGCCGGCGGCAAAAACTGGTTGTTCTTTGGCAATCCTCATTTCACCGATGATTTCCTGTATCAGGTTGAGTGGCAGCGCTTTGTCAAAGATGGCCTGCTGACCAATATCGATTTAGCCTGGTCCCGTGACCAGCAGCATAAAATATACGTACAAGATAAAATCCGTGCGAAAGGTGCGGAAGTGTGGCGCTGGATTGAGGAAGGTGCCCACATTTACGTCTGCGGCGATGCCAATCGTATGGCAAAAGACGTTGAGCAGGCATTACTGGAAGTGGTAGCCGAACACGGTGGCATGGACACCGAAACGGCTGACGAATTTTTAAGTGAGCTGCGCATTGAGCGCCGTTATCAGCGAGACGTTTACTAATGAGCGAAAAACATCCTGGACCGCTGGTCGTTGAAGGCAAGCTAACCGACGCAGAGCGCCTGAAAAAACAGAGCAACTATTTGCGTGGCACCATCACTGAAGATCTCGATGATGGCCTGACCGGTGGCTTTAAAGGCGATAACTTTCTGCTGATCCGTTTTCACGGTATGTACCAGCAGGATGACCGCGATATTCGCGCCGAGCGCGCCGAGCAGAAACTGGAGCCGCGTCATGCGATGATGCTGCGCTGCCGCTTGCCGGGCGGTATCATCACGCCAACTCAGTGGCTGGCAATTGAAAAATTTGCCACCGACAATACCCTTTACGGCAGCGTGCGCCTGACTAACCGTCAGACCTTCCAGTTTCACGGCATCCTCAAGGGTAATGTCAAGCCGGCTCATCAGATGCTGCACGAGGTGGGGCTTGATGCGCTGGCAACGGCCAACGACGTTAACCGCAACGTGCTCTGCTCGTCGAACCCGGTTGAGTCTGAGCTGCATCAGGAAGCCTATGAGTGGGCGAAGAAACTTTCTGAGCATTTGCTGCCGCAGACGCGGGCGTATGCCGAAATCTGGCTGGATAAAGAGAAAGTTGCCACCACCGATCAGGAACCGATTCTTGGTGAAACCTATCTGCCGCGTAAGTTTAAAACTACCGTGGTGGTACCGCCGCATAATGACGTCGATCTGCACGCCAACGACTTGAACTTTATCGCTATTGCCGAGAACGGCAAGCTGGTGGGCTTTAATCTGCTGGTCGGTGGCGGTTTGTCGATTGAGCACGGTAATAAAGCCACTTACGCGCGCACTGCCAGCGAATTTGGTTATCTGCCGCTGGATAAAACGCTGGCGGTAGCGGAAGCGGTGGTGACCACTCAGCGAGACTGGGGTAACCGTACCGATCGTAAAAATGCCAAAACCAAATATACCCTTGAGCGTGTTGGCGTTGAAACCTTCAAACAGGAAGTGGAGCGCCGGGCCGGTATCACTTTCGAACCGATTCGCCCGTACGAATTTACCACCCGTGGCGATCGTTTTGGCTGGGTGAAAGGCATCGATAATAAATGGCATCTGACGCTATTTATTGAAAATGGTCGTCTGATGGACTATCCAGGTCGTCCACTTAAATCCGGCGTAGCTGAGATTGCGCGAATTCATCAGGGTGATTTCCGACTTACCGCTAACCAGAACCTGATTGTTGCTGGGGTGCCGGAAGCCGATAAAGACAAGATCGAACAGATTGCCCGCGCCTCGGGGCTGATGGAAAGCGTCACCGCCCAGCGTGAAAACTCAATGGCCTGTGTCTCATTCCCGACCTGCCCACTGGCAATGGCGGAAGCCGAACGCTTCCTGCCTGAATTTGTGACCCGGGTCGAAGGCCTGATGAATAAGCACGGCGTTGGCGAAGAGCACATAGTGCTACGCGTAACCGGTTGTCCGAACGGCTGCGGACGTGCCATGCTGGCTGAAATTGGTCTGGTCGGTAAAGCGCCGGGGCGTTATAACCTGCATTTAGGGGGTAACCGCATCGGCACGCGTATTCCGCGCATGTATCGCGAGAACATCACAGAAGATGAGATTCTGGCGAGCATTGATGAGCTGGTTGGCCGTTGGGCAAAAGAGCGTGAAGCCGATGAAGGTTTCGGCGACTTCACCATCCGTGCTGGCGTGGTAAAAGCGGTTCTCGATCCGGCGCGTGATTTCTGGGAATAACGGAGGCGATATGTCGGTACTCGATCTCGCAACATTGCGTGAATTACCAAAAGTAGAGCGCGTAATGGCGCTGGCAGAAGTGAATAATCAGCTGGATAAACTCTCCGCACAGGAGCGCGTCAGTTGGGCACTGGAAAATCTGCCGGGTGATTTTGTTCTCTCTTCCAGTTTTGGTATTCAGGCTGCGGTCTCATTGCATTTGGTCACTCGTCAGCAGCCGGATATCCCGGTCATTCTGACCGATACCGGCTATCTGTTTCCTGAGACTTATCAGTTTATCGACACGCTGACTGAGAAGCTGGATTTGAATCTGCAAGTGTTTCGCGCCGGGCAGTCAGCGGCGTGGCAGGAAGCGCGTTACGGTAAACTGTGGGAGCAGGGCGTTGAAGGCATCGAAAAGTACAATCTGATTAATAAGGTTGAACCGATGAATCGTGCGCTGCAAACGCTCGGCGGCCAGACGTGGTTTGCCGGTTTACGCCGCGATCAATCCGGCAGTCGCGCACATTTACCGGTGTTGGCGATTCAGCGTGGGGTATTTAAATTCTTGCCGATTATCGACTGGGACAATCGCCAGGTTTATCAATATTTACAGCAGCATGGCCTCAGCTATCATCCTCTGTGGGACCAGGGCTATCTGTCGGTCGGCGATACCCACACCACGCGTAAATGGGAACCCGGTATGGCAGAGGAAGAAACTCGCTTCTTCGGCCTGAAGCGTGAATGCGGCTTGCATGAAGGTTAATGATAAATTTAACTAAACTTATCTCCACGTAGTTTAGCCGTGTTTATTAATAATTGTGTGTGATATCACGGTTTCATTAATTTTTTGCCATTCCATTGTTTAAATAAACTTATCGATCAATCCTTGTTGGGTGACATTTTACTCACTCAGCAAGGAGATACTCTGGTGTCAGATAAAGACCTGATGTTGTCTGGATCAATCAACGATCCATCTTCAGTTCTGAAGAATTCACTGCGTTTTGGTAAACCGTATTCATCTGACGAAATTGATATTCAGCAGGTCGGTACTCTGCAGGATTTTTTTACCGGCATGAGCAAATTACATGCTGCGTATCTGAAATTGGGTCTGGTTACTGCCCAACCCGGCAATATGCTTTTTTCTCCCTGGTTTTTCACGGCAGCTAACCGGCTGTTTCTGGCTAAAGTCGATGAAGATGTGATTGGAACCATTGCGCTGATTAAACAGAGCGGGCAAGGGCTGCCTGCTGAAAAAGTGTTTGCCAGGGAAATTGACCAGTCTGGCTGCTGTCCGGAGCGCACCGCAGAGATTGGCTCGTTATGTATTGATGAGAGTTATCGTGGTGGCGGCGTTCTGCGTGAGCTGTACGCGTGGATTATTCTGTACGCCGTATTTTTCCAGCGTATCGATACCTTGTTTATTCAGGTTGAAGCGCGCAAGGCGCGTTTTTATCGTGATGTGCTGTTCTTTAAGCAGGTGGGGGAGAGCCGCCTGCATCCGGCATACCAGAATAAACCGACGGTATTGCTGCGGGCAGATGTGAAACCGACGCTGGCCTTTTTAAGAAAGCAGCTATCGCCGCATAAGCATCTGAGCCTGAGAGAAGTGCTGAAATCGATGAATATCAATCATCTTTACAGCAAACTAGTGGAGCGGATGAAGCGGGAACAGGCCTGGTGCTGGACCGCGGAACATGCGCGTCACTACTGCGACCGCTGTTGCGTCAGAGACGAAGCGCTGAACAGCATCCAGCGCGCCGAGTTACAGAAAATTCTCAATCGTAGTAACTGACAGACTTTCACGGGCGGAGGCAGGAAGCCAGGCCGCCCGTATCCTCAGCGAGTCAGCTGGCCACCAGTCCGCTAAATGCCGCAGCCGCGCGCGTCACATTCACTTTTGTCACCTCGTAATGAGCCACTGCGACAAACGGATCTTCAGCCAGAATGGTTTCCAGCCGTTGGCGATCGATATCTTTCACCATGATCATTCCGCCGGTGCGCGGATCTTTGCGACCCGCCGCAATAAACACCCCGGCGTCGAAGTAGCGATCAAGCCACTGAATATGGGGTTCCAGCAGGGCTTCAACTTCTTCAACCGGGCGATGATAGTTCAGATAAACGATATACATTACGGCTCCTTTTTTTCGGCCGGATTAGCCAGTTCGGTAATTAACGGCAGCAGAATTTTTACGCTGTCGCGGCTGCGTAGCGCGATACGCCCAGGCAACCAGCGATCGATATAGCTGAGGTTATCACGCTCGGTTTGATGGCGGCTAATACCCTCCGGGAAGTGCGGTGACTTACTGCGCTGCTGACTGCCATCCTGATGGCCCAGTTTCCAGTTTGCCGCACGCACGCTAAGCAGTGGAAAACCAGCGCTGTCGAACGGATCGGCTGGCTTGTTTAGCGGGTGGCTGCTGGCGTTGATGCCGTAACGATGAGCAATCGCCAGCGCACGGTCGCGGGTCTGACGCGCTACCGCTGCCGGAGTATTGCTGCCGCTGTTAAAGTAGAGCTTATCGCCCACCAGCAGACTGTCGAGATTAATCACCAGCAAAGTATGCTGTTTCTCGTTGGCTTTCATTCGCGCGAGGTAATCTTCGCTGCCCCGATGACCAATCTCTTCGCCGCTCAAGGCAACAAAGCGAATGCCATAGTGCAGCGGCTGGCTGCTGAGTCGCTGTGCCAGCTCAAGCATTACGCCCAGGCCGGCGGCGTTATCATCCGCTCCCTGTAAGCGTAAGCCGCCAAGATTGTTTTCGACATCGCTGTCGCTTAGCGGGCTCCAGGTATCAAGATGGGCAACGATCAGGATCTCCTGTGGCGCTTTGCCCGGGCGTGCGGCAATCACCGAACTTCCGGTAACCTGACGCCAGCTGGTACTGCCATCTTTATGCTGGTATTGATAACGGGTATTAAAATCCCGTTTGTCGCTGTGATAGCCCATATCGCTGAACTGCTGCTGCAAATAGTCAGCGGTCAACAACTCGGCCGGGCTTCCGACCATGCGGCCAGGAAAAAGGGTAGCAATATTGCGCAACTGCTGTTCAGCAAACTTGCCGATAGCGGGCTGTGCCGCCATGACCGGTAATGTAATGCCGCAACTGAGTAGCGAGGCCAGCACTCTCAGGCGGAGGGTGGAAAACATTTCAGAATCCTTAGGCGTCATGCCATAGCGCGAGCGAAATTTTTTTGCTGCAATATTATGAAATTGTGATCGCCGTTAGACAATTTCATTCGCTCTGAAACGCCCTAAATATCATCCGTTAAGCACATTTTGTTCTCAGCTTAGCCGGTTCGTTATTCCATTAGGTAACTACTCATTCCAATTAGTAATTTCATCTGCCCGAACCTGCAGACGTATAGTCGCGTTAACTTTCTGTTATTTCATATAAGGTCGACGTGGACTATCTTCCGATTTTTGCCGATCTCAAGTCTAAACCGGTTCTGGTGGTAGGCGGTGGTGATATTGCGGCGCGCAAAATTGAATTACTGCGTCGTGCCGGGGCGCGGGTGCAGATTGCTGCTCGCGAGCTGTGTGAAGAACTTCAGGCGCTGGCCGACCACGACCAGCTTGAATGGCTGGCGACCTCTTTTGACGAGACACAGCTTGATAGCGTGTTTCTGGTGATTGCCGCCACTGATGACAGTGCGCTGAATGCCCGGGTATTTGAAGCGGCCAGTCAACGCCATCTGCTGGCGAACGTGGTGGATGACCAGCCAAAATGCTCCTTTATCTTCCCCTCGATTGTCGACCGTTCACCGCTGGTCGTCGCGATCTCCTCCAGCGGCACCGCTCCGGTGCTGGCCCGGTTGCTGCGCGAAAAACTGGAAACGCTGTTACCGGCCAATCTCGGGCAGATGGCAGACATTGCCGGTCAGTGGCGTGACAAGGTTAAACAGCGCTTTAGCAAGATGTCAGATCGCCGTCGTTTCTGGGAACGTGCCTTTAATGGCCTGTTCGCCAGCCAGGTGGCTGCCGGTAACGTGCAGGGTGCCCGGCAGACACTGGACAGTCAGTTGGATAACCCCGAGCAGGCGCAGGGGGAAATTATTCTGGTGGGCGCCGGGCCGGGTGACTCTGGTCTGCTGACATTACGCGGTTTGCAGGTGATGCAGCTGGCCGATGTGGTGCTGTATGACCATCTGGTCAGTGACGAAATTTTGGATCTGGTGCGCCGCGATGCCGACAGGATCTGCGTGGGTAAACGTGCCGGAGCGCATTCGGTGCCGCAGGAAGAGACCAATCGCCTGCTGGTGACGCTGGCGCAAAAAGGTAAACGGGTGGTGCGGTTAAAAGGCGGCGATCCGTTTATTTTCGGTCGCGGTGGTGAAGAGCTACAGGCCGCGCAGCAAGCGGGCATTCCGTTTCAGGTGGTGCCAGGAATTACAGCCGCAGCCGGCGCTACCGCTTACGCTGGTATCCCCTTAACACATCGTGATTACGCGCAGAGCGTGCTGTTTATTACCGGCCACTGCCGTCCCGACGGCGAGGGTATCGACTGGCCTTCACTGGCGCGTGCGCGTCAGACGCTGGCGATCTATATGGGAACGGTAAAAGCGGCTGAAATTAGTCAGCAGCTGATTGCTCATGGCCGTGACGCCAGCACCCCGGTGGCGGTCATTGGCCGCGGCACCCGTCAGGATCAGCAGGTATTAACCGGTACGCTGGAACATCTCGAAGAACTGGCGCAACGCGCCCCAACGCCAGCGCTGTTGGTGATTGGCGAAGTCGTCAATCTGCACGCGCAGCTGGCCTGGTTTCAACATTCAGCACAGCAGGCCGGACGTGAGTCCGCCGTTGTGAATTTGGCTTGAGGAAAGATTATGGATCAAAAACGACTCACCCATTTGCGTCAACTGGAGGCGGAGAGTATCCATATCATCCGCGAAGTGGCGGCGGAGTTTGCTAACCCGGTGATGATGTACTCCATCGGCAAAGATTCTTCTGTGATGCTGCACCTGGCGCGTAAAGCCTTCTATCCGGGAACCCTGCCGTTTCCGCTGCTGCATGTTGATACCGGCTGGAAATTCCGCGAAATGTACGAATTTCGCGACCGCATGGTTAAAAATATCGGCGCTGAATTGCTGGTTCACCGTAACCCGGAAGGGGTGGCAATGGGGATTAACCCGTTTGTCCACGGCAGTGCCAAGCACACCGATATTATGAAGACCGAAGGTTTGAAGCAGGCGCTAAATAAATGGGGCTTTGATGCTGCGTTTGGCGGTGCTCGCCGTGATGAAGAGAAGTCGCGTGCGAAAGAGCGTATCTATTCATTCCGTGACCGTTTTCACCGCTGGGATCCGAAGAACCAGCGCCCGGAGCTGTGGCACAACTACAACGGCCAGATCAACAAAGGCGAAAGCATCCGCGTTTTCCCGCTGTCAAACTGGACCGAACTGGATATTTGGCAATATATCTTTCTGGAAAACATCGAGATCGTTCCGCTGTATCTGGCGGCACCTCGTCCGGTGCTGGAACGTGATGGCATGCTGATGATGATCGACGATGACCGTATCGATCTGCAACCTGGTGAAGTGATCGAGCAGCGTATGGTGCGTTTCCGTACCCTGGGCTGCTGGCCGCTGACCGGTGCGGTTGAATCTGAAGCGCAAACGCTGCCGGAGATTATCGAAGAGATGCTGGTATCCACCACCAGCGAACGTCAGGGGCGCATGATTGACCGCGACCAGGCCGGCTCGATGGAGCTGAAGAAACGCCAGGGTTATTTCTAAGGAGCCGCCAAATGAATAACGTTATTGCACAACAAATTGCCGATCAGGGTGGCGTAGAAGCCTGGCTGCACGCGCAGCAACATAAAAGTCTGCTGCGTTTTCTGACCTGCGGCAGCGTCGACGACGGTAAAAGTACGCTGATTGGCCGACTGCTGCACGATACCCGTCAGATCTATGAAGATCAGCTCTCTTCGCTGCATAACGACAGCAAACGTCACGGTACGCAGGGCGAAAAACTTGACCTGGCGCTGCTGGTTGATGGTTTGCAGGCCGAGCGTGAACAGGGCATCACTATCGATGTGGCGTATCGCTATTTCTCCACCGAGAAGCGCAAATTTATTATTGCCGATACCCCGGGCCATGAGCAGTACACGCGCAATATGGCGACCGGTGCCTCAACCTGCGATCTGGCGATTCTGCTGATCGATGCGCGTAAAGGCGTGCTGGACCAAACTCGTCGTCACAGCTTTATCTCCACGCTGCTGGGAATTAAACATCTGGTGGTGGCGATCAATAAAATGGATCTGGTCGACTATAAGCAGGAAACGTTTGAGCAGATTAAACAGGATTATCTGGATTTTGCTGAGCAGCTGCCGGAAGACCTGGATATCCGCTTTGTGCCGCTGTCGGCGCTGGAAGGCGAAAACGTCGCGACGCCGAGCGCTGAGATGAACTGGTATAGCGGCCCGACGCTGCTGGATGTGCTGGAAACCGTCGAGGTGCAGCGTGTGGTTGAGCAGCAGCCGATGCGTTTCCCGGTGCAGTATGTGAATCGTCCTAACCTCGACTTCCGTGGTTATGCCGGTACGCTGGCATCAGGTACGGTACGCGTTGGTCAGCGGGTAAAAGTGCTGCCATCAGGCGTTGAATCTTCGATTGCCCGCATTGTGACCTTTGATGGCGATTTACAACAGGCCGCAGCCGGTGAAGCGCTGACGCTGGTTCTCAAAGATGAGATTGATATCAGCCGTGGCGATTTGCTGGTGGAAGCCGATGCCACGCTGAAAGCGGTGCAGGGCGCATCCATTGATGTGGTGTGGATGGCGGAACAGCCGCTAACCCCGGGTCAGAGTTACGATGTCAAAATCGCCGGTAAGAAAACCCGTGCGCGTATCGAAAACATTCAGCATCAGGTCGAGATTAACAGCCTGACACAGCGCGAAGTGGAAAACCTGCCGCTTAATGGTATTGGCCTGGTTGATGTGACCTTTGATGAACCGATGGTGCTGGATGCCTATCAGCAAAATCCGGTGACCGGCGGGATGATCTTTATTGATCGCCTGAGCAACGTGACCGTCGGTGCGGGAATGATTCGCCAGCCGCAGGAAGATGTGCAGCAGAGCCGCGGTGAATTCAGCGCCTTTGAACTGGAGTTAAACGCGCTGGTACGTCGCCACTTCCCACACTGGAATGCACGCGACCTGTTGGGTGGCAAATAAATGGCCGCCACACATGATGAAAATGTCATCTGGCATTCGCACGCGGTAACGCGTGCGGAGCGCGAGTCGTTAAATGGTCATCAGGGCGTGGTGTTATGGTTTACCGGGCTTTCAGGCTCGGGTAAATCGACGGTGGCCGGTGCGCTGGAACAGGCGCTGCATCAGCTGGGCGTCCGTACTTACCTGCTGGACGGTGACAATGTGCGTCATGGACTGTGCCGCGATTTAGGCTTCAGCGATGATGACCGCAAAGAGAATATCCGTCGCGTGGGTGAAGTGGCAAAACTGATGGTTGATGCGGGCCTGGTGGTGCTGACGGCGTTTATCTCTCCGCATCGCGCCGAGCGTCAAATGGTGCGTGATACGATTGGTGAAGGGCGTTTTATCGAAGTGTTCGTCGATACGCCGTTAGCCATCTGTGAAGCGCGCGATCCGAAGGGATTATACAAAAAAGCCCGCGCCGGAGAGCTGCGTAATTTCACCGGTATTGATGCGGTATATGAAGCGCCTGAGCAGGCCGAAATTCAGCTTGATGGCGAACAATTGGTAACAAAATTGATAGCGCAATTGTTAGACCTGCTGCGTGGTCGCGATATTATCAAGTCCTGAGATAGCTACGGCTGATCCGCTATGTTTCAGGTTGCAGGTGTGCTGGTTCGCCATCTGCCTGCAACCTGACTGATTCAGGATTATTAACGCCAGAGAGCGAGCCGACAACGCGTCAACAGGATACTTATGCAGAACGTTACCCCGATGCTTGCCCGAAAAGATGAATCTGACCTTGAAGAGCACAGCTGGTCATTCCCCGGTGGGGTTATAGGCTTTGTTGCTTACTGGTTTGCGCTGGCGATTCCCCTGGTACTCTACGGTTCCAATACGCTGTTTTTCTTCCTCTATACCTGGCCTTTCTTCCTTGCTCTGCTGCCGGTTTCGGTATTAATGGGGATTGCCATGATTTTGTTGCTGCGCGGGCGCTTAATCTGGACGCTGATTCTGACCACGCTGCTGGTGGTGTGCCTGTTCTGGCTGGTGTTTTCGTATCTTACCGGCTGGTGATTAGCATCATGGTAACAGGGGAGCCGTTATCGGCTCCCGCTGCGTTACAAAACTTTGCTGAGAAATGATGCGGTACGTGGGTTAACAGGGGCAGTGAACAGTTGTTCGGGATGACCCATTTCCTGAATCACGCCCTGATCGATAAACATCACCCGATCGGCGACTTCGCGGGCAAAGGCCATCTCGTGGGTGACAATCACCATCGTCATGCCTTCCTGCGCCAGGGTTTTCATTACCGCCAGCACTTCACCGACCAGCTCAGGATCGAGTGCCGAAGTCGGTTCATCAAACAGCATGATTTTCGGCTCCATCGCCAGCGCCCTGGCAATTGCCACGCGCTGTTGCTGACCGCCGGACAGGCTGTTTGGCCAGGCGTCGATTTTATCGCTCAGCCCGACTTTTGCCAGCAGCACTTTCGCCTGTTCAGTCGCCACCTTACGCGACAGTTTACGCAGCTCCATTGGCGCCATAATCAGGTTTTCCAGCACTGTCATGTGCGGGAACAGATTGAAGCGTTGGAACACCATGCCGACCGATTCGCGCAGCTGGTTAATATTGGTTTTTACATCGTGCACCGCAAAGCCGTTGACCTCAACGCTGCCGCCCTCAATGCTTTCCAGCCCGTTAAGGCAGCGCAGGAAAGTACTTTTTCCCGAGCCTGATGGACCGATAACGCACACCACTTCTTGCGGATCAATATCGCAGCTGATGCCACGCAGTACGAGATTATCGCCAAATTGTTTCTGCAAATTATTAACGTGAATCACTTTTGCCGAACCTCTTTTCCATATATTGAACCAACAGCGACAGCAGGAAAGTAAAGACCCAGTAAATCACTGAAATCACCAGGTAGGGTTCCCAGTAAGTCGCATAGGCGCCGGAAACGGTACGCGCGGCGTAGGCCAGATCGGCGAGGCCGATGGCGGAAGCCAGCGAGGAGTCTTTCACAATCGCAATGGCATTATTGCCCAGCGGCGGCAGCATGCGACGAAACGCCTGTGGCAAAATCACCTTGCGCATGGTGCTGCCATACGGCATACCCAGTGAACGCGAGGCTTCCATCTGACCGCGATCGATTGACTGAATGCCGGCGCGGAAAATCTCTGACACATAGGCACCGGAATTCAGCGTGATTGCCACGATGCAGGAAAGAAACGCGCCATAGTCCGAACGTAAGGTACGGGCGAAGTCAGAGGACATCAGCCCGCTGGTCACCAGTAAGCCATCACGCGGATTAATAAACAGCGGAATCAGGGCGAAGTGCACCACCATAATCTGCACAAACAGCGGCGTACCGCGAAATGCACTGATATAGATGCGTACCGGCCACTGAACAAAATAGTGCAGAATAAATTTCCACGGGCCATGCGGAGCCTGTGCCAGCCGGCCCAGGCCGAGGGTCAAACCCCAGAGCGTACCGGTGATCACGCAGATCAACGTACATTTCAGGGTCATCATCGCGCCGTCGATAAACAGCGGCATATATTCCTGAATGATTTCCCAACGAAATCCTGTCATACCACAATCCTGTAAAAAGAATTCGCCGCACCCGGCGGCGAAAAAGAGGGGTTATTCAGCGGGCAGAGTGGGGACGTTGCTGTCGAACCAGGCGCTGTAGATTCTGGCGTAGGTGCCATCGGCAATGATAGTTTTCAGGCCAGCGTTAATTTTTTCACGCAGTGCATCGTTACCCTTTGCTACCGCGATACCGAAGTACTGGCGTTCAAATTTGGCGTCAGATACCAGCTTAAACTGTTTTTCCGGGTGGGTTTTGATGTAGTACTTCACCACACCGACATCGCCGACCGCAGCACTGATACCCTCTTCATACAGCTCTTGCAGCAGCAGTGGAGTATTATCAAAGCGTTTGATCGCGGTGCTGTTTTTGCCTAACACGTCGGAAACCACGATATCGCCGGTACTGGAGTTGACCACCCCGACTTTTTCATTTTTCAGTGCCTCAAGAGAGTCAATTTTTGAATCTTTGGCCACGACGATAGACTGCTCCGCCGGGAAGTAGGGCGCGGAGAAATCCACCATCTGTTTACGTTTGTCGGTAATAGTGATACCGGAAATAATAATGTCGCGATCGCCGGAGCCAAGGGTAGCGAAAATGCCTTCCCAGGGGGTATTGATCAGCTTGACCTCAGCGTTTTGCGCCTTAGCTACCGCTTTAATTATATCGATATCAAAACCTTCCAGCTGTTTTTGACTATTCTCAAACTCGAAAGGGCGGTAAGTCCCCCCTGAACCGACGACCCAGGTTTCCGCCTGAGCGGCTGAGGTCAGCAACGCCAGCAGGGTGCCGATCAGTGCAAATCTTTTTAACATATGTGCTCCCGGTATTTTAAAATAGTCTTAATTATGCATTTTAAGTGCATAAAAATACATTTTCATTGGCGGTCAGGCAAGCGCTGTTTGAGTGCAGCTCTGATAAAGCTGTTCAATTTCGCCTGCGTAGTGGAGTCGGGCGAAAAGTTATGGGATGATTGAGCCGTTTTTCAGGGGGCGGGATGGGTAAACTTACGCTGCTGTTACTTGTACTGTTAGGCTGGCTGCAATATTCGCTCTGGCTGGGCAAGAACGGCATTCATGATTATACGCGGGTCAATGACGACGTCGCGGTGCAGCAGGCGAATAACGCCAAACTTAAAGCGCGCAACGATCAGCTTTTTGCCGAAATCGACGATTTAAACGGCGGTTCGGAAGCGATTGAAGAACGTGCACGTAGCGAGCTGGGAATGATTAAACCCGGCGAGACTTTCTATCGCCTGGTGCCGGATCAAAACAGACGAAACGCGCAACAGGCTGCTCAAAACCAACAACGATAAATAATGACCAACATTGCAGGTTCCTTCCCGGACGTTATCGCCGTGGTTCCCGCGGCCGGTATCGGCAGCCGCATGCTGTCTGAGTGTCCGAAGCAGTATCTGACCATTGGCAAGCAAACCATTCTCGAACACAGTATTGCCAGCTTGCTGGCGCATCCGGCAGTGACGCGCGTGATTGTGGCGCTTAGCCCTGAAGATGTGCAGTTCCGGCAGCTGGCGATTGCGCACGATCCGCGTATTATCCCGGTAACCGGCGGGAATCAGCGCGCCGAATCGGTACTGGCCGGGCTCAACGCTGCCGGTAACGCTGGCTGGGTATTGGTGCATGATGCCGCACGACCTTGTCTGCATGCGGACGACCTGGCGCGCCTGCTGGCGATAGCGACCCACAGCCGCGTAGGTGGCATTCTCGCTGCGCCGGTGCGCGATACCATGAAACGCGCGGAGCCGGCAAAAGCGGCGATTGCTCATACTGTCGATCGCGAAGCGTTATGGCATGCGTTAACACCACAATTTTTCCCGCTTGATCTGCTGCGCGGCTGTTTGCTGCGCGCGCTCAATGAAGGCGCAATCATCACTGATGAAGCATCGGCGCTGGAGTATTGCGGCTATCATCCTGAGCTGGTGGTCGGGCGCAGTGATAATATTAAAGTCACGCGGCCGGAAGATTTGGCGCTGGCCGCGTTCTATCTGACTCAATCAAATAATTAAGGAGAGCGCAAAATGCGTATCGGTCACGGTTTTGATGTCCATGCTTTTGGTGGCGAAGGCCCGCTGATTATGGGTGGCGTGCGAATTCCTTACGATAAAGGTTTGCTGGCACACTCTGACGGTGACGTGGTATTGCATGCGCTGACGGATGCGCTGCTCGGCGCTGCGGCGCTGGGGGATATCGGCAAGCTGTTTCCGGATACCGATCCGGCGTTTAAAGGCGCTGACAGCCGCGAATTGTTGCGTGAGGCGTGGAATAAAATTCAGCAAAAGGGCTATCGACTCGGTAATGTCGATGTGACCATTATTGCTCAGGCACCGAAAATGCTGCCGCATATTCCACAGATGCGAATCAATATTGCAGAAGATCTGGGTATCCATATGGATGACGTCAATGTAAAAGCGACCACCACCGAAAAGCTGGGCTTTACCGGGCGGGGTGAAGGTATCGCCTGTGAAGCAGTGGCGCTGCTGGTAAAGGCGCAGTCTTAATGGATATGTTAAATCTGAGCCGGTTGCACGGTAAGCCAGCGGCACGCGGTAAGCTGAAAGCTAACCCCGAAGATTTTGTGGTCATTGAAGATCTGGGATATACCCCGGATGGTGACGGCGAGCAGCTGCTGGTGCGCCTGCGTAAAACCGGCTGTAATACCCGCTTTGTTGCCGAAGCGCTGGCAAAATTTGCTGGTATTCATCCCCGCGACGTGAGTTTCGCTGGCATGAAAGATCGCCATGCGGTGACTGAGCAGTGGTTCTGCCTGCGCCTGCCGGGCAAAGAGACGCCGGTGATGAGTACCTTTCAGCTGGAAGGTTGCGAAGTGCTGGAAAGCGCGCGCCATCGTCGCAAGCTGCGTACGGGTGCTTTGCAGGGCAATGCTTTTAAACTGATTCTGCGTCAGATTAGCGATCGTGATGCGGTCGAACAGCGGCTGGAACAGATTCTTCAGGCGGGTGTACCCAACTATTTTGGCCTGCAAAGATTTGGTCATGAGGGTAACAACCTGACGCTGGCCCGGCGCTGGGCGGCAGACGAAATTCGCGTGCGTGAGCGCAATAAGCGCAGTTTCTTGTTGTCAGCAGCGCGCAGTGCCATGTTTAATCAGGTCGTCAGTCAGCGACTGGCGCAGCAGCATTCGCTGTGCAAAGTCATGGCAGGTGATGCACTTCAGCTGACGGGGCGCGGTAGCTGGTTTGTGGCAGAAGACGCTGAGTTTGAGACGCTGCAACAGCGCGTTGATAATAATGAGCTACGTATTACCGCGCCGCTGCCGGGCAGCGGCGAATGGGGAAGCCGTGATGCGGCGCTGTCATTTGAACAACAGTGCCTGTCAGCCGAGGCAGAATTGATTACACTGCTTGAGCGTGAACGAGTCGAAGCGGCACGCCGTGCGATGTTGGTTATCCCGCGCGAGCTTCGCTGGGACTGGTGGGATGATGTTACGGTAGAGCTGAATTTCTGGCTGCCGGCCGGTAGCTTTGCCACCAGCGTAGTGCGTGAAATCCTCGAACAAGAAGGTGACGATGCGGATATTGCTGAGTAACGATGATGGTATTCATGCGCCGGGCATTCAGGCTTTAGCCAAAGCCCTGCGCGAGTTTGCTGACGTGCAGATTGTGGCGCCCGACCGTAACCGGAGCGGCGCCTCAAACTCACTGACGCTGGAAACACCATTACGCACTTTTCCTTACCCCAACGGTGATATTGCCGTGCAGATGGGCACGCCAACCGACTGTGTCTATCTTGGCGTCAATGCGCTGATGCAGCCGAAGCCGGATATCGTGGTGTCAGGCATCAATGCCGGGCCTAACCTTGGCGATGACGTCATCTATTCAGGCACCGTTGCTGCGGCAATGGAAGGGCGCCATCTGGGCTTGCCGGCACTGGCGGTATCGCTGGATGGCCATCAGCATTATGACACTGCCGCGGCGATTACCTGTTCTATACTGCGCGCATTGCAGCGCGAGCCGCTGCGTACCGGACGCATTCTGAATATCAATGTGCCGGATCTGCCGCTCGATCAGATTAAAGGTATTCGGGTAACGCGCTGTGGTAGCCGTCATCCCTCCGATCAGGTGATTCCGCAGCAGGATCCACGCGGCAATACCCTGTACTGGATCGGCCCGCCTGGCGATAAGTTTGATGCTGGCCCGGATACCGATTTTGCTGCGGTCGATGCGGGTTATGTATCGGTTACCGCGCTGCACGTCGATTTAACTGCGCACGGTGCGCAGGATGTGCTCTCCAGCTGGATAACCAAAGCCGGAGTCAATAAGGAATGGTGAGCAAGCGTATTGATACGTTGCTGGCACAGCTGCGCCAGCAGGGCATTGACGATGAGCGTTTGCTGAAGGCAATTGAAGAGGTGCCGCGTGAGCGTTTTGTCGACGAGGCTTTTGAACATAAAGCCTGGGAAAACGTGGCGTTACCGATAGGTTCCGGCCAGACCATTTCGCAGCCTTATACGGTAGCGAAAATGACCGCGCTGCTTGAGCTGACGCCGACCTCCCGGGTGCTGGAGATCGGCACCGGCTCGGGCTATCAGACGGCAATCCTTGCGCATCTGGTAGAGCATGTTTGTTCGGTTGAACGGATAAAAGGCTTGCAGTGGCAGGCGAAACGCCGGCTTAAGCAGCTTGATTTACACAATGTATCCACCCGCCACGGTGATGGCTGGCAAGGCTGGCCGTCACGCGGGCCTTTTGATGCGATTATCGTTACCGCTGCCCCACCGGAAATCCCGCCAGAACTGCTGTCACAACTCGACGAAGGCGGCATTATGGTGTTGCCGGTTGGGGAAGAGCAGCAGGCGTTGAAGCGCATTCGGCGTAAAGGGAATGAGTTTGTTGTCGATACCGTCGAGGCGGTGCGGTTTGTCCCGCTGGTTAAGGGCGATTTGGCATAAAATTATGTGCCGGCCACTATTATCAGTATTTATACACAACTGCGTAATGGCACGCTGCGGTTGATATTGTTAGTATCCATTGTTATCTACCAGCTTGTAGATGCCGGGCAAACGCCGCGCATTGCGTGAGCCACCCGGTTTTAAGCCAATAATTGGTCACAGTTTTGCCGTCACGGGGGATAAATGAGCACGGGAAGCCCAGTTTTTAAATTAAGCCGTATTGCGGCCGTTTCACTTGTTGGTTTTTGGTTGGCAGGTTGCTCTAACGACTCAACACAGGCCCCCATCAGCTCCGTAGGCAGTAACTCCGGCATGAGCAGCCAGAACGCCAGCAGTGGTGGCATGATATCCGGTAGCGCGCCAGCGACGCCGATGGCCGCATCCAGCGACGTGCAGACGCAGAATGGTCGTATCGTCTACAATCGTGCTTATGGGAATATTCCCAAAGGAAGTTATAACGGGGATACCTACACGGTTAAACGTGGCGATACGTTGTTCTATATCGCCTGGATTACCGGCAACGATTTCCGTGATTTAGCCCAGCGCAATAATGTGCCGGAGCCTTTCAGCCTCAACGTTGGCCAGACTTTACAGGTGGCTAACGGCTCCGGTACCCCGATCACCGGTGGTAATGCCATTACGGCGGCGGATGCAACACAGGCGGGTGTGCAGGCTCCACCAACTGCAACGCAAATTAAAGCACCAACGGTTGCACAGCAACCCGTTATTACGTATTCTGAGGACTCTGGTAAATCAAATGGAGGCAAAATGTTGCCTTCGTCGGGAACAACTGTTGCAACGACAACAGCCCCGGTTACCGCTCCGACAGTCAGTAGCACCACTAACAGTTCCACTCCGGTTGGAACCTGGCGCTGGCCTACTGATGGTAAGATCATCGACAACTTCTCTGCTTCCGAAGGTGGCAACAAAGGAATCGATATTGCGGGGTCGCGCGGACAGCCGATCGTGGCCACTGCCCCAGGGCGTGTGGTGTACGCAGGTAATGCGCTTCGCGGTTACGGTAATTTGATAATCATCAAACATAATGATGATTACCTGAGCGCCTATGCGCACAACGACACAATGCTGGTCCGTGAACAACAAGAAGTGAAAGCGGGTCAGAAGATTGCGACGATGGGCAGCACAGGTACCAGTTCAGTAAGATTGCATTTTGAAATTCGTTACAAGGGGAAATCCGTCAACCCGTTGCGATATTTACCGCAGCGATAAACCGGCAGAACCCGAGAAAATGATGTTCTGCCCTGGAGTCACGGGTAGGAGCCGCTTATGAGCCAGAATACGCTGAAAGTTAACGAGTTACACGAAGACGCGGAATTCGACGAGAACGGAGCTGAGATTTTTGACGAGAAGGCTCTTGTCGGAAACGAACCTGGTGATAACGACTTAGCTGAAGAAGAGTTGATGTCGCAGGGTGCGACACAAAGAGTCCTGGATGCGACGCAGCTCTATTTAGGAGAGATCGGATATTCTCCGCTGTTAACGGCTGAAGAAGAAGTTTTCTTCGCTCGCCGTGCACTTCGCGGTGACGTTCCGTCTCGTCGTCGTATGATCGAAAGTAACTTACGTCTGGTGGTGAAGATTGCCCGTCGTTACAGCAATCGTGGTCTGGCGCTGCTGGATCTGATTGAAGAAGGTAACCTCGGTTTGATCCGCGCAGTTGAGAAGTTCGATCCGGAAAGAGGTTTCCGTTTCTCAACGTACGCCACCTGGTGGATTCGACAGACTATTGAACGGGCGATCATGAATCAAACCCGTACCATCCGTCTGCCGATTCACATTGTGAAAGAACTGAATGTTTATCTGCGTACAGCACGCGAACTTTCTCACAAGCTTGATCATGAGCCGAGTGCGGAAGAGATTGCTGAACAGCTCGATAAACCTGTTGATGATGTCAGCCGTATGCTGCGTCTCAACGAACGCATTACTTCAGTCGATACACCGTTAGGCGGTGACTCTGAAAAAGCGCTGCTGGATATTCTGGCCGATGAGAAAGACAACGGTCCGGAAGACACCACGCAAGACGATGATATGAAACAAAGCATCGTTAAATGGCTGTTCGAACTGAACGCCAAGCAGCGTGAAGTACTGGCTCGTCGTTTCGGCCTGTTGGGCTATGAAGCGGCAACGCTTGAAGATGTGGGTCGTGAAATTGGACTGACCCGCGAACGTGTACGTCAGATTCAGGTTGAAGGTCTGCGTCGTCTGCGTGAGATTTTGCAGGCGCAAGGACTGAGCATTGAAGCGCTGTTCCGTGAGTAAAGACAGGCTTTAATCTACGATGAGTAAATGCGAAAAGCGGTGGTTTAATACCACCGCTTTTTTATTGTCTGAAGAAAACTTTCCCTACACCAGAGACTTAAGACGGTAAATCCATTCCAGAGCCTGGCGTGGCGACAGAGAATCCGGGTCCAGCGCTTCCAGCGCCTCCACGGCAGGCGAGGTCTCTTCTACCAACAGGGGTAACTGCGGGCCTTCGCCACTGGAGGCTTTCGCGCCTGCAGATAACGCCTCCAGCTCCTTAAGTTTCTGACGTGCGCGTTTAATCACATCTTTTGGCACTCCGGCCAACGCAGCGACGGCCAGACCATAGCTTTTGCTGGCGGCGCCATCCTGAACACTGTGCATAAAGGCGATGGTATCGCCGTGCTCAACCGCATCCAGATGGACATTAACCACACCTTCCATCATCTCTGGCAGAGTAGTCAGTTCAAAGTAGTGAGTTGCAAACAGCGTCATCGCTTTAATGCGATTTGCCAGGCTTTCAGCACAGGCCCACGCCAGCGAAAGACCATCGTAAGTTGAGGTACCGCGACCAATTTCGTCCATCAGTACCAGACTGTACTCGGTAGCGTTGTGCAGAATATTGGCAGTCTCGGTCATTTCCACCATGAATGTGGAGCGGCCTGAAGCTAAGTCGTCAGCTGCACCGACACGGGTGAAAATACGATCGATTGGTCCGACAGTTGCCTGTTCAGCCGGCACAAAGCTGCCGATATAGGCCATCAGCGCAATTAGCGCGGTCTGACGCATATAGGTGCTTTTACCGCCCATATTTGGCCCGGTAATCACCAGCATTCGGCGCTGCGGCGAAAGGGCAAGCGGGTTAGCAATAAATGGCTCTTTCAGCACCTGCTCGACCACCGGATGACGACCCGCTGTCAGTTTAATACCGGGTTTATCACTTAAGGTCGGACGGCTGTAATTCAGCGTCCAGGCGCGCTCGGCCAGGTTGGCTAATACATCAAGCTCGGCCAGTGCCGCCGCACTCAGCTGTAGCGCCTCCAGGTGAGGCAGCAGCAGTTCGAACAGCTCATCATAGAACTTCTTCTCAAGCGCCAGTGCTTTACCTTTAGAAGTCAGTACCTTGTCTTCATATTCCTTCAGTTCAGGAATGATGTAACGTTCGGCATTTTTTAGCGTCTGACGGCGTACATAGTTGATAGGTACCAGATGGCTCTGTCCACGACTGACCTGGATGTAATAACCATGCACGGCGTTAAAGCCAACTTTCAGCGTATCCAGCCCAAGCTTTTCACGTTCACGAATTTCCAGTCGATCGAGATAATCAGTGGCACCATCGGCCAGCGCGCGCCATTCATCCAGCTCAGCATTGTAACCGGGAGCAATGACGCCACCGTCACGCACCAGTACCGGTGGTGATTCAATAATTGCGCGTTCGAGCAATTCGCGCAGTTCATTAAATTCACCCATCTGATCGCGCAGCGTTTGCAGATGTGTCACCTTACTGGTTTCCAGCAAGGCGCGTAAATCGGGTAGCTGCTGGAAAGCGTGGCGCATACGCGCCAGATCGCGCGGACGGGCGGTGCGTAACGCCAGGCGTGCCAGAATTCGTTCTAAATCTCCTACCTGACGCAGTGCCGGCTGTAACTCTGAGCCATTTTCCAGCAGCGACTCAATGCTTTCCTGGCGATTGTTAATCACTGCGGCATCACGCACCGGCATATGCAGCCAGCGTTTCAGCATGCGGCTGCCCATTGGCGTTACGGTACGATCCAGCACTGAGGCCAGCGTATTCTCGATGCCACCGGCGAGGTTCTGTGTGATTTCCAGATTACGCCGGGTCGCCGCATCCATAATGATGCCGTCCTGCTGACGTTCCATCGTCAGTGAACGAATATGCGGCAGTGAAGTGCGTTGCGTATCTTTAACATATTGCAGTAAACAACCTGCTGCACGCAGCGCCATATGTGCCTGTTCCACCCCAAAGCCACTCAGATCGCGGGTACCGAACTGCATATTCAGCTGCTGACGCGCGGTATCGGGTTCAAACTCCCACAGCGGACGGCGGCGCATACCACGACGATTGTCGATCAGCTCCATTGCGGCAAAATCTTCCGGATAAAGCAGCTCGGCAGGATTGGTGCGTTGGAGTTCAGCTGCCATCGTCTCTTTATCGGTCGGTTCTACCAGACGGAAGCGGCCTGAGCTGATATCGAGAGTAGCATAACCAAAGCCGCGCGAGCCTTGCCAGATTGCCGCCAGCAGATTGTCCTGACGCTCCTGCAACAGAGCCTCATCACTGATCGTGCCAGGGGTGACAATACGCACTACTTTACGTTCTACCGGGCCTTTGCTTAGCGCCGGATCGCCAACCTGTTCACAAATTGCCACTGACTCACCCAGCTGCACCAGCTTAGCCAGATAATTTTCCACCGCGTGATAAGGCACACCCGCCATTGGAATCGGCTCACCTGCCGAAGCACCGCGTTTGGTCAGAGAGATTTCCAGCAGCTGCGATGCACGTTTGGCATCGTCATAAAACAGCTCGTAGAAGTCACCCATGCGGTAAAACAGCAAGATATCCGGATGATCGGCCTTCAGACGCAGGTATTGCTGCATCATTGGGGTGTGGGCGTCGATTTTGTCAGTACTGTTCATAATTTTACCGCTTCCAGTCCATTGAAATTAAAGTTAATTGTGATTTCATTTTCATCATTAGCAATCACAGCATCCTGTCAAAATTTATTCAATTATACCGGTTGAGCCGTTATCAATCTGCTCAGGTCAATCAATCAGTGGGTCAGAAAGTGGCGCTTATCCGACAGGTCAGCGGCTGATAAAACTGTATCCTGTACAACTCTCCTGTTAAAACCCTTTGCAGAACCCGGCGTTACGCGCTGAGGGAAGGGTTCCGACTATGCGCGTTATACTAGCCTGGTGAGCAATCCACTGTCACAGCTAAAAACTGAAAGTGTCTCGCAATTCTCGCTGGCAATGGTAAGGATGAAGTCGCAAGAACTCAAACCGGGCACGAGTGAAGGGCGCTGTTCGACACAAAGAGAAACAGCAAGAGGAAGTCCGCCAGTCACTCGAATTCTTTCTGAACAAATCTTTTGTCATCATTGAATTGAAGTCGTTGCTGAGCATATATAAATCGGTAAAAACCACAATAATTAGAAATGTATCAAGATCTCGAGTGAAATGGATTTTGCGATAATGTTAAATCTATATCTGTTGAATGTGAATTTAAAGGTTTTAGCTTTATAAATAATAGTATATCCCAACATTAATGATGTTTTTTAGGCCACGTCTAAGTTAATTTTAAAAAAGAGAATTCAGTTTATTTGTTACTATCTACCTGATTAGTAACGATTTTATTAAAGTATCTGGATTGGCTTGGCCCATTCGGCTTTTCATGATTAATTAAATGCTGAATAAAGTTGGTTGTAATCGTAAGGATATAAATGGCGAAGGTATATTTTTGTGAGCTTGTTCAGGAAGAGTATTTTTATATGTTTTTAATTAAATAGTTACTGTGTAATTCAATACGGATAGTGTGGTTTTAGTAGTGTTTAGGTTGGAGATGTTAACGTTATCACTACTAAAGAACCTGAGTTGAATTAAGTGAATTTATTCAAAATATAGTGAAGGGAATTAAATTAATTCCCTTCTGTTCGCTCTTTTTTAGCAAGCTGTCGGCAGGCTGGTTCTTAATACCTTTTAATCCAATTAACGGGAGGGAGTTCAAGCTGGTTCGGTGAAGAACAAGGGGCCTGGCTAACTCACGGATGAGAGATATCCATTTTTTTAACTATCAATTAACCCAAAATTGATTATCTTAAGCTATTGAAAAATTTTTGTGAACATCGCGTAAATTATGTTGTTTTTTCGAATTGCGTGCGAAAAGTCTTATTAATTAATTTAATACTATCGAAGTGAGGTAGATGCCAGGCAGTACATAAGTCTATGTTATTAGAAATATCTTAATTATTAAGATTGGGCGCGTAAAATTAAACGCGTCGGCATCGTTGTTTCTAAAGAAAACGTAGTGGGATGAGTTATCATTATTAGATTTTCTCCACCTTGCTATTTTATCAAATGGTTGTTAGAAATGACTTCTTGGCAGTACTTAATGCTGAAGAACGGATTGAATGTATGCGGGCATATAGGAATGTATTGTTTTCTTTTTTTTGTGAAGATCTATTTTTCAAAAAGGGATTGTTTGAATTATTAGATAGCGTTTATTATGAATCGAGCTCTAAATGTGAAAACATAAAAAGCCTCAATAGAGTGGAAAGTGATGATTACTTTTGGATAGATATAGTAGTATTGTCGTCAAAAAGTATTTTTGAAAAATTACCCAAAAGGGATAGAGCATTTGGTGATGATGGTGCGGGTGTTGTTGTTTTTTGCTCAGAAAACATGACCCATGTCATCAAAGGTATGAGTGGTTATGAGAATGCGATCTTCTTTACGGATGACTTAAAGTTATAAGACGTGAAAAGAGCATTCAGGAAAATAATTTTTGGTGGGAGTGATAATCGAAAGGAAATTTTTGAAAGAATAAGTTTTGATAGATTAACTGACAGGGAAAAGTTGGTATCAGAGCTTTTAGAAAAAGGAAAGAGTCAACAACAAATAAGTAAACTTACCGGAATGACGGTTAAGACGGTCAGCTCACATTTACGCTCTGCAATGTGCAAGCATCATGTAAATAGCGTTGTGGAATATAGAGTTAAACTATCGTACCTTAAAGATGTGAAATCTAACTAGCTAAAATCCAGGATGATTTATTTATATTTTGTAAGATTAGGCACCATCTGCTCACCAGGTGGTGACTGATTTTATTTTCCGTACCCACAGCAATACTTCAAAAAAGAGAGTTGAAAAAGCAATTTATTTATCCTGCAATCGATATTGTGAACAGAATGAAACGATAATAAGTGTAGGTAATTTGCATTTATATCAATTACTTACCGATTTCAGTGCTGCGAGGGTATCCTAAGAGTGGTGTCACTGTAGTGATGATTTTACCCACCCCTGGTAAAACTGTTTGCCGATACGTTTTTTCTGGAAATTCTCACCTCTCCTCGCTATTTCCTGCTCTGTTTCCGCTTGAAAATACTAACAAACCCCAGACCTTTCTTATTAAAAAACCACAAGAATATTTCCCATCTTTTTTAGCCGATGAGTTTCACTGGTTGGTTGTTGTACGTGGAACCTGAACGGCAAATTAAGGTAATAAACTGCGTAAACGAAAGCCTGACGAAGAAATGGTAAGTTACAGGCATCCAGACTAAAAGCGCAGCGGCACGGTAAGCATACTGAACCGGCTGTTTCATACATCTTAATCCAGAAGATTGCTGACGGATGAAGCCTGTCAGAAAGAGAGCCCGATCTGGAGCTGTATGTTAATGAGCAATTTTTTAATGTGAAACACACATTTCACCTTTCCTATCATCTGTTCAGCATGATTTTTTCTGTCTGCTGAGTCGCCTCAACTGCCGGACTGCCCATCGAACCAAGCCAGCCGGAGCAAAGTAATTATAAAGAGTTACGCATATAATGCTGGTTTTAATTATTTACAAAAATTTAAAATAGAGATTTTGATCAGGTGTGGGCGAAATGTCCTAAGTGTTAAATTTGCTGATGAACGAATTATCCTAATTTAATGACTTCATAATATCCAGGGAAAAGGATTCGCTGTGCACAACGCTATGCATCGCCTTGGAATTGTCTTAGAAGTGACTGATTGCAGTAGTTTGGTTAATTAAGAACATCCTGAGGCGCTGCTCCATAGCGCCTAAAACACACCTCTGGCAGCTGGTTGCCATCAATTTTTATGCGGGGTAATATCGTCGCTCATCTGTTGTTGCTCTTATTTATTTCAAATGGAAAAGTTTTAGTTAATCACCCTTAAGATGATGGAAAATATTGCAGAGTGTGCATTGTTATAGAGTCTTAAAATCTTCTAAAGCGATAATTCATAGCCAGGCGTCAATCTTTGGCGTGTGATTTTAATAGAGGGTAAGCAGTTAACGTGTTTATCGGGCTTGATGCTTTTGGAAATATTGCAAAGCATGCTTGTAGGATAATCAATGACATCTTCGACAAAGTCGTCATTAACTATCTTAGAGAGATAGATATAAAAACCATTATATAAGGAATGTATATGAAACTTAACAAAAACAAAGCTGTAATTTCTATTCTGGCATCACTTGTTATCAGTAATTTTGCATTTGCAGAAGATGAAGTTACGCCACCGGGGAATCCACCGGCAGCACAGACTCCACTGACAGTTAGCGGTGGTAAAGTGACTTTTAATGGCGAAGTCACCTCAGGTGCCTGTGCTGTGTCAGGAACTGATACAGATAAAGTTGTGACTTTAGATACCGTCAGAGCAGCGACTTTTACCGCGGCCAATCAGCTGGGCAACGCCAAGAAGGCGTTTGAACTGAACCTGGTAGATTGCGACACCTCTATTCGCGAAACCGTACAGGTAAGTTTTAACGGTCAATCTATCGATGGTAATCCTAACCTGCTGGAGAATACTGCAGGTGCGGGTTCAGCACAGAATGTCGGTCTGCAACTGTTTGGTCCAGATGGTGCGGCATTGAATCTGGGTGAAATGAGCTCAACTGTTAATTTGAACAACACCACAACTATTCCGCTTTCTGTTGATTATATGTCAACTGCAGCGGCAGTAACTGCCGGTAAAGTACAATCCGTAGCTAACTTCCAGTTAACCTACAACTAATACTTTTAACGCTAAAAATGATTGGCTGAGTAAAACAGCCAATCATTTATTATTTAACAGGAATTATTAATGCTAAAAAAATATGCCTTAATCTTGATCTCTGCTTTTTGTTGTCAGCAATCCTATGCTGGCGGAGTATCACTTGGTGCGACTCGGTTAGTTTACCCTGCATCCAAAGACCAGGTGACGTTAAAAATATATAACACCGATGATAAAGGTAATTACCTGGTTCAGTCATGGATTTCAGATGAACATAATGAAAAAAATAAAGATTTTATCATCACGCCGCCGCTTTTTGTTATTAAGTCAGGAAGTGATAATTTACTGAAGGTTGTTTATACCGGTAATAAAGACAGCTTGCCAAAAGACAGAGAAAAAATGTTTTTTCTAAACGCTAAGGTCATACCGTCACTGTCTGAGCAGGAGCAGAAAATTGATAATGCGTTGTTAATATCCACAACGACGAAAATAAAAGTGTTCGTCAGACCTGAATCAATAAAAGAGGATCCGTTTGAATCTTATAAATTGCTGACGTGCAGCTATCAAGATGGAAAAATAAAAGTGACTAACCCTTCACCATTTTATATGAATCTGGTGTCTCTTTCTGTCAATGGAAAAGAAGTGTCTGATGCAGAAACAATATCGCCAATGTCATCGGTCTATCTGAATAGTAACCAAAAAAGTAAATATTTATCGTTTAACTTTATTAATGACTACGGTGTTCAGATAAAAGACAGGCAGTGTCATTTATAATCAGTATCTGGAGTTTTTTATGCGGGCAGTTAAAGGATTTTGCTTGTTTTTTTTATGCATTAATATCAAAAACGCATTCGCACAAGATTATTTTAATCCCCAATTTTTAGGGAGTGATGTGGCCTCACTTGAGGACTTATCATATATAACGTCTGGAAGTAACTTGTCACCCGGAGATTATTACCTATATCTGTATTCAGGTGAGCAGTTTCTTAAGAATGTTAAAGTAAAATTCGCAACTGTGAAGGGAAAGGTTCAGCCCTGCTTTACCAAAGCAATTATTAATGAAATTCCGCTCAATGAAGAAGCAAAAAAGTATTTTCATTCTTTGTCAACAGAGGCTAATGATTGCGTAGATATCGGGAAGTATATCAAGGGTTTTGACTATGAAGTTGATCTTACTAAATTAATCCTTCGTTTGTCAATTCCTCAAATATATTTAGATTCTACCCGGACTACAATGGCGGCTGAAACTGACTGGGATGATGGAATCGCTGCTTATTTGATGAATTATAATTTTAATGGTTCGTACGCTAAAAATGAAAATAATAGTAACTTTTCATCGAATTATCTCAATCTAAATAACAGAGTCAACCTTGGTGCATGGAGGTTGAATGCTAACGTATATTTTAGTGAGACTAAATCAGGAACTAACAGTAGTCATGAGGTCGATACCAATGGTGTTTACCTGTCAAGAAAAATAAATTCTCTGAAAAGTGAACTGCTGATCGGTCAGAGCACTATCGGTTCAAATTTATTTGATGCGAACAGCTACATCGGGATGACGCTGGCTACCTCATCTGAAATGCTTCCGGATAGCGACAAGGGATACAGTCCGGCGATTCGAGGAATTGCGGAGTCTCGATCCAGGCTGACGGTTAAACAAAATAATAGCATTATTTACCAAACGTATGTTAATCCAGGCCCTTATAACATCAATAACCTTAATTCGGTAGGTACCAGCGGTGACTACGAAGTTGAGTTAACCTCTGCTGAAGGTGTGGTACAGAAGTATTCAGTACCTTATTCTTCACTGCCAAACCTGCTCAGGCCGGGAAAATACAATTATGCCGTTACAGTAGGCAAACTGGATCTAAACTCAGTAGATGATGTTAATTTTTTCCAGAGTACCGTAGCTGTCGGCATTCCTTTCGAATCGACTTTATTTGTTGGTTCGCAGGTTTCTGCTGATTACAGTTCGGTTGGCGTTGGTGCAGGTAAGGATTTTGGCGATTTTGGCGCGTTATCCGTGGATGCTCTCCATGCTATTTCTAAAATTGACAATGATAAGCTTTCAGGTGAGTCTTATCGTATCCTGTATTCTAAATCGTTTAACGAAACAGGAACGAATTTTCAGCTGACAGGATATCGCTATTCAACTTCAGATTACTACACATTGAGTGAAGCTTCTAACAGGAATCAGTTGTCTGATAAAGGCTTCGACACTTATTATTATGGTCGAAGAAAAGACAGTTTTCAGCTTAATGTTTCTCAGAGTTTAAACGATTACGGTCAGGTTTATGTCTGGGGAAATGTAAATTCATATTGGGGAGGGGAGACTAAAAGCAAAAACATTCAGATTGGCTGGAATAAAAACTTCTCTCAGTTCAATAATATCATGCTTTCAGCTAGTTATAATAAGAAAACCTACGGCGCGCTGAATGATGATATTTTTTATTTGTCGTTTAGTATGCCTCTTTCGAGCAGGTCAAGTAAGAATTCAATGTTTGTTTCAAACAGTACAACATACAGTAATTCGGATCACAGCAACGCAACCAGTCTGTACGGAAATACGCTGGATAACAAACTCGATTATAACATTTATCAAGTGTTGAATAAAAATTCATCCTATAACAATACAAATATGAATGTAAGCTATAAGGCGAATTCGGCTACGCTGCGCGCAGGTTCATCCTATTCAGAACAGTCAAAACAACTCGATTATGGGGCAAGTGGCGGTGTTTTATTTCATAAAGACGGTGTTGTTTTCACTCAAGAAGCTACTGATACCGCAATTCTGGTTGAAGCTAAAGGGGCCGAAGGTGCAAGAGTAAGCCAGGCGGGTGAAAATATTAGTATTAATAAAAGTGGCTATGCATTGGTTCCCTATGCTACACCGTATCACTATAACGATGTTGAGTTAGATCCCTCAACTTTCTCTAATAGTTATGACGTGGAAAATAAAGTAGCGAAAGTCGCTCCAACCAGAGGCGCGATCAGCAAAGTCACTTTTGATGTGAAAAAAGGATACAGCTTCCTTATTTTAGTCAGGTATAAAAATAAGCCTGTCAAGTTTGGTACTATTGTTAAAAACAATGAATATAACAATATTTCTATTGCCGATGATGACGGAACTGTATATCTGACCGGTGTAAAGAATCATTCATCTTATACTGTCGCATTGGATGAAAAAAATAGTTGCCGTTTCGTGATTAATTACAGTGATGAATCCAGCTTGAAAACGGTAAATAAAAAAGAAGTTGTTTGCTTGTAAGTATACTGCGGAGTCAAAAATGAAAATACCGTACAGATTATTTCTCATTGTTTTCAGTCAATTATGCTCTGCAGCATATGCTGAGGATGTGACAGTTCAAATAAATGGGGCGATTTTAGCGCAAAGCTGTAATGTAAAAAGCAGCGATCTGACTAAAAATGTCATATTTGATGATATCAATCCTCAGGATCTTATCCCAACAGGATCGACAACCGCATCGACGAAAGTATCGATTGGTCTGGAGAACTGTACAGGCAATGTTAACAATATGTCTTATATGTTTTCTGGCACTGGCGATGAAAGTAATCCGGCGCTGCTAAAAGTAACCGGTAAACCCAGCACGTCTTCTGAAGGTCTGGCAACCGGATTGGCGATTGAGATTCTGGATATGAATCAGAAAGCGGTACCGCTGAATCAAAAGCAGACTTTTAGTCAGTCAGTGACGACCTCAACCTATGATTTTAATTTTTATTTAAGATATAAATCAACCAGTTCGACCATCGGGGCAGGGGATGCATCATCTTTACTTTATCTGGATTTTTATTATGATTAAAAATTTTCTCTCTGCTATTTTGATTGCGCTGAACTTTTTACCAGTTCACTCTTATGCCGATCAGGTTAAAATCAATATTACAGCAAAAGTAATGGTCAGAACGTGCACTATTTCATCAGGGTCGAAAGATTTTTTGGTTAGCCTGATGCCGGGAGACCTCCGTAATGCAGCGGTTGGCGTTCCCTTTTCTGCAACATCTTTTGCTATTAATCTGGAAGATTGTCCTGCAAATATTAAGATGGCACATGTTAATTTTACTGCTGAGAGCGATCCTGTCATGCCAAATTTATTAAAAACAACCAGTGATACGGATTCAGATGCTTCAGGTATTGCTATTGGACTTTACGATAGTGATAACAAAAACATTGATATCAGAAATAACTTAACTGATTTCGTTATTAATCATGATGTAACTGTTAATTCTTTAAGCTTTTCGGCTGCATACCTGAAAACCAATGATAATGCTCTGCCCGGAAAAGTAAGAAGCTTTGCTTATTTCGAGATAGCGTATGATTAAGTATTTTTTATGTATATTGTTCTACGCCCTTATTTCAGATTCTTGTCTGGCTGGCGTGTCAGTTTTAGGAACGCGTTTCTTTATTGATGATTCAACTAAGGCGCTGAATATCAAGGTAATCAATGATAATGAGAGTGATTACTTGATCAAGGCGACTATCAATAGTGACGGGTTTATTATTTCTCCACCGCTCTTTATTTTGCCGAAAAATAACAGCAACATAATAACAATCATTCCTGAAGAAAAGATTAAGAATAATAAAGATAAGGTGTATTCGTTAACCATTACTACGATACCGAAATCAGCGATTAATGATGATAGTAATGTGGTTTCACTTGCGATCAGATCTCATTTCAATCTTATCTATCAGCATAGTTTGCCAACAGATAAGGATTTTAATGAGATAAAATTGATTCGCTCTCAGGATGGTAACTGGTTTTTAAGTAATAAAACTGATTTTTCTTTCATAATTTCTTTATCAAAAGAATTTGTGTATAGGTCTGATGGTTCAAAAGTATTAGCTCCAGGAACGGATATTTCTGTCAATAAATATTGTTCTGAAACTACCTGTTCGCTAGGGTTAACCATCCTTGATGGTGAGCAAAATATTGTAAAAAAATTAAATTTAATTTCTCATTGAGAGGTCTATGATGAAAGTTATTATGACATGCTTTGTTTCTTTATTGGTATTTTTTTTAGGTTTCTCATCATCATGGGCGCTTCCTGATGCCAGACATCCGATCCTTTTAAGGGATATCAGAATATCAGGGCCAGCAGACCGAAATCCTGTGGGAACGATTTTTTATAATAGTGGGTCTCAGTGGGAAACAATATGCAGAAATACTAGTCTGGTTTACGACCTGGCAAGGATTGAATATACTCCGCTTTTACCCTTACAAAATGGCCGCACCACTTTACCCTACATGTATGAGAGTGGAGTTAAGGGAATAGGTCTGGGTCCGCAGATCCGTGGAGATTCATTTAATGTTGCAATAACAGGAAACGGGATTTTCAACTCAGCGCCACCGGTACAGCAGGATGTGTGGAGAGGAAAGATGGTAAATTCGGACAGAGTGAATGTTCGCTTTAGTGTCTTTAATTTGTTGTACATCTCCCGAGGGATCGACAGGCTTGAGAATAGTCCTATGCTACCTTTGACGGAGTTGTACAGGTATACATGTTATGATGATAAAAATGTGGCTCAAGAAACGGACACGTTCTACTTCAATGCGAGACCGATCTATATTAACGTAACAGGCTGCACACCTGACGCTAAAGTAAGAACCATCAATATGGAAGGTGTTGCTGTAGCAAATATTGAAAATGCTGCCGCTTCTACTTTGATTGGCACTAAACAGCAGACTTTCTCGCTTAAATGCGATCCATCAATTGTGGTGCGGTACTCAGTGGTTGATCTCAATAATCCGACAAACAAGACCACCACCTCAACTCTGACGTCGGATTCTACTGCCGCTGGTGTTGGCTATGCCATTACATCATCCAATGGAACAAGACTGCAATTCGGTCCCGATGGTTCCGCTGCTGGTGTGCCTGGCCAGACAAAATACCTTTTAGGTGTTGCTGGAACCACCGCTAATAGTCCAATGTCATTGCAGCTGGGATTCAGCTATGTTCGTAAACCAGAGGAAGCACTTAAAACCGGTTCGGCCAAATCGTTGATTGGTATTACTTATTCATACCAGTAAAATGATTGCATATCATCGCGAAATTCTGGTGCATGTGGCTTATTTAAATAATATTAATTAAACTTACTGGCGATTTATAAACGTGCCTTATTAAACTTCAGTATGGGGCAGATAGAAAAAAAAGCCCCGTTTGGGGCTTTTATCTCATGTAACCTGTTTATCGAAGGTTATGAGTTATCAGAAATCGTAGCGCAGTCTTACCAGGGTCATATCACCAAGATTGTCAGTGCTTGACGTCAGCACATGTTCGACATCGACGCGGAAGCCGTAATCAAACTGGAAGGCTAATCCCAGACCATTATCAATACGATGATAATCACGACCGCTGACGTACTCGAGGCGATCGCCCATAAAGTAAGGCATCACTGATTTCACCGCATACTGTCCTACCGGCACAGTATAGCCAGCAAAGTATTCAATGCCCCAGGCATCACCAGCGAAATAGTTCGCTGTATCAACCTTTTTGGTGGTCAGGAAGTTGCTGTACCAACCGCCGCCGATGCTTAGCGTCCAGTTATCTGGCTTCCAGCTCAAGGCGGTGCCGACGATATTCTGGTCGTACTCTTTATTGTTGTTGTCGGACGGGTTACGCATCTCCGCACGGGTGTAGTTCCAGGCCGTACCCCAGCTCAGATCTTTGGTCAGGTGATAATTAACACCCAGTGAACCGCCGCCCTTACGCTTATAACGCAGGCCGTTACCTGGCAGATATTCATTGTCGCTAAACAGGTAAGAAGCGTAGATATCGGCATCGCCAACGCTTTTTTTGTATTTCAGCATTTTACGCGAACGGTATGAGCCATCGTAATCACCGTTAATGCCGTTACCTGACGCCTGGGCCAGCATGTCGTAATCCCAGATATCGGTTTTGGCACCAACCACATCATAGTAGACACTGTTTTGTTGACCAAAGGTCAGTTGCCCCCAGGTGTCACTTTTCAGACCGGTATACAGCATACGTCGGCTGGTGTTGTTGGCACCTTCGGCGTAGTGATTGTCCCAGTTAAACAGCGCCGGAATATTGACACCCAGCTCGTAGTAGCTGATCCAACTGATATCATCAAACAGATAGTAGTCAGCGGCGAAGCGGAAGCGTGTACCGCCGTCATAGCCGTTACGCTTGTAGGAGCCTTTATCACCGTCGCCGGTCATATTATTGAACTGCGGACGGATACTGCCGCCGAAGGTAAAGTTAAGGCGGCTGAGTGGATCGCCTGCTTGCGGATCTTGTTTAAGTAAGGTGATTTCAGCCTGGGCTGCAAAAGAGGTGCTGCCAACAACCAGAGCTAAACCTACAGCCTGGCTTAAAACGCGCAAATTCATTGCCATGATTATACCTGTTAAACATTGCCATAATGACTAACGGATTAGCGTTAGACTTACAATTTAGCGAGATAGCTTCCCGCGACAGCATTTTTATCATTATTGTGATCTAATTTATTAACAAAAGACGTTAAAGCCTTTTAACCGGGCTTGATACAAGCCGTCTTAACTAAAATCGATATTGCGATGGATAATAAATGAGCGCAAGCGTCACGTTGTTACTCAAGCCCGGCGATAACTTTTTCGCACAAGGACAGAGGCTACCTTACTTCTGACTTAGGTGGCTGCAGCTGCATGACCGAACATCTCCCCTGGAGCACAGGCTGCACAACCTCGGCAGTCATGCTAAGCGTGATACCAAAGTTTACTGACATGGACGTTTTCAATCGAGTAACCAACGCCTTTGGTGTAAACAATAAAATCTGCCGGACAGTTGAGGAACTCAATTTTATTTTTAAGACTTTTAAATACTTGCCACATCCGCTGACTGGATGAACTAAGATTATTTTCGTCCCAGACGTGCCTGAGAAGATCCTCTTTTTTAACGGTTTCGCCAAAACCGTAGCAAAGCAGATATTCCAATAGCAATTTATTCGTTCCTTTCAGCTTTACTGAGGTGGTTTTTTTCTCTTCCAGACGGATGAGATTGCCACTGCTGCTGACGAAGATCAGTGAAAGACCACCATCAAATATTATATAGTATCCTAAGCATTTTTCAGTCGTGACATCAAACATATTATTACCTGACTATAAATTAGAACTCGTTCGTAATAATTAACTGGCAGTAGAGGTATCAGACCGTCAGAACAATTTAAAAATTTTAAGATTGTGATTTATTAAGTCTGTATGCCAATTTTTTGTCAACGATTTTATTTTAATTTTTTATTAATGATGTCTGGTTGATGATAATTTAATAAATCATACGTTTATATTAATACTTGTGAGAGTTCTCTGAATAAAAATCGTCAGAAAAATGAAGGGGAGAATAATTTCGCTGTCATTTACTGTTTTTTTTAGTGTGTGATTTGGTTTATAGCACTGGTTTTTAATTAATTTTTTTGGATTGGTTCGGACCAGGTGATATTTACTCAGCTTTTTATATCGTTTTGATTGGTTTTCACCGCTTTCAGTATCGATAAGGGTTGAGATTATGCAGCACACTGGCGACCATTGAGAATGGCTTAATGGTCGCCAGCGCTATCCTATTTTTTGCTTAAGATCTTCAGTTATCAGAAAATCTGCGGTAATTACTGACTGTCACCCACCCACACTACCATCACCCGGTCATTCTCATACTGGCGGCTGAAAGCGTAGTAGTTTGTCTGCAGCTGGGATTGCTGCACGCCAGCGCCAACTGCCGGATGGCGGGCGCGGAAGGCTCCCAGTTTCTGCCAGTGTTGCAGTAATGCTGCTTTGGTACCCTGCAATTCATTCCAGTTCATATCTGAACGGGTGCCTTGCAATGGGTCAGAACCGGTCGGTCCAAACGGACGACCACTTTCGTCACCATAATAAATTTGCACCGCACCAGGTGCCAGCAGCAGCAGGTCCGCCGCGCGCTGCTGTAGGAAGAGCGACTGCCCGGCATCGTGTTCGAAAAACAGTCGGGTATCATGTGAGGAGATATAGCTCAATACATTGAAGCTTTGCAGTTTATCGGCCATGAGCTGATAAGTGCTATCAATAGCGGAGTAACAGCTTAGCGCCTGGGCGGCTTGCTCTTGAAAATCGAAATTAATCATCGCGTCAAAACCGTGCTGATAATAATCACTCTGCATTACGCCGTGACCCCAGGCTTCACCGGTCATCCAGAACGGTGCGTTATCCACGGCTTGCTCAGGATGCTGTGCTTTCCACTGTGCCAGTGCCGTGACAGCCTGTTGCTTTAACTGTGCCAGCGTGGCTTTATCAACATGTTTAGCCGTATCAACGCGAAAACCATCAATGCCATATTCACGCACCCACTGAGATAACCAGTGGGTCAGATAATCACGGGGAGTTGCACCGGGAATTTCACGCGCGCCGCTATCGGACTTATGGCGATAAAATAGCGGCAGACCGCTCGGCGCGGAGGCTTCGGTTTTCATATCCGGCAGGAATGCCAGTGACATCGTCAGGTCATCATATCCCGGCGAGTCATAATCGCCGATGTCGGTACGAATCCAGTTTTTACCCCACCATTGGCTCCAGCCGGTAGGGTCAGAGAAATTGATATAGTCATTAAAGCTGTGCCAGTTCTGACCCGCCGCCGGTTGCCAGTCACCCCAGTGTTTACCGAGGACTTTTTCCCGCTCGGCTCCTTGCAGATATAGCGCACCAAACTGATAGTCCTGCATATCGGCAAGCGTGGCGTAACCGGCATGATTGACCACGACATCAAATAACAAACGAATACCCCGTTTATGCGCCTGTTCAACCAGCGTGCGCAGATCCTGCTCGTTACCCATATTGGCATCAAGCCGCGTCCAGTCGAGGGTGTAATAGCCATGATAGGCATAGTGGGGGAAGTCGCCTTTGGTGCCACCGCCGATCCAGCCATGAATCTGCTCCAGCGGAGAACTGATCCACAGCGCGTTTACCCCAAGCTGTTGCAAATAATCGAGCTTTTGCGTTAATCCGGCCAGATCGCCGCCGTGAAAAGTACCAATTTCCTGCTGGCCGTCGCTGCGTCGGCCATAGCTGTGATCGTTAGTGGGATCGCCATTGGAAAAACGATCGGTCAGCACGAAATAGATCGTGGCGTTGTGCCAGTTAAACACGGCATTCTTTTCCGTGAACGCAGGCTCCAGCAGTAACAGCCCGCCGCCAGTGGCCGCTGGTTGCAGGCTGATTTTTCCTTGCTTAACGGTTGCCGTCTGGCCTGAGTAAAAGTCGCGAACGGTTTCCCCTTCGGCAAAGCTGTTACCAACGTTAATTGTGACCGGCTTGCCATCCCAGCGCGGGCAGGTCTGGCTGACCACGGTATTAAGGGGCTCAGTCAGGTTTTTCACACTGAGTTGCAGCGTTGGCGTGCCGCTGCGGGTATCGATCCGCAGCTGATATTCCCCGGCGCGAAATTGCCGCCAGTTGACCGCAGGCTTATCGCCACAGGGCTGCAATGAAAGTGTCTGATTCAGTTTGATCGGCTCTGTGGGTTGCCAGCACTGTCGATCCTGATACAACCGGAGTGGCAACTGGCCTTTTGCCAGCTTAGCACTGCTGGTGAACTGCCCGTCTCCATTGGCAGTAAAGGCGGGAAAGCTTTCCTGAGTCCAGCTGGCTGTGGCCAGCGGTGACAGTAACATCAGCAGCGAAAGGGGCAGAGTTTTCATCGCTCTCCTTGTCAGGGGCAGTTAGCGGAATTTCCAGACATAGCATTAATATGAACGCTGCTGAAAAAAACACCTCATCCTGTCGGCTGAATCGCGGGGGATGAGAGGTCAGGTGGAGTGATAAGTAGCTGGTGAAAAACATATTTCAGTGTTGGCTGTGAGTATAATCCGCATTTTATCCGCTAAAGATACTGTTCTTCAGGCGATTAAACAGTGTAAAATGTACACACACAAACCTTGTGGTATATGATTCGCAAGGTTTTTAATTTTATTTAATTAAATTTTAAGGGGTTAAGGTGCAACAGTTACCAGAGTGTCCAAAATGTAGCTCCGCATTTACCTGGCAGGATGGCGAGCAGCTGAACTGCCCTGAGTGTGGCCATGAGTGGCCAGTCAATGCGGCGGCCGCGACAGAAGAAGAAGGGCTGGTGGTGCGTGATGCCAATGGCAATTTGCTGGCGGACGGCGATGCGGTTACCGTGGTGAAAGATCTTAAAGTGAAGGGTAGCTCTTCAACGCTGAAAATCGGTACTAAAGTGAAAAGTATTCGCCTGGTTGAAGGCGACCACAATATCGATTGTAAAATCGATGGCTTTGGTCAGATGAAGCTGAAATCAGAGTTCGTTAAGAAAAACTGATTCTCCTGCGATTCACTGCCGTTGCCACTTTGAAGCGTAACGGCAGTGGCACTTTGCCGTGGATTACTGCTGACTCTCTTCAGCGAACAGCCGGTCTACGGCCTGACACTGCTCTTCATCCAATCCGCCGCCAATATTGCGTGAGTCAGGTGTCATATAGCCGAAGCGGCGTGACACGCTGGTTTTGATGGCGCTAACAAAATCGTCACCCAGGGTATAAATCGCCATCAGTCTGCCGATGCGCTGCTGAATTTGCGTCAGCGCGGCTAAATCCTCGCGCTGCCATGCCCGCATTGCCGCGGCAAACAGTTCAGGCACCAGATTATTCAGGCCGCAGATCACCCCGGCGCCACCAGCCAGCAGGTTAGGCAGTAAATATTCATCATAACCTGACAGTACTGCAAAATCTGCCCGCACTTTTTTCGTCTCTTCTGTCATTAAACGGTTGTGCGACAGGCAGTCGACCGTATCTTTAATGCCAATAAATTTCGGCAGTTCAGCCGCCAGCTCTGCCACCAGTGCCGGATCAAGATCGCAGCCGGTTCGCGCCGGAAAGTTATAGGCTAACCACTTGCCCGGCAGACGTTTATCCAGCTCATGGTAGTAGCTCAGCAGCTGTTTACGCGTCTGAGCAAAGTAATAGGGCGGTAACACCATTACGGCATCGTAGCCGGATCGATCTGCCTGTTCCGCCAGCTGAATCATATCTGCAAAGCAGGTGCTCGATACGTTGGCGACCATAGGCAGTGGCGACATGCTGCGCGCTTCGCGTAACAGTAACAGGCGCTCTTGCTGATTCAGCGAGGCGAATTCGCCAATGCTGCCCATCAGTAATAGCGCATCAATACCGGACGCCGTTAAGCGAGCAAAATGTTGATTTAGTGCCGAAAAATCAATTCTGTCCTGGCCATCAAATGGGGTGACGGAAGGGCACCAGACTCCACTTAATTCAGATTGGTGACTCATCATATTCTTCCTGTTCGAAAAAATGAAACGTCGTTTTAACTTAATGCTTAACGGCGACAAATGTCATAACTGCTATCTTGATTACTCGAGCTGGATCGCATTTTTACCTGTCGTGAGGTGTGTATGAATGACTGGAATCCCGATCTTTATCGTCGGTTTGAAGCAGAAAGAACGCGTCCGGCGCGTGAGTTAATCGCCCGTATTCCGGCAATTCACGTCGGCAGCGCTACCGATCTTGGTTGCGGGCCGGGTAACAGTACTGAACTGCTGTGGTGCGCATGGCCACAGGCGAAAATCACCGGGTTGGACAGCTCGCTTTCGATGCTGGAACAGGCGCAAGCGCGCTTGCCCGATTGCCATTTTATGCCAGCCGATATCCACAACTGGCAGGCGACAGCACCACAGGATGTCATTTTCGCCAATGCATCATTGCAGTGGCTGGATCAGCATCAACAGTTATTGCCGCAGCTGGTTGCGCAGCTGGCTGCTAATGGGGTGCTGGCGATACAGATGCCGGATAATCTGGAGGAGCCTTCGCACCGACTGATGCGTGAGGTAGCGGCGCGTGCTGAATGGCAGCAGAAAATCAGCAGGCGTGCCGCCGAGCGAAAAAAATTGCTGACTGCACAGCAATATTACGACTTGTTAAGCCAGGCGGGCTGTAGCGTGGATATCTGGCGTACCACTTACTATCATCTGATGCCGGATGCGGCGGCGATTATCGACTGGCTTAAGGCCACCGGACTGCGGCCATTTCTTGCTTCACTGAATGAAAACGAGCAACAGCGCTTTTTACAGCAGTATCTGGCCGAAATTCGTCAGGCTTATCTGCCGCAAACCGACGGCAAAGTGCTGCTGGCATTTCCTCGCCTGTTTATGGTGGCGCAAAAGCGTTAAGCGGGAAGGGAGGGCTGCTTGTATTTAATGCTGCATGTCCCCATCTGTGATCCTGAATGCCTCTCGCAAAACGGCCATCCAGCGGGCAAACCCGATAAAAAACGTTACGTCTTCGCGACGCTTTATTGCTAACGTTGCTTCTTAACCGTAGTCAGGAAACTCGATATGACAGATGACCAACTGAACCAACTGAGCGCCGCCGTGGGCCATCTTTTACAGCGCGATAATGCCACGGTAACCGCCGCAGAATCCTGCACCGGTGGCTGGATTTGTAAGGTGCTGACGGATATTGCTGGCAGCTCTGCCTGGTTCCATCGCGGCTTTGTGACTTACAGCAATGATGCCAAGCAGCAACTAATTGGCGTCAGTGGCGAATCGCTGGCGCAGTGGGGAGCGGTCAGTGAACAGGTGGTTCATGAAATGGCGCAGGGAGCCCTGCGCGCCGCCGATGCGCAGTTTGCGGTAGCAGTCAGCGGTATTGCCGGGCCGGATGGCGGCAGCGCAGAAAAACCGACCGGAACGGTGTGGTTCGGCTTTGCTGCGGCCGACGGCAGGGCGCTGACCAGACGACAGCTTTTTGCTGGCGATCGTGAGGCAGTGCGTCGTCAGGCAACCGCTTACGCGCTGCAAACGCTGCATGATGAATTTCTCGAAAATAAACTTGATACTGTATGACTATACAGTATAATTACTGTCATTCGTATTACAGCAAAGCAACCTCGAGTGTGCTTTACCCTGCATGATTAGGAGTGGAAATGGCTATTGACGAAAACAAGCAAAAAGCACTGGCAGCCGCGCTGGGCCAGATTGAGAAGCAATTCGGTAAAGGCTCCATCATGCGCCTGGGTGAAGACCGCTCTATGGATGTGGAAACCATCTCTACCGGTTCACTCTCACTGGATATCGCGCTGGGTGCTGGTGGTTTACCGATGGGGCGTATTGTTGAGATTTATGGCCCTGAGTCCTCCGGTAAAACCACGCTGACGCTGCAGGTGATTGCCGCTGCACAGCGTAAAGGTAAAACCTGTGCCTTTATCGATGCCGAGCATGCACTGGACCCGGTTTACGCGAAAAAACTGGGCGTGGATATCGATAACCTGCTGTGTTCGCAGCCGGATACCGGTGAGCAGGCGCTGGAAATCTGTGATGCACTGGCGCGTTCCGGCGCGGTTGATGTCATCATCGTCGACTCCGTTGCCGCACTGACGCCGAAAGCAGAAATTGAAGGCGAAATCGGTGACTCACATATGGGCCTTGCTGCACGTATGATGAGCCAGGCGATGCGTAAACTGGCCGGTAACCTGAAGCAGTCCAATACTCTGCTGATCTTTATCAACCAGATTCGTATGAAAATCGGTGTGATGTTCGGTAACCCGGAAACCACCACCGGCGGTAACGCACTGAAATTCTATGCCTCTGTTCGTCTCGACATCCGTCGTATCGGCGCGATTAAAGAGGGCGACAATGTGGTCGGCAGCGAAACCCGCGTCAAAGTGGTGAAAAACAAAATCGCTGCACCCTTTAAGCAGGCTGAATTCCAGATTATGTACGGCGAAGGTATCAACGTTTACGGTGAACTGGTTGATCTTGGCGTCAAGCATAAGCTGATTGAGAAAGCCGGTGCCTGGTACAGCTACAATGGTGACAAGATCGGTCAGGGTAAAGCAAACGCAGGTAACTATCTGAAAGAAAACCAGGCGGTTGCCAACGAGATTGAATCGAAACTGCGTGATATGTTGCTGAATAACCCAAGCGATAAACCAGATTTCGTTGCTGACGATCTTGAGAAAGAAGCCAGCGAATCGAATCAGGACTTCTGATATTTATGTCTGAGGCGGCACAGATGCCGCCCTGATTGCAGTAAATATCAATACACTGGCGGCATTTTGCCGCCTTTGCTATAAATGGAGCAGCAACTGGCTCGCACCTGCGTTCACCATCTGGTTTATCTTCATCATTAAACGCCTTTCGCTCTGTTTTCTGCGCTTTATCCTGCTTTTTATTTACCAATCGCTCAACTTCCTTTGTTTCTGTGTTGATTTCTCGTTACGCTCTGCTGATCAGCCAGTAAATTTTGTCTGATTAAGTTGTAATTAGCCTTTAACTGCTCCGGAGTGTTATGTCTGACGCCACTACCAGCCGAAATTCACTCTCGCGTCTGCTCGATCGCGCAATGCGCATTCTGGCGATGCGTGACCATAGTGAAGCCGAGTTTCGCCAAAAGTTGACGCTGTCCGTTCAGCGCGCGGCGCGCTTTCGTCAGGAGGAAGTGCCAGAGATCTCTGAAGAGGATATCGAAAAGGTGGTGGCATGGTGCTATCAGCATGGCTGGCTCGATGATGCACGTTTTGCGGAACGTTTTGTCATAAGTCGTGGTCGTAAAGGTTATGGCCCACAACGTATTCGTATGGAACTGGGGCAAAAAGGCGTGAGCAGGGAGCTGACTGAAGCAACGTTAGCGTCGATAGAAATCGACTGGTCAGCGCGAGCTTTTGAAGTGGCTGAACGTAAGTTCGGCTTGCCGCTGCCAACAGAATGGAAGGAAAAAGCCAAATTGCAGCGTCATTTGCTGTCGAAAGGCTTCTTTATGGAAGATATTCAGGCCATTTTCAGAAATTTTGATGATTGAGCCCCGATGGGATTTTACTTCGCACTGAAGAAATTTTATCTTATTCCCACTTTTTGTTCGTGTATCACCGGGCTGCCATAAGGCTGGTTCGCGTTGCAAGATACACGGAACGTTCGTTAGCGTGATTCCAGGACAATTATGAGCAAGAGCACTGCTGAGATCCGTCAGGCGTTTCTCGACTTTTTTCATAGCAAGGGACATCAGGTTGTAGCCAGTAGCTCCCTCGTACCCAATAACGACCCTACGTTACTGTTTACTAACGCCGGGATGAACCAGTTTAAAGACGTTTTCCTCGGTCAGGACAAGCGTAATTATACGCGTGCCACGACTTCGCAGCGCTGCGTGCGTGCCGGTGGTAAGCATAACGATCTTGAAAACGTCGGTTATACCGCACGTCACCACACTTTCTTTGAGATGCTGGGCAACTTCAGCTTCGGCGACTACTTCAAACATGAAGCTATCGCTTTTGCCTGGGAACTATTGACCAGTGAGCAGTGGTTTAATCTGCCGAAAGATCGTCTGTGGGTGACCGTTTACGAAACTGATGACGAAGCGTTCGCCATCTGGGAAAAAGAAGTGGGTGTGCCGCGCGAGCGTATTATCCGCATCGGTGATAACAAAGGCGGAGCCTACGCGTCAGACAACTTCTGGCAGATGGGCGATACCGGCCCTTGTGGTCCCTGTACCGAGATCTTTTTTGACCATGGCGATCATATCTGGGGTGGCCCACCTGGCTCTCCAGAGGAAGATGGCGATCGTTATATTGAAATCTGGAATATCGTCTTTATGCAGTTCAACCGTCAGGCCGATGGCACTATGCTGCCATTGCCAAAACCTTCGGTTGATACCGGTATGGGCCTTGAGCGTATTACCGCAGTTCTGCAACACGTTAACTCCAACTATGAAATCGACCTGTTTGAGAAACTGATAAAATCAGTCGCTCAGGTTACCGGCGCTACCGATTTGTCGAATAAATCACTGCGCGTGATAGCCGACCATATCCGTTCCTGTGCCTTCCTGATTGCTGATGGCGTCATCCCGTCAAACGAAAACCGGGGCTATGTGCTGCGCCGTATTATTCGTCGCGCAGTGCGTCACGGAAATATGCTCGGTGCAACCGGCACTTTCTTCTACAAGCTGGTTGCGCCACTGATTGATGTGATGGGCAGTGCAGGTGAAGAACTGAAGCAGCAGCAGTCGCAAGTTGAGCTGGTGCTGAAAACCGAAGAAGAGCAGTTTGCTAAAACGCTGGAGCGTGGTTTGGCGCTGCTGGATGACGAGCTGGCTAAGCTGGAAGGCGATACGCTGGATGGCGACACCGTCTTCCGTCTCTACGACACTTTTGGTTTCCCGGTGGATTTAACCGCGGATGTTTGTCGTGAGCGCAATCTGAAAATCGACGAAGCCGGCTTTGAGCGGGCGATGGAGCAACAGCGTCGCCGGGCACGTGATGCCAGCGGCTTCGGTACGGATTACAATAATGTAATCCGTATTGATTCCGCCTCTGCTTTTAAAGGTTATGACCAGCTGGAACTGAACGCCACCGTGAAGGCGATCTTTGTTGATGGTCAGCAGGCAGATGAAATCACCGCAGGTCAGGAAGGGGTGATTGTGCTTGATGAGACGCCATTCTATGGTGAATCAGGTGGACAGGTTGGCGATACCGGTGAACTGAAGGGAACGGCGGCGCATTTTGCGGTGAACGATACCCAGAAGTACGGTCAGGCTATTGGCCACGTCGGCAAACTGGTTTCAGGCCAGCTACGCGTCGGTGAACGCCTTAATGCACAGGTTGATGAAGCGCGTCGTGCGCGCATTCGCCTGAATCACTCTGCAACGCATTTGCTGCATGCTGCACTTCGCCAGGTTCTCGGCGATCACGTCGCGCAGAAAGGCTCGCTGGTTAATGATAAATATCTGCGCTTTGACTTCTCTCACTTCGAAGCGATGAAACCTGAACAAATTCGTCAGGTGGAAGATATTGTCAACGCACAAATTCGGCGTAATCTTGCAGTAGACACCAATATCATGGAGCTGGAAGAGGCGAAAGCGAAGGGTGCAATGGCGCTGTTCGGTGAGAAATATGATGACCAGGTTCGCGTGCTGAGCATGGGAGACTTCTCTACCGAGCTGTGTGGTGGAACTCACGCCAGCCGTACGGGTGATATTGGCCTGTTCCGCATTACCTCTGAGTCAGGAACAGCTGCCGGTGTACGTCGCGTTGAGGCGGTTACCGGTGAGGGTGCATTGGCACAGATGCATGCGCAGAGCGAGCAGCTGCAGGATATTGCGCATCTGGTTAAAGCCAACAACAGTAACCTGAATGAGAAAGTGCGTTCGGTTATTGAGCATGTACGACTGCTGGAGAAAGAATTACAGCAGTTGAAAGACCAGCAAGCTGCGCAGGAGAGTGCTTCACTGAGCAGTAAAGCGGTTGAAGTTAAAGGGGCAAAATTGCTGGTTAGCGAACTGAGCAATGTTGAACCTAAAATGCTGCGTACGATGGTCGACGATCTGAAAAATCAGCTCGGTTCGGCAATCATTGTGCTGGCAACGGTAGCAGAAGGTAAAGTATCCCTGATTGCCGGGGTGACAAAAGACCTTACCGACCGTGTGAAAGCGGGTGAGCTGGTTGGTGCGTTAGCCCAACAGGTTGGCGGTAAAGGTGGTGGACGCCCTGATATGGCCCAGGCAGGCGGTACCGATGCACAGGCGCTGCCTGCTGCACTGGCTGGCGTCGAGTCATGGGTTGCTGCAAAACTGTAACGATAAAAAATGCAATGTCGGAGAGCGCCGGGGTGGCAAAATCCCGGTGATTTTCCAGATGCTGCGCACCCTGTAATCATAAAGTCAGGTTGATGTAGTGTATTTCGGCTAAACTATGTATCAGCAGAATGTATTGGCGTGATGATGAGCAATGCGTTATTTGTCATAGTCTATGTTCAGCGTTATATGATGGATATTGCCGGGAACTCTACAAACCCGACTCTTTTAATCTTTCAAGGAGCAAAGAATGCTAATTCTAACTCGTCGAGTTGGTGAAACCCTCATGATCGGTGATGAGGTGACTGTAACAGTGCTGGGGGTTAAGGGTAACCAGGTTCGCATCGGTGTGAACGCCCCTAAAGAAGTTTCGGTACATCGCGAAGAGATCTATCAGCGTATTCAGGCCGAAAAAACTCAGCCTACGAGTTACTAACGGATCCTGCGCCTCGCTGTTTTAGCGAGGCGCTACCGGTTTTCCTGCTATTTCCCGCGATTTCTTTTCTTTCTCAATAAAGTCACCGTCCTGTTTTTGTGAACTGCATCAGCGCTTTTTAGTTGATAAATCACTCTTTTTGTCGTCAAAGTGGTCAAATTGACTGTGATTTGTGCAAACAAACAAATAGCTCGGAAAAATTGTTTGACTTATAAGTGCGGGAAAGTAATATGTGCGCCACGCAGTGCCGATGAGCAGAAACAAGTTCAGCGGTGCAGTTCGAAAGAACGCGTATGGTGAGGTGGCCGAGAGGCTGAAGGCGCTCCCCTGCTAAGGGAGTATGCGGTCAAAAGCTGCATCGAGGGTTCGAATCCCTCCCTCACCGCCATTACTGATGCATCCGTAGCTCAGCTGGATAGAGTACTCGGCTACGAACCGAGCGGTCGGAGGTTCGAATCCTCCCGGATGCACCATACTACGAAGTAGTATTAACTACTGAGTAGCGAGAATTTCGATATCGTGTTAGCAGCGCGTATCAAGGTGAGTAGTTGGCACCCTGCGTTATACAAGAATTAGCAATGCATCCGTAGCTCAGCTGGATAGAGTACTCGGCTACGAACCGAGCGGTCGGAGGTTCGAATCCTCCCGGATGCACCATTCTCTGGTATTCCCTCAGGTCAGTCGCATTATCTCCCAAATTGCTTTTCCGATGCATCCGTAGCTCAGCTGGATAGAGTACTCGGCTACGAACCGAGCGGTCGGAGGTTCGAATCCTCCCGGATGCACCATATTGTTTAGCATTAATCAGTATCCTGCAGTCACTTTTCAACATGCTTTTCCGATGCATCCGTAGCTCAGCTGGATAGAGTACTCGGCTACGAACCGAGCGGTCGGAGGTTCGAATCCTCCCGGATGCACCATATTCCCCTGGTTTTGTTTCCTCTCCTTAACGTCTTGTCCTTCAATCCCTGTTGTTATCAGAATTCCCATACCAGCCCTGTTCTGCCCCATACACTTTTAATCTCATCGTCAATTCCCGATTGCTTTCAAAGCATTTGCTGTTAATCGCTGACAGCGACAATCCGGGCACTTTGCGATAAAGTAAAAGGCTCATTGATTCAATGGCTGGAGAGAACATGTACGATCGTTATGACGGCTTGATTTTCGATATGGATGGCACCATTTTGGATACGGAGCCGACGCATCGCAAAGCCTGGCATCAGGTGCTGGCCCGCTACGGCATGACCTTTGACGAAACGGCTATGATTGGCCTTAACGGTTCTCCCAGCTGGCGCATTGCTGAAATGATTATTGCCAGCAATAAGACAGATCTTGATCCTTATGTATTGGCGGCGGAGAAAACCGCTGCTCTCGACAAAATGTTGCTGGATTCGGTAGAGCCGTTGCCGCTGGTTGAAGTGGTAAAGGCGTATCACGGCCGACGACCAATGGCGGTCGGTACCGGCAGTGAGCATGAGATGGCCGACAGATTACTGCGTCATTTAGGTATTCGCGACTGTTTTGACGTGATTGTCGGTGCTGATGATGTTACGCGTCATAAGCCGGAACCGGATACATTCTTACTTTGCGCACAGCTGATGGGCGTCGAGCCGGGCAAATGTGTGGTGTTTGAGGATGCCGATTTTGGCCTGCAGGCGGCAAAGGCTGCCGGCATGGATGTTGTTGATGTCCGTTTACTGTGAATGAATGGCTGACCTGGGGGTCACTGTTTGCCAGTAGCTTTCTGAGTGCCACGCTGCTTCCGGGAAGTTCTGAAGTGTTGCTGGCGGCGCTGTTGATTGCCGGTAAGTCATCAGTGGTGAGCTTGATTGGTATCGCCGCACTGGGAAACACACTGGGTGGTTTGACCAATATCGTTATTGGTCGCTTACTGCCACAAAAACAGCAAGGACGATGGCATGCCACAGCAATGACGTGGTTGCACCGCTTAGGGCCAGCAGCGCTATTATTTAGCTGGCTACCGGTGATTGGCGACCTGTTATGCGTTATTGCTGGCTGGCTGCGCTTTTCGTGGTTTCCGGTAGTACTGTATCTGGCTATCGGTAAGACACTACGTTACATAGTGGTTGCGTTTGCAACCTTACAGGGCATGGAGTGGTGGCATTGATTCTCGCTGATTCAGGGCTACGGTTAACATTATGCTGAACAATAATAATTTTTCTCTGAGCGGGAGGTCAATTTGATCCCGGACGTATCACAAGCGCTTTCCTGGCTGGAAGCTCATCCCAACGCGTTAAATGGCATTGGCCGCGGTATTGAACGTGAAACGCTGCGTGTTAAACCAGATGGTCATCTGGCAACTACCGGACATCCCGACTCTCTCGGCTCAGCGCTGACCCATAAATGGATCACGACCGATTTCGCTGAGACGCTGCTGGAATTTATTACCCCGGTTGAGCAGGATATCGATCGCCTGCTGGCGTTTCTGCGTGATATCCACCGCCATGTATCACGTGATATTGGTGAAGAGCGCATGTGGCCATTCAGCATGCCGTGCTTTATCGATGAAAGCGATAATATTGAACTGGCACAGTACGGCAGTTCCAATATTGGTCGTATGAAGACCTTATATCGTCAGGGGCTGAAAAATCGCTATGGCGCGCTGATGCAAACCATCTCCGGCGTGCACTATAACTTTTCGCTGCCGCTGTCGTTCTGGCAGGAGTGGGCGGGGGTAAAAGATAGCGAGAGCGGCAAAGAGGCGATCTCTGACGGCTATTTGCGGCTGATCCGTAACTATTACCGTTTCGGCTGGATTATTCCTTATCTGTTTGGTGCCTCTCCGGCGATCTGTTCTTCATTTTTACAGGGTAAAGAGAGCAGCCTGCCGTTTGAGCGCAGCGATAAGGGCATGCTGTATATGCCTTACGCCACGTCGTTACGCCTGAGCGATCTGGGCTATACCAACAAGTCGCAGAACAGCCTTGGTATCACCTTTAACAATCTGCCGGATTACGTCACCGCGTTAAAGAACGCGATTAAAACGCCTTCAGAGCAGTATGCTGAAATCGGCCTGAAAGATAAAAATGGCGATTATTTGCAGCTGAACACCAATGTGCTGCAGATCGAAAACGAACTGTATGCGCCAGTGCGTCCGAAACGCGTGACTAAGTCGGGTGAAGCGCCCTCCGATGCGCTGCTGCGCGGCGGTATTGAATATATTGAAGTGCGTTCGCTGGATATTAATCCGTTCTCACCGATTGGCGTGGATGCCGACCAGGTGCGTTTCCTCGATCTTTTCCTGATTTGGTGTACTCTGGCTGATGCGCCGGAAATGAGCAGCGAAGAGCTGCTGTGCAGCCGGCAGAACTGGAATCGTGTCATTCTCGAAGGGCGCAAGCCGGGGCAGACTATCGGCATGGGCTGCGAAACCGCTCAGCAACCGTTGCTCGACGTGGGCAAACAACTGTTTGGCGATCTGCGTCGTGTGGCGGAAACTCTCGATGGTAATCAGGGCGATCGTCGTTATCAGGAAGTCTGCGATCAGCTGGTCGCGTCGTTTGACGATCCTGAACTGACCTATTCAGCCCGAATTCTGCATGCGATGAAGGAAAATGGCCTTGGTGGCAGCGGTCTGGCGCTGGCGGAGCAATATCGTCAGTTGCTGGCTGAAGAGCCTTTAGAAGTGTTGACTGAGCAGCAGTTTGCGCAGGAAGCCGAGCGTTCGCGAGCGAGTCAGCAGCAGATCGAAGAGAGCGATACAATAAGTTTTGAAGAATTTCTCGCCACTAAGGCGGGCTAGAAAAGAAAAAGGCCACATCACTGTGGCCAAATTAACATCTCTGTTGTCAGGGATGATGATAACAAAATGCGCGTCTTTCACTTACTCAGACGCACGGCGAGCAGAAAAGTTTCATTTATTTTTAAATTTTCTTAAACAGGAGGTGACTGTATGCCACTACTGGATAGTTTTACTGTTGATCATACGATCATGGCCGCACCTGCGGTACGCGTTGCGAAAACCATGAATACGCCGCACGGCGATGCCATCACTGTTTTCGACCTGCGTTTCTGCAAGCCGAATAAAGAAGTGATGCCGGAGCGGGGTATTCATACGCTGGAGCACCTGTTTGCTGGCTTTATGCGTAATCACCTGAACGGCGACGGTGTGGAAATCATCGATATTTCCCCAATGGGATGCCGCACTGGTTTTTACATGAGCCTGATTGGTACGCCGGATGAGCAGCGCGTTGCCGATGCCTGGAAAGCGGCGATGAGCGATGTGTTGAAAGTGACTGACCAGCGTAAGATCCCGGAACTGAACGAGTATCAGTGCGGAACTTACGAAATGCACTCGCTGGATGAAGCGCAGGAGATTGCGCGTCATATCGTTGACAGCGAAATCCGCGTCAACCATAACGACGAACTGGCGCTGCCGAAAGAGAAACTGCAAGAACTGCATATCTAGTTTTCTCTTCAGAGAAAACGGGCAGGAGCGGCGTTTTCGTCGTCTATGCCGATGATTTGCACAGGCAAAAAAGGCGACCCTGAGGTCGCCTTTTTTAATGGATGACAGATTATGAACCGACCGACTGCTTCAGCGGTTTCTGCGGAGTGATTTTGATCTGTTTGACCATATTTTCCTGCACATCAAGAATATCGATGGCGTAGCCACCTAACTGGATGGTGGTGCCAGCTGACGGTATCTCTTCCAGCGCTTCCAGCAGCATGCCGTTAACGGTACGCGCTTCCTCTTCCGGCAGGTTCCAGTTAAAGGCTTTATTCAGTTCCCGTACGTTAGTGCTGCCTTCGACCAGTACCGAGCCATCATTCTGTGGCATCACTTCTTCCGCCAGCGTCGGTGACATTGAGGTGGTAAAATCCCCGACAATCTCTTCAAGAATGTCTTCGATCGTCACCAGCCCTTTAATATCACCGTATTCATCAATCACCAGCCCGGCTTTCTTTTTGTTGCGCTGGAACTTCACCAGTTGCACATTCAGCGGCGTACCTTCCGGGACATAGTAAATTTCGTCCGCGGCGCGCAACAGATTCTCTTTGGTGAACTCTTTCTTCTCGGTCATCATGCGATAGGCTTCGCGCACGCGCAGCATGCTGATTGCGTCATCAAGCGAATCACGGTACAGCACAATGCGGCCGTGAGGCGAGTGGGTTAGCTGGCGCACAATCGCTTTCCAGTCGTCGTTGACGTTGATGCCGACAATCTCATTGCGCGGCACCATGATGTCATCAACACTGACTTTCTCCAGATCCAGTACCGACAGCAGCATATCCTGATTGCGGCTCGACATCAGGGTACGCGACTCATGCACAATGGTACGCAGCTCATCTTTGCTCAGCGCGGCGCTGATCGCGCCGTCAACTTTCATACCGACCATGCGCATCAGGATGCGCGTGATGGTATTCAGCAGCCAGACCAGCGGCAACATAATGATCTGTAGCGGCCCCAACAGCAAACTGCTGGGAAAAGCCACCTTTTCAGGGTAGACCGCCGCGATGGTTTTCGGCAGCACCTCAGCAAACACCAGTACCACAAAGGTCAGAATACCGGTTGCGATGGCGACGCCGGCATCACCGTACAGGCGCATGCCGACAATCGTCGCCAGTGAGGAGGCGAGGATATTAACGAGGTTATTACCGATCAGCACCAGGCTTATCAGACGATCGGGACGACGTAACAGCTTCTCAACGCGGCGAGCAGCACGATTTCCATTTTTCGCCTGATGCCTCAGGCGATAACGGTTGAGCATCATCATCCCGGTTTCTGAACTGGAGAAGTAGGCTGAGACGAGCACCATGATCACCAGCGTGATGATCAGGGTAGTGGTTGAAACATGTTCCAACGCAGCAATTCCTTGTGGTGAGAGGTCAGGACATGAGGTGTTGCAGGACGCGGCTACCAAAATAGGCCATGGTCAGCAACAGTGCGCCGCCGCAGTTAAACCAGACGACGCGACGACCGCGCCAGCCCTCATGATAATGGCCCCAGAGTAATACGATATAAACAAACCAGGCGATAATCGACAGCACCGCTTTGTCGACGTTTTCGCGGCTGAAAAGATCCTGCATAAAGAACAGACCGGTGCACAACACCAGCGTCAGCAACACGACACCAACCTGGGTAATGTGGAACATTTTGCGCTCAATGACCATCAATGGTGGCATATCATTGCTGAATGCGAGCTTTTTATTTTTCAGCTGATAATCGATCCACGCCAGCTGTAGCGCATACAGTGCGGCGATAATCAGCGTGGCATAAGCCAGCAGCGCCAGACCAATATGGATCATCATCCCCGGCGTGGTTTCCAGGTGTGTGATAAAGGCATTGGGAACAAATGTCGCAAACGCGAGGTTAATCAACGCAAAGCTATAGATGATCGGCAACAGCATCCAGCCACGATTGCGCGAAGCCACAATCGTCATAATGGTACAGATCAGCAAGCTGACCAGTGAGCCAATGTTCAGCAGGCTGAGATTCTGGCCACCCTCCATGCCAAATATCCGCTGCTCCAGCGCAACGCCGTGAGCAACCAATGCAACGCAGGCAGAAATAACCGCCAGACGCCGCCATGCGCTGTTTTTACGGACCAGGCTTGGGATGATCAGGGCAAGGCTGAGTGAGTAGGCGAAAAGCGCCACAATCGCGAATACGAACATAGATGTTGTCAGGTACCGGCCGTTAAGAAAAACAGCAGTATAGCGCCAGCGGCAGCATGCACCAAACGATCTCATCGCCGATTGCAGAGATCGCCATCGCTTCGTGTTATAATCCGCCGAATTGTGTCGCCTGTGCGGCCTCTCTTATACGACGTTGAGCGAGAGACAATGTTTGATAATTTAACCGATCGTTTGTCGCAGACCCTGCGCAATATCAGTGGCCGCGGAAGGCTGACCGAAGAGAACATTAAAGAAACCCTGCGCGAAGTGCGCATGGCGCTGCTGGAGGCGGACGTAGCGCTGCCGGTGGTTCGTGACTTTATTAATCGCGTCAAAGAGCGCGCGGTAGGTCATGAAGTTAATAAAAGCCTGACGCCAGGCCAGGAATTCGTCAAGATCGTTAAGAACGAACTGGTCGCGGCGATGGGTGATGAAAATAACACCCTGAATCTGGCTGCACAGCCGCCGGCGGTAGTGCTGATGGCCGGTTTGCAGGGGGCGGGTAAAACCACCAGCGTAGCGAAGCTGGGTAAGTTCCTGCGCGAGAAGCATAAAAAGAAAGTGCTGGTGGTCTCTGCTGACGTCTATCGTCCGGCGGCAATTCGTCAGCTGGAAACGCTGGCCGAACAGGTTGGGGTGGATTTCTGCCCTTCTGACCTCAGCCAGAAACCGGTCGATATCGTTAACAATGCGCTGCAACAAGCGAAACTGAAATTCTACGATGTGCTGCTGGTGGATACCGCCGGTCGTTTACACGTTGATGAAGCAATGATGGACGAAATCAAACAGGTACACGCCGCGATTAATCCGGTAGAAACCCTGTTTGTCGTCGATGCAATGACCGGTCAGGATGCGGCAAATACCGCGAAAGCGTTTAATGAAGCGCTGCCGCTGACCGGTGTGGTACTGACCAAAGTTGACGGTGATGCACGTGGTGGTGCGGCGCTGTCGATTCGTCACATCACCGGTAAACCGATTAAATTTATGGGTGTCGGCGAAAAAACCGAAGCCCTTGAGCCGTTCTATCCGGACCGTATTGCGTCGCGCATTCTCGGTATGGGTGACGTGCTGTCACTGATTGAAGATATTGAAAGCAAAGTTGACCGCGCACAGGCGGAAAAACTGGCCAGTAAGCTGAAGAAAGGTGATGGTTTTGACCTGAACGATTTTCTTGAGCAGCTGAAGCAGATGCGCAACATGGGTGGTATGGCCAGCCTGATGGGTAAACTGCCAGGTATGGGCCAGTTACCCGATAATGTGAAATCGCAGATGGATGACAAAGTTCTGGTACGCATGGAAGCGATGATCAACTCGATGACGCGTAAAGAGCGTGAGAAGCCAGAAATCATTAAAGGTTCGCGTAAACGCCGTATTGCCACCGGTTCCGGTATGCAAGTGCAGGACGTCAACCGCCTGCTGAAGCAGTTCGACGACATGCAGCGCATGATGAAGAAGATGAAGAAAGGCGGCATGGCGAAAATGATGCGCGGTATGAAAGGTATGATGCCACCAGGATTTCCTGGTCGCTAACAGGGTCCGAAATATCATAGCGTAAAAGGATAGTGAGCTTTAGATTGCTTTTTGCGCCAAAATGAGTAAAATTTTCGGGCTTTTTATATTGCAGCTGGGCCCCGTTCCTCGATGGGGCCCGGTTGTTTTATTAACTAAAGAGGATGTTATGGTAACAATTCGTTTGGCACGTCACGGCGCTAAAAAGCGTCCGTTCTATCAGGTAGTCGTAACTGACAGCCGTAATGCACGTAACGGTCGCTTTATCGAGCGCGTAGGCTTTTTCAACCCGATCGCTTCTGGTCAGGCTGAAGCACTGCGTCTGGATCTGGACCGTATTGAGCACTGGGTTGGCCAGGGCGCAACGCTTTCTGATCGCGTTAACGCGCTGATCAAGCAAGCTAAAAAAGCAGCTTAATCTGTCACGGTGGTCAACATGAGCAAGCAACTCGCCGCCCAGCCCCCTGTTAAGCCGCTTATTCTCGGCAAAATGGGTGCGGCATACGGTATCCGTGGTTGGCTCAAAGTGTTTTCCTCCACCGAAGACGCCGAAAGCATTTTTGACTATCAGCCGTGGTTTATTCAACGTGCGGGTCAATGGCAGCTTATCGAGCTGGAAGGCTGGAAGCGCCACAATCAGGATCTGATCATCAAAGTCAAAGGCATTGACGATCGTGATGCTGCAGGACTCTACACCAATTGCGAAATTGTGGTCGATTCCGAGCAATTGCCAGAGCTGGATAGCGGTGACTATTACTGGAAAGACCTTATCGGTTGCCAGGTTGTCACCACTAAAGGCTATGAGCTGGGTAAAGTCACTGAGTTGATGGAAACCGGTTCTAACGACGTTCTCGTCGTGCAGGCAAACCTGAAAGATGCCTTCGGTGCGAAGGAGCGGTTAATTCCGTTTCTTGATGAACAGGTTATCAAGAATGTCGATCTCACTACCGGCACCATCGAAGTAGATTGGGATCCTGGTTTTTGACCTCCGAACAAAGCGGTAAGCAGGCAGCTCCATCGATGTGGATTGGTATAATCAGCCTTTTTCCAGAGATGTTTCGCGCGATTACCGACTACGGGGTAACTGGCCGGGCAGTAAAAAATGGCCTGCTCAGCATTCAGAGCTGGAGTCCTCGTGATTTCACTCATGACCGGCACCGTACCGTAGACGAACGTCCTTACGGCGGCGGACCGGGAATGCTAATGATGGTTCAACCCTTACGGGATGCCATCCACGCAGCAAAAGCGGCGGCAGGAGAAGGTGCTAAGGTGATTTATCTTTCACCTCAGGGGCGCAAACTTGACCAGAATGGCGTTTGCGAACTGGCGACTAACCAGAAGTTAATTCTGGTATGTGGTCGCTATGAAGGGATTGATGAGCGCGTAATTAAAACCGAGATCGACGAAGAGTGGTCTATAGGTGATTACGTTCTCAGTGGTGGCGAGCTGCCAGCAATGACCTTGATTGATTCAGTATCCCGGTTTATTCCAGGCGTACTGGGCAAACAAGCCTCAGCCGAAGAAGATTCGTTTTCTGATGGTTTGCTGGATTGTCCGCACTACACCCGGCCTGAGGTGTTGGAAGGGATGGAAGTTCCGTCAGTTTTACTGTCGGGCAACCATGCTGATATTCGCCGCTGGCGCCTGAAACAGTCGCTGGGCCGTACCTGGCTTAGAAGACCTGAACTTCTGGAAAACCTGGCTCTGACTGAAGAGCAAGCAAGGTTGCTGGCAGAGTTCCAACAGGAATTCACCATGCACCAAAACGATGATGCGGTAGGTTAAGCGTATCGCTAACCTCCTTAAATATCAGTTTACCCAGGATAAGAGATTTATTATGAGCAACATTATTAAGCAAATTGAACAAGAGCAGATGAAACAGGACGTACCTTCATTCCGTCCGGGTGATTCCGTGGAAGTGAAAGTATGGGTCGTTGAAGGTTCTAAAAAACGTCTGCAGGCATTCGAGGGCGTGGTTATCGCTATTCGTAACCGCGGTCTGCACTCTGCATTCACTGTTCGTAAGATTTCCAACGGCGAAGGTGTTGAGCGTGTATTCCAGACTCACTCACCAGTAATCGACAGCATTACTGTTAAACGTCGTGGCGCTGTGCGTAAAGCCAAACTGTACTACCTGCGTGAGCGTACTGGTAAGTCAGCTCGTATCAAAGAGCGTCTTAACTAAGATACAGCTTACGCTGCATCCAAAAGTTAATAGCAAACAAGGGGTTGACCGACTGGTCAGCCCCTTTTTTTTTCTGGTAGTAACCGCTCAGTGCTGTCACATTAATGGCAACGACACATCCACAAACTGAGGCTTTGTATGCAGCGAATCAATCAGTACCAGCAACCCATCGGTGAAGCATTACCTGACTGGCAACCGGTGTTGTCGCCACCGCGAGCGGTGATCGCCGTTGCGAATGGAAATGTGATTCATTGAATGCCCCCTCGCGAGTGGCGGCCGAGCGTCTGGGATTTCGCTGGGAAGGACGATTTCGTCAGATGATGGCGCGCAATAATCGCAACCGCGATACGGACTGGTTGTCGATTATTGACAGCGAATGGCCAGCGATTAATCTGGCAATCAGTACATGGCTTGATCCGCAGAACTTCAGCGCAGAGGGGCAGCAGATCCATTCACTGCGCAGCCTGATGCCTGCGGCGTAAATGATAAATAGCGGTATTAACCGGGCCGCTATCGAGAATGATTAAGCCATAGCGCATATCAATAAACTCTGCGCCACTGGCTTTGGCTACCGCCCGGCTGGCAAGGTTGGCTTCTGCCGCCAGAATCTCGACGGTGTTCACTTCTGCGCATCGGAAAGCCAGCGCTGCAAGGTCGCTGACCGCCTGACGGGCAATTCCCCTACGCTGGTGACTGCTGCGAACCCAGTAGCCGATTGCCGGTAAGCTGAATTTATCGCGCGCATAGCGCAGGCCGGCTCCACCTAACAGATGACCTTCATCATCGTAAATGCCAAACTCATCCGCCTCGCCTTTACTGCGCTGCATCGCAGTAAAAGCAAACCACTCACGAGCATCCTGTTCACTGTAACCCGCATGCGCCCAGACCATCCACGGCAACAGGCTGTCCAGTGACTCATTCACCGCCTGTTCAAAAGCAGCGGCATCCTGCATCGCAAAAGGACGAAGGTGTATATTCATGATATCTCCGGCATAAATGATAGTAGGTTGTCCGCTCTGCTTTACATCATAGAAGGATGAAGGAAAGATTGCGATCGTGATGCAGGTTGCAGATTTAAAAGCGTTTTTTTCGGCTGATGCTCATGATATAAAAAACAACTGTAATTATATCTTTACGGTCCATTTCTTGGTTTGCCATGCAATAAACTATTGATTAATAAATTATTATATGAAAAAGATCGGTTGAGTTTAATTGAGTGGTAAATAAAGTGTACATATGTGGATTGCAGGCTTTACGTTATATGGTAAAGTAATCCCTACCTCATTGAGGATCTTAACGAACGCATAAACGAGTGAGAAAGGATCAGGATCATGCAAAAAGACGCGCTGAATAATGTTCATATCGCCGACGAACAGATATTGATTACTCCGGAAGAGCTGAAAAAACAGTTTCCGCTAAATGCCCAGCTGGAAGCGCAGATTGCTGCTTCCCGTCAGACCATTTCTGACATTATCAGCGGTAAAGATCATCGCCTGCTGGTGGTATGCGGACCTTGTTCAATTCACGATCCTGAAGCTGCGTTGGAATATGCCCGTTATTTAAAAGATCTCTCTGAGCAGTTGAAGGATCAGCTGTATATCGTTATGCGCGTCTATTTTGAAAAGCCTCGTACCACCGTCGGTTGGAAAGGGCTGATCAACGATCCTTATATGGATAACTCATTTGATATGGAAGCCGGTCTGCACATTGCGCGTCGCTTGTTGCTGAACCTGGTGGAAATGGGTCTGCCATTGGCGACTGAAGCGCTCGATCCTAACAGTCCGCAATATCTTGGCGATCTGTTCAGCTGGTCAGCGATCGGCGCGCGTACCACCGAATCGCAAACGCACCGTGAAATGGCCTCTGGCCTGTCGATGCCGGTTGGCTTTAAAAATGGTACTGACGGCAGCCTGGGTACGGCAATCAATGCGATGCGTGCTGCGGCAATGCCACACCGTTTTGTTGGCATCAACCAGGCGGGGCAGGTTTGTCTGTTGCAGACCAAAGGCAACCCGGATGGTCACGTCATTCTGCGCGGTGGTAAAGCACCAAACTACGGCCCGGAAGATGTTGCGCAGTGTGAAAAAGAGATGCTTCAGGCGGGACTCCGTCCATCCTTGATGATAGATTGCAGTCATGGCAACTCAAACAAAGACTATCGTCGTCAGCCCGGCGTGGCTGAGTCTGCAATAGCGCAGATCAAGGATGGCAACCGTTCAATTATCGGTCTGATGCTGGAAAGCAACATTAATGAAGGAAATCAGTCATCTGAACAGCCACGCAGCGCGATGCGCCACGGTGTTTCCGTTACCGATGCTTGCATCAACTGGGCGTCTACCGAAACGCTGCTGCGTAATATCCATCAGAATCTGGCTGGAGTGCTGACGGCGCGTCTGTCACAAGAGGTTTAATTATGGTGGCTGAACTGACCGCGCTACGCGATCAAATTGATGAAGTTGATAAAGCGCTGCTCGATCTGCTGGCCAGACGACTGGAACTGGTTGCCGAAGTTGGCGAAGTTAAAAGCCGTTACGGATTACCGATTTATGTTCCTGAACGCGAAGCTTCAATGCTGGCTTCGCGGCGTAAAGAGGCGGAAACACTGGGTGTGCCGCCTGATTTAATTGAGGATGTATTGCGTCGTGTAATGCGCGAATCCTACTCAAGCGAAAATGATAAAGGTTTCAAAACTCTCTGTCCTGAACTGCGTCCGGTGGTGATCGTCGGGGGCAGAGGGCAGATGGGGCGGCTGTTTGAAAAGATGCTGACCCTGTCGGGTTATCAGGTGAAAATTCTGGATAAGGGCGACTGGGAACAAGCAGAAGCCCTGCTCAGTGATGCGGGCATGGTAATTATCAGCGTGCCGATTCATCTGACTGAGCAAGTGATTGCCGAACTGCCAAAACTGCCGGATGACTGTATTCTGGTGGATCTGGCATCGGTAAAAAATCGTCCGTTGCAGGCGATGCTGGCGGCGCACAGTGGCCCGGTTCTGGGGTTGCACCCGATGTTTGGCCCGGACAGCGGCAGCCTGGCGAAGCAGCTGGTCGTCTGGTGTGACGGTCGTCAGCCGGAGGCTTATCAGTGGCTGCTGGAACAGATTCAGGTCTGGGGCGCGCGTTTGCACCGTATCAGCGCCGTTGAACACGACCAGAATATGGCGTTTATCCAGGCTTTGCGCCACTTCGCGACCTTTGCTTATGGTCTGCATCTGGCAGAAGAGAATGTTAATCTGGAACAGCTTCTGGCGCTGTCCTCACCCATTTATCGTCTGGAACTGGCGATGGTCGGGCGTCTGTTTGCTCAGGATCCGCAGCTGTACGCAGACATTATTATGTCTTCAGGCCGCAATCTTGAACTGATCAAACGCTATCATCAGCGATTTGGCGAAGCTATCACGCTGTTGGAGCAGGGCGATAAGCAGGCATTTATCGACAGTTTCCGCCGGGTAGAGCATTGGTTTGGTGATTATGCCAAAAGCTTCCTGGTGGAGAGTCGAACGCTGCTGCGTCAGGCGAATGACAGCCGTTTGTGACAGCGAGCCGGTTAAACGTCAAAATCGGCGCTTAGCCGCCGGATAGTCAATATGCGCAGAGTCTGGTCAGCCATCAGTGCCGGCCAAATTTTGCGCAATCTGTCAGCTGCCAGTCCCCCGCTGTCTGAGACTAGTTAAAACCCTGATAGTTACTACGATAAAAGCGTTGATACCACTGCTGCGCCAGCTTCTGCATATCAATATCGGCAAATCTCTGCGGATAGAGTTTTTTAGCCATCCAGAGTTCACCCAGTCCGATTGCTTCCGGCATCGGATAGCCCCACGCTTTGGCGTACTCTGGCATCAGATAGACCCGATGATTTTTTACCGCGTCAATCGCCTGCCATTGCTTGCTGTTGTTGATCTCTGCCGGCACCTGCGGATAGCGATCCTGAACAAAGATCACCTGTGGATTCCATTTCAGCACTTGCTCCATCGCCACTTGTTTGTAGCCTTTGACCGTTGCGGCGGCAACATTAAGTGCGCCAGCATGCGACATCATCAGGCCGGTATATTTCCCGGATCCATAGGTCGTGAGTTCGGGATTAGCCATATAGACACGAATGCGCTGCTGGGGCGCAATATCCTTTAATCGCTCAGTGATTACCGCCCGTTGCGCAAAGGCAGCCTGAATTAGATCTTCCGCCTGCTGCTGGCGATTCACCACTTTGCCAATCAGGCGGATACCGTCTTTAAGACCTTCATCGTATGCCCGATCGTCATCCTGCCACGAGGGATTCAGCTGATTCTGGTGCTGCGCATTCCCTGCATGCAGGGAAATGGCGATCACCGGGATGCCCAACTGCGAGATTTGATCAATCATCTCCTGCGGTGCGTAGTTAGTAACAAACACCACCTGCGGATGTAGCGCGACCAGTTTTTCCAGGTCGACGTGGGTTAAATCACCCAGCAATGGAATGCTGTTTAAGGCCGGTACCAGCCGCTGATAATTATCGCCCAGCTGCTGTTTCCAGTTGCTTAAAATACCAACCATGGTTTGCGTCGCATCAAGCTGAACCAGCAGATTAAGCGTCTGATGTTGTAGTACTACCACGCGATCAACCTGGTCAGGAATAGTCACTTCGCGACCTAACTGATCGGTAACCTGGCGCGAGGCCAGTGATGAAAACGACGTTAAAAGTAGAAAAAACAGTAGGCTGAAGTGCTTTACTCGTGAAGACATGATGATCACCTTATCGCTATGTAATTTATTATATAGCGATGGGCGCTCAGCGTAAATTGCTGTTTATCTCGTGGCCAGCCCTTGCACGGACTGGCCCTTATCGGAAATTATTGCGGATCGACCGGCACTACGTTTTCACCCGGATAACATCCCAACACTTTCAGCGAACGGGTGATTGGTGTCAGCTCCCGCAGCGCCTGCTGCATCTCATCAGAACGCAGATTGCCCTGCACATCGATATAGAACATCTCTTCCCATGGGTTGCCGTTAATTGGCCGTGATTCCAGCTTGCTCATTATCAGGTTGTGCTGGCGCAGCACCAGTAACGCTTCAACTAACGCACCAGCCTGCTGGCCGGTAGCCATAATCAGCGTGGTTTTCGCCGGTACCTGCGGTGATACATCAACCGGCTTACGTGCCAGAATAATGAAGCGGGTAATATTCTGTTGCTGATTAGCCAGATCGCGTTCCAGTACCTGCAAGTTATACAGCTCACCGCCCGCCTCACTGCCCAGCGCTGCTACTTTCGGCGAGTTCATCTCTGCCACTTTCTCCATCGCGGCAGCAGTGCTTTCGGTGTACTCAATTTTCCAGTGCGGGAAGCGATTAATAAACTGGCTGCACTGCTGGAATGGCTGCGGATGGCTGTAAACAGTTTCAATTTGCTGCAAATCAGTGGTGCCGGATACCAGCACGCAGTGGTTAATCGGCACGGTCATTTCACCGACGATAGACAGACTGGTCTGCTGTAGCAGGTCGTAGACATCATTGATGGAGCCGGAGCTGGTATTCTCGATCGGCAGCACGGCGTAATCGGCCTGGCCGGTCTCTACCTGATTAATGATGTCATGAAATTTCAGGCAACCGCTTTCAATAAACTGTTCAAAGTGACGCGCAGCGTAACGACGCGCGGCAAGATGTGAATAAGAGCCTTTCGGGCCGAGGAAAGCGATGCGCGCTGAATGCGCATTGGTCTGATTAAGGTGCTTTTGCAGCAGCGCCTGCTGCGTCAGCACCGAGTCTTCGATGATTTGTTGAAACAGGCGGGTGATGTAATGCGCATCAAGCTGGTGGCTCTTACCAAGGGTTATCAGATGTTCCAGCAGATTGCGCTCACGGTCGATATCACGAATCGGCCGCTGGGTTGCCATTTTTGCCTTCGCCACGTCAATTGCCAGTCCGCGGCGCTCGGCAAGTAGCGCTAATAGTTTTTCATCAACGGCGCTGATTTTATCGCGCAGGGCTAACAGAGGGTTTTCGGTGTTCATTATCGCTACCTGTCAGATATCCAAAAAAAAAGCCTCCCGTTTGGGAGGCTTTGTTGTTCGTCTTCGCATTCATTCTCACACGACGAATTGCCTCCCATTCAGGGGAAGGTAAAAAAGAATGCGAAGAAAAACGTTTGGGGTTTCATGGTGATTTCCGTAAATGTCGAACGGTTACAGTAACCGCTGCAATTTATTTCTGTCAATAAAAAACGCGCCCGCAGGCGCGTCGATAACAGCTAATTACTCTTCTTGCTCAACAACGCTCAGGTCTTTGACACTGGCCACCGCGCGGCGGGCTTCGCCTTTGTGCTGGACTTTATTCAGCTGGCGTTCCAGTTTATTAATCAAATCGTTGATTGCCGCATACATATCTTCGTTTTTAGCGCTGGCAATCAGGGGACCGTTTGGCGTGTTAATGGTAGCATCAGCGACAAATTCCTTCGGCTCTTTCGAAAGAACAATGTGCGGATTAATCAGATGGGTTTGCCACTTTTCTAACTTGGCGAGACGGTCTTCGACATGCTGGCGGATGGCCGGCGTGATATCCATTTGCTTACTGGTAATGTTCAGAACCATAGTACTTACCTCTCTGTCATTTCCGTCTTGGTGAGTCCAGCATAGCGCGAAAAACATCAAGATGTGTGATTCAAATCACGAAAATTTGTCACTTTTTGTCAATCAGCTGAAATCTGTGATGTTGGCTAATAAATCTGGCGACAGAGCTTGCCGGAGCCGGTTTAACGGGGCATTATTGACAGGTTAACCTGGCTGAAAAATGTGGCGATTGATGTTTTTATGGCCAAAAAAAAGGCAGCCAACAGGCTGCCTTTTTTGTCTCAGCAATTTACGCCGGGTTAGCTGCAATCAGCTTCGCGACTTTATCCGCTTCAGCGTTCAACTCCAGCTTACGGTAAGCATTTTCCATTAACGGCAGAGCGGCACGGGTCGCCTCAGTGTCCGGATAATCTTTCATCATCTGCTCAACGCGATTAACTACAGCGACATATGCCCCACGCTTAGTATAGAATTGCGCCACCGACAGCTCATACTTGGCCAGGCGATCTTTCAGATACACCAGACGCTTGCGTGAATCAGTAGCATACTGGCTGTTCGGATAGCCGCGCAGCAGTTGTGAGAAGTCACGGAAAGCATTACGTGCATGTTCAGGATCGCGGTCAGAACGATCAACACCGAAGAAGCCTTGCAGCGCGGAATCATCCAGCGCCATATCCGTCAGACCTCTCATGTAAATGACATAGTCGATGTTCGGATGGGTAGGATTCAGTCGCATAAAGCGATCGATTGCGGCCTGCGCCAGCGGTAAATCGGCATTTTTGTAGTAAGCGTAGATCAGATCTAGCTGAACTTGCTGGGAGTAAGGGCCGAACGGATAGCGGTTATCGAGCGCTTCCAGTTGCGTTATTGCTCCTTTAAAGTTACCGTCCTGCAGTTTTTGCTGGGCCGTAGCGTAAAGCTCAGATGGTGGACTGTCAGGAACCACATCCTTGGAGCTGGAACAACCAACCAGTGCCAGGCTCAACGTGGCTGCAGCCACCAGATATTTCATACGCGTCATGACGATTTGATTATCCTCAGAGTGTTATTGCGGAAGCTGTCCGTTAAGCTCCCTTTAGTGACCAGGTACGATAGCACATTATATTAAACGGCATCGCCGTGAAAACCCAACGTTAACGAAGAAGCTGTTTATGGCACAACAAGTACAACTCACCGCAACGGTGTCCGAATCACAACTCGGACAACGCTTAGATCAGGCTTTAGCGGAAATGTTCCCTGATTATTCACGTTCTCGCATAAAAGAATGGATCCTTGACCGTCGTGTGATGGTTAACGGCAACGTGGTCGATAAGCCGAAAGAAAAAGTGCTGGGTGGCGAAAAGGTCGCTATCAACGCTGAGATTGAAGAAGAAGCACGCTGGGAAGCGCAGGATATCGCGCTGAACATCGTCTATGAAGATGATGACATCCTGGTGATTAATAAACCACGCGACCTGGTGGTTCACCCTGGCGCAGGCAATCCTGACGGCACGGTGCTGAATGCTTTACTGCATTATTATCCGGCTATTGCCGACGTGCCTCGTGCCGGTATCGTCCACCGTCTCGACAAAGATACCACTGGTTTAATGGTGGTGGCAAAAACTGTTCCGGCGCAGACGCACCTGGTAGAAGCGCTGCAACTGCGTGAAATTACTCGTGAATATGAAGCGGTAGCCATTGGCACGATGACAGCAGGCGGTTCGGTTAACGAGCCTATCAGCCGTCACTCGACCAAGCGAACTCATATGGCGGTGCATCCGATGGGGAAACCAGCGACCACGCATTATCGTATTATGGAGCATTTCCGTGCCCATACGCGCCTGCGTTTGCGCCTTGAAACCGGCCGAACTCACCAGATCCGCGTACATATGGCGCATATCGCCCATCCGCTGGTGGGCGATCAGCTGTATGGCGGTCGTCCGCGCCCACCGAAAGGGGCATCGGATGCTTTTATCAGTACGCTGCGTCAGTTTGATCGCCAGGCGCTGCACGCAACTATGCTGCGTCTGTATCATCCAATCACCGGTATCGAAATGGAATGGCATGCTCCGTTGCCGCAGGATATGGTCGATCTTATCGACGCATTGAAAGCCGATACGGAAGAGTTTAAGGATCAGCTGGACTGGCTATGAGTGAACTGATTATTCCCGACTGGCCTGCACCGGCCAATGTGCGCGCCTGTTCAACCACTCGTTCTGGCGGCTTTAGCCATGCGCCATGGGATGCAATGAATCTGGGATCGCACGTTGGGGATGATGAGTTAACTGTGCAAGCCAATCGCCAGCGCCTCATGGCGATGGCGGAGTTACCTGCGATGCCGGTCTGGCTTGAGCAGGTACACGGCACTGACGTGCTGCGTCTGGACGGTAATGTACCGGCGTCACTGCGTGCCGATGCGGCGTGGAGCGATCGCCAGGGTACGGTTTGTGCTGCGATGACGGCAGATTGTTTACCGGTACTGTTTTGTTCTCAGGACGGCAAGCAAGTCGCTGCAGCCCATGCCGGATGGCGCGGGCTGTGTGCGGGCGTATTAGAGGCGACGCTGGCGAACTTCTCCTGTCCTGCCAGTGAAATTCACGCCTGGCTGGGACCGGCTATCGGACCCGATGCCTTTGAGGTCGGGAGCGAGGTGTACCATGCCTTTGTCTCTCAGAATCAGCAGGCTGCTGCGGCATTTAAACCCGTGGGCGAGAAGTATTATGCTGATATCTGGCTGCTGGCGCGTCAGCGCCTGGAGGCGCAGGGTATTCGTTCAGTCAGCGGTGGAGGTCTGTGTACCCTGACGCAGGCTGAACAATTTTTCTCCTTTCGACGCGATGGCGTCACCGGCCGCCTGGCAAGTTTGATCTGGCTGATATAACCTGTAGTTTCAAGACGATCCAGTTAGCGTATTTTTTCGCCTGATATTTAAGGTCATTAACCTTGAAAAATTTGAGGGATGACCTCATTTAATCTCCAGTAGCATTTTGACCTTATGGGAGGAATTATGCGTCTGGATCGTCTTACTAACAAATTCCAGCTGGCACTCGCCGACGCTCAGTCACTCGCACTTGGGCGCGACAACCAATTTATCGAACCTTTGCATCTGATGAGCACTCTGCTTAATCAGGAAGGGGGATCGGTGCGTCCGTTACTCACCACTGCAGGCGTAGATGTCGCCTCGTTGCGTAACGGTATTGAGCAGGCGATTAGCCGCTTACCGCAGGTGGAAGGCACCGATGGCGATGTGCAACCTTCGGCCGACCTGGTCCGGGTTCTTAATCTTTGTGACAAGCTGGCGCAAAAGCGCGGCGACAACTTTATATCATCTGAATTATTTGTTCTGGCAGCACTCGACTCGCGCGGCTCGGTAGCGGATTTACTGAAATCTGCGGGCGCAACCAGCGAAAAGCTGACGAAGGCCATTGAGCAAATGCGTGGAGGGGAAAGCGTGAACGATCAAGGGGCTGAAGATCAGCGCCAGGCTTTGAAAAAATACACTATCGATCTGACTGAGCGTGCTGAACAGGGCAAACTCGATCCGGTGATTGGCCGTGACGAAGAGATTCGTCGCACTATTCAGGTGTTGCAGCGTCGCACCAAAAATAACCCGGTACTGATCGGTGAACCCGGCGTGGGTAAAACCGCCATCGTTGAAGGACTGGCGCAGCGTATTATCAATGGCGAAGTGCCGGAAGGTCTGAAAGGACGTCGGGTGCTGGCGCTGGATATGGGCGCGCTGGTGGCGGGAGCCAAATATCGCGGTGAATTTGAGGAGCGCCTGAAAGGCGTGCTTAATGACCTGTCTAAACAGGAAGGTAATGTCATCCTGTTTATTGACGAACTGCATACTATGGTCGGCGCCGGTAAAGCCGATGGCGCGATGGATGCCGGCAATATGCTGAAACCTGCGCTGGCGCGTGGTGAACTTCACTGCGTGGGTGCCACCACGCTGGATGAGTACCGGCAGTACATCGAAAAAGATGCTGCGCTGGAGCGTCGTTTCCAGAAAGTGTTTGTCGCAGAACCGAGTGTTGAAGACACCATCGCCATTCTGCGTGGGCTGAAAGAACGCTACGAGCTGCACCATCATGTGCAGATCACCGATCCGGCCATCGTGGCAGCGGCCACGTTGTCGCACCGATATATCGCCGATCGCCAGCTGCCGGATAAAGCCATCGACCTGATAGATGAAGCGGCTTCGAGCATTCGTATGCAAATCGACTCCAAGCCAGAATCACTCGATCGCCTTGAGCGCCGTATTATTCAGCTTAAGCTTGAACAGCAGGCGCTGAAAAAAGAATCAGATGATGCCAGCATTAAACGTTTAGAAATGCTGGAAGATGAGCTGGGCCAGAAAGAACGCGAATACTCTGAGCTGGAAGAGGAGTGGAAAGCGGAGAAAGCCTCGCTTTCTGGAACGCAGACGATTAAAGCCGAACTTGAGCAGGCGAAATTGTCGCTGGAGCAGGCGCGTCGTGTTGGTGACCTGGGGAAAATGTCCGAACTGCAATACGGGCAGATTCCTGAGCTGGAAAAACAACTGGCATCGGCCACCCAGTCTGAAGGCAAAACCATGCGTTTATTACGCAACCGCGTAACCGATGTTGAGATTGCCGATGTGCTGGCACGCTGGACCGGGATTCCGGTGGCACGCATGATGGAAGGTGAGCGCGATAAACTGCTGCGCATGGAGCACGACCTTCATCAGCGGGTGATTGGACAAAACGAAGCGGTTGAAGCGGTTTCTAATGCGATTCGTCGCAGCCGGGCCGGCTTAGCCGATCCGAATCGCCCAATTGGTTCATTCCTGTTCCTCGGCCCAACGGGTGTCGGTAAAACCGAGTTGTGTAAAGCGCTGGCTAACTTCCTGTTCGACAGCGATGACGCGATGGTGCGTATCGATATGTCCGAGTTTATGGAAAAACACTCAGTGTCACGTCTGGTGGGCGCGCCTCCAGGTTATGTTGGTTATGAAGAAGGTGGCTACCTTACTGAAGCGGTGCGTCGTCGTCCTTATTCAGTGATTCTGCTCGACGAAGTAGAGAAGGCGCATCCGGATGTGTTCAACATCCTGTTGCAGGTACTGGATGATGGTCGCCTGACGGACGGACAGGGCAGAACGGTCGACTTCCGTAATACCGTGGTCATTATGACGTCGAATCTTGGTTCGGATCTGATTCAGGAACGTTTCGGTGATTTGGACTATCCGGAAATGAAAGATTTGGTGATGTCGGTCGTTGCGCACCACTTCCGTCCTGAGTTTATTAACCGTGTTGACGAGCTGGTGGTGTTCCATCCATTGGGTGAGCAGCATATTGCGTCGATTGCCAAAATCCAGCTCCAGCGTCTTTATCAGCGTCTGGAAGATCGTGGCTTTACTCTGCACATCTCAGATGAAGCGTTGCAGCTGCTTGGCGAGAACGGTTATGACCCGGTTTACGGTGCACGACCTTTGAAACGCGCTATTCAGCAGCAAATTGAGAACCCGCTGGCGCAGCAGATTCTCTCCGGAGCGTTGATTCCGGGTAAAACTATCGAGATGATAGTGAAAGATGGCGTGATTGTTGCTCATCAATAAACAGAGAGTACTGATAAAAACGGGCCGTTAAGGCCCGTTTTGGTATGTTAATCACACGATATGCAGCAAATTACAGCGGGTGTGATTGAAAACTGAGCGTCTGAACAATTATTTCAATTTAGTACTTGTCACCCGCCAGAAACTCCCTATAATGCGCCTCCACTGACACGGAACAACGGCTTACAGGCCACCGGGTCAGAAGGTTCGGTAAGATGAACCGCCGGAGAAAAACTTCTGAAAAAGAGGTTGACTCTGAAGGAGGAAAGCGTAATATACGCCACCTCGCAACAGCAAGCCAAATCGCTGATTGCACTGCTCTTTAACAATTTATCAGACAATCTGTGTGGGCACTCGCAGGGTTGATATCGCAAACCATCCTCGGATGGAAAAAATTTGAAATATCAAGTCTCAAGAGTGACTACTATATTCATTACGAATAACAGTTTTAATTCTTTGAGCATCAAGCTTTTTAATTGAAGAGTTTGATCATGGCTCAGATTGAACGCTGGCGGCAGGCCTAACACATGCAAGTCGAACGGTAGCACAGGGGAGCTTGCTCCCTGGGTGACGAGTGGCGGACGGGTGAGTAATGTCTGGGGATCTGCCCGATGGAGGGGGATAACTACTGGAAACGGTAGCTAATACCGCATAACGTCGCAAGACCAAAGTGGGGGACCTTCGGGCCTCACACCATCGGATGAACCCAGATGGGATTAGCTAGTAGGTGGGGTAACGGCTCACCTAGGCGACGATCCCTAGCTGGTCTGAGAGGATGACCAGCCACACTGGAACTGAGACACGGTCCAGACTCCTACGGGAGGCAGCAGTGGGGAATATTGCACAATGGGCGCAAGCCTGATGCAGCCATGCCGCGTGTATGAAGAAGGCCTTCGGGTTGTAAAGTACTTTCAGCGGGGAGGAAGGGATGAGGGTTAATAACCTTCGTCATTGACGTTACCCGCAGAAGAAGCACCGGCTAACTCCGTGCCAGCAGCCGCGGTAATACGGAGGGTGCAAGCGTTAATCGGAATTACTGGGCGTAAAGCGCACGCAGGCGGTTTGTTAAGTCAGATGTGAAATCCCCGGGCTCAACCTGGGAACTGCATTTGAAACTGGCAAGCTTGAGTCTCGTAGAGGGGGGTAGAATTCCAGGTGTAGCGGTGAAATGCGTAGAGATCTGGAGGAATACCGGTGGCGAAGGCGGCCCCCTGGACGAAGACTGACGCTCAGGTGCGAAAGCGTGGGGAGCAAACAGGATTAGATACCCTGGTAGTCCACGCCGTAAACGATGTCGACTTGGAGGTTGTGCCCTTGAGGCGTGGCTTCCGGAGCTAACGCGTTAAGTCGACCGCCTGGGGAGTACGGCCGCAAGGTTAAAACTCAAATGAATTGACGGGGGCCCGCACAAGCGGTGGAGCATGTGGTTTAATTCGATGCAACGCGAAGAACCTTACCTGGCCTTGACATCCACGGAATTCGGCAGAGATGCCTTAGTGCCTTCGGGAACCGTGAGACAGGTGCTGCATGGCTGTCGTCAGCTCGTGTTGTGAAATGTTGGGTTAAGTCCCGCAACGAGCGCAACCCTTATCCTTTGTTGCCAGCGAGTAATGTCGGGAACTCAAAGGAGACTGCCGGTGATAAACCGGAGGAAGGTGGGGATGACGTCAAGTCATCATGGCCCTTACGGCCAGGGCTACACACGTGCTACAATGGCGCATACAAAGAGAAGCGACCTCGCGAGAGCAAGCGGACCTCATAAAGTGCGTCGTAGTCCGGATCGGAGTCTGCAACTCGACTCCGTGAAGTCGGAATCGCTAGTAATCGTAGATCAGAATGCTACGGTGAATACGTTCCCGGGCCTTGTACACACCGCCCGTCACACCATGGGAGTGGGTTGCAAAAGAAGTAGGTAGCTTAACCTTCGGGAGGGCGCTTACCACTTTGTGATTCATGACTGGGGTGAAGTCGTAACAAGGTAACCGTAGGGGAACCTGCGGTTGGATCACCTCCTTACCTATGTGAAGATACCCGCGTAGTGCCCACACAGATTGTCTGATGAAAAAGTAATGAGCAAGGCGCCTGCGAAGTCGCGACACCCCGTGTCCCCTTCGTCTAGCGGTTAGGACTCCGCCCTTTCACGGCGGCAACAGGGGTTCGAATCCCCTAGGGGACGCCACTTGCTTGGTGACAGGTGAAAGGTGTCGCTGAAAATATCTTAAAGCTGACTTTCGAGTCAGGTTTTAAGATATTGCTCTTTAACAATCCGGAACAAGCTGAAAATTGAAACGACGCGTCGTCTCATTTCTCCGTAATAAGAAATGAATCGCGATGTGTTCGAGTCTCTCAAATGCTTACAACCGCAGTGGAAACACTTGTGGGTTGTGAGGTTAAGCGACTAAGCGTACACGGTGGATGCCCTGGCAGTCAGAGGCGATGAAGGGCGTGCTAATCTGCGATAAGCGACGGTAAGCCGATATGAGGCGCTACAACCGTCGATACCCGAATGGGGAAACCCAATGCAATTCGTTGCATTATCATTAAGTGAATACATAGCTTAATGAGGCGAACCTGGGGAACTGAAACATCTAAGTACCCAGAGGAAAAGAAATCAACCGAGATTCCCCCAGTAGCGGCGAGCGAACGGGGAACAGCCCAGAACCTGAATCAGTTTGTGCAGCAGTGGAAGCCTCTGGAAAGTGGCGCGATACAGGGTGATAGCCCCGTACACGAAGCTGCACTTGTTGTGAGTTCGATGAGTAGGGCGGGACACGTGACATCCTGTCTGAATATGGGGGGACCATCCTCCAAGGCTAAATACTCCTGACTGACCGATAGTGAACCAGTACCGTGAGGGAAAGGCGAAAAGAACCCCGGCGAGGGGAGTGAAACAGAACCTGAAACCGTGTACGTACAAGCAGTGGGAGCCTTGATTTATCAGGGTGACTGCGTACCTTTTGTATAATGGGTCAGCGACTTATATTCTGTAGCAAGGTTAACCGTATAGGGGAGCCGCAGGGAAACCGAGTCTTAACTGGGCGTTAAGTTGCAGGGTATAGACCCGAAACCCGGTGATCTAGCCATGGGCAGGTTGAAGGTTGGGTAACACTAACTGGAGGACCGAACCGACTAATGTTGAAAAATTAGCGGATGACTTGTGGCTGGGGGTGAAAGGCCAATCAAACCGGGAGATAGCTGGTTCTCCCCGAAAGCTATTTAGGTAGCGCCTCGTGAACTCATCTCCGGGGGTAGAGCACTGTTTCGGCTAGGGGGCCATCCCGGCTTACCAACCCGATGCAAACTGCGAATACCGGAGAATGTTATCACGGGAGACACACGGCGGGTGCTAACGTCCGTCGTGAAGAGGGAAACAACCCAGACCGCCAGCTAAGGTCCCAAAGTCATGGTTAAGTGGGAAACGATGTGGGAAGGCACAGACAGCCAGGATGTTGGCTTAGAAGCAGCCATCATTTAAAGAAAGCGTAATAGCTCACTGGTCGAGTCGGCCTGCGCGGAAGATGTAACGGGGCTAAACCATGCACCGAAGCTGCGGCAGCGACACTATGTGTTGTTGGGTAGGGGAGCGTTCTGTAAGCCGTCGAAGGTGGACTGTGAGGTCTGCTGGAGGTATCAGAAGTGCGAATGCTGACATAAGTAACGATAAAGCGGGTGAAAAGCCCGCTCGCCGGAAGACCAAGGGTTCCTGTCCAACGTTAATCGGGGCAGGGTGAGTCGACCCCTAAGGCGAGGCTGAAAAGCGTAGTCGATGGGAAACAGGTTAATATTCCTGTACTTGGTGTTACTGCGAAGGGGGGACGGAGAAGGCTAGGTTATCCGGGCGACGGTTGTCCCGGTTTAAGCGTGTAGGCTTGCATTCCAGGCAAATCCGGAATGCTTTAAGGCTGAGGCGTGATGACGAGCCACCACGGTGGTGAAGTAACTGATGCCATGCTTCCAGGAAAAGCCTCTAAGCTCCAGGTAACACGAAATCGTACCCCAAACCGACACAGGTGGTCAGGTAGAGAATACCAAGGCGCTTGAGAGAACTCGGGTGAAGGAACTAGGCAAAATGGTGCCGTAACTTCGGGAGAAGGCACGCTGGCGCGTAGGTGAAGGGACTTGCTCCCGGAGCTGAAGCCAGTCGAAGATACCAGCTGGCTGCAACTGTTTATTAAAAACACAGCACTGTGCAAACACGAAAGTGGACGTATACGGTGTGACGCCTGCCCGGTGCCGGAAGGTTAATTGATGGGGTTATCCGCAAGGAGAAGCTCTTGATCGAAGCCCCGGTAAACGGCGGCCGTAACTATAACGGTCCTAAGGTAGCGAAATTCCTTGTCGGGTAAGTTCCGACCTGCACGAATGGCGTAATGATGGCCAGGCTGTCTCCACCCGAGACTCAGTGAAATTGAACTCGCTGTGAAGATGCAGTGTACCCGCGGCAAGACGGAAAGACCCCGTGAACCTTTACTACAGCTTGACACTGAACATTGAGCCTTGATGTGTAGGATAGGTGGGAGGCTTTGAAGCGTGGACGCCAGTCTGCGTGGAGCCAACCTTGAAATACCACCCTTTAATGTTTGATGTTCTAACCTGGCGCCGTAATCCGGCGTGGGGACAGTGTCTGGTGGGTAGTTTGACTGGGGCGGTCTCCTCCTAAAGAGTAACGGAGGAGCACGAAGGTCAGCTAATCACGGTCGGACATCGTGAGGTTAGTGCAATGGCATAAGCTGGCTTGACTGCGAGAGTGACGGCTCGAGCAGGTGCGAAAGCAGGTCATAGTGATCCGGTGGTTCTGAATGGAAGGGCCATCGCTCAACGGATAAAAGGTACTCCGGGGATAACAGGCTGATACCGCCCAAGAGTTCATATCGACGGCGGTGTTTGGCACCTCGATGTCGGCTCATCACATCCTGGGGCTGAAGTAGGTCCCAAGGGTACGGCTGTTCGCCGTTTAAAGTGGTACGCGAGCTGGGTTTAGAACGTCGTGAGACAGTTCGGTCCCTATCTGCCGTGGGCGCTGGAGAATTGAGAGGGGCTGCTCCTAGTACGAGAGGACCGGAGTGGACGCATCACTGGTGTTCGGGTTGTCATGCCAATGGCATTGCCCGGTAGCTAAATGCGGAAAAGATAAGCGCTGAAAGCATCTAAGCGCGAAACTTGCCTCGAGATGAATTCTCCCTGACTCCTTGAGGGTCCTGAAGGGACGTTGAAGACTACGACGTTGATAGGCCGGGTGTGTAAGCGCAGCGATGCGTTGAGCTAACCGGTACTAATGACCCGTGAGGCTTAACCTTACAACGCCAGAAGTGTTTTGGTGGTTGTGTGTGAGAGAACCATCAATTTCAGCTTGTTCATACGGATTAAAGAATTTGCAGAAACGAAAGATTTTGTGCTGGTTAAGCGCAAAAGATTCGTTTCACGCACAAAGAATTTGCCTGGCGGCTTTAGCGCGGTGGTCCCACCTGACCCCATGCCGAACTCAGAAGTGAAACGCCGTAGCGCCGATGGTAGTGTGGGGTCTCCCCATGCGAGAGTAGGGAACTGCCAGGCATCAAATTGCGATAACCCCCAGCGTAAGCTGGGGGTTTTTTGCGTTTAAAGCCCTTCAGTAATTTTCTTCCGGAAACCCCGCCTGCTTCACAAAACTTCAGCTAAAAATACAAAACATTTACTTAACAATCGTTGTAATGCTTTACTGAACCCTTTGGCGCTGAAGATCAGCAAGGAAAATAAGAGGGTGATTAAATGGCTGAGGTAGCAACAGGGCAGGAAAAGCAGCCGGAATCGGCAGAGCAGACGAAAAAACGTATCTGGGCGATTGTTGGCGCTTCATCGGGGAACCTGGTCGAGTGGTTCGATTTCTATGTTTATTCATTCTGCTCACTCTATTTTGCGCATATTTTCTTCCCGGCAGGGGATACCACCACTCAGTTAGTGCAAACCGCAGGAGTATTTGCCGCCGGCTTTCTGATGCGCCCAATTGGCGGTTGGTTATTTGGTTATATTGCCGACAAGCATGGGCGTAAAACCTCAATGCTGATATCGGTTTGCATGATGTGCTTTGGATCTCTGGTAATTGCCTGTTTACCGGGTTACGCCACATTGGGAATTTGGGCACCGATACTGCTGCTGCTGGCGCGACTGTTTCAGGGGCTTTCAGTCGGTGGCGAGTACGGCACCAGTGCCACCTATATGAGTGAAGTGGCGGTGGAAGGGCGTAAAGGTTTCTATGCCTCATTTCAGTATGTCACGCTGATTGGTGGTCAGCTGATGGCCCTGCTAACGGTGGTTGTTCTGCAACACATTCTTTCAGAAGAAGATCTTCGTAGTTGGGGCTGGCGTATCCCGTTTGCGATAGGCGCGGCATTGGCGATTGTCGCGCTGTATCTGCGTCGTTCGCTTAATGAAACCTCCGATGATAAAACGCGTGCACATAAAGACGCTGGCAGCCTGCGCGGCCTGTGGAAGCATCGCCGCGCCTTTATTATGGTACTGGGATTCACAGCGGGCGGCTCACTAAGCTTTTATACCTTTACCACCTATATGCAGAAATACCTGGTGAATACTTCCGGGATGGATGCGAAGACCGCCAGCGGATTAATGACGGCAGCGCTATTTGTCTTTATGTTAGTGCAGCCGCTGATTGGCGCCTTATCGGATAAAATCGGACGCCGTAGCTCCATGCTGATCTTCGGTGGCTTTGCGGCGCTGCTTACGGTGCCAATTCTGACGGTACTACAAAGTGTTAACAGCACATGGATTGCCTTTGCGCTGGTCATGCTCGCGCTGTTAATCACCAGCTTCTACACCTCCATCAGTGGTATTCTGAAGGCTGAGATGTTTCCACCGGAAGTGCGCGCACTGGGTGTGGGTCTGTCCTATGCGGTGGCGAATGCTATCTTTGGTGGATCGGCGGAATATGTTGCGCTGTCACTGAAAGCGGCAGGTAATGAAACCAGTTTCTTCTGGTATGTGTCGGTTATGGGGGCGGTGGCATTTTTAGTGTCGCTGATGCTGCATCGCAGAGGAAAGGGCATCAAGCTCTGATTATTGTCCGAGATTCCATAATGCATAGCCGGTGGCAGCACCGGCTACATCCCAGGCAAAATCCTTCCAGCTCCAGCCGGTTCCTGTTGCGCGGCTGTCATATAACTCTTTAGCGGCTCCAAGACTGATGGCGAACATCAGGCCAAAGGTATTGCTGCGTGTATCGCTCCAGTGCTGTTTCTGCCCATACTCATTACCGGCGGCAGAGAGCACTGCCGAAGCGATAAAGTGCTGAGCTTTATCTTTACCGGTCCACTGGTCCTGCGCCATATGGCTACAGCCTGAACAGAAAATAACGGCGATAATCAGATATTTAATCATCATCAGCCCAATAAAAAGCCCCGTCAGATCGCGGGGCTTACAGCATTAATCAGAGGATCCGGCTAATTAGCCGATCGATACGAATGCGGCGTAAGCGGCGAATCAGCTTCCGCACTTTAACCGGATATTCCGCAATACTGTCCAGATCGCGGAAGTGTTTGACTACCGTCGTATGCGTGCGGATTAACGCCAGTTCGCGTTCTCGCTGTTCTGCCAGCTGCTGCAGCGGATCGTGGATCAACACTGCGTTTTCCAGATCCAGTCGCCATGCGCGCGGATTGAGGTTATTTCCGGTAATCAGCATCCATTCGTCATCCACCCACATACCTTTCAAATGATAGCTGTTTTCACCATCTTTCCACAGTCTGACCGTCAGCTGGCCACTGGTCACATAGTATTGCAGCCGACTCAGGAAACGACGCAAATTGATTTCATACAGATAAGGCAACGCGCCGATAATCTTAAATGGCTGATCTTCCGGGATGTAAAAATCGTTAGCGGTCTTATCACCGATTATGATTTCCACTTCTTTCCCCTGGCGCAGCAGATAAATAATGTTGCGCACCAGCAGCGCTGGCAGATTGAAGTAAGGGGTGCAGAGCGTCAGTTTCTGCTCGGCGCACGGCATCAGATGGTAGATGGTCTTGTTCAGCAGACTACGCTTGCCGAGGCCTACTAATGGCGTGACCGCCAGCTGTTCATTGTTGGCATCACCGGTAAAATGATAGTCATAACCACGCAGGTCCTGGCGGAACTGGCGAGTCTCATTTTTAATTTCCGGGCTTTTAGGACGCTCGTGCTGGTCGAGGCGATGAACCGCATCTGCCGCTTTAAGATTATTGTCGATCCAGGCCAGCATGGTATCTGTCAGCCGGGCATTGCGGATTAGCTGATAGCGGTCATAGCGATATTTGTCGTGCTGATGCAGATAGACGTCGTTGATACTGGCACCGCTATACAGCAGAGTATCGTCAATGATAAACCCTTTGAGGTGCAGCACGCCAAGCGCTTCGCGGGTATTGACCGGAATGCCATAAACCGGAATGGCAATATCGGGATTCTGATCGGCCATCTCACAGTACCAGTCGGCATTAGTCGCCGCTGCTGCCGCACCAATTCGCCCGCGCTGTGCACGATGCCAGTCAACCAGTACGCTTATCTCAAGCTCCGGGCGTGCGCGTTTCGCAGCATAGAGCGCTGACATAACGCCGCGACCGCCATCGTCATTTTCCAGATAGAGCGCCACAATGCAGATGCGACGCGTTGCAGCCGCAATTTTTTCCAGCAATGTTTCACGAAAATCTGCCGGCGAAAATAGCGTTGTTACATCAGCAACTGACTGGGACAGTTTTGGCAGTTGAGCAAGGTGTTGTTGGTGTTTATTGCGCTTAAATTTAGACAACATCACAGTGCGCTTCTTCTCTATTCATTGAGTGGCCTTTTGCCATTAAATCATGGCTGTAACCAACAATATTACCATCAACCGCAGCGGAAGGCGTTAATTTTACCTTTCTCTACAAGGTTCGGATATTGCTGGCGTGAGTGGTAAAGCCAGGCTGACAATTCCATCTTCCAGCTGCACATCGACGGAGAATCCCAGCTTGCGTGCCAGCGAAATCATTCCGCGATTACCCGGCATGGTAATGCCGTTCAGCTGCATCAGGCCATGTTCGCGAGTGTAGGCGATCATTTTTTCCAGCAGACGACGTCCGAGCCCCAGCCCCTTGAGATCGGAACGCACCAGTACCGAGAACTCGGCGTCAGTATTGTCCGCATCGGAGATTGCCCGCGTAACGCCAATAATCTCATTCTCGCCCTGATGCTGACGTATCGCGACGATCGCCATTTCACGATCGTAGTCGATCTGCGTCATGTTGGCTAAGTCATCGTGGGTGAACTCGTTGATCTCACTAAAGTAACGGTAGTAAAGATCCTCTTTGGTTACCAGGGCAATAAAGCGCCGTAGCAGGGGTTCATCTTCCGGCAGGATCGGGCGAAACAGACAACGCTGGCCATTTTTCATCTCGACCAGCTCTTCCAGCGCATGCGGATAAGGGCGAATCGCCAGGCGAGCTTCGGCATCCCCGGTAAAGGGTACCAGCTGCATTGTCACATCGAGCAGGGTGAATTCATCGCCGGCTGCCAGTAGCGGATGAATATCAAGTTTATGGATATCAGGGCAATCGACTATCAGGTTGGATACCTGCACCAGCACCTGACTGATACCGGCGATATCCAGTGGACGCAATGCGCTGCGCCCGCGAATTTTGCCGCTGTTGATGGCCTGAATGACCAGGTAGCGTGCCAGCGTCATATTCAGCGGCGGTAGTGCGACTACTGCCTGGCGATCGGCATGCCACGCGATGCCGCCTTCACCCAGCAGGATAATCGGGCCAAACAGCGGATCCTGCTCGACCACTATGCGTAACTCCTGTGCGCCTGCGCGATTGGCCATGCTTTGTACCTGCAGACCATGAATGCGTGCTTGCGGCCAGGCCTGTTTCACGCGGTCAATAATTGCATCGGCGGCCTGTTGAACTTCACTGGCGGTCCGCAGATAGAGCATTACGCCCTGAACTTCTGATTTATGCGGGATATCAGGCGAACGCAGCTTCAATGCTACCGGATAGCCAATTTGCCCGGCGATATGCACCGCTTCGACACTGTCATTCGCAATCCAGGTCGGCAAAGTACTCAGCCCATAGGCTTGCAGTATCGACTGAACTTCATGGGTATCCAGTGTAGTCGGACCGGCGTTTAGCGCCTGCTGAATAAGCTGATGGGCATAAGCAGTATCCTGCTGCAAATTCGGCGGGAGTGCCGGGGTCTCGCGCAGCTGCTTCTGGTTGCGTCGGTATTCCACCATATGCATAAAGGCGGTAATGGTGCCTTCCGGGGTGCGGTAAGTGGGAATCCCGGCATCGCTGAATGCCCGTCGGGCTTGCATTGATGAGTGCTCACCGCACCAGTTCGTCAGTATAGTGACGGCATTGCCGCGTGAATGCTGTTTGATGCCGTCAATCAACCGCTGCGCTGTCACGGTGGCTGGAGCCACCGCACTCGGGGCATGGACAACCATCAGAGCATCAAAATCATGGCTGTCCAGCAACAAGTTTAGGGTGTGCTGATAGTGCTCGGGCGCGGCATCATCTTTTAGATCGAGCGGATTACCAGGCGTGATGCCTTCCGGCAGCGCGGCAGCCAAAGCAGCGAGCGTGCTGTCGCTAAGCTGGGCCAGCTTACCTTTACGCGCATCAAGTGCATCAAGTGCCAGCGCGGCAGGAGCCGCGCCGTTACTGACGATCATCAGGCGTTCGCCACGAAGCGGGCGCATATGGCTCAGGGTTTCGACCGCTGAAAATAACTCATGGGTATCCTGCACGCGCAGTAATCCGGCACGCTGAATCGCGGCATCCCAGGCAGCATCGAGTCCCGGATGGGTTTTTAACAGCAGCTGCGCCTGCGCGCTACGACCACTTTTGATCACCAGGATCGGTTTATTACGAGAGGCGCTGCGCGCTGCCGAGACAAAGCGGCGTGCGTCGCTCAGATGTTCAAGATACAGCAAGATGGCGCTGGTTTTACCGTCGCGAGCGAGGAAGTCGAGCAGGTCATCGGCATCAATATCCAGGCTGTCACCCAGCGCGATAAACCAGGAGAAGCCCAGCTGGCGCTGTTGCGCCCAGTCAAGAATGGTATTGGATACCGCTGCCGACTGCGAAATAAATGCCAGCTTCCCTTTCTCAATCGGTACCGGGGAAAAACTGGCATTCAGCCCCTGCCAGGGGGCCAGCAATCCAAGGCTGTTAGGCCCAAGCAAGCGGATTTGCCACTGGCTGGCACAGGCTTTCAACGCAGTAAGCTGGCTTTCAGGAGCGGAGAGAATAATGCAGGCTTTGCAGCCGCGTTCTCCCAGTTGTTGCAATAAACTGAGATTACGGCTGGCGTTGGTACAGATAATCGCCAGGTCGGGTGCCAGCGGCAGGCTGGCGATATCGGGCCAGGCGAGCACGCCGCACACTGCTTTATATTGTGGCGTAACCGGCAGAATCGGGCCGCTGAAGTTGCCATTGAGCAGATTGCGCATCATCAGGTAACCGGCACGCTGCGGTTTTATTGATGCGCCGATTACCGCAATCGATTTTGGACGTAACAGCGCTTCCAGCCCACGTTGGCTCATTTCCTGCTCCCGAAGAAATTGATTAGCCTGATTCTAAACGTTTTCGATCGCTTCTGCCGTGAGATGGATTGGATGATGAGGTTTTCCTGCCAGATAACGTTGGCGGAACAAGTTGAAGTGATCGGCCAGCGCCTGGGAAGCGGCGTTGTCACCGGCCTGTGCTAATAATTCGGCAGCGACTTCTGCGGTGCAGTGTTGTCCGGCGCCGTGCGCTTCCCGCAGCGTATAATTGGAGGGGGTCGTCAGCGTCAGCGACATCACCGGCAGGCGGTCGAGCCAGGGGCTTTTACGAAACATTTTTCGCGCTTCGGTCCAGGTGCCATCCAGCATAATAAACAGCGGCGGTTTTCCAGTTAGCGGCGGGGCGTTGAGTATTGGACGTCCGGCATCAGCATAAGACTCGGGAAACACCACCATCGGCTGTACGTCCGGGTTCTGTACCGCGGCGAGCAGCGCCGGATCGGGCTCGGTGCGCGACCAGCCAAAAGCCTCGGTATCCGGCAGAATATCGGCAATCAGCCGACCGGTATTGCTGGGTTTCATTGGCTCGGTGTCGAACATCACCAGACAGAAACGACTACGTGCAGGTTGAGGCGAGATGGTCGCGCACAGGCAGTTTTTCTGCGGCAGCAGGCAACGCTGGCAGCGGATAGTGCGGTTTCCACGAGCGAGGAAAGGGCGAGTGGCGCGGGCGAGACGCTCAGCGCGTAAACGAAGGACGGCGTTTTCGATCATAAGGTGATATCTGAGGAAAACCCCATATTAGCCGAAAACCATCGACAAACGTAGGGCGGTTTTTACACCGCCCGTGATGGTGCTTAAATCAGAGTGATTCATCCAGCCATGCAGAGAATGGCGCTTTAGGCATTGCGCCATTCAGCATATCGACCATCTGTCCCTGCTTAAACAGCATAATGGTTGGAATACTGCGGATGCGAAAGCGTGCGCTCAGCTCAGGCTGCGCTTCGGTATTCACTTTTATGAAGCGGACTTTGCCACTGCGTTCTGCCGCCACGTCTTCATAAACCGGCGCGAAGTTTACGCAAGGGCCACACCACGGCGCCCAAAAATCGACCACTACCGGCAGGTCGTCCTGCAGATATTTATCAAATGTCTCAGTGGTGGCGTTAATCACTTCACCGTCGAATAACTCGCTACCGCAACGACCGCATTTGGCATTATCAGTGATACGCTCTTCCGGAACGCGATTCGTTGCCTGGCATGATGCACAAACCGTATTCATTGTTCACCTCTAAAATTTGGTTATTGGTGAGCGTTTACTTACCGCTCTTCACATTTCTTAGGCTAATTATCGATCGGGCTGGTCACATCAACAACGTGGAATACTCAATGGGTATAATAGTTAATAGCTTTTGGTGGAAGTTAATAGCTTAGCGTGGTCACATCAGGTAATCTGCGCGCTTCGCGCTCAGCCAGGTGGAGGAAAAGATGAACGACGAATTTAAAGGTAAAAGCGGCAAAGTCAAAGTGATGTATGTCCGCGGTGATGACGAGAATGAAAAGCGTGGCAGCGGTAATCCACGTACCGGTAAAGGTGGCCGTCCGGCCGCATCTCGTCAGGATGGCAATCGTCGTCCTTCCCGAAATGCTGATGATAAGCCCCGCGGCGGGCGCGATAGCGGTCATAGTGACTCGCCATGGCGCACGGTTTCACGTGCTCCAGCAGATGATAATAAGCCCGATCACGGTGGTATCAGCGGGAAAAGTTATATCGATCCAGAGCAGCTGCGCCGTCAGCGCATGGAAGAAACCCGCGTGTATGGCGAAAATGCCTGTCAGGCGCTGTTTCAAAGCCGTCCTGAATGCATCGTGCGTGCGTGGTTTGTTCAGGAAGTTACGCCACGTTTTCGTGAAGCATTGCGCTGGATGGCAGCCAACCGTAAAGCCTACCATGTGGTAGACGAAGCGGAACTGGCAAAAGCATCTGGCACTGAACACCACGGTGGTGTTTGCTTCCTGATTAAGAAGCGCTCTGGTATGCCGGTGAGCGAGTGGTTATCTACCGCTGGCGAAAAAGATTGTGTGCTGGCGCTGGAAGATATCGGCAATCCGCATAACCTCGGTGGCATTATGCGCAGCTGCGCCCACTTTGGTGCTAAAGGATTGCTGGTGGATGACGCGTCATTGCTGGAGTCCGGTGCGGCTGTTCGTACCGCCGAAGGTGGTGCGGAGCATGTGCAGGCAATCAGCGGCGAGAGCTTTGTTGCCGGTCTGGATGCATTCCGTAAAGCGGGTTACACCATTGTCACCACTTCCAGCCATAAAGGTACGCCGCTGGCGAAAGCACAGCTGCCAGCCAAAGTGGTACTGGTATTGGGACAGGAGCGTGATGGCCTGTCAGACAGCGCATGGCAGCAGGGCGATCTCAGCGTGTCGATTGGCGGAACCGGGAAGGTGGAAAGCCTGAACGTTTCCGTTGCGACGGGCGTGCTGTTAGCAGAATGGTGGCGTCAGAATAGCTAATTGACTATCTGGCTGGCCATTTTGGGCTTGCATGACCAATAAAAAACGGGCTTTCGCCCGTTTTTTTATAGCTGAAAATCAGTGCGCGCCACCGCCGCCGCTGCCGGAACCAAACGGCGGACGGGCAAACCACACCAGCACCAGCAGAATCAAAAACACGCCCGCTGAAGCCCAGAAGATCTCATTAGCAGAAATAATCAGCCCCTGATTGGTAATCTGCTGCGCGATCCAGGCGGAAGCCTGCTGCTGCGTCATGCCGAGCTGTTCCAGTTGCCGGTAGGTCTCCTGCGAGTTGAGGTTATAAGGATTAATCGACTCGGTCAGATAACTGTGGTGCATCGACTCGCGGTTAGTCCACAAGGTGGTGGTGATCGAGGTGCCAATCGAACCGGCAAGAGTTCGGGTAAAGTTCGACAAGCTCGATGCTGCCGCCAGCCGCTCAGGCGGTAAGCCTGAAAGGGTAATGGTAGTCAGTGGCATAAAGAAGCAGGCTACCGCAAAACCCTGAATAAACTGCGGCCACGCGGACGCGCCAAAATCCATACCCGGCTCGAAGGTGTAAGCGCGCCAGTAGAAGCAGACGGCATACATAATAAAGCTGAAGGTAACCAGCCGGCGCATATCGAGCTTATGGGCAAAACGACCAATAATCGGCGACAAAATCACCGGAATAATTCCCACCGGTGCCGATGCCAGACCTGCCCAGGTGGCGGTATAGCCGTAGACCTCCTGCAATAGCTGCGGCAGCAGGACTATTGAGCCGAAATACAGCATATAAGCCAGGCTGATCGACAGACAACCGATAGTAAAATTGCGTGATTTAAACAGCGACAGATCGACTATCGGGTTATCGTCGGTCAACTCCCATACCAGCAATGCCACCAGCGAGATCACCGCCACCACTGCGAGGATGATTATCTCCGTCGAGCTAAACCAGTCCAGCTCTTTACCCTGATCGAGCATGACCTGCAGGCAGCCGACTCCCAACACCAGTAATACCAGCCCGACGGTATCAATCGGTCTGATTTCGGTTTTGGTTTCGCGGCTGCGCAGCGTTTGCAGTGCCAGCATCACCACCACCGCACCAATCGGCACGTTGATAAAGAAGATCCAGCCCCAGTGATAGTTATCGCTAATCCAGCCGCCGAGTATCGGGCCGCAGATTGGCGCAACAATCACCGTCATCGCCCAAAGTGACAGGGCAATGCTGCGCTTGGCGGGCGGATAGTTACTTAACAATAAGCTCTGGGACAGCGGAATCAGCGGGCCGGCAACAACGCCCTGAATTACGCGGAAAAAGATCAGCATGCCGAGGCTGTCTGCCATTCCACACAGCCATGAGGCTACCGCAAAAGCGGCGGTAGACCACAGGAACAGTTTGACCTCACCGACCCGTTTCGCCAGCCAGCCGGTGATCGGAATCGAGATGGCGTTGGCGACGCCAAACGAGGTGATCACCCAGGTGCCCTGAGAGTTAGAGGCACCAAGATTACCGGCAATCGTTGGGATTGCCACGTTAGCGATGGTGGAGTCCAGAACCTGCATAAACGTCGCCAGTGACAAGGCGATGGTCATCAGAACCAGCTGGGCTCCCTCAAGCGGTTTTTGTGCCATAACAGACTCCCGCTTTCTTAACCCGCATTGGCACGAATAATATCGGCAATCAACTGGTTAGCTGGCGCTAAATCCAGTGCCAGAGCATTACTTTCATATGCCGGAGTCTTGCGCACGTTGTCAGCCAGCACCCTACCGTCGGTATTCTGGGTATCAACTTTCACCAGCGTCGACAGGCCAATACGCAGCGGATGCTGCGCGACCTGCTGCGGATCGAGTTCGATACGCACCGGCAGTCGCTGAACCACTTTGATCCAGTTACCGGTGGCATTCTGCGCGGGCAGCAGTGAGAAGGCGCTGCCGGTGCCCATATCGAGACCAACAACTTTACCGTGATACACCACGTCATCACCGTAGATATCGCTGACTACCGTCGCCGGTTGGCCGATGCGTACTTTGGCGAGCTGCGTCTCTTTAAAGTTGGCGTCGACCCACAGGTTGTTCGCCGGAACCACCGCTAATAAAGGGGTAGAAGTGCTGATCTGCGAACCGACCTGCACACTGCGACGGGAGACAAAACCGTCCATCGGGCTGACGATTTCGGTACGCTGTAACGCCAGCCATGCGTCGCGCAATGCTGCCGCACTCTGTTTCACTGCCGGCTGGTTTTCCAGCGAGGTGTTCATGACTACCGCCTGATTGGCATTGTACTGCTGCACCGCCACGTCGAGCTGAGCTTTAGCAGAGGCGACGGCATTGCGTGCGTGTTGCAGTTCCTCACGGCCAATTAAGTTAGCACTTCCTAACGGCTCACGGCGTCTCAGGTCTGATTCAGCCTGTGCCAGCGCCGTTTTTTGCAGTTCAATGGTTGCCTGATACTGCTTACCGTTAATCATCAGCTGATGAGTCTGGCGAACGCTGGTGGCCAATGCGGTCTGCGCTTTTTCAAACGCTTGCTCGGCATCGGTTTTATCCAGCGTGATCAACACATCCCCTTTTTTCACAAAGTCGGTATTATCAAACCACACCGTATTGACGCTGCCGGAAACTTGCGCCATCACCTGAACCTGGTTACCGGCGACATACGCGTCATCGGTTTCCTGATAGTGGCGTAACACCAGGAACCAGTAAGTCAGATAAGCGATACCAATCACAATAACCACGACAGCCAGAATCAGCAGCGCTGTTTTACGCTTTTTCTTTTTATTAGCTGGCTGCTGCGGTGATTGCAGCTCCGCATTTGCACTCATGGTGTTCTCCACGTTTTTCACGTATTACGGGGTTACGCACATCCATGCACGCAAAGTCCCGAGCCTAAAATGCCAGCGGGATTAGCGCTGGCATGGGTAAATGGGCGGTTAAAATAGCGGTTTATTGGCGTGATTGTGTCGCAGTAATTGCTATTATCGGGAAAGAGAAGCGATAACTTGTTCTTCGTCCATTTGGTCGAGACGGTTCAGCAATTTACGCGTAATCCCTTCCAGCTGGCTCTTTTCAGACGTGCTCAGCGAAGACCACAGATGTTGCAGGCTCTGATGCTGCGGTGGCAGCAGCTGGCGCAGGAATTCATTCCCTTTTTCGGTAAGATGCAGATACAGGCAGCGGCGGTCGTTGTCACTTTCACGGCGCTCAATCCAGCCACGCTTTTCCAGTTCGTCGGCAATGCGCGTGGCGTTGGTGCGTGATGAGCCAAGTGCAGAACTCAGCTCAGATGGTTGAATGCTGTGATTTTCCTGTGCATCGAGCGTAATCAACGCCATAAACAGCGTCTCGTTAATCCCTTGAGCTTTCAGCATTTTATTGCGGTTATCCAGCAATTTGCTTTGCATATGCATGCACAGACGCGTCAGCATAATTTCCTGCAAAGGAAAATCTTTCTGGCGATTAGCGCGAAAATTTAGCATCTGTTCAATGGGAGTAAACGAACTTTCCATCTTGGGGGAACCTCACTAGTTGCAACTGGTATAGTAACGATGGTGATTTGATAAGTGCAGGCACTTTGCCGGTGGTAACCTTTTCAGGTTCACAGAATCACCATCAATAATTTCCAGGTCACTCCTTAACCCAGGGCGGACAACAGCGTGAAAAATCCGGTGCTGTTGGGCAGAAATTTGGCCATCTACGACTTTGCTGCGAAGAGGCAGAACTGGACGACAGGTCGATACGGCAGGAACAGAATGGCGGGTGATATCAGCATGCGGCAAGCCGTCGCAAGCTGCCGGTGGCGTGTCAGACACGTCTCCGCAGAGCATTGCTTTCCGATTGCTTAATAATTGCATGCGTAAAAATAACCGTCCTGAATAAGTAACGTTAAACAATACCAGAGAGGGCAAGGGCTTAATACCCCTGCACAATCTGAAAATTACTCAATTTACTATATGCAGGCTAATTACTGTCATTTTCATGACGGTAGCCGCTCCACCAGCAGAGCAGATTCAGCAGCGTCATGACGACGCCTGCCGCGCAGACGCCATACCAGCCCGCGTACTGAAAGGCGCTGGCGGAGACCAGTGAACCAACGGCACCGCCGATAAAGTAGCTGGTCATGTAGCCGGAAGTCAGACGGTTACGCGCTTCCGGCATCCGACGATAAATCACGCTCTGGTTGGTAATGTGCACGCCTTGTACCGCAAGATCGAGCAGAATAATTCCCACGATCAGCGCCAGAAGTGAGTGAGCACCAACTGCGGTGATACCCCATGACGCCAGCATGATCAGTAATCCTGCCGTAGTGGTGATGCGCGCTTTTCCCTTATCCGCCAGGCTTCCGGCCTGCCGTGCAGCCAGTGCTCCTGCCGCGCCGACCAGGCCGAGCAGCCCAATCATGCCTTCCGAGTAGTTGTAGGGCGGTGAGGCCAGCAAAAAAGCCATTGATGTCCACAGCACGCTAAAGTTGGCAAAGGACAGACAGCCAACCATCGCGCGGGTTCGCAGCACCCGGCTGGCGCCATACAGTTTGAAAATCGAACGTAGCAGCTGCGGATAGTTAAGTGGAACCGACTGACGATAGCGCGGCAAATAACGCCACAGTGCCAGCGCCATCAGCGCCATCAAAATACTGGCAACCCAGTAAACGGTGCGCCAGCCGCCAAGTTGCGCTAAGCCACCGGCAACGGTTCGCGCCAGCAAGATACCCAGCAGCAGGCCACTCATCACGGTGCCGATCACTTTACCGCGTTTTTCCGGCGCGGCCAGCGTGGCGGCCAGAGGCACCAGGATTTGCGCCACCACTGAAAACAGCCCGGTTAATATCGTGCCTGCCAGCATCATCTTGAGGGACGATGACAGCGCGGTAATCACCATGCCGCCGGCGGCCAGCAGGCTCATCACCACAATTAAGCCGCGCCGTTCCAGCATATCGCCAAGTGGAACCAGCAGCAGTAAACCGGCGGCATAGCCCAGCTGGGCAGTGGTAACGATAAAGCCGGCCTGATTTACGGATAAATCAAAACTGCGGGCGATAGTTTCCAACAGGGGTTGAACATAATAGTTACAGGCAACAGAAAGGCCTGTCGCAACTGACATTAAAGCGACAAGCGCAGGGCTTAGCCCCTGTGGTGCGGATTTCATAAGCAGTTAACAGCATTGATAAGTGGAATACGCTAATAGTAACCTAAAAAACTATTTCATTGTTGCGATGATTAACAGGCCAAACCAGTCACAGACAAAAAAGCAGCCCTGAGGCTGCTGGTGTAATGTTTAACAATGGGCGTTGTTGCCTGTTTAATCAGGATTTTGCCGCAGCGGCTGCGTCAGCAACCCACTTATCAAACTGCGCCTGGTGAGCTTTAATCCAGCCATCAACATGACGGTTGATATCGCTTTCAGACGCTTCGCCGTCATGCATGCGCGCATTCTGCGCATTGATATCGGCGATAGGCAGCTTCATTTCAGCAAACAATTTGGCGGCTGCCGGGTTTTTCTCAGTCCACTGTTTATTCGCCACGATATGCATGCTGTTGACCGGGAAGCCATAATTGGCACCATTCGGTAATTTAGTATCAAGATCTTTCTGTTCACCCGGCAGAGAAGAGAACGGCACCTGCAACCAGACGACATCTTTACCCGGAACCAGTACGTCGCTTAACCAGTAGGGTGTCCAGGTATAGTAGATAACCGGTTTGCCCTGCTTAAAGCGCGCCATCACGTCTGCGATCATCGCAGAATAGTTACCCATATTGGCTTCGACCGTCTTACTTAGACCGAAGGCCGGCATCTGATGATTGATCACCGCCTCACAGCCCCAGCCTGGGGTACAACCGGTCAGGTCAGCTTTGCCATCACCATTGGTATCAAACAGTTTGGCGATCTTCGGATCTTTCAGCTGGTCGATACGCGTAATGTGATACTTCTCGGCAGTTTTTTTATCGATCAGATAGCCCTGAGCCGCGCCTTCAACGTAATTACCCTCGCGATAAAACTTTTTGTCACCGCCTGCCGCTTTGTACATATCGTCATGCAGCGGTTGCCAGTTAACGGCAGTAAAAGTGGCATCGCCAGAGGCAATGGAGGTGTAGCCAACGTTGTAATCAACTTCGCTGGTGCTGTCCACGGTGTAGCCCAGTTTTTCCAGCGCTCGACTGACCAGCAGCGTCTGAAAACTCTCTTCGGAAATGGTGCTCTGTACTGGCTTAACCGTAATGCCTTTACCCGGCAGGTCTGCTGCGGAAACCTGTGTCGCGGCCAGAGTGGTTAAGGCGGCTGCCAAAATTGCTGTCTTGCGCATAGTGATTCCTTATTAGTGATGTTATTGCGGTATTAGCCGGCGGTGCCACTGACGCACCGCCGGAAAAATCATTTCTTGATAAACGGACGAGTCAGCAGGCCAACCGGGCCGGTGGTGTACCAGCGGCGACTGCCACGGCTGCGGCTGTCGCGGCCCAGTGACTGTGTCAGGCGATCGAGGATGATCGCCAGGATCACGATGCCGACGCCACCGACGGTTGCGAGGCCCATATCCAGACGGCCAATGCCGCGCAGTACCATCTGTCCCAGACCTCCTACAGCGATCATTGAGGCGATAACCACCATCGACAGTGCCAGCATCAGCGTCTGGTTAACCCCGGCCATAATGGTTGGCATTGCCAGCGGCAGCTGAACTTTAAACAGCATCTGGCGCGGATTAGCGCCAAAGGATTCGGCGGCTTCGATTAAATCGGCCGGTACTTGCTTAATGCCGAGAATCGTCAGGCGCACGATTGGCGGCAGGGCAAAGATGATGGTGACCACCACGCCTGGCACATTACCGATACCAAACAGCATCACAATCGGCACCAGGTAGACAAACGCCGGCGTGGTTTGCATGGCATCCAGCAGTGGCCGAATAATTTTCGCTGCCCGCTCGCTACGCGCCAGCCAGATGCCAAGCGGCAACCCGATGACAATACAGAACAGCAAGGCGGTGAGTACCAGCGCCAGCGTCACCATCGCCTGCGACCAGGCACCAATCGCCCCAATGGCAATCAGTGAAACCAGCGTGGCGATACCCATGCCGAAGCTGGAAAGCTGCCAGGCAATCAGCGCAAAGACGATGATTGCCACCGGCGCTGGCATCCCCAGCAGCAACTGCTGGAAGGCGCTGAGGATATAATCTACCGGTACGCGAATGCCCTGGAACAGCGGACGGAAATGCGAGACTACCCAGTCAATACCTTCTGTGACCCAGCTATCCAGCGGGATCAGGGTCTTATGAAAGGGATCGAGAATATTGAAGTGCTCCGCTTGTGGCGCAGGCGCGCTACTCAGCCAGTCGCTGCTGCTGGCAGCCGCATCGTGACCGCCGGCAGACGCCGGTGAACCCCAGGCATCGCTACCACCGCTGGTGGACGCCGCATCCGCAGACGCACTGCTGGTATCGGCAGGAGTGGACCAGGGATCGCTGGCTGAGGCGGCACTGCTGCCGTCAGTTGTCGGTGCGGTATCAGTCTGCGCGGGTGCGGTTTCCCACGGATTTGCCGTTTGATTACTCATTGTTTGCCCCCTCGCGATCTAATGCCTGTAGTAACGTGCCCTTGGAAATGATGCCGATATACTGATGGTCTTCGCCGACGATCGGCACGGCACAAGGTGCCTGCGCCACATGCGACAGCAGTTCATTCAGTGAGGTATCACCCGGCACTGCGGCAGGTGAGGTCAGCAGGGCCGAATCCAGCCCTTCGCCAGCGGCCAGCGCGACTTTCAGCGAGTCGACAGAGACGATACCGACAAACTTTTGTCGCTCCAGCACGTAACCGTATTCGCGGTCGGCATCCTGCAACAGTTTGATGGCGGAGCGAGGGCCGAGGCCCGGCGCTTTACGAATCAACGCGCCAGCGCTGCGGCGGGCAATATCTTTGGCGCTGAACACATGGCTGATATCAACCCCGCGGAAGAAGGTGCGCACGTAGTCATTGGCGGGATTATTCAGAATTTCGTCCGGGGTGCCGACCTGTACCACTTCACCGCCCTGCATAATGGCGATGCGATCGCCGATGCGCATTGCTTCATCAAGGTCATGGGAGATAAATACAATGGTGCGCTGATGTTTTGACTGTAGTTTGACCAGCTCGTCCTGCATTTCAGTACGGATTAATGGATCGAGTGCCGAGAAGGCTTCATCCATCAGTAAAATATCCGGGTTAATTGCCAGCGCACGGGCTAATCCAACACGCTGACGCATACCGCCAGAAAGTTCATCAGGATAAGCATGAGCGTAATTATCCAACCCGACCTGACGCAGCGCGTCGAGTGCTTTTTCCTGACGTTCCTGCAATGGCACGCCGGCTAATTCCATACCAAATGCTGCATTATTTAATACCGTCATATGCGGCATCAGAGCAAATGACTGGAATACCATACTGATTTTATTTCGGCGTACCTGACGCAGGTCGCTTTCAGATATTTTCGCGATGTCGACACCATCAATTATGACCTGGCCGCGAGTCGGTTCTATCAGACGATTGAGAAGGCGAACCATGGTGGATTTTCCTGAGCCGGATAACCCCATGATGACAAATATCTCGCCTTCTTCAATGGCCAGACTGGCGTCTTTTACCCCGAGAGAGAGGCCGGTTTTCTCCAGTAGTGCCTCTTTGCTGATGCCTTTCTCGATGTGCTTAAACGCACGCTCGGGATTTTCCCCAAATACTTTATATAAATTCTTAACTTCTAATTTAATTGCCATGCGGTAATTAAGTTCCCGTTAGTTGATTAATTATCTTATTTTTCTTGTTATATCCTGGTTAAATAAAAGCGGCATATACCCTAACACACTGAGAGTATCTGACAACCCTTCGCGGGCGAGCAGGGGAATTTGATGAGACGATGATCTCTGATAATGTCAGGGCACATAAGGGATTGCGGCTAATGAAAAAAGTTAAAAATAGTCTGATATTTTCATCGGAATTTACCTGGGATGGATGAAAATAGTGACGTTTAGCGAAGTGGATATTTAATCAAATATGCAGAATGTGACGAATTTATTATAAGTAAATAGTCTGGCTTGCTGGTTGAAATCTTGGGAATTAAGTGGAATTAATTTGAAATACAGGGTGCCTGAGCAGCACCCTCGTTGTAACGGTCAGAAGTTCCAGTCATCGTCCTCAGTATCGACCGCTTTGCCCATCACATAGGAAGAGCCGGAGCCGGAGAAGAAATCATGGTTTTCATCGGCATTGGGCGACAGCGCCGAGAGGATCGCCGGGTTCACTTCGGCCATTTCCGCCGGGAACAGTGCATCATAACCCAGATTCATCAGCGCTTTATTGGCGTTGTAGTGCAGGAAAGCTTTGACCTCCTCACTCCAGCCAACGTCGTCATACAGCGCTTCGGTATAGGCCAGTTCATTCTCATACAGCGCCATCAGCAGATCATAGGCAAATTGTTGCAGCTCTTCGCGACGCGCATCATCGACCTTTTCCAGCGCTTTCTGATACTTATAGCCGATGTAATAACCGTGTACCGCTTCATCACGAATGATTAGGCGAATCAGGTCAGCGGTATTGGTCAGCTTGCCGCGACTGGACCAGTACATTGGCAAATAGAAGCCGGAATAGAACAGGAAGGATTCCAGGAAGACGCTGGCGATTTTTTTCTTCAGCGGATCGTCATTGTGATAGTGCTCAAGAATAATCTCGGCCTTACGCTGCAATGGCGGATTCTCTTCGCTCCACTGATAGGCGGCATCGACATCGCTGGTGTGGCACAGCGTCGAGAAAATCGAACTGTACGAGCGGGCATGCACGGCTTCCATAAAGCTGATATTCGACATCACCGCTTCTTCGTGCGGCGTCAGCGCGTCGGCCATCAGTGCCGGTGCGCCCAGCACATTTTGAATGGTGTCGAGCAGTGTCAGGCCGGTAAATACCCGGATAGTCAACTGTTGCTCCTGCGCATTCAGACTGTTCCATGACGGCAAATCATTGGATAACGGCAATTTTTCCGGCAGCCAAAAGTTAGCGGTCAGACGGTTCCACACTTCAAGATCTTTATCATCCTGAATCTGGTTCCAGTTAATGGCTTGTACGCGTTTTAATGTGTTCATGATTTCATCTTTAACGGTGAAAAGTGCGGCTTACAGGGAACAGGAGACGCAGCCCTGAACTTCGGTACCTTCCAGCGCCATCTGACGCAGGCGGATGTAGTAGAGCGTTTTAATCCCTTTCTTCCAGGCGTAAATCTGCGCTTTATTAATATCGCGGGTGGTGGCGGTATCACGGAAGAACAGGGTTAACGACAGCCCCTGATCGACATGTTGCGTGGCTTCGGCATAGGTATTAATAATTGCCTCTGGCCCGATGTCGTAGGCATCCTGATACAGCGACTGGTTGTGGTTGTTCATAAACGGCGCCGGGTAATAGACGCGGCCGGTTTTACCCTCTTTGCGAATCTCAATACGCGAAACGATAGGGTGGATACTGGAGGTGGCGTGATTGATATATGAGATCGAACCGGTCGGCGGAATTGCTTGCAGATTCTGGTTATACAATCCGCTGCTCATTACCGCCGCTTTCAGCGTGCGCCAGTCTTGCTGGGTCGGCAGTGTGATACCCGCCGCCGCAAACAGTGCAGCAATGCGGGCGGTGCGCGGCTGCCAACTTTGATCGACATACCGATCAAAATATTCGCCGCTGGCATAGCGTGACTCGCTAAATCCGGCGAAGCTTTGCTGACGCTCACGTGCCAGTTGATTCGACGTGCGCAGCGCGTGATACGTTACGCAATAGAAGTAGATATTGGTGAAATCCAGCGCTTCTTCTGAACCGTACAGCATACCTTCACGCGCCAGATAGCCATGCAGATTCATCTGACCAAGGCCGATAGCGTGTGACTGGGCATTCCCTGCGGCAATCGAGGGTACTGAAGCAATATTACTCATCTCTGACACTGCCGTCAGGCCGCGAATGGCGATTTCCACCGTACGGGCAAAATCCTCCGAGTCCATCGCATGGGCAATATTCAGCGATCCGAGATTGCAGGAGATATCTTTACCGATCTGACGATAGCTGAGATCGTCGTGATAGTCGGTCGGCGTATTCACCTGCAAAATTTCAGAACACAGGTTGCTCATATTAATCCGCCCCTTAATTGGATTAGCGCGATTCACCGTGTCTTCATACATGATGTAGGGATAGCCGGATTCAAACTGAATTTCCGCCAGCGTCTGGAAAAACTCACGCGGATTAATAAAGGTCTTACGAATACGCTCGTCAGCCAGCATCTCGTGGTATTTTTCACTGACGCTGATATCAGCAAATGGCAGGCCGTACAGACGCTCAACGTCATACGGTGAGAATAGCGCCATCGGCTGATTGGTTTTTGCCAGCTGGAAAGTGATATCCGGAATTACCACCCCAAGTGACAGGGTTTTGATGCGAATTTTTTCATCGGCATTTTCACGTTTGGTATCAAGAAAACGCAGAATATCCGGATGGTGCGCATGCAGATAAACCGCGCCTGCGCCCTGGCGTGCACCCAGCTGATTGGCGTAGGAGAAAGCATCTTCCAGCATTTTCATTACCGGAATAACGCCGGATGACTGATTTTCAATACGCTTGATCGGCGCACCGGCTTCGCGCAGATTCGACAGCAGAAACGCCACGCCGCCGCCGCGTTTCGACAATTGCAGCGCCGAATTAACCGAACGGCCAATCGACTCCATATTGTCTTCGATACGCAGCAGGAAGCAGGAAACCAGCTCACCGCGCTGCTGTTTGCCGCAGTTGAGAAAGGTGGGGGTGGCTGGCTGAAAACGTCCGCTCAGCATCTCTTCCATCAGCGACGTTGCCAGCTGCTCATCACCGCGTGACAGCGTCAGCGTCACCATACAGACGCGATCTTCAAAGTTCTCCAGATAGCGTTTGCCATCAAAAGTCTTCAGCGCGTAGCTGGTATAGAACTTATAGGCACCGAGAAACGTCTGGAAGCGGAAGCGACGTTGATAAGCCTGGGCAAACAGTTCAGCGACAAACTCAAAGCGCCAGGCGTTCAGCACTTCGGCTTCGTAATAACCTTCCGCCACCAGAAATTGCAGGCGTTCGGCCAGCGAATCGAAAGCTACGCTGCCAGGAATCACATGCTGCAGATAAAACTGGCGCGTTGCTTCGTGGTCTTTCTCAAACTGGATATTACCGTCGGCATCATAAAGGTTAAGCATCGCGTTCAGCGCGTGATAGTCGAGCGCGGTGGCGGCGGGTTTTATAACGGTGCTGTCTGTTGTTGCCAAAATTGGGTTACTCCCGATTTTACGTTAGCAATATCGTCGGCGGTCCCCAGCAACTCAAAGCGATAGAGATAAGGAACCTGACATTTTTGCGCAATGATGTCGCCCGCCATGCAGAATGCGGTACCGAAGTTACGGTTTCCGGCTGCAATCACGCCGCGGATCAGGCGGCGATTGGCTTCATCATTAAGAAATTGAATCACCTGTTTGGGGACGGCTCCGCGAGCGGTGCCACCGCCGTAGCTTGGCACCACCAGAATATAGGGGCGATCAACCTGCAAGTGTTGTGCTCCATCCAGTGGAATTCGCCGCGCCGGCAAGCCCAAACGGCTGATAAAACGGTGCGTGTTTTCCGACTGGCTGGAGAAATAGACCAGTGGGAACATATTTTTAGCCTTGAGTCATCTGGCTCAGCGCGGAAATTTTGTCCGGACGAAAGCCACTCCAGTGTTGGTCGGCTGCCATCACCACCGGTACCTGGCGGTATCCGAGCGATTTCAGGGTTTCCACTGCGTCCGGTTCGCTATCGAGATTGACCAGCTGATACCCGATGCCTTTTTTATCCATGGCATTTTTTGTCGCGTTGCACTGGACACAGTTATCTTTAGTGTAAATAATAATGCGCATGATTCGTATTTACCTCAGCAGTGAGAGATATCGTCTGATATGAATCGTTTTACTGTCGATTCGCGTAGATTGTGCCACCAGCTATAATGGTGAACTGATGTGGCTAATACTAGATGTAGTGGTTAATGAAATCAACCTGACTATATATAGTGTTTTTGGCAAAGCTGATGTGCAGGATGGCTAAAGCCTGATAACGCGGGCTTTTTGCGACGAGAATATTTTTTTATCAATTTTGGCAAAAAAAATCCCCGCCCGAGGGCAGGGACAGAACAGGGGGAACAGGGCTGTTAGCGGCGGGAAGCCAGCAATGCACCGATCACAATACCGACCGCAGCACCGATGCCCACGCCGTGCCATGGTTTATCATGGACATAATCATCAACATGTTCGCCGGCATCTTTCGCCGCCTGAGTAACGCGATTACGACCGTTCAGCTTAGCGCGCGTCTCTTTTAACAGCGATTCAGCTTTACCGCGCGCGGAGTCGACCTCTTCCTTTGTTTTGCTGCCGTAAGATTTCAGCAGATCGTCAAGTGTATCAGCCAGCAAAGAAACGTCCTGATTGATATCGGTATCATTATTTTTCGTCGTTCTGTTAAACATTTTTCGCTCCCTTCGCGTTAATAACTAATACTCAGTGTAGACCATCATTAATCTGCGCAGTGGTTTTGACCCGGTATTGTCGCCTTTATGGATAATTCCGAAAGCCCTGAGCGCCTGGCCTGAGGTAAGGTTGCGGTGCTTTGTAAGACTAAGAGGATCGAGCATGTATTTACGACCTGATGAGGTGGCACGCGTACTGGAGAAAGCCGGATTCGAGATGGATGCGGTAACGCCCAAAACCTACGGTTATCGTCGCGGTGAAAACTATGTCTACGTCAATCGCGAAGCGCGCATGGGTCGTACCGCATTGATTATTCACCCAACGCTGAAAGAGAAAAGCCAGAGCATTGCTGAGCCGGCCTCGGAAATTAAAACCTGTGACCACTATGTGCAGTTTCCAATGTATCTGGTTGGCGATGCACAGGATCACTACGGCATTCCACACGGTTTCAGCTCGCGTGCGGCGCTGGAGCGCTATCTGGACTGTCTGTTTAATTAAGCATTGTTCCCCAATGGATAACGCTGTCTGCTGGGGAAGTACTTTCCCGCCTGCCGTAATAGCTTACCGTTTGCAACGTTGCATTCTGTCGACACGCCCTGTATAACAATTTTCCATATAGCAGTTTAGACGTCCATATGGTTATACACGATGCAGTCAACTCAAGAAAATCCCCCTTCCGGTCAGTTTAAACGCACTATGAAAGCACGCCACCTGGTGATGCTGTCACTGGGCGGTGTAATCGGCACCGGACTGTTTTTTAATACCGGTTATATTATCTCTACCACCGGCGCAGCCGGCACTCTGCTGGCCTACACTATTGGTGCGCTGGTGGTTTATCTGGTGATGCTGTGCCTCGGTGAACTGTCGGTGGCGATGCCGGAAACCGGCGCTTTTCACGTTTATGCCGCCCGTTATCTCAGCCCGGCCACCGGCTATACCGTCGCCTGGCTCTACTGGCTGACGTGGACGGTGGCACTGGGTTCCAGCCTGACTGCCGCCGGCTTCTGTATGCAGTACTGGTTTCCGCAAACCCCGGTTTGGGTTTGGTGCCTGCTGTTCTGCGCGATTATCTTTTTGCTGAATGTGGTGTCGTCACGCTTCTTTGCCGAAGGGGAATTCTGGTTCTCGATTATCAAAGTGGTCACCATCCTGGCATTTATCATTCTCGGTGCTGGCGCGATGTTTGGCTTTATTCCGATGAAAGATGGCTCCAGCGCACCTTTCCTGCACAATCTGACCTCTTCTGGCTGGCTGCCGCACGGTGGGCTGCCGATCCTGATGACCATGGTGGCGGTCAACTTTGCCTTTTCTGGTACTGAGCTTATCGGCATCGCCGCCGGTGAAACCGAAAATCCGCATAAAGTGGTGCCGATGGCGATCCGTACCACCGTGGCACGGCTGGTGATTTTCTTTATCGGTACCGTATTCGTGCTGGCGGCGTTGATCCCCATGGATCAGGCTGGCATTGTTAAAAGTCCGTTCGTACTGGTATTTGAAAAAATTGGTATTCCCTATGCGGCCGATATTTTTAACTTTGTGATTCTGACGGCGATCCTGTCGGCGGCGAACTCGGGGCTGTATGCGTCAGGTCGTATGCTGTGGTCGTTGTCTAATGAACGCACGCTGCCGCGCTGTTTTTCCCGCATGACTAAACGCGGCATTCCGCTGGTGGCGATTTCAGTCAGTATGCTTGGCGGCTTGCTGGCACTGTTCTCCAGCGTAATCGCGCCGGATACGGTGTTTGTTGCGCTGTCGGCGATTTCAGGTTTTGCCGTGGTTGCCGTCTGGCTGAGTATTTGCGCTTCGCATTACGCTTTCCGTCGTCATCATCTGCGTTCAGGGCTACCGCTGTCCGATCTGAAATATCGCGCACCCTGGTTCCCGCTGACGCCAGTGGTTGGTTTTTCACTCTGCCTGCTGGCCTGTGTTGGCCTGGCATTCGATCCTGAACAGCGTATTGCTTTATGGTGTGGCCTGCCATTCGTCGCCATCTGCTATGGCGCATACTATTTCACTCAATTGCTGAAAAAGCGTGAGCTTGCTAAGGAAACCGAACATGTCGCTTAACAATCCCGTTGCCGAAATCCTCGAGCACAGCACGACCCTGGTGCTTGATGGCGCGCTGGCTACTGAGCTGGAAGCGCGCGGCTGTGATTTAACCGACAGTCTGTGGTCGGCTAAAGTGCTGATGGAAAATCCTGAGCTTATTTATCAGGTTCACTACGATTATTTTAGCGCCGGGGCGCAATGCGCAATCACCGCCAGCTACCAGGCGACGCCGCAGGGTTTTGCTACGCGCGGGCTGGATGCCGCGCAGTCGCAGGCGTTGATAGCACGTAGCGTAGAGCTGGCCGCACGGGCGCGTACTGACTATCTGGCTCTGCATCCGCAAAGCGGAAAATTATTGATTGCCGGTTCAGTCGGACCCTATGGCGCTTTTCTCGCCGACGGCTCTGAATACCGCGGTGATTATCAGCTGCCACACGTTGAGATGATGGCGTTTCACCGCCCGCGCATGGCGGCGCTGGTGGCAGCCGGGGTGGATCTGCTGGCCTGCGAGACGCTGCCGTCATTTGCTGAAATTAAGGCGCTGGTAGCATTATTACAAGAATTCCCGGCAACGCCAGCATGGTTCTCTTTCACGCTGCGTGACAGCGAGCATCTCAGTGACGGTACGCCGCTATCCGAAGTGGTGGCGCTATTGGCGACTACTCCGCAAGTGGTGGCTATGGGCATCAACTGTATTGCACTGGAGAGTGTAACTGCCGCGCTAACGACCCTGAACGCGCTGACGACGGCACCGCTGGTGGTTTATCCCAATTCCGGTGAACACTACGATGCCAGCAGTAAAACCTGGAGCAACGACGCAGACGGCTGTGCATTAAGTGACAAATTACCGCAGTGGCATGCGGCAGGCGCGAAGCTGATAGGCGGCTGTTGCCGCACCACACCGGCTGATATCGCTGCCATCGTAAAATGCTGCCATAAGAGATAACCCACTGAAAATTTGCGTTATTACGCCTGGCTCTGCCGGGCGTGATTAATGAAAAGCCCGCGCCTGGCGTTTAGACTGTCTGCATGATTTATTGACGCAGGAAGTATGATGAAATCGATTCTGCTGGCACTGGTCTCGCTGGGAATGTTAAGTGGCTGCGCCACAATAGTGGGTAATGAAACTCAGGCGGTAGTGATAGATTCGCGCCCACAGGGCGTCAGCTTCGTGGTACAGGATGAAACAGGACGCGCAGTGGCGCAGGGTATCACGCCACAAACCGTGATTCTGCAGAAGTCCAACGGCAGCTATTTCGGCAAAAAAAAGTATCAGGTGATGCTGGAAGCGCCGGGCTATGTGCCGCAAACACTGGCGTTAAAACAGCAGATCAGCCATTGGTACAGCCTCGGTAATATACCGCTTGGCGGCTTTATCGGCTGGTTGCTGGTTGATCCTTTTCATGGCGGCATGTACTGCATTGAGCCGCAAGGCGTGCAGCCAATTATGAATCCGGTCGGTGCCAGAAGTTGAGGGTTTGATGACATAAAGGGTTAATCACTGGTACGGGCGGCGAGAGCGCCGCCCTGCAACTTGCTGTTAATTGAGGTATTATTCCGGCTGGCTTATTGCGCGGTTGGCTTAACCATTGCACCATGAGGTTTATATTTTTCCAGATACTGATGCTGGAAAATGCACATGCGAATGGTGTTGCGGTATTCACCATTAATAAAGAACTCGTGGATCAGTTCTCCTTCAATCTCAAATCCCAGCTTAGTGTAGATATGAATCGCTTTTTTGTTCTCTTTATCAACAATCAGATAGAGTTTGTAGAGGTTAAGCACCGAAAAGCCGTAATCCATCGCCAGCTTCGCCGCCTGACTGGCTAAGCCTTTACCCTGATGTGTAGGATCGATGATAATCTGAAATTCTGCGCGACGATGAATATGGTTAATCTCAACCAGCTCAACCAGTCCGACTTTCACGGCGTTATGTTCCACCACAAAGCGGCGTTCACTCTGATCGTGAATATGCTTGTCATACAGATCTGACAGCTCGACAAAAGCTTCATACGGCTCTTCAAACCAGTAGCGCATCACGCTGGCGTTGTTATCCAGTTGATGAACAAAATGAAGATCTTCGCGCTCCAGCGGTCGAAGTTTGACCGCGGTATTGGTAACCATTCTGACTTCCTTATTATGCTGATTTGCGCGGATTATAGCGCTAAAATCCGGCAATTTCTGCCAGCCAGTAATGGACAGGTTATTTCCCTGCTTCGCCAGCAAATAAATGCAGAGTCAGCGGCAAGCTGAACAGCGCCATCAGCAGCGAGATAATCTGTGGCTTATGAGTTTACAATCTTTTCTGCCAGTTGGCTGGCGCGTTGCAGTTGCTGCAGATTATCGATTCTGATCCACGGGCGGCCTGCTGCTTCAATATAAGTGGTGGAAAACAGCATAAAAGCGCGCTGCAAAATCTTATACAGTTGGATTTCGCCCTCGTAGGGCTGCATTGCCAATTGCTCAACCACAAACTGGCGCGCGGCACTTCCCAATTTTACCAGGGTAATAAACCCCCCGCAGGGACCGTGTTGCTGCGCGCTGAGTCTCAGGGCATTATCATCAGCATTCTGGCAGGATGAATCCATCGCGACACAAATCTCGTCCGGATGGCTGTTTACCTCCTTCAGCAACGAGGAGGATATCAGCAGGTCGCCTTCGTAATAGATAACCGGTCCGTCATCCTGATGCAGCGCCAGCCAGGCACTCCAGTCGAGATTAAAGGAGTGATAAAGCGGATTGTTTAATAACGTAAAATGGCTGTTTTGCAGCGACTCAAACAGCACTCGGGAAAGCTCCGCCGCACCATGGCCGACAACAAAGGTTTTATGACCAATGCCCGCTTGCTCAAAGGTGCTGAGCTGATAATCAATTATTCTGCGCTTATCCAGCGCCAGGCAGCTTTTATGATGTAGCGTCGTTAACGGCATCAGACGGCGTCCGGTTCCTGCCATCAGACATGCAAGGCGCATAATTGATCTCCTTTCAGGGGCGCAGGGTTAGCGGCAACGCCCGGTTATAATCGGGCCAGCTTAGCCTGACGGCAACTCACTCAGATTATCGATTCGCTCCGCCCAGTCCAGATCGCGAAAGACGTTTAACAGGCTATCGATATCGCTGAGACTGAGTTCACCGATCACACCAATGCGTAATGATCCCGCAGCCTCACCTGGCGTAACGCGCATTACCAGCTGCCGCTGGCGTAAGTATTCATTAAGCTTGTCGATATCGAAGTGCTGGTCATCCTGTGCGGCCAGCGTAACCAGCAATGGCGCACAGTACTGCGGCTCAATGCAGGGTCTGAATCCCAGCGCTGCCATACCTTTCAACAGATAAATCATTCGCTGACAATACAACTGATAGCGCGCTTCGCGCCCCCCCTGTTGCAGGTAGTGCTCCATCGCCTGGTGCAGTGCCTGCATCATCGACAGAGAGGGGGAAATACGCCAGTGGCCATGTTGCTCCAGTGCGCGATTTTGCGCTTTGAGATCGAGGCTAAAAGTGCGTGGTGGCGTTCGCTCTGCCAGTTCACTTTTGCATACCAGTACAAAGGCAATGCCTGGTGGCGCATGCAGGCAGTTACTGGAGGAGAGTGCGACGGCGGCCAAAGCTGGCGCCGCGTAGTTGAGGGGGAGCAGGCCAAAAGTAGTGATCGCATCTACCATCAGGCGACAACCGTGCATCTCTGCCAGTTGGGCCAGGCCGTCGATGTCATTTTTCACCCCGTACAGTTTTTCAAAATGTGCCGCGGCGATATGCGTAATCGAGCGATCGTTTTCCAGCGCCAGGGCAACCTGGTTAAGTTCAATGCCTCGCGTGGGATCAAAATGCATTATTGAATGACGGATATGATGAATATGACAAATCTCTGCCATGCGGCCACTATAATTGCCATTCTCGACGATTAACAGATGGTCAGTGGCGGTCAGCAGTGAGCAGAGCATTGCTTCAACGGCAAAGGCATCGCTACCCTGCAATGGAATGGCGCTCCAGTGGCGATTGCACCCAGCAATTTTTAACAAGGATTTGCGCAACGAAGTATTTAAGCTTCTGAGGCAATTCAGATTCTTACTTACTGGTGATAAAGGGGAAACGGAATTTATCTGTGGACTGAGCCGATCCGGATAAATATCCCTGTTTTTCATAACTCTGTTTAAATTACTTGAGTGGGAGCATCCCTGAATATTCATGAGTCCATTCTCAGTTGTTGTGTTACAGGCGAAGGTGGGCCTGAACCGCAGGCCCGGAATTCTGAGTCTTCAGTTCAGGTTAAACGACAGATTAAGCCAGAAAGAGAGGGAAGCTCTCACTTCCAGTTGAAGCACTGGCATATTTTGTGGTGCTGCCATTTATGCATTAAAACCTTCCGGCGTCCATCCTGAGAACGTTCCGGAACCGCATATTTCGCCTGATATCAAGAGTAAGCATTCGTTAATGCGGCAGAAATTGACAGAGCCGTCAACGATATTGCTGTGCGAAAAATATTTCTTTCGTCAGCTAATTTATTTTTATAATTTTTTCAAGCAGGTAGTCATAATACTTATCAATGCTACTGAGCCGCAGATTGGCACCAATCCATATTTCTGTCATCGCTGCCGGCGTAAGAGCGACGATGGGGGTGATAACGTTTTGCAACCAGCCATTGGCGTGAATAACATCGACATCGATATGCTCGGTATAGTAATGCAGCTGCTGATCGCTCATCCCCAGCCGTTTACTGCCACAAACTAATTTCTGGTAATGGCTGGGATCAAGCAACTCGGTCATCGCCAGTGCACCTACCAGCTTGAAGTAATGCTCACGGTTTATACCGCCCAGCAAAAATAAGTTATAGCCGCTCAGCCCTTGCCAGCTTAACAGGTGCACATAATTATCCTCCGGTAGAGGAATTTGGTTTTCAGTCAACAGTGCTTTATACAGATTCACGTGCGTGAAGTAATCGCTCCCCATGCCCGACTCATCCCACATATTCCGGCTTAATTCACTGCGTGTATCCTGACGCGCGCCGACCATCGCCATCGCAATCAGGTCGAAAAACAGCAGGTTAAGCGCACTATCACATTTAAAGAAATAGCTGAGCTGTGTTTTTGACGCCTGATGCTGCAGATAGTCATAGAGCGGATGTTCAGCCGCGCGATGATTGAGCCATAGCTGCTGTAAATGTTGGGAAAATGAATCGGGTGAAACCGTCAATGGCAATCCAGGCATGAAACAATTTTGCATCTCATAAGCCAGCCAACTTTTTTCAATCATGGTTCGCAGCGTGACCATCACCGCATTGTGTTGATTTTTACTCTCCGGCGCCAGTGGGTCGACCAGCGCGGTCTGATAAAGCCAGAATAACGTTTTTTGTATAATCTTACGGCTGTTGTCGGCATTGCTGACGCCATAGGCTAAATTGAGTTCAGTTTCTACCGCTTCGGTCAGTTGGGCGACAAGAGAAGGGTAGTGACTGAAAATAGCATCCAGATGCATGGTTCCCAGCAGCGTACATATATATTCATCTAAAGCTGCAGGTAAAAATTTCCCGGAGATAACTGTGGGTTTATGGCTGACTATACTTTCCATAGATTTGAATCCTGAAGCTCCTGTTAAAAAGAAACTAAAGTAAACAGATCTGTTTTTCAATAAAAATATTAAATTATTGTTTATATTTAATCTATGCTATTGATTTGGTTTGCGGCAATTTTATTACAATTAAGAAAAACCCTGTTCTGAATCACATGTTTGTATTCAAAGTAATACCGCTCGGTCTGTATGGGTAATGCTAAAAGCTTGCTGATAATTATGGAAGGTTTATCAGGTTTATGACTTGTCAGGTGACTGAAGTCTTAATAATTAAAAGGTTTATAAAAAAACGCCATATCAGTTGATGAATATTGACTTTTTAGAACCAAAATGAAGCATAGCATCGGATGTAAGAGGGTGATGTGTTAAACTTTCATGGCAGACTACGTCAAGGTTATCAAAAATGAATGCCTTCAGATTCAAGAATTGTTTTGGCCGTTGACCATGCCGCCAGTGCAGGTGAGTATTCATTTTGATCGCGCCATGTCAGTTCTGCAGTAATAGAACCATCAATCAGAATAATAAAAACATAGGCTATACGATGTGCTCTTTCGCCTTTGACTAAGGGAGATAAAATTGTCAAAAGTATCTGCATAAGATGCCGTTTTATTTCCTGATTAATTTCCAATACCGTTGTCGATTTGCGACCAAATTCTGACAGCGAATGAGTAAACATACAGCCGTGAAAATCTTCATGCTTGAACCAGTCATGATAATAACAAAAAAAAGAGAAAAGCTGCTCTTTGGTGGTTGGCTGATGTCGAATAACAGCTGAAATGTCCTGCAAGAAATCATCTTTGCGTTTACGCAGAACTTCATTAATCAGGCGCTCCTTAGAAGGAAAGTGCCGGTAAAGCGTTAGCTTCGAGACCCCGGCTTCGGCGGCGATTTTATCAACACCGACCGACTGATAGCCTTCTCTATTGAAGAGATCGGTAGCAACATCCATGATGCTCTCTTTTTTTAATGACATGATAAGTACTTAACTAATTATTAATATTCAAAAATGGTAGCATGAATACAACGTTTATCAAATGAGATGAGATATATTGATAATGTTATTGACCCCTTTTCCTGTGTTATAAATAAAATGTTAATGCAACAAAAAGTTGAGATGCAAAGCCCGTTGCATAAATTTAATTTTCAGAGAGGACTATCTTACGGTAGATTGAAAAGGGTCATGTTTTGCATGAATAAATCACCAGCAGATTTTTTGCATTAGACTTAATGTGGGACCGCTTTAGAAAATACGTTTACGATGATGACGCCAACAATAATAAACGCAAGGCCGATAATTGCTGCCAGATCAAGCTTCTGACCATTAAGCACCCAGGCTGCTAACGAAATCAGCACGATGCCGACGCCAGACCAAATAGCGTAGGCAATACCGGTCGGAATATGTTGCAGAGTTAATGACAGGCAGTAAAAGGCCACGCCGTAACAGGCCAGTGTAGCCACGGTGTAACCGGGTTTTGTAAATCCTTCAGCGAATTTCATCAACGTCGTGCCAATTACTTCGAACACGATGGCAATGAAAAGCGGTAGATAAATCGTCTTCATGATTGAACCTGATATGTGGAGAGCTTCTCTGTCCAGCTGAACAACAGCTTAACCCTATTTCGGGATAAATAACTATTAAAAATTAAGTTACAGATCAAAAAATGATAAAGTTTAATGTTGTTAATAATTAAATGTAATATTATTAATTTTAAATTAATAAGTACAAACTCAATAATACATAATGTCTTTATCCGATCAGGAAAAGGATACGGATGTAAACAATTGATGTAAATCAGTGATATGACTGTTCTGCCTGCCAATCACTGTTGCGTCGTGCCATTTTCACATACACTCGAAAAAAGCCTGAGTGCTCAGCAGTCATAGTGCTGCAGGTGCCGTTGATCTTTAGTTGTTTACAACAGGAGTGTGGTTAATGAGAGATAAGTTTCCGCAAGGTTTTTTATGGGGTGGTGCCACCGCGGCAAATCAGGTTGAAGGGGCGTGGGACGAAGATGGCAAAGGGCCATCGATAGTTGATGCCATTCCAGGCGGTAAACAACGGTTAGCGATCGTCTCTTCTCCGGAGTTCGATTTTTCACTGAACTCGCAACGGTTCACTTATCCAAACCATAAAGGCATTGATCACTATCATCGCTTCAAACAGGACATTGCACTGTTTGCTGAGATGGGCTTTAAGTGTTATCGCTTTTCGATCGCCTGGACACGCATTTATCCGAATGGCGTGGAAGAGTCGCCAAATGAAGCGGGCCTCGCTCATTATCAGCAGGTGATTGATGAGTGTCTTGCCCACGGCATTGAACCGGTTATCACTCTTTCCCATTATGAGATGCCGCTTAAGCTGGCAGTGGAGTACGGTGGCTGGAAAAACCGTGCGCTGGTGGCATTTTTCGAGCGTTTCGCCCGCACGGTGATTGAGCGATTTGGTCGTAAGGTCAAATACTGGATGACCTTTAACGAAATCAATAGCGCAGCCCATTTCCCGATTATGAGTCAGGGGCTAATCGTTAACACTGGCGCGCTTGAGCCACAGGCAAAATTTCAGGCCTGGCATAATCAGTTTGTTGCCAGCAGTACCGCAGTGAAAATCGCTCGCGAGGTAAATCCGCAAATTCAGATGGGTTGCATGATCCTGTATGCGACTACCTATGCTTATGACTGTAATCCGATTAATCAGTTAACGGCATTTCAATCCCAGCAGGCTTTTAACCTCTATTGCGCTGATGTTCAGGCCGGTGGCAAATATCCTTACTACGCCAAAAGCCTGTGGAAAAAGCTGGGCGTGGAACTGGCGATCGAGCCGGGCGATCTGGCGCTGATTGCTGGCTATACCGTCGACTACATTGGGTTCAGCTACTATATGTCAACCACGGTTAATGACACTAACCCGGATGCGGATGGTGCGCAAGGTAACCTGTTGGGCGGGGTGCGTAATCCATTCCTTGAAGCCAGCGAGTGGGGCTGGGAAATTGATCCGGTTGGCCTGCGTATCGCGCTTAATCAGCTATATGACCGCTACCAGAAGCCGCTGTTTATTGTTGAAAATGGACTCGGCGCTGTCGACAAACCGGATGAAAATCATTACATCGCTGATGATTACCGTATCAACTATCTGCGTAAACATATCGAAGCGATGGCCGATGCCATTGACGATGGGGTTGAGCTGATGGGATATACGCCGTGGGGATGTATTGACCTGGTCAGTATGTCGACCGGAGAGATGTCCAAGCGCTACGGATTTATTTACGTTGAACTGGACGACAATATTGAAGGAAGCGGTAACCGCTATAAGAAGAAGTCATTCAGCTGGTATCAGCAGGTTATAGCCTCTAACGGTGCCGATCTCGATTAATCGCCGGCGTTAACTATCCCGCAGTCGTTGATAATCCGTCACCGATTGTGGGGTTTTAATGATGGTTTTATTGTCACGCTGATTTTATACCGCAAGCGGGACATATTCGTCAGAATCATCCGCAAGGCGATTTCTTAAGCTTTTCCTAAGGATGTTATTCTGTATTACTAAGAATTCCTTTCCTAAAAAGTCTTAAATATCTTGCAGTTAGGCCTGGTAGACAGCTCTGTATCTTGCCAGGAATATCTCCGAACCAGTCGGTTTAATTCCACTTTACAGCCCGTAACGGATCAAAAATACGCAATTTTCTCAAGAGTAATCTCAAAAGATTTTTCAACAGTCCATGGTGGTAATTTTATAAAATAATGGAAAAATCTGAGATAGCGAAAATTATCTTGCAAATATTCTGACAAAAATTTAACAGATAGATTAATGTTCTAATTATGATTTTATTAAAGGAATTATATTCTATTTTGTTTGCTTTGCTAAGGTTGTTGTACTGCCCGAGACGTTAATAAAGTTATTTTTGTCAAGCAAATATCGTGCGTAGTTCGAAAATTGACAATTGTTTGAAAATCTTTGTGTTAGATTTCTCGAGAAATTAACGCAAAAATGTCCACTCAGCTATACTGCTTAACCCACTAAATAAACAAGATTTTTCCGAGAAGCTCAAAAATGATTATTTCTTTGAATTGTCTGGAAACCACAGAAATTTTCTCTTTGTTAACACCGCTTTAACATTGGGGGTATAGTCCAATTTCGGACAATTTGGTATGCTCTGCGGAAAATAACATTTGCGATTAAGCTAATTCCTATTAGGATTATTTGGATAACTTCTTCCTTTGTTATTACAGTGCGTTACAGCATGGGTTTAGCGATGCGTTAAAAGGAATTAACCATGTTGGGATTTTTCGTTAATCAGAAACGAAGAGACTCAGCAAGCCTGCGGAGGTTATCTGCGGCTCAATTTCTTAGATCATCCTTAGGGGGCTTATAAGGGAAGGAGAACATTCTTGCGGAAATTAATTACACCTCCACTGTTAGCAGCATTTATCTTAATCTCAGGCTTCACTTTTAGCACTGTTGCTTCGGCCTATAGCGGCCCACCAGGTACCGCCAGAGTGGCTTCTGCCTCACTTAAAGAGAGTATTCTCTTCGCATTTGACCGCGATCCTTCTGTTAGCCAGCAGGCTGCACAAATGGGTATTGGACAGGCTCAGATTGACGAGGCTCGTAGTGGATGGATGCCGCAAATTGGGCTCAGTGGCAGCGCGGGGCACAGTCAAACCACTGACTCCAGCGGCTCGCTGAGCAATTCCGCCTCCTGGGGGCTAAGCCTCACTCAGTTGCTTTATGATTTTGGTAAAACCAATAGCGCCATTAATCAGTCAACGGCTCAGACTGAAAGCTATCGCTATCAGCTGATGGCCACCTTGTCCGATGTCGCTGAAAAAACCGCGTTGAGTTATGTTGAAGTCAGGCGGTTTACCGAACTGACCCAGGCGGCACAGGAAAATATCATAGCGTTGCAGAATGTTCAGCGCATGGCGCGGCTCCGGGCGGATGCAGGCCTGAGCTCGACCTCAGATGAACTGCAAACCCAGACTCGTGTTTCCGGTATGCAGGCGACGCTTGAGCAATACAAGGCCGCGCTGCTAAGCGCCAGAGCAAAACTGTCAGTATTGACCGGCATTGATGCCGGTCAGTTGTCCCCATTGCCAGCTTCGCTGGAGGTGAGGCAGGCGTCGCTCGACAGTATCGACTATTCGCTAATCCCTTCTATCCTTGCGGCACAAACCATGGAAACGTCGACCGAGTATGGCGTTGATAAAGCCCGATCTGAGCACTGGCCGACGCTAAGTCTCAGAGGTGGACGCACGCGTTATGAATCTGATAACCGGGCCTACTGGGATGACCAGATCCAGCTCAATATTGATGCTCCGCTGTATCAGGGCGGTGCGGTTTCTGCCCGGGTTCGGCAGGCCGAAGGCGCAAGGGCGATGGCTTCTTCTCAGGTTGACCAGGCTCGCTTTGACGTGCTGCAAAAAGCATCGGTTGCAATGGCCGACTGGTCAGGCGCGCGCGGCAGAATGGATGCCGGCAAGATGCAGCTGGAAAACGCCTTACGCACCCGTGAGGTTTATAAAAATGAATATACACTTAGCAAAAGAAGCATCAATGACCTGCTGAGCGTCGAACAGGACGTATGGCAAGCAACATTATCAAAAATAATGGCTGAATATGACAGCTGGAGCGCAGCAATTAATTATGCAACAGCAATAGATAACTTACTGCCAGCGTTAGGAATTGAAAAAAACGCAGCAGCAAAACTACCCAATCTTAGTTAGGAAACACATAGCGGCTGCGGCTGCTGAAATAATTCTTGTAACGATGGGAAATTTTCTCAGGGATCGCTACATCCTTTTTAGCGGAATACTCACAGGCACTTCACACCTGGAAGGAAAACAATATGAGTTCAGTAAAGAATATTAATGTAATTATTCGTAATTCAGCCGAAAAAACGGTAATTACCGGCGAAGGAAATTTATCCGTTGCCGTTTCAGCACCCAGCGTAATCGAAATCAACGGATCAGCCCAGGATGTCGCACGCTACGTCCGCCAGGGTAAAGACCTGCTGATCTACATGAAGGATGGCAGCGTCATCCGTTGTAATAATTACTTCGTTGAAGATGCTGAGGGGAAAACCCACTCTGAGCTGGTTTTCAATGATCAGCAAGAACTGACGCATATCACGTTTGCCGACACCGGTGAAAGCGCCGGACTGGCTGCTACAGAGTTAACCGCACAGGCCACGCCCATTAGCAGCATTGAGCCATTGCTTGAGCAGGGCAGCCTGCTGAGTGATGCGCCATGGGGATGGATTGCCGGTGCAGCCCTCGGCGGCGGAGCCATTGGCGCGCTGCTGGCGAATGGCGGCAGTGGCGACACCAGAACCGAAGTTATCGACAATACTCAGGAAGTCGAAAGCGCGACGCCGACCTTTTTGGTGAGCGATAAGCAGGGCGATAAGCAAGGCTTACTGAGCGCGGGGGATGTGACTGATGACAGCACCCCGACTTTCAACGGTACCGGCCAGCCCGGCGCAACGATTCAGATTAAAGACAGCAGCGGTAACACCATTGCCAGCACTATGGTAGGCAGCAACGGCAGCTGGACAGTCAAACTGCCGGTGCAAACCGACGGTGAGCATAGCTGGTCGGTAGTGCAGATCGATGGCAGCAAAACCACTTCTGCGGGCAATATCACGTTAACCGTCTCAACTGCTGAGGCGACGGTGACGCCTGGTACGATTGCCGGTGATAACGTGATCAATGCCAGCGAGCAATCGGCTGGCTTCACCCTTTCTGGCGCCAGTACCAACCTGGCACAGGGCACCGCACTTAGCGTAACGCTGAACGGTAAAACCTACTCTGCGGAAGTGGGGGCTAACGGTGCGTGGAGCGTGAATGTACCGGTGGCCGATGCAGCTGCGCTGACTGATGGCACCTGGACGGTGACGGTAAGCGGTAAAGATGCTGCGGGCAATAACGTCACCGCTAATCAGACGCTGAATGTCGATACCCGTGCGCCAACGCTCTCAGTAGACACTGTTGCGCAGGATAATATTATCAATGCGGCTGAGCAGGGTCAGCCGGTGGTCCTCAGCGGAAAAACCAATGCTGAAGCCGGCCAGACGGTAACCGTAACGTTGAACGGTCAGACCCACACGGCGACCGTAGGCAGTGATGGCACCTGGTCACTCACCCTCAGTGCCAGCGAGGTAAAAAACCTGGCTGAAGGCGATCACACCCTGACGGCCAGCGTCAGCGATAAAGCCGGCAACACCAGTTCCAGCACGGCCAATTTCGCGGTGGATACCGCAGCACCTGTCGTCACCGTGAATACCGTGGCGGGCGATGATGTGCTTAATACCAGCGAGCAGGGTCAGGCACAGATCATTTCCGGCCAGGCTGCTGGCGCGGCGGCGGGTGATGTCGTTACGGTTACGCTTAATGGACAAACCTACACTGGCGTTGTGCAGGCTAATGGTAGCTGGAGCGTAGGCGTACCGGCTTCTGCCATCAGCGCGTTAGGTGAAGGCAATCACACCCTGTCGGTATCGGTTACCGATGCAGCCGGCAACACCGGTAATGCTACTCACAACGTCACCTTGAGTGGTGCACCTCCTGAATTCACCCTGGATACGATAAGCCAGGATAACGTACTCAATGCTCAGGAAGCGTTGCAACCTCTGACGCTGAGCGGCACCAGTAATCTGGCTGACGGCAGTAATGTCACTGTCACCCTGAATAATGTGACTTATCAGACCACGGTAGAAGGTGGCGTCTGGTCTTTACAGGTTCCGGTTACCGACGTGCTGAACCTTGCGAACACCATATACAAGGTCACCGTCAGCGGTACAGACAGCGTGGGTAATTCAGGTTCCGCAGAGGGAAATCTGCTGGTGGATACCGCGTTACCACAGGTATTCATTAACACATTTGCCGGCGATAACCTGGTGAACAACGCCGAAGTCGCGGTTGACCAGACGTTAAGTGGCCGTGTAACAGGCGCCAGCGCCGGCGATATCGTCTCGATTATTGTCGGGGGCAAAAACTACAGCGCAGAGGTTGGCAGTGATCTGACCTGGAGCGTGACGATTCCGGCGAGTGACCTACAGTCATTCGGTGATGGTAACCTGACCTTCAGCGCTTCGGTAACCAATACTAATGGCAATACCGGAAGCGGTGAGCGCGACATCAACATCAACGCGGAGCTGCCAGGGCTGCGTGTAAACACCATTTCTGGTGATGACGTCATTAACGCCATTGAGCAGCGCCAGGACCTCACCGTTACCGGCTCCAGCAGCCATCTGGCAGCGGGCTCGCAGGTTACTGTATCGATTAACGGTATTGACTACCAAACGGTAGTGACCAGCAATGGCAGCTGGCAGATTGGGGTGCCTGCGGCAGACTTGCAAAACTGGCCGGAAGGTCAAATTGTTGTGACCGCCAGCGCAGAAGATAACTGGGGCAATACGGTGAGCGTTGAGCATCCTGTTGTGCTTGATCTTAACGCTGTCGCCGTCACTCTCGATACCGTATCCAGCGACGACATGCTTAATGCTGCAGAAAAAGGCAGCGATCTGACGCTCTCTGGACAGACACAAGGTGTTGAAGCCGGACAGACGGTGGTGGTGAAATTTGCCGGTCAGACCTTTACGGCTCAGGTAGAAGAAGATGGCTCATGGAGCCTTACGCTGCCGGCCAGTGCAATGGAAAATCTGACCGATGGACGCGCACAGATTGACGTCAGTGTGACCAATGTTAACGGCAATAGCGCTGATACTTCACGCGTAGTGACGGTGGATACTCAGGCACCGACCCTGACGATTGATAGTATCGCCTCAGACAACGTCATCAATGCTGCTGAAGCGCAACAGGATCTGGTCCTTAGCGGAACATCTAATGCCGAGGCCGGTCAGCCTGTAACCGTTATGCTTAACGGTAAACAGTATGAAACCACCGTGCAGAATGACGGCACCTGGCAGCTGAGTGTTCCGGCTGCGGATGTCGCTGAGCTGAATGACGGTATCGTTACTGTTACTGCCAGCGTTAGCGATGTCGCCGGCAATAACAGCAGTGCCGATCGTGCCGGGCTGGTTGATGCAACCATTCCTCAGGTCACAATCAATGATTTTGTCACCAGCACCAATACTATTAACCAGGCTGCACACGGCCAGGCGCAGGTACTGACCGGCTCCGTGACCGGCGCAGCAGCGGGCGATATTGTCACCGTTACCCTCAATAATCAGCAATACACCACTGTGGTTGATGCCAACGGTAACTGGAGTCTGGGGCTTCCTGCATCGGTTATTCAGGGGCTGGCAGACGGCAGCTTGAGCATTAGCGTTTCTGTTACTGATCAGGCTGGTAACACCGGAAGCAATGTGCTGGATGTGACAGTCAATACGGCAACGCCGGAAATTAGCATCAATACGCTGGCTGTCGACGATGTGATCAACGCCGTCGAAAAAGTGTCTGGCCTGCAGCTTTCCGGCAGCAGCAACCAGCCGGAGGGTACCCAGGTAACGGTGACCCTGAACGGCATTAATTACACCACCACCACCGCGGCGGACGGCAGCTGGAGCCTGATCGTACCTCCAGCTGCGGTAGGCGCGCTGGGCGAGGCCAACTACACCGTCAGCGCCGCCGTCACCGACGCGATTGGCAATAGCGCTTCAGATACGCACGACGTGCGCGTCGACAGCGCGCTGCCGGTGGTCACCATCAACACGCTGGCGGGCGACAACGTGGTTAACGCCGCGGAAGTGGCGTCCGGCCAGACCCTGAGCGGGCGGGTAACCAACGCGGCCGCGGGCGACACGGTGACCGTGACCGTCGGCGGCCGGGAGTACACCACCACCGTCAACGACGACCTGAGCTGGAGCCTTGAGCTGGGCAGCGACGTGCTGACGGCGCTGGGCAACGGCGCGCTGACCGCGGGCGTCAGCGTGACCAACGGCGTGGGCAACAGCGGCTCGGCGTCGCTTGATTTTGTGATTGACGCCAACCTGCCGGGGCTGCGCGTCGACACGGTGGCGGGCGACGACGTGATCAACGTCATCGAGCACGGCCAGAACCTGATCGTCACCGGCAGCAGCACCGGGCTGGCGGCGGGCAGCAGCCTGACCGTGACCATCAACGGGGCGGAGTACCCGGCGACGGTGCTGGCGGACGGCAGCTGGAGCGCGGCGGTGCCGGCGGCGGACGTCGGCGGCTGGGCCGCGGGCAGCGTCACCGTGACGGTGGCGGGCGAAAGCGCCGCCGGCAACCCGGTGAGCATCAGCCACGGCGTGACCGTGGACCTGGCGGCGGTGGCGATCACCGTCGGCAGCGTGACGGCGGACAACGTGCTGAACGCGGCGGAGAAGGGCCAGGACCTGGTGCTGTCGGGCGCGACGGCGAACGTGGAGGCCGGTCAGCCGGTAACCGTGACGTTCGGCGGCAGGACGTACCGCACCGAGGTTGACGCCGACGGCAACTGGAGCCTGACGGTGCCGGCCGCGGACCTGGCGGGGCTGAAGGACGGCGACGCGGTGGTGCAGGCGAGCGTCAGCAGCGTCAGCGGCAACGCGGCGGCGGCGCAGCAGGGCTACAGCGTGGACGCCACGGCGCCGTCGCTGACCATCGGCGTTATCAGTGAAAACAACATTCTGAACGCGGCGGAGGCGGGGCGTGACCTGACCCTGAGCGGGACCAGCACGGCGGAGGCGGGGCAGACCGTCACCGTGACCTTTAACGGGCGGGAGTACAGCACTGAGGTGCTGGCGGACGGCAGCTGGACGCTGGACGTGCCGGCGGCGGACCTGGCGGGCATCGCCGACGGTGTTGCCGGCGTGACGGCGAGCGTGGCGGACAAGGCGGGCAACCCGGCAGGCGCGGGCAGCAGCGTGCTGGTGGACACCACCGTGCCGGAGCTGCGCATCAACACCGTGGCGGGCGACGACGTGATCAACGCGGCGGAGCACGGGCAGGCGCTGATCGTCTCCGGCTCGGTGAGCGGGGCGGCGGCGGGTGACGTGGTGACGGTGACGGTCGGCGAGAAGTCGTACACCACGGTGCTGGACGCGGCGGGCAACTGGAGCGTGGGCGTGCCGGCGGCGGACGTGAGCGCACTTAATGCCGGTAATTACACCATCACGGCGGCGCTGACGGATAAGGCGGGCAACAGCGGCAGCACCACGCACGACGTGGCGGTCAACCTGAGCGCGCCGGAGCTGGCTGTCGATACTATTTCCGGCGACGACGTGATCAACGCCACCGAGAAAGGGGCCGACCTGCAGCTTTCCGGCAGCAGCAACCAGCCGGAGGGCACCCAGGTCACGGTGACCCTGAACGGCATTAACTACAACACCACCACCGGCGCGGACGGCAGCTGGAGCGTGACCGTGCCGGCATCGGCGGTGGGCGCGCTGGGCGAGGCCAACTACACCGTCAGCGCCGCCGTCACCGACGCCATCGGCAACAGCGCCAGCGCCACGCACGACGTGCGCGTCGACAGCGCGCTGCCGGCCGTCACCATCAACACGCTGGCGGGCGACAACGTGGTTAACGCCGCGGAAGTGGCGTCCGGCCAGACCCTGAGCGGGCGGGTAACCAACGCCGCCGCGGGCGACAACGTGACCGTGACCGTCGGCGGCCGGGAGTACACCACCACCGTCAACGACGACCTGAGCTGGTCGGTTGAGCTGCCGGCCGGGGTGCTGACGGCGCTGGGCAACGGCGCGCTGACCGCGGGCGTCAGCGTGACCAACGGCGTGGGCAACAGCGGCTCGGCGTCGCTTGATTTTGTGATTGACGCCAACCTGCCGGGGCTGCGCGTCGACACGGTGGCGGGCGACGACGTGATCAACGTCATCGAGCACGGCCAGAACCTGATCGTCACCGGCAGCAGCAGCGGGCTGGCGGCGGGCAGCAACCTGACCGTGACCATCAACGGGGCGGAGTACCCGGCGACGGTGCTGGCGGACGGCAGCTGGAGCGCGGCGGTGCCGGCGGCGGACGTCGGCGGCTGGGCGGCGGGCAGCGTCACCGTGACGGTGGCGGGCGAAAGCGCCGCCGGCAACCCGGTGAGCATCAGCCACGGCGTGACCGTGGACCTGGCGGCGGTGGCGATCACCGTCGGCAGCGTGACGGCGGACAACGTGCTGAACGCGGCGGAGAAGGGCCAGGACCTGGTGCTGTCGGGCGCGACGGCGAACGTGGAGGCCGGTCAGCCGGTGACCGTGACGTTCGGCGGCAGGACGTACCGCACCGAGGTTGACGCCGACGGCAACTGGAGCCTGACGGTGCCGGCCGCGGACCTTGCGGGGCTGAAGGACGGCGACGCGGTGGTGCAGGCGAGCGTCAGCAGCGTCAGCGGCAACGCCGCGGCGGCGCAGCAGGGCTACAGCGTGGACGCCACGGCGCCGTCGCTGACCATCGGCGTTATCAGTGAAAACAACGTGCTGAACGCGGCGGAGGCGGGGCGCGACCTGACCCTGAGCGGCACCAGCACGGCGGAGGCGGGGCAGACCGTCACCGTGACCTTTAACGGGCGGGAGTACAGCACTGAGGTGCTGGCGGACGGCAGCTGGACGCTGGACGTGCCGGCGGCGGACCTGGCGGGCATCGCCGACGGTGTTGCCGGCGTGACGGCGAGCGTGGCGGACAAGGCGGGGAACCCGGCTGGCGCGGGCAGCAGCGTGCTGGTGGACACCACCGTGCCGGAGCTGCGCATCAACACCGTGGCGGGCGACGACGTGATCAACGCGGCGGAGCACGGGCAGGCGCTGATCGTCTCCGGCTCGGTGAGCGGGGCGGCGGCGGGTGACGTGGTGACGGTGACGGTCGGCGAGAAGTCGTACACCACCACGCTGGACGCGGCGGGCAACTGGAGCGTGGGCGTGCCGGCGGCGGACGTGGGCGCACTGAATGCCGGTAATTACACCATCACGGCGGCGCTGACGGATAAGGCGGGCAACAGCGGCAGCACCACGCACGGCGTGGAGGTCAACCTGAGCGCGCCGGAGCTGGCTGTCGACACCATTTCTGGCGACGACGTGATCAACGCCACCGAGAAAGGGGCCGACCTGCAGCTTTTCGGCAGCAGCAACCAGCCGGAGGGCACCCAGGTCACGGTGACCCTGAACGGCATTAACTACAACACCACCACCGGCGCGGACGGCAGCTGGAGCGTGACCGTGCCGGCATCGGCGGTGGGCGCGCTGGGCGAGGCCAACTACACCGTCAGCGCCGCCGTCACCGACGCGATTGGCAACAGCGCCAGCGCCACGCACGACGTGCGCGTCGACAGCGCGCTGCCGGTGGTCACCATCAACACGCTGGCGGGCGACAACGTGGTTAACGCCGCGGAAGTGGCGTCCGGCCAGACCCTGAGCGGGCGGGTAACCAACGCGGCCGCGGGCGACAACGTGACCGTGACCGTCGGCGGCCGGGAGTACACCACCACCGTCAACGACGACCTGAGCTGGTCGGTTGAGCTGCCTGCCGGAGTGCTGACGGCGCTGGGCAACGGCGCGCTGACCGCGGGCGTCAGCGTGACCAACGGCGTGGGCAACAGCGGCTCGGCGTCGCTTGATTTTGTGATTGACGCCAACCTGCCGGGGCTGCGCGTTGACACGGTGGCGGGCGACGACGTGATCAACGTCATCGAGCACGGCCAGAACCTGATCGTCACCGGCAGCAGCACCGGGCTGGCGGCGGGCAGCAACCTGACCGTGACCATCAACGGGGCGGAGTACCCGGCGACGGTGCTGGCGGACGGCAGCTGGAGCGCGGCGGTGCCGGCGGCGGACGTCGGCGGCTGGGCCGCGGGCAGCGTCACCGTGACTGTGGCGGGCGAAAGCAGCGCCGGCAACCCGGTGAGCATCAGCCACGGCGTGACCGTGGACCTGGCGGCGGTGGCGATCACCGTCGGCAGCGTGACGGCGGACAACGTGCTTAACGCGGCGGAGAAGGGCCAGGACCTGGTGCTGTCGGGCGCGACGGCGAACGTGGAGGCCGGTCAGCCGGTGACCGTGACGTTCGGCGGCAGGACGTACCGCACCGAGGTTGACGCCGACGGCAACTGGAGCCTGACGGTGCCGGCCGCGGACCTTGCGGGGCTGAAGGACGGCGACGCGGTGGTGCAGGCGAGCGTCAGCAGCGTCAGCGGCAACGCCGCGGCGGCGCAGCAGGGCTACAGCGTGGACGCCACGGCGCCGTCGCTGACCATCGGCGTTATCAGTGAAAACAACGTGCTGAACGCGGCGGAGGCGGGGCGCGACCTGACCCTGAGCGGCACCAGCACGGCGGAGGCGGGGCAGACCGTCACCGTGACCTTTAACGGGCGGGAGTACAGCACTGAGGTGCTGGCGGACGGCAGCTGGACGCTGGACGTGCCGGCGGCGGACCTGGCGGGCATCGCCGACGGTGTTGCCGGCGTGACGGCGAGCGTGGCGGACAAGGCGGGGAACCCGGCTGGCGCGGGCAGCAGCGTGCTGGTGGACACCACCGTGCCGGAGCTGCGCATCAACACCGTGGCGGGCGACGACGTGATCAACGCGGCGGAGCACGGGCAGGCGCTGATCGTCTCCGGCTCGGTGAGCGGGGCGGCGGCGGGTGACGTGGTGACGGTGACGGTCGGCGAGAAGTCGTACACCACGGTGCTGGACGCGGCGGGCAACTGGAGCGTGGGCGTGCCGGCGGCGGACGTGGGCGCACTGAATGCAGGCGCTTACACCATCACGGCGGCGCTGACGGACAAGGCGGGCAACAGCGGCAGCACCACGCACGACGTGGCGGTCAACCTGAGCACGCCAGTGCTGACTATCGATACTATTTCCGGCGACGATCTGATCAATAACGCTGAAAAAACCCAGGATCTGGTCATCAGTGGTAGCGCCACCGGGCTGGTTAGCGGGACTGTCGTTACAGTGGTACTGAATGGCAAAGCTTACAGCGCTGAGGTGGATGCCGAAGGTAACTGGAGCACCACTGTTCCTGCAGATCAGGTTAGCTCGCTGGGCGAAGCGTTGTATGACGTCAGCGCATCGGCCACCAATAGTGTAGGTAACAGTGCCAGTACGACGCACACCATCAATGTCGAATCCGTCCTGCCGGGCGTGATCATCAATGCCGTGGCCGGTGACGACGTGATTAACGCCGCCGAGCTGGCGGCGGGCCAGACCCTGAGCGGGCGGGTAACCAACGCGGCGGAGGGCGACACGGTGACCGTGACCGTCGGCGGCCGCGAGTACACCACCACCGTCAACGCCGACCTGAGCTGGAGCCTTGAGCTGGGCAGCGACGTGCTGACGGCGCTGGGCAACGGCGCGCTGACGATCGGCGCCAGCGTCACCAATGTCGCGGGCAACAGCGGTAGCGCAACGCGCGACGTCACCGTCGACGCCAACCTTCCGGGGCTGCGCATCGACACGGTGGCGGGCGACGACGTGATCAACGTCATCGAGCACGGCCAGAACCTGATCGTCACCGGCAGCAGCAGCGGGCTGGCGGCGGGCAGCAGCCTGACCGTGACCATCAACGGGGCGGAGTACCCGGCGACGGTGCTGGCGGACGGCAGCTGGAGCGCGGCGGTGCCGGCGGCGGACGTCGGCGGCTGGGCCGCGGGCAGCGTCACCGTGACGGCGGCGGGCGAAAGCGCCGCCGGCAACCCGGTGAGCATCAGCCACGGCGTGACCGTGGACCTGGCGGCGGTGGCGATCACCGTCGGCAGCGTGACGGCGGACAACGTGCTGAACGCGGCGGAGAAGGGCCAGGACCTGGTGCTGTCGGGCGCGACGGCGAACGTGGAGGCCGGTCAGCCGGTGACCGTGACGTTCGGCGGCAGGACGTACCGCACCGAGGTTGACGCCGACGGCAACTGGAGCCTGACGGTGCCGGCCGCGGACCTGGCGGGGCTGAAGGACGGCGACGCGGTGGTGCAGGCGGGCGTCAGCAGCGTCAGCGGCAACGCGGCGACGGCGGGGCGCGAGTACAGCGTGGACGCCACGGCGCCGTCGCTGACCATCGGCGTTATCAGTGAAAATAACGTGCTGAACGCGGCGGAGGCGGGGCGCGACCTGACCCTGAGCGGCACCAGCACGGCGGAGGCGGGGCAGACCGTCACCGTGACCTTTAACGGGCGGGAGTACAGCACTGAGGTGCTGGCAAACGGCAGCTGGACGCTGGACGTGCCGGCGGCGGACCTGGCGGGCATCGCCGACGGTGTTGCCGGCGTGACGGCGAGCGTGGCGGACAAGGCGGGGAACCCGGCGTCGGCCAGCCACAACCTGACCGTCGACGTGACCGTGCCGGTGGTGACCATCAACACCGTGGCGGGCGACGACGTGATCAACCTGGCGGAGCACGGCCAGGCGCAGGTTATCAGCGGCTCGGCGAGCGGCGCGGCGGCGGGTGACCGGGTGACGGTCACCGTCGGCGGGCAGTCGTACACCACGGTGCTCGACGCGGCGGGCAACTGGAGCGTCGGGCTGCCTGCGGCGGCGGTCTCCGCCCTGCAGGACGGCACGGAGACCATCGCCGTGTCGGTGACCGACGCGGCCGGCAACACCGGCGGCGGCACGCGCGACGTGTCGGTCGACACCGGGCTGCCGTCGCTGGGCTTCGACGCCATCAGCGGCGACAACGTGCTGAACGCGGCTGAAAAGGGTCAGGACCTGACCGTCAGCGGCACCAGCAGCGGGCTGGCGGAAAATACCGCGGTGACGGTGACGCTGAACGGCAAAACCTACGACGCGACCACCGCGGCGGACGGCAGCTGGAGCCTGACGGTGCCGGCGGCGGACCTGGCGGCGCTGGGCGAGGCGAACTACACCCTGAGCGCCACCGCCAGCAGCGGCGTGGGCAACAGCGTCAGCGCGGGCGCGGGGCTGCAGGTGAATACCGCCCTGCCGGGCGTGTTCATCAACGCGGTGGCCGGTGACGACGTGATTAACGCCGCCGAGCTGGCGGCGGGCCAGACCCTGAGCGGTCGGGTAACCAACGCGGCGGAGGGGACACGGTGACCGTGACCGTCGGCGGCCGCGAGTACACCACCACCGTCAACGCCGACCTGAGCTGGAGCCTTGAGCTGGGCAGCGACGTGCTGACGGCGCTGGGCAACGGCGGGCTGACGATCGGCGCCAGCGTCACCAACGGCGTGGGCAACAGCGGCAGCGGCACGCGCGACGTCACCGTCGACGCCAACCTGCCGGGGCTGCGCATCGACACGGTGGCGGGCGACGACGTGATCAACGTCATCGAGCACGGCCAGAACCTGATCGTCACCGGCAGCAGCAGCGGGCTGGCGGCGGGCAGCAACCTGACCGTGACCATCGGGGCGGAGTACCCGGCGACGGTGCTGGCGGACGGCAGCTGGAGCGCGGTGCCGGCGGCGGACCTGGCCGGCGGGCGGACGTTGGCGGCTGGCCGGCGGGCATCAACGCGGTGGCCGGTGACCGTGACGCCGCGAGCTGGCGGCGGGCCAGACCCTGAGCGGTCGGGTAACCAACGCGGCGGAGGGCGACACGGTGACCGTGACCGTCGGCGGCCGCGAGTACACCACCACCGTCAACGCCGACCTGACTGGAGCCTTGAGCTGGGCAGCGACGTGCTGACGGCGCTGGGCAACGGCGGGCTGACGATCGGCGCCAGCGTCACCAACGGCGTGGGCAACAGCGGCAGCGGCACGCGCGACGTCACCGTCGACGCCAACCTGCCGGGGCTGCGCATCGACACGGTGGCGGGCGACGACGTGATCAACGTCATCGAGCACGGCCAGAACCTGATCGTCACCGGCAGCAGCAGCGGGCTGGCGGCGGGCAGCAACCTGACCGTGACCATCAACGGGGCGGAGTACCCGGCGACGGTGCTGGCGGACGGCAGCTGGAGCGCGGCGGTGCCGGCGGCGGACGTTGGCGGCTGGCCGGCGGGCAGCCTGACCGTGACGGCGGCGGGCGAAAGCGCCGCCGGCAACCCGGTGAGCATCAGCCACGGCGTGACCGTGGACCTGGCGGCGGTGGCGATCACCGTCGGCAGCGTGACGGCGGACAACGTGCTTAACGCGGCGGAGAAGGGCCAGGACCTGGTGCTGTCGGGCGCGACGGCGAACGTGGAGGCCGGTCAGCCGGTAACCGTGACGTTCGGCGGCAGGACGTACCGCACCGAGGTTGACGCCGACGGCAACTGGAGCCTGACGGTGCCGGCCGCGGACCTGGCGGGGCTGAAGGACGGCGACGCGGTGGTGCAGGCGGGCGTCAGCAGCGTCAGCGGCAACGCGGCGACGGCGGGGCGCGAGTACAGCGTGGACGCCACGGCGCCGTCGCTGACCATCGGCGTTATCAGTGAAAACAACGTGCTGAACGCGGCGGAGGCGGGGCGCGACCTGACCCTGAGCGGCACCAGCACGGCGGAGGCGGGGCAGACCGTCACCGTGACCTTTAACGGGCGGGAGTACAGCACTGAGGTGCTGGCAAACGGCAGCTGGACGCTGGACGTGCCGGCGGCGGACCTGGCGGGCATCGCCGACGGTGTTGCCGGCGTGACGGCGAGCGTGGCGGACAAGGCGGGGAACCCGGCGTCGGCCAGCCACAACCTGACCGTCGACGTGACCGTGCCGGTGGTGACCATCAACACCGTGGCGGGCGACGACGTGATCAACCTGGCGGAGCACGGCCAGGCGCAGGTTATCAGCGGCTCGGCGAGCGGCGCGGCGGCGGGTGACCGGGTGACGGTCACCGTCGGCGGGCAGTCGTACACCACGGTGCTCGACGCGGCGGGCAACTGGAGCGTCGGGCTGCCTGCGGCGGCGGTCTCCGCCCTGCAGGACGGCACGGAGACCATCGCCGTGTCGGTGACCGACGCGGCCGGCAACACCGGCGGCGGCACGCGCGACGTGTCGGTCGACACCGGGCTGCCGTCGCTGGGCTTCGACGCCATCAGCGGCGACAACGTGCTGAACGCGGCTGAAAAGGGTCAGGACCTGACCGTCAGCGGCACCAGCAGCGGGCTGGCGGAAAACACCGCGGTGACGGTGACGCTGAACGGCAAAACCTACGACGCGACCACCGCGGCGGACGGCAGCTGGAGCCTGACGGTGCCGGCGGCGGACCTGGCGGCGCTGGGCGAGGCGAACTACACCCTGAGCGCCACCGCCAGCAGCGGCGTGGGCAACAGCGTCAGCGCGGGCGCGGGGCTGCAGGTGAATACCGCCCTGCCGGGCGTGTTCATCAACGCGGTGGCCGGTGACGACGTGATTAACGCCGCCGAGCTGGCGGCGGGCCAGACCCTGAGCGGTCGGGTAACCAACGCGGCGGAGGGCGACACGGTGACCGTGACCGTCGGCGGCCGCGAGTACACCACCACCGTCAACGCCGACCTGAGCTGGAGCCTTGAGCTGGGCAGCGACGTGCTGACGGCGCTGGGCAACGGCGGGCTGACGATCGGCGCCAGCGTCACCAACGGCGTGGGCAACAGCGGCAGCGGCACGCGCGACGTCACCGTCGACGCCAACCTGCCGGGGCTGCGCATCGACACGGTGGCGGGCGACGACGTGATCAACGTCATCGAGCACGGCCAGAACCTGATCGTCACCGGCAGCAGCAGCGGGCTGGCGGCGGGCAGCAACCTGACCGTGACCATCAACGGGGCGGAGTACCCGGCGACGGTGCTGGCGGACGGCAGCTGGAGCGCGGCGGTGCCGGCGGCGGACGTTGGCGGCTGGCCGGCGGGCAGCCTGACCGTGACGGCGGCGGGCGAAAGCGCCGCCGGCAACCCGGTGAGCATCAGCCACGGCGTGACCGTGGACCTGGCGGCGGTGGCGATCACCGTCGGCAGCGTGACGGCGGACAACGTGCTTAACGCGGCGGAGAAGGGCCAGGACCTGGTGCTGTCGGGCGCGACGGCGAACGTGGAGGCCGGTCAGCCGGTAACCGTGACGTTCGGCGGCAGGACGTACCGCACCGAGGTTGACGCCGACGGCAACTGGAGCCTGACGGTGCCGGCCGCGGACCTTGCGGGGCTGAAGGACGGCGACGCGGTGGTGCAGGCGGGCGTCAGCAGCGTCAGCGGCAACGCGGCGACGGCGGGGCGCGAGTACAGCGTGGACGCCACGGCGCCGTCGCTGACCATCGGCGTTATCAGTGAAAACAACGTGCTGAACGCGGCGGAGGCGGGGCGCGACCTGACCCTGAGCGGCACCAGCACGGCGGAGGCGGGGCAGACCGTCACCGTGACCTTTAACGGCCGTGAGTACAGCACTGAGGTGCTGGCAAACGGCAGCTGGACGCTGGACGTGCCGGCGGCGGACCTGGCGGGCATCGCCGACGGTGTTGCCGGCGTGACGGCGAGCGTGGCGGACAAGGCGGGGAACCCGGCGTCGGCCAGCCACAACCTGACCGTCGACGTGACCGTGCCGGTGGTGACCATCAACACCGTGGCGGGCGACGACGTGATCAACCTGGCGGAGCACGGCCAGGCGCAGGTTATCAGCGGCTCGGCGAGCGGCGCGGCGGCGGGTGACCGGGTGACGGTCACCGTCGGCGGGCAGTCGTACACCACGGTGCTGGACGCGGCGGGCAACTGGAGCGTCGGGCTGCCTGCGGCGGCGGTCTCCGCCCTGCAGGACGGCACGGAGACCATCGCCGTGTCGGTGACCGACGCGGCCGGCAACACCGGCGGCGGCACGCGCGACGTGTCGGTCGACACAGGGCTGCCGTCGCTGGGCTTCGACGCCATCAGCGGCGACAACGTGCTGAACGCGGCTGAAAAGGGTCAGGACCTGACCGTCAGCGGCACCAGCAGCGGGCTGGCGGAAAACACCGCGGTGACGGTGACGCTGAACGGCAAAACCTACGACGCGACCACCGCGGCGGACGGCAGCTGGAGCCTGACGGTGCCGGCGGCGGACCTGGCGGCGCTGGGCGAGGCGAACTACACCCTGAGCGCCACCGCCAGCAGCGGCGTGGGCAACAGCGTCAGCGCGGGCGCGGGGCTGCAGGTGAATACCGCCCTGCCGGGCGTGTTCATCAACGCGGTGGCCGGTGACGACGTGATTAACGCCGCCGAGCTGGCGGCGGGCCAGACCCTGAGCGGTCGGGTAACCAACGCGGCGGAGGGCGACACGGTGACCGTGACCGTCGGCGGCCGCGAGTACACCACCACCGTCAACGCCGACCTGAGCTGGAGCCTTGAGCTGGGCAGCGACGTGCTGACGGCGCTGGGCAACGGCGCGCTGACGATCGGCGCCAGCGTCACCAACGGCGTGGGCAACAGCGGCAGCGGCACGCGCGACGTCACCGTCGACGCCAACCTGCCGGGGCTGCGCATCGACACGGTGGCGGGCGACGACGTGATCAACGTCATCGAGCACGGCCAGAACCTGATCGTCACCGGCAGCAGCAGCGGGCTGGCGGCGGGCAGCAGCCTGACCGTGACCATCAACGGGGCGGAGTACCCGGCGACGGTGCTGGCGGACGGCAGCTGGAGCGCGGCGGTGCCGGCGGCGGACGTCGGCGGCTGGCCGGCGGGCAGCCTGACCGTGACGGCGGCGGGCGAAAGCGCCGCCGGCAACCCAGTGAGCATCAGCCACGGCGTGACCGTGGACCTGGCGGCGGTGGCGATCACCGTCGGCAGCGTGACGGCGGACAACGTGCTTAACGCGGCGGAGAAGGGCCAGGACCTGGTGCTGTCGGGCGCGACGGCGAACGTGGAGGCCGGTCAGCCGGTGACCGTGACGTTCGGCGGCAGGACGTACCGCACCGAGGTGGACGCCGACGGCAACTGGAGCCTGACGGTGCCGGCCGCGGACCTTGCGGGGCTGAAGGACGGCGACGCGGTGGTGCAGGCGGGCGTCAGCAGCGTCAGCGGCAACGCGGCGACGGCGGGGCGCGAGTACAGCGTGGACGCCACGGCGCCGTCGCTGACCATCGGCGTTATCAGTGAAAACAACGTGCTTAACGCGGCGGAGGCGGGGCGCGACCTGACCCTGAGCGGCACCAGCACGGCGGAGGCGGGGCAGACCGTCACCGTGACCTTTAACGGGCGTGAGTACAGCACCGGGGTGCAGGCGGACGGCAGCTGGACGCTGGACGTGCCGGCGGCGGACCTGGCGGGCATCGCCAACGGCAGCGCCAGCGTGACGGCCTCCGTAGCGGACAAGGCGGGCAACCCGGCGAGTACCGGCAGCACCCTGTTTGTAGACACTACCGTCCCGGTGCTGACCATCAACACTGTGGCGGGCGACGACGTGATCAACGCGGCGGAGCACGGCCAGGCGCAGATCATCAGCGGCTCAGTAACGGGCGCGCAGACCGGTGACGTGGTGACGGTCACCCTCGGTGACAAGTCGTACACCACCACGCTGGACGCGTCAGGTAATTGGAGCGTGGGCGTGTCGGCGGCGGACGTGAGCGCACTGAATGCAGGCGCTTACACCATCACGGCGGCGCTGACGGACAAGGCAGGCAATAGCAACAGTGCACAACACACGGTGAATGTAACGCTGTCTTCACCTGAGCTGACGATTAACGCCATCGCTATCGATGATGTGATCAACGCGGCGGAAAAAGGTGCTGACCTGGTGCTGTCTGGTACCACCACGAACGTTGAGGCGGGGCAGCAAGTGACGCTGACCTTCGGCGGAAAAACTTACAGCGCTGAGGTAGGTACTAATGGCAGCTGGAGTTACACCGTGCCGGCCGCCGACCTGGCGGGCCTGAAGAACGGCGACGCGGTAGTGCAGGCCAGCGTCAGCAACGTTAGCGGCAATGGCGTCACGGCAGAGCGCGGATATACCGTGGATGCCAGCACGCCTACGCTGACCATCGATACCATCAGCGGCGACAACATGCTGAATGCTGCCGAAGCGGGTCAGGATCTGACGCTGTCCGGCACCAGTAGCGCTGAAGCGGGACAAATTGTCACCGTGACCTTTAACGGCAAGGATTACAGCACCGAGGTGCTGGCAAACGGCAGCTGGACGCTGGACGTGCCGGCGGCGGACATGGCAGAGATTGCTGATGGCACCGCTATCGTGACGGCTTCCGTGGCAAATCAGTCTGGCAACCCGGCATCGGCGAGCCATAACCTGACGGTGGATGTGACCGTGCCGGTGGTGACCATTAATACCGTGGCGGGCGACGATGTGATCAACGCGGTGGAGCATGGCCAGGCGCAGATTATCAGCGGATCGGCGAGCGGCGCAGCAGCGGGAGATGTGGTGACGGTCACCATCGGTGACAACTCCTGGACGACAACTCTGAATGCGGCGGGTAACTGGAGCGTCGGGATTCCGGCAGCGGCTATCTCTGCCCTGCAGGACGGCACCGTGACGATCGGCGTATCGGTAACCGACGCGGCGGGCAACACCGGCGGCGACACGCACAACGTGACCGTGGAAACCGGTGTGCCATCGTTGGGCTTCGATGCCATCAGCGGTGATAACGTGTTGAACGCTGTGGAAAAAGGTCAGGATCTGACCGTCAGCGGCACCAGCAGCGGTCTGGCGGAAAATACCACCGTGACTGTGACGCTGAACGGTAAAAACTATGAGGCGAGCACCACCGCGAACGGCAGCTGGACCCTGACGGTTCCGGCCACTGACGTCGCGAATCTGGTGGATGGCGGCAGCTATTCACTGAGCGCCTCGGCGCAAAGTAGCGCAGGCAACAGCGCTGCCGCGACGGATAGCATCAGTGTCGACACCACTGCGCCAGTGATCAGCATCGCCACTCTGGCCGGGGATAATGTACTTAATGCTGCTGAGCAACAGCAGCCACTGACCATTAACGGCTCCACCAGTGCGGAAGCGGGACAAACCGTCAGGGTAACGCTGGGCGAGAAAACCTATGAAACCACCGTGTCGAGCGATGGCACCTGGACGCTCAATGTTCCGGCCAGCGACCTCGCTGAGCTCGATGAGGGCGCGCTGACGGTAACAGCATCAGTTAATGATAAAGCGGGCAACAACGGTCAGGCGACGCATCCACTGACGGTCGATACCGTGGCACCTACTGTCACCATCAATACCGTGGCAGGCGATGATATCGTCAATAACAGCGAGCAACTGGCGGGACAAACCGTCAGCGGCACCAGCACGGCTGAACAAGGCCAGACGGTAATCGTGACGTTTGGCGATCGCAACTGGCAGACGACAGTGGATGCCGACGGAAACTGGTCGGTGTTTATTCCGGGACGAGATTTCCTCGGCCTGAGCGATGGTGGCTATGAAATTACGGCCTCCGTTAGCGATAAAGCGGGTAACCCGGGCAGCACCAGTCGTGATGTCACGCTGAGTGGTGAGGTGCCGACAATTACCGTCGATACCTTTGCCGGTGATGACATTGTCAGCGCGGCCGAGCACGGTACGCCGCTGGTAATTAGCGGAACGACTACGGCACCGGTTGGCGAAAGGGTAACCATTACGCTGAACGACAAAACCTATACCACAACCGTGCAGGAAGGAGGCCGCTGGAGCTATACCGTAGGCAGTGCAGATGTGACGGCTCTCGCCGATGGCGGAGCCTATGTGATTAACGCCCAGGTCAGCAATGCCATTGGCAATAGCGCCAGCGACGATCGCACCGTAACCGTTGAACTGGCCGCGCCATCGATGGGTATCAGCATTGATTCGCTGCAAAACGACACCGGGCTGAGCGCCACCGACTTCATCACCAATGATAGTCAGGTGGTCGTGCAGGGATCGCTGACGGCGCAACTTGGTAATAATGAGAAGGCGCAAATCAGCCTTGACGGCGGCGTAAGCTGGATCGATCTGACCGTTACCGCAACCAACTGGAGCTATAGCGACAGTCGGACCCTGACCGATGGCTCGTACACCTATCAGGTGCGGGTAGTCGATAACGCCGGGAATGTCGGCGCGACGGACAGCCAGATCGTGGTCGTAGATTTGACTGCGCCAGTAGCACCTACCATTACAGTGGATGCTATCACTCAGGATACTGGCCTGTCAGACAGCGACTTTATCACCAGTGATAATCAGATAACCCTGAGCGGAACGCTGGGTGCAGGACTGGGTAATGGTGACCATGCGCAGATCAGTATCGACGGCGGTGTAACCTGGACGGATGTTAACGTCAGTGGTCTGAAGTGGACTTATGTAGATGGTCGGACGTTGCAGGATGGTGATTATAACTACCAGCTTCGTGTTATCGATGATGCGGGTAATATCAGCGCCACCACCAACCAGGTGGTGACGATTGATACCACAGGCCCGGCTGCCAGTAAAACCGTCAGCATCGACAGCATCAGCGACGATACCGGGCTGAGCAACAGTGACTTTATCACCAATGATACCTCGCTGACGCTGCACGGCTCACTGGGCGCAACGCTGGCCGCTGACGAATTTGTCCAGATCAGCCTGGATGGGGGTAACAGCTGGCAGAACGTCACGGTGATCGGTACTAACTGGAACTTCACCGATGGTCGTACGCTGGAAAACCAGACCTACAATTATTGGGTTCGGGTGGTCGACACCGCAGGTAACGTCGGTGCGACGGCACAGCAACAGGTGACGGTCGATACCATTGCGCCTGATGCGGCTATCACCGTATCGGTGGACAACATCACGGTTGACACCGGCTTTGATAATAACGACTTCCTGACCAGCGCAACCTCGTACACGCTGCACGGCACGCTTGGCGCAGGTCTCGGTGCGAACGAGTTTGTTCAGGTTAGTATGGATGGCGGCACGACATGGGTGTATGCGACGGTAGATGGCACCAGCTGGAGCTACACCGATGCACGCACGCTGACTGACGGTGCGTATAACTATCAGGTACGCGTGGTGGATGTGGCGGGTAACGTTGGCGCAACTACTTCGCAGAGAGTGACGGTTGATACCGAGGCACCGCAGTATGGCATCACAGTTGATGCTATCAGTGAAGATACCGGACAGTCTGACAGTGACTTTATCACTAACGACACCTCGTTAACCGTTAGCGGTTCGATTGGCAGTACGCTGGCCAGCGATGAACGTGTGCAGATTAGCCTCGACGGCGGCACCACCTGGGTTGATGCTACGGTAACCAATCGAAGCTGGAGCTATACCGATACCCGTGAACTGACTGACGGCGACTACACCTATCAGGTGCGGATTATTGATCAGGCAGGAAACGTCGGATCAACCGCCCAGCAGGTAGTGACGGTAGATACCACGCCGCCATCGACCCAGGGGACGGTGGTCAGCTACACCGATGAAACCGGAGAGCGTCAGGGTGATTTCGGTGCTTCTGTCGCTACCGATGACACCTCGCCGGTCATTAACGGCTCGCTGAATCAGGCGCTGGCAGACGGTGAAATCGCCGAGCTGTACCGTGATGGTGTGCTGTTGGGTCAGGTAACGATGAATGGTGCCACCAGCTGGTACTTCCAGGACAGTTCTTTGCGGGACGGTAATCACACCTACGTGATGCGCATTACCGATACGGCAGGGAACTATACCGATTCGGACGACTTTGTGCTGAAGGTGGATACCAGCGTACCCACCACTACCGCTGTGATAACTGCACAGACTACCACCGATACCACGCCGATTATCAGCGGCACCGTATCGGCGGCGCTGGCTAATGGCGAGTATCTGGTGGTTACCGTTGACGGTAAAACCTACACCTCAGAAACCGGTGGTGCCGTGGTTGTCGATCCGAATAACAGCACCTGGTATTTGCAGATCCCGGACAGCGCTGCACTGGGCATTAACAGCTACGATGTGACGGCGCAGGTGAAAAGCAGTGCGGGCAACGGCAATACCACCGGTATTGCTAACGGTAGCCTGACGGTAGGCACTGAATCGATCAATACCAGTTGGGCCAGCTCAGCCGGTGTCGCCGATAACTCGACGATGACCCTTGGTCTGAACAGCAGCGGCCTGTGGAATATCATTGCCAATGGGCAGTCATACTCCAGCAGCGCAATATCAAGCTATTCTGATACCGCGCTGACTAACACCCGTGGGGCAAATGTGGTGAGTCAGACATCGGCTGACTTTGACCGAAACGGTACCGCGGATGTGTTTGGTACCGAGACCTCCTATGCTGGATCCACGCAGGTGATGTGGACCTACAACGGCTCCAGCTATACCGCCAGCCAGCTGGCAGTGGGTACTACCATCTGGTACGGCGGCGTCATGGCCTACGATAAGACCGGTGACGGCTATGTCGATCTTGCCTACGGCGATGCGGGTTTTGACTCCAAAACCTATGTGGTGAACAACAACGGCACACTGGTGGCGGATGGCACCAATGGGAATGGAGGATTTGCTGGTCAATTCGTCACCGGTCGCGAGATCTCCGGCGTCGATATTAATAACGATGGTACGGTGGATATTGTTCAGCATACCAATCTCAGCGGTGCAAACTCGATGACCGTTATTAACAACAACGGTAACGGCACGCTGTCCATTGGGCAGAACCTGACGGGGGTGTTTGTGGCTAACGCCGCTAATACCACCAACGCAGCGTCGATGACCTGGGCAGATTTTAATGGCGACGGCTATATGGATCTCTACATCGGCAGCAGCCTGAACAATACCGGCGGCGTGATCTATTACAACGACGGTAACGGTCAGCTCTCGGCAGCCAAAAGCGCGGTAGAAGCCTCGAACGCCACGGCAGGTTACTTGTCGGTAGCGGTGGACTGGAACGGCGATGGCCAGATGGATGTGATTAAGCTCAGCACCTATAGCGCATCACAGACTGCCACTTTGTTTACTAATAACAATCATGGCAGTTCCTGGACGACCACTCAGTTGGCGTCCAGCCTGGTGAACGTGACCGGTATCGCTGCGCTGGATTACAACTGGGACGGCACGCAAGACCTGCTGATTTCCCAGCGTAATGGTCAGGTCGTTTACGTGCAGAACAACCAGGCAATTGCTGACGGCACCGCAATGCATCTGCGTATCGTCGACAGCGAGGGGATCAACGTTTACTACGGTAACACCGTTAATCTGTATAACGCTGCTGGCGCACTGGTGGCCTCGCAGATTATCAATGCCCAGTCGGGGATTGGGGTAAACGACAGCTCGGCGCTGGTGAGTTTCTATGGCCTGAATCCGAATGAAACCTACAGTGCTGAAATTGTGAAGATCACTAACGGGGTCTCTGACAATGTCACCTGGGATGGACTGGAAGCGGGCAACGGTAAGGAAAGCTATGTTCTGACGGCGGAAGCGGCCAACGGAGGCAATAGCGGTACTATCACCGGTACTGGCTATAACGACACGTTTATTGCTGAAGAGGGAACCTATACCTATAACGGTTCCGGCGGCTGGAATACGACATCCGATCATGATACCTGGAGCAGCACCGGTGGTATGGACGTGGTGGATTATCGTAACGCAACGTCTGGTGTGACGGTTGACCTGAGCATTTCCACCGCGCAGGACACCGGTTTTAACACCTCACGACTGGTGAATATTGAAGGTATTACCGGCTCCGATTTCGATGACGTTATCACCGGCAACAGCGGCGATAACCTGTTCGAAGGACGCGGCGGCAATGACACCTTTAATATCGGTAGCGGCGGTCACGATACGCTGTTGTACAAGCTGATCAACGCAGCAGATGCTACCGGCGGTAACGGCAGCGATGTGGTGAACGGCTTCACCGTCGGAACCTGGGAAGGAACGGCGGACACTGACCGGATTGATCTGCGTGAACTGCTTACCGGCAGCGGTTATACCGGTAGCGGATCGGCGAGTTATGTAAACGGCGTGGCGGCTCTCGATGCCGGAGCGGGCAACCTCACCGATTACATTCGCGTAGTACAGAACGGCAGTAACACCGAGATCCAGATCGATCGTGATGGCAGCGGAGGTCAATTCGATCCGACCACGGTGGTAACGCTGAATGGCGTACAAACCGATCTTGCCACCTTGCTGGCAAACCATCAGTTGTTAGTTGTGTAGTTAAACGGGCCGCGGAGAGTGAATCTCCGCGGCATTTTGCTGTTCTTTACAACACTATCAGTAACCATAATAAAAACATGGTATTTTCGATCCAGTTGGCAATTATTCGATTTCTAACCAATTGTTTTAGAAATCATTTAAGTTTGTAACGATCGCGCTGACAGGAAGTAACATTATGAAGACTCATCCGCAGTTTGAACCCTGGCTTCAGGCCATGCTCATCGTTGCTAAACACTATCGCCTCGACTTTTCTCAGGAACATGTTCGGGTCACTATCAGTCATGAAAGTCAGTCGCCTCGTCAGTTGGTACTGGAAGATATGGCGCGTCAACTCGGCCTCGGATTACGCATCGTACCGGCGGATAGCGCACTGCTCGATCCCTGGCGTTTACCGCTGTTGGCGGAATTTACCGGCGGACAAATCGCGGTCATCAACCGCATGGATAAAGACGGCAACGTTTGCCTGCAATTCAGCGGCGACGGCGGCCTTGAAACCGTATTAACACGTGAAGAGCTGGGCACGCGACTCAAAATGTTGGTGGTGCTGCGCCCATTGGAGTCCACTCCGGATGCACGCGTTGATGACTATATTAAACCGTATGAGAAAAACTGGTTCTGGCAACTGGCGCTGAAAGACTGGCGTCGGTACAGCGATATTATGCTGGTCGCGCTGGCGGCTAACGTACTGGCGCTGTCAGGAATGGTTTTCTCCATGCAGGTGTATGACCGCGTGGTGCCATCGCAGTCTGAAGCAACATTGTGGGTATTGTTCGGCGGCGTAATGCTGGCGATTTTTTTTGAATTTATTATGCGCATGCTGCGCGTGCATATTTCTGATGTAATCGGTAAACGTGCCGATCTGCGTATCTCTGAACGCGTCTTCGCTCATGCCATGCGCATTAAAAACGGTGCGCGTTCGAAATCCACCGGTTCGTTTATCGCCCAGATCCGCGAACTGGAATCGGTGCGTGAACTGATCACGTCCACCACCATCGCGGCGATATCGGACCTGCCGTTCTTCCTGCTGTTTGTGTTTATTCTGTGGATGATCGGTGGGCCGCTGGTATTGGTGGTTCTGCTGGCGGTGCCGCTGCTGCTTATCCCCGGACTGTTGGTTCAGCGGCCGCTGGGCAGGCTCTCAAGTGAAGGAATGCGCGAATCGGCAATCCGTAACGCCACGCTGGTTGAGGCGGTGCAGGGCCTTGAAGACATCAAACTGATGCGTGCAGAGCAACGTTTTCAGAATCAATGGAATAATACCAGTGACGTAGCGGCCAGTGTGGGAATGAAACAGCGCTGGCTGACCGGATTACTGCTTACCTGGACGCAGGAAGTTCAGTCCATCGTCTATGCGGTGGTGCTGCTTGTTGGCTGCTATCTGGTGATTGCCGGTGATATGACCACCGGCGCACTGGTGGGCACCTCGATCCTTGCCTCACGCACCATTGCGCCGCTGGCGCAAATTTCCGGCGTGCTGTCACGTTGGCAGTCGGCGAAAGTAGCGCGTAAAGGGCTGGATGATTTGATGCAGCGGCCAATCGATGAGCCGCAACGCGGCAAAAAAGTCCATAAAGCGCATCTGCGCGGTAATTATCAGCTTGAAGATCTCGGGTTTTATTACGATGAAGAAGAGAAGCTGAATGTACTGAATATCTCACGCCTGCAAATCAAGGCCGGTGAAAAAATTGCGCTGCTGGGCCGCAACGGTTCAGGAAAAAGTACCTTGTTACAGCTGCTGGCCGGTATGCAGGAGCCGCAGCAGGGCAGCATTCTGCTGGATGATATTTCTCTCAGTCATCTTGACCCGGCGGACGTACGCCGTGATATGCAGTTACTCAGCCAGCAGGCGCGGCTGTTCTTTGGTTCGGTGCGGGACAACATTATGTTGGGCAACCCACTGGCAACCGATGAAGAGATTCATCATGCGCTGACTATCAGCGGTGCGCTGGATTTTGTGCGTAAGCAGAAAATGGGGCTTAACTATGTCATTAGTGAAGGCGGTGCCGGATTGTCTGGCGGGCAGCGTCAGGCACTGTTGCTGGCCCGTGCGCTATTGACCTCGCCGAATATTCTGCTGCTTGACGAACCGACGGCCTGGCTGGATGAGGTCAGTGAGAAGCAGTTTATCCATCATCTGAATAACTGGCTCGGTAAGCAGCGCACACTGGTGGTGGCAACCCATCGCCTGCCGATTCTCGAACTGGTAGACCGCATCATCGTGCTGGATAACGGCCGCATAGTCATGGACGGGCCGCGTGATGCCATTTTACGTGAGCACGGTATGACGCCGCAGAAACCCGCGCCGAAAGCGCCGCAGCGTACCGTGACAATGAAGAAAGAGCCGCCGGCGAAAACCACTTCAGAGCGAGGAACGGTATGAATGATTTTAGCCGTTTTAATCGCGGCCTGCGTGAGCCGCGCCTGCCGCGCTCCACGCTGGTTGCATGGAGCCTGTTTGCGCTACTGGCGGTATTTGTTATCTGGGCGAGCCTGTTTAATCTGGATGAGGTAACGACCGGCAGTGGCAAAGTGGTACCGTCCTCGCATGAACAAGTGATTCAGTCGCTGGAAGGCGGCATTATCCATAAATTGTTTGTTCATGAGGGCGATATTGTTGAACGTGGCCAGCAGCTGGCGCAGCTGGACCGGACAAAAACCGAGTCGGGCGTGCTGGAGAGCGGGTCGCGTCTTAACGCTGCTTTAGCCACCGCGGCACGCCTTAACGCTGAAGTTAACTCGCGAGAACTGGTGTTTCCCGCCGAGCTGGACGACGATACCGATTTGGTCAGGCAGGAGACGGCACTTTATCAATCACGCCGCGAAAGCCTGGAAAAGGGATTAGAAGGTTTACGTCAGGGTGTAGCGCTGGTGCAGCGCGAACTTTCGCTGACCCAGCCGTTAGTCAAGCAGGGGGCGGCAAGTAGTGTTGAAGTGCTTCGTCTTCAGCGTCAGAAAAACGAGCTGGAGAATAAAATCACCGAAATGCAAAATCAGTATTATGTGCGCGCGCGTGAAGAGTTAGCCAAAGCGAATGCGGAAATTGAAGCTCAGCGCTCGGTAATGCGCGGGCGTGAAGATTCCCTGACCCGGCTGACCTTTAATGCGCCGGTTCGTGGCATAGTAAAAGATATCGACGTTACTACCGTCGGGGGGGTTATTCCACCCAACGGAAAATTAATGAGTCTGGTGCCGCTGGACGATCAGATGTTAATTGAGGCTAAAATTTCACCACGCGATGTCGCCTTTATCCATCCCGGACAAAAAGCGCTGGTAAAAATTACTGCTTACGACTATTCGATTTACGGTGGGCTGGAAGGTGAAGTTACGTTGATTTCACCGGATACCATTCAGGATGAAGTTAAGCGAGATGTGTACTACTATCGGGTATACATTCGTACTTCCAGCAATCATCTGGTCAATAAACAAGGTAAGGAATTCCCGATCTTTCCTGGCATGATTGCGACCGTTGATATTAAAACCGGCAGTAAAACCATCCTCGATTACTTGCTGAAACCGTTAAATAAAGCGAAGGAAGCGCTGCGCGAAAGATAAAAAAATGGCGATCGCTAATAGCGGTCGCCATTTACATTTATGCCGGCAAGTTACAATCAGTCGTCATCTTATGAGCATCGGCTGAAAGGTGAGTTTATTCAGTCGGGTGAATGTTAAGATAATGGGTAATGTAAGCAAAGTATAACCCGGCGTAATTTTCTACCAGCTGAATAAAGCTGGGATAAATTTCAATTGAGCCATTTTCACGCTCTTTCAAGTATCCGGCATTTTGTGCTGCTTTGATCAACCTGTTGACATGGATGCGTGATACACAGAACTCTTTTGCCAGTATGCTGGCAGAATAATCAATCACTGCTCCTCGACCATTCATGTTTTTGGTCGCCTGCAGATAAAGATACAGCATGATCATGCGCCCGCCATCTTTTTCTATAAACAGGCCGACTTCTGGCAGTATTTTTTTAAATGTCACTCCGCGAAAAAGATATTCAGCAGCGCGACGAAAAAAATTATGGCGTAAAGTGTCATTATCCAGCATATCAACATTTGTGTTGTACGCGGGAAACAGTATGTTTACCGGTAAAAATGCACCTGACATATATCTTTTAAGCTCATCCAGACCCTTTTGCGTTGGCTGGATTAAAACTTTGCGCCGATCCTCCTCGCTACGCCAGGTCTTAATGCGATGGGTGGTTTTCAGTAATGTAATAATCGCGATAACACTGTTAGGGCTGGCAATTTTATAGCGTGAGCATAAGGTTTTTATATCTGAAACGGACGAGGCCTGGTTGCCAAAAACGAAGCAACACATTGAAAGTATTATATTAAATCTCGATTCCTGTAGCATTGTTTTATAAAAAAGCGGTTGTTTCTTATAAATTTCATCATTGATGCGAAAGTGTTCTCTGATGGCTTCGTTAAATCGCGGGTTATTTTTTATAATGTTACTTCGGCACAGCAATGCCTTTGAGGAAATATGTATTTCCATATATTTTCCTGTGTCAAATCGTATCAATGATTGTTGATTTGTATCTCTCTCTTATATGAGTCGACATCTATATTATACATGCAGTGAATGCATATTACTTTTTATATTTGCAAAGAACGGCAGTTTGATGTGCCGATTTGTGCGTTATCCAGTTTTTAGCATCTGTGATGTAAAGCAGATGTTAATGCTCTATTTCAATGAAAATCTTTGCGTTAACTTACTATGGTAATTAGTTCAGATATGTACACCGTGGTCATAATAACAATGATTTTTATAATGTTTTTAAACAGGCAGGATAATCAGAGCAGTTGGCGCCGTTTTTTTGTGGTAATTTAATTATGGTGGTAATGTTTTTCATTTGTTATCATTCTGGCTGTTGACAATAGAGTGAAGACCATTGATCAATGGTTTGCTTTGGTTTTTAACAGTATATTAACTTCTGTCTGTGATTATAAATTTGCTATGCAAAGAGGCAGTGACATTTAATTCCTTATTTTTTCTTTCACCAGTTTTAAGATAAGTTCACTTTTATTTTAGATGTTGCTTATTTTTTTTAGGATATTACTTAAAGGAGAGGGTCATGGCCAGGATTGCTGATGGTAACGCTCAGAACCCCTATACAAACGCTTATATAATCTCAGCGTGTAGCTTTGCCTATGAAGGCCTTTCGCGCCTTCTGGCAGGTAAAGGTATCGACGCTTCACGCGTTGTATACGATGCTGATCATGTTAAAAAAGATGAGCTTGACGTTATTTTCAGAGCCAGTGAAATTCGCATTTCCGTGTTTTTGCAGGGGGATGTTAGCTCGGTTCTCAGTACGCTTAAAAAACTGGTTTTCCTGCTGAATTATTCTCATAAGCCGGTTTCGGTGCTGATCCTCTGTAGCCTGCCCTTAAGTTGGTTATACCGCATGTTGTTATCGCTGGTTTATGATAAAGATAAAATATCAGCGATTCGCGTGGCGGGCTCATCGCTGACGTGCCATGAGATTGTTCAGGATGATTTCCACCTGCTGGAAGTGGCGGCAAGAATGGAAGAGCGCCTGACCGGCAGCGTTTATAACGGATTAAGCAGCCGGGAGCTGGACGCGGTACTGAGTTTTTATCGCGGCGTGCCGGTGAAAGTACAATCGCGCCGGTTGGGGCTTGCCGATAAAACCATCTATACCCATCGGCATGAAGGTCTGCGCAAAATGCAATTTATTCAGCGCTGGCTCAATGATGCAAAAATGACCAGGGATTTATCGCGTAATATCCGGGATTCTCAGCTATCAAAAATACAGAATGTTGAAAGTGTTTTTAATGATGACATTGAAAGTAAAGGAATTTTTCCTGTCTATCAGGTGATAACAAACAGAAAAAAACAGGCCACCGGTTTTGAAATTTTGTTGCGCTGGCGTCGAAACGGGCGCATTCAGAAACCGGCAGAATTCCTGACGCATCTGAATAACAAAAATACCTGGCTGAAACTTACAGCATTGGTACTGGATGCTGCGGTACGTGGAATCAATAAATATAACGGCAAATACTTTTTCTCAGTAAATATACCACCCGAGCTCTCTTCAGGAGATGCCTTGCCGGGCATGGCAAAGAAAGCCGTTGAACTGCTGCATCAGCCAGAATGGGCTGACAGACTGGTGTTTGAGTTTGCTGAAAGCATCGACGTAACCAAAGATCCAAGAATTCCGGTTACCATGAACCGTATCCGTCAGATCGGTTGTCGCCTGGTGCTTGATGACTGCTTCTCCAACGACCATGTTATGTTCCCGGTACGGCATGTTCATTTTGATGGTCTTAAGCTCGATAAAGATCTGGTGGATAAATTTGGCAGTAATGAGAGTGATTGCAGCCTGATAAAAGCTATCTTGTATTACAGCGAAATGACAGAAACCCTCTGCACTGCCGAAGGTGTCGACAGTGAGGATAAATTTGAAACGCTGATCGCAATGGGAGTGAATAGCTTCCAGGGATTCTATCTCTCCGAACCGGTCAAAGAAGCCGAGATGGATCGCATGGTGCGGCAGTTCAGCTGATATTCCGTTTAGTCTGCCGACGTCATTTGACCCATAACAAAGGCGAGATTAGCCGCCGCGATTAATGCGGCGGCATGGGCATCACTGCTCATCTGTTTCGCATACAGCAGGCCATTCGAGGCCTCATTGGCAAAGGTGATGGTCCCTACGCCGTTTCGCCAGGAATCCAGTGCGGCATCGAAAGTAATAAATGCCGTTTCTACCAATTCAGATGCCGCCTTATCGGCTTCAAGCGCGGATCGTAGCGTATCGGCAGCCACCACAATTTCCCGCACCGCATCCTCCTGAATCTTCTGGAATGTTTCGTTTGCCGCCGCGGCGCGAGATTCAGCCTCTTTTACCCGGGCTGCGCGTAATCCTCCATCATAAAGCGGTACGCTAACGCCCAACAAAATACTTGAGGAAGAGGTTTGCTGACCAATCGAGGGCAGCCCCTGAATATCAAAGCGCCCGTGCCCGCCGGCGACCGCGCTGGCAAGGTAAACTTTGGGCAAAAAATCCGCCTCGCTTGCTTTGATACCTGCCGTCGCGGCCTGAAGGGCAGCATAGCTTGCCAGCACATCCGGACGGCGGGAAAGTGCCAGTTTTATCATTTGCTGGGTCGGAACGCTGGCTGTTTGCGGCAGAGGTTTATCCCCCGCATCTGCTACCTTGATTTGCGATGAGGCAGAAATGCCCATCGCTGCCAGTAATGCCTGCAACGCGTCACGTTCTGTTCCCTGCGCCATCACACGATTCAATTTCGACTGCGCGACCTGCTGACGAGCCTGCGCCACTTCTATCGTGGTCGCAACGCCATTTTTGTTACGCGCCTGAGCAGCATCAAGAATTTTCTGGCTATTCAGTAGTGTCTCTTCGGCTATTTTTCGTCGTGACTGCGCGGCACCGTATTGATAATAGGTGCGAGTGACATCATAGATAATCTTTTGATGCATCCCGTTGAAAGCCACATTGGCGGCCCAGGAGGTGTGTTTTGCCGCCTCCTGCAAGGCACTACGCTGGCCAAAATCGAAGATTAACCACTGTAATGCCAGTGCAGGAACCACGGCGCTGGCGCTGGTATCCAGATCGTGTTGATCGCCGATTGCATAGGGCAAGGGCGTGCGCGTGCTTTGATATCCACCGATAACACTTGCTGAGATCATCGGTAAAAAAGTGGCTTCAACCATACCAACCGCCAGCGCCGCCTGGCGCGCCTGTTGCCAGGCGATGCGGGTATCCGGATTTTGCATCTGGGCAATATTGATCAGTTCAGATAATGGATAAACGTGCTGCTGATTTATCGCCGGAGGTGGAGAGAGGTCAGCCACTGCAGAGTTTGCCGGAACAGCAAAATTATTTTGGTTGATGCCGTCAGGCGCCCAGGGGGAAACCGGGCTGGCAGGTGCCAGATCCAGACTTTCCGTGGCACATCCGGCCAGCAGACATACTGTGGCTGCTGTCGCGAAAACCGGTATTTTCATTAAATGAGCGACAAATACTAAGCGCTTTATCATCCCAGAAGTTCCTCAAGTCGCTTGATACTGCGTTGAATCTTATGTTCAACCGATTGTTCTGCTGGCTGCGGCGCATCGTGACTGCTGCTTTTTACTGCTGCTGAACGGATAACCGTTTCGCCGTTGCAAAGCCGACTGAGCCGTTCCACATCTGAGGATGATGTTTCTGAAGATAAAAATAGTGCCGGACACAGTTTTTCCATTTCTTTAAGGATATCTTTCAGGCGTTGGTACTCTTCTTGCGACGGGCGCAGCGAAGAGGGTTCAAAAGAGATTAATTTCATTGACTCGCGGGCGCTGGTGAGCTCTTCCTCAATACTGGCCGCTTGTCTTATCGCTGCCAGGCGAGCGGCAGATGGCAAGGCCGCCTGGTCGCGTAAACTGCTGAGCAGATTACGGATGTGCTTGCGAACAGAATCGGCAATGGCGACCGGCCACAGATAAGTAAAGACTAAATACACCACCAGGTTGCCTAACAGAATCCCGAGTATTCTGTCGAGCGCAACCGACAAATCGCTGCTCGGGGCAAAGTTATGTAATACGGTAAGTAAAAACGCCAGCCCGATCTGGATTCCCCCATAAGCGATCCGTTCATTACCACTCGATACCCATGCAGCCAGCAGCAATGCGACGAAAACCAGTAACATCAACTGGCCAATATCACTCATATAAGGAACGATAAAAATAAGCGACAGCACCCCCATCAATGCGCCAATAAGGCAGCCGATAATGCGAAGCGTTAGCTTATGTACGGTCTCTCCGGTCGTTCCGAGTGCTGCGACATAACAGGTGATCATTGCGGTATGAATATCCTGCCAGTCCAGTGCGGTATAAACCAGGTAACAAATAATGCTGGCCGCCGTGGTCTTTAAGGCAAAGTACTGGTGCACCGGATTGGTCAATGCGTCTTTGGCTAAAAAGGGGGTTGAAGCCACACCGGTATCGGCTGTGGTATCTGGCGTGGCGAGCTTCACCAGCGCGGTATGTATTTCGTCAGCGTTGCCAGGCTGGGTAAACGATGGCGGTTCAATTGTCCGGCCAGCGGCAACAGCCTGCGCGGCGGAACGGCAGCAGGCGGCCAGTTCTGCACGAGTCGACTCCGGCAGTGTTCTGCTGAGGGCAGACGTAGCCAACAGCAGCTGATAGCTGTTGGCTACGGCGGCCGAAAGCCAGGTGACCTCGGCGGCAGGCCGCAGATGAAAAATCCGCACCAGCATTACGCGCTGCTGATGTTCACTTTGCCCTTCCTGAAGCAGTTCTTTCACTTTACGCAGATTGCTGGCGTCTGGCTGTTGTAATGCTTCAGCGGCAAGCTGTAAGCGTTCAGCCAGCGTTACACGTAACAATTTCCACGGTGGACGGCCGATAAAAAGATTAAAAGCCACTAACAACAGCATCGGTGATGCCGCCATAAGCCAGGCGTACAGCACTGCGCGAACCGCTAACTCACCATTTGGAGCATCGCCAAGCAGGCTCATAATAAAAGCGATCACCAGAGCGATAATGCTGCCTACCGGTCCCAGTTTGCTGGCCGAGCCCAGCCAGAGAAAGAAAAAAGAGCTGGCGGCCAGCACTGCCATCCGTAATGGCGCAGATTCAAGAGTGAAAGGAAGAATCAGCAGAATTAATCCAACCACCAAAGAGACCAATAGCGTTACCGCAATTGCCATCACCATGCTTTCGACGGCGTCCGGCTTCATCACGAACAAAATAAGGTAACAGCTAATGGCTGATTCGGGGATGCCATACAACATAGCAACCAGCGCCATCAGCGCGCAGAGTGCGCCGACGCGCCACGCCGTGGCGAATCGCCCGGGGAAGGGGGCCAGGTCGCGCTTTACCTGGCGAAGCATTTTGCTCCAGAAGCCGTCAACAACCATCTTCATTTCGTACAATCGCTACCGCACTGGCACCTATTCGCATCAATTCTGCCGGCGGGTCCTGCAGATTAATCCGCACCGGGAAACGTTGCTCAACGCGTACCCAGTTCAGTGACTTGGGTACATAAGGCAAATTACGCGGGATGTTAATTTGATCTTCTGAACTTATCCCCCAGCCAATACCTTCAACTTTGCCCTGTAGCGCCCGTTGACGATCGGCCAGTACGTAGACCGTCGCGCAGTCTCCCACTTTAATGTGTGCGAGTTCTGATTCGCGAAAGTAAGCCGATGCGTGCCAGTGCTCACTGTTGATCAGCGTAAAAATCGACTGATCGGGCACCACGTATTCTCCCGCTGAGACATTAAGCCCCACCACTAAACCATCGTGTGGCGCACGTATTTCGGTATTTTCCAGCTCTCGTTCAGCGATGGCGAGAACCGCACGGCGCGCTTTAAGCAACGCCTCAGACTCTTCAGCACTGGTTACCAACGCTGCGGAAGCAACAGTTTGCTTCAGTGCCTGTCGCAGGCTGATCTCAGCATCTTTTTTTGCTGTGCGCGCATCGTCAATCTGCTGCGCGGTGACGTAACCTTTTGCCAGCATTGGCTGCAGGCGTGCCAGCGTTTGCGTGGCAAGCTGCAGGTTGGCACGCGCACGGATAACCTGCTCATCAGTTATTGCCGCGTTGGATTGTTCTGCGACCATCGTGCGGTGCTGAGTGTCCCAGGCGGCTTGCGCCATTTGCACTTCCGCTTTTGCCTGCTCGACCTGCAAACGATAGAGCCAGGGATCGATGGTAAACATTACATCACCCCGTTTGACTTTGCCGTTCTCCTTCACATTAATGGTCTGGATGCGCCCCGGGACAGAGCTGCTGACGTTCACCACGCTGGCACCGATTATCGTATCCTGAGAGGAGGGATTTAAGGTACTTTGACGCAGCGTCAGCCAGCCCAAAATAGCGGCAATAATCACGATAATCACGGCGATAATTACCGCTATCCGACGTTTATTCACTTTCACCTTCACCGTATTCATTTTTTTTAACGCAGATTAAACAGCAGCAGTGACAAAAATGCGCCGGCAAGTGCCACGCATACATAAACAAGTAATCGGCAGGGAAGCACATCGTCAATACCGGCAAAAATCAGCAGCACGCGAGCTAAGATCGCCGCGATGATGCCAACGCCTGCACAGGCTAACCAGAGTGGAAACCAGGAACCAAACAGGGAAAATGTTGGCGCACCCGCGTCGCGGCATCCGATAAGAAAAAAGGTACTTATCAGCATTAAAGCCAACGGCCTGAAACGTAAATGCCCGGAACGAAATAACAGAGGCCAGCGACGTTGGCGTAAGGAGTCCGTATTTTCCATTTAATCTCTCATTAACCTGATTATGACGCTTTACTAAGCTGCACGGTGTTCCAGGGTGTTTTTATAAATATGTCCATTTTTCATGATCACCCGGAAAGCTTGTTCGGGTTGTGCAATAAGCTGGATATCGGTTAGCGGATCGCCATCAACAATAATCATATCTGCCAGAGCATTCGCCTCAATCACCCCCAGCTTTTCGGGATAAGGATTGCGCGGCCCGGAAAGGGCACACAGCTCTGCATTTACACTGGTCGCCATCTTGAGAATTTCGTAAGGCGTATACCAGCGAATCAGCTTAGCCAACTGAGCACCCTGACGGGTAGCGAGCCGGGCATCGAACAGCGTATCGGTACCCCAGGCCGTTTTAATTTTGTGCTTTTTGGCTAGCTGATAGGCGTTATCGGTTCCTGCGGACATCACCAGCTGTTTAGCGCGTGAGGCCGCAGTCGCCATCGGAACCGCATCTTCATCATCAAGGAAAGGTTGAAGACACCACCACATGTTTTCTTGCGCCATCAACTGGACGGTTTCTTCATCCACCAACTGACCGTGTTCAATACATTTCACCCCGCCTTTAATCGCCATGGTGACGGCCCGCGCCGTGTAGGCGTGAACGGTAACGTAAGTTCCCCAGTTCTCTGCGGCAGTTACCGCTGCCTGGATTTCAGGGACTGAACCTTCAGTGACATCAATACCGTCATACAGTGATGCTACGCCGCCGCCGGCCATAAATTTGACCTGCGAAGCGCCTCGCATCAGCTGTTCTCTGGCGCGTAGCAGCACTTGATCGGCACCATCGGCTATCGCCGTTATTCCCACTCGTTCGATATAACTCAGAGGATCGGCTGAGGCGCGCGGCACTTCGCTGAGCATACGAAAATCACCATGACCGCCAGTCTGCGAGATAAAGGCGCCGGAAGGATAAATTCGCGGTCCAACCGTGATCTGTTCGTCAATCGCACGCTTCAGGCCAAATACCGGCCCACCCATATCGCGTACCGTGGTAAATCCACGCAGCAGCGTTGCCTGTGCTTCGGCAATTGCCAGTACCTGAATATAGTTAAAGTCAGCGGTCATTGCCGTCATCATTGAAGGTCTGGCCATGATGGCATGCCAGTGGGCATCAATCAGGCCTGGCATCAGCACGCCACCCCCACCGTTGATAATTTCTGCCTCAGGAGGGATTGCGGTGTTTTCTGGTTCAACCGATCTGATTTTATTGCCTTCGACAATCACCTGCATTCCTTCGCGCAGCTGGTCAGAAACACCGTCAAAAATGCGAACATTGATAATGGCTTTTAATTGCGCAGCATTATGGGCGGTATTGGCATGCTGCAATTGCCCTTCAGGGATAGCCGCCGCGACGGTTGCAGCGCTAATAGGCTGCGCTTTTGCCGCTTGCCGGGTTAATACGGTGTTAATACGTTTAAATGCCGGGCTATGACATAAGCAAGCTTCAGAATGTTCATGGTCAGGCTGAATCAAAGGGGGTTGCTGCATAACACCGCTCCTGGCAAGCTTATTTATTGGGTTGTTGGGGTATGTTTGTCGTAATTGTAGAAGCTAATTTCGATAATGCTTTATTCTGAGGTAATTTTTATAACTGCGGATAGTAAAGTCAATAGAGGGTATTTGGCATTGCCCTAATAATCACTTTTAGTGACGAATTGTTTAATTAACCCTATTAATATAAGTGGCGCTTAACTCAGGTTTTACCTGCATATATGCCAGCTATTTTATTCACAAATTATGATCTGAACTGGCTTAATCCCTGCCCTGCAAACCTTGTCACAAGCAAGGTGCTAACCGGCTAAATAGTTAACTTTAATTTATGATTGATGTTTTTCCTGAGTGAGGGGGAGATACGAGTGTTCTCATCCTTTGCCCGGTTGACAGGCGATGGCTGATCGGGGGATGGATTGCACGATATGGCCGATTGCAGAAAATTATTAAATAATTTTATATTTATTCATTTCAGTGACATAACCAATCACGGCCGGGATTTTAGACGACAATTAGCTTTTCATTGTTTAACTGTTGATATTTTTACCAGGAATTGTCCTAGACTCAAAAAGTAAATCTGATAGCAATTTTCGATCGCCGGATGGCGGTCGGATTTTGCACTTTCTGGTGAGCTCGCCGAATGTATTTTATGTAAATATTATGAGGGTTGTTATGATCAAAAATAATGAATTTAGTAACCACAATGATAATGATGACGTATATGCTTCAGTCGATTTAGCCGCCTCGTTGCCAAAATCCCAATTTCCTGATGAGGAGCGTAATCCCCGTAACGTATTTAGCGCCATCCGTGATGAATTAATGCTGGATGGAAATTCACGTCAAAATCTGGCGACATTTTGCCAAACCTGGGTGGATGATGAAATTCGTGAACTGATGGAACTGTCAATCGATAAAAATATGATCGATAAAGACGAATATCCACAAACTGCGGAAATTGAAGCACGCTGTGTGCGTATGCTGGCTGACCTGTGGCACTCACCTTCATCTGAAACTACGCTGGGTTGCTCCACGATTGGCTCTTCAGAAGCGGCCATGTTGGGTGGCCTGGCATTGAAATGGCAGTGGCGTAAAAAACGCGCCGCGCAGGGGCTTTCTACCGATAAACCCAACCTGATTTGTGGACCCGTGCAGATTTGCTGGCATAAATTTGCCCGTTATTTTGATGTCGAGCTGCGTGAAATCCCGCTGGAAGGCGAGCGATTGATTATGAGTCCTGAAGAAGTACTCAAGCGCGTAGATGAAAATACCATTGGTGTGGTGCCGACTCTGGGTGTGACCTTCACCTGCCAGTATGAGCCGGTAAAAGCGGTGAGTGACGCGCTCGACAAATTGCAACAAGATACCGGACAGGATATTCCAATGCATGTAGATGGTGCCAGCGGCGGCTTTCTGGCCCCGTTCTGCGCGCCAGACCTGGAATGGGATTTTCGCCTGCCGCGCGTAAAATCAATTAATACCTCGGGTCATAAATTTGGCCTGGCGCCGTTGGGAGCAGGCTGGGTGGTATGGCGTGAAGCGACGGATTTGCCTGAAGAACTTATTTTTAACGTCAATTATCTTGGCGGCAATATGCCGACGTTTGCGCTGAACTTCTCGCGCCCGGGTGGCCAGATAATCGCTCAATACTACAACTTCTTACGCCTCGGTCGTGAAGGCTACTCCAAAATTCATAATGCCTGCTACGCCACGGCGCAGCATCTCTCTGATGAAATCGGCAAGTTAGGGCCGTTTGAAATTCTGTTTGATGGCGACAGCAACAAAGGTATTCCGGCGCTGGCATGGAAACTGAAAGAGGGGGCAAATATCGGTGGTTATACCCTGTATGACCTTGCAGACAAATTGCGGTCGCGCGGCTGGCAGGTACCGGCTTACTCGATGCCGGCTAATCGGGAAGATCTGGTCATTCAGCGCATACTGGTGCGGCATGGGGTCAGTTATGATCTCGGCTGCCTGTTAATTGAAGATATGAAACGTGCGCTGCAGCATTTCGAACAGCATCCGGTCATTAATCCGCTGTCTGAAGATGAAGCGAGTGGTTTTAACCACAGCTAATCTGAATCCGGCCTGTTAATGGAGTGGCTTTCACTCGCCACTCTTTTTAATGATAAAGATTAACCGAAAAGCGATTTCGCTTATTGCGGAGAAACGTCATGGCTAGCACACAAACTATAGCCGCGCCAAAACAATTAACGCTGTTGGGCTTTTTCGCCATAACGGCATCAATGGTGATGGCCGTATATGAATATCCTACCTTTGCCACATCCGGTTTTGCACTGATCTTTTTCCTGATATTGGGCGGGATTCTGTGGTTTATTCCGGTCGGACTTTGCGCCGCTGAAATGGCGACGGTTGAGGGTTGGGAAGAGGGCGGGGTGTTCACCTGGGTTTCGAAAACCTTAGGTGAAAGATGGGGATTTGCCGCCATTTCCTTTGGTTATTTGCAGATTGCCGTCGGCTTTATTCCCATGCTCTATTTTGTGTTGGGAGCATTTTCCTACATTCTCAACTGGCCGGAGCTGAATAACGATCCGATAGTGAAAACTGTCGCCGCACTGATTATTTTGTGGGGGCTGGCGTTAACCCAGTTTGGTGGCACCAAAAATACCGCGCGTATCGCCAAGATTGGTTTTTTTGCCGGTATTCTTTTACCTGCGGCAATTCTGGTGATCCTGGCGGTCAGTTACCTGCGTTCAGGCGCACCGGTTGCGATTGAAATGAGTGCTGACACGTTCTTCCCGAACTTCAGCAGCATGAGTACCTTAGTGGTGTTTGTTGCCTTTATCCTTAGCTATATGGGTGTTGAAGCTTCGGCGACGCACGTCAACGAAATGAAAAACCCTGGCCGCGATTATCCTCTTGCCATGCTGCTTTTGATGTTTGCTGCGATTTGCCTGAGTTCTCTCGGTGGCCTTTCGATTGCGGCGGTGATACCACACGAACAGATCAATCTCTCTGCCGGAGTAATGCAGACTTTTAGCGTGCTTATCAATCACTTTGGCAGCGGTTTTGAGTGGGCGATTCGCATTATCGCTGCGCTATTGCTGTTGGGCGTGCTGGCGGAGATAGCCGCCTGGATTGTCGGCCCTTCCCGTGGAATGCTGGTGACGGCGCAAAAAGGGATTCTGCCTGCGCAGTTCGCCAAAATGAATAAGAATGGCGTGCCGGTAGTGTTGGTGATCTCTCAGCTGATTATTACCTCGGTGGCGCTGATTATCCTGACCAACACCGGAGGCGGCAATAATATGTCCTTCCTGATTGCGCTGGCATTGACGGTGGTGATTTATCTTTGCAGCTATTTCATGTTGTTCCTCGCTTATATCACTCTGATTCGCAAGCAACCGAACAACAAACGCACCTTTAATATCCCTGGTGGTAACAAGGTCAAAATCTCGGTTGCGGTGGTGGGGCTGCTGACTTCGCTGGTGGCATTTATTGTCTCTTTCTTTCCGCCTTCAGGCTTACCAGGCGCGGAGGCTAACGATATCTATGCCGGTTTACTGGTGGTCTGCTTCCTGGTTGTGCTGGCGATTCCTTTTGCGATTTACGCGTTACACAACAAGAAAGCGGGAGCTAAAAACCTTACGCTGGTGCATATCAAGGCGCATACCGCGCCGGAAGGGCATTTCTTTATCCACCCGAAAGCACGCAGTACCCATCACATTATTGTTGATGGTAAAAAACTTCACTGACGTTTGATTATTGAGTGGATGTTCGCTAACGGCATCCACTCAAATTATCCGCAATTCGATGCGATCGGCTTCCCAGTTTAGAGAGGGAATTGCAACAGAAGATTACCCTAACATTTTCAATTTCAGACCGGAGGTGTTTTTGCAGAGGTAATGAGAAAGTTCTCGATAATTAATGATTCTGGTAGGGTGTCTCTTTATTAATCGAGGGTTAAGGCGGTTTTTTTGCAGATGTCGAATTTAAATCCTACATCGCGGTGAGGGAAATCAAAAATCTGTGGCCAATTTTTATTGACCACGTTAGTCATCGTTGGCATGCAGTAATGTTAAGAACAGCGAGGCTGATCTTCAGAGAAAATTAAGATAACCGTGATTTATCAGTTCATTCGCTTTTTTTATGCGATAGCGAATTTTTGCTCTTACCCAACTGTCCGCTGACCATTCACTGTTGACCAGCTCATTACCAAATAATTTTGATGCTATATCCCGATGTGAAAAGCCTTTTTTTATGTAGTCTATGGTTTTCAGCAGGCTCAGATACTGATCCTCTTTGGCTTCAACATCAATCTTGGGGTTAACAATGCTCTGTAATATCTCAATGTTTTTTGAAATAGCATCAAGTTCCAGATGTAGGGGGATGTTAATATAAATCCCTGAATCCTCGGTTAATACCGTTGTACTTTCAAGAAATAGTTGAAAATATGCATTTTGATTAAATATTTTTACGCACAGCGTATTATCATGCATGCGGAGAAATTGATGTTTAATTCCCGGCAGGTTAGACATATCACCCCAGGTATATCCTCCTTTAATTTTTTCGCTATTGCTTAGGGTAACTCTGACAGAACGATTGCTTAATTTTGGCGACCAAAAAACATTTGTTGGGTTGGGATCGGAGGGAGGAATGTATTTTAATAGCCCCCATTTGTCTTCTGCGTTCAGGTCTAATTCTGACTGAGTCAGTTCGGATTTATCTTGAATGGCCACAATTTCTGTATGGTTTTTGCCCATGGCAAACTCCCAATCTTTAATATATTTCGGATTTCTGCGCAAGCATTCCCACGCGAAGTCATTATATATCTTGTTTTCCATACTCAGTATCCTTCCCTTGGGACGATTCATCCACGTCATTCGACTACACAATAACTTTATGAATTCTATGAGTTTATGAAGGGTGAAAAAATGCGCAATAACTTTATCCCTATGGCTAATTATGAGTTAAGTTATTATTAATGTACATGGAAGGACAACGTTAAAAGGGACGGAAAAAATATGAGTGATATATCTTCTGAAACATTATTCGGTGTCGAATACGAGCCAGAATATGGTGAGATTGAGTCTATTTTATCTCAATTGGATGAGTCTGCCGATCCTCTCTCTCGCTCATCTGAGCCGCCAAAAATTAACTGGCATCATATTAGTGAAATGGCTGAAAAATTACTGGAACAGTGTTTTGACTTGCGCGTAATGGTTTGGTTTATAAGGGCAAATGTTCAGATTAAAGGTGTTTTTGCGCTTTATGAGAGCCTGATGAGTTTGCATAATCGCATCCAGGACGATTCTGCTGTTATCTATCCGCGTTCAGAAGAAGCGCCAGTGAATAGTGGTCACGCTGCTGCCCTCGGCTGGTTAGCGACGGCACAATGTATTGCGGAAATTAAAGCGATGCGCATCACGCCGGAGCATTCTTTCACTTTACAAAACCTGATTGTTAATGAATCCACTTCCGGTGGTCAGGAACGGCACGCTGTTTCATCTTCTGCGTTAGTGATAGCGGTAAATAATTATTTTCAGAAAAATGGCCTGCCAGAACTCACGGAACAACTCTCAGGGATTGATAAATTTCTCGAAGAAATTTCGCGCTACGCAAATCAATGCAGTGAAGGGTATCAACTAAATTGTGATTTATTACATAATTTTTTTAAGACCAGTCTTTCACAGCTTAACCAGCTTTCACGACTCAACGAACCGCCACGTGATGACTCAGAACTTTCCGATTCAGAGGAGAGGGGCAGTGACGGTTATGACAACGTGAATTCAAATTTAAGTGACAAAAGAATTAGCTCCAGGCAAGAGGTCATTATGATGCTGGACCGTATTTTGGAGTATTTCCAATGTTACGAACCAAGTCATCCAGCACCCATGTTCATTTACCGAACCAAGGAGATGATAGGTATGGATTTCTATTCCATTGTTGAAGAAATTCTACCGGAAGCTGTTGTTACATTGAAGCAGCTGGCCGGGAAAAACAACCCAACGTTTCAATAAGGACAGATAATGGCTAAAGATTCTGGCTCACAAAAATTTATTGGCAGGAATAATGCACCGCGCGTGCAAATTGAATACGACGTCGAAATTTATGGCTCGAACAAGAAAGTTGAGTTGCCTTTTGTTACTGGTGTTATGGCCGACCTGTCTGGCCATCGGGAAAAACCGCTGCCGGCTGTTGAAGAACGTAAATTTCTGACTTTTGACCAGGATAACTTCGATGCGCGAATGAGAGCAATCAAACCGCGCCTGAAATTCAACGTAGATAACACTTTGAGTGAAGATGATGAGTTGCTCAATGTTGAACTTGAATTTGAGTCAATGGATGACTTTTCTCCTGGCGCATTAGCCAGGCGTATTCCGCAAATGGAAAAATTACTTGAGGCGCGGACGCATTTGGCTGAGCTGATTACCTATATGGACGGGAAAACCAGCGCGGAAGAGGTGGTAAAACAGCTGCTTGAACAACCTGACTTTTTACAAAGTCTGGCGACCGATGCACAGGGAACGGTTTCGAAGCTCGGTGAAGATAACGATGCTTTAGTGGAAGACGGAGAAAAATAGTGGAGAACATGGCGCAGTCCCAGCTCAATAACACACTCGATGTCGATGTCGGTGTCGATATTGTCGAGAACGAGTTAGACGATATTTTAAAACGCTCTTTTCGCCCGAGAACTGATGAAGCCAGCGCCACCGTGCGCAGAGCTATCGGCACGCTTGCTGCTTACGCCAACAAAGGCCAGGTAAAAGTCAGCCGTGATGTGGTACTGACCATTGAATCTTTGGTGGCTGAAATTGATGAAAAGCTCTCCGAGCAAATGAACCATATTTTGCATCACAAAGAGTTTCAAAAACTGGAATCTGCTTGGCGCGGCCTTGCTTATCTTGTAGATAACACTGAAGTCAATGAGACGTTAAAAATCCGCGTGCTTAATATAAGCCAGGATGAGCTGGCAAAAACCCTGCGCCGTTATCGCGGTTCAGCATGGGATCAAAGCCCGATATTCAAACAGATCTATGAACATGAATATGGGCAATTTGGTGGTGAGCCCTTTGGTTGCATGATTGGCGATTATGAGTTCGATCACAGTCCACAAAGCGTGGCTCTGTTGACTGAGTTAGCCAAAGTTGCGGCAGCGGCGCACTGTCCTTTTATTGCCTCTTCTTCTCCCAGCATCATGCAAATGAACAGCTGGAAGGAGCTGGGTAATCCGCGCGATATTGGCAAAATTTTCACCACCCCGGAATATGCGCCATGGCGTCGTTTGCGTGAAAGCAATGACTCCCGTTATCTGGTACTGACGCTGCCACGCTTTCTTTCTCGCCTGCCGTACGGTTCGAAAGGCGACCCGATTGACGATTTCGCTTTCGAAGAAGTGGTCAGCCCGTATGCGACAGAGGACTTTACCTGGGCCAATGCCGCCTATGCGATGGGCGTTAATATCAACCGTGCTTTTAATGAATATGGCTGGTGCTCGCGCATCCGTGGCATTGAATCTGGTGGTTCAGTAGAGGAGCTCCCGGCCTATGCTTTCCCCTCTGATGAAGGAGGATATGAACTCACTTGTCCGACAGAGTTAGCTATTTCCGACCGTCGTGAGAACGAGTTATCCAGCGCTGGCTTCTTACCGCTGGTTTACCGAAAAAACTCGGACTTCGCGGCATTTATTGGCTCCTGTACTTTGCATTCACCTGCCAATTATGACGATCCGGACGCCACGGCAAATGCCAAATTATCCGCCCGTTTGCCTTATATTTTTGCGACCTGTCGTTTCGCTCACTACCTGAAATGCATTGTGCGCGACAAGATTGGTTCATTCCGCTCACGGGATGATATGCAAGTGTGGCTTAACGACTGGTTGATGAACTATGTCGATGGTGACCCTTCAATTTCTACCGAAGCGACCAAAGCTAAACGCCCATTAGCTGCGGCTGAAGTGCAGGTGGAGGATGTGGAAGACGATCCGGGTTTTTATCGTGCCCACTTCTATTTGCGCCCTCACTATCAGCTGGAAGGTATGACCGTTTCTCTGCGACTGGTTTCTAAACTTCCTTCCAGCAAAGAAAGTGAAACAAAGTAATTTTTAATCCGATTCATTATTAGTCCAAATATAGATAAACATAGTAGTAGGAATATCAATGTATTTTTCAAGGAGGTAATAAGCGAACAGAAGGATTTAAGAATTTATTGAGGCAATATTTTATTGCGGAATAGTTATTTAACCCAACTTTAATGACATTAATTCAGGAGTGAAAAAATGGCAGCTTTAGTCGATTACTTTCTAAAAATCGAGGGTGTAGAAGGCGAATCCCCTGACCAGAATTATGCTGGATGGATTCAGTTACAGGCCTGGCAATGGGCAGAGGAAAACGCAGGGCGTTGGGGTTTTGGCAGTGGCGGTGGCTCCGGAAAAGTCGAAATGAAGGACTTCGAATTCCGCATGGTCAGCAATAAGGCATCACCAAAGCTGTTCCTGATGTGTGCTACTGGTGAGCATATTCCTCAGGCTAAATTGGTGTGCCGTAAATCAGGCAGTGGTCAGCAAGACTTCCTGACGGTGACGTTCAGTAACTGTCTGGTGTCTTCTTTCAAGACGGTCGGCAATATGCCTCTTGGCAACAGCGATCAGGAAGAAAACGGCACTGTGCTGCCAACAGATGCTATCAGCCTTAACTTTGCCCGTATCGAAGTTGAATACAAAGAGCAGAAAAATGATGGCTCGATGGGCGCTGTAATTAAATCAGGCTACGACCTGAAACTGAACGCCCGTATTTAACACCGTAATGCATCAAGACTGCTCTCGGTTCAGGAGAGCAGTCTTAACAACAGGATGAGTAAGGGCCAATTATGGATATTTCAGCGCCGATGCTTTTCGACAAATTAAGTCTTCGTCACGAACACGCACGCTTACCACACTGGCGTGAGGTTATTTTGCGTGACATCGAGACGTTATTAAATGATTCGGCGCACAGTGCTGAACTGAAGTTGAAGGGCTATCCCTATTGCGAAACTTCAGTGCTGAATTTCGGCTTGCCTTCACTCAGTCAGCAAGTTCCGGTACACACCGATTTGATGGAATTGGCCAGGCGTATACAGCGCATTATCGCCACCTTTGAATCACGTCTGGACCCGCGTTCGATCAAAGTCGTACCACTGATTAATAAAGACCAGACCTGGGTGCTCGCTATTCTGTTCGACATCCATGCCCTGTGTAATTTGCCCGGTGAAGGGCATTTAGTGAATTTACGTATCGCACTTGATTACTCCTACGGAATGGTTCGCGTTGTTTGAATAACGCGTAGCAATAAAACAGGGACAGCCGTCATGCTAAACGAAAGTTTTCTGACTTTATATAATGAAGAGTTGCGTTATTTGCGCGAGGATGGGCAGCGCTTTGCGCATATGCATCCGCAAGTGGCTCAACATCTTGGATTACACGCAGACGGTGTGCTCGATCCTTTTGTAGAGCGGCTGCTTGAAGGCACTGCCTTTCTCAGCTCGCGTATTCAGCAGCGGCTGAATAACGAACATCCCGAATTCGCACTGCAAATGCTCGGGCGGCTGGCACCACTTTGGTATACGCCGTTACCTTCTATTGCCACGATTGCGTTGATCCCGGATCTCACCTCACCGCAATGGCATTCGCATGTGGTATTGCCTAAAGGCAGCCGGGTAACGCTGAGTGACAGTTCGCTTAATAATCGGCGGGCCAATTTTTCAACCGGCCGAAATCTGAATATACAGCCGCTCATCATTGAAAATGCTGAGTGTGCCAGCACGCCGCCGGCCTATTTGCCACAGACGGTTGCCCAGCAATTGCAGGCCGGGCAGGCCCATTTACGGCTGCGTTTTACCACGCAGGGCGTGGCTTCGCTATCCGAACTGGATTTTTCCCCGATGAATCTGACGCTGGCTGCGGGAACGATTCATGCAAATCAGTTACTCACCACACTGCTGAATAACACGCTGCGTATAGTTTTATGGGCCAGCACAGAAGGAGAACCTTTGGTTAAGGTTCTGACCAAAGAACACCTTTGCCAGGGAGGATTGAGTGAGCAAGAAGCGCTGCTGCCGGTGGGAATCAGTGAACTGCCCGGCAGCCGTTTGCTGCGGGAATATTTCGCTGCACCTTCACGGTTTTTCGATCTCGAATTACAGGGAATCAATGATTTTCTGCAGCAGGGAGAGGGCATTCACAGCTTCGAAATACTGTTTGTACTCGATCAACGACCGTTACATTTAATTGGCCGAGTCGGTCGCGACGACTTCCGCCTGTTTGCGACACCAATAATTAATCTGTTTAAACGTCGCTGCAGTCCGGTACTGATTAATGGGGAACATACAGAATATCCGGTGGTGGTTGATCCGTTGAATCCGGCGCTGTATGAGATTCATCATGTCACGGCGGTTAACGGTTTGCTGACCGAGGGAGGCAGCGTGCCGTTCTCTTCGCTGCATGGACATGCTCGCTTTGATGATGACGATAAAGTCGCGGGTTACAGTATCCGCCGCCGCCGCGAGTTTACCGATAAACATCGGGCTAAAAACTCCCCGTTACCCCATGACAGTCTGTTTATCGCCATTTCCCCCGGCGCCAGTGGCGTCGATATCGATCACGTCAAATCGTTGTCCATCGAGGCAATGGTCTGCGAACGCCACTTAGTCCCCAGTCAGTTACAACAGCCGGAATTTCAGCTGGAAATTGCTCTGCCGGTTGGCCAGATAGAGATGCTACGCCAACCGAGCAAACCGCAGGGAGTGCCTGATATGGCGCAAGCCTGGCAGGCATTGCAGCTGATTGCTAATAATCCACTGCGCTACGCGCTACCGGAAATTACCGATTGCTCACCGCTGCTGAAAGACTGGCTATCTCTGTTTTGTCAGCCTGAAGAGGTGAATCAGTACAAAAGGATCACCAGTCTTATTCATGCCAGCATGGCGCATAAATTTGAGCGCCATGCAGTAGCAGGGCCTATTGCCTGGTCGCGAGGGGTTGAAGCCACCCTGAATTTCAGCAGTAGCCACCACAGTGATAAAGGTGCCTTTCTGTTCGCCCGTATCCTGCATCACGCCTTATCAGAATATTGTGAATTAGGGCAAACCCTGAGAATGCAGATGCAGCTTGATGGCGAAACCTTCGCAGAGTGGGGGCCTGTGCGTTATGACTAATCTTCAGCCCCGGGACAGTGCTTTTTTGCCTGGCCTTTCGGCCAGCCAGGACTTTTTTGAATTACTGCGACGCATTGAGCGCGCCACGCCGGAACAAAGACGCCTCGGCACTTTGGGGGATAAAAGTCATATTCGGCTGCGGATTATTCAACCTGCTGATATGTCTTTTGCGCCGCGTGAAGTGAGCGATGTTCGACAAACGCTGAATACCCGACATCGGTTGTCGGAGATTACGATTTTCTGCCGTCACTTTGGCTTGTTCGCGCCGTATGGACCCCTGCCGATTCATGTCACCGAGCATGCCCGCAATGAGGCGCTGTCCAAACGCAACGCGGCCTTTGAGCAGTTTGCCGGCATCCTCAGCCAACGAATGGCGATTTTGCATTATCGGGCATGGGCGCAAACGCATGTCGCTGTTGGCCACGATCGGCCATCGGATAATGCCTTTCAACAACATTTATGCCAGCTGGCCGGGCTGACGCCTCAGCAGGCACAGAATCCCCACCTGGAGCGGATCAGGCGCTGCTTCCCTGGCGCCTATCTGCCGGGCAGAGGCTCGCTGCGCAAGCTACAGGACATTCTCAGCCAATACTTTGCTGTCCCTGTCCGTCTTGAGGCGCATAAAGGGTTGTGGATTGATGATTCCCGCAACCAACAAAACCAGCGAATGGGCCGCTTGGGCAGCACGCGTGTCGGGCGTCGCTTTTTCGATGTGCAGCATAGCCTGCAGCTGTCAATTGGTCCGGTCTCCGATCCGCAATATCTGTATTTTCAGCGCAATAGTGAACGCATCAACACGCTGGTGCGCATCTGTCATGACTTTGTCCGCTACCGCATGGTGCTGGACGTGCAATTGATCATCAAAACCTCCCCCGACATGGCCTGTCGCCTGGGAGGGGGAACCCTTAGCCGCCATTGCTGGTTAAAGCCAGACTCAGCACTGCGCATACAGCCAATTTACAGAACAGTTACCTAACTTATGGGAGCGATAACGGTGTATCAACGTGAACGTCTTTTTAATCGATTGGGTGCCTTTGCCTATAAAACTTTTGTTGAGGCAACCCGACTTTGCCGCAGTTATCGACATGAGTATGTGGAGCTGGAGCATTGGTTGAAAGTGCTGATGGATCAACAACGTGGTGATATTCCTCTGCTGTTGGCGCATTACGACCTGAATCAGGAAATTATCTCAGCTCAGCTTGATCATATTATTCAGCATATGCCGGTGACTAAAGTCTCGGTACAAGATTTGTCATCCAGGCTTGAAGCCGCGGTTGAAGGCGGGCTGGTGATGAGCCAGTTAATGGGCTCACCTTCTCCTATTCGTACCTCGCACATTTTGCTGGCGTTACTGCAAGACACGCAGCATCAGCGTTGGTTGTATCGCCTGTGTGGTGAGTTTAAAAAGCTGCCGATTCCTCAGGTCGCAGAAGAGTATGAGGATCTGCTGCGTAACTCTGTTGAGTATGCAGAAGATGTGCCGAAAGGCGATGCGCTGGCGACGGAAACTCCGGGTAGTTCGTCAAGCGAAGCTCAGGCTGCGCTAAATAAGTGGTGTAACGATCTTACCCAACAAGCGCAGGCTGGTGATATCGATCCGGTGATTGGTCGCGATGCTGAACTGCGGCAGGTTGTCGATATTTTGCTGCGTCGCCGTCAGAACAACCCGATTCTGGTCGGGGAAGCGGGCGTTGGTAAAACCGCAGTGGTTGAGGCGCTGGCGCGCAAATTAGCCAGCGGCGATGTGCCTCCGTTGTTAAAAGGGGCGCGTCTGCTCTCTCTGGATCTGGGGCGGATGCAGGCGGGTGCCAGTATGCGTGGTGAGTTTGAATCGCGGCTTAAATCGCTGATTGACGGCATCAGCCAGTCCGATACGCCGATTATCCTGTTTTGTGATGAGGCTCATACGCTGGTCGGTGCCGGTGGACAAGCAGGCACCGGGGATGCGGTGAACCTGCTTAAACCAATGCTCGCCAGAGGGGCGCTGCGGATGATCGCTGCCACCACCTGGTCAGAATATAAGCAGTTTATTGAACCGGATGCCGCTCTGACTCGCCGCTTCCAGCGGGTATTGATAGGTGAGCCGAACGAGTCTGTCGCCATCGATATGCTGCGGGCGATTGCGCCACACTTTGCTCAGCACCATAACGTCACTATCCGTGACGGTGCCATTGCTGCTGCCGTCCGTTTGTCACTGCGCAATTTGCCTTCCCGACAGCTGCCCGATAAAGCCATCAGCCTGCTGGATACCGCTTGCGCACGCGTCGCGCTTAGCCAGCACGCCGAGCCACAAGCGATCGAGCAATTATCAGCCCAGCTGGATGTACTGAAAACTGAGCATCACTATTTGATTCGCGAGCAACAGCTCGGGGCGAACGTCGAACTGCGACTGGCTGAAGTCGTGACGCAGATTGAGAGGTCAGAAAGCGAACTGACGGCGCTGAAAATTCGTGATTATCAGGAAAAACAGCTGGTTAATGAGGTGATTCCCGATGCCAAAAGTCACGATACGCTGGCCGGACATGCGCGCTGGTCTGAGCTGCTGGCGCTACAGGAAGGCACGCCGTTGGTATACCCATGGGTCGATGAGCAGAGCATTGCGGCGGTGCTTTCCGACTGGACCGGTATCCCTTCCGGCAAGATGTTGCAGGACGATATTGAGAATGTATTGAATCTCGAACAGCGGCTTGGTGAGCGTATCTTTGGGCAACAGCACGGCATCAAAGAGATCTCTCAGGCGATACGCATCGCCCGGGCAGGCATTCAGTCGCAGGACCGTCCGCTGGGAATCTTTCTGTTGGCCGGCTCCACCGGAACCGGAAAAACGGAAACCGCCAATGTACTGGTCGAAACACTCTACGGCGGTGCTCATAACCTTATTACCTTTAATATGAGCGAGTTTCAGGAAGCACACACGTTATCGACGCTGAAAGGCGCGCCTCCGGGCTATGTCGGTTATGGCAAAGGTGGGAAATTAACCGAAGCGGTAAGGCGCAAACCCTATTCGGTTATTCTGCTGGATGAGTTTGATAAAGCGCATCCCGATATTCAGGACGCTTTTTATCAGGTGTTCGATAAAGGCTGGATGGAGGATGCCGAAGGGCGTTTAGTCAGTTTCCGCCAATGTTTTATTCTGCTGACCTGCAATCAGGGCGCCGAAGAGATCGAACAGGCTTACCTGGCTGAAAGCGATATTAAACCTGCGGCGCTGAAACCTCTGGTATACGACGCCTTGCTGCGCCGCTTTGCTCCCGCGCTGTTAGCCAGAGTTCATATCATTCCCTATATCCCATTGGATCAAGCCGCGCTGGCGCAAATAGCCTCTTATCATCTTTCACGTTTGCAGCAGCGTTTAGCGGATGAAATCGGCGCCGGTTTGATTATCGAAGGCGATATTCCTGGATGGATCGCCAGCAGAGTCAGTAGTCATCCCAATCATGGCCGAGCGGTTGAAGAGCTGTTGCGCCAGACAATTCTTCCCGTTGTTGGCAATGAAGTTTTGCAGCGTCGTCACGAGGCTGAACCGTTGAAAGAGATACGCCTGATCGTTGAAGAAACCGAACTGGGTATTGAATTCGCATAACTGATATCAGCGCAGATTAATTTTAAACGGAGTCGTTATGCCATTAATTGAGATAGAGAATGAAGTGTTATCAGGTCTGAATGCCTTTCCTCTTAGTTTCACTACGGAAGAACGGCTCTCGGATAACCCGGCTTATAAACTGGAGTTTCAGGCTGCGGATGCGGATATTAATCTGATCGGTTTATTAGGGGAAGTCATCAAGGTAAAAATTGAATTACCGGATTCTGCCGGTTACCGAACCTTTTTTACCTATGTGGTGGCGGGAAATGATGAAGGACAGCGACAAAATCAATTTATTTATCGCCTTGAACTGAGTACCTGGCTGTGGTTTTTACAGCAAAACCGTAACTGCCGGATTTTCCAGAATCTGAGCATTATCGATATTATTGAGCAGGTATTCTCGCGCTATAACTTTGCTGACTACCGGTTCGATATTGTCAGCAGCTATCCCTCGCGTGAGTATTGCGTACAGTTTGAAGAGACAGACTTCGCGTTTGTTAATCGTCTGATGGAGGATGAGGGAGTCTGGTACTACTTCGAACATCACGACGATAAACACACTTTAGTTATTACTGACCAGCAGCAGTTTCCGGCACTGGAAGCGCCGTATGCCGAACTTACTTTCCTGCCGGATAGTGAAGAGATGCGGGCGATTCGTGAGGGCGTTCAGCGCATTCAGCGCTCACAGCGTATCCACTCCAGTGAGGTGGTACTGCGCGATTTTGATTTCCGTAATCCGCGCAATACATTGCAAACGCATATAGAAGAAAGCCGCCAGTATCTGCAAGACGTGCCGCTGGAATGGTACGACTATGCTGCGGGATACACCGACACGCAACATGGTGAAGATATTGCCCGTTTACGCCTTGAGGCTATTCAGAGCCATGGGCAAATGTTGTCGGGTGAAAGTAATGCCACAGGATTGTCAGCGGGTCGCTCTTTCTCTTTGGTACAGCATCCTGACAGTAATCGTAATCGTGGATTTAAGCTGATCGGCTGTGACTACAGTTTTGTCCAGGACGGGCCGGACAGCGACAGCCAGGGGCGGAATATTGTTTGTCGGTTTAAAGCCTTAAACGATGACATTATTTTCCGTCCGCAATGTGTGACGCCGCATCCACAGGTTTCAGGTTTGCAAAGCGCGACGGTGGTGGGAGCAAAAGAGTCAGAAGTGCATACCGACAAGTTTGGCCGTATTCGCGTGCACTTTCACTGGGATCGCTATAAAACCACCGAAGATGACAGTTCCTGCTGGATCCGCGTAGTGCAGGCATGGGCCGGGAAAGGCTGGGGCGTGCTGGCGATGCCGCGCGTCGGCCAGGAGGTATTGATCAGCTACGTCGATGGCGATCTGGATCGCCCGATGGTGACCGGGATCGTTTATAACGGTGAAAATCCACCGCCTTATCGCTTACCGGAGAATATTAACTATTCGGGATTTGTCTCCCGATCCCTGCGCTTTGGCCAGCCACAGCATGCCAGTCAGCTCACTTTTGATGACAATCGTGGTAATGAACGCATCATGCTGCACGCTGAGCGTGACCTGCAAAACACCATTGAACGCAACAGTTCCACGGCGGTAGGGCAGGATAGTTATGCCACGGTAGAACGCACCGCTACCGAGTGGATCAGTAACCATGTCTCTTATAAAGACGTCAGTTTTTCGGTCACCGGCATGGATGTTTCTGCCAAAGGACTGGGGATCTCCAGTACCGGGGCCAGCCTGTCTCTAACCGGCATGTCCGTCAGTGCGACCGGCGTGAGTGTGAGTGGCACGTTGCTGAGTACCTCATTTACCGGCGTTGGCTGCTCCTTTACCGGCGTGAGTACTTCTTTTACCGGTGCCAGCACCAGCGCAACCGGAGTCAGCAGCAGTATGACCGGATGCAGCTCTTCCTTTACCGGCACCAGTAATGGCATCACCGGCAGCAGTCATAGTATCACCGGCTTAAGTTCCAGTATCACCGGCCAGAGTATGAGTCAGACGGGATCCAGCCATAGCATTACCGGCAACAGCCAGTCCTTTACCGGCAGCAGTGTTGGCTTCACCGGAAGCAGTACCAGCACCACCGGCGTGAGTCATAGCACCACCGGCAGCAGTACCAGCATGACCGGGAGCAGCATCAGCACCACCGGAAGTTCTGTCAGCATGACCGGCAGCAGCCTCAGCACGACGGTGAGCAGCATCTCCACCACCGGCAGTTCGGTTTCTGCTACCGGCAGCAGCATCAGCACCACCGGCAGCAGTATCAGCACCACCGGCAGCAGCATCAGCACCACCGCCAGCAGTATCAGCAACACCGGCTTTTCCCTCTCGTATACCGGCGTTGGCTATTCGCAAACCGGCGTTGACCTTAAAACCGTCGGTATGCAGAGCAAAAACTGATAAGGAGTCGTGATGCGCATTATTCGTCCACAGCAGCTGGTGGTGCTGAAAAACTGTTATCAGATAGGCTATGAAAGTCATATGGGGATCAGCGTGGTAGCCGGATGCTACCTGTCTAAACCTGAGCATCTGGTAACTGAACCACAAATCTGGCAGGCATGGAAATCAGCCCCGCTTTCGCTGCAAATGCTCGACAGTGCTGAACCAAAGCCGTTTGCCGAGTTTTTACTGGCAGGCCATGCCGGTATTGGCGAAGAAGTGACATCGCTGTATCCCGAAGTAGACGTCGGGGCGATTAACCGGCGCTGGTGTATTGAAGGGGAAGGCAGCAAAACAGGGCTGGGTATCAAACCCTTCCTGCGTATTCCGATGGATCATACCCAGAGCTGGGGAGGGAAAGGCTGCAAAGAAAATCCTTTGGGCCGCGGTTATGATGACGATCGTAAACCGACAGTCATGGCGATCGGGGCGGATGGTGCTGCGACGGTTCGTTCGCCGCTGGCGGCCCCGACTCCGGTTCCTTATGGTTTTCAGTTACGCAAGGCACATCTGGATGCCGTCGCCTCTGGTATGACAGACCCTAAATATCTGGAGACCTTTTTCCCGGGCTTGCCACCGAATATTAATCGTCGTTATTTTCAGATGGCACCCCCTGAACAATGGCTGAAAAAAGCCGAGTGGCCAGACAATGTGCCTTTCAGACTGACGGGATTCCGCCCACAGGATGCGGTTATCTCAGGGGTATTTCCGTCCGTCCGTGCCAGAGCTTTCATCTGGAATAAAAACGCACAGTCGCCAAGTGAATTAACATTACAGCGTAAAACGCTGTGGCTGCTACCGGATAATGACATTGGCCTGATGGTGTTTACCGGCAGCCTGCCACTGACGCATCTTTTTGATGAGCCGGTTGAGACCCTGTTGGTCGGCATGGATCACGCCGACGAGTTGCGTAGCCCGGAGTATTACCAGCAAATCTATAAGAAACGCAGTGTGACCGACGCTCCAACATTTGAATTTCTTAAAGATACTGAGTTAATGCCAACCGGTATGCCATTAAATGTTATTCGGGATTTGGCCGATCATCCTGATTCATTACGCTATAACGCCACAGCTATGCCTGAAATCGATGTCGAATCTTTTTATCAGGATATCCAGAAAGCTATTGAGGCACAGGAACGGCAGGAAGCGGAAGGGCAGGATACGTTGCGTAATCTGAAGATCCCATCTTCCGATTCGGATGAGCTGGCGACCCAGTGGTTAGCCAGCGGCGAAGAGACGGCTACCAATATTTTGTTTTCAGCCAGCGCTCTGTCCGGCATGAGGCTGGACAATAAACATTTTCGGCATTGCACCTTTAATAACAGCCATTTCGATAACGCCACACTGAATAACTGCACGTTTGAACATTGCCAATTTATTCAGGGTGATTTTGCCGATTCATGCTGGAATACCGTCTCTTTTACCGACTGTTTATTCAGGCAAACGGAGTGGCAGAAGGCCCATTTTAACCATTGCAAATGGGAAAAAATCACCTTTGAACACGTCAGGTTTCAGCAAAGCCACTTTATCGGCAATTCTTTCGATAATTGTTTGATTAACAGCAGTGATTTTGGCCTTGGGCAGTTTGAACACAGTACCTTACAGAGCTGTTTCCTGTCTGAATCGCAGTGTCAGCAGACCGTATTTAACCAGAGCAACATCCTGTCGTGCGTATTTGATGAGTGTAACGTATCGCGAGCGCGTTTCACGGAGAGCACTATCGAGAAAACGTCGATTATCACCAGCCAGTGGGCCTCTGTGCGCTTTAGCCACTGTTATTTCAACAGTGTAACCACCGGGTTAAATACCGATCTTTCTGATACGCATTTTGAGCATTGCAGCATGAATAAAATGGGTTTTCTCAGCGCTAATTTGCACTCCAGTACCTTTAGCTATTGTTCGATGCTGGAGAGCTGCTGCGACAAAGCCAATTTATCGCAGGCGACGCTGATCGCCTGTGATATGGCCGCGGTGCGCCTGAAAGACGCCCAACTGACGCACAGTCACTGGCAGAGCACCAGTCTGCAACAGAGCTTGCTATACAACGCAGATCTGCGCGACGCCAGTTTCCTGCGTTGTAACCTGGCTGGTGCCAATTTGGCGATGATTAATCAAAATCTGACCACGTGCTTTGAACATTGCCTGACGGAAAAGACGCACTGGATACCGCGTCGTTATCACGCTTCAGCATAGACGTCGCTTTAAAAGGAAAATGGAATGATACCTTACGATGGCACGATGCTGCCTCCTGATGGACCGCGTCAGATAGTGGGTCAGCAATTTACCGAGCGTGAATTACAGACGTTAATATTGTCTGATGTTCACTTTATACAATGTACTTTCACGGATATAACCCTGACGGACATCGAGCTGTGCAATATTCATTTTGAGCATTGCCATTTTACCCGCCTGCGTCTGAATCGTGGCAGGGCAGAAAACAGCACGTTTCGTTATTGTCAGTTCGATGATATTTCAATAGAGGACGTTGCAGTCATCAATGCGTTATTTATTGAGCTTCGGTGGCAGGGTGGGTATTTCAGCAACTGCTTAATTGAACGCTGGGTATTAACGCTCTGTCAGCTTGATGATGTTCAATTAGACAATATTCAGCTGCATTACTGGACGGTACAAGATACGCCAATAAACAGCCTGACGATAAGCAACAGTAAAATGCAGGATGCCAACATACATGGGTGTGTTATTCAGCAGTCAGTATGGAAAGAGTGCGAACTTATCCGTCAGGTGATGAGCAGCTGTATTTTAAAAGCGTGTGAGTATCAGCTGACCGGCTGCGATATTTTGGTCTGGAGCCAGTGCCAACTGGAACAGGTTGATTTCCGTAATCAGCCGCTGGCAAACAGTAATTTTCATAAAACCCAGCTGACACAGTGCTGGTTTAATAAAGCCAACCTTACGGCAGCGCTGTTCGATGAAGCGCAGATCAGCGCTTGCGATTTAAGTCAGGCACAACTGGCCGCGGCACGGTTTGCCGACGCCAGATTGACTGACTGCAATCTTCAGGCGGCCCAATTGCCAAAAGCCTGTTTATTACGGGCAAACCTGACGCGCTGCAATCTGACGCAAACCAATCTGGCGCAGGCGGATATGCGCAGTTGCATGCTGAACGCTTCGTCATTACAGGCCAGTCAACTCAGTAAAACACGACTTCACGGCGCACAAATACCGCTGCTGGACGCGACTTTGCAAATGCCAGATCCGTTACTGAGCCAGATTGATAACTGGTACAGCCTGCATAAGCCAGGCCCAAAAGACACCGCCCAATTTCCCTCTGTCCCTTCAGGAGCCAGCCGTTATGTCTGAATTAGCCACTTTACTGAAATTCCAACGCGATTTAACTGACCATCCCGCCTGCTCAGCGAATAAAGCCGTAGCGCGAAGAACCGATCGGCCGCAAGTAATCACTGCTGAGGTTCGCAGTACGGATAACGGCAGTGTGTTACTGCATGGGTATGAAACATTGCCGGTAGCTCAAGCCGCCAGCTGCCTGGTAATGCCTGAAACCGGCGATTGGGTCAGTGCGATTATTGAACAGCAGCAGGTTTACATCACTGCCATCTTATTACGCGCGGCTCCTGACTCGCCACTGGTAATGAACAGTGGGGAGATGCCTTTGCACTTTATTACCCCCGCGCTGGAAATTCACAGCCCGGAGAAAGTTGAGATCCATACCAGACATTTTTCATTAATGGCACGCACTTCGTTGTGGGTGGCGAAAACCCTGCACCAGGTTGCTGACTCGCTATTTGTCAGAGCGAAGCAGGCGAGTAAAGAGGTGGAGAATACCGACACGACTCATGCCCGCCACATTAATCAACAGGCCGATCAGAGCTTAATTATTAATAGCCGGATTGGATCATTAAATGCCTCCGCGGTTCTTAAAATCGATGGCGGACAGGTTCATATGGGGTAATCACGATGACAGCAGCTAATACCCGAGCAGGTGGCAACAGTTTTACCGGTTGTGACCCGATGGTGCCGATCTCTGCACCGAATATTGCGCCAAACGCCAATGGTATACCGAATGTGAGCAATTACTTTTGTTGCGGAGGTAATGAACAAAATCTCAACACTATTCGTCCGTCCACCATTGATAGCGGGGGATTTACCGGAGCCGCTTCCGGAACGCATTCGGCCAAGATGGACCCGATGCAAGGTTCAGGTAAGTACTTTATTCAGGGAAGCCCGGCAACCCGTCTGGGAGACATGAGTATGACCAACAACAACAACGCGTCATCGACGCAAATTGCCCCCAGTCAGACGAAGTATTTTATCAATGCCTAGTTTATTCAGATTAATTCCCGGGCTGGTGCTGGTGGGAAGCACACTGCTAAATGGCTGCAGCTGGTTTTCTTCAGCGCCGGAAATACCGCCACAGCAACGCCGGATTGAGCTGCGGATTGTTACTGATCCCTGGATCAATCCGGGTGCCAGCGGACAAGCACAGCCGTTGAAATTATGCATCGTTGAACTGAACAGCGAAGGATGGTCGCCTCCGGGTTTATATCAGGGCACGCTGTGCAGCGGTATTAATACCAGCGCCGAGGTGGTCAGCGTAACGGAATATATGCTTGCCCCAGCAGAGGAACGTCGATATTTCCGCGAGGTTCCTTATGAACAAGATCGCTGGTGGGCAATTGCTGCTGAGTTTCAGGACATGAATAACGGCAAAGGGCTGTTAACGTTCAAGTCTGCTGCTCGTCACAATTTAAGCCAGGTTATTTCCGTTGAGGGTAAGAACCTGTCATTAAAAGCCACAACTGAGACAAAAGTTTTAGAGGACTAGTAATATGCTGCCAAAACAACGTGTTGCATGGGTTGAAGGAATGCTCATGGAGCCTCAGCATTTTCAACAACAGGAACGTTATTTAGAACATCTCACTGAAATGCGAGCGCGAAGCCTCAGTGCGCTGGCGTGGGGATTCCACACATTAGGTATTAATCAGGGCTTACTCGATCAGGGAAAAATTGCGCTGAATTACGCGGGCGGTATTTTTCCAGACGGCACACCTTTTAATATGGGCGAGAATGAAGCATTACCCTTGCCATTTGATCCCGGTGAAAACTGTCAGGGGAGTATCGTATGCCTCTCGATCCTGATGGATATTCCCGGCAATACCTATATTGATTTAACACAAAGCCGCCACGGTAGCCGTTTTATTGCTCTGGATGCGGAAGTGAAAGATCGTAATCACGGCATTGCAGCAGAAGGAACGCCGTCAATTGCCACGCTTCAGCTGGGACAATTGCAGTCCAGGCTCAATTTGCGCGGCAGTATCAGTGATGCAGAGTCGATGCTGCCCATCGCGTATATTAAAGAACGCACCCGTGACGGACGCTTAATTCTGGATGACAATTTTTTGCCGCCGATGTTGGATTTTCGCGCTATCGGCTGGTTGGAAAATGCGGTAACCGAGTTATTGGGTCTAATCGTTCAACGACTTGAGGCGGTTTATCGTCCTGATGTGCTGCTGTCAATCGGCGGGTTGTCCGAGCTACTGGAGCTGTTATTACTGCAAACACTCAGCGAGTATAATCTTAAACTCTCGCATATTCTGATGCAAAAACAGGTGCATCCTGAACAGTTATTTCAATTGTTACTGGGGCTGCTTGGGCAACTGAGCACCATCCCCGGTGGAGACAAACCCTGGGCCAGGCAAGATTTGGTCTATGCGCATCATGAACCGCATAAGGGATATTTTGCCCTGTTTGCGGCTTTACGCCGCGCGCTGTCACTGGTGATTGAAGCTCCGGCGGTCGCCTTGCCGTTTGTTGAACGCGGCGACAATATTTACCTGTGCCAGAACGATGCACAACTGCGTCTGGAAAAACTGATTTTTACTGTCAGCTCCAAATTGCCTGCCGAAACTATCCGCTCGTATTTCCCAACCCAAAGCAAACTTGGCCCGGTGGAGAAAATTGTCCAGCTGATCGATTTACAGTTACCGGGAGCGAGGATGATCCCCATGTCCTCACCACCAAGATATATCCCTTATTACCCGAACAGTGTCTATTTCGAAGTGGATCATACCGATCCTATGTATAAGGAAATGATGTCGGGTTCGGCTATCGCACTCAGTATTGTGGGAGATTTCCCTGAACTGCATTTTGAAGTTTGGGGTCTGCGGCAAGGAAGACTCGGATGAAAGATTTCGAACGCCAGATTCTCGAAGCCATTTCCACCGCCCGGAATGGTGCCAGACAAGCGGAACAGTCATTAACCGATCCAATGTGGCAGGCCAAAAGTGCAGTGGCCTCTTTGGGCGGTATGATGGTAAAAGGAAGCCGCCAGCCTGATGCATCCTCAGCAGAGCAGCAGGATAAGGCAGTGGTTGATACTCTGGCGACTCCGGCCAATGAGCATGCACTCGCGACAAATCAGCCGCTACCGCTTACGCATGACACCAATACGCCGCGAATAACGCCATCCCGGGGGCTCTATGAGCGCCCGGGCTTACTGCAAGGGCTTTGGGATAATACTTACATTGCAGCAGCGATGCCGTTATTACTGTTGGTGGAGAATATTCGCCGCTGGCCGAGCCGTGTTGCCGCTGAAGTCAGGCCGCCGATCGTCCGGGAATTACAATTCTTCCAGCAGAGCCTGCAAAAGAAGAATTGCCCGCAGGAGGATGTCGGTCATCTCTCTTATCTGCTTTGTACCTATATAGATGGCATTTTCAATGGGCTTCAGACGGCAGAATCCTACAACCAAAGTTTGTTGGTCGAGTTTCACCGTGATGCCTGGGGGGGTGAGAACTGCTTCGAGCATTTACGCGTTTATATGAACTCCCCGAAAGAGTACCGGGAAGTGCTGGAATTCTATGATTTGATTATGTGCCTGGGTTTTGAAGGTAAATATCAAATGTTAGAACATGGGTCGGTATTGCTGATGGATTTACGCAACCGGCTCCATACGCAACTTTATGGCCAGGAGTTCACCCAGTCTTTAGCTATCGTGCAGACCATTCAGGGTTCAGCACGCCGCCAATATATTAAAGCGCGAAAAATCTTTATTTATGGCTTCGCATGCTGTTTATGTGCTTATGGAATTACCGCCTGGTATTTACATCAGCAATCTCAGCAAATTCGCAGCAATATTTTGACCTGGGTTCTGCCTGAACCACGGAAAATAAACATCATGGAAACCTTGCCGAATCCTTTATCTAATATTCTCAATGAAGGTTGGCTCGAGGTGCGCAAGGATCCACGCGGATGGCTACTTATCTTTACTTCCGATGGAGCGTTTCGCACCGGAGAAGCGACTCTTTCCGAAGAGTTTATCAAAAAACAAAATATTGAGCGTCTTGGCAAAGCACTGGCTCCGTGGCCGGGTGATATGGAAGTGATTGGGCATACGGATAACAAACCGTTTCGCAGTACATCTGGCAACAATAATCTTAAGCTTTCCGCCGCCAGAGCCGCCGTGGTAGCTGAAAAGCTACGGGAATCCACGCAGCTTAACGAAACCCATCAGCGTGAAATCAGTGCAATTGGCCGCGGAGAAAGTGAGCCTCTGGCAGACAACGCCACGGAAGAAGGCCGCCGTCGTAACCGCCGTGTCGATATCTTATGGAAGATTGGTCAGCGTGATGCCAATCAGGCTATGCAGCAATATCTGGAATCGCCTCGTACCGAATCTCAGGGAACAGATACTCAACAATAGGAATTGTTATGATACGCAGAATGCTGATTTTATTTATTGCGCTGTTATTGTGCTATGCCGTGTGGTGGATAGGTCCGCTGATCGCCATTGGCCCTTATTTTCCGCTGGGAAGTGCCTGGGTTCGCCAGGTTATTATTGCGCTGGTGTTATGCTGGGCACTATGGCCTTTTGTCGCCATCTTCTTTGGTTGGATTTTTCGTTATGCCCGCGCACCGCTACCCCGGCGCAAGAAAAAAACGGTTCAGCTTGATCGTGTTTCTGCCCGTTTTCATGATGCGATGTTAACGCTGAAACAGGCTTATTTATCGCATTATAAAACCCGCTGGCAGCGTTGGCGGCAACAGCGTAAAAGGCAATATATTGATGCTAAACCGTGGTTTTTGGTCATGGGGCCACAGGGCTGCGGTAAAACCTCGATTATTTATGAGAGCGGTGAAAAATTCCTGATGTCAGAACAGTATGGTCTGGCGCAGACCACTGATATCGGTCCCACTCAGGACTGCAATTGGTGGCTGACCGATCGTGCAGTTTATATTGATACGGCGGGCGAGTGGATTTTACTGCATGGACAGAGTGAGGAGGCGGGTAACGCCCGGCATAAACTGTTTTCGATGATCCGTAAGCATCGCCACTATCCGGGAATTGACGGAATTATTCTTTGCCTTGATGTTGATGTATTACTGCAGGCGTCACTGACGGAACGTAAGTCACTGGCTGATACATTGCGTCTGCGGGTGATGGAAGTGGCCTCAACCTTTCAGGCTGATATTGCCGTATATCTGTTGCTCAATAATATCGATAAATTGCCTGGTGGCGAAACTTTCCTCTGCCTGATGAGTGACGATCTGCTGGCTGAAGGACTGGGTATTAGCATGTCCTTTAATGAGCAGGGGGCGAATAATTTTTCAGCTGACGCGCAGCGTTACCGGGATTTCCTGTCAGGCATCAGCCGCTATGTGCTGGAAATCATGCATGACTCGCTCAATATGGAAATGCGCCATCAATTATTACTGTTCACCGAAAGCCTTGGGGCAATTCAAAAACCCCTGTTTGGTCTACTGGAACAAATATTCCCGGCAACGCCAGTGGGCTATAGCGGTTGTCTGCGGCAATGCTGGTTAGGCAGCACCCAGAATCTCACTTCCTGGGAGGCGATGTATTACCCGTCATCAACCAATATTGTTGAAGACCGGCCTGCGGGGCCGATGTATTTTCCGGCGCTGAGCCAGGCGATTAGCGAACGGGGAGTGTTACACGGCAGCGGGCCAATGCCTTTGCGTAACCGACTGCTGGCGACAGGCAAATATGTTGGTGTGACGCTGGCGCTCGGAATTATACTGCTGCTACTGGCGGGGCGTTACTTCTGGGAATATGACTATATTGGCTACGCCACCGCCCGCTTTGAGGAAACGCGGCGCATCGTGCGCGATATTCCACTGACTAATCAGGTGAATGATAATTTAGTCGCCGCCTACGAGCAGTTGGGATATATCAACACCCACTATCTGGAGAGCTCTCCGCCATTATTAACCCCTTATTTCGAACATCGCTTACTTAATCAGGCAATGTTCGACACTTATCATCGTCATCTGAATAAAGTGTTCTGGCCGGCGGTCGAGAATTACGTGGCTAATGAGCTCAAAAAAGATACTCAGTCTTTTGATGTCGATAGCTATGACACGTTAAAAATCTACCTGATGCTTGGCCAGCCTGACAATCGTTCAACGAAGGCTTTGGTGCAATGGTTTATGGCGCGTTGGGAAAATTTTGCTCCGCAAGGTTATACCCCGGACGACCGAAAACTGTTCAGTTACCATCTGAGTCAGTTGTTCAATGGCTCATCCACAGCGGCGCCTGCCGCTAAACTGAATAATGAATTAATTCGCGAGTCGCGTATTAAGGCGATGAAAACGCCAATACATATTCGGGTGATCCATCGCATTGAAGATGCGCCGCTGCCCCCACGGATTGAAAATATCAGCCTGGCAGATGCCGCCGGTTCCAGTGTTACGCTGATGCTCAGGCGTAAAAGCCCGAAGACCGTGACAGATATGGCGATCCCGGCGTTTTACACGCGTGCCAGTTACTATGACGTGGTGAATTCACAACTTCAGGCCGCATCAGAAGCGATGATTGATGAGGAGAAGTGGGTGCTGAGCGACGGTAAATCATCGGTCAGTAAAGTCAGCCTACTCGCAGCGGCACAAAAATTATCCGACGAAGCCCGTAAGTATTATCTGACGGAATATGCCAACCACTGGGATGCTTTCCTGCAGGATATTCGGGTGCGCCCGATCAACGGACTGGATGATGCCGCATTATTAGCCCGGCAGTTCTCCGATCCTTCGTCTCCTTTAGCCAATCTGGTGCGGTTCGCCTCACGTGAAACCACCCTGAGTATTGATAGCTCAACCAAAGGAGGAATGTCCTCTGGCTGGTTTGATACTCAACGCAATAAGCTCACCAATGCACGCCGCAGCATTATTGACGAAATATCGGGTGAGCGTTCACGTTTTCGTTTGACGCCGGAAAAGGCCGTAGAAGATCGCTTTGAGATGTTACGACGGCTGGGTGTTGCTCTGGAAAGCACCTCGACCAGTAATTCCGATCCGCTGGCTAAAACCTTTGAGCAAATTTATAACCAGCTGATCACGCTTTCAACTTCACTACGAGCGGGGCAGATTCTGCCGCAAAGCAATGATTTCAATCGGTTGCAAATCGATATGGCCCGTCAGCCAGAGCCGATACGCAGCGTGATGCGGGATCTGCTTGAGGTCGGTCAGTCACAAAGCTTGCAGCAAAGTAAGGCCAATCTCAGTAAAGGTGTGGCTTCAATCGCATCCGATTTATGTAACACCACAGTTAACGGTCGCTATCCGTTTAATCGCCGGTCGACTGAAGAAATCGGCATTGGCGATTTCAGTCGAATGTTTGGCCGTACCGGTGCGATGCAAAGTTTCTTTGATCAGAATCTGGCGCCTTATGTCGATATCAATGGCAGCCGCTGGAAGGTGAAATCCAACAGTAACGGCGTGGTAACGGAAAAAACGTTGCGGGCGTTTGAGAACGCAGCCCGAATCCGTGACACCTTTTTTGATGCCGGCGACAGAATGGCGATGTCGATGATTATACGACCCGTTTCACTGACGCCCTCAATTCTGGAGGCCGTGCTTGATGTTGATGGTCAGATACTGACTTACAGCCATGGTGCCAGTCAGCCAATGCGGGTTGAATGGCCGGGTCCGAAGGGCGGGGTCTACATCCGTCTGACGTTTAAAACCCGCGATGGCAATGTGGAAACGGTCAGTTTCAATGGTCCGTGGGCTATTTTCCGCATGTATGACGCCAGTAACGCAGTGCCACTGGGGCCAAATAGCCGCGAACTGACGATGGCAATGAATAATGTCAGCGGTTTTTTCAACCTTGAACTGAGTTCCACCATGAAAGATTACCCGCTGTGGTCAAAAGCATTGACCCAGTTCTCATGCCCTAAAAATCTCTAACTGCAAAATAAGGAAATACCGATGCTTGATCCTAAAAATATGCAAAATGTATTGAAATCAGCAGCTGAGCTTGGTCAGCAATCTCAATCTGATTTGCAAAAACCCTTTGTGAAGGGCATGCAAAATATGGAAATGTCAGGGGCTGATGCGGCACGCACCATTATGCAATCCGTTAATCAATCTTGTCAGACCATGATGAGTGATATGAATAAGGTATTAGCCGGCGTGCAGGATAATGTCGATGCACATCAAAAAATGCAAAGTGAAGAACGTCCGAAGGATTTTGAGACCGCAATGAATGACCTGCGTAATACGCTCTCCAATGGTTTTCCGGAAGAGATGAAAAGTATGTTTGATAAGCTGCCAAAAATTTAATGTAATATCTTAAATTAGCCGGTTGATAATAAATCACCATGCTATTTCGCTAAGTGTCAGTGAAGTGGTGCATGACAGCATCCGGCGCTGTTGGTGTTAAAAGAGCGGAGAGTGTCGTCAGATATTCTCCGCTCTTTTTCGCTCCCACCACGGATAACAAGATTACTGTGGTGCTCGTACCGAAAAGCAAACAGATCGTTATTGCGGGCGGCTGATAAAACCGAGGTCAGCTTTAACTGATTACTACCGGGCTGGCGATGGGTTCATCGTCAGAAAAGATAACGCGTACCGACAGTAAATTCGCTGGAGGCCAGGCGAGCTTTCATTTGCTCGTCCTTCAGGCCGCGCACGTTGCCAAAGGTATTGTAGCCACTTTCAACTTTCCCCATGTCGATATAGCGATAGCCCACATCAATGCTCAGACGCTCCAGCGGCGAGTAGCTGACGCCTGCACCCAGTGACCAGGCAAGATTATTCTGGGTGCTGGATGCATATTCGCGTGAAGTGTTGCCCTGCCAGCCGTCGGCTTTAACCTTCGCAATCCCCAATCCAGCCGTGCCGAACAGTGATACGCCATAGCCGAGATCATAGTCGCGATAGACGTTCATCATCAGTCGTTTGGTTTTCAGCTTCAGGTGGTTGTAGCTGCTCGGGAAAGCGGTGGAGCCGCTGGTAAATTCGCTTTTCTGGCGGAAAGTATACTCGCCTTCAGTGCGCCAGCCGTTGCCGTACTGATAACCCGCCGCCAGTGAGGCACCGCTCCGGCGATCTTTTTCCTTGCCGTCAACAAACTGTCCGACACCCGGACGGCTGCTGGTATCCTGATCGCTGGCACGTTGTTCGCTATACAGGTATTTGGCCGAGCCGTAATAACCTTCATCGCTGTTTGCTGCCAGTGCATGGCCAGCACTCAGAATAAGAGGAAACGCCATCAGTCCTGATAAATATTTCATTGTTAATGCTCCTTATTGTGTTATCCGGCATTCAATTCGTTTTCAATGCTCTTCAGCGCTTCCGGCGCGCGTGCCTGGCGCAGGTGGCCGCCGGCCAGCGGCAGGGCGTTTATAAGGATACGCTTCATCGCCTGGCTCCCTTTGTTCGTCATGGGCCAATACTATGAAACGCTTAACAGAAGGGGAATTAACGCGAACACCTAACTTTCCAGGTGTTTTTACTTAGTCTGTTTGGCAACATCACCATAAACTTTCAGCAGCCTGGGCAGCGAGTTGACTTCAAGCTTGCTGAAAATATTGGCGCGATGCGCCTCCACGGTTCGCGGAGAGAGCGAGCACCGCAGGGCTATTTCCTTGCTGGAATAGCCCTGCACGATCTGCCCGAACATCTCTTTTTCACGGGCGGTCAGGGTCGAAAGTTTTTGCTGTAATGGCAACAGCCGCCGCTGCTCTTCCTGGCGTATTTTCTGCTGCGCCATCGCGGCGCCGACGACCTCAAACAGCAGGTCGGCATCGATGGGTTTGGTCAGAAACTCCCAGGCTCCGTTTTTAAACGCGCGGCGGCACAAATCAATATTTCCATGCCCGGTCATAATGATCACCGGCAGGGTAAGCCCCTGTTGGATCCATTCGTCCAGCAGGGTTAACCCGGTTTTTCCCGGCATGCGGATATCCAGCAGCATGCAGCCTGCCAGCTCGCAAAGGTTTCCGGCCTGCTGCTGAAAGGCGTGGGCGCTGTCAAAAGCATGGGTCTGCCAGCCGACGGTTGACAGCAGCAGGCTGAGGGAGTCACGGATTGCCGCATCATCATCAATAAGCCAGATACGCTGTTTCATTACTTCTCCTCGTCAGGCAGAGGGAACCAAAGTCTGAAGCAGGCACCACGCCCTGCAATATTACTTGCCTCAATGGTGCCGTTAAGACGCTGCACCAGAGTGTCGGTCAGCGCCATTCCCAGGCCGACGCCTTCGGCACGGGTGGTAAAAAACGGGATAAAGACATGCTTCAGCGCCTCTGGCGATAGCCCCGGGCCACCGTCGGTTAGTTTCAGCACGATACCGCGCTTTTCCTCGCGGATTTCAAGGTGGATCCAGCTCGAACCTGGCGCATTCCCGGCCTGCGCCTGAATCGCATTGCTGGCAATATTATGCAGGATTTGCTCAATCCACAGCGGTGGCGCCATTAGCGGCGGCAAACCGTCGCTGAAATGGCTGCTAACGCGCACTTTTCCCGCCTGCAATTCGTTATCCAGCAGTTGGCAAACCCGAAGCCACAGCGCCTGCAGTTCAATTGGCTGATAGTCGGCGCGTTCACTGCTTAGCTTCTGCCGAAACTGACCAAGCAGAGCATCAATGCGCTTTATTTGCGCCACCGACGCGTCCAGCAGGCTGGCAACCTGATCCGATTTGTGCTGTTTGAGCAGGCGTACCGCCGCCTGGTTATAGCTCATGATGGCGGTCAGGGGTTGGTTAAGCTCGTGCATCATCCCTGCCGCCAGCTCGCCCATGGTATTCAGCCGGGTGAGTTCGGTGTAGCGGGCGCGCAGAGCGGCAATATCCCGGCGACGTTTATTCGCCTGATACTGAGCCAGCAGATAAAGCGCCAGCGCCCAGAACAGCGCCGGAGAAACCATCAGCCACCACGGCAGCTTTGCCCACTCCGGGTTGTCGCCCGCCGAAACAATAAACGGCTGAGTCGGACTGGCGACGATTTTATCCCAGCGCCACCAGCTTGTGACGCTGGCAAGACCCCTTTCGTAGAGCGTGGTTGAATCCCGGGTGATGGCGAGATAGGTAAAGGTCTTTTTCTCTGCGAGAGTGTCGAGCAGAACGTTTAAATCAATTAACAGCGAGAGGTTAGGGCGGTTTAGCCAGTAGCGGCCGTTGCCTTCAGGAACAATCAGCTGGCGGGGCTCAGGCGTATCGTGCCGCCGCCACTCCACGATCTGCGGCAGAATATGCTGCACTTCGGTGGCGTTTTGGCTGGCGGGCAGTAGCGGGATGATGGCGTCATGTTGAGACAGTTTCACCGTTATTTCGCGATAAAGTATGCGAAAGTCAGCGGACTTTTCTTCGTACTGCTGTTGTAAATACCAGGCACCCATTGCCGCGCAGCTAAGCAGCGTTAGCAGTAGCCAGCTGACTATCCTCAACATGCAAAGTCCTTTTCATCCTGCCGGGAAAAAACAGGGCATCAGTATGGAGTAAGTTTCAGGCAAAAAAAAGCGGACGCTTAGGCGTCCGTTTCAGGTGGTAAAGAAATCTCGCAACAGTGAAAGCTTCACAGGCGATTAATAATCAGATAAAAATAATAAATTCAATATATTAAAAATAAAACGACGACCGCTGGCTGAGTCTGACTGGCGCTTTCCGGTTCATTTTGCCGATACCCGTTGTTATCAATTTCGCTTCCGACAAAAATAAAAACCTGCCTTAAGACCTCAATATATTCCTGTAAAATCAGGCGAGAGAAAGCCAGTTATGCTCACTGGGTTGAGGCATTTGCGACTGGCGTTGCAGAATGGCTGTGTCGTGACGCTCTGATAACCGTAACAATTTCTTTAGCTGCCTCTTTTAACGTATTATGTTTGGTCGTGTAGTGTTTATTTTCTTCTGCCTCAAAATCCAGAACTTTCAATGATTTCTTGGTTTGATGCGCGTCAGGAATAAAATCACTCTTCTTCTCAAGGCGCGTGATGCCTGAAACGATGATCTCTCTAAACTTACCATCTGAAAAAAACGCAAAGTTTTCAATTTTTTTAGTCCAGGATTCTATTAAATTATCTGACTGAACTCTGGTGTTTATTAAGGCATGACTCTCATTTTTAAAATTATTGGTGTCGCTCCCTAAGTAAGCCAAAATAATTGCACACGAAAATGAAAAGACGAGTAAAAATTTCATTGGTTTTCTGATGACACACAGGCAAGCGTAATAATCTAATCACGCAGAGGATGTAATTAACTTAAGATTCAGCAATCGACCCGGCGTGATCGCCTAACGCCAGGCCGATGACATCATTCTGAAGCCGGATGAGTTATGACATCTGCACTCAAGGTTGGCATCTGATAAAAAACTATTTGATGTCGTTGATCCATTGCTTGAGTTTGCTTTCCGGGTTTTCTTTGCAAATTTTTATCAGCAGCGGCACCGACGTTGTGCCCACTTCATGCCAGTCAACATAATCCCCGCCTTTAAAATCCGTATCCTTGTTGATCACCCAGAATGCGACCGGCATCATTGCCTTTGGATTCATATCCACAAACTCTTTGCAGGTCATATTTTCTGGAATGTTTTCATTAAGCGTCTCCGCGCTGGCGATATTAACAGAAGCAGAGAGTGCAGCGATGGCAATAAGTGATTTTACTAACGTTTTCATAGTGTTTTCCTGGGTTTTAGATCGCGATTCGTGGTTGATGATGCAGAGTTACGGCTCAACATCAGATGTTTTTTTTTTCAGATGCTCAATTTTATTGCTCAGGGTAAAGTAAATACACGCGCTGAATATCATCTCCAGCCCAATAAATACTGAGACCAGAATATAGGTTGTGTCTTGATTCGCGCTCATCCAGAGGAACGCAATGATCAGATCAAGGATCCCGATGAACATGCACCAGTAACGTCCAACCATATGGGCGCTTTTAATCGCCGCAGATAAGCGGCTGACACCGGCAAGGATAAATAAAAAGCAGATAAAGATAGAGAGAATATTCATCCCCAGCATCGGACTGAGGAACACGCCCATCCCCATAACCGCGTAGATGACCCCGAAAATAATTAAGGAAAGTGTTGCGCCCTTGCCAATTTTTTTAAAATTATAAGCACAGACTAGCGAATAAATGCCGCAAAAGGTCAGCAGAACACCGGTCAGGTAGCTCAGAACCATCCCGGCATAGATCGGAAAGAATAAACATAAAATGCCGCATACAGAAAGCATCAGTGCAAGGCTGAATGCGCTTCTTTTGTAATTTGCCAAAACCCGATGGTTTAGCTTACTTATGAGGTTTCTATCAATGAGTAGCATTATCTTACCTTAAATGTATCGGTTGAATTTGGTTGCGAAATAATTATGATGGAAAGGATATTCTGTTCTGTTAACGCTGTATATCGGATAAACGGGTGAGGGTTATCATCTCATTCTTACAGCTGTCATCCTGGTCGTTCAAATCTATATCCGCCCTCCCATGCCAATACATTTCCTTGTCGATTAATATGCTCGCATCTTCACTGAGTCTTCAAACCAAATTAATTTAAAGGAAAGTAATTATGAAACGTTTTGCACTCGCAACAGCTTTTGCTGCAATGGTAGCTGCGGCTCCGGTAATGGCAGCAACCGCAACCCCAGATACTTCTGATGCAACCCCGCATGTTACTGCACAGCAGGTTAAAGCCGCTGACCAAATTGCTGTGCAGGGCCTGAACGCCCTGCGAGATGTCCAGTTTGCCCGTATGGCGTTGTTCCAGGGAAACCCGCAAAAAGCAGAAGCGCTGACGAATCACGCTGCTACCTTATTAGCAAATGACAGCCTGGACTGGTCAAAATTCTTCCGCTCGGACAAGAAAGCCAATTTAAACGATGACAACTATGTCGCCGTTGATGCCGCGATGGGTATTTCTGAAGATTATGTCGTTTCGCCAGAAAAACAGGAGGCCATCAAGCGTGCCAATAGCAAACTGGAAAAAGGCGATAAAAAAGGTGCCGTTGAGGAGCTGCGTCTGGCCGGTATTGGCGTGATGGAAAATGTTTACTTAATGCCACTGAAACAAACGCGTAATGCGGTAGCGCAGGCGCAGAAGCTGATGGGCGAGCATAAATATTATGAAGCCAACCTGGCGCTGAAAGGCGCTGAAGACGGCGTGATCATGGACAGCACCGCGCTTTTCGCAAATTGATCACTCATCCATTTGGCTGAACGTATTAGCGAGCAGCTGAAATAACCCTATTGATATCACAAGGCCATATGCATAAACGGCATATGGCGTTGTAGAGTCACATTTATTGATAAAAGGTACTGCAATGTCTACTCCACTTCAGGGCATTAAAATTCTCGACTTTACCGGTGTTCAGTCCGGTCCTTCCTGCACCCAGATGCTGGCATGGTTTGGTGCTGACGTAATTAAAATTGAACGTCCGGGCGTTGGGGATGTAACTCGTCACCAGCTGCGCGATATTCCAGATATTGATGCATTGTATTTTACCATGCTGAACAGCAATAAACGTTCGATTGAGTTAAATACCAAAACGGCCGAAGGCAAAGAGGTGATGGAAAAACTCATTCGTGAAGCCGATGTTCTGGTGGAAAACTTTCACCCGGGCGCCATCGATCATATGGGCTTTACCTGGGAACGCATTCAGGAAATTAATCCGCGACTGATTTTCGGCTCGATTAAAGGTTTTAATGAGTGTTCACCTTATGTGAACGTGAAGGCCTATGAAAACGTCGCCCAGGCTGCCGGTGGCGCAGCATCCACTACCGGTTTCTGGGACGGCCCACCGCTGGTCAGTGCCGCTGCGTTAGGCGACAGCAACACCGGGATGCATCTGCTGATTGGCCTGCTTGCGGCGCTGCTGCACAGGGAAAAAACCGGCCGCGGCCAGCGTGTGACAATGTCGATGCAGGATGCGGTGCTCAACCTGTGCCGCGTAAAACTGCGCGATCAGCAGCGCCTGGAAAAAGTCGGTTATCTGGAAGAGTATCCACAATACCCTAACGGCACCTTTGGTGACGCAGTACCGCGCGGCGGCAATGCTGGCGGCGGCGGTCAGCCAGGCTGGATCCTGAAATGCAAAGGATGGGAAACCGATCCTAATGCCTATATCTATTTCACTATTCAGGAACAGAACTGGGAAAATACCTGTAAAGCCATTGGCAAGCCTGAATGGATTGAAGACAGCGCTTACAACACGGCAAAAGCGCGTCAGCCTCATATTTTCGATATTTTTGCCGTGATCGAAAAATACACCCTGACCATGGATAAGCATGAAGCGGTGGCATATCTCACCACCTTTGATATTCCTTGCGCGCCGGTGCTGAGCATGAAAGAGATCGCCCACGATCCTTCCCTAAGAGAGAGCGATAGCATTGTTGAAGTTGAACAACCTCTGCGTGGTAAATATCTGACTGTCGGTTGCCCGATGAAATTTTCAGGCTTCACCCCTGAAATTAAATCTGCCCCTCTGCTGGGTGAACATACCGTAGAGATTCTGAAAGAGCTGAACTATAGCGAAGAAGAAATTACAGCGCTGAAACAGAATAACGCGATCTGATCTCAGAGGAGCCTTTGGCTCCTCGTACTTATTTAATATTGAGGCAACTGATTATGTCGGATGAACAAGCACTGACAGATGGTATGCATATCATCGTCGAAGCACTGAAACAAAATAATATTGAGTGTATTTATGGCGTCGCAGGTATTCCTGTTACCGATATGGCGCGACATGCTCAGGCGGAAGGGATTCGCTTTATCGGTTTTCGTCATGAACAATCGGCCGGCTATGCCGCAGCGATTCGTGGATTTATCACGCAAATTCCTGGCGTTTGCCTGACTGTTTCCGCTCCCGGTTTTATGAACGGGCTGACTGCACTCGCGAATGCGACGGTGAACGGTTTTCCGATGATCCTGATCAGCGGATCCAGCGATCGCGCCAAAGTAGATCTTCAACAGGGCGATTATGAAGAGCTGGACCAGATGAATGCAGCGAAGCCCTATGCGAAAGCGGCGTATCGGGTGAACCGACCTGAAGATCTGGGTATTGCGCTGGCTCGCGCCATTCGGGTAGCGGCATCAGGTCGTCCGGGCGGTGTTTATCTTGATTTAACCGCCGATGTGCTGGCTGCCACCATGCTGGAAACCGAAGCGGCGAAAACCATTGTTAAAGTTGAACATCCTGCATTGAAACAGTTGCCAGACGCTGAGTCGATTGAGAGCGCGATGGCGCTGCTGGCGAAAGCTGAACGCCCGTTGATCATTTTGGGCAAAGGGGCCGCTTATTCTCAGGCCGACAAAAAGATCCGCGACTTTATTGAAAGTACCCATATTCCTTATCTGCCAATGTCGATGGCGAAAGGCCTGCTGGAAGATACCCATCCGCTTTCTGCCGCGGCCGCGCGCTCGTTTGCGCTGAAGAATGCCGATGTTGTCATGCTGGTCGGCGCTCGCCTCAACTGGCTGCTGGGACACGGCAAAAAAGGCTGGGCTGAGGATGTTCAGTTTATTCAGCTGGATATTGAGCCACAGGAAATTGACAGCAATCGCCCGATCGCTGCTCCGGTAGTGGGGGATATCGATTCAGGCATGACGTTAATGCTGGATGCACTGGCAACACGCCCTGTCACGGCTCCGCTGATGTGGCGAGATATGCTTGAACTTCATAAGCAGAAAAATATCGACAAAATGCAGCTGAAGTTAACCACCACAACGTCACCGCTTAACTACTTCAATGCGCTGCGGGTGATTCGCGATGTACTGACGGAATATCATGATATTTACCTCGTTAATGAAGGGGCAAATACCCTCGATAACGCGCGCAATATTATCGATATGTACAAACCTCGTCGTCGTCTGGATTGCGGCACCTGGGGAGTCATGGGCATTGGAATGGGATATGCCATCGGCGCGGCGACCACCGCCGATCTGCCGGTCGTGACTATTCAGGGCGATAGCGCGTTTGGCTTCAGCGGCATGGAGATTGAAACTGTCTGTCGCTATAACCTGCCCGTCACGGTGATTATCTTCAACAACGGCGGCATTTATCGCGGCGACGGCGAGGATCTCAGCGGTAAAGGCGACCCTTCGCCGACGGATCTGTTACACCACGCGCGCTATGACAAGTTGATGGATGCCTTTGGCGGTATTGGCTATCACGCCACTACTGAAGATGATATTCGCCAGGCCCTGGTTGCCAGTATTCAGGCGAGAAAGCCGTCAATCATTAATGTGGTCATCGATCCTGCCGCCGGTACGGAAAGTGGACATATCACCCAGCTTAATCCTAAGCAAATCGCTAAAAATTGATGCTGCAAACTGCAACCTGTTTTCCCTCAGCTCTCCGCTGAGGGGATGTCTGAATGGATAAACCATAATGTTTACTTTCTTCACCGGCGATTTGCTGCCGATTATCGTTATTATGCTGCTGGGATATGTCAGCGGTAAGCGTCAGGCTTTTGATGAAGAGCAGGCTCGGGCGCTTAATAAACTTGTACTGAATTACGCATTACCTGCGGCACTGTTTGTTTCTATTGTGCGTGCTAACCGTGACATGATTTTTGCGGATGCTCGTCTGACGATTGTCTCTCTGGTGGTGATTGTTGGCTGTTTCCTTTTTTCCTGGTTCACATGCTATAAGTTTTTTAAACGCACACATGCCGAAGCGGCGGTTTGCGCGCTGATTGCAGGGTCACCAACGGTGGGTTTTTTGGGCTTTGCCGTGCTGGACCCGATCTATGGAGCCAATGTTTCGACCGGACTGGTAGTCGCCATCATTTCAATTATTGTTAATGCGATTACCATTCCTATCGGTCTGTATTTACTCAATCCTTCTGCTGGCAAGGATGGTAAGAAAAGCAGCAACTTTGCTGCGCTGATTTCCGCGGCGAAAGAGCCAGTGGTATGGGTACCGGTGCTGGCAACGCTGATTGTGATGGCAGGTATTAAAATTCCGGCGGTATGGGACCCGAGCTTTAATTTAATCGCTAAAGCGAACTCCGGCGTGGCGGTATTTGCGGCAGGTTTGACGCTGGCTGCACATAAATTCGAATTCAGTAAGGAAATTGCCTGGAACACCTTCCTTAAACTGATCCTGATGCCACTGGTACTGCTTATCGTCGGAATGTTATTCCACCTCGATGCGGAACAGCTGCAGATGACCGTGCTGATTGGTGCGCTGCCTCCGGCATTCTCAGGAATTATTATCGCCAGCCGTTTCAATGTTTATACCCGTACCGGCACCGCCTCTCTGGCCGTCAGTGTGCTTGGCTTTATCGTTACCGCGCCGATGTGGATCTATATCAGCCGTCTGGTTTCATAAGCGCCTATATTAATAAATCAATCAGTCATCCAGAATACAATACGCTTGTATTCTGGAGCTGTTTCCGAGTACAAAGTAATGAATGAAGATAAAAAAGCCGGGCCGTTCGACGGGCTGCTGGTTATCGATCTGACTCATGTGCTGAATGGTCCGTTTGGCACACAAATATTGTGTGATTTAGGCGCGCGCGTTATCAAAGTTGAGCCGCCAGGACACGGCGATGATACCCGGACGTATGGCCCCTATCTCGATGGCCAGTCCCTGTATTACAGCTTTGTGAATCGGGGTAAAGAGAGCGTAGTGCTCAATCTGAAAGACGAATCCGATCGGCATATCTTTACCAATATGCTGAAGCAGGCCGATGTGCTGGCGGAAAACTTTCGCCCCGGAACGCTTGAGAAACTCGGTTTTTCATGGGAACAGCTACAGGCGATTAATCCTCGTCTGATCTATGCCTCTTCTTCCGGTTTTGGACACACCGGCCCAATGAAAGATGCACCCGCCTACGACACCATTATTCAGGGCATGAGCGGTATTATGATGGAGACCGGCTTTCCTGATGGGCCGCCGGTTCGCGTCGGCACGTCGATTTCCGACCTCTGCGCGGGGGTTTATCTGTTTTGCGGCATAGCCAGTGCGCTGTATGGCCGGGAAAAAACCGGGCGCGGCGCGCATGTGGATATCGCGATGTTCGATTCGACGCTCACTTTCCTTGAACACGGCATGATGAGCTATATCGCCACCCATCAGACGCCGAAACGCCTTGGTAACCGCCATCCTTATATGGCGCCTTTCGACGTGTTTACTACGGCGGATAAACCGATCACCATCTGCTGCGGCAATGACCACCTCTTTGCTGCGCTATGTGGGGCATTACAGCGCCCTGAGCTGGCTGTCGACCCGCGATTTGCCAGCAATGTGCTGCGGGTAGAAAATCAGGCGGTTTTGAAACAGGCGATAGAAGCGGTGCTGAATACCCAGACCTCAGAAATCTGGTTGGCGCGTATCGGCGAGGCGGGAGTACCGGTGGCACCGCTGTTAAGCGTTGATGAAGCCATAGCACTGCCGCAGACCGCGGCGAGGAATATGATGATTGAAGCGGGTGGAGTGAGAATGCCGGGGAATCCAATAAAAATCAGTGGATATCCCGATCCGCACATTCGTCCCGGCGCCGCGACCCTCGATCAGCATGGGGAACAATTGCGCTTTGAATTTGCGTAACAGGGATCGCTCCGGTAAGCAACCGGAGCGAAAAACGTATTACAGCGGCTGCCCGAGGAAAAGCGCGATCTCCTGATCCAGCTCAGCAAGATGTTCCGCCAGCGTCTGCATTAATTCAGCGTGGTCCGGTGAGTCGCTGCCGGTGAAGGGCCGGGATTCCAGCTGGAAACAGATATCCCTTAAACGCGTCAAATTAAGTATGCCGGCAGAGCCGTGAATACGGTGGATGTGCTTTTTAAACGTGCGCCAGTCTCCCTCATTCAGCGCCTGTCGGGCATGCGCTAAATCATCCCGTGATTCCTGGCTGAAAGTCAGTACGATTTCGCGCATCAGCTCAGGATCGTTATCGGTATTCTCCTGTAAGAAGTTGATATCCAGATATTGGGTGGCGCTGGCTGACGGCGCCGCCGGAGAGAGCTGGCTTAAGTGTCTTTTCAGCACATCAATCGTCAGCGGTTTAAAAAGACAGAGATCCATGCCGAAGCCAAGTCCGCGATCGCGTTCGAGAGTTTGTGCATTGGCGGTTAACCCCCAGATGGTTATGGGATTTTTTTCCTGGCGTAATACCTGCGTTAATTCAAATCCGTCGAGATGAGGCATGTTGATGTCGGTGATCAGTAAATCAAAGTGATGCTGACTGATTTTTTTAAGCGCGTCTTCGCCATCGCAGGCTTCGCTGACATCATAGCCAAGCGTGCTTAACTGTCGCTTGAGCAGCAGCCGGTTGGTCGGGTGATCGTCCGCCACCAGGATACGCAGGTTAGCGGGCAGCGTTAGAGATTCGTGGCGCTCTTCAGCAATGACACACTGGTGCGTTGATACGGCTACCGGAATAGATACGCTGAAGGTTGATCCGACGCCCGGACGACTTTTCACGCTGAGTTCCCCCTGCATTTTGCCCACTAACTGTTTACAGATCATCAGCCCGAGGCCAGAACCGGTTTGCTGACGCCCTGAATGAGTCTGGCTGTAGGGTTTGAACAGCAGCTTTTGCTCTTCTTCGCTGATTCCACTGCCGGAATCCACCACGTCGATAACCAGTTTGGCCGTCTCGTGATGATGTTCAATCAGCCTGGCATTCAGCCTGACGCATCCTTTATCGGTAAACTTCAACGCATTGCTCAGCAGATTGGTCAGCACCTGTTTGATGGCCTGCGGGTCAATCATAATTAAGCAGTGATGGCTGAGTGGATTGTCGATCAGCAGCTGGATATTTTTTCTGGCGGCCAGCGCGTGAAAGGCGCGATAAATCACCGTGAGGTGTTCAGCCATATCCAGCCATTCTGGCTTAAGCTGATATTTGCCGGATTCTATTTTGTCGACATCCAGAATTTCACCGATCAGCCCGAGCAGGGATTGCCCGGTCGAATAAGCCAGTTTTACCGCTTCCGCTTTTTGCTCTTCCGTCTGCTGTTGGTTGGTTAACAGTTCCAGGAATCCCATAATTGAGCTGACCGGCGTTCTGATTTCGTGGCTCATATTTGCCAGAAACTGACTTTTGGCAACGGTGGCATTAATGGCTTTGTTTTTCTCAATTTCCAGCGCGCTGATAAGCGAACGCGTTTCAGTGATATCTTCCCAGCCGCAAATAAATATTCTGTCGTCACTGGCGGGCATATCACACAACGTCAGCCAGTGTTGGACGTAGCGCGTCTCACGGCCATTGCTGATTTCCAGCTCGCAGGTGTTGATCGGCCGGTTACCGTGCTCGTCAAGCTGGATGTGGGCGAATTCGGGCATCATGACAGAGAATGGCGAATCAGGATTGGTCAGCGGCAGCGAGGCATTTGCGTAGTAATCCTCAGTAAAATATTGTGAAAATGCGCTGTTGTGACTCACGATTTGACCCTGAGAATTGACGACATAGCTTGGAGTAGGCAGCGAGTCTGAAAGCGCTTTGCGAAAGGAGATCTGATTTTCAAGATGGCCTTGTATCGCTTTGCGTCGCTGCACTTCTCGTAACAGATAAAACCCCCACAGCAGGCTGCTCAATATCAGTGACACGGCAAGTGCGGTAACGATATAAAACTGCTGGCTGTAGAGATCCCACGTATCAATGGTTACGTTGGGCATCTGTGTCCATTTTTCGGTCAGGCGAAGTATTTCACTTGGCGGCAGATTGTTCAGCGCTTTATCGATGATGCTCTTGAGCTCAGGTTCACCTCTGGGATAGGCAAAAGTGATCGCTGCGTGGGGCACATTCTTAATGCGAAAGAAATCCTGAGTGTCCGGATAATAGTGATCGACCATATAGCGTGCCGTCGACTGCGTGGCGACCAGCGCATCCAGCTTCCCTTCCTGTATCTGATGAAACGCCGCACTGGCATTGGCAACGGACACCCACTGCACCTTCGGGTGGCGCTTTTTAAGTGTGTCATCTAACCCGTAATAAGCGGGCAGTCCAACCTTCATGCCTGGCTTGAGCGTATGTTCTTTCATCCGGGCTTTTTGCATCACATACACATAAGGAGACATGATCAGCGTGTTGGAAAAGGCGACCTGGTGTTCACGCTCTTCTGAATATATCGCACCAGGGAAAATATCCCACTTTCCTTCCGGGCGCAGTACGTCTCCCGGAGGAGTAATTGGCGTAAAGACCGGAACGAACTTCATCCCGGTTTGCAGCTCAATAATATTCAGCAGATCGCCCATCATGCCGCGCGGATCGCCATTTTCGTCCGTCATTGAAAATGGCGGATGAAAAGATGAGACCAGCACGTTGACCGCCGGATGATTCTTGATCCATTTTTTTTCCTGCGAGGTCAACTTCAGCGGTTGATTGATAAACCCCAGGTTACCGGAGTTAAGCCGGTTCTGGATCACATCCCTTCTTATTTCATTGCTGAGACTGTCAACAAATCGATTCAGAATGTCCGGCAGCATGGTCATTTCTTTACGGGTAAAAAAGTAATTGAGCTGGCAGGGGCAGTCGTAATATTTGATGGCATTCAGTGAATGCGCAAAGTAGCGGGAGATAAGCGTGCTGGTAATAATATTACTGCCAATAAAGTACTGATTATCGCCGGAGGAAACTGAGGCCAGTGCCTCGTAGTAGTCAGGATAATCGATGACCGCGGCATTGGGAAAGGAGCGGGCAATCATCGCCTTAGCGGGGTAATCGTTTACCCGTGCAATTTTGACGGGTTTGATGGTGCTGAGCGGGCTCATGGTGTTATTAACCGTTGTCACCAACACAGGAAAGGTGGTTATCAGCGGCTGAGACAAATTGAGGGTGGGTTCTTGCGGACGCGAGTTCATCAGATCTGTCAGCATAACGTCCACTTCCCCTTCCTTCAGGGCCCTGACTGCATCCTCCGCGCGGGGATATTTCCGCAGAATCACTTTTACTTTCAAATTCTGTTGCAGCAACCCGAGGTAATCAGCATTAATTCCCTTGGCCCGCAAACCCGGTTCGGTCTGCAGGAGTGCGGAGTGCATGGAGCTATCGACTGCGACGATAAAATGCTTTTTACTGTTCAGCCAACGAAGTTCATGACTGGTTAAGCGTAAATCATCAAGCTCGATGCTGCCGTTGGTAAACTTGACGTCATAGTCAGTATAGGAAGGGGCTGCATTGGCCTGTACAGAAAAAAAAAGAACAACAGAGACCAAAAAACAAGTAAGAAAATTCATTCTGTTACCAGATTTTATTGTTCTGAGCGAAAGTAAACAGGTTCATTAATGATTTGCACTCAAGTTTCTCCATTAACCGACCTTTATAAGTGCTGACCGTTTTGTTACTGATAAACATTTTCTCTGCTATGGTGTTGTTATCATTACCATCCAGTATGTAGTTTAGCACCGTAATCTCCTGTCGGGAGAGAGAATCCAATCTTTGCTGATCGGATGTCAGACGGCCGGTGAAGCGATCCATGGAAAACGGAAAGTAGCAGTAGCCATTTTTTGCGGCATCAATGGCGGCAATAATATTGTTTATGCCTTCTTTTTTGCTGACAAAACCATTTGCCCCAGCCTCTGCGCTGTAGCGGCCGTAGAAGTAATCATTCTTGGCTGACACAATAATGACGATGCCGGTGTAGTGGCGCTTGCGCAGCATCTCAAGCACCTGGATACCGTTATGGACCGGAATATCCACATCGATAATCATAATGTCCGGCTTTAGCGTTTCCATGCTCTGCACTGCTTTAGCGCCATCGCTCAATTCAGCCAACACCTCAATATCATTTTTACGCAGGAGATTGCGAATAGCTGTAATGGCGAGTGGATGATCGTCAATGATAATTGCTTTCATTTATAATTCCTTTGTCAGCTAAATCTTATGCTTTGGAGTGCACAAACAGCTCGTAACAGAGAGGGTGTTTAAATGACGAGCCAGAATAATGTCAGGGACTGAGCTTCAGTGCAGGGAAAAGTAATTCTTGATATGTATATTAAATCGTGGAAATTAAATGAAACATCAACGAATGTAAGGTGTTGTATATTCGTAGTATTTTCAGTGTGTTAAGAATATTCTGACAGAGTTAAATTACAGCTGTAGGAATAATATCTCAATCATTTCAGGATTATCCCCTGTTATATCGCAGCCAAGGTTTTAACCTATTCGCATTCGCAACGGGCATATGATGTTTGACTCACGTAATAGAGATAATGCAGTTATTGCATTTTCGTAAAGCTTTATCGTGAATTGTTAAACATGCTATTAACATGAGATATTACAGTGGAACGGTCTGAAACGGCATCAAAGAAAAAATCAAGAAAGAAGTATTTTATTATTTTTTTTAGTATTTTACTTCCCGTGTTTATTGGTGCGTCTGTTTACTGGGATTTAATTATCAGTCATCAGGTCAGCACTGATGATGCCTACGTAACGGGTAACATGAACAGCATCTCCTCACAGATCGGAGGCAGCGTTACCGCAGTTAATAATACGGATACGGATTTCGTGCACCAGGGAGATGTTGTCGTCACGCTGGATAAGACGGACTCGACAATTGCCTTCAATCAGAAAAAAAGCAATCTGGCCAACACGGTGCGCGAGATGCGCAAACTCTATGTGCTGGATACTCAGTATCAGGCCAATATCACCGCGGCGCGAATTCAGTATAAGCAGGCGTCGGAGGATTATCAGCGGCGGCTGGAGCTGGTGGGTAAGGGCGTAATCACCCGAGAAAACCTTGAGCATGCAAAAGACACTGCAATAAGCAGCCAGGCTTCGCTGGATGCGGCTATCCAGGTTTATAAAGCGAATAGGGCGCTGATCATGAACACGCCTCTTGACCATCAGCCGCAGGTGCTGCAAGCAGCCGATCAGGTGAAACAGGCATGGCTTTCGCTTCAGCGTACTGATATTCGTAGCCCTGTTACCGGCTATGTCGCTCAACGTAGCGTGCAGGTTGGGGAGACGATTAATCCTGCTCAGGCGCTGATGGCGGTGATTCCGGCCCAGGAAATGTGGGTCAATGCCAATTTTAAAGAAACCCAGTTGACGAATGTTCGTATTGGCCAGCAGGTCACTTTGACCAGCGACCTGTATGGCGACAACGTCGTTTTTCACGGCTATGTCAAAGGCGTCAATATGGGTACCGGTAATGCATTTGCACTGCTTCCGGCACAGAATGCCTCAGGGAACTGGATCAAAGTCGTTCAGCGGGTACCCGTCAAGGTGGTACTGGAAGAGGGCGAACTCCGCCAGCATCCGCTGCGTATCGGCCTGTCAATGAATGCCACCATAGAGACCGGCGAGGTGAACAGCACCTCCCTTCACGAGCTTTCGCCTAAGGCGGCCATCACACCGGCATACCTCAGCGATGCGCTGGTCATCGATACCGCCCCGGTAGATACCATTATCGCCAACATTATTAAACGTAATGGGCAGCTTTAATGGAAACCGTGAAATCACTGCCAGCCCCATTACGTGGGGCAATGTTGATCTGCATGACCTTTGCACTGTCGCTGGCGACATTTATGCAGATGCTGGACTCCACCATTTCCAACGTGGCGATCCCGACGATTTCAGGTTTTCTGGGAGCTTCAACGGATCAGGGGACATGGGTCATCACCTCGTTTGGCGTAGCAAACGCGATCTCAATTCCTCTGACCGGGCGACTGTCGCAACGGTTCGGCGAGTTGCGCTTGTTTCTTCTGTCAGTTGTCTGTTTTTCTCTGGCATCGCTGGCGTGCGGGCTTTCAACCAGCCTTGATATGCTCATTTTCTTCAGGGTGATTCAGGGGCTGATGGCAGGGCCGCTTGTTCCGCTGTCGCAGAGCCTGCTGCTGAGGAATTATCCACCGGAAAAACGCACCTTCGCCTTATCCATGTGGTCGATGACGGTGATTATTGCGCCGATTTGTGGGCCGATACTGGGTGGGTATATTTGCGACAATTTTAGCTGGGGTTGGATATTTTTCATCAATGTCCCGATGGGCATAATTGCCGTTTCACTGTGCGGAACTTTGCTGAAAGGCCGAGAGACAGAAACGCAGTCGGTGAAAATGAATTACGTCGGTCTGGTGCTGTTGGTGCTGGGCGTCGGTGCGCTACAGTTGATGCTTGATAAGGGTAAGGATCTGGACTGGTTTAACTCCACCACGATTATTACTCTGGCGATAGTGTCCGGCGTTTCGCTGATTTCCCTGATTATCTGGGAATCAACCGATGAAAATCCGATTATCGATATCAGTTTGTTCAAATCGCGTAATTTTACCATTGGTATCGTCTGCATCACCTGCGCCTTTCTGTTCTACTCTGGCGCTATCGTACTGATGCCGCAGTTGCTTCAGGAAACCATGGGGTACGATGCCATGTGGGCAGGACTGGCCTATGCGCCAATCGGATTGGCGCCGCTGATTTTGTCACCGATAATCGGCTTCTATGGTAATAAAATTGATATGCGTGTTCTGGTGACGTTCAGTTTTATCGTCTATGCGATATCTTATTACTGGCGTTCGATCACCTTCACCACCGGCATTGATTTTATGGGGATTATCTCTCCTCAGCTGTTACAAGGCTGCGCAGTGGCGTGTTTTTTTCTGCCACTGACCACTATTTCTCTTTCAGGTTTGCCGGATAATAAATTTGCCAATGCCTCCAGTATCAGCAATTTTTTCCGTACCTTATCAGGCTCGATTGGCACCGCGCTGACAATGACGCTGTGGAGTCGCTGGGAGTCAGGGCAGCACAGCGTGTTGACGGGGGCGATAAACCCGTTTAACCCGATATATAACGCATTCTCGCAGCGTATCGAATCTTCCGGAATCTCTTTTTCTCAGGAACTGAATGAAATAAACAATATGATCACGCAGCAGGGGATGCTCATTTCTGCCAACGAAATTTTCCGTCTCTCTGCAATAGCCTTTGTGATGCTGACGATTCTGGTGTGGTTTGCTAAACCTCCTTTTACTGCGAAAAAATAACCGACGCAGCTTAACTATTTTTATGACTCTATTTTAGTGAAGTAAGTTGTTGGTATGAATATTCGGATTGCGTACCTGATCTGGTATTGATTACGTTTGTAAGACTGTGATGACAAACTGTTATCCACGGTCCTATATTTCTGACTTTTATAATTTTATAGAATAGTGCCTATGCTGCGCTATGGTTTTTAGAGTCAATGCTATTACGAATTTAATTCCCGGCGCTATGTAACTTAATGGATTACATAGCCAATTAAAACTTTACGTCATGAGAAAACTATGTTGAAGAAAAAAGATGTTCAAAGAACGCTGGCGGGCCTGGCTGTGGTATCCGCGCTACTGTTATCCGGTTGCTCATCAATACCGAAAAGCATCAGCGGAGCCGAAGGGGCGGTCAATCCTGCGACCTATCAGCAACTTGCTATGGCGCCTAGTTTATACCAGGGGCAGGAAGTTCGTGTCGGTGGTAAAGTAATTAATGTGATTAATCTTCCCTCCAAAACGATTCTTGAGTTAGCGGTATTGCCACTCAATGAATATGCCCGTCCGAAAATTCACGAGGCATATCAGGGCCGCGTTTTAGTCTACACGGACAAATTCCTCGATCCTGATAATTTCCGTAATCGCTTTGTCACCGTGCTCGGAAAAATGGAAGGAACAGAAAATCAGTTGATTGGTAAGCGTCCTTACCCGTTCCTGAAGATGTCTGCTGTGGGTTATCAGGTATGGCAGCTTGATACGACTGTGATGCCTGCCAGTGGCTGGGTTTATGCCTGGTCTCCGGAGTGGGGCATTGCACCACCACCGGGATATTTCTACGGAGCTCCTGAAGTCGTGACCCAGAATACTTATCTGGAGCCGTAATTCTCATTTGTATTGTCAAAAGCGTCATGGTTAAACATGGCGCTTTTTCGTATCCGATGGATAAAAAAGAGATAAGGATTTAGTCTGATTATGTAGGGGGGGTAACACAGAAGTATGCGCCCGCGCGAGGGCTTATATGCACATAATCCACATCTGCAGTTGATATTGATGCTGTTGACGGGAAAGTCTGGATTATGATGATGCTGAATAAACTAGATTAAAGCTTTTGTCGCTATCAAGAGCTGGCGGAAGCTGAGTTTAGTGAGCAACGGGATGCCTGAAATTTCTATGAATCTCATTTTAATAGGTGTACCTGAGCGTGCTCCAATGTTGATTAGTTTTGCTGTTTTATCGTCTGCCATCAACCTTGGCCGGGGCAGGGGAGGAGAAGATATCAATGTATTTTCTCCGCCCCGGTCGACGGCTCACCCCACGGGGGTCAGTAAAAGGCATCCTTAGCGACGGTGCTTTAAGTATCCTGATTTTCCATACAATTACCTCTCTCCGTTATCGGAATGAAGATATCAAAAACAGGCAATTACACCATATTAATTAGGCTCCTTTTTCTATATAACTCTTGATATTAGCTGGTACTGGAGTGTGATATTCACCGCCACCCCATTTAATGAGATAATCAGAATGACTCATATTGAGCCTGTCTTTCATTTCTGACAAAGAGCCTATTCACGATCTTGGTAAATTATCTATTTTTAATATTATTGTCAGTAGCATAACCTATAAAATTCCACCATTCATTATCTGTTTTTGATGTCGGGAAGTAGCCATAATCCCCATCTTTTTTTAAGGTAAAATACATTTTTGTTGTCTCGCAATAATAGAGATCTCCTTTATTGCCATTTTTATCCGGCTGTCCCCAGGTATGGAAGGGTGGGCCAGAATGTTCTGTGAAATGCCACCATTCATTATCTGTTTTTGATGTCGGGAAGTAGCCATAATCCCCATCTTTTTTTAAGGTAAAATATCCTTTTATTGTATCACAAAAATAGAGATCTCCTTTATGACCATTTTTATCCGGCTGGCCCCAGATATGGAAGGGTAGGGCAGAATGATCTGTAAAATGCCACCATTCATTATCTGTTTTTGATGTCGGGAAGTAGCCATAATCCCCATCTTTTTTTAAGGTAAAATAGCCTTTTGTTGACTCACAAAAATAGAGATCTCCTTTATGACCATTTTTATCCGGCTGGCCCCAGATATGAACGGATAGTTGAGTGCGGGTATTCGTACTCCCAGCGTTATCCTTGTTGATAAACTTACCTATATTTGAACCCACGTCGTTCGCCAGGTTATATCCGGGAACACCTACCATGGTGTCTTTCACGGTATTTAACTCTTTGGCCCACGGGACTTTGATGTTTCCCTTCGCCAGTATTTTTTTTGCCAGCGGGAGCCCCAGGGTGATGCTGCCGTCCACAAGCAGGCTGGCCAGCAAGTTCGCAGGTATGGTTGAGATAATACCCTCCGCTTGTTCCCTACTATCAGCGAATGCCAGTTTGACGAGATCTTTCTTCAACGTCAGCCCTGCGGCCAGAGCGACCTGTTTTAAGAGTAACGCGATGCCAGATCCGGGAACCACCGACGACAAAACGATCCCTGCGCCGATAAACAGACCATCAATCAGACCATCAAGAAAAAACTCACTCCTGGTGGATATCGTACTCTTGATGTCCTGCTCTGCCCGCTTCAGCAGGTTTGCTACGGTATCCTGGCCAATGTTTTCTATTTTTTCAAGAGATAATGGACTGCCATATTCTAGCGGCCCAAGATGACTCCAACCTTCTGAAATGTTACGAAAATTAAAATTCTGGGCTCTTTTATCTGGATCTCTACAGGTATATTGTGTATTAGCCGATAGGTGTTTCAGGATCCAGTCCTGAACATTCTTCTTACCCATTCCCTGCTCTGTTTCGATAAAAGGTAACATGGTGCCAGCGGCGTCCCATGCCAGCACATTGTTGCCTGCACGCAGTGCAACAACCTCAGTTAAGCACTCATCATGGAAAGTTAATTGGTGTGGCTTTATCTCCCCCTTCAGATATTGTTCAAGCTGCGGTTTGAACACCGCCAGGCCGGGATCAACCGCTAATGCTTTCGCGGTTTTATAAAAAGAGAGCGAGTAGAATTTAGCCATCTTCTCTCTTTTTGTACCGTCAGATTTGATGCTGTCAAGCTGGTCGATAAAGGCACTCTGGACACGATCAGGTAGGGCCCTCCCTGCTCCTCCTGGCAGGTTATAGCCACCCCTGCTCATATAGGGGCTGGCATCATTCAGTAATGCCGTACGAAACGCCACCGTCTCAGCGCTGGTGTAGAATGCCTGTTTTTCACCTCTCCACTCCGGCCATTTCGCTAAATAATTAAATTTCCCCATCGCCAGATCGATCAGCGTAACGGGCGTGCTTCCCTTGCCGGGTGCTTTGCCCTCTCTCATGATGATGACACTGTCCGGCGACGTCAGCTCGTCGCGCTTCGCCGCCTCAGGGTGCTTATCAATAATGTCCTGGATAAATTTACGGATAAACTGTTCAGGGGCGAACTCTGCGCCCATTCGGATCACGGCCCCCTCCTGCACCCCCTGCAGCCAGGTTGTCACTTTCCCTTCCAGATAGGCTTCTGACCAGCTGTTTCTGATGTTGTCAATGCGCACCTGCCCGGCAATGCGTGCCTGTTCGTGTAACTTTTCTTCTGCAGCGATCTTTTGAATTTTGGTTTCTCTTACCTTCATGGTATGGGTAACAAAATTCGATCGTTTTACACGGCTGTTGCTTTGTTGCAACCCGGCATCCTCCTGCGCAGGGTTCGCGCCCTCCGCCAGAATAATCCCCTTCGTCACCCCGTCCTCACCCAACACCCTGTGCAAGCGTCCGGGCCCGGTCAGCGCCGTGTTCATCCCCTGTGGCACGTCATGCTCGCCCCGTTTCTCGCGGATCGCCGGGTTCACCGCCGCGGCAACCCCGGCCCCCGCCGCAGCCCCCGCCACAACCGGCAGCGCCAGCGCCAACCACCGCTTCCACTCGCCGCCCGCCTGAGCGACAGGCTGGGTCGTGGGCCCGTACACCCCCGCACGCGACGGCGACAGCCGCACGATCTGCGCGCCGCTCTCCCCGTCAGAGGTCGTCACTGTCCTGTTCAGGGTGACCGGCCGGTCACCCGCGGTCCCTTTTATGCCCGGCTCGCCCTCTCTGGAAAGCAGCAGGAACATCGCCGACAGCAGCGCGCCCGACGCGGCCCCTGCCGCCGCTCCCGTCGCCAACTGCCCCACCGACAGCTCTCTTTCCATCACGAACCAGCCCTGCGCCTTCTCCTCCGCCGTCAGCTCCACCTCTTTGGTGAACAGCTGGGCGGTTTTGCCGGCCACCCAGTGGACGCCGTCGTGAATAGCGTCTGACGCGGCGTTGGTGAGCAGCGTCTCCAACTTCGCCACCGCGGCCTCCAGTCCCGGTTTTTTGCTGGCCTGCAGCAGCGCGATAACATCCATGGCCAGGGCAGGGAGGGACGACAGAGAGGAAAACGAGGTGAGCGACGGCAGGGCGAGCGTGTCCGGCACCTGGCTCAGCATTTTTTTCATATTTTCCACCTGCGCCAGCGCCATGTTCTGTGCGGGCACCCCCTCTTCTGCCAGCGTCTGGCGCACGGCGTCATGCAGGCGCGTCTGGGTCGGCAGCAGTCCCGACGCCTCCCCCTGCGCCTTCAGGGCAGCCAGGCCCGGCTCCAGCGTCTCCAGTTCGTTTTGCAGACGACTGCGTTGCTCCCCGGCGGGGAGGCGGGCGACGGCGGCCCGCAGCACCTCACCGTCGGCCAGCAATTGGTCTGACGGCGTCACGCGGATACCGCTCTGCTGTTGCAGGCGGGCCAGGTCCCGTTGCAGCATCGTCAGCGGTGGGAGGGTGCTCAGCAACTCAGGATGCTTCAGCATGATGGTCTGCCGCTGCTGCAGGCGGCCGCTCAGCTCGCGCTTGGGGGTGTTGCTGTCCCTGACCGCCTGGTGGATATCGCACAGCGCGGGGAGGAAGGTCACCAGCGAGGCCATCCTGCGCAGGAACAGGCGATCGCCGGCGCTATTCTCCAGCGCCCGGCCCAGCGGCTCCAGCAGTTTTCTGGCCTGAACGTAGTCTCCGCTCTGCAGGGCGTCGCGGATTTCGACAGCCAGCCGCGTATCCAGCACCGCATGGATAAGGGTATGCTCCAGCCGCGAAAAGGTGGCCGGATCGGTGCGGGCATACTCCTCAAGCAGCTCGGCGGTATTTTTCCCTATCAGCGCGCTGACGCCGCTGGCGCACTTCAGGGTCCCGGAGACGATGGCCGAGAGGGTGCTCAGGGTGTCGAAGGTGTAGTCCGCGGGGTGGCTCTTATAATCGTCCTGAATATAGTGGATAAGGCTGCGGTAAAAGGTGTTGACGCTGGTAGTGCTGCCGGGGGCATGTTCACTCTTGTAAAAGCCGTAGGCTTTTTTGGCGGGCAGGCTGGCCGCCTGGGCGATATCATACAGTGCGCCGCCACACTTTTTCAGCACCGCGAGGCTGCTGCCGAGCAGCGCCTCACCGGTCGCGTAGCCGACCTTTTTGCCGTCCATCAGGCCGGCAAGCTCCCGGGCCTGTTCCCAGGTACCGGAGGCGTTGGCCATCCCGCCGAGGTCCGACAGGTGCAGGCCATCCTTCATCAGGGGGCCGAGCAGCGGGACCGTGTCATTCAGAGAGACGTTCATCATGCCGAACAGGCCCGCCAGCCCGGGCATGCGGGCCAGCGCGCTGAGCTGGGCCGCCGGCGTGCCTTTGAACGGGAAATCGGCCAGCGCCTGGGCATGCCTGAGCAGCCCCTCCTGCACAAAGGTGGCCTCGTTGTCATCCAGCTTCAGGCCGGTCCGCAGCCACTGCCCGTCATTTGCCTCCAGCTTTTCACGCAGGGCAGGAGACTGCACAGCCTCCATCATCCAGCGCAGGGAGGCGCCTGCTGACGCCTTCCCGGGCATGGGCGGGAGCTCACGGCCTAATGCCGACAGCGCGCCGCCCTCCGCGGCGGCGGTGTTGAGCTTCCTGGCGACGTTCAGCATCAGGGGCACCTGCTGCGGTGCCACGCTCTCCAGCACCCGGACGGCCAGCGCGTCGTTGGTCAGTTTCCCCTCTTTCCACTGCTGAAACATCTCTGCCTGCTCGAGCAGGGGGGTGAGCGTCGCGCAGATATTTGACAGCCCCAGCTCGCGGATGGTCTGCAGTTTTGACAGCGAGTCTTTGAGCGCACCGACCGACAGGCCCTGACTCAGCACGTCCACGGTGTCACACAGCGCGTTGACCCAGCGGCAGGCGGCCGAGTCCGGGCTGGCCTGCTTCAGGCTGGCCTGTGCGGTGTTCAGCTTAAACGTGATGCTCTTCAGCCGGTCGGCCAGGGTGGTCTCTTTCTCACTCACCACGGCCAGCGCGTTGCGGACGAGTTTAATCAGCGGCAGCACCGCCTGGGCATGGTCCCGGGACATCCCGGTCAGTTTGAGCCCGCTTTCCAGCAGAATACCGAGCGCCGCCTCCTTTACTGCGTCGGAGAGAATAGGCGCCGGGGCGAACGCCGGTGAGCGCGCGGGAGCGGAGAGTGAAGCGCCCTTCAGGCCGAGGAGCGCGGCGCTGAGTTTGTTGAGGGCGTCATCGTGGATAAAGCCGGCGCGGTCCAGCAGGTCCTCCATTTTTTGGGGACGCTCCGGCAGCGTGGCGGAAAATGCTAACCCGGTGGCGGTCTCCAACTGTTGCCGGAAGTCACCCGACAGGGTCAGCATATCCCTGAGCGCCGCGCAGACGGCGGGGGCGTCGCGCCAGCTCTCTCCCGCCTGGCTCATGGCGCTGTTCAGCCGTAAGCGGGCATCGGGCAGCGTTGCAGGCGTCTGTGGGAGGGGCGGGGTGAGCCCCTGCCGGAGGCGCTGGGTGAGGTTAGTCATAGAGGGGTTGAGCATGGGTAAATCCGTCATAAAAATAAAATTATGGGGGAATATGACATGGCAGGGCGGGGCGAACTGTCGTTTTTAGGCGGGAGTTTGTGGTTTTGTGCACAACCTTATTCTCAATGCTTATATCAGTGCAGTTTTTACGCCTCAGATAGGCGTTTCCTGCCGTTTAAGTGGGCGGCTCCCACCTTCTTTAAGAAGTCGTCTGTGGCGGTAAATTGTATCGCGAGACACACCGCTCAGGCGTGATGCTTCAGCGACAGTACTCAGCTTGTCAGCCAGGCCCAGTACATCGAGTTTTTTCTGAACATCAGTCTCTTTCATTGAGGCTTTTACAGGCTCGGTTACCTCTGATACCTGTAATTGTCTGCCTGCAAAATAGGCGCTGAACTGTTTATCTTTTCCTGCTCGGATTTCGATTTTATGATTGGCGATAGAATGCTTGAGCGGTGATTCAATAAAACAGAGTTTATTGCCGTAGCTGAACGTATGGTCGTTAAGGATCTTGCGGTAAACCTTGGTGATACAGAGTATTCCGGTGAGCAGCGCCAGCTCGCAGAAGAAGACACCGCAGCCGACCGTGCGGACATCAGCCGCCAGCTCCGTGAGCTGTTGTCGGAGCGCGATACCCCGAAACAAAAGCCGGTACGCAGTGAGCTGCCGGCGCACTTCGTGGTGCTGAAAACGGTGCGGCCGCAGTAAGGCTGCCCGGGCTGTGACAAGGTGCACAGCGCGGCGCTTCCTCCCTCACTTATCGAAAAAGGCCAGCCCGGCCCCGGGTTGCTGGCGCAGGTGGTGGTGTACGACTGCTGCGCCAGGCGCAACGGGCAGCATGCCCGCGACATGCTGGCGGGCTGGTCGGGCACTCTGATGGTTGACGACTATGGAGGCTACAAAGCGCTGTTCAGGCCGGAAGGCGACACGCCGGTGCCGGTGAAGGAAGCGCTGACGCGCATCGGATACCTGTACCGGCTGGAGGAGAGTATCCGGCAGCGGCCGGCGGAACAGAAGCGACGATGGTGAGAGCGGTATGCGAAACCGCAGCTGGAGGCGTTCCGAGCGTGGCTTGTGGAACAGGAGGCAGGCAGTGCGCCGGGCGGCGCGCTGCATAAGGCCGTGACGTATGCGCTGAAGCGGTGGCCTTCGCTGCAGACGTATCTGGAAGATGGGCGTGTGCCGGTGGACAATAACCGGTATGAAAGAGTGATGCGGCCGGTGGCTCAGGGCCGGCGTAAATGGCTGTTCGCGGGTTCGCAGCGTGCGGGAGAGCGGATGGCGGGACTGATGAGCCTGTTGGAAACGGCGCGGCTGAACGGACTGGAGCCGTGGGCATGGCTGCGTGATGTACTGGAAAAACTGCCGCCATGGCCCAACAACCGGCTGGATGAGTTGCTGCCTTATGCCCGGAAACCTCAGCAGTAATCCCCCTTCAAAAACCGATCACAACTCGCGTTGCACAGCAACTCGAGTTCACCGGATGCTTACGTTTCGGTTAATACTCAAATTGATATTTCGATGTCAGCAGCAGCTGACTTCTAGAAATCGGAAATGTCGTTTGTCCTCAATCCGAGCCACTTTTCGAGATATCTAAGCAGCGTTCGCAGGGCCTCTACGTGCTCAGGGAACTGGGCGGGATTAATTGCATCACACTTGGCCTTCGCCACATCAATGCCAATAAAGTCGTCAATTGTCTCTTTGTTGAAACTGTTGTGCTGCGTGGAGACGCGATCACCGTAGGTATGGCTCGAACCTCGGCTCATCAGGCGTGTGACCATGGTTGCGAAGCCCAAGTCGGTTTGAATTGCTTTCCTTACCCACTCTCTGGGTTCGTCCATTGAATCTGTATAGTTTTTCCAGCGATAGAGCTGTGATATGAGATCAGGTTCAGTAATCAGGGCGTCGTCTGCTGCGCGGATCCTTATCAACCGTAGCCATTCAGTCTTCATTGCCACTACGGTGTGGAGATCTAACGCTGGCTCGAACGCTCCACTCTCGCCCTCATTCCGATCGGTGGGATCGCTGAGATGGATCAGGATGGAGGTAACGGATAGCGCTTCAGTTTTACGGAGTGCTTCAAGAGCTAAACCGCCTCGAACATCCTCAGGAATTCGCTTCAAGTACCAACTTGTCGCTCGCCATGCTGCTACATATAACGAGTCGAAAGAGCCGCTGTTCGTGCCTGCGAGTTTTTCAGCAATTCTGAACATTCCTGGGAGCAGAACAGCAGCATTCTCGGTTGGTAATCGGTCGACGGATTCATCGAGCCTCGCAACGAGCGAATTCAGCAGCCCGTCAGCTTCGATGGCTGCGATTTCAGCAAAGAGCTCGTCCTCTGTCGCTGTTGCATTGAGAAAATCAACGAAACGGCGCTCAGATATTTCTCCAACCGACGTCTGCAGTTCAAAGTAACGTGGGAAGTAGCGCGAAGTGCATACTCGTTTCTCCGTCAACCACCGGCGATGGAAGCCGTCTGCATAGTTTGTCCCCCCATACGCCCATTCGAGGGGGGGAAATAAGTCTTTAAGCGCATCACAAATGATATTGCGGCGCTCCTCTGAGACGATCTCAAGCAGCTCCTTAGCCGCTGCTTGGTCCACCTTCCGTCGGCCATCACGGGAGAAGCGTCCTTCCTGGAGAACCAATCCTCTCTCACGGAACAGTGCATCGTGGAGGTCAGGTTCGAAGACCCTGAGTGTTTCCAGAAGCAGGAAGTCTACAATGTTCACCTCGAACACGTCGCCGACCACATGCAGTGGCATGTGAACAGCAATGGAAGAAATGAGACGACGTGCATCACGCATGTTGCGAAGGAGGGGCTGGATGCAGCCAATACAAGCGTTACCCCAGCGTCTCTGAGAGAACCCGTTGGCCTCAGTCGCGTATGGGCCCGCTATTTCAGAGAGTTCTTCCTCGAACATACGATGCACGAAAGATGTCGGTACGGCTGGTAAATCAAAGTTAGCCTGCACGATCTTTTCAAGGAAGGCTCGACCGTCGTTGTCTGCAACCGGATCTAGCGCTCGCTCTACGATACTGGGCTGGAACAGGAGCACAAAAACAATATTCGGTAGATTAGCATTCGCCTTTACCTGCCGAAGCAGCACCCTGATCTGATCAGGCTCGAGCCGGTCAATGTCGTCGACGAAGACAACCAGCGGCCGGTCAAGTTCGCGAAGACGAGTCTCAAGCGCTTTGCGTACCTTGTCGAGAGACTCGCCGCTATGGTCACGCCCGAGATACGATAGTACGCGTCCGAGAAGAGGTACTCCGACCGAGAGAAAGGCAAGAACAGCCGCAACCTTTGCAACTGTCGGAAGGTCATATCCAATAGCCGACGCGATAGCTATAACCGAAGCATTTGTTAGCACCGTCGAGATTAGAAGACCTGAACTCCCAGCCTCTTTAAGAGGCTTACTGACCCCGTTAAGGATCGCTCCGTAGCGTCGCAGTGCTTCGGCACGATCGAGCGCAGCCTTCGAATGCTCGCCTCCCAATCGATCTGCTATCTGGCCAAATAGCGCGCGGGAGATTGCATCGCCGTCTCCCCATTGCCATGGGTTAAAGTCGAGCCAGTCCGCTCCACTGCTCTTGGCATCGAGCCGTTCGGTGATAAGGTTTTTCATTGATGATTTCCCGAAGCCCCATCCCCCACGAATAGCGAACACTCGGCCTTCGCGCAAACTAAGCTCCGAAAGCACGTCGGCTATACGAGCCGCGAATCCGGACCTTCTAAGGCGATCTTCGGATGCTGTCCGAATCGGCGCTTCAGCCCCAATCCCTCCGTCCGGCTGCTCGTTCCTTACCATATCAGCATTAGGCTTCGCGCGACGGCGAGCACGCCATGCCGCCAGACGGAACAACAGCTTACTCATCGCACACCATCTCCCAAAAATGCATGTATCAATCGTCCTATTGTTAGAAGCTTCACTGGTTCACAGACAGAGCAAGTTAATGCCCGTTCGAGCCTTGTCTGCACCAGTTCAACTTATTACGTAAGCAAACTGAAGGGGACCCGCTGCAAACGCAAGCCAGTATAGCGGTTCTGCCTACTCATCATGAAGCCGCAGATAAAAGGTGTACTGAATAGGCAATGAAATTTCACTGTCAGTGAAATTTCATTGCCAAAAATCGAAAATAATGCTTTACTTATCACAGGTCAGGCGTTCCGCCTGAGCTGTGTTCTTTAAAATGATTGTTCTCATCGTAACAGCGAAGGTCTAGCGTAATTGCCTGTTTACCAGGCCGCTCCTTCATCCGGTGTTGGAGATTTGACGGGCAGACTAGCGTCATCGGTCAGTCTGAAGCACGTTCGTCATGATAGTGATTTGTAGCCAGTCGCGATACGCGGCTACTAGGCAACTGCACTATCGGAATTAACGGGGCTTCATCGTCGCGAAGACTGGTGTTGGGCTTGCGCATCGGGTTGGCTCCTTTCGGCCATCGCCTTGTTACGGGGCTTCGGCGTTTTGCCGATTCAAAGGAGAGCAACATGAATCACGATACTTTAAAGAACACCATCGCAACGCTTGAAAAGCTGCGCGATGCTCACTGCAGCCAACTCGATGCTGGCGCTCTGGCAGAGCTGGAAGATGTATTGCGTCAGTTACGCAGACATCGTGACAGCCCGGTAAGAAGCGGGTTCCGGTTTGACGATATCGTCTTCCGGGCACTGCGTATTATTGACGTTGTGGTTCGTCTGATCACAAACATTGATGATTGGATGAAATAATGCAACAGAGCCAAGACGCAGCAGGCCCAATATTTATTTGCGGAGTTAATTATGAATATCGGACAGGCTATCAAGTTATGCCGAACCAGAAGGGGAATATCACAGACGGATTTAGCTCGGAAGGCAGAATGTTCTGTTTCTTATCTTTCCATGCTCGAAAACAATAAGCGAGATCCGACGCTTTCAACCCTTAACAGCATTGCTTCTGCTCTCAACATTCCTGTCAGCATTATTTTCTTTATTGCAGCAGAGGCCGGTGATCTTAACGGTATTGATAAGGGACTCCAAGGAGAACTTGCGCGTACTGCGTTGGAGCTGCTTAATGATTCACACTCTGTCTGACTCACCCTTCTATAGCAAACGACGCATCAGCAGTATGACAGCGCTATCAAAAGCGCTGAACATCTCTCCTATCGAACTACTTAATCTAGCCAATCGTGCGGACAATATGTACCGACTCGCCAGCACTATCACTAAGCCTGACGGAAGTACGCGTCAGACTTGGGATGCATATGCACCTCTAAAAAAATTACAACGCAATATCAGGCGCAATATTCTTGATTACGTTGTTTATCCAGCATATTTGACAGGTAGTCTGAAAGGTTGTGATTATAAAACTAATGCAACTTTACACGCTGGTTCTACGATTGTTATTAATGAAGATATTACGCGTTTTTTCCCGTCAACTTCAGTCACAATAGTGCATAACATATGGCAACATTTCTTTGGCTTCGATAATGAAGTAGCTGAATGTTTGACCAAGCTGACGACCCGACAAGGGGAGCTACCTCAGGGGGCCATCACTAGTTCATTTCTGGCTAACCTAGCGTTTTGGAAAGATGAACCGGCACTGCAAGCCAGTTTTCGGGCAAGAGGAGTAATTTATTCCCGCTACGTTGATGATATCGCCGTCTCGTCAGTAAACTTTCTTGATAAACCGGCTAAAACGAATGTGATAGCCTCGATTTATGGCATGCTTTCCAGGCACGGTTACCAGCCTAAACGAGCTAAACACGAAATCAGAACATCTGGGCAACGGATGGAAGTTACCAGGCTTTCGGTCAATTCAAAACCTGGTCTCTCTTCCGCTAAGCAAAGTCAGATACGATCGGCAGTCCATCATTTGGAGCAAGCCATTCTTAGGGGCGAAATTATCGAGTTCGATAAGGGCCTTTATGCACAAACATTGGGACTGGTTCATTTATTGGCCAGATTCCATCCTGGCAAAGCAAAAAAACTTAAACAGCGCTTGCTTGCTCTTAAGAGTGCGGGGCGCACGAATATGTATACATAGTGTAAGAACCAGAGAAAAAAATTTTTAACCAAGGTGAAGGCGTGGCAATTTTTGACATTGAAAAGGATGAATTACTTCGGCTCTCCGATACTCAGCTAGAAGAGCTGATAGCTCGGCTAGCAGAAGCTGAAGTGGCAATACATGGTCATAGCCCTGCATGTGTAAATTGGTCTGGCTCAATTACAGCACCTGACGGAGGGATTGATATCCATGTTCAGGTTCCAGTTGATCAACTGAAACCAAGCTTTCTTGTAAGGCCTAATACGATATTTCAGGCAAAGAAACATAAAATGCCAAAGGCTACAATTGAGAAGGAAATGGGCATCGGCCAAACGCTTTCACCCATCATATCTGAACAAGCCAGAAAACAAGGCAGCTACATCATTGTCAGTCTGGGTGATGATTGCTCGCCCTCAGGAAAGGCGGATCGTCTCAAAGCGATGAGGGATGCAGTAAAAGATGATCCTAACAAAAGCAATCTTCATCTCGATTTTTACGACCGTTCCAAACTCATTCAATGGCTGCGCCAACATTCATCAGTCATGCTGTGGGTAAAAGGGAAGCTTGGACAAGGGTATTCCGGTTGGCAACCCTACGGAGCCTGGAGCAATCCACCCCAAGGCGTTACAGACACTTTAATCTCAGCCCCAGGCGTAACCATTACTTTACCGTCGGGAAAGGGGCAAAAACTTAAAATTGATGAAGCAATTAGCCCAATGCGTGCCCTTATTCGTTCGACGAATAAGGCAGTTCGCATTACAGGATTGTCTGGTGTCGGGAAGACTCGGATCGTTCAGGCGCTCTTTGATGAAACTGTTGGAACAGATGCGCTTGACCGGACCGTTGCTATTTATGCTGATACTGGCTCTGAGCCAGTACCGTCGGCTAAAGCAATGCTTGATAAGCTGATTGCTGAGGACCGACGAGCAATTATGATCCTTGATAATTGTCCATCAGAACTCCATGCTTCGCTTGCCAGCAAGGTATCAGCCGCAGGAAAAGAAGTAAGCCTCATCACAATCGAGTACGACATAAGGGATGACAAACCACAGACAACTGAGGTCATCCATATTGAGACAGATGGTCCAGAGGTGGCAGAGCAACTTCTCATCCGTCGCTTCCCTTCTATTGGTAAGAATAATGCCCGTCGTATTGCTGAGTTTGCAGATGGGAATGCAAGAGTTGCTTTGGCTATAGCTGAGAGAGGGGAGGAAGGCGAGAGTTTGGCTCTACTTTCTGATGCACAGTTGTTTAATCGCTTGTTTGAACAGCGTAATCACCCTGATGGTAATTTACGGGAGCAAGCTGAAATATTGTCACTGGTGTATTCATTCTCGGTATCTAGTCCAGATGCTGCTACCGATGAACTGGAGATATTAGGGGCGCTCTTTGGGTATTCCAGAACCCAGTTATTTAAAGCCGTTACGAAGCTGATGGAACGTCATATCGTTCAGAAAAGATCTCACTGGAGAGCTATCTTACCTCATGCCATTGCTAATAGATTGGCAGCATCCGCACTCGACAGTATTCCCGTTGATCAACTTAGGGCGACTTTTGAAGCTCCGGATTGTGAGCGTTTATTAATGTCTTTTTCCCATCGCCTAGGGTTGTTGCATGACCATCCTGTTGCGAAAGAAATTGTAGAAGCCTGGCTTCAGCCTGAAGGGATGCTAGGAAGAATAGCCGAGTTAAATGATATTTCGTCACGAATACTTGGGTATATAGGGCCGGTTGCACCTGAAGCATTGCTAAACAGAATTGAGGTCGTACTCTCATCATCTGATTTTAAAGGTATGGAACTGGGCTACAATCTGCAGCGACGTAGTATTCTGCGTCTTTTACAATTGATGGCATACGAACCGAACGCTTTTGAGCGATGCGCCAAGCTTCTTATTCAAATGGCAGAGGACGAAGCCGATAATAATGACCTGGATTCTGCTCGAAACATGGTCCCAAGGTTTTTCCAGGCGTATCTGTCTGGTACTCATGCCTCCCTAAGCCAGCGTATTGCTTTAATGAACGAATGCATTGCATCAAGTATTCTTACGCGTAGATCTTTGGGCTTCAAGATGCTGTCAACCGCCCTGTATGGCCCACCGTGGTCAGGGGTTGGGATTAGTGAGTTTGGAGCTCGACCAAGAGACTATGGATACGAACCCAACTATGATGAACTTGTCGAATGGCGCAGCGCCTTTATTGACGTCATTATCCAATTAGCGGCATCCGGAGATCCTGAGCTTGAAAGGCCTGCAAGAACAATCTTAGCTGACAAATTCAGGGGAATTTGGTTTCAAGAAGCAATGCGAGACAAACTCGTCGATGCTGCCCGTACATTAAATGCTTTAAGTCCTTGGGGGGAAGGTTGGAAAGCCGTTCGTTCAACGGTCTATTTTGACTATACCAAGCATGGCGATGGAGATGATGTTGAGCCGTTGCCGGATAATCTTGCTGCCTTAGAGAAGGAGTTGGAGCCCATTGCGTTAATTCCAACAATAAAGACATACGTGTTGAGTACAAATCATGATTATTGGGCACTTGATGCGGATTTTGATCATGAGGACTCCGATAAATATACCGCAGCCGGAAAACGACTTGAAGCTAAAGCACTTCAATTGGGACAGGACTTTGCCCTATCAAATCATGTGCTTGAGGAGTTAGGAACAGATCTGTTCTCCATCGGTGGAATGCCTTATCGTGCTGCCTTTGGTCGAGGACTTGCTCAAGGGGCACATGATCTACGTATTGGCTGGCAGCGACTTGTTGAACAAATTGAAAAACAGCCAGATGCTAACAAAGACTTTGGAGTTATTGGGGGGTTCATCGAAGAAGTTGACTCTGTCGATCCATCATTAGCTCAGAATTTTCTCGACCTATGTGCGCAACATCCTGAACTTCGACAGGTATTGGTTGGCTTGCATCCTTGGAGGACATTTACGGTAACTGATTTGGATCGCTGCATAAAGCATTTGGATGATCCAGAAATTAGCCCTTTCATGTATGAGCCTATTCTATGGCGAGAACAATATGCCAATTTGCCGAGAATTCGTCTTCTCGAGCTTGCTGAGCAACTCCTGAGTAAAGCAAGCGGAGATAATGTCATTTTGCATGCGCTCTCCATGAGACTGCATGGTAAAGACAAATCGGCAAATACGCTTGGCGCAGACTTTCGGTTGATTGGTCTTGCTGCTGCAATCCAGAGGATTAAAAACAGCGACAGAGGCCAAAGAGGGACAATTGATTTTTACATGGAGCGAGTTATCGATGCCGCATTGCGCTTCGATGGTAATGAGGCAAAAAAAATTGAGTGGTTGGACGCAATTTTCAATGTCATTGATGAACACTATGGATATTTTTTGGGATTCGAGAAGACTATAGCAACAACTGTTGCGTTAATGCCTGAATCATTTCTCAATTGCATTTTTGAATGCACCGAGGAACAGCAGCAGGGAAGACAGTTCTTTATTCGTCGTGGCAGTTTACGCCGTTATCCTCTTGCTGATGTAAGTACTAGCGTCTTGATTGAATGGTGCCGTGCCAGAAATGATCCCAGTGTTTGGGCTGCCATTGCGGCTGGTGTGACTCTCTGGTCAAAGAATGATGAACAGAATGTACTAACCCTACACGAAGCTGCTATAGAACTGTTAGAGGCCTCTCCTGAGCCATTAGCTGTGCTGGAGTCTTTTGCTGAGCGAATCACTCCATCCTCCTGGACTGGTAGCCTGGCGAACATAATGCAAGCTAGATTAAGCGTCATCGGTGCGCTGAGTAAACACGAGCGTCCAGATATCGCCGAGGCTGCCAAAACAGTTTGTGAAAAAATGAGTCAGTGGGTCGAACGCCAAAAAGAACGGGAACAAAGGGAAGATAGTGAAAGGGAACAGCGGTTTGAATAAAGGCTAGAAGCCTATACAAACGTTCTGCGATAAGGAGAAAGTAATGGAATCTGCACGTGATAAACGTGTAAGTATCCCTACAAAAAGAACCATCAACTTTTAGATAGTCTCTGGCACATTTGGTTCCGCTCCTGGCATACAGCGGACTACCTGCAGTGTCGCGAGGTCTGCTATGAGCGAAGAGCGGACATCGCGGAAATATTAGAATACTGAGCGACTATGTTATGGGTGTTGTGCTTTTACTCCCATCCCATTTCTTTGTAGGTCTTACTGTCCTGTTCAGGAAAATCAGTTTGATATTCTCCCCAATTACGAAACGCGTAATATTTGTTCATTGCTTCAAGATGGGAATCTGTGTCACATGTCCACACTAATCTGTAGTCTGGATCCAGCATTTTACGAGCAGAGTCTCCCCGTGGACCGGCAAGACAAAACAAATCTAAACCACCTTCGTTTGTCCATAGCTCATGCTTCATCATTTTGCTTCCATGAACTGCTTCCCATAAATTTAGATATTGCGATGTTAGCAAAATCCGCTTCTAGCAGTTACTGTGAGGGTAACCCCTTCATCAAATCGGGATACCCGTTTTGAAATCGAGCTTAAAAGATTCCCAGCCTCCTGGAGGATCCCACTCTCCCCGACCAAGCACCGTATCATTATCTATTGACGTAATGAGCACGCCATCAATAGCGCACTGACTCGATTTCCAGAGAATGCCAGCTGAAATATCAATCAAAAAAACGTGGCAGTAAGTGGTGACCAAAACCTGATCATGTAGCCTGTCAGAATGGATGTCAGGAACTGAATAAATATGGCCAACGTTATCATCTAGTGGATAGTTTCTGAACGAGCGAGTGACCATGTCAAAAACATAAAAGTGATCACCACAAATGATTGCCACGTGGGATTCATTCAGGAGAAATTCAGAAAAGGCGCTGGAAATCAGCCAGCCATCCTCATTTGCACGTACATACAACTGTAAAATCAGAATGGGCTCAGCATCCTTACTGATTAGCAGTCGCCGATCCATTTCTCCATTAGGGCCAAAAGGATTGACGTCGATGATCGAAACACTTTCCGTTTCATCACCGGGCGTAGGCTGTTCAAGATAGGTCGCTTTTAATGTCATTGAGCATCCAAAGTGTGACAGAAGAACTCATGCTACTTTACAAGCTGATGCCACGACAACACCGTAGTTGCCATATTGCGCTGACCAGCCCCCACAGATTAGTCATTCCGATGTCAGCTACGCCCGCTTCTGGCACAAACCAGACTGTCAGATTCGATTGCGATCTATCTACGATTACTCCAAGTCAGGTTTGAGCCAATGTACCTTTGCCGGTAAAACACTTGTCCAGCTAGAAACTCAGACCACAAGTTTTAACCCCGTTTTCCCGGTTTCAACAATGCTCCCGTTGTCGGCCTTACTAACAAAATCAGCCCACCACTGCATCATAGGACGACGTTGCTCAAGGTAATCACTGCGGTTGTAAGCGCGACGTACCTCATTTTTGTCCACATGAGCAAGTGCGGCCTCAATAACATCAGGCGGAAACCCTTGCTCATTGAGAGCTGTACTTGCGATAGAACGCAAGCCGTGAGATACGAGTACGCCTCCTAAACCGGCGCGCTTGAGTGCGGCATTAACTGTTTGGCTGTTCATCGGCTGGTTTGGCTTGATACGGCTGGGAAAGATAAATTCTCGATTTTCACTCAACGGCTTCATCATCTCCAATATCGCAATTGCTTCATCTGACAATGGAACAGTATGATCGCGGTTCATTTTCATGCGTGCGGCAGGAATCTTCCATTCTCGTGCTTCCAGGTCTACCTCTTCCCAGCGAGCTTCAGCCGCTTCGGCGGGGCGGGTGATTGTAAGAAGTTGCCACATGAACAGGCAGCGTGTGGAAAGGTTGATGCTGGCTGTTCGCATTGTCTGCATCAGTTGAGGTAGCTGATCCGGTCGAATGCTGGGCATGTTCTTTTTCTGAGGCTTCTCGAAGGCTTTACCGATATTAACGCTGGGAACAGCATCAATCAGCCCTGTGTTTTGGGCATAGATCATGACCTCATTAATGCGCTGGCACAGGCGACGAACGGTTTCCAGTGCTCCTCTGGCCTGAACCGGTTGGACGGCCTGAACCAGTGTGTGAGCTTTAATATCTGTAACGCTAATGTCGCCAATCGCGGGAAAAACATCTCTCTCAAGAGAGCGCCAGATATCGTCGGCATAGTCCTCTGTCACGCTGGCTTTCTTCACATTCCACCAACGTTCAGCCACGAGCTGGAAAGTATTGGTTTTAGCTTCCAGCGAACTGCGAAGTTGTTCTTGTTGATGTTCCTGAGGGTCGATTTCTTTCGCCAGAAGAGAACGAGACTCTGCGCGATAGTTTCTGGCATCGACAAGCGTAACTGACGGGTAGGGGCCTATGCTCTTCTTCGCACGTTTCTTGGTGACAGGGCGAATGTAGCGAAACTGCCAGATTTTACTCCCGCTAGATTTGATCAGTAGCTCAAGGCCATCGCCATCATAGAGAACGTAGTCCGCTTCCTTGGGTTTAGCAGATTCGATTTCTTTAACGGATAGAGGTTTGGTTTGTCTTGCCATTGCCGGGTTTCCATAGTTTTAGGCACCTCAAAAACAATAAAGCTTTATGAGGTGCCTAACAAGGTGCCTAAAAGGTTCGGATTTAATTAGTTGGCATCAGACTTCGCGGGACAAATTCAAGGCACAAAAAAGCCCGCAGGGCTTGCGCCGTGCGGGCTCTTAGGACTTCATCGGATGACTCTGGTAATCACCGATGGAGAATTTTGGTGGAGCTGGCGGGAGTTGAACCCGCGTCCGAAATTACTACACCGTCGGCACTACATGCTTAGTCCAATCTTTACATTCGCCTGTCAGCTGCGGATGGACACGCCACTAACAAACTAGCCTGATTAGATTTAACGCTTCAACCCCAGGCAGGATATTCACGCGATCTCTTTTGGATTTGACCTCTCTTGATCCCCGTCCTAAGAGCGGAGGCTAGGGAGAGAGGGCTCTGAGCAGGTTATTAAGCTGCTAGTGCGTAGTTTTCGTCGTTTGCGACTATTTTTTTGCGGCTTTTAACGAGGCAAACCGCCCCTCGGCATGCTCCTTGGGCTTCGCAAATCCCGTCGAATCCAGAATCAGCCCCAAGTACTGTGAAGCAGTATATCAGAAAAAGCAGTCGTTACACCAGAGGGTTAGCGATTTGCGTGTTTCATAATACGTGCTTTGTCTAACTTCCATTCGCGATCTTTGATGTCATCGCGCTTGTCGTGCTCTTTTTTACCTTTAGCCACGCCGATTTTTAGCTTGGCCCAGGCATTTTTCCAGTACATAGACAGCGCAACCACAGTATAGCCTTCGCGATTTACGCGGCCATACAGCGAATCCAGCTCGCGCTGTTTCAGCAGCAGCTTACGGCTGCGGGTTGGGTCACAGACCACGTGCGAAGATGCCACGCTCAGGGCCTGGAATGTTGAGCCAAACAGATAAGCCTCTCCATCGCGCAGCAGAATATAGCTGTCGCTGATGTTGGCCTTGCCGGCGCGGAGTGATTTGACTTCCCATCCTTGTAACGAAAGTCCTGCCTCGAACTCTTCCTCAATGGAATATTCATGGCGGGCACGTTTGTTCATGGCAATGGTAGCGGAACCGGGTTTATTTGCTTTTTTCTTTGTCATAGTGCGGCTTAGTCTACATCAAGCAGTGAATAATGGCATCCCCTGACCAAAACCAGTCGAGGAAATACGCTATTTTAGCACGCCATTGGCGGTAGAGAATTTTTGTTTGATGGCCGGGAATGATATTATTTACATGTTTTGAGATTAACAGGAATCGTTATGGCCCAGATTAGCCGTTCAGCACTTGTGCCCTATAGCGCTGAGCAGATGTACCAGTTAGTGAATGATGTCGATGCGTATCCCGAGTTTCTTCCGGGCTGCACCGGCAGCCGCGTGCTGGAGTCCGGTGATCATCAGATGACGGCAGCGGTTGATGTCTCTAAAGCCGGCATCAGTAAGACCTTTGTTACCCGCAATACGCTGACGGATAATCAGAGCATTAATATGCAGCTGGTTGATGGGCCATTTCGCAAGTTAACCGGTGGCTGGCGCTTCACCTCACTCAGCGAAGATGCCTGCAAGGTTGAACTCAACCTCGAGTTTGAATTCACCAATATGCTGGTTGAGCTGGCTTTTGGTCGTGTGTTTAAAGAGCTGGCCAGCAGTATGGTGCAAGCCTTTACCCTGCGGGCGAAAGAGGTTTATCGTGCCTGATATCGCGGTTGAGGTAGTGTACGCATTGCCCGAAAAACAGTATCAGCTTGCGGTAAAACTGGCTGAAGGTAGCACGGTGGAGCAGGCAATTCAGGCTTCAGGCGTCCTTGAGCTGCGTCGCGATATTGATCTTAGCGAAAACAAAGTCGGCATTTTTAGCCGGCCCGTTAAGCTGGGCGATGAGGTACAGGATGGCGATCGCATTGAGATTTATCGTCCATTGATCGCCGATCCGAAAGAGCTACGGCGCCAGCGAGCGGAACGAGCAGCAAAAAATAAAGGCGCCGGTTGAGCGCCTTTTTTTTTACTCGCCGCTGACAATCAGTTTTCGGGAGTGGTCAGCTTAGGTTTGTTATCAATGTTGGCCAGCGTACCGTTGCTGTCAAAAGTCAGCGTCAGGGTTTGCTGCTTCACCGGCTCATGGCCCGGCTGTTCACGAAACACGTAATACCAGGTATTGCTGCCAAACGGATCGCGCATCATCGGGGTACCCAGCGTGTAAGCAACTTGCTGTTGCGTCATGCCGGTATGAATTTTTGATACATCATTAGCAACCAGGTAATTGCCCTGGTTGATGTCTGGACGGTAAACCACTCGCTCCAGAGTGGAACAGCCAGCGGTCATCATCAGAAGTACCACTGCAGCAGCAGTCAGCGTTTTACAGCGCATTAATTGATTCCTTATTGGGGCTCGACGCCTTGCATGAGGCGACTTCACCCGGGTCACTAAGCCTTTTTAAGCTCTGGTTTCGCACATCGATAAGATGCCGATGATAATAAACCTTACCGCAGTTTGAAACCTTTACAGAGCAAGCTTATGACCACAGGAATAAAAAAAAGTGCTGGGTCATGCCGCTAAAAGCTCTTTAGCGTTCGCCAGGGTGTTGCGTGTAACCTCGCTTCCACCCAGTAAACGCGCCAGTTCTTGCAGGCGGGCACGCTTATCCAGCGCCTGCATATGCGTTTCTGTCACTGCGCCATCCGTTTCTTTACTGACAAAGAAGTGATGGTGGCCGCAACCGGCTACCTGCGGCAAATGCGTCACACACATTACCTGAGTCGATTCGCCAAGCTGACGCAGCATCTTGCCCACAACCGCAGCGGTAGGTCCACTGATTCCGACATCCACCTCATCAAAAATCAATGCCGGCGTATCCATTTTTTGCGCGGTAATTACCTGAATCGCCAGCGCAATACGGGAAAGTTCACCGCCAGACGCCACTTTCGCCAGAGGCTGCAATGGCTGCCCGGGGTTGGTGCTGACGCGAAAATCGATGCGATCGGCGCCATCGGCGGTCAGTTGTTCGGCGTTAAACTGAACATCGATCGCCAGTTTACCGTGCGGCATAGACAGGGCATGCATACTTTCAGTAATCAGCTGGCTGAGTTCGCTGGCATAATGTGCGCGGCGCTGATGCAGCTGCTGCGCGGTTTCCAGTGCCGCCTGGTGATGTAAGGCTACTGCGCCGGAGAGTTCTTCCTGATCGCTCTCCTGCTGCGATAACTGCTGCTGTTCTGCCAGCAACTGCTGATGGAAGACCGGCAGCTCCTCAGGCGTCACATGGTGTTTACGCGCCAGGTTAATCTGACGTGATAAGCGCTGTTCCAGTTCATACAGCCGGTTAGGATCGAGATCCAGACGGTCACAGTAATGGCGCAGTTCATCGCTGGCTTCACTGATCTGAATCGCGGCCTCTTCCAGCATAGTAAATACGCCGCTCAGTTTGTCATCCATGCTGATTAATTCACCCATCATCTGACGGGCGTTATACAGCTGACTTTGCAGATTGCTGTCATCGCCGTCGGCGAGTAACTGAAGGGTTTGCTGGCTGATGGACAACAGCTGCCCGCTGTTGGCTAAGCGCTTATACTCTTCGTCGATATTTTCATACTCACCGGCTACTGGCGCAAACTCATTCAGCTCTTTCAGCTGATATTGCAGCAGTTCGCGACGTGCTTCGCGTTCCTGTGCCAGTTGCTGATGACGTGCAAGCTCGCGGCAGCTCTGATGCCAGAGGCGATAACGTGCCGCCATGGCTTGCGTCAGCAGGCTTTCATCGGCGTAAGCATCCAGCAGATGTTTCTGATAATCGGGTTTTAACAGCAGCTGATGAGCGTGCTGACCGTGAATCTGAATCAGCAACTGACCAAGATCACGCAGCTGAGAGAGCGGCACAGAGGTGCCATTGATAAAGCCACGCGAGCGACCATCACTGCTGATTACCCGGCGCAGCAAGCATTCACTGCCTTCATCCAGCTGGTTTTCTTCCAGCCAGCGCTGCGCCGATGGCGTGTCTTTCAGTGAGAAGCGCGCACAGATATCTGCTCGCGCCGCTTGCTGGCGCACCATATCTGCTTCAGCACGACCGCCGAGGCAGAGGCCGAGGGCATCGATAGCAATCGATTTACCCGCGCCGGTCTCGCCGGTGATCGCCGTCATGCCACGTTGAAAATCAATCTCCAGCTCACGAACGATAGCAAAGTTACTGATGGTCAGTTGTGCCAGCATAATTATTTTCCTGTATACAAACACAGATATGGGTTTTCATACAGTATAAACTGGTTTTATATACAGTAAAGTGGCTGGGGACGATTTTTAAAACAATTTTTTCGACCAGCCAAGCTTTGAGCTAAGGGTATTGAAATAATTGTAGTTTTTAGGATGAATCAAGTTGAGCCGATAATCGCTGCGGCGGATCAGCACATCGTCACCTTCCTGAATGGGCAGTGCAATCTGGCTATCACAGCTAATTTCCAGGTCGTTGCGCATATGGGAAAAACGCAGGCGAATAGTGCTGCTGCTGTTAATCACCAGCGGCCGGGCCGACAGCGTATGCGGAAACATCGGCACCAGCGCGATAGCATCCAGTGACGGGGTCAGAATCGGCCCGCCTGCCGACAGCGAATACGCGGTTGAGCCGGTTGGCGTTGAGATAATCAGGCCGTCTGAGCGCTGAGAGAAGGCAAAGTTTTCATCAATATAAACTTCAAATTCAATCATATGCGCTACTTTACCCGGATGCAGCACCACTTCATTGATGGCAGTACCAATGCGCGGAGCATTATCTTTTCTGCATACCTGTGCTTCCAGCAGAAAGCGGCTTTCAACGATATACTGGCCTTCCAGTACATCGGCGAGCTGCTGTTGGGCGTTATCCGGATCGAGATCGGTCAGAAATCCTAAGTTACCCCGGTTAATGCCGATCACTTTGATGTCGTAACGCGCCAGTACCCGTGCGGCGCCCAGCATATTACCGTCACCGCCAACCACCACCGCCAGATCGGCGCGTTGGCCAATTTCCGCCAGCGTGCCGGTTTCCACATTTTCCAGCGCCAGTTCACGGGCAATCTGCTGCTCGATTATCACTTCATAGCCTTTTGCCGTTAGCCAGCGATAGAGCATTTCATGCGTCGTCAGAGCGGTTGGATGGCGTGGATGGCCGACAATTCCAATGCAGTTGAAATGATTGTTCATTATGCTGGTATTCCTCTGGGGGATATTCTGCCCCGACAATGTGACTGGCTTCCCTTGAAACCGCGATTCTGATCCCCATAATAAGCGAACCAGCGAGATGAATGTGCAAAACGCGGAGAAATTCATGAGTAGTAAAGAACAGAACACACCAAACGAGCAAGTCTCAGATGAGATTGAGATGGAACAAATGAAAAATCAGGCGGATACAGCAAACGAGGTGGACCCGCGTGATGAGCGTATCGCTCAGCTTGAAGCTGAACTGGCGATTTCTCAGGGCGGCGTGCGTGAAGCACAGCTGCGTGCGCAGGCAGAAATTGAGAATATTCGTCGTCGCACCGAGCTGGACGTCGAGAAAGCGCACAAATTTGCACTGGAAAAATTTGCTAACGAATTACTGCCGGTAATCGATAGTCTTGAGCGTGCGCTGGAGCTGGCGGATAAAGCCAACCCTGAGCTGGCTGCGATGATCGAAGGTATCGAACTGACGCTGAAGTCACTGCTTGATGCGGTGCGTAAATACGGCGTTGAAGTGGTTGGCGATATCAATGTGCCGTTCAACCCGGAAGTTCACCAGGCGATGTCAATGATGGAGTCTGAAGATGTGGCACCTAATCACGTACTGATGGTGATGCAGCGTGGTTACACGCTTAATGGCCGTCTGTTACGTCCGGCGATGGTTGCCGTCGCGAAAGCCAAATCCTGAATGCTTTAGTGGCTGATGCTGTCGGCCATGATGATTTAACGAAAAAGCACCGATATCGGTGCTTTTTTTTATGCCGGCAGATAAGGCGTCCAGTCGATTGGGGTTTCACCCCGCTGGCTAAGATAAGCATTAGTTTTTGAGAAGTGGCCGCACCCCAGAAAACCGCGATGTGCCGACAGTGGCGAAGGGTGAGGAGCCTGCAACACGTGATGGCGCTGACGATCGATAATGCTGCCTTTTTTCTGCGCGTGTGAACCCCACAGCAAAAACACCACGCCTTCACGATGCTGATTAATGGCCGCAATTACGTTATCCGTGAAGGTTTCCCAGCCAAAGCGTGCATGGGAGTGCGCCTTGCCACCTTCAACGGTCAGCACGGTGTTCAGCAACATCACACCTTGTGTTGCCCAGCTTTCCAGAAAGCCGTGAGTGGGGCGCTCAAAACCTTCGATATCAGTCACCAGCTCTTTGTACATATTGACCAGCGAGGGCGGAACCGCCACGCCAGGCAGTACTGAGAAGGCTAAACCGTGCGCCTGGTTCGGCCCGTGATAGGGATCCTGGCCCAGAATGACCACTTTAATTGCGCCCAGTTCCGTCAGGCGAAACGCATTAAACACATTTTTTTGCGGTGGATAGATGGTTTTGCCCGCCGCCCGCTCGTTGGCTACTGCGCTAAGCGTTTCGATGAAATAGGGCTTTTGCTTTTCTTCTGCCAGCACATCGTGCCAGGTTAATGCGTTGACCATAACATTCTCCCTTAGGGCCTGTTTGAACAGGCTGACTCCAGTTTGATGGCGTAGTTTAACGTTTATCGACAGCAGGCAAAAATTTAAAAATTAGTTGAAATTTACAAAAATAATCATAAATCGCTATGGGCTGAATAGTGATGTAAATCATAAAGTTGACTAAAACAGCCGCTGAAGTTCGGCCTATAGATTGATTTATATCAAGGCTGCATGGCGGCGCAGTTGATATAAACCTTAGTAATGTCAATTTAATCAAACCGTCGCTGGCCGCGATGCCAGCGCTGAAACGCCTGGGAGGCACGACATGATTACTGGAATTCAAATCACTAAAGCTAACGATAGTGCACTGCTGAACTCTTTCTGGTTGCTGGATGATGAAAAAGCAGAGGCGCGCTGCGTGTGCGCAAAAGCAGGCTACAGCGAAGATCAACTGGTTTCGCTGAGCGATCTTGGCCAGATTGAGTATCGCGAAGTTCCGCTGGAAGTTAAGCCGGAAGTACGCGTGGAAGGTGGGCAACATCTGAACGTTAACGTGCTGCGCCGTGAGACGCTGGAAGACGCGGTTAAGCATCCGGAAAACTATCCGCAGCTGACCATTCGTGTTTCTGGCTATGCGGTGCGTTTTAACTCGCTGACCCCTGAGCAGCAGCGTGACGTGATTGCGCGTACTTTTACCGAAAGCTTGTAACAGTAACAACAGAAAAAGGAGCCTTCTGGCTCCTTTTTTATTGTGTAGTACAAACTGTCATCAGTCTGCTGGCAGGTTTATATGTTATAAATCATTATGATATAAGTAAGTATATCCTGCGTATCATCCTGTGAATTAGATTTATCCCTGCCGGGGCCTCTACAGGCTTGCAAAACCCTTAATTCAGTACGTATCGATAAAGAAAAACCGCCTTATAAGGCGGTTTATTTGTTAAGCGGTGCGATTATTCGGCATTATCAGTTTTGACTTCGCTGCTTGGTTTGCGGCGCTTTCCGATATTTTTAGTATCACGGTGACGATTCTTAACGCGCGGTTTCGTCTCTTCGCTGGCTTTTTTCTCTTTACGCTTCTCTAATACTTTTTTCGATGGCTTGCCTTTCAGCTTCTCACTTGGCACACGCGTGGTCGGGCGCAGCTCATCAATGGTACGAGATTTCAGCGGCTCATCGATATAGCGGGCAATTTTGCCCAGCAACAGGTGATCGTGGGCTTCAACCAGCGACAGCGCCGTGCCTTTCTTACCGGCGCGGCCGGTACGGCCAATACGGTGCAGATAGGTATCGGCAGTGCGCGGCATATCAAAGTTAAATACGTGACTGATGTTATCAATATCAATCCCGCGCGCGGCGATGTCGGTGGCAACCAGCACGTTCACCCGGCCTTCGCTCAGACGCTTAAAGGCTTCGTTGCGCTTCGCCTGAACCATCTCGCCTTCAAGATAGCTGGTATTGATACCTGCTTCACGCAGCCAGCCGCACAGTTCATGCACGCGGTCGCGTTTACGCACGAAGACAATAGAGCGCGTCACTTCCGGTTGCTTCAGCAGATGAATCAGCAGCGCGGTTTTATGTTTAATGTCGTCAGCGCGATAGTACCATTGCAGGATTTTTTTGCGTTCGCGCCGCGCCGGATCGGCTTCTACTTCTACCGGCTCATTCAGAATACGTTTGGCGAACTCCGTGACCGCTTCGCTTTCCAGCGTGGCTGAAAACAGCATGGTCTGTTTGCGCCAGCGGGTCTCGGCCGCGATGGTTTCGATATCCTGCGCGAAGCCCATGTCCAGCATGCGGTCAGCTTCATCGAGGATCAGCGTTTCAACCGCGCGACAATCAAAATTCTCTTCTTTAATGTATTGCAGCAGGCGTCCGGTGGTGGCGACCACCACATCCTGGTTTTCGCTGAACACTTCCGCGTGGTTCATAAACGCCACGCCGCCCGTGATGGTAGCAATATCCAGATGGGTATTTTTCGCCAGTTCACGTGCCTGTTCGGCAACCTGCATCGCCAGTTCGCGCGTTGGCGTCAGCACCAGAATACGCGGCGGGCCGGATTTTTTACGCGGAAAGTCGAGCAGATGCTGCAATGCCGGTAGCAAGAAGGCAGCCGTTTTTCCGGTGCCGGTTGGCGCCGAACCTAAAACATCACGGCCCTCCAGCGCGGGCGGAATTGCTGCTGCCTGGATCGCGGTTGGGCGAGTGAAGCCTTTTTCCTGCAGGGCACCCAGCAGGCTTTCATCAAGTTCGAGTTCGGAAAAAGTGGTTACAGTCATGTTCTACCTCAGTTTGGGGCGCTGATTATAGACAGATTGAACACGATCTTCATCTGTTTGTGTTCAGTTGATGACTTTTCTCAAGCCTTATATTGTCCTATGCTAGCGCCGTTTCCACTTCAGGTCAGTGTTATGTCTCAACAAAAGGCTACTTTGCGCGCCAACGGTTTTACTTTTAAACAATTTTTTGTCGCTCACGATCGTTGTGCAATGAAAGTCGGCACTGACGGCGTTTTACTGGGAGCCTGGGCACCGGTAGCCGGTGTGAAGCGGGTACTGGATATTGGCTGCGGCAGTGGCCTGATTGCGCTGATGCTGGCGCAGCGCACCGGACAAAGCGTGATGGTGGATGGCGTCGAGCTGGATGCGGAAGCAGCATCGCAGGCGCAGGAAAACTGCGCGGCTTCGCCGTGGGCCACGCGGCTGTCCATTTATCAGCAGGATATCAGCCAGTGGGCCAGTCAGTGTCAGTGGCGCTATTCCCTGATCGTCAGCAATCCGCCTTATTTTGCGGCAGGATCGGCCTGTGCGTCACCCGAGCGGGCCGCCGCGCGCTATACCGATACGCTAGATCACCCGACTTTATTAAGTTGCGCCGAGTCGTTAATCGACGAGGACGGCTTTTTTTGCGTGGTGCTGCCAGCGGATGTCGGCAACCGCTTTGTAGAGATGGCCTGCGAGCGCGGCTGGTTTTTACGCTATCGCACCGATATCGCGGATAATGAAACCCGGCCGCCGAATCGGGTCATGCTGGCATTGTCGCCGAAGTCGGGTGAACAATTTTACGACAGCATGGTGATTCGTGGGCCAGACCAGCGCTATTCAGAAGCGCATTGCAGTCTGACCCGGGATTTTTACCTGTTCAGATAGCCTCAGGTTGTAATATGGTCGGTAGCGCTTGCGCCAGCTGGTTGGGGTAGTCGAGGGTGAAATGCAGGCCCCGGCTCTCTTTACGCGCCATTGCGCAGCGCACCATCAGCTCTGCCACCTGTACCAGATTACGCAGTTCCAGCAGATTGTTGGAAATGCGGAAATTGGCGTAATACTCGTCGATTTCCTGTTGCAGGGTGGTAATGCGGCGCAGCGCTCGCTCCAGCCGTTTGCTGGTGCGGACAATGCCCACATAGTCCCACATAAACAGCCGTAGCTCATGCCAGTTATGCTGAATCACTACCCGTTCGTCAGAATCATCCACCCGACTTTCATCCCATGCCGGTAATTCGTTTACCGTTGCGATTTGCGGCAGGCGTTGCATGATATCTTCTGCCGCTGACCAGCCGTACACCAGACACTCCAGCAGCGAGTTGGATGCCATGCGATTTGCGCCATGCAGGCCGGTGTAACTCACTTCACCAATGGCATACAGCCCGTCGACATCGGTGCGGCCATGTTGGTCGACCATTACGCCGCCACAGGTATAGTGGGCGGCAGGGACGATGGGAATCGGCTGGCTGGTCAGGTCAAAGCCCAGCGTCAGCAGTTTTTCATAGATGGTCGGGAAGTGGGCGCGGACAAAATCGGCCGGCTGGTGGCTGATGTCAAGATACATACAGTCAGCGCCGAGGCGTTTCATTTCATGATCGATGGCACGCGCGACGATATCACGCGGCGCCAGTTCCCCACGGGGATCAAAATCCGGCATAAAACGCGTACCGTCCGGGCGTTTTAGCCAGGCGCCTTCGCCACGCAGCGCTTCGGTCAGCAAAAAGTTGCGTGCCTGCGGATGGAACAGGCAGGTAGGGTGGAACTGATTAAACTCAAGATTGGCGACCCGACAGCCGGCACGCCAGGCCATGGCGATTCCGTCTCCGGAGGCGACGTCCGGGTTGGTCGTGTACTGATACACCTTGGCGGCACCGCCGGTCGCCAGCACCACTGAACCGGCGCGCAGGGTTTCCACTTTTTCGCGATTACGGTTCCAGATATAAGCACCGACGACCCGGCGCGGACCGGCGATGCCGATTTTATCTGAGACGATCAGATCGACCGCATTGCTGCGTTCGATAATATGAATATTCGGGTGACTGAGTGCCTGGCTGACCAGCGTGGTTTCGACCGCTCTGCCGGTGGCGTCGGCGCTGTGCAGAATGCGGCGATGACTGTGGCCGCCTTCACGCGTCAGATGATAGTGCTGCTCGCCATTGGCGCGGGTTTCGGTATCGAAGGCGACGCCATTGTCTATCAGCCACTGTACGCAGTGGCGCGCATTAGTGGCGATAAACGACACCGCCTCGCGGTCGCACAGGCCATCGCCGGCAATCAGCGTATCTTCGATATGCGATTCAATGCTGTCGGCTTCGTCGAACACGGCGGCAATGCCGCCCTGCGCATACAGCGTTGAGCCTTCGTTCACCGGCCCTTTACTCAGCACGGTAACCTGATGCTTCGCGGCCAGCCGTAATGCCAGTGACAGCCCGGCGGCGCCGCTGCCTATAATCAATACGTCACAGCTGTAGTCGGTCGAATGGGTCATGGTGTTTAATTTACTAAACAGGTTGTTTGCTGAGCATAACACTCAATTTCAGCAGGAAAAAAGTCTTTTTTCTGAGCTTTCGACGCGTGCTGCTGATGAGCTTGCTATTCTGAGGTTTGTGATTCGTCGCTTTTACCTCAGCTTTAGCCGTGCTCTGTTTATTATTGCGAACTTTAGCGAATAAACGGCTTTTAGAGATGAAAAGCGCGGCTTCATGCGTTACTCTGCGGGCGTCCGTCGGGATTCATATCAGGTTGAGATGTGAAAGGAATGGTGGTGGCATACACTTCATGAGAAAGCAAAATAACCATCCGAAGTGTTAAAAAACCCGGCGGTACGACTAATATGATGGTGTAAATGAACTTACGACAGAATGGTTACTCTAAGCGAGTGCTTGCTCAGAAAGTTGAGTCATTGCTGGTATTTCAGTTACGCGTGGAGACAAATTTGGGGAGACATTACCTCGGATGAGCGAGCAGTTAACGGATCAGGTTCTCGTCGAGCGAGTGCAGAATGGAGATCAGAAGTCATTCAATTTACTGGTTGTTCGTTACCAGCATAAAGTGGCAAGCCTGGTTTCGCGCTACGTTCCATCGGGCGATGTGCCTGATGTGGTGCAAGAATCATTCATCAAAGCGTATCGCGCACTGGAGTCATTCCGTGGCGATAGCGCATTTTATACCTGGCTGTACCGCATCGCGGTGAATACAGCGAAGAACTATTTGGTTGCTCAGGGGCGTCGTCCGCCATCCAGTGACGTGGATGCCATCGATGCTGAAAACTTCGAAAGTGCAGGTGCGTTGAAAGAAATTTCGAACCCTGAGAACTTAATGTTGTCTGAAGAATTGAAACAGATAGTTTTTCGTACCATTGAGTCACTCCCTGAAGACCTGCGTATGGCGATAACGCTACGTGAGTTGGATGGCCTGAGCTATGAAGAGATAGCGGCTATAATGGATTGTCCGGTGGGTACGGTACGTTCACGCATCTTTCGTGCGCGTGAAGCTATCGATAATAAAGTTCAACCGCTTATCCAACGTTAGCGATAACGGACACAGGAAGGTACTAAGGCATGCAGAAAGAAAAACTTTCCGCTTTAATGGACGGTGAGGCTTTGGATAACGAAGTTTTATCCGCATTGTCTAAAGACGCCACACTGCAACAAAGCTGGGAAAGCTATCATCTTATCCGCGACACTTTGCGTGGCGATGTCGGAGAGGTTGTGCATTTTGATATTGCAGCACGCGTTGCTGCGGCCATCGAAAATGAGCCTGTTCGTAAAGTCACTACACTGATTCCGGAAGTGCAGCCCAAGCCTGAACGCTGGGAAAAAATGCCATTCTGGGCCAAAGTGCGTCCGTGGGCCGCGCAAATCACTCAGGTGGGGGTTGCGGCATGTGTCTCACTGGCGGTTATCGTCGGTGTGCAGCACTATAACCAACCACAGCAGGATGGTAGCCAGCAATCTGAATCTCCGGTATTCAATACTTTACCGATGATGGGGAAAGCCTCTCCGGTGAGCCTTGGCGTGCCGGCCGACAATGCGAATGCCTCTAATGCGCCTCAGCAGGTGCAGGAACAGCGTCGTCGGGTCAATGCGTTGTTGCAGGATTATGAATTGCAACGCCGTTTGCACTCAGAGCAGCTGCAGTTTGAACAGAACACGCCACAGCAAGCGGCTGTTCAGGTTCCAGGAAATCAGTCTTTAGGAATTCAACAGCAGTAATGAAGCAATTCTGGTGTGCCGTCAGCCTTATGGCTGGTAGCCTGTTGTATTCATCTGTCGCCCCGGCACAAACCACGTCCGGGGCGCTATTACAGCAGATGGAGCAGGCTAGTCAGTCTCTCAATTACGAACTTGCCTATATCAACGTCTCCAGACTGGGGATCGAATCGCTACGTTATCGCCATGCGGTTATCGACGAAAAAGTCTTTGCACAGCTGTTGCAGATGGACGGACCGCGTCGTGAAATCATTCAGCGTGGTAACGATATTAGCTATTTCGAACCCGGCCTTGAGCCTTTCACCCTGGCAGGGTCGCATATTATTGATTCGTTGCCGTCAGTGGTTAATGCCGATTTCCAGAAATTAACTGACAGCTATGACTTTATCGCCGTCGGCCGTACGCGTATTGCCGATCAGATGTGTGAAGTGATTCGTATCGTGGCACGCGATGGCACGCGCTACAGCTATATTGTCTGGATGGACAGCGAAACTAAGCTGCCATTGCGCGTTGACTTACTGGATCGTGACGGTGAGACACTGGAACAGTATCGCGTGGTGAGCTTTGCGGTTGATGAAGGTGTGCGTAACCTGATGCAGGGGCTGGAAAAAGCCAGCCTGCCGCCATCGCTTTCGGTTCCTGCGATGGAAAAGGTAACGCTGAACTGGAAACCAGACTGGTTGCCGGGCGGTATGAAGCAGATTTCCCAGAGTCGCCGTACGATTCCATCGCTGAATAAACCCGTTGAATCACGGCTTTACTCTGATGGTCTGTTTAGTTTCTCGATTAATATCAGCCCGGCCGATAAAAGCAGTTCTGCGCAGCTATTGCGCACAGGACGTCGTACGGTGCAGACTGTAGTGCGCGATAATGCTGAAATTACCGTGGTCGGTGAGCTTCCGCCATCAACCACTAAACGCATTGCTGACAGTATTGATTTTGGAACCAAACGATGATGAGAGAATGGGCCACGGTGGTTTCGTGGCAAGACGGAATCGCTACGCTACATTCCGAGATTAAAACCTCATGTAACAGTTGCTCAGCGCGTAAGGGCTGTGGCAGCCATATGCTGAATAAACTTGGGCCGAAAAATGCCCATGTGATGCATATTGCCAGCGAAAAGCCGCTGCAAGCCGGGCAGCGTATCGAGCTGGGTATCAAAGAGAGCAGCCTGCTGGGATCGGCACTGCTGGTGTATATGACGCCATTACTGGGGTTATTTGTGCTGGCCGGTGTGTTTCAGAGTCTGTTCCACAGCGATCTGGCGGCGGCGGTTGGCGCATTGCTGGGGGGTATCGGTGGTTTTATCGTAGCGAAAGGAATTTCCAGCCGTTTTGGTGACCGTGAAGCCTTCCAGCCGGTTATTTTAAGCGTTTCTTTACCGCCTGATATTCTGCGCGTTGAGAGTGAGGTTTAGCTGGCCGAAGCCGCTGTAGCGGCGGCCAGTTATCGATTACAGCCCGCAATTTCCCCCCCAATCCTGCTAAAAATTCCTCAACTTGCTTTTTCTTACGTTTATCGCTTGCTGACGATGATTCCACGACTCTGATATGTAGTGTAGAATGCAGCCTTTCGGACAAAAGTCCGCCTGTGAAATGATACTCTCCAGGATTTCCCGTCGCGAGAGTTCCAGAATTTGTAAGGCAGAAAAGTCTCCATAATGAAGCACATACGAAATTTCTCCATCATCGCTCACATTGACCACGGTAAATCGACGCTTTCTGACCGTCTGATTCAAATCTGTGGCGGTTTGACCGAGCGCGAAATGGCTGCGCAGGTTCTGGATTCAATGGATTTAGAACGTGAGCGTGGCATTACGATTAAAGCGCAGAGCGTAACGCTCGATTACAAAGCACTGAACGGTGAAACTTACCAGCTCAATTTTATCGATACGCCGGGCCACGTTGACTTCTCTTATGAGGTTTCGCGTTCGCTGGCCGCTTGTGAAGGCGCGTTATTGGTGGTTGATGCAGGACAGGGCGTTGAAGCTCAGACCCTGGCGAACTGCTACACCGCTATGGAAATGGATCTGGAAGTGGTGCCGGTGCTGAATAAGATCGATCTGCCAGCGGCCGATCCCGATCGCGCTGCTCAGGAAATCGAAGATATCGTCGGTATCGATGCCACCGATGCGGTGCGCTGTTCTGCGAAAACCGGCGTTGGCGTACCGGAAGTGCTGGAACGTTTAGTGCGTGATATTCCGGCGCCGGAAGGTGATGCGGATGCGCCACTGCAGGCGCTGATCATCGACTCATGGTTCGATAACTACCTTGGCGTGGTTTCACTGGTGCGTATTAAAAACGGCACCATGCGCAAAGGCGACAAAATTAAAGTGATGAGCACCGGTCAGGTGTATAACGCCGATCGTCTGGGTATTTTTACCCCGAAACGTGTTGATCGCGATGTGCTGAACTGTGGCGAAGTAGGCTGGCTGGTCTGTGCGATCAAAGACATTCTCGGTGCGCCAGTGGGCGATACCCTGACTCAGTCGCGTAATCCAGCGGATAAAGCACTGCCTGGCTTTAAAAAAGTGAAGCCGCAGGTGTATGCCGGTCTGTTCCCAATCAGCTCTGACGATTATGAAGCCTTCCGCGATGCGCTCGGCAAACTGAGCCTGAATGACGCTTCACTGTTCTATGAGCCAGAAAGCTCTACCGCGCTGGGGTTCGGCTTCCGCTGTGGCTTCCTCGGCTTGTTGCATATGGAGATCATTCAGGAGCGTCTGGAACGTGAATACGATCTGGACCTGATCACCACCGCACCGACGGTGGTGTATGAAGTGGAAACCACCAGCGGTGAAACGGTGTACGTTGACAGCCCGTCGAAGCTGCCAGCGCTGAATAACATCGCTGAACTGCGTGAACCGATTGCAGAGTGTCATATGCTGCTGCCGCAGGAGTTCCTCGGTAACGTGATTACTCTGTGTATCGAGAAGCGCGGCGTGCAGACCAATATGGTTTATCACGGCAACCAGGTGGCACTGACTTATGAAATTCCGATGGCGGAAGTGGTTCTCGACTTCTTTGACCGTCTGAAATCGACCTCACGCGGTTATGCGTCGCTCGATTACAACTTTAAGCGTTTCCAGACTTCTGACATGGTACGTGTCGACGTACTGATCAACGCCGAACGTGTTGATGCGCTGGCGTTGATTACCCACCGCGAAAACTCGCAGTATCGTGGCCGTGAGCTGGTGGAAAAAATGAAAGATCTGATTCCACGTCAGCAGTTTGATATCGCTATTCAGGCGGCGATTGGCACGCACATTATTGCCCGTTCAACCGTTAAGCAGTTGCGTAAAAACGTGCTGGCCAAGTGCTACGGCGGCGACGTCAGTCGTAAGAAGAAACTGTTGCAGAAACAGAAAGACGGTAAGAAACGTATGAAGCAGGTCGGTAACGTTGAACTGCCTCAGGAAGCGTTCCTCGCTATTCTGCACGTCGGAAAAGATAGCAAATAAGGAAATCGGTTAATGGCTAATACTTTCGCCCTGATCCTGGCACTGGCAACGTTGGTGACCGGCATCATCTGGTGTATCGATAAGTTCAAATGGGCGCCTGCGCGCCGTGCGAAGCAGGCTGAGGTGCGGGCGCAAACCGGCACCGCTGTCGATGAAAAAACGCTGGCCAAAGTGGCTAAACAGCCGGGTTGGGTCGAAACGGCAGCCTCGGTATTTCCGGTGCTGGCAGTGGTATTTATTGTGCGTTCGTTTGTTTACGAACCCTTTCAGATCCCTTCCGGTTCAATGATGCCAACTTTGCTGATCGGTGATTTTATTCTGGTGGAGAAATTTGCCTACGGAATTAAAGATCCGATCACCCAGACTACGCTGATCCCGACCGGGCATCCGAAACGTGGTGATGTTGCGGTGTTTAAATACCCTAAACAGCCGAGTGTGGATTATATTAAACGGGTAATCGGCGTGCCTGGTGACCGTGTCAGCTACGATCCGGACAGCAAAACGCTGACGATTAATCCGGCCTGTGATAATGGCCAGCCTTGCGACAAAGCGCTGGCGGTGACTTACACCGACGTGCAGCCAAGCGGCTTTATTCAGACCTTCAGCGGTTTTGATGGCAATGAATCCGGCAGCGGATTCTTCCAGGTACCGCAGGGCGAATCGATGAAGGGTGGCCTGCGCCTTGCCACGCGTGAAGAAACGCTGGGTGACGTGAAGCACAACATTCTGATGACGCTTCAAGTGCCAAGCCAGCCAGACGCGTACTATCGTCAGCCGGGTCAGCCACAGTCAACGTGGGTGGTGCCGCAGGGCCAGTACTTTATGATGGGCGATAACCGCGATAACAGCGCAGACAGCCGTTATTGGGGCTTCGTTCCGGAGAAGAATCTGGTCGGTAAAGCGACGGCGATCTGGATGAGCTTTGAGAAGCAAGAAGGTGAGTGGCCGACCGGCGTGCGTTTAAGTCGTATTGGCGGTATTCATTAATTGCGCCCGCAATGATGCGGGCAACAAAGATTTAAAGGTTGGCTTCCTGCGGGAAGCCACTGCAAACGAAACTGTTTAGTGTTGGTCTTTCAGTCAGCCCTGTTCCGTGTGCAGAATAATTGACGCATTCTTGAAATTGGTAACGCATGAACCCCATCGTAATTAACAGGCTGCAGCAAAAGCTGGGCTACACTTTTACTCATCAGGAATTATTGCAGCAGGCATTAACCCACCGTAGCGCCAGCAGCAAACACAATGAAAGACTCGAATTCCTGGGTGATTCCATTCTTAGTTATGTGATTGCCAATGCCCTTTATCACCGTTTTCCGCGGGTTGATGAAGGTGATATGAGTCGTATGCGCGCCACTCTGGTGCGGGGAAATACCCTGGCGGAGATGGCACGCGAGTTTGATCTCGGTGAGTGCTTACGCCTTGGGCCGGGTGAACTTAAAAGCGGCGGCTATCGTCGTGAGTCGATTCTGGCGGATACCGTCGAAGCATTGATTGGCGGCGTCTTCCTGGATAGCAATATCCAGACTGTCGAGCAGCTGATTCTGAACTGGTATCAGTCGCGTCTCGACCAGATTAGCCCGGGCGACAAACAGAAAGATCCAAAAACGCGTCTGCAGGAGTATCTGCAGGGTCGTCATCTGCCGCTGCCATCCTATTTGGTGGTGCAGGTACGTGGCGAAGCGCATGACCAGGAATTTACTATTCACTGTCAGGTTAGCGGTATGGCAGAACCGGTGGTGGGCACCGGATCAAGCCGTCGCAAAGCTGAACAGGCAGCGGCCGAACAGGCGCTGATCAAGCTGGGACTTGAATAGGTGAATAACAAACTAAAATCAGCTGCCAGTCAGGCGCTGATCAAGCCAGGACTCGAATGAGCGAACAACAGACCCATTGCGGCTTTATAGCTATTGTAGGCCGCCCAAACGTTGGAAAATCGACACTGCTGAACCAGTTACTGGGGCAGAAGATTTCCATCACCTCGCGTAAACCGCAAACCACCCGTCACCGTATTATGGGTATTCACACTGAAGGCGCTTATCAGGCGATCTATGTGGATACGCCGGGCTTGCACATGGAAGAGAAGCGCGCCATTAACCGTTTAATGAACCGCGCCGCCAGCAGCTCTATCGGTGATGTTGAGCTGGTGATCTTTGTGGTTGAAGGCACGCGCTGGACCGCTGACGATGAAATGGTGTTGAACAAGCTTAAAGATGGCAAAGTGCCGGTGCTGTTGGCGATCAACAAGGTTGATAACGTCACGGATAAAAGCATTTTGCTGCCCCATATGCAGTTCCTCTCACAGCAGATGGACTTTATGGATATGGTGCCGATTTCTGCCGAAAGCGGTAAGAATGTCGATACTATTGCCAGCCTGGTGCGTAAACGTCTGCCGGAAGCGATCCATCACTTCCCGGAAGACTATATCACCGACCGTTCGCAGCGCTTTATGGCCTCGGAGATCATCCGTGAAAAGCTGATGCGTTTCCTCGGTGCTGAACTGCCGTACTCGGTAACGGTTGAGATTGAGCGTTTTATTACCAACGAACGTGGCGGCTATGATATCAATGGCCTGATTCTGGTTGAGCGTGAAGGCCAGAAGAAGATGGTGATTGGTAACAAGGGTGCCAAGATCAAAACTATCGGTATTGAAGCGCGTAAAGATATGGAAGATATGTTCGAGGCGAAAGTGCACCTTGAACTGTGGGTAAAAGTGAAGTCTGGTTGGGCGGATGACGAACGTGCGCTGCGCAGCCTGGGCTACGTTGACGATCTTTAAGCGCTAAATGGAAGGCTGGCAACGCGCGTTTGTCCTGCATGGACGCCCCTACAGCGAAACCAGTCTGCTGTTAGATCTGTTTACCGAAAGTCACGGTCGCGTGCGGGTACTGGCGAAAGGTGCCCGCTCAAAACGCTCCAGCCTGAAAGGTGCTTTGCAGCCTTTCACCCCGCTGCTGATTCGCTGGGGTGGGCGCGGCGAAGTGAAAACCTTACGCGGTGCCGAAGCGGTGTCGCTGGCGTTGCCGCTAAGCGGCATTACGCTCTACTGCGGCCTGTACGTCAATGAGCTGGTCTCCCGCGTGCTTCAGCACGAAACCGCCTTTTCTGAACTGTTCTTCGATTACCTCCATTGCATCCAGTCGTTGGCCGCTGCCAGCGGTTCACCTGAACCCGCGCTGCGCCGCTTTGAGCTGGCGATGCTGGGCCACCTTGGCTATGGCGTTGATTTTCTTCACTGCGCAGGCAGCGGGGAAGAGGTAGCCGATGAGATGACCTACAGCTATCGTGAAGAGCGAGGTTTTATCGCCAGCATGGTGGTTAATAACCGCAGCTTTACCGGCCGCCATTTGCGCGCGCTGTATGAGCGTGAGTTTCCGGATGCCGACAGTTTACGCGCGGCGAAACGCTTTACCCGCATCGCGCTAAAACCCTATCTTGGCGGCAAGCCGCTTAAAAGCCAGGAGCTTTTTCGTCAGTTTGTGCCGAAAAAACGCGCAGACGCATCGCCACCCGCCGGGGAATAGCAGCAGGTCATACCGCCTCTGGCGCTGAACGTTGTAAACTGCATCTAACGTTGGCAAAAAATTTGAGGATTGTCATGGCTGAGTTGTTGTTAGGCGTCAATATCGATCACGTGGCTACCGTGCGTAATGCGCGTGGCACCAACTATCCCGATCCGGTTCAGGCGGCTTTTGTTTCCGAACAGGCTGGCGCAGACGGTATTACCGTTCACCTGCGTGAAGATCGTCGTCATATTACCGACCGCGACGTGCGCATTTTGCGTCAGACCATTCAGACGCGGATGAATCTGGAGATGGCGGTAACCGACGAGATGGTCGATATTGCCTGTGAAATCAAACCCCATTTTTGCTGCCTGGTGCCGGAAAAACGTCAGGAAGTCACTACGGAAGGGGGGCTGGATGTTGCCGGTCAGCTGGAAAAAATCAGCGCTGCGGTAACGCGTCTGAACGCGGTCGGCATCCTGGTTTCACTGTTTATCGATGCGGATGAAGCGCAAATTGATGCAGCCGTGGCCTCCGGCGCACCCTATATTGAAATCCATACCGGTGCCTATGCGGAAGCCGAAGAGGGCGCGGCGCGTGATGCTGAGCTGGCCCGAATCAGCCATGCTGCTACTTATGCAGCGGGTAAAGGCCTGAAGGTGAATGCCGGACACGGGCTGACCTATCATAATGTGCTGCCAATTGCTGCGCTGCCGGAAATGCATGAACTGAATATTGGTCATGCGATTATTGGCCGTGCGGTAATGAGCGGGCTGGCAGATGCGGTGAAAGAGATGAAGCAGCTGATGCGGGAAGCGCGACGCTAATGGCTATTCTCGGCCTCGGCACAGATATCGTTGAGATTGCGCGCATTGAAGGGGTGATCTCTCGTTCTGGCGATCGCCTTGCCCAGCGGGTGCTGAGTGCCAATGAGTGGGCACAATATCAGGCACATAAGCAGCCGCTGCGTTTTCTCGCCAAGCGTTTTGCCGTCAAAGAAGCCGCTGCCAAAGCTTTTGGTACGGGGATTCGTGGGGGGTTAGCATTTAATCAGTTCGAAGTGTACAACGATGAGCTGGGCAAACCTGGGCTGCGTTTTTTCCAGCATGCAGCCGAAGTGGCGGAGAAGCTTGGGGTCAAACATGTGCACGTGACGCTGGCGGATGAGCGCAACTATGCCTGCGCAACGGTGATAATCGAAAGTTGAGTACGGCTATACCGGCGGCGTAACTGCCGCCGTTGTTGCATCATCAAAGCGGATGATGTAGCACCACAAACTTCTCCCACAGCGTTTCTTTTGCTTCGATATGCAGCGGGTCAGTAATGATGGTGTTGTCGATCGGGCAAACCTGCTGGCAGGTTGGCGTGTCATAGTGGCCAACGCATTCGGTGCAGCGATCGACATCGATCTGATAGATCTCATCTCCCATCGAGATCGCCTGATTCGGGCACTCCGGCTCACACATGTCGCAGTTAATACAGCGCTTGGTTATTAATAAAGCCATTTCAATATTTACACTTAAATCGATTTAAAATCAGTTGGTTATATACTGTTAAAATCCTTTGCAGCAGCACACACGGCAAAAGCTGATCGGATTACCCTCATATATGAGCACAGTATATCAGTCGGCAAAAAACAGGGATTTTCTGTGTCGCAGACGATAACACAAAAAGAAATTGCCCCCAATGATCCCCGTCATAAAGCAGCCTTCTCGCGAGCGGAGGAGTGTAAGCCCAATTCCAGCATGCCCTTGTGGATGGCTTGAGATTTGGCAAGCGTTTTGCGTTGCTGAAATGCAAACCAGGCGGCCTCGCATCTCACAGTTAAAACATTTTTTGGTGATCGGCCGCGGCATAACCCTCTCAATCAATAACAGGATTAAATGCGCGGGTGTTATACGCCGCACGGCTAATCAGACCAACTTTTTCACCAGCTCTTCACTGTGACGAATATGGCTGGAGGCGCGCTGCGGATCGTTCTGAACCAGCGCCATAAACAGCAGATCGGTCAGCGCCAGCTGAGCGGTGGTCGAAGAGATGGCTGCGCTGCGCGTGCTTTGCTCCTCCGCTACCGTATACAGGCAGTGGGATGCACACTGTTGCAGGGTATTTGGCGTAAAGCCGGTAAATGCCAGCACGCTGGCGCCGGCGCGCTGTGCCTCTTGTGCGGCAAGATTAATTTCACGTCGTTCACCGGTATAGGAGATTGCCAGCAGTAAGTCGCCGGTGCTCAGCGCCTGCACGCTGGCCAGCAACGCGTGCATATCCTGCTCTGCCACCGCGCTGATACCTATTTTCATCAGCTTCCATGAAAAATCTTTTGCGACCAGCCCGGAAGCGCCGATACCAACCAGCACTATACGGCGTGCCGATTTCAGCAGCCGCAGAGTCTCCAGCAGTTTTTCTTCACTGTTAATATCCAGCGTTGCGCGGATTGCCGACTGCTTTTCGGCAAATAACTTTTCCCCCACCACTTTGAGCGGGTCATCGCTTAAAATTTGGTTGTGTACAGTGATCGCATCTTTTTCGGCCAGCGACTCGCTCAAGGCCAGTTTCAGCGCCGGAAAGCCTTTATAGCCCAGCTTTTGCGCAAATTTAACCACGCTGGACTGACTGACGCCGGACTCTTCCGCCAGCTTTTGCGAGCTGAGATGACGCGCGCGATCCGGCTGTGACAGCAAAAAATCCGCCAGTCGCCGTTCGTTCAGCGCCAGTGTGGGATACAGCTGACGAATGCGCAGCAGTGAACTCATTCTGTTTTCCTCTGATTGGTGCGACCTGATGATAATCATGAAGCCCTGAATATGAATAACTTAGTCTAGTGTGCCACACTGTGCGATCCATGATTAAAGCAGGTAAAAAGGTTAAGTGGTATGGAAACATCATCGGCATAAACCCCGATCGGCTTTACCGCTTCTGACTACACTTGTTACTGTAACCCTGACGATGGCGACGCAGATTGCCTGATTTATGGATTTATTGTCCTGAGGAGAGAGGTTTGACTAAGGGAACACCAAGGCGCGTAGTATTTTTTGATTTAGACGGTACGCTGCATCAACAGGATATGTTTGGCACTTATATGCGCTATCTGCTGTGGCGTCAGCCGATCAACCTGTTATTAGTGGTGCCTTTGCTGCCAGTGATAGGGCTGGGGCTGTTAATAAAAGGTCGTGCAGCCCGCTGGCCGATGAGTCTGCTGCTGTGGTCGATTACCTTTGGTCACAGCGAAGCGCGATTACAGCAGCGCGAAAAAGCTTTTGCCCAGTGGTTTCGCCAGCGCGTGACGGCCTTTCCGGTGGTGCAACAACGCCTGAAGGAGTACCTCAGCAGCGAGGATGCCGATGTCTGGTTGATCACCGGGTCGCCGCAGCCGCTGGTTGAGCAAGTTTACTATGACTCGGCGTTTCTGCCGCGGGTGAAGTTAATCGCCAGCCAGATGACGCGCGGTTATGGCGGGCGGGTACTGTCGATGCGCTGTTTAGGCCATGAAAAAGTTGCGCAGCTGGAAGAGCAGATTGGCACGCCGCTACAGCTGCACAGTGGTTACAGCGACAGTAAGCAGGATAACCCGCTGCTGTTCTTCTGCCAGCATCGCTGGCGCGTGACCCCGGAAGGTAAGCTGCAACAGCTGGAATAAACCGGTCAATTCTACGGGCGGCGTTCTCGTCGCCTGTAACAGCTTTCAGTTAGTCTCCCCGCAGTTTTATGTATAATGCCCCGCGCTTTTTGCCACTGGAGACTCAGGTGACCGATTACAACGATGAATTTTGGATGCGTCATGCCTTAACGCTGGCACAGCGTGCCTGGGATGAAGGCGAAGTGCCGGTCGGCGCGGTGCTGGTGCAAAACAATCGGGTGATTGGCGAAGGCTGGAATCGTCCTATCGGGCATCACGATCCGACAGCCCATGCGGAAATTATGGCGCTGCGTCAGGGCGGAAAAGTGCTGGAGAACTATCGTCTTATTGATACCACGCTGTACGTTACACTTGAACCTTGCGTGATGTGCGCCGGTGCTATCGTACACAGCCGCATCGGACGTTTAGTATTTGGCGCGCGCGATGAGAAAACCGGCGCTGCGGGTTCATTGCTTGATGTGCTCGGTCATCCCGGTATGAATCATCAGGTTGAAATGACCGAGGGGATTCTGGCGCAGCAGTGTGCCGGAATGTTAAGTGATTTTTTCCGCATGCGTCGTGAACAGAAAAAAGCGCTGCGCAAGCCGGTAAATCAGTAAGGCGACACGCTCGCGCCGCCTTACCTATTAATGCATTGCAATATCCGGCTGCACCGCCGGATAACCCTTGCCCAGCTCCGCTTCCAGCGCCGCACGCTGCGCAATTTTCCGCTCCTGCTCCTGCAGGTATCCTACCAGGCTAATCTGATATTTACGGATATTTTCTACGTAAGCATAGGCTTCATGGCCGCGTGCATAGCCGTAGGTGGTCTGGCTGTAATAGCGTTTCTGACTGAGCATTGGCAGACGCGTCTTTACGTCGGCCCAGCTGTCCGGATTCCCCTGCTGCTTTTCAGTCAGCCGGCGCGCATCCAGCATATGCGCGTATCCCATGTTATAGGCCGCCAGCGCAAACCAGATGCGTTCGTCCTCCGGGATTGTCGATGGCACTTTTTCCATCATCCGCTGTAAATATTCGCTGCCACCGCGAATGCTCTGCTCGGGATCTAGCCGATCATCGACATTGAGGCTGTCCGCTGTGTTGCGCGTCAGCATCATCAGACCACGCACGCCGGTAGGGGAGGTCGCCTGCGGATTCCAGTGCGACTCCTGATAGGAGATAGCCGCCAGCAAGCGCCAGTCAATATTGCTGGAATATTGTTTAAACAACGGTTTGATATCCGGCAGGATATCGTCGATGGCACGCAGGAAGGTGCGGGTATCAACGTAGTCAAAGGTGCCGACGTGACCAAGATACTTCTCTTCCAGTCGCGCCATGCTGCCTTCTTCACTCATCTGACTGAAGAAGTCCAGCATCGCTGCATCGAGGCTATGATCCTCATCGCGCTGCAAATACCAGGTTACCGGCTCTTCATCGGTAATATCAAAAGCCACGGCCAGCTGCGGATGAATGCGTTGCAGCAATCCGACAGTCACGGAATCGCCGATGGTGTATTCGAGTTTGCCGTCAGCTACCGCTTCCAGCAGCGCCTTCGGGCCTTGATCGGTCGAGATGGCCCAGTCGAGATCGGGATACTCGTTCTCTTTGATATTGCGCAGTGTGGATAAGTAGGCGGAGCCGGAAGCTACCGTCAGACGTCCTTTCAGATCGCCGAGGCTTTTTGGTCGCGGCTTCCCGATACGGTACACCAGCTGCTGTGAAACCGAATAGTAAGCAGGACCGGCGCGGAACCGCTCCAGTCTTTCACTGTTATAAATCAGTCCGGCAGCCAGCAAATCCGCTTTATCATCATCCAGATCGTCAAACAGGTCGCTGAGGTTCTGTCGAACCGTCACTTCCAGTCTGACACCGAGATAATCGGCGAAGCGTTTTGCCAGCTCGTAATCCATACCCGCTGGTGATTTATTGATGGTGAAATATGTTAGCGGGGAATTTATCGTGCTGATGCGTAGTACGCCCCGCGATTTTATCTGTGCAATTCGGTCTTCCGAACTCCCGTACCAGGGGATCGACGGCCACAGCGCAAGCGCGAGCAGCACGGTGATCAGCCCGATCAGCAGATAATTAATTTTTAGGCGTTTCAAATAGTTATCTCTCGGTAGCCCGTGGGCTTCTGTCTCTTACGGCAGTATTAGTTATGGTAGATTTCCCAGAGCGTGAGGCATTTTGCGCAACAAAGTGCCGCGCCGCAACTTATTCAGCAGGATTTGCGCAAATTTAAGCCGATTCTGGTATCCGAGAAATTATGCGCAAACGGTTTCGTTGGCTGCGCGGATTCTCTATAATAGCGCCCGTTTTCCCTGTTGCGCCCAAAGAAGCGTCGCCCGGCGCTTCGAAGACGAGAGATCTTTGATGATGGAAATTCTGCGTGGTTCGCCCGCTCTGTCGGCATTTCGTATTAACAAATTGCTGACCCGCTTTCAGGACGCTCACCTGCCGGTGAGTGATATTTACGCCGAGTACGTCCATTTTGCTGATGTCAGCACGCCATTAAACGCTGATGAAAAGAGCCGCCTTCAGCGTCTGTTGAAGTACGGTCCGTCTCTCGCTGAGCATACGCCGGAAGGGCGTTTATTGCTGGTGACCCCGCGCCCAGGCACGATTTCTCCCTGGTCTTCAAAAGCGACAGATATTGCCCACAACTGCGATCTGCCGCAGGTATTGCGCCTTGAGCGTGGTCTGGCCTTCTATATTCAGGCACCGCAGCTGACTGAAGCACAGTGGTCACAGCTGGCCGGATTGCTGCATGACCGCATGATGGAAACGGTGTTTACTGAACTGGAGCAGGCGCAGCAACTGTTTGCCCATCATCAGCCACAGCCGCTGCAAAGCGTGGACGTGCTGGGTGAAGGCCGCAATGCGCTGGTGCAGGCTAACCAGAAGCTGGGTCTGGCGCTGGCCGACGATGAAATTGATTACCTGCTGGCGGCATTTGAAAAACTGGGGCGCAACCCGAACGACATCGAACTGTATATGTTTGCCCAGGCAAACTCCGAGCACTGCCGTCATAAAATTTTCAATGCCGACTGGATTATTGATGGTCAGCAACAGCCTAAATCGCTGTTCAAAATGATTAAAAATACCTTTGAGCAAACGCCGGATCACGTGCTGTCTGCCTATAAAGACAACGCGGCGGTAATGGAAGGCTCGCAGGTTGGCCGCTTCTACGCTGATGCTGATAAAGGTGTTTACGATTTCCATCAGGAAGACGCGCATATCCTGATGAAGGTGGAAACCCATAACCACCCAACGGCGATTTCGCCATGGCCAGGTGCGGCGACCGGCTCCGGTGGTGAAATTCGTGATGAAGGCGCGACCGGACGTGGTGCAAAGCCGAAAGCTGGCCTGACAGGATTTTCAGTATCCAACCTGCGTATTCCGGGCTTTGAACAGCCGTGGGAAGAAGATTTCGGCAAGCCCGATCGCATTGTGACCGCGCTGGATATTATGACTGAAGGCCCACTGGGCGGCGCGGCATTCAATAACGAATTTGGTCGTCCGGCGCTGGTGGGTTATCTCCGTACTTATGAAGAGCGGGTAAACAGCCATAACGGCGTTGAGCTGCGCGGTTACCACAAGCCGATTATGCTGGCGGGCGGTATCGGTAACATCCGTGCTGACCATGTGCAGAAAGGTGAAATCACTGTGGGTGCCAAGCTGATTGTGCTGGGTGGCCCGGCAATGAATATCGGCCTCGGCGGCGGCGCAGCGTCATCAATGGCCTCTGGCCAGTCAGATGCCGATCTGGACTTCGCTTCGGTACAGCGCGATAACCCGGAAATGGAGCGTCGTTGTCAGGAAGTGATCGACCGTTGCTGGCAGCTGGGCGAAGATAACCCGATTCTGTTTATTCATGACGTGGGCGCTGGCGGTCTTTCCAACGCCATGCCGGAGCTGGTCAGTGATGGTGAGCGCGGTGGTCAGTTCAACCTGCGCGATATTCTCAGCGACGAGCCGGGTATGAGCCCACTGGAAGTGTGGTGTAACGAATCGCAAGAGCGCTATGTTCTGGCAGTAGCACCGGAGAAGCTGGCGCAGTTTGACAGCCTGTGTCAACGCGAACGCGCACCTTATGCGGTCATCGGTGAAGCGACCGAAGAGCTGCATCTGACGCTTTCCGACAGCCATTTCGATAACAAACCTATCGATATGCCGCTGGACGTGCTGTTAGGCAAAACGCCGAAAATGACCCGCGATGTCACCACTTTACAGGCGAAAGGCGAAGCGCTGATCCGTGACGGCATCTCCATTGCCGACGCGGTTAATCGCGTGCTGCATTTGCCCACCGTGGCTGAGAAAACCTTCCTGATTACTATCGGTGACCGTAGCGTAACCGGCATGGTAGCACGCGATCAGATGGTTGGACCGTGGCAGATTCCGGTCGCTAACTGTGCGGTTACCACCGCCAGCCTCGACAGCTACTATGGCGAAGCGATGGCGCTGGGCGAGCGCGCACCGGTTGCGCTGCTGGACTTCGCCGCATCGGGCCGTCTGGCAGTGGGCGAGGCGCTGACCAATATTGCCGCGACCCAAATTGGTTCGCTGAAGCGGATTAAGCTGTCAGCAAACTGGATGGCGGCAGCCGGGCATCCGGGTGAAGATGCTGGCTTGTATGAAGCGGTAAAAGCGGTGGGCGAAGAGCTGTGTCCGGCGCTGGGTATTACCATTCCGGTGGGCAAAGACTCAATGTCGATGAAAACCCGCTGGCAGCAGGGTAGCGAACAGCGTGAAATGACCTCGCCACTGTCGCTGGTGATTACCGCGTTTGCCCGCGTTGAAGACGTGCGCCGTACCGTAACGCCACAGCTGCAGCCGCAGCAGGATAACGCGCTGCTGCTGATCGATTTAGGCCAGGGCCAGAATGCTTTGGGCGCTACCGCACTGTCGCAAGTCTATCGTCAACTGGGTGATAAACCTGCCGATGTCCGTGATGCTCAACAGCTGGCTGGTTTCTTCAATGCTATTCAGACGCTGGTCGCCGATGAAAAACTGCTGGCTTACCATGATCGCTCCGATGGCGGTCTGCTGGTTACGCTGGCAGAAATGGCCTTTACCGGCCATTGCGGTGTGGAAGCCGACATTGCCGCGCTGGGCAGCGATACGCTGGCTGCGTTGTTTAACGAAGAGCTGGGCGCAGTGATTCAGGTTGCCGCGCAGGACCGTGCGCAAGTCGAACAGGTACTGGCTGATAACGGCCTCGCAGCTTGTGTGCATTACCTCGGTAAAGCGCAAATCGGCGACCGCTTTGTTATCCGTTCCGGTGACAGTGCCGTGTACAGCGAAAGTCGTACTACGCTGCGTACCTGGTGGGCAGAAACCACCTGGCAGATGCAGCGTCTGCGCGATAATCCGCAATGTACCGATCAGGAACATGACGCGAAGAAAGATGACAACGATCCGGGGCTGAACGTTAAGCTGAGCTTTAAACCGGAAGAGGATATTGCCGCTCCGTTTATCGCCAAGGGTGCGCGTCCTCAAGTGGCGGTGCTGCGCGAGCAGGGCGTTAATTCCCATGTCGAAATGGCAGCGGCCTGGCATCGTGCTGGCTTTGATGCTGTCGACGTGCACATGAGCGATCTGCTGGCGGGGCGTCGTGGTCTGGAAGAATTCCAGGCGCTGGTGGCCTGTGGTGGATTCTCTTACGGTGATGTGCTGGGAGCTGGCGAAGGCTGGGCGAAGTCTATTCTGTTCAATAGCCGCGTGCGCGACGAGTTCGAAACCTTCTTCCATCGTCCGCAGACGCTGGCGCTGGGCGTATGTAACGGTTGCCAGATGATGTCTAACCTGCGTGAACTGATTCCGGGTAGCGAAAACTGGCCGCGTTTCGTGCGTAACCAGTCAGAGCGTTTCGAAGCGCGCTTCAGCCTGGTAGAAGTTGCAGCCAGCCCGTCGCTGCTGCTGCAAGGCATGGCCGGTTCTCGTATGCCAATCGCCGTCTCTCACGGCGAGGGCTTTGTTGAGGTGCGGGATAACGCGCATCTTGCCGCGCTGGAGAATCAGGGGCTGGTGGCACTGCGCTACGTCGATAACTTCGGTAAAGTAACGCAAAACTATCCGGCGAACCCTAATGGTTCACCAAACGGCATCACTGCGGTATCCAATGAAAGTGGTCGCGTGACCATTATGATGCCACATCCGGAGCGTGTATTCCGTACCGTCAGCAATTCCTGGCATCCGGCCGAGTGGGGCGAAGACAGTCCGTGGATGCGCATTTTCCGTAACGCGCGTAAACAGCTGGGTTAAGTCACCACCACAAGATAAAGGCCGGGTTCTCCGGCCTTTTTTTTAGGGTAAATTCGTTGCGTTGCAAATTTGCGACAAGTCGTGGTTTTTAGTGTCTCCATAAGGAGACATTTAAGCTCATGATATTTAAAGTATCTTATTAAATTTAACGCTACTGTTTCTTTTTGGCGACACTTTTGCAGATCGTCCGGGCAAACGTGCCGAAGGGTTAAAAATCAATTTAAAATTTTCATGATTAAAATCATATGTTTATAATTAATTTTAAAAGTTGGCACGACGATTGCTATATTATATTCAGTGGCTCATTCACCCTGTTATGACAGCCCTGCGTAAGCGGACAAGCGCTTCATAAAACTTCGAATGACGCACAATACGGTGCCTGCCGTCCACCAAACCGATAACAGATCACTTTGTGACTTTATCAAGCATCGGACGCAACGTTGAGTTAGGCACCACCTCTTCAGTTGCGATGACCACTGTGTCATCGTGATATAAACGGCAGATTCTTTGAATCTGCCGTTTTTCTTTTGCGCTCTGGCGCTTTCCTCCCGTTGCGCACTCAGCTAGCATCAACAGCAGAATTTGCACAGGGATCAACTTCGTGAAGAAATGGCTGCTCTTTCCGCGTTCATTGCGGCAACTGGTTTTGATGGCTTTTCTGCTGGTACTGTTACCACTGCTGGTACTGGCATGGCAGGCATGGGAAAGTCTGGCGGCGTTGAGTGACCGCGCGGCAGATACCAACCGGACGACGTTAACCGATGTACGTCGTAGCGAGGCGATGGCGCGTACCGCGCTGGAGCTGGAGCGTAGTTATCGTCAGTATTGCGTACTGGACGATCCGATGCTGGCGCGCCTGTATCAGACTCAGCACGGCCGCTATTCACGAATGCTTGATGCGCATGCGCCGGCACTGCCTGATATTCGTTATTACCGCAGCCTGCGGCAACTTCTTACTCAGCTCTCCCAATTACACTGTCAAAACAGTAACCCTCTGCAGGAGGCAGCGGAGAATCTGGACGATTTTTCTAATGCTAACGCGCAGATGGTCCAGGCAACACGCGAAGTGGTATTCTCGCGCGGGTTACAGTTGCAGCGTGAGATTGCCGATCGTGGTCAGTATTTTGGCTGGCAGGCACTGATTCTGTTTTTAGTTAGCCTGGCGTTGGTGCTGCTGTTTACCCGCATGATCATCGGCCCGGTAAAAGGGGTCGAGCGGATGATAAACCGGCTGGGAGAAGGGCGGCCGCTCGGTGACAGCGTGCTGTTTAAAGGTCCAAGAGAGATTCGATCGCTGGGGCAGCGAATTATCTGGCTCAGTGAACGTCTGGCGTGGCTGGAGTCACAGCGCCATGAGTTTTTACGCCATATTTCGCACGAGTTGAAAACGCCATTGGCCAGTATGCGTGAGGGAACCGAGCTGCTGGCCGATCAGGTGGCCGGCCCACTGACCGCCGATCAGAAAGAGGTAGTGAGTATTCTTAACCAGAGTAGTCGGCATCTGCAGAAGCTGATTGAGCAACTGCTGGATTACAACCGCAAACTGGCGGATGGCCCGACCGAACTGGAAGATGTGGCGCTGGATGAAATCATCGATATTGTTGTCTCGTCGCACAGTCTTACCGCACGCGCTAAGCTAATCCACACCGCTATCGATCTGCAGGTAACACACTGCCGTGCTGAATCGACTTTATTAATGCGTGTCATCGATAATCTCTACTCTAACGCGGTGCACTACGGCAGCGAATCCGGTAACATCTGGCTGCGCAGTTATCAGCAAGGACAGCGCATTTTTATTGATGTGTCTAATACCGGCACGCCAATCCCAGCAGGAGAACAGGCAATGATTTTTGAACCCTTTTTCCAGGGCAGCCTGCAACGCAAAGGCGCGGTAAAGGGCAGTGGTTTGGGGTTGAGTATTGCCAAAGATTGTATACGGCGAATGCAGGGTGATCTTCACCTGGTGGCGGCAGACGATGCAGATGTCTGCTTCCGTATCGAATTGAATTTAACCGCCGGGAAAGAATAATCGAATGAAATTTCAATTTTTTTCTGCCGTGGTCTCCCGCCCGTTTGGCAGGATCACGGCGATGATTGTGCCAGTACTCCTGGCAGCGTGCAGCCAGCCAGCTCATCAACCACAATCCAACAGTAAAAAAAATATGGTGGTGGAGCCGGAAATCAAAATCGTCGATTATCTGTCGGTAGGCTGCGATCGTGTCTTGCAGATAGAAGACGAAGAGAGCATGAAAAATCCACTTTACTGGATGCGGGTAATGGATTGCGGCACGCGGCTTTCTCCGGTGGAAGCGCGAGCGCATGCACGTGAGTGGCCGGCAGAAAGCTGGCAAAATACCTTTAAACAGGGGGTGTTGCTGAGCAACGGCAATGTGACGCCGGTCGAGCGACGTCAGTATATGGAGCACCTGGACAGCTTCAGCTTCGCTTATCCGCCATCAATTCGCCCTTTATTACAACTGTGGCGTGATAATCAGGCGGCGCAGTTACAGCTGTCTCAGGAGCGAACCCGCTACTATCATCTGCAACAAACCAGCGACAGCGAGCTTGATGCTCTGCGACAGCATCAGCATCTGCTGGCGCGTGAGCTGGCAGATACCCGACGCAAACTGGAAACGCTGACCGATATTGAACGGCAACTGTCGTCACGCAAATCGGCTGATGTTTCTGATAATGCCCATGTGGCAGGGAAGGGGGATGCGCCAGGCGCAGTGCAGGCAGATGAGACTTATGTGCCGTCAACATCAGATCAAACAGCAGGCGCAACGGAGAGCGATAACCCATGATTCAAGGTAAATCAGCCCGTTTACTGCTGGTCGATGACGATCCGAGTTTACTCAAGCTGCTCGGGATGCGCCTGACCAGCGAGGGCTTCCAGGTAACCACCGCCGCCAGCGGGCCGGAGGCATTGCGCCAGTTAGCCAAAGAGAAAGTAGAGCTGGTGATCAGCGATCTGCGCATGGACGAAATGGACGGGTTGGCGCTGTTCAGTGAAATCCAGAAGCTGCATCCGGGAATGCCAGTGATTATTCTTACCGCGCACGGTTCGATTCCAGAAGCGGTCTCAGCCACTCAGCAAGGGGTATTCAGCTTTCTGACTAAACCGGTCGATCGCGACGCACTGTATAAAGCGATCGATGAAGCGCTGGCACACAGCGCACCGGCCACTGATGATAGCTGGCGGGATTCGATTGTTACGCGCAGCCCGCTAATGCTAAGGCTGCTGGAGCAGGCGCGGATGGTGGCGCAGTCGGATGTCAGCGTATTGATTAACGGCCAGAGCGGTACCGGGAAAGAGGTGCTGGCACAGGCCATTCATGCTGCCAGTCCGCGTGCCAAAAAGGCGTTTATTGCGATTAACTGCGGCGCACTGCCCGAGCAGCTGCTGGAGTCCGAGCTGTTTGGTCACGCCAAAGGTGCATTTACCGGCGCGGTCAGTGCCCGTGAAGGATTGTTCCAGGCGGCAGAAGGCGGCACGCTATTTTTAGATGAAATTGGTGATATGCCGCAGACGTTGCAGGTTAAATTACTGCGCGTGTTGCAGGAGCGTAAAGTGCGCCCGCTCGGCAGCAATCGCGATCTGGAGATTAACGTCCGCATTATTTCCGCTACCCATCGCGACCTGCCGAAAGCGATGGAGAAGAAAGAGTTTCGTGAAGATCTGTTTTATCGTCTGAACGTGGTGAATCTGCGTATTCCGGCACTGCATGAGCGCGCGGAGGATATTCCGCTGCTGGCTAATCATCTGCTGCGCCAGTCGGCGAGCCGCCATAAACCCCAGGTGCGAAGTTTCTCCACCGACGCGATGAAACGGCTGATGGCTGCCAGCTGGCCAGGTAACGTGCGTCAGTTGGTCAACGTGATTGAGCAGTGCGTGGCGCTGACTTCTTCGCCAGTAATCGGTGATGCGCTGGTAGAGCAGGCGCTGGAAGGGGAAAATACCGCTTTGCCGACCTTTGTCGAGGCGCGTAACCAGTTTGAACTCAACTACCTGCGTAAACTACTGCAAATGACCAAAGGCAATGTCACAAATGCGGCTCGCCTTGCCGGGCGTAATCGCACCGAGTTTTATAAGCTGCTGTCGCGCCATGAGCTGGATGCCGCCGATTTTAAAGAGTAGTTTTTATGCCGCTTCGGCATCGAGTTATGTTAGCTTAGCTGCCACTCAGAGAGACAGGCCGCATTCGGCTATCTGTCCGTAACTCGTCTAGTTAATGTTACCCGTCCGGCCACGGAGGGAGCGAAAAAGGGTCTGCCATGAAAAAGATTGATGCGATTATTAAACCGTTCAAACTCGATGACGTGCGTGAGGCACTGGCCGAAGTCGGCATCACCGGGATGACCGTGACTGAAGTGAAAGGCTTTGGTCGTCAGAAAGGCCACACCGAACTGTATCGCGGCGCGGAGTATATGGTCGATTTTCTGCCAAAGGTGAAAATTGAAATTGTGGTTGCCGACGATATCGTTGATACCTGCGTCGAAACCATCATGCAGACCGCGCAAACCGGTAAAATTGGCGACGGTAAAATCTTTGTGTTTGATGTGGCCCGCGTTGTGCGCATCCGCACCGGCGAAGAAGACGAAGAAGCGATCTAATCCTTGTGGGCGGCGTTCTCGCCGCCCGTGCCCGGATTACACGACTTTGTGCGGGCCAAATACTTCATAATGAATATTTGCCGACCGCACGCCTGCATCCAGTAACTGTTTCACCGCAAACTGCATAAAACCAATCGGACCGCAGATATAAAACTGCATCTCAGCGCTGGCCAGATTCGCGTCGGTTGAAGCCATATCCATTAGTCCGGCGCTGTCAAAATGACCTTTGTCGGCTGCTTCAGGCTGGTTATACCAGATGTGGCTGTTGAAGGCGGGCAGTTTGGCACCCAGCGCGTTAACTTCATCCCTGAACGCATGCACCTGACCATTTTCTGCCGCGTGCAGCCAGTTTACTGCTGCGCGATGCTGATTGTCAGCCAGGTTATGCAGCATTGCCAGCATCGGTGTCTGGCCGACGCCTGCTGAAATCAGCGTTACCGGGGTCTCTGGGCTGATATCCATAAAGAAATCACCGGCTGGCGCTGCCAGCTGAACGACGTCGCCAACCTGAGCTTTATGATGCAGCCAGCCAGAGACGGTGCCCATCGGCTCACGCTTTACCGCAATACGATAGCTCTGGCCATCCGGAGAGCGGGTCAGTGAATACTGACGGATTTCCTGATTTTCAAAGCTCTCGTCGTTGATAGTGATACCAAGATATTGCCCTGGAAGATAGTCGGCTACCGGCTGTCCGTCGACCGGCGTCAGCACAAAGCTGTTAATCAGGCTACTTTCAGCATTGATCGCGCTGATACGAAATGCACGGGTATTACGCCAGCCGCCGGGTTTCTGCTCCGACTGCTGATAAATGGCCTCTTCGCGCTGAATAAACACGTTCGCCAGTACGCCATAAGCTTTACCCCAGGCTTCCAGTACCTCATTTCCCGGGCTCATCAGTTCATCGATGGTTGCCAGCAGATGCTGGCCGACGATCTGGTATTGCTGGGGCTGGATATTAATGCTGGCGTGTTTCTGCGCGATGCGTTCCACCGCCGGCAAGATTGCTGACAAATTTTCAATGTTGGTCGCATAAGCGCAGATAGCATTAAATAATGCCTCGCGCTGATCGCCATTTCGCTGATTGCTCATATTGAACACATCTTTCAGTTCAGGGTTATGGGCAAACATGCGGTCATAAAAATGGGCGGTAAGTTTTGGACCAGTGGCAGCGATGGCCGGAATCGTCGATTTGATGATGGCGATGGTATGTGCATCTAGCATGGTGTCACTCCTCACAAAGAGATAATCTTAAAGATGTATTTTAAATGCATCTTATAGCGAAGGGCGGCAGGTTGTAAATAACCACGGGTTAAAAATGGTTTTTTATCAGCTTAACGAATTTAACTGGACATGAAGAAAGCGCAACTGGTGATGAAGAACAATCGTGAAGTAAAAGCTTGCAAAAACTGTATTAAACCCTTGCCAGCATTGAAGCCAATCGTTTGCGTAAAAAGCTGTGTTTGACGCTATCCATCACCCGGTAAAACAGTTTAAACTGTGGGCCTTAGCCCTGAGGGGCCATTCACTGCCGTTTTTTAAGTTAGCTGAGTCAGGAGATGCGGATGTTAAAGCGTGATATGAACATTGCCGATTATGATGCCGAGTTGTGGCAGGCGATGGAGCAAGAGAAAGTGCGTCAGGAAGAGCACATTGAGCTGATTGCTTCTGAAAACTACACCAGCCCGCGTGTTATGCAGGCGCAAGGTTCACAGCTGACTAACAAATACGCCGAAGGGTATCCGGGCAAACGTTACTACGGCGGCTGCGAGTATGTTGATATCGTCGAGCAACTGGCGATTGATCGTGCAAAAGAGCTGTTTGGTGCTGATTACGCCAACGTGCAGCCGCACTCAGGTTCGCAGGCTAACTTCGCGGTCTACACTGCGCTGTTGCAGCCAGGCGACACCATTCTTGGTATGAATCTGGCGCACGGTGGTCACCTGACCCACGGTTCCCCGGTTAACCTGTCCGGTAAACTGTACAACGTGGTGCCTTACGGCATCGACGAAACTGGCCAAATCGATTACGAAGAGCTGGCGGCACAGGCGCAGAAACATAAACCGAAAATGATCATCGGTGGTTTCTCTGCTTACTCTGGCGTCTGCGACTGGGCAAAAATGCGTGAAATCGCCGACAGCATCGGTGCCTATCTGTTTGTGGATATGGCACACGTTGCGGGTCTGATTGCGGCAGGCGTCTATCCTAACCCGATTCCTCACGCTCATATCGTTACCACCACCACCCACAAAACGCTGGCAGGCCCGCGTGGCGGCCTGATTCTGGCGAAAGGCGGCGACGAAGAACTGTACAAGAAACTGAACTCTGCTGTGTTCCCTGGTGGACAGGGCGGCCCGCTGATGCACGTGATTGCCGGTAAAGCGGTAGCGCTGAAAGAAGCGATGGAGCCTGAGTTTAAGGTTTATCAGCAGCAGGTTGCTAAAAACGCCAAAGCGATGGTTGACGTGTTCCTGGAGCGTGGCTACAACGTGGTTTCCGGCGGTACGCATAACCATCTGTTCCTGCTGGACCTGGTTGATAAAAACCTGACCGGTAAAGAAGCGGATGCTGCGCTGGGTCGCGCGAATATCACGGTTAACAAAAACAGCGTGCCTAACGATCCGAAAAGCCCGTTTGTCACTTCCGGTATCCGCATTGGTTCACCTTCCGTGACCCGTCGCGGCTTCAAAGAAGCTGAAGTGCGTGAGCTGGCTGGCTGGATTGTTGATATTCTCGACAATATCAACGATGAAGCCAATATCGAACGCGTTAAGCAGAAAGTACTGGAAATCTGCGCGCGCTTCCCGGTTTACGCCTGAGTAAATCGCTGCCGGTCTGGCAATAAACAGAGTTAACGGGGCATTTTGTGCCCCGTTTTTTTTTGCTGATTGCTTATTAAATGCCTGTCTGCCAAAGTGATGCCCTCATTGTCGGAGGGAAAATGGCAATCCGTTCTGCATACTGGCTGGGTCTGGCCTACTTCACATATTTCTTCGCTTATGGTGTCTACTTACCTTTCTGGGCCGTCTGGCTGAAAGGCACCGGGCTTGAAGCGGAAAAAATCGGCTTACTGCTTGGCGCCGGAATGATTGCGCGTTTTGTCGGTAGCTTGCTTATCGCCTCCCAGGTTAAAAATCCCTCTCAGTTAGTTACCGCGCTGCGCCTGCTGGCACTGTTAACTGCGCTGTTTGTGCTGGGGTTCTGGATCAGCGCTGGTTGGGTCTGGCTGTTGCTGGTGATGATAGGCTTTAACCTGTTTTTCTCGCCATTAGTGCCGCTCAGTGACGCACTGGCTGCCACCTGGCAACAACAAATCTCGCTGGTGTACGGGCCGGTGCGGCTGTGGGGATCGCTGGCGTTTGTCGTCAGTTCAGCGCTGACCGGCGTGCTGGTCAGCGCCTGGTCATCGCAGGCGATACTGATGCTGTTGATGATTGGCGTCGTCAGCCTGTTCAGCGGAATGATGATTAAACCCGCGGTAATGCCGGTGGGGGAAACCCGGCAGGGTGAACATGCCGGCTGGCAAGTCTGGCTGACCATGCTGAAAGAGAATGCGGTGTGGCGTTTTTTACTCTGTGTCACGCTGCTACAGGGCGCACATGCGGCCTATTACGGCTTCAGCGCTATTTACTGGCAAGAGGCCGGTTACTCTGCCAGTACCGTCGGCTATTTATGGTCGCTGGGTGTAGTGGCGGAAATCATTATCTTTGCCTCCAGTGGGCGGCTGTTCCGCCGCTGGAGCGCGCGCGACCTGCTGCTACTGTCGGCGGTATGCGCGCTGGTGCGCTGGAGTGTGATGGGGGCAACCACCGCGCTGCCGTGGCTAATCGTGGCGCAGCTGCTGCACTGTGGCAGCTTCACCGTTTGTCATTTAGCCGCGATGCGCTTTATCGCCGCGCGTCAGGGCAGTGAAGTTATTCGTTTGCAGGCGGTCTATTCGGCGCTGGCGATGGGCGGCGGAATTGCGGTGATGACCATGGTGTGCGGTGTATTGTTCCAGCACCTGCAGGGCGGCGTGTTCTGGGTTATGGCGCTGGTGGTGCTACCGGCACTGTTCCTGCGTCCGAAGGTGGCCGCGAAAACGTCAGGCCTCAAGTAAAGACTGGATACGATGCTGCTGAGTTTCACTCAGCGGCAATTCCGCATGAATTAGCGGTGGTGAGAAGAGCGGCAGTGGGGTGGCGTAAGGTGAGATCACCAGTGTTATCTCCTTCGGCGCGCCATCGCGCTGAAATTCATGCATATCCTGATATTTGATATTCAACGGCAACAGCGTCAGTTCGCGCAGTTGCTGCTCAATTTCCTGCTCAAGCTGGTGATTATTACCGGTCAGCAGTAACACCTGTTTTTCCTGCATGACGCTTTCCTGCATTAGCCAGGCACCAAAAATAATCGCAATCAGCCCGGATTCCTGTGGCGAAAAATGGACGTCATAATCAGCTTCGAAGGGTGCCATGGCGCGGCAGGTGGTGCGCAGCAGGCGCGGATAAAGCCGGATAATCTCTTCGGTCAACGTATTGTCGATACCAATAGAAAAATGGCTGCGGTCGAGCGCCTGGGCCAGATGGGTATACAACTGACTGCTCAGCCCATGCTCATCGCCAAATTGCTTGCCGGACAGCGTCTGAAAACGCTCAATTAACTGCCGTACTGACTGCATCAGCTGGCGCTCATTTTCATGCCGGATGTTATCGATAGTCGGCGCGTGCAGGATGCTGAATAACAGGGCATAAAAATCGATTTCATTAGGATGTGGCGCGGTGCGGCAGCGCTTCTGCCAGTGTATGACCACATCTTCGGCCGCCAGCCGTTCAGCTTTGCTGGCCAGCCACTGCTGTTGGCTTGGGGTAAAATCAGCATAGCTTTGTTGGCAGAGGGAAAACTGCATAAAAAGCTGCAACAGTTGGCGATCGCGCTCGGTAAAGCAACGGTTAAGTCGGCCTGCGCAGTGCTGTATCAGCGCCTGCAAATTTTTCTCGTCACAGACGGCTTTTTCAATCTGCCGCGTTTTCAGCCATTGGCGAATAGCCGGGGCAAACTGCTGTTCGACAAACGCCGGTGACTGTCGCAATGCACGGCGTAGCCAGTGCAGCAGGCACAGGCGGAGATCCAGTTCAGCGCCCTTAAGCTGATAGCTGCCATCGTGAAGAGGATGAATATCAAGCTGATGATAGCGCTGGATTTCTTCTCCAACCTCGGCTATATCTTGCCGGGCAAGCTGCCGATCCACGCCATTCAGCTGGCAGAGTGAATCGAGTGTAACCGCAGAATCAGGCAGATAAAGTGCTAATAGCAGATGGCAACGACGCTGTGAACCGGAGAAGAGAGGTGCAGAAGGTGGCGCATCACGCATCATTCGCTATTCCAGTTGGTCATAACAGAGCTAAGAGTAGACAAAAAGCGTTACATCGCGTGGGATACGGCCGTTTTTTCTTCAGACGTTTTAGGCGGGTCACAGAATTTTTAATCAGGAAAGCGGATGAACTGGATTTTGTTACATTATAACACTAAGCTGTCGCGCACTCTGGGCATTATCATGGCGTTGTTTGCGCCGGTTGTCTGGGCACATCCACATAGCTTTATCTCGGTCAACACTACGCTGGTAAGCAAACAGCCGGATACCCTGAATGGATTACTGATGGTGTGGAAGATGGATGAAATCACCTCCGCTGACCTGCTGTACGATGCCGGAGATGCAAAGCCTGGTTCGGAAGTGTGGAAGAAGCTGGCGGCGGAAGTGATGGCTAATGTTTTAGGCCAACACTATTTCACCGAGATTTGGCACGACGGCAAGCCGGTGAAGTTTGAAAATCTGCCCACTGAGTATCATCTGACGCGTGAAGGGCATCAGGCAGTGTTAACTTTTGTACTGCCGCTGGCCGAGCCGCAAAAGGTGAAGGGGCAGACCTACACTTTTCTGACCTTTGATCCTACTTACTTTGTAGATATGTTTTACGACGACGAAAAATCGCTGAAATTACCTGAAGGCTGGCAGGAGCACTGCAAGCTGAGCTTAAAAACGCCGAAACCCAGCGCTTCGATGAAAGCTTATGCATTGGCGCTGGATAAAGCCGATGCGCCACCAGAAGATATGGATCTCGGCCGTCAGTTTGCCCAGACGGTGACGCTGATATGTCAGTGAATAAGCTGCCGGGTAAAACGGGACGGCGCTGGCTGAGCGTCTGGCCATTGCTGCTGCTGGTGCTGGTGCTGATTATCGCCGCAGGCTGGCTATGGCAGCAGTGGCCGCAGCTGTTATTACAGAGCGTGCAGTGGCAGAAAATTCTGCACCAGCAATTGACCGCACTGCTACAGCAGGTGGCATTAAATCCTCATCAGGCTGGTCTGGCGCTTATTGGATTCAGCCTGCTGTATGGCATTTTGCACGCGGCGGGCCCCGGCCATGGCAAAGTGGTCATCGCCACTTTTTTAGCCACCCATCCGACTAAAGTGAAAACCAGTCTGCAGCTGACGCTGGCAGCGGCCATTGTGCAGGGATTCATGGCGATTGCGCTGGTTACAGTGATGCTAGTGGTGCTGAAACTCTCATCGCGCCAGCTTCATCTCAGCAGTTACTGGCTGGAAAAAGGTAGCTACCTGATGGTGATCGTGCTGGGTGCATGGCTGTCGCTACGGGCATTGCGCAAGCTGTGGTCGCTGTTGCGCCCGCCGGTTACAACGCTGAAAATCTCCGCCATCCGCGCCGCCGATCATGCTCATCATGCCAATTGCGGCTGTGGCCATCAGCATGTTCCTGACAGTGCGATGCTGGCGCAGGCAGTGGGCTGGAAAACTAAAGCGGTAGTTGTGCTGTCGATGGGGTTGCGCCCCTGTTCCGGTGCAATAATGATGCTACTGTTTTCTAAGGTCATCGGTGTCTATCTGTGGGGAGTGTTATCGGCAGTGGCAATGGCGCTGGGAACCGCGGTGACCGTCTCGACGATGGCATTGCTGGTGCAAAGCTCACGCGCACTGGCGATCAGATTGAGCCGTCATTCGGCTACCGCTGGCTGGCAAAAAGTGGCGCTGCAAAGTCTCGGTCTGGCAGGCGGTGTGGTGTTAATTGTCGCGGGTATTATCTTATGGCAAACCGCTCAACCGGCGATGTCTGGTGGGATACGTCGAATTTTTTAAGTCTGCGGGCCAGCAGTTACTGGCCCGCACGTAACGAATTAACGCTTCAGCGCTTCGCTCAGTTCATCACGCATATTCGCCAGCAGGGCTTTAACTACGCGTGGATTACCGGCAACGATATTACCGGAAGAGAGATAGTTGTGGCCGCCAACAAAGTCGGTTACCAGACCACCGGCTTCACGCACCAGCAGTTCGCCCGCGGCGAAATCCCATGGCTTCAGGCCGATTTCAAAGTAACCATCAACACGACCTGCCGCAACGTAAGCCAGATCCAGCGCAGCCGAACCGGTACGACGGAAGTCTGCACACTGTGTGAACAGTTTGCCAACGATGTTGATAAATGGTGTGGCGTGCTGCTTCAGTTTGAACGGGAAACCGGTGGCCAGAATAGTGCCATCGAGGTCGCGAGCGGTGCCGCCACGCAGACGGTAGCCATTTAACTGGGTACCCTGGCCGCGCACTGCGCTGAACAGTTCATTACGCATTGGATCGTAAACCACAGCCACTTCGGTACGGCCTTTAATGCGTACGGCGATAGAAACAGAGAAGTGTGGTAAACGTTTAATGAAGTTGGTGGTGCCATCCAGTGGATCGATAACCCATTGCACATCCTGGTCTTCGCCCGGCAATTCACCACTCTCTTCAGTGATAATGGTATGTTGCGGATAAGACTTGCGAATCACCTCGATAATCAGGCGTTCAGCGTCGCGGTCAACATTGGTGACGAAGTCGTTGCTGCCTTTCTGGCTCGCTTCAACTGCGTCCGGGGTTTCATAATTCTTGGCGATCAAATTTCCGGCCTTGCGCGCAGCGCGCACGGCGATGTTGAGCATCGGATGCATCAGTATCTCTCACTGGATGTTAAAGAACGGGGAAAACGGCGCGGAGTATAGCAGGGGGTTCGGAAAATGTCCTGCATTTATGCTAGTATTCGACAACTATCTCACAGACGCTCCTAAAATCTATGCTGCAGAACATCCGTATTGTCCTGGTTGAAACCTCTCATACCGGTAACATGGGCTCCGTCGCGCGCGCGATGAAAACCATGGGCCTGACCAACCTTTATCTGGTTAATCCACTTGTAAAACCTGACTCTCAGGCGATTGCTCTCGCCGCCGGAGCCAGTGATGTGATTGGCGATGCCAAAATTGTCGACACCTTTGATGAGGCAATCGCCGGTTGTCGTCTGGTGGTCGGTACCAGCGCGCGTTCACGCTCGCTGCCGTGGCCGATGCTCGATCCGCGTGAGTGCGGTTTGAAAAGTATCGAAGAAGGCCAGCAGGCACCGGTGGCGCTGGTGTTTGGTCGGGAGCGCGTAGGTCTGACCAACGAAGAGTTACAGAAGTGTCACTACCACGTGGCCATCGCTGCTAACCCGGAATACAGCTCGCTGAACCTGGCGATGGCGGTGCAGATTATCGCTTATGAAGTGCGAATGGCGTTTCTCCAGTCGCAGGAAGTGGCGCAGGCTGAGTTTGCCGAATCACCGTATCCGCTGGTCGATGACCTCGAGCGTTTTTATCAGCATATGGAGCAGCTGATGGTCGGCAGTGGCTTTATTCGTGAAGGCAATCCAGGCCAGGTAATGAGCAAAATGCGCCGTCTTTATACTCGTGCGCGTCCTGAACGTGACGAGTTAAATATTCTGCGCGGTATGCTTTCATCGCTGGAAAAAACGAAGGGTATTAAATAACCCCATTATTTTAAAAGGAATTTAGCGGCGGCAGCCTTGGTTTTAGTCTGACAATAATACTTGAGTAATTTACTTGGTTAAATAGTTGACCAAAACACTCGGGAATGTCAGACTTGGTTCAATAAATTTTGTTAACACCCCAACAACAGGGGTATAACCGAGGTTGCCAAAGCTATGAGACTGACATCTAAAGGCCGCTATGCCGTTACCGCCATGCTTGACGTTGCACTGCACTCTCATCAGGGTCCGGTGCCGTTAGCGGATATTTCAGAACGCCAGGGGATCTCGCTTTCCTATCTTGAGCAACTGTTCTCGCGCCTGCGTAAAAATGGCCTGGTTGCCAGCGTTCGTGGCCCGGGCGGCGGTTATCTGTTGGGTAAAGATGCCGGTGCTATCGCAGTTGGCGCGGTGATTACCGCTGTCGATGAGTCGGTTGATGCCACCAAATGTCAGGGTAAAGAGGGGTGTCAGGGTGGTGAGCGCTGTCTGACTCACGTGCTGTGGCGTGACCTGAGCGAGCGTATCAGTGATTTTCTGAATAATATCACCCTGGCTGAGCTGGTGAACAATCAGGAAATCCTTGATGTCGCCGATCGTCAGGACAGCGTCGATACCCGTCGTTTACCTAACGGTCGCCTGCAGGAAACGATTAACGTTAATACCCGTTTGCTCGCCAGTTAATTTCGTTCTTTCCGATTTAACGGCGATTGTCCGGTCGCCGTGTGCATTCCCACCTTGCCACCTCGACGTGGCAAGGGTAAAAATAACACCAGCATTTATTAATATTGAAGCGAAGTACGGAGCTTAACGAGCAATGAAATTACCGATTTATCTGGATTACTCTGCCACCACCCCGGCTGACCCGCGCGTTGCCGAGAAAATGATGCAGTATCTGACTCTGGATGGTACTTTCGGTAATCCGGCTTCCCGCTCTCACCGCTATGGCTGGCAGTCTGAAGAAGCGGTTGATATCGCCCGTAATCAGATTGCTGAGCTGGTTGGCGCAGATCCCCGTGAAATCGTGTTTACTTCCGGTGCCACTGAGTCTGACAACCTGGCGATTAAAGGCGCAGCGTCTTTCTACCAGCAGAAAGGCAAGCACATCATCACTTGCACCACAGAACATAAAGCGGTGCTGGATACCTGCCAGCAGCTGGAAAGCGAAGGCTTCGAGGTCACTTATCTGGCGCCACAGCGTAACGGCCTTATTGACCTGAAAGCGCTTGAAGCCGCAATGCGTGAAGATACCGTGCTGGTGTCAATTATGCATGTTAATAATGAAATTGGTGTGATTCAGGATATCGCTGCCATTGGTGAACTGTGCCATGCGCGTGGCGTGCTGTATCACGTTGATGCGACGCAGAGCGTCGGCAAACTGCCGATCGACCTCAACCAGCTGAAAGTCGATTTAATGTCTTTCTCTGCGCATAAAATTTACGGACCAAAAGGTATCGGCGCGCTGTACGTGCGTCGCAAGCCGCGCATCCGGCTGGCAGCCCAAATTCACGGTGGTGGACATGAGCGCGGTATGCGTTCCGGCACGCTGCCAGTGCACCAGATCGTCGGCATGGGCGAAGCCTATCGCATCGCGAAAGAAGAGATGACCAGTGAAATGGCTCGTCTGCGCAGTTTACGCCATCGTCTGTGGAATGGTATCAGCCAGATCGAGGAAGTTTACCTTAACGGTGAGCTGGAAAATGGCGCGCCTAATATCCTTAACGTCAGCTTTAACTTCGTTGAAGGTGAGTCGCTGATTATGGCGCTAAAAGATCTTGCGGTATCTTCTGGCTCAGCCTGCACCTCTGCCAGTATGGAATCTTCCTACGTGTTGCGCGCCCTCGGCCTGAATGATGAGCTGGCACACAGTTCGATTCGTTTTTCGCTTGGCCGCTTTACTACGGAAGAAGAGATTGATTACACCATCGTGCTGGTGAGCAAATCTATCGCTCGTCTGCGCGAGCTTTCGCCGCTGTGGCAGGAAAGGCAACTCTCCCGCGCCGCTCTCTGAGAATGTGCCTGATAACAGGCTGATGATCAGTAAATAATCACAGATTATCGAGGGCCGATCTTACGATACGGCCCTTTTTATATCTGAGGAAATAACAAGAAATGGACTGACAGTCGCGAAATTTCCTAAGCGATGTATGATGCTTGTCCGGCAGCATCCAATGAAAAGATTCTGTAAGCGAGCCTGTTAGTCTGGTTGGATAAATATCTTCAGGGCGGCACGGGTGCTGCCTGCTGTAAAATTTACCGATATCCTATTAAGCGATAAAAGAACAAGGAGCCATGCGATGACAACACAAGCAATGAACATCACACTGTCAACGGCAGCGGCAGATGCACGCTGGGGCGAAAAAGCGATCCTCAGCACTAATGACAGCGGTATGACTATTCATCTGAATGGCAACGATCCACTGGCGACCATTCAGCGCGCAGCACGCAAAATTGATGGTCAGGGCATTCGTCAGGTCACTCTGAGCGGCGCTGACTGGGATTTAGAAAAAAGCTGGGCGTTCTGGCAAGGCTATCGTGGGCCAAAAGGCGAGCGTAGCGTGGAATGGGCGCAGCTGAGCGAGAAAGATCGCGCTGAGTTCGATCGTCGTCTGAAGATCGTTGACTGGGTACGCCATACGATCAACCTGCCAGCCGAAGAGCTTAGCCCGTCAACGCTGGCACGCAGCGCGGTTGACCTGCTGAGCGACGTTGGCGGTGACGCAGTAAGCTACCGCATTACCAAAGGCGACGATCTGCGCGAGCAGAAGTATATGGGTATTCATACCGTTGGGCGCGGCTCACAGCGTAGCCCGGCGCTGCTGGCGTTGGATTACAACCCAACTGGTGATGAAAACGCACCGGTATTCGCCTGCCTGGTAGGTAAAGGCATCACCTTTGATACCGGTGGTTACAGCCTGAAGCAGAGCGCTTTTATGGATTCGATGAAATCTGATATGGGCGGTGCCGCAACGGTAACTGGCGCACTGGCACTGGCGATTTCCCGTGGACTGAAAAAGCGCGTGAAACTGTATCTCTGCTGTGCAGAAAATATGGTCAGCGGTAATGCGTTCAAACTGGGCGATATTATTCGTTACCGCAATGGTAAGACGGTTGAAGTGATGAATACCGATGCCGAAGGGCGTCTGGTACTGGCGGATGGCCTGATTGATGCCAGCGAACAGAATCCTGAACTGTTAATCGATGCAGCGACGCTGACCGGCGCAGCGAAAACGGCGCTGGGCAACGACTATCACGCTTTATTCAGCTTTGACGACCAGCTGGCGCAACAGTTGATGGAAAGCGCGGCCAGTGAGAATGAACCATTCTGGCGTCTGCCGCTGGCTGAGTTCCATCGCAGCCATCTGCCGTCAAATTTTGCCGATCTGAACAATATTGCCAGTCCGGCTCATGCCGCGGGTGCCAGCTCTGCTGCTGCTTTCCTGTCATACTTTGTGAAAAACTATCAGAAAGGCTGGCTGCATATTGACTGCTCCGCGACCTATCGCAAAGGAGCGGTGGATCAATGGTCTGCTGGCGCAACCGGCTTAGGCGTGCGCACCATCGCTAACCTGTTATTAAAATAATGGTCAACCAGCCGGAGCGATCCGGCTGGTTTGTCACCGGGCGGCGTTGATGCAGCCCGGACAAATGTTTGCCGCGGAATATCACCATGAATCAATCGAATAACCGTCTGGAAGAGGTGCTGAAACTGGCAGCCACTGAGGCGGCGCATCGTCCTGAATTTTTTGAGCTGTTAATGAGTGCCAGCGTATGGGTACCCGGTGAAAGTGAATCAGAGCAGCCGGATGCCAGCTCAGCCGTTGATCTCCAGCACTGGGAAAAAGAGGATGGTGCCAGCATCATACCTTTTTTTACTTCTGTCGAAGCATTGCAGCAGGCGGTTAAAGATGAGCAGGCTTACCTGATCATGCCGGTGCGCAACCTGTTTGAAATGACGCTGGGTGAAACTCTGTTCCTGAATCCCAAATTACCGACAGGAAAAGAGTTTTCCCCGAGTGAAATTGCCAGACTGATCGGTGAAGGTGGCGACGCCCTGAGCCAGCAAACGGTGCTGGAAGGCGGCACGCCGCTGCTGTTGTCAGAAATCGCAGAGCCGCCAGCGCAGGTTATCGACTCACTGACTCAACTGTTTGCTAAACATAAGCAGGTTCGCCGTGCTTATGTTGCGCAGATTAAAGAGTCGGCAGAAGAAGCACCTAATCTGTTGATTGGCATCGAGGCAGACAGCAATATAGACGCGATTATTCGCGCCGCCGGCAGTGTGGCAACGGATACCATGCTCGAAGACGAACCGGTCGATATCTGCGAGGTGGTTGACGGTGAGAAAGGCATCAGCCATTTCTTTACCGCGCATATCACGCCGTTTTACGAACGCCGTTGGGGCAGCTTCTTGCGCGAATTTAAAAACGCCAACTAGTGCTACTGGCGAACTGGCCGGGTTAGCCCCGGCCGGTTTATTCAGACATTTTTCTTAATCGGTAAATCATCACGGCTGCCCCATTCTCCCCAGGAGCCGTCATACAGTTTGACGTTTGCCACACCCAGCGTGGTCAGTGCCAGAATCACCACCACCGCAGTCACGCCGGAACCACAGCTGGCAACAATTGGCTTTTTCAGATCAACACCGTGCCGCTGGAAAATAGCGTCCAGTTCCGCTGCCGGCTTCAATTGACCATCTCTCACCAGCTCATTCCATGGCACGTTCAGACTGCCCGGAATATGGCCGCGATGCAGCCCTGGACGCGGTTCATCGACTTCACCGTTAAAGCGATTTGCTGCGCGTGCATCAATAATCTGCGCGGTACCTTCATGACTGATCAACAGCACATCGGTAACCCGACGGACTAAATCGTTATCATATTGCGCGTCGAACTCACCTTCCGGCAGTGAGACTTCTCCGCTTTCAATCGGTAATCCAGCCGCTTTCCAGCCCTGTAAACCGCCAGCCAGAATCGACACCTGCGTGACGCCAAAAGCACGCAGCATCCACCACGCACGCGGTGCGGAAAACAAATTGCCTTCGTCGTAGACCACCAGATGCTTATCGCCGTTGATCCCCAGCTCACGCATTGCTACGGCAAAGCTTTCGGCACGCGGCATCATATGCGGATAAGGGCTGGTATGGTCGGAAAGTGCCTCGATATTAAAAAATACGGCATCGGGCAAATGGCCGGCCAGATATTCGGCGGTGATATCACGTACCAGCTCCTGACCAGGAGGAAGCATTCGCGCATCGATGACCTGCACCTCATTTTCACTCTGGTGTTCGGCAAGCCAGTCGGCGGTAACAAAGAAGGAGGTTGTCATAGCGGCCTCGTTAGGGTTCTGTGTTGAAGAAAAGCTTAGTCTGAGTGTCGACGATCTATCCTGACTCCACAAGACAATTTAGATTATGCGAATGATCTTAAATGAAATTTACGAGCCAGCTCGTAAAAAGCTGCACCGCGCATAGCGAATCAACACTCCTCTGCGTAATCCCTCGCAAATTGATAAATTTACCTGGTCGTTTTGGCTGATTTCCCGCCATACTATCGTTCTCATTTCGCAGGCTTATCAGGCCATGGAGACAGTATGAACGGGTTGAGGAACGGTGCGGGTTTAGCTGCGTTATTGGCGCTGGCGCTGCTGACAGGATGTGATGATGCGGAGACAAAAACGCCTGTTGCTACGGCGGCAGAAAAAAACGCCTCATCGCAAAGCACGACAGCACAGCAAAAAGTGGAGCTGACGGATGCGCAACGTGCAGCGCAAGCGGAACGCGACAAAGGAAAGCCGCTGACGGTGGTGGACCTGTCAGAAGTGCAGCTGGAAGGTGCCAGCGCGCTGGTGGCAACTTTTTCCGTGGCGCTGGATGATAAACAGAACTTCGCCGATCGCTTGCATCTGATTGACAGTAAAAATGGTGCAATTGACGGCGGCTGGGAGCTTTCCGCCAACCGTAAAGAGCTGCGTTTTCGTCATCTCGAACCAAACCGTAAACTGATCGCCACCGTAGATAGCGGATTAAAAGCCGCCAACGGTGCCGCGCTGGATAGTGCCTTTGAGCAGGAAATTACCACTCGCGACGTGCAACCAATGGTCGGTTTTGCCAGCCGAGGTTCACTGCTACCGACGCGCGTTACTCAGGGACTCCCGGTACTGGCACTGAATGTTAACAGCGTCGATGTCGATTTCTTCCGCATTAAATCTGCCTCTTTACCTTCATTTCTCTCTGCCTGGGAGTACGGTAACAGCTTACAAAGCTGGCAGTCTGAAGAGCTGCTGAATAAGGCCGATCTGGTGTACAGCGGACGATTTGACCTCAATCCGGCGCGCAATACCCGTGAAAAACTGCTACTGCCGCTAAGCGATATCGAAGCATTCCGGCAGCCGGGTGTCTATCTGGCGGTAATGAAAAAAGCCGGCTCTTATAATTACAGCAATGCCGCGACGTTGTTTACCCTCAGTGATATCGGTGTGTCACTGCATCTGTTCCCAACGCAAATGGATGTCTTCAGTCAGAGCCTGGAGAATGGCGCAGCACTGTCGGGCATTACGCTGACCATGCTCGATGAAAAAGGGCAAACACTCCAGCAGGTGCAAAGCGATAAGCAGGGGCATGCGCAGTTAAAACGTTCGGCCAAAGCGGCTTTGCTTTTGGCGACCAACGATAATCAAACCACGCTACTGGATCTTAACCGACCAGCACTTGATTTGGCCGAATTTGCCGTGGCCGGTCCGGAAGGCTATGACAAGCAACTGTTTATGTTTGGCCCGCGCGATCTATACCGGCCTGGTGAAACGGTGATTGTGAATGCACTGCTGCGAGATGCCGATGGTCAGCCTCTGCCTGCACAGCCGGTCAGGCTCGAAGTGGTCAAACCCGATGGTGAGGTGGCGCGCACGCTGGTGTGGCAACCGGAAAATGGCCTGTATCAGTACCGCTTCAGTTTGCCTGAGTCCGCTGCGACCGGCAGCTGGACGCTGCGGGTAAATACCGGCGACGATCGTCCACGCAGCTGGCGCTTTAATGTTGAAGATTTCTTGCCGGAGCGTATGGCGCTGTCGCTGAAAGCTGATGAGCGCCCACTGCTGCACGCTGATGACGTCACTTTCCAGGTTAATGGCCGCTACCTGTATGGTGCACCGGCGGCGGGCAACCGTCTGCAGGGCCAGCTGTTTTTACGGCCCAATCGCGAGGCCGTTGCTGCACTGCCGGGTTATCAGTTTGGTGATATTACTGAAGAGGGGCTGAAGCGTAGCCTGGATGAAATCGACCTGACGCTGGATGCCGGGGGCGACACCGTGGTGGCCGTGGAGTCAGGCTGGAAAGATGTGCATTCGCCGATAAATTTAATTTTGCAGGCCAGCCTGCTGGAAACCGGAGGTCGTCCGGTTACGCGGCGTAGCACGCAGTCAATCTGGCCGGCCGAGGCATTGCCGGGTATTCGTCCGCTGTTTGGTAATCAGGATGTCTACGACTACCGCAGCGACAGTTATCGCAGCCAGCCAATGGTTGAAGAGGGCAGCACGGCGGCCTTTGATATTGTGCTGGCCAATGCTCGCGGTCAGAAACTGGCCGCGCAGAACCTTGATGTGCGCCTGATTCGTGAGCGCCGCGACTATTTCTGGAGCTTCTCTGATGGCGAGGGCTGGCAATCACGCTATGAACAGAAGGATTTGCAAGAGGAGCAGCAGCAGGTTTCACTGGCAGCGGATGGCACCGCGCGCGTTGAGTTCCCGGTTGACTGGGGCTCATACCGTATTGAAGTGCGGACTGCCGATGAAAAAACACTAACCAGCCTGCGCTTCTGGGCAGGGTACAGCTGGCAGGACAACACTGATGGCAGCGGCGCACTGCGTCCCGATCAGGTCAAACTCAAACTGGATAAACCCGCCTATCTTCCGGGTGAAAAAGCCAGTGTGCATATCGAAGCACCGGCAGCAGGGAAAGGCTATCTGATGCTTGAGTCCAGTAATGGTCCGCTCTGGTGGCAGGAGATTGATGTGCCAGCGGGAGGCATTAATGTTGATGTGCCGATTAACCCGCAGTGGCGTCGACACGATCTTTACCTCAGCGCATTAGTTATTCGTCCTGGCGAGAAAGAGAAAGGCACTACGCCAAAACGTGCAGTGGGACTATTGCATCTGCCGCTGGCTGATGATAACCGTAAACTGGCTTTAACCCTTGATGCGCCGCAAAAGATTCGTCCAAATCAGACCCTGACGGTGAAAGTTAAAGCCGCGCGTCAGGGAGGTGAACTACCCAGAGATATCCATCTGCTGCTGTCAGCGGTAGACAGCGGTGTACTGAGTATTACCGATTACAAAACTCCTGATCCGTTCAACGGTTTCTTTGGACGTAAGCGCTATAACGCCGATCAATATGATGTCTATGGCCAGCTGATTGAAGGGCAGGGGCGACAAGCTACGCTGCGTTTCGGTGGTGATGGTGATGAGGGCGATCCGCTGGCGCGCGGCGGTAAAAAACCGGTTACGCACGTCAATATTGTGGCACAACAGGCGCAACCGATAACGCTCGACGCCAATGGTGAAGGCAGTATTGAACTGCAAATTCCTGAGTTTAACGGCGAGCTGCGTTTGATGGCGCAGGCCTGGAGCGATGCGGAGTTTGGTCAGGGAGAGCAGAAGGTTGTGGTTGCCGCGCCGCTGGTGACTGAACTGGCGACACCGCGCTTTATGGCCGGAGGCGACAGTGCACGTCTGGCGCTGGATATCTCTAACCTGTCTGGTACGGCGCAAACGCTAAACTTGCGCCTGATGGCGCAGGGCCTGGTGAAGCTTGATGGCGCAGAAAATCAGAGTGTTTCGCTTAAAGCTGGGGAACGCACCACGCTGTTTGTACCGGTAAGTGCCCTGACTGGTTTTGGTGATGGTGAACTGGCAGTTGATATTACCGGTATCAACTTGCCGGGAGAAAAAGTTAACCCGAGCCATTACAGCTGGAAAATTGGCGTACGCCCGGCCTGGCCGGCAGAGACGCGTAATTTCGAGTCTGTGGTGCGGGCTGGCGAAGCGTGGAGCGTGCCAGCCGAGGCGCTTAGCGAACTGGCTCCTGCCACTCTGCAAGGGCAGCTGGCCATCGGCAGCCGGCCACCACTGAATATTGCCCGTTATATTCGAGAACTTTATGCCTATCCGTACGGTTGTCTTGAACAAACCGCCAGCGGTCTTTATCCATCACTGTTTACTAATCACGCACAGCTGGTGGCGTTGGGAATTAAGGGTAGCAGTGACAAAGTGCGACGTGAGTCGATCGACACCGGCATTGACCGGCTGGCTGGGATGCAGCGCTACAACGGCAGTTTTGGCTTGTGGAGCAAAGACAACCCGGAAGAGTTTTGGTTAACGGCTTATGTCACTGATTTTCTGATTCGAGCCAGCGAACAGGGCTACAGCGTTCCGAAACCGTTACTGGACCGCGCCAGTCAACGACTGCTGCGCTACTTGCAGGATGCCAATCAAATCGAGGTCTATTACAGCAACGATCCGGCGGCAACGCGTTTCAGCGTACAGGCCTATGCGGCACTGGTGCTGGCGCGTCAGCAAAAAGCACCGTTAGGCGCGTTGCGCGCGCTGTATGATAAAAAAGAGAGTGCCAGGGCCGGGCTGCCGCTGGTGCAACTGGGACTGGCGCTTAAGCTGATGGGCGATGCGCCACGTGGCACCGAGCTGATCGCTGAGGGCATTAATCATCCGCGTCCGGCTAATAATATCTGGCTGGAGGATTATGGCAGTGAACTGCGCGACAATGCGCTGATCCTCAGTCTGCTGGCAGAAAACCAGCTACTGCCAGATGAGCAGGGTAAGTTACTGTTAAAACTCTCGCAGCAGCTTAATGGTAAGCGCTGGCTATCAACCCAGGAAAATAACGCGTTGTTCCTTGCGGGCAGAACGCTGCAGGAGCAGGCGGGCGTAAACTGGCAGGCCAGTCTCAACGGGCAATCTCCTGCATTAAGTGGCAGTGAAACGCTGAACAAAACGCTGACAGCAGCCCAGCTCACCGCGGGTATTGAAGTCAGCAACCAGGGCAGCAGTAATCTCTACACCCGGCTGGATGCCGTGGGCTATCCGCAGAGTATGCCTGCTCCGTACAGTAATAATTTGCAAATCAGCCGGAGCTATTTAGGGCTGGATGGTAAAGAGAAATCACTCGCCAACCTGAAAAGCGGTGAGCTGGTGCTGGTGGTGCTGAAGGTTTCAGCGCAGCAGCGGGTGCCGGACGCGCTGGTAGTTGATTTGCTGCCTGCCGGACTGGAGCTGGAAAACCAGAACCTGGGAGACAGCAGCGCCAGTCTCGGCGAGAGCGCTACGGAGGTTCAGGAGCGGGTGAATGATATGCAGCAGGCCAACATTAAGCACCTTGAGTTCCGTGACGATCGCTTTATTGCAGCAGTAGATGTAGATGGCTATCGGCCACTGACCTTGCTGTATCTGGCTCGCGCCGTAACCCCCGGTAGCTATCAGGTGCCTGCGCCGCAGGTTGAATCGATGTATGTACCGCAATGGCGCGCGCTGGGTGCCACTCCTGAGCGGCTGAATGTGCAATAGGGTCTGGCGTCCGGCACCGTGTCGGGCGCATTGATAATGAGACGTGGTTTCGCTCTGCTGCATGCGTTGCTGATATTGCTGGCGCTCTTTATGCTGTTGTTAATTGGCGACAGGCTATTTCCGCTGCCATTGCAGCAGCCAGAGCCTGCGCGCGTGGTGGTGGCTGAAGATGGCACGCCGCTGTGGCGCTTTGCCGATCGTAACGGCATCTGGCGCTATCCGGTTACCGTCGATGATGTGTCGCCGTACTATCTCCAGGCGCTGCTGACTTACGAAGATCGTTGGTTCTGGCACCATCCCGGCGTCAATCCGCTGGCTATAATTCGCGCGGCCTGGCAGGACATAATCGGTGGTGAAATTATCTCCGGCGGTAGCACCCTGACGATGCAGGTAGCGCGGCTGATCGATCCGCAACCGCGCACCTTTGCCGGTAAAATGCATCAGGTGTGGCGCGCCTTCCAGCTGGAGTGGCATCTGTCGAAGCGCGAGATTTTGACGATCTATCTTAACCGTGCGCCTTTCGGCGGTACCATTGAAGGCATAGGTGCCGCCAGCTGGACGTGGCTCGGTAAGCCACCTTCCGCGATGACGCGCAGTGAGGCGGCGCTGATGGCGGTGTTGCCACAAGCGCCAAGCCGTTTACGCCCCGACCGCTGGCCGCTGCGTGCGCAGGCAGCGCGTAATAAAGTGCTACAGCGCATGATCGATTACCAGGTCTGGTCATTACCTCAGGTCGAAGAGATCTTTGCCGAACCGGTGTGGCTGGCACCTCGACAGATGCCGGAGCTGGCACCCTTATTGGCAAGGCGGCTGATTGCCCTGTCACCCCGGCAAAAAGTTACCTCTACGATTGATGCCTCGATGCAGCGGCAGCTGGAAGCGATGGCACAAGGCTGGAAAAATCAGCTTCCACCGCGCACGTCGATGGCGGTGATGGTAGTCGATCACCACAATATGAAAGTGCGCGCCTATCTTGGTTCGATCGATCTTAATGATGACAGCCGTTTTGGTCATGTCGATATGATTAGCAGCATACGTTCACCGGGATCGGTACTGAAACCATTCGTCTATGGGCTGGCAATTGACGATGGCTTAATCCATGCAGAATCACTGTTGCAGGATGTACCGCGACGTTTTGGTGATTATCGGCCAGGTAATTTTGACACTGGATTTCACGGCCCGGTCAGCGCCAGCGAAGCACTTTCCCGATCGCTTAATCTTCCTGCGGTGCAGTTGCTTGATGCATACGGGCCAAAGCGCCTTACGGCGGCGCTGCGCAATGTTGGTCTGCGGTTACGTTTTCCGGCGGCGGTGGAGCCTAATCTTTCGCTGGTTCTGGGCGGAACGGGGGCGCGTATGGATGAGATTGTCGCCGCATACAGTGCTTTTGCGCGTCACGGGAACGCGGCGCAACTGCGCTTTCTGCCAGAACAGCAACTGGAGCAGCGTGCTTTGATGTCACCCGGTGCTGCGTGGGTCATCCGGCGCATTCTGGCGGGTGAGGCGCAGCCACAGCCCGACGGTCAGCTGCCTGCGGTGGTGCCGCTGGCGTGGAAAACCGGTACCAGCTATGGTTACCGCGACGCCTGGGCAATTGGCCTGAATGCACGCTACCTGATTGGCGTATGGGTAGGGCGTCCGGACGGCACGCCAGTTGCCGGACAATACGGTAACGCCAGCGCGATACCGGTAATGAATCAGGTCAGTAACCTGTTGATGTCGTCACCGGGCTTTCGTGGCACGGTATTGCCGAGCGACCCCCGCCCACAATCAGTTGGCGTGACATCGATCTGCTGGCCGGGGGGGCAAACGTTGCCCGCTGGCGATACGAATTGCCGTCAGCGGCGTCAAAGCTGGATCGTCGACCAAACCGTGCCGCCAACACTGCTGGCACCAGGGCAGGAGAGTTTAACCGGCATTCAGCAGCCGGTGTGGCTAAATGCGCAAGGCAAACGCGTCGCGGCAGATTGTAGCGGCGCGCGGGCGCAGATCGTCACTCTGTGGCCATTGCCGCTTGAGCCGTGGTTGCCGCAGGGCGAGCGACGCGCCAGCCGGTTACCGCCAGTTGATGCGCAGTGCCCGCCATTGAGCCAGGGTAATGCGGCCCCTCTGCTGTTAACCGGCGTGCGTGATGGGCAGATTCTGCATCGTTTACCGGGCCAGCCTTTACTGACGGTAACGGCCAGTGTGCAGGGCGGGCAAGGAAGTCAGCGCTGGTGGTTTATTAATGGCAATCCGCTGGAAAGTCAGCGTGATATGTCATCACTGGCATTACCTTTTGAAAAGCCCGGTGACTATCAGGTAACCGTGCTGGATGAGGATGGACAAGTGGCGAGCGCTGCTTTTAGCGTAGAGTGATTAATTTTCGACCCTGATAAGCAGATATGAAGGGGATGTCGCGACGGAGATCATGTTTTTTTAATAAATTGTTGAATCTTCGATAGGCAACCGCCGAACGCGCCCCTATAATTTGCGCCATTTTCTCGGGCCGGAACCCAAATTTACTACCCGAAAGCATTCAGAATATAACCGTTTAAACGGTGTCTGAAGGATGAAGGGGAAAATCCGGCTTAATTTGGCAGTTAATACAGAGGTCAACATGACAACAGAACGTACTTTTTCCATCGTTAAACCTAATGCGGTGGCAAAAAACGTAATTGGTGCTATTTACAACCGTTTCGAAAGCGCTGGCTTTAAAATTGTTGCTGCAAAAATGCTGCACCTGACCACTGAGCAGGCGCAGGGCTTCTACGCAGAACACGCTGGTAAGCCTTTCTTTGATGGCCTGGTTGAGTTTATGACTTCAGGTCCAATCGTGGTTTCCGTTCTGGAAGGTGAAAACGCCGTTCAGCGTCACCGTGATCTGATGGGTGCAACCAACCCGGCAAACGCACTGGCTGGTACCCTGCGTGCAGACTACGCTGACAGCTTCACCGAAAACGCAACCCACGGCTCTGATTCTGCTGAATCTGCTGCACGTGAAATCGCGTTCTTCTTTGGCGAAGGCGAAGTGTGCCCGCGTACACGTTAATTCGTGTCGGGAAAGTTAACAGGTAAGCTGCGTTTACAAAATTAATGTGTTCGCATGCTGCCGTAAGTTGGCATCCCGTTGAAGATGTTTGTACAATAATGCGCCCCTGATGAGCATGCTCAGCGGGGGCGCTTCTTTTTTTAATCATTCATCCCCCAACGCCATAACGTGTAATAACGAGGCGAGAGAATATTATGTCAGAACTTATTGTGACGCCGTCGTCCGAAACTCCTGTAGTTGTCAGCCAGAAACAAAAAATCAATCTGCTGGATCTTAACCGTCAGCAAATGCGCGAATTCTTCCTTTCCATTGGTGAGAAGCCTTTCCGCGCTGATCAGGTCATGAAGTGGATTTATCATTACTGCAGCGATGATTTCGATCAGATGACCGATATCAACAAAGTGCTGCGCGGCAAGCTGAAAGAGCTGACCGAAATCCGTGCACCTGAAGTGGCTGAAGAGATGCGTTCAACCGACGGCACCATTAAATGGGCGATCCGCGTTGGCGACCAGCTGGTAGAGACTGTCTACATTCCGGAGAAAGACCGCGCCACACTCTGCGTCTCATCGCAGGTAGGTTGTGCACTTGAGTGTAAATTCTGTTCCACCGCGCAGCAGGGCTTTAACCGCAATCTGCGCGTTTCGGAAATTATTGGTCAGGTATGGCGCGCCGCGAAAATTATCGGTGCTGCACGCGTTACCGGTCAGCGTCCAATCACTAACGTGGTGATGATGGGCATGGGCGAGCCGCTGCTGAACCTGAACAACGTTGTTCCGGCGATGGAAATCATGCTGGATGACTTTGGTTTTGGTCTTTCCAAGCGCCGTGTGACCCTGTCGACCTCTGGCGTTGTGCCAGCGCTCGACAAGCTGGGCGATATGATTGATGTCGCGCTGGCGATTTCACTGCACGCCCCGAACGACAAAGTGCGCGATGAAATCGTGCCAATTAACAAAAAGTACAATATCGCTACCTTCCTTGATGCTGTGCACCGCTATATTGGCAAATCAAACGCCAATCAGGGCCGTGTCACCATCGAGTATGTGATGTTGGATCACGTCAACGACAGCACCGATGATGCGCATGAACTGGCGGAATTGTTAAAAGATACGCCGTGCAAAATCAACCTGATCCCATGGAACCCCTTCCCGGGCGCACCTTATGGCCGCAGTTCCAACAGCCGCGTTGACCGCTTCTCCAAAGTATTGATGGAGTACGGCTTCACCACTATTGTGCGTAAAACCCGTGGTGATGATATTGATGCTGCTTGTGGTCAGTTAGCGGGTGATGTTATTGACCGTACCAAGCGTACCCTGCGCAAAAAAATGGCAGGTGAAACAATTTCTGTGAAAGCGCTCTGAAACCGGTGATTTAATTGTTTTTACAACAATTATCGGATTTGGGGCTTGATATGTTTGGCGTAACATAACAAGCTTTATCACCTCAGGGAGAGGTTATGCGTAACGGACTACTATGCGCGCTGCTGAGTGCTTTTCTTGTAAGTGGTTGTGTCACTGACCACGCAGCAACAGGTTCAGCGCAGACACGCCTTCAGCTCGGTTTAGAATATCTTGCGCGCGGCGACATTGCCGCTGCGCAACGCAATCTGCAGCGAGCTGAAGCCGCCGCGCCGCAGGATTATCGCATTCAGCTGGCAATGGCTCGTCTTTCTCAGATGAGTGGAGATAACCCTTCCGCTCAATTGCGCTATGATCAGGCATTACGGCTGGCACCGTTAAATAGTTTTGTTGTTAACAATTACGGTGCGTTTCTTTGCGGATTAGGGCAGTATGATGCGGCGCAACAGCAGTTTAGTCAGGCACAACGTCTGCCGCAGCCCGGAGCCAGAGCGGACAGCTTTGAGAATGCCGGTTACTGCTATCTGAACGCAGGAGAGCCTGAGCAGGCAAAAGCATCGTTGCTGCTGGCGATCCAGGCTGATGCACAGAAAGGGACACCCTTGCTGGCTGAGGCTGAAAGGCGATTTGGAAAGGGAGAACGTGTCCAGGCGCGACTCTTATTAGATGTATATCAGCACAGCTTGCCTGCTTCGGCAGAGAGCCTGTGGTTAGAGATTCGTTTCGCCGCGTTGGTTGAGCGTAACGCTGATGTTAAGCGTTACGGCATACAACTGGCGCGAAATTTTCCACAATCGATACAGTACCAGCATTTTTTAGCTAATGAATACTGAAGCCACTCAAGAAAAATCTGCAGTAAATTCCACGGGCGAACGCCTGCGTACTGCCCGTGAGCAAATGGGCCTTACCCAGCAGAATGTTGCTGAGCGTCTCTGCCTGAAACTTTCTACCGTTCGTGATATTGAGGAAGATAAGTCCCCAGCCGATCTCGCATCGACCTTCTTGCGTGGTTATATCCGCTCTTATGCTCGTCTGGTTCATGTACCAGAAGAGGAACTGCTGCCGATGATGGCTAAGCAGGCGCCGGTTCGTGCGGCAAAAGTTGAGCCGATGCAAAGTTTCTCACTCGGCAAGCGTCGTAAAAAACGTGATGGCTGGCTGATGATCTTTACCTGGCTGGTGTTGTTTGTGGTGGTCGGTCTGACTGGCGCATGGTGGTGGCAAAATCACAAAGCGGCGCAGGATGACCTGGTATCAATGGCCGATCAGAACTCTGGTGCAGAAGGCGATAACAGCCAGTCTATTCCGCTGACTGACAGCAGCAATGCTAATGACAGTGTGACTGATACGGCAGCCCAGCCTGTTGCTGCTGATAACAGCAGCGCAGCCGCATCTGACAATGCCAGCGTACCTGCCAATACCTCAGCTGACACCGCCAATGCGGTGGTGTCACCGAGTCAGGCACCGATTGACAACGCTGCAGCGCCGGTGGCGAACAGCCAACCGGCTAACGGCCTGTTGCCAACCGGCAATGCAGACGTTAGCGCACCTGCGGTTGATCCAAATGCTATTGTGATGAATTTTAACGCCGACTGCTGGCTGGAAGTGACTGATGCTGCTGGCAAAAAACTGTTCAGCGGCATGCAGCGCAGCGGTGGTAAACTGAGCCTTGCCGGTACTGCACCTTATCGTTTGAAAATTGGTGCTCCGAGCGCAGTACAGATTCAGTACCAGGGGCAACCTGTTGATCTGAGTCGTTTTATCCGTAGCAACCAGGTTGCTCGTCTGACCTTAGGTGCGCAATAACGCATCTTCTCTGGTCGCGAGTAATTGTGGAGAAAGAATATGCATAACGAAGCACCCATTATCCGTCGCAAATCAACACGTATTTACGTCGGCAAGGTGCCGGTGGGCGATGGCGCACCAATAGCCGTTCAGTCCATGACCAACACGCGTACGACGGATGTCGCCGCGACGGTCAACCAGATTAAAGCGCTTGAACGTGTAGGCGTCGATATTGTCCGTGTTTCCGTTCCGACCATGGACGCGGCAGAAGCCTTTAAGCTGATCAAACAGCAGGTCAACGTTCCGCTGGTGGCGGATATTCACTTCGACTATCGCATCGCGCTGAAAGTTGCGGAGTATGGCGTCGACTGTCTGCGCATTAATCCGGGTAATATCGGTAATAACGAGCGTATCCGTCAGGTAGTTGACTGCGCTCGTGATTACAATATTCCAATTCGCATCGGTGTTAATGCCGGTTCGCTGGAAAAAGATCTGCAGGAAAAATATGGCGAGCCAACGCCACAGGCACTGCTGGAGTCAGCAATGCGCCATGTTGATCATCTTGATCGCCTGAACTTTGATCAATTTAAAGTCAGCGTCAAAGCCTCCGACGTTTTCCTTGCCGTTGAATCTTACCGCTTACTGGCGAAACAGATCGATCAACCACTGCATCTCGGTATCACTGAGGCCGGTGGCGCACGTGCAGGCTCGGTGAAATCAGCCATTGGCCTTGGCCTGCTGCTGGCGGAAGGTATTGGCGATACGCTGCGAATTTCACTGGCCGCCGATCCGGTGGAAGAGGTGAAAGTTGGCTTTGATATCCTGAAATCGCTGCGCATTCGCTCACGCGGAATTAACTTTATTGCCTGTCCGACCTGTTCACGTCAGGAGTTTGATGTGATTGGCACGGTCAATGCCCTTGAGCAGCGGCTGGAAGATATCATCACGCCGATGGATATTTCGATAATCGGCTGTGTGGTCAATGGCCCGGGCGAAGCGCTGGTTTCAACGCTGGGTGTGACCGGCAGCAATAAAAAAAGCGGTTTCTACGAAGATGGCGTGCGCCTGCGCGAGCGTCTTGATAACGACGACATGATCGATCAGCTGGAAGCGCGTATCCGTGCCAAAGCCGCGATGCTCGATGAAAGCCGTCGTATCGACATTCAGCAGGTTGAGAAATAGCCATCATTTGTCGCCCTGTCATTTAAAGATGAAGGGGATACCCAATTGAACCTGTTCGGTGCCATCCTCATGGGGTAAGATGCCGGGTCAGGTTCTTTTTTGTATTTAAGATACTGAATATGATGCGTGGAAAATACGCTCAGCGCGCAGGCGGCCGCGGTCGATTCAGTATCCCATTTAGAGAGATTATTTGTGGCGAAGAATATTCAAGCTATTCGTGGCATGAACGATTACCTGCCTGCTGACACAGTAGTCTGGCAGCGTATTGAAGGCATCCTGAAGCAGGTGCTGGCCGGTTATGGTTACAGCGAAATTCGTTTGCCGATTGTAGAGCAGACCCCATTATTCAAACGCGCCATTGGTGAAGTTACCGACGTGGTTGAAAAAGAGATGTATACCTTTGAAGACCGCAATGGTGAAAGCCTGACGCTGCGTCCGGAAGGTACGGCGGGCTGCGTGCGTGCTGGTATCGAACATGGTCTGCTGTACAATCAGGAACAGCGTATGTGGTACATCGGGCCGATGTTCCGCTACGAGCGTCCACAGAAAGGGCGCTATCGCCAGTTTCATCAGTTGGGAGCTGAAGTCTTTGGCCTGCAAGGGCCGGATATTGATGCAGAATTGATTCTGCTGACCGCTCGCTGGTGGAAAGCTCTGGGGATCGCCGATCATGTTGCGCTGGAACTGAACTCTATCGGCTCGCTGGAAGCGCGTGCGAACTATCGCGATGCGCTGGTGGCTTTCCTTGAGCAGCATAAAGAGGTGCTGGACGAAGATTGTCAGCGCCGTATGTACAGCAATCCATTACGCGTGCTGGACAGCAAAAATCCTGACGTGCAAAAACTGCTGAATGATGCGCCGACGCTGGGTGACTATCTGGATGAAGAGTCGCGTGAGCATTTTGCCGGTCTTTGCGCCATTCTGGACGATGCCGGTATCGCTTACACTGTGAATCAGCGTCTGGTGCGTGGCCTCGATTACTACAACCGTACGGTGTTTGAATGGGTAACCACCAGTCTTGGCGCGCAGGGCACAGTCTGTGCCGGTGGCCGTTATGATGGTCTGGTTGAACAGCTCGGCGGTCGTGCCACCCCGGCGGTGGGTTTTGCCATGGGCCTTGAGCGTTTAGTATTGTTGGTTCAGGCAGTTAATCCAGAATTTGAACCGACGCGCGTTGTTGATGTCTATGTTATCGCTTCCGGTCAGGGTGTGCAGTCCGCAGCCATGCTGCTGGCAGAGAAACTGCGCGATGCATTGCCAGAACTGAAACTGATGACCAACTACGGCGGCGGTAACTTTAAGAAGCAATTTGCCCGTGCAGATAAGTGGGGTGCTCGCGTTGCGCTGGTGGTGGGTGAAGATGAAGTTAAAGCCGGCCAGGTCGTAATCAAAGATTTGCGCACAGGTGAACAGCAAGTGCTGGCACAAAGTGAAGCGGCAGCCGCGTTGTCGGCGCTTTTAAAATAAGCGCAGCAGGAAACAAGTAAGGAGAAGGATTGCGTGGAAGTTTATAGCAGCGAGAACGAACAAGTTGATGCACTCCGTCGCTTCTTTGCCAACAATGGCAAAGCGCTGGTGGTTGGCGTGGTATTAGGCGTGGGCGCACTGGTGGGCTGGCGTTTCTGGAGTAACAGCCAGGACGGTAATGCCAGAGTAACATCTGCAGCTTATCAGCAGGTAACCTCTGCGCTGGATGCCAGCAAGCCACAAACGCTGGAAGCGGCGAGCAAGTTCGCCAGTGAAAACAACAATACTTACGGTGCGCTGGCTTCGCTGGACCTCGCCAAACAGTTTGTTGATAAAAATCAACTGGATGAAGCGGCTACGCAATTGCAGAACGGCCTGAAAAGTACGGATGATGCTAATCTGCAGGCGGTACTGAATCTGCGTCTGGCGCGCATTCAGCTACAGCAGAAGAAAGCCGATGACGCGCTCAAAACCCTCGACACCGTTAAAGGTGATGGCTGGGCGGCGATTATCGCTGATATCCGTGGCGAAGCGCTGTTAAGCAAAGGCGATACCCAGGGTGCGCGTGATGCATGGAGCAAAGGTATCGAATCTGATGCTTCTCCAGCGCTGAAAGAAATGATGCAGATGAAGATGAATAATCTAGGTTAAGCCATTCAAGAGAGAGCGCATGGAATTACGTAAATACCTGCTGCCCGGGCTGATTTCAGTCACGTTACTCAGCGGTTGTTCGCTGTTCAGCGGCGAAGAAGATGTAGTGAAAATGGCCCCGTTGCCGAAAGTCGAAAACCAGTTCACACCGGAAAAAGTGTGGAGCACTTCGGTGGGTGATGGTATCGGTGATTTCTATTCCAATCTGCACCCTGCATGGCAGGACAGCACGGTATTTGCTGCTGACCGCCACGGTATCGTTAAAGCGCTTGATGCTGCTAACGGTAAGCAGAAGTGGAAAGTGGATCTGTCAGAGAAAACCGGTTTCTTCTCACGCAATCGTTCTGCGTTACTGTCAGGTGGCGTGACGGCGGGTGGTGAGCATATTTATATCGGCAGTGAGCGTGCACAGGTTTACGCTCTTAACAGCGCTGATGGCTCGATTGCCTGGCAGACTAATGTGGCAGGCGAAGCGATGTCACGCCCGGTAGTCAGCGATGGTTTAGTGCTGATCCATACCAGCAACGGTATGTTGCAGGGGCTTGATCAGGCGAGCGGCGCGGTAAAATGGTCGGTTAACCTGGATATGCCGGCACTGTCGCTGCGTGGTGAATCTGCTCCAGCCACCGCGTTTGGTGCGGCAATTGTCGGCGGTGATAACGGTCGTGTCAGTGCGGTGATGATGAATCAGGGACAACTGATTTGGCAGCAGCGCATCTCTCAGCCAAGTGGTGCTACCGAGATTGATCGCCTGAGTGATGTTGATACCACTCCGGTTGTGGTTAACGGTGTGGTGTATGCGCTGGCGTATAACGGCAACCTGACGGCGCTGGACCTGCGCTCTGGCCAGATCCTGTGGAAGCGTGAAATTGGTTCCGTCAGCGATCTGATCGTTGATGCTGGCCGAATTTATCTGGTTGATCAGGATGATCGCGTGATGGCGTTGAGTGTTGAGGGTGGTGTTTCCATCTGGCGTCAAAGCGATCTGCTGCATCGCAACCTGACTTCACCGGTACTGTACAACGGTTATATCGTTGTCGGTGACAGTGAAGGTTATCTGCACTGGATTAATACCGATGACGGTCGCTTTGTTGCGCAGCAAAAAGTCGACAGTTCCGGCTTGCAAAGCGAGCCGGTGGTAGCCAGTGATAAGCTGTTGATTCAGGCCAATAATGGTGAAGTTTACGCCTTTACGCGTTAATTTCTGACCTGAAAACTATTAGTTTAGCGGCTCCTGATTATCAGGGGCCGTTTCGTTTTTTAGCAGGCGTGTTATCCTTAGCGTCTTCAGCCTGACCAGAGCGGTGTATGCCGTTTACAACAATCTATCGAGTCAGGCATTTAATATTAGTAATGAGGCTTCAATATGGTACCTGTGGTCGCGCTGGTTGGGCGTCCCAATGTGGGCAAATCCACCTTGTTTAACCGTTTAACGCGTACGCGAGATGCGCTGGTGGCGGATTTCCCCGGGCTGACACGCGATCGCAAGTACGGTCGTGCCGAAGTAGAAGGGCGCGAATTTATTGCTATTGATACCGGCGGTATCGATGGCAACGAAGAGGGCGTTGAAACCCGTATGGCTGAACAGTCGCTGCTGGCGATTGAAGAAGCTGACGTGGTGCTGTTCCTCGTCGATGCGCGTGCTGGCCTGATGCCTGCCGATCAGGCAATCGCCAAACATCTGCGTTCACGTCAGAAACCCACGTTTCTCGTCGCCAACAAAACCGATGGGCTGGACGCCGATTCTGCCGTCGGTGATTTCTACTCTTTAGGTCTTGGCGAAATTCATGCCATTGCCGCTTCACATGGTCGCGGTGTTACCAGCCTGCTGGAAACTGCATTACTGCCGTGGATGGAAGTGGTTGATCCTAAAGAGCTGACTGAAGAAGAAGAGAACGAAGCTTACTGGGCCGACCTGGCTGCCAGAGAGCGCGGCGAAGATCCGGATGCAGAAGTCGAAGAAGAAGATGATTTCGACCCACGTACGCTGCCGATCAAGCTGGCGATTGTGGGGCGTCCTAATGTAGGTAAGTCCACACTGACTAACCGCATTCTCGGTGAGGATCGCGTGGTGGTCTTCGATATGCCAGGCACCACCCGCGACAGTATCTATATTCCGATGGAACGTGACGATCGGGAATATATTTTGATCGACACTGCGGGCGTGCGTAAGCGCGGTAAAGTGACGGATACCGTTGAAAAGTTCTCGGTAATCAAAACTCTGCAGGCGATTGAAGACGCCAACGTGGTCATGCTGGTTATTGATGCGCATGAAGGTATTTCCGATCAGGATCTCTCGCTGCTTGGTTTTATCCTCAATAGTGGGCGCTCACTGGTTATCGTGGTCAACAAGTGGGACGGCCTGTCGCAGGAAGTCAGGGATGAAGTGAAAGAGACGCTGGACTTCCGTCTGGGCTTTATCGATTTTGCCCGCATTCATTTTATCTCCGCGCTGCACGGCAGTGGTGTTGGCAACCTGTTTGAGTCGGTGACTGAAGCGTATGACTGCTCAACCCGCCGCGTTAATACCTCAATGCTGACGCGTATCATGACCATGGCAGAAGAAGATCATCAGCCGCCACTGGTGCGCGGACGTCGCGTGAAGCTGAAATATGCGCATGCCGGTGGTTATAACCCGCCAATTGTTGTGATTCACGGTAACCAGGTGAAAGACCTGCCGGATTCCTACAAGCGTTATCTGATGAACTATTTCCGTCGTTCACTGAACGTGATGGGCACGCCGATTCGTATCCAGTTTAAAGAAGGTGATAATCCATTCGCCGGTAAACGTAACCTGCTGACACCTAACCAGCAGCGTAAACGTAAGCGCCTGATGTCGCATCTGAAAAAGAACAAACGTTAATAAAAAACGGGAGCCTGAAAAGGCTCCCGTTTTTTTATACGGCATCGTTGGATTTAACGTGGTTTTTTCTTGATCGCGCTGACGCTGGTCACCTGGCTCTCTACCCAGCCATCGTCCAGACGGGTTTTAAGCGTATCGCCAGCCTGAATCTGTTTGGTTTTCCGTACCACTTTACCGTCGACGGCAGTGGTAACGCTGAAACCGCGCGCCAGCGTCGCCAGTGGGCTGACGCCTTCCAGCTGTGCAGCAAGGGTTGAAAAGCGCTGTTTATCGCGGTTTAACTCACGTTGCATGGCCTGTTGCAGACGATATTGCCACTGCTGAAGCTGCTGTTGCGCGCGATGGATGCGCCCTTGGGGTTGCTGGGCCGCCAGACGCTGCTCAACGCGTTCCTGCTGGCGCTGTGACTGACGTAGGCGTAACTGTACCGCATCGTCCAGACGGCGCTGTAGCCTGAACAGGGCCGTCTGCTGGCGTGCCAGCCGCAGTTGCGGGTGCTGCTGCTGTAAACGATGATGTAAACGGGTAAAAGCGCGCTGTTTTTGCGCCAGATAATAATCCATCGCCATTTCCATCCGCTGCTGTTGCGATTGCAGCTGACGTAACAGTTCAATCTGATTGCGGCTGACCAGTTCAGCGGCGGCAGACGGTGTCGGTGCCCGCAGGTCGGCAACAAAATCAGCGATAGTGACATCGGTCTCATGGCCGACGGCGCTGACAACCGGAATACGGCTGGCGAAAATCGCGCGCGCCACGCGTTCGTCGTTAAAGCTCCACAGATCTTCCAGCGAGCCACCGCCACGCCCAACAATCAGCACATCACATTCGTTACGCTGGTTGGCAAGCTCAATTGCCCGCACCAGGCTGGCAGGCGCTTCAGCACCCTGTACCGGCGTAGGATAAATCACTACCGGCAGTGAAGGATCGCGACGATGTAACACGCGCAACACATCGTGTAATGCCGCTCCGGTCGCGGAAGTGATCACTCCGACCTGGCGTGCCGGGTCAGGTAGCGGCTGCTTGAACTGCTGATCGAAAAGTCCTTCAGCCGCCAGGCGCTGCTTAAGCTGCTCAAATTGCTGTTGCAACAAGCCGTCACCGGCAGGCTGCATACTCTCGGCAATCAGCTGATAATCACCACGCGGTTCATACAGCGTAATACTGGCGCGAACCAGTACCTGCTGACCGTTTTGTGGTCGAAAGGTGACGCGTCGGTTACTGTTGCGAAACATCGCGCAGCGAACCTGAGCACCATCGTCTTTCAGCGTGAAGTACCAGTGACCGGAAGAGGGCTGGGAAAAATTTGAGATTTCCGCGCTCAGCCAGATTTGACCCATCTCCATTTCCAGCAGCTTGCGCACTGTCGTATTAAGACGGCTGACGGTAAAAATATTTGCAGATGGCGGTAGCGACATGTGACGAAGATCAAATTTCAAATCAGAGGGTTAATCAGTCGATACTACATGGCTGATACAGAGGATCAAGAGTTTTTCTTAAATAATGCTGGAGGCAATCGATTACGCCCTGTATAATGCCGCGGCAATATTTTATCTGTTCTCATTCACCCCAGGTTGAGATATTGCCATGCTAAGAATCGCTAAAGAAGCACTCACATTTGACGACGTTTTACTCGTTCCAGCACACTCTACTGTCCTGCCAAACACGGCAGATCTCAGTACCCAGCTGACAAAATCCATCCGTCTGAATATCCCAATGCTGTCCGCTGCAATGGACACTGTCACCGAAGCGGGTCTGGCAATCGCCCTGGCTCAGGAAGGCGGCTTAGGCTTTATCCACAAAAACATGTCTATCGAACGCCAGGCGGAAGAAGTTCGCAAGGTGAAGAAGCATGAGAGCGGCGTGGTTACTGACCCACAAACCGTTCTGCCGACCACGCCTCTGAGCGACGTTCAGGCTCTGACCGAACGCAATGGCTTCGCTGGCTATCCGGTAGTTAATGGCGAAAACGAACTGGTGGGTATTATTACCGGCCGTGACGTGCGCTTTGTTACCGATTTAAGCCTGCCGGTTTCTGCTGTGATGACGCCGAAAGAGCGTCTGGTTACGGTGAAAGAAGGTGAAGCACGCGAAGTTGTGCTGCAGAAAATGCACGAAAAACGCGTTGAAAAAGCGCTGGTCGTTGATGACAGCTTCCATCTGCTGGGCATGATCACCGTTAAAGACTTCCAGAAAGCTGAACGTAAACCTCACGCCTGTAAAGATGAGCACGGTCGCCTGCGCGTCGGTGCTGCGGTCGGTGCCGGTGCCGGTAACGAAGAGCGCGTTGATGCGCTGGTCGCTGCGGGTGTGGACGTGCTGCTGATTGACTCTTCTCACGGTCATTCTGAAGGCGTGCTGCAACGTATTCGTGAAACGCGTGCCAAGTACCCCGATCTGCAGATTCTGGGTGGCAACGTTGCGACCGGTGCCGGTGCACTGGCGCTGGTTGAAGCCGGTGTAAGCGCGGTTAAAGTCGGTATCGGCCCTGGCTCAATCTGTACTACTCGCATCGTTACCGGTGTCGGTGTACCGCAGATTACTGCGGTTTCCGACGCGGTTGCTGCACTGGAAGGGACCGGCATTCCGGTTATCGCTGACGGCGGCATTCGTTTCTCTGGTGATATCGCGAAAGCTATCGCGGCAGGTGCATCCTGCGTGATGGTCGGCTCGATGCTGGCAGGTACCGAAGAATCTCCAGGTGAGATCGAGTTGTATCAGGGTCGTTCATTTAAATCCTATCGTGGAATGGGCTCACTGGGCGCGATGTCCAAAGGTTCTTCAGACCGTTACTTCCAGACTGACAATGCTGCTGACAAACTGGTGCCGGAAGGGATCGAAGGCCGCGTGGCATACAAAGGTCGTCTGAAAGAGATCGTTCACCAGCAGATGGGTGGTTTGCGTTCCTGTATGGGCCTGACCGGCTGTGGTACTATCGACGACCTGCGCACCAAAGCGGAGTTTGTTCGCATCAGCGGAGCCGGTATCTCCGAAAGCCACGTGCATGATGTGACCATCACCAAAGAGTCGCCTAACTACCGTATGGGTTCTTAATCGCGCATCAGATTCACCGCCCGACTTACTAGTCGGGCGATTTCATTATCAGTTATACATCGCTCTGGAATAGCCTCAATGACGACGGAAAATATTCATAAACATCGCATTCTGATCCTCGATTTCGGTTCTCAGTACACTCAACTGGTGGCACGTCGCGTGCGTGAACTGGGTGTCTATTGTGAACTGTGGGCGTGGGACGTCACCGAAGAGCAAATTCGTCAGTTCAATCCTAGCGGTATCATTCTGTCCGGCGGCCCGGAAAGTACCACCGAACACGACAGCCCACGCGCGCCTGATTACGTTTTCAATGCGGGCGTGCCGGTTCTGGGTGTTTGCTATGGCATGCAGACCATGGCGATGCAACTGGGCGGTAAAGTTGAAGGCTCCACCGAGCGTGAATTTGGTTACGCGCAGGTAGAAGTGAAAGTGGCCAGCGCGCTGATTCGTGATATCGAAGATGCCATCAGCGATGCGGGTAAGCCGCTGCTGGACGTCTGGATGAGCCATGGTGACAAGGTTACCGCCATCCCGTCTGACTTCGTTACCGTTGCCAGCACCGAAACCTGCCCGTTTGCCATTATGGCTAACGAAGAGAAGCGTTTCTATGGTGTGCAGTTCCACCCGGAAGTGACCCACACTCGTCAGGGTCTGCGCATGCTGGAGCGCTTTGTGCTCGATATCTGCCAGTGTGAAGCGCTGTGGACACCGGCTAAAATTATTGAAGATGCGGTTGAACGCCTGCGCGAGCAGGTAGGCAACGATAAAGTGATCCTCGGCCTGTCCGGTGGCGTTGACTCTTCTGTAACGGCGATGCTGCTGCACCGTGCTATAGGCGACCGTCTGACCTGCGTGTTTGTCGACAACGGTCTGCTGCGCCTGAATGAAGCTGAGCAGGTGATGGATATGTTTGGTGACCATTTTGGTCTTAACATCATTCATGTGCCAGCCGAAGCCCGTTTCCTTGATGCACTGGCCGGTATTGATGAGCCAGAAGCCAAACGTAAAACCATTGGCCGGGTGTTTGTTGAACTGTTCGATGAAGAAGCCACCAAACTGACCGATGTGAAGTGGCTGGCGCAGGGCACCATCTATCCTGATGTTATCGAGTCTGCGGCTTCTGCCACCGGTAAAGCGCATGTGATCAAATCACACCACAATGTGGGCGGCCTGCCGAAAGAGATGAAGCTTGGACTGGTTGAGCCGCTGAAAGAGCTGTTTAAAGACGAAGTGCGTAAAATCGGTCTGGAACTCGGCCTGCCGCACAGCATGCTGTTCCGTCACCCGTTCCCGGGGCCGGGTCTGGGCGTGCGTGTATTGGGTGAAGTGAAGAAAGAGTACTGTGACCTGCTGCGCCGTGCTGATGCGATCTTTATTGAAGAGCTGCATAAAGCCGACCTTTACAACAAAGTCAGCCAGGCATTTACCGTGTTCCTGCCAGTTCGTTCAGTTGGCGTTATGGGCGATGGCCGTAAGTACGACTGGGTAGTTTCGCTGCGTGCGGTTGAGACGATCGACTTTATGACCGCACACTGGGCGCATCTGCCGTATGAATTCCTCGGCCGCGTTTCTAACCGCATTATTAATGAAATTGACGGTATCTCCCGCGTTGTCTATGACATCTCCGGCAAGCCGCCAGCGACGATTGAGTGGGAATGATTTCTCGCTGATTTCTGCTGTATCATGATGCGATAATATCTGAAAGGCCCTCTGTTTATACAGGGGGTTTTTTATTTATGGCGCTGTCTGACACAAGCCTGGGAAATCGCTCCCTCGATCGCATCATTCTTTACTCCTCATTCCATGAGCTTGGATGAGGGGAAATTATAAGTTGCCGCATCATGATGCGTTAAACAGTGAAAAACCCTCTGTTTTTACAGAGGTTATTTCATCTATGTAGCGTTATAAGATTTTAGTCCAGCATGGATTTTTTGAAGTTAGCTAAAGTGATTTGTATATATTTTATCCAGGATTTGGCTGTGATAGAGTCATAACCTGTCAAACTGGATGACAGGTATCGGGAAATGGGCTTTACTCCAACACCACATGATGCTGTTTTTAAACAATTTCTTAGCCATTCTGAAACGGCACGGGACTTTCTGCAGATACACTTGCCTCCGGCGCTGTTGCAGTGCTGTAATCTTGCCTCTCTGCAACTTACTACCGGCAGCTTTATCGAGGATGATCTGCGATCGTATTGCTCTGACATGCTTTATTCGCTAAAAGCCGGCAGTGGGGAAGGGTATATTTACTGCCTGATAGAGCACCAAAGTTCACCCGATAAACTGATGTGCTTTCGTCTGATGCGCTATGCCATTGCGGCAATGCAGCAGCATCTTGATGCCGGACATAAACAGCTGCCGCTGGTTATTCCATTGCTGTTTTATCACGGGCGAGTGAGTCCTTATCCGCATTCGCTGAACTGGCTGCAGGGATTCAGCGATCCGAAACTGGCTGAACAGGTTTACGGCAGCGATTTTCCGCTGGTGGATGTGACGGTCATTCCCGATGAAGAAATTATGACTCACCGGCGGATGGCTGCGCTGGAATTGTTACAGAAGCATATTCGTCTGCGTGATATGTCAGAGTTGCTTGAGCAACTGGTCACGTTACTGAGCAGCGGTTACACTACCAACGAGCAGCTTTCTGTACTGATAACTTACATGTTTCAGGCCGGAGAGACGGCTGATGCCGGAACCTTTATCCGCACGCTGGCACGGCGTTCACCGCAACAGGAGGAATTACTGATGACAATGGCAGAACAACTGGAGCAGAAAGGTCTGAAGAAGGGGCTGGCAAAAGGTATGGAGAAAGGCCGCAAGCAAGGTCGTCAGGAAGGTATTCTGCTGGGTGAACAGAAGGGGATAATGAAAGTGGCGCGCAATATGCTGGCAAGCGGGCTGGATTTTAAAACGGTGCAGAAAATGACTGGCCTGACAGCAGAAGAGCTTAATCAGCTCCACTGAAAGACAGTGCGTTTCTGAAAGTAAGAGAGGAGTAAATCAATGTCACTTGACGTTGTGCCGTTAATTAAACGATCTCAGACAGGCCGTTGATACCCCACACCACTGTGTTTTAATCGGTGAACTAAACCTGGATGCCTGATAGCGATATTGGCTTCTGCATCGTGCGCAAACAGCCTCAATCTTTCCCGGTTTAAACACCGACAGCGGAGATGACGATGCGCGTAGTTCGAATCCCTGACTCGCGATACCAGGCTACAAAATGAAAAACGAAATAAACCCGAATATCACCTTCCGAAAGCTCAACGTGTTCATCATGTTTATGTCGAAAGGCAATATCGCCCGTACGGCTGAAGCGCTGGATCTAAGCACAGTCAGTGTTCATCGCGCACTTCATACACTTGAAGAAGATATTGACTGCATGTTGTTTATTCACAAGGGGCGCAACCTTGAACCGCTGCCTGCTGCATGGACGCTGCTGGAGTATTGTCAGGATGTCGTGAACTTGATGGATAAAGGTCTTGAGCAAGCACGCAAGACTGCCGGTGTTGGCCGCGGTCGCCTCAGAGTAGGCACGCTCTATTCACTGACCCTGGAAACTGTCCCTAAGCTGATTATGGGGATGAAGTTGCGGCGGCCCTCTCTGGATCTGGATCTGACAATGGGATCCAATCAGATGCTGATGAATATGCTTGAGGATGATGCACTTGATGCTCTGCTTATCTCAATAGAAGATGACAAAGTTATCGGCTCTGGGTTTGACGTTGTACCGCTTTTTCACGATGAAATTTATTTAGCTGCGCCAGCCAGTGAGAGGCTGGGCAATACCCTCGAGGCAGATTTGCGCGATTATGCAGATCGTAGCTTTGTCACTCTGACAGAAGGGTTTGCGACTTACGCAGGATTTCAGGAAGCATTTAACATTGCCGGTTTTGAACCTAAAATTGTCACTCACGTAAATGATGTTTTCTCCATGTTGAATCTGGTGCAGGCAGGAATAGGTTTTTCGCTGGTACCTGGCAGGATGAAAAAAGTTTACGAGCACGATGTCCAATTGTTGAAGCTTGCAGAGCCTTATCAGATGCGCCAGCTAATCGCCATGGTCTATTCTCACCATCGCGAACGGGATAAGGATTTGCTGGCGCTGGCGGCAGAGGGGCGCATGTATGCCAGCAGCCTCAATCAATAAGGCGCTTTGCCAGATGTAATGCGACATTGATACTATTGCGCTCAAGACAAATGGCTTCGCCCTTCCAGCCAGCCTGGTGCGTCAGCGCGGTAAGCACGCTGCCCGGCGGCATCTCGATTGCCAGTCTGGCATCACGTTGGTTGGCGGAGACCATCGCATCCTGCCATTGCACGGTACGCGCCATATTAAACGCCAGGTCGTCGGCGATTTTCTGCGGTTCCCTCAAAACGCGCCCGCTTGAGCCGCTAAGATAGGTGCAGACAGGAGATGCTAAAGACACGGATTTAAAGGCTTTTGACAGCTCAGCGGCGGGTTTATCCAGTAATGCACAGTGTGACGGAACGCTGACCGCCAACCGTGTTGCCTTGCTCGCCCCAGCCTCCAGAGCCTTTTGCGCGACTTTCAACATATCCTCATCACGTCCCGCAATGACAATCTGCGTTTCTGCATTCAGGTTAGCGATATAGGTATTGCTGCCAGTCATGAGATCCTCGAGTTGGCTCAGGGGCAAACCAACAATGGCTGTCAGTCCGTAGCCATGCGGATAGGCCTGCTCCATTAAATCTCCACGCAGGGCAACCAGCCTGAGGGCATCGCGTAGAGTAAGCGCGCCTGCAATCACCGCTGCCGGAAATGCGCCGATTGAAAGACCGCTCACAATATCAGGCTTCAACCCTTGTTTAATTAACTCGCGAGCCCATGCGACGCCCGCAATCAACAAACACAGCTGTACCGCACGGGTATGGCGCAGCGCATCGGGCGTATCCAGCTTGTCAGTTTCGTCACCCAGAACAGCGCGAACTTCGCCAAGAATGGCATCTCTGTCAGGAATATGTCGCAGCATTCCGGGATTCTGTGTGCCCTGGCCGGGAAAAGTGAAGAGTATTTTCATAATGATTCATTGTTCCAGGGGGATGGAGTCAGCCGCGGACCGGTAGCTGTTTTAAGTAACACTCGTCCATCGCGCAGCCATTCGTTCAGTGCAAAAGCGCCAGACGGCGTTTCAACCTGAGTATCTGTGCGGCAGGGCAGCGTGTTTACCACGCTCTGCCACTGCTGTAATTTTAGGTTATTGACCGGCTGCGGCGCACGGATCATCAGATCGAGATCGCTGTCGTCATGCAGTACCGGGATCCCTGTGGCGAGCTGATAGCCCGTGCTGCCAGTGATGCCCCAGTGCCAAGGCCAGGGGCAGGCAGTGAGCGCAATCGCTGCCTGAACCGGCCGCTGAGATACAAATAGTGAATGCTGTAGTCTCTCGCGATCGACCAGTGCTTCTGGCGTCACTATCCGGCAGATATCCTCTGCCTTGATCCATCCAGCGGCGCGCTGGCCACGTTGCGTACCGCGCACGCCAACTGGAATATCACCACTTTCATTCACATCACGCCTTACCACCACTGGCAGGCCAGCGTGCCACTGACTGTCCACCCAGCTCTCCTTGATACCCATTAAGGCACTGGCTGAACGAAGCCAGACAAGATCGTGTGGGCGTGCTGTGAATTTCATATCAAATGCCTGAAGTTAAAGTAATAAAAAGCGGTAACGTCAGAATACACAGAACCGAGCTCAACAACAGCACAGCCTCTGCATCTGGTGACTGCACGCCAAAGCGATTTCCGAACACTACGCCAAAGAAACCGGCTGAGAGCGCGATCATCAGGATTGCCGTAACAGCCACTGAACCCTCAAGACCAAAGCCGAGAATGATTCCCCAGGCAATGAATGGCTGAATCAACAGTTTAGTGATGGTTGAAATACCGACCATAGCATTGAGCTGCAACTTGCGAGCAGAGAGAATTACCCCTGTCAGAAACAGCGCTGCGGCAGTTGCGGACAGTCCTAATGGTTTAATCGATGTCAGCAGTAAATCGGGCATTTTGATACCCATTGCCGACAGTATCACCCCAAGTAGCGGGCCCCAGACGATAGGCTTTTTAAACGAACGCCACATCAGTAATGGCAGCATAGTGAGCGTAGAACCCGTATTTTCACCGGCCGCTCGCGCTTTTTCACGCTCAAGGATCAGCAGGCAGAACGGCGTCAACAGCACGGAGCCGCAGGCTATCGACACGGCAACGGACAGTGAAGTCGCAGAGTTTTCACCCAGCACGCTGCCGAGGATTGGCAGGCCCAGCGCCGCATAGTTTGGCAGGGCAACGGTCAGCGTCAGCACCGCTGCATCCTGCGGCGATTTCTTGAAGACGCTGGTTGCCAGAAAATAGACAGCCGCATAGGTTATCCACATGGCGCCCGTCAGCACCACAATCAGCGGTGATTGCGCGACAATACCGGACCAGGAGGTCTGGACAGTGGCGCTGAATAGCGCTGCGGGTAGCGCAAAGTCCATAACAAAGATATTGAGTAATGAAACATTTTTGTTATCGACCATTTGGGCTTTTCCAGCCCAGAAGCCCAGAAGCATGATGATAAAAATTGGAGCAAGGGCATGAACAATCACATAAGTCATAGATCACCTGTATTCTGAAGGGAGATTACACTAACGCGATGTTATTATTCTTTAGGCCGCCGGACCGTAAGGCACACAGTGGTGCGCTCCGCTCCGGCCGCTTCAGGCAGGTTTTTTTAAGACTTTAATGGCTACCAGACCGCGCGCATCCGCTCGCGAACCAATGCAGAGCTGCGGCGATTTTCGGCACCCAGACGTGTTTTAAGTGTTGGATCCTTGCGTGCATCGGTGATAGCTGCTTGAACAGTGATTTCAATTAACGCCAGGTCGGCATCGGAAGGATCATCCGGATTACTGACGTCCAGAAGATCGGAAAGCAGTCCAAGAGTCGCAAAATTACTGACGTCGTAGGCCATCGGTGGAATGTCGGCCGCCAGTTTTTCCAGTGCCTCGACGCTACGCAGAGTAATACGCGCGGCCGATTCTTTCCCCATCGCATGTACCAGCACACCGGTATCGTTAATTGCTATCAAACGATTTGCCTGATAGCCGTGTGCCAGAAATGCCCCTGACATTGCTTTACCGACAATAAGGCCGATTACCGGATGACCAGCCAGACGAGCCTTCGCATAAGCACCCGCGGCACCGGCCAGCGCCTGATGAATGCCAAATGCCTCTTCGCGGCGGCCGTAAGCCTGGCTCGGTACGTCGATCACCGCCACAATCGGGCGTTTCACTTCGCAGTCTTTGTCTGCATCAATGGTTTCGTTGACCACTTTTGCCAGCGTCCAGCCCTCCAGTAGCCCCACTTCGCCTTTGCTCGCTCGCGGATAGTGGTTGTCAGCGTCAGGGATCACGGAGATAAAGCGAACGCTTTCACCGTTCAATTGGCTATCTGCAACCTGAACGGAAGGACACAAGCCACTCATACGCTGCGCATCAGGTGCCAGTTTATTTAGCCAGGTTGCACCGCGGCTATTAGTCTGAGTCATCATTTCATCTCCGTGCAAAAAGCTGTTTAATCTGTGCGGTATCGGCTTGCTGACGTGTATCGAAGTGAGTCAGTCGTGGCAAATAATCACTGTAATTATCGCTACGATGTTGAGCCGGAACGCCTTTGGCAATGGATTCATTCATCGCGTTTTTCACAGCATCGACGCCATCATTAACCAGCGTGTCTACAAAACCGCTCTCATAACGAATTTCGCCGCCGGTCATGCTCCAGATAAAGGGGCGATCGCGGGAATCGTATTCTTCAATACCGGCTTCCTGCTCAATAACCTGCGGGCCGTTGAGGCCCAGGCGCGCTTCACGGGTTACAATCAGATAACTACAAAGCGCTGCGGCGATAGACATACCACCAAAACAACCAACAGTGCCGGCAATAATGCCCACTACCGGGGTATAGCGGCGCAGATCGACAATCGCCGCATGAATATCAGCAATAGCCGCCAGGCCCAGGTTGGCTTCCTGCAGGCGCACACCGCCGGTTTCGAGGCACAGTACGGCTTGAGTTGGAATGCCGTTACGATTGTCTTCCGCTGCCAGTTCCAGCGCCGCCGCCATTTTCGCGCCGGAAACTTCTCCCATGCTGCCGCCCTGGAAGGTGCCTTCAATGGCAATGACCACCGAAGGCTGGCCGTTGATGGTGCCACGTGCAACGACCATACCGTCGTCGGACTGTGGTACCACTCCCTGAAGCCCAAGCCACGGAGACATAATATTTTCAAACGGATCTAACAGTTCACGATAGCTGCCCTGATCAAGCAGAGCATGCGCGCGTTCACGGGCTCGTAATTCAATAAAGCTCGGATCATTTCGCATCACTCACCTCCTCAAAAACCTGTTCGATGCGGATTCTGGCAACGCCTGGTGTTGCACCAAAATCGTGGATAACCAGTTTTCCAGCAGGCAGACCACTGATCAGGCTCAGACGGTCAAATAGCGCGTTCCAGCGCGTGTCGCTGTTGTCCACTGAGGTAGTAATATCGATGCTGAGCGTTTGGTCTTCGGTTGCGGTGAAAAGCACTTCCATATCACCGGAGCCAACAACCCCTGCCTGGGCTCTGCCGCTGAGCATGCGGTTAGCAGGGAAAGATAATGTGATGTATTCCATAACGTCCTCTAAATAAAAGAGTGGATTGCGGGCTGGCATACCCTGTCAAGAAACAGCGTGGCAGCCAGTAAATCCGCTGCACCACCGGGTGATGCATTGAGTATCAGCATTTGCGAATCAAGATGGGCCAGCCGTTTTCGGCCTTCATCTGTCATACAGCCCCCGGCTATCAGTACCGCGCGAGCCCCGTTCTGCATTGCTTCCAGCCCGGTCATTCCGGCGCGTGAGAGCACGCAGGTATCGCTGAGCGAGGTCATGATCGCCATTAACGCGTCCAGATGAGCTTCCGTTTCGCTGGCGCCGTTAGCACGGCTGCGTAGCAGCTGAGGGAGTGCAAGCTTCATCACGTGCGGAAACCCCTGCTGGGCTTCTTCACGGGCACCCGGTACCCGATAGCGATGCGTGGCCTTCAACCCTTTGCTGAAAAGCTTTGGCGCGTTGCGATCCGGCAATGCAGCCAGTACGGCGGCAGTTTTGGCGACCTGATGCGCGTCGGCATCTGCGCCAGTCATTGCCACTGCGCTGACCAGCAGGCCCAGTGCCCAGATCGCCCCACGGTGGGTATTGACGCCGTGGGTGGCAGCCATCATCTGCTGTTCACCCTGACGGCCCAAATGGCCGATGGTTTCTCGCAGGGCGATATCAGCGGGGCGCTGCCAGCTTTGCAGGGCTAATTGCTGAAATGTCGCGGTCAGGCTGTGGGCCGAGCGCTCCATCAGAGCAAGCGTCAGGTCGTGATGGGCACCGTTACCCCGGCTGTCCACCAGACCCGGCTTCGGGCTGAGTCGCGCTTCGTCGATCAGGCAGTCGCGGGCGAGGATCGCCAGCCGCTCAGCCTGCGCCTCAACTCGAGTCTGTGACAGTAGCTTCATTACCAGCTCCGGAATTTAGCAGGCGGGTTATAAAGGCCGTCGGACCATTCAACGAGATCCGCTACGCTTCCTGCGGCGAGCAACGAACGGGTAGCATCTGAGCGGCGAATACCCATATCCTCCGGATAAGCGACTTTACCGCTCTGACGAAGTTCAGCCACACGTTTGGCGTCAACGCCAAGGCCTATATCGGTAATCCCGGCAACGGCGGCAACCATTGCGCGGCGCTCCTCGATACTGTCAGCGCGGTAAAGGTAGGCAATACCTTCCTCTGTCAGCACGTGGGTCACGTCATCGCCATAAATCATCACCGGTGCCAGCGGCATACCGGAAGATTTGGCAACCTCAATGGCATCAAGCTTTTCAACGAAAGTTGGTTTTACACCGGCCTGGAAGGTTTCCACCATCTGCACGACAAGTTTCTTACCCCGCTGCATTGGGTCTGGCTCGGTGATCATATCCAGCCAGGCAGGAGTAGCATGACGGCGACCGTGCGGATCATGACCCATATTTGGTGCGCCGCCGAAGCCGGACAGACGACCACGGGTAACGGTGGAGGAGTTTGCCAGCCCGTCGATTTGTAGGGTGGATCCGATGAACATATCAACAGCATACTGGCCAGCCATCTGACAGAAGGCTCGATTGGAACGCATGGATCCATCGGAGCCGGTAAAGAAAATGTCCGGACGGGCGCGGATATACTCTTCCATCCCCAGCTCACCGCCGAAGCAATGAACACTTTCGACCCAGCCGCTCTCAATGGCCGGGATTAGGGTTGGATGGGGATTAAGGGTCCAGTGCTTGCAGATTTTACCTTTCAGACCGAGCTGTTCACCATAGGTTGGCAGCAGCAGCTCAATAGCGGCGGTGTTGAAACCAATGCCATGATTCAGTGACTGAACCTGATGTTCAGCATAGATACCCTTGATGGCCATCATCGCCATCAGAATATGTTCTTGTTTGATCAGGCGAGGGTCTCGGGTGAACAGGGGCTCAATAAAGAACGGTTTATCAGCCACCACAACGTAATCAATCCATGAGCCCGGAATATCCACGCGCGGCAGATCGGACTCGTCATCGACCAGTTCGTTAACCTGAGCAATAACGATACCATCCCGAAAGGCGGCTGCCTCGACCAGCGCCGGTGTGTCTTCGGTACTCGGCCCGGTGTAAAGATTACCTTTTCGGTCAGCTTTAAACCCGGCTATCATCGCCACATTCGGGCAAAGATCGACATACAGACGAGAGTAGAGTTCGATATAGGTATGGATCGATCCGATTTCCAGTTGACCGTCCTGAAGCAGCTGCGAGATACGCAGGCTCTGAGGCCCAGAGAAGGAGAAATCAAGTTTACGGGCAATGCCTTTTTCAAACAGGTCGAGGTGTTCACTGCGCCCCACGCTTGGCATAATCATATGTAAATCGTGGATTTTTTTTGGATTAACCTCAGCAAGCATGCGGGAGAGAAAATCGGCCTGTTTCTGGTTATTGCCTTCCAGCACCACGCGATCGCCGGAGACAATCAGTTTTTCAAGTGCTCCCACCAGACTATCTGTCGGGATTATCTTATCCTGTATGGCAAGAGACGCCATGCGCCGCGCTTTTTCACTGCGACGTGTGTTCCATTCCCGTGCCGGAGTTTGGACTACATTCATTATTAACCTCATGATTCAGATGATCATTTTCCGTCATTTATGCTGGGTTCATACTGCTCCCTAAATGGCAGACATTCAATTAAGGCAAAGTCACAATTGTTAGCTTGAGAGTAATAATTTTTTGAGAGTCATCAAAGCCAGAAAATAGAGTGTAGGCACTGTGGTGATTTTGTTGTTATCAGTTTGTAAATAATCATTTGACAGGGTTAATTAACGACATCCTGCCGTAATCTGGCTTATACTATTAAAAATCTCTGTTTTAACTCTGTGATGACAATGATGTTTACCGTTAGGCTAACGTTTATCGGAAATAGGATTTAAAAAATTTATTATTAACTATCGATTATTTCCTGGATTTATCGGTGTTTTATTTTATTCATTAAAATCAAATGGTTGTATTTTTAGCGTGTCCTCCTTCATCTTCATTTTCCGTAACAAATCTGGCAGTGAAAAACGGTGGGTTGTTACTGCAGGCGAAGACAATTTTTACTTTAATGGTTTTATCCAGGTCAGCTGAATTATGAATGTAGTTAAAGTGCTGAGTGCTGTTTTTATTTGCGTACTGTTGCTCTCTTTTTGCCAAAGTCTGGTTAAATCGATGCGCAGTAACGAAGGAGCAAAAGTTGAAAACTGGTGGTCGGCACGGCGTGATTCGGCCGGCATAGCCCCCAGTCCGCAGCAATATGCCAGTACGGCGATTGTTCAGGTCTATGCCGCGCATACTTTTGGCTGGAAAGGGCTGTTCGCGGTTCATCCATGGATTATTTTTAAAAAAGCCGGTGAAACCGAATATCAGCGCTACGAAGTGGTCAGTTGGGGCAGTGATAACCGGGTGCGGCGCAACTATGCCACGCCGGATGGCTTCTGGTATGGCGCAAAGCCAGGATTGCTGGTGGAGCATCGCGGCGCGGCAGCCGAAGCGATGATACCCGCAATTGAAGCCGCGATTAAAAGTTATCCGTGGCCGCATACCTACCATGCCTGGCCTGGACCGAACAGCAACACTTTCCTCGCCCATATCGGCCGGGAAGTTCCCGGGCTGAAACTGGATCTACCGGCTAACGCCATTGGTAAAGATTACCGCCCGTTGCTGCATCCGGTTGGATTGCCGCCGTCAGGCAATGGGCTGCAAGTCTCGCTGTTGGGCGTGCTGGGAGTGATTATCAGTGGTGAGGAGGGGATGGAAGTGAATGTGCTTGGCATCAATCTTGGTGTCGGCTTTAAGCCGCTGACCCTGCGTTTACCATTTATCGGCCAGCTTGGTGATAATAATCTGGCAAAGCCGGACAGCTGAAGCCCGTGGGGGGATTGCCCCACGGGTTGCTAAAGGTTAGTGCAGTAAAAACACCGTCGCCAGACCGAGGAAGATAAAGAAGCCGCCGGTATCGGTTATCGCGGTGATTAATACGCTGGAGCCAACTGCCGGATCGCGTTTCAGTTTGGTCATAATTAATGGGATCATTACGCCCATGAACGCCGCCAGCAGAAGGTTCAACACCATCGCCAGCATCATTACGCCACCCAACGCCGGATTGTCATACATCAGCCAGGTAATCACGCCCATAATGCCGCCCCAGAACAGGCCATTAATCAGCGCGACACCTAATTCACGGATGACCAGGAATGAGAAGTTACCCGGCTCGACCTGATGCAGCGCCAGTGCGCGCACAATCATGGTGATAGTCTGGTTACCGGTGTTGCCGCCAATACCGGCGACAATCGGCATCAGTGCCGCCAGTGCTACCAGCTCCGAGATAGTGGCTTCAAACAGACCAATAACGCGTGAGGCGACAAATGCCGTGCAGAGATTGATCGCCAGCCAGGCCCAACGGGTGCGCACCGCCTTTTTAACTGGCGCAAACACATCTTCGTCCGGGCTAAGGCCACCCATCTTACGAATATTGCTGTCGCTCTCTTCGTTAACTAAATCCACCACATCTTCGATGGTGACACGACCAATCAGCTTACCTTTCTGATCGATAACCGCCGCTGATATCAGGTTATAACGTTCGAAGGCACCGGCTGCATCTTCTGCTTTATCATCCAGCCGGAAAGTGGTCGGTTGCTTATTCATCACCTCGAACACTTTTTTATCCGGTGTATTCAACAAAATATCGGTCAGCGGCACTTCGCCGAGCAGCACGTTGTTTTTATCGGTGACAAACAGTTTATCGGTACCGTCCGGCATCGACTTCTTGCGGCGCAGAAAACGCTGCACGGTTGCCAGCGAGATGTCGGCACGCACCGTCAGCAAATTGAAGTCCATGATGCGACCGACGCGATCGCGGTCGAAATGCATCATGTTCAGCACGTGCGCACGCTGGCTCTGTTCCAGCGAGGTCAGTAAGCGGCCGGTTAAATCACGTGAGAGATATTTGGCGAGATAAGCCTGATCGTCTATATCCAGCGGCTCAATCGCCTGCAGGATGGCTTTATCACTCATCTCCTCAATCAGACTTTCCCAGACGCTTTCAGATGCTTCAACCAGCACCTGGCCGCGGCGCTCGTTATCGATCAGACGCCAGAATGCCTGGCGTTCGTCTTCGGGAAGCGCTTCGAGAATGTCGGCGAGGTCAGCGGCGTGCAGCAGCGTGATGGACTGCTTCAGTTCCTCGGTTTGTTGTTCGACCGTCTGCTTTTCCAGATCGGTTTCGTTATGCGGCCGTTCAAGCAGGGTATCAACTAAATCATTATTATTAAGTAGCAGGTTAAGAATTCGACTACGAATTTCAGCCAGCTGCTGGGCGTGAGAAGCAGGTGCAGACATAAATATCCCTTGTGTCTGTAGAGCAACACGTCAAAAGTGGCTTAAAGCCGACAAAAAATGTATGAAATGAGGGTAAGTTGTCTCATGCAAGGCAACTTAACGCTCGTATCATAACGTGACGCAGAGCATTATTCAGTATTGACGGGTGTGGCGATTGTCGATGTTTCAGGCATCGCTTTTTTTTGCTGATGATGGTCAATCGCGCCTGGAATGGAATAAATCAAACGTCCAAGCAGAATGATAAAACTGATCAGCAATACGATGCGCGTCATCCGCCCCGTTTTTTTGTGTCGTTTCATAGTCATAGCGTTGTGCACGCAATGGGCTCCTGTGGTTGGCTTACGAAAGTAAGCGACTTAGTTATTTAGGCACAGCATAGCGGCCAGGTCAATCTGCTGCGGATGCTTACCGTGCAAAAATATCACCTGATTACCTGCCGTTAATTAAACAGGTTGGCTGTACAAAAATTTATCTGATGATGAGTTGATTTATGTCAAACTGGCAATGACCTGGTTGCATGTCAGGTAGCTCCCGTCACGGGGGCGGGCCAGCCCCAATGGGCTTCTTCAGGATGAAGAGCAGCAAAACGGCACGGAATGCTTGCCGGGTTCTGCAATATACGATGATGCATATGCGCAAAAAATTCTGTTTTAAACAGTTCAGCACTCGCTGGTGGGGATTACCGCTGATACTGCCGTTAATCCTGATGCCGTTTTCCAGTCATTTCTCTGCTCGTCTGCAACTTCCCGACGGTGATGTCTATCTTATTTATCTGCCGCTGGCGATGATGGTCGCGATGCTGATGGTATTTGACTGGGCGGCGCTGCCAGGGGTGGGTATCGCATTGCTGTGCCGGTTTATTCTGCATATCTCACCGGCTCAGGCGCTGATTGCCAGCATCATCTTTTTGGCCGCGATGAGCATCAGCTGGACCGGCTACCGCATGCATGCGCGTAGCCGCTGGAGTGCCGGGTTTGGTGAATTCAGCATGATGCCGGTTCGTCTGTTCTGGCTGGGATTTTTCCTGCCAACGTTGATGCTGATCCTGCTACAAACCGTGGTGACGCTGGGCGTGCTGCCGGAAGCGAGCGGGATCTTTTCCCCGGATCCTTTTACCATCCGAACGTTAATCAACTACCAGTCGCTGCTACTCTCCTGTATTTCTCTGATGCAGGTCTACTACTGGTTGATTCGCATTATCAAAAGACCCCGTTTCGCCCCATTGCTATGGGGACGCCTGAAGCGACAAATCGCCGATGAGGTGACCTGGCGCGAATTAATCTGCTGGGCGATGCTGATGGCCGTGATACTGGCTATTCTTACCCATTTCCGCCTTGACCGGGAAAATCTGCTGACCAGTGATTACACCCTGACGCTGTTGCTGCCGCTGATGCTATGGGCCGCGATGCGCTTTGGCTATCTGATGACCTCACTCAGCTGGTCACTGATTCTGGTGGCGCTGTATCAGTTTCGTGAGCAGTTTGTCGATATGCAGACTCAGCTACTGCACCTGGCGATTATCTCCTCGAATTTGCTGGTATTTACCCTGACTATTTTTATGATGGCGGCGATTGGTAACCGCCAACGGCGGATTATTTTTAAATCCCGGCGCGCCGCGCTGACCGATCCGGTGATTGGCTTGCCCAATCTGCGGGCACTTAATGTCGATCTCGCGAGCCGCGCCCAGTCTACGCTGTGCTTTTTGCGTATACCTGAACTGGATCTGTTAAGTCGGACCTATGGTCTGCAACTGCGCATTCAATATAAGCGTTGTCTGGCAGGTCATCTCCGTCCTTTGCTGCGCCCGGGAGAAGACGTCTACCAGTTACCGGGATTTGATCTGGCGTTGCAACTGGAAAGCGCTACCCACCTGGTCCGTATCGAAGAGATTGCTACCCGGCTAAAAAACTATCGCCTGACGTGGGATGGTTTACCGCTGCAGCCGAGCGTCGGGCTGAGTTTTTGCACCGTCAGACCGCCGGTGAGCCATCTGCATGAACTGCTGGGAGAGCTGAGTGCCATGGCTGAAGTGTCGCTGAATAGCGGACTGCCGGAGAATTTGCAGCAGGGTGGCGTGCCGGTGCAGCGCAAGGTAAAAGACAAACTGTCGATGTTGCATGAAGTGCAACATGCGCTGGATGACAATAAGTTTGTGTTACTGGCTCAGCGTATACAGGGGCTTCGCGGCGATGACTATCATGAAATTCTGCTGCGAATGGTAGATTCACACGGCAATCAGCTGAAGCCGGAGGTTTTCCTGCCGGTGGTGCACGAGTTTGGCATGAGCTGGGAGATCGACCGCTGGGTACTTGATCATACGCTGTGCTTTATCGATCAGCATCGTGAGGCGCTGCCTGCGGCACGCTTTTCGGTTAATCTTTTTGCCTCCACTTTGTGTCGTCCGTACCTGGCGCGTGAAATTGATACCATGCTGAAAACCTACAATGTGGAGCCGTGGCAGCTGATCGTTGAAGTAGAAGAGTCGCATATGCTCAGTGATTTCAGCTGGGGAAATCGCTCGATCAATCAGTTGCGCTATCTGGGGTGTCGGGTGGCAATCGATGACTTTGGCACCGGCTATGCCAGCTATACCCGTCTGAAGGAAGTGCAGGCCGATATGCTAAAAATAGATGGCAGCTTTGTGCGCAACATTCTGACCAGCAGCCTCGATTATAATATTATCGAGTCTATTTGCTGCGTCGCCCGCCTGAAGCGAATGAAGGTGGTGGCTGAGTTTGTCGAATCAGATGAAATAGCCGCCGCGCTAAAAAAGCTCGGGGTCGATTATTTGCAGGGCTATGCCATCAGTATGCCGCAGCTCCTGTCGAGCTTAGCCCCTGCAGTTAACCCTGATATCAATCCTTAGTCGGAGCCTTTTGCGCCAGCAGGGTGGCGAAACGCAACTTAATGCGGTTGCCGTTTTCGTCGGTTTTAAACAGCTCACCGACTTCCTCGTTGTACTTCAGAATATGCCATTTGCGGTAATAGTGGCTGAGCTCACCGGATTTAAAGGTGAACGGGAAGGGCAGATTGCAGGGATAATCGTCGGTGTTCATCGCGGCAACGATCAGGTTATAACCATTTTTTACCGTGCTGGCCTGCATATCGGCAATCATCTGCGGGATGGTTTCCGGTTGCAGAAACATCATTACCACGGTAGAGAACACCAGCTGGTACTCGCCATTAAAACGCAGGGTATCCAGATCTTTAATATCGGTGCTGATACCGTCTAACGACTCTTGCCCGATGATGTGATTCAGTTTGGCGATGCTCTGCGGATTTTTATCCCAGGCGGTAAGTTCAAAGCCTTGCTGATTCAGGTACAGCGTATTGCGTCCGTTGCCGCAGCCAAGATCCAGCGCTTTACCGGGCGCAATGCGACTGGCAGCCTCGACGATTTCAGAATGGGGCGCACTGAGTGCATACTTTTGGAACAGATCGTTGCGGGTATCTGGAGTTGTCATAATAAAACCGTTATTAAATGATAGCCGGACATTATCAGCAACGGCGAGGTTCGAATCGCCGTTGCTGGCGGCTTTAAACTGTGCCGGATTTTTACGGCGCTTCCTGGATCATCAGCTTCCAGCCGACCACATCTTCCCAGTACGCCTGCTCGCGCTCAAGATCGAGTTGTACCAGGTTATTCTGAGCAAAGTAGCCGGCAGGGAAGGTCAGCGTCCAGTGGCCATCATCCGTTTCCAGCAGCAAGGTGTCGGGTTTAGTGGTTGCCTGGCGCTGATTGTTCAGCAGCGCACCTAACCGCAGCAGAAACACCAGCGGCAAAAATTGCTTCTTCTTAAACAGGGTAAAACGCGGCATCTCATCCACTTTCACCGCTTTACGATGATAGCGTACCAGCATCGCCAGCAGTGATTGTTGATCCTGATTAAAGCCCGGCATATTGGTATTTTGCAGGATATAAGAGGAGTGGCGCTGTAATCCGCTGTGATTAATGCTCAACCCCACTTCATGCAGCATGGATGCCCATTTGAGCAGCGCTGCCAGCTGGGGATTGGCCTGTTTTGGATTTTGATTTTTCCATTGCAGATAGAGTAGCTCAGTGGTGTCGAGTACCCGACGGGCCTGGTCGGTGTCGATGTTGTAGTGATTCGCCAGGCTTTGTGCCGTGCGGCTACGAATATCCTGATGGCGGAAACGGCCTTCCATCTCATACAGCACACCTTCACGCAGCGCACCGTCCGAAAGGCGCAGCTCGCGGATCGCCAGCGCATCAAACACGCCGCACAAAATCGACAGTCCCGGAACAAATACCGCTTTACGCTCATCCGACAAGCCCGGCAGGCTTAAGGCATCAAAGGACTTATGCTTAATCACCTCGTCATACAGCATTTCGAGGCGCTCCGGGGTAATCAGCTTATCTTTCTCACCCATTGCCTGTAGCACTTCACAGGCTGCTTTGATGGTGCCTGATGCGCCAAGGGCAAACTGCCAGCCGAGCAGGCGATATTGCCAGGCAAGGGTTTCCAGCTTTTGCGCGGCGGCCAGCCGTGCGCGGCGGAAATTCTCTTTACTGATCTCGCGCTGCGGGAAATAGAGATTGGCAAAACTGACGCAGCCCATGCGTCGGCTTTCAACCAGCTTGGGTTCAAAATCTTCGCCGATCACCAGTTCGGTCGAACCACCGCCGATATCAATCACCAGCTTACGGCCTTTCTCTGGCTGGGTGTGTTCCACCCCCATAAAGATCAGGCGTGCTTCTTCATGACCAGAGATCACTTCGATCGGATACGGAATGACATCGGCGGCGCGCTGGAGAAAATCCTCCGCATTAACCGCCTGACGTAAAGTATGGGTGCCGACAATAGTCACATTGGCCGGGCTGAAGCCTTGCAAGCGCTCGGCAAACAGCGCCAGGCAATTCAGACCTCGCTGAATCGCATCTTCACTCAGCACATTGTTGGCATCCAGCCCGTCGGCCAGATGTACCCGCTGTTTCAACCTTCCCAGCACCTGCATGGCACCATCCACCACGCGTGCAATCACCATGTGGAAACTGTTTGAACCGAGGTCAATAGCAGCAAATTCCTGCGGTTTGGGCGTACTTTTATGGGATATTGGCATAGTGAATTATTCAGGTTGTTCCAGGGATTTGATGTAATCGTAAATGGCTAACTGCGCGCGAACCTTACGGCGGTTGCCACGCGGCACATAACGATTACTCAGCTCTTTATCAACGAAGCGAGCTTTCAGGGTATCACTGAACAGGATGCCAATAATATCCAGTATGCGCTGTTTCAGCGTGGGATCGAGGATCGCCACCGCCACTTCGATACGGTAATCAATATTACGGGTCATCCAGTCGGCAGAAGAGAGATAGACTTTTTTATCGCCGCCGTTATCAAAAATATACACCCGGTCATGCTCAAGATAGCGATCTACGATACTGATTACCTTGATATTATCGCTGATGCCTTCAAGATTCGGGATCAACGAACACATACCGCGGATCAGCAGATTAACCTGCACCCCAACGCTTGATGCGGTGTACAGCCTGTCGACTAAACCTTTATCCACCAGGTTGTTCACTTTCAGCGTAATGCCAGCCGCAATACCGTTCTGCGCATTGGCAATTTCATTATCGATCAGCTGATAAAGCATCCGGCGCGAGTTTTGCGGCGAGACCATCAGATGTTCAAAACTGACCGGGCGGTAAGGATTTTCGATAAAGTTAAACACCCGGCGCACTTCATTTGTAATGCGCGCATCGGCGGTCAGTAATGAATAGTCGGTATAGATGCGTGCGGTCTTCTCATTAAAGTTACCGGTGCCAATATGAGCGTAGCGCACAATTTCATCGTTCTCACGGCGTGAGATTAAAAACAGTTTGGCGTGGATCTTTAAGCCCGGCGCGGAGAAGATCACATGAACACCCGCTTCGGTTAAGCGTTTTGCCCAATGAATATTGGCGGCTTCGTCGAAACGTGCCTGTAACTCGACCACGACCGTGACTTTTTTGCCGTTATAAGCGGCGTGGATCATTGCATCAATAATGCGCGAGTTTTTCGCCACGCGATAAATATTGATTTTAATCGCCAGTACGCTCGGGTCAAACGACGCCTGGCGCAGCAGCTCCAGCACGTGCTCGAAGGTGTGATAAGGATAATAGAGCAGCACGTCGCGATGACGAATAGCATCAAAGCCGTTACGGAAGCCATCAAACCAGATATGGCGCAGCTGCGGCAGTGGCTTGTTGACCAGATTGGCTTTGCCGACGTTAGGGAAACTAATAAAGTCTTTAAAGTTATGGTAACGGCCGCCAGGTATAATTGAGTCGTAATTCGAGATGCTGAGTTTGCCGCGCAGCAGTTCGACCATCGCATCCGGCATATCACGCTGATAAACAAAGCGTACCGGCTCAGCGGTCAGACGCTGTTTCAGGCTGGATGACATCAGTTCCAGCAGGCTGGATTCCATCTCAGTAACCAGATCGTACTCGGCGTCACGCGTCATTTTCATTGAGTAAGCGTTGAGCGCGTCATAATCGAAAAAGCCTTTAAAGATATCATCCAGGCAATAGCGCAGAATGTTATCGAGCAAGATCATCGGCTTGCGGCGGCGTGGCGTTTCCGGCGGCAGATTAACGAAGCGCGGCACTTTATCGGAAGGGATCTCCAGCAGTGCATAGCGGATATCTTCGCCGCGAATAATCTCGATCGCCAGATAGGTATAGTCGTCTTTCAGAAACTCGGTCAGATCGGTATCACGGTTGATCAAAATCGGCGTGATGTGCTGGCGCAGATGGTGTTTAAAGTAGTGCCGCAGCCAGTTCTGTTGATTTGGCGACAGCTGACGCTCATTGATCAGAAAGATCTGGTTGCGCGCCATTTCCAGCAGCAGATCGTTATATAGGCCGTCGAACTCCTGATCGGCTTTCATTACCCGCTGCTGAATCTTTTTCAGCAAGTGGCGCGGCGTACTGGGCGAACCCTGTTCTTCGCCTATCAGAATGCGGCGCTTCAAATCGGCAAAGCGGACCTTATAAAATTCATCAAGATTATTGGAGTAAATGCCGAGAAAACGCATCCGCTCAATTAGCGGATTGCTCTTGTCTGCTGCTTCCTGCAATACACGTTCATTAAAAGATAACCAGCTCAGTTCTTTTTCAATGTATAACTTTTCCTGACCCATTTTTACTCCGATGTGCTGATTCAGGACCAAGGTATCCGGTGTCCAAATCCATTATGGCGAGAGTATGGCTGCATTGTCCAACCTCAATAGTTGTCTTATCAAGCGGCTACGGGCAACATAGCGGCCTCAAAGCGAAACGGAACCTTTTTCTGGCATGATCGACAACCATATTCCGGTGCAATACAGCGACTCAAGGCGGCGATTTATCGACCGGCTGACGCATCGCGTGGTCACGGCCTGTGGCGTCGGTATCCTGCTGGTCATGATGCTGCTGTTTTTCTGGTTAATCTGGGTAGTGACGCCGCTGTTTACTGCGCCTTCACTCCAGCAAGTCAGCCACTTTGCTTTATGGCAACCGCAACCTGCGGTGGCGATTGGCCTGAATGGCAAGTGGGGCTGGCGTATCGATCAGCATGGCAGCGCCCGTTTTATTCCGCTCAGCGGCGAGCCGGCTGAACCGGCACTGCAGCTGGCCACTGGCCCGGTTCAGGCGGCGGTTACCGCCGATAAATCTGCGGTGGCATTGTTACAGCCTGATGGCAGTATTAAATTAATAACCGCCGATTTTACCGCCAGCGAGGGTGAGCCACGCTGGAAATTTCCGCTCGGCGACCGCGCGCTGGCGATTTCAGCACGGTCTTTGCGTCATCCCGCCGTCGCGCATCCCGCAGACGATCGCTGGCTGTTTGCCGCCGCCAGCGATAATACCATTGAGCTGGCACGGCTACAGCCCAACCAGACGCCGCAAATTCAGACCATCAATCAGGCAGGGACAGATCAGCTGCTGCTGACGCCAGATGGAAAGCTGCTGTTTGCGCTGGCAGATAATCTGCTGCGCGTCTGGCGCATTACGGCGGACAATATTACCCTGCGCGATACCATCACGCTGCAGGAAAAACCGCAGGAAATGCTGCTATTAAGCGGCGGTGACTCGTTGTTGCTTGCCGGGCCATCCGGCATTGCGCAATGGTTTGATATCGCCAGCCCTACAGGTCCGCATCTTAACTTTATCCGCAATTTTACCGGCGCTAAGGCGCAACCGCTGTTCTTCAGTGAAACTCATCGCCGGGTGTTCGCCACCCTCAGCCCGCAAGGCCAGCTTACGCTATTTGCCAGTAAACAGGACGGCGCGATTTTCTCGCATTCGCTGCCTGCCGGGATTACTGCCGCCGAGTTTGCACCACAGGGGAATGGACTGCTGGTGGAAAGTCAGGGTGAGTGGCGCTACTTCAGCTTGCACAATCCTTTGCCGGATTTTAGCTGGCGCAGTCTGTGGCAGAAAGTCTGGTATGAAAACTATCCGCAGCCGGCGTGGGTATGGCAATCGACGGCGGCTGAAGATTACTACCAGGGAAAATTCAGTCTGGTGCCGATGGTATCCGGCACGCTAAAAGCCGCCGCGTTGGCGCTGCTGTTCGCCACGCCGCTGGCGCTGGCTGCTGCAATTTATACCGCCTGGTTTATGTCACCCGCGCTGCGGCGCTGGGTGAAACCGGCTATCGAAATGATGGGCGCGCTACCCAGCGTGGTGGTGGGCCTGATTGCCGGGCTGTGGCTGGCTCCACGCATTGCCGATCATCTGTCCGGCGTGCTGCTGCTGCCGTTTGTGCTGGCCGCGACGCTGTTGCTCTGTGGCTGGGGCTCAAGCCGCTTGCCGCCGCGCTGGCGACATCGGCTGTGTGCCGATGGCCGTGAGGTGTGGATACTGGTGCCGCTGTTGCTATTGGTCAGCCTGCTGACGCTGTGGCTGGTGCCCTTACTGGACGGCTGGCTGTTTAGCCGCGGGCTGGCAGAACGTCTGGCGCACGGCTATGAGCAGCGCAATTTGCTGGTTGCTGGCGTGGCGATGGGATTTGCGCTGGTGCCGCTGATTTTTACCCTGGCAGAAGATGCAATTTTTAGCGTTCCCGCCTCGTTGGGGCAAGGTTCACTGGCGCTGGGTGCCACGCCATGGCAAACCTTGTCACGCGTGGTGTTACCCGGCGCATCGGCAGGTATTTTCGCCGCGCTGATGATCGGTTTTGGTCGCGCGGTGGGGGAAACCATGATTGTGCTAATGGCGACCGGCAATACGCCAGTTACCGATGGCGGTTTGTTCCACGGTTTGCGAACGCTGTCGGCCAATATTGCCGTCGAAATGCCGGAAGCGGCGGCGGGTAGTGCACATTACCGTATTCTGTTCCTCAGCGCGCTGGTGCTGCTGTTGTTTACTCTGGTGGTGAATACGCTGGCAGAAGTGGTGCGCCAGCGGTTGCGTCAGCGCTATGGTCAGCATGAGGGGCAGGGATGAATAAGTGGATGGCGAAGAACGACCGCTGGCGCTGGTTAACCGCCGGTGCAGTGGCGTTCAGCCTGCTGGCGTTTTTGCTGCTGATTAGCTTACTGGCCTGGCAAGGATTACGCGGTTTCTGGCCCCAGCCGGTAACGCTGTTTACGCTTAATCAATCTGCTGCGGGCAACGTGCAGTTACTGGGCGAGGTGGTGAATCGCAGCCAGGTTTCCCGCCAGCAGTTGCAGGATAGCGGTAGCCGCATCGCTGAGTCGTTACCGGAAACGGTCACGCGTTATCTGATCAAAACCGGCAACCGTGATTTTGCCGCGCCGGATTTTCGCACGCTGTTGTCCAGCGATATCGCTCAGCGGCAGCAACCGGAAGAGATTATCGTGTTGCAGCGCCGCACGGGTGGCAACGCTTATGGCTGGTTTGCCGGTTTGCGCGACGGTACTCAGCCTTTAGTGGCGCAAAATATGAAAGCTGCGCTTCAACAGCGGCTGCAGCAAACTCGCCTGCAACTGGAGCAGGCGGCGCATATTCGTCGCGTGGAGATGGCGCAGGTGAATGCTCAGCTGGAAGCTCTGCAGCTACAGGCGCAGGAGTTGCGTGAAGAGAAACAGTACGACGCGCAGGAGCAGTCGATTCATCAGGCGGGGCGGGCCGAACTACAGCGCCAGTTTAACCGGCTGGCGGCGCGGCTGGCGTCGCTTAACAGTGAAATTGAACGCAGCGCGCTATTGTTGCGTGATGCCAGTGGCAACGTGCAGCGTATTCCGCTGACGCAGATCGTCGCCGCCTGGTATCCGAATGCGATGACGCCTGGGCAAAAATGGCAGCATTTCGCCACGCAAATCTGGCATTTTATCAGCGATTCACCGGGCGAAAATCAGTCGGATGGCGGCGCGTTTCCGGCGATTTTTGGTACGGTGCTGATGGTGCTGTTGATGTCGGTGATGGTGATGCCGTTAGGCGTGATCGCTGCCGTCTGGCTGCATGAGTATGCTGACCGCAATGCATTAACGCGCCTGGTGCGGATTGCGGTAGTGAATCTTGCTGGCGTACCGTCGATTGTTTACGGCGTTTTTGGCCTCGGTTTTTTTGTCTGGCTAATTGGCGGCACGCTCGATCAGCTGTTTTTTCCGGCTTCGCTACCTAATCCGACTTTTGGCACCCCTGGCTTATTATGGGCCTCGCTAACGCTGGCACTGCTGACGTTACCGGTAGTGATTGTTGCGACCGAAGAGGGGCTGTCGCGGATCCCTTCCGCTTTGCGTCAGGGCTCGCTGGCGCTGGGCGCCACCCGGGCGGAAACCTTGTGGCACATCACCTTGCCGCTGGCATTACCGGCGATGCTGACCGGCCTGATTCTGGCGGTGGCACGCGCCGCTGGCGAAACTGCGCCACTGATGCTGGTCGGGGTAGTGAAGCTGGTACCGGAATTGCCGATTGACGGCATTTTCCCTTATCTGCATCTTGATCGTAAATTTATGCACCTTGGCTTCCAGATTTACGACCTGGCGTTCCAGAGTCCGAACGCCGAAGCGGAGCGCCCGCTGGTTTATGCGACGGCTTTATTACTGGTAAGCATTGTATTAGGACTGAATCTGGCGGCGATGGGCTTGCGCCATCGCCTGCGCGAGCGCTATCGTGCGCTGGTGCAATAACTGTGGACACTGTAATGCATTCAACCGTGGATTTTGCCGCAACAGAAACGGCGCTGGAACTGAATCAGCTGTCGTTGTGGTATGGCGATAAACAGGCGCTGAAAGATATCTCACTGCGGTTACCGAAAAACCGTATTACCGCGCTGATTGGCCCTTCCGGCTGTGGCAAATCGACGCTGCTGCGCTGCTTTAATCGTATGAACGATCTGATTGATGGCTGTCGGGTGGAAGGCGATATTCTGCTGGAGCAGCAGTCGATTCTGCAAAATACTGGCGACCTTTCCGCTCTGCGCCGCCGCGTGGGTATGGTATTTCAACGGCCAAATCCTTTTCCCAAGTCGATTTATGAAAATGTGGTATACGGACTGAGATTACAGGGCGTGCGCGACCGGCGGGTGCTGGATGAAGCGGTTGAGCGCGCGCTGCGCGCTGCGGCACTGTGGAGCGAGGTTAAAGACAGTCTGCGGCAGAATGCGCTGACGCTCTCCAGTGGTCAGCAGCAGCGCTTAGTGATTGCACGTGCCGTGGCGATTGAACCGGAGGTGTTGCTGCTTGATGAGCCAACCTCGGCACTCGATCCAATCTCGACGCTGGTGATTGAAGAGCTGATGACCACGCTAAAGCAGCATTTCACGCTTATTCTGGTGACGCATAACATGCAGCAGGCGGCACGCGTCTCGGACTATACCGCGTTTATGCATAATGGCAGCGTGGTGGAGTTTGCGCAGACCGACGATCTGTTTACCACACCGCAGGCGCGTCGTACTGAGGATTATATTACGGGCAGGTATGGTTAAAGATTAAAGCAGAGCAGCAAGAGTAACAGGCCAGCCATTGCTGGCCTGTTCTCATTTAGTCAATCGCGTAACCTTCGGCAGGCAGTTTTACACCGTCCATCCAGGCGGCATTATTCTGCATGGTCAGGCGACCATCGATAAACCAGCTGACAACCCGTGGATAGATAGCATATTCCTGTTGCTGCACGCGGGCATTGACTGCTTCTTCGCTATCACCGGCAAAAATCGGCACTTTAGCCTGTAAAATCACCGGGCCACCGTCCAGCTCATCGGTAACAAAATGCACCGAGGTGCCGTGCTGATCATCACCGTTTTCAATGGCTTTGCGATGGGTGTGCAGGCCGGGATATTTCGGCAGCAGCGAAGGGTGGATATTCAGCAGGCGCTGCTGATAATGCGCGACAAATGCCGGGCTGAGAATGCGCATATAGCCCGCCAGCACCACTAAATCCGGGCCGTAAGCGTCGATTTCCAGCATTAGCTGACGATCGAAAGCTTCACGGTCAGAAAACTGGGCGGCTTCCAGCGCATGGCCGGGAATGCCGGCGGCGCGTGCGCGTTCCAGACCAAAAGCGTCGGCTTTATTACTGAAAACGGCAGCAATGCTGCCGTTGATTTGTCCTTGCTGGCAGGCATCTAAAATGGCCTGAAGATTACTTCCGTTTCCGGAAACCAGCACGACTATCTTTTTCATGGATTAATAACCACACGCTCTTCAGCATCGGAAGCTTTAATCACGCCGATCTTCCACGCGAGTTCGCCAGCATCAGTCATTAACTGCACCGCTTTGTCGGCATCTGCCGGGCTGAGCGCGATAACCATACCGACGCCACAGTTAAAGGTGCGATACATTTCATGACGGCTGACATTACCTGCCTGCTGCATCCAGCTGAAAATGGCGGGCCACTGCCAGCTTGACTCTTCCAGCACGGCTTGGGTGTTATCTGGCAGCACGCGTGGGATGTTTTCCCAGAAGCCGCCGCCGGTCAAATGAGCAATGGCGTGCACATCAACCTGTTCGATCAGGCTGAGAATGTTTTTCACGTAAATGCGGGTTGGAGCCAGCAGATGATCGGCGATCGATTTGCCTTCCAACTGGGTGGTTTCCGGTTCGGTCTGGCTGACCTCGAGGATTTTGCGCACCAGTGAATAACCGTTAGAGTGCGGGCCACTTGAACCCAGCGCGATCAGTACATCGCCGTCCTGCACTTTGCTGCCGTCGATGATTTCTGATTTTTCCACCACGCCGACGCAAAAACCCGCCACGTCATAATCTTCGCCATGGTACATGCCCGGCATTTCAGCGGTTTCGCCGCCGACCAGAGCACAGCCAGACTGCTGGCAGCCTTCAGCAATACCGGTGATTACGCTGGCTGCGGTGTCCACATCCAGTTTGCCGGTAGCATAATAGTCGAGGAAGAACAGCGGCTCAGCACCCTGAACCACCAGGTCGTTAACACACATGGCGACCAGATCGATACCGATACTGTCGTGGCGTTTCAGATCCATTGCCAGACGCAGCTTGGTGCCGACGCCGTCAGTGCCGGAAACCAGAATTGGTTCGCGGTATTTTTGCGGCAGCGCACAAAGGGCACCGAAACCGCCCAGTCCACCCATCACTTCCGGGCGACGAGTCTTTTTCACTACGCCTTTAATACGATCGACTAAAGCATTACCAGCATCGATATCTACGCCGGCGTCTTTATAGCTGAGAGAGGTCTTGTCGGTCACTGCGAAATCCCCACGCGGTTGCGGTTGGTGGTTTGAAATTAAAGCGCGGCAATTCTATCAGCGCAGGCAAACGTTTGCGAGTCTCATCTTAGCTGACATTGCGTATCGCTAAATTTTAGACAATCCTTAGCTAATTGATCTTAATTGCTTCAAGTCATATGGCGTGCTGAAAAAAAGGCGGTATAATCCCGCGATTTTTTTTTGCCGCTAACCACTCCGGGAGAACAACAATGAAGATCGTGGAAGTCAAACACCCGCTCGTCAAACATAAACTGGGCCTGATGCGTGAGCATGATATCAGCACCAAGCGTTTTCGTGAGCTCGCCTCAGAAGTGGGAAGTTTGCTGACCTATGAAGCTACCTCGGATCTGGAAACCGAAAAAGTCACAATTGAAGGCTGGAATGGTCCGGTTGAGATCGAACAGATCAAAGGTAAGAAAATTACCGTCGTCCCGATTCTGCGTGCCGGTCTTGGCATGATGGAAGGGGTGCTGGAGCATGTACCGAGTGCGCGTATCAGTGTTGTTGGCGTCTATCGTGACGAAGAAACGCTGGAGCCGGTGCCGTATTTCCAGAAGCTGGTGTCAAATATTGAAGAGCGTCTGGCGTTGGTCGTTGACCCAATGCTGGCGACGGGCGGTTCAATGATTGCCACCATCGATCTGCTGAAAAAAGCCGGTTGTAACAGTATTAAAGTTCTGGTGCTGGTTGCCGCGCCGGAAGGGCTGGCGGCGCTGGAGAAAGCGCATCCGGATATTGAAGTCTATACCGCGTCGGTCGATCAGGGGCTGAACGAGAAAGGCTACATTATTCCTGGGCTCGGTGATGCCGGCGATAAGATTTTCGGAACCAAATAACTTCTTAAAAAAATGAAGCCGACCGCAGAGTCGGCTTTTTTATGGCAAAAATAACATCTCAAGGGGATACCATGACTCGTCGCGCCATCGGCGTTAGTGAGCGGCCACCGCTGCTCCAGACCATTCCACTCAGTTTCCAGCATCTGTTTGCCATGTTTGGCGCTACGGTGCTGGTGCCGATTCTGTTTCATATCAATCCGGCAACGGTGCTGCTGTTTAACGGTATTGGCACGCTGCTGTACCTGTTTATCTGTAAAGGCAAAATTCCCGCTTATCTTGGTTCCAGCTTCGCCTTTATTTCTCCGGTACTGTTACTGTTACCGCTGGGTTACGAAGTGGCGCTGGGTGGTTTTATTATGTGCGGCGTGCTGTTTTGCCTGGTGGCGCTGATTGTGAAAAAAGCCGGTACCGGCTGGCTGGATGTGATGTTTCCGCCAGCGGCAATGGGCGCAATCGTCGCGGTCATCGGGCTGGAACTGGCGGGAGTGGCTGCCAATATGGCCGGCCTGCTGCCCGCGGATGGCAGTTCTGCCGACAGCAAAACCGTGATTATCTCGCTGGTAACGCTGGCGGTGACGATTTTTGGCTCGGTCCTGTTTCGCGGTTTTATGGCGATAATCCCGATTCTGATTGGTGTGCTGGTTGGTTATGCGTTGTCATTTGTACTGGGCATTGTTGACTGGACGCCGGTGCGCGATGCGCCATGGTTCGCGCTGCCAACGTTCTATACGCCACGCTTTGAGTGGTTTGCCATCTTTACCATTTTGCCTGCGGCGCTGGTAGTGATTGCCGAGCACGTTGGTCACCTGGTGGTGACGGCGAATATCGTTAAAAAAGACCTGATGAAAGATCCGGGCCTGCATCGTTCGATGTTTGCTAACGGTATCTCGACCGTATTCTCCGGTTTCTTTGGCTCAACGCCGAATACCACTTACGGCGAGAACATTGGCGTGATGGCGATTACCCGCGTTTACAGTACCTGGGTCATTGGCGGTGCGGCAATTCTGGCGATTCTGCTTTCCTGCGTGGGTAAACTGGCCGCCGCGATTCAGGTGATTCCGGTTCCGGTGATGGGCGGTGTATCACTGTTGTTGTACGGAGTTATCGGTGCCTCCGGTATTCGGGTACTGATCGAATCGAAAGTGGACTACAGCAAAGCGCAAAACCTGATCCTGACCTCGGTGATCCTGATTATCGGCGTCAGCGGTGCGAAAGTGCACATTGGTGCGGCAGAACTGAAAGGGATGGCGCTGGCGACCATTGTTGGCGTCGGATTAAGCCTGATCTTCAAAGCGATCAGTGTGCTGCGCCCGGAAGAAGAGGTGCTGGATGCGGAAGATGATTCGCCGCATTGATCGACCAGTGGGCAGCTCAGGCTGCCCATTTCATTTAAAGACAGAAGTTGTGATAAACTTTTGCTGTTTTCTGCCCGTTCACACTTGAGGTGCTTCTGAACACGCCGGCACAGCTTTCATTGCCACTCTATTTGCCCGACGACGAAACCTTTGCCAGCTTCTGGCCAGGGGAGAATCCGTCGCTACTGGCTGCGCTAAAAGGCGCGCTGCATCAGGAACATGGCAGTTATTTCTACTTCTGGTCACGCGAAGGCGGTGGGCGCAGTCATTTGCTGCATGCCGCTTGCGCGGAGCTTTCGGCACAGGGCGAAGCGGTCGGTTATGTTCCGCTTGATAAACGCACCTGGTTTGTGCCCGAAGTGCTGGATGGTATGGAGCAACTGGCGCTGATATGCATCGATAATATTGAATGCATCGCGGGTGATGAGCTGTGGGAGATGGCGATCTTCGATCTGTATAACCGGATTCTCGAAACCGGCAAAACACGGTTGTTGATTACCGGCGATCGTCCGCCGCGTCAGCTTAATCTGAAACTGGCCGATCTCGCGTCACGCCTCGACTGGGGGCAGATTTACAAGCTGCAACCGCTCTCCGATGAAGACAAGCTGCAGGCGCTTAAGCTGCGCGCAGACCTGCGCGGTTTTGAACTGCCGGAAGATGTCGGTCGCTTTCTGCTGAAACGGCTGGATCGTGAAATGCGCACGTTATTTGATACGCTGGATAAGCTCGATCGCGCCTCCATCAGTGCTCAGCGTAAGCTGACCATTCCCTTTGTTAAAGAGACGCTCGATCTATAGTGCCGGAGGCGCAAGCCTCCGACTGAGAGTACAATCCTACAGAATTTCCAGCACTTGCTCAGGTGGGCGACCGATACGCGCCTGGCCGTTAGCCACCACAATTGGGCGTTCGATCAGCTTTGGATGATCGATCATTGCCTGTAACAGCTGTGCTTCACTTAGAGATGCATCTGCCAGATTCAGCTGCTTATACTGCTCCTCTTTATTACGCAGCAGTTGACGTGCGCTATTAAACCCTAACTGTTGCAGCAAAGACTTGAGCGTGGCTTCATCCGGCGGCGTATCGAGATAGAGCACCACTTCGGGTGTAACTCCGTGCTGTTGCAACAGATTCAGGGTTTCCCGGCTCTTTGAACAGCGCGGATTATGATAAATAGTGACCATCGATTTTCCCTTACGATTTTGAATACTGGCGGAAGCGCTGCTGTAACTGACGTAGCTGATCGATTCGCGCGTCATAACGTGCCTGCTTCAGGCTTCCCAGTGGAACTTGTGAACTGGCACCGCTCAGAGTGGTAATCGCTTGATCGAGGCGACCGGCCAGTGCCAGACCTTCGGCACGTGCCGACAACTCTTCATCACGCAGCCCCTGCGCAGCCGAGGCCTGCGCCAGTAAATCCCAGCCGTTAGGATCGTTAGGATGCGCCCAGGTGTAGCGATTAAGAATGCGGCTGGCGGCGGCAGGCTGTTTAGCTTCGACATAGGCATTCGCCAGGTTAAGTTGCAGCACCGGATTGCTGGCGGAGGCGCTGACGGCAGTCAGGCGTTTAATCGCCTGCGGAGCCTGATTCAGCCCGATATCAATATCGGTCATAATATCGAGATACCAGACATTGCCGGGCTGTTTCGCCAGCAGCGGTTCGATAATACGTTTAGCATTGGCGTAACTTTGTGCCTGAAGAAACTGAATCGCTTTGCCGTATTGCGCCGCCTGCTGTGCACGGATATTGCCCTTTTCCCAGCTTTCCAGCAGATCGTCATTCAGCTGATTGCGGCCGGTTGAGTACATGCCGAGTGCGCGCACTTTAGCCATATAAAAATCCTGTGAAGACTCCACCACTACCTGACGCATCTGATTAGCACGGTTACGCGCATCGGCCAGACGGCTATCGGGTAAGGGGTGCGTCAGCAGAATTTCCGGTGGTTTAGAAGCGTAACGTGACTGATCGGCCAGCTTTTGCAGAAATTCTGGCATCGCTTGTGGATCGAAGCCCGAACGCTGTAATACCTGGAGGCCGATACGGTCGGCTTCCTGCTCGTTATTTTGCGTAAAACTGATCACGCCCTGACGAGAGCCGGCCAATGTACCGGTCAGCGCCGCCATTCCTGCCTGCGGATTGGCCATGGCCAGTAAAATGGAACCGAGTGCGCCAACCCAGGTGAGCGGTGCATTGCGCTGCTGTTCTTCCATTGCGCGCGCGAGATGGCGCTGGGTAACGTGAGAGATCTCATGCGCCATCACCGACGCCAGCTGACTTTCATTATCGGCATAGCGAAACAGCGCCGAATGCAGTACTACGTTACCGCCAAAAAAGGCAAAGGCGTTAATTTCGTCGTTACGGATTAAGTAGAAGTTAAACGGGGTACGCACTGAATTGGCGTGTGATACCAGCCGTTGACCCAACTGATTGATGTAGTCATTAAGCAGCGGATCGTTAATCAGGGGCGCGCTGGCGCGCAGCTGGCGGACATAAAAATCCCCCATTTGCAGCTCCTGATTTATCGACAGTGTTCCACCCGCGGTGGTGCCAATATCCGGCAGTGAATCGACCATATTATCAGCCCGGGAAGGGATGACACTGCTTGCCAGCAGTGTCGCGATTAATGAAGCGACCAGACTTTTCTTCAACCGGTTAAACATGCATCAGTCCCATAACTAGAAAGTAGTGTTTTGACAGGCCGCAGGATGAAACGTTCTTCGATTGCTGCACTGACGTTTCGCACTCAGACCAACAGTTTAGCGACAGCGGTGCAGGAAAGGAATCCTGCGATTAGCCGCACCGGACCGCTAAAGCTATTTGCAGTAAAAGCTAAGGCAGGCTTACAATTATACGGTGCTTTACCAGGGCATACACCGCATCCAAATCAACGCGCAAAATAAATTTATACTAAGGCGCTACCATTATGTTCAGCAAAATTAAGGTAAGTCTATGTTGAGGCTGTTACGGCCAAAAACCGACTTACGTACCCTGATTACTCTGCTTGCCATTGCCAGCATCGTGATCACCCTGGCTAATTCTCTTTATGCCACATGGCGCGTGCAGCGCGATTTGTTGATTAATAATACTCTTGAGTCGAATCGGGTGTACGCCACCAAGCTGGCGGCCACCACCGAAATTTTCTTCCAGCTGGCGCAATCACAACTCGCTTACAGCGCCAAAATGCTGAGTGATGGTCTTGATGACAAAAGCGCGTTGCAGGGAGAGGTCGACCGTTTGCGCGAACAGACTGCCAGTTTTAACTCGGTAGTGATTGTCGATGCGCATAGCCAGGTTCGTGCCATTTCACCGGAGTCGCTGAAGCTGGAAGGGATGCAGTTGACCACTGAGACTGCGCGTCAGGCGCTGAAGGAGCGTAAGCCACTTATCAGCCAGCCAGCAATCTCGGCGGCGAATAATTTGATGGTGTTTGTCTCCACGCCGATCTGGTCAAAGGATGGCACCTATCTGGGATATATTGGCGGCGCGCTCTATCTGAAGAAAAAAAGTATTATGAATGCGTTGCTGGGCGAACAATTTTATCGCGATGGCTCCTCGCTGTATGTGGTTGATAAGCAGAATCAGGTGCTTTATCACCAGAATGCACAATTGATTGGTCAGACGATTGAGCCGCTAATCAGCGAAGAGGATAAGCAGTCGCGCAGCAGTGGTTATCAGCAAATCACCCATCAGGGGAGTGAGCCGATGCTGGCGGGCTATGCTGTTGTGCCAGCTTCCGATTGGACGATCGTCGCGCTGAAACCGACGCAGTCGACGCTGAATCCGTTAACCAGCTTGTTATTTAAGGTATTAAAGCATTCGGTGCCGTTTGCACTGTTGACCCTGATTGCCGCATGGCTTCTGGCAAGACTGATCGCGCTGCCACTGTGGCAACTGGCGCGTAAAGCCAGCCAGATGGATAATCAGGGGGTGTCGAATGAGATCGGCAGCATCCGATCCTGGTACTTTGAAGCGGCGCAGATTAAACGAGCATTGCTGGCCGGGATCGGTCTGTTACAGGATAAAATTGGCCGGTTAAAGTTTGAAGTGCAAACCGACCCGATGACGCAATTACTTAATCGTCGCGGCCTGAGTGCCGTGCTGGAATATTTCCTCACTACCCGGCAGGCTTTTGCCGTTCTGGCGCTGGATATTGACCATTTTAAACGCGTTAACGACACCTTTGGTCATGACGCCGGTGATGCAGTAATTATCCGCATAGCGCGCGAGCTGGAGCAGAGTTCGCGTCAGACCGATGTGGTATGCCGCAACGGTGGCGAAGAGTTTCTGATGATTCTGCCGGGTGCCGATAACGAGATGGCGCTGATGATTGCCGAACGCGTGCGTCAGCGGATTAACCAGTTGCAGATTGATCAACTGGAAAATATCTCGGTATCCATTGGCGTCTCATTATGGCAGCCCGATCACCAGAGTATCGAAGAGGTGTTTAAGGCGGCAGATGATGCGCTGTATCAGGCAAAAAAAGCCGGTCGCAACTGTGTGATTCGGGCTGCTGGACCGTAACCTCAGGTAACAGAACTGACGAGAGGTAAGGCCAGAAAGGTCTCAGAAAAGCAGGCATCCCTGCTTGCTGCCTTTCTGTTCGCCGTGCCTTTCAGGTACAATCCCGCCTGGTCCAAAATGAACTCAAGGAAGTAAATGTCATGCTGGCATTGTTAATACAGTGGTATCGCCGTCGTTTTAGCGATCCACAAGCCATAGCGTTGTTGATCATTTTGGTGGCCGCATTCTGTATTCTGTTCTTTTTTAACGGATTGCTGGCGCCACTGCTGGTGGCTTTGGTGCTGGCGTATCTGCTGGAATGGCCAACCGTCCGGCTGGAACGGTTAGGATGCTCGCGTAGCTGGGCGACCAGCATCGTGCTGACGATTTTTGCCGGTGTTCTACTGCTGATGGTGTTGGTGGTGGCGCCGGTGGCGTGGCAGCAGGGTATCAGCCTGACGCGCGATATGCCGAATATGCTGAATAAGCTTTATCACTTTGCTGCCGGTTTGCCGAAGCGTTTTCCGGCGCTGGTTGATGCGGGCATTATCGATATTATTGTCGAGAATTTGCGCAGTCGCCTGACCGACCTCGGCGAGTCGGTAGTGAAATACTCGTTGGCATCACTGGTCGGATTAATGACGCTGGCGATCTACCTGGTATTGGTTCCGCTAATGGTGTTCTTCCTGCTGAAAGATAAAGAGCAGATGCTTAACGCCGTGCGCCGCGTGCTGCCGCGTAATCGTGGGCTGGCAGGGCAGGTGTGGAGCGAGATGAATCAGCAGATCACCAATTACATCCGCGGTAAAGTGCTGGAGATGGTGGTAGTCGGTATTGCTACCTGGATCGGTTTCCTGGCGATTGGCCTTAACTATTCACTGCTGCTGGCGGTGCTGGTTGGCATCTCGGTGTTAATCCCTTATGTCGGCGCGCTGGTGGTGACGATTCCGGTGATTTGTGTTGGTCTGTTCCAGTGGGGGCTTGGCAGCGACTTCTGGACGATGATTATCGTCTATCTGATTATTCAGGCGCTGGACGGTAATTTACTGGTGCCGGTGCTGTTCTCCGAAGCGGTGAACCTGCATCCGTTGGTGATTATTCTTTCGGTAGTCATCTTCGGCGGGCTATGGGGATTCTGGGGCGTATTCTTTGCCATTCCGCTGGCAACGCTGGTGAAAGCGGTGGTACATGCCTGGCCTGATGGCATGCTGGTTGAAGAAGAAAACCGATCTCATTCAGACTGATGTAGAGGCGGCGTTCTCGCCGCCTGTGCCTGGCATCAGAACCGGAGCCGAAAACGGCTCCTCTACAGTAAAATCGCCCGTATCAGGCTGATTTCAGATATTCCATCACAATATCGTGGTGGTTGGTGGTTTTGAAATTATCGAACACTTTCTCAACCTTACCTTCACCGTCCAGCAGGAAACTGATGCGGTGTATGCCGTCGTAGGTTTTACCCATAAAGGTTTTTTCGCCCCAGACGCCAAACTGCTCGCTAACCTGGTGATCTTCATCAGAAAGTAGCGTGAAGTTCAGTAACTCTTTTTCGGCAAAACGAGACAATTTTTCAGCTTTATCGGTGCTGATACCCAGCACTTCGACACCTGATTTTTTCAACTCATCCATGTTATCGCGCAAGCCACAAGCCTGAACCGTACAGCCCGGCGTCATCGCTTTGGGGTAGAAATAGACCAATACGCGCTGTCCCTGGAAGTCGGCCAAATTTACTTGTTCGCCGTCTTGATCGGGCAAGCTAAATTTCGGTGCAAAATCACCGGCTTTCAGTGGATTCATCACTACTCTCCGTTTTTTCTTCATGCTGTGGGTAATTCACGGCACTAATAGTGCCCTGAGCCAGCAGTTCTGTACATAGCTTGTTAAACGCTTGTTCAATAAATGATGCATCCTGGCTGGCAGGACTGTGCGCAGTAATCTGAATATAGAGCAACGGCGGCTGATTTTCTTCTGCTGGCTGAGTGCGTGACACCAGCTCAGCGATATTCATTTGATGAGAATAAAACAGATCGGTGAAGCGCTCGATGATATGGGGTGAGTCGGTGACTTCCACCTGCACCCGTACCGTTGAGGGCATCGCCGGACGGCTGCTGGCGTTGGTACGCTTCATCACGATCAGCAACTCCAGTTCGGCGCCCTTCAGCGGCAGCGTTGATTCAATCAGCGTAATCGCATTCCAGCTGCCGGAAAGAAACATGATAAAGGTAAACTCATCGCCGAGCATCGCAAGCCGACTGTCTTCAATATTGCAGCCACAGCTGCTGACATGTCGGGTAATGGTATTGACAATTCCTGGGCGATCAACGCCCAGAGCGGTAATGACCAAATGATGTTGCTGTGACTGCGGCAAAATGATACGTCCTGTCCGTCATGGTGATTAGCAATAGTAATAACCTTAAGGTAAACATAAAAAATACCCTCTGCCAAGCGCCTCTGTCCTGTTGTCTGCTTGCTTTTCAATGCCCGTCAAACGTACCATGAAGGACTTGTTTGTGGAGGGGATGGCCAATGTTCACGGGAAGTATTGTTGCGCTCGTTACGCCGATGGATGACAAAGGTAATGTCTGCCGGGCGAGTCTGAAGAAACTGATTGATTATCATGTCGCTAGCGGCACTGCGGCGATTGTATCTGTGGGGACCACTGGTGAATCTGCTACCCTCAGCCATGAAGAACATGGTGATGTGGTAATGCAAACGCTGGATCTGGCTGATGGCCGTATTCCAGTGATTGCCGGAACCGGTGCAAATGCCACCGCAGAAGGCATCTCTCTTACCAAACGCTTCGAAAATTCAGGTGTTGTCGGCTGCCTGACCGTCACACCGTACTACAATCGTCCGACTCAGGAAGGGTTGTATCAGCACTTTAAAGCGATTGCGGAAAGTACTTCTCTGCCGCAGATGCTGTATAACGTTCCTTCTCGTACCGGCTGCGATATGCTGCCAGAAACGGTTGGCCGTCTGGCCAGGATAAAAAATATTATCGGGATTAAAGAAGCGACCGGGAACTTATCGCGGGTCAGTCAGATCCAAGAGCTGGTTGATAAAGACTTTGTGCTGGTAAGCGGCGATGACGCTTCGGCACTGGACTTTATGCAACTGGGCGGTCAGGGCGTGATCTCGGTAACGGCAAACATCGCTGCACGTGAAATGGTTGAACTCTGTGCGCTTGCGCAGCAGGGTAATTTTGCTGAAGCGCGCCGCCTAAACCAGCGCCTGATGCATCTGCATCAGAAGTTATTTGTTGAACCGAATCCTATCCCGGTGAAATGGGCCGCGAAGAAGTTAGGATTAATAGCAACCGATACGCTGCGTCTTCCAATGACGCCAATAACCGACGCCGGGCGTCCGGTTGTGGAGCAGGCGCTCAAGCATGCGGGTCTGCTGTAAATTAGGGAGATTTGATGGCTTACTCAGTAAAGAAGTCCACGGTAATTAAAGTTGTTGGACTGTCAACGGTGATGCTGCTTGCAGCTTGTTCCAATGATCAACGCTATAAGCGTCAGGTCAGTGGTGATGAGTCATATTTGCAGGCGACCGAACTGAAAGATTTAACCGCACCAGCAGGAATGCTTCTGCCGCTGCAAAACGGCGAATATGATATCGCGACCACTACCAGTAAAGGCGCGGTTGGCAAACAGCTTGATATCCGTCCACCGGCCCAGCCTCTGGCGCTGATGAACGGTACCCGCACCCAGTTTACCGGCAATACCGGTATGCTGATGCTGGAGAGCAGCCGTAATGGTTCTATCTGGCCGCAGGTAGTGAATGTGGTTCAGTCGTATAAGTTCCCGATTGCCGATCGTCAGGATGCCAGCCAACAGCTGACTACCGACTGGGTACAGTGGAATCGTGCCGATGAAGATAATCAGTACCGTGGCCGCTATCAGATCAGCGTGCAACAGCAGGGTTATCAGCAAGCGCTGACGGTGCGACTGCTTCAACTGCAGCAGCAGGACAAAGACGTTACCTCACCGGTGCAAATTCAGCGTTATACCGCGCAGATGCTTAACGATATCAGTACCGGTTTAGATAAGATGGAATCCGCGCAGCAAGATGCGTCGGCAAATCGCAGCGTCTCGCAGATCGATGTGCAGAGCGGCGCTGATGAAACCGGCTTGCCAAATCTGATTCTGCGCGCACCGTTCAATGCGGTCTGGCAGCATCTGCCAGATGCACTGAAGCGTGCAGGAATGGAAGTGAAAGACAGCAACCGTTCTCAGGGTAGCCTGTCAGTGGCCTATAAGGCACCAGGCAGCAGCCATTGGGATCAGCTGGGCGCGAAGGATCCTGAGTTGCCGAATGGTGATTACAAACTGCAAGTGGGTGATTTAGATAACCGCAGTAGCCTGCAGTTTATCAACCCGAAAGGGCAACCGCTCACGCAGTCTCAGAATGACGCGCTGGTCGCCGTATTCCAGGCGGCATTCAGCAAGTAAATCAGAGGGCCGGATCACTCCGGCCTTTTTTCATTGTGAAAATAATTTAGTCGACGCAGGGGCAAACTTTTTCCGCCCGTGCAGATGTAAAGCAACACTTCTATCACGTTTGGAGTTAATCAAGATGCAAAAGCAAGCTGAGTTGTATCGCGGCAAAGCGAAAACCGTTTACAGCACCGAAAATCCGGATCTGCTGATACTCGAATTCCGCAACGATACGTCAGCAGGAGACGGTGCGCGTATTGAGCAGTTCGATCGCAAGGGTATGGTCAATAATAAGTTTAACCACTTTATTATGACCAAACTTGAGGAAGCAGGTATCCCGACGCAAATGGAAGCGCTGCTGTCCGATAACGAAGCACTGGTGAAAAAGCTGGAAATGGTGCCGGTTGAATGCGTTATTCGTAACCGTGCCGCAGGATCGCTGGTAAAACGCCTCGGCGTGGAAGAGGGCATTGCGCTGAATCCACCGCTGTTCGATCTGTTCCTGAAAGATGACGCCAAACACGATCCAATGGTCAACGAGTCTTACTGCGAAACCTTTGGTTGGGTTAACAAAGAGAATCTGGCACGTATGCGCGAGCTGACTTATCAGGCTAACGACGTGTTGAGCAAGTTATTCTCTGATGCCGGCCTGATTCTGGTTGATTTCAAACTGGAATTTGGTCTGTTCAATGGTGAAGTGGTGCTGGGCGATGAATTTTCTCCCGATGGCGCACGCCTGTGGGACAAAGAAACCATGGCTAAAATGGACAAAGACCGTTTCCGCCAGAGCCTGGGCGGTGTGGTTGAAGCCTATGAAGAAGTTGCACAGCGTCTGGGCGTAAAATTAGACTAGCCGCGCAATCGTTTCCCTTTCTGCAATTTTCATCGAGGCCGGTTAATCCCGGCCTCTGTTTTTGCATCAGCTGTGGTTATTCAATCGCGGCGCGACTAAAATCCCTGTAATAAGCCAAAAAAAAATACAGGGGTAAGTTATGCGTTGGCAAGGGCGTCGCGAAAGCGACAATGTGGAAGATCGCCGTAATCAGTCGCCATCAATGGGTGGTGGCCGCATGCGCATCCCTCGTGGCAAAGGGGGTATTGCGCTGCTGATTATTGTGATGGTCGCCGGCTATTACGGCTATGATCTGACGCCATTATTAACCGGTGGCGAACCTGCAACCCAGCAATCCTCCCAGCAGCACGTTAGCCCTAAAGACGACGAGGCGGCAAAATTTACTTCAGTGATATTTGCCACGACTGAAGATACCTGGCAAAAGTTATTTCAGCAGATGGGCAAAGAGTGGAAGTCTCCAACGCTGGTGATGTACCGTAATCAGACCTCAACTGCCTGCGGTACCGGGCAGTCGGCGATGGGTCCCTTCTACTGTCCGGCTGACCAGAAGGTGTATATCGATCTCTCTTTCTACGACGAAATGAAAAATAAACTGGGTGCAGACGGTGATTTTGCTCAGGGCTACGTGGTTGCCCACGAAGTCGGCCACCATGTGCAGAAGCTGTTAGGTATCGAACCAAAAGTGCGTCAGATGCAGCAGAATGCTTCACAAAAACAGGCGAACCAATTGTCGGTAAAAATGGAGTTGCAGGCTGACTGCTTTGCTGGCGTCTGGGGGCACTATATGCAGCAGGAACAGGTGCTGGAGCCGGGCGATCTGCAGGAAGCGCTGAACGCCGCTGAAGCCATTGGCGATGACCGCTTGCAACAGCGGAGTCAGGGGCGAGTGGTGCCGGACAGCTTCACCCACGGTACTTCAGAGCAGCGCTACAGCTGGTTTAAACGTGGTTTCGACAGTGGCGACCCGGGTCAGTGTAATACCTTCGGCAGCTGATTTTGAGGCAGCGTGTTGAAATAACGGCTGACATGCAGCAGAAAGGCGTGCGCCGCTTGCTGGTAATCAGCGGCGATGACGACTGGTGTCAGCAGCAGACTGAACAGTGGATGCAGTCGTTAGCGGGTGACTGGCTGTGGGTCAGTGAGATACCACAGTCAGGGCTTTGCTGCGCACCCGCCGCATTACGTACGCTGTTGGGGCAGGAGTTTCGCCATGCGGTGTTCGACGCGCGCGCCGGTTTTTATGCGGAAGCGTTCGCTGCACTGGCGGGCACTTTGGTTGCCGGAAGCTGGTTAATTTTATTGGTTCCCGAATGGGAGTCCTGGCCCGCCAAGCCTGATAATGACTCGCTGCGCTGGAATGATGCCTCCGGGGCGATTGCTGCGCCACAGTTCGTCACCCATCTTCAACGGGAGTTTTTAAGCGATGCAGACGTGGTGCTGTTGCGTCAGCACCATCCCTTTACGCTGTCACCGTTGCCAGCACTACCAGACTGGCAGCCGGATGGCGAACGGCAGCAGCAGCACATCTTACAGTCACTGCTTGACGCGCCACCCGGGGTATCAGTACTGACTGCGCCTCGCGGCCGGGGTAAATCAGCGCTGGCGGGGATGCTGGCGCAGCGCTGGCCGGGAAAATGCTGGGTTACCGCACCGGCAAAAATATCCACCGCCGTAATGGCACAGTTTGCCGGAGAAGCGTTTCATTTTTTCGCCCCTGATGCACTACTTGCCGGTTGTGAACAGCAATTTCCGGCTGATGTTGACTGGTTACTGATTGATGAAGCGGCGGCGATTCCGGCACCGGTATTACAGCGTTTAATCAGCTATTTTCCGCGCGTATTACTGACCACCACCGTGCAGGGCTATGAAGGCACCGGGCGCGGTTTTTTATTGAAATTTTGCGCCTCGTTACCGGATGCGCGATTCTGGACGCTCGATGCTCCGCTGCGTTGGGCGCAGCACGATCCGCTGGAACGAATTGTTGATGCCGGTCTGCTGTTTGACGATGCGGCAAGTGGCGATGTGGCAGGTGAAGTGGTTTTTCAGCCGCTTGAGCCTGCTGACTGGCAAACGCGGCCCCAACTGCTCACCGCCCTCTATCAACTGTTAGCCAGTGCTCACTATCGAACATCACCCCTCGACCTGCGCCGGATGATGGATGCGCAGGGGATGCATTTTCTCGCGGCTCAATGTCAGCAGCAGGTGTGCGGCGCGCTTTGGCTGGTGGATGAGGGCGGACTGCCGGCCGAACTGGCGGATGCCGTCTGGGCCGGCAAGCGTCGGCCACGTGGCAACCTGGTTGCTCAGTCGCTGGCGGCGCATGCCGGGCTGCCCGAAGCCGCACAGCTAAAATCGCGCCGCATCAGCCGGATAGCCATCACGCCGCAGCAACGACGGCAGGGGCTGGGTCGTCAAATGATCAAGCATTGCCTGACCAGCAATCGCGGGCTGGATTTTTTCTCGGTCAGTTTTGGTTATACCTGGGAATTATGGCAATTCTGGCAGGCCTGCGGATTTCAGCTGGCACGTATTGGCAGCCAGCGTGAAGCCAGCAGTGGTTGTTATACTGCGATGGCAATACTGCCGCTGACTCCGGCAGGTACAGCGCTGACAGCGCGCGCGGTTAAACGGCTGGCGCGAGACTATCGCTGGCTGCAGCAGCATATCGATCAAACAATCGCTATTGATATCGACCCGCAGCAAAGCTTTAACACGGATGACTGGCAGGAAGTGGCCGGATTCGCTTTCGCCAGCCGCCCATTTGAAGCTGCCGGCGCAGCACTTGAGCGCCTACTCAGCCTGTCGACGCTGGCACTTCCGGCGCTGCGTGGCGCTATCACTCAGCGCTTGCCTGATGCTGAGTTATGCCAGCGGCTGGCGTTATCCGGACGTAAATCATTGATTAAGCGCTGGCGACAGGAAGCGGGCGAGGCATTATTTGCCGCCGATCCGCACTCTGCCCAGCGCTGGCACCAGCGGCTGATGTTGTTGCAATAAATCCACTGTCTTGTTCAATTTTTCCCAATTTTCTTCCGCTAACAGAGGCGTATAGTCTTGGTTAATCTCAGGAGGAAATGATGAAACACGATTACTTTGTCGTCCAGAATCCCACCAACACCCCTGAACAGCTAATGTTATTATTTCATGGCGTTGGCGATAATCCGGTCGCAATGGGACAAATTGGTAGCTGGTTTGCCGAGGCCTTTCCGCAGGCGCTGGTTGTCAGCATCGGTAGCCCGCAAGTCAGTGAGTCGCAGGCTGGCAGGCAGTGGTTTGATGTACAAAGCATCACTGAACAGAACCGCCAGACGCGGGTCGATGAAAGTATGCCCACGTTTATCGCCGGCGTGCAGCACTGGCAGCAACAGAGCGGGATTAAGCCAGAAGCGAAAGCGCTGATCGGCTTTTCACAGGGAAGTATCATGGCACTGGAGGCGATCAAAGCACAACCGGGTTTAGCCGGAAGAGTGGTTGCGTTCAGTGGACGATTTGCATCGCTGCCCGAACAGGCTTCAACACTGACCACTGTTCATTTGATTCACGGTGAATACGATGAGACGATCGCTCTGCAGCACGCAGAGTCTGCTGAGCAGCGGCTTAGCGAGCTGGGAGGAGATGTCACGCTGGATATTGTTGAAGATCTGGCTCATGCCATCGATCAGCGTAGTATGCAGCTGGCGGTGGATCACTTACGCTATACCGTGCCTCGTCGTTATTTCGATCAGGCACTCAGCGGCGCGAAGCCGGGCGATGATGATGTGGTGACTTTACTTTAAGTGCTGTCCTCTCCCGTCGGGGAGAGGACAATCAGGCGCTTATTGGCTATTTCTTTTTCGGCCAGTCGTCTTCGTCATCCCATTTATCATTAAAATCACGATGCGGTGGCAGTTTGGGTCTGTTTTCCATAAACTTTTTATGGTCGATACGTTTCAGGTCTTTGTAGACGTTCATCAGTACGCCAACCATCAGTACGATCAGCAGAATCCACCAATACTCTTTGAACCATTCCATGATGCTTTCTCCCCAGCGTCGCGCTTAAGCGACCAGCTGTTCCATAATGCGTTGATACATGCGGCTTAGCAGTTGCAGATCGGAAGCCTTCACACATTCGTTGATTTTGTGGATAGTGGCATTCACCGGACCCAGCTCAACAACTTGTGCTCCCATCCGGGCGATAAAGCGACCGTCGGAAGTGCCACCGGTGGTCAGCAACTGCGGCTTAATTTCATTATAGTGCGTAACCGCATTCACTACTGCATCAACCAGCTTACCGCGTGAGGTCAGGAAAGGTTGACCTGAAAGTCTCCACTCCAGCGTGTAGCGCAGCTGATGACGTTGCAGCAGCTCTTCCACGCGCTGTTTAATCAATGCATCGGTCAGTTCGGTGCTGAAGCGGAAGTTAAACTGCACAAACAGTTCACCGGGAATCACATTGTTGCTGCCGGTTCCTGCCTGCACATTAGCAATTTGCATGCTGGTTGCCGGGAAGAATTCATTACCCTGATCCCATTCGGTGGCGACCAGCTCGTTTAACGCCGGAAGTGCGCGATGCACCGGATTATCCGCCAGATGCGGATAAGCAACGTGCCCCTGCACGCCATGCACCGTCAGGTTGGCGGTGATCGACCCGCGACGGCCATTTTTAACTACGTCACCCACGACTTCGGTGCTGGAAGGTTCGCCAACCAGGCAGTAGTCGAGACGCTCTTTACGCGCCATCAGTCTTTCGACCACTTTGACGGTGCCATTAGTGCCGCTGGCTTCTTCATCAGAGGTGATTAAAAACGCCAGACGTCCTTTATGATTCGGATTCGCAGCGACAAAACGCTCGGCTGCCACCACCATTGCCGCCAGTGACCCTTTCATATCCGCAGTGCCGCGACCAAACAGCATGCCGTCACGAATAGTGGGTTCGAAAGGAGGATTAATCCAGCGGCTGGCATCGCCGGTCGGCACAACATCAGTGTGGCCAGCAAATGCCAGCGTTTCACCCTGACCGCGCCATGCCCAAAAATTCAGCGTATCGTCGATGTTCATCGGCTCGATAGTGAAACCAATCGCCTGCAGGCGCTCAATCATGATGGCCTGGCATCCGGCATCATCCGGGCTAAGGGAAGGGCGACGAATGAGCTGCTGCGTCAGCTCAATGACCGGACAAAACATATTATGACTTCTCCTGAATAAACTGCTGATAAGTTGCTTCACTAAAACCCAGCAGCATAGAGCCGCTGGCGTCGCAGAGCAATGGGCGTTTAATGATGGCGGGTTGCTCCAGCATCAGTTGCCGTGCCGCATCCGCATTATCAATGCTATCACGTTGCGCTTCCGGCAGCTTACGCCAGGTGGTGCCACGGGTATTCAGTAATGCGTCATAGCCGAGTTTATCAATAAAAGTTTGCAGCAGGGCGGCGTCAAGACAATCGACGCGATAGTCATGAAACTGATAGTCAACTTCATGGCTTTCCAGGTAGCGGCGCGCTTTCTTAATGGTATCGCAGTTTTTAATGCCGTACATTTTCAGGGTGTTTTTCTGAGTTGAATTTGCCATAGTGAATAATACCTAAAATAATAGTTCGAATTATATTATATCAATCCTGACTAAAATGGTCATGTAATAACGTCGTCAGCTAATAAAATATTAATTGCGACATCGCTCGATTTTGCTGATTTATTAATGAAGTGACTAATGACGGCGATATAAGGAGTGAGGTAGCATTCTGTCGGGTGCCTGAAGCTGCTTGCTTCAGGCTTTACAGGAGCAGACAGAAGAAGGCCCCAGGTCAATTATCATCAACCTGAGGCCACTCCTGCACATCCAACAATGTCAGGATAGCCTCTTAACTGCAGAATTGCAACGGAGGTTCAGATGCTTAAAAAATATTTATTACAACGGCTGATTGTGCTTTGCCTGACAATATTGGCCGGCCTGTGGTTAATACGTGGCAGTTTATGTGAAGTACGTATTACTTATGGCAGTAATGAATATGCGGCGTTCTTGAACTACGAAGTTAAGCGCTAACCGCGGGCGGGGGAAACCCCGCCTGATTTATTGTGGTTGTCGGGGCTTCGGGCACCATTTATTATTTAATAATAATTTCCGTGCAAATTAATGAAATTGCCGTCTTGCCGGTGGGTTAGTATGTTAGCGGCTCGCATCACTGGTGCTGAAATCTGCTTTTTCTGTCAGCTCCTTCATTTTTTCAGTCAATTACAGAAGACGTTAGAGGCTAAGGTAATCAAGCTTATTATTATCATGCTGATGATTTAAATTGAAGAATAATTAATCACCTGTTTTGCTGATTTATTCAACTCCAAAACGACAGCGATTAAACATAATTATGATGGGTGGGATGACATCACAATTGCTTTATTAAAATGTTTTCCCGTGCAATCAGCAGGTGTATACTGGCGATAATAATAAGAGAGGATATCATGATTGATTTAGAACTGGGGAACTGGAAAGACTTTATCGAAGCAATGTTACGTAAGTAAGCTCTTCTTTATAAAAGCTGCGACGGTATCAATTGCTGTAAGCTCTGACCATCAGCTAACAGATTGAAGGCAGCCAGATTACTGGCTGCCTTTTAACTTTCAGGGCCTGACTTTCTCTTTCAGTGGAAAGCGTTGACGTACCACGACAAAAAACAGCGGCACGAAGAAGATCGCCAGAATAGTGGCAGAAATCATCCCGCCCATTACCCCGGTGCCAACCGCATGCTGGCTACCCGAACCGGCACCACTGCTGATCGCCATCGGTAATACGCCAAAAATAAATGCCAGTGAAGTCATCAGAATCGGTCGCAGCCGCTGACGTGAGGCCTCCAGCGTTGCCTCGATTAAATCGCGCCCTTTGGTATTCATTTCATTGGCAAATTCCACAATCAAAATCGCATTTTTTGCCGATAAACCAATTACCGTTAGCAGCCCGACCTGGAAATAGACATCGTTTTCCAGCCCGCGCATCCAGGTTGCAACCAGCGCGCCGAATACTCCAAGCGGCACCACCAGCATCACCGAGAACGGGATGGACCAGCTTTCATACAGCGCAGCCAGGCAGAGGAACACCACCAGCAGTGAAATGGCATACAGAGCCGGTGCCTGTGAACCGGACAGGCGCTCCTGGTACGATGCTCCGGTCCACTCAAAGCCAACGCCCAGTGGCAGCTGGCCGACCAGTTTTTCCATTACGTCCATTGCCGTGCCGGTACTGACACCGTTTGCTGCTTCACCGACAATCTGCAGAGCTGAATAGCCGTTATAACGTTCAAGTCGAGGAGAGCCTGTCTCCCATGAGGTTTTAGCAAAAGCGGTAAAAGGCACCATGCCGCCTGAGCTGTTACGCACATACCACTTGCTGATATCGTCAGGCAGCATGCGGAATTTTGCAGCCGCCTGTACATAAACTTTTTTTACCCGGCCGCGGTCAAGGAAGTCATTGACGTAGGTCGACCCCCAGCCGGTTTTTAGCGTGTTGTTAATATCATCGAGCGAGACACCCAGCGCCTGAGCCTTACGCTGATCGATATCGATACGTAATTGCGGACTGTCATCCAGACCATTGTGACGTACGCGCGCCAGATCCGGATTATTGCCCGCCATTTCCAGCAACCGATCGCGCATCTGCATCAGTTTGTCATGGCCCATTCCCGCGTGATCCTGCAGCTCCATATCAAAACCGGCGGAGTTACCCATGCCGGTGATGGCTGGTGGGCTGCTGGCGATCACGCGGGCTTCGTTAATTTTACTGAAGGCCTTAGTCGCACGTTCAATGATGGCAAAGGAGGTGCGGTCAGCGCCTGGGCGTTGGTCCCAGTCTTTCAGACGGACAAACAGACGCGCAACGTTCTGCCCGTTGCCGCCAGGACCAGAGCCAACCGTGGCAAATACCGACTGAATATTATTCTGCTCCTCGGTCATGTAATACTGCTCGACCTTCTGCACCACCTTCAGCGTTTGCTGCTGAGTCGAACCCGGTGGCAGCTGAACCTGAGTGGTGAATACGCCGCGATCTTCCAGCGGCAGAAATGAACCAGGCAGGCGCCAAAACAGCAACGCCATCATGCCGATGATGGCGATATACAGCAGCATCCAGCGGCCACTTTTCAGCAGAATTTTGGCGACGCCGCGTTCATAACGTTCGCTGCTGCTGTTAAATTTGCGGTTAAACCAGCCAAAAAAACCACGTCGCCCATGGTGATGGCCTTTCGCCAGGGGTTTCAGCATCGTGGCACACAGCGCCGGGGTCAGTACCATTGCCACCAGCACCGACAGCACCATTGCGGCGACGATGGTTATTGAGAACTGGCGATAAATAGCGCCGGTGGTGCCGCCAAAGAATGCCATCGGAACAAAGACTGCCGACAGCACCAGTGCGATACCGACCAGTGCGCTCTGAATCTGGCCCATTGATTTTCGTGTCGCCTCGCGCGGCGACAGGCCTTCTTCACTCATTATTCGCTCGACATTTTCCACTACCACAATGGCGTCGTCGACCAGCAGGCCTATTGCCAGTACCATCGCGAACATGGTCAGGGTATTGATACTAAAGCCGCAGATATACAGTACTGAGAAGGTACCGAGTAACACCACCGGCACGGCGATGGTTGGAATAATCGTGGCGCGGAAATTCTGTAAAAACAGATACATCACCAAAAATACCAGCAGCACCGCTTCAAATAACGTTTTCACCACGTCATTGATTGAGGCGGTAACAAACGGGGTAGTTTCAAAAGCGACTTTGGCTTCCAGTCCGCGTGGAAAAAAGTGTGACAGCTCTGCGATACGTGCTCGTACCAGCTTGTCAGTTTCCAGTTCATTGGCACCTGAGGCCAGCTTCACCCCCAGCCCGGAGGCGGCCTGGCCGTTATAGCGGCTGAGATAGTCATACTTCTCCGCGCCCAACTGCACTTCGGCGATATCGCCGAGCGTCACCACCGAGCCGTTCTGATTAGTGCGTAGGGTAATCGCTTTAAACTGCTCCGGCGTTTGCAGTAATGACTGAGAATTAATTGTGGCATTCAGTGTCTGATCGTCGACCGATGGCGTTCCACCTACCTGACCAACGGCAATTTGGCTGTTCTGCGAGCTGATGGCGTTGACCACATCTTCGGTGGTCAGGGAATAGTTAATCAGTTTGTTCGGGTCCAGCCAGATACGCATGGCATATTGTGAACCGTAGGCATCAACCTGGCCGACGCCACTGATACGGCTTAATGGGTCCTGGATGTTACTGGCAACATAATCAGCAATATCCTGCTTATCCATACTGCCGTCGGTCGAAACGAAAGCCAGCATCAGAATATTGGTGTCGCCGGTTTTATTAACCGTTACCCCCTGTTGCTGCACATCCTGCGGAAGTTTACGCAAGGCTGACTGAAGTTGGTTCTGCACCTGCTGACGTGCTTCATCCGGATTGGTTCCGGCATCAAAAGTCAGGGTGATCGTTGCCTGGCCGGTGTTGCTGCTTTGCGAAGACATATACATCAGATTATCGATGCCGGTCATACTTTGTTCGATAACCTGGGTAACGGTGTTTTCCAGCGTTTGCGCAGAGGCACCAGGATAGTTGGCGGTAATTCTCACATTGGGCGGTGCGAGGTCAGGATATTGCTCAACGGGAAGTGACATAATCGACAATACGCCGGTCAGACACATAATGATCGCCAAAACCCAGGCGAAAATCGGGCGATCAATGAAGAAATTCGCCATCGAATCAGAGCTCCTCAGCAGCGTTTAATCAAAATAGCAAAAAAAAACGCCAGCGATGCTCTGATTGGCGAAAGTATGGGGGGTCTGCCGGGCTAAAATTTGTCAGTTGTTTCAAGCCGCTCCGGCAAGAATTTACTTTACCCCTGGCGGATTGAAGAATCGTGGATAAATTAAGGAGAAAATGTAAATAATCGTCGTAAAGCCCGACGACCAGTTTCTCCCCGTCTTATTCAGCTATTTTTACTCTCAAGATAAAGTACTGTCGCCGCCACGCGTGAACGAACATCCAGCTTGCGCAGCAAATTACGAATATGCACTTTCACCGTCTCTTCAGAGATATGCAATGTGGCTGCTACCTCTTTATTTGACATGCCGCGTGCGACCTGCTGCAGGACATCCAGTTCGCGCTCGGTCAGTGCGCTGAAAGGATTAGAGCTAAAGTCACGACTGGAAAGATAGTCACTAACCAGCTCGCTAAAAACGTTCTGCCCCTGTGCGCCCTGCAAAATTTGTGTCAGCAACTTTTCAGGTTCGCTGTCTTTCAACAAATAGCCGTCGGCACCGGCATCGATCAGCGCGTAAATATCACTACGGGCATCGGAAACGGTCAGAATCAAAATACGTGAACTGATTGTTTCCTGGCGCAGTGCTTTCAGCGTGTCGAGGCCGGACAGGCCTTTCATATTTAAATCGAGCAGGATTAAATCGGGTGACAGGCGACGAGCTTGTGCAACGGCTTCACTACCGTTACTGGCTTCTGCCACGACGCTGAGTTGCGGCTCAAGTTCAAGTAATTGACGAATACCACGACGCATGAGCGGATGGTCATCGACGATCATCACAGTAATATTTTTGCGTTCCATAAAATTGGTTCCCTGTGCAAACTCCAGACAGATAACTATCTGGCAAAGAAAATGAGCGGTTAACTGCCAGTAACGCTGTGTTAGCTTACCGGCGGTTTATGCTGTGGCGAAAATGCCAAAGTTACCTGTGTACCGGTGGGTAAATGACGGCGAATACTCAGTACTCCCCCCAGCCGCTCTGCCCGCTCGTTCATAATCGTCAGGCCATAATGTCCGTGCGGCTCTTCAAGGCTGGCGATGCCGATGCCGTTATCGACGATGGCGATGTGACTATCACCATTTGGCAGCGACTGTATCTGTACGTCAATCTTGCTGGCCTGCGCGTGCTTAATGGCGTTAAGCAGGGCTTCGCGAATGATTTGCAATACATGAACCTGCTGCGGCGCGTCGAGGACGAGGGCATCAGCCTGGCAGTTCAGTACAATTTCTGCCTGGCTTTGCTGCCGCAGAGAAGCAATCATCTCCTGCAATGCCGCCGTCAGATCGGCCTGATCGATGGTCAGCCGGAAGGTGGCAAGTAATTCTCGCAATTGATGCCAGGCGTCGCTTAGCGCCTGATCAAAGTCCTGGATGATTTTTTGCGCACGTTCCGGCTGATTATCGACACTACGTTTCAGTAACGTTAGCTGAATCCGCAAATAGGAGAGTGCCTGCGCCAGTGAGTCATGCAGTTCCCGCGCAATGGTGGCACGTTCTTCCATCAGCATAAGCTGCTGCGACTGTTTCTGTGCCTGATAAATCTGCGCATTGCGCGCCAGCATATTGGCAACACTTTGCATTAAGCGCGGCGAAGGTATCCGGTGGGCGGTTTGCCAGCGCAGTTCGCCGACGCTGCTTCCTTCCTTCAGTAGCGGCAGCTGATGCCACTCCAGAGCGCTGTCGGCGGAGCCTTGCATCACGCACCATTCGTTATTAATCACAATTTCAATGCAGCGTAACTGTTCATACTGATAAACCCGCTCAAGCACCTGTTGCAGCGCACTGCGATCGAGTTTATTTACCGCCAGCGCCAGCGAGCACTCATATAACGTGCTCAGCATATGATTGGCCTGCGTCAGATTGCGGGTCTTTTCATCGACAGTTTTTTCCAGCAGCTGATAATGTTTTTCCAGTTCGCCTGACATGCGGGTAAAAGCGGTTGCCAGCACCCCCAATTCATTGGGCAATGCGGTATTCAGCGGCGGATAACTAAATTTTCCCTGTTCGATATAGCGGCTGGCGGTGACCAACTGATTCAGAGGGGTAACAATTTGTCGGCGACTCAGGCGGATAGTCCAGAAGGTCAGCGCAGCGATGGCGATAAAACCCAGCAGGCTGGTAACCGCCACCACGCGTATTTTAAGCTCAGCGTAACGCTGCAAATCCAGTACAAAGCGATCGATTTCTCCGACCCAATTTGCCACTTGTTGCTGATAACGTAGCGGATCGCCGGTCTGCAAAAGTTGTCGAAGTTCAGGCCAGTCGGTTTTTAACTTTTGATAACGAGAGTTAAGTGCCGAGGGGACATAGAAACGGTCAAGATTATGCAGCGCCGCCGCATCAAGAGATTGTTGGTAATGTTGCAGATGAGCAGGAAAATCAGCAGATTGTGTGCTGGCGTCCCATGCCAGCCGGTAACTTTGCATACGCAGAGAACCGGCAACGTTCAGCGCTTCGGCATCACGCAAGCTGCCGGATAGCGTTAAAAGTGCCAGACCGGTGGACAATACTGACAGCATAACAATGCCAGCCAGTGCACGAGCAATACTGCCAGTTACCGAACGTTTTACCATCACTTGCCGATTTTCCACAAACAACAAGCGGTTATTATAGCGCTGTTTTTGCTATCAAGGCGCTTTGATAAGCTGTTCAGGATGGTTTTTATTGGGCCTTTTAATCGCCGTTAACAACCAGGCAAGCAAAAACAGGCTGGCCTGAGTCAGCACGATGCAGGGGCCCGTTGCAGCATCCAGCCAGAAACTGGCCAGCGTACCGAACAGTGAAGAAAACAGTGAGGTCAGTACGGCACACATCAACATGGTATTAAAACGGCGGCACAGCATAAAAGCGGTGATGCCTGGCGTAATCAGCATTGCAATCACCAGCACGATGCCAATCGCCTGTAATGCTGCGACAATGGTTAACGCCAGCATGCAGAGCAAGCCATAATGCAGCCATTTTACCTTCAGCCCAATCACCCGCGCCTGTGCCGGATCAAAGCAATACAGCAGCATATCTTTGCGCTTGATGAGCATCACCAGCGTAACAATCAGACTGATAACCAGACACTGCCACAGTTCTGAGTTACTGATACCAAGAACATTACCAAACAAAATATGACTCAGATGCTGATCGGTTTCAATACGCGCAAACAGCACCAGCCCGATGGCAAACATGCCGGAAAAAACGATGCCCATGACGGTATCTTCTTTGATACGGCAGTTATCTTTGATATAGCCGGTGAATACTGAACACAGCAGGCCGGAAGCAAAAGCGCCGATCACGATAGGGGCGCCAGCGACCCAGGCCAGCACGACGCCAGGCAATACCGCATGAGAAATGGCATCGCCCATCAGCGACCAGCCTTTAAGTACCAGATAGCAGGAGAGAATGGCACATACCATGCCGCTGACCATCGCCGCCAGCAGTGCCCGTTGCATAAATGGGAAGCTAAGTGGCTGGGTAATCAGCTCCATCAGACTGCTCATGTAACGGCACCTCGCGATTTACCACGGCGTGAAAACATGCCGTATTTCGGAGCAAAGAAGAACGCCAGCAGGAAAATTGCGGTTTGCAGCGTGACAATGACGCCGCCAGTGGCACCATCAAGGAAATAGCTCAGCCATGCACCAACCGCACTGGTTGACGCACCCAGCAGCACTGCAATGATTAACAGTCGCGGAAAACGGTCGGTCAGCAGCCAGGCGGTGGCGCCCGGCGTAATGACCATGGCAATCACCAGAATAGCACCGACAGTTTGTAGCGCTGCTACGGTTGAGGCACTGAGCAGGGTAAAGAAAATAATTTTCAGCTTTAACGGGGAGATGCCGACGGAAACCGCATGGCCTTCATCGAAAAACACCGCCAGCAGATCTTTCCAGATCACTAACAATACCAACAGCGATATCGCGCTGATCAGTGCAACCTGGATGACATCGCTGTCGGCAATACCCAGGATATTACCGTAAATAATCGACTGAATATTAATTGCTGTAGGATTGAGCGAAATGATTAACAGCCCGGCGGCAAAAAAGGTCGAAAATACAAAACCGATGATGGCATCTTCGCGCAAACGCGTCAGATGACGCACCAGCGTCATGCCGAGTGCGGCCAACATGCCGGTAATAAAGGCTCCCAGCGCGTAGGGCAAGCCGAGTGCATAGGCGGCAGCAACGCCAGGCACCACCGAATGCGACAGCGCGTCGCCCATTAACGACCAGCCTTTCAGCATCAGATAAGCGGATAAAAAGGCACAGCTGGCACCGACCAGCGCGCTGACGGCAATCGCCTTAACCATATAGTTGTAGTTAAACGGCTCCAGCAGCAGTTCAATCATGGCTGTGCGTCTCCGGCGGGCGGCAGATCGGTTTGCGACGTTGGCAGGTTGATATAGCGCAGTACGCCACCAAAAGTCTGTTGCAGATTGTCATGGGTAAAGGTGCTTTCCGTCGGGCCGGCGGCAATCACCGTGCGGTTTATCATCAATACCCGATCGCAAAAGCCCGGAACGGCGCTGAGATTATGGGTGGAGACCAGCAATAAATGCCCTTCATCCCGCAGCGCTTTTAGCATATCAACGATGGCATTTTCCGTTTGCACATCGACACCGGTAAAAGGTTCGTCGAGCAGCAGAATACTGGCCTGTTGCGCCAGCGCCCGTGCCAGAAATACCCGCTTGCGCTGGCCACCAGAGAGTTCGCCAATCTGCCGATCGCGCAAGTGCAACATGCCGACGCGATCCAGTGCCTGTTCAACCTGACGTTTATCTTCGGCGGAGGGGATGCGCAGGAATGACATTTTGCCGTAACGGCCCATCATCACCACCTCGCTGACCAGCACCGGAAAATTCCAGTCCACCTCTTCGGTTTGTGGCACATAGGCCACCAGATTATTGCGTAGCGCTTTGCCCACCGGCTGATGGTTAATTTCCACCTTACCGCTCACCGGCTTTACCAGTCCCATAATGCTTTTGAACAGCGTCGACTTGCCGCTGCCGTTAACGCCAATCAAGGCGCACAGGCAACCGGCATCAAGTTCAAAGCTGGTATCAGCCAGTGCGGTATGGCCATTACGCCATGTCACGGTGATATCCTGTACGGAAAGGTGGGCGGGCGCGGTCACTGGCCAAATCCTTCAGCGATGGTATTAACCGTCACTTGCAGCAGGTCAATATAGGTTGGCACCGGACCATCAGCCTGTGACAGCGAATCAACGTACAGCACGCCACCGTAATGTGCGCCGGTCTCTTTACTTACCTGTTTAGCCGGTTTATCAGAAATGGTACTTTCACTGAATACCACCGGAATCTGATGCTGACGTACGCTATCAATCACCCGTTTTACCTGCTGTGGTGAGCCTTGCTCATCAGCGTTAATGGGCCATAGCCATAGTTCTTTTAACTGATAATCACGCGCCAGATAGCTGAATGCGCCCTCACTGGTTACCAGCCAGCGCTGACTGGCTGGAATTTTGTCCAGACGAGCACGCAGCGGAGCATCCAGTGCAGAGATTTTCTCAGCATAGGCTTTCGCATTCCGGTTATAGGTTTCTGCATGCTGTGGATCGTACTTCACCAGCGCCTGACGGATATTCTCAATATAGATCAGAGCGTTGGCAGGTGACATCCAGGCGTGCGGATTAGGATTGTTGGCATAAGGACCCTCACTGATCGGCATTGGCTCGATGCCGTCGGTCACGACCACGGAAGGGACATCATGCAGGTTGGCGAAAAATCGGCTGAACCAGCGTTCAAGATTAAGGCCGTTCCATAAAATCAGATCGGCGGACTGCGCCTTCATCACATCGCGCGGAGTCGGCTGATAATCATGGATCTCAGCGCCTGGACGAGTAATGGATTCCACCACCGCAGCATCTCCGGCAATGTTTTGCGCCATGTCCTGAATAATCGTAAAAGTGGTAACAACTTTAAATTTTTCCGCTGCGTTGGCGCTGGCTGCGGAAAAAAGCATCAGTAAACCGAGCGAGCAACTCGCCAGTAGCTTATTAAAAACAGGTAACTTCATTGCAGAGACTATTGTCATAAAAGTCTTTCCTCAGACCAGATGGCATCAAAACCCAACAACCAGAGACGGTTTTGTATACAGGTATAGCATTGGCTATATTAGTTAGCAATAGCTATAAGTTGGTAAATGATAATTACTCTTGATTCAGGTTGCCGGAGTGGCCATCTGGCGATTGGAAACCGCAGGGTTTGATCTTACTGGCGCTTGAAGTGTGCGGGGAAGGGCATTACAGTGGGGACTCTTCAGCCAATTTCAGCCCTGACTATTTCTGCTTTACCTATATTGTTCACATCGCGTTACCTGGCGAACAAAAAATAACCAATACTGACATTTCCCTGGACTGCTCCTCATTCTCTTCACAATGCTTTAACGCTTTTACTTGCTCGTAACGTTGATTTTCATTGTAACGGTAATAATCAATCTCGTGATTAACGAAAAGCTTACGACTTACGAATAGCGTAAAACGAATTCCGAGGAGCATCAGATGAAAATTAAATTACCAGCAGTTATCGCTGTCGCCTTGTTCGCCACTACCTCATTTACTGCCATGGCAGCGACTGAGATCAATCGTCAGCAGGCGCATGATTTACAAAGTATGGGCAGTGTTTCTGTCTCGGCCGTCAGCGGCTCACTGGATGACGCAACGCGTATGCTTTCGCAAAAAGCGGAAGCTATGGGCGCTACCCATTACCGTGTTGTTGGCGTCGATAACCCGGGTGACTCCAGCCTGTGGAGCGGTACCGCAGAGATTTATCGCTAATCCTTATTATGCCTGTTCCATCCCTGTAGCCTTAGTTTGCCTTCTGGCATCGACTAAACCGACCGACCTTTACGGTCGGTTTTTTTTGTCTGTCACGCCACATAATTACAAATCATAACGAATTCTCCGGGGTGATATTTTGCTTCGCCCTGAGAGAACGGGTAGGATTCATCGCCGTTATTTTGGCTGCACTCGTAACATTATAAATAACAGAGTGATAGCGATTTAACCCATTTAAGACGGCGCAGCGCAAACGTTTGGTTGCGCCATCCGGCGATGGGAAGAGCGTACAGGCGCTCTATCAATGGACAGGAAAATAGGACAGGTATGAAAGCTACGAAAAAAAACGCAGCTGAACTTCGCGCTGCAAAACGACGCTGGTTGAATTCCCATGATACCGGTTATCAAAAAGCGATGGGTAATCGTCACGTTCAGATGATTGCTATTGGCGGTGCCATCGGCACCGGTCTGTTCCTCGGTGCCGGCGGACGTCTGCAGGCTGCTGGTCCGGCACTGGCTCTGGTCTATTTAGTCTGCGGGATCTTCTCTTTCTTTATTCTGCGCGCATTAGGCGAACTGGTGCTTCATCGCCCCAGCAGCGGCAGTTTTGTTTCTTATGCCCGTGAGTTCCTGGGTGAAAAAGCCTCTTATGTTGCGGGCTGGATGTATTTCGTTAACTGGGCGATGACCGGTATTGTCGATATCACCGCTGTGGCGCTGTATATGCACTACTGGGGCGCGTTCGGCGATGTACCGCAGTGGGTGTTTGCACTGGGTGCGCTGGCGATTGTGGGCACCATGAATATGATTGGTGTGAAATGGTTCGCTGAGATGGAGTTCTGGTTTGCACTGGTGAAAGTTCTGGCGATTGTCGTCTTCCTGGTGGTCGGCGTCGTGTTTCTGGGCAGCGGTAAGCCGCTGGATGGCAACGCTACCGGTTTCCATCTGATCAGTGATAACGGTGGATTTTTCCCACATGGTTTGTTACCGGCTTTAGTGCTGGTGCAGGGCGTGGTATTTGCTTTCGCTTCGATTGAGCTGGTGGGTACGGCAGCGGGGGAGTGTAAAGACCCGCAAACCATGCTGCCGAAAGCAATTAACAGCGTAATCTGGCGTATTGGTCTGTTTTACGTTGGCTCAGTGGTACTGCTGGTGCTGCTGTTGCCGTGGAATGCTTATCAGGCAAACCAAAGTCCGTTTGTCACCTTCTTCAGTAAACTCGGCGTGCCGTATATTGGCAGCATCATGAATATTGTGGTGCTGAGTGCGGCGCTTTCCAGCCTTAACTCCGGACTTTATTCTACTGGTCGTATTCTGCGATCGATGTCGATGGGCGGTTCCGCACCGCAGTTTATGTCGAAGATGAGCAAACAGCAGGTGCCGTTCGCCGGTATTTTGGTCACGATTGGCGTGTATATCATTGGGGTAGTGCTGAACTACTATGTGCCGTCACAGGTGTTTGAGATTGTCCTTAACGTGGCATCGTTGGGAATTATCTCTTCCTGGGCATTTATCGTGGTATGTCAGATGCGACTGCGGAAGGCGATCAAAGAAGGTAAAGCTGATGACGTCAGCTTTAAGCTGCCGTGGGCACCGTTTACCTCCTGGCTGACGCTGCTGTTCCTCGTCAGCGTGCTGGTACTGATGGCATTCGATTATCCGAACGGCACTTACACCATTGCCTCGATTCCACTGATTGCGGTGGTGCTGATTCTCGGCTGGTTTGGCGTGCGTAAACGCGTTCATACGCTCGGACACAGTGAGCAGGATCATCAAGACGCTGACCAACAAGATCGCCCGGCATCAGAGCAGCCACACCCATAGCATCACGGTGGGCTGGCCTGTGCTGGCCCACTGCAACGGCTAATTCTTCGCTTTCAGATAGTTTTCTCTCGCTACGCATCTTAAGATGACAGGCTCCCTTATTGTGGTATGGAGACGGTATGTCGGCGAAAGTTGAAATTATTAAAAATAAACTCCTGTCAGAAAACTGGTTCGTTTTACGCAATTTCACCTATGACCTTATCGGCAAAGATGGCTCGACGCTGCGCCATAAGCGCGAGGTCTACGACCGCGGTAACGGTGCCACTATCCTGTTATATAACCGCGATAAAAATAGCGTGGTACTGACCAGACAGTTTCGCATCGCGACCTATGTTAATGGTAATCACAATGGCATGTTGATTGAAGCCTGTGCTGGCCTGCTTGACGATGACTCGCCGGAAGATTGTATCCGTAAAGAGGCGATTGAAGAGACTGGCTATGCTATCGGACAAGTAGAAAAGATTTTTGAAGCCTATATGTCGCCGGGAGGCGTCACTGAACTGATTCATTTCTTTGCCGCTGAATACGATGAGTCGCTGCGTGATAATCGCGGCGGTGGGGTTGAAGATGAAGATATTGATGTGATGGAACTGCCTTTTCCCGAGGCACTGACCATGGTGAAAGATGGCCGTATCCGTGACGGGAAAACGATTATGCTGCTGCAACATGCGCAGATTGCCGGTTGGCTGAAAGCCTGATGTTATCGCTGAACGTGTTACGCAGCACCCCCACTACCGGCGATTAATTGTCCGATAAATCCGATTGAGCCACTGACTCTGCGTCAGGATGATAACGGCTTACCCCTTCGCTTAGTGACGCACGATCTTTCACCGCCTGGTTCAGCTTTATGGGCCAGGTCACAGATAAAGGCATGTTGATGGGTTGGCGTTGCGTTATCATCACCGCTTCAATTATTTTGGATCTGATTACTTAATGCCTTATTGGATGAAATCGCTGCTGTTATTGCCTTTTCTTTACGTCGCCTGTGCGCGGGCAGAGCCGCTGCAAAAGACTTTTTCCGACTGGCAAGTCACCTGTAATAACCTTAATTTTTGTCAGGCCAGAAGCCTTCCTGGCGACAACGGTCTGGCGATGAGCATTTCCCGTCACGCCGGTGTCAACGATCGTCCATTATTACGCATTGATTATGGTAATCGCCTGAGTGGCGAGCTAAGTGGTGGCAGCTTAAAAGATAATTTGCTGCTCGATCAGCAGCGCCTGCGCCCCGATCTGAAACACTGGACGGTTGAGCCGCATCATCTCTCGACCTCACATTCTATTTCAATTGACGAATTCCTCTCGCAGGTGCTGGACGCCGATACGATTCAGCTGACATTTCGCCCGCAGGCGGCGATTTCACTGCATGGTATGAAGGCCGCCCTTTTGCTGATGGATGATCTTCAGGGCAGGGTGAATGGCATGAGCGCATGGGTGCGGCGCGGAGATCGTGTGGCATTTGATGTCCCCCCTGAGCCGCCGTTGCCGCTGCTGCATGGGCCGGAACATCCGCCACAGCCGCTGACGCGCGAAGAGAGCACGGGATTAATCGATTTCGGTACCTGGCGGGTAAACACCGATGAGTGTTCGCTCGACCCGATGCGCCGTGAAGTCAGCGTTGCGCCGCTAAGTGATAAAAAAGCGTTACTGCTGGTCAGCTGTGAAATGGGGGCATACAACGTCATTCAACTGGCGTTTGAAGTGAGCCGGGCGCTGCCTTATGTGGCGCGTGGCCTGTCGCTCAGTCTGCCTTTTACTCCGCCAAACCGCAGTGAAAAGCAGATGGAACTGATTAATGCAGAATATGACGCGGCGACCAGCCAGCTACTGACCTTTGCCAAAGGGCGTGGGCTAGGGGACTGCGGCAACGCTTCGCGCTGGCAGTTTAATGGCAGCAGTTTTGTGCTGGCGGAATATGCTGAAGAGTCGACCTGCGATGCCTGGCACAGCAGCGACGACTGGCCGACGCTATGGGTGAGTCAGCGAGCAGAATGATGTCTGCTGTAAACGCTGGTGTGCACCAGTCGACGTGCTGGCGGGCTGTCCGGTTTGTTTTTTCGTCACGGCGATCGCGAAGGTGATTCAGAAGCAATTTGGGGTAGAGAATCAAAAAAATCCGTAACCCCTGGCAGGATTACGGATCGGATCATTAACGACTTGATGCCTGAGCCAAAATCAGTGCGGCTTTAACAAGGCTTCCGCTTTGCTGACAATGTTTTCAACCGTGAAGCCAAACTCGGCAAACAGTTTCTCCGCCGGGGCGGACTCACCAAAGCTGGTCATGCCGACGATGGCACCGTTCAGGCCAACATATTTGTACCAGTAGTCGGCGATACCCGCTTCGACCGCTACGCGGGCAGTAACGGTTGACGGCAATACTGACTCGCGGTAAGCGGCATCCTGCTTATCAAACAGGTCGGTTGATGGCATCGAAACCACGCGTACTTTATGGCCCGCCGCTGTCAGTTTTTCTGCGGCGCCCAGGGTGATTTCCACTTCGGAGCCGGTTGCAATCAGAATCACATCCGGTGTGCCATCGGCATCCCGCAAAATGTAAGCACCGCGCGAAATATCTTCCAGCTGCTGATTATTGCGCTGCGGCTGCGCCAGATTCTGCCGTGACAGGATCAGCGCGGTAGGGCCGTTATGGCGCTCCGCGGCATGTTTCCATGCCACTGCGGTTTCCACCTGGTCGCACGGACGCCAGACGCTCATATTTGGCGTGACGCGCAGGCTGGCCAGCTGTTCAACGGGCTGATGCGTCGGGCCATCTTCGCCGAGGCCAATCGAATCATGGGTATACACCATAATCTGACGCGCTTTCATCAGTGCGGCCATACGCACCGCATTACGCGCATATTCGACAAACATCAGGAACGTGGCGGTATAAGGCACAAAGCCACCGTGATGGGCGATACCGTTGGCAATCGCGGTCATCCCGAACTCACGGACACCGTAATGGATATAGTTACCGGCAATATCATCCTTAATCGATTTAGAGCCGGACCAGATCGTCAGGTTACTTGGGGCAAGATCGGCAGAACCACCGAGGAACTCCGGCAGCAGCTTGCCGTAAGCTTCCAGTGTATTTTGCGAAGCTTTACGGCTGGCGATTTTCTGCGGATTAGCCTGTAGCTGTTCGATAAATTTCTGCGTTTCAGCCTGCCAGTTTTCCGGCATTCCGCCATCCATACGACGGCTAAACTCGTTAGCCAGCTCCGGATGCGCAGCCTTATAGGCGGCGAACTTATCGTTCCAGCTTTTCTCGCGTTGCTGACCAGCGGTTTTCGCATCCCACTGGCTGTAGATCTCTTTCGGTACTTCAAACGGCGGATAATTCCAGCCCAACGCTTTACGCGTCAGTGCCACTTCTTCATCACCGAGTGCTGCACCGTGCGCTTCTTCTTTGCCCGCTTTATTGGGTGAGCCAAAGCCGATAATGGTGCGGCAGATAATCAGTGACGGTTTGTCAGTGACGCTTTGCGCTTCTTTAATCGCGTTGGCGACCGCCTGTGGATCGTGGCCATCAATTTCGTGCACCACATGCCAGTTATAGGCTTCGAAGCGCTTCGCGGTGTCATCGGTAAACCAGCCCTTGGTTTCACCATCAATGGAGATACCGTTGTGGTCGTAGAAGCCGATCAGTTTACCCAGCCCCAGCGTACCCGCCAGTGATGAGACTTCATGGGAGATGCCTTCCATCAGGCAGCCATCGCCCATAAACACATAGGTGAAATGGTCAACAATCTCATGATCCGGGCGGTTAAATTGCGCGCCCAGCGTACGTTCGGCAATGGCTAAACCGACGGCATTAGCCAGCCCCTGACCCAGCGGGCCGGTGGTGGTTTCCACGCCTGGGGTGTAACCAATTTCCGGGTGACCCGGCGTTTTCGAGTGCAGCTGACGGAAGTTTTTCAGCTCTTCCATCGGCAGATCGTAGCCGGTGAGATGCAGCAGGCTGTACAGCAGCATTGAGCCGTGGCCGTTTGACAGCACAAAGCGGTCGCGATCGGCCCAGGCCGGATTGGTCGGATTATGCTTGAGGAAATCGCGCCACAATACTTCAGCGATATCCGCCATGCCCATCGGCGCACCGGGATGGCCCGATTTGGCTTTTTGCACCGCATCCATACTGAGTGCGCGAATGGCGTTAGCAAGCTCTCTGCGTGAGGACATATGTTCCCCCCTGTTGAATTGATTCAGGAAATTTGTCGGGCGGCGCTGGTGCCGCCCGGTCGTGCGGATTGCACAATAAATACCGCGGACGAACTACAGTCTGGCTGCCAGCACATCTTCCAGTTTCTGCTGATCGACCGCGAACTGACGAATACCTTCCGCCAGTTTTTCCACCGCCATCGGATCCTGATTATGTTCCCAGCGGAACTCGGATTCAGACAGTGGCGTTGGCGGGTTAAAGGCTTCGGTGGATGGCGACAGCTTACGCTCAACCGGCGCATCGCTGGCCTGCAGCTCTTCCAGCAGGTTTGGTGAAATGGTCAGACGATCGCAACCGGCCAGCGCAAGGATCTGCTCAACTTTGCGGAAGCTGGCACCCATAATCACGGTGTTGTAGCGATGCTGTTTGTAATACTCATAAATGTTGCGCACGGATTTCACGCCTGGATCTTCATCAACCACATACGGATCGAGAGGTTTACGCGTGTTGTACCAGTCGTAAATACGGCCAACAAATGGCGAAATCAGGAATACGCCCGCTTCGGCACAGGCGCGTGCCTGAGCAAAGGAGAACAGCAGCGTCAGGTTACAGTTGATGCCATTTTTTTCCAGTTCTTCTGCCGCGCGGATGCCTTCCCAGGTAGACGCCAGCTTGATCAGGATGCGTGAACGGTCAATGCCGTGTTCTTCATACATCCTCACCAGCTTTTCAGCTTTAGTGACACACATACCGCGATCGAAAGAGAGGCGGGCGTCGACTTCAGTCGATACGCGACCCGGCACGCTTTTCAGAATTTCGAGGCCAAGGTTAATTGCCACTTTGTCACTGGCGTTAATAATCTGCGTCTCTTTGCTGCCGCCCTGTTTTTTGGCGTAATCGATGGCATCGTCAATCAGGTGTTTATAGGAGTCGAGGCCGGAAGCTTTCAGGATCAGAGAAGGATTGGTGGTTGCATCTTCAGGATGATAATTGCGGATCGATTCAATATCTCCACTGTCAGCGACGACGGTAGTGAACTGTTTTAATGCCTCTAGCTGGTTCATCTTATGGCTCCTTGATGTGCAATCAATAATGCGAATTGAGCCGTGGCGCAGTTATCGCCGCAGTTGTCTTGCCAGAGGGGGCGTGCGCTTTAACCAGCGGGCGACCTGGAGTGGCATGTCGCGGTCTTGACCCGATCGGGTTTCAGCACCAACGACACAACGACGCTAACCGACACGGCTGAGTGTTCTTAGGCGAAACATTGCATCAGACGTCCAGGAATGAAAATGCGTTTTCTCTGATTGTTGCGATGGGTTCGCTCAATGACCGCGTAGCGGACAGTTAAAAAGCTGAACAAAAAGTATAGCAGCTGGATGAAAAAGCGTGATGGCGCACGCAGAAGGTGCGCCGCATGTCGGATTACTTTTCGCTGACCGCTGCCTGCTCGTAATAACCGATCTTCTCAACTTTTTCCGTTGAGCCGCCGCCCTCAAACTCTGAATTCAGCCAGCTGTTAATAATGCTGCGCGCCAGCTCTGGACCAATCACGCGTGCTCCCAGTGTGATCACCTGTGCATTGTTACTTTTACGCGCCCGCTCGGCGGAATAGGTGTCATGACACTGCGCTGCGCGAATGCCCGGCACTTTGTTGGCGACAATCGCCATGCCGATACCAGTGCCGCAAATCAGAATACCGCGCTGATGTTTACCGTCTCGAATGGCGTTAGCCAGCGTCCAGGCGATATCCGGATAAATCGGTTTGGTGGTCTGCGCATCGTTACTGTAGTCGCTGACATCAATATTTTTATCCTGCAAAAACTGCTTAATCAGGTTTTTCAGTTCCAGAGCCGCGTCGTCGGCACCAATTGCGATTGAAGACATAGGGTTACTCCCGCTGGGTTATCAGAGCCGCTGGGTTGGATTGCATGGCCGGGCAGCCCAGGCGGCGGTTCTCTATTACCCTGCCACACAATTGTTCATATGTTCAAGTGTTGTTCTTTTGTTTGTGGTGAGGTAACACACTGCTCCCGTTTCGCGACCCTCGCCGCCGTTGAGTCTGGCGCTATATTCGCGATAATTGTCACAATTAAAGGTTTTGAGCTTGGTCACAGATTTCATTTTACAGGGTAGGGTTTGAACATTAATTCATGTAGCGTTCATATGTTCACGCATTGATGCAATGCACAAGAAGACCCACTGAGGACTCAACCATGCGTCAAATCTGCCTTCTGCTGACCTACCATCCGGCACACCCTCGTCGGAATGCACCTACACCAGGGTACTTACGCTTTGCCAGCGCACTGCAAGCTGGCGGAGGTGTTCAATGAACGTGACTGAACAACAGGCAATTGAGAAATCTGCCATTCGTAAGGTTTCGTGGCGGCTGGTGCCCTTTGTGGCACTGATGTTTTTTATTAACTTCCTTGACCGTACGGCAATCTCCTTTGCCGGTCCTAATGGCATGACGCAGGATCTCGGGCTAAGTGCAGCACAGTTTGGTCTTGCCTCTGGCATCTTCTTTATTGGTTACATCCTGCTTGAAGTACCAAGCAATCTGGCGCTGCACCGCTATGGCGCGCGGAAATGGCTGGCGCGCATTATGGTCAGCTGGGGGATCGTCTCGCTGCTATTTACCTGGGTCAGCAGCATCGAAGGGTTATATACCCTGCGCCTGCTGCTGGGCATCGCCGAAGCCGGTTTTTTCCCGGGCGCGATTCTGTTTCTTAGCATGTGGGTACCGGCGCAACACCGCAGTAAAGTGCTGTCGCTGTTTTACCTGGCCCAGCCGCTGACGGTGGTGCTGGGTGCACCGCTGGCCGCCGCGCTGATTGAGCAGCATGGCCTGTTTGGTTTATCCGGATGGCGGGTAATGTTCCTCGGCGTGTCTCTGCCGGCAATTATCATCGGCGTTATCGCATGGTTCTATCTGGTGGATTCGCCGCGTGAGGCAAAATGGCTGAATAAGCAGGAAAAAGAGTGGCTGACCCACGCGCTGGAAAAAGAGCATCGGCAGAAAAGCCCGAATGGTCACGCCAGCGTACGCAGCGTGATGTTTAACGGCCGCGTCTGGATGCTGTGCCTGATCTACTTTGGCTTTATCTATGGTCTGTATGCGCTGGCATTTTTCCTGCCGACCATTATCTCTGGGTTCCAGCAGCAGTTTGGCACCTCATTTAACGTGATTGAGAAAGGACTGATCACCGGCGTGCCGTATCTGTTTGCCGCGGTGGTGATGTACTTCTGGTCGAAAGATGCCACCCGTCGCGGTTGTAAAACCTGGCATATTGCGCTGCCAGCGTTAACCGGTGCCATCAGTGTGCCGCTTGCTTTATATATGGAATCGCCGATGGCGACCATTCTGATGATTTCAATTACCGCCAGCTCGATCTTCGCCGCGTTACCCAACTTCTGGACGCTACCGACGCAGTTCCTCACCGGTGCTTCGGCAGCGGCAGCGATAGCGCTAATCAATACCCTGGGCAATGTTGCCGGTTTTTCGGCGGGCTATCTCACCGGCATGCTGCATGACGCGACCGGCGGTTACACCGTTGCGATGATGGTGGTCGGCGGGTTCATGCTGCTCTCCTCGCTACTGATGCTGTTACTTAACGCGAAACGTTCAGGATTTCAGTCTGCCCATATTGCACAGGAGCAATCTCAATGACCTATCTGTTTAATCAACCCTCGGCGTTTGCCAGCGAACTGATTGAAGGTTTTGTCGCCGCCAATGCCGATAAAGTCCGTCAGGTGTCGGGCGGCGTAGTCCGCAGCACCCGCAGTAAACCGGGCAGTGTGGCGTTGGTGATTGGCGGGGGTTCCGGCCACTATCCGGCATTTTCCGGGCTGGTAGGACAGGGCATGGCACACGGCGCGGCAATGGGAAATCTGTTTGCTTCACCTTCGGCGCAGCAGATCTATAACGTCGCACGTGCTGCCGAAAATGGTGGTGGGGTGCTGCTGGCATTCGGTAATTATGCCGGAGACGTGCTGCATTTTGGCCAGGCCTGTGAGCGCCTGAAAGCGGAGGGCATAGCCTGTGAACTGTTGGCGGTAACCGATGATATTTCCAGCGCGACGCTGGACGAACGCGAGAAACGCCGCGGCGTGGCGGGCGATCTGGCGGTGTTTAAAGCAGCTGCAGCCGCTGCGGAAGCGGGCTATTCGCTGGCCGAGGTGGCGCGTCTGGCACGCCATGCCAATCATCGTACCCGCTCGCTCGGCGTGGCGTTCTCCGGCTGTACGCTGCCGGGCGCGCAACAACCGCTGTTTGAAGTGGCGCACGGCACCATGGCGCTAGGGATGGGCATTCACGGCGAGCCTGGCATCGACGAGTGCGCTATCCCAGCCGCCGATACGCTGGCGGAACTGTTTGTCAGCCATCTGATGAAAGAGCGTCCGGAAGAGATGAGTGCGCGCAGCGATCAGCGGGTGGCGGTGATCCTCAATGGTCTTGGTTCGGTCAAATATGAAGAGCTGTTTGTGGTGTATCGCCGGGTGGCGCAGCTGTTGGCCGCTGAAGGTCTGCAGGTGGTGGAACCGGAAGTTGGGGAGTTCGTCACCAGCTTTAATATGGCCGGCGCCTCGCTGACGCTGATGTGGCTGGACGATGAACTGGAAACCTTCTGGCGTGCGCCTGCCAATGCTCCGGCTTTTCGCAAGGGCAGCGTGATAATTGCCGAACCGCTAAGCGATATTGAACAACTTTTGCCAGAGATCGACACCGTGCCTGCTGCCAGTAAGGTCTCACAGCAGGCGGCCAGCTGCGCGCTGTCGATGATTGAAGCGATTGCCGAAGTGATTGAGATTAATGCCAATGAGCTGGGACGTATCGATGCGGTGGCCGGTGACGGCGACCACGGCATTGGTATGGAGCGCGGCTCTCTTGGCGCACTGGAAAAAGCCCGCGAGATGCTGCAGCGCCAGGCCGGTGCCGGCACCTTGTTATGCCGCGCTGCAGATGCCTGGGCAGACAAAGCTGGCGGCACCTCCGGAGCATTATGGGGCGTAGCGCTGACCGCGATCGGCACCGCCATTGGCGACCAGCAGCGACCGAATGCACAGCGTGTGGCCCTCGGCGTGCAGCATGCGAAAGAGGGCATTATGCATTTCGGTAAGGCGAAACCGGGTGATAAAACGCTGGTGGATGTGCTGGTGCCGTTCAGTGACTGCCTAACCAGCCGGGTGAATGCCGGAGATTCCTTAGCGGATGCCTGGGCGGCGGCGGCTAAACAGGCCAGCCGAAGCGCTGAAGAGACTGCCGGGCTGCTGCCAAAAATGGGGCGTGCGCGGCCGCTGGCGGAGAAAAGTCTCGGCACGCCGGATGCCGGGGCCGTTTCGCTGGCGCTGATTGTGAACAAAGTGCTGGCTCAGCTGCAGGCTGGCACGCCGGTGCAGCAATTACAGGAGATCAGCGAATGACACAGCCGCGTATCACGCTGGGCGTTAGCCTGAAGATGTATTTCAGCTATCAGCAGACGCTGGACTGGAGCCAGCAGGTAGCGGAAATTGCCCGCCGCCATCCGGCGATTGTCACCGGCGAGGTCGGCCTGTTTGTATTACCGGCTTTTCCGGCGATTCCTGCGGTAAGGGCCGCGTTTCAGGGGAGTGAAGTGCGCGTCGGCGCACAGGATCTCTGCTGGGAGGATAGCGGTGCATGGACCGGCGAAGTGAGCGGCACCATGCTGGCGGAAATCGGTTGTCGCTATGTCGAAATTGGCCATGCCGAGCGCCGTCGCCACTTTGCGGAAACTGATAAGCAGATTGCTGCCAAGCTGGCCGCCGCGCTGCGCAATGGTTTAACCCCGGTCTTGTGTCTGGGTGAGGAACAGCACGTCACCAGCCAGCAGGCGATTGCCATCTGCCGCCAGCAACTGATGACAGCATTAAGCGAGGCGCGTCAGCAGCAGCTGAGCGGTGAGATTGTTGTTGCCTGGGAGCCGCAGTGGGCGATTGGTGCGCCGGCTCCGGCTCCGGACGATTTTATTGCTGAAGTTTGTCAGGGATTACGCCAGATAAATGACCTCGGTGATGTTCACTGTCGCGTTATTTATGGTGGCAGTGCCGGGCCAGGTTTACTCGGCCGCCTCGGTCATCATGTCAGCGGACTGTTCCTTGGGCGTTTTGCCCATCAGCCATCGGCGCTGGCACAGATTATCGACGAGGCTGCCGCGCTGGCGGCAGCGGCACAAGCGGTTACGGAGGGATAAATGGCGATTGGATTAAGTACCTATGCGTTTTTCTGGCGCAGTTCTGCACGGGTGCCCGCACCCCTGACACTGCCGCAGATGCTGGAACAGACTGCCAGCATGGGAGTAAGACTGTTCCAGATCTGTGACTATTCGCAGATTGAAAGCTGGAGTGATATCCAGTTACAGGCGCTGCGCCAGCAGGCGGATACGCTGGGAATACAGCTGGAGCTGGGAACGCGCGGGCTGGAAACCGCTCACTTACAGCGTTATCTGCAACTGGCCGAAATATTGCAGGTCAGGGTGATTCGTTCGATGTTTAACAGCGCGCAGCATCGCCCGACGATGGCGGAAGCGGCGGCGCTGATCGAAACCATTTTGCCGCAGCTGGAACAGCAGGGCGTGCAGCTGTGTCTGGAAACTTACGAGCAGGTGAACAGCGCCATGATGATGTCGGTGATCAATCGTTTCCCTGCGGCGGCCGTCGGCGTCTGCCTCGACCCGGCCAACTGTGTGGCGGCACTGGAGCTGCCGCAACAGGTGATCGCCAACACTGCCGGGCGGGTACTTAACCTGCATATCAAAGATTTTGCTTTTAGCCGCCAGGATGGCTGGGTCGGCTTTACGCTGGCCGGCTGTCCGCTGGGTGAAGGGCTGCTCGACTATGACCTGCTGATTGAGCAGGTGCGTCCCGCAGAGCGCGGCATTAATCAGATCGTCGAACACTGGCTACCCTGGCAGCAGGATGCGGCAAGCACCTGCCTGCGCGAAGCCGAGTGGACCCAACAAAGCGTTGATTTTTTACGTCACAGACAACCCAGGAGTAACTGATGAGCACACAATTAACCACCATTACCGTGATTGGCGCAGGCGGTAAAATGGGCATGCGTATTTCGGCCAACCTGCAAAATAGCGACTATCAGGTGTTTTACTGTGAGAGCGCTCCGCAGGCTCAGGCTCAGGTAACGGCACAAGGACGCGAGCTGTCCAGCGCGGAATCGGTGATACCGCACAGTGATGTGGTGATCCTCGCGGTGCCGGATATTGTGCTGGGCAACGTGTCTGAATCCGTGGTGCCGCAGATGAAAGCCGGCGCCACGCTGTTAACTCTCGATCCCGCCGCCGCCTATGCCAATCTGATTGCGCAGCGGGAAGGCATACACTATGCGGTGGCGCATCCGTGTCATCCGTCGGTATTCCTTCAGCGTTATACCAAAGAAGAGCATGCCGACGCCTTTGGCGGCGTGGCGGCAATTCAGCATGTGGCGGCTTCATTTGAGAGCGGCAGCGACCAGCAGAAAGAGCAGTTGAGCAAAGTGATCAGCGTGATGTACGGCCCGGTAGAACATGTGCACTGGGTAACGGTTAAACAGCTGGCTTATCTGGAACCGACGCTGGTGGAAACCGTCGCCTGTATGGTCGGTGCTTTTATGAAGGAAGCGCTGGATGAAACCGTCAAGCATTCAGGCGTACCGGAAGAGGCGGCCAAAGCCATGTTGTACGGCCATATTCAGATCGCGCTGGCGGTGGCGTTCCGCGCCACTAATCCTTTCTCCGATGCCTGCATGATCGCCATGGAATATGGGCGGGAGAAAATTGTTAAGCCAGACTGGAAACAGATCTTTGATGAGAAAGAGCTGGATATTGTGATTGCCCGCATGCTGAAGATTGACGCCATCCGTCGTTAATCCTCCTACGACGTGCCAGCGCTGATGGTGGCTGGCACGCTATCATTTCGGGTGCCCCCGCGTGATGACTGCAAAAAGAAATTCGCCTGCCGGATCGCATAAAATGATATAAATTAACGCCCCGGCGTGGCAAATCAGCCCGCGCCAGCCGACGAAAGCGATAAGAAGAGGCGACTGTCCGGATGGAAAAAAATACGCTATCTCAGGATACCGAGCTACTGACAGAAATTGCGGTGGCTTACTATCAGGATGAAATTACTCAGGAGGAGATTGCGCGTAAATTCGGTATTTCGCGGATTAAAGTGGGGCGCTTATTAAAGCGTGCCAAAGAGGAAGGCATTGTTGAAATTAACGTGCGCTATCATCCGGTTTTCAGTACCCGCCTTGAACAGCAGTTGTTGCAGCGTTTCCCACTGCAACGCGCGTTGATTGCTCTCGACCATCATGATGACGAAGAACAGCGACGGCAGGTGGCTGCGCTGGTGGCGATGTATCTGTCGCAAAGTTTAAAAGATGACTCAGTGGTGGCGGTCGGTCAGGGCCGTAATATCGCGGCGGTCGCCGATCATCCCGGCAGCGTGCCGACGCGTAATTGCCATTTTATCAGCGGTATCGGCGGCACTCATCGACCCGGTGATGCGATCAATGCCGACCATATCAGTCGCCGCCTGGCCAAAAAATTTGGCGGTATCAGTGAAACCCTGTACGCGCCGGCCTATGTGGAAAATCGTGCGCTTAAAGACGCTTTTATGCAGAACGGTACGATTAAAGAAACGCTGGATCGCGCACGCAAAGCCGATATTGCCCTGGTGGGAATTGGCGATATGAACGAGAACAGCTATATGGTTAAGCTGGGCTGGTTCAGCCCGCATGAAATTATCGACGCCAGCCTCAATCAGGGAGTGACAGGTGATGTGGCGGGCTATGATTTTTTTAATGCCCAGGGGCAACACGTCGATACCGTAATGAACGATCGGGTGATTGGACTGAGCATCGAAGAGTTGCGCAAGATCCCTTGTGTGATCGCGATTGCGGCAGAAAATACCAAGGCGATGGCGATTCTTGGCGCGTTGCGCACTGGCGCGATTGATATTATTGCTACCTCGGCGCAGAACGTTCGTACCTTGCTGAATATGACCAAATAATTACCTGTCGATTGGCACTCTGCATGCCATCATCACGGGAGTCGAAAACGGCTCCCGCACCGTTTTTCAGGCTGTAGATAATCCTTACTTTGGAAATTATTTCCAGATCCCCGTCTCGTTGCGGCAAAGTTTGAAGCGGCTCAAGTTTTTTCCACTTTCGCCGCTTTTATACTGTTCGGTTCCAGCCTTTCATAATAAAAGCCAAGGAATCAGACGATGGATGAACAACTGAAACAGAGCGCGCTCGATTTTCACCAATTCCCCACCCCGGGTAAAATTCAGGTTTCTCCGACCAAGCCGCTGGCAACCCAGCGCGATCTGGCGCTGGCCTATTCGCCGGGCGTCGCCGCGCCTTGTCTGGAGATCGCCCGCGATCCGTTAGCCGCGCATAAATACACCGCACGCGGCAATCTGGTGGCGGTGATATCGAATGGCACCGCGGTGCTGGGATTGGGCAATATCGGTGCGCTGGCAGGTAAACCGGTAATGGAAGGCAAAGGGGTACTGTTTAAGAAATTCGCCGGTATCGACGTGTTTGATATTGAGATCGACGAACTGGACCCGGACAAACTGATAAACGTGATTGCCGCACTGGAACCGACCTTCGGCGGCATCAATCTGGAAGATATCAAAGCGCCGGAGTGTTTTTATATTGAAAAAGCGCTGCGCGAACGGATGAAAATCCCGGTATTTCATGACGACCAGCACGGCACCGCGATTATCTGTACCGCTGCGGTGCTGAATGGACTGCGGGTGGTGAAGAAAAATATCTCCGACGTGCGGCTGGTGGTGTCCGGCGCTGGCGCATCAGCGATTGCCTGTATGAACCTGCTGGTGGCGCTGGGAATGCAGAAGCACAATATTGTGGTGTGCGACTCGAAAGGGGTAATTTATCAGGATCGTGAAGAGAATATGGCCGAAACCAAAGCGGCGTATGCGGTAGTGGATGACGGCAGGCGTACGCTGGATGAAGTGATTACCGATGCCGATATTTTCCTCGGCTGTTCCGGCCCGAAAGTGATGACGCCGGATATGGTACGACGAATGGCGAAAGATCCGCTGATTCTGGCGCTGGCCAACCCGGAGCCGGAAATTTTGCCGACGCTGGCGAAAGAGGTGCGCCCGGATGCGATTATATGCACCGGCCGATCGGACTTTCCGAATCAGGTTAATAACGTACTGTGTTTTCCCTTTATCTTTCGCGGCGCGCTGGATGTCGGTGCCACGGCGATTAATGAAGAGATGAAGCTGGCGGCAGTACATGCAATTGCTGAGCTGGCGCTGGCGGAACAGAGCGAGGTGGTGGCTTCTGCCTATGGCGATCAGGAGCTGTCGTTTGGGCCGGAGTATCTGATTCCGAAACCTTTTGATCCGCGTTTGATCGTGCAGATCGCCCCTGCCGTGGCAAAAGCGGCGATGGATTCGGGTGTTGCCACCCGACCCATCGAGAATTTTGATGCCTACCGCGAAAAACTGGCGGAGTTTGTTTATACCACCAACCTGTTTATGAAGCCGATCTTCGCTCAGGCACGCAAAGATCCGCAGCGGGTGGTGCTGGCTGAAGGGGAAGAAGCGCGGGTGCTGCATGCGACCCAGGAGTTGGTGACTCTCGGGCTGGCGAAACCGATTCTGATTGGTCGCCCCAGCGTGATTGAGATGCGGCTGAAAAAGCTCGGTCTGAAAATTGAGGCCGGTAAAGATTTCGAAGTGGTGAATAACGAATCCGATCCGCGCTTTAAGGCCTACTGGAACGAGTACTACCAGATCATGAAGCGTCGCGGCGTTTCACCCGAAGAGGCACAGCGCGCGGTAATTGGTAATCCAACGTTAATTGGCGCGATTATGGTACATCGGGGTGAAGCTGACGCGCTGATTTGCGGCACCATTGGTGATTACAAATCGCATTATGACATTGTAGAAAAACTGTTTGGTTTTCGTCCGGATATGAAAATGGCCGGCGCGATGAATGCGCTGTTGCTGCCGAGTGGCAATACCTTTATTGCCGATACCTATGTTAACGAAGATCCGACGCCGCAGGAACTGGCGGAACTGACGATTATGGCGGCGGAAACCGTGCGCCGTTTTGGTATTGAACCTAAAGTGGCGCTGCTGTCACACTCCAGTTTTGGCACTTCAGATGCACCGGCGGCGCGTAAAATGCGTGAAACTCTGGCGCTGGTGAATGCCCGTGCGCCGGAACTGGAGATCGACGGTGAGATGCATGGTGATGCCGCGCTGGTCGAGAGTATTCGTCACGATCTGATGCCGGACAGCCCGTTAAAAGGCGCAGCGAATATTCTGATTATGCCCAATATGGAAGCCGCGCGAATCAGCTATAACCTGTTGCGCGTTTCCTGCTCGGAAGGAGTAACGGTGGGGCCGGTATTAATGGGGATCGCCAAGCCGGTGCATGTACTGACGCCGATTGCTTCCGTACGCCGGATAGTCAATATGGTGGCACTGGCGGTGGTGGAAGCGCAAACGCAGCCGCTGTAAAACCTGTCGTCCTCCCCCTTTAAATGAGGGAGGACGCGTTGTTATTTTGCCAGCCAGTCTCTGACCGGCAGGAAGTCGCTGTACAGCGCCGCTTCCGGCGAACCGGCTTGCGGCTGGTAATCATACTCCCAGCGTACCAGTGGTGGCATCGACATCAGAATCGATTCGGTGCGACCGCCGGTTTGCAGGCCAAACAGCGTGCCGCGATCCCACACCAGATTAAATTCAACGTAACGCCCACGACGATACAGCTGGAACTGACGCTCGCGTTCGCCCCACGGCAGCGCTTTGCGGCGCTCAACAATCGGCAGGTAGCCATCCAGAAAACCGTTACCCACCGCCTGCATAAAGTTGAAGCAGCGGTCAAAATCCGGCGTATTCAGGTCATCAAAGAATAAACCGCCAATGCCGCGCTGTTCATCACGATGTTTGATATAAAAATAATCATCACACCACTGTTTGTAGCGGTCGTATACCTCGTCGCCAAACGGCTGACAGAGATCGAATGCGGTTTGATGCCAGTGCTGTGCATCTTCAGTAAAGCCGTAGTAGGGGGTTAAATCAAAGCCGCCGCCAAACCACCATACCGGCTCCGAGCCGGGCTTTTCGGCAATAAAGAAGCGCACATTGGCATGGCTGGTCGGGATATAGGGGTTTTCCGGATGGATAACCAGCGATACGCCCATCGCTTCAAAACTGCGTCCGGCCAGCTCAGGACGATGCGCGGTGGCGGAAGCAGGCATTGCATCGCCATGCACGTGAGAAAAATTGACGCCAGCCTGTTCAAATAGCCCGCCATTACGCAAAACGCGGCTGCGCCCGCCACCGCCACCGGCACGCTGCCAGCTGTCCTCTTCGAACTGTGCAACGCCGTCGGCCAGCGCCAGTTGCTGACAAATATTATCCTGCAGCGAGAGCAGAAACTGTTTTACGCGAGCAATATCAGGAGTGTTCATAAGCCTGCCATCTGCAAAAATTTAAGCTGATTATACCTAACCTGGACGACGATTGTGACGATCAAACTCATCGAAGAAGCTGACAATGCCCTCTGCGATAGCGCCAGCAATCTTTTGACGAAAGGCCGTAGTGCCCAGTAGCCGCTCTTCAGCCGGGTTAGTAATAAAGGAGGTTTCGACCAGCACCGAAGGAATTGACGGTGATTTCAGCACCGCAAACGCCGCCTGTTCGGTATGCTGACTGTGCAAATGGTGCACCGGACGGATCTGATTCAGCACGTGTTTGCCGAGGATCAGACTGTTTTTGATTGTGTCGGTCTGCACCAGATCGAACAAGACCTGTTGCAGATAGCGATCTTTCTCAGTGGCTTTGACGCCGCCAATCTCGTCAGCAGCGTTCTCTTTGTCTGAAAGATAGCGCGCCATCGCGCTGCTGGCACCGCGATTCGATAGGGCAAACACCGAGGCGCCATTGGCATCCGGGCTGGTAAAGCCGTCAGCGTGAATCGACATAAACAGGCTGGCACCATGCTGATGGGCAATTTCAACGCGCTGATACAAAGGGATAAAGTGATCGCTCTCGCGGGTCAGGCGTACTTCAATACCCTGGTGACTGCTGAGTTTATGGCGAATGTAATTAGCGATTTCCAGTACAACATGTTTCTCTTCCGATCCCTGATGGCCGATGGCACCGGAGTCAATTCCGCCGTGACCCGGGTCGATCATCACGATCTTTTTATCGCGGGTGGCGGTTGAAGAAGATTTACTGTGGGGCGAAGCGATTTTCAGCGTCACGTTCTCTGTTTTAGCCTGGAGATATTTCGCCGGCAGTAACGCCAGCGCTACGCCGGAAAGTAACAGCTGGCGGCGCGAAGCCAGCGGGGTGAGTTGAGAAATCTTTTTCATATCGGTTCCGGTTGGCGTAAGAATCGTATGTTATATCGTAACGATTACCCGCTGGCGACCGAGTAACTATTTCAGTGTTTTACTTTTTATTTCAGCAAGCTAACCTGCCAAAAACGTTTTTTTTTCCTGATAAGCGGATTCGAGACTTGCACCTGTAAAAGAAAGCGTGATAATCAGCAAATTCTGCTTAACATCTGAGTAAATTTCATGGAAATCCGCGTATTCCGCCAGGAAGATTTTGAAGAAGTGATCACCCTCTGGGAACGTTGTGACCTGTTACGTCCGTGGAACGATCCTGAGATGGATATTGAACGTAAACTGAATCATGATGCCGATCTGTTTCTGGTGGCAGAGGTGGGTGGCGAAGTGGTCGGTACGCTGATGGGCGGTTACGATGGCCATCGCGGGTCGGCTTACTATCTCGGGGTTCATCCTGATTATCGCGGTCGTGGTTTTGCTAATGCGCTGATTAATCGCTTAGAAAAAAAGCTGATCGCGCGCGGCTGCCCGAAGATCAATTTGATGGTGCGTGAAGAGAATGATGCGGTCATCGGCTTTTATGAAAAGCTCGATTACGAAATGCAGGATTCTGTCTGCCTCGGCAAGCGCCTGATTGAAGATCGCGAATATTAAGTTGTCTGCGGGCGAGTGTACTCGCCCATTTTCACCTCATCAACGGTTCCCGCTTAGCGATGTTTTCTCCCGACGATTACGACCATAAAGGTCAGCTGCGGCTGCCATTGACCTTCTGGCTTATTTTGCTGTTACAGGCGCGCACCTGGCTGTTATTTGTCATAGCCGGCGCTTCGCGTCAGCAGGGCAGCGGCTTACTGGAACTGTTTTATCCCGATACGCGCGCGTTCTGGATTGGCATGGCATCAGGCATCCCGGCGGCGCTGGGGCTGCTGCTGACCGGCTACCGTCAGCGGCTGCCACGATTATGGCAGGCGTGGCGCTGGGTGTTATGCGGCACGCTGCTGGCGATGATGCTGATGCAGAGTATTACCATCTGGCAGGGCGATGAGCGAGTGTCGTTGCCGGTGGTGCTGTTTATCTTGTTCGATTTACTGGCGCTGGGCTATTTATTGCTGAGCCAGCGGCTGCGCAACTGCTTTGACCCGCAGCTAAACGCGACGGAATAAAACTTTTTCGCTATTCAGCACTCAAAGCTGACTCACACGCATAACGTGTTGACTACAGGAGTTGCAATGAAATCTGTTCGCCCGGCGCTGATAATCGCCGCATTAATGTTATCCGGCTGCGCCAGTTCTGGTTCCGGTTCGTCATCTGATTCCAGCTGGTGGAATCCGTTCTCCGGCATATCCTGGTCAAGTCTGTCACCGCTCAACTGGTTTGGCTCTTCGCTGGAGGTCAGTGAAAGTGGCGTCGGCGGAATTAACGGCAGTACGCCGATGACCGAGCAGGCGATTGATAAAGGTCTTAAAGGGGATTACACCTTGCGTAAGGGAATGCGCAGCAGCAACGGCGAGGTGGTCTCATTCTGGCAGGCGCTGGACGACGGCAAGGTTAAGCTGGTGATTAACGGTCAAAGTACGGTCAGCAGCGTTGAAGTGATGGATAAGGCGATTGCCAGCGCAGATGGCAGCAAAATCGGCAATAAATTCAGCGATCTTTACAGTAAAGCTTTTGGTGCCTGTGAGAAAGTGCCAGCAGCAGAGAGCAGCGCTGTAGAGTGTAAAGCGCCATCCAGCCAGCATATCAGCTACGTCTATAGTGGCGAGTGGCATGGTCCGGAAGATTTAATGCCGTCCGATGACACCCTGAAAAACTGGACGCTGAGCAAAATTATCTGGCGTCGTTAAACAGGTGCATTTCCGTGGCTAACTTGCCATGGCGCAAGATGCCGCCTGAAACATCGGGTATGATACGCGCCACACCCTGTCGGTAAAATCATATTCCAGGAGAGCTTTAGCATGTCTCAGTTTCAGAGCGGCATTTTATTGGAACATCGCCGTTTCGCGATTTATCTTGAAGCCCGAGTGCAAGGTGATATCGCGGCTATTGTCAGTGGTAGCAAACAGTTTCTGCAACAGCTGACCGAGCTGCAACAAACCTTTCCTGATGCGGGTCTCGGTGCGGTTATCGCCTTTGGTAATACTCTTTGGCGCGATCTGAGCGGCGGGCAGGGCGCAGCGCAGTTAAAAGAGTTCCTGCCACTTGGCAAAGGCATCGCCCCTGCTACCCAGCGCGATCTGCTGATTCATATCCAGTCGCTGCGCCATGATGTGAATTTCAGCCTGGCGCAGGCAGCACTGTCATCGTTTGGTGCTGCCATTACTGTCGAGGAAGAAACTCACGGTTTCCGCTGGGTTGAAGATCGCGATCTTTCCGGATTTGTTGATGGTACTGAAAACCCCCAGGGTGAGAAGCGCCAGCAGGTGGCGATTATTGCTGACGGTGAAGACGCTGGCGGCAGCTATGTCTTCACTCAGCGCTGGCAGCATAATCTGAAGCAGTGGCAACGGTTGGATGTCAGCAAGCAAGAGCAGGTTATGGGGCGTACTAAGGTAAGTAACGAGGAGCTGGACAGCGAGACGCGCCCGGAAACATCGCATGTGAGCCGGGTCGATTTAAAAGAGCATGGTCAGGGGCTGAAAATCTTACGTCAGAGCTTGCCTTACGGCACCGCCAGCGGCACTAACGGACTGTTCTTTATCGCCTACTGCGCCACCTTACATAATATTGAGCAGCAGCTGTTGAATATGTTTGGTGAAACCGATGGTAAGTACGATGCGATGCTGCGTTTTACCAAACCGGTTACCGGCAGCTACTTCTTTGCACCCTCGGTTGAGAGGTTGATGGCGTTATAAAAAAAGGGCGGATTTTCGCTGCCCGTGCCTGAAATAAGCACTGTTATGCCCTCACCCGGGGAGTCAAAAACGGCTCCCCGGGGTTATTCAGTGTTCAGTCATGTGCCCAGCCCGCGTCCGGGCAACGTTTTGCAGTTGTCTCCTGTCTCCGCAGGCGTGGTATCAGGATATTTGCCGTCGGGTGTGATCCAGACCTGCGAAGTAGCCACAAAGCCATCATTGAACGTCGCTTCTATAAAACTGGCCTGCCATCCCAGCGATGGCGTATCCAGTGTAATGGCTATCTGTTTACTTACCGGAATAGCCGCCGCGTGATATCGAATGCCGCAGGCGTAGCGAAAATCGCGCGCCTGTTTATTAACTGCGGTCCAGCGCTGAATTTTTGTTGGTTTTTCGGAAAAAGTGAGCGAAAGTTTTTGCTGGTGCCGTACGATGTTAATCTCTGGCAAATGTTTACCCTGTTGCAGGCGATTGATAAAGGGTATCAACGAAGATTCGGTATAATTTTTAATATCATAGTGACTACTGTTGGCAACCACGCGCAGTGATTTTTCACCGGCCAATTGCTCATAATAAAAACGCGTATTGTCCGGGACATAAAAATCATCACCGCTGGCGTTAATAATATATTTCGGTACGTTAAGCCGATTCTGATAAATCGTATTTTTATAGTGCAGCGGATCAATGATTGTCAGCAGCTGAGTGAAGCGGCTGCTGGCAATTTGCGTATCAATATTCTGCATGTAATAAGGATAAAAAGCGGCTGGCCAGTTATTACCGTACGAGCGATACATATGGGTTAATGCCGGGCGAATACCCGGCAAGTCAAAAACGAAAGGGGCGATGGCATCTACGCGCGGGTCGGAAATCAGCGTCAGCCAGGATGTCCAGCCGCGCTTGGACAAGCCGCTTACCACAAACCGGTCAATCTTCCAGTCGGCTAACTCTCGCTCAGCGAGCGACATTGCCTGAGAAACAGCAGCGGCCATTGGAATGTGTAACGGGACTTTTGCATTTTTAACTGGATCCTGCAGAAACAGTGACCAGCTGTATGCCACAGCGTCATCCTCCTTACGGAGAGTGTTGTCCCCCGCCAGACTAAGATACTGATTGGGGATATTACTGACCGAAACCACAATGGTTCGCGTCATCCGGGCTATTGATGCCAGTGACTGCTGGCCCATATCGGAAGGCATTCCCGGCGGTTTACCCTCAATATTACGATTTATACCATTATTGATAACAACCACTGCGCGTTGCGTGAGCGGATTCTCCGGAATATAGATATCAACTTTATGTTGCCAGTTTGATAGCGCTGACTTTTTTTCAGGCCAGTTTTGCGATATGAGTTCGTAATGGCGCAGTTCAACTTTGGGTAATTTCTGTTTATTTATTAAGTTATACTTCAAAGGTAGTGACAGCAATTTTTGTTTATAGCAGGATAATATATGTGAATAATCCTTATCTTCATTCAGACAGGGATTGTCAGAACTTCCGGCCCAGCTATTGCCGCTGATAATTAACAGCGCAACAACAGGTATATGTTTTGCACGTAGCATAGCTATTCTCCTTGTGCAATGAGTGTCGCAGCGAGATCTCTCGCTGGAATTAGTTCGCCTGATAATTTTTATTACCCCGAATGGAGTGGTTAAATTATATACAGCAGTGCCGCATCGCGGCAAATGATTTGTATAAAATATTTCATTTTCACGTATATGAAACAAATGGTTCAAATTAATCTTCGGGACGGAGCGAAGACAGCGCCGTGGTTGCCGGCGATTTGCATCTCGCGCATAACCTTTCCTGCGGGCTTATAGCTTTTTCGACTTCCAAATCACCAAACGGTATATAAAACCGTTACAGCTTTTAGTCGGGTTATAAATACACTGGCATGACATGGTGGTATGGGCCAACTCCGAAACTCAGGGTGCGAAATGACTTCTCCGATGGTGAAAAAATTCGTAAGCGGTGCAGCATTCTCTTTGCTGCTGGCGAGCGGTGCGCAGGCGACTGAGCTGCTGAACAGCTCTTATGACGTCTCACGCGAGCTGTTTGTCGCACTGAACGCACCTTTCGAAAAGCAGTGGGCTGAGCAGCATCCCGGTGACAAGCTCACCATCAAACAGTCTCACGCCGGCTCATCCAAGCAGGCGCTGGCAATTTTGCAGGGGCTGAAAGCTGATGTAGTGACCTACAATCAGGTGACTGACGTGCAGATTTTGCACGATCGCGGCAAGCTGATTGCTGCTGACTGGCAGCAGCGCCTGCCGAATAACAGCTCGCCGTTTTACTCAACCATGGGCTTTTTGGTGCGTAAGGGCAATCCAAAAAACATTCATGACTGGAGCGATCTGGTTCGCGACGATGTGAAGCTGATTTTCCCCAATCCAAAAACCTCTGGCAATGCGCGTTACACATACCTGGCAGCATGGGGCGCGGCGGATCAGGCCGATGGCAATGATAAAGCCAAAACCCAGCAGTTTATGACCAAATTCCTTAAGAACGTCGAAGTCTTCGATACCGGTGGCCGCGGCGCGACCACCACTTTTGTCGAGCGTGGACTGGGCGACGTGCTGATCAGTTTTGAATCAGAAGTAAACAACATTCGTAATCAGTACGGAAAAGATGATTACGAAGTAATTATTCCAAAAACCAATATTCTGGCCGAATTTCCGGTGGCATGGGTCGATAAAAATATCGCTGCCAAAAACACCACTGAAGCAGCCAAAAGTTACCTGAACTATCTCTATACGCCACAGGCACAGCAGATCATCACGCAGTTCTACTATCGCGTGAATAATCCTGAGCTGATGGCGCAACAGCAAGCGCGCTTCCCGGCCACGGCTCTGTTCCGGGTGGAAGACGCTTTTGGCAGCTGGGAGCAAGTGATGAAAACCCATTTCGCCAGCGGTGGCGAATTAGATAAGTTGTTAGCGGCGGGGCGCGGTTAATGTTTGCAGCAAGCAGTAAACGGGTGCTGCCCGGTTTTGGTATCAGTCTCGGCAGTAGCCTGTTTTTCACCTGTCTGGTGTTGTTGCTACCGCTGAGCGCGTTGTTAATGCAGCTGTCACAAATGACGCTGGCGCAGTACTGGGAAGTGATCACCAACGAGCAGGTGGTGGCGGCGTATAAAGTTACCCTGATTTCTGCGGGCGTGGCCTCTATTTTTAATGCGCTGTTTGGCATGCTGATGGCGTGGATTTTAACCCGTTATCGCTTTCCGGGGCGCAGCATTCTGGATGGCTTGATGGATTTGCCTTTTGCTCTGCCGACCGCCGTGGCGGGTTTGACCCTCGCCGGACTGTTTTCAGTTAACGGCTGGTACGGCGAATGGCTGGCGCAGTACGACATCAAGGTCTCCTACACCTGGCTCGGCATTGCGGTAGCAATGGCATTTACCAGCATTCCATTTGTGGTGCGTACCGTGCAGCCGGTGCTGGAAGAGTTAGGTCCGGAATATGAAGAAGCCGCGCAGACGCTGGGCGCGACTCCGTGGCAGAGCTTTCGCCGGGTAGTGTTGCCGGAAGTGGCTCCGGCGCTGCTGGCCGGTACTGCGCTGTCGTTTACCCGCAGCCTCGGTGAATTTGGCGCGGTGATCTTTATCGCCGGAAATATTGCGTGGAAAACGGAAGTGACCTCGCTGATGATTTTTGTTCGCCTGCAGGAATTTGATTATCCGGCGGCCAGTGCGATTGCGTCAGTGATTCTGGCAGCCTCGCTGCTACTGCTGTTTAGCATTAATACCTTGCAGAGCCGCTTTGGCCGTCGTCTGGGAGGTCAATAATGGCTGATGTATCTGAATTTAAGCGGGCGGTGAGTCCACGCTTTAACTGGGGTAAATGGGTACTGATTAGCCTCGGCATGCTGATTTCGCTGTTTTTGCTGGTGGTTCCGCTGATTGCCATTTTCGCTGAAGCCTTTGCCCAGGGAATTGGCGCGGTGTTCAGCAACCTGCAAGACCCGGATATGCTGCATGCCATCTGGCTGACGGTGCTGGTGGCGTTAATTACTGTCCCGGTTAACCTGGTGTTCGGTACGCTACTGGCCTGGCTGGTGACGCGCTTTACATTTCCGGGGCGTCAGCTGCTGTTAACGCTGTTTGACGTGCCGTTTGCGGTTTCTCCGGTGGTTGCCGGTCTGATTTATCTGCTGTTTTACGGCACCAATGGCCCGGTTGGCGGCTGGCTCGATGCGCACCATATTCAGCTGATGTTCTCCTGGCCTGGCATGGTGTTGGTAACGGTATTTGTTACCTGTCCGTTTGTGGTGCGTGAACTGGTGCCGGTAATGCTGAGCCAGGGCAGCCACGAAGATGAAGCTGCGGTGCTGTTAGGGGCATCCGGCTGGCAGATGTTCCGCCGCGTCACGCTGCCCAATATCCGCTGGGCTTTGCTGTACGGCATCGTGCTGACTAACGCCCGCGCGATTGGTGAGTTTGGTGCGGTCTCGGTGGTCTCGGGATCGATACGCGGCGAAACCTATACGCTGCCATTACAAGTTGAATTGCTGCACCAGGATTACAACAGCGTCGGTGCCTTTACCGCCGCTGCGCTGCTGACCCTGATGGCGATAGTGACACTGTTTCTGAAAAGCGCACTGCAATGGCGATTAGAGAACCAGCAGAAGCGTTTGCAACAGGAGGGAAATCATGAGCATTGAGATTAATTACATCAATAAATCGTTTGGTCGCACTAAGGTGCTGAATGATATCTCGCTGGATATTCCTTCTGGCCAAATGGTGGCGCTGCTTGGGCCGTCCGGCTCTGGTAAAACCACGCTGCTGCGCATTATTGCCGGTCTGGAACATCAGAACAGCGGTCAGCTGAGTTTTCACGGTAAAGACGTCAGCCGTTTGCATGCGCGCGATCGTCAGGTTGGCTTTGTTTTCCAGCACTATGCGCTGTTCCGCCATATGACGGTATTCGACAATATTGCTTTTGGCCTGACGGTATTGCCGCGTCGCGAGCGACCTTCGGCCGAAGCAATCAAACAGAAAGTGACCAAACTGCTGGAGATGGTGCAACTGGGCCACCTGGCGAGTCGCTATCCGGCACAGTTATCCGGCGGTCAGAAACAGCGTGTGGCGCTGGCGAGAGCGCTGGCGGTTGAACCGCAGATTCTGCTGCTGGATGAGCCTTTCGGTGCGCTGGATGCTCAGGTACGTAAAGAGCTGCGCCGCTGGCTGCGTCAGCTGCATGAAGAACTGAAATTTACCAGTGTGTTTGTGACTCACGATCAGGAAGAAGCGATGGAAGTCGCCGATCGGGTGGTGGTGATGAGCCAGGGCAATATTGAACAGGTCGGCACGCCGGATGAAGTCTGGCGCGAACCCGCGACCCGCTTTGTGCTGGAATTCCTCGGTGAAGTTAACCGCTTTGACGGTGAAGTTCACGGTTCACAATTCCACGTTGGTGCGCATCACTGGCCGCTGGGTTATGCGCCAGCCCATCAGGGCAAGATTGAGCTGTTTCTGCGTCCGTGGGAAATTGACGTCAGCCGTCAGAGCAGCCTTGAAACGCCATTGCCGGTACAGATTCTGGAAGTCAGCCCGCGTGGCCACTACTGGCAGCTGGTTGCACAACCTGCCGGCTGGCACGACCAGCCGATTACGCTGGTGCTGGAAGGCGACCATGTTGCACCGGTTCGCGGCGAACGCTTGTTTGTCGGATTGCAGCAGGCACGCCTGTATAACGGCGATGTTCCACTGCGCGCGGTTGCCTTAGCCGAAAGCGCCTGATATTTTCTCTGCATATCTCATAACTTGTCAGAGGCGGGATTTCTCCCGCCTTTTTCTTTGTCTATTTGCCGTCAGGAACACACAGTGACCACTCTCGAACAGACCATCGGTAATACGCCGCTGATTAAATTACAACGCCTGACGCCGGACAACGGCAGTGAAATCTGGCTAAAGCTGGAAGGCAATAATCCTGCCGGTTCGGTAAAGGATCGCGCGGCGTTGTGGATGATTCAACAAGCGGAGCAGCGCGCTGAGATTCAGCCCGGCGATGTGTTGATCGAGGCGACCAGTGGTAATACCGGTATTGCGCTGGCAATGATTGCGGCGATGAAAGGCTACCGGCTGAAGTTGCTGATGCCGGATAATATGAGCATCGAACGTCAGGCGGCGATGAAAGCCTATGGTGCAGAATTGATTCTGGTCAGCCGCGAACTGGGTATGGAAGGCGCACGCGATCTGGCGCAGGCGATGGCAACCCGCGGTGAAGGCAAGGTATTGGATCAGTTTAATAATCCGGATAATCCACTGGCGCATTACTGCACCACCGGGCCGGAGATCTGGCAGCAGACCGGCGGACGTCTGACCCACTTTGTTTCCAGCATGGGCACCACCGGCACCATTACCGGCGTTGGACGTTTTCTGAAAGAGCAGAGTCGCGGCGTTCAAATTGTCGGTTTGCAGCCGGAAGAGGGCAGCGCAATTCCGGGAATTCGTCGCTGGCCGCAAGCTTATCTGCCGGGAATTTACCGGCCGGAGCTGGTGGATCAGGTGCTGGATATCAATCAGCAGGATGCTGAGCAGACGATGCGCCTGCTGGCTCAGCGTGAAGGGGTCTTTTGTGGCGTCAGTTCTGGTGGTGCCGTCGCCGGCGCGCTGCGCATTGCGCAAGCGCAGCCAGGCAGTGTGGTCGTGGCGATTATTTGCGATCGCGGCGATCGTTATTTATCAACTGGCGTTCACAATGCTTAGTTAATGGCAGGATGCGAATTTTATGGGCCGGGCGGCGAATGGCCGCCCGCTGTCCCTCGGATATTCTTACTCGCGCTCCAGCGCATGAATCGGGTCCATTCGTGCTGCGCGTCGCGCCGGAAAGAAGCCAAACAGCACGCCAATCATACTTGAACAGATAAATGCCGCGATGATCGAGAAGGGCGAATAGATCATCGCGAAGTTACTGCTGGTTTGCGCCAGTAAAATACCCGGCACCAACGCCAGTAACACGCCGAGAATGCCGCCCGTCAGGCAAACCAACACCGCTTCAATCAGGAACTGCTGCATAATATCGCTGGCACGTGCGCCTACCGCCATACGCACGCCGATTTCACGCGTCCTTTCGGTGACCGACACCAGCATGATATTCATTACGCCGATACCACCAACCAGCAGTGAAATCAGGGCGATAGCTGCCACCAGCAAGGTCATGGTATTGGTGGTACTTTCGATGGTTTTCCGAATACTGTCGGTATTAAAGATAAAGAAATCTTTGCTGCCGTGCCGCTGAGTCAGCAGTTTAGTAACGCCCTGTTCCGCGACGCTAAGATCGACATTATCTTTAATTCGTACCGTAATACCGCTGAGAAAGTTTTTACCGATCATTCGTTTCATCGCGGTGGTGTGGGGCACCCAGATATTCAGACTACTGTCGCTGCCAAACGGGCTCTGATGGGTGGCAACGCCGACAATACGCACCGGCATATTGCCGAGCAAAATCACCTGACCAATGGGATTCTGATTGCCGGGAAACAGCTTTTTCAGGGTGTTTTCATCAATGACTGCTTCCTGCGCAACCGCATCAACACTGGCGCGATCAAAAGCCATCCCCTGAGAAATGGTGTAGCCGCGAACGGTAAAAAACTGTTCGCCAACGCCATTTACCGTTACGGTTAACGCCTGATTACGGTACTTCAGCGTGGTGCTGTTAGTAATGGTTGGCGTGACGCTATGCACATACGGCTGTTGCGCCAGCGCGTCGGCGTCACTGGGGCGCAGCGTCTCGATGCGTGCCGAATTCATATCGCCGAAATCGGCGCCGGGAAAGACTTCCAGCGTGCTGGTGCCCATGGCGCTGATATCGGCCAGGATTTTCTGCTGAGAGCCTTTGCCCAGCGCCACCACCGAGACTACCGACGCGATACCAATAATAATGCCCAGCATGGTCAGGAAGGTGCGCAGCCGCTGTGACATCATCGACACCAGCGCCATTTTAAAGGCTTCGCTCAGCCGGTCGCGCAGCGCACGCCACGGATGGGCAGCATAACGCGTCGGCTCGGGAAGACGTGGTGGAGTCTGGCTAATCTGGCTACGGGTATCCGAAATTATTTCGCCGTCATAAATCTCAATAATGCGGTCGGCGTTTTGCGCGATGCGCATATCGTGGGTCACTATCACCACGGTATGCCCCTGCTGATGCAGATCGCGCAAAATAGTCAGTACTTCCTCACCGCTGTGGCTGTCGAGCGCACCGGTCGGCTCATCGGCAAGGATCACCTCACCGCCGTTCATCAGTGCGCGTGCAATACTGACGCGCTGCTGCTGACCACCAGAGAGCTGGCCCGGACGATAGTGCAGGCGTTCACCCAGCCCAAGGCGCGTCAGCAGCGCAGTGGCGCGCTGACGGCGTTCTGTGTGGCTCTTACCGGCATAAATCGCCGGAATTTCGGCATTGCCCAGCGCGCTGAGATCGCCCAGCAGATGGTAGCGCTGAAAGATAAAGCCAAAATGCTCGCGACGCAGTTCGGCCAGCGCATCACTTTCCAGCCGGGTTGTCGATTTCCCGGCAACCTGATAATCACCGCTGCTCGGTTTATCAAGACAGCCCAGCAGATTCATCAGCGTTGATTTGCCGGAGCCGGAAGCACCAACAATCGCCACAAACTCGCCAGCTTCAACCGACAGGTTGATATCTTTCAGAACCCGGACGCGCTGCTCACCGCTGATAAACTCGCGATTAATATGACTAAGCTGTAGAAGCGCCATTGGTTACATCCCCATTGGTGAGCCGTGCGAACTGTCCGGAGCGGCTCCCTGGCTGATGATGACCCGTTCGCCTGCCTTCAGGCCGCTGATAATCTGCGCTTCAACATTGTTATTAATCCCGACTTCTACCTCACGACGGCTGACTTTCTGTTTGTCGTCTACCACCTGCACAGAGGTTTTTCCGTTAAGAGTATCCAGCGCGGTGGAAGGAATAACAATCGCATTGGGTTGATCGCTGACCACAATATGCACTTCTGCCGTCATTGAGATTCGCAACACTTGCCCGGGATTATCGACATCAAACAGACCGTAGTAGTAAATCGCTTCGGTTGTAGACGAGCTATCCGAACTGGAGCTGGAGGTACTGGTGTCGGTATTGATCGAATCTGGCGCAGGTTCAATCGCTCTTAGCGTGGCGCTGTAGCGCTTGTTCGGCTGGCCGAGAATGGTAAACCACACTTTCATCCCTGGCTTAACGTTAATCACGTCAGCTTCCGATATCTGTGCTTTCACCGTCATGGTATTGAGATTCGCCACCTTGATAATGGTAGGGGCGCTCTGCACGGCGTTAACCGTCTGTCCTTCTTCTACCGGAATCGATACCACGGTGCCATCAATAGGCGAGGAAATTTTGGTGTAACCCAGGTTTACCTGCGCATTGTTGGCCTGAATCTGCGACTGAACGATTTGGGCATCCAGCGCCTGGATATCGGCCTGGGTGCTGTTAAGGTTCGCCAGTGCGGCATCGTAGTCAGATTTTGCCGTCAGGTTTTTCGCCAGCATGGCTTTCTGACGTAAGAAGGCTGCCTGATAATTGGCAAGTACTGCCTGTTTGGAAGCGCGCTGCGCCTGGATAATTTCCAGCGCCGCCTGCGCATTTTTCAGCTCATTTTGCTGCGTCATGCTGTCGATTTCAGCAATCAGCTGGCCCTGTTTGATGTTGTCACCCAGCGAGACCTGCAGCGACTTTATCTGACCAGAAGCCTGTGCACCGACGCTGACCTGTTTACTGGCGGTGATTTTCCCATCGGCCAGCACCGTTTGCTGCAAATCGCGTTGCTCAACAAGGGCGGTGATATAATTGGTCTTTTGCTGGCCCTGATGAAGAAAATACCAGCCTGTGATTGCGGCAAACGCCACAACAACTACGATAATGATAATCCAACGACGGCCTGGTGAACGGCGAAATTCCATAGCAAAAAAATCCTTTATCCATACCGGGACAGACATAACGTAAATTTTACGCCATTAAAGCTAAACATCAGTTCAAGTGTACGCTGTTTTACTGTAAGGATTGAGTAAAATCAGCTGCTAAACCGCCTGGCAAAGGTGAAAATAGCGGCAATGATCACCAGGATAGCCAGAATGAAAATTTTATTAGTCGACGATGATGTTGAATTAGGCACCATGCTCAGTCAGTACCTGATTGGTGAGGGTTTTGATGCTTCGCTGGTACTGACCGGTAAAGCCGGGGTGGAAGGGGCGCTGTCCGGTGACTACACCGCGATGATCCTCGATATCATGCTGCCGGATATGAGTGGTATTGATGTGCTGCGTCAGGTGCGGCAAAACAGCCGTATACCGGTAATAATGTTGACGGCGAAGGGCGATAATATTGATCGCGTGATTGGCCTGGAGATGGGGGCCGATGATTATATGCCCAAGCCATGCTATCCGCGTGAGCTGGTGGCGCGCTTGCGGGCGGTACTGCGCCGTTTTGAAGAGCAGGCGCCGGTAGCCGAAAAAAAGGATCTGATTAGCTGGGGTGATCTGGTGCTGAATCCGGCGACGCGCATCAGCGAATGGAAGAATCAGCCATTTGATCTGACGGCTTCAGAGTTTAACTTGCTTGATCTGTTGCTACGCTCGCCGGATCGGGTGGTATCAAAGGATGAACTGTCAGAAAAAGGGCTGGGTCGTCCGCGCGAAGCTTATGACCGCAGCGTTGATGTGCATATCAGCAATATTCGTCAGAAGCTGTCGCAGCTGACCGGCGATAACGTCAACATTGAGACGGTTCGCAGCATCGGCTATCGCATTCGATGAACAGCCGTTTTCGCGGTCGCTTGTTCTGGAAGATTCTGTTCGGCTTCTGGCTGGTGTTTCTGCTAATCAGCCAGCTGTTATGGTTGGGATTCTCGCTCAACGGTAAACATCGTGAGCCACCGGAAAATGTTACCGTGCGGCGTATTGTTAACCTGCAAATGACCTCGGCAATGTCGGTGCTGCAACGTGGTGGCCTGTCGGCACTGAACGATATGATGGCCGGCTGGTCGCCCGGCGACCGGCGCTTTTTCTCGGTAGTGGCGATGCCGATGCCGCCGGAGGAAGGGGCGCGCCGCGATCTTGAGCGTGCTTTATCACCCGGAGAGATTCCCAGCGAAGTGATTGAGTGGGTTACCGGCGCTGATGGCCAGCAATATCAGTTGCGTTATGACGTAAAAGGATTACGCGACGACAGTAAAATCGGGCGGCCACGCAGCTTTCTTAATATTCCCGAGCCGATGTTTATTATTGCCGGTGCCGCCGGTTTACTGTTCAGCCTGTTACTCGCCTGGAATCTGACGCGGCCAATGCGCCAGCTGCGTGAAGGATTTGCCAAGGTTTCTAACGGCGATTTATCGGTGCGGTTGTATCCGGTCATGCGCCGCCGCCATGATGAACTGTCCATGGTGGCGAGTGATTTCGATGCGATGGTAGAGCGACTGTCAGTGCTGGTGCGCGCACGCGAAGAGCTGCTGCATGATGTTTCCCATGAATTGCGCTCACCGCTGGCGCGTTTGCAGCTGGCAACCGGCCTGGCGCGTCAGACGCCAGAATCAGTCAACAGCTCGCTCGACCGCATTGATGAAGAAGCGCGTCGGCTGGATAAGATGATTGGCGAGTTGCTGACCTTGTCGCGTGCCGAAAATGAAACCATGCCGGACGAACAATATTTCGATCTGTCAGGCTTGCTGGAAGCGGTGGTGACCGATGCGCGCTTTGAGGCGCAGGTGACAGGGGTAGAGATTCAGCTGGAAGTCAGCCAGCACGCAGACTTTACCGTAAAGGGAAATGCTGAACTGATCCGACGTGCGGTTGAAAATGTGGTGCGTAACGCACTGCGCTTCTCTCTGCAAGGGCAGCAGGTTAACGTCAGTCTGACGCAGGAGAGTAGCTGGCTGACCATTTGCGTCAGCGATCAAGGGCCGGGCGTCGATGCGGACAAACTTTCCAGCATTTTTGATCCGTTTGTCCGCGTCAACTCGCCGCTGATGGGCAAAGGTTATGGTCTGGGCCTGTCGATCGTGCGCAAAGTGGTACTGGCACACCATGGCGAAGTGCAGGCAGTGAATGGTAAGCAGGCTGGGCTGGAGCTGACCATCCGCCTGCCGCACTGGCAGATGTAAACGGCCAAAAAAAACGGCACCCTTGGGTGCCGTTTTTTATTATCGGGCGAATTACTTCTTGATGCGGATAATAGGGGTTTCACCCACCGTCACGCTACCCGTCAGCTTAATCAGCTCTTTGATTTCATCCATATTGGAAATCACTACTGGCGTCAGCGTTGATTTCGCTTTCTCTTCCAGCAGGGCCAGATCAAACTCGATTACCACGTCGCCTTTCTTAACCTTCTGACCTTCTTCAGCAATACGTTTGAAGCCTTCACCTTTCAGCTCAACCGTATCAATACCGAAGTGGACAAACAGCTCGATACCATTGTCAGATTCGATAGAAAAAGCATGGTTAGTTTCGAAAATTTTACCAATGGTTCCGTCAACCGGTGCGACCATTTTGTTGCCAGCAGGTTTGATGGCAATACCGTCGCCAACAATTTTCTCTGCGAACACGACATCCGGCACGTCTTCGATATTTACGATTTCGCCAGACAGTGGTGCAACGATCTCAATGGCACCAGAGGTGGTGTCTGATTTTTCGCCAAAAAGTTTTGAAAACAAACCCATGATCTTCTCCTAAGCAGTAATATTGGGCCAGCGTCTCGCGGAATCAGCAGAGTGTTTTTTCTTCAATGAACTTGTTGACCAGGTTCATTAACTCTTCCGCGGTCGGTTGAGCCAGAGCCTGCTCTGCTAATGCCTTCGCATCTTCAAAATTCGTATTACGAATGATTTTTTTGATGCTTGGGATAGAAATGGCACTCATGCTGAATTCATCCAGCCCCATTCCCAATAACAGTAGTGTAGCACGTTCATCACCAGCCAGCTCACCACACATACCGGTCCATTTGCCCTCAGCATGAGAAGCATCAATAACTTGCTTGATCAGGCCAAGGACTGAAGGGGTCATTGGGTTGTAGAGATGGGAGATCAGATCGTTACCACGATCAACCGCCAGAGTGTACTGCGTCAGGTCGTTGGTTCCAATACTAAAGAAATCAACTTCCTTAGCCAGATGACGCGCAATCACTGCTGAGGCCGGGGTTTCAACCATAATGCCGACTTCAATGCTTTCGTCAAAGGCTTTAGCTTCATCGCGCAGTTGCGCTTTCAGCAGCTCCAGCTCGGCTTTCAGCGTCCGCACTTCTTCAACCGAAATAATCATCGGGAACATGATGCGCAGTTTGCCGAACGCGGATGCACGCAGAATTGCACGCAGCTGAGCATGCAGAATTTCTTTGCGGTCCATAGCAATACGAATGGCACGCCAGCCGAGGAACGGGTTGTCTTCTTTCGGCAGGTTCATATACGGCAGGTCTTTATCACCGCCGATGTCCATGGTACGGACGATAACTGCCTGAGAGCCCATGCCTTCAGCGACGGCTTTATAGGCCTGGAACTGCTCTTCTTCGCTTGGCAGCGAGTCGCGATCCATAAACAGGAATTCGGTACGATACAGACCAACACCTTCCGCGCCATTGCGCTCTGCACCGGCGATATCACGCACGGTACCGATGTTGGCACAGACTTCAACCTGATGTCCGTCCAGCGTGATAGCAGGCAGATCTTTCAGTTTAGCCAGATCGTTTTTCTCAGTAACATACTGATTATTTACAGCTTTCAGTTCCTCGATAACTTCAGCAGTCGGGTTAACATAAATTTTGTTGTTAACGCCATCGAGAATCAGATAATCATCGTTTTTAACGCGACTGGTGACATCACCGGTGCCGACAATGGCTGGCAGCTCAAGGGAACGCGCCATAATCGAGGTGTGAGAAGTACGACCGCCTAAATCGGTGATAAAGCCCAGTACCTTCTTCAGGTTCAGCTGTGCGGTTTCTGAAGGCGTCAGGTCTTTAGCAACCAGCAGCACTTCATCTTTGATCGCGCTCAGATCAACAATATGCAGACCAAGAATGTTCTGCAGCAGGCGCTTACCGATATCACGTACGTCAGCCGCACGCTCTTTGAGGTATTCGTCGTCGAGTTCTTCCAGCGCTTTAGCCTGACCTTCAATCACTGAGTGAGCCGCAGCGTCGGCTGAAGCCAGCTCGTCTTTGATCAGGGCTATGATCTCTTGCTCAAGCTCTTCATCTTCCAGCAACATAATGTGGCCTTCGAAGATCGCTTCTTTTTCTTCACCGAATGTTTCACCGGCTTTGATTTTGATTGCTTCGAGCTGCTCTGCGGCCTTAGAACGGCCATCAAGGAAGCGTTTTACTTCCTGGTCCACTTGTTCAGCAGAAATCTTTTTCCGGTTGATGACGATTTCATCTTCCTTCAGCAGAAGTGCCTTGCCGAAAGCGATACCCGGTGATGCTAAAATGCCTGAAATCATAACCCTACCTTTTTATAACGATGGCTCATTAGGCGAAGTGCAGTGCCAATGTTGCAAAAGCATACTTTACGGAAGCAATAACGCGGACAATATGTCCGCGATCAAAGTGTTTGCACTCAGCTAGCCTGATGAAACAGCTTTCTTGAAAGACTGGGCGAATTACTCGAGCTCAGCCATCAGTTTTACCAGATGCTCAACAGCTTGTTGCTCATCTTCACCTTCAGCAGACAGTGTGACAACTGTTCCCTGAGTCAGACCCAAAGTCTGCAGCTTGAACAGGCTCTTCGCGCTGGCAGATTTGCCATTGGAGGTTACGGTGATTTCAGAAGCGAAGCCTTTAGCTTCTTTAACGAACTGTGCAGCCGGGCGAGTATGAAGACCGTTTGGTGCGGTAATTGTCACTTCTTGCTGGAACATTATGTTTCCCCAACTTAATTGGTTTGGTGTTGTGGATCTAAAGTCTAGCCTGGAGACGGGACTTTAGCCTGTGTTGGTCGCGCTGGCATGAGTACAGGACTCGCCAAAAAATGCGCAATTAAGGGTATTAAGATACAGCGTCACAACATCATAAAAATGTTTCGCTGTCTCACTTCCCATTATGCCGCGCTTTACGCTGCTGCGCCAAACCAGTAAATCGATTCAGCTCGATCCATTTTGCGCGGCGATTAATTTTGTGGATCGAAATAATTGGCAGCTTAAATACCAGACCAGGGAGGGTAAAATCAATCTGTACCCCCATTAAAATTTGATGGCGGTCACAAAAAAACCTCGTTGCGCAGGTTGCGCAAGGCGAATTTTCGGCGATTTTGCGCTGAAATTTTACCCGAAAATCGATATGTAAAGCTGCGCAAATAAGACTAATTGCAGTGCTATAAAAAAACGCTCCTGGGAGCGTTTTCGATGGATGTGGCTTTTTCGCGTCACAAATAATCGCTGACAAGCAGAGTCTGTGTTACTGCTGCAACTCTTTTTCAGTGAACAGATCGGCAAACAGTGCGGTACTGAGGTAGCGTTCACCGGAAGAGGGCAGGATCACCACGATATTTTTATTGGCGAAAGCTTCGTCTTCCTGCAGTTTCAGCGCGGCAGCTACCGCTGCGCCTGAGGAAATACCGGCCAGAATGCCTTCTTCTTCCATCAGACGACGGGCAGTTGAAATGGATTCTTCATTGGTGATCGCCACGACGCGGTCGACCAGTTTAAGATCGAGGTTACCAGGAATAAAGCCTGCGCCGATACCCTGGATTTTATGCGGTCCTGGTTTAATTTCGTCACCCGCCAGCGCCTGCGCGATAACCGGGGAATCCGTCGGCTCAACGGCGACGGTAATCAGCTCTTTCTTGCCTTTGGTATTCTTGATATAGCGGCTGACGCCGGTCAGCGTACCGCCAGTACCGACACCGGCAATAAATACATCCACTTCACCATCGGTATCTTCCCAGATTTCCGGGCCGGTGGTTTTTTCATGTACTTCCGGGTTGGCCGGGTTGCTGAACTGCTGCAGCAGCACAAACTTGTCTGGATCGCTTGCCACAATCTCTTCGGCTTTGGCAATCGCCCCTTTCATCCCCTTGGCACCTTCGGTCAGCACCAGGTTAGCGCCCAGCGCTTTCAGCAGCTTACGACGCTCTACGCTCATGGTTTCTGGCATGGTAAGCGTTAATTTGTAACCCCGTGCAGCCGCAACATAAGCCAGCGCAATACCGGTGTTACCACTGGTAGGCTCTACCAACTCAATGCCGGGTTTCAGAATGCCACGTTTTTCTGCGTCCCAAATCATATTGGCACCGATACGGCATTTGACGCTGAAACTTGGGTTACGGGATTCTACCTTCGCCAGAATGCGCCCATTACCGATGCGGTTCAGTCGAACCAGCGGCGTATGACCGATTGTCAAAGAGTTGTCTTCATAGATCTTACTCATAGCCCGTCCTTAACTGTATGAAATATTGGCAACCCTAAGAGCATACCCTTTCAAATTCTGCAAGGAAGGAAAGAAATCGTATATGTATATGATTGACTGAAATAAGGCTTAGCGAAATGGCATAAGGCGCGACAGTCAGCAGGATGAGGGCGACCAGAGCGTCGCCCTCAGGATCGGCAGGATTACGGTGTCCGCAGGTGTTGCCCCAACTGACCACGATAACGGTCTACCCACATGGCGGTGGCACCGCAGACGGCAACCGGCATAATCGCCAGGTTGAGAATTGGGATCATGGTAAACAGGCTGACCAGCGCGCCGAACTGCATATTGTCGGTTTTGTTCTGGCGCAGCGCCGCACGCATCTGCTGAAAACTGACTTTATGGTTATCAAACGGATAGTCACAGTACTGGATCGACAGCATCCAGGCGCTGAACAGAAACCACAGCACCGGCGCCACCGTCTGACCGAAGCCGGGAATAAAGTAGAGCAACAGCAGCCCCAATGCGCGCGGCAGGTAATAGGCCAGCTTCTGCCATTCGCGCTTCATAATGCGCGGAGTATCTTTCATCAGGCCAATCCAGCCGCTATCCGGCAACGGCTGGCCGGTGAGACGCGCCTCCAGCTGTTCGGCCAGCAGGCCGCAAAACGGTGCGGCAATCAGGTTGGCTATAGTAGAAAACAGATAACTGAATACCAGCACAATCGAAATGACGGTCAGCGGCCACAGCAGGTAGCTCAGCCACTGTAGCCAGTCAGGAATATGCGCCATCAACGCCGGGATCCATTGACCCAGTCGCCAGAACAGCCAGATAAATGCGCCGCCCATCAGTAAGATATTGACCAGTAGCGGCAGGATGACGAAACGACGAATGCCCGGCAGGCGAATCAGTTTCCACCCCTGGCTGAAGTAATGAATTCCATTATGTCTATTAAGACTATTCTCACTAACCATCGACAGCTTTTCTCCATTTGGCGGTGGTGCAGGCTATCATAACGCAGCTTTTTACGCTGACCAGCGGGTAATTGGACGAAAAAACAGCAAATAAGTGTCCGGACGCAATCTAATTTGTCAGAAAATACTGCACAGACTTGCACTTGTGTACTTGGGCAAATACAGTTAGAGGATAAAGTTTGCCGCGGTGGCAAGGTATTGGAACAACAGAGAATACAATGATGCAGGATTTGCGTCTGATATTAATCGTTGTTGGCGCGATCGCCATAATAGCGCTTTTGCTTCACGGCCTCTGGACTAGCCGTAAAGAGCGTTCATCCGTTTTTCGCGATCGCCCTCACAAGCGTTTAAAGCACGATAAACAACAGAGCCAGACCGACGACGATGAAGGCGTTGGTGAGGTGCGTGTGCGTCGTTCACCGTCTAAGCATGATGAACCGTCATTTGGCGGCTTCGATGCGGCTGATGATGATGAACCGCCGCGTCAGCCTGCGCCTCGCAAGCAGCCCGAGCCGGCGCGCCATCTGCCTGCGGTTGAAGAATCGCCTGAACTTGACCCGCTGTTCGATGCTGAACCGCCGTATGCCGCTGAGCCTAAAGCGCAGCCGCCACGTGCGGCAGAACCCGCGCGTCGATCAGAACCTGCTGCTGCACCGCAGCCGGTGAAAGCCGCACCGCAGTTTGATCCGCTACTGGACGATGAGCCGGATGAAGACGAGGATGACGTTGAAGAGCTTCAGCCGCAGCCGGTTGCTGAGCCAGTAAAAGAGCGCAGTAAAGAGACCGTACTGGTGCTGCACGTTGCCGCACATGCCGGTGGCGTGATTAACGGTGAAGCGCTGTTGCAGGGTGTGCTACAGGCTGGTTTCCAGTTTGGCGAGATGAATATTTTCCATCGTCATCTGAACCCGGCGGGCAGCGGCCCGGTGCTGTTCAGCCTGGCGAATATGGTGAAACCCGGTTCGTTTAACCCGGATGAGATGTCTGATTTCTCCACGCCTGGCGTCTCGATCTTTATGATGGTGCCGTCCTATGGCGATGCCAACCAGAACTTTAAGCTGATGCTGCAATCGGCTCAGCGCATTGCTGACGATGTTGGTGGTGTGGTGCTGGATGATGAGCGTCGTATGATGACGCCGCAGAAGCTGGAAACGTATAAAGCGCGTATACGCGATGTGATCGACGCAAACGCCTGAACGACGACGTTTTAATCATTATCCCCTGAACCCCCGCTTGTCGGGGGTTTTTTATCTCCGATGGTGCTTATGGAATCCATACAGAACAAAATCACCCATTTGCGAACCACGCTTGTTCATCACGAATACCAGTATCACGTTATGGATGCGCCGGAAGTGCCGGATGCAGAATATGATCGCCTGATGAATGAACTGCGTGAACTTGAAGCGCAACACCCTGAATTAATCACTCCCGATTCACCGACGCAACGCGTCGGTGCCGCGCCACTGAGCGCATTTGAGCAGGTGCGTCATGAAGTGCCAATGCTGTCGCTGGATAACGCCTTTGATGAAGCCACTTACCTCGCTTTCGATAAGCGGGTAAAAGATCGGCTGAAAACCACTGACGATATTACCTTCTGCTGCGAACTGAAACTTGATGGCCTGGCGGTCAGCCTACTGTACGAAGAGGGTTTGCTGGTACAGGCGGCAACCCGTGGCGATGGCACCACCGGTGAGAATATCACTGCTAACGTGCGCACCATTCGCGCCATTCCTTTGCGTCTGAAGGGGGAAAACATTCCGGCACGCGTTGAAGTGCGCGGTGAAGTGTTTATGCCGCAGGCGGGCTTCGAAAAGCTTAATGAGGAAGCACGGCGCAGCGGCAATAAGGTGTTTGCCAACCCGCGTAATGCCGCAGCAGGCTCATTGCGCCAGCTTGACCCGCGCATTACCGCTAAACGTCCACTGACGTTTTTTTGCTACGGCTTTGGCCTGCTGGAGGGCGGAGAAATGCCTGCCAGCCACTGGCAGCGTCTGCAGCAGTTTAAAGCCTGGGGCTTACCGGTCAGCGATCGTATTCGCCTGTGTCACAGTGCGGAAGAGGTGCTGGAATTTTATCATCAGGTTGAGGCCGATCGCCCGACGCTCGGTTTTGATATCGATGGCGTAGTGATCAAGGTCGACTCTCAGCAGTTGCAGGAGCAGCTTGGCTTTGTGGCGCGTGCGCCGCGCTGGGCGGTGGCGTTTAAGTTTCCGGCGCAGGAGCAGATGACCACGGTGCGTGACGTCGAGTTTCAGGTCGGACGTACCGGCGCCATCACGCCGGTAGCGCGGCTGGAACCGGTGCAGGTTGCCGGCGTGATGGTCAGTAATGCCACGCTGCATAACGCCGATGAAATTGAGCGCCTTGGCTTACAGATTGGTGACCGGGTTGTGATTCGTCGTGCTGGTGACGTCATTCCGCAGGTGGTCGGCGTGGTGGAGTCAGAACGCCCGCAGGATACGCGCGCGATTGTGTTCCCCGAACATTGTCCGGTGTGCGGCTCTGATGTTGAGCGGGTTGAGGGGGAAGCCGTGACCCGCTGTACCGGCGGCCTGATTTGCGGTGCGCAGCGTAAAGAAGCGCTCAAGCATTTCGTCTCGCGCCGCGCGATGGATGTTGACGGTATGGGCGAGAAGATTATCGATCAGCTGGTGGACAAAGAGTATGTCAAAACGCCAGCCGATCTGTTCCGCCTGAGCGCAGGTGTGCTGACCGGATTAGATCGCATGGGGCCGAAATCGGCACAGAATGTGGTCGACGCGCTGAATAAAGCCAAACAGACCACGCTGGCGCGTTTTCTCTATGCGCTAGGCATTCGGGAGGTGGGAGAAGCCACCGCAGCCAATCTGGCGGCGCATTTTGGCGAGCTGGAAAAAATCATGGATGCTGACCTGGACGCGCTGATCGCGGTACCGGATGTTGGCACCGTGGTGGCCAGCCATCTGCGTAATTTTATGGAAGAAGAGAGTAACCGCGAGGTTATTCGGCAACTGGTTGAGGATATCGGCATTCACTGGCCGGCAGTGGAAGTGATTAAGCCAGAAGAGATCGACAGTCCGTTCTCTGGCAAAACCGTGGTGTTGACCGGTAGCCTGACTATTCTGTCGCGTGATGACGCCAAAGCCAGGTTAGTCGCACTGGGCGCTAAAGTGAGCGGCAGCGTGTCGAAGAAAACCGATCTGGTGATTGCCGGTGAAGCGGCAGGCTCGAAACTGGCGAAGGCGCAGGAGCTGGGCATTGAAGTCATTGATGAAGCTGAAATGATTCGTCTGCTGGGTGAGTAAAATGGAAAAAGAGCACCTGATTGAGATCGCCAATACCGTCATGCCGTTTGGTAAGTACCGTGGAAGAGTGTTGATCGACCTGCCGGAACCTTATCTGCTGTGGTTTGCCCGCAAGGGGGAGTTTCCTGAAGGGCATTTAGGCGAGCTGATGGCGTTAACGCTGGCGATTAAAGTTGAGGGGCTCGAAGGCCTGGTTCAGCCTTTACGGCGTAACGATTAAAAAAGCGGCTCGTGTTCACGAGCCGCTTCAGTTTATTTCTGCGATTCAACCACCGCTTTGTTTTGATGACTTGCCAGCTCTTTGGCCGCTTCTGCTTCGCCTTTTTTCTTATAGTGCTGGGCAATCATCGAACAGACCATCAGCTGCACCTGGTGAAAAATCATCAGCGGCAGCACGATAATCCCCACCGCTGAGGCCGGGAACAGAATATTGGCCATCGGTACGCCGTTTGCCAGGCTCTTTTTCGAACCACAGAACAGAATGGTGATCTCATCCGCCCGGCTGAAGCCAAACAGGCGAGCCGCCAGCAGGTTGATAACCAGCACCACAAACAGAATGCCGATACAGCCGACGAGGATAAACAGCAGTGTGGTAATGCCAACGCTGTTCCAGATGCCATTAACTACCGCTTCACTGAAGGCGGTGTAAACCACCAGCAGAATCGATGTCTGATCGATTTTGCCAATCAGGCTGCGATGTTTTTCTACCCAGGCCGCAATCCAGCGGCGGGAGAGGTGCCCGATAACAAACGGCAGCAGCAGTTGCAGCATAATACTGCCGATCTGTTCGAAATTGCCGCCCGCGCCGTCACTGTGAATATCCATCACCAGGCTAACCAGCAGTGGCGAAATAAATACCCCGAGCAGACTGGAGGCTGAGGCGCTACAGATGGCAGCGGCGACGTTACCGCCGGCCAGCGAGGTGAGGGCGATGGCGGACTGCACGGTAGCGGGCAGAATACACATATACATAAAGCCGGTATAAATGTCGTCACCGACTTTTAGCGGATGCCACCAGGCAAACAGCAGGCCGATGGCCGGAAACAGCACAAAGGTGCTGAACATCACCCACAGATGCAACCGCCAGTGGCTGCTACCGGCGATAATTTTATCGCGCGATAGCTTGGCACCGTGCATAAAAAACAGCAGCGCAATTGCGGCGGTAGTGAGCCAGTGGAAAAACACCACGAAATCACCGCGCGCTGGCAGGAAGCTGGCCAGCAATACGGTGATAATCAGTTTCACCATCATTGGATCAAGTCGGAAAATACCCATTTGTTAATGCCTGGTTAATTTAGAACATTCGGCTATTGTGCGATGACTGGTTTTAGAAATAAAATTGATTTATTGAATTTATATATGAATTAAATCGATGAATTACAGTATTCGCCAGCTCAGAGTTTTTGTCGCCGTCGCGCAGCACGGCAGTTTCAGTCAGGCGGGCCTGCATATTGGCCTGAGCCAGTCGGCGGTTAGCCACAGCATTAAAGAGCTGGAAGCTGAAATGGGAATTCGTTTACTGGACAGAACCACGCGTGAAGTGATGCTGACCGAAGCCGGGCAGCAGCTGGCCACGCGACTGGAGCGCCTGCTGGAGGAGCTGAATACCACCTTGCTGGATGTGCGTAGCTATGGGCAGCAGCGGAGCGGGACGGTGCGTGTTGCCGCCAGCCAGACCATTTCAGCGCAGCTGATGCCACAAACGCTGGCGGCCAGTCAGCAGACTTTCCCGGATATCAAAATCATGTTGCGCGACCGGCCGCAGCAGTGGGTATTGCAAAGCGTGCGTAATGCCGAAGTGGATTTTGGCATCGTGGTTGGCCCGTTACAATCGCCGGACTTTGCCTGTGAGCCGATTCTGGATGAGCCGTTCCTGCTGTTGTGTCGGCGTGACGACACGCTGGCGAGCCCGCCACAAATCAGCTGGTCGCTACTGAATGGTCGTACGATGGTTTTACAGGATTATGCCTCGGGCAGCCGCTGGCTGATCGATGAAGCGTTACGCGAACAGCAGGTGCAGGCAGAGATAGTGCAGGAGATTGGTCATCCGGCGACGCTGTATCCAATGGTCGAAGCGGGGATTGGCATCAGTATTTTACCGGCGCTGGCATTGCCGTTGCCAGAAGGGCGGCCCCTCATGGTGCGGCGTATTTTCCCGGAGATAAACCGTACGCTGATGCTGATTCGGCGCAAAAATCGCTCGTTATCGCCAGCAGCAGAAGCTATCTGGCAGGAAGTGCGTCAGCAGGCGATACTGCTGACGCAACAGCGAGAAGCGAATCCGGCGTTTTAATCCGTTGTTATGCCGGGCGGTGATTTAGGCGGTTTTAAATACCTGCATCGCCTGAGAGAGCTGGTCGGCCTGTTCCTGCATCGACTGTGCTGCCGCCGCTGATTCATTCACCAGCGCGGCGTTTTGCTGGGTAACCTGATCCATTTGTGTGATCGCCATATTAATTTCGTCAATGCCGGTGCTTTGCTCGGAGCTGGCGATAGAAATTTCCCCGATAATTTCGCTAACGCTTTTCACGCTGCTCAACACTTCTTCCATGGTGGTACCGGCTCTGGCAACCTGCTTGCCGCCTTCATCGACTTTCGCTACTGAATCGCCGATTAGCTGTGCAATCTCTTTGGCAGCGGAAGCGGAGCGCTGTGCCAGGCTACGCACTTCAGCGGCGACGACGGCAAAACCACGACCTTGTTCACCGGCGCGTGCGGCTTCCACCGCGGCGTTCAGTGCCAGAATATTGGTCTGGAAAGCAATGCCGTCGATAACGCTGATAATATCGACAATCTTTTTCGACGAACTGTTGATCATCTCCATGGTGCTCACCACCTGTTTCACCGCATCGCCGCTCTGTAGCGCCACTTTTGAAGCCTGAGCGGCCAATTGGTTAGCCTGGCGCGCGTTATCGGCATTCTGCTTAACGGTGGAGGTCATCTGTTCCATCGCCGAAGCCGTCTCTTCCAGTGAGCTTGCCTGCTGTTCGGTACGTGCAGAGAGATCCATATTGCCGGCGGAAATTTCACCGGAAGCGTTGGCAATCAGATCGGTGCCGGCGCGTACTTCAGTCACAATTTTCAGCAGGTTATCATTCATATTCTTTAGCGCCTGCATCAGCTGGCCGGTCTCATCGCCAGAATTGATCTGAATGTCGGTGCGCAAATCGCCTGCGGCGACGTTTTCAGCAATACTGACCGCTTCGCGTAACGGACGAACAATCGAGCGCGTCAGCAGCAGGCCAAGAATAATCGCGGCAATGATCGCCAGCGCGGAGAAAATTAAGGTGACATTGATCGCGGTAGTGGCATCCGCTACGGCTTTCTTGCCTTCGTCCTGTAACTGCCCGGATTGTGAATCAGCAAATTTGACCACGATATCGAGAAATGCATTTTGCGTGGCGGTGATATTGCGCAGGGCAAACTCTGCGGCTTCCTCGGCGTTACCCGCCTGAATCAGAGCAATCAGCTGTTGTCTGGCACGGGCATACTGTTGTCCGGCCTCGATAACCGCCTGAATTTTTTTCTGGCCGACGGCGGTAGATTGCAGTTTGGCTATTTGCGCAATGGCAGTATCCGTTTGCTGAACCGAGCGTTCGAGCTGCACCAGGCGTTTTTGGTTATAATCGGTCTTTGCCGTATCAATCACCATCCCGCGCAAAAATTTAATCTGATCGTTTACACCGTCACGCGCTTCAAATGCCAGCCGTACTTTGGCGTAGCGGTCGTTAACGATATTTTCAATCGCCTGATTAATATTGCTGGTTTTTACAATCGCCGTGGCGCTGACGATGATCAATAGTAGAATCACCAGGCCAAAGGCCGCGCCCAGCCGAATGCCGACTTTTAAATTTTTAACTGAAGCTTTCACTTATATCCCTCTGAATTAAATACGCTTAGCGCTTATCGTTGCGCTGGTCGAAGAGGGGTAAATCGGCATCAGTGTCGAAAACTTGATGTAATTTTGTGATCTGTGTCGATTTCTTTAGCGGCGAGTGTGCCTGATGCGGGTCAGGTGATTACAGGTGAGCGGTTTTCAGCGTCAGAAACAAAAAAAGCACCCAGAGGGTGCTTTTTTCTAAATTTGGTGGGTCGTGCAGGATTCGAACCTGCGACCAATTGATTAAAAGTCAACTGCTCTACCAACTGAGCTAACGACCCGAAATGGTGGGTGATGACGGGCTCGAACCGCCGACCCCCTCCGTGTAAAGGAGATGCTCTACCAACTGAGCTAATCACCCATTTCGTTACTGCTTAGCAAGACACTTATGTGTGTTGAGTCATGGTGGGCGATGACGGGCTCGAACCGCCGACCCCCTCCGTGTAAAGGAGATGCTCTACCAACTGAGCTAATCGCCCATGTCTCAACTCTCTTGCTACCACTGCGGCCATCTTAGAGATGGTGGGTGATGACGGGCTCGAACCGCCGACCCCCTCCGTGTAAAGGAGATGCTCTACCAACTGAGCTAATCACCCCCGCTGTGTGGAGTCGCATTATAGGGATCCGACGAAATGAGTCAACGCTTTTTAAAATTAAAATGTTCGTTCGGCTTAATTTTAGTCAGGCTGTTGTCGTTTTAAGCAAAACCGCTGTTTTCCTGTGCGTTATTCCACCATCCACCGCGGGCGGCCGGGGGAAGGTCGTTGAGGAATCGCCGTCAGGTGGTAGAATGAAGGCAATTAACTCAGCGCCAAATTAGTCCATCAGGTAATTTGTCAGCGCATCCGCGTAATAAGGCACCGTTTAATGAAAATCAAAACCCGCTTCGCCCCAAGCCCAACCGGCTATTTGCATGTCGGTGGCGCTCGTACCGCGCTTTACTCCTGGCTGTTTGCCCGTCATCAGGGTGGCGAGTTTGTACTGCGTATCGAAGATACCGATCTGGAACGCTCCACGCAGCAGGCTATCGACGCCATTATGGACGGTATGAACTGGCTGAGCCTCGACTGGGATGAAGGCCCGTACTATCAGACTAAACGTTTTGATCGCTACAACGCGGTGATTGACGAGATGCTGGAAGCGGGAACCGCTTATAAGTGCTACTGCTCAAGAGAGCGTCTGGACGCGCTGCGCGAAAACCAGATGGCGAATAATGAGAAGCCACGCTATGACGGCCACTGCCGTGACAGCCACGAGCACCATGCTGCTGATGAACCTTGCGTGGTACGTTTCCGTAACCCGCAGGAAGGCTCAGTCATTTTTGACGACCAGATCCGTGGTCCGATTGAATTCAGTAATCAGGAGCTGGACGATCTGATTATCCGTCGTACCGACGGTTCTCCGACCTATAACTTCTGTGTGGTAATTGACGACTGGGATATGGAAATCACCCACGTTATTCGTGGTGAGGACCATATCAATAACACGCCTCGCCAGATCAATATCCTGAAAGCCATTGGCGCACAGGTGCCGGTGTATGCTCACGTGTCGATGATTCTGGGCGACGACGGTAAAAAGCTCTCCAAGCGTCATGGCGCGGTCGGCGTAATGCAGTATCGTGACGACGGCTATTTACCGGAAGCATTGCTGAACTATCTGGTACGTCTGGGCTGGTCCCACGGCGATCAGGAGATCTTCAGTGTTGATGAGATGAAAGAACTGTTCGATATCGATGCGGTAAGTAAATCTGCCAGTGCGTTTAACACCGAAAAGCTGCAGTGGCTGAACCATCACTACATCAACTCGCTGGCGCCGGAATATGTTGCTACCCATCTGCAATGGCACATTGAGCAGGAAAATATCGATACGCGCACCGGCCCGGAGCTGGCACAGCTGGTTAAACTGCTGGGCGAGCGTTGCAAAACCCTGAAAGAGATGGCAGCTTCCTGCCGCTACTTCTATGAGGAGTTTGACGAGTTTGATGCGGATGCGGCGAAAAAACACCTGCGTCCGGTTGCACGTCAGCCATTAGAAGTGGTGCGTGACAAACTGTCAGCAATCACTGACTGGACGGCCGAAAATGTTCACCATGCCATTCAGGCTACGGCAGATGAGCTGGAAGTGGGCATGGGCAAGGTGGGTATGCCGCTGCGTGTGGCGGTGACCGGTGCTGGTCAGTCGCCAGCGCTGGACGTGACCGTTCAGGCGATCGGTAAGTCTCGTTCAGTGGCGCGGATTGAAAAAGCGCTGGGCTTTATTGCAGAGCGCGAAGCCCAGGCTTAATCCTTAAGCCATCAACAAAAAACCGGAAACAGCCAGGCTGCTTCCGGTTTTTTTTACTCTTCGCTGATACCCAACCGTTGCAAAATACCCTGAATGCCTTCACGCACCAGTAATGCCGACAGTTTCGCCTGTTCTTCCGACGTCATCTGCTGTAGAGAGGTGATCAGCAGGCCTGGCAGAGGATTCTGATTCACCACATAGGCAGCAGAAGGTTCAGCTGCATGACGCGTTGATTTCAGAAACTCTTTTACCCGCTCATCGATATGAATCATCCGCGCTTTACCACCCTGAACTCCGGGTTTAGGCGCAGTGGTCCAGCATTCACGTTTAATCCATTTGTTGATGGTTTGACGACTATATCCCGTCACCTTCGCCAGCTCTTCAGGTGTTAACCAGTCCTTTTTCACGTTTCAGTCCCTGTAACGAATGTATTAGCGGAACATATTACAATAATTCGCTAAAGGAATAACTAACGGATCGGAAATTGCGAGCCAGAGCATAAATTGCCCTCTGCCGGACGGCAAAGGGCAGGGGGAATTAGCGCGTAGCGTTAATGTTTTGAGTGGCAGGACGATAAGCGAGATAGTAAGCGAGGCCAACAAATACGGCACCACCGACGGCATTACCGAGGAACACGGCAATAAAGTTAGGCAAGTATTCAGCCCAGCTCAGATAACCCGCGAAAATCGCCGCCGGAATGATAAACATGTTGGCAACAACGTGCTGGAACCCGATGGCAACAAACGCCATCACCGGGAACCACATACCGAAGATTTTGCCGACCACATCTTTACTGGCAAATGCCAGCCACACTGCCAGACAAACCAGCCAGTTACAGCCGATGCCGGAAATAAACGCATGCATAAAGTCGGCGTTAACTTTAGCTGTGGCAATCGCCACGGTTTTTTTCAGGTAATCGCCTTCAGTCAGGCCGAGCATATGGCCGAAGAACCAGGCGACCGCAATGCTGCCGGCAAAGTTAGACACGGTGACCCAAAACCAGTTACGCATCACGCTAACGCCGCTGATCTGACGAGCAAACCAGGCAACCGGCAGCGTCATCATATTACCGGTCAGCAGCTCGCCGCCGGCCAGTACCGTCATAATAATCCCCACCGGGAACACCGCCGCGCCTAACAGGCCGCCAAACGAGCCCCATTCTGCTGGCAGGCTATTGATAACGTGGATGTCGAGCAGGAAGCCGGTAGCGATAAAGGCGCCAGCCATAAAACCAAGAATCAATAAAGTGGAAACAGAAGCGTGACTCTTCGTCACACCCGCCTGGATAGCGATTGCTGCGATTTCTTTAGGTGAATGCAAGGACATAATAGCTCTGGTGTATTTGTTAAATAAAAATAAGACCAAAATCTGCCGCGGAATGCTGGCTGAGCAGGTCTGGCGCAGCAGCGGGGGATTTTGATTAATAATTAGCGCGCGAAGTCTTGCACGGGAAATTAACAAAAACAAGTGACTTTTTGTGTCATTGTTAACCTGTCATTAACAGCTGCCGGGCCAGCGGCGCTAAAGCAGTGATAAATCTTAACTGTTTGTCATTTGGCCAGCCGAAGGGGCAATAACCGGCAAAGCATCAGCAAATATCAGTTATTTCAGCCACTGTTGACGCCTTTTTCAGCGATCGCACTCAGAAAGCTATTTTGCCGTTGACACCCTTCTGACGGTTTCATATTATGCCGTCCGTCGATACGACACTGTTTTTCGGTTTGGGGCTATAGCTCAGCTGGGAGAGCGCTTGCATGGCATGCAAGAGGTCAGCGGTTCGATCCCGCTTAGCTCCACCAAATCTACTCCAGCAGATTTGGAACTGAAAAACGCATCTCTGTAGTGGGGGTATAGCTCAGCTGGGAGAGCGCTTGCATGGCATGCAAGAGGTCAGCGGTTCGATCCCGCTTATCTCCACCAAATTATCTGAAACTCCTCGATTGTGATAATAATCTGCTCAGGCGGATGTTTTTTCGTTGCTGTTTTTTACGTTTTATTCGCGGAGTGAAGACGTAGGAAGCGCTTACTGGCGGGAGTGTGACGGCAGATAAGAAACGCAGGAGCCAGCCATAGCTGACCCCTGCGGCTGATTACAGTACCAGACCGGCAATCGATGCCGAAAGCACGCTGACCAGCGTTGAACCGTACAGCAGTTTCAGGCCAAAGCGCGAAACCACGTTACCCTGTTCTTCATGCAAACCTTTAATCGCACCGGCAACAATCCCGATGGATGAGAAGTTAGCGAATGAGACCAGGAACACTGACAGGATGCCTTCACCGCGTGGTGACAGCTGACCCGCGATTTTCTGCAGATCCATCATCGCAACAAACTCATTCGACACCAGTTTCGTCGCCATAATACTGCCAACCTGTAACGCTTCATGCGTCGGCACGCCCATCATCCAGGCAAACGGGAAGAAGACATAACCGAGAATCGCCTGGAAGCTGATACCAAAAACGGCATCAAACAGCGCATTGACCGCCGAGATCAGCGCGATAAAGCCGATCAGCATCGCCGCAACGATAATTGCCACTTTGAAACCGGCCAGAATATACTCGCCCAGCATTTCAAAGAAGCTCTGGCCTTTATGCGTATTGGCCAGTTGCAGATCTTCCTCACCGTCTACCCGATACGGGTTGATCAACGACAGCACAATAAAGGTACTGAACATATTCAGGATCAGTGCTGCTACCACATATTTCGGCTGAAGCATGGTCATATAGGCACCGACAATCGACATCGACACCGTGGACATCGCCGTAGCGGCCATGGTGTACATGCGACGCTGTGACATTTTGCCAAGAATATCCTTATAGGCGATAAAGTTTTCTGATTGTCCCAAAATCAGTGAGCTTACCGCATTAAAGGATTCCAGCTTGCCCATGCCGTTGACTTTTGACAGCACGGTCCCGATTGCGCGAATAACTATCGGCAGGATACGGAAGTGTTGCAAAATACCGATCAGTGCAGAGATAAAGACAATAGGGCAGAGTACATTCAGGAAGAAGAACGCCAACCCTTTATCCGACATTCCGCCAAAGACAAAATTTGTCCCTTCTGCGGCAAATTTGAGTAATTTCTCAAAGAAATCCGAAAAGCCTTGTACAAATCCGAGGCCGATTTCCGAGTTCAGGAAGAACCAGGCAAGCAGAACCTCAATTACCAGCAGCTGTATGACAAAACGAACGCGGATGTTTTTGCGATCGCTGCTGACCAGTAAGGCCAGTAACGCCACAACCCCTAGCGCCAAAGCAAAGTGCAGAATGCGGGACATGATTGCTCCAAATATGAGGCAGGTTATATTTCGCTGTGTATTCTATGTAACGCGAGGCGCAAAAACGAGATCAAAACCGCATTATAACAATTAGCTATACCTTGAGGCGTCAGAAAAGCCTGACAGATCACATCTGCAAGCGGTTTGAAAAAGCGGCTGGTGAGTTGTTAACCTTCTGTTTCTGTCTTACAGTGGGGCGACAGCTGATAATTATCGCTCAATTATTGTGTTTCAATTTATAGCAAAGGCTATACTTTATAGCGCTGGCTATTACACTAATCGCTATAAACTCATTCACACCCGCTTGAGAATCCTTATCCTGAAGGATAGTTAAGCATTTCAGGCAAGAGGCAGCAAAATGTCAGAGAGCCGCACCGCGCAACGTGCTGCACGCGGAGTTCGCAAAGTTAAATTAGCCCTGATGGGGCCAGCCTTTATTGCGGCGATTGGTTATATCGATCCCGGCAACTTTGCCACCAATATCCAGGCGGGTGCATCCTACGGCTATAAGCTGCTGTGGGTGGTGGTGTGGGCCAACGTGATGGCGATGCTGATCCAGCTGATGTCGGCCAAGCTGGGTATCGCTACCGGCAAAAATCTCGCGGAACATATTCGCGATCGTTTTCCACGTCCGGCGGTATGGTTCTATTGGGTGCAGGCGGAAATTATCGCCATGGCAACCGATCTGGCGGAGTTTATCGGCGCGGCGATTGGTTTTAAGCTGCTGCTTGGCGTCACTCTGTTGCAGGGAGCGGTACTGACCGGCGTAGCGACCTTCCTGATTCTGATGCTGCAAAGCCGAGGGCAGAAACCACTTGAACTGGTGATTGCCGGTCTGCTGCTGTTCGTTGCGGCCGCCTATATCATCGAGCTGGTTTTCTCACAGCCTAAAGTGGTCGATCTGCTGCAGGGCATGGCGATCCCTTCACTGCCGACCGCCGATGCGGTGTTCCTGGCAGCCGGTGTGCTGGGGGCGACCATTATGCCGCATGTGATTTATTTGCACTCATCGCTGACGCAGCGCGGTGATGGTAACTCGCGCGCTGAGCGCTATTCAGCCACGAAACTGGATGTGGCGATAGCCATGACGATTGCCGGTTTCGTTAACCTGGCGATGATGGCGACGGCAGCGGCGGCATTCCACTTTAGCGGCCACAGCGGTATTGCCGATCTTGAACAGGCTTACCTGACTTTAGAGCCGTTGCTCAGCCATGCGGCTGCCACGGTATTTGGTCTGAGTCTGGTCGCGGCGGGGCTGTCGTCAACGGTGGTGGGTACGTTGGCGGGGCAAGTGGTAATGCAGGGCTTCATCCGTTTCCATATTCCGCTGTGGATTCGTCGGGTAGTGACAATGCTGCCTTCCTTTATTGTCATTATGGCGGGGTGGGATCCGACGCGAATTCTGGTGATGAGTCAGGTGCTGCTGAGCTTCGGTATTGCACTGGCGCTGGTGCCGCTGCTGGCATTCACCGGCAATCGCGAACTGATGGGCGATATGGTTAATTCCCGCCTGATGCAAAATACCGGCAAAGTGATAGTGCTGCTGGTGGTGGCGTTAAATCTCTATCTGCTGGTGGGAATGGCGCTGGGGCTTTAGCTTAGTCCTGTCGGGGAGCCGAAAACGGCCCCCCGATTCAGCTATCAGTCATCGTGATGATGGCGATGATGTTTTTTCCATTCGTGCTGCTGATGGCGGCGTTCGCGCTCATGATGTTTCCACTCGCGCTTGCGCTGCTGCTCATGCCAGGCGTGCTCGCGCTCCCGCTCTTTATGACGACGCCACTCTTCATGTCGCCACCAGCGTCCTTTTTCCCACTGATAATTATCACGCCACCAGCGATCATCGCGCCAGCGGCCACCGTCCCAGTACTGGCCACGGTCGTCACGGTCTCCCAGATGCAGCGTCACACCGGGTAATAAAGTAATTTCTGCGCTATTGGCTTGTGCTGTGTGGATAGCCAAAGGCGATAAGCTTGCCAGCAAGGCGGCAAAAATAATGGCACGTTTCATATTATCTCCTTATCAACGGCAGGCTGCACCGCTGGGTCAGGCAAGATTATCCTGAGTGCGCAACGTAATCTTTCGGGGAGTTTCTGAAAAATAGCGACAAAATTGAATTTGAGACAAATCTGCATCGGGGAAAACCGCCGTCGAAACGGCGGGGTAAACGCTTACACTAAAATGGCTTCAATCTGTTCCAGCTGTTGTGCGCTGAAGTGACGATTGGCCAGCATGCCAACTGCATCATCAATCTGGCTGGTTTTACTGGCACCGATCAATACCGAGGTGACGCGATCGCCGCGCAGCACCCATGCCAGCGCCATTTGCGACAGCTTCTGACCGCGATCTGTCGCCAGCTGATTAAGCTGACGCACTTTTGCCATCTTCTCTTCTGTCAGTTGCTCGCTGCTCAGGAAACGACTGCCGCTGGCGGCGCGTGAATCTTGCGGCACTCCCTGCAAATAACGATCGGTCAGCATGCCGCCAGCCAGCGGTGAGAAAGCGATACTGCCGACGCCGCCTTGTTCCAGCACATCCAGCAATCCGTCTTCTGGGGCGCGTTCAAACATGGAGTATTTTGGCTGATGGATCAGGCATGGCGTACCGAGATCGCGCAGGATTGCGATCGCCTGTTGCGCCAGATCCGCCGGATAATTTGAGATCGCGGCATACAGCGCCTTGCCCTGGCGTACCAGATGATCCAGCGCGCCCATGGTTTCTTCCAGTGGGGTTTCCGGGTCCGGACGATGGTGATAGAAGATATCAACATACTCCAGCCCCATGCGCTTCAGGCTTTGATCAAGGCTGGAAACCAGATACTTACGCGATCCCCAGTCGCCGTAAGGCCCGTCCCACATGGTATAACCCGCTTTGGACGAGATAATCAGTTCGTCGCGGAAGGGGCGAAAATCCTCGCGCAGGATACGCCCGAAATTCTCCTCAGCCGAACCTGGCGGTGGGCCATAGTTATTAGCCAGATCAAAATGGGTAATGCCACGATCAAAAGCATGACGCAGCAGATTACGGCTGTTCTCCAGCAGTGTGTTATCGCCGAAGTTATGCCATAAACCCAGCGAAATCGCTGGAAGTTTCAGGCCGCTACGTCCGCAGCGGCGATATTCCATCTGTTGGTAGCGCCCGGCATCGGGAAGATAGTGCATGTTTTTATCCTGCAATATTGAGGGTCGGTAAGCCTTACAGCATAGCAGTGTATGCGTTTACACTAATCGGTTCCGCGCCCTGCATCGCAACTTACAGAAAATTCCGCACGCGTAACGTTCAGTTTCCAGCATCTGTTGTTTCAGCATCGATCGGCAGGTCGCTGTTATGGCTATTTATCCAATACTTAAAGCTCAGTCCGCTCGTAAGGAGTCCGATAATGAGCATTACCACGGTTGGCGATTATCTGCTGCATCGACTTAATGAAATCGGTATCGATCATCTTTTTGGCGTTCCCGGCGACTATAATCTGCAATTTCTCGATCATGTGATTGACCATCCGCGGCTCGCCTGGGTCGGTTGTACCAATGAGCTGAATGCTGCCTATGCCGCCGACGGTTACGCCCGCTGCAAACCTGCCGCTGCGCTGCTTACCACCTTTGGCGTTGGCGAATTAAGTGCGATTAACGGCATTGCCGGCAGCTATGCCGAGTATGTACCGGTAATACATATTGTGGGGGCGCCTTCACTGAGCGCCCAGCAGCAGGGTGATTTGATTCACCATTCGCTGGGGGAAGGAGATTTTACGCCGTTTCTGCGCATGTCGCAGCCGGTCAGCGTTGCGCAGGCGGCGTTAACCCCGGCTAATGCCTGCGAAGAGATTGATCGCGTGCTGGCTGAAGTGCTGGTGCAGCGCCGCCCCGGCTATCTGTTGCTGTCGACTGACGTGGCGGCATCTCCGGCGGACTTGCCGCAGTCAGCGCTAAGCTTGCCAGCGGCTGCGGATTACCGCGCCGCGCTGGCGGCGTTCAGCGACGCGGCAGAACAGATGTTGGCACAGGCGAAAAGCGTTTCGCTGCTGGCCGATTTTCTCGCCGATCGTTTTAAAGTGACACCCGAGCTGGCGAGCTGGCTGCAACAGGTTAATTTGCCGTATGCCACCTTATTAATGGGCAAAGGCGTGCTGCCGGAACAGCTGCCGGGTTTTGTCGGGACCTATGCCGGTGCCGCCAGTATTGAGTCCACGCGCCGCGCCATTGAAGAGGCGGAGGTGATAATTGCCGTCGGCGTGCGCTTCAGCGATACCATTACCGCCGGCTTTACCCAGCAAATCGATCCGCAACGGTTTATCGATATTCAGCCGTTTTTCAGCCGGATTGGCGACCGTCAGTTTGATAACCTGCCAATGCAGGCGGCCGTTGCGGCACTGCACCAGCTAAGTTTACATTATCAGCAACAGTGGACCCACACCGCGCCCGCCCCACCGGCGCTGCCGCCGGCGTCAGGGGCGAAACTGAGTCAGAATGCGTTCTGGCAGGCTATGCAGAATTTTATCCAGCCGGGTGACCTGCTGGTGGCCGATCAGGGTACTGCCGCGTTTGGTGCCGCCGCGCTGCGCCTGCCGCAAAATTGCCAGCTGCTGGTACAGCCATTATGGGGATCGATTGGTTACAGTTTACCGGCAACATTTGGCGCGCAAACCGCCGATACCGAACGGCGGGTGATCCTGATTATCGGCGACGGTTCGGCGCAGCTGACCATTCAGGAGCTGAGTTCGATGATGCGTGATGGCCTGAAACCGATTATTTTCCTGCTGAATAATGATGGCTACACGGTAGAACGGGCCATCCATGGTGCTGAGCAGCGCTATAATGATATTGCAGCCTGGAACTGGACCCAACTCCCGCAGGCGCTGAGCCTGCATTGTCCGGCACAAAGCTGGCGGGTGGTCGAGAACGTTCAGCTGACTGAAGTGATGAAGGTCATTGACGCCAGCCCGCGTTTATCGCTGGTAGAAGTGGTATTGCCACAGATGGATGTTCCGCCGTTGTTGCAGGCGGTCAGCGCGGCCTTAAATCAGCGCAATTCATGCTGATTTTCAGAAAGATGCCAGTGGGCAGCCCGCCCGCTGGCATATAATGTAGAACGCGCTTTTTTCAGTCAGACGCTCGCCTTTCTTCCCGGTGAGCGTTGTTGTTTTATCGGGGGAAATTTATAGTGGTACTCATTGACGTTAACGGAGCAGCAGAATAATGACAAAATATGCTTTGACAGGCGATGTTGGCGGCACCAACGCACGCCTCGCCCTGTGCGAGGTGGAAACGGGCAACCTGTCGCAGGTCAAAACTTTCCCGACATCAGAATATGACAGTCTTGAAGCCGTGATTCGCGTCTATCTTGAAGAGCAACAGCAGGATATTAAAGACGGCTGTATCGCTATCGCCTGCCCAATAACCGAAGACTGGGTCGAGATGACCAATCACGACTGGGCGTTTTCCACCCGTCAGCTGAAAGCAAATCTTGGTTTTGAGCATCTGGAAATTATCAACGACTTTACTGCGGTATCAATGGCAATCCCGATGCTGTCGGCGGCGGATGTCATCCAGTTTGGTGGTAAAGATGCAGTTAAAGACCGTCCGATTGCGGTTTACGGTGCCGGAACCGGCCTCGGCGTGGCGCACCTGGTGCACGTCGATAAGCGCTGGGTGAGTCTGCCGGGCGAGGGCGGTCACGTAGATTTTGCGCCTAACAGTGAAGAAGAAGACCTGATTCTGGAAGTGCTGCGTGCGGAAATCGGCCATGTATCCGCCGAACGCGTGCTGTCCGGGATGGGGCTGGTCAATCTGTATCGGGCGATTGTTAAATCAGATGACCGTGTACCAGAAAACCTGTCGCCGAAGGATGTTTCTGCGCGTGCGCTGGAAGACAGCTGTATCGACTGCCGTCGGGCGCTGTCACTGTTCTGCGTGATTATGGGGCGTTTTGGTGGCAACCTGGCGCTGACGCTTGGCACTTTTGGCGGCGTGTATATCGCCGGGGGTATTGTGCCGCGCTTCCTCGAATTCTTTAAATCCTCGGGTTTCCGCGCGGCTTTTGAAGATAAAGGGCGTTTTCGCGACTACGTTACCGATATTCCGGTGTATATGATCACCCACGATCAACCGGGCCTGCTGGGTGCCGGAGCGCATCTGCGTCAGACGCTGGGGCGCGTGCTGTAACCGCTGATTTTCCCGCCGGGGCGGCGTTCTCGCCGCCTAAGCCCGCGGTGATTACAACCGCATTAGCTGGCGGAATGCCTTAACCTTACTTCTGCTGACCGGCACCTGAAAATCCAGATCGCGCAGCTTCAGAATATAGGTATTGTTGAACCAAGGCTCGATTTCGCGAATTTTACTCAGATTAACGCACCAGGAGCGGTGGCAGCGGAAGAAATACTCTTCCGGCAGGCGGCTGCAAAACTCGGTGATATTCATCGACATCACGTACTCTTCACGCCGTGTATAAACAAACGTCATTTTTTCATGCGCTTCAGCATAATAAATATCGTTAATATCGGTGACGATAATCCGATCATCTTTCTCTAAATTGATGGTCATCGGTGTGTGACGCGCCTGCGGGGTGCCAGCGGTTTGCGCCTGCTGATTCTGCTGGTGGGTCAGTTCCAGCTTGCGCAACATGGTGACAATCCGCGACTCATGGTATGGCTTGAGAATATAGTCGAAGGCTTCCAGCTCAAAGGCTTCTACCGCATGTTCTTTATAAGCGGTGATAAATACAATCAGCGGCTTATGGGTGAATTTGCTGATGTTTTGCGCCAGCAATACCCCATCCAGTGATGGAATGTTGATATCGAGAAAGATCACGTCGACCTGATGATTTTGCAGATATTTCAGCACGTCGAGACCGTCATCAAAACGGCCTTCAATCTTAATCTGGCTATGTTGCTGAATCAGCCAGCTTAGCTCTTGCTGAGCCAGAAACTCATCTTCAACAATAATCGCATTCACAAGTTATTCCCCAAAAAACGGTGCATCACACCGAAAGTGAACCATTATTTTCTGTCAGCGAACTGCCATTTTTACTGACGTAGAAAGCGATTTCTGTCCCGGGATTAAGCCGGTAAATCTGTAACCCTTCACCGTACAGTAACTTCACGCGATGATGCACGTTGAGTAAACCAATTTTATTGCCCGGCATTTCGTTATTTTCGACGCGTGCTATTACTTCGTCACTGATGCCATTCCCGGTGTCGCGTACCGAAATACGCACCCGGTTACCCTGATCCTGTACTGCCAGCACCACCACGCCTTTGCCCCGGCAGGGCTGAATGCCGTGCACGATGGCATTTTCCACCAGCGGCTGGATTAACAAACTCGGCACTTTACAGGCGACATCTTCATCGACTTCATAAATTACCGTCAGTTTGTCACCGAAGCGTGCCTGCTCAATCGCGATATAATCTTTAACTTGATACAGCTCTTTCTTGATATCGATAGCGTCATCATCGCTGAACTCCAGGTTATAGCGCAGATAGCGTGACAGATTGATAATTAACTGACGTGCAGTATCCGGATTCAGCCGAATCGAAGAGGAGATGGCATTCAGCGCATTAAACAGAAAGTGTGGATTAATCTTGCTTTGCAGCGCGCGCAATTCAGCTTTATTCGCCATTTCACGCAGCTGCTCGGCGCGCGAGACTTCCAGCTGGGTCGAGATAATCTGCGACAGCCCGATAGCCATCTCCTTCAGCGACCAGGTAATTCGGTGCGCGTGGCGGTAATAAATTTTCAGCGTGCCGGTCACTTCGCCTTTTTCCCGCAGCGGAATCACAATCATAGAGTGAATATCTGGCGTGCGGTGCGCTTCATCATTGTTCTTAATGATAATTTTCCCGCTGGCAATTGCCTGCGCAGTAGTCGGGCTGATGCCATCATCGCCGTTATGATAGTTGTGCTCGCCAAAGCCAACATAGGCAAGAATCTGATGTTTATTGGTAATTGCCACGGCATCGGCATTAATATCGCAGCGGATAATATCGCAGACCTTGCGTAGCGACTGGCTGTTGACCTGGCGAAACAGCGGCAGGGTTTTATTGGCGATATCCAGCGCCAGCTTGGCCTGCCGCGCGGCAATCGCCTCTTTTTCGCCCTCGACGCTCTGCACCAGTAATACAATTAAGCCAATGCACACCGCGCCAAGAATCATCGGCAGGGCAATTTCCGATACGATAGCCAGACCGAGTGATTTAGGTTCGGCCCACAGCACAATCAGCAGCATGGTCAGTGACTCACACAGCATGCCGCCAATAATACCGACGCTCCACTGTTTGTCCTTCGCCACTTTCAGGTTGATCCAGCCAGCGATAAATCCGGCGGCAATACTGGTGACTAAACAGGGAACCGACGTCACGCCGTGAATATCGATCAGAAAACGGTGAACCCCGGCAATGACGCCGGTAGCAATGCCAACCCACGGGCCAAACAGAATCCCGCCGGACATCACCGCAATCACTCTGACGTTAACCAGCGATCCGTCGACGTTAATGCCGGTCCAGGTGCCAAACAGCGCAAACAGTGAAAAGATAGCGGTAACGGCAACCAGCTCCTGACGCGAATGCTGATCTTTTTGCAGTAACTGGCGAAAGTGACGCGTGCGCGTCATAAAGAATAAGCTGATTAACATCAGCGCCGCGCGGTCAAACACCGCCAGCAGCATGTCAAAGATGGATTGCACAGGCATCCCGCAAGGCTAAAGTTGAAGCCACAATAATAAGGAAACTCATGGTAATGTGCCAGGCAACTGCGCGGAAGATTGCCGCATCGCGGCTTAAGATCAATTTTGCTGCAATAAATAGCGGGGCGAAAGCCTTCGCCCCGTCAACGTCAGCCTTTAAGTTGCACTTTTCCTAATGCTGTCAGGCTCTGTTCACCAGCGCGGCCAGTAAAATCGACCTCGAAGTCATCGGCGGCAAAGTCCGGCGGCGACCTTCCCTCAACAAACGCCGGCCACTGGCGGTGCAGATAAGCGGCGTTTTTCTCACACCAGGGCGCGGCAGCGATATACATCACGTTACTGTCAAACTCGCCATGATGCTCGTTTTCCACCGCATGAATCACATCGCAGTGCCAGAAAACCGTGTCACCCGGCTCCATATCCGGAATTGAGGAAATCCCTTCCAGTAAAAGAGGATGCCAGCTTTCACTGACCGATAATGCCCGGCCAGGGGCCGCACCACACAGATCGTCTTCCGGCACGTCATCCTGTAGCGCACGCAGCAAAATATAGGCCATGGCGTTGGCTACCGGCAGTAACCGCAGCGTACCGCCATGCTGGCGTTGCGGCGTCAGCGCCGTCCAGCCCTGAAAAGTACGAAACATCGAACAGACCGCCGGTGACGGGCATTCGCGCACTTCGGTACGTTTTTCCGCATCAAACGGATTATATTGCTGCCAGTTACCGCTGAATACCGCGCGGTATACATGACGGAAGTTCTCATCCAGCCAGCGCTCAATCGAACCGCCATCCACATGTGGCGACAGCCCCAGTGACGTGGAGTTTGGCGGGCGGCGACGGGTGCGATCGGCATAAGTCACCACGCGCTGCGGATCAAAATGCTGCTGACCGTGGCTTTCGCTTTGCCACAGGCTGTTAAGAAACACCTGAACTGCGGTCATGCGCGCATGCTGGCGCGCTTCCACCTGTGGCGCAGACCAGTAAATGCCATAGATTTGTGGCTTACTGGCTTTCAGATCGCCAAAATAATTATCTTCCGCCGCATGTTTGAGTCGTTCGACAAAATTATTCCGCTCAAGGTAGTCACCCACTTCCTGATTCCACTGGCGCGCGGTCTCCTGCGGGAATACGCCACGAATGGTGCAGCAGCCGCGTTGCCTGACCCGCTGTTTCTGTTGTTCGCTAATCCGCCCCTGGATAATGTCTTCCGCGTCCAGTTGCGGCACCGGATGTTCGCCCGCAGCCTGCGCGCTATGCAGTTGATCGATCTGCCGGCGCATATCCGCTTCAACTTGTTGAAATACGTCACGGTAATCAGGCAGCTCAGCGCGTAACTTGATCTTGATCTCACGAATGGCGGTGGGTATATCGTCGATATGTAGTGATGGCATAAGATGTTCTCCGGGTCTGTTTTACAGCTCAGAATATTTTTCTATTGGTAGGTTCGTAGCCATCAGAACGCAAAAAAGCGGAATTAAACAGGGTTGAGTTTATAACTAAATTTCCCCTTATCAGGGAGTGTGCTATGCATTTGACGACGGAACGGTTGGTATTAAGCAAGCTGCAACCGGAAGACTGGCAGTTATTTAACGCGCTGCACAACGATAAACAGGTCATGCGCTGGATCAGTGAGATCCCTTCGCACGCAGATATTCTTCAGCGATTTAACGAGCGTCTGGCCCCGTGGCAAACCAGCAGTTATCACATGTTGTGTATGGTGCTGCGGCTGCGTGAAACGGGTGAAGCGCTGGGAATGCTGGGCGCTAATGCCGACTGGATTCCCTGGCGTCAGGTTGAAGTCGGTTATTCATTGCTGCCGCAACATTGGGGAAAAGGCTACGTCAGTGAGGCCTTACAATTGATGTGTCAGTTTTTAACCGTTCAGTGCGAATTCCACAAACTGAAAGCCTCGGTTGTGGAAGGGAACTGGGCGTCACGGCGGGTACTGGAGCACAGTGGTTTTGAGCTGGAGGGGACACTGCGGGATAATTATCTGCTGCGTGGGCAGTGGGTAAACGATTGGGTGTTTGGTCGGCTGAATAATGCCAATTGAAAAAATTTTATCCTGCCCCCTCGACAGCCTGGCAAACAGTGCGATATGTTCATTCCTCGACCACCGCAGTGGTCAGCGTCGCTCGGACGGTCCGGGCGCTTACGTAAATCAGAGGATGCTATGGCTGACAACGGCTCAACTCGTCGTTTTTCTCGTATTGAACGTCTCCCCCCTTATGTGTTCAACATCACTGCTGAGCTGAAAATGGCTGCGCGTCGGCGCGGCGAAGATATTATTGATTTCAGCATGGGTAACCCGGATGGCCCCACGCCACCCCACATTGTCGAAAAACTCTGTACCGTTGCCCAGCGCGAAGATACTCACGGTTACTCGACTTCGCGCGGAATCCCGCGCTTGCGCCGGGCGATCTCCCGCTGGTATGCCGATCGCTATCAGGTAGATATCGATCCAGAGTCGGAAGCTATCGTTACCATTGGATCGAAAGAGGGGCTGGCGCATCTGATGCTGGCAACGCTTGATCATGGCGATACCGTACTGGTGCCGAATCCCAGCTATCCGATTCATATTTATGGCGCAGTCATTGCTGGTGCTCAGGTGCGCTCGGTGCCGCTGGTAGCCGGCGTCGACTTCTTTAATGAGCTGGAGCGGGCGATACGCGAAAGCTATCCGAAACCGAAGATGATGATCCTCGGCTTTCCGTCTAACCCGACCGCGCAGTGCGTCGAGCTGGATTTCTTCGAGCGGGTTATCGCGCTGGCAAAACAGTATAACGTACTGGTGATCCACGATCTTGCCTACGCCGATATCGTGTATGACGGCTGGAAAGCGCCCTCAATTATGCAGGTGCCGGGTGCGCGTGATGTGGCGGTTGAATTCTTTACCCTGTCAAAAAGTTACAATATGGCCGGCTGGCGCATCGGTTTTATGGTAGGCAACAAAGAGCTGGTCAGCGCGCTGGCGCGCATTAAAAGCTATCACGATTACGGCACGTTTACGCCGTTGCAGGTGGCCGCAATTGCCGCGCTGGAAGGCGATCAGCAGTGCGTGCTTGATATCGCCGCGCAGTATAAACGCCGTCGCGATGTGCTGGTAAAAGGTTTGCATGAAGCGGGCTGGATGGTTGAAGTGCCAAAAGCGTCAATGTACGTCTGGGCGAAGATTCCCGAGCACTACGCACATTTAGGTTCGCTGGAGTTCGCCAAGCATATGTTGCAGGAAGCGAAAGTCTGCGTGTCACCAGGTATCGGTTTTGGCGATTACGGCGATACCCACGTGCGCTTTGCGCTGATTGAGAACAGCGATCGTATTCGTCAGGCGGTCAGGGGAATTAAAGCGATGTTTCGTGCTGACGGTGTTATCACGTCTGAGTAATGAAAACGTTATGAAGGGGCGGCGATTTTCGCCGCCCTGACAGAATGCCTGCGCTGTATTAAACCATTAACATAAAAGTGCCGACCCAGATGCACAGGAAGAAAGAGATTCCCATCAAAGCGTATTTCACCAGATAACTCCTCTGAGCAGTTACGACAGTGGTGATCCCAGGCCCACGTAACGCAACAGATTGAGAGAAAGATGTGCTTATTAAGGTGCATCACGCTTTCATCTCAGGTTGCCCCGGGAAACCCGGAGCAGGATCGGGACTAATCTACGCTGAAATATCTGTAAAATAAATAGTCTTGTTCTGAGACGTTCTTCACAATTATTTAACCATAATCTGCGGCACCACTGACATTCCGACGCGCAGGCGGGAAAGGTCCGGCTGGTCGGCATCCAGCACGATTTTAACCGGCAAACGCTGTACCACTTTGGTGAAATTACCGGTGGCATTATCCGCCGCGATAGCGGAGAAAGTGCTGCCGGTAGCTGGCGCAACGCTGTCAACGTGCCCGCTAAAATGGCTACCGGGAAGGGCATCGACTTCAATAGAAACCGCCTGACCCGGCTGCACATTAGCCAGCTGCGTTTCAAGGAAGTTCGCCACCACATAGCTTTGCTGTAGCGGCACCACTGCCAGTAAACGCGTACCCGCCGAGACAAAAGCCCCCTGACGCAGTGAGCGCTGACCAATCACGCCGTCAACCGGTGCGGTAATGCGGGTATAAGAGAGGTTTAACTGAGCCTGATCGACGCTGGCCTGCGAGGCGGCAATATCCGCTTTCGCCTGCTTCAGGCTGGCCTGCAAAATCCCCACCTGCTTGGTTGATGCCAGCAGCGCGGCCTGATCCTGCTGCACCTGCGCGGCGGCGGAGCGCATGGTCGAGCTGGCCTTTTGCTGTTCGTCGGCGGTAGCGGTACCGGATTTCAACAGCTGACGATAGCGGTCGGCATTTTGCCCGGCGTAGCTGAGCGTTGCCTGGCTGGAGCTAACGGCGGCACGGGATTGGTTAATCACCGCTTGTTGCTGATCCAGCTGAGCTTCAATGCTGATGAGCTTGGCCTGACTGATCTGCAGATTGGCATTGGCGGTTTCCAGCGCCACGCGATAGTCGCGGTCGTCCAGCGTTGCCAGCAAATCGCCAGCCTTAACCTGCTGGTTATCGGTGACATTCACGTTGGCGATATAGCCAGAGATCTTCGGCGCGACCAGCGTGTAGTCGGCGGTAATATAAGCATCTTCGGTGCGATAATTTTTTTGCGTCATCGTCGACCAGATAAACAGCGCTATCGCCAGCAGCATAACCAGCAGCAGCGTCAGCAGAAGAGTTCGTTTTGCAGGAGTGAAACGCATAATCATTTTCCCGGGGTGTGCGTGACAGATTGAATAAGAGTTTGCGGCGGCCAGACGCGTTTTGGCAGCCAGACGGTAAGCAGGACCAGCAGTATTGCGAAGCCAATCAGCATCAGGTAGCTGTCACTGATGCTCAAAACCACACTCTGATGTTTTACCAGCGTGGCGAAGTGGCCAATATTTTCCGCCGAACTGATGCTGCCGTCTGGCAGCAGCGGAGCGGAGCTGCTGGCGCTGGCGGCTGAATCAGCCGTCATCAGCCACGAGCGGTTTGCCGCCTGATCGAGCAGGTTATGTGAATGAAACTGCTGGCGATGGCTGAGAAACCATTCAACTAATGCGCCCGCGGCGACGCTGGAAAAACCGCGTACGGTATTAAACATCGCCGAAGCAAACGGTCCTTCCGGCGGCAGAACGACGCTGGTGGCACTCATCAGCACCGAGACGATCATCATCGGCTGACCAAACGCCTGCATAGCCTGAATCATCCAGAAATTTTCCCGCGCCCAGTCGCTGGTCAGCTGCGACCCCATCAGGCAAGAGGCCGCCATCAGCGCCGCGCCCAGCGACAGCATCCAGCGGCTGTCTATCCAGCGTAGATTAAGCAGTGCCGCCACCAGCGGCGCAATAATCAGCTGCGGCAAGCCAATCGCCAGCGCCAGCGGCGCAAACTGCGCGGTGCGAAAACCCTCAACCTGAGCAAAATAGGCAGAAGGCAGCGCCGAGCCGGATAGCGCAATGGTCAGCACGATGGCCAGCACCAGCAAGCCATGTGCGAGATTGGTGCGCCCCAGAATCTGCAGTTTGAACAGCGGCAGCGGATGAAACCACTCGTTAATAAAGAACACCAGCAGCAGGGCCAGCGAACTGAGCAGCATCGCGCAAATTAGCGGCGAGTTCAGCCAGTCCAGCCGTTCACCTTGCGTCAGCGTCATCACCAGCAGCGCCATTCCGCTACAGCCGGTCAGCATGCCGAACAGATCGATTTGCTTAAAGCGTTCGAAACGGGTGGGATCCTGCGGCAGGCCCCAGGCGATCAATAATCCGGCCACTATCATTGGCGGGATCACCTGCCAGAAAACAAACTGCCAGCCTACCGAGTCGGTCCAGAATGCCGCCAGTGAAGCGGCCATATTGGGTCCGAAAGTTGCGGTTAACGCATAGGCGCTCAAACCAAACAATTTTATTGGCGGCGGCAAAAAGCGCAGGGCGACGGTCATTAACAGTGGCGGCAGCGCCCCGCCAAAAATACCCTGTAAAACGCGCAGGGCGATAAACAGCGTAATATCCGGCGCGAAGGGCAGCAGTGCGCCGGTCACGGCAAAACCGATCGACACGCCAATGGCAAAGCGGCGCAGTGAAAGAGTGACGGCAAACCACGGTGCGATCATCATGGTGGCGACTTCAGCCGCCTGATAAACCGTCGTAATCCAGCTACCCTGGTCATAGCTGATGCCGAGTGCCGCGCGCACGTCAGCCAGTGCAATATCACTGACGCGATCGTTTAAACCCGAGGTGAGCGCAGCGATCAGTACTCCCACTAAACCGAGCGCCAGACGCAGGGTAAAAGGATGGGGGACCGGTGCCGCAGCGGGCTGGCCGTTCATAGCAGATGCTCCATAAGAAATTATTATATTCGGTGCACTGTATTGCGATGTGATACAGCGGGCTGCATATTACATCGTGGTTTGCTGTATTGCAATGTGGTACATGCTGTAAAAAGTGCGCAAGAAGCGCTAAAGTATCTTTGCCCTGATAATAAAGAGAACATCATGTCTGTATCTGAAAACCCTCAACGCCGCGACGATGAAAAAGCGGGTGGCATTCAGGTCATCGCTCGCGCCGCGAAAATTCTCAATGCCTTAGGTGAACAATCAAATGGCATGAGCCTGGGGGAAATTGCCCAGGCGGTGGATTTACCGCGCTCGACCGTGCAGCGTATTGTCGCTGCGCTTGATTCTGTCCAGATGGTGCGAATTCAGGGGGCGGGCGGCGTGCGCCTCGGGCCTGCGCTGCTGCGACTGCTGTCCGGAGTGCATACCGATGTGGTTGAAATCGCCAAACCCTATTTACAGACGCTGTGTGATGCGACCGGAGAAACCGTATCGTTGTCGCGCGCCAGCGGCACGCAGCTGGCAATTTTGCATTACGTGGTCGCCGATCGCGAGCTGCGGGTGGTGCCGCGTATCGGCCTTAATCTGCCACTGTACAGCACCTCGGGTGGCCGCGCGCTGCTGGCGCTGGAGTGTGATGACGATGCGCGCACGCTGGTGGGTGAGGCGTATATGGCGATAACGCAAAATACGATTAAAACGCTGCCAGAGCTGCTGGCACACTTGAAAGAGGTGCGCCAGACCGGCGTCTCTTACGATCGCGGTGAAACGCTGGAGGGCATCTCCACCATGGCGGTGGCGATTGATACCGTGCTTGGGCGTTTCAGCATTTCATTACTGGTGCCCTGCGCACGTTTTCAGCTGAATGAAGCACTGTACCGTGCTGAAATTCTCAAGTGCAAAGAGGCAATGACGCGTGAGATTGGTAAAATTACCGCTCGCGATTAAGGGAGAGAGAGATGAAAACGCTGTTAGTGGCAGTCGATAATTCAGATGTAGCCCGGAAAGTGGTTTCGCTGGCAACCGAACAGGCGCTGGCGATGCAGGCTGAAGTGGTGGTGATATGTTGTGTTGATCCCAGCTACTCAACTCCGGCTGGCCCGCTGGACATTACCGCCGGGGAAGATCCGGCAGATTTTGGTGCTGCCCAGGATGAGCAAAACACCGCCGAAGCAGCAGTGCGACACGCGCTGGCGCAACTATTGCGTGCCGGCATCAATGCGCGTGGCCGGGTCGTGGCGGGTGAGTCGGCAGAAACCATTGTGGCACAGGCAAATGAGCTGCAAGCCGCGATGATTATCATGGGACGTCGTCATCTGTCGCCATTCAACCGTCTGCTGAAAGGCTCGGTCAGTGCTGCGGTCATCGAACGTGCGCATTGCCCGGTGCTGGTGGATGTGCGCGCAGAATAACCCTCTGCCTGGGCGGTGCGCCACGCGCCGCCTGAAATCTCAGTCTGACTCGGGAAACCTGTTTTGAATAACCCAACCCTGATCCCTTCGGTTATCGCGCTGTTGGTGCTGTCACTGCTGGCATTGTTGCTGGTTAAAAAAGGTAAAATTGGTCGCCTGAGCGCGCTATTATTGGTAATTATTCCGCTGGTGGTGGGCAATGGGGTCTGGCTCGGCTGGATTTATCCGCAGCAAAAACAGCATCAACAGCAACAGCAGCTACAACAACAGCAACAACGGCAGGCGGATAAAATTGCTGATGCACAGCAGCAGCTGGCCGCGACGCCGCCGTACAGCACCATCAGGCAGCAGCAGCCAGCGCTGTATAAGCAGATAAATGAGCAATTAGTCGCTGCGGTACGCGCCGGAACTGACCCGGACAAAGCAATAGGCCAGCTACGCCCAATGGTGGCTGAACTGCTTAATCAGCGGGTAGGTCGCGCAGATGACGACAGCATCATCAACTATATGCGCCTCTCGGTCAGCCAGATGGAAAACCTGCGGCAGCAGAATGGGGAGCTGTGCTTTAAGTTTTTGTTCCCGCAAATCCGCGGCGGTGTGAACAGCGAAGAGCTGTTGCCGCAAACGTTACTGCAACAGGATCGGCAACAGATGGATGCGCTGCTACGCGCCAGTCAGGGGGCAGAGAAGCCGATCGATATTGCGCAGGCGCGCCGGAGTCTGCAAAGCATTGTGCGGAAGCTATATGCCAAATGGGGCAGCGATCTGCAATTGCTGAATTCTCCCACTGACAGCCGTGTCGAACCTGAAAAAATGTGCGATATGACCATCGATCTCTACAGCGCGGTGTTGGCACTTCCGACCAAACAATCCGCCAATGTTCTGCGTATGATGCTGAGCACTAACGCCGGATAACAGATAAAAAAAAGCCCGCTCGCTGCGGGCTTAAAGGTCAATTCATTGTCATTATGGTTAAAAAACCTGGTGTGGCACAGACTGGCTTTCGCTGTCTGACAGCATAATCTCACCAGTGCCAGGATAGCGCCATTCGGTTAATTGAATCGATTCAATCGGCAAAAATTTCCAATTTTTCTGACAATTAAGCTTCTGTCCGATTGTTGCCTGCTGCCGGATTGCTATCATGCCGCATCAAAAAGAGGAAAAGTGATGAAAATCAAAATTATTAGCGCAATGGCGCTGCTTTTATTAGCGGGATGTACCTCCAGCAAACCCGGTGCCTTCGAGAGAGTAGACGAAGACCCGCTGTCAAATACCGTGCAATATCGCTTTAATCCAGAAACGGTTAACCGTGATGCGATGCTCAGCGATCTGACAAACTATTGTGTCAACAAGGGTTTTGATATCGCAGAACCGTTACCAGAGCAAAAGAGTCATGTTCCGGGATTGAAGAAGGTGTGGTATCAGTGTAATTACAGCATTAAAGGCTAATCCTCTGCGTAATTAAAGCCGCAGCGGCGTTGGCTGCGGTCGCTCACCCGAATCACTGACTTGAGTCAGCTCATCGGGATTCTCTCCTTGCCGCCTTGCTGCAACTCTAATTACTTTGAGGATTTCCGCGGCGTAATTAAAGCCGCAGCGGCGTTGGCTGCGGTCGCTCACCCGAATCACTGACTTGAGTCAGCTTATCTGGATTCTGTTCTTTTTCGTCGCTACAAATAATAAGGGCGGGAAAAATTCCCGCCCAAGTTTACTGCTTTATTTTCTTATATTGCTGTGTGCAGGCTTTGCCCACGGATATGAGACCCTGGTGTGGCTCATATTTTTACTGAATTCTTCACTTATCTGCCGCGATGGTGTCCGTGACCATGTCCACCACCGTGCCAGCCGCCGCCGCCGCCATGCCAGCCACTATTGTGATGATGCCCTGGTGCGACGATACACCCACTTAACATTGTCATCAGTGCGACGACTGAGACCGCTTTAATTATTTTTTTCACGGTGTAAATCCTTCCTCTTTTCAATGACTACAACTTTACGAAACAAAAGTGGAGGAATAATGCCTGCTTTGTAGAGTTATTTAATAAGATATTTAAAAATATTTCAGTTGGAGTTTTTGACAGGGCAGTAAGCGGATTGGAATAAGAATTAACTGAATAAGATATCATAATATAAGGCGTATTCCGAAAAGCAAAAAGAATTAGATAATCATTCTCATCTGAAATCCAGCTACAATAAGTGGCACCATTGTGGAATCAGGACATAAAGAGGGAAAGATGGCTTATCAGGTTGAATGTGTGCTGCCGTTGCAGGCTGAACTGGGGGAGTGTCCGCTATGGTCGCCGGAACATCAGGTGCTGTGGTTGGTGGATATTCTGGCACCGGCGATTCATCGTTTTCATCCGCAAAGTGGTGAGTGCCAAAGCTTTCCACTGACTGAAGAGGTGGGCTGCATCGGTCTGCGTGCCGGTGGCGGTATCGTCGCTGCGCTGCGTAGCGGCGTATGGTTCCTCGATGAGCAGGGAAAAATCGAACGGAAAATTGCCGATAACCCAGGCGAGGCCAGCAAAAGCCGCTTTAACGACGGCCGGGTTGATCCCTTTGGGCGCTTCTGGTGTGGCAGCCTGTGGGAGCCGCAGGATCGCAACGGCGGCAAGTTATGCTGCCTGGATTCTCAGCTCAACCTGACGGTCGTGAATGACGATGTGAAAATTTCCAACGGGCTGGCTTTCTCACCAGACCGCCGCTGGATGTATCACAGCGATACGCCGAATGAGGTGCTCTGGCGCTATCCCGTTGACCCAACCAGCGGTGAAGTGGGCGCGCGTAAGGCGTTTAAACGCTTTGACTCTCAGCAGGGTGGTTTACCGGATGGCGCGGCAATCGACAGCGAAGGCTACTACTGGTCGGCAATGTTTGATGGGGGACGCGTGGTGCGAATTCATCCTGAAAGCGCTGAAATTGTTGATGAAATCATATTGCCGGTACGTTGGCCGACAATGGTGGCTTTTGGCGGGGAAGATTTGAAAACCCTGTATATCACCAGTTCTCGTGAGGATCGTACCGAAGAAGAGCTGGAGCGTTATCCACTTTCCGGCAATGTGTTCGCCGTGCGGGTAGAGGTAGCTGGAATGGTTGAACCGCTGTTTCGTTATCATCAGCGTTAAAAGCACGGGCCGGAGATTCTCCGGCCCGTTGAATCAGGCTTTACTTTGTTGATAAGCCGTTTTTACTTTCGCCGGCTGATGCGGCAGGCGAATGGTGGTGGAGATAATCAGCGAAATCACCAACAGCGTCATAATCAGGCTAAAGGTCACGGTGAAGCCGCCAAACAATGAAGCAATCAGTGAGCCCATCACGCTGCCGATACCAAAGCCGAGATAAAGTACACCGTAGTTTTTCGTCAGGTTATTCAGGCCAAAGAAGTCACTCACCAGCGACGGATAAACGGTAATGGTGCCGCCAAAACTAAAGGCCACACAGGCAATAGAAATAAAGAAGGTGGTTTGATTCATACTGGTAAACAGCAGAATGCTCATGCCGACCAGAGAAACCACCTGTGCCAGCGTAATGACCCGGATACGCGCAATCTTATCCGACAATACCCCAAGAATCAGGCGTCCGCTGAGGTTGGCGATGGCGATAATCGTGACCGCATTGGCCGCAGTTTGCGTACTGAGATTCACCAGCCCTTCGCCAATGTCTTTTGCCACGCCGATAACATACAGGCCACTCATACAGGCAGTCAGAAACATTAAAGCCAGCAGCCAGTATTGCGGCAGACGCATGGATTCAGCCAGCGAGAAATCACGCACGCTCTCTCCGCTGCTGGTGGTGGTATTCGGCTGCTGTTTTGGCGCATCTTTCATCAGTAATGCACCGGTAATAATCATCACCATCGCCATGCCGCCCCAGATAATAAAGGTGGTTTCCAGGCTATTTACGCTTAACAGATAACTACAGATAAATTTGAACCCCAGGCTGCCTAAGCCGTAGGCACCGATTGCGCAGGCAGAGATCAGCCCTTTGCGCTCCGGGAACCATTTTACACAATTGGATAGGGTAATCAGATAACCAGCACCGTCCGCCAGGCCGACCAGCAGGCCTGCACTGAGGTATAACATAAACAGGCTGTTGGCATGAGCGGTAAGGAAGAAGCCGACCGCCATCAGCAAACCGGCACCGATAGTGACGTTACGCACGCCAAAGCGTTCCTGCAATTTGCCGGCAACCGAAGAGGCAAGCGCCAGCCCGAGGCTAAGCAGACCGAAAGAGAAGGCGACCTGACTGATGGGGGCGTCCAGCTTTTGGGAAAGCTGACTGTTAAACAGGCTCCAGGTATATACCGAACCCAGCGCAAACTGAGTAATAATGGTGCCAAACAAGGTAAGCCAGCGCGTGCGATTATTGGGATTCACTGCCGTCTGCGTACTCATAGGTATTCTCCCGGTGGGGAATGCTGAAATTACAGTAATAGTAAGTTGCCGCAGCGGGGAACGGGGGAATCCGGCATGAACTGACGCAGGCGCGGAATGAAATGCATTGAAAACAGCATAAACGGCATTGATTACGCTTTTCTGCCCTTAGAAGTGGGCGGGGAAGGCGTTAAATAGGTTATCGGTACGGAAATTTAATGTAAACGGTTTTTGCGCTGAAGCAGCATTCTGCTTACCTTTTCAGCGGAAAAACAACGGCTGAGTAACTTGCTATCCGGTTACTCAGCCTGAGAAAACCGTCAGCGATTATCGCGACGGTCTGTCATTAAGCGGATACAGCAGATCTTTAACGATGGCGATGCGTTGTTCTGGCGTCAGATAGAAAATACCCGGCATTTTTCTGCGCTGGGGTTCATTGCGCCAGAGGCGCTCGAGCTGTTTTAAAAAAGCAGTTGTAGAGTGCATAATGGCCTCCCGTGATGTTAATCAGGAAGATAAGCGGTTAAACGCGGAACAAATAGTGATGGAATAATTAAATATCTTCCGGGTTTATTGATGTTTCTGAAACAGCCAGATAATTCTGAATAGCGTTTCAAAATGTTGCTCAGTGCCGATTATTTCGACCTGTAACCGATTTTTTTGCCAGGCTTAAAGTCCCAACAACAGGAGGCTATATGAAAGACCGAGCATATGAATCCGCATCAAACGAGGACGAGGTCTGCTGTTTAATCGGTCAGGCTGTAATTGAACTGAGTGATGCAAACCAACCTGTCAATAAATCCACGCTATCGCTTAAGTTATTGTCGATGGCTGACAGGGACAGTGATGATGATAAAGTGATTCTTTACTGGATTGCCAGAAAGGCCATCACTCAACCCCATAAGTTCAATATTGGTGTCACGCGCTGGGCAAATACCCAGTAGCTGAATGGCAAGCAGGGATGCTTGCCGAAAAGCGTAGCGCTCAATTTACCCGAGCGTAACCCCCCTGATAATTTTCATCCTAAGTAATCAGCCATCCTGCAGATAGCCAATCAGTGTAACAACGGATAAAGCGCTATCTTGTGGTGACTGTTCGAAAAGTATACGATAGCGTAATGCCTGTACTTAGATACAGGTTTGGTATGGAGCCATGGTGGGCTTCTAATGGAGTATTTTATACAAGGAGTTAATATGACTGAGCTCGTAGAAAAGAATCAGTTAAACAGAAAGGCTTCACAATTAATATTACCTGGAATGTTAATACGTACTCTTGATCAATTTCAAGAGCCTTATTTTATAAAGGATCTTGATTCAAGATTCATTTATGCCAATTTTGCAACTGCGAAACTTACTGGTCTTCGCTCACCCGATGAGATGCTTTACAAGCGAGAAAATGATTTTCATTCTCGCCTTACGGAAAATGAGGTTATTGTTTCAGAATGGCAAGCGCAGGATAAAAAGATATCGCAAAGCAGAAAGGCATTAATTTTGCTTGAAATTCATCCTAAGGCTGTTGATTTTCCTTATATTGTTAGGAAATTACCTTTTTATGATGATGATAATCAGTGCGTAGGAGTGATTACATATTGCAGAAACCTTGAGGTTTTCACTCTTAAAGATTTTGTTAAAGGTAATACCCCTGGATCCTTACTATTAAGTAAACCTGATGATTTTTTTACTGAAAAAGAATGCGAAATTATATTCCTAAAACTTCAAGGAATGACTAGCAAAGAGGTAGGAAATAGATTACATCTTTCATCAAGGACTATTGATAATCGTTTGAAGTGTTTGTACGACAAGGTAGGAGTGAATCACTTTGATGATTTTAGTGATTTTTGCGAAAGGCGAGATTATAATCGATATCTGCCTAAAAAGTTTATTCTGCAGCAAAAAATAACCTTTGAAAAGAAGTTAAATCAGCTATAACTTCAATTAATTTATGAGAAATTAAAAATATTGGCATGCCTTAAGATTGAAAATTATTATAGATAAATATAAAGGAACTATTATGTCTAGTGATGCATTTTCCGAGAAGAAAAAATCAATCTCAAATCATATGTCCTTACCTAAAATGCTTACAAATACACTCGATCAGATGCATGAACCATATGCAATAAAGGATATAAACTCTCGTTATATCTATGCTAATAGAGCGATTGCGAAATTAGTGGGATTAAGTTCGCCCGACTATATGCTTACAAAACAGGAGAGTGAGTTGGAGTCAAGGCTGACAGAGAGTCAGTATATTGTTGATGAATGGCAGCATCAGGATAGAATAGTCGTGCAGAATCATAAGTCGATTACTATGCTGGAAATACATTTACAACAATTGAATCATCCGTACATCATCAGAAAACTACCTTTTTATGACGATGGTGGGCATTGTGTTGGGGTGGTACTGCATTCCAAAAGCATAGAAAATTTCAACCTAAACAAATATATAAAAATAAATGCACCCAGTTCCCTATTGCTTAATAAACCCGATGAGTTTTTTAACGAACCAGAGTGCGAGTTTGTGTTTCTGAAGCTTCAAAGGATGAGTAATAAGGAAATCGCCACTGTTTTGCAGCTCTCTTATGCGGCGGTTGATGAACAGATTGGAAAAATCTATGAAAAATGCGACGTCACGCATACGGATGATTTTATCGAATTTTGTGAACGGCGTAACTATCATCGCTATCTTCCTGAGAGCTTCATTCAGCAGAAAGGAAATGTATTCAAGAAGGATAATAATTTTATTATTTAATAGTTAATTATTAAATTTAATAGCGATAAGCAGAGTGTTTAGTCGCCAACCAAAAAACGCTCTGCTTTAGCTATTGGTGGTATTTTAGCCGATCGATCAGAGTAAACGTCACGCTGTTAAAATGAGGCAGTAGTCTCATTTTAACCGGCGTTGTCGTCGATTCTGATGCCAGCAGGTGAGGGTTAGAGAGAGTATCAATTACTCAATTTGCCGGGTAGTGATTACACTTAAAAGTAGCGTTTTTAGCGGTAGAATTTTCAATGATTACAATATCTCAAAGCATTTATATAATTGTTAGTGCAATTTTATTCGTTGCAATAATTAGCTCGAAAATTAACCAGTCTCAGGCAAAAAAAAGCCCCTTACCGTGGGTAAGGGGTTGCCACTTTGGCCAACACCAGGGAAATCGTTTTTGTAGGTGAACCTATCCTTTGGTATAGGTTTTAAAACATCGTATACGGTTTTTACAGATTGAGCAAGAGAATAAATAAATAACAATGACGATATTTTGTACGATGCGGTTATTTAATAAACCTCATTAATATCCCGCTAAGTGAATTTCGGCGAGACTGAAGTCGCAAATTAGCCGCACAGGTTGTAATATCAATGTTATAGCGAGTTATCTTATTCGTTATCAAACTTATTATTTTCTCAGAGCAGAGATTATAATTACGTAAAGTTAATCGGTCACGCTACCATAACCGTCTTAGCCCCTCTCCAGCCCCATTTCCCCGGCAATCAATCGCAGCGCAAGCATCGGTTGTCATTATTTGTAACTTACATAACCACTAATAGTTAAATATGAGTGATTATTTCGCTCAAAAAACCATCGATTACATCACAGCTTTCACAATAAATTTTCCCTGTCTTTCGGATAAATCCTGGTATTCTTAAGTGATTTTTATCAATAACTTATCTCAAATTGTTGGAAAATTCTTAGTTAAATCAGTAACAAGGATCGAAATTGCTCACTTGCTACCTGTAAAAGTTTTGCTATATAGTCGCCTGGAATCACATATGGAAAGTGTGCTTACTCTCGCTTTCCGGGGCAATATTACAGGAATTAATATGAGCAATTCTTATCAGAATGAAATCCCGAAAGCGCGTGTTAATATTAAATTAGACCTGCATACGGGTAACGCTGCGCTTAAGACCGAACTGCCGCTGAAACTGCTGGTGACCGGTGATTTCAGCAATGGCCAGGAGCAGCGTGTGCTGTCCGAGCGCGAAAAGGTCAACGTTAATAAAAATAATTTCGACAGCGTGCTGGCGGAATTTTCTCCTGCTGTAAATCTCTCCGTTGAAAACACGCTGGCCGGCGACGGCAGTGATGAGAACGTCCGCCTGACCTTCCGCGATATGAAAGATTTCACGCCGGAGCAGGTCGCCCGCCAGATCCCTCAGCTGAAAGCGATGCTCGCCATGCGCAACCTGCTGCGTGACCTCAAATCAAACCTGCTGGATAACGTCACTTTCCGCAAAGAGCTTGAGTCCATCCTGAAAAATCCTGCCCTGAGTGACGAATTACGTCGTGAACTGTCTGCACTGGCGCCGGAAAAAGCCTGATCGCTGACGTTATTAACGGATTAATACGAGAGAATGCTGATGTCTGTTCAAAATGAAACCACCTCTGCCGGTGAAACCATCGTGCTGGATCGCCCGGTTGTGGGCGGCGTTTACGCTTCACTGTTTGAAAAAATTAATCTCAGCCCGGTTGCGCAGCTAAGCGACCTGGATATCTGGCAGGATGCTCAGGCTATGTCTGATGCTTCGGCGGATGAGCGCCTGACGGCCGGTATGCAGGTGTTCCTGGAGTGCCTGAGTAAAGCCGGTTCAAAGGTCGACAAGCTGGACAAAACGCTGATTGACCACCACATCGCCGAGCTGGATTTTCAGATTAGCCGCCAGCTGGATGCGGTCATGCACCACGAAGAATTCCAACGCGTTGAGTCACTGTGGCGCGGTGTGAAATCGCTGGTGGATAAAACCGATTTCCGTCAGAACGTAAAAATTGAATTGCTGGACCTGTCTAAAGATGACCTGCGCCAGGATTTTGAAGATGCGCCGGAAATTATTCAGAGTGGCCTGTATAACCACACCTACATTGCTGAATACGACACCCCGGGCGGTGAGCCAATTGGGGCACTGATTTCCGGTTACGAGTTTGACGCGTCTGCTCAGGACGTGGCGCTGCTGCGTAATATCTCTAAAGTTGCCGCAGCGGCACACATGCCATTTATCGGTTCCGCTGGCCCGAAATTCTTCCTGAAAGACTCGATGGAAGAGGTGGCTGCGATTAAAGATATCGGTAACTACTTTGACCGTGCCGAATATATCAAATGGAAATCTTTCCGCGAAACCGACGACTCCCGCTACATCGGTCTGGTGATGCCGCGCGTGCTTGGCCGCCTGCCGTACGGCCCGGATACCGTTCCGGTGCGCAGTTTTAACTACGTGGAAGAGGTGAAAGGCCCGGATCACGGTAAATATCTGTGGACCAACGCCTCTTTTGCCTTTGCCGCCAATATGGTGCGCAGCTTTATTAACAACGGCTGGTGCGTACAAATTCGCGGCCCGCAGGCCGGTGGTGCGGTGCAGGATCTGCCAATCCATCTTTACGACCTGGGCACCGGTAATCAGGTGAAAATCCCGTCAGAGGTGATGATCCCGGAAACCCGCGAGTTTGAATTCGCCAACCTCGGTTTTATTCCGCTGTCGTATTACAAAAACCGTGATTACGCCTGCTTCTTTTCGGCCAACTCCACGCAGAAACCGGCGCTGTACGACACCGCTGATGCGACCGCCAACAGCCGCATCAATGCACGCCTGCCGTATATCTTCCTGCTGTCGCGTATTGCTCACTACCTGAAGCTGATTCAGCGTGAAAATATCGGCACCACCAAGGATCGTCGCCTGCTGGAACTGGAACTCAATACCTGGATTCGTGGGCTGGTTACTGAAATGACCGATCCGGGCGATGAACTGCAGGCCTCACACCCACTGCGTGATGCAAAAGTGGTGGTGGAAGATATCGAGGATAATCCTGGTTTCTTCCGCGTGAAGCTGTACGCGGTGCCGCACTTCCAGGTGGAAGGAATGGACGTGAATCTGTCACTGGTTTCCCAGATGCCTAAAGCTAAATCGTAAGGCGGGTAATCTGTGAAAACGGAACAACCGTTATGGGGCAGGGGGATCATGGTCTCGCCCCAACATTTCCAGCAACAGGCCGCATACGCGGCCTGGTCAGCAGAGTGTATTGCACGAATGGGCCTCAGCCATCCCTGGGGAATTATTGAGGCCCTATTTGAGCCGGCGGCACTTAAGCTCGGTCGCTTGCAGGCTCGTCATCTGCACGTTCGTTTTCAGGACGGAACGCTTGTCGATACCGGCAATGCTGATGCGTTGCCGCCAGTGCTGTCTCTTGACGGTGAGTCACATGAAACCGTGGTGGTATTGGCACTGCCGCTGCTGCGCGCCAATGGTGGCAACTGTCTGAAGCCTGATGAGGTGGCAGAGCGGCCTGTGCGCTATCGCCAACGCTGGCATGATGTTCGTAACCAGTTTGGTGACGATACCCGCCAGATTGCCGTAATGCAGCCAGAGCTGACCCTGCGTTTTGCCCATCAGAATAACAGCGACTATCTGACCTGTCCGGTGGCGCGCCTGCAGCAGGATTCTCAGGGGCTCTGGACGCTTGATGAGGCTTTTCTGCCGCCGTTACTGACGATACAGAGCAGCAGCTGGCTGATGATTCAGCTGGAACAACTGATGAGTCAGCTCCGCGCCCGTTTAACGCGTCTGATGGCGATGCGCCGTGAAAGCAATGAACGAATGGCGGATTTTGCCGTAGCTGATGTCTCGTTGTTCTGGTTGCTGAATGCCCTGAATAGTGCTGAGCCGGTATTGGGGCAGTTTCAGCGTTTTCCTCAGAGCGCACCGGAGCGTCTGTATCCGGAACTGGCACGTTTGGCGGGTAGTCTGCTGACTTTTTCGCTGGAGCATCAGGTCAGCGCCATCCCTGTCTGGCAACACGAGCAACTGAATACGGTATTCCCGCCGCTGTTTGACTTGCTGAGTGACCTGCTGGAAGCCAGCCTGCCTTCGCGAGTAGTAGCTATTGAGCTTACTCATGACAAACGACTGCGCCAGTGGTTGGCACGTCTGCAGGATCCACGACTGCGCGAAGGCGCTGATTATTATCTGTCTGTTCGCTCTCCACTTCCGGCGGCGCAGCTGCAGGAGCAGTTCGCGCGCCAGTGCAAGGTGGGCAGTCCGGATTACGTCACCAGTCTGGTGAATGCCTCTCGTCAGGGAATTCCACTGAATCCTCTGCGTCATGTGCCGGCCGCGATTCCACTGCGTCTGGAAAATCAGTATTTCTCCCTCGATCTGTCCCATCCGGCAGCACGGGAGATGCTGGAGAGCGGCAGCTGTATGTTCTATACCCCAGGTACGCTCGGCGAGCCTGATCTTGAACTCTATGCGGTACTGAGAACATGAGTGACAACAAACGCGGGATAGCCGCGTCCTGCAATATCGATGCGCTGTTGCAGGATACCTGGTTGCAGGTAATCAGCCTGCGTCATGGTCCGGAGTTCAAAGATGGTGAAGGCCGGATGCTGTGGGATCGCTGCGTGGCGGACGTGGAGCGCGTGCAGCAGGCTCTCAAAGACGCTGGTGTGGATGAAGCGAGCTGCCAGCATATCCTCACCGCTCAATGTGCGCTATTGGATGAGGCGGTAAAAAGTCGGGGTGTACAGGATGATGCCTGCGTGCAGTGGTATGACATCCCTCTGCAGGGGCATTTTCTCGGCACTATGGAAGCGGGCGATACCCTGTGTGACCGTATGCGTGACGTTCTGCGCGAATCCTCACCGGACGAGACAGTGCTGACCTGCTTCCAGCGAGTGATGATGCTGGGCTTCCTCGGCAGCTTTCGCTCAATACACGATCCGCAACGGCAAAAACTGGTCGCCGCGCTGAGTGAGCAGGTTGCGCCATTCAGTTTTCCACAGAGCCATCCGATACTGGCCGAGAGCCGCGCCGGACGTGGGATGAGTGGTTGGCTTTCCAGTTGGCCTGTGCGAATTGGCCTGAGCATACTTATCCTTGCCGCATTGTGGTGGGGCCTCAGCCATTGGCTGGATCAGTTGCTGACAACCCTGTTGCCTGAGGCGGTGAAATGAGTCCTGCTCAACAGCGCCTGCTGGTGTTGTGGGCGGTGCTGCTGAGCGGCGTCGTCTGTCTGGGGTTTCTGCCGGCGTCACGACTGGTGGCTGTTTTACTGATGCTCGCTATTTGGGGCCTGATTTCGGTGGTTTGGTTTATCACCCGCCGCCGGGCTGATCATACCGCAGTGGCTCGTCTTGATAATTTGCCGGAGGTGGCATATCGCCAGCCAATCGTGCTGGTTTGCGGCGACCTGCCGCAGGACTGGCCGGAAGTATCACAGGTACTGACGGTCACTCAGGGCTGTTGGATTCGGGTCGAAGATCATCAGGATGTGGATCAGGTGGCGCGACAGGTGCTGGAACTGCGTCCGGACTGGGGACGTCAGCTGTCGGTGATGGTCAGCGTCTGTCCGCAGAAGCACACCGACACCGAAGCGCTTACCAGCCGTTTACTGGTCCTGCGCTGGCAAATCAGCCAGCTGCGTCGTGAAACGGGTCATACGGTGCCGCTGGTACTTAACGGTCAGGTGGGCAGCGCCGTAATGAGCGATATGCTCTGGCAGGCCGCGATTCCGGGGGAAGGCATCAGCGTATGGCGTGAATCCTCCGCACCCTGTTCGATTGCGGCCTGGGTCACCACCGGCGGTGCGATGGCAATGCAGCAGCAGGTGCTGATGAACAGTCTGATGAGCTGGTATAAGCAACACGTCAAGACGGTGTTTATGGACGAGAACCCGGACATTCCGGCCATTGCGCCGACCGCTGTGCTGTGGGGAATTGGCCCGGCTTTAAGAGGTGTAAAAACTTTATCGCTCTGGACGGCCTGGTTAACGCGCCATACCGCGATGCAGAACGTGGCTGGCTGGCATCCTGCCTGTGCTGAAACTTCGGCGATGTCGCTGATGCCAGATTTTGTGCTGCCAATATTGCCGGAAGGTCAGGGACTGACTGGCCTGCAAAAAGCCTGGCGCTGCGGGCTGGTGATTTTCACCCTCGCTGCAGCCGCTGCTCTGTGCAGCAGCGGCTGGAATAACCGCCAGTTACTGCAGCGTCTGAGCTTCGACATTCAGCATTACGATCGTATCTCAATGGATGATTACGGTCCGAAAGCGGCTGCGGTGAACGTACTTCGCCAGGATGCGGCTCAGCTGGATCAATGGGCACGCAACGGTGAACCATTACGCATGAGCCTTGGTTTGTATCAGGGCGAGCGCCTGCGCCTGCCAGTACTGAATGCAGTCCGCTCTTACGTGCCGCCACCTCCACCGCCGCCGCCGCCACCAAAACCAGAGCCAAAGCCGGTGCCGAAAATCATCCGCCTCGACAGCATGTCGCTGTTCGACTCCGGTAAAGCCTTACTCAAAACCGGCTCGACCAAAATGCTGGTGAACTCGCTGGTCGGCATCAAGGCCAAACCGGGCTGGCTGATTGTGATAGCCGGGCATACCGACATCACCGGCAACTCGCAGCTTAATCAGACGTTGTCGCTAAAGCGTGCTGAAGCGGTACGTAACTGGATGCGAGACACCGGTGACGTGCCGGAAAGCTGTTTTGCGGTGCAGGGCTATGGCGAAAGCCGTCCGATCGCAACGAACGACACGCCGGAAGGCCGTGCGCTTAACCGGCGTGTCGAAATCAGTCTGGTACCGCAGGCGGACGCCTGTCAGCTACCAGGTAATACCCCCACGTCATCTCAGGATGATGACGTTGATAACAATCTAATGGAGTAAATCTCATGGCAATTCCTGTTTATCTTTGGCTGAAAGACGACGGCGGCGCGGACATTAAAGGATCAGTGGACGTTCAGGATCGTGAAGGCAGCATCGAGATCGTTGCTCAGGAACACAACCTGTACATCCCGACCGATAACAACACCGGCAAACTGACCGGTACCCGCATCCACACGCCGTTCCTGTTCACCAAGGAAATCGACTCTGCCAGCCCGTATCTGTACAAAGCGGTGACCACCGGCCAGACCCTGAAATCGGCTGAGTTTAAGTGGTTCAAAATCAACGACGCCGGTCAGGAAGTTGAGTATTTCAACACCAAACTGGAAAACGTGAAGGTAGTGAAGGTCAATCCGGTGATGCACGACATCAAGGATCCGTCCTTTGAGAAGCATAACCACCTCGAGCAGATCGAGCTGCGTTACGAAAAAATCACCTGGACCTACAAAGACGGCAACATCATTCATTCCGATTCCTGGAACGAACGCGCCACCGCGTAAGTCGCTGGCGGACAGGTTTCTGTCCGCCATTTCTTTCCTGAGTGCCCGGCCTCTCGGGTACTGAGCAAAGCATCCCTCAATTTGGAAATCTGACCTGATGCGCTTTGGTTACAGCGATGGGCGGTAGCGTGCCTGAAGGTCTCTGACAGCGAGTTAATGAACATGGAAAACCCGGCTATCCTATTGCGTCGTCTGAATCCTTACTGTGCCCGTGCTATGGAAGGCGCTGCTTCACTGTGCCAGACCCGTGCGCATGCGGAAATCCTGCCGGAACACTGGCTGCTGAAACTGCTGGAGCAGGGTGAAGGTGACCTGACGGTGCTGGCGCGTCGCTACGAATGGGACATGGATGCAATCTGGCAGGATCTGCTGGGCTGGCTGGATAAACTGCCGCGTTCGGTGCGCGGTCGCCCTCAGCTTTCCGCCAGCATTCAGTCTCTGATGCAGGAGGCCTGGCTGCTGGCGTCGCTGGCGGGTGAAGAGAGCATTCGCGGCGTGCATCTGCTGATGGCGCTGGTCGATAAACCGGCGCTGATCGGTTGTGATGGCCTGTGGCCACTGCTGACCCTCGGTCAGAGCCAGCTGGTACGGTTACGCCCGCTGCTTGATGCGCAGTCTGATGAGCGCCCGGAAGTTCAGCAGCAGGCGGAACTGGCGCAGCATCACGGCGGGGAAGTCGAATTTGTCGGTCTTCCGGCTGAGGCCGGGCTACAGGAAGGTGAGCTGTCACCGGCGCTGCAGAACGCGCTGGACAAGTTTACCCTCGATGTCACCGCTAAAGCGCAGCAGGGCAACATCGACCCGGTATTTGGCCGTGACAGTGAAATCCGTCAGATGGTGGATATTCTCTCTCGCCGTCGCAAAAATAATCCGATTCTGGTCGGCGAGCCGGGAGTGGGTAAAACCGCACTGGTGGAAGGGCTGGCGCTGCGTATTGCCGAAGGTAATGTGCCGGAAAGTCTGAAAACTGTCTCACTGCGCACTCTCGATCTCGGGCTGTTGCAGGCAGGAGCTGGCGTAAAAGGCGAATTTGAACAACGGCTAAAAAACGTGATCGACGCAGTCCAGCAATCACCGACGCCCATTTTACTGTTTATCGATGAAGCCCACACCATTATTGGCGCGGGTAACCAGGCCGGTGGGGCAGATGCCGCCAACCTGCTGAAACCGGCACTGGCGCGCGGTGAACTGCGCACTATCGCGGCCACCACCTGGAGCGAATACAAGCAATATTTTGAGCGCGATGCTGCGCTGGAGCGCCGCTTCCAGATGGTGAAAGTCGATGAGCCGGACGACGATACCGCCTGCCTGATGTTGCGCGGCCTGAAATCCCGCTACGCCGAACATCATGGCGTACATATCACCGACGACGCGGTGCGCGCCGCCGTCACGCTTTCCCGTCGCTACCTTACCGGACGCCAGCTGCCGGACAAAGCGGTTGATCTGCTGGATACCGCGGCGGCGCGAGTGCGCATGAGCCTGGATACCGTGCCGGAAGCGATTACCCAGCTTAAAGCACAGCTGACGGCGCTGGAACTGGAGGCGCAGGCGCTGCTGGAAGATATCGCCGTCGGCGGAAATAAACATGGTGACCGCCTGTGCGCGATTGAAACACAGCGTGCACAGCTGGAAGAGACCCTGCAACAGCAGCACGCCCACTTTGCTGAGGAACAGCGGCTTGCGCAGCAGCTGATGGCGTGTCGCCAGGATATCAGTCGTCAGGTGGAAATCCACTCTCTGCAGCAGCAACTCGATACTCTGCAACAACACAGCGCTCTGATTCAGATTGATGTCGATACCCGCACCGTGGCGAACGTGATTGCCGACTGGACCGGCGTGCCGCTGTCTTCGCTGATGAAAGATGAGCAAAGCGAACTGCTGACGCTGGAAAATGAAATCGGTAAACGCGTGGTAGGGCAGGATGTGGCGCTGGTCGCCGTTGCGCAGCGCCTGCGCGCCGCCAAAACCGGGCTCACTTCTGAAAACGGGCCGCAGGGAGTATTTCTGTTGGTAGGGCCAAGCGGAGTGGGTAAAACCGAAACCGCGCTGGCGCTGGCCGACGTGCTGTATGGCGGTGAAAAATCACTGATTACTATCAACCTTTCAGAATACCAGGAGCCGCATACCGTTTCGCAGCTGAAGGGTTCTCCGCCGGGCTATGTCGGTTACGGCCAGGGTGGGATTCTCACCGAAGCGGTACGCAAACGTCCGTATAGCGTGGTGCTGCTGGATGAGGTGGAAAAGGCGCACCGCGACGTCATGAACCTGTTCTACCAGGTATTTGACCGTGGATTTATGCGTGACGGTGAAGGGCGTGAAATCGATTTTCGCAACACGGTGATTCTGATGACCTCCAATCTTGGCAGCGATTCTATTATGCAGCTGCTGGACGAACAGCCGGAGGCCACTGACGGCGCGCTGCAAGAACTGCTGCGGCCAATATTGCGCGACCATTTCCAGCCCGCACTGCTGGCGCGTTTCCAGACGGTTATCTACCGCCCGCTGGCGCCAGCCGCGATGCGCACTATCGTTGAGATGAAGCTCGGCCAGGTCAGCAAGCGCTTACATCGACATTACGGCCTGACTACCCATATCGAAGACAGCCTGTACGACGCACTGACCGCCGCCTGCCTGCTGCCGGATACCGGCGCACGTAATGTCGACAGCCTGCTTAATCAGCAAATATTGCCGGTACTGAGTCAGCAACTGCTCACACACATCGCCGCGCAGCAGAAACCTCAATCACTGACCTTCGGCTGGGATGAAAATGAAGGTATTGCGCTTGAGTTTAATATGGATGTTGCCCTGACAGAGGGATACAAGGAATGAGTAATAATCCGTTATCACTCATCTTCAGCCACAGCCACCATGTGCTGGCGGTACGTGACTGCCAGTCGCCGCTGGATGTGCTGGTTTTTGATGGTGAAGATGCTCTCAGCCAGCCGTTTAAATATCGGGTTGAGTTTACCAGTCCAGACCATACCATCAGCCGCGAAGCGATGCTGATGAAATCCGCCTCCCTGACATTACAGGCACCGGTCGACCAGGGTTACGGCATTAAAATTCAGCAGCCGGTGCGGGTAATGCAGGGGGTAGTGACCGGATTTGAGCGACTCAGCACCTCAAAGGATGAAACCCACTACGCCCTGACGCTGCAGCCGCGGCTGGCGTTGCTCGACCGCTCGCACCAGAACGCTATTTACCAGGATTTGTCGGTGCCGCAGATTGTGGAAAAAATTCTGCGTGAGCGCCACAACCTGCGCGGTCAGGATTTTCTGTTCTCCCTCACCCGCGAGTATCCGCGACGCGAGCAGGTAATGCAGTATGGCGAGGACGACCTGCACTTTATTCGCCGCCTGCTCGGCGAGGTGGGAATCTGGTTCCGCTTCACCACCGACACACGTCTGAATATTGATGTGGTGGAGTTTTACGACAGCCAACAGGGCTACGAGCAGGGCATGACCTTGCCGTCAGTGCCGCCCTCCGGTCAGCATGACCAGGGGGTGGAATCTGTCTGGGGTATGGAAAGTCGTCACAATGTGGTGCAGAAACAGGTCAGCACCCGTGACTATAACTATCGCCAGGCGATGGAAGATATGAACACCCTGGTGGATGTGTCCCGTGGCGACACTACCACCTACGGCGATGCCTATCACTATGCGGATAACTATCTGACCCGGGGCAGTATGCATGACCGCAATCCGTCACCGGAGTCCGGTGCGTTTTATGCCCGGATTCGTCATGAGCGCTATCTGAACGGTCAGACCCGGCTGGCTGGCATCACCAACTGCGCGACGCTGTCGCCGGGCCAGCTACTGCAAGTGACCGGAGGTTATGAGGTCACTGAGACCTTTACCAAAGGGGTGGTTATCACCGCGATGACCAGCCACGCGCAGCGCGACAGAAGCTTTGAGGTTCATTTTAACGCCATTCCGGACAGCAGCGACTACGGCTTTCGCCCGGAGCCAGGCGCTCGCCCGGTAATGGCAGGCACGCTACCGGCGCGCGTGACCAGCACCACCGAAAACGATACCTACGGTCATATCGACAAAGATGGTCGCTACCGCGTCAGTGTTTTGTTTGACCGCGACAGCCGGGAGACCGGCTTTGAGAGCCTGTGGGTACGCCAGTCGCGCCCTTACGCCGGGGGCGCCTACGGCTTGCACCTGCCGCTGCTGGCAGGCACCGAAGTGGCGATTGGTTTTGAAGGTGGTAATCCGGATCGTCCGTATATTGTTGGCGTACTGCACGACTCGGCGCATACCGACCACGTCAGCATCCGCAACTTTAAGCGCAACGTACTGCGCACACCCGCCAACAATAAGATTCGACTGGACGACAGCCGTGGTCAGGAACACATCAAAGTTTCGACCGAATACGGTGGCAAAAGCCAGCTGAACCTCGGGCATCTGGTGGATGGGGAGAAGCAGAAGCGCGGGGAAGGTGTTGAACTGCGCAGCGATGACTGGGTTTCAGTTCGCGGTGGTAAGGGGCTGCTGCTTACCACCCAACTGCAACCGAAAGCGATGGCCCAGCAACTGAGCATGGATGAAATTAAACGTCAGTTGTCAGATGCATTGTCATTGGCGCAATCTTTCTCTGATTTATTGCAGACAGCGCGTATTGATCCAATGGATAACAGTACCCAGCAACAGTTTTTACATCAAAACCTGGATCAGTTACAGCAACCTGCCATTGTTGCCGGAGCCCCCGGGGGTATAGCCCTGTCGACCCCTCAGCATCTTCAGTTAAGTGCAAACCAGAATCAGATGATAACAGCCGGTGGGAATACGGAAATCAGCGCGTTAAAACGTATGGTACTGGCATCGAAAAAAGGCTTTGTTGCATTTGTTCATGAACTGGGCATGAAGCTGGTAGCCGCCTCAGGCAAGGTGGAAATTCAGGCACAAACTGATGCGATGGATATTACCGCCAGCAAAGCACTCTCTGTCACCAGCACCGATGACGAAATTATCATTTCGGCAAAGAAAAAAATTACTCTGCAGTGTGGAGGTTCCTGTCTGACGATCGACCCGACAAAAATTGAGCACAACACCGGCGGAAGCTTTTCTGTTAAAAGTGCTGATTTTGATTATGCCGGACCGGCAAAAAAGGAGGCGCCTTTCCCTAAATTTACCGCATGTGAATCTATCTCAGCGGAAGCAGCGAGTCAGGGTGACGCCACTGTGCCACTCAAATAAGGAGCGGTAATGACTATTGAATACATCACTCCACACCGGGCTATAGGGGCACATCAATATGCGGTGATTGACCGTCTGCTCGTCCCTGAGCTACCTGACTCGTGGCCGGTTATTGAATTAGTATTGCCGATGCTGGCTCCCCAGGCTCATCTTTATCCCTGGTTGGTACCACTGCGTGAACTGCCTTCGCAGGAGTGGGATAGTTTGATGACAACGCTGTCGCGGCATAGTGGATCTCGTGCACCGGAGAAATGCAGCCTGCTGTTATCCAGCGTCTGTTCACCTCAGCAGGTTCGAAGCGCGCTGCTCAATACTCTTTATTTTAAGGATACCCAGCAGAACGGCCATATTCTGCGCTTTTACGACCCCAGGGTGCTGTTTTATCTGCACTGGAAGCTCAGTTCGCGGCAGTTATGTAACCTGCTTTCAATAAAAGAGATACCGAGCTGGACATTCTGGCTTGATGGCAGCTGGCATACCCTTGAATTTTCTGAACATGCTGCTGGCAGGCCGGCAGAAGAGGCTGGCATTAACCTGCATCAGTTGGCGCATTGTGGGCTGATAAACCAGGCGTTACAACAGCTGCCAGCGTGTGCGGATATCAACCAGCGCCAACAGACCAGTCGTCGGTTGGAAATGTTATTGATGCAGGCGATGCAGTGTGAGCTTCCCACCGAGAACGATCGTATTGCGTTTGCGGTGCATGGCCTGGTACAGCGTGAAAGATTCTGGGCTGCGCCTAAGATGTCTGCATTTTTACAGCAGGCGAGCCACTGCCCGAACTTATATCGTGATGAAACCAGTGGGTGGGACGAAAACCGCTGGCGGACTATGACCAGTAGCTAGCCTTACAACGCAGGGAGCAACTTCTGACATGAGCACCAAACAAGGCTGTAAATTTTGTATCCGGTACGGGTTACCCATCCTGCCCGCACGTCCGGCAGTGATGTCACAGGACGACGTTTTACCTAAGCTATCCTCATCTCTGACTGCGCCGCTGGAGGCCAAAGGTGAGACTGCATGGACAGCGCGCCTGTTACGCGAAGGTTTCCTCTATATCTGGGCTGAGTCCGGTAAGCGCTGGATAAGTTATTTCGCTACCGCTGACGGCTTCTATTATCCCTTGCCTGAATATGGCGACGTTCCACCAGATATTATCAGTGGCAAAGTAAAGCCCTGCATTACCGAGCCTTCTGAACTGGCGACTGCCTCACTGATTACCCTGCCGATAAAGCCAGCGGGCATGAAAAACGGCCTGTTCTGGTTTGCCTGGTCTGAGGTGGAGTGGACAGATGCTGTACGCAAACAGCATGAAGATCCCGCCCGGCGCAGCCTGTCTATGCAGTGTTTTGATATGGATGCGTGGATCAACAGTGGTCAGGCAGACCAGGCGGTTTCGATCGCCGGATTAAGTGACACCATAGCGGAGTACAGTGCAAAGGCCGCTAACGGTAAGGTAAAAAAATGGTCTCCGGCACCGTGGAAGAACGCGAATCCCATGGCGGCAGAAAATATCAGGCTGGCAGCGGATTCACTGTACGCAGATAAAGGAGCAATTCTGCTGCTGCAGGATCCACCCGCTATCCTTCAGGATCTTTCTGCGCTGATTGATTATGACTTACAGGATCAGATCTACAATAATTCGCTTTATAAGCGCGAGCTGGCGTTGGCTTCGGCGATCGGTGGTTTGAAAGAGGCGATAACGCGTCAGTTTGAGCGAGACTATATCGAAAAAAGCGAGAGTGAAGAGCGCCAAGCGCTTTATGGTCCGTTCGGCTACAGTGCCAACAGTGACGTGCCTGATAATATGTACACACCGCTCGCCGACAGGAAGATGAATAGCACGGTAGCCAAGAAATGGGCGCAGTATGAACAGTATTACGATCCTGAAAAAATGGCGGCCTTTCAGCGTACCTTCAGCCAGGCATTAGCACAATACAATGACCGTATCGTCAGTCCACGCACCGACATGTATCTCGAATGGATGAAAAGCGAGGGGCTGCTGAATTACTTCCGGCAAAACTTTGATACCACTGAGCTGAGTAGCGGCATCGACTATGTTCAAACCCTCAATTATTGCATCGTCGGTATGCAGGACAAAACCGGCGTCATCCGCCATTTTTCAGATTTATTGTCAGGTTTGCCAACCGACCCCAATAATATTTTGGCAAGGGCGCTGGTGCTGAATCAGGATGTTCTGGCAGATAAAATAACCAAAGCTGTCGAAGGGTTTTCCGAGTGGTTGACGATTCCCTGGAGTGGTCTGGCGGACATCTATAAGACCGTAATTGAGAAAACAAATGAGGGCGCTGCCGGCGCGGTTTCAATATTCATTGGCATGCTTACAGGAATTGTCGCCCGAAAAATTACTCAGGCAATGGAATCAAAACAGGTCTTTGCCTGCCTGGTGGCAATGGGAGCACTAACCAATAAAGCTTATGTAACCATCGAAAAAACCGGCACCTACAAACAGTTTCTTTCTGAAGTAGTCACTCAACTGGCGAAAGAGAGCGGGCTGAGCAGCAGGGCGAATAGCGACAGATTGCGGCATTATGTCCGACAGGAAATCAGGCGACTGAGAATTAACGGAGTGCCGATGGAGGGCGTGGAAGTTAAACGGTTCCTTGTAATGATCGATATCGACAAGGTTAATGAGCTGCAGGCGCTGCCGCCGAAAGAGCGCCCTGCCGCACTGGTGAAGCTGCTGCGTCTTTCAGCGGACGTTGAGGCCCAGCAGTTCAGTCAGTGGCAGGGTGCAGTGAGGCGCGGCGCCAGCCAGATTGGAGAAGCGATGCCGTTTGCCCTCGGCGTAATTTCAGCCGTTCTGCAGACCGCTGCGCTGCTTACAACGGCTGATATAAAAAATAAAAAAACGCTTACCGCTGACCAGGGCGAAGCACATGCCAAATTCTGGGCCGGTGTAGCTGGCCTTGCAAGTGCAAGTCTCAGCGTAGTTGAAACCGGCATCAAGCAGTTCAATCTGTTTGCCGACGCCTCTTCCAGAGTGCGATTGTTACGATCAGAGCCATTTATGAAATGGATAGAGATCATAGGGAAAGTGTTGGGGATAGTGGCAGGTGTGGTTGCCACCTGGTGGGATTTTAATCATATGTATGACGAAAATAGTAAAGGCCATTTAGGCCTTGCCATAGCTTACGGTTTATCAGGAACCGCAGGAGCATGGTTAGTTATAGCCTTAATGGCGAATGCGCTACCAGTAATTGGTAGTATTATTGCGGTAGTACTGCTTGTATTTACCGCTATTTATTTGGCGTTTTATAGCCGCGACAATATTCAAAAGTGGTTGGTTCAATGTTTATGGCGCAGGATACCCGTGAATACGGATGATACCAAAGAAAATCAGGTGCTCTTTAGGGAGAGGGAAACCGCAGATCTTCCCATCTGGCCAGATATCACGATGGAAATGAATGAGCTAAAACTGGCTCTGGGAGTAGAGGACTAATATGGACTACTATGGATTATTTCCTAAGTTTAAATTTAATCGACCACTTAAAGCTGATGAGAAAAAATACCAACTAAAGCAGAATAAAAAAATTGATCTTGACGGTCAGTCATTGGTGCCGGATTTGAAAGTAATCGCCATGAACTCTCACTGTCTGGAACTGGTTGATAAATATTATTCTGCAAAAGGCTTGATAAGCCTGCCGGCGGCGTCTGCAGTAATTATGTTCTCATTTGGTGCTCTGGTTTTGTGTTGTTCTATAGTTTTTGATTATGGTTGGAGTAATTGGCGTGCTGTAAGTTTATATGGTTTGCTTATTATTATATTTATATCAATGGATATATTTATGTTTAAAATTTTAAAAGCAGAATGGTTTGCCTGGACGCATTATCCCATTCGTTTTGACAGAATAAATCGTCAGGTTCATTTTTTCCGGCCGGACGGTACGATCCGTAGCGTACCCTGGGAAAAGGTGTTCTTTACCTCCGGCCTGAGCCATCGAAAAGAGTTTAATAAATACTACTACATCAGCGGTCATATCCTGGCGGACGATACCGAGACGGTGATAGATTCTTTCTGCCTGCCAGCAACACACTCAGATCGCAAGCAGCTTGAGCGCCACTGGGAGTTTGTCCGCCGTTATATGGAGGAGGGGCCGGCGTCGGTGGCGCCGGCGGTGAATGTCTGCCTGCCGATAGCCGGCAAGAGAGAAGGATATTGGTTTGGGCTGCTGTATTTACTATCCGCATATAACGGCGCGCCGATGTTTCTTTTACCGTTGCTGTTTGCATTGAGTTTCATCTTCAGTATCCCACGCTATATCGCGATGGTTACCAGTAAGGTTCCGGTCTGGCCGGAAAACATCGAGGCGCAGTGTGCCGCGGCGGTGGATGACCCTTACGCGATTGATGCCTCGAGCAACCCTAAACATCCGCTTCGCGATCTGTTCCGCAAAACGCCCGAGGAAAAGTAGGTACTGTTGGGCATAAGCGGACTGGGTGAGTGTGGAATCTGGAGCAGGGAGCAGGAGACCAATATGGACTACTACGGACTAATTCCCAAATTTAAATTTAATCGCCCGCTTAACGCGGATGAGAAAAATAATCAACTAAAGTATGATCAACGGATCGATCTTAACAGTCAATCAATGGTGCCGGACTTAAAGTTGATCTCCATGAACTCTTATTGCATGGAGCTTGTTGATAAGTACTATTCAGCAAAGGGATTTGTAAGTCTAATAGGATTTGTTTTTTTCTCATCATATTTAATTTCATTTTCATTGATTGTTATTTATACCATTCCTAATGGTGGGTGGGGTTCATTTTATAATTTGCGTTTTATTTTTTTTATTGCCCTAATTGCATTTCCTATGGCACTTTGGATGATTTATCTTCTTAAAACTGAATGGTTTGCCTGGACTCATTATCCGATTCGATTTGACAGAAAAAATCGGCAGATTCATTTTTTCCGGCTGGATGGCACCACCTGCAGCGTGCCGTGGGAAAAGGTGTTCTTTACCTCCGGCCTGAGCCATCGAAAAAGTTTCAATCAAGACTATTATATTAGCGGTCATATCCTGGCGGACGATAACGAGACGGTAATCGATACTTTCTGCCTGCCAGCAACACACTCAGATCGTAAGCAGCTTGAGCGCCACTGGGAGTTTGTCCGTCGTTATATGGAAGCGGGGCCGGCGTCGGTGGCGCCGGCGGTGAATTTCTGCCTGCCGATAGCCGGCAAGAGAGAAGGATATTGGTTTGGGCTGCTGTATTTACTATCCGCATATAACGGCGCGCCGATGTTTCTTTTCCCGTTGCTGTTTGCATTGAGTTTCATCTTCAGTATCCCACGCTATATCGCGATGGTTACCAGTAAGGTTCCGGTCTGGCCGGAAAACATCGAGGCGCAGTGTGCTGCGGCGGTGGATGACCCTTACGCGATTGATGCCTCGAGCAACCCTAAACATCCGCTTCGCGATCTGTTCCGCAAAACGCCCGGGGAAAAGTAGGTACTGTTGGGCATAAGCGGACTGGGTGAGTGTGGAATCTGTAGCAGGGAGCAGGAGACCAATATGGACTACTACGGACTATTACCTAAGTTTAAATTTAATCGACCACTTAAACCTGATGAGAAAAAAAACCAACTAAAGCAGAATGAAAAAATTGATCTTGACGGTCAGTCATTGGTGCCGGATTTGAAAGTAATCGCCATGAACTCTCACTGTCTGGAACTGGTTGATAAATACTATTCCGCAAAAGGGTTAATAAGTCTGCTGGCGGCGTCATTAGTAATTATGCTCACAGCTACTTTCTTGGCTATATCGTACTCCTTTTTTTTTGAGTATGGCTGGGGGCGACTTAGTGGCATAGTTTTAAATTTTTTAAGCCTTCTTTTACTAATATCAATGGATATTTGTATGTTTAAAGTTTTAAAAAAAGAATGGTTTGCCTGGACGCATTATCCCATTCGTTTTGACAGAATAAATCGTCAGGTTCATTTTTTCCGGCTGGACGGTACCATTTGCAGCGTACCCTGGGAAAAGGTGTTCTTTACCTCCGGCCTGAGCCATCGAAAAGACTTTAATAAAGACTACTATATCAGCGGTCATATCCTGGCGGACGATAACGAGACTGTAATCGATACTTTCTGCCTGCCATCGACAGACTCAGATCGCAAGCAGCTTGAGCGCCACTGGGAGTTTGTCCGCCGTTATATGGAAGAGGGGTCCGCGTCGGTGGCGCCGGCGGTGAATTTCTGCCTGCCGATAGCCGGCAAGAGAGAGGGTTACCAGTTTGGGCTGCTGTATTTACTATCCGGCTTTAACGGCGCGCCGATGTTTCTTTTACCGTTGCTGTTTGCATTGAGTTTCATCTACAGTATTCCACGCTATATCGCGATGGTTACCAGTAAGGTTCCGGTCTGGCCGGAAAACATCGAGGCACATTGTGCCGCGGCGGTGGATGACCCTTACGCGATTGATGCCTCGAGCAACCCTAAACATCCGCTTCGCGATCTGTTCCGCAAAACGCCCGAGGAAAAGTAGGTACTGTTGGGCATAAGCGGACTGGGTGAGTGTGGAATCTGGAGCAGGGAGCAAGAGACCAATATGGACTACTACGGACTATTTCCTAAGTTTAAATTTAATCGACCACTTAAATCTGATGAGAAAAAAAACCAACTAAAGCAGAATAAAAAAATTGATCTTGACGATCAGTCAGTGGTGCCGGATTTGAAAGTAATCGCCATGAACTCTCACTGTCTGGAACTGGTTGATAAATACTATTCTGCAAAAGGGTTAATGAGTCTGCTGGCGGCGCCAGTAGTTATTATGCTCACAGCTACTTTCTTGGCTACATCGTACTCCTTTTTTTTTGTGTATGGCTGGGGGCGATTTAGTGGCGTAGTTTTAAGTTTCTTAAGCCTTCTGGTACTAATATCAATGGATATTTTTATGTTTAAAGTTTTAAAAGCAGAATGGTTTGCCTGGACGCATTATCCCATTCGTTTTGACAGAATAAATCGTCAGGTTCATTTTTTCCGGCTGGACGGTACCATTTGCAGCGTACCCTGGGAAAAGGTGTTCTTTACCTCCGGCCTGAGCCATCGAAAAGACTTTAATAAAGACTACTACATCAGCGGTCATATCCTGGCGGACGATAACGAGACGGTGATCGATACTTTCTGCCTGCCAGCAACACACTCAGATCGCAAGCAGCTTGAGCGGCACTGGGAGTTTGTCCGCCGTTATATGGAAGAGGGGCCGGCGTCGGTGGCGTCGGAGGTGAATGTCTGCCTGCCGATAGCCGGTAAGAGAGAGGGCTATCAGTTTGGGCTGTTGTACTCGCTTTATTTGTTCAACGGCGCGCCGATGTTTCTTTTTCCGTTGCTATTTGCATTGAGCTTTATCTTAAGTATCCCACGCTATATCGCGATGGTTACCAGTAAGGTTCCGGTCTGGCCGGAAAACATCGAGGCGCAGTGTGCCGCGGCGGTGGATGACCCTTACGCGATTGATGCCTCGAGCAACCCTAAACATCCGCTTCGCGATCTGTTCCGCAAAACGCCCGAGGAAAAGTAGGTACTGTTGGGCATAAGCGGACTGGGTGAGTTGAATCTGGAGCAGGGAGCAGGAGACCAATATGGACTACTACGGACTAATTCCCAAATTTAAATTTAATCGCCCGCTTAACGCGGATGAGAAAAATAATCAACTAAAGTATGATCAACGGATCGATCTTAACAGTCAATCAATGGTGCCGGACTTAAAATTGATCTCCATGAACTCTTATTGCATGGAGCTTGTTGATAAGTACTATTCAGCAAAGGGATTTGTAAGTCTAATAGGATTTATTTTTTTCTCATCATATTTAATTTCATTTTCATTGATTGTTATTTATACTTTTCCTAATGGTGGGTGGGGTTCATTTTATAATTTGCGTTTTATTTTTTTTATTGCCTTAATTGCATTGCCTATGGCACTTTGGATGATTTATCTTCTTAAAACTGAATGGTTTGCCTGGACTCATTATCCGATTCGATTTGACAGAAAAAATCGGCAGGTTCATTTTTTCCGGCCGGACGGTACCATCCGCAGCGTACCCTGGGAAAAGGTGTTCTTTACCTCCGGCCTGAGCCATCGAAAAAGTTTCAATCAAGACTATTATATTAGCGGTCATATCCTGGCGGACGATAACGAGACGGTAATCGATACTTTCTGCCTGCCAGCAACACACTCAGATCGCAAGCAGCTTGAGCGCCACTGGGAATTTGTCCGTCGTTATATGGAAGCGGGGCCGGCGTCGGTGGCACCGGTGGTGAATTTCTGCCTGCCGATAGCCGGCAAGAGAGAAGGATATTGGTTTGGGCTGCTGTATTTACTATCCGCATATAACGGCGCGCCGATGTTTCTTTTACCGTTGCTGTTTGCATTGAGCTTTATCTTCAGTATTCCACGCTATATCGCGATGGTTACCAGTAAGGTTCCGGTCTGGCCGGAAAACATCGAGGCACAATGTGCCGCGGCGGTGGATGACCCTTACGCGATTGATGCCTCGAGCAACCCTAAACATCCGCTTCGCGATCTGTTCCGCAAAACGCCCGAGGAAAAGTAGGTACTGTTGGGCATAAGCGGACTGGGTGAGTGTGGAATCTGGAGCAGGGAGCAGGGAGCAGGAGACCAATATGGACTACTACGGACTATTTCCCAAGTTTAAATTTAATCGACCACTTAAACCTGATGAGAAAAAAAACCAACTAAAGCAGAATGAAAAAATTGATCTTGACGGTCAGTCAGTGATGCCGGATGTGAAAGTAATCGCCATGAACTCTCACTGTCTGGAACTGGTTGATAAATACTATTCTGCAAAAGGATTTATGAGTCTTCTGGCGGCGCCAGTAGTAATTATGCTTACAGCTACTTTCTTGGCTACATCGTACTCCTTTTTTTTTGTGTATGGCTGGGGGCGACTTAGTGGCGTAGTTTTAAATTTTTTAAGCCTTCTGGTAATAATATCAATGGATATTTTTATGTTTAAAGTTTTAAAAGCAGAATGGTTTGCCTGGACGCATTATCCCATTCGTTTTGACAGAATAAATCGTCAGGTTCATTTTTTCCGGCTGGACGGTACCATCCGCAGCGTACCCTGGGAAAAGGTGTTCTTTACCTCCGGCCTGAGCCATCGAAAAGACTTTAATAAAGACTACTATATCAGCGGTCATATCCTGGCGGACGATAACGAGACGGTGATCGATACTTTCTGCCTGCCATCGACAGACTCAGATCGTAAGCAGCTTGAGAGGCACTGGGAGTTTGTCCGCCGTTATATGGAAGAGGGGCCGGCGTCGGTGGCGCCGGCGGTGAATTTTTGCCTGCCGATAGCCGGTAAGAGAGAGGGCTATCAGTTTGGGCTGTTGTACTCGCTTTACTTGTTCAACGGCGCGCCGATGTTTCTTTTCCCGTTGCTGTTTGCATTGAGTTTTATCTTAAGTATCCCACGCTATATCGCGATGGTTACCAGTAAGGTTCCGGTCTGGCCAGAAAACATCGAGGCGCAGTGTGCCGCGGCGGTGGATGACCCTTACGCGATTGATGCCTCGAGCAATCCTAAACATCCGCTTCGCGATCTGTTCCGCAAAACGCCCGAGGAAAAGTAGGTACTGTTGGGCATAAGCGGACTGGGTGAGTGTGGAATCTGGAGCAGGGAGCAGGAGACCAATATGGACTACTACGGACTATTTCCCAAGTTCAAATTTAATCGACCACTTAAACCTGATGAGAAAAAAAACCAACTAAAGCAGAATAAAAAAATTGATCTTGACGGTCAGTCATTGGTGCCGGATTTGAAAGTAATCGCCATGAACTCTCACTGTCTGGAACTGGTTGATAAATATTATTCTGCAAAAGGGTTAATGAGTCTGCTGGCGTCGCAAGCAGTAATTATGCTCACGCTTGCTACTCTGACTCTTTTTTATTCAATCATTTTTGATTATAGCTGGAGTAACTGGCGTGCTTTAAGTGGGATTTGTTTACTCATTATTATATTTATCTCAATGGATATATTTATGTTTAAAATGTTAAAAGCAGAATGGTTTGCCTGGACGCATTATCCCATTCGTTTTGACAGAATAAATCGTCAGGTTCATTTTTTCCGGCCTGACGGTACCATCCGCAGCGTACCCTGGGAAAAGGTGTTCTTTACCTCCGGCCTGAGCCATCGAAAAGAGTTTAATAAAGACTACTATATCAGCGGCCATATCATGGCGGACGATAACGAGACGGTAATCGATTCTTTCTGCCTGCCATCGACACACTCAGACCGCAAGCAGCTTGAGCGGCACTGGGAGTTTGTCCGCCGTTATATGGAAGAGGGGCCCGCGTCGGTGGCGCCGGTGGTGAATTTCTGCCTGCCGATAGCCGGCAAGAGAGAGGGTTACCAGTTTGGGCTGCTGTATTTACTATCCGGCTTTAACGGTGCGCCGATGTTTCTTTTCCCGTTGCTGTTTGCATTGAGTTTCATCTACAGTATTCCACGCTATATCGCGATGGTTACCAGTAAGGTTCCGGTCTGGCCAGAAAACATCGAGGCACAGTGTGCCGCGGCGGTGGATGATCCTTACGCGATTGATGCCTCGAGCAATCCTAAACATCCGCTTCGCGATCTGTTCCGCAAAACGCCCGAGGAAAAGTAGGTACTGTTGGGCATAAGCGGACTGGGTGAGTGTGGAATCTGGAGCAGGGAGCAAGAGAACAATATGGACTACTACGGACTATTTCCCAAGTTTAAATTTAATCGACTACTTAAAGCTGATGAGAAAAAAAACAACTAAAGCAGAATGAAAAAATTGATCTTGACGGTCAGTCATTGGTGCCGGATTTAAAAGTAATCGCCATGAACTCTCATTTTCTGGAGCTGGTTGATAAATATTTTGCTGCAAAAGGGTTAATGAGTCTGCTGGCGTCGCAAGCAGTAATTATGCTCACGCTTGCTACTCTGGCTCTGTTTGATTTTTTGAACCTGGTGAAATTGAAGTGTCTGTCTCTAACGAGGCAATTAAGGCAGAGGATTACTGGCCATGGCTATGTATGGACTCTATCAATCCTATAAGATTAATCGAGTTCTAACGCGAGCTGAAAAAAAATTAAGTTACATCAGGGAAGAATTTGATGAAAAAAAACGTTAACTGTGGTGAATCTGTTATCAGAGTCAACTCTATCTATATGGAGATAATAGATAAATTCTACAAGCAGGCTGGGACCAATACCTGGCTGGTAGTTATGCTTTTCTTTGGCTTTTCAGAATGTCACTTATTGTAATTCTGAGAGGTTTTACAGATTTATTTTTTCATGGGGTTGGAAAGGTGATAGTTGTTAGCCTTATACCTGTTCCATTTATACTCTGTGGCGGCTATCCTTTATTAAAGGAATGGCTAAGATTGACTTATTATCCGATTCGATTTAATCGTAAAAATTAAAAAAATCATGTTTTTTATGAACGGATGGATCTGTGTTGACTTTACTCTGGATGTAGATTCGGTCTCATTGCGAGACTGGTGTATTCGCGGTCATATTCTGGATAAAGATGGTTACACTACTTTATTATTCTATATCTTCAATATTTCGCTATATCGGCAGCCAGGCCAGTAAAATTTCCCACTGGCCGCACAACGTACTGAATGTCTGTAAGCCAGAAGACGATGATCCGATAAATATCAGTGCAGCTAATCATCCTGAACATATGCGACTGATATTTGCTTATTAACCCTACCATATATGGAAAGAAAAATACGACTGTATGGATGCCGCAACCAACAGGATCCATTCACTATTGGTAAAACGTTATGGGAAAAATTAAATGAAGGGTGTTGTTCGTATTGGAGATAAAACGACCGGTGGTGGTCAGGTCCAGTCAGGTTCAACAAAAATGAAATTCGATGGGATCGGTGTTGCCCGATTGAATGATCCGATTAACTGTCCAGTTGAAGGTCACAGTTCGTCATATATTGCGGAAGGACATCCAACGATGAAAGATAATGGTGTTCCAGTCGCCTTCCATGGCTATAAATGTTCCTGTGGCTGCTCTCTTATTACTTCCCTGTCGAATGCCACTACGAGTAAATGATGCCTGTTAATCTCTCAGCCATTCCTGATAATGCAAAACGTAAACGACCACCATCGTTAAAACGCTGGCTGGTTGTTTTACTCATTTTTATGATTTTCGGCGGTTTTTTTACCTCCTGGTTGTGGCCAGTAAGTACGGTTCGAGGGGCATTATTCTGGCACTGTTTTATCAGTGCGCCGTTGGTTATCTGGATATTTCTTGCGGGTAGCCGCTGGCTTGTCTGGCTGGCTTCTGAGTGGCCCGCAGGTGGCTGGGATGATGAGCGAGAGCGTGATATTGCCGATGAAGTTCAACGCGGACAGCGCGCTCTGATTCTGGATTCTATGTGCGTACATTTACCGCATCTGGTGACTTCTGGTGCACTCACTGAACAGTTTCTGTTGCCACAGGGAGTCGTGTTACCGCCTGTGATTGATGAAACAGCACAGACAGTGAGTTACATCGCTCAATTTAGCGATGTCGGGCAACCAGCACCTGTACGGATAGAAAGGCAATTACGCGAACTTCTGGAAGATGCGATGCTAAGGGCGGCATTATTGAAAGTAAAGCCCACAGGAATGCCAACTGTAATCATACAAATAGACAGTGAAGTCACGCTATCTTCGGATGAAATTGCAGATATTCGGAAATGTATTACCTCACTGTTATCTGTCCCTGCCAGGATCCAGTTCTTACCTTACTTTGGTTTGTCTGAAATCGACAGCTGGCTGGATGAACCTAAGGTCATGAGTACGCTGCTCCTTCTTTCAGTTAGCTTGCGTAATACGCTATCAGATGGTGATGGAGAGGCCGCTGTGGCATTACTTCTGCATCAGGAGTGTGAAAATTATGATGATGAACACGGTGGACTTGCTCGCATTCATCGACCTGAGCACTCGTTAAACATCACAGCATTACAAATTTCAGCAATGCAGTCTTTACTTTGGGGAAAAACCTGCACAGAAGAAATTGCTTCTGTCTGGGTAGCAGGGATGGGAACCAATAATGAGACACAAAGCCTGCTTGCAAGTAACAATCTTAAATTTCAGCTTGCTGAAACTCATGGGCAGCTTACTGATATTGATATGAAGAGTGGGCGTACAGGGGCAACATCTCCCTGGCTTGCTATTGCTCTGGCGGCAGGAAATTCGAGACCATATCCATTTCCTCAATTGATTATGAGCATGCCGGAAGACGGGCTTCCATGGTGGATGGTTGTTCATCCTCTAATAGGAAAATAGTTACAACGATCTTTATCACATGATCTTGAATTAATAGTTCGTTATGGAAAACATTAAATACGGTCGTTTCGTGTTGGGAGAAAAAGGTGAAACGCATATCACAGGGATTAAAAAACACCACATTTCAGTTGTGGTTGATCTTGTTTGTATTTTTATTTCTGGGGATCGCGGCTTGTTTTATACTTAAAAATGATCCGGCCCAACTGGGCGTTACGCCAGATTCAACCCCGCAAACAATCTTATTCTTTGCTTGTTTGATTATGACCGGCGGATTGCTAATTTTTATTCTGCTTTTTTTTATCGCCACCTATCTCTTTGGTAAAAAAGCCTATCTGAAAGCTAAAGCGCTTGCGGGTGACAATAATTCCTTTTCCGGACAGACGCAGGCAAAAAATGAATCTCCTGTAGTCGGTACCGTTTGGAAATTAAAAGTGCATTTGCGTAAGCGCTACACTCTCTTCTGGCGCCAAAAAGTTCGTATTCTATTGGTAACCGGAGACGAAGCGGCTATTAGTCTGCTCCTGCCGGGCTTGCAGGAAAGCCAGTGGCTTGAAGGCAACCGTACCGTACTGATTTACGGCGGTAGCCTGGCGGCGGATATCGATACAGAAAAATATAGCGCACTGCGTAAACTGCGCCGCGGCCGTCCGCTGGATGGTGTGGTGCGCGTCATTGCTCAGGATCAGCCTCTGACGCCACAGATGAGCGATAATGATCTGCGCGGTCTGGAAAAGATTGGAGAAGTGTTGCGCTATCTGCCACCCGTCTGGCTGTGGCAGTTGTGCGAAAGTGACTGGTCTCAGTCTGACAGACCAGACCAGGCGGTTGGGATTTCGTTACCAGCCCGCGCCATGCCAGAGGATGTGGCGGCACAGCTTAACAAACTGCTACCGCAGCTTCGTGAACAGGGGCTTTCACAGGTATCGGAGAATCGCGCGCATGATTTCCTGCTGCGCCTGGCGCAGCAACTGGAGCAGGGTGGGAGCGAGCGCTGGAAAACGCGCCTGACACCCTGGCTGTACAGCGCACAGCAACGCGTGCCGCTGCGTGGGCTGATGTTCAGCCTGCAGGATAGAACAGCGCAACGGGATGACGCGTTCAGCGAAATTGCTGCTGGGTTATCCCATCAACATGCTTTGACGTATTCCGCCAGCTGGCAGGGAGTGATCGACGACTGCACGCGGGTGCGTGGGCGCCGCGTCGGGATGGCCTGGGAGCAGACGCTGGCCTGGGCACTGATGGTGGTTATTGGCGTCTGGGGAGCGGGGCTGCTGCTCTCCTTTGCCCTGAACTATCATCAAATTTCCTCGGTGGCAAACAAGGCCCGTGCCCTGATGGAGCATCAATCGGTCTCTGATTCTCAACTGACTGATCTGCACGACTTGCGTAATGATGCTGGCCGCCTGCAACACCATATCCAGAATGGCACTCCCTGGTATCAACGTTTTGGGCTGGATCATAACTCGTCACTGCTAAGCGCGATGCTCCCGTGGTACGGCGTGGCAAATAACCGCCTGATCCGCGACCCGGCAAACGCTGCACTGACGGAGAAACTGATCGCGCTGGCGAATTCAGCGCCGAATAGCGATAAGCGCGCGGCATTAGCCAAACCCGGATACGACCAGCTGAAGGCCTGGCTGATGATGGCGCGACCGGACAAAGCAGACGGGGCGTTCTTCGCACAGACGATGAAGACGGTGCAGCCCACGCGTGCGGGTATTTCGACCGGATTGTGGCAGAGCCTGTCAGCGGATTTATGGGCGTTCTATATTTCTGAATTAACCCAGCAGCCGCAGTGGAAAATTGTGCCGGATAGCGCACTGGTCGCTCAGAGCCGCCAGGTTCTGTTGCAGCAAATTGGTCGTCGCAACGCCGAAAGTACGCTGTATGAAAATATGCTCCGATCGGTACGGCGTAATTTTGCGGATGTCTCGCTGGAAGATATTACCAGTGGCACAGACGCCCGCCGCTTGTTCACCACCGATGAAATTATTCCGGGAATGTTTACCCGTCAGGCCTGGCAGGGCGGTATTCAGCAGGCGATCGAGAAGGCGGCGAACTCCCGACGCGATGAAATCGACTGGGTATTAAGCGACAGTCGCAAAGCCGTTTCAGCCGATCTTTCACCTGAAGCGCTTAAAGCACGCCTGACTGAGCGTTACTTCACTGATTTCGCCGGCAGCTGGCTGAACTTTCTGAACAGTCTGCGGCTTAACCCGGCGCAGAATATCGCCGATGTGACCGACCAGCTGACGCTGATGAGTGACGTGCGTCAGTCGCCGATGATTGCTCTGATGAACACCCTGGCATGGCAGGGGCAAACGGGTCAGCAACGCGAAGGACTCTCAGACTCAATTATCAAGTCAGCAAAAGACCTGATCGGTAACAAAGATAAACCGGTGATAGATCAGAGCGCTTCCGGTCCACATGGGCCGCTGGATGATACCTTCGGGCCATTGCTGACGCTGATGGGCAAAAATAACGGCAGCAATATGATGTCCGCGGACAACACGCTGAGCCTGCAGACTTACCTGACGCGTATTACCCGCGTACGCCTGCGGCTGCAACAGGTTGCTGGCGCCTCCGATCCGCAGGAGATGATGCAGACGCTGGCGCAGACGGTATTTCAGGGTAAGAGTGTTGATCTGACGGATACCCAGCAGTACGGCAGTCTGGTGGCGGCAAGTCTCGGTGAGGAGTGGAGCGGATTTGGTCAGACGATGTTCGTTCAACCGCTTACTCAGGCATGGGAAACGGTGCTACAGCCGTCAGCCGCCAGCCTGAACGATCGCTGGGCCCGTTCAGTGGTCGCCAACTGGCGTACCGCTTTCGATGGACGCTTTCCTTTTGCCGCCAGTAAAAGCGATGCCTCCCTGCCTATGCTGGCAGAGTTTATTCGTAAGGACAGCGGGCGTATTGACCGCTTTCTGACGACGGAACTGAGTGGCGTACTGCATAAAGAGGGCAGTCAGTGGGTGCCGGACAGCGCCCATAGCCAGGGGCTGACGTTTAATCCCGCATTTTTAAAAGCGGTCAACCAGCTGAGCCAGCTGTCTGACATTCTTTTTACCGATGGTACTCAGGGAATCACTTTTGAGTTGCAGGCTCGTCCGGCAGCGCAGGTGGTAGAAACCCAGCTCACCATTGACGGGCAAAAGCTGCATTACTTTAATCAGATGGCTGACTGGCAAAGTTTCCGCTGGCCTGGCGATACCTGGAAGCCGGGAACCATGCTGACCTGGACGTCGACCCATGCTGGTGCACGTCTGTTCGGCGACTACAGCGGAACCTGGGGCTTTATCCGTTGGCTGGAACAGGGTAAACGCCAGCAGCTCGACCGCAGTCAGTGGATGATGAGTTATACCGCGCCGGATGACAGCACATTGCAATGGGTGCTGCGCTCACAGCTGGGCAACGGTCCGCTGGCGTTGCTGACGCTGCGGGGATTTAGCCTGCCGGAGCAGATTTTCAGTGTTGATGCCAGCGCGACTGCGCAGGCATTTGCCAGTAACAATGACAGCATGGACATGGACGAAGCCGAATAATGACCACTCTGCAGAATTTACTTCACGCCTGCGCCGCCGATGAAAGCACGCTGCTGAACTCAGCGCGCTCGCACAGCGCTGACTGGAACCGCTGGCTGGCACCCGTTAATAACAGTCAGCCGACCGGTGAGGATCCGGGTTATGACGACGACTTTCAGCAGATCCGTGAAGAAGTGAACAAACTCTCCGGGATCGATACCGGGCTGATTTGTACCCTCGCAGAAAAGTTGCTGACCGGAGTCGGCAAAGACTTACGCGTGGTCACTTTTTACATCTGGGCGCGTCTGCATCAGGACGGTGAACCGGGATTAGCCGACGGACTGGAACTACTGGCTGGTATGCTGGAGCGCTTTGGCACGAAGCTTCATCCGCAGCGCGATCGCAGCCGTAAATCGGCACTGGAGTGGCTCGGCAGTAGCCGGGTGCTGGACAGCCTGTCGCTATATCCGGAAGTTGATGTGACCATAATGCAGCGCATTACCGGTGCGATGCTGCTGACAGAGCGGGCTTTGCAATCAACAGATGAAGCCAGCCGCCCACAATTCTCAGGGCTGTATCAGGCGCTGGAAAACCGGCTGATACAAAGCGGTGGGGCGAACAGTCTTGTGCCGCAAACCAGTCGCGAAGAGAGTCTGGCTACAGCAGCTTCGATCTCTTCTGCCCCGGTAATGGCTACCGTAACTTCCGGGCGCGATCTGCTGGATCAGGCCAAAGTGCTGGCTAAGTATCTGCGCGATCAGCCCGGCGGCTGGCTTGCGAGTCACCATCTGATTAAAAGCGTGCGCTGGGACACGTTATCGGAGTTGCCGCCGCTGGATGCCAGTGGGCGCACACGTCTGGTCCCGCCAAAACCGGATCATCGCGCTCATCTCAAACGTCTGTACCTGCAACAGAGCTGGGGTGAATTACTCGAGCAGAGCGACAGCTTGCTGGCGCAAGGCGTCAACCATTTGTGGCTGGACGTGCAGTGGTATACCTGGCAGGCGCTGGTAAAGTTCGACAGTGACAGCGTGCGCGCTGATATTGTTTGCCGCGATCTGAAAGGATTACTGGTACGCCTGCCGGGGCTGGAATCACTGGCTTTCAATGACGGCACGCCTTTTGCGGATGAAGTCACGCTGAACTGGATTAACGAAAAAGTGCTCGATGATCTGCCGGGCTGGAAGAGTGAGCCGGTCAGTGCCGCGATATCTTCAGATGACGATATGCTGGCCCTGGAACCTGAAGTACTGGCGCTGGCTGACAGTGACGGTATTGAAGTTGCGCTTAACTGGCTGCAGGCGCGCCCTGGTTTTACCTCTGCCCGCAATCAGTGGCTGATGCGTTTACTAATGGCCCGCGTTACTGAGCAATACGGCAAAAACGAAATGGCGCTACACCTGCTGGGTGAACTCGATAGTGGTGCAATGACACTGACGCTGGAAAAATGGACGCCGGAACTGATATTTGAGGTCAAAGCACGCCGGCTCAAGCTGCTGCGGGCAAAAGCCAGCCGGGCTGAAGCGGATAAAATACGGCTACAACCGCAAATGGATACGCTGCTTTCGGGTTTGATTATGCTTGACCCGGCGCGTGCTGCGGTACTTTGCGGATAATTCAAATAACAGAAATTTGGTTAGTAATACTTTATGACGTTAAAAGAAAGTCAGGAAATAAGTTAAAAATGGAACTTAATTTAAAAGATCGTCGACCGATTGCAACACGGGATAAAAGCTGGGCAAAAAAATAGCACCCGCTGATTAAAGAATAAAGGCGTGACGCCAAATCAGATTTTACTTGCCAGTATTGGCTGCGTATTTATTTCAGGGCTTTATTTTTATATTGCCTTTAAGTTTGACGGCCAATGGCTAAAAATTCTGTTTCTTATACTGGCCGCTGTGATGATTCAGGGACAACTTATCTGTAATTTACTCGATGGTATGGTTGCCGTGGAAGGTGGAATGTCCAGCCCTGCAGGCCCGGTATTCAACGAATTACCTGACAGGATCTCTGACACGCCGAAGTTATTGGTGGAGTGATTTTTTCTAATTTATATCCCAAGGGACTTAGAAAAAGAGGATATGTATCTTGTAAAGGTATTCCGTCAGGATGGATGCCTGGCTTGGCCAAGAAATATGTCAAAGAATCTTCACTTTGCTCTCATTAAATCCGACTGCTTGTATTTATCGTAAAAAATGCAGCAATTAATTAAGCAGAAATTATTATGGACGACTTAACCCTACGTTATTACGACGCAGAAATGCGCTACCTGCTTGAAGCTGGTGAAGAGTTTGCCCGTGCCCATCCCGATCGGGCGGCGATGTTAAACCTCGACAAGGCTGGGGCGCGCGATCCTTACGTGGAACGCCTGTTTGAGGGATTTGCCTTTATGATGGGGCGGCTGCGTGAGAAGCTCGACGACGACCTACCGGAACTGACCGAAGGGCTGGTCAGTATGCTATGGCCGCACTATCTGCGTACCATCCCTTCGATGTCAGTGGTGGAGTTCACTCCAGACTGGCGTGAGATGAAAGAGATGATGCGTATCGCCAGGGGCTTTGAGGTACTTTCGCGCCCGATCGGCGAGAAGAGTACGCGCTGTCGTTACACCACCACTAAGGAGATCAACCTTCAGCCGCTGTCGCTGGAAAAAGCGACGTTGACTACCGATTCGGATGGGCGCTCCGTTGTCAGCCTGCGATTTAACTGCAGCAGTCTCGCCGACTGGAGCCGTATCGATCTCAGCCGTATTCCTCTCTATTTAAACGCCGACGCGCCGCTGGCCTGTGCCATGCATGAAGCCTTTACCATGAATGTTGCCAGAATGTGGCTGCGGCTTCCCGGCGATACCGACAGGCGCCCATTTGACGGATCTCTCGTCGCGCTGGGTTTTGGTGATGACGACGGCTTATGGCCGAAAGGCAGCAGTAGTTTCAGTGGTTATCAGCTGTTGCTTGAGTATTTTACCTTCCGCGAGAAGTTTATGTTCACCGGGCTGCAAGGACTGGAGACGGTCGATTTTCCGGCAGAGTTGCCGTGGTTTGAAATCGACGTGGTGCTGGCGGAACGCTGGGAGCATGATTTCAGCTTTAACGAGAAGCATCTCCGTCTCAATTGTGTGCCGGTAATCAACCTTTTCCCATTGGAATCTGACCCGCTGACGCTTAACTCGCTGCAGACGGAATATATGCTGCGCCCGATGCGTATCCAGGACGGACATACCGAGATTTACGCAGTTGATTCCGTGATGTCATCCAGCCAGCATGTCTACGTACCGTTTTCCAGCTTCCGTCACAAGGGCGGCATGATGCGACACGAGGCACCAGAATATTACTACCATACCCGTGTGCGTCGCGGGCCATCCGGGCTACACAATACCTGGCTGATCCTCGGGGGTGAAGCTTTTGATAACCACACTGTGCCGCAAGATGAGAGCCTCTCATTGACGCTGACCGGTACCAACGGCCAGTTACCGCGCCGCGCGCTGCAAAGCACCGTACTGGATACGGTGATGAAAACCACCTCAGCAAGTATCGTCGTGCGCAACCTGTGCGCCCCAACGCTGCCGTGCTATCCGCCAGATCAGGATCGTTTTCACTGGCGCGTGCTGAGTCATCTTGGCAGTGGTTTCCTGTCGATGATGGATAATGCCGAAGTGTTACGTGGCACGCTGGCGCTGTACGAGTGGACAAACAGCGAGGTGAACCGACGCCGGCTGGAGGCGATTATCGACGTCCGCCATAGTGAAACTGAACGCTTTGAACAGGGCTATCTGCTGCGCGGTGTGCAGATTGAAGTGACCCTTGACTGTAATGGTTTTGCCGGGAAAGGGGATATCTGTCTGTTTGGTGAAATGCTCAGCCGCTTTTTTGCGCTGTATACGGATATCTACCTGTTTAACCGACTGATTATTATTCTGCAACCAACTGGAGAACGCCTGGAATGGGAAGAGAAACACAATCGCCGCATTCCCGGCTGACCCCGCGGCTGGAAGCCGAACTGAACCGGATTAATTTTTACCGCTTCTGCCAGTTACTGGAAAAAAGCCAGCCAGCCAAACCGCTGCTGGGTTCAACCAGTCATCCATCGGACGATCCGGTTCGTTTCAGCCCTCATCCTGGAATGGGTTTCCCTGCCAGCGAACTTAAAGTGGTTGAATATGACGAAGAGGATGAAAGCAAACCTCCGGTGGTGCGCACGACCTTTATGGGAATGTACGGTGTCGACTCGCCGCTGCCGACGGCATATCTCGATGATATCACTCAGCGCAGGGAAGGGCATGAAGCGCTACAGAGCTTTCTCGATCTCTTCAGTCACCGCATTCTGACGCAGTTTTACCGTATCTGGCGTAAGTATTCCTATCCGGCCACCTTTGAAGCCGGCGGTAGTGACGCGATATCACAGTCGCTGCTGGGGCTGGTCGGTCTTGGCATTCCTGGTACAGCAAAACAGATTGCCACACCAGTCTCACGCTTTCTGGCACTGTTGAGCGTGCTGCGTCAGCCTGGGAAAACCCAGGAAGGGATGCAGGCTCTGGTCAGTCTGTTGGCACCGGAGACCTCGGTGAAGGTCAGTCCCTACAGCCTGCGACCGGTGGAGATCAGTCAGCCATTGGGTTTTTACGACGATCAAGATTTTCTGCTGGATGGCAACACACCGTTGGGCGATGAAGCGATGGATGCCAGCAGTCAGCTACTGATTGCGCTCTCGACGGAGAGTGAGCAGGAAACCAATGGCTGGCGGCCGGATGGGCTGTTGTATCAGGATTTTTTGGTGATGCTACGGGTGTATCTTGGCTGGCGGTTTAAAGCTCGTATTACTTTGACGGTAGGTACCCGGCTGTTAGCTGTTCCGCCACTGGGCGACGCGCCTTTCTGGCTGGGAATGAACGGCGTGCTGGGTATTGAAGAAGAGAGCATGCCAGATGACATCTCACCGACCTTCACCACTGAACTGGGATATTACAGCGGCTTGCAGCCTGCAACGCTACAACAAGGAAATCGACGTGTTACTTACAAATTTGACTAGAACCGCGTTCTGGCTGACGCCGCTGCTGGCGCTTAGTCTCACCGGTTGTGGCCTGACGCAGAGCGTCACGGATGGCAGCAAATCGGCTTTTAACTCAGTGTTTTATAAAAAAATTAAAGTTCTGCATCTCGATTTTACCGCTCGTGAAGCGCTTAATACCGATGCCAGGGAGAGTAATTCTCTTTCCGAACCAGTGGTGCTGCGTATCTATCAATTAAAAGATCGAAAAACTTTCGACAAAACGGTTTATCAGCAATTGCTGAGGGACGGAGATAATCTACTACAAGCGGATCTGCTTGCCAGCCGCGATGTGGTTGTTAAGCCTGGCGGTGATGCCTCACTGGATATGCCGATGGAAGCTGAGGCAAAGTTTGTCGCAGTGGTGGGCCTGTTCCGTCATCCTGATATGGCAAAGAATAACTGGAAGCGAGTGCTGGAGCGTGAGGAGCTGGATCCTGATAAACCACGTGTTCTCGAGGCCGGTAACAACAGCCTGCGGCTGTTGCCGATAAAGGAGAACTGATGCCACAGGGACACAATGCACCTTCACTGTACGAAATGCTGACGGGCAACTTCAGCGGCGGTCTCGATCTGCATCAGGTCAGCGAGCAGAATCAGGTAATTTTATCGGTGCTGGACAATATGCAGCGCATCCTCAACTGTCGTGCCGGCACGCTGGCGCATTTGCCGGATTATGGCCTGCCGGATATGACCAAAATCCTGCAGGGGATGCCCGGTACCGCTCATCAACTGATGACCACGCTGTCCACTGTCCTGCTGAAATATGAGCCCCGGCTAAAAAGAATTAGCGTGGTGATGCTGGAGCAGGAGATTCCCGGTGAATTGCGGTATGCCATCGATGCTGAGCTGAAAGGAATTGGGCTGGTTCGCTATGGTACCGAATTTATGCCGGAAGGACGGGTGTTGATTCGCCATCTTAAGCAGCAAAACTACTTCGATAATCAGACACGATTATAGGTCGCTCCGGGCGCCGGACGGGAAATTACAGGGAAAAAGATGTCAGTAAAAGCGCGATTTTTGAAAAGGCTTCTGGAGCAGCAAGGGCGTCACGATAGCTTTGAAAATAAAAGCCAGGCAGATCTGGCGTTGTTTCGTCAGCGGATGCATTTGCTTCAGGAAGAGATGGAAAACTGGCTCAAGGATTCGGGTATCCGGGTTGAAACTTTCACCGTGCGGCTGATCGATTTGCTGGTGGGCAACAGCGCTTTTGACGTTCCCGGGCATCAGCTTCGCTATGAAGGCAGGACGATTAAATTTACGCCAATTTTTTTATACGGGCAGGGCGTGACGGGCTGTGTTGAAGCTACGCTTTGCGTTGAAGGAAAGATCACCCCCCTCTGCCGTTTATTTATGCGCTCGGGCAAGGCCACCGACTGGACCTGCACCCAGACTGGCATATTGTCCAGGCCCGATCGTCTGTTAAACGAAGAAGTATTTTTCGGCATTATCGAAGGTCTGCTGCCCTGACTGATGCGCTGCCTTTCGCCATTATCATTCTCATTTTTATCAACTGACGGAAATTGTCCGTGAATAATCATAATCAACTTAAAACCGGCAGCGACCCGCGCGCGCTGCCGGATTACGTCGCCCTGCGTGATGAGCTGGCTAAGTTGTCACATCCGGCGCGACCCGATGTGAACTGGGCGCGAGTGGAGCAGCTGAGTCTGTCGCTGTTTCGCCAAAACGGTGTGGAGCTGCAGACGGTGTGCTGGTATACGCTGGCGCGCACCCGTCAGGCCGGAATGAACGGCCTTAACGAAGGGCTGGCGATTATTGAAGCACTGCTGATGCATCAGTGGGGCGTGATGTGGCCGCAGCCGGTCCATGCGCGGATGGAAATCCTCGCCGCATTCAGTCAGCGTCTGCAATCGCTGCTGCGTACTCTCAGTTTGCGGTACGCCGATTTACCTCTGGTTTATCAGGCAGAACAACATCTCAACGGTATTCGTCAGGTATTGCAGCGCCTGGAGCTGAAAAATGTCAGCCAGATGGGCGAACTGTGCACGTTTATGCACAACGCGGCAACAAGGCTTGAGAATATGGATGCAGAGAGCAGTGATAATAATGCGGTGATATTACCCGCGTCATCCTGCGACTCGCCTGGCCCGACACCCGCAGCGCCTTCTGAACCGCTGGTTTATGTAGCCCGTGAAGAACCTGTTGCGCCACGCATCGTCACTGACTCTTCAAAGCCTGCAGCCAAAAAGCCGTGGAAAAGTTTTGCTGCCGGTATGCTGACCATGCTGATACTGGCTGCAGCAGGTTTATGGAGCTGGCAGATTATTCGTCCGGTGGAAAGTAGTCCCGTGCCTGTATTGGCAGATAAAACTGCCCTGACAGAACTGGGGCAGTTTTCGCCACTGTGGCTACAGAACTACGGTTTTGAACTGGCTGCCAGAGCGAAACCGGAAGATTCAGACAGTCTGAAAGCGCAGTGGCAGCAGCATATTATTGGCAATGCTCTGCCATCTGAGGCGCTTTCAGGCTGGCATCAGGGAATGGAAGGCCTTCGCGAGCTGACCAGACGCCTCAATGCACTTGATGAGCGTAAAGGTAAATACCTGACCGGTTCTGAGCTGAAGTCGATGGTGTTTGCGATAACGCAGAACTTCGGGCGCTCGGTTCCGGTGGAAGAGCAGTTAAACCAACTGGCTCAGATTGAGAGCGGGGCGCCGCTCCCCGCTGCGCTGCTGTCGCAAACCGATATGCGCCTGAACCAGCTGCTTAACCGTTACGCATTAATAAAGCAGCAAGTGGAAAAACCATGATTTTAAGTAATGGCTCAGATTGGCTATGCGGGAGAGCATTAAGATCGAACACTGAATAGCGTTGAATTATATTATCGGAGGATAAATGAAAAAAATAATACCACTGTTGATGCTGAGCCTGCTGGTAGCCACACAGACAGATGCCGCACGTGGTCGGCAGCCTTGTTCAGGATCTAAAGGCGGAATTTCTCATTGTACGACAGGTGGTGCGTTTGTTTGTAACGACGGCAGTTTAAGTCAGTCGAAACGAGTCTGTTCAGGTTATGGTTCAGGTTCCAGTCAGCAGATAACATCTTCAGCAACGGTCAAAAAAGTTCAGCAGAAGAAAGCAGTAACAGCACCCAAAAAAAAAGTAGTATCTCCACCTGTTGTGGAAAATGAGGAGTCGGTACAGCTACAACCAAGAAAACCTACCTGTGCGCCGCTCTATATGGCAAGTAAGCCTGGTTTTACCCACTTACCCATTTGTTCCGGAAACCAGTATTAATTAGCGTAACACTTAGCTGAATTGAGGGTAAGTGAATTATAGCGGGTTCAAAAAAGCGTTCTGTGGCGTCCCCTGCAGGAATCGAACCTACAACTAGCCCTTAGGAGGGGCTCGTTATATCCATTTAACTAAGGGGACGAGGACGGGCAGTATAGCGCATTTTTACACGCAGATTAACTACTTACCCGTCCAATTGCTTATTCTGTCGCCAGTCAGGACTGACTATTTTCTGCCGATTGCTCCTCGCGCTCTGCTTTGCGTTTTTTCGCTGCCGCTTCTGCCTTGGCTTTCTGGCTAATTTCATTACGAATTTGCGCATGGCTGATCAGCGCAAAAATAAAGGTTCCGCCAATAATATTGCCAGCCAGCGTCGGCAGCGCGAAAGGCCAGAAAAACTCATACCACGGGATCGTGCCGTCAAATACCAGATAGAGCACCTCGACCGAACCCACCACGATATGGGCTAAATCGCCCAGCGCCACCAGCCATGTCATCATAATGATTACCACGATTTTGGCTGCGCCGGCTGAAGGGAACATCCACACCATTGTGGCGATAATCCAGCCTGAAACCACTGCGTTAGCAAACATTTCGGCAGGCGGGTTGGCCATCACTTTTTCACTGATATGGGTAAAGGCTTCACGCGTGGCGTCGTCGAAAATAGGCATATGATTAAATGCCAGCGCGGCCAGCCCGGTGCCAACAATATTGCCCATTAATACAATGCCCCACAGGCGGAGCAGCAACAGAAAATTGCTGCCGGTAGGTTTGTGCATAATCGGCAGCACGGCGGTTACGGTATTTTCCGTAAACAGTTGTTGGCGTGCCATGATGACAATGACAAAACCAAAGGTGTAGCCGAGGTTTTCCAGCAAAAATCCACCGGGAAGGTCGCCAAGGTGTACCTGGAAAATCCCTTTGGCCATCAGCGAAGCGCCCATTGATAAACCCGCGGCAATCGCCGACCACAGCAGGGCCATGCCGTCGCGTTCCAGCTCCTTTTCGCCGTCTGAACGAATTTGCTCATGAACAGCTGCCGCAGCCGAAGGTAACTCTTCCTCATCTACTTCAATTTCTTTTCCCTGTTCACTTTCTTCACTCTCTACTTCTACATCATCCAGTTGATTTTTATCTTGCTGCGCCATGATTTTCCTCGGTGATAGCTGACGTTACGCTCTTTAAGCGTAGTGGGTTTTTATCACCGTGATAAAATGTAACCTTAAGTTATAAGAAGGGTAACAAAGCTTTAACTTTGGGTTATTTTTAAGCAATAAAAGGTGCAATTGATGGCATATCCATCATAACGCCAGGGTCAATAAGGGCGATCGGGCTGCGAAGTAATGCTCCCTTATGTTATTATTCTGATCTTAATTATTCTGTGTGACTCTCTCCCCGATGCTGGAAGCTAAAAATCTGACATGTATCCGCGATGAACGATTTCTGTTTAGCGACCTGAGTTTTCTGGTTTCAGCAGGCGATATCGTGCAGATCGAAGGACCGAACGGAGCCGGTAAAACGTCGTTGCTGCGTTTGCTGGCTGGGCTTAGCCGGCCGGAAAGCGGTGAGGTGCTGTGGCATCAGCAGGATATTCGCCAGCAGCGCGATCGGTGGCATAGCGAATTACTCTATCTCGGCCATCAGCCGGGAGTTAAAGCGGTATTAACCCCGCTGGAAAATCTTGCCTTTTATCATGCCGGCTGCGATGAAGATCAACTGTTTGCCGCGCTGGAAGCAGTAGACTTGCTCGGATTTGAAGAGCTGGCGGTGGCTCAGCTTTCCGCCGGACAGCAGCGGCGTGTAGCGCTGGCACGTTTATGGTTGAGTCGCGCCAAATTATGGATTCTTGATGAGCCACTGACGGCTATCGATAAATCAGGCGTAGAAAAACTGATGTCTCTCTTTTCACAGCATGCGCAGCAGGGTGGGGCGGTGATTTTAACCACGCACCAGGATCTGCCCGATGCGTTTCAGACGGTGCGCAAAATTCAGCTGACCGCTGCGGAGGCGGTGTGATGCTGTGGCGGGTAATAAAGCGCGAGCTGCAAATCGCCTTTCGCAGTGGTGCTGAGATCGTCAATCCCCTGTGGTTTTTCCTGATTGTCATCACCCTGTTTCCACTCGGCGTTGGGCCGGAGCCTCAGCTGCTGGCGCGTATTGCCCCCGGCATCGTCTGGGTTGCCGCATTGCTTTCTTCACTGTTAGCGCTGGAGCGACTGTTTCGCGACGACTTTATGGATGGCTCGCTGGAGCAATTGTTGCTGTTGCCAACGCCGCTGGCGATTACCGTGCTCGGCAAGGTTATCGCGCACTGGCTGATCACCGGTTTACCGCTGCTGCTGCTGTCGCCTCTGGCGGCCCTGCTGCTGTCGCTGGATTTTGCCAGCTGGCGCGCGATGGCGCTGACGCTGTTACTGGGCACGCCAACCTTGAGTTTTCTCGGCGCGATTGGCGTGGCGCTGACGGTTGGACTGCGCCGCGGTGGCGTGTTGTTAAGTTTGCTGGTGTTGCCTCTGGCGATTCCGGTACTGATTTTTGCCAGTGCGGCAATTGATGCCGCCGGTCAGGGATTAGCGATTGACGGTTATCTGGCGATCCTCGGCGCGATGATGGTTGGCAGCGCCACGCTGGCTCCATTTGCCACGGCGGCAGCACTGCGCATCAGCCTGCATTAACGGCTGTCGCAGCATGATAATAACGACAACTTTTTTTATTTTATTGTGAGCAATTAAACATGTGGAAGTGGTTACATCAGCTGGCGAAGCCGGAGCGGCTTTATCAGTTATGTGGGCGACTGGTGCCCTGGTTTACCCTTGCTGGTCTGGCATCCCTGCTGCTCGGTTGGATATGGGGCTTCGGCTTCGCACCGGCGGATTATCAGCAGGGTGACAGCTATCGCATTATCTATATTCACGTGCCGGCCGCCATGTGGTCGATGGGTATTTATGCCTCAATGGCTATCGCGGCGTTTGTTGGGCTGGTGTGGCAGATCAAAACCGCCGATTTGGCAGCGGCGGCGATGGCACCGGTTGGTGCGGTGTTTACCTTTATTGCACTGGTAACCGGTTCCGCCTGGGGTAAACCGATGTGGGGAACCTGGTGGATCTGGGATGCGCGACTGACTTCCGAGCTGGTGCTGCTGTTCCTTTATATGGGCGTGATAGCGCTTTACAGCTCCTTTGAGGATCGCCGCGTGGCCGGGCGCGCCGCCGGGATACTTATCCTGGTCGGGGTGGTAAATATCCCGATTATTCATTACTCGGTTCAGTGGTGGAATACTCTGCATCAGGGGTCTTCCGGCGTGCTGCAACAGGCCATTGCGCCAAGTATGCGCACCCCGCTGCGCTGGTCGATTCTCGGTTATCTGCTGGTGTTTATTGCCCTGACGCTGATGCGCTTGCGTAATCTGTTACTGCTGACCGAACGCCACCGTCCATGGGTGGCAGACGTGGCGGCAAAGGGAGGGCGCAAAGCATGACGCCGGCTTTCTCATCCTGGCAAGCATTCTTCGCCATGGGCGGCTATGCCTTTTATGTCTGGCTGGCCGTCTGTTTCACCGTGATCCCGCTGATCGCGCTGCTTATTCACAGCGTGCTGCAACGCCGTCGGTTGCTGGCTGAAATCCGCCAGCGCCAGTCACGCGAACGTCGTATCCGTGCGGCAAAAACAAAAAAAGCCGTCACTGAAGCGGCAGGAGAGTAACAGTGAATACCCGTCGTAAGAATCGCCTGTATCTGATACTGGCGATACTGATTGGCCTTGGTCTGGCGACCGCGCTGGTAATGTACGCCCTGCGATCGAATATTGACCTGTTTTATACACCCAGTGAAATTATTAATGGCAAAGGTGCGGCGCAGGAAAAACCTGAACCCGGTCAGCGCCTGCGCGTTGGCGGCATGGTGATGCCGGGCAGTGTAAAGCGTGACCCGCAGACGCTGCGTGTCTCTTTCAAACTGTATGACGCCAACGGGGTAGTCAGCGTCAGTTACGAAGGCATTTTGCCAGATCTGTTCCGTGAAGGGCAGGGGGTAGTGGCTCAGGGCGTGCTGGAATCAGGCAACCAGATCAATGCCAAAGAAGTGCTGGCTAAGCATGATGAAAAATACACTCCGCCGGAAATTGAAGACGCGATGAAGCAGAATCACCAGCGTCCTGCAGATGCCTATCAGCCAGCACAAGGTGGTCAGTCATGATCCCTGAAATTGGCAGTTTTCTGCTTTGTCTGGCGCTGGCACTTTCGCTGCTGCTGAGTATCTATCCGCTGTGGGGCGCATCGCGTCAGGATGCGCGGCTGATGGCGCTGGCGCGCCCGCTGACTTACGGGCTGTTTTTCTGTATTGCCGCCGCCTTCGCGATACTGGTTCATGCTTTTATCGTCAATGATTTCAGCGTGGCTTATGTAGCGACCAACTCCAACACCCTGTTGCCGGTTTACTACCGTATTGCCGCCACCTGGGGTGCGCATGAAGGTTCGCTGCTGCTGTGGGTGCTGCTGTTAAGTTGCTGGACGCTACTGGTGGCGCTGTTGAGTCGCGGTATGCCGCTGGATTCCATTGCCCGCGTGCTGGCAGTGATGGGAATGATTAACCTCGGTTTTCTGCTGTTTATCACTCTGACATCCAATCCGTTTACCCGCACGCTGCCGGATATTCCGATTGATGGTAATGATCTGAATCCGATGCTGCAGGATATCGGGCTGATTTTCCATCCGCCGCTGCTGTATATGGGCTATGTCGGATTTTCGGTGGCGTTTGCGTTTGCGATTGCTTCGCTGATGGCGGGTCGGCTGGATACCGCGTGGGCGCGCTGGTCGCGTCCGTGGACTACCGCCGCGTGGGTGTTTCTGACCATTGGTATCGTGCTGGGCTCGGCCTGGGCTTACTATGAACTGGGCTGGGGCGGCTGGTGGTTCTGGGATCCGGTTGAAAACGCTTCATTTATGCCGTGGCTGGCTGGTACTGCACTGATTCACTCACTGGCGGTGACGGAAAAGCGCGGCACTTTTAAAGCCTGGACGGTATTGCTGGCAATTAGCGCGTTCTCGCTTAGCCTGCTGGGCACGTTCCTTGTTCGTTCCGGCGTACTGGTTTCGGTGCACTCTTTTGCCTCCGATCCGGCGCGCGGCATGTTTATTCTCGCCTTCCTGGTGATTGTAATCGGCGGTTCGCTGCTGCTGTACGCGGTGAAGGGCGGGAAGGTGCGCGGTCGGGTGCTGAACGAGCTTTGGTCGCGCGAGTCGTTTCTGTTGGGCAACAATGTGTTACTGGTCGCCGCCATGCTGGTGGTGTTGCTGGGAACGCTACTGCCGCTGGTGCATAAGCAGCTGGGCCTCGGCACGATTTCTATCGGTGAACCCTTCTTTAATACCATGTTCAGCTGGCTGATGGCTCCGCTGGCGCTGATGCTCGGCATCGGGCCGCTGGTCCGCTGGCGTCGTGACGAGCCGCAAAAACTGTGGAAACGGCTGGCGCTGGCGCTGGTGGCAACGCTGGCGTTATCGGTGCTGCTGCCGTGGCTGATGCAGGACCGTATTGAAGCGATGACGGTGGTGGGGCTGATGATGGCGCTGTGGGTGATTATTCTGACGCTGATGGAGTTGCATGAGCGTGCCACCCATCGCCATAGCTTCTTTAAAGGTTTAACTAAGCTGTCGCGCAGCCACTGGGGCATGGTTCTGGGCCACCTTGGCGTTGCGGTAACGGTAATTGGCATCGCCTTTAGTCAGAATTATAGCGTCGAGCGCGACGTGCGGATGAAAGCTGGCGACAGCGTTGATATTGATAACTATCACTTTGTTTTCCGCGATGTGCGCCAGCTGAATGGCCCGAATTACAGCGGCGGCGTGGCGCTGATTGACGTCACCCGCAATGGTAAACATGAAGCGACGCTGCATGCGGAAAAACGGTTTTACAGTGTGACCCGTTCAATGATGACCGAAGCGGCCATTGACGGTGGATTAACCCGCGATCTCTATGCGGCGCTCGGTGAAGAGCTGGGCGACAACTCATGGGCAGTGCGCATTTACTTTAAGCCGTTTGTGCGCTGGATTTGGTTCGGTGGCCTGTTTATGGCATTAGGCGGCATTCTTTGTCTGCTCGATCCGCGCTATCGCTCGCGTAATAAAGTTCAGCAGGAGCCCGCATGAACAAGAAGATTCTTTTTATTCCGCTAATTCTGTTTCTGCTACTGGCAGCGGCGCTGTTGTCTCAGCTGTCGCGCAATGCCGATGGTGAAGATCCTACGCTGCTGGAGTCGGCATTAATTGGCAAACCGGTACCAGTATTTAAGCTGGAGTCGCTGGATCAGCCCGGTAAGACTTACGATCAGGCCGTACTGAACGATGGCAAGCCGATTTTGCTGAATGTCTGGGCCACCTGGTGTCCGACCTGTCGTGCTGAACATCAGTATCTTAACTCGCTGGCCCGGCAGGGTATTCGGGTCGTCGGGCTGAACTATAAAGACGATCGCAATAAAGCAGTGAACTGGCTGAATACGCTGGGTAATCCCTATGCGTTGAGTCTGTATGACGGCGACGGCATGCTGGGACTGGATTTGGGCGTCTATGGCGCGCCAGAAACCTTCCTGATCGACGGCAACGGCATTATCCGTTATCGCCACGCCGGTGATATGAATGAGCGCGTCTGGCAGCAGGAAGTGAAACCGCTGTGGGATAAATACAGTCAGGAGTCCGCTTCGTGAGATCGCTGATGACACTGCTGGTGGGAATGCTGTTGAGTTTCAGCGCGTTTGCCGCCATCGATACCTGGCAATTTGATTCGCCGCAGCAAGAACAGCAGTACCGCGAGTTGACGGAATCGCTGCGCTGCCCAAAATGTCAGAACAACAGTATTGCTGATTCCAACGCGATGATTGCCGCCGATATGCGCCTGAAAGTTTATCAGCTGACGAAGCAGGGGCAGAGTAAACAGCAGATCACCGATTATATGGTGGCGCGCTACGGTCATTTTGTGACTTATCAGCCGCCGCTGACGCTGTCCACGCTGATTCTCTGGGCGGGCCCGGCGCTGTTTGTGGTGATGGGGGCCTTAGTGATTATCCTGCGAAGCAGAAAGCGTCAGCCGTCGCAGCAACAGCAGCGATTCGATGCCGCCGATCAGCAGCGTCTTGATGAGCTATTGAAGAATAACAGGAAGCAACCATGAGCGTGTTTTGGCTAACCCTTGGCGGGTTGTTGTTGGCGGCCAGTGCATTACTGCTGATTGCTGGCTGGCGCAGCCGTAATGCCAGCGCCGACGATCGCGATACCCTGAATAAAGCGTTTTATCATCAGCGTTTACAGGAGCTGGAACAGGATGAAGCGCAGGGCGTGGTGGCAGAACGACCTGAAATGGTGCGCGAGTTACAGCAAACGCTGCTGACTGATATTCCGGCTGGCCAGCAGGCGCAGTCGCGCAGCGTCAGTCGTTGGGTATTGCTGCCGGGCGTGCTGGTGATTTTTATTGTCAGCCTTGGGCTCTATTTTAAAGTCGGCGGCCTGCCACAGTTAATGGTCTGGCAGCAGATTAATAACGATCTTCCTGCGCTGCGTGCCCGGGTAATGGACCCGAACGGCAAACCGCTGACGATGGAAGAACTGGCGCGTCTCGGCCTCGGCATTCGGAGCGAGCTGCAAAACGATCCGCAAAATATTAATGACTGGCTGATGCTGGGAAGAATTGGCATGGTGCTGAATAATGCCACAACCGCCAGCCAGGCATTTCAGCATGCGCTGCAACTCTCACCGAACGACGCCGGGATTAAACTCAGCTACGCTGAAGTACTGACCCGCTCCAGCGATCCGCAGGATAATCGTGAAGCCGAACTGCTGCTGCAACAGATGTTGCAGGCGGATAAAAACGATCTGCAGGTGCTGGGCTTGTTGGCATTTAATGCTTTCCAGCAGCAACAATACGATCGCGCCATCAGTTTCTGGCAGCAAATACTGACACTGCTTCCGGCGGGCGATCGCCGCGTGGAGAGGGTTCAGCGTAGTATCGAGCAGGCGAAAACTGATTCCGGCAAGCAATCCAGTAAGCTGGCTGTTACCGTCAGTCTGTCGGCAGAGGCAGAAAAAATGTTACATGAAGACGGAGTATTGTATATTTCTGTTTCTGACGGTGTTTCACCGGTTCCGGTGGCGGTGAAAAAACTGCCGCTGAGTCATTTTCCACTATCGCTGACGCTTGATGACAGCAATGCCATGATGCCCGAGCGTCTGCTTTCGGCGCAGCATCAGGTGCAAGTACGCGTGCGCATCTCGCGTGATGGCAGCGCGAATCCTCAGCCGGGTGACTGGCGGGGGGAAAGCGCTGTGACGCCATTCGACGGTCATCAGCAGCTGGCGGTAGAGATTAATCAGCTGGTTCAAAGCACCAGATAATCTATCAGTACAGGGAGAACAACATGAATTACCGCCTGACGGGATTGGCACTGGCAAGTGTGCTGCTGGTTGGCTGTGCCAGTTCCAATGACGCGAACGAGCCGCAAGGGCGTTCCGATCCGCTGGAAGGTTTCAACCGTACCATGTTTAACTTCAACTATAACGTGTTGGATCCGTATGTGGTGCGCCCTGTAGCCGTAGCATGGCGAGATTACGTGCCAGCGCCGGCGCGTACCGGGTTGGGAAACTTCCTCGGTAACCTTGATGAGCCAGCGGCGATGGTCAACTCCTTCCTGCGTGGTGACCCGTATCGCGGTATGGTGCACTTTAACCGTTTCTTCCTGAATACCATTCTCGGTATGGGCGGCTTTATTGACGTCGCAGGCATGGCTAACCCGAAACTGGCGCGTGAAGAGCCACAACGTTTTGGTGGCACGCTGGGTGCCTGGGGTGTCGGCTACGGTCCGTATGTTGAATTACCGGCCTATGGCGGCTTTACGCTACGTGAAGATGGCGGTGATTATGTTGATACCGTGTATCCGGCATTGAGCTGGCTGACCTTCTGGATGTCGGCAGGCAAATGGGTGCTGGAAGGGGTAGAGACACGTGCTCAACTGCTGGATTCCGACGCGATGCTGCGCAATACCAGCGATCCTTATGCCTTTGTGCGTAACGCTTACTTCCAGCGTCATGACTTCCTGGCAAGTGGCGGTAAGCTGAGACCGATGGAAAATCCGAACGCTGCGGCGATTCAGGACGATCTGGACGATATCGATTCGCAATAGGTCAATTATTCGACGTCCTGCAAACAGCATACTTTGAGAAAGGGAGCCGATATAACGGCTCCCTTTTTGTATTGCCTCAAATCAGAAGCGGTAGTTCAGGTTAGCGCCATACAGCCAGGCTTTGCCTTCAGATTCGAAGGTGTACGGGCCTTCTTTCACCGTTACGTGCTGGCCGTGCATATAGGAAACACCGACGTCGACCGAAGCATCCTGGTTAATAGCGTAGGAAGCACCGGCGCTTAACCACAGACGATCCTGGTCAGGAATAGAGATTGAGCGTTTATCGGCTGGCACCGGGCTGTCATCAAAGGCGATACCGGTACGGAAAGTCCAGTTGTCGTCATAGAAGTAGCTGGTACCCAGCGCGATGCGGTAAGCATCTTTAAAGCCTTCATCTTTCTGGAAAAGCGTCTGGCCATTGTTACCGGTGGCTTTCAGCTCCTGGAACTGGCTCCAGCTGGTGTAAGCCAGGCTGTAGTGAACCGCCCACTGTGGTGCGACTTTATGGTAACCCGACACTTCCCACATTTCCGGCAGGTTCAGCGTCAGAGAACCCGGTATGGTATTGCCGTCGGTGCCGTAAGGCAGGCCAAGCAGACCGCCAATCGGGTTGATTGCTGATGGCAGATCGCTTTTATAGTCACCGTCGAAGTCGATTTTAACTTCTGAGCGATAGGTAAAGCCAAAGCGGTTTTTGTCATCCACTTCATACAGAATACCGGCGTTCCAGCCGTAGCCCCATTTATCGCCTTTCAGGTGAGCAATCTGGGTATCAGGCGCAAGACCCAGCTGTGAGCCTGCTTCACCGGCGTAGCGCTCAATTTTCGCTTTGGCATAAACCGCGTCAAATCCGACACCAAAACTGAAGTGTTCATTCAGTCGATAAGCGGTGCTGATATTAAAGTTACCGGTCATCAGGTCAGTGGTACCGGCGAAACCGCCCGCGGCATAGCCTTTATTAAATTCGGTTGCCAGGCCGTAATTACTGGTAATGGATGCGCCAACCCACCACTGATCGTTAATCGGCTGCACATAGTGAATATTCGGTACCCACTGCGTTGGCGCAATATTATCGGCTTTCAGACTGGCGCCTGAACTGCTGGTGCCATCAATATTGACATCAGGGTCGATAAATACCGCACCGATCGAGAATTCTGGACGATTCATTAGTGCCATGGTTGCCGGGTTACGGCTGGCTGAGGCTGCAGTATCTCCCATCGCACCTTCGCCAGAATATGCGCGACCTAAACCAATCGAGGAGAATTCATTGAGCTGAAAGCCCGCTGCATACACCTGAGAAGAGACTAATGCTACTGCAGCTGCCACAGCTGACTTTGCAAACAGGTTCTTATGGTTCATGACCACAACCTCATTATCTGATTTTTATTAAACTCTGTTACGAAGCGTAACAAGGATCGCGGATTGTAGGGACTGACAGTCTGTTAACAAATCAGACCAGTGCGCCAAGTATAGGGCTGACAGGTATATATGTTGCAATCTTGTTTTCAAGATATTGTCAAAATGATGTGTGAAATAAGATCTGCTTAACAAAAAAGGGACGATTGAAATCTTCGTAAACATTCAGATTTGTCATGGATCAAATTTATCTGTGATATTCGTCACTGTACGCGCTTCAGGTCGACTAAATCTGGTTGCGGTAATAAGGCAGGAGTAAACTATTGCATAGTGAATTAATTTTCTTGCCGCTGGGGTGGCATGATTGAGGAGAGAATAATGACTAACGCAATTAATAAATGTAGCGCTAATGAAACAGCCGCCTGCTGCTGTGTTGATGTTGGCACCATTATGGATAATACCGACTGCACTGCGTCCTACAGCCAGCTATTTAGCGATCGTGCAGCGGCTGAGGCGATGCTGGCTACCCTGAGCGAAAAAGCGCGTGCGGTTGAGTCAGAGCCTTGTGAGATTAATGCCCGCTTTAGCGAAGAGCGTGACGGCGTTCGTCTTGATATTGATTTTATCTTTAGCTGCCAGGCGGAGACCATGATCTTCCAGCTCGGCCTGCGCTAAACCCTCCTTCCGAGTGGCAGCTGGTCTGCCACTTGTCGCTAAATTCGTGTCAGCACTCGCATTTTTATGCCGGGGTGCTTGGCGCATTGTCACATTCTGGTTAACACTGGATCAGGTCAGACCTCTTTTGGCAATGATGCCTCCGATCTCGGTTAACAGGTGATAATAATGAGCAAAGCGCTACCTTTGCTGACGCGTCAGGGCGAACGCATCGCGATAACTCACGGATTACGTACTCCTTTTGCCCGCCAGGCCAGCGCGCTGCACGGTATTCCGGCGGTTGAGCTGGGCCGGATGGTGGTCAGTGAATTACTGGCTCGCAGTGATATTCCCCCTGAAGCGATAGAACAACTGGTTTTCGGCCAGGTAGTGCAAATGCCAGAAGCGCCGAATATTGCGCGCGAAATCGTGCTGGGTAGCGGTCTCAGTGTGCATACCGATGCCTACAGCGTCAGCCGAGCCTGTGCCACCAGTTTTCAGGCGGTGGCCAATGTGGCGGAAAGTCTGCTGGCGGGCACCATTCAGGCTGGGATTGCCGGTGGCGCGGATTCCTCATCGGTATTGCCAATTGGCGTCAGCAAAAAGCTGGGCCGCACGCTGGTCGATCTCAGTAAAGCACGTTCGTTCTCACAAAAAATGAAGCTGATTAGCCAGCTGCGTCCGCGTGATTTGTTGCCGGTGCCACCGGCGGTGGCGGAATACTCCACCGGACTGCGCATGGGCGATACCGCCGAGCAGATGGCTAAAAGCCATGGCATCAGCCGGGAACAGCAGGATGCTCTGGCCCATCGCTCACATCAGCGCGCCGCTCAGGCCTGGCAACAGGGCAAGCTGGCCGGTGAAGTAATGACGGCATTTGTGCCGCCGTGGCGCGCTGCCTTTGAGCAGGATAACAACGTGCGCCTTAACTCAACGCTGGAGGATTACGCGAAGCTTCGTCCGGCTTTTGACCGTCAGCACGGCACCGTAACTGCCGCCAACAGTACTCCGCTGACCGACGGTGCCGCGGCGGTGATCCTGATGACCGAATCGCGCGCGCGCGAACTGGGCATCGTACCCTTGGGGTATCTGCGCAGCTATGCCTTTACCGCTATTGATGTCTGGCAGGATATGCTGCTCGGCCCGTCATATGCTTCGCCGCTGGCGCTCGATCGTGCCGGTATCACCCTGAGCGATCTGACGCTTGTCGATATGCACGAAGCGTTTGCCGCGCAGACGCTGGCGAATCTGAAAATGTTCAATGATGAACGCTTTGCCCGCGAAGTGCTGAATCGTCCGCACGCGCTGGGTGAGGTTAATGAAGAGCGTTTTAATGTACTGGGCGGTTCGATTGCCTACGGGCATCCGTTCGCCGCTACCGGTGCGCGCATGATTACCCAAACCCTGAATGAACTGAAACGGCGCGGCGGCGGCTTGGGGCTGGTGACGGCCTGTGCGGCAGGCGGACTGGGTGCGGCAATGGTTCTGGAGGCCGAATAATGGAACAGTCATCTGCATTTCACTTACAGATGCGTCTGGATAACGTCGGGGTGATTACCATCGATGTGCCGGACGAGAAAATGAATACCCTGAAGGCCGCGTTTGCCGATCAGGTTCGGGAAGTGATTCAGCGTGCACAGGAAAATCCTCATTTGGCCGGGCTGGTGATGATTTCCGGTAAGCCTGACTCTTTTATTGCCGGGGCGGATATCGGCATGATCGCTGGCTGTGACTCTGCGCAGCAGGCCGAAACCCTGGCGAAGCAGGGGCAAAAAGTGATGAATGATATCGCCGGGCTGCCATTTCCGGTGGTAGCGGCGATACATGGAGCCTGCCTCGGCGGTGGGCTGGAGCTGGCGCTGGCCTGTAGTCAGCGTATCTGTACGCTGGACGATAAAACCCGGCTCGGCCTGCCGGAAGTGCAGCTGGGTTTACTGCCAGGTTCCGGCGGCACCCAGCGTTTGCCACGGTTGGTCGGCGTTTCACCGGCGCTTAACCTGATGCTGACCGGGAAAACTCTGCGCGCCCGTCAGGCGCTGAAACTGGGTCTGGTGGATGACGCGGTGCCGCACAGTATTCTGCTGGAGTCGGCGGTCGCGCGGGTATTGCAGGGCCATCAGACGCGTGGCCGCCTGCCGGTGCGCGAACGTCTGGCTAACGGCCCCTTGGGCCGTGCGCTGATATTTATGCTGGCGGCACGCCAGACGCGAGCGAAGACGCACGGTAATTATCCGGCAACGGAAAAGATTTTGACGGTGGTACGAGATGGGCTGGAGCACGGTAGCCAGAGTGGTTATGCGGCAGAAGCAAAAGCCTTTGGCGAGCTGGTGATGACGCCGCAGTCACAGGCGCTGCGCAGCCTGTTTTTTGCTACTACTGCGATGAAAAAAGAGCATGGCGCGAATGCTGAACCCGTCGCACTTCACCGCATTGGCGTGTTGGGCGGCGGTTTGATGGGCGGGGGAATCGCCGCTGTCACCGCCACCCGTGCAGGTTTACCGGTGCGGATCAAAGATATCAACGCCGAAGGGATTAACCATGCAATGAAATACAGCTGGGATGCGTTGAGCAAGAAAGTTAAACGTCGGCATATCAAGCCTGCTGAGCGGCAGCGGCAGATGGCATTGATTTCTGGCGATACCCAATATCGCGGTTTTCAGCAGCGGGATGTGATGATTGAAGCGGTATTTGAAGATTTGTCACTGAAACAGCAAATGGTGGCGGAGGTCGAGCAGCACTGCGCACCAGCCACCATTTTCGCCTCCAATACCTCTTCATTGCCCATCGCTGATATCGCCGCGCAGGCGCAGCGGCCAGAAAATATCATTGGTCTGCACTATTTTAGTCCGGTGGATAAAATGCCGCTGGTGGAAGTGATTCCTCATGCCGGAACCAGTGCGCAGACTGTCGCGACTACTGTGGCGCTGGCGAAGAAGCAGGGCAAAACGCCGATTGTGGTAGCCGATCGCGCCGGATTTTATGTTAACCGCATCCTGGCACCGTATATCAATGAAGCGATGCGCTGCGTGCTGGAAGGTGAGCCGATTGAGAATATCGATAATGCGCTGGTAAAGTTTGGTTTTCCGGTCGGGCCGATTCAGCTGCTGGATGAAGTGGGAATTGATGTCGGCACTAAAATCATGCCGATTTTGCAGCAGGCGTATGGCGAGCGATTTGCTGCTCCCGCCGAGTTTGACGCGGTATTGCAGGATAACCGTAAAGGTCGCAAAAATGGCCGTGGGTTTTATCGCTATCCGACCTCAGGCTGGCAGCGCAAAAAACAGGTGGATGCCAGTATTTATTCGCTGATCAAGGTGAAACCGCAAGCGCAGCTTGATGCGTCATCTGTTGCTGAACGCTGCGTGATGATGATGTTGAATGAAGCGGCACGCTGTCTTGACGAGCAGGTGATTCACAGCGCGCGGGATGGGGATATTGGTGCGGTATTCGGTATTGGTTTTCCTCCGTTTTTGGGCGGTCCGTTCCATTATATCGACAGCACTGGTGCCACAATGGTGGTCAGCACATTGACTCGTCTGAGTCAGAAGTACGGTGAGCGTTTTGCACCTTGCGAGGCGCTGCAACGCATGGCTCAGCAGAATATAAAGTTTTACAAAGCTGAGAAAGACAGTGATAACCATATTGATTCAGTGGCTTAGCTAAGGCACCCGACAGCGCAGGCGGTGGCGCTGTCGGTACAGGCGCTTATTAAATGCACAATCGGTTGACTTAACTTCCGGCATTAGGGTACAACACAGCGTTCATTCGCAGAATGAAGAGTCAGCGAACCTCTGTTCGCGGCGATTTTTTTAACAACAGTGGTGCAATATGCAAGTTTTTATCATGCGTCACGGCGATGCGGCATTAGATGCAGCAAGTGATTCTGTCAGGCCCCTTACTCATTGTGGCTGCGATGAATCTCGCCAGATGGCCAACTGGCTTAACGGCCAGGCTGTGGATATAGAACGTGTGCTGGTGAGTCCCTATCTGCGCGCGCAGCAGACACTGGCCACGGTTCGTGAAGTGCTGCCGTTGCCTGAAGAGCAGGATGAATTACCTGAGCTGACGCCGGGAGGCGATCCTGGTTTAGTGGCCTGCTATTTGCAGACGCTGGCAAATGAAGGGGTAAAATCGGTGCTGGTGATTTCACATCTGCCGCTGGTGGGTTACCTGGTTTCTGAACTCTGCCCGCAAGAGGCACCACCGATGTTCTCCACCTCGGCCATCGCCTGTATTGATTTCGATGCGGCAAACAGCCAGGGTAAGCTGGAATGGCAGGTTAGCCCGAAAAAATTAGCCAAAGCGATATAGAGCGGGCGCTCTGCACGGAATGATGACGGGAGCCGACAACGGCTCCCCTGAAGAATTTGAGTTATCCCGGCACCCAGCGTCAAGGTTACAACAGCAGCTCTGGTGGCTGCCACTCTTCCACTTCAATCAATACCAGCAATGCGGCATCGCCGCCAAACTCTTTCGGTGCCTGATGAAAGGCCATCACCCATGGATGCTGGGCTAACCATAATGGCGTCTGCTGTTTAAGCACCCGTTTGCCGTGCCCGTGCATCACGCTGGCGCAAAAAATATGTTCGCGACGACAGGCGGCGATCAATGCTCCCAGCTCTTGCTTAGCCTGATTTTGCGTCAGCCCATGGAGATCGAGAAAAATCTCTGGCGTATAGTCACCGCGGCGCAGCTTTTTCATTTCGTAATGGCTGACGTCGCTGCGCACATAGCGCACCGGGCCCTCCGACGACAGCAGCGGCTGAAACTCATCGGAAAAATAGTGGCTATTATCGGCCTGTTCGGACAGCAGCCGTTTCACCGGCACCTCACCGAGTTTTTTGCGCTTTGGCGGGTGAACAATGGTGTCCTGCGCCAGTTTGCGAGTACCGCTCATTAGCTGACGAAACAGGGCTTTATCATCTGCGCTAAGTTTTTCTTTCCGGGTCATTAGTCTTCACAGTCATGTTAATTTGCGGCAAGCCGGGCAAACGGCTTAGGCCCGTCAGACTCCTACCTTAACTCGCCGTTGTAACAAAAGTCAGCTTTTTCGCCTCTCTGCGCTGAATTATTGCCGGCTTCGTGGCAAACTAGCGGCCGAGTTTACAGAACGGCCTGCGGAGGGCAACTTGGACAAAATTTTCGTCGATGAAGCAGTGAACGAACTGCATACCATTCAGGACATGCTGCGCTGGACGGTGAGCCGTTTTTCAGCAGCCAATATCTGGTATGGTCATGGCACCGATAACCCATGGGACGAAGCCGTTCAGCTGGTGTTGCCAACGCTGTATTTACCGCTGGATATTCCTGAAGATATGCGCCTTGCGCGGCTGACTTCCAGTGAGCGTCATCGGATTGTTGAGCGCGTGATTCGCCGCATCAACGAGCGTGTTCCGGTTGCCTACTTGACCAATAAAGCCTGGTTCTGCGGTCACGAATTCTATGTCGATGAGCGGGTACTGGTGCCACGTTCGCCAATCGGCGAGCTGATCAATAATCACTTTGCCTCGATTATCGACCATCAGCCACAGCATATCCTTGATATGTGTACCGGCAGTGGTTGTATCGCCATCGCCTGCGCCTACGCTTTCCCGGAAGCGGAAGTTGACGCGGTGGATATTTCGTTGGATGCGTTGGCCGTCACCGAGCAGAATATTGACGCTCATGGCATGCTGCATAACGTGACGCCAATCCGTTCCGATCTGTTCCGCGATCTGCCAAAAATTCAGTACGACCTGATCGTTACCAATCCACCTTACGTCGATGCCGACGATATGGACGATCTGCCGGATGAGTATCGCCATGAACCGGAACTCGGTCTGGCCGCCGGCAGCGATGGGCTGAAACTGACACGCCGCATTCTGGCCTGTGCGCCTGATTTCCTGACTGATAACGGTGTTCTGGTGTGTGAAGTCGGCAACAGCATGGTGCACATGATGGATCAGTATCCTGACGTGCCGTTTACCTGGCTGGAGTTCGATAACGGCGGTGACGGCGTGTTTATGCTGACAAAGCAGCAGATTATCGATGCTGCCCATCACTTCAAAATGTATAAAGATTAAATAAAAAGTAGCCTCCTGACAGAATAGAGGGATTAGAAATGGCGGGTAACACTGTTGGTCAACTCTTCCGCGTCACCACTTTCGGTGAGTCGCATGGTATCGCGCTGGGCTGTATCGTAGATGGTGTGCCGCCAGGTATTCCACTCACCGAAGCCGATTTGCAGCACGATCTCGATCGTCGCCGTCCCGGCACGTCACGCTATACCACCCAGCGTCGCGAACCGGATCAGGTAAAAATCCTTTCCGGCGTGTTCGAAGGGGTAACCACCGGAACGCCGATCGGCCTGCTGATTGAAAATACCGATCAGCGTTCGCAGGATTACAGCGAAATTAAAGATCTGTTCCGTCCGGGACACGCCGATTATACCTACGAACAAAAATATGGTCTGCGTGATTACCGTGGTGGTGGCCGCTCGTCCGCGCGTGAAACCTCGATGCGCGTGGCTGCGGGTGCGATTGCCAAAAAATACCTCGCGCTGAAGCACGGCATTATCGTGCGCGGTTATTTGTCGCAGATCGGTGAAGTGGCTTGCGAACTGAAAGACTGGGATCAGGTCGAACAGAACCCGTTCTTTTGCCCGGATCCGGACAAACTGGAGGCGCTGGATGAGCTGATGCGCGCGCTGAAGAAAGAGGGCGACTCCATCGGCGCTAAAGTCACAGTGATGGCAGAAAACGTCCCGGCTGGCTGGGGTGAACCGGTGTTTGATCGCCTGGATGCCGATCTGGCGCACGCGCTGATGAGCATCAACGCGGTGAAAGGGGTAGAAATCGGTGACGGCTTTGCGGTGGTAAATCAGCGCGGTAGCCAGCATCGTGATGAGATTCGCGCCGATGGTTTCCAGAGCAACCATGCCGGCGGCATTCTCGGCGGTATCAGCAGTGGTCAGACGGTGATTGCTAATCTGGCAATGAAACCGACCTCCAGCATTACCGTGCCGGGTAAAACCATTAACCGCCATGGTGAAGAAAAAGAGATGATCACCCGTGGGCGTCACGATCCGTGCGTGGGCATCCGTGCGGTGCCGATTGCCGAAGCGATGATGGCGATTGTGTTAATGGATCACTTGATGCGTCAACGCGCGCAGTGTGGCGACGTTAACAGCAACGTACCGCGTTGGTAATCTGATGAAAAAGCTGCTGCTCGCACTCTGCACTCTGCTGGTCAGTACTCCGCTGCTGGCCGCTACGCCCTGGCAATCGATTCATCAGCCGATTAGCGGTAGCCCGCAGTCGATTGGGGCCTTTGCCAATGGTTGTATTATTGGCGCGCAACCGCTGCCGCTTGAGGCTGCCAACTATCAGGTAATGCGTCAGGATCAGCGTCGCTATTTTGGCCATCCCGATCTGATTCTGTTTATTCAGCGCCTGACCACTCAGGTGGGAAGTCTCGGTCTCGGTGAAGTGCTGATTGGCGATATGGGCATGGCGGCAGGTGGGCGCTTCAGTAGCGGCCACGCCAGCCATCAGTCCGGTCTTGACGTTGATATCTGGCTGCAGTTGCCGAAGAAACGCTGGACGGCGCAAATGCTGTTGAAACCTCAGCCGCTCGATTTGGTCAGCGCTGATGGACGTAATGTGGTGGCGCGTCACTGGCAGCCACAGATCGACAGCCTGATTAAACTGGCGGCGAAAGATGAGGAAGTAACGCGTATCTTCGTCAATCCGGCGATTAAAAAGCAGCTTTGTGCGGATGCCGGCAGCGATCGTGACTGGCTGCGTAAAGTGCGGCCGTGGTTTGGCCATCGCGCGCATATGCATGTGCGTTTGCGCTGCCCGGTGGGTAGCAGCGAGTGTGAAGAGCAGGCGCCGCCACCGCCGGGTGATGGCTGTGGTGCCGAGCTGAACAGCTGGTTTGAACCAAAAAAACCGGGCAGTGGATCGTCAGTAAAACGCGAACCGCCACCGTTGCCACCATCATGTCAGGCATTACTGGATAAGCACTTACTTTAGGAACAGCGATGGACTGGTTCGTTGTCAGCCCGATGCTGGTCGGGCTGCTGTTTTTTGTGGCAGTACTGGCGGCATTTATCGACTCCATTGCCGGCGGCGGGGGATTACTGACCGTTCCGGCTCTGCTGGCGGTTGGCATGTCGCCGGCGCAGGCGCTGGCTACCAATAAGCTACAGGCGGTGGGGGGCTCTTTCTCTGCCAGCCTGTACTTTGTCCGCCGCAAGGCGGTCAATCTTGCCGAGCAGAAACTCAATATTGCCATGACCTTTATCGGCTCGGTAAGCGGTGCGATTCTGATTCAGCATATTCAGCCCGGCCTGTTGCGCCAGGTGCTGCCGCTACTGATTATCGCCATCGGCCTCTATTTCCTGCTGATGCCGCGCCTCGGTGAAGAAGATCGCGTGCGCCGCCTGCACGGTCTGCCGTTTGCGTTGATTGCCGGGGGTTGCGTCGGTTTTTACGACGGCTTTTTCGGTCCAGGTGCCGGTTCCTTCTATGCGCTGGCGTTTGTCACCCTGTGCGGTTACAACCTGGCAAAATCCACCGCCCATGCCAAGGTACTGAACTTCACCTCCAATATTGGCGGACTGCTGTTCTTTATGTTTGGTGGCAAAGTGGTGTGGGGCACCGGGCTGATTATGCTGCTGGGCGCTATCTGCGGCGCGCGACTGGGTGCGCGTATGGTGTTAAGCCGCGGGCAAACGCTGATTCGTCCAATGGTGGTCACTGTCTCGGCAGTGATGAGCAGCAAGCTGCTGTATGACAATTACGGCACACAAGTTGGCGCGTGGCTGCACACGCTGTTCTGAGAATAGCTCAGGGGCATTAGTGCTCGAAACTGCTCAGGCTTAATGCGACAATCGCACGGTTTTTTTTATCTGATGACAAGTCCAATGACCACAACGCACCATTATCAGCAGCTTATTAACCTGTTTGATGACTGCTTTAACCAGGATTTTCAGACCCGCCTGATCAAAGGCGACGACGAACCTATTTATCTGCCCGCCGATGACCAGTCACCGTGGAATCGGGTGGTATTTGCCCACGGCTACTACGCCAGCGCACTGCACGAAATTTCGCACTGGTGTATTGCCGGTGCTGAACGGCGCAAGCAGGTGGATTTCGGCTACTGGTATTGCCCGGATGGCCGTGATGAAACCACGCAAAACCAGTTCGAATCGGTTGAGATTAAACCGCAGGCGCTGGAATGGCTGTTTTCTGTTGCCGCAGGGTTTCCCTTCAATGTAAGTTGTGACAATCTCAACGGAGATTGTGAACCCGACCGTATCGCCTTTCAACGAAAGGTGCAGGCTCAGGTTATTGAATATCTGAACAATGGCATTCCTGCGCGCCCGGCACGCTTTATTGAAGCACTTCGTTCGTATTACTCAACGCCCCCGATTACCGCAGCACAGTTTCCGTGGCCGGAAGATCTGTGATGCCTGTGGGAGTGAATTTTGAAGAAGAGGAAATGACATGATCGCAGAATTTGAAGAGCGCATTCTGGCCCTGATTGACGATATGGTTGAGCACGCCAGTGACGATGAGCTGTTTGCCAGCGGGTATCTGCGCGGTCATCTTACGCTGGCGGTTGCCGAGGTAGAGTTGGCCGGCGAACACACGCCGGAAGCGTTGCAGATCCAGGTGCAAAGAAGCCTGCATACTGCCATTGATGCCGGCGAGCTTTCGCCACGCGATCAGGCGCTGGTGATTGGCATGTGGGACAATTTGTTCCTGCAAGCACGTCAGTCAGCATAAGCCTGAGGGGCGAAGCGATTCGCCCCTGACATAAATGGTTATAACACTGCTTTGCCCTTCAGTAATTTTCTTATCCAGTAACGATTCGGATTGAGCGCTGCCAGCGTGGTGGCATCCAGCGGAATCGGCTCGTCGCACAGCTGTGCCGCCAGAATCTCTGCCGCCAGCGGCGCACTGCATAAACCACGTGAACCAAGCGCACCCAACGCAAAAAGCTGCGGCCAGAGCGGCGAGGATGGCAGCGTTTCTCCGTTTGCCAGCCTGTCTCGCAGATCGCCATACTGTGCCAGCGTTTGCTGATAATCCGGCAGTGCGCCGACCATTGGCAGATGGTCGCGGCTGGCGCAGCGTACGCCGCAGCGCGCTTCCCCGGCGCTGACGTCGACATCTTCTGGCCAGTCAGTGTCAGGCAGACAGCGCAGCAGGCGCGCGCGATTTTCCTGTTGATCGCTGTCGCGATAATCGGCCGTAACTTCCCCGCGACGATAACTGGCACCGATACAGTGGGTGCCAAATTGCGGACTGCGCGGCGTCAGATAGCCGTCATAGCACAGCACTTGTTTTAATGCGCTGAGTCCGCCGCGTGAAGGAACATGGCTGACCTGTCCGGCCACAGCATAGACCGGCAGTTTGCTGCTTTGCGCCAGCGTTGCCAGCGTATGACCGGTCGCCAGCACTACGTTCTGATGCGTAACCGAGTGGCCATTGGCAAAATTAAGCTGCCAGCCAGGTTGCAGCGCGTCGAGCGTTTCCAGTCGGTGCAGCCAGTGAATGCGTAACCCCTGTTTTTCGGCGAGGTCAAAGAGCATTGCCGTCAGTTCTGCCGGAGATAACCAGCCGCCGAGTGGGTAGGTGATGCCGCCGCAGCCAGTTTCTACCTCCGCCAGTGCGGCAACCTGTTCACTGTCAACAATCTGCGCCAGCTGAGGGGGTAATCCCATCTCGCCCATTTGGGCAATTTTTTCGCGGCTTTTTTCATCCCAGCCGAGCTGCGTGACGCCGCACCAGTGATGTTCAAACGACTGCGGCAGCTGGTCATACAGGCGGCGGGCAAAGGTGAAGGCCGTCGGGAAAAACTGCTTCAGCGCCTCATCGTGATGATTAAGTAATGGATAGAGCGCCCCCTGACGATTACCGGATGCGCCCAACGCCGGTGCTTCGTCGGCACAGTAGAGAGTGACGCGCTTATTACGACGCAACAGCGCCAGCGCCAACAGCGCACTGGCGACGCCACCACCGATAATGGCGATATCCTCACCCTGTGCGGCCGGACGGGCGTACCACGGCGTGCTGGCAGGGATAGCGCCAGCCTCATTCAGCGTGCCGACCAGCATTTCGCGTTTCTGACCAAATCCTTTACGACGCGTAGCGGCAAATCCCGCCTCCATCAGGCCACGGCGCACAAAGCCGGCTGCGGTAAAGGTGGCAAAACTGCCACCCGGACGCGCCAGACGGGCCATGGCGGTGAACAGTTCCGGCGTCCACATCTCCGGGTTCTTCGACGGGGCGAAACCATCGAGGAACCATGCATCTACCTGCCGATTAAGACTGTCATCAAAATTATAAATGAGTTGGTTAATATCACCGAACCACAGATCGAGCGTGATGCGTCCGCCGTCGAGCATCAGACGATGGCAACCGGGCAGCGCCAGTGGCCACTGGGCGCGCAGCTGTTCTGACCATGGCGCCAGTTCCGGCCAGTGGGCGTGCGCCTCGGCTAAATCAGCGGCTTTTAATGGAAATTTTTCGACGCTGATAAAATGCATGCGCTGTAACGTCGCTTCGGGATGCTGGCGACGAAAGCCGTCAAACGCCTGCCATAGCGTCAGAAAATTAAGCCCGGTTCCGAAGCCGGTTTCGGCGGTAATAAATAATTCGCGCGGATGTTCGGTAAAGCGTGCGGGTAAATTATTGCCCTCAAGAAACACGTAGCGCGTCTCTTCCAGCCCGTTCTGATTGGAAAAATAGACATCGTCAAAGGTTCGCGACACAGGTGTACCCTGTTCATTCCAGGACAATTCAGCATGTTCAATCGGGGATAATTTCACGACAATGGCTCGTTAATCAGGCAGTGGCGCGATTTTAGCGATGTCGCTCACATGACGCAAATTTACAAAAGTTAAAAGCTGATCGGACTTGTTCGGCGTACAAGTGTAAGCTAAAGTGCTCGTCGTATCCTAATTTGAAGTGGAAGAGGTATTTGAATGAAACGTGCAGTGATTACTGGCTTAGGGATCGTTTCTAGCATTGGTAACAACCAGGAGGAAGTCCTGGCTTCTCTGCGTGAGGGCCGTTCGGGCATTACCTTCTCGCAAGAGCTGAAAGATTCCGGTATGCGTAGTCACGTCTGGGGTAACGTTAAGCTGTCTAAAGACGAAATCTCCAGCCTCATTGACCGCAAAGTGCTGCGCTTTATGAGTGATGCATCGATCTACGCTTATATCTCCATGCTGGAAGCGGTTAAAGATTCCGGTCTGACCGTTGAGCAATACCAGAACAACCCACGTGTGGGTCTGGTTGCCGGTTCCGGCGGCGGTTCCCCTTACTACCAGGCAGCCAGCGTTGATGGTATGCGTGCCAAAGGTTTGCGCGGCGTTGGCCCTTATATGGTCACCAAAGCGATGGCATCGGGCGTCTCTGCTTGCCTGGCAACACCGTTTAAAATCCACGGTGTGAACTACTCTATCAGTTCAGCCTGTGCCACTTCGGCACACTGTATCGGTAATGCGGTTGAGCAGATCCAGCTGGGCAAACAGGATATCGTATTTGCTGGCGGCGGCGAAGAGCTGTGCTGGGAAATGTCCTGTGAGTTTGACGCGATGGGCGCGCTCTCTACCAAGAATAACGAGTCACCAGAAAAAGCTTCACGTACCTATGATGCAGGCCGCGACGGCTTTGTCATCGCCGGCGGCGGCGGTATGGTGGTCGTTGAGGAGCTGGAGCATGCGCTGGCACGTGGTGCGCATATCTATGCTGAAATCGTTGGCTACGGCGCAACTTCTGATGGTGCTGATATGGTGGCTCCATCCGGTGAAGGCGCAGCACGCTGCATGCGTATGGCGATGGAAGGTGTCGACACCCCAGTTGACTACCTGAACACTCACGGGACTTCCACGCCGGTAGGTGATGTGAAAGAACTGGGTGCAATCCGCGCGGTATTCGGTGATAACGCGCCAGCAATGTCGGCAACCAAAGCAATGACTGGTCACTCTTTGGGTGCGGCAGGCGTTCAGGAAGCTATCTACTCACTGCTGATGCTGGAAAATGGCTTTATCGCACCAAGCATCAACATTGATGAGCTGGACCCGGCGGCTGAAGGTCTGAATATCGTGACCAAACCGACCGAGCAGCAACTGACGACGGTAATGTCCAACAGCTTCGGTTTTGGTGGTACCAACGCCACGCTGGTGATGCGTAAATACCAGTAATAACCAGCAGGGGCGGTGTTTTCGCCGTCCTTAGCAGAGGTTGACACTCTGCCTGCCGTCAGATGGGGAGCCGAAAATGGCTCCCCTTATTATTATCCGTCCATTAAGCGCCAACTCCCGCCAGAAACTTACCCCAAATTATTGCTACCCTAATTCATGTCGATATGCTGAGTGATGGGATTGAGTTGCCACACAATTTTCTTTGAAATAATAATTTCATCACGATGGCTGTGATATTGCGAGGGGAGTGGTAACAGATGGCCAGTTCTGCCGCCGTTGATAATCAGAACAGCCGACACCAGCGCTGGCCAGCTGCGGCTTCCCGGCATTAGGGATGAAGTGATCAAGCGGGTGCCGCCACCGATACGCGGCACCGCGCTGGGTGGCTATTCGGCGTTTCAGGATATTGCTTACGATAAGGCCCGTTAGCTGATTTGCTGGCGAACGCTGCCGGGGTTATGGTGCAGTATTTATCGCCGATTTGGTGGCTGCCGCAAGCGGTATTTTGGTCACGCTGTTGTTTGCGGGATCAGTAATTTAGCTGTGCCAGTTTATCTACCGCCTGAATAATCTCCGCGCGTTCCAGCGCGGAGAATCCAAGAATCCATCCTTGCTGCGGCGCACACTGTTCGTTACAGAGCGGTGCCAAAGTAGGTAACAGTAAGCCACGCGATGCCGCCTGCATACTCAATTGCTGTGCATCACCGCTGGTTAGCCTGACCGTAAGTTGCAGGCCGCCGTGGCTGTCTGCAGGTAACAGACGATCGCCGAGTTTTAGCGCCAGCTGCTCAAGTAACAGATCGCGACGGCTGTGATACAGCTGACGCATTAGACGTAAGTGTGCGGCAAAATGGCCGTTATCCATAAAGTCGGCGGTAATTGCCTGTGGCAGCTGTGCGCTGTGGCCATCTATAACGCTGCGCAAACGGCACAGCGGTTCAATCAGCGCGGGCGGCACCACCATATAAGCCAGACGCAGTGAGGGAAACAGCACTTTTGAAAAGGTGCCGAGATAGATTACGCGTCCAGCTTTATCCAGTCCCTGCATAGCGGGCATTGGCATCCCGTCATAATGAAATTCGCTATCGTAATCATCCTCAATCAACCAGCTCTGACTGGCTGCAGCAAAGTTCAGCCACTGCAGACGCCGCTCCAGATTCATGGTAATACCGGTCGGATACTGATGCGATGGCGTGAGGTAAACCAGTTTAGGCGTCCCTGACCCCAACTGTGCGCCCTGATAATCGAGAGCTAACGGTGAAAGCCGCGCGCCTGCGGTGATAAATGCGTTACGAGCCCCGGCATAACAAGGATCTTCCAGCCATACCGTATCGTTAATGTCCAGTAACAGTAACGAGATCATCTGCAAAGCCTGCTGTGAACTGCTGATGATCATCACTTGTCCGGCATCGCAGCGCACGCCGCGTGACTGCCCAAGATAACGCGCCACTGCCTGACGTAACGGCAGATAGCCCTGAGGATCACCATAGCGCATCAGCTGTTCTCCGCGCTGGCGCTGCTGGCTGGCGGTGATGCGACGCCAGACTGCATGCGGAAAAGCGCGCAATTCTGGCGAACCAGCCGCGAAGGCATAGGGGTAGGGTGGATCCTGACAACCCCCGGTGGCGACAATTTGTTGCCCACGTTGTGATAATGCCAGCGTAGCGGAGCGTAAAGGAGCTGGCTTTTCATCAGCGATCATCGTAATCGCTACAAAGGTTCCCTGGCCGACTTTTCTTAGCAGATAGCCTTCACTTTCCAGCTGGCTGTAAGCCGCTTCCACCGTCACTCGCGACAGGCCAAGATCTTTTGCCATCAGGCGTGAAGAGGGTAAACGCTGGCCCTTTTGCAGCGTACCCAGAGCAATGGCCTGTCGCAGCGTAGCGCTTAAACGTTCGCGGCGCGTTTCTGCCTGCTGCGAGGCTAACAGGACCAGCAGCGGCGCGGTAATAATTGCCATAAAATCGGTCTTATCGATGACTCAATATGGGTATCAAGTGTAAGGCCGATTTATCGTATTATCGAATGAAATAACCACAGGAGAAAAGTATGCACGCATCATCAATATTGGCTTTCCCACCACCAAAGGCATCAGAGAGCGCCGAATGGCTGAGCAAAAAATTAGCCTGGTATGCCGATGCCTGGGATCTGGCTGAGGATCTGTCACGGGGAGTCGAAGCGATTGTCGTCATTGATACTCGTTCGGCAGAAGCTTATCGTCTCGGTCATATCTGTGGCGCTATCAGTTTTCCTCATCGCACCATGACGCCTGAAAGCACCGCGCAACTCGATCGCAGTAAAGTTTATGTAACCTACTGCGACGGCATCGGTTGTAATGGCTCAACCAAGGGCGCGTGGAAACTGGCCTGTGCTGGATTTCGGGTTAAAGAGCTGATTGGCGGACTGGATTTTTGGCAGCGCGACAATCATCCGCTGGTAAAAGGTAACGAACCGGGAAGCTGGCCATTAACGGCAATACTTTCTGACTGCGGCTGTTAATTAAATCATTAACGTTTAAGCCTATTTATTATTATTTTTAGTTTGCCATTTCATTAAATCAAAGGTTATATAAATCACGGATTGATTAATTTCTCTTGGTAAGGATACCAGATGGACAGTTATACGGATATTGCAAGACGGATTGCCAGCATGCTGGTTTCGCCAGAAACGATGGTCGGCCTGACGCAGGGAATGGTCTCAGTACCTGTGGACCTAAGCTATCTGGCTTATGGATTTATTGATACTGAGACCAGAAACATACGTCAGGATGAAAAAATTCGCTTAGCGTTTGCTGTAAAGCGAGGATTATTTCATCAGCAAAAGGTGATAAAAGCGGTACAGATTATTATCGATGAGTTTGCCGAATATATGCCGGCGTCAATGCAGCAACGACTTTACGGTGGAACGCTGGGTTTGGTCGGCGGACGTTTTCTCACATCAGCTGCGATATCGCAGATAACAATGAATTATATATTCTATAAAAATGGAGTATGGATCAGTGTAGCCAAAACGTTAGCTCCCTCACTATTTCTTTTTGCTGGTATTGCTGAACGCTCTATTTATCGATCATTTTATCTGCGTAAAACAGCTCCACGGGTTTATCGTGCAATGAGATTTAATGGCGATCTTGAACTGCTGTACTTTTTAATCGAACCTTTAATTCAATCTTTTGTCGAGGCGATTAAAATATGGAATACGCAAAGTGAGGCAAACTTTAATCAACTCATGGAAATGATTGATGATGGAATTACCAATTTGGAAGGTTAAGAAATTACTCTGGCATTTTTTCTGCCGGTCACTAAATTTCATGATTTATTTATTAGGGTTAATAACGTCATTACTCTGTTTTTACTGGCTTTTTCATTTTGAGTTTTGGTCAGAACGTTTGATATATATCATTATTACTCTAATTATTTTTATCGTTGTTACAGGCCTGGTACTCAGGCTGACTAAAGCAGAAAAGGATTGATGCTTAGGTTAAGGGCAACCAACACTCAGCCAGATTGCCCGATAACAACGTTCGATCAGAGCAGAATCCACAGCAGTATGATCAACAATATCACCACGGCAAAAGCTGTCATTGCCGGGCGGTTAGCCAGTGGTTGCAGCAGCGATGGCGTTGATGCTGTCTGGGAGTGATAGAGCGGTTTTGGATTGATTTCGCTGTCGGCCAGCGGCAGCTCCGCATTTTTCTCAGCGCGGCGCGCAAACAGCAGATTAAGCAGATCCTGAGCCTGCGCGGCGGTCAGCACCGACATCGGCGTCGCATGGAAGCGCTGCTGGCTGTAATGTTCCAGCATTTGCTGCTCGTCACGATCCGGTGGCTGCTTCAGCGCGGCGATAAGCATCGGTAAGGTTGGGGCGTTTAGCTGGCTAAGAGTCTGACGTACCTGCAAATACTGCGTCAGCAGCGGAAAGTGGCGGGACGGAATCGGATCGCCACTTTTCAGATTTACCAGCTGCAACAGTGACGCCCAGAGTTTTACCGGCTGCTCGTCGGTTGCCGCAGCCAGTCGGGCGATCTGCTGATTAAGCGTATGATGCTCGGCCGGTAACAGTGTACGATCGGTGATCATACTGCGCTGCGGCTGTGGAATGGCCAACTGACCGTTTTGCAACATGGTCAGTACCTGGCGCAGCTGATCCTGCGACAGTGAGCTTAACACCGTATGGCCAAACTGTTGGCGAATAAAGTCACTGACGGCCTGACGATTATTGCCCTGCGGCAGCAGGTCAGTCAGTTGTTGCATCAGCTGACGCGTGGCGTGGCTGTTTTGCACCTGTGCCAGACGAGCATTCAGAAACTGTTCCGCAGCCGGGAAGTGCTGTGAGCGCAACTCGGCATCGCTTTTTACCCCGACTTCATGACGCAGTCCGGCCCACAGCTCCACCGTTTTTAGCGTACTGAGCGACATAATGCGCACAATCAGTCGTTCCAGCGTGGTGCGCTGGGCAGGGGAAAGCGGTTGATCGCCGCCACTGGCCGGAGGTTGCTGACCTGGGGAGGTGGTTATCGCTGCGCGATCGCCGGAAAGCGGCGCACCAGGGCCACTGAGAGGTTGCATGGCGTAATCCTTTCCAAAACAGGTCAAGTTCCGGGGCGCGCCGGAAAAGAAACAGGGTAATCCGCTATGATAACAATCCCGCCGGGGAATCGGTAGTGGTGAACTCAATTAACTCCTTCCCCCGGTGGGGGAGGAAGGAGTGGAGAAGTTACTCGGTTGCCAGCGCGGCACGCTTACGACGCCAGTACTTCCAGAGTGGTGGCAGCAGCAAAACAGTGATTGCCAGAATTAACAGCACCTTACTGATGGCACTTTCCCAGAGAATCGGCAGATTACCGTTACTGATTGACAGTGCCCGACGTAAATTTTGCTCAAGCATTTCTCCGAGCACAAAGCCAAGAATCAGCGGCGACATCGGAAAATCCATTTTGCGCAGAATATAGCCGAAGATACCCAGTCCAACCATTAGCAGCAGGTCGAAGGTGGTGCTGTGCACCGCATATACGCCGACCGCAGAAATCGCGGCAATCGCCGGAACCAGAAACCACAGCGGAATGGTCAGCATACGAGCGAACAGATTAATCATTGGGATATTCATAATCAGCAGCATTACGTTACCGATTAACAGCGCGGCAATCAGCCCCCAGACGATATCCGGCTGTTCGGTAAACATCGCCGGGCCCGGCGTGATGTTGTACAGCGTCAGCGCGCCGACCATTACCGCCGTGGTGCCGGAACCGGGGATCCCCAGCGTCAGCATCGGAATAAACGAGCCGCAGGCCGAGGCGTTATTGGCCGCTTCCGGCGCGGCAACACCACGAATATCACCCTTACCGAAGGTATCACCACCGCTGATTTTTTTCTCACTCATATAGGCGATGGCGCTGGCGATAGTGGCACCGGCACCGGGCAGCACGCCGACAAAAAAGCCGAGCAGCGAAGAGCGCAGCGTGGCTCCCACGCACTGTGATGCTTCCTTCATATTGAACAGCATGCGTCCGCTGGCGCGCACCATTTTTTGTCCGCTGCTGGTGGATTCCAGCATCAGCAGGATCTCACTGACGGAGAACAGGCCGATTACCACCACCACAAACTGAATACCGTCAGAGAGATGTACGCTATCAAAGGTAAAGCGATAAACGCCGGAGTTGGAATCTACGCCGACGGTTGCCATCGCCAGGCCGATAAGCGCGGCGAGTATCGATTTAAGCGGATTATGGCTCATCATACTGCCCAGACAGGCGATGGCAAACACCATCAGGGCAAAAAACTCGGCCGGGCCAAATGCCAGCGACCAGTTGGCGAGCAGGGGAGCGAACAGAATGATGCCGACAATCGAAATGGTCGAACCGACAAATGAGCTGACCGCCGAAATCGACAGCGCGACGCCGGCCTGACCTTTTTGCGCCATCGGATAGCCATCCAGCGCGGTCATGATCGCACCGGCATCCCCCGGCACATTCAGCAGAATCGAGGAGATGCGCCCACCATATTCGCAGCCAATATACACTGTAGCCAGCAGGATCAGCGCCGATTCGGCCGGCAGATGCAGTGCAAAGGCCAGCGGCATCAGAATAGCGACGCCATTAATTGGCCCCAGACCGGGCAGTAAGCCAACAATGGTGCCGATAAAGCAGCCAATCAGCGCGATTAACAGGTTTTCCGGCGTCATAGCGACAGAAAAACCCTGCATTAAAAACGACCAGGTTTCCATGATTGTTCCTTTAGCTCAGCCAGCTGCCGAGCGGTAACGTGACGTCCAGCAGACGATCAAAGGCGTAAAACAGCACGCCACCCATCACCACGCCGGAAAGCGCGGCTGCCCACCAGACGGCACCGAACAGCATGCCGAGACCGAAGGTCAGCAGCGCGGTACTGAGTGGAAAACCGAGCGTTTCAAACAGCCAGCCATACAGCAGCATCATCACCATCAGGGCCAGCAGCCGCCCGAGCACCGATTTTGTGGGCCAGCTAATCAGGTCCGGTTTACGTATCAACAGCATCACCGCACAAATTGCCATCAGGCTAAGAAGCATGACCGGAAACGGGCGCGGACCGACCGGTTCATAGCTGTATTCGCTGTGGATGCCCCAGCCGACAAACAGGCCGGCAATACACAGCAACAGCCAGATCGCCGCAAAAATACGATCGCTCATCATCGCCTCCGTTTATTTTGCCAGGCCAAAGGATTTGGCCTTTTCACGGTAATCGGCCACCTGCTGTTTGACGTAGCTGTCGAGCGCGTTGCCGGTCAAGTTGAATTCAAACAGGCCTCGCAGATCGCGCTGATGTTTGAACTCGTCGCTGGCGGTCATCTTTTTAAACGCGGTTTCCCACCACTGATATTCGGCGTCGCTGACTTTTGGGCCAAGATAAAAGCCGCGAATAATCGGCCACTCAATATCAAACCCTTGTTCTTTAGCGGTCGGAACTGCTTGCAGTGGTTCCGGCAGGCGTTTATCTGACATCACCGCCAGTACGCGCATTTTGCCGCCTTCCAGATGTGGCACCATTTCACTCATATCGCCGGATACCACCTGAATATGGTTGCCCAGCAGCGCGGTAACCGCTTCACCGCCGCCTTCAAACGCGACATAGCGCATTTTGCGCGGATCGATTCCGGCTTCACGCGCCAGTAATGCGGTTTTCATCCAGTCCTGGCTGCCAATCGATGCGCCTGCCCCTACTACCACCGAGTTGGCATCTTTTTTCATCGCCGCCATCAGTTCGTTAAGCGTTTGGTACGGCGAGTCGGCGCGAACCGCAATCATGCCGTAATCAGTACCGACCGCCGCCAGCCACTTCACGTCATCTACCGAATAGCGGCCAAACTTGCCCTGCGACAGATTCAGCAGTGAACCGCCGGAGAAGGCGACCAGCGTGCCAAACTCTGCCGGACGTTGAGCGATAATCGCGTTGTATGCCACCGCGCCGACGCCGCCAGGCATGTAGGTGACGCGCATCGGCGAGTCGACCAGCCCGGTTTGCTGCAAAGAGATCTGCAGCAGTTTGCAGGTCAAGTCAAAGCCTCCGCCGGGTTTGGCCGGGGCAATACATTCGGTGCGGGAAGGGGGTTCTGCCGCAAAACTTGCCTGGGTTGTCAGACAGAGCACGGCACTGGCTAACGCGGTGCGGATCATTGTTTTCATCAGCTGCTCCAATTAATTCTTCCAGAGTGTGAACCTTACCGAGTTTTCGGGGTTGCTGAATTGTTAAAACATTAACCTTTCATTTACCTTTCATCGGACGGAAAAAAACAACAGGATGTGATATGCGTCTCTTACTGGTTGAAGATACGGCGGAGCTGGCATGCTGGTTGCGAAAGGCGCTGACCCATGCGGGGTTTGCCGTCGACTGGGTCGCTGATGGTCTGGCAGCCGATCAGCTACTGCAAACCGAGCAATATGCGCTGGTGGTGTTGGATGTTTCATTGCCGCGCCTTAATGGGCTGGAGTTGTTAGCGCGTATGCGTAAGCGCGGGCAGAGCCTGCCGGTACTGTTGCTGACCGCCCGGGTGGAACTGGCGGATCGGGTGCGGGGGCTGAATCAGGGAGCGGATGACTATCTGACCAAACCTTTTGAGCTGGAAGAGCTTGAGGCGCGCATCCGTGCGCTGCTGCGTCGCAGCCAGGGCCATCATGAGTCAGCGCAAGTGTTTGGTGAGCTGGTTTTGCATGACGAAGGTTTCTTTGTGTTGCAGGAAAAACCGCTGGCGCTGACGCCGCGTGAATCGAGCGTGCTGACGACGCTAATGCAGCGCCGTGGCCGGCCGGTTTCGCGTCAGCAGCTGTATGAACAAACTTTTACCCTTGCTGATGAAGCCAGCCCGGAAAGTATTGAGCTGTATGTGCACCGGGTGCGAAAAAAACTCTCCGGTAGCAATGTATCCATCGTCACGCTGCGTGGGCTTGGCTACAGCCTGGAGTGCCAGCCGTGCGCCTGATTCATTCATTACGCGGCGAACTGCTGCTGTGGCTGGGGCTCCCGCTGTTACTGCTGTGGGGCTTATCAGTGTATACTCACTATAAAAGCGCCTCGCAGGCGGCAACGCAGGCCTATGACCGCTCACTGCTGGCTTCGGCGCGCACCGTGGCAGAGCGGCTGGCAGTGCGGGATGGTCATCTGGAAGTGGATGTTCCCTGGGTGGTGCTCGACAGCTTCGAGCGCAATATGCAGGATCAGCTGTTCTATCAGGTGATTTCACCGGCCGGTAAAACGCTGTCCGGCTATGACGATCTGCCCGCTATTCCGCCGGATGTTCGGATGTCCACTCACTATCCGGCGCTGGTTTACTTCTATGACGCCGAATATCACCAGGCGCCGATTCGTATTGCCGCGCTGTGGCAGCCGGTCAGCGAAGAGGGGGTTGGCGGTATGGCGCTGATTCTGGTGGCGGAAACGTTGACTTCACGCCAGCAGTTTGCCGCCGGGCTGCTGCGTACCGCCATCTGGAGTCAGGGCGCGCTGGTGCTGATTACTTTGCTACTGGTGGGGCTGATGCTACGAAAGGTGCTGCGTCCGCTGCGCCGCTTATCACGGATTATGTCGCGTCGTGAGCCGGGCGAACTGTCGCCGCTACCGTCGGTGATGCCGTGGTCGGAAATGCAGCCGCTGATTGCCGCATTTAATCGCTATCTCGCGCGACTGCGCGATCTTCTGGCGCGTCAGGAACGATTCAGCGGCGATGTATCACACCAGCTGCGCACGCCGCTGACCATTCTGAAAACCCAGGTATCGCTGGCGTTAAGCAGCCCACGGCCGGAAATCTGGCAGGAGAGTTTGCAGGGGATGCGCAGCACGCTGGATGACACTATTCGGCTGACCGATCGCTTATTACAGTTGTCGCGTATCAAAGGGCGGCACGGCGATGAGAACGCCTTTCAGCGCGTTGATCTGGCCGAACGGGTGCGCGAGGCTTGTCTGACACGCTACTCGCAGGCAAGAAGTAAAAGCATCGACTTAGGCTATGAGGGCGATGAGCACTGCGACGTAATGGGTGATTCGCTACTGCTGGCAGAGCTGTGCGCCAATTTATTGGATAACGCCATTAAATACAGTCCGCAGGGGGGCGTGGTAACCGCACGACTGCGCAATGGCCTGCTGGAAATCGAGGACAGTGGGCCGGGTATTGCGGAATCAGAGCGGCAACAGGCGATGTTGCCATTTCAGCGGCTGGAGAGTACCGGCGGCCAGTCCGGTGCCGGACTCGGGCTGGCGCTGGTTAAAGATATTACCGCTTGGCATTACACCGATGCTGAACTGCTCCGCAGCCCGTCACTGGGCGGGCTGCTGGTGCGTATCCGGTTTAACTGCCTGCCGCTGGTCAGGCGGGCGGGGTAGCCAGCGGTTTTCTGCGGGTTAATGGCGTGCGCAGGCGCTGCGCCAGCAATACGCCGAACAGAGTAACGCCGCCGCCAATAAAGTGATAACTGTGCAGCGACTCATGGAGAAACAGCACGGCGATAATGGCGGTAAAGATCGGTGCGAGGTTCATAAAGATGGTGGCGGTATTGGCGCCCATACGCTGGACTCCCTGGATCCACAGGAATGGCGCGATGATCGAAGCCGGAATTCCGGCGAACAGCACCAGCGGAATATTGTGCAGATTCAGTGACACCTCAGGCGCGGCCAGGAAGCCTGGCGTCAGCAGCAGCACGCCAAACACTATCTGTACATACAGGCTCTGCCAGTTGGGCAGCGGAATCGCCCAGCGTTTGGTCAGCACGCCGTAAAGCGCATAGGAAGTAGAAGCGGCAAACATCATCAGTTCGCCTTTGCCCAGCCCATGCATCAGCAACTGCTGTGGATTGCCCTGGCTGACCAGCCACACCAGGCCAGCAAACGACAAAATACTGCCCAGCAGAATGCCGAGGGTCGGGGCCAGTCGCAGCACCACCAGGCTAATCAGCACCGTCAGCAGCGGGATCAACGCATTAAGAATCCCCATAAACAGCGCTGTCACGCTGTGCGCAGCATAGTAGGCGAGGCTCTGATACAGCACCATGCCCAGCAAGCCAAGAATTAATAGTTTCCACCACTGTGCGGCTATCTGTCGACGGTTGCGCCAGGCACCCGGCAACACAAATGGCGTCAACGCGATCAGCGCCAGTAGCCAGCGATAAAACGAAATCGCCGCCGGATCGATGGCGTCGGCTGACAACTTGCTGACGATGGCATTGATCGACCAGATCAATACCGCGAACAGGGGAAACAGGAAATTCATAGCGTGTCTCAGTCATTCAATTATCGCAGCAGTGTACGCTTGTCGGTTTTCATTGAGATAGTTAAAATCAGACAAAATTAATCGCGGACCGGACAGAATGACTCAGCAGCTGACTTATCATGCGCCTGAACATGCCAGAGATGCGCGCTTTTTCTTTCGTTACGAACAGGCCAACGCACGCACTGAATATCTGCCGCATGCGCACAGCTGGGGGCAGGTGATTTTCGTTAAATGCAACGTGCTGGAGATGAATGTCGAAGGCCAGCGCTTGCTGACGCCAGCCGAATTTCCCATCTGGATTCCACCGGGGAAACTGCACGCCAGTTACAACAATAAACAGGCCAATTTCCGTACCTTTAATATTGCCGCCAGCCTGTGTCACGGCCTGCCGGACAAAGCCTGCCTGCTGAAAGTCGGGCCAATTGTTAAAGCGATTATTGATGACTGCGCGGAGCGTCAGCTGCTGGTGGCGGAACGGCCGGCGGATATTCGCCTGTGCGAAGTGCTGCTCGATCAGCTGTCAACAGCGCAGGAGCAGGAGAGCTATTTGCCCAGCTCGCAGGATAAATACCTGACGCCGATTCTGCAGGCGCTGGAGCACAATCCGGCCGATAACACCACGCTGGCGCAGTGGGCGCAGCGGGTCTACACCACCGAGCGCACGCTGTCGCGCCGTTGCCAGGCGCTGCTCGGGATGTCGTTCAGCGAATGGCGGCAGCGCTTACGCTTTCTGCACGCCATCTCGAAGCTGGAGCAGGGGATGTCGGTGCAAAATGTGGCGCTGGATGTGGGCTACAGTTCCGCTTCAGCGCTGATTGTGATGTTTCAGCAGCAGAGCGGTATGACGCCGGAGCGCTATCGACAGCGGGCGGGATAACGGTACGCCACAATGCTACACCGCAGGGCGACATTATGGCAGAATGTTGGCCCTCACTGTGCTGATGCAGGAAACGATCTGTGAAAATCCTCGTTGATGAAAATATGCCCTATGCCCGCGAACTGTTCAGCCGTACCGGCGATGTGGTGGCGGTGCCGGGACGTCCGATTCCCGAAGCGCAACTGAGTGATGCCGATGGTTTGATGGTGCGTTCAGTAACCAAAGTGAATGCCGAATTGCTAAACGGCAAGCCGGTGAAATTTGTTGGCACCGCCACCGCAGGCACCGACCATATTGATGAAGATTTTCTTGCGGCGCAGGGTATCGGCTTTTCAGCAGCGCCTGGCTGCAACGCGATTGCGGTAGTGGAATATGTGTTTTCTGCGCTGCTGCTGCTGGCGGAGCGTGATGGCTTTCAGTTAACCGATCGCACCGTGGGTATTGTCGGTGTCGGTAACGTCGGCGCTCGCCTGCAGGCGCGGCTGGAAGCGCTGGGGATCCGCACGCTGCTGTGCGATCCGCCGCGTGCCGATCGCGGTGATGAAGGCGAGTTTCATCCGCTGGAAAAACTGGTCGCCGAGGCTGATATCCTCACTTTCCATACGCCGTTGTTTAAAGACGGTGCATATAAAACCCTGCACCTTGCCGATGCGGCGCTGCTGCGGGCGCTGAAATCCAACAGCATTCTGATTAACGCCTGTCGCGGTGCGGTGGTGGACAATGCTGCACTGCTCGAGGTGCTGAACCAGCGCGACGATCTCAGCGTGGTGCTGGATGTCTGGGAGCCGGAACCGGAACTGTCGCTGCCGCTGCTGGATAAAGTGGACATCGGCACCGCCCATATCGCCGGTTATACCCTCGAAGGCAAAGCGCGTGGCACGACTCAGGTGTTTGAAGCCTGGACACAGTTTATTGGTCAGGCCCAGCAGGTGGCGCTGGACACTCTGCTGCCGGCACCGGAATTTGGCCGAATTACGCTGCACGGTCCGTTAGATCAGCCAACGCTGAAACGTTTAGTGCATCTGGTGTATGATGTGCGCCGCGATGACGCCCCGCTGCGTCATGTTGCCGCCATCGCCGGTGAATTTGATCGCCTGCGCAAGAATTATCAGGAGCGACGCGAATGGTCGTCATTGCACGTGCAGTGCGATAACGCCGAAGCTGCCGAATTACTGAATAAGCTGGGCTTTAATGCCGTTTATCAGCAGCTTCGCGGATAGAAAGCGTTGCCGCTGTCAAAATTTGTACTGTTCGTTATGGCGGTGTCATTACCGCCGTCGATTTTTGAGTCATTTTCTGGAGTAAACCAACATGTCTGACGGCTGGAATATTGCGCTTTTGGGCGCGACAGGCGCAGTAGGGAACGCTTTACTGGAATTACTGGCGGAACGCCAGTTCCCGGTTGGTGAGTTATATTTGCTGGCCAGCGAACGCAGTGCCGGTGAAAACATGCGCTTCGAGGGCAAGACACAGATAGTTAAAGATGCCAGCGATTTCGACTGGTCACAGGCGCAGCTGGCGTTTTTCGTCGCGGGTCGTGAGGCTTCAGCACGTTATGCCGAAGAGGCTGCCAGTGCTGGTTGCCTGGTGATCGACAGCAGCGATCTGTTTGCTCTGGAGCCCGATGTGCCGTTAGTGGTGGCAGATGTCAATCCACAGGTACTGGCCGATTACCGCAATCGCAATATCATTAGCGTGGCTGACAGTCTGACCAGCCAGCTACTGTGTGCGATTAAACCGCTGGTAGAGCAGGCTGGCCTTAGCCGTCTGCAGGTGACTAATCTGCTGTCTGCCTCTTCATACGGCAAAGCCGCAGTGGACTCACTGGCTGGTGAAAGCGCGCGGTTACTGAACGGCATTCCGGCGGAAGAGCACTATTTTGGCCGTCAGCTGGCATTTAATATGTTGCCATTGCTGGCTGACAGCGAAGGCAGCGTGGCGCAGGAGCGTCGCTTGGTCGATCAGGTGCGTAAAGTACTGCAGGATGAAGGCTTACCGATTGCCGTCAGCTGCGTGCAGTCTCCGGTGTTTTACGGCAATGCGCAAATCGTGCATGTTGAAGGTTTGCGTCCGCTGTCAGCGGAAGAAGCGCGTGATGAACTGGCGCGTGCCGATGATATTCTGCTGTCTGAGGAAGATGACTATCCGACGCAGGTGGGTGACGCCTCCGGCAATGTCCAGCTCAGCGTAGGTTGCCTGCGTAATGATTATGGCGTGCCTGAGCTGCTGCAGTTCTGGTCGGTAGCTGATAACATCCGCTTCGGCGGTGCTCTGATGGCAGTTAAAACCGCGGAGAAACTGGTGCAGGAGTATCTGTACTGATGTCTGAGGGGGCGTTACCAGCCGAAGCCAGCACCATTAAGCTGGCGCTCGGTGTGGAATATGATGGCAGCCGTTATTACGGCTGGCAGCGTCAGCAGGAAGTGCGCAGCGTTCAGGCGCGGCTGGAGCAGGCGCTGTCAAAAGTTGCCAACCAGCCGGTAAATGTGTTTTGCGCCGGACGAACCGATGCTGGCGTGCACGGCACCGGCCAGGTGGTGCATTTCGAAACCACTTCGCAGCGCAAAGACGCCGCCTGGACGCTGGGCGCTAACGCCAATCTGCCGGCTGATATCGCGGTGCGTTGGGTCAAGCAAGTGCCGGATGAGTTTCATGCCCGCTTCAGCGCCACCGCACGGCGTTATCGTTATGTTATTTATAATCAACGGCTGCGTCCGGCGATTTTAGGCGGCGGCGTCACCCATTTTTACCATCCGCTGGATGCGGAAAAAATGCAGCGTGCCGGGCAGTGTCTGATTGGTGAAAACGACTTTACCTCGTTTCGCGCCGTGCAGTGTCAGTCACGTACGCCATGGCGTAACGTGATGCATCTGAATGTCAGTCGTCACGGCAGCTATATTGTGGTGGATATCAAAGCGAACGCTTTTGTTCATCATATGGTGCGTAATATTGTCGGTAGCCTGATGGAAATAGGCTGCGGCAATCAGCATGAAGGCTGGATGGCCGAATTGCTGGCGGCGAAAGATCGTACTCTGGCGGCAGCCACAGCGAAAGCTGAAGGGCTGTATCTGGTGGCGGTCGATTATCCGCAGCATTTTGCATTACCACGTCCACCGATGGGACCGTTGTTCCTCGAGGATTAATACCGGGCCGAAGGATTTTAAGAGAGAACTATGGATCTTATTCGTTTTGTCATCGATTTTATTCTGCATATTGATGTTCACCTGGCGGAGTTGGTGGCGCAGTATGGCATCTGGATTTACGCCATTCTGTTTTTGATCCTGTTCTGCGAAACCGGATTAGTGGTCACGCCGTTCCTGCCTGGCGATTCACTGCTGTTCGTTGCTGGCGCGCTGGCCGCACTGCCAGGTAACGATCTTAATGTTCACCTGATGGTGACTCTGCTGGTGATTGCAGCGATTCTGGGTGATGCAGTGAATTACACTATCGGAAGGCTGTTTGGAGAACGATTATTCAGTAATCCGAACTCCAAAATTTTCCGTCGCAGCTATCTCGATAAAACCCATGCGTTTTATGAGCGTCACGGCGGTAAAACCATTATTTTGGCGCGTTTCGTGCCTATTGTCCGCACATTCGCGCCTTTTGTGGCCGGTATGGGCCATATGTCTTACCGTCACTTTGCGTTTTATAACGTCAGCGGCGCGCTGATTTGGGTGCTGCTATTCTCCTATGCTGGCTATCTGTTTGGTGACTTACCGATAGTGCAGGAGAACCTCAAATTGCTGATCGTAGCAATTATTGTGGTATCAATTCTGCCGGGTGTAATTGAGGTGTGGCGCCATCGCCGCGCCGCGCGACAGCAGAAACAATAGCCATTTCGAAGGCTAAAAACGCCATAACCCAGCCGGACGGACCAGATTTCTATCCACAGCGCCGGAAGGTTATGGTTTAATGAGCGACATTTACGGCCTGCTGAAGTCGCTTTCAGCAGCAACAAGAAAACTGGTTTCACCAGGTTCAAACAGAAAGGTCATCAATGAGCTGGATTGAACGAATTCTCAACAAGAGCACCATCACCCCTTCGCGCAAGGCTAGTATTCCTGAAGGGGTTTGGACAAAGTGTGATAGCTGTGGTCAGGTTCTCTACCGCGCCGAGCTGGAACGCAATCTGGAAGTCTGCCCGAAATGCGATCACCACATGCGTATGCATGGACGTGACCGCCTGCACAGCCTGTTAGACGAAGGCTCGCTGGTTGAACTGGGTAGCGAACTGGAGCCAAAAGATCTGCTCAAGTTCCGGGATTCAAAAAAATATAAAGATCGTCTGGTAGCTGCACAGAAAGATACCGGCGAGAAAGACGCACTGATCGTGATGAAAGGTACGCTGCATGGCGCACCGGTTGTTGCTGCGGCGTTTGAGTTCTCCTTTATGGGCGGCTCAATGGGTTCCGTGGTCGGCGCGCGTTTTGTCCGTGCGGTCGAGCAGGCGCTGGAAGATAACTGCCCGATGATCTGTTTCTCGGCCAGTGGCGGTGCGCGTATGCAGGAAGCATTGCAGTCGCTGATGCAGATGGCGAAAACCAGCGCAGCGCTGGCGAAAATGCAGGAACGCGGTCTGCCGTATATTTCGGTGCTGACTGACCCAACTATGGGTGGTGTTTCCGCCAGCTTTGCAATGCTGGGCGATCTGAACATCGCCGAGCCAAAAGCTCTGATCGGTTTTGCCGGTCCGCGTGTTATTGAGCAGACGGTACGTGAAAAACTGCCGCCGGGTTTCCAGCGCAGTGAATTCCTGATCGAGAAAGGCGCGATTGATATGATCGTTCGCCGTCCGGAAATGCGTCTGAAACTGGCCAGTATCCTCGCCAAACTGATGAACCTGCCAGCGCCGCAGCCGGAAGCGGAAGAGATTGCTGCTGAAGCACCTTCCCAGACCCCTGAGGCCTGACAGATGATGGAAAGGTACAGCCACTGTCGATACGGCAATGCTGTACCTTTCACCAATGAACCGTAACGTTGTGAACGGGACACATGGATAATCTTCACCTTCCTCAAGCCACGTCGCCTTTGGCCACGTGGCTTCACTATCTTGAGCATTTACATTCTCAGGCTATCGAACTCGGGCTGGATCGTATCCGGCGCGTTGCTGACCACCTTGATCTGTTAACACCCGCGCCAACGGTGTTTACCGTCGCCGGGACTAACGGTAAGGGCACCACCTGCCGTACGCTGGAAACGCTGCTGATGGCAGCGGGCTATCGGGTTGGCGTCTACAGTTCCCCGCATCTGATACGTTACACCGAGCGCGTGCGTATTCAGGGAGCCGAACTGGAGGAGTCTGCTCATACCGCCAGTTTTGCCGCGATTGAAGCCGGGCGCGGTGAGACATCGCTGACCTATTTTGAGTACGGCACGCTGTCGGCGCTGATGTTGTTTAAGCAGGCGGCGGTTGATGTGGTGATTCTGGAAGTTGGCCTTGGTGGACGTCTTGATGCCACCAATATTGTCGATGCTGATGTGGCAGTCATTACCAGTATTGCGCTTGATCATACCGACTGGCTCGGCCCGGATCGCGAAAGTATTGGTCGCGAAAAAGCGGGCGTGTTTCGTGGTGCCAAACCAGCGGTGGTTGGTGAACCGGATATGCCGCAGTCGATCGCCGCAGTGGCGGATGCACTGGGTGCAACGCTGTTACAGCGCGATCGTCACTGGCGTTATCAGCTTGAGGGTAACCGCTGGAGCTTTACCGACAGCCACGGCAGTTTAACTGGCCTGCCGCTGCCTCAGGTGCCGCTGCCGAATGCGGCTACCGCATTGGCAGCACTGCGCGCCTCGACGTTGCAGGTGGACGAAGCGATTATCCGTGAATGGCTGGACAAAGCCATTCTGCCGGGGCGTTTTCAGACCGTGGCCAGCGCGCCGCGCGTTATTCTTGACGTTGCTCATAATCCGCATGCTGCCAGTTATCTGGCCAGCCGACTGGCTGAATTGCCAAAGCAGGGGAAAGTGCATGCGGTTGTCGGTATGCTGCACGATAAAGATATCGCCGGAACGCTTGCCTGTTTAGCGCCGCAGGTAGATAACTGGTATTGCGCTCCGCTGGAAGGGCCACGCGGGGCGACAGCCGACCAGCTGATCGCCTGTCTGCCGGATGGACAGAGCTTTGCCAGCGTAGTTGAAGCATGGCAGGCAGCGTTACAGCAGGCGCAGCAACAAGATATTGTGCTGGTGTGCGGATCGTTCCACACCGTGGCACAGGTAATGGAAGCGATGGAAACGGAGAACGGCAGTGGCAAGTAAGTTTCAGAACCGTTTAGTCGGAACCGTCATTCTGGTCGCCGTTGGCGTTATCGTATTGCCAGGTCTGCTTGACGGTAAGAAGAAGCACTATAAAGAGGAATTTGCGGCTATTCCGCTGGTGCCTAAACCGGGCGATCAGCAGGAAACCGATATGGTGCCGCCTGTTACCCAGTCATTGCCATCGCAGCCGCCAGAGGGCGCGGGCAAGGCAGTGGAGGGTGACAGCGATCGCACTTCGCAGCCAGCGGATAATGGCGCAACGATGCCGCAGACCGAAAGCAAGCCGACGGTGATTTCACCGCCACCGATGCAGCCGTCGAAACCGGTGGAGCAGCCAAGGCCGCAGACAAAACCGCAGCAGCAGCCGAAGCCGGTCGAACAGCCGAAGCCTCAGCCGAAACCGGTAGAGAAACCGAAGCCGGTTGAGCAGGCCAAACCGGTCGAACAGCCGAAGCAGGAAAATAAGCCGCAGGAGCAAGCACCGAGCGGTCAGGCGTATGTGGTGCAGCTGGGCGCATTGAAAAATGCGGCGAAAGTGAATGAGATTGTCGCGCAGCTTAGGTTGTCGGGCTATCGAGCTTATACCGTGCCGTCAACGCCGGTACAGGATCAGATTACCCGTATCTATGTTGGCCCGGACGCATCAAAAGCCAAAATGCAGGCCTCTGTCAGTGAACTCAAAGGGATTACTGGCCTGGGTGGCGTGGTTAAGCCTTATAGCGTGCGGTAAATAATCGCGTTTTCACTGACCAACGGGAGCCGTTTCGGCTCCCGCTCTGATGGCATACGGAATGCTGAATTCTCGTCGCCGGGGGCGCTAATTAATGTAATAACCCGTGGCGATTGAGGTTTTTTTAATCGCCTCTTTTTATTTGGTCTGGCAAAGGAAAACGTTACGCAAACGTTTTCTTTTTCTGTTAGAATTCGCCCCGAACTGGATGCAGGGGCACTGTCGCTGGAAGAGTTCATGGTCTGGATAGATTACGTCATCATTGCGGTTATCGGTTTTTCGGCTCTGGTTAGCCTGATCCGCGGGTTTGTTCGGGAAGCGTTATCTCTCGTTACCTGGGGATGCGCATTCTTTGTCGCCAGTCATTACTACTCCTATCTTGCGGTCTGGTTCACAGGTTTTGAAGACGAACTGGTTCGAAATGGAATTGCCATTGGCATACTCTTTATTGCCACCCTGATCGTGGGGGCTATAGTGAATTATGTGATTGGCTCCCTGGTCGAAAAGACCGGCCTGTCAGGTACCGACAGGGTGTTGGGCGTCTGTTTCGGGGCACTGCGTGGCGTACTGATTGTTTCTGCCATTCTGTTTTTCCTCGATACATTCACCGGCTTCTCAAAAAGTCCGGACTGGCAACAGTCTCAACTGGTTCCCCAGTTCAGTTACATCATCAGGTGGTTTTTTGACTACCTGCAAAGCACGTCGAGTTTTTTACCCCGGTAATCGCGCCGGGGGTGCGGCTTATGAGGATATGACAACATGTGCGGTATTGTCGGTATCACCGGTTTCATGCCGGTAAACCAGTCGATTTATGACGCGTTAACGGTGCTTCAGCACCGTGGTCAGGATGCTGCAGGCATCGTCACCATCGATGCATTAAATTGCTTCCGTCTGCGTAAGGCGAATGGCCTGGTCAGCGATATATTTGAAGCGCGTCATATGCAGCGTCTGCAGGGTAATATGGGTATCGGTCACGTCCGTTATCCGACCGCCGGAAGCTCCAGTGCTTCTGAAGCGCAGCCCTTCTACGTTAACTCCCCTTACGGCATTACCCTTGCACATAACGGCAACCTGACTAACGCACATGAATTGCGTAAGCAGCTGTTTGAAAGCGGTCGTCGCCACGTTAACACCACGTCTGATTCAGAAATTCTGCTGAATATCTTTGCGCAGGAACTGGATCGCTTTCAGCACTATCCGCTGGAAGCTGAAAACATTTTTGCGGCGGTGGCTGCGGTGCACCAGCGGGTGCGCGGTGCTTACGCTGTGGTGGCGATGATCATCGGTCACGGTATGGTGGCTTTCCGCGATCCAAACGGCATTCGTCCGCTGGTGATCGGCAAGCGTGCAATGGCTGATGGTCGCGTTGAGTATATGGTAGCCTCGGAGAGCGTGGCGCTGGATACACTCGGCTTCGAGTTCCTGCGTGATGTCGCGCCGGGCGAAGCGGTGTACATCACCGAGAAAGGGCAGCTTTCTACGCGTCAGTGCGCGGAAAATCCGAAAAGCAATCCGTGCCTGTTCGAATACGTCTACTTTGCCCGTCCTGACTCGTTTATCGACAAGATTTCGGTCTACAGTGCCCGTGTGCGTATGGGAACCAAGCTCGGTGCCAAGATTGCGCGCGAATGGGAAGACCTGGATATCGACGTGGTCATTCCTATTCCGGAAACTTCCTGCGATATCGCGCTGGAGATTGCCGGGATTCTGAATAAGCCTTATCGTCAGGGCTTTGTGAAAAACCGCTATGTTGGCCGCACCTTCATTATGCCGGGCCAGCACCTGCGCCGCAGCGCGGTTCGCCGTAAGCTGAACGCCAACCGTGCAGAGTTCCGCGATAAAAACGTGCTGTTGGTGGATGACTCGATTGTGCGAGGCACCACCTCTGAGCAGATTATTGAGATGGCGCGTGAGGCCGGAGCGAAGAAAGTTTATCTCGCGTCTGCAGCACCGGAAATTCGTTTCCCGAACGTGTACGGCATCGATATGCCAAGCGCCACCGAGCTGATTGCTCATGGGCGTGAGGTAGAAGAGATTCGCCAGATTATTGGCGCCGACGCGCTGATTTTCCAGGATCTTGACGATCTGATCGAAGCGGTACGAGAAGAGAATCCGGATATCGCGCAGTTTGAATGCTCGGTGTTTAACGGTATTTACGTCACTAAAGATGTCGATCAGCAATATCTTGAGTATCTCCAGTCACTGCGTAATGACGATGCCAAAGCACTGGCGCGCCAGAATGAAGTGGAAAACCTTGAGATGCACAACGAAGGTTAAGGCTGACGCGTCAGTTGCTCTGACTTTTGCTGAAAATCATGCCAGCCGGCTCAAACCGGCTGGCTTTTTTATTGGCAAATTTCTCATTACTAATACAGCAGGCATAATGGCGCAACGTAGTGGCCGTGTGACGGACATGAATAATGAAAATGCAACGCATAACGTTACATGATATTGCCACCCTGGCTGGTGTAACAAAAATGACGGTCAGCCGCTATCTGCGCACGCCTGAAAAAGTCAAAGCAGAGACCGCCGCGCTGATCGCCAGCGTTATCGCGGAAGTCGGTTATCAGCCTGATACTGATAATCTGGTCAACCATCAGCTGCCGCGTATCGGGGTGCTGATCCCCTCTTTTCACAATCAAATCTTCGCCGATCTGTTAGCGGGTATCGAATCTGTTACCCGTGCGCAGGGCTATCAAACGCTGGTGGTCAATTACGACTACGACCAGCAACGCGAGGAACAGCAAATCGCCACGGTGCTGGCCTTTAATGTTAAAGCGCTGCTGCTGACCGAAACCACTCATACGGTACGCGCCGAAAAATATCTTAACGCCGCTGCGATTCCGGTGGCTGAAGTGATGGGGCTAAGCCAGACGCCGGGGCGGATCAATGTCGGTTTTAATAATACTCGTGCCGGTTTTGATATGACCAATATGCTGATTGCCAGCGGCAAAAAACGGATTATTTATTTCGGGTCAATGTCAGACGCCCGCGATCAACAGCGCTATGCTGGCTACAGCGAAGCCATGGCGGCGGCGGGATTAGCGGCTGGCCGTATTGTGCCGGGTAAAGTGTCATCAGTATCGATTGGCAGCGGCATGATGACGCTGGCGCGGCAGATGTACCCGGATATGGACGGTATTCTCTGTACCAATGATGATCTGGCGGTTGGGGTGTTACAGGAGTGCCATGCGGCGGGCATCCTTGTTCCGCAGCAGCTGGCGATTGCCGGGTTCCACGGTCTGGAAATTGGTCAGGTGATCACGCCTAAACTCGCCAGTGTGATTACGCCGCGCTTTGATATGGGCAAAATTGCCGCCGGGATGCTGATTAAAAAGATTCAGCATCAGCCCACCATTGAACAAGTAGATTTGCATTATCGCTTGTCGATGGGGGAGACGATTTAAGTCATGTTTCAGGTAAATATCTTTTTGCGCTGCTGCTGGATGTCCCGCAAAGGAATCATCGCCGCACTGGCAGCGCAGTTGTAATTTAGTGCGTCAACGTCCAAACTTGCGCGATTAAGCGTGACTGAACAAGGCAAAAGTATGAAGCGACTCATTATCGGAATTTCCGGCGCCAGCGGCGTAATTTATGGCGTGCGTATGCTGCAAGTTTTGCAGCAGGTAGCGGAAGTGGAGACTCACCTGGTGATGAGTCAGGCGGCACGCCAGACGCTGGCGCTGGAAAGCGATCTGTCGGTGCGTGACGTGCAGGCGATGGCCGACGTGGTGCATGACGTGCGCGATATTGCCGCCAGTATTTCATCCGGCTCGTTTAAAACCGATGGCATGGTGATTTTACCCTGCTCAATGAAGACGCTGTCGGGCATTGTCCACAGCTATACCGACGATCTGCTGACGCGCGCAGCCGATGTGGTGTTAAAAGAGCGGCGGCGGCTGGTGCTCTGCGTGCGTGAAACCCCGCTGCATCTGGGGCATCTGCGGATGATGACCAGCGCGGCAGAGCTGGGTGCGATTATTATGCCACCGGTGCCGGCGTTTTATCACCGGCCAGAAACTATCCAGCAAATAATCGACCAAACGGTGAACCGGGTGATCGATCAGTTTGAGATTTCCCTGCCACAGGATCTGTTTACACGTTGGCAGGGTGCGTAACATTTAGCCAATTGCATCGCGGTGGTGCAATAATCAGGACTGGATCACTATTCGTGCATCGCGCGCACTAAAAAGCAACATAATTGCCGCCAGGCCACAACAACCCTGTTATATTTCCCTCGCAAACTAAGCGCCAGCGCCCGGTTTTAGCCGTGTACATTGCACACTCATTCCGGGCAGCAACATGCCAAAGAACTGGCATGAAATCTGCAAAAAGAAACGGCGCAAACACATCTCGCACCATATAAAAATAAGCAATTTACTTGAGGGTAATGTATGAAAAAGCAGGTCCTGGCTCTTTCTCTGGTGCTGGCCTTCTCCAGCGCAAGCAGTGCGTTCGCTGCTGTACCAAAAAATCTGCGTATCGGAACCGATCCGACCTATGCGCCGTTCGAGTCGAAAAACGCGCAGGGGCAACTGGTCGGTTTTGATATCGATTTGGCCAACGAGATTTGCAAACGTATTGAAGCGAAATGTAGCTATGTCGAAAGTGATTTCGATGCGCTGATCCCTTCGCTGAAGGCGAAGAAAATCGATGTGATTATCTCTTCACTTTCCATCACCGAAAAACGTCAGCAGGAGATCGCCTTCTCTGAAAAGTTGTATGCTGCCAATTCCCGTCTGATCGCCCCTAAAGGTTCGCCAATTCAGCCGACGACTGAGTCACTGAAAGGCAAAACTATTGGCCTGCTGCAAGGCACCACACAAGAAACTTACGCTAACCAGTACTGGCGTCCAAAAGGAGTGACGGTCACGCCTTACGCTAACCAGGATCTGGTCTATCAGGATCTGACCGCCGGTCGTATTGATGCTGCGTTTCAGGATGAAGTCGCTGCCAGCGAAGGCTTCCTGAAGCAACCGGTAGGTAAAGATTATCAGTTTGCCGGCCCGGCAGTGAAAGATGATGCGATTTTTGGCGTCGGTACCGGTATGGGCATGCGCAAAGATGATACCGAGCTGAAAGCGGCAATTGATAAAGCTTTCGCTGAGATGCGTGCAGACGGCACCTACGACAAATTGGCGAAGAAGTACTTTGACTTTGATGTCTACGGTGGCTGAGTAACACCTGTCGTCAACCTCAGTCAGTGAAAGGCGATTGAGGTTGCCTGTGATGGTTGCCCGCAGCAGGCGGGCGGCCATTTGTTCGACTGTATACGACAGGATTACATCCATGCTGTATGGCTATTCTGAAGTCATCTTAAAAGGCGCAGCGGTCACGCTGGAGCTGGCGTTAAGTTCGCTGTTAATCGCGGTAGTGCTGGGTCTGATTGGCGCGGGTGCAAAGTTATCCAGCAATCGTCTTATTGCTCTCATTTTCGAGGGTTACACCACCCTGATTCGTGGTGTGCCCGATCTGGTACTGATGCTGCTGATCTTTTACGGATTGCAGATCGCCCTCAACGCGGTAACCGATGCTGTCGGGATTCAACAGTTCAATATCGACCCGATGGTGGCCGGTATCCTGACGCTGGGTTTTATTTACGGCGCTTACTTTACTGAAACATTCCGGGGTGCTTATCTGGCGGTGCCGAAAGGCCAAATTGAAGCGGCGACCGCGTTCGGTTTTACCGGCTCGCAGGTTTTCCGTCGCATTCTGTTTCCTGGCATGATGCGCTTTGCTCTGCCGGGTATCGGCAATAACTGGCAAGTTATTCTGAAAGCCACTGCGCTGGTGTCTCTTCTGGGTCTTGAGGATTTGGTAAAGGCAACCCAGCTGGCAGGAAAAAGTACCTGGGAACCGTTTTATTTTGCCATTGTGGCCGGGGTGATTTATCTGATATTTACCACGCTATCGAACGGTGTGTTGTGGTGGCTTGAACGCCGCTACTCGGTAGGGGTGAAAAGGGCAGAACTATGATCGAGATTATTCACGAGTACTGGAAAGCCCTGCTCTGGACCGACGGCTATCGCTTTACCGGCGTGGCGATCACTCTTTGGCTGCTCATTATTTCGGTGGTGCTCGGCGGTTGCATGGCGGTGCTACTGGCGATTGCCCGGGTATCGCCGAATCGCGCGGTGCGTTTTCCTGTCTGGCTGTTTACTTATGTGTTTCGCGGTACACCGTTGTATGTGCAGCTGTTGGTATTCTATTCCGGCATGTATACGCTGGAGGTGGTGAAAGGCACCGAGATGCTGAATGCCTTTTTCCGCAGCGGCCTGAACTGCACCTTGCTGGCTCTGACGCTGAATACCTGTGCCTATACCACCGAGATTTTTGCTGGTGCAATTCGTGGTGTACCACACGGTGAAATCGAAGCGGCACGCGCATATGGTTTTTCAACTTTCAAACTTTATCGCTGCATTATTCTGCCTTCAGCCCTGCGCTCCGCGCTGCCGGCCTATAGCAACGAAGTGATTCTGATGCTGCACTCTACCGCGCTGGCATTTACCGCTACGGTGCCGGATTTACTGAAGGTTGCGCGTGATATTAATTCGGCAACCTATCAGCCGTTTACCGCCTTTGGTATTGCTGCCGTGCTGTATCTGGTTATTTCCTATGTGCTGATCAGCCTGTTCCGCATGGCGGAAAAGCGCTGGCTGGCGCATGTTAAACCCTCATCGTCCCATTGAGTAAGTAACACTATGGCCGAAAATAAATTAAACGTAACTGAACTCCATAAGCGCTATGGAAAACATGAGGTGCTGAAGGGCGTTTCATTGCAGGCCAATGCCGGTGACGTCATCAGTATTATTGGTTCATCAGGGTCCGGAAAAAGCACATTTTTACGCTGCATTAACTTTCTCGAAAAACCCAGCGAAGGAGCGATTGCGGTAAATAATCAGGCGATTAATCTGGTGCGCGATACCGACGGCCAGCTTAAAGTATCCAATAAGGAGCAGCTACGCACGCTGCGCACCCGGCTGACGATGGTATTCCAACACTTCAATCTCTGGAGCCATATGACGGTGCTGGAGAATGTGATGGAAGCGCCGATCCAGGTGCTGGGCCTGAGCAAGCAGGCAGCGCGTGAACGTGCCGTTCGTTATCTGGATAAGGTCGGTATTGATGAACTGGCGCGCGGTAAATACCCGGTCAATCTTTCCGGCGGTCAGCAGCAGCGTGTCTCTATTGCCCGTGCGCTGGCGATGGAACCCGAAGTATTACTGTTCGATGAGCCGACTTCTGCGCTCGATCCTGAGCTGGTGGGTGAAGTGCTGCGTATCATGCAAAAGCTGGCGGAGGAGGGGAAAACCATGGTGGTCGTAACCCATGAAATGGAATTTGCTCGCCATGTTTCCAGCCATGTCATCTTCCTGCATCAGGGTAAGATTGAAGAGGAGGGGCCACCGCAAGAGCTGTTCAACCATCCCAAAAGTGCCCGTTTGCAGCAGTTTTTATCGGGTGCATTAAAGTAGTTTTACTTGATACTGAATGCAGGGGCGCCGAAAACGCTGCCCCTGCAATCATCACCGGCGGTGATCACACTACGTCGCGCAGAGCCTCATCCAGCTGATACCAGCGAAAAGCGAAACCGGACTCTTCCAGCCGTTTTGGCAGCACATGTTGCCCGCCCAGGACCAGGACGGCCGACTCTCCCATCATCAGTTTAATCGCGCTGGCTGGGGTGCGCATAAACGCCGGCCGATGCATGGCATGCCCGAGAGCGGCGGCAAATTGCTCATTGCGCACCGCATAGGGTGACACCATATTAAACGGCCCCTCTAACTGCGGATTATTCAGCAGCCAAAGAATTGCATTCAACATATCGTCGAGATGGATCCACGGCATATACTGCTTACCGTTGCCCAATGGCCCGCCAATTCCCAGTTTAAACGGCAGTTTCATTTTTGCCAGCGCACCGCCTTGCTTCGCCAACACCACGCCGGTGCGCATCAGACAGACGCGGGTACGCTCACTTGCGGCGCCGAGCGCCAGTGCCTCCCAGCGTGCGCAAAGTTGATGCGTAAACTCATCGTTACCGGGGTCGTCCTCGGTCATTACCAGATCGCCAGTATCGCCATAAAAACCGGTAGCCGAGCCGGAAATAAACACCGAGGGTGGATTGCTACTGGCATTTATCAGTGAAGCCAGCCGCTCGGTAATCTGCCAGCGGCTTTCACACAGTTTCTGTTTTTGATGTTCACTCCAGCGCTTATCGGCGATCGGTTCGCCCGCCAGGTTGATTATCGCGTCAATTTCATTCAGATCGCGCTGCTGCGCCAGGCCTGACCACAGATTAACGGCCGAATCGAGCCGGGCTCTGGCGGCAGCGACGTCACGCGTTACCACACTGATCTGATGACCCGACTGCAGCAAACGCGGGATAAGATGGCTGCCAATCAGTCCGGTGCCACCGGTGAGTAAAATATGCATGCTGAATATCCTTATGCGTTGTGTGACAGCCTGTTTTCAGCATAGAAGAGAACCGGCTGTGACGCGAAATGATCGAAAAAGGAAGCTGCGCCCGGCATGCGGCGAAAGCCAGCCCTAATCCCCGCAGTTGCCGATTGCCTTTGTCGGGAAAAATCGGTAAACAATGAGATTCCGTCTGCGTCACTCTGTCAAAGGAATCAGAATGGATTATCCGAAAATTACCCTATGGTCCGATGCGTCGTTTTTCAGCCCTTATGCGATGTCGGTTTATGTGGCGCTGACTGAGAAAGGGGTGCCCTTTAGCCTGAAGCGAGTCGATCTGGCATCAGCTGAACATCTGAGTGAACGCTATCGTGACATCTCACTGACGGCCAGGGTTCCCACCCTGCAGGTTGACGACTTTCTGTTAAGCGAGTCGTCGGCAATTGCGGAGTATCTGGAAGAGCGCTTTCCGGCACCCGAGTTTGAACGCCTTTATCCGCGTGACCTGCAAAAACGCGCCCGCGCGCGTGAAATACAGGCCTGGCTGCGCAGCGATCTGTTAGCGCTGCGTGCGGAACGTCCAACAGAAGTGCTGTTTGCCGCAGAGAAGTTTCCACCGCTCTCTGAGGCAGGACAGTATGCGGCACAAAAGCTGATTGCGGTCGCTGAACGCTTGATTGTCAGCGGCCAGCAAAATCTGTTTGGTGAATGGTCAATTGCCGATACCGATTTAGCGATTATGCTTAATCGTCTGGCTTTGCACGGTGACGATCTCCCTGAAAAATTGGCTGATTACGCTTTTTTCCAGTGGCAACGTGCGTCCGTGCAGCTGTGGTCAGGAGAATCGGGCAAAACACGTTAACTACCCGTTGCGCTTATTGCGTCCGATAACATAAGCCATTACTTTAGGCGGTTGCGACAACCATATGCGCAACCATGCGCCAGAACAGAAAAAAAGGGTCACTGATGGTGGAACAAAGTCAGGCTGCCGGTACGGAGTGGGTGGATATCGTTAACGAAGATAACGAGGTAATTGCTCAGTCGAGTCGGACTCAGATGCGTGCACAATGCCTGCGCCATCGCGCAACCTATATCGTGGTTCACGATGGTATGGGAAAAATTCTGGTGCAGCGCCGTACCGATAATAAAGATTTTATGCCGGGTATGCTGGATGCCACTGCGGGTGGCGTAGTGCAGAGTGGGGAAGTGTTACTGGAGTCAGCACGTCGTGAAGCGGAAGAAGAGCTGGGTATCGCAGCGGTGCCTTTTGCCGAGCACGGGCAGTTCTATTTTGAGGATCCACACTGTCGCGTCTGGGGCGGGCTGTTTAGCTGTGTCTCACATGGCCCGTTCGCCATGCAGGAAGAGGAGGTTGCAGAGGTATTCTGGATGACGCCGGAAGAGGTAACCAGCCGCTGTGATGAGTTCACCTCTGACTCGCTGAAAGCGCTTTCGTTGTGGTTAAGTCGTAACAAAGAGCAGAATTAAATAGCAGAAAAACCGCTTGCAGGCGCAAGCGGTTTTTTTTCAGCTTAGCCTTCAGCCTGTAAGGACTGAATCGCAGTCAATGCGATGGTGTAAACGATATCGTCTACCAGCGCACCGCGTGACAGATCGTTGACCGGCTTGCGCATACCTTGCAGCATTGGGCCAATCGAGATCAGGTCAGCTGAACGCTGTACCGCTTTATAGGTGGTGTTACCGGTGTTCAGATCCGGGAAGATAAACACGGTAGCACGGCCTGCAACCGGTGAGTTTGGCGCTTTAGATTTTGCCACATCGGCCATAATCGCTGCGTCATACTGTAACGGACCGTCAATGACCAGGTCAGGACGTTTTTCCTGCGCGATACGCGTCGCTTCACGTACTTTTTCCACATCACTACCGGCTCCGGAGTTACCGGTTGAGTAGGAGATCATTGCCACGCGCGGATCGATACCAAACGCCGCTGCGGAGTCTGCCGACTGAATGGCAATCTCTGCCAGCTGATCGGCGGTAGGATCCGGGTTGATAGCGCAGTCACCGTAAACCAGCACCTGCTCAGGCAGCAGCATAAAGAACACTGAAGAAACCAGTGAACTGTTTGGCGCGGTTTTGATCAGCTGCAACGGTGGACGAATGGTGTTGGCAGTGGTGTGTACTGCACCGGAAACCAGTCCGTCTACTTCGTTTTGTTCCAGCATCATGGTACCAAGTACCACGTTGTCTTCCAGCTGCTCGCGTGCGACCACTTCGGTCATGCCTTTGCTTTTACGCAGTTCTACCAGGCGGGCAACATAGTTTTCACGTACCACTTCCGGATCAACGATGTCGATGCCTGCGCCCAGCTCAACACCCTGTACTGCTGCAACGCGCTGAATCTCTTCAGGATTACCTAACAGTACGCAGTGCGCAATACCGCGTTCGGCGCAAATCGCAGCCGCTTGAACGGTACGTGGCTCATCGCCTTCTGGCAGTACGATGCGTTTACCGGCTTTACGTGCCAGCTCGGTCAGCTGGTAGCGGAAGGCTGGTGGCGACAGGCGACGGCTGCGCTCGGAGGTGGCAGTCAGTGACTCTATCCAGTCGGCATCAATATGGCTGGCGACGTACTCCTGCACGCGTTCGATACGCTGGGTATCATCGCTGGGCACTTCCAGATTAAAGCTTTGCAGGCTCAGTGAGGTCTGCCAGGTGTTGGTGTCGACCATAAATACCGGCAGGCCGGTCTGGAACGCACGCTCACACAGTTTGTTAATACGGTCATCAATTTCATAACCGCCGGTCAGCAGGATGGCACCGATTTCCACGCCGTTCATCGCCGCCAGGCAGGCGGCAACCAGCACGTCCGGGCGATCTGCGGAGGTGACCAGCAGGGAACCTGGACGGAAATGCTCCAGCATATGTGGAATGCTACGTGCGCAGAAGGTCACCGACTTAACGCGGCGGGTATTGATATCGCCTTCGTTAATGATGCGCGCATTCAGGTGGCGGCACATATCGATGGCGCGGGTGGCGATAAGCTCGAAGCTCCATGGCACACAGCCCAGAACCGGCAGCGGGCTGTTGGCAAACAGCTGCTTCGGATCGATATTCGCGACGCTGGCTTTGGTCGAGTCATCAAAAATTTCAGACAGGTCAGGGCGAGTACGTCCCTGATCGTCAACCGGCGCATTCAGTTTGTTGATAATCACGCCGGTGATGCTTTTGTTTTTACTGCCGCCGAAGCTGCTTTGCGTCAGTTCGATACGCTCTTTCAGCTGAGCCGGTGAGTCATTGCCCAGTGCGGTAACGAAAACGATTTCTGCATTCAGCGTTTTAGCAATTTCATAGTTCAGTGCGTTGGCAAACTGATGTTTACGTGTTGGCACCAGGCCTTCAACCAGCACCACTTCCGCATCTTTGGTGTTTTCGTGATAGCGGGCGATGATCTCTTCCATCAATACATCCTGCTGATTCGAGCCCAGCAGTGATTCAACGCGGCTCATTTCCAGCGGCTCGGCCGCCGGGATTGAGGAGTTTTTGCGAATGATGGTGGTGGTCTGGTCTGGCGTGTTACCGCCGAGGCGCGGTTGTGCGATAGGTTTGAAGACGCTGAGACGAACGCCTTTACGCTCCATGGCCCGGATAACGCCAAGGCTGACACTGGTCAGGCCGACGCTGGTACCGGTTGGAATCAACATAATTGTACGTGACACGGTAAACCTCTCAGGTGTTGCGTGGTGTCCAAAACAACTCCGCCAGCCTGAGCTGACGGAGGAGAAGCATTAAGCAGTAAGGCGGGCAGCGTCTTGCGCGATGACCAACTCTTCGTTGGTTGGGATCACCACCGCAGGGCGGGTGCCTTCTTTATTGATAAAGCCTGATTTGCCAAAGCGCGCTGCAAGGTTACGCTCGTGATCGACATCAAAGCCCAGCAGAGCCAGTTTAGCCAGCGTCAGCTCACGCACCATGGCGGCGTTTTCGCCGATACCACCGGTGAATACCACTGCATCCAGACGGCCATCCATCAGCGCAGTGTAAGAGCCGATATATTTCGCCAGGCGGTGGCAGAATACATCCATCGCGCGTTTAGCATCTGCTTTATCGTTGTAATTATCTTCCACGTAACGGCAGTCGCTGGTGACTTCGGTCAGGCCGAGCAGGCCGGACTCTTTGGTCAGCAGTTTGTTGATCGCATCAACGCTCATACCGAGAGTATCGTGCAGGAAGAAGATAATAGCCGGATCGATATCACCACTGCGGGTGCCCATGACCAGGCCTTCCAGCGGCGTCAGACCCATTGAGGTGTCAACGCAAACGCCGTTACGGATGGCTGAAACTGAACCACCATTGCCGAGATGGCAGGTAATAATATTCAGCTCTTCCAGCGGCTTGTTCAGCATTTTAGCTGCTTCGTGCGTCACGTAGAAGTGGCTGGTGCCGTGCGCGCCGTAACGACGAACGCCATGCTCTTTATATAAGGAATACGGCAGGGCGTAGAGATAAGACTCTTCCGGCATGGTCTGATGAAAAGCGGTGTCGAACACGGCGACATTTTTATCAGACAGCAGCGGGAAGTTTTTCATTGCTTCGTCGATGCCGATCAGGTGTGCCGGATTGTGCAGCGGAGCGAATGAGGAGGCGTCTTTGATTCCCTGAACCACTTCATCAGTGATGACTACCGACTGGGTCAGTTTTTCACCACCATGCACAATGCGATGGCCGATTGCAGCGATTTGTGCTGACAGCTCAGGTTTTTGTGCCAGAATAGTTTTAACCATAAAGTTAAGTGCTTCACTGTGTGCTGCACCTGCACCCAACGCGGCTTCATGTTTAGCGCCGTCGATCTTCCATTTGATACGCGCTTCAGGCAGATGGAAACACTCAGCTAAACCAGACAGATACTCTTCACCGTCTGCCGGATTGATGATGGCAAACTTAAGTGAAGAACTACCGCAGTTCAGAACCAGTACTAACTTACTCGACATGGAAGTACCTATTTGTTAAAAGTGGCTAAAATAAACTCAATCAGACTATCAGCGTAGCGCATGAAAGCTGGTACATTAATGATTAAAATCATACTGACGGGAAAAATTGTCTCCGACAGCAAAAAAACTTGGTTATTTTACAGTTTTTTTTGAAGGCCAGCTTAACTAATCATGTCCCGGCCAACAGTTGATTAAGATTGCTCACGTTCCAGTCCTAAAAATCGCGCTCAGGATAACGACAGTGACAGTTAAAGACAAAATATATTGAAGGATGTAATGTAAAGTTGTTTGGTTACTTAATTTTTTTATTTTTTATCTCTGAAGTTGAGGTCCGCCATGGCTAATCACTCCGGCTCCGTCAGTTGGTTCAAATTGTTCCAGCTTGGACAGCATTATATGAAGACATGGCCTGTCGATAAGCGCCTTGCTCCAATGTTTCCGGAAAATCGTGTCACTCGCGCCACGCGTTTCGCCATTCGTTTTATGCCTCCGTTGGCGATATTTACCCTCACATGGCAGATTGCTCTTGGCGGTCAGCTCGGCCCGGCGGTGGCCACGGCGCTATTTGCCTGTACCTTGCCAATGCAGGGGCTGTGGTGGTTGGGTAAGCGCTCTGTCACGCCGCTGCCACCGACGTTGTTACAGTGGTTCCATGAGGTAAGGGCGAAGTTGCAGGAAGCCGGACAAGCGATTGCCCCGGTAGAAGGTAAACCCACCTACCAGTCGCTGGCTGAAGTGCTGAAACGCGCATTTAAACAGCTCGATAAAACCTTCCTCGACGATCTTTGAGTGACTCGCGGGTTCCCACCGAAAAAAAAATTGGTGGAAACCCGCGCTAAATCAAAGAAGCCGCTGCTTGCGATACCCTGGTCTTCCGCGTTGTGCGATTCTTGGTCATCTGATTTAAATTACTACTGTCCAGGTGACACAGGAGTTCAAGATGGAAATGACCCACGCCCAGCGTTTAATTCTCTCCAACCAGTACAAAATAATGACGATGCTTGATGCGGATAATGCCGAGCGCTATCGTCGTCAGCAGACCATTGTTGAACGCGGTTACGGTTTGCAGCTGCGCGAACTGGATCGCGAATTCGGTGAGCTTAGCGAAGAAGTGTGCCGCACGCTTATCGACATCATGGAGATGCATCATGCGCTGCATGTTTCCTGGACAAATCTGAAAAATAACAGCGGGCTGGAAGAGCGGCGCCTGGCATTTCTCGGCTTTGATGCCGCGACAGAGGCGCGCTATCTCGGCTATGTGCGCTTTATGGTGAATATTGAAGGACGCTATACCCAGTTCGATTCCGGTACCCATGGCTTTAATGCGCAGACGCCAATGTGGGAAAAATACCAACGGATGCTGACAGTGTGGCAAACTTGTCCACGGCAGTACCATCTGAGTGCGAACGAGATCGCGCAAATCATCAACGCCTGAGAAGGAAACGCAAGTGAAGTGTAAAGGTTTTCTGTTTGATTTAGACGGCACGCTGGTTGATTCACTCCCTGCTGTCGAACGTGCATGGACCAACTGGGGCAAACGTCACGGCATCGATGCTACAGAGATTCTGAATTTTATCCATGGTAAACAGGCGATTACCTCACTGCGTCATTTTATGGCTGGTGCCTCTGAAGAGGAAATTCAGCGTGAATTCTACGCGCTGGAAAAAATTGAAGCGGAAGATACTGATGGCATTATCGCTCTGCCCGGTGCGCAGCAGCTGCTGGCAACGTTGGACGAGCTGGCAATTCCGTGGGCAATTGTTACCTCAGGTTCAGTACCGGTCGCTTCAGCGCGTCGTGCCGCTACCGGCTTGCCCGAGCCGGAAGTGTTTGTTACCGCAGAGCGCGTGGCACGCGGTAAACCTGAGCCGGATGCCTATTTGTTAGGTGCACAGCTACTGCAACTGGAACCGGAAGAGTGTGTGGTCGTGGAGGATGCGGGCGCAGGTATCCTGTCTGGACTGGCGGCGGGTAGCCATGTGATTGCGGTCAACCCACCGTCTGATGCACCACGCCTCGAAGACGTTAATATGGTGCTCTCCTCACTGGAAGAGCTGATTATTAACAAAAATGCTGACGGTAGTTTTGAGGTGCACAGAAAGCACTGAGCATGATTTAGCCCGGCATGAGTTGATACTCATATCCTGCGCTGCCTGACAAGCATATGACCTTCCGGCAATGCGTTACGCTATCGCGGCGATGCAGCGTCATCTTGAGCAGGAAGGATTAAAGAAAGGGCTTGAGAGAGGATTGCAGCAACGGCGACAGGAAGCAATGAAGGACGTCGCCGTTAAAATGCTTGCAGAAGGGCGGAAATTAGCCAGATAACCGGCCTGACAGAAGAACAGCTGAATCAGCGTCGTCACTGAGCCGTGGTTACCGGCGTTGTCAGCACTGTTTACCGCCGCCTGCATGCGCTCCCGTGCACCCAGGCGGCGAGTTATAACGGCGTATCCTGGCTAATCTCATCCAGCGACAGATTAAAACTCGGTACGAATACCTCGATAAAATAATCCATCTCCGGGCTGCGCCGGTCATTAAGCGTTTTTTCCAGTCTGGCCTTTGCCTGACGGAATTCATTGTTGCCCGCCGACAGCTCTTCCAGGCATTTCAGATAAGCGCACAACGCATCAGCCTGTTTTACGACCGCGCTCTCTTCTGGCGAGTGCAGATGTTCATCCAGCAGTGGCCGGAAAGCATCCTGCAGATCCTCTGGCAGCATTTCGATCAGCTTTTGCTGGGCGATCTTTTCGATCTGCTTATATTCATGGGCGATCTGAGCATTGTAATATTTAACCGGGGTCGGCAAATCGCCGGTCAGGACTTCGCTGGCATCGTGATACAGCGCCAGCATGGCGATGCGTTCCGCATTAAGCTGACCGGAAAACTTCTGGTTTTTGATCAGTGCCAGTACGTGCGCCACCATCGCCACTTGCAGACTATGCTCAGAGACATTTTCGGTGCGCACATTGCGCATCAGCGGCCAGCGATTGATCAGTTTCAGACGGGAAAGATGAGCGAAGAAATGGCTTTGGTTCATAGCGATCTATCCTGTTGTGCAGCGCGAGAGCCGTCAGCTGAGGTACGGGCAGCAATAACACTGCCCGCAACGTTACGGCTTATTGACGATAGCCTTCAAGGAAACGGCCAAACTTGTTCACCGCCATTTCCAGTTCATCGACGCGCGGCAGCGTGACGATGCGCACGTGATCCGGCCATGGCCAGTTAAATGCGGTTCCCTGTACCAGCAGCACTTTTTCCTGCAGCAGGAAATCGAGCACCATTTTCTGGTCGTCATGAATATTAAAGCGTTTAGGATCAATGCGTGGGAACATATACAGCGCACCCTGAGGTTTCACGCAGCTGACGCCGGGGATCTCATTAATCAGTTCCCAGGCACGCTGGCGCTGTTCGTACAGGCGGCCGCCCGGCGCGATAAATTCACTGATACTCTGATAACCACCCAGTGCGGTCTGAATGGCGTGCTGCGCCGGCACGTTAGCACACAGTCGCATCGATGCCAGCATCTCCAGACCTTCAATATAGCCTTTTGCATGTTTTTTCGGGCCGTTCAGTACCATCCAGCCCTGACGGAAGCCGGCAACACGGTAGGTTTTCGACAAACCATTAAAGGTGATGGTTAACAGATCCGGCGCCATTGCGGCAATCGAGTGGTGCTGCGCGGCATCATACAAAATCTTATCGTAAATCTCGTCGGCGAAGATGATCAGGTTATGCTGGCGCGCCAGTTCAACCACTTCCATCAGCAACTCTTTGCTGTAGACCGCACCGGTTGGGTTATTCGGATTGATAATCACAATGCCGCGAGTGCGCGGAGTGATTTTGCTGCGAATATCATCAAGGTCCGGGAACCAGTCAGATGACTCATCGCATAAATAGTGCACCGCTTTGCCGCTGGAGAGGGAAACCGCCGCGGTCCATAACGGATAGTCGGGCGCGGGAACCAGCATTTCGTCGCCACTGTTCAGCAGCGCCTGCATCGATTGCACAATCAGCTCAGAAACACCATTGCCGATATAGATATCTTCAACGGTGACGTCGCGCATGCCGCGCGCCTGGTAGTGCTGCATAATGGCTTTACGGGCGGAGTAGAGACCTTTTGAATCGCAATAGCCCTGCGCGCTCGGCAGGTTGCGAATCACATCGACCAGAATTTCATCGGGCGCTTCAAAGCCGAAGGGGGCCGGGTTACCGATGTTGAGTTTAAGGACTTTATTGCCTTCTTCTTCGAGACGTTTTGCTTCTTTTAACACCGGGCCACGAATGTCGTAGCAGACGTTGTCCAGCTTACCTGATTTATCAATTTGAAAATTCATCTACATCGCCTTAACTGGCAGAGCCGCGTTCCTGCCGTGGAAAATAACCCTGCACAATTTACTCCTCTGTTCAGCGCTTTTGAAGCGCTGAGTCAGGTTTTGGCGCGATAGCCACGGTTTTACTATCACGCCGGTACGCAACAGGGGCGCTGACGGTATCTTTGGTACAATAATCTCATTATTGGTTTTTACAAAGCATATGCTTCTGGCTGAGATTTGCTCAGTGTAATGCCGGCATTAAAAGCAGGATGTTCAGCGGCAGATATGCTGCACATTTGATAGAAAATGATAAATAGATGAATGGCTAAATAATCAAAGCTTTCTAATTGAAGTTGCGGTTTTAAGTGCTGGTGTGACCAGATTATGGTCGAGACTGGCGATGAGGTTTATTCGCATCAACAACTAAGTGGGGGTTTTGATCGTTGTCTGGACAACTTTTTTTGTCGCACGAGGTCAGAGAAAATGGGTGTTCATTGATAAAATCCTGCTTTACTGAAAAGAATTAGAAGATTGGGGCTTAAAATATAATCGACAGTATGCCAGGATAACAATCAAGGGGATTTACTGTAAAAAAGCAGATAATTTCGGCGATAAAATCTACCATTTTGTCGCAACAAATATTAAGTATTATTTACTATTTGGCGTCATCCGGTCACTCTGACGGAGCGTCGATTCCAGGTCAGTGCTCTTGACCAGTACATGAGCAGTCATGTGCTTTTAAGTGGCTGCAGTGTCATTTAACGACGACGACGCAGCCTTCTACAACTTATGGGTTAGTGCCGTGCGCACTGACAATGTATCAGACGAAAGATACTATTTATCTCAGGGTCCGATCGTGAGAGATCGACAGGGCCGGTATCGTGAAAAGGAGTTTCAGAGGTTCGCCGACAAGCTAATGAGTTGAGAGACATCACTGTTTAGCACTCTCGCCATGACGTCTTGTCACCGCTTTATCTGACTGATAAAGCATGTAGTAACACCAGGGTAGCTGTTTGTAAAAAATCTAATAAGTGAAGAAAAACATGACTAATGCAAATCGTCCGATTCTCAACCTCGACCTCGATCTGCTGAGAACGTTTGTTGCGGTTGCCGATCTTAACACTTTCGCAGCGGCTGCTGCGGCCGTGTGCAGAACGCAATCAGCAGTAAGCCAGCAGATGCAGCGTCTGGAACAATTGGTGGGCAAAGAGTTATTTGCCCGACATGGACGCAATAAATTGCTGACGGAGCACGGTATTCAATTGCTGGGTTATGCCAGAAAAATACTGCGCTTCAATGACGAGGCCTGTACATCTCTGATGTACAGTAACATTCAGGGGGTTCTGACTATCGGCGCGTCCGATGATACCTCTGATACTATTCTGCCTTACCTGCTCAACCGGGTCACCTCGGTCTATCCAAAACTGGCTATTGATGTGCGTGTGAAGCGTAATCCGTACATGATGGAGATGCTGAACCAGGGAGAAGTGGATTTAGTGGTTACCACCTCCAGCCCAGGCAGCTTTACTCATCAGGTACTGCGTACTTCACCGACGTTATGGTATTGCGCGGCTGACTATATCTTCCAGCGTGGTGAAGCGATTCCACTGGTGCTGCTGGATGAACCAAGCCCGTATCGTGATATGGCCATTGATCACCTTAACGAAGCGGGTATCCCATGGCGCATCTCCTACGTCGCTTCTACGCTGGCGGCAGTGCGCGCTGCGGTGAAAGCCGGCCTGGGTGTAACGGCTCGTCCGGTAGAAATGATGAGCCCGGAACTGCGCGTCATGGGTGCAGCAGAAGGTCTGCCTGCACTGCCAGATACGCAATATCTGCTGTGCCGCAATCCTGAAAGCGAAAATGAACTGGCTCTGGCAATTTTCAATGCCATGGAGTCCAGCAGCGATCCTTACACTCTGACCGCTGTCGGTCAGGGTAGTGATGTGCTGTTGGATGACGAAGAGTAAATGTGTTAATCGAAACGATACCTGTTCTCATTAAATCAGCGTATTTAGCTTGTTAACCATTAAAAATAAGCCCTTCACTAATTTATTTTAGTGAGGGGCTTTTTAATGGGTGCTTGTTTCATTTTTTCAGGCATTTTTTTGCCACTTAATTAATATTGTCATTATTCCTGTCTGATGATGCCACCCGACAAGTATCACGGCATAAAATTCGCCGGAGATTGATTAATTGCGGTTGGCAATCGTTTCAAATATTGCTCTTTTTTTTATCATAAAGGGCAAAAGTGTGTCCTGGATCAAAAAAATAACCCTATTAAGGGGCAGGAAAACCGGCCAATTCCTGTCAAAATACGATTGTTAAATGCACGATCCATGCAACTCAATACCCGCTACACTCTATTTACAGCGTTAGACTGACACGATTTAGCTTATTATCTGCGCATCATATGTTAATAAAATGCTGCGGGTGTAAAATAACGTGTGGATACTTTTGTCAAAGTTGACAAAAGGTTATAGAAAGGAGTAAAAAACCCCATAAAATTGCTGCTTAATCATTAAAGACAGCAAAGTTTATAAGGTTTTTCATCCTTCCCTTGAATCGATGTGGTGTGTTAACTGCCGTTAAGAGAGCAGGACGCTAATCGCCACTTTTGATGAGTAAGCAGAGAGTATGTCAACAACCACTGAAGTCATCGCTCATAACTGGGCATTCGCTGTTTTCCTGATCGTCGCCGTGGGCCTCTGTTGCCTGATGTTAGCTGGCGCGTGGTTTTTGGGCGGAAAAGCCCACGGAAGACATAAAAACACACCTTTTGAGTCTGGTATCGAGGCGGTTGGTACGACGCAGATGCGTCTGTCCGCCAAGTTCTATCTGGTGGCGATGTTCTTCGTCATATTCGACGTTGAAGCCCTCTATTTATACGCATGGTCTACTGCGATTCGTGAAAGCGGATGGGTAGGTTTTGTCGAAGCCGCAATTTTCATTTTGGTACTGTTGGCCGGACTGGTTTATCTGGCGCGCATTGGCGCACTGGACTGGGCTCCTGCACGTCGTCGTGTCGTAGTCAAAACCACCACGGTCAGTCACACCAACCGTCATACGCAGTAACAGCGAGGCATTAAGATGGACTATACGCTCACCCGCATAGACCCGAACGGTGAGAACGACCGTTATCCCCTGCAGAAACAGGAAATCGTTACCGATCCCCTGGAGAAGCACGTTCATCAGAATATCTACATGGGCAAGTTAGAGAATGCCCTGCACGATATGGTGAACTGGGGCCGTAAGAACTCCCTCTGGCCGTTTAACTTCGGTCTTTCCTGTTGTTATGTCGAAATGACCACTTCGTTTACTGCGGTTCACGACGTTGCACGATTCGGCTCCGAAGTTATCCGTGCTTCGCCGCGTCAGGCTGACTTTATGGTGGTTGCGGGTACCTGTTTCACCAAAATGGCCCCGGTAGTACAGCGTCTTTATGACCAGATGCTGGAGCCGAAGTGGGTGATTTCAATGGGTGCCTGTGCCAACTCCGGTGGCATGTACGACATTTACTCCGTGGTGCAGGGCGTGGACAAGTTCCTGCCGGTCGACGTGTATATTCCTGGCTGCCCACCGCGTCCGGAAGCTTATATGCAAGCGCTGTTGCTGCTGCAGGAGTCAATCGGTAAAGAGCGCCGCCCGTTATCGTGGGTGGTAGGCGATCAGGGTGTTTATCGCGCCAATATGCAGTCCGAGCGTGAGAGAAAACAGGCCGAGCGTATTGCAGTGACTAACCTGCGTACCCCTGACGAAATTTAAGCCAGCAGTTGATGGATGTGGTCAAGATAAGCGCGTAAGAAAATCACAATGTAACGTGCGCTGACCCACCTGACGCCAACACTGAGTGCCTGTCAGACAGGCCAGAATGGTGAACAACCTTATGACAGATTTAACCGCGCAAGATCTCGCTCAGCCAGCATGGCAAACCCGCGATCACCAGGATGACCCGGTGATCGGCGAGCTGCGTAATCGTTTTGGGCCGGATGCCTTTACCGTGCAGCCTACCCGTACCGGCGTGCCGGTGGTGTGGGTAAAACGTGAGCAGTTACTGGAAATTATTGAGTTTCTGCGCAAGTTGCCGAAACCGTACGTCATGCTGTATGACCTGCATGGTATGGATGAACGCCTGCGCACCCACCGTGACGGTTTACCGGCGGCGGATTTCTCCGTTTTCTACCACTTCATCTCCATTGAACGCAATCGCGATATCATGCTCAAGGTGGCGTTGTCTGAAAACGATTTGAATGTGCCTACCATCACCAAAATGTTCCCGAATGCCAACTGGTATGAGCGTGAAACCTGGGAGATGTTTGGTATCAATATTCAGGGCCACCCGCATCTGACGCGCATTATGATGCCGCAGACCTGGGAAGGGCATCCGCTGCGTAAAGACTATCCGGCACGCGCCACCGAATTCGATCCTTTCGAGCTGACAAAGCAGAAAGAAGACCTGGAAATGGAAGCGCTGACCTTTAAGCCGGAAGACTGGGGCATGAAGCGCAGTACCACCAATGAGGACTTTATGTTCCTCAACCTCGGTCCTAACCACCCCTCAGCGCACGGTGCATTCCGCATCATTATGCAGCTGGATGGTGAAGAGATCGTCGACTGCGTACCGGATATCGGCTACCACCACCGCGGTGCGGAAAAAATGGGTGAGCGCCAGTCCTGGCACAGCTACATTCCCTATACCGACCGTATCGAATATCTCGGTGGCTGCGTTAACGAGATGCCGTATGTGCTGGCAGTAGAAAAACTGGCCGGGATTAAAGTGCCAGAACGCGTGGATGTGATTCGCGTGATGCTATCAGAGCTGTTCCGTATCAACAGCCACCTGCTTTATATCTCCACTTTTATTCAGGACGTCGGTGCCATGTCTCCGGTGTTCTTTGCCTTTACCGATCGCCAGAAAATTTATGATGTGGTGGAAGCCATCACCGGTTTCCGTATGCATCCGGCATGGTTCCGCATTGGCGGTGTGGCGCATGATCTGCCGAAAGGCTGGGACCGTCTGCTGCGCGAATTCCTCGACTGGCTGCCAAAACGTCTGAAAGCCTATGAGCAAACCGCACTGAAAAACTCGGTGCTGATTGGTCGTTCGAAAGGCGTGTCTGCTTACAATATGGATGAAGCGCTGGCATGGGGCACCACCGGTGCTGGCCTGCGCGCCACCGGTCTCGACTTTGACGTGCGTAAATGGCGCCCGTACTCCGGTTATGAAAACTTCGATTTCGAAGTGCCAATCGGTGCCGGTGTCAGCTGTGCTTATACCCGCGTGATGCTGAAGATGGAAGAGATGCGCCAGAGCCTGCGTATTCTCGAGCAATGCCTGAACAATATGCCGGAAGGCCCGTTCAAGGCCGATCATCCGTTGACAACGCCGCCACCGAAAGAGCGCACGCTGCAGCATATTGAAACCCTGATCACCCACTTCCTGCAGGTTTCCTGGGGGCCAGTAATGCCAGCCAACGAATCCTTCCAGATGATCGAGGCGACCAAGGGAATTAACAGTTACTACCTGACCAGCGATGGCAGCACGATGAGCTACCGCACCCGCGTGCGCACGCCAAGCTTTCCGCACCTGCAGCAGATCCCATCGGTGATCCGCGGCAGCCTGGTATCCGATCTGATCGTTTACCTCGGTAGTATCGATTTTGTTATGTCAGACGTGGACCGCTAATTATGCACGATCAAAAAATTGCGATCGAAACGATCGATGTGAGTGAGGTCTTTGTGCTGAGTGCCACAGAACGTGACGCTATTGAGCATGAAAAACATCACTACGAAGACGCACGCGCAGCCTCAATTGAAGCGCTGAAGATCGTGCAGAAACAGCGTGGCTGGGTGCCGGATGGCGCGATTAATGCCATTTCTGAAGTGCTGGGTATCCCGGCCAGCGACGTAGAAGGCGTGGCGACGTTTTACAGTCAGATTTTCCGTCAGCCGGTTGGCCGCCATGTGATTCGCTACTGCGACAGCGTGGTCTGCCATATCACCGGTTATCAGGGGATTCAGGCGGCGCTGGAACAGAATCTGAATATCAAGCCTGGCCAGACCACCACCGATGGCCGCTTTACCCTGCTGCCAACCTGCTGTCTCGGTAACTGCGACAAAGGCCCAACCATGATGGTCGACGAAGATACCCACGTGCATCTGACGCCGGAAACCATCGCTGACTTACTGGAGCAGTATCAATGAAACAGATCATTCGTACTGCCGAAATGCATCCACTGACCTGGCGCATGCGTGAAGACAAACAGCCGGTATGGCTGGATGAATATCGCAGCAAAAACGGCTATGCCGGTGCTGAAAAAGCGCTGAAAGGCATGGCGCCAGACGAGATTGTGGCGCTGGTAAAAGATTCAGGCCTGAAAGGGCGCGGCGGCGCGGGCTTCTCCACGGGTCTGAAGTGGAGCCTGATGCCGAAAGACGAAAGCATGAATATCCGTTACCTGCTGTGTAACGCCGATGAGATGGAGCCGGGCACCTATAAAGACCGCCTGCTGATGGAGCAGATGCCGCATCAGCTGGTGGAAGGCATGCTGATCAGTGCTTTCGCGCTGAAAGCTTACCGTGGCTACATCTTCCTGCGCGGAGAGTATATCGAGGCGGCGGTTAATTTGCGCCGTGCGATTGCTGAAGCGACCGAAGCAGGTCTGCTGGGCAAGAACATTCTCGGCAGCGGGTTTGATTTCGAACTGATCGTGCACACCGGCGCGGGTCGTTATATCTGTGGTGAAGAGACAGCGCTGATTAACTCGCTGGAAGGCCGCCGCGCGAACCCGCGCTCCAAGCCACCATTCCCGGCCTCCGCCGGCGTATGGGGTAAGCCGACCTGCGTGAATAACGTTGAAACGCTGTCGAACGTGCCGGCCATCCTCGCTAACGGCGTGGAGTGGTACAAGGGCATTTCAAACAGCGATGACGCCGGGACCAAAATGATGGGCTTCTCTGGCCGGGTGAAAAATCCAGGCGTCTGGGAGCTGCCGTTTGGCACTACTGCCCGCGAGATCCTCGAGGATTACGCCGGTGGCATGCGCGATGGCCTGAAATTTAAAGCCTGGCAGCCAGGCGGTGCCGGAACTGACTTCCTGACCGATCAGCACCTCGACCTGCCGATGGAGTTTGCCAGCATTGGTAAAGCCGGCAGCCGTTTGGGTACCGCGCTGGCGATGGCGGTCGATCACGAAATCAATATGGTGTCGCTGGTCCGTAACCTGGAAGAGTTCTTCGCCCGTGAATCCTGTGGCTGGTGTACCCCATGCCGCGATGGTTTGCCGTGGAGCGTAAAAATCCTGCGTGCGCTGGAGCAGGGCAAAGGTCAGCCGGGTGATATTGAAACGCTTGAGCAGCTTTGTCGCCAGCTTGGTCCGGGCAAAACCTTTTGCGCCCATGCGCCAGGTGCAGTAGAGCCACTGCAAAGCGCGATTAAATATTTCCGCGAAGAATTTGAAGCCGGCATCGCGCCGCAGGTCTTTGGTAACGCTCGTGCAATCAGCGGTATTCAGCCAAACCTGTTAAAAGCACGCTGGTAAAAACGTGCGGGCGCTGCTGGGGCGGCGTTTCTCCCCGCCCGACGCGCAGAGATTTATGTTTAACGCTTGAGAGATCAAGCCTTACGGAAGCATGTTCACTATGGCTACAATTCATGTAGACGGTAAAGAATATGATGTCGACGGCGCAGACAACTTGCTTCAGGCATGTCTGTCCCTCGGCCTTGATATTCCTTATTTTTGCTGGCACCCGGCGCTGGGCAGCGTAGGTGCTTGCCGCCAGTGTGCGGTGAAGCAATACCAAAATGCCGAAGATACCCGTGGTCGCCTGGTCATGTCCTGCATGACGCCAGCGTCAGACGGCACCTTTATCTCAATTGATGACGGCGAAGCGAAAGAGTTCCGTGAGAGCGTGGTCGAGTGGTTGATGACTAACCACCCGCACGACTGTCCGGTGTGTGAAGAGGGCGGTAACTGCCATCTTCAGGATATGACGGTGATGACCGGCCATAGCTTCCGCCGCTATCGCTTCACCAAGCGTACCCACCGTAATCAGGATCTCGGGCCGTTTATTTCTCACGAAATGAACCGCTGTATCGCCTGCTACCGCTGCGTGCGTTACTACAAAGACTATGCCGACGGCACCGATCTTGGTGTGTATGGCGCGCACGACAACGTCTACTTTGGTCGTCCGGAAGATGGCACGCTGGAAAGCGAGTTCTCCGGCAACCTGGTAGAGATTTGTCCTACCGGCGTCTTCACCGATAAAACCCACTCCGAGCGTTACAACCGTAAGTGGGATATGCAGTTTGCACCGAGCATTTGTCAGCAGTGCAGCATCGGCTGTAACACCAGTCCGGGCGAGCGCTATGGCGAACTGCGCCGTATTGAAAACCGCTATAACGGTAGCGTAAACCACTATTTCCTCTGTGACCGCGGTCGTTTTGGTTATGGCTACGTTAATCTGAAAGATCGCCCACGCCATCCGATGCAGCGTCGCGGTGATGACTGGATTACGCTGAATGCGGACCAGGCGATGCAGGGTGCTGCCGACGTGCTGCGTCAGGCGAAAAAAGTGATTGGTATTGGTTCACCACGCGCCAGCGTCGAGAGTAACTTTGCGCTGCGCGAACTGGTGGGCGCGGAAAACTTCTCCACCGGTATTCCGGCGGCGGAGCAGTCGCGTCTGGAACTGATGCTGAAAGTCCTGCGTGAAGGTGGCATTCATACTCCGGCACTGCGCGAGATTGAGAGCTACGATGCGGTGCTGGTATTGGGTGAAGATCTGACCCAGACCGGTGCACGCGTGGCGTTATCAGTACGCCAGGCGGTTAAAGGTAAATCACGCGAAATGGCAGCGGCACAAAAAGTGGCTGACTGGCAGATTGCGGCGATCCTGAATATTGGCCAGAACGCTAAACATCCGTTGTTTATCACCAACGTCGATACCACCCGTATGGATGATATCGCCGCGTGGAGCTACCGTGCGCCAGTTGAAGATCAGGCGCGTCTGGGCTTTGCCATCGCTCATGCGCTGGATAACAGTGCGCCAGCGGTGGACGGTATCGAGCGCAGCCTGGCAGGTAAAATCGACGTGATCGTGCAGGCGTTAGCCGGCGCGAGAAAACCGCTGATCATCTCCGGCACCCATTCCGGTAGCCAACAGATGATTGAAGCGGCGGCGAACGTGGCTAAAGCGCTGAAAGGGCGTGGTGCTGATGTGGGCATTACCCTGCTGGCTTCCGCTACCAACAGCGTTGGCCTCGGCATGATCGGCGGCAACACGCTGGATAGTGCGCTGGAGCAACTGACCAGCGGTAGCGCAGATGCGGTAGTGATCCTTGAAAACGATCTGTATCGCCAGGCACCGGCCGCGCAGGTTGACGCTGCATTAAGCAACACGCCAAACGTGATCGTTATCGATCATCAGCGCACGGCCACCATGGATAAAGCCGGGCTGATTCTTTCCGCTGCCAGCTTTGCTGAAAGTGATGGCACAGTCGTCAACCAGGAAGGCCGTGCTCAGCGCTTCTTCCAGGTTTATGATCCGGCTTACTATGACACCACGGTAGAGATGCTGGAAAGCTGGCGCTGGCTGCACTCGTTGCACAGCACCGTTGAGAGCCGCCATGTTGACTGGACGCAGCTTGATGATGTGATCGATGCGGCGGTTCAGGCATTGCCACAGCTGGCAGCGATCAAGGATGCGGCACCGGATGCCAGCTTCCGTATTCGCGGTCAGAAACTGGCGCGTTCTCCGCACCGTTACAGCGGTCGTACCGCCATGCGCGCCAATATCAGCGTGCATGAGCCACGACAGCCGCAAGATAAAGACACCATGTTCGCCTTCTCAATGGAAGGTAACAACAGCCCACTGGCCGATCGTCAGCAGATCCCGTTTGCCTGGGCGCCAGGCTGGAACTCACCGCAGGCGTGGAATAAGTTCCAGGCTGAAGTGGGAGGCAAACTGCGTCATGGCGATCCTGGCGTGCGACTGTTTGAGGCCAGCGAAGGTCAGCTTCAGTGGTTTGACAGCGTGCCTGCTGCCTTTGCCGGTAATGAAAATCAGTGGCGCGTCGCGCCTTACTACCACCTGTTCGGTAGTGAAGAGATGACCCAGCGCGCCCCGGTGATTCAGACGCGTATGCCGCAGCCGTATGTAATGGTTAATCCAGCTGATGCCGCCCGTCTGGGCGTTAACGACGGTACAGCCGTTGAGTTCAGCTGTGCAGGTCAGACGCTGCGTCTGCCGGTGCGTTTCTCCGACGCGTTACAAGCAGGGCAGGTAGGTTTACCGATCGGTATGCCGGGTATTCCGCCATACCTTTCCGGCGCCAATATTGACGATCTGCGGGAGGCTGCGCAATGAGCTGGCTCACTCCGGAATTAATTGACGTGCTGATCGCCGTCGGCAAAGCGCTGGTGATCTTATTAGTCGTGGTGGGCTGTGGTGCCTTTATGAGCTTCGGTGAACGTCGCTTGCTGGGCCTGTTCCAGAACCGTTACGGACCGAACCGTGTTGGCTGGGGCGGCTCGCTGCAGCTGGTCGCGGACATGATCAAAATGTTCTTTAAAGAGGACTGGATCCCACCGTTTACCGACCGCGTGATTTTTACCCTGGCACCGATGATTGCCTTTACCTCGCTGCTGCTGGCAATGGCGATCGTACCGGTGACGTCAACCTGGATGGGCGCTGACCTGAATATCGGTCTGCTGTTCTTCCTGATGATGGCGGGCCTTGCGGTATATGCGGTGCTGTTTGCTGGCTGGGCGAGTAATAACAAATACTCGCTGCTGGGCGCGATGCGTGCTTCTGCCCAGACCCTGAGCTATGAAGTGTTTCTCGGCCTGTCGTTGATGGGCGTGGTTGCACAGGCTGGCTCGTTCAATATGGTCGAGATTGTTAACAGCCAGACGCACTTGTGGAACGTAATTCCGCAGTTCCTCGGCTTTATCACCTTCTGTATTGCGGGTGTTGCGGTGTGTCACCGTCATCCATTTGACCAGCCGGAAGCCGAGCAGGAACTGGCCGATGGTTACCACATTGAATATGCCGGGATGAAATTTGGTCTGTTCTTTGTCGGTGAATATATCGGTATCGTTACCGTTTCTTCACTGATCGTCACGCTGTTTTTCGGCGGCTGGCACGGTCCATGGTTGCCACCGATTTTCTGGTTTGCCATCAAGACGGCATTTTTCATGATGATGTTCATTCTGATTCGTGCTGCGTTGCCGCGTCCGCGCTATGACCAGGTGATGTCTTTCGGCTGGAAAGTTTGTCTGCCGTTGACGTTGTTGAACCTGCTGGCGACTGCCGCAGTGATTTTGTACACGGCGCAGTAAGAGGTTAAGAACATGACATTAAAAGATATTGTCGTTGGTTTCGGTACTACGGTTCGTAGTATCTGGCTGATTGGGATGAATGCTTTCGCCAAGCGCGAAACCATGATGTACCCGGAAGAGCCGGTTTACCTGCCACCGCGTTATCGTGGCCGCATCGTGCTGACGCGCGATCCGGACGGCGAAGAGCGCTGCGTTGCCTGTAACCTGTGTGCGGTAGCTTGTCCTGTCGGCTGTATTTCACTGCAAAAAGCCGAGCATCAGGATGGCCGCTGGTATCCGGAGTTCTTCCGCATCAACTTCTCGCGCTGCATTTTCTGTGGTCTGTGTGAAGAAGCCTGCCCGACCACCGCGATCCAGTTGACGCCGGATTTCGAACTGGGTGAGTTTAAGCGTCAGGATCTGGTGTACGAAAAAGAAGACCTGTTGATTTCAGGACCGGGTAAATACCCTGAGTACAACTTCTATCGTATGGCGGGTATGGCGATCGAGGGTAAAGACAAGGGCGACGCCGAAAACGAAGCCAAACCTATCGACGTCAAAGGCTTGTTACCTTAAGGAGCCAGACATGGAATTTGCATTTTATATTTGCGGACTGATAGCGGTACTGACGACTCTGCGCGTTATTACCCATACCAATCCGGTGCATGCGTTGCTGTATCTGATCATCTCGCTGTTGGCGATTGCTGGCGTGTTCTTCTCCATGGGCGCCTATTTTGCCGGTGCGCTGGAAATCATCGTTTACGCCGGTGCCATTATGGTGCTGTTCGTCTTCGTAGTGATGATGCTGAACCTCGGCAAAGCGGTGCAGGAGCAAGAGCGCCAGTGGTTGCAGCCGTCATTATGGATTGGTCCTGGTCTGGTGGCGCTGGTGCTGCTGGCGGTACTGATTTACGCGATTACCACGGTTAACGATCAGGGCATTGACGGCACAATTATCGACGCGAAAGCGGTCGGGATTAGCCTGTTTGGTCCTTACGTTCTGGCGGTTGAGCTGGCTTCAATGCTGTTGTTGGCGGGTCTGGTGGTGGCATTCCACATCGGACGTGAAGATCGTCAGGGCGAGGTGCTAAGCAACCGCCCTGGTGATGCAGCGAAAAGTAAAAAGGAGGAACACGCATGATCCCTCTGCAACATGGGCTTATCCTGGCGGCGATTCTGTTCGTTCTCGGACTGACCGGGCTGGTGATGCGTCGCAATCTGTTGTTTATGTTAATTGGCCTCGAAATCATGATTAACGCTGCGGCACTGGCGTTCGTGGTGGCGGGAAGCTATTGGGGACAAGCCGACGGTCAGGTGATGTATATTCTGGCTATCAGCCTTGCGGCCGCCGAAGCCAGTATTGGCCTTGCGCTGCTGCTGCAGCTCTACCGTCGTCGTCAGACTCTCAACATTGACACAGTGAGCGAGATGCGCGGATGAACCTTCTCTATTTAACTATTCTGTTTCCGCTGATCGGCTTTTTGCTGCTGGCGTTCTCGCGAGGCCGCTGGTCTGAAAACGTCTCCGCGACCATTGGTATGGGGTCGGTGGGCTTGTCAGCGCTGGTGACTCTGTATGCCGGTATCGACTTCTTCAATCAGGGCCAGCAGGTTTTCAATCAGCCACTCTGGACCTGGATGGATGTCGGCGACTTTAATATTGGTGTCAACCTGACGCTGGACGGCCTGTCGCTGACCATGCTGTCTGTGGTCACCGGTGTCGGTTTCTTCATTCATATGTTTGCCTCCTGGTATATGCGGGGAGAAGAGGGCTATTCGCGCTTCTTCGCGTATACCAACCTGTTTATCGCCAGCATGGTGGTTCTGGTTCTGGCCGACAACCTGATGCTGATGTATCTCGGTTGGGAAGGCGTTGGTCTCTGCTCTTATCTGCTGATCGGTTTCTACTACACCAATCCGGACAACGGCGCGGCGGCGATGAAAGCCTTCATCATTACCCGTGTGGGTGACGTGTTCCTGGCGTTTGCGTTGTTTATTCTCTACAACGAGCTGGGTACGCTGAACTTCCGCGAAATGGTTGAGCTGGCACCGGCGCACTTTGCCGCAGACAACCACATGTTGCAGTGGGCGACGTTGATGCTGTTAGGTGGCGCAGTAGGTAAATCTGCCCAGCTGCCGTTGCAGACCTGGCTGGCCGATGCGATGGCAGGCCCGACGCCGGTTTCCGCACTGATTCACGCGGCAACCATGGTGACGGCGGGTGTCTATCTGATCGCCCGTACTCACGGCCTGTTCCTGCTGACGCCGGAAGTGCTGCATCTGGTGGGGATTATCGGTGCGATTACACTGGTGCTGGCGGGCTTTGCCGCACTGGTACAGACCGATATCAAACGCGTGCTGGCATACTCAACCATGAGTCAGATTGGCTATATGTTCCTTGCTCTGGGTGTACAAGCCTGGGACGCGGCCATTTTCCATCTGATGACCCATGCCTTCTTTAAAGCGTTGCTGTTCCTCTCTTCCGGTTCGGTGATTCTGGCATGTCATCACGAGCAGAATATTTTCAAAATGGGTGGCCTGCGTAAAAGCATTCCGCTGGTGTATGTCTGCTTCCTGGTGGGCGGTGCGGCGCTGTCAGCACTGCCGCTGATTACCGCAGGCTTCTTCAGTAAGGACGAGATTCTTGCTGGTGCGCTGGCGAATGGCCATATCAATCTGATGGTGGCGGGCCTGGTGGGGGCATTTATGACCTCGCTGTATACCTTCCGTATGATCTTTATCGCCTTCCACGGTGAAGAGAAGATTCACGCGCATGCGGGTAAAGGCATCACTCACCATCTGCCGCTGATTGTTCTGCTGATTCTCTCAACCTTTATCGGCGCGATGATTGTTCCACCGTTGCAGGGCGTACTGCCGAATACCACCGAACTGGCGCATGGCACCGTATTGACGCTGGAAATCGCCTCCGGCGTAGTGGCAATTGTCGGTATTCTGCTGGCTGCCGCTCTGTGGCTGGGCAAACGCACGCTGGTGACCAGTATCGCTAATAGTGCCATTGGCCGCTTCTTCAGCACCTGGTGGTTCGCCGCGTGGGGCTTTGACTGGCTGTACGACAAAGTGTTTGTTAAACCGTATCTCGGTATTGCCTGGCTGCTGCAACGCGATCCGTTAAATGGTCTGATGAATATTCCGGCTATCCTGTCGCGTTTCGCGAACAAAGGGCTGGTGGTCAGCGAGAACGGTTATCTGCGCTGGTATATCGCCTCAATGAGTATCGGTGCCGTCGTGGTACTGGCACTAATGCTGGTGGTTTAAGGTTAGTGAGCGGGATGGAGCGGAATTGTCCATCCCAACAAGAAGAATATTGAAAATATACCCCGTATAAATGGGCGTTATCGGCGCAGTCAGTTTGTTCGCCGCCAGCGCGGAGCAACCGCAGCGTACTAAAGTACGTGAGGATTGCGAGCACTGCCGGCGAACAAAATGGCAAGCAAGATAGCCCAAACGGGGCCAAGAAAGGGAAAGACTCGCCATGTTATTGCCTTGGCTTATATTTATACCCTTCGTCGGTGGCTTGCTGTGCTGGCAGTGCGAACGCTTTGGCGTCAGAGCGCCGCGCTGGATCGCACTGATCACTATGGGGTTGACGCTGGTGCTGTCGCTGCATCTCTGGATGCAGGGTAACTATGCGCTGACTCAGGCAGCAGGTTTGCCACAGTGGCAATCTGAATTCTCCGCATCATGGATTCCGCGTTTCGGCATCAATTTCCACCTGGCTCTCGACGGACTGTCGCTGCTGATGGTGGTACTGACCGGGCTGCTGGGGTTAATGGCGGTACTCTGCTCCTGGAAGGAAATTGAGAAAAATCAGGGCTTTTTCTACCTCAACCTGATGTGGATTTTGGGCGGCGTGATCGGCGTGTTTCTCGCCATCGACCTGTTCCTGTTCTTCTTCTTCTGGGAAATGATGCTGGTGCCGATGTACTTCCTCATCGCACTCTGGGGTCATAAAGCGTCCGACGGCAAAACCCGTATCAGCGCAGCCACCAAGTTCTTTATCTACACCCAGTCCAGTGGTCTGGTGATGCTGATTGCGATTCTGGGTCTGGTATTCGTTCATTACAATGCGACCGGAGTCTGGACGTTCAACTATGAACTGCTGCTGAACACGCCAATGTCGCACGGTGTTGAATATCTGCTGATGCTCGGCTTCTTTATCGCTTTCGCGGTGAAAATGCCGGTGGTGCCGTTACACGGCTGGTTACCGGATGCGCACAGCCAGGCACCAACGGCTGGCTCCGTTGACCTCGCAGGCATCCTGCTGAAGACCGCTGCTTACGGTTTGTTGCGCTTCAGCCTGCCGCTGTTCCCGAATGCCTCAGCTGAATTTGCGCCGATTGCCATGTGGCTGGGTATCATTGGTATCTTCTACGGCGCGTGGATGGCATTCTCCCAGACCGATATCAAACGTCTGATTGCTTACACCTCAGTATCCCATATGGGCTTTGTACTGATTGCCATCTATACCGGCAGCCAGCTGGCTTACCAGGGCGCGGTGATTCAGATGATTGCTCACGGTCTCTCAGCGGCGGCACTGTTTATCCTGTGCGGTCAGCTGTATGAGCGTCTGCATACGCGTGATATGCGTCAGATGGGCGGTCTGTGGTCGCGCATCAAATGGTTGCCGGGTCTGTCTTTGTTCTTCGCCGTGGCTAACCTCGGTATGCCGGGCACCGGTAACTTCGTCGGTGAATTTATGATTCTGGTCGGCAGCTTCCAGGTTGCGCCAGTGATTATCGTCATTGCCACTTTCGGTCTGGTGTTTGCATCGGTCTACTCATTAATCATGATGCAACGGGCTTATTATGGTCCGGCAAAATCTGACAAGCCGCTGAAAGGCATGTCGCCGCGCGAATTCCTGATGATTATGGTGCTGGTGGTTCTGCTGGTACTGCTGGGGGTTTATCCACAGCCGATTCTGGACACCTCACATGCTGCGATGAGCAATATTCAGCAGTGGTTTACCGCTTCAATTTCAACTACAAGGCCGTAATTCGCCATGACAATAACTCCTCAACATTTGATCGCGCTGCTACCGCTGTTGATCGTCGGATTGACGGTGGTGGTTGTGATGCTGTCCATTGCGTGGCGACGCAACCACTTCGTCAACGCGACCCTGACGGTGATCGGTCTTAACCTCGCACTGCTGTCACTGTTCTTTGTTGGCCAGGCTGGCCCAATGGATGTCACGCCGTTACTGCGCGTCGACGGTTACGCCATGTTCTATACCGGGCTGGTAATACTGGCGAGTCTCGCAACCTGTACCTTCGCGTATCCGTGGCTTGAGGGCTACACCGATAACCGTGAAGAGTTCTACCTGCTGGTGCTGATTGCGGCACTTGGTGGAGTGGTTCTGGCGGGTGCGAATCATCTGGCTGCGCTGTTTATCGGTATTGAACTGCTGTCGCTGCCGCTGTTTGGCCTGATTGGTTACGCTTTCCGTCAGAAACGTTCGCTGGAAGCCGCCATTAAGTACATGATTCTCTCTGCTGCGGCATCATCGTTCCTGCTGTTCGGTATGGCACTGGTGTACGCTGATTCAGGCAGCCTGAGCTTTATGGCGCTGGGCAAAACCCTAAGCGATGAGATGCTGCATCAGCCGCTGTTGCTGGCGGGTCTGGGCCTGATGATTGTTGGCCTCGGCTTTAAACTGTCGCTGGTTCCGTTCCACCTGTGGACGCCAGACGTCTATCAGGGGGCACCGGCACCGGTCTCCACCTTCCTGGCAACCGCCAGCAAGATCGCCATTTTTGGTGTGGTGATGCGTCTGTTTATGTATGCGCCGGTAACCGACAGCGAAGCGGTCAGAACGGTACTCGGCGTGATTGCCTTTGCCTCGATTCTGTTTGGCAACCTGATGGCTATCTCGCAGAGCAACATCAAGCGTATGCTCGGTTACTCTTCAATCGCTCACCTCGGCTATCTGCTGGTGGCGCTGATTGCGGTGCAGACTCATCAGCTGTCGCTGGAAACCGTTGGCGTCTATCTGGCCGGTTACCTGTTCAGCAGCCTCGGTGCATTCGGCGTAGTCAGCCTGATGTCCAGCCCGTATCGTGGTCCGGATGCTGATTCACTTTACTCGTATCGTGGTCTGTTCTGGCATCGCCCGATTCTGTCAGCGGTTATGACGGTGATGATGCTGTCACTGGCGGGTATCCCGATGACGCTCGGCTTTATCGGTAAGTTTTACGTGATTGCGGTCGGCGTGAATGCACACCTGTGGTGGCTGACGGCGGCGGTGGTGCTGGGTAGTGCAATTGGTCTGTACTATTATCTGCGCGTCACCGTCAGCTTATACCTCAGCCCACCAGAGTCGCTACAGCGTGATACGCCGGCTAACTGGGCGTTTACCGCCGGTGGCGTGGTAGTGCTGATTTCAGCAATTCTGGTACTGCTGTTAGGTATTTACCCGCAGCCGCTGATCAACCTGGTACAGATGGCACAGCCGCTAATGTAACCGGTATTGATTGTTGCGATATAAAGAAATCAGGCCTATCGGGCCTGATTTTTTTTTAATATTGTATTTTCCGCACATTATTAATGTTTATTCTTTGTGCTATTTCGGCCTTCTTGCTAATTTGGCATCATCCTCTTCCTCGCTGGAGAAGCCCCTTGATAAGATTAATTTTCTTACTGGTGGGTGCTCGTCAGTTAAAATCCCGCTGGTTATTCCTCGCCTTCATTGGGGCATGCTGGATCGCGCTCGGCGTGGCGATCTTTTACGACATCGCCAGTGACGGTCGCCTGTCGGTGCCGCTGGATACCTTAGCGCTGTTACTGGTTATTGAAGGTTTGGTTGAAATCGCCGCGGCGATGATTATTGGTATCCGCATATACTGGCCTGGTATCTGGAAAGGGTTGGGCTTTCTGGTTATCGCGTTATTGGTGTTTGATTTACCCTGGGATAACAATATTCTCGCCTCAGTGCTGTTTGGTACGGCATTTCTCGGCGACGGCTTATTCCGCATCGCTTCGTCGTTGGTGCTGCGTACGGTGAAATGGCGGCGGGAGTTTTCCTTTGGCGTAATAGAAGTTGGCCTCAGTCTGCTGATTTTCAGCAACTGGCCGTTCCATCATCATATTGCCGTACCGCTCTGTTTCTCCTTACTTCTGCTTACTTCCGGCCTGTCATTAATTAAGATGGCGCGTCAGGTATTGCTGTTACCGGAAAGCGCCTCGGTGATGTCGTTACCGTTATTTACCTCACGCGGGCTGCGTCGCTGGAGTGAGCTGGCTTACGAGCATCCGCCATTTCCGCAGCAGTCGCCGACCCTTCCGCTGAAGGTGCTGGTATGGACGCCGGTGGGATCGGCGATAGTTACCGAGCGGCGGCGAGTCATCGATCGCTATATCGCAGCAGTGGATAAAGACGGTGTGATCTCTACCGGACATATATCGCTGATCATCGAGAACGAACTCTATATCAGCCACTATCCGTTTGAGGAGATCGATCGCGACAGCGGTAATTTCCGCGCCATGCTGCGGGCGGGTGAGGACAATGATATGCCGGGGCGATTCAACGACGATCTGGCGGCGGAGATTGCTGACTGGTGTCCACCGGACCAGCAGGTGCCGTTTAACCACTATAACGCCGAGGCATTGCATAATTACTGGCAGGTTTTTTCCACAGATACCACCTATAACCTGACCTCACGCAACTGCTCGTCAACGGTGGTGCAGGCGCTGGACGTGGCTATCGAGGGTTCGATGGGCCACTATCGTTTTCCGGCGATACATCTGTTGTTAGATCCTAATTTCTGGCTGCTGGGGCTGGTGCGCGGCCGGGCCGAACAGATGACCTGGACGCCGGGCCTGGCGCTTGACTATGTACGCCTGCTGAAGCTGGTGGTTGAGCCGACCCGCAGCCGCGCGTGGCACAAACGCGTGCACGAAGCTTTTCTGATACGGCGCGCGGTAATTAAACAGGAAATCCGCCTGAAAAAAGGAACGATCGCCGCGCAAAGTAAAGGTGCGCCGGAGGAAAAATGAAGTCTGAACTGCGGGCTAAATTTTCTGTCATTTCGGCGGTCACGATTTTTGGTCTGACCTACGGTCTGAGTGCGCCACTGATCGCCATCACGCTGGCCAATCATGGCTATAGCGAAGCCTTTATCGGTATCAATGCCGCAATGCATGCGCTTGGCGTATTACTGATTGCCCCCAAACTGCCGTGGTTATGCCGCACTTTCTCGACCCGTCAGCTAATGTTTACCGCAATACTGGCTGCTGCGGCTTTACTGATGATGTTTCCATGGTTGCCGATCGCCAGCTGGTTTGTGCTGCGGTTGCTGTTGGGAATGGCAACCGAAGTCATTCTGGTGGTCACCGAAACCTGGCTAAATCAGGTGACGGTGGAGCAGCATCGGGCGAAGAATTTAGCCATTTATACCGCCATGCTGTCGCTTGGCTTTGCCCTCGGCCCAATGATTCTTAGCCTGATGGGGAGCGGTTCCAATGCCTTTATGCTGGGTGGCGTCATCGCGCTGGCTGCCGCACTGGCGATGATACTGTCGAAGACCGGCTTTATTTCCTCTGATCATGAGGTGAAGCGCTCCCTGGCGGCCTGGCTGAAGTTGATTCCGCTGGCGCTGGCGGCGACGGTATTGAATGCGGCGCTGGAGTGTGCCGGGATGAACTTACTGCCGCTGTATGCCATCAACCTCGGCTGGAGTGAGTCCGAGGCCACTTCACTGATCGCTATTCTGCTGGTTGGCGCCATCGTGCTACAGCTGCCGGTCGGCTGGCTGGCAGATCGCTTTGATCGTCAGCGTTTAATCGTGATACTTGCCGCACTTTCTACCCTCGGCGCGCTGGTCTGGCCGCTGGCGTTACAACATATCTGGCTGGCGCGCGCACTGCTGTTTGTCTGGGGCGGAGTGTTCGTTGGCATCTATACCGTGATTATTACGCTTATTGGTCAGCGTTTTCGCGGTGCGGAACTGGCAGGAGCTTATGCTATTCTTTCGGTCGGCTGGGGCGTGGGGGCGTTAATCGGCCCGATGTTGGGTGGCATTTCAATGTCAATGACCCTGCATGGTTTACCGTTGATGACCGCGCTGCTGTGCGGCATATTTACTCTGTTCGCGCTGCGTACCCGGCAGGAAGCGTGTTAACAGAAAAAAGCAGGAGAGGGAGTATGGATCTTATCTGGCAGGACTTACACCACAGCGAGCTGAGCGTTGCACAGCTCTACGCTATTCTGGCGCTGCGCAGCAGGGTGTTCGTGGTTGAACAACATTGCGCTTATCAGGATATTGACGGTGCCGATCTGGCGCAGGATAACCGTCATATTATCGGCTGGCTGGATGATAAGATCGTGGCATATGCGCGTGTTCTGACGCCGCAACAATCAGATCAACCGGTAAGCATTGGCCGGGTGATCATCGCTCCTGAGGCACGAGGCTTAAGCCTTGGATATCGGTTAATGGAGCAGGCAATTGCCAGCTGCGAGCAACACTGGCCGGGACAATCGATCTTTCTCTCTGCGCAGGCGCATTTGCAGGAGTTTTATGGTCGGTTAGGATTTAAGCCGGTTGGCGAGATTTATCTTGAGGATGATATTCCGCATATTGGGATGCAGAACTAGTTAAATCGGGCGGCGCAAACGCCGCCCGTTAAAACATGCTGATTAATTAGTCAGCATGCATCTGCCGATCGTCAATATACTTACGTTTATCCGGCGGTGGCGGGAAGTACTGATACAGCCACGTCTCGCTCAGCGTTTCTCCCTGCGAACGCAGGAACATCCGCATCTCAACCGGTTTGGTATCGTCGCTGTTCGGATACCAGTCAAACAAGATGCGATAACCGTTTAGCGGTTCAACGAACAGAATCTCCACTTGCTTAAGGGTGCCTGAAGAGACGTCGATCACCGGCTCAATGCCTTTCGCTGCCGCGGCTTTCAGATCGCCACCGACAAAATCTACCGCAATGCGGCGTGCCCAGACATCCGGATAATGTTCACCAGGTGCCCAGCCTTCCGGGAAGCCACCCATACCGGTTCGGGTCGCATCGACGCGCGCTAAATCACTGCGCACCGGCGGTAAGCCGCTCCAGTAAAGCTTATAGTGGAAGCTGTGTTCACTACCCGCCTTGATCGGCTCTTCCGGCTGCCAGAAGCAAACAATATTATCCAGCGTTTCACCGGTCGTAGGGATCTCCATCAGATTGATGGCACCTTTACCCCATTTGCCGATCGGTTCAACCCACAGGCTCGGGCGCTTGTCATACCAGCCAATCACATCCTGATAGTCCTTGAAATCATGGTTCAGCTGCAACAGGCCAAACCCGCGCGGATTATTGTCCTGGTAAGCATTAAACTGTAATTTCTGCGGATTATTCAGCGGACGGCTGATCCACTCACCACTGCCGGTCCACATTGCCAGGCGGTCGGAGTCGTGAATCTGCGGATGAATGGTGTCGCACATGCGGCGTTCGTTGGTGCCACAGCTGAACATACTGGTCATCGGTGCAACACCGAGCTGCTTGATGTCCTTGCGCGCGAAGATATGATTTTCAATCTCCATCACCACGCGTTTCGCTTCGCAGTCGATAATAAACTTATAGGCTCCGGTGACGCTTGGACCGTCCAGCAGTGCGTAGACAGTGAATGTCGTGTCTTCAGCTTTCGGCGTTTCGAACCAGAAAGCTGTAAAATCGGGAAATTCTTCCTGACCACTGCCGAAGGTGTTTACCGCAATACCCCGAGCCGATAGGCCGTATTGATAAGTTTCATCCACCGCGCGGAAATAACTGGCACCAAGGAAGGAGACAATATCGCGCTTCGCCAGTTCCGGCTTTTTAAATGCGCGGAAACCGGCAAATCCAAGATCGGTCTTGCCTTCCAGCTGCTGAGTATCAACTTTGGCGTTATTGTAGTTGAACAGTTCCGGACGGAAGTGAACTTCACGCGCTTCGCGACTCTGTTCATCAACGGCAAACATGCGGATGCGTCGCTTAAAGCCCATGCCAACGTGGAAGAACTGCACATCCAGTTCGCGGTCAGCGATATCATTCCAGAGCGAATGACTGGCATCGTATTGGATTTCGTTATAGGCCTGCGGTGTCAGGGTTGCCAGCGTTTCCGGCAGCGGGCCTGGAGCGCCGCCCCACGGCTGTTTAGCCATGCCTGCGGCCATTTTTTTCAGAACGTCAAAATCAAATCGCATCGCGGTGCCGTCAGCAATATCGGCATCTGCCCAGGCGGACTGCGCAAATAGCGTGGATAAGCCAGACATACCGCTTACGGTAGCGAATGCCATTGACGCTTTCATAAACATTCTTCGATTCATGCCAGAAGTATTTTCCTTTGCTGAACGGAGTTTGTAGTGACTGTCGTGCTTGTGCACCCATTTGCATCTCCTGGCGTGGCCAGGGTTACAGGGGGATACGACAGCTTGCTGATACAAAAATTCAAACCTCAGGAAATTTATCAGATTAATCGAATAAACCCACGGTTTTCCGCTACGCCAGCGGCAGATTTAACGCATTTTACGTTCGGTGATTTTTTAGCCGCAACCCGCTGTCAGCGCCTGATGGCGTGATAACAGCGCAAATGAACAAATAACCAGCGTTTGAATCATTAATCTGTTAATTCTCAGGTTATTCCTGGAGGCTATAGCGCGCAGGACGCTGAAAACTGTCTATAGTTAACAGACATGCATGTTATTCGTACACGGAGGAATAAAATGGCTATACCTGATGAAACGCATGAGACCCGACTGGATGACGATCTGACACTGCTGACAGAAACGCTGGAAGAAGTGCTGAAGTCCTCGGGCGACCCTGCCGATCAGAAATACATTGAGCTCAAGGCGAAAGCTGAGCAGGCACTGCATGATGTAAAATCACGCGTCAGTGAGGCGTCCGATACCTACTACATCCGCGCCAAACAGGCGGTTTACCGTGCTGATGACTATGTGCACGAAAAACCCTGGCATGGTATTGGCGTCGGTGCCACTGCTGGCCTGGTGATCGGCTTATTGCTGGCTCGCCGCTAACTCTGTCCTGCCAATAAAATTTGTGGGTCGGAAACCCGACCCCAATTCCTGATTACTCTCCTCGCATTATTCTTTGATTATTATTTTCTGGCTTATCATTTTTTCTGAATAGCGCCATCATTTAGAGTTAATATTGCCAGATATCACGATTTAAAAAATGAGACGATAAGCTTTTTTTATAAATAAATATTTAATTTTTAACTATTATGGCTGCCAGTTTAGCCAGGCTGACAAAAATCTATTAATTCCCGTAATTGTTAATTATTGAATAATATCCCAAATGGGTAATATAAGGAATGCGCTGATGTTGGACGAAATAAGCGGTCTCTGGCAGAGCTTTATTAACGCAGGCATTCGGGATACTCCGACAGATAAATTACCCTTTATCGCGATTATGAACACCTCGGCCGCTATACCCGCAAAGAATTTTACTCCAATTGAGACAAAGTCGATTAAAGGGAGAAAAATAAGGCGACATCATTTGGCGCTGAAAGCGGTCAAAGTGGCGTCTGAAAATGAGAGAGTTGCACCGCGAATGGGCCTTCTGCCAGCCGAAGCGACATTCAGGCCAATAGCTTCTGATGGCAAACTGGTCTCTGCCGGCAAAAAGCAGACCATTCAACGGCTGGCATATTTTTTTCAGGGGCAGGAAAAAATTTACGCGGGTATGGCTCCGCAGAGCAGGGAGCTTGGCAACGTTTTTCCCGCGCAAACGCTGGCGCCCTGGCATAACATTGTCCCGGTTATTCACAGCGATCAGGCTGATGGGGCACGGCAGAAGCGAGAATTGTCAGAGCCGTTTCTTCCCCGGAATACCACCGGGGAGCCTGCATTGCCGAACGCTTTGGCAGAAGATATTGTTCACCTGCCGGGCGATAGCGAGGCCAGCTTTTGCCAGCAAGCGGCGGCGTTTTTCAATCAAATGGATCTGATGCTGGACCGTGAACAGCAGCAGCAACTGGTTGCTTCGCTGGGCGACTCATGGATGGTTTTCAGCAGCCCGTCTGACGGCGCACAGCGTTATAAGCGGGCGCATGAGGATGTCATGCGCTGGCGTATTAAACAGCATCAGATGACGATAAAAAATAAATCAATGAATAATGCCAGTATCGGCGCGAAAATAACCCGCTGGTCAGATGAAATTACCGAGCAGGGGCGAACGCTATTTATTAAGGGCACCAGCAGTTATAACCCGGGGCATTTTTTACTGAGTGGCGGCGCGGCGGTGCTGGGTTTTTTTTCCCGAAAGGTTGGGGAAACGGTTACCGGAGAAATTTTTGAGCGGCAGCCTGGCCAGAGCAGAGCGGAATTTGTGCTTGAATGGGGCATGGCTGTTTCAATGATGCCGGAAGCCCAGGCGAATAAAGCCTTTAACCCACCAAGGGTGAAACCTTCCAGCCGGTTAGTTAATTCGCTGGCGGCGGTGAAAAATCCTATCACTGAACTTCCAGGAACGGTCGTTAACCACGCGCAAACCGGGCTAACGGTTCACACTATTCTGGAAAAGAACATCGCCGGTCAACAATGGCGACTTTATCCTGATGATGTCAACCGGGGTATGGCAGAGAGAGTCGGATCGAACCCGGTGGTTAAATATCCGGCAACGCGTAATTCACAAAATAACGCCTGGCAAATAAAAGACATTGAAGGTGAGCATGTTTTTACCTACAGCAAACAATCTGAATTTTATTTGAAAGTTGAAGACAGCTATCATCCGCTCACCCACAATGCTGCTGACGCGACCTGGGTTATGTCCAGCGGAAAGAAAATTTACTTTAATCAGCTTAACTCTGAATGGAGAGAGTTTTATCCGGCCAATACCCATCTTAATGGCAGAGTGTTATCTGCAATACCGCAAGCATTAATTAATAGCTTACCCGGCGAAAGAAGAGTGCTGTCTCCGGTAGCGGGATGGGAGCGTCAGGTATGGGCAACACAGCCGGGAGAGCACTATCTGGGGATTAAGTCACGTGGTCGTCATAACCCGAATAACGTCGAAATTGGCTATGTACGCGGCAATCTTGAAGGCGATTTTTTTACGCTTGGCAGCGTGGGGCAGCAGTCAATAAGCCGGCAGACGGTGTTGAAGTGGCAGCCAATGACCGGTAACTGGGATGTCGTGCATTCACCGTTTAGTTTATTGCAAAAAGCGGAAGCAAAAATTGATCGGAGCTGGTTGCAGCAGAATGTGGCAGCGCCAGGATGGCTTAATGTGGCAGATAATATTCCCGGGCTGTACTGGAATGGTAAAAGCCATTTTTTACGCTGGAACACGGCAGCAGATGGAACCGTGCAGTATCTGCCCGTCAGGCCAGGTAAAAAACCTGGAGAATATTTCCCCGAGCAGCCTGTGGCCGACGATATGCTATTTCGTTATAGCCCTCAGGTGGGCGAATGGCAATTTCAGCAGTTAAAGAACCCGGTATTCTATGCATTGCCAGCGGAAGTTAAAGTGCGACCCACCGAGCCATTCTCACTCAGCATGGCGCTGGAAGATTATCATGATATTTACCGGAGCAGCGAAAGCGGTGACCTCTATATTCATACCGGTACAGATCACAAGGGTACGCAGGAGTATATCCGGGTAGAGCAGGATGCAGAACAAAGCGATCTGTTCAGTTTACGGGTACCGAATTCACAAACTCCGGATGGAGCGGATGATCTGTATGTTTACCGCCTGGATGAAAACGAGGAATTTGTGCTGGAAGAGATACGGCCATGCCAGCTACGGGTAAAACGTGCTGGCGATGAATTTTGCGCCGGTCCTTCTGGAATCAATAAGCCGTCGGGCAGTGGTGAAAATCTGCCAGCGGAGAAGAAAAACGAGCTGGAAATTGATTACAGCGGCTGGCTTTACGATCACCCGCGCGTGGAACAAGAAACGGTGCGCGTAGAAGATGAAGAAGTGATGATTAAATACCGGAATATGGTTTATGCCGTGCGCCTGAGCGGAATCGCGCCTAAAACCTTGCCGTTAAATGTTATTGCCACCCACGCTGAAGTATCATTGATCAATCTGAGAGCAGAGCTACGGGAAAACCAGCCGCAAGTTGCAATATGGCTTGCCAGCAATCCCCGACACAGATCAGAGCAAGCGCTTAATTATGCCTTACGGCTGTGCAGAATTGCACCGGAAGGGATATCGATTACCGCGATTGCCGATCACACCAAGATGAGAGAGTTCGCGATTATTTCCTGGCTAAAGACGCGCGCATCCGAGGCGGAACCCTGGTTTGAACAATATCCTCAGCAGCAGGGCGAGGGTGATCTCGACTACGCGACACGCCTTTATCATTTGCGTGGAGAAGGAATTACTCTGAGCATGATAGCCAATCGTACTGAGGTGAAAAAAAGCCTGCTTGAAGCACAGGTGAAAAGAGGATCGCCAAAAATACTGCAGTGGCTGAGCACGCATCCACGTAAAGCGCAGGAAACCGACGGTGATTATGCACTGCGTCTGCTGCTGATTGCTGATAATGGCGTTAGTCTGGCGAATATCTCTGCCCATACCAATGTGCGCGAAGTGCCGCTCAGAAAAAGATTTGACAGAGTTAATGCTAAAACCAGGCAATTTCTGCGAAAAAATGTGCGGCATGAAAATGAAACTGATATGGATTATGCCGCGCGTCTGCACCAGCTGAGGCAAGCGGAAGTAGAGAAAGACGAAAAAGCCAACAATAACGATAAACTGGATAAAGCGAATAAAGTGGAGAATAAATACCTCGCGATTTACGCCGGGGTGCCATTGTTTGATCTCAGGCAAAGAGTTGGTGTGGCAGTGGCAGTTAAGACGGTTACTGCTGAGCAGCATCAATGGTTCGCAAATTATCCGCGTATTCAGGGTGAAACCGGGAAAGAGTACGCCTTGCGCCTGCTTCAGAAGCGTGATGAACCCAATATGGCCGCCGTTACATTTAATCTGAATATCACTAAAATGCTTATTGCAGAGCAGGCTGGGATTGATTCAATGACGTTATCGCGCGCCTTAAAAAAACAGAACGAAATGCGCGAATGGTTTAATGCCAATCTACGTTTACCGCAGGAAGAAATAACTGACGGCGATAGTAGAGATATCCGCGAAGAGAAAAATAAACAATATGGCTTACGCCTGGTAAACTCACGCAATTTGCAGCAGGAGAAGGTAGCAGTACTGGATGGCGATATTGCTAATCATATTGGCGTTAGTGCTGAGCAACTGAAAGGATGGTTAAACAGAAAAAGATTCGAATGGTTTAACAGTATGCCGCGAATCCCTGAAGAAATGATCAGCGAGCAGGACAGTAGCATCATTGTTGAACGAAAGAATCAGCTGTATGGTCTGCGAATGATTGAGATTTGGGAAAATAGCCAGCATCCTGATAGGGCGCTGATTACCCTGCGCGACATTGCCGCTGCTGCTAAAGTCACTAAAAGTTCGTTATATGATGCTCTGAACCCTGAGTTTCTTGGCATCAACCCGTTATTGGCACGTCCTTATGATCCGGAAACTGGCTGGGCACCGGAGTATGGCTTGCTGCATCTGAATTTGCAGCAGAATCCTCCACTGCTGACCGATCCGATTAATCCAGCACTTAGCATTACCCAGCAGATTCTCGGTGACGAGCCACTCACCATCACCAATGCTAATTATTTGCTGAATGCTGCACAGATAAAAAAAGTCGATCAGCGTGTAGCGGCGCAACAGCGCTGGCTTAGCGAATTAAAGCATATTGTTGAGACTGATGGCAAAGAGCAGAACTCTTATATCAAGGACGGTGTCAAGGTTGATGGCGTTTTGAACGAGTACCTCGAGGTGCTCAATACGCTGGAAGCGGATAATCCGGTTGGATTAAGTGTTATCGCCAGAAAAAAAATCCCGCGTGGTACGCTGCTTGGCATATATACCGGCGTCCGGCATAACAACGATGCGACGTTGCGTACCGAATTTCGCAAGGTGGGTACCCAGCAGGTTCTTAAATATCTCTGGGGAGACATGAATAATGGACAAGGATCAACCAGCAGCTATCAAAATGCCAATATACTCTCTTTGGTCAATACCGGAAAAATGTACGACTTGCAATCACTGGGGGATAATAATCTGGTAGCAGGCTACCTTAACGACAAGGTTGTTTTCTACGTTGCCAAAAATGATATTGAAAAAGGGAATCAGCTGCTGATTTCATACGGGAAGCATTACAATCCTGATTATGGCATTCAGACGACACTCAATAATGATATTATTCGTATCATTGCCCGTAGCAATCAGTGTTACTTCAGCGTTTATGATGTCAATAATAACGTAAGAATTATTGGCCCTGAAGGTCAGCTTGATGCTATTCCTGAGCAAGCCCGGTCTTATTTTCTCAAAGAGACAACGGAAAAGTCAGGCGTTCTTAAATATAATGTCATGAAAGACGGTAAAGTGATCACTGCCCGGCTACGTAATGGTGATGAAAACAACCTTTATCGCGCCATGGCGGTAGCGATGCAGAATGGATTGGGCGAAAAAGCCATCGAAGAGGCCATTCTGAACATGAAGGCGTCAGTGAAAGCAGAGTACCCTAATGAAGAGGGGGCGATGAAGCCAGAACCGGTTTAATCGCTGAAGGCTCAAACCCGTATTGCAACCGCGCAGTGTTCATTGCGTGCGTTAGTGCAGATAAACGGTTTACCTGACTGCCAGATCCCGCTACGGTAATTAACAGCCAGATAACAAGGCATAACGGCGTGCTAATCCGACAGGAGAAAACAGTGATCAGAGTGGAGATGCTCTCAACCGGCGATGAAGTGCTGCACGGGCAAATTGTTGATACGAATGCTGCATGGCTGGCAGATGAACTGTTTCAGCATGGGTTGCCGATGACCAGTCGCTCGACGGTCGGGGACAGTTTGCAGGCGCTGGTTGCCGCGTTAACCGAGCGCAGTCAGATTGCTGATGTGCTGATTGTTAACGGTGGCCTTGGGCCGACCAGTGACGACCTCAGTGCACAAGCGGCTGCGACGGCGCTGGGTGTCGGGCTGGAACTCCATCAGCCATGGCTGGAGAAGATGGAAGCGTTCTTCGCCAGCCGCGGTAAACCAATGGCCGCCAGTAATCGTAAGCAGGCAGAAATCCCGGCCGGCGCTGAGCTGGTCGATAATCCGGTCGGTACTGCCTGTGGCTTTGCGATTAAGCTGAACCGCTGCTGGATTTTCTTCACTCCCGGCGTGCCATCAGAATTTAAAGTGATGGTCGGGCAGCAAATTTTGCCGCGCCTGAAGCAGCATTACACCCTACCCGAACCGCCAATCTGTTTGCGCCTGACCACCTTTGGCCGTGGCGAAAGCGATCTGGCTGGCGAGCTGGAGTCGCTGCCGCTGCCGGAAGGGGTAGTGATGGGCTATCGCTCATCGATGCCAATTATCGAATTAAAGCTGACTGGCCCGGCATCACAGCGCGTGGCGATGGAACAGAGCTGGCAGCAAGTGCGGCTAATGATGGCCGAGTGCACTATTTTTGAAGGCACCGAAGGATTACCGGCTTTGCTGGCGCGTTTACTGCAACAGCGTGGACTGACGCTGAGCGTCAGCGAGCAGTTTTCTGCCGGATTATTGCAGTGGCAGCTGGCATCGGCCGGTGTTGCCTTAGCCGCGGGGAATGTGCTGCCCTCGCAGCCAGAGTCGTTACCGGCGTTAGCCGCGCGCACCGCCGCGCTGGCGCAGAGCAACGGTTCGGCACTGGCGTTATCCGTCGGCGGTTTTGCTGACGAACAGCTTGGCTTTGCGCTGCATACGCCGGATGGAACCTTTGCCCAGCAGGTAAAATTTAATGTAAGCCGTGACGGACTGAAAACACGGCAGGAGGTGGTGGCGATGATGGCGATGAATATGCTGCGCCGCTGGCTGAAGGGCAGTGATGTTACTACCGGGCACGGCTGGATTGATGTGGTGGAGACGATTAAGGTTTAACGATGATTTGAATCATATCCTGGCGAAGACAGGCAGGATGCAAACTCCTGACGCGGGCGGCGATAACGCCGCCGCTACATTTCTATCTCGATATCACCTTTCGCCCGGCAGCAGCAGGGCAAAATTTCACCATCCTGCACAAAGGCTAATGGCCGGGCAGCATAGCAAACTTCGCCTTTCAGCAGGCGCGTGCGGCAGGAGCCGCAATAGCCTTCGCGACACTGGTATTCGACGGACAGATTATGTGATTCCAGCACCGCCAGTAGAGAAGGGTGCTCTTCATCGCATTGAAGCTGCGCACCTGATGTGCGCAGCGTAATAATCGAACCGGCCATAAATTACAGCTGGAAATCGCTAAAGTCGTCGCCGTTGACTTCGGAGTCAATCTGGCCAACGAGGTAGGAGCTGACTTCCACTTCCTGCGGTGCCACCTGGACGTTGTCAGACACCAGCCATGAGTTGATCCATGGAATTGGGTTCGAACGGGTCTTAAACGGCAGATCAAGGCCAACCGCATTCATACGGATATTGGTGATGTATTCAATGTACTGCCAGAGAATATCTTTGTTCAGACCGATCATTGAGCCGTCGCGGAACAGATATTCTGCCCACTCTTTCTCCTGCTCTGCCGCCAGAACAAACAGATCGTAACACTGCTGGCGACATTCACGGGCAATCTCCGCCATCTCAGGATCGTCTTCACCGCTGCGCATCAGGTTCAGCATATGCTGAGTACCGGTCAGGTGCAGCGCTTCGTCACGAGCGATCAGACGAATAATCTTGGCATTGCCTTCCATCAGTTCGCGCTCGGCGAAGGCGAAGGAGCAGGCAAAGCTGACGTAAAAGCGAATCGCTTCCAGCGCATTAACGCTCATCAGGCAGATATACAGCTGCTTTTTCAGTTCACGCAGGCTGACGGTGATGGTTTTACCGTTGACCTGATGTGAACCTTCACCCAGCAGATGCCAGTAGCTGGTCATCTCAATCAAATCATCGTAGTAACCAGAGATATCTTTAGCACGCGACAGGATCTGCTCATTGGTGACGATATCATCAAACACAATCGCCGGGTCGTTAACGATATTACGAATGATATGCGTGTAAGAGCGCGAGTGAATTGTCTCAGAGAACGCCCAGGTTTCCACCCAGGTTTCCAGCTCTGGAATCGAGATCAGTGGCAACAGCGCAACGTTAGGGCTGCGGCCCTGAATTGAATCCAGCAGCGTCTGGTACTTCAGGTTGCTGATAAAGATATGCTTTTCATGATCCGGCAGGCCCTGATAGTCAATACGGTCACGAGACACGTCGACTTCTTCCGGACGCCAGAAGAAAGAGAGCTGCTTTTCAATCAGCTTTTCAAAGATGTCATATTTCTGTTGATCATAACGCGCAACATTAACCGGCTGACCAAAGAACATTGGTTCGTCCAGCTGATTATTTTTGTTCTGTGAAAACGTGGTGTAAGCCATGATGGTAATCCAGTCATTAAGGGTAGTGGCCGGGCTGTGCCGACCACTACTGAAGTGTCATCCGGGGAGGATTAAATCTTACAGGCGCCGCTTTCGCAGCCATCATCCTGAATGGACGGTGCCAGATCGTCCTGCGCATCTTCCGCGCCATCACGGGTGTTCTGGTAGTAAAGCGTTTTAACCCCGAACTTATACGCAGTCAGCAGATCTTTAAGCAACTGCTTCATTGGTACGCGACCGTTAGCAAAGCGCGTTGGATCATAGTTGGTGTTCGACGAAATCGCCTGGTCAATAAATTTCTGCATCAGGCCAACCAGCTGCAGATAACCGTCGTTATTTGGCATATCCCACAGCAACTCATAGCTGTCTTTCAGGTTCTCATAATCCGGCACCACCTGGCGCAGAATGCCGTCTTTGGAAGCTTTGATACTGATATGACCGCGCGGCGGCTCAATACCGTTAGTGGCGTTAGAGATCTGCGAAGAGGTCTCCGACGGCATCAACGCAGAGAGCGTCGAGTTACGCAGGCCGTGGGTTTTAATCTGCTCGCGCAGGTTTTCCCAGTCCAGATGCAGCGGCTCGTTGCTGATAACATCCAGATCTTTCTTGTAAGTATCAATCGGCAGAATGCCCTGTGCATAGGTGGTTTCGTTGAACCACGGGCAGGCACCTTGCTCTTTCGCCAGCTCGTTGGATGCTTTCAGCAGGTAAAACTGAATTGCTTCGAACGTCTTGTGCGTCAGATTGTTGGCGCTGCCATCGGAGTAGCGCACACCGTGCTTCGCCAGATAGTAGGCAAAGTTGATCACGCCAATGCCGAGGGTACGACGGCCCATTGCGCCGCGTTTTGCCGCCGGAATCGGATAGTCCTGATAATCCAGCAGCGCATCCAGCGCGCGAACCGCCAGTATTGCCAGCTCTTCCAGATCGTCAAGGCTGTTGATTGCACCAAGGTTGAACGCTGACAGCGTACAGAGTGCGATTTCGCCGTTTTCGTCATTCACATCCAGCAGCGGCTTGGTTGGCAGCGCGATTTCCAGGCACAGGTTGGACTGGCGTACTGGCGCGATTGCCGGATCAAACGGGCTGTGGGTGTTGCAGTGGTCAACGTTCTGGATGTAAATACGACCGGTTGACGCGCGTTCCTGCATCATCAGTGAGAACAGATCGACCGCTTTCACACGCTGTTTGCGGATGCTGTCATCTTTCTCATATTTGGTGTACAGACGCTCGAACTCATCCTGATCGGCGAAGAAGGCATCGTACAGGCCCGGGACGTCAGACGGGCTGAACAGCGTAATATCTTCACCTTTCAGCAGGCGCTGATACATCAGTTTATTCAGCTGTACGCCGTAGTCCATATGACGGACGCGGTTGCCTTCAACTCCACGGTTGTTCTTCAGTACCAGCAGGCTTTCCACTTCGAGATGCCACATCGGGTAAAACAGCGTGGCGGCACCACCGCGTACGCCACCCTGAGAACAGGATTTCACTGCGGTCTGGAAGTGTTTGTAGAACGGGATACAACCGGTGTGGAAAGCCTCACCGCCACGGATTGGGCTGCCCAGTGCACGGATGCGACCGGCGTTAATACCGATACCGGCACGTTGTGAGACATATTTTACAATCGCACTGCTGGTGGCGTTGATGGAATCAAGGCTGTCACCACATTCAATCAGTACGCAGGAGCTGAACTGACGAGTCGGGGTGCGCACGCCAGACATGATTGGCGTCGGCAGTGAGATTTTGAAAGTCGAGATCGCATCGTAGAAACGCTTGATGTAATCAAGACGGGTTTCACGTGGATAGCCGGAGAACAGGCAGGCAGCGACCAGAATGTACAGGAACTGCGCACTCTCGTAGATTTCACCGCTGACGCGGTTCTGCACCAGATATTTACCTTCCAGCTGCTTAACCGCTGCGTAGGAAAAGTTCATATCGCGCCAGTGGTCGATAAAACCGTCCATCTGCTCGAACTCTTCCGCCGAGTAGTCTTCCAGCAGATGCTTGTCGTATTTTCCCATGTCAATCATACGTTTGACCTGGTCGATCAGTTTTGGTGGCTCAAACTGACCGTAAGCTTTTTTACGCAGGTGGAAAATCGCCAGGCGTGCTGCCATGTACTGATAATCTGGCGCTTCACGTGAGATCAGATCGGCTGCTGCTTTGATTACCGTTTCGTGGATATCAGAGGTTCTGATGCCGTCGTAGAACTGGATATGCGAACGCAGCTCTACCTGGGAAACAGAAACGTTTTGCAGACCTTCAGCTGCCCAGTCGAGAACCCGGTGGATTTTATCAAGATTAATACGTTCTTTGCGACCATCGCGTTTTGTGACCAGCAGACTCTGATTCATGTCGGGTTTTACCTGTCCGTAAAAAATATCCCCTGTTTATGCACAGAAATCTCATTGTGAGTAACTCTGTGGATAAACACTATATGTAGTAGTCAGGGGAGGATTGTGTAACTAGATGGTGAGTATTCTAGTAACTTATCCGCGCATAACAAGAGTTGATTTCTGATCGTTTTTCGGTTCCAGATGCAGACTTTTTACTAAGTCCGCGTTTCTCTAGGGCCGTAGCGCTGTCAATCCTTTAGATAAAAAAATCAAAATTTTGATCGAACGCTGATTTTCTATCCATTGCTTATTGCGGGCAATTTTCTTTGCGGAAAAAGTGTTCTGAGCCGGACGATTTTATCGCCCAGCAGGTTTTAAGCGATAGATTCATTTGCAGGCGGCATCATTCTGACAAATAGCTCACCAGACGTACAACAGGAAAAAGATCTGTCGATGACGGGTAATACTATGAAAATCCGATGGCATTTTGATGAAAGGGTTTCGCGGAGCAGGGAATTTATTGCTAAGGGCGGCAGCAACGCCGCCCAGGGCAGAAAGTTACTCAATCACGCTGTGGGTATGCACCATATAGTTCACGTCTACACCGCGACCTAAACGGAATTTATTGGTCAGCGGGTTGTAGTGCAGGCCGATAATGTGGCGCTCGCGCAGTGGCGTTTCATCAACCCAGTTCAGCAGCTCGGCAGGGCGGATAAACTTTTTAATATCATGCGTGCCGCGTGGCACCATGCGCAGCACATACTCTGCGCCGAAAATCGCCATTAACCAGGATTTACTGTTGCGGTTCAGGGTAGAAAAGAACACTTCGCCGCCCGGTTTTACCAGACGGGCGCAGGCGTGAACCACAGAACGCGGATCCGGCACGTGCTCCAGCATCTCCATGCAGGTGACAACATCATATTGTCCGGCAAATTGATCGGCATGATCTTCCACCGTCTGCTGCACATAATCAATTTTTACGCCGCTTTCCAGCGCATGCAGACGCGCCACTTCCAGCGGTTCAGCACCCATATCGAGGCCGGTAACTTCGGCGCCTTCACGCGCCATACTTTCAGCCAGTATGCCGCCGCCACAGCCGACATCGAGCACTTTCTTACCGTACAGACCGTTAGCGTGCTGGGCAATATAGCCGAGGCGCAGCGGGTTAATCCGGTGCAGAGGTTTGAACTCACCTTCCATATCCCACCAGCGCGAAGCGACCGCCTCAAATTTAGCGATCTCCTGGTGATCGACGTTAGGGACGCCAGTATTAGGGTTTGCATTCATCGAATTAGTGCTCCAGCAACAAAATTTCTCTGAAGTATACATCTTTCCGTCAGTGAAGGGCACGAGAGCGCTCCTGGCGAATAAAGCATGCATTACGACGCTTTCCATTCACCGTATCAGTGCAGTGTGATATACTTTCGCACCTTTGAATCCGGGACTAATGTAGAGGGATAGCGGCTCCATGAGCGACCTTGCCAGAGAAATCACACCGGTCAATATCGAGGAAGAGTTAAAGAACTCCTACCTTGATTACGCCATGTCGGTCATCGTTGGCCGTGCATTACCAGATGTTCGGGATGGACTCAAACCAGTCCACCGTCGTGTGCTCTATGCCATGAACGTTCTCGGTAACGACTGGAACAAACCATATAAAAAGTCTGCCCGTGTTGTCGGCGACGTAATCGGTAAATATCACCCGCACGGCGATACCGCCGTCTATGACACCATTGTGCGTATGGCGCAGCCATTCTCGCTGCGCTACATGCTGGTCGATGGTCAGGGTAACTTCGGTTCCATTGACGGCGATTCCGCGGCAGCAATGCGTTATACCGAAGTGCGCATGTCGAAAATCGCCCACGAACTGCTGGCGGATCTGGAAAAAGAGACCGTCGACTTTGTGCCGAACTATGACGGCACTGAGCAGATCCCGGAAGTGATGCCGACCAGAATCCCGAACTTGCTGGTTAACGGCTCGTCCGGTATTGCCGTTGGTATGGCGACCAATATTCCTCCTCATAACCTGACAGAAGTGATTAACGGCTGTCTGGCTTATATCGATGATGAAAACATCAGCGTAGAAGGGCTGATGGAGCATATTACCGGGCCAGACTTCCCGACGGCGGCGTTTATCAACGGTCGTCGTGGTATTGAAGAAGCCTATCGCACCGGTCGCGGTAAAATTTATATCCGCGCTCGTGGTGAAGTAGAAACCGATGCGAAAACCGGTCGCGAGACCATCATCATCAATGAAATTCCTTATCAGGTGAACAAAGCGCGCCTGATTGAGAAAATTGCTGAGCTGGTGAAAGAGAAACGTCTGGAAGGCATCAGCGCATTGCGCGATGAATCCGATAAAGACGGTATGCGCATCGTCATCGAAATCAAACGCGATGCGGTTGGCGAAGTGGTGCTGAATAACCTCTACTCGCTGACGCAGCTGCAAACCTCTTTCGGCATCAACATGGTGGCACTGCATCAGGGCCAGCCGAAGATTATGCCGCTGAAGGATATTATCGAAGCCTTTGTGCGCCATCGTCGTGAAGTTGTCACGCGTCGTACTATTTTCGAACTGCGTAAAGCGCGCGATCGTGCTCATATCCTTGAAGCACTGGCGATTGCGCTGGCGAATATCGATCCAATTATCGAACTGATCCGCCAGGCGCCATCGCCAGCCGAAGCGAAAGCCGGTCTGATTGCGCGCCCGTGGGCTCTCGGTAACGTTACCGCTATGCTGGAACGCGCTGGTGATAATGCGGCGCGCCCTGAATGGCTGGAAGAAGAGTTTGGTATTCGTGACGGTCAGTACTACCTGACCGAGCAGCAGGCTCAGGCGATTCTTGATCTGCGTCTGCAGAAACTGACCGGCCTTGAGCACGAAAAACTGCTGGACGAGTACAAAGGTCTGCTGGAGCAGATTGCTGAACTGCTGCACATTCTGGAAAGCGCAGAGCGCCTGATGGAAGTGATTCGCGAAGAGCTGGAGCTGATTCGCGATCAGTTTGGTGACGAACGTCGTACCGAAATTACCGCTAACAGCGCAGATATCAACATCGAAGACCTGATCAACCAGGAAGATGTGGTGGTTACGCTGTCGCATCAGGGCTACGTCAAGTATCAGCCTCTGACTGATTACGAAGCGCAGCGTCGTGGTGGTAAAGGTAAGTCGGCAGCACGTATTAAAGAAGAAGACTTTATCGATCGTCTGCTGGTGGCCAACACCCACGATACCATTCTGTGCTTCTCAAGCCGTGGCCGTCTCTATTGGATGAAGGTTTACCAGCTGCCGGAAGCCAGCCGTGGTGCTCGTGGACGCCCAATCGTCAACCTGTTGCCGCTGGAGCCAAACGAGCGTATCACCGCAATTCTGCCTGTACGTGAGTACGCGGAAGGGCTGAATATCTTTATGGCGACCGCCAGCGGCACCGTGAAGAAAACCGCGCTGACTGAGTTCAGCCGTCCGCGCAGTGCCGGTATTATTGCCGTCAATTTGCGTGATGACGATGAGCTGATTGGCGTTGCGCTAACTGACGGTAATGACGAAGCGATGCTGTTCTCAGCCGCAGGTAAAGTGGTGCGCTTCTCCGAGCAGGCAGTGCGTGCCATGGGCCGTACCGCATCCGGTGTTCGCGGTATCAAGCTGGCGGCAGGCGACAGCGTGGTCTCGCTGATCATCCCACGTGAAGATGGCGCGATCCTGACGGTAACGCAGAACGGTTACGGTAAACGTACCGAGAACAGCCAGTATCCGACCAAGTCGCGTGCGACTCAGGGCGTTATCTCGATCAAAGTCACCGAACGTAACGGACCGGTTATCGGTGCGGTACAGGTGGTCGACAGCGATCAGATTATGATGATCACCGATGCCGGTACGCTGGTGCGTACCCGCGTTTCTGAGGTCAGCATTGTCGGACGTAATACGCAGGGTGTTATCCTGATTCGTACTGCGGAAGATGAAAACGTGGTTGGCCTGCAGCGTGTGGCTGAGCCGGTAGCAGAAGAAGAGCTGGATGCTATCGACGGCAGCGTCGCGGAAGGTGATGACGAGATCGTGCCAGAAGTGGATAACGATGACGAAGCCACTGAAAGTGACGAAGAGTAATCGTTACGCTTAAAGCACCAGATAAAAAGGCCAGCATTGCTGGCCTTTTTTAATTCTGTTACTCCGCGATAATCCGATTCTGCCGCAGAAAAGCGATAACCTTGTTCACCACCAACTGATGAATCGCCGCGCGCTCCGCCGGTGGGATTTCACAGAGAAATTCCTCTCCCTCTTCGGCCAGCACCGCTGCCGCCTGCGGCTGGCACAGCGGCAGGACATCGAAATGACCGGTATGTGGCAGACGCTGTTGCGGTAAGTGGAGCGTTTCTACGCCTGAATCCAGTGGTTTGGGCGTGCGAATATAGTCGTCAGCGGTGATCAATAACACCGGCAGCTGAATGCTGGCGACACTTTGCGGCGTAATCACATAAGCCATCCCCGGCAAAACGCCCTCACAGTGGCGCGCGGCGCACTCAGAACAGGCTGGATTATCGTGAAGCACCGCGCCAGTTCTGGCTTTTTATAACCAGTACCGCTACTGTATCGGGATCGCAAAACGCACCACTGACCCTTAGCCGCCATAGGTTACACTTGAAATATTTTGTCTCTTTTCGCACTACGTTAAGAATTTCCCGCTATCTGTTTCGGGCGCTGGCTCTAATGCTCTGGGCGCTTGGCGCACTGCTTACCGTTTTCTATATTATTAACGTGTTGCACGATAAAGAGTCGCAGGTGCGGCAGGAGTTTGGTGCCAATTACGACCAGGCGCAATGGTATATTCATCATTCGGTCGACATCACCCGCGAGCTGAAGTTTATCGCCGAAAACCGGCTGAGTTTCCCGGAAAATGGCTCCGATATCATCAATGGCAGTGCTGCTGCTAAATCGATGCCGCCGCAGTTTTATCCGCTGCGGGCAAATTCTGATTGCTCAACTATGAGTAATACCTGGCGTAGTTCGCTGGATTCGCTCAGCTATTATCTCAATTACTGGAAAAGCAATTTCTCTTCTGCCTGGGGACTGAACCGGGTGTTCTTTGTTGGCGATGAAAGTTTGTGTCTGGCGGATTTTGCGACGGGTACCGCCTCGGTTGAGCGCGAAAGGGCGATTAAGTCGCTGAATGAGCATGTTTTACGCTATCGCGATGCCAACGAGGAGGAGCGTAAAAACAGCCTGTACTGGATTGCTCCCGGTACGCAGCCGGGCGTCGGCTATTTCTATATGGTCACGCCGGTGTATGTCGCTAACAAAATGAAGGCGTTATTGGGTATTGAGCAAAATATCCGACTGGATGATTTTATCTCTCCGGGTAATCTGCCGGTGGTAGCAACCTTTGTTGACCAGAATAATCAGCCGATTCTCTCCACTGCCCACAACAACGGTGGTTTCTCGCTCGACGATCTGCCGGATAATAAAGCCTGGTTTGGCTATCTCAACGGTTATAAGCAGCTGGTGCTGAAAAAAACGCTACAGCCTTCCACACTCAGCGTGGTCTATTCCATCTCGACTGATGTGTTAGTAGACCAGCTGAAGATGCTGATGATTAATGCACTACTGCTTAATCTGCTGAGCGGCTTGATTATCTTCTCGCTGTCGTGGCTGTTTGAGCGACGCATGTTTTCGCCGGCAGAGGAAAATGCGCATCGCCTTGAAGAACATGAGCAGTTTAACCGTAAGATCGTTGCATCGGCCCCCGTTGGTATCTGTATTCTGCGAACCAGTGACGGCACCAATATTCTGAGTAACGAACTGGCGCATAATTATCTGAATCTGCTGACCCAGGAAGACCGTCAGCGACTGACGGAAATTATCTGCGGCCAGCAGGTTAACTTTGTCGATGTATTAACCGGCAGCAACACCAATTTGCAGATCAGCTTTGTCCATTCGCGCTATCGGAATGAAAATGTGGCGATCTGCGTGCTGGTGGACGTCAGCGCCCGCGTGAAAATGGAAGAGTCGTTACAGGAGATGGCGCAGGCCGCCGAGCAGGCCAGCCAGTCCAAATCGATGTTTTTGGCCACCGTCAGCCATGAACTGCGCACCCCGCTGTATGGCATTATTGGTAATCTCGATCTGCTGCAAACCAAAGTGCTGCCAAAAGGCGTCGAATCGCTGGTCACGGCAATGAACAACTCTTCCAGCCTGCTGTTAAAAATCATCAGCGATATTCTCGATTTCTCAAAAATTGAGTCTGAGCAACTGCGGATTGAGCCGCGCGAGTTTGCGCCGCGTGAAGTGGTTACCCATATTGCCTCTAACTATCTGCCGCTGGTGGTGAAAAAGCGCCTGACGCTTTACTGCTGTATTGACAGCGATGTGCCGATATTGCTGGATGGCGACCCGCTGCGATTACAGCAGGTGATTTCTAACTTGCTGAATAACGCCATTAAATTTACCCATACCGGCTGCATTATTCTGCATGCCTATGTCAGGGATGGTTATCTGGCGTTTCGCGTGCGCGATACCGGCGTCGGGATCCCGGCGAAAGAGATCACCCGCTTGTTTGATCCTTTCTTCCAGGTCGGTACCGGCGTGCAGCGCAACTTCCAGGGCACTGGCCTCGGGCTGGCGATCTGCGAGAAACTGATCAATATGATGGATGGCGATATCGAAGTCGATTCCGAACCGGGAATGGGTAGCCAGTTTATTGTGCGTATTCCGCTCTATAACAGCCGGGTGATTGTGCCGCCGTTGCACGAAGGCTTGCAGGATAAGCAGGTGTGGCTGGCGCTGAGAAATGAATACCTTGCCGATTTCCTTGAAAACTTGCTGAACGATCACGGTATCCGGGTTCAGCGCTTTGATGAAAATGGCTATGGTGCTGATGATGTGATTATCACCGACTACGATTTTGACGCAGCAAGGCAAGTGCGTGCGGTAATTGTATTCGACGGCAAGCATATTGATATGCCACAGGAAGTTTCGACCGGGCGTTGGGTTTACAGCACCGCCACGCCGCATGAACTTCCGGCATTACTGGGGCGGATCTACCGTGTGCCGGTTGATGTTCCTGACGGGCTGGCGCTGCTGCCGGCACCAGAAGAGAGCGTCAACAACGAGGATATTCTTATCCTGGTGGTGGACGATCATCCTATCAACCGGATGTTGCTTTCCGATCAGCTCGGATCGCTGGGTTTCCGGGTGAAAACGGCCCAGGACGGTGTGGATGCGCTGAATGTGATCAGCCGCAGTGAAATCGATATCGTGCTGAGCGACGTCAATATGCCGAATATGGATGGTTATCGCCTGACGCAGCGCCTGCGACAGTTAGGGCATACTTTTCCGGTGATCGGCGTTACCGCCAATGCGCTGGCAGAAGAGAAGCAGCGTTGTATTGAAGCCGGAATGGATAACTGTTTGTCGAAGCCGGTAACGCTGGATACTTTGCAGAAGACCTTAGCGTTTTATGCTGAGCGGGTCAGAAAAGTACGGGAAGGGTAGCCACTCAGTCGCCGGATAGTTACGGGCGGCGTTTTCGCCGCCCGTAGCAAACAGCATCGACCGTAAGGCGATATGTCAGTCTTTCTCGACCGGCATGGAACTGACAGAAGAGAGGTAGTTCAGCAGTGCGATATCGTTATCAACACCCAGTTTCATCATCGCTGATTTCTTCTGGCTACTGATGGTTTTAATGCTGCGGTTCAGCTTTTTGGCGATTTCTGTTACCAGGAAGCCTTCAGCAAACAAACGCAACACTTCGCTCTCTTTCGGTGACAGGCGTTTGTCACCATAACCACCGGCGCTGATTTTTTCCAGCAGTTTTGCCACGCTGTCCGGGGTATATTTCTTCCCTTTTTGCAGTGCTGCCAGCGCTTTCGGCAGATCGGTTGGCGCACCCTGTTTCAGCACAATGCCTTCAATGTCCAGATCCAGTACCGCGCTAAGAATTGCCGGGTTATTGTTCATCGTCAGAACGATAATCGACAGGTCCGGATAGTGACGTTTGATATATTTGATTAGCGTGATACCGTCGCCGTACTTTTCACCCGGCATCGATAAATCGGTAATCAATACGTTGGCATCTAATTTAGACAGGCTGTTAATCAAAGCAGTAGAGTCTTCGAACTCACCAACCACGTTTACCCATTCAATCTGTTCAAGTGACTTACGAATGCCAAACAGGACAATCGGATGGTCATCAGCAATAATTACATTCAAATTATTCATCTTATTGGTTACCTTGCTGCAGCAGTTCATTAACGTAGCCGTCAATGTTACTGGTGGTATTTTTAATGTTTGAATCGTCACACTCTTTAATGTGCTGTTCTAACGTTTCACAAAGCTGCTTGCCGGGTACCAGATTAAGCATGGCAAACACGCCTTTGAGGCGATGTGCGGTCTGAGCAAGCGAACTGTATTCCTTGTTCGTCGCCTCAGTATACAATCTCTTTACATCATCCGGTACTGTGTCGACAAACAGCTGGTAATAACCGCTACTAAGCAGCGGTGTGGCGTCCTGTTCTTCAACAGGTTCATCACCCAGCGCATCTTGCGCCAGCTGTTGTTCAATCAGCTGTAACAATGCATCTTGCATTGCACTACTGATATTAAAGTTCACCCGGTACTGATTATCGTTAATCGCCCGATAGCCCATTTCGTCGTCCGTGAGCAGTAACGACCAGGGCGTTAAACGCGCCGGGTCATCCGTCACCAGGACATCATGATCCTGGCCTGAGAAGCGCTCATCTGGTGTTATGCAGTTTGCCCCCCAATTTTCCAGCTGATGACAAACAATCTTACGTACATCATCAACCGTAATCTCAATTAATGCCGTTAATCCTTCCAGCAGTTTCTCTTCCTGCAATTGCTGATTTTCCAGCGGCAGGTGCAAGTTAATGCTGTAACGGGTGCCAATATCTGGTCTGGCATGGATATCTAAATGCCCGCCGAGTTGTTTACACAACTGTTTGCACAGGAAGAAGGCAAGGCCAGAAGCCTGACCAAAGCGATCCTGTGAGGTTTCGCCAAGAAACGGAAAATCATTATTGCCCAGTTCATCGACCGTCAGACCCGCCCCGGTATCGACGATTTGAATCGTCAGGCGGTCTGGCCGTTCGGAAGGGGAGTCGACGTCCAGCGTAATTTTGCCCCAGTCGGTAGTGGTCAATGAATAGTGCAGCAGCGTTGACAACACTTTGCGGATAGCGCGTCGATCGCCAAAACGCATCTCGTCACTGTTCAGGCGGTTGCGCATCAGCAGCGTCAGCCCTTTGCGGCGGGTAAGCGGCAGCAGCTCCAGCGCCAGTTCATCCAGCAGCGATTGCAGATTGAATGAAGCCGCGTCTGGCGTCCAGTCATGGGCTTCCAGCCGGTTGAGTAACACAATATCGTCCAGCATCCGGCTCAGTGCTTCCGTTTGTTGCAACACATTCAGCCGCGCTTCTTCATCACTGTCATCATTCAGCTGCTGTAACTGGCCGACAATATTGCTCAGTGGGCGATTGAGCGTATGGCCGAGATTCTGCAACAGCTGCTGGCGCATCTGATGATTTTTATCCAGTACCTGCTGCGCCTTTTGCAATTTTTTATTGACCAGCAGCTCCCGATCCTGGTCGCGCATCATAAACAGCTGGGTGTGCGGCGAAACTACGCTACGCGCATGGCGGATCTCATACACTTCATTATTGACGGTTGCCTGCAGTACACCCTGATGCTGATCGGACATATTGATGATTTTTTGCAGGTTAAGATGCGGCAGCAGGTGTTCGGCAATCTTATTACTGATAATGGTGCGATTACTGGCGAAGTCATAGACCAGTAACCCGACCGGCAGACTGGCAACAATCTCTTCATTCAACACCCGCAGCGAATCAAGTTCGGCGCTCTGATTTTCACTGGGGCGCAGTGATTGCTGACGGAGCAAAAACAGGCCGGCCAGCGACATCAGCAGTAGCGCCAGATTAGCCAGCAGCGGCCACATCAGATTGTGCAGCGTATCGAATAGCAGGCTGGTGATCGGCACGCGGTAAACCAGTTGCAGCGGTGAGCTGCTCAGTGAAGAGGCAATTTCAACGTTAGGGTTAACCAGCGAAATATGGGTATTCTGGCCGTCGTCATCACTCTGGGCACCTTCGCTAATCACCGCGCTGTCTTGTTTAAGCTGGAAGTTTTCCAGCGGCATATTGTGTGGAATCAGATCGTTGATCGGCAGATCAAATGCGACCACCGTTGCCAGATGGCCGGGCTGATTAAAGGTGGTGCGTAAGGTAAAGTAGTGATCGTTTTGCCACGCAAAACGGCGCAGCGGTGAGAAGCTTTCGCGCTCATCCAGCGCATTAGCCTGCTGCAGCATTTCCGCACGGCGGGCATCGACAATGTTGGTGATGGCACTCTCTTTATAGCGCGTCGCCATATCTTTTAGCGGCAGGGTAGAGATCAGAATCAGACTATTGTCCTGACCATTAAGAAAATACATCGACCAGGTGCTGTTTTCCGCACCCCACAGCGTATCAAGATAGCCCGACATGCGCTGGGTCATATCCAGCGTGCTGCTGTCGTGAGATCCGAAGATCAAGGCTTCTGTTTTGCGGCGGGTTTTTTCCAGATAATAGACGTCGGGACGCAGGCGCGTCTCTTGCAAACTATTGGGCGGCGTTCCTGCCGCGCTGGCTGCCAGATTTTCATAAATTTGCCAGGTCGCAAAGCGATAGCTGTCGATACGCTTTTGCATCGCGTAAGTAATATCGGACATTGCATAACGTTTTTCTGTCAGCCATGCGTTCACCGCGTTATGGATCATAAAACCCAACGCCAGCAGTAATACCAAAATAAACATCACAAAAAAGCGTGTGACATTGCCAGAAGTGAGGGGAAACTTATATGGCACCATAACGTAATGTGACACCCAAAATTATCGTGTGACCAGCCGGGCGCTGGCAGCAACAGCTAAAAGCAGCACAGCAATGGCAGAAAAGGCCGTCGTCAGGTTAGACCACTGGGAAACAAAGCCGACCAGTGCCGGGCCAGCCAGAATACCCGCATATCCAATCGTTGTCATGGCAGAAATTGCCAGGTTTACCGGCATGGTTTCCTGCTTGCCTGCGGCACTGAACAGGATTGGCACGGTGTTGGACGCACCAAAACCCACCAGTAAAAAAGCCAGTAGTGTCACCCGCGCATCATTGACGCTGACGGCGAGTAAAATTCCGGCGGCGGCGCACAGACTGCCGAGCAATAAAATCATCGCGCTGCCGAAATAGTTAACGATGCGATCGCCTGTCAGGCGGCCAATGGTCATGGCGATGGAAAACACCGCATAGCCCAGCCCGGCTTGTGAGGCGGGCATGTCGCGCACGCTGGTCAGGAACAGTGCGCCCCAGTCAAGAATCGCCCCCTCAGCGAGAAACAGAATAAAGCAGAGTGCGCCCAGGAACAGTACCCAGCCGCGCGGCAAGACAAACAGGGGGGAATCGGCGTGGTGCAGACGATCGCTTAACAGATGCTTCTGACTACTCAGCAGCAGCAGGATAATCAGTGCGGCGATAATCAGCACCGCATTCAGCGGCGACAGGCCGAGCCACAGCATTGCACTCACCAGCCCGGCACCGGCGATGCCGCCAATACTAAAGAAACCATGAAAACCAGACATCATGGCGCGCCCGGAGGCTTTTTCCACCTCGACAGCCTGAATTTTCATCGCCACATCCATTAAGCCGATTGACGCGCCGAATGCCATCAGGCAGAGCGCCAGGGTAACCGGCGTGGGTAACACTGCCAGAAGCGGCAATGTCAGCATAATCAGCAGGCCGGCAACCACAATTACCGCCTTACAACCGTACTTGCCAGCCAGCATGCCGGTCAGTGGCATTGCCGCCAGCGAGCCAGCGCCGAGAAACAGCAGTAAACCGCCCAGTGAAGCATCACTCAGCGCTACGCGTGCTTTAGCATACGGCACGAGGGGCGCCCAGGCGGACATGCCCATGCCGGCAATAAAAAATATCACACGCGTGGCTATCTGCGTGGCAAAGGGTGATCGCTGGAGTTGTACAGCATCTGATGTGGTCATTTTTATCGTGTTATTTCCGCGCAGTAAGTCTGTCTTTTTACCACAATCGGCTCCGCCTTAGAATGGGAGACGTCGCAGTGCTCAGCGTTACCTGCTGATTAAGTTCAGTCTGCAATTATGCAGATGTAAATAACCGATAAAAACAGCAATGTTAAGTTAAAAATGATGCCGGGCTACGTTTTCCAGACGGTTCCTGGTGGAGAATCCACACCACCGAGCGCGTTAATTGCTTTGATGCTGCCACTACAAACGCCGGTTTATTCCAGCGCTGTTTCTGAGACAGTAGTGATAATTTATTGTTTTTACGACGGTTGTCTCGTGATCTCAGGCATTTATCTGACCTCTTTGACCTGCCGCTAATCACAAATCTGTGTAAATTTAAAACTTCCCTCGCCTGTAACCACTGCGTTTTTTTGGTCCTTTCCTTGCTATGCCGGCGCGCAACCGCGGCTTCGCTGAAAATAATTTGTATCAGCCAAATCAAAACATTAGGCAGCGTTTGTCTGACCCTCAGTATTGCCAGTAAAAAATAACATTAGAATATCTAAACTGTTCAATCTGTTTATTAAATCGAAACGATTAATAATTATCACCACTCAGTTGCCGTTTGTTGATTATATCTGGAGGGCGGAATAGATAAATAGAAATCGATATTCCAGGGTTTATGCCGTAAATTTGCGCTTTAGATTGGTTTTTTACTCACTAGTGATGCCAGGTTTAGATATCAATAAACGTAAACATTAACGATTATGTCGCACGCAATTGTGAAGGTTTAATTAAGTTTATGCGCGCGACATATCACCTCAACTGGTGTGTAAGGGGTCATATAAATGGCACAGCTTAATCAAGGCCGCGTCGATGTTATCTCGCGCGATAATGGAACACTTATCTCTCAGGTCAACGGCGGTTTTACCCACTCGGTGATGCTGACTGAACCGAGTGTGATAAAGATAAATGGCACTCGTGAGATGGTCACCGAGTTTGAACGGCAGGGTAATGACCTGATCCTGCATATGCGTGACGGCAGCGTGGTGCGCTATAAACAATTTTTCCTCGATGATGTGGATGGCCTGCACAGTGAGCTGGTGTTTGATGATGGCATCAACCCTCCACAACATGCGCTGTTCCCGCTGACCAGCGCTGCGGCAGATCCCAATGCGGTGGTAGTGCTAAATCCGCAGTATGAATCGCTCAGTAATATTGATGCGCTGTTGCTGGCGGATAATCAGAATAATGATGACATCTTTACCGCCGCTGGCTTCGGCTTGCTTGGTATTGCCGGGGGAGCCATTGCGGCGGCTAGCGGAGGCAGCAGCGGCAGCGGTCGTCGGGATGGGGAGAATAATAACCCGCCGGCGCCGCAACAGCCGACCATCACCATTAACACCTTTGCCGGTGACAATATTCTCGATGCCGATGAGAAAGGCAGCAGCCAGACCATTTCCGGCACCACCACCAATGTTGAAGCGGGCAGAATCGTCACCATTACTTTGGGCGGCGTCAGTTACACCGCCACCGTTGCGGCTAACGGCAGCTGGAGCGTATCGGTACCGCCTGCGGCACTTCAGGCGCTGGCTAACGGCAACACCACCATCAGCGCCACGGTCAGCGACGCGGCGGGCACCAGCGCCAGCGATACTCAGGCGATTACCGTAACCGGGCCAACGGTGGAGATCCCGACCATCACCATCGGCACCTTTGCCGGTGACAATGTTCTCGATGCCGATGAGAAAGGCAGCAGCCAGACCATTTCCGGCATCACCACCAATGTTGAAGCGGGCAGAATCGTCACCATTACGCTGGGCGGCGTCAGTTACACCGCCACCGTTGCGGCTAACGGCAGCTGGAGCGTATCGGTACCGCCTGCGGCACTGCAGGCGCTGGCTAACGGCAACGCCACCATCAGCGCCACGGTCAGCGACGCGGCGGGCACCAGCGCCAGCGATACTCAGGCGATTACCGTAACCGGGCCGACGGCGGAGATCCCGACCATCACCATCGGCACCTTTGCCGGTGACAATATTCTCGATGCCGATGAGAAAGGCAGCAGCCAGACCATTTCCGGCACCACCACCAATGTTGAAGCGGGCAGAATCGTCACCATTACTTTGGGCGGCGTCAGTTACACCGCCACCGTTGCGGCTAACGGCAGCTGGAGCGTATCGGTACCGCCTGCGGCACTGCAGGCGCTGGCTAACGGCAATACCACCATCAGCGCCACGGTCAGCGACGCGGCGGGCACCAGCGCCAGCGATACTCAGGCGATTACCGTAACCGGGCCGACGGCGGAGATCCCGACCATCACCATCGGCACCTTTGCCGGTGACAATATTCTCGATGCCGATGAGAAAGGCAGCAGCCAGACCATTTCCGGCACCACCACCAATGTTGAAGCGGGCAGCACCGTCACCATTACGCTGGGCGGCGTCAGTTATACCGCGACCGTTGCGGCTAACGGCAGCTGGAGCGTATCGGTACCGCCTGCGGCACTGCAGGCGCTGGCTAACGGCAACGCTACCATCAGCGCCAGCGTCAGTAATAGCGCCGGAAGCAGCGCTAATGACACGCTGAATATTACGGTGACCGGCGATGCGGGGGAGCCACCCACTCTGTCACTGAATGATTTCGCCGGTGACAATGTGCTGGATGGCGCAGAGAAGCAAATCGACCAGACACTTAGCGGCACGACCACAAATGTTGAAGCGGGCAGAACCGTCACCATCACGCTGGGCGGCGTGACCTATAGTGCGTTGGTGCAGGGCGATGGCAGCTGGAGCGTTGTGGTGCCTTCCTCGGCGCTGGCAGCGCTGGCGGCCGGAACTATCACGATTAATGCCAGCGTCAGCAATGCCGCAGGCGTTAGCGCCAGCGACAGCAGTTCACTGATTGTCGAGCCGGATACCAGCGGCAGTATTGCCCTTGAACCGATCAGCGAAGATGGCTATCTCAATGCCACCGAAGCGCAATCACCGCTGATTATCAGCGGAACCACTACCGGGGTTGCTGAAGGCAGTACCGTTACCATTAGCTTTAACGGTGTCAATTACACGGCAACAGTCGGGGCTGATGGTCGCTGGAGTGCCACCATTCCGGCTTCGGCACTTGGCGTGCTGGAAGATGGCACGCTGGTTGTTACCGCCAGCGTCTCTGACAGCGCAGGCAATACCGTGACCAATAGCGGTCAGCTGGATGTGGTAATCAACAACCTGCCGGATGCTACCATCGATCCGCCATTTGGCGGCGACGGCGTGCTGAACGGCGATGAAGCGGGCAGCGACCAGACCATCAGCGGCAACACCGGAGTAAGCGGTCCGGGACAGACGGTGGTGGTGACCCTCGGCGGCAACGACTATCCGGCGACGGTCGGCAGTGACGGCGGCTGGACGGTAACGATTCCTGCCGGCGATCTCGGCAACCTGCCGCAGGGCAGCGGCAACCCGATCGTGGTGGTGGTTACCGATCCGGCGGGCAACACCAGTACCTCGACCACGCCGGTGCTGGTGGATACCGTCGCGCCAGCGCTGGCGCTGGACGGCCCGATTTCCGGTGACGGCTACCTGAACGCGCAGGAGCAGGGCGAACCGTTAATTATCAGCGGCAGCGGTGAGGCGGGCGCGGCAATTGTCGTTACGCTGAACGGCGAGCAGTACAGCGCTACGGTCGGCAGCAACGGCCTGTGGAGCGTCACCGTTCCGGCCGCCGACCTGGAAAATATCGCCGACGGCAGCTACAGCGTGGTGGTCACCGCCACCGACGCTGCGGGTAACGTCAGCAGCGTCAGCAGCCCGCTGACGGTGATTGCCGATCCGGCTAATCAGCCGACGATTACTCTCGATCCGTTTGCCGGTGACGGGGTGCTGGACGGCGCGGAGCAGCAGGTCGACCAACAGCTGAGCGGCTCGACCACCCATGTGCAGGCGGGCCAGGTGATTACCGTCACGCTGGGCGGCGTGAATTACAGCGGCGTGGTGGCGGCCGACGGCAGCTGGTCGGTGACGGTCCCGGCCAGCGCGCTGGCGGGGCTGGACAATGGCACGCAGAACTTCAGCGTCAGCGTCGATGACGTGGCGGGCAACAGCACCAGTCGTGACGGCAGCTTTGAAGTGGACAACACCCTTGCTTCGCTGGCGTTCGATCCCATCAGCGACGACGGCTATCTCAACGCGGTGGAGGCGCAGAGCGATCTGACGGTAAGCGGCACCTCAAGCAACGTGGCGGCGGGCAGTATTGTCAGCTTTGAGCTGGGCGGCAATACCTATACTGCCACCGTTGGTGCGGACGGCAGCTGGAGCACCACCGTGCCGGCCAGCGTACTGGCCGGGCTGGCGGACGGCCCGTTAACCCTTACCGCCACCACGCCGGGGCCAAACGGCAGCACTATTTCTGCCAGCGGAACGCTGATTGTGGCAATCAACAACCTGCCGGATGCCACCATCGATCCGCCATTTGGCGGCGACGGCGTGCTGAACGGCGATGAAGCGGGCAGCGACCAGACCATCAGCGGCAACACCGGAGTAAGCGGTCCGGGACAGACGGTGGTGGTGACCCTCGGCGACAACGACTATCCGGCGACGGTCGGCAGTGACGGCGGCTGGACGGTAACGATTCCTGCCGGCGATCTCGGCAACCTGCCGCAGGGCAGCGGCAACCCGATCGTAGTGGTGGTTACCGATCCGGCGGGCAACACCAGTACCTCAACCACGCCGGTAATTGTGGATACCGTCGCGCCAGCGCTGGCGCTGGACGGCCCGATTTCCGGTGACGGCTACCTGAACGCGCAGGAGCAGGGCGAACCGTTAATTATCAGCGGCAGCGGTGAGGCGGGCGCGGCAATTGTTGTCACGCTGAACGGCGAGCAGTACAGCGCCACGGTCGGCAGCAACGGCCTGTGGAGCGTCACCGTTCCGGCCGCCGATTTAGAAAATATCGCCGACGGCAGCTACAGCGTGGTGGTTACCGCCACCGACGCGGCAGGTAACGTCAGCAGCGTCAGCAGCCCGCTGACGGTGATTGCCGATCCGGCCAATCAGCCGACGATTACTCTCGATCCGTTTGCCGGTGACGGGGTGCTGGACGGCGCGGAGCAGCAGGTCGATCAACAGCTGAGCGGCTCGACCACCCATGTGCAGGCGGGCCAGGTGATTACCGTCACGCTGGGCGGCGTAAATTACAGCGGCGTGGTGGCGGCCGACGGCAGCTGGTCGGTGACGGTTCCGGCCAGCGCGCTGGCGGGGCTGGGCAACGGCACGCAGAACTTCAGCGTCAGCGTCGATGACGCGGCAGGTAACAGCGCCAGCCGTGACGGCAGCTTTGAGGTGGACAACACCCTTGCCGCGCTGGCGTTCGAGCCAATCAGCGACGACGGCTATCTTAATGCGGTGGAGGCGCAGAGCGACCTGACGGTAAGCGGCACCTCAAGCAACGTGGCGGCGGGCAGTATTGTCAGTTTTGAGCTGGGCGACAATACCTATACTGCCACCGTTGGTGCGGACGGCAGCTGGAGCGCCACCGTGCCGGCCAGCGTACTGGCCGGGCTGGCGGACGGCCCGTTAACCCTTACCGCCACCACGCCGGGGCCAAACGGCAGCACTATTTCTGCCAGCGGGACGCTGATTGTGGCAATCAACAACCTGCCGGATGCCAGCCTTGATACCCCATTCACCGACGGAATACTCAACGGTGAAGAGTCGCAGAGCGATCAAACCCTGAGCGGTAATACCGGTGTGACGGGCGCGGGTCAAAGCGTTATCGTCACCCTCGGCGGCAACGACTATCCGGCACAGGTAAACAGTGACGGCAGCTGGAGCGTGCAGATTCCGACCGAGGTGCTGCAAGCGTTACCGAACGGCAGCAGCACTATTGTGGTAGTGGTCAGCGATGCTGCGGGCAACACCAGCACGATAACCACGCCAGTCACCGTCGATACTTTGGCACCACAGCTCAGTATTGAGCCGATCTCTGATGATGGCCTGATTAATGCGAATGAACAAAATCAACCGCTGACGATTGACGGCAGCGCTGAAGCGGGAGCGACGGTAACCGTGACGCTAAACGGCGTCGATTATCCGGCCATCGTCGATAACAATGGTGACTGGAGAGTCACTATCCCGGCGGCAGTCCTGCAAGGGCTGGATGACGGCAATTACTCAGTGACGGTGACTGCTACCGACGCTGCCGGTAACAGCAGCACGCAAACCAGTGATTTCTCGCTGATCACCGCACCTCCGGCCTTTACGCTGGCACCGGTGGCCGGTGATGGCATTCTTAACAGTGTCGAACAGGGGCAGCCACTGACGCTGAATGGCACGGGTACGCCGGGCGACAATGTCAGCGTCACGCTGAATGGCAAGAATTACAACGCAACAGTGGCGGCTAATGGCGACTGGTCACTGATTGTGCCCGCCGCCGATCTGGCCGCGCTGGCCGACGGCAGCAGCTATACGGTAGCGGTTACCGTAACCGATGCGGCGGGTAATACCGCGACGCAGCAAAGCTCGCTGGCGGTAGATACTACCGCGCCGAACTTTACCCTCAATCCAGTTGCCGGTGACGGCGTGCTTAACGCCAGCGAGCAGGGCGAGCCGCTGCTGATTAGTGGCAATGGCAGCGCGGGCGATAGCGTTACCGTAACGCTAAATGGCAAAGAGTACGCCGCTACCGTTGGCGCGAACGGTCAATGGTCAGTGCAGATTCCGCCAGCCGATCTGGCGGCACTGAATGAGGGTGACTACACACTGAGCGTGGCAGTCAGCGATGCGGCAGGTAACACCAATACGCAAACGACGCCACTGACGGTGGATACCGCCGAGCCGTTGCTGACGGTCGATCCGATTGCCGAAGACGGGGTAATTAATGCCACCGAGCAAGGGCAGCCGTTGATAATCAGCGGTACCGCCAACGCCGGAGACATTATTACCCTCACGCTGAATGGTCAGCAGTACACCGCCACCGTCGGCAGTAATGGTGAATGGAGTGTGAATATTCCGGCCTCGGCGCTGGCCGCGATTGATGATGGCGATTACCCACTCACGATTACGGCCACCAATGCGGTTGGCAACAGTACAACGGACAGTTCTACGCTGATTGTAGATACCGCCGCGCCAGCGCTTAGCGTAGAGCCGATTTCCGGTGACGGTTATCTGAACAGCGCCGAGCAGGGGGAAACCCTGACGGTTAACGGCAGCGGCGATGCTGGCGACAGTGTTACCGTGACGCTGGACGGCGTCGAATATCCGGCGATCGTCAGCAGCAATGGACAATGGAGCGTGGATATTCCGGCATCGGCGCTGGCCGGGCTGGCCGATGGCGCTTATACCGTTAGCGTTACGGTAATTGATGCGGTGGGGAATACCACCACCGTCACACGTCCGTTAACCGTAGCGGCCGATCCGGCCAATCAGCCAACCATTAGCGTCGATCCGTTTACCGGTGACGGCGAGCTGAATGGTGCCGAGCAGGGTGAGGATCAGCTGCTTACCGGTACCACCAGCAATGTACAAGCCGGGCAAATCGTCACCGTCACGCTGAACGGCGTGGAGTTTACCGGTCTGGTACAGTCAGGTGGCGGCTGGAGCGTGGTTATCCCGTCATCGGCGTTTGCTGGTTTACAGAACAGTACGCAAACATTTACCGTTACCGTCAGTGATGCGGCGGGGAATAACGCCAGTACCAGCGAACAGTTCACCGTCGATAATAGCTTTAGCGCCGTGGCGATTGGCATTATCAGTGGTGATGACTATCTGAATGCCACTGAAGCACAGTCCGATCTCACCATCAGCGGCAGTTCGAATAATGTTGCTGCGGGCAGTATTGTCACGGTCAGCTTTAATAATGTTGATTACAGCGCTACCGTCGGGGCAGATGGCAAGTGGAGCACGAATATTCCGGCTGCGGCACTGGCAGGTTTGCCGGATGGTCCACTGACGGTAACCGCCAGCGTGGTGGATATTAATGGCAATACGGTTAGCAGCGACACCACCCTTAACGTATTGATCAACGATTTACCACAGCCAACGCTGGATACGCCATTCGGCGATGGTGTGCTGAGTGGTGATGAAGCTGATACTCCGCAAACCCTGACCGGCAGCACCGGTGTTACGGGCAACGGTCAGAGCGTCACGGTCAACATTGGCGGCGTGGATTATCCGGCTACCGTTGATGGTGACGGAAACTGGACGGTAACGATACCGTCGGCGGCATTGCAGAATCTGCCGGACGGCAGCAGCAGCGTGGTGGTGACGGTAAGCGATATTGCGGGCAACGGCGGCAGTTTAACCACGCCGGTAGCGGTAGACACCACGCCACCGAATATTGTCATCAACCCGATTTCTGGCGACGGGCTGATCAATGCCAGTGAGCAGGATCAACCGTTAACCGTTAGCGGTACCGCAGAAGCTGGCAGCACGGTGATTATCACGCTGAATGGCGTCGATTATCCGGCGACGGTAGCGGCCAATGGCAGCTGGAGCGCGACTATTCCGGCGACGGCATTACAGGCGTTGGCCGACGGCGCCTGGGATATCAGCGTCACCGCTACCGATGCCAACGGCAACAGCGCCAGCGCGCTCGGTCCATTTACCGTCGATAGCGCTGCGCCATCCTTTACCATCGGTACGCTGGCTGGTGACGGCATTCTTAATGCCAGTGAACAGGGGCAACCGCTGGCGATAAGCGGCACCGGCACCGCCGGTGACAGCGTCAGCGTAACTCTTAACGGCACCAGCTATAGCGCGACCGTCGGGCCAAATGGCCAATGGTCGATTAGCGTGCCGGCCAGCGATCTTGCCACACTGACCGACGGCAGTTATCCGGTCAGCGTTACGGTCAGTGATGCGGCGGGCAACACCACCACGCAGCAAACCAGCCTGGCGGTGGATATCAGCGCACCGGCTTTGTCGCTTAACACGCCATCCGGTGATGGTGTTCTTAACAGCGCCGAGCAGGGGCAACCGCTGCTGTTAAGCGGCAGCGGCAGCGCAGGTGATAGCGTGACCGTCACTCTGAATGGCAAAACGTACCAGGCTACGGTTGGCGTCAATGGCATCTGGTCGCTGGAAGTACCGGCTACGGATCTGGCGGCGCTGGATGAGGGAGCAAACCCACTTAGCGTGACGGCACGCGATGCGGCGGGAAATAGCACCACGCTGCAGAGCAATCTGACACTCGATACCGGGCAGCCAACATTGACGGTAGCCGTGGATATTTTTGCCGGCAACGGCATTGTCGACAATGCGGAATCGCGGGTTGATCAGCGGCTGACCGGCACCAGCACCAATGTAGAAGCCGGGCAAATTGTCACGGTAACGCTGGCGGGCGTCAGCTACAGCGGCGTAATACAGAGTAGCGGTGCGTGGAGCGTAACGATTCCGGCCGGAGCGATGGCCGGACTGAGCGATGGCAGCCAGAGCCTGACGGTCAGCGTCAGTAACGCCGCAGGCAACAGTGTCACCGTTACCGGCAGCTACACCGTAAATACCAGCGGCAGCAGCCTGGCGATAGAACCGATCGCCGGTGATGGCTATCTGAACGCCAACGAACAGCAGGCGGCGATTGAAATCGCCGGTCAGACCAGCAATGTGCTGCCAGGCAGTCTGGTGCAGGTAACGGTCAATGGTATCAGTTATAACGCTACCGTCAGCGCCGACGGCAGTTGGACGGCCATCGTCCCGGCCGGAGCGCTGGCAGGCGTCGCAGATGGTCCGCTAATCATCAGTGCCACGGTCAACGATGCTGCCGGAAATCCGCTTACCGCTACCTCAACGCTGAATGTGCTGGCGAATCCACAGCTGGCAGTCAGCATTGATCCTCCATTTGGTGACGGCTCGCTTAACGCCGGGGATGTTGAAAATAACGGCACGCTGACCGGCAGCACCGGTGTCAGTGGCGATGGCCAGACGGTGACCGTCAGCTTTGGCGGTAACGATTACAGCGGCACTGTTGCCAGCGATGGCAGCTGGAGCGTGACCATTCCGGCGCAGGTGCTGGAAAACTTACAGCAGGGCAATACGCCTTTCACCGTCACGGTGGGCGATATTGCCGGTAACACCGCCAACGGCAGCGACAGCGTGCTGGTCGATACGCTGCCACCGCTATTGCTGGTTGATACGTTGTCCGGCGATGGCGTGCTGAACGCCAGTGAACAAGGGCAACCTTTGCCGGTGAGCGGCAGTGGCGAAGCCGGTGCGGAAATTAGCGTCAGCCTGAATGGTATCGACTACACCACCACCGTGGCCGCTGACGGGAGCTGGACGCTAACCATTCCCGCCGCGGCGCTTGGCGAGCTGGCCGACGGCGACTATAACCTGACGGTGATTGCCACCGATGCCGCAGGCAACAGCAGTCAGCAAAACAGCCCGCTGACGGTAAAAGCCGATGCCAATAATCTGCCGACCATCAGCATTGATACTTTTGCTGGTAACAATATTGTCGATGGTGCCGAGCAGCAAACGGCTCAGACGCTGTCGGGTATTGCTACTCAGGTTGAGGCCGGTCAGACGGTAACCGTTACGCTGAATGGTCAAATTTATACCGCTCAGGTGCAGCCAAGCGGTGGCTGGAGTGTGTTAATTCCATCCGGTGCGCTACAGGGTTTAGCTGACGGCAGCGCCACCATTACCGTTGCGGTCAGCGATGCCGCAGGCAATACCGCCAGTAACACGCTTGATATTGAGGTTAACAGTGCGGCATCCGGGCTGGCGGTTAATACCCTCAGTGACGACGGTTATCTGAATGCGGCTGAAGCGCTGGAAGAGCTGCTGATTAGCGGCTCCTCAGTGAATGTACCGCAGGGTAATGTTGTCACTGTCACATTTAATAATCAGACCTTTACTGCTGAAATCGGCGCTAATGGTGTCTGGAGCGTGCTCGTTCCTCCGGCCTCGCTGGCAGGATTGCCGGATGGCCCGGCCACGATTAGCGTCAGCGCTATTGATGCGGCGGGCAATGCGGTCAGCAGCAGCGCCACGTTGAATGTGCTGGTTAATCAACTGCCTGATGCCACTATTCAGCCGCCGTTTGGTGACGGCGTGCTGAATGCCGCCGAGGCGGGCAGCGACCAGCCGTTGCGTGGCACTACCGGCGTCAGCGGTGACGGACAAACCGTCAGTGTTGTTATTAACGGCACCAGTTACAGTGGCACGGTTGATGGCAACGGTAACTGGACGATAAACCTGCCGACGGCAGTATTGCAGGCGCTGGCAGAGGGCGACAGCAGTGCACAAGTTACGGTCAGTGATGCCGCTGGCAACAGCAGTACGATTGATGCGCCATTTACCGTCGATCGCGAAGCGCCGGTATTAACCATCGATACTATTGCGGGCGACGACCGGGTTAATGCGCTGGAATCGGGGGCTGTGATTAGCATTTCTGGTAGCACCAGCGCTGAGCAAGGCCAGATCGTCACCGTTGTGCTTAATGGTCAGACCTACAGCGCCACCGTCGACGCCAGCGGCAACTGGAGCTTTGATTTGCCAGCCGGTGCACTGGCGGGAATTGTTAATGGCAGCTACACCCTGACCGCCACGGTCAGTGATTCAGCGGGCAACCCGGTAACCTCCACCAGTGAAATTGAGGTTGAAACCGCCGCGCTGGTACCAACGCTGGATACACCCTTTACCGATGGTTATCTCAATATCGACGAGGCGCAAACCACCCAGACGCTGAGCGGCACGACCGGCGCAACCGGTGACGGCCAGTCGGTGGTGGTCAGTGTGGGGGGCAACGATTATAACGCCACGGTTGATGCCGATGGCAACTGGTCGCTGGAGCTGGATGCGGACACCCTGCAAGGACTGGCGAGCGGTAATCTGCCGATTGTGGTGACGGCTACCGACAATGCCGGAAATCAGGGAACCATCGACAGCAACGTCAGCGTCGATTTCGACGCGCCGACGCTGGATATCAATGATATTGCTGGCGATAACATTATTAATGCCGCCGAGGCACAACAGGTGGTGGTGGTCAGCGGTACCGCGTCGCTCAGTGAGGCAGGTCAGCAGGTTACCGTACTGTTTAATGGTCAAAGCTACCAAACGCTGGTGCAGAGTAATGGCAGCTGGAGCGTTAATCTTCCCGCCAGTACATTACAGGGGTTAGCGGACGGTGACTATCCGGTCAGCGTTTCGCTAACTGATGCCGCAGGCAACAGCACCACGGTCGAACAAACCCTGACCCTTGATGCCAATATCGCGACTCTGCCGACGCTAAGTATCAATGCGGTGTCGGAGGATGACTACATTAATCAGGCTGAGTCAGGCGAAGCGCTGGTTATCAGCGGCACCAGCAGTAATCTGGAAGCCGGGCGCACCGTCAGCGTGTTACTGAACGGCAAAACCTACAGCGCAACCGTCGATGACGAGGGTAACTGGAGCGCCACCGTGCCCGCCGCCGATGTTGGCGCGTTGGCGGACGGTGCACAAACCATTACCGCCAGCGCCACTGATAATGCGGGCAACCCGGCGAGTAACACGCACACGGTGACGGTGATTGCCGATGCGGACTCACAGCCACTGTTAACGATTAATCCGGTCAGCGGGGATGATATCGTCAATGCCCAGGAAGCCAATAGTCCACTGGTAATCAGTGGCTCCAGCCAGCGAATCCCCGATGGCGGTACGGTAGTGGTGACGCTGAATGGCAATAGCTATAACGCCACGGTTGATGCCAACGGCAACTGGAGCACCACTGTTCCGGCGGCAGATGTGCAGGCGCTGGATCAGGGCAGCAATACCGTTACCGCCAGTGGTGAGGATATCGCCGGTAATCGCGCCGATGCCAGCCACGACTTTATCGTCGACAGCGAAGCGCCGTTGCTGGATATCACGCTGGATGTTGGGCTGGACGGTATTCTCAATCTGGCAGAAGCACTGGCCGGGCTGCTGGTCAGTGGCTCGACCGAAGCTGGATTAACGGTAACGGTAACACTGAACAATAAACAGTACACCGCTACCGCCGACAGCAGCGGTGACTGGAGCCTGACTATTCCGGCCGGAGATTTACTGCTGCTGAATGACGGCACGCTGGAAGTGGGCGTATCAGTCACTGACAGCGCGGGCAACACCACCACTGAGCTGGTCGATTTAGATGTGGCAATCAACGCGCTGCCGCTGCTGACCATCAGTACACCGTTTATTGACGGCCTGTTAAGCGCCGGTGAAGCGGCCGCCGCGCAGTTACTGAGTGGAACCGCCACCCATCTTGCCGCCGGAACCGTGCTGGAGATTTCTGTCGGCGGCCTGACTTTTGCAGGCTTGGTTAATGCCGATGGAACATGGAGCGCCACGCTGCCGGCCGGTGCACTGGCCGGGCTGCCCGATGGCCCGCTGCAGCTGGAAGTCAATGCGACAGATGCGGCAGGCAATCCGGCGGCAGTCACGACTACCGTTGATTTGCTGATTAATAATCTGCCAGTGGCTACCATTCTGCCACCTTTTGTGGATGGCGCACTGAACGCGGTTGAAGCTGGCATCAATCAGACGATTAACGGCACTACCGGTATTACCGGAGCAGGCCAGACCGTTACGCTGAATATTGACGGTAATCCGTTTACCACTACGGTGGACTCCAACGGTAACTGGAGCACGACGCTGACGCCAGCACAGCTGGCCCAACTGGGTAACGGTGATCATACTATCGATGTGGTAGTAACCGATCGCGCTGGTAACAGTAACGAAGCGACCCTCGACTTTACTGCGATTATCACCGGTCTGCCGCAGCCAACGCTGCTGACGCCATTCATTGATGGCATCCTCAATGTGGCAGAAGCGGCAGCGGGCGGAACGCTGGATGGCACCAGCGGTATCACCGGTGAGCAAACCGTCACCGTGATTATTAATGGCAGTGCTTATCAGGCCAGCGTCGATGAAGCAACCGGAGAGTGGTCGCTGGATCTGCCCGCCAGTCTGTTGCAGACGCTGCCGGACGGCAACTGGCCGATCACCGTGTCGGTGACCGACAGCGTTGGTAACGTCGGCAGCGTGTCGGGAGCGGTGGTGGTAATGATCAACGATCTGCCACAGCCTACACTCAATCTGCCGTTTGGCGATGGTGCGTTGAATATTGCTGAAGCAGCAGCGGGGCAGCTGTTAAGCGGTAAAACCGGCATTATTGGCGGTGATCAGAGTGTTTCGGTGCTGATTTCCGGTTTTAACGGCGATAATCCGCTGACCGCCACGGTGGATGCCAACGGCAACTGGTTACTTAATCTGACGCCGACCCAGCTGGCAACCCTGGCTGACGGTCCTCATACCATTACCGTTACCGCCACTGATATGGCGGGTAACAGTGCCAATATTAGTCAGCAGGTGACTTCAGCACTGACGCTGCCGGACCCGGTAATAAACCTGCCGTTTATCGATGGCATCCTGAATATCGCCGAAGCCGGCACAACTCTCACTCTGACTGGCAGCACTGGCGTTAACGGACTGAACCAGGGCGTTCAGCTAAAAATTGATGTTAACGGCATCAGTTACACCGGTATCGTTGATGCCGACGGTAACTGGCAGGTGGCTATTCCAGCTGGCGCACTTAGCGGACTGACTAACGGCATCCACAGCATTATCGTCACGGTCACCGACGGCGCCGGTAACACCAATACGCAGAGTCAGGACTTTACCGCCGCACTGACGCCGCCGTTACCGACGCTGGCGCTGGCATTTGATGATGGTTTTCTCAATGCCGAAGAGCTGATGACCGGCGCTACGCTGAACGGAACGACCGGGTTAACCGGAGCCGGCCAGCAGGTAACGGTGACGATTGCCGGAAATAATTATGACGCGGACGTTGATAACGCGGGTAACTGGACGCTCGACCTGGCAAACCCAGTGTTGGCCGGGCTGGCGCAGGGCAACACCAGTCTGGCAGTTGAAGTAACCGACTTTGCGGGTAACACGGCGAATATCACCAGCAGTTTTGTGGTGGATACGCTGGCTCCGGCGATCGCCATTACGCCATTTACCGGCGATAACACCCTGACCTATCTCGAAAGCCTGACTACGCAGACGCTCAGCGGCACCACCAGCGGAGCCACCACAGGCTCGATTGTTACGGTGACTATCGGTTCAGCCACGCTGACTGGCGTGGTGCAGGCGAATGGCAACTGGACGGTCAATGTCACGCCGGCTGCCATGGAGCAGTTGGGTACCACCAGCGGTAATATTGGCGTCACGGTCACCGACGCCGCTGGCAATATCGGTAATGCTTCCATCACCGTCGCGGTCAATCTGACGCCGCCGCCAGCGACGCTGGTGACGCTGATGCCAGTGAACGGCGACAACATTATCAACGCCGCTGACGGCAGCGCTGCGGTCACGCTTAGCGGCAGTTACGCTAATCTCGGTTTGTTGGGGGGTACCATTAGCGTCACGGTGAACGGCATCAGTGTCGGCAGTACGCCGGTGATTGGTGATGACGGTAACTGGAGCATTAATGTGCCAAATGGCATCTTTATTGATGGCAACGCCAGCGTCACCGTTACCGCTGTCGGCCCCGGCGGCACGGCATCCACCACTTCGACGCTGCTGGTGGATCGCGGCATACCCACGCTGACGATCAATGCCTTTGCTACGGATGATGTGCTGAATAGCAGCGAAACCACAGTCAGCCAGAGCATCAGCGGCAGCGCCTCGACCAGCGAAGCCGGTCGCACGGTGAATATCACCCTGAACGGTAAAAACTACAGCGCAGTGGTGCAGGCCAACGGCAGCTGGTCAACTTCCGTTCCGGTAGCTGATTTGCAGGCGCTGGGCCAGGGGGCGCAGACAATATCGGCCACCCTCAGCGATGCGGCAGGCAATAACGGCTCGGCCAGCCATACCATCGACGTCGATACCGTCGCGCCGTTGCTGCAGATCGATGCCCTGCTGGGCGATAACATCCTCAACGCGCTGGATATTCTGTTAACTCAGACCCTGACCGGTCGTGCGCCGGGAGCAGAAGGCGAAACCATTGGTCTCTATCTCGGTGACGGCAATCCAATTGCCACCGGCGTGGTTAATCCGGACGGCACTTTCAGTATCGATCTGACACCGCAGGTGCTGGGAAGCCTGACCGAAGGCCCGCTGGTATTTGGCGTGCGGGTCAGTGATGAAGCCGGTAACCGCACTGAAGCCACGCTGACCGTGAATAAAGTGGTCAACAGCGCGCTGAACCTGGTGGTGGATTCGGTGTTCGGCGATGGCTTCCTTAATGCCGCCGATACGCTGGTTGCTCAGACCATCAGCGGCGTGGCGACCTCGGCGGGTATTGGCGCCAAAGTAGAATTAACCCTTGGCGGCACGACGCTTAGCGCCTCGGTCGGTCAGGATGGTAAATGGGCGATTGTGGTACCGCCTAATCTGCTACAGCTGTTGGATGACGGCAATATTGGGCTGAATCTGACCCTGACGGATGCCGCGGGCAACAGTCGTACCGTGACCGAAACCGTAACGGCGATTGTCGATAACCTGCCGGTGATTGGCAATCTTACCGGGCTGTTTGGCGGTGATAATCTGCTGAATGTGCTGGAGTCAACGCTGGCGCAAACCGTCGGCGGGGTGATTAATGCTGCCAGCGGTTCGGTGGTTACCGTCACGCTGGGCAGTAAATCCTACCAGAGCACGGTCAATGCGCTGGGCCAGTGGAGCGTCACGATTCCGCCGCTGGATCTCGGCGCATTACTCGACGGCACGCTGGCGCTGGGCGTTAAAGTGGTCGATCCGGCGGGGAATATTGCTTCCAGCTCGGTGAATGTCGGCATCTTCAATACGCAGCCGACCATCAGTCTCAGCCCGATCTTTGGCGACGGCATTCTGAATGTTGCTGATCTGCTGACCGGTCAGACCATCAGTGGCGTGGTTAATCATGTTGCCGCAGGCAGCATTGTCACGCTGAATATTGGCAACAGTAATGTTACCGCAACCGTCGGGCAGAACGGCGCGTTCAGTGCCGTGGTGTCGCCAAATATTCTCGGCACGTTACTCAATGGCAATCTGACGGTAGGGGCCAGCGTGACCGATGTGGCAGGCAATACCGCCTCGACCAGCGCCGGCCTGGTGGTAAAGGTGACGGCACCTACGGTTACGCTGTCGCCGCTGTTTGGTGATGGTCTGCTGAATGCCGCGGATGCGCTGCTCACTCAACTGATTGGCGGTACGGTTAGCGGTGCGGAGCCTGGCGCAAAAGTGGTGGTGAATATTGCCGGGCAAGATTTTGTTACCAGCACTGCCGCCAACGGCAGCTTTGGTATCTCGCTTTCACCGGCGATTCTGCAGGGCTTGCTGGATGGTAACCTGACGGTGGGGGTGACGGTGACTGACAGCGCAGGCAATACCGGCAGCGCCAGTGCTGGAGCGCTGGTGGGTATTCATAATCTGCCGGTCATTACTCTTAATCCACTGTTCGGTGACGGTGCGCTGAACCTGCTGGAATCGCTGGTCACCCAGACCATTAGTGGAACCATTGCCAATGTCGCCGCTGGCTCCATTGTTAAAGTCAATATCGGCAATTCAACGGTCACCGCGACGGTCGGTAATAACGGGCAATTCAGCGCACAGGTCACGCCAGATATTCTTGGCACCTTACTTAATGGCAATCTGACCGTCGGCGTCTCGGTAACGGATAACGTCGGGAATGTTTCCAGCGTTAGCGCTGGCGTGCAGGTGGGTATCAGTAACCCACCAACCCTGACGCTCAATCCGATATTCGGTGATGGCGTGCTGAGTGCCGCCGACCTGGTCACGGCGCAGACCATTAGCGGCAGCAGTACCAATTTGACTGCGGGATCGACGGTTAACGTCACTTTTGCCGGACACAATTACAGCGCACTGGTAACCAGCAATGGTAACTGGACGCTGAGCGTGCCGAAAACCGACCTTGCGACGCTGGCAAACGGCACGCTAACGATCGGCGCCTCAGCATCTGACGCTTACGGAAATATCGCCAGTAAAACCGGCGCGGTCAGCATTATCGCCAATACGCCACCGACCGTCAGCGTCAGCGCGGTCTTTGGCGATGGCTTATTGAATGCCGTCGATGCCCAGAGCGCCCAGACCATTACCGGTACTTCCACCAATGCCGAAGGCTCCATCATCAGTGTCAAAATTGGCACTCAGACTTTCACCGGCACGATTGGCGCCAGCGGCAGCTGGAGCGTTTCGGTACCGTCCGCCAGCCTGCTGGCGCTGGCCGATGGCACGCAAACTGTCACCGCCAGCGTGACCAATCCCGCAGGCAATAGCGGCACAGGCACCGGCAGCGCCATCGTCGGTACTCATACTATGCCAGGCGTAGCGATTGGCTCGATTTTTGGCGGTGACGGTTATCTGAATCTGGCGGAGGCTTCAATCGCGGAAACTATCAGCGGCACCTCGACTAATGCGGCTGGTGGGCAGATTTCACTGGATGTGGCGGGAACGGTGTATACCACCACTGTCGCTGCCAACGGCAACTGGAGCGTCAACATCCCATCCTCCGTACTGCGCAGTATCGCCGACGGCAGCTATACCATTTTGGCTACCCTGACCGATGCGGTGGGGAATATTGCGGTGGCTGGCAACAGCTTTACCGCGAAAACGCATGCGCTGCCGGTCATCGGCGTTGACCCGATACTCAGCCTGGTAAGTGTGTTGATTACCGGATTAACCATCAGTGGTGGAACGCTAAATCTGGCGCAGGGCACCCGGCTGAATGTCACGCTGAATGGCTCAACTCTGCAGGCATCCACCGATGCGCTGGGTCGTTATAGCGTGAAATTCCCGGGTGGGTTGTTAACCGCACTGAGCCTCAGCTCGATTGTGACGGTAACGGCGGTAGATATTGCCGGCAACCCGGCAGCGACCAGCAACACTCTGTTGCTCGGCTCGTTGCTGCCGGTGTCGGCGGCGGCGGCAGAGTCGACATCGCTGTTCTCAGCCAACGGTGAGGAGACCACTCATGGTGAGACTCACTCGCTGGCGGCGAGCAGCAGTGAGCAAGCCAGCGAAAAAACCCATGACGAGGCCAGTAGCGCGACAGCGGCCAGCGGCACGATCGATTCGACTATGGCGGATTTCACCGCCAGCACGCCTGTGACGGAGGGCAGTTACACCATCGGCGGAGTAGTGATTACGCTGGCGGATGGCAGTACACAGCAAGGTGCTTCTGTCACCGGCAGCGACGGCGATGACAGGGTAGCGGTCAGCGATCTGAACGTTGACCATATCGACGGCGGACAGGGTATCGATACGCTGGTATTAACCGGCGAACATCTGAATCTTGATCTCAGCGCTCTGGGGCTGAAAGTCGGCAATATTGAAGTGCTGGATCTTGGCAAATCAGGTACCAACAGCGTCAGGCTTGATCTGAATCAGGCGTTAAATCTTACCGACTCACCGCAGGATGATCTGCTGATCAGAGGTGCCGATGGCAGTCAGGTGACGCTCAGTAATACCGACGGCGGCGTCTGGGCCTCTGTCGGGCAGCGTACGGTAGACGGACAGATTTTTGACGTCTACCACAACTCGGCGCTGGTCAGTGACAACAACCTCGGCGATGTGCTGGTACAGCACAATTTGCAGGTGCATGTCGTTTAATCGGGTCACGCAACGGGTAAGGGTCACGCATGGCGTGACCCTTTTTTTCGCTCCCGCTGAGCATTAACCATTCGGTGTTCATCATGAAGAAAGTATTAGCGACATGTTGCTTAGGCGCCTGTTGCAGTCTCGCCGGGCATCCAGCCCAGGCTGCGGCTGTATCCATTGCGGAATTTAACTGGCGTGCTGCTCCCAGCGAGGAGCAGGTCGCCACTCTGACGCTGCGCGAAGCGATCTTGCGCGCATTTGCCCGTAACCCGAAAATAGCCGAAGCCGCAGCGCAAATTCATGTCGGTGAAGCTGAGCTGGATGCGGCGAAAAGCGGCTGGTATCCGCAGATTTCATTGCAGGCAAGTGGCGGCCGATCCAGCCAGACCGACTCTGCCGGCAGCATCAATAACAGTGCTTCCGGCGGCCTGAGTCTCAGCCAGTTGTTATATGACTTCGGGCGCACCGGTGGTGCCATCGACGAGCAACATGCGCTGTCCGATGCTTATCGTTACAGCTTATACAGCACCATGACCAGCGTGGCACAGGACACCTTGCGGGCCTATCTGGAAGTAAAGCGCTATCAGGCTTTAACCCAGGCTTCGCGAATCAATATTCGCTCGCTGGATCATGTCAGAGAGATAGCTCTCATGCGTGCGGATGCCGGGCTAAGTTCTCAATCTGATGTATTGCAGGCGCAAACGCGACTTGCCGGGATGCGGGCCACGCTGGAGCAGTATCGCGCCCAGCAGCGCTCTGCTCAGGCGCAGCTGACTGTGCTGACCGGCGTCGTGTCAGATAACTTACCGGAACTGCCGCAAAGCCTGCTGCAACAGCAGGTGACATTGAACAACATCGCCTACGAAAAAAGTGCCGCAGTGCGCAGTGCGCAGGCCAGACAGGAGGCGGCGCGCGAACGCGTGCGTCAGGCACAATCCAATCACTGGCCAACGCTTAAAGTCGAGGCTGGTCGAACCCGCTACGAAAACGATAACCGCTCTTACTGGGACGATCTGCTGCAACTGCGCGTTGAAGCGCCGCTTTATCAGGGCGGTTTAGTCAATGCAAAAACCCGCGCGGCAGCAGGCCAGCGTGAAGCGGCGCTGGCGGATATTCAGCAGTCGAAACTGGAAATTAATCAACGGGCCTCTACCGCTTACGCCGATATGATTGGCGCGCAGCAGCGCCAGCAGGCGGGGGAGGAGCAGCTGGCCAGTGCTGACCATACCCGCTCGGTATATGCCGATGAATACAAACTGAATAAGCGCAGCCTGAACGATCTGCTGAGCGTAGAACAGGATGTTTTCCAGGCTGACAGCATGCGCACTATGGCGCTATATGACGGCTGGGATGCCACGGTGCGTTACGCCGCGGCGGTCGATAATCTGCTCGACATTATGGGTATCGACCGCGAAGCCAATAGCGGACAAACCTTGCCTTCACTGTAAGCACTCACCTGCGAACCCCGGATAAAAGGCAATAAAGATGACGATACAAAGCCCCACTACCGAAAACTGGATTGATGCGATGCTGCGTGTGGCGGCGCGGTTTGGTAAACCGGCGGAAGGACAAAATCTACGCCAGCAGATGCGCTGGTTTGAGCATCTCAGCGCCAGTCAGCAGTTGGAACGGTTGGCCGGGCTGTTGGGACTGCATCTCACCATGATGCCACGCGACAGCATTCGCTGGCGTCAGGAAGTCACGCCGGTTGTGCTGATACTGGAAAGCGGCAGCGTGGCGGTGGTTGAATCGATTGATGGTGAAGCCAGAGCGCGCTACTGGATCAGCGACGGAGGAGACGTGGTGCGCGAAACGGAGCTGGCTTTACTGCTGGCGCAAAGTCGGCAGCAGGTGGCGATTATTGGCGTCGCGGCGCGCGGTCGCGATGCGCGCATTGACGAGTTTGTCCAGCCGTTTAAAAAGCACTGGTTCTGGCATAATTTTCGCGGCATGGGACGCCGCATTATGGAGATCTCACTGGCATCGGTGGTTGGCAATGTGCTGGCGCTGGCGGGGATTCTGTTTTCCATGCAGATTTACGATCGGGTGATCCCGGCACAGTCAGAATCAACACTCTGGGTGCTGTTTGTTGGCGTGCTGGTGGCTGCCGGAATTGAATATCTGATTCGCCTTATGCGAACTCAGGTATCTGATTCGATGGGAAAACGCATTGATTTAAAGGTGTCATCGATGCTGTTTGCGCGCGCGATGAATATTCGCAATGAAGCACGGCCAAAATCTACCGGCTCGTTTATTTCGCAGCTGCGGGAAATCGATCAGGTACGTGAGTTGCTGACCTCCACCACCGTCGGCGCGGCGGCCGACATGCCGTTTGTGATCCTGTTTCTGTTTATTATGGCGTTTATCGGCGGTCCACTGGTGATCATTCCGCTGCTGGCTATTCCGCTGATCGTGATTCCGGGTTTGCTATTACAGATTCCGATGGCGAAGCTGGCAAAAGAGGGGATGCGTGAAGGCGCGTTGCGCAATGCGGTGCTGGTGGAAACTATCGAGGGCATTGAGGATATCAAAGCGTTACAGGCTGAACCCTATTTTCAGCGTCAGTGGGAGCAAACCCATGAGGTCAGCGCTGCGGTTGGCATGAAACAGCGTTTGTGGGGCGCACGGCTGACCGGCTGGGCCTCAACGGTCCAGCAGTTAACCTATGCCGGAATGCTGGTGTTTGGCACCTATCTGGTACTGAGCGGCGATATCACTACCGGTACGCTGGTGGCAAGTAGCCTGCTGTCGTCACGCACCATTGCGCCGCTGATGCAGCTCACCATGGTGTTTTCCCGCTGGCAGCATGCAAAAAGCGCCATGAACGGGCTGGATGAGCTGCTGAAACGGCCGCTCGATCAGCCGGAAGAGGGCGATGTGGCTCATTGTCCGAGCCTGACCGGGCACTACGATCTTCGTAATGTGCAATATAGCTATGATGAAGAGAATGTGAAAAACGTGCTCAACGTAGCGAAACTGCAAATCAAACCCGGCGAGAGATTGGCGATTGTTGGCAAGGTCGGCGCAGGAAAATCGACGCTGCTGAAACTGCTGGCCGGGCAGGCAAGTGCGACACAGGGCAAAGTGGTGGTCGACGGCGTGGATATCAGCCATATCGACCCGGTAGATTTACGACGACAGCTGGGCTGGCTGTCACAGGATTCGCGGCTGTTTTTCGGCACGCTGCGGCAGAATCTGATGCTGGGCAACCCGCATGCCAGTGAGCAGGAGATGTTACAGGCGTTACGCGTCAGTGGCGCGCTCAGCATGGTGCAACAGGATGCAGCCAGTCTTGACCGGATCATCAATGAAGGCGGGCGCGGCCTGTCCGGCGGCCAGCGGCAAATGGTGATGCTGAGCCGGATGATCCTGCGCCAGCCGCAGGTGGTACTGATGGATGAGCCAACCGCCGCAATGGATGAGCAGCTGGAAGAACACGTGCTGCGCCAGATGCATAACTGGCTTTCCGGACGCACGCTGGTGCTGGTGACGCACCGCCCGGCGCTGCTGAAACTGGTTGATCGTATCGTGGTGATGGATAACGGCCGGATTATTGCCGATGGTGCTCGTGACGATATTCTGCGCGCCGTTAATCCTGCCGCAACCCCAGCCAATCAACCAGGAGATGCCGCATGAGCCTGTTGCTGATCGATCGTGATTTAAAGCGCAATGAAAAACGCACCTCGGCAATTATCTGGGTCTGCGCTGCCGCATTGCTGCTGTTTTTTATCTGGGCATACTTCGCCGTTCTTGATGAGGTTACGGTGGGTAGCGGTAAAGTGACGCCTTACACCCACGCGCAGGTTATTGAAACGCTGGATGGCGGTATCGTCGACCAGCTGAGCGTGCATGAAGGCGATATTGTTGAGAAGGGCGAGATACTGGCGCGGCTGGACCCGACCCGTTTTCAGTCCAACTTTGGTGAGGCGCAGTCAAAAGTACGTACCTTGCGCGCCTCGGCTGAACGCTTACGCGCCGAGCTGACCGGCGCACCGCTCCGATTCAGTGCTGAAACGCTGAAGGAGCCGGAGCTGGTGGCGCGTGAAACCCAGTTGTATCAGTCGCGTCGGCGTAATCTGACGGAAAGCGTCAGCAACCTGCAACAATCAATGAAACTGGTGCAGGATGAGCTGCGCATGACTCAACCGCTGGTGGCCAGAGGTGCGGCAGGTAAAGTGGAGGTGATTCGCCTGCAACGTCAGATCAGCGATCTGCGTGGAAAAATTGATGAAGCAACCAATGCCTATGCGGTGCGCGCGCGCGAAGAACAGGTAAAAAACAATGCCGATCTTGACGCACAGTTACAGGTATTGACCGGTAAACGCGATCAGCTTAACCATGCCACGCTCTATTCGCCGGTGCGCGGCATTGTTAAAGATATTCAGGTGACCACTGTCGGTGGCGTATTACAGCCGGGTGATAAGCTGATGGAGATTGTTCCACTGGAAGACCAGTTGCTAATCGAAACACGCATCAACCCGCGTGATATTGCTTACATCCGTCCAGGCCTGGCGGCCACGGTAAAAATCACTGCCTATGACTCATCAATCTATGGTGACTTAGCCGGAGAAGTTGAAACGGTTTCACCGGACACGCTGCAGGATGAAGTTAAGCGAGACCAATATTACTATCGCGTCTATGTTCGCACGCAAACAGCGGAATTAACCAACCGGGCCGGACGCAAATTCCCTATATTGCCAGGCATGGTGGCCAGTGTGGACATCAAGACCGGTGAGAAATCAGTGATGGATTATCTGATTAAGCCCCTGAACAAACTTAAAGAAGCATTACGCGAGCGTTAGTCATTACGACCACGTTACAATATGCCGTCGGTTATTTCTGGATAGTAATTAAATGGAAAAAAATTGGCGATTATTTCTTAACATATTGTGCGGAAATAAATGCGGCAAATCTACCGTTGCGGTGGATAATTGAGTGCTGATATTAACTTCAGGCTGGATGATCGCGGCTGAAAAACGGGCAAAAAAATGCCGGACAAAACGTCCGGCGGGAAATATAAGGGTAAAACATCTCATTCGGGGTGAATGAAGGTAATAATGAAATAAAATGATGATAGCGGGATCTATTCTATAACCTGATAGATAAAAAAAATTATCATTCAGTGCTCAAAAATGTAATCTTCTGTAAGTGTCTGAATAGAAAGCTTTGCTTATTTTTTTGACAATTAGTGCGATGTCCTTAGATTATGCGTGCTGGGTAAAAGTTCCTCTCCATTAATATTTTGTAATATGTTATTAGTACTTTGAAACACTTTCGGAAATTTAGTAGCATTTTCTTGATAGATTATTACTGCCCTCAAATTGACAATGGCTTCTCGGCTGAATTTTTAGACATTCAGCACGCAGTGGCAAATATAAGACACAATTAGAGGGTAATAAAAAAATGAAAATTCGCGTTCTTTCCCTGATGGTTCCGGCGCTGCTGATCGCTGGTTCAGCTGGCGCAGCAGAAATCTATAACAAAGACGGCAACAAATTAGACCTGTACGGTAAAGTCGATGGCCTGCATTATTTCTCCGATAATGATGGCAGCGATGGCGACCAGTCTTACGTCCGTTTCGGCTTTAAGGGTGAAACCCAGATTTCTCAACAGCTGACCGGTTATGGCCAGTGGGAATATCAGGCAGCACTGAACAACGCTGAGTCTGAAGGAACTAAAGACAGCTATACCCGTGTTGGTTTTGCTGGTCTGAAATTCGGCGAAGCCGGTTCATTCGACTACGGTCGTAACTACGGCGTGGCATACGATATCGGCGCATGGACTGACGTGCTGCCAGAGTTCGGTGGCGACACTTACGGCGCTGACAACTTCATGTTCTCACGCGGTAACGGCATGGCGACCTACCGTAACAACAACTTCTTTGGTCTGGTAGATGGCTGGAACTTCGCCGTTCAGTACCAGGGCAAAAACAGCAGCTCAACCGAATCCCCTAACGGCCGTAATGTGCTCGGTCAGAACGGTGACGGCTGGGGTCTGTCATCAACCTACGAGCTGGGCGATACCGGTCTGGCATTGGGTGCTGCAATGTTCTCTTCTGACCGCACCACCGAGCAGAACTCTGCACGCGTACTGGGTAACGGCGATAAAGCGACTGCATACACCGGTGGTCTGAAATATGACCAGAACAACATCTACCTGGCGGCGATGTTCACCAAGTCTTATAACGCCACCCGCTTCGGTAGCGTTGACTCAACTGCTTACGGTTATGCTGACAAAGCTGAAAACTGGGAGCTGGTAGCTCAGTACCAATTTGACTTCGGCCTGCGTCCTTCCCTGGCCTTCGTGACCTCTCGCGGTACTGAAGTACAAGGTTTCGGTAAACAGAACCTGAAAAAATACATCGATGTAGGCGCGACCTACTACTTCAACAAGAACATGTCCACCTATGTTGATTACCAGATCAACCTGATGGATGAAAACCAGTTCACCCGCGCTACCGGTATCAATACTGATGATATCGTCGCTCTGGGTCTGGTTTACCAGTTCTAAGTTGCTGACAGGAGCGCAGCCAGGCTGCGCTCCTGTTAATTTTGCTTCTCTTCGCTAGCGTTTTCTCAATCCTTTAACTGCTTCCTTAAGTCTGCGAACACCCTGCTGCCATCTCCCGCTTAAACACCGCCAGCGTATGCGCTTTGACCCGGATAAACTCTGGATCGCTCATCGCTTCGGCTCCGCGTGGGCGCGGCAAGTTAAACGGGACGATTTCCGCGACGCTGGTCGGGCGGCGGGTCAGCAGCAGTATCTCATCAGCCAGAAACACCGCATCCTCCAGGTCATGTGAGACAATCAACATAGTGACGCCGGTGGCTTGCTGCACCTCTTGCAGTTTATCGCGGATAAACAGCGTCATCTCAAAATCCAGCGCGGAAAACGGTTCATCAAGGAACATCACTTCCGGCTTGGGAGCCAGCGCGCGCATAATGCACACCGTTTGCTGCTGACCGCCCGACAATTCATACGGATAGCGCTGCAAATCAAAGCGAATATCAAACATCCTGGCGAGTTCTTCGACGCGTGCGGTGACCTCGGCTTTTGCCATTCCCCGGCGGATCAACGGATAGGCAATGTTTTTCCATGCGCTCATCCATGGAAACAGCGCATCGCGATAGTTTTGAAACACATAGCCAATGGTGGTTTCAGCCAGCGTTTTACCATCAAACAGCACCTGGCCTTTATCGATCGGAATTAACCCGGCAACCATATTCATCAGCGTTGACTTACCGCAGCCGTTCGGGCCAAAAATCGACACGATTTTGCCTTTAGGCAGATCGAGATTAAGGTCCTGATACAGCGGCTGGCCAGCAAAAGATTTATACAGACCACGAATAGTCACATGGGTATCGGGCGCAGGGTAGTGAATTGCAGGTGTCGTCATGCTTTGCCACTCCAGTGAACGAAGCTTTTTTCAATCAGTAAAAAAGCCAGATTAAGCAGATAGCCAAAGGCACCGGTTATCAGAATCGAGGCGTACATATCTTTAATGTTAAACACCTGCTGCGCGTCAATAATGCGGTGTCCCAGGCCGGTTTCCGAGCCGATAAACATCTCGGCGACGATCACAATTACCAGTGCCATTGACACGCCGGTGCGCAGTCCAACAAAGGTTTGTGCCAGGCTCTCCATTAACATGATGTCTTTAAAAATATGCCAGCGCGAAATGCCCATCACCTGCGCCGCCATCAGCCGGGTCTTTTTGGCATTCATTACGCCGTAGGCGCTGTTAAACAGAATCACCAGTACCGCCGCAAAAGCCGCAATGGCAATTTTATTGGCATCGGTAATGCCAAATATCAGCAGAAACAGCGGAATTAACGCCGAAGAGGGCGTCGAGCGAAAGAAGTCGATCAGGAACTCAACGCTGCGATAGACCTTTTCGTTGCTGCCTAAAATAATGCCCAGCGGCACACCGATAACCGCTGCAAAGGCGAATGACATCAACGTGCGGTACAGCGTCGCGCCAATATCTTGCATCATGCTGGCATCGCCGAGCATTGAAAACAGATAAGCCAGCGTCTCACCCGGTGACGGCAACAAAACCGGATTCAGCCATTTAGCACTGACGGCGGTTTGCCAGAAAAGGTACAGCAGAATCGGGCCGATAAACGGCAACAGACGATGTTTCCAGTTAGATTTCATACCACCTCCGATCAGGCCTGCCAGATGATTTTTGCCACGTCCACCGGCTGGCGGAAGATTTTGCGTTCGGTAAATACGTCGTAAAATTTCTGGAACCATTGCAGATTGTCACCGGTCAGCTGGTCGTACATCACAAATCCCGGTAACGGTACTTCTTTGGCTAAAGCAGGTTCGATACTGGTATAACCCGCGACATTTTCGCGGGCGGCATCCGGGTTCTGCTGAATAAACTGCACCGCCTGACCATACGCGGCGATAAAGCGTTTGGCCTGATCGTTGTCACTGCTGATGAAGTTGCTGGTCAGGGCGGCTGCGCCACCAAACCACGGTGCACTGGCGTCGCCGAGCACATATTTCGAGATCACACCGGTTTCCAGCACCCGCGCCAGTCCTTTCATCCGCGCCACGGTTCCGGTTGGCTCCAGCGTGTAGACGCCATCGATTTGTCCGGCGGCAAGTGCAGGGGCGTGCTGGCCGACCGGCAACTCAATCACCTTAGGCTGCGTAAAACCGTTTTTCTCCAGAATGATTTTGGCCATGGTGACGTTCTGAATACCGGGGCCACAGGCAATCTTCTTACCTTTCAGCTCACCGATGGTTTTTACCGTGCTGTTGACCGGGACTAAAAACTCATCAAGTACCATTTTCTCATTTGACGGATTGGAGCAGATTATTTTGAACAGATTCGGGCTGGTGATTTCACCGAGGCCCAGCGCACCGGTTGCCGTACCGTTGGCACAGCCATCAATACGCCCGGTGATCATCGCTTCGACGATCTGCTGGGCGCTGGCGAATTTTACCGCTTTCACATTCAGTCCGGCCTGCTTAAACAGCCCTTGTTCAAGACCGACATACAGCGGTAAGCCGCCGACAATCGGCCAGTAACCAATACGGATTTCCTCTTCCGCCGCCCATGCCATGCGGTTTCCCAGCATGCCTTCCAGCGCCAGGCCACCCAGCGTAAGGGCAGAATATTTCATCAGACGGCGACGCTGTTGGTTGATATTTCCTGCTTTGTTATTTTCGCTCATAGCCAGCTCCTGGTGCTTAAGGTTGTGTCCGCACTTGTATACAAGATGAAAAACACTAAGCAGGAGTTGTGCCAGGTTTGCAGGCCTTTGTTTATCCGGGATTGATGGCCTTAAGGTAAGATTGCCGGCATCTATTTGGTGCAGCGTGGTCAGAGATGGTGCTGAGGGCAAATAAAGCGGCCCCAACAATTGGGGCCTTAACGAGTGTTACCGATGGCGTTGGCGGGTAAGCGCTTTGGCGCGATTCTCTTTATGATATTTATAACCGGAAAAGACCACCAGTCCGGCGAGAATCACGAGGAGCACGATATTTTGCATAAGGGTCTCCTTTATAGCTAATACACATATCGATCGGTCTGAGGTAATTTTCTCAGACTGAGCATTCTGGTGAGCCAGCATAGTCTGGTCAATGAGACATTTGCTGGTTTACAAAAACTTTAACTATGTTAATCAATGCTAACAAAGTGAAATAAACAAGGATATTCAATGAAGTTGTTTATGCTGCCCGTCATGAGTCTACTGCTATCTTTGACTGTTTCTGGTTGCGATCGGCAACCGGCATCAACGTCGCTGGTGCTGGAAGGCAAAACCATGGGAACTTACTGGCGAGTCAGTCTGGCGGGAGTGGACGGTGAACGTGAAGCTGAACTGAAGCAGGCCATTCAGCAGCAGCTGGATGCTGACGATCGGGAGTTATCGACGTGGAAAAAAGATTCAGCCCTCTCCATCTTTAATCAATCCCGCAGCCAGCAGCCGCAGGCAGTTAGCGAAAATATGGCGGATATCATTACGCTGGCGCTGCGCATCGGTAAAAAAACCGATGGTGCGATGGATATTACCGTTGGGCCGCTGGTGAATTTATGGGGCTTTGGCCCGGATAAACAGCCGGTGGAAACTCCCACTCAGGCACAGATCGATGCCGCTCGTGCGTTGACCGGGTTACAACATCTGAAAGTGATCCAGAGCGGAGAAGGGCAGTGGCTGCAAAAAGATCTGCCGGCGCTCTATGTCGATCTGTCTACGGTCGGTGAGGGGTTTGCCACCGATCATCTTGCACGCCTGATGGAGCAGCAGGGCATTAATAACTATCTGGTATCAGTAGGCGGTGCGGTATTGACGCGTGGTCGCAATGCCGAAGGGAAACCCTGGCGGGTGGCGATTCAGAAACCGACGGATAAAGAGAATGCGGTTGAGGCGATTGTCGATCTGCAAGGTCACGGTATCAGCACCTCTGGCAGCTATCGCAACTATTACGAACTGGATGGCAAGCGGATCTCTCACGTGATTGACCCGATGACCGGGCGACCGATTGAGCATAAACTGGTGTCGGCAACGGTTATCGCGACCACCGCGCTGGAAGCGGATGGCTGGGATACCGGGTTAATGGTGCTGGGCACCGAAAAAGCCAAACAGCTGGCGATGCAGGAAAAACTGGCGGTTTACCTGATTACCAAGCAGGATGACGGCTTCAGTACCTGGATGTCGCCGCAGTTTGAAGCGTTTTTGCAGCAGCCATAACTTACTGGCGAGGAGATAAAGATGCTGGATTTATTCAGCGATGAAGCGCCTTGGGCAGAACCGCTGGCCGAAGGCGCAGTGATTTTGCGTCGGCTGGTACGTGATGAAGGTGAAGCGCTGCTCAACACGGTATTAAGCATTGCGGCGCAAAATCCTTTTCATCATCGCATTACTCCCGGCGGCCATCGTATGTCGGTGGCGATGACTAACTGTGGCGATCTCGGCTGGTCAACGGACTCGCGCGGTTATCAGTACAGCGAACATGATGCGGCCACCGGCCGTAAATGGCCGCCGATGCCGGACCGTTTCCGCGCGCTGGCAAAATCAGCAGCGGCTCAGGCAGGATTCAGCGGTTTTAATCCCGACGCCTGCCTGATCAACCGTTATGAGCCGGGTGCCAAACTGACCTTACATCAGGATAAAGACGAAAAAGATCTTCGGCAGCCGATTGTCTCCGTCTCGCTCGGCTTACCGGCGGTGTTTCAGTTTGGCGGTTTCGATCGCGCTGACGCCAGCCAACGCGTGTTGCTGGAGCATGGCGACGTGGTGGTATGGGGTGGGCCGTCACGCTTACGCTTCCATGGCATTATGCCGTTGAAAGCCGGTATCCATCCGCTGGCCGGGCCATTCCGCTATAACATTACCTTCCGACGCGCGCTTTGATGCTGTGCTACAAACGTCTCATTCTGAATGATGAAAAACCTGCTTCAGAATGAGAATTATTATTGCTATCGATTAGCTTCTCATTAAACTGCAGGCAGCTTTTTTAAAACCAGGAAGTTGTCATGGAGTTGCTGCACGTCGTTTATAAACAGTACCGCTGGCCATTTATTATGGTGATGGTGCTGAGTCTGCTCAGCGCAGTACTGGGGATCGGGCTGATTGCCTTTATCAACCGCGAGCTGATCGTCAGCATCAATTCGTCATTGCTGGTACTGCCGAAGTTTTTAGGCTTACTGCTGCTGCTGATGGCGGTGACGCTGGGCGCTCAACTGGCGCTGACTCAGTTAGGGCACCACTTTATCTATCGCCTGCGCGGCGAATTTATCAAACGTATTCTTGATACCCGCGTTGAACGTATTGAGCAGATTGGTAATGCTCAGCTGCTGGCAGGCCTGACCAGCGACGTGCGCAATATTACGCTGGCATTTGTGCGCCTGCCGGAATTGATCCAGGGGATTATCCTGACCATCGGCTGTGCTGCCTATCTGGCATGGTTGTCACCCAAGATGATGATTGTCACGGCGGTATGGGTGACGATTACCATCATTGGTGGCTGGCTGCTGGTTTCCCGCGTCTACCGCCATCTGGCTACGCTGCGTGAAACCGAAGATCGACTGTATAAAGATTACCAGACGGTGATTGACGGGCGCAAAGAGCTGGCGCTGAATCGCGATCGCGCGCGTCAGATCTATGAAACGGTTTATCAGGAAGACGCCAAAAATTATCGCCATCATATTGTGCGTGCGGATACATTCCACCTGAGTGCGGTCAACTGGTCGAATATTATGATGCTCGGCGCGATTGGGCTGGCGTTTTTTATGGCCAACAGTCTCGGCTGGGCCGACACGGGCGTGGCGGCTACCTATTCCCTGACGCTGCTGTTTTTGCGTACTCCGCTGTTGCAGGCGGTCGGGGCACTGCCGACGCTGCTCAGTGCGCAGGTGGCATTTAATAAACTGCGCGCGTTTAAACTGACCGATTATCGCGAAGATTTTAGCGCGCTGGCGCCATCAAAAAACTGGCAGACCCTTGAGCTGCGTGATGTGGTATTCCATTACGGTGATGCAGGTTTCGCCGTCGGGCCGATCAACATGACGCTGAAACGCGGTGAACTGGTGTTTCTGATTGGCGGTAACGGCAGCGGCAAATCAACGCTGGCGATGCTGCTGACCGGACTGTATCAGCCGGTATCCGGTTCGATTTTGCTGGATGGAGAAGAGATCGGACTGGCGCGGCTGGAGGAGTATCGCAAACTGTTCTCTGCGGTGTTTACGGATGTCCATCTGTTTGACCGCCTGATTGGTCGCGAAGGTGAAGCTGCCGACCCTGCGCTGGTACAGCAGTGGCTTGAGCGCCTGAAAATGCAGGATAAGTTACAGCTGGAAGGCAATAAAGTGCTGAACCTGCAATTATCGAAAGGGCAGAGCAAACGTCTGGCGCTGTTGCTGGCCACCGCCGAGCAGCGTGACATACTGCTGCTGGATGAGTGGGCGGCCGATCAGGATCCGCATTTCCGCCGGATCTTCTACCGCGAGCTGCTGCCATGGTTGCAGGGAATGGGTAAAACGGTGTTTGCCATCAGCCATGACGATCACTACTTTATTCATGCCGATCGCTTACTGGAAATGCGCGAAGGTCAGCTAAGTGAGCTGACCGGCACCGAGCGTGAGCAGGCGACGCTTGATGCGGTCAAACGTACCGATACGGCGCATTAATGGCTATGACAATCACGCATAACGTGCGCATTTATTGTTGTTAGTCATGACGATAGCGGTGGGTTAAGGTAATGACAGACCCAGGCTGCACCGCCTGACGTCTTTCCTGGACCTTTCTGTCGTCTTGCCAAATGGTTAATACCGGTTTATCACGCTGATAAACCGGTTTTTTTATCGCTTATTCTTCCTGCCGGGTGAACAGTTCCGTCAGGGTAGCAATCTCCGCATCCCACGCCAGATTCTGCTGGCGAAGAATCAAATGCAACGCCGTTGTACGCCTGACGCCATGCTCTAATGGCAATATTTTCAATTGATTTTGGTCGAGTAATGGCGCGATGCGTTCTGCGGGCAGCCAGCCGTAACCTACCTGATGCACTACCGCCTCTATCGCCGCCTCAATCGTGGTAAAGGTCCAGCTTTCAGCTAAGGCTGCTGGCTGCTGTTGAGCCTGCTGTAGCTGGTCGGTGATTTTAATCAGTGGATAGTGATGCAGCTGGGCACTGCTGATTGGAGCAGGCAGGCTATGCAGCGGATGCTGTGAGTGCGCCACTGCGATGAAATCCACATTCATCAGCCACTGGCCGGGATCCTGAGCATGATGATTACGCGTCAGCACCAGTAAATCAGCCGGGCGTTGCGCCAGCTTTGCCGGGCTTTCGCTGTTTAACACTTCGGTAAGATGAATCTGCGTCAGCGGATGCCGTTGCTGGAAGTGGCGTAATACATTAAATAATCGGGCGCGCGGAAAAATACTGTCCACTACCAGGTCGATACGCGCTCGCTGTCCGCTCTTTAACGCGGCGGCACGCCGCTCTATCTGATGAAAGTCGCGCAGCAGCGGACGCACCTGAGCCAGCAGCAGCTCACCCGCGGGCGTCAGTACTGCGCGTCGGCCTTCGGGTTGCAATAACGCCACCCCCAGCCTCTGCTGCAATAACGAAATATTATAACTGACGGCTGACTGGCTGCGATTAGCGGCCTTTGCTGCCAGTGCAAAACTGCCAAGATCAACCAGACTTTCCAGTAATGACCACTGCTCAAGTGATGTTTTATGTAACATGATTAATCTATTTTTTAGATGATTTACCCGCAAAATTAGCGTTATTCATCGAATTAATAAAGCGATAAAGTGTTCTCAACGAAACAAAGGAGAACAACCATGAGCCAGTTTGATAAAAATGACCTGAGTGGATTTACCGGCAAACACCTGGTGTATACCTATGATAATGGCTGGAATTATGAGATTTATGTAAAAAATTCCACCACCCTCGATTACCGTATTCATAGCGGTCTGGTGGGAAATCGCTGGGTAAAAAATCAGCATGCGTACATTGTCCGGGTTGCCAGCGACGTGTATAAAATTTCATGGACCGAGCCGACCGGCACTGATGTTAGCCTGATCGCTAACCTTGCCGATAATGTGTTCCACGGCACTATCTTTTTCCCACGCTGGGTGATGAATAATCCGGAAAAAACCGTCTGCTTCCAGAACGATCATATTGCGCAGATGGAAAGCTATCGTGATGCCGGCCCGACATACCCAACCGAAGTGATTGATGAATTTGCCACTATTACTTTTGTACGTGACTGTGGTGAGAATGATGAGTCGGTCATTAATTGTGCGGCCAGCGAGCTGCCAGCCGATTTTCCGGCTAACCTGCGGTAATTAAGCAGAAGGCGGCGTAAACGCCGCCCTGATCCACGGGAGCCGCTTTTGGCTCCCGTTTTGTCGCTATAATACGCGCGCCAGAAAACGTCGGGTACGCGGATGCTGCGGCTGATTGAGCACCTGCTGCGCACGTCCTTGTTCAACCACCTTACCATCGACCATAAACACCACCCGATCTGCCACCTCACGGGCAAAGCCAATCTCATGCGTCACCACCACCATGGTGGTGCCCGATCGCGCCAGCTTTTTAATCACATCCAGCACTTCTCCCACCAGCTCAGGATCGAGAGCAGAAGTTGGCTCATCAAATAACATCACCCGTGGATTCAGCGCTAATGCCCGGGCAATAGCAATACGCTGCTGCTGACCACCGGAGAGGTGGCGCGGCCAGGCGTGCGCCTTCTCGCGCAGGCCAACGGTATCCAGCAGCTGGTAAGCCAGCTCTATGGCCTGTGCCCGCGTCTGCTTTTTATGCACAATCGGCGCTTCAATAATATTTTCCAGCACTGTCATATGCGGGAACAGATTGAAGTTCTGGAACACATAGCCCACTTCCGTGCGCTGGCGCAGAATGGCTTTTTCTTTCAGTTCATATAAACGATCGCCTTTACGCTGATAGCCGATATAGTCGCCGTCGATACGGATGAAGCCTTCATCGACGCGCTCAAGGTGATTGATGGTGCGTAACAGCGTTGATTTGCCGGAGCCGGATGGCCCGAGAATCACCGTTACCGAGCCGGGCTCCAGTTCCAGCGACACATCATCCAGCGCCTTATGCTTACCAAAGCTTTTGCTGACCTGGGCGATACTGACCTGGCCGCGTAATGGATTGTTTGAGTAATCAATAGCCTCTGACATGGCTGACTCCCTGGGTAACCGGTTGACGTTGCAGACGCTGGCGTAGCTGACGCCATAATCCCGGACGATGTTCGCGGGTGGCGCTACGCGCCAGCCAGCGTTCGACATAGTGCTGAATCACCGACAGTACGGTAGTCACCAGCAGATACCACACCGCGCCGACCATCAGCAGCGGAATGACCTGCTGAGTACGGTTGTAAATCATCTGGATGGTGTAGAACAGTTCCGGCATTGCCAGCACATAAACCATCGCCGTGCCTTTTGCCAGACTGATAACTTCGTTAAAACCGGTGGGAATAATGGCGCGCAGCGCCTGCGGCAGGATAATTCGCAGAGTGCGACGGCGTGCCGGTAAACCGAGCGCCATTGCCGCTTCAAATTGTCCTTCATCGACGCCGAGAATGCCGCCACGGATAATCTCTGCGGTATAAGCCGCCTGCACCAGCGTCAGGCCAATCACCGCGGTGGCAAACTGGCCGAGTACATCAATGGTCGGATAGCTGGCAAACACCAGCGGAGTAAAAGGAATACCCAGCGACAGCGTGTCGTACAGATAGGAGAAGTTATACAGAATAATCAGCACCACAATCAGCGGCAGCGAACGGAACAGCCAGATATAGATCCAGGCCAGGCCGGAAAGCAGCCACGAGGATGACAACCGCGCCAGCGCCAGTAGTGCGCCGAGTACGATGCTGAACAGGGTGCCAAGTAGCGTCAGCAGCAGCGTCTGCGCCAACCCCTGTAAAATCACCGGATCGAAGAACCAGCGGGCGAATACCGCCCATTCCCAGCGTGGATTAAAAGCGACGGACTGAACGACAGCCGCCAGAATAAACAGCGCGACCAGCGCGCCCAGTTGGCGCAGCGGATAGCGTGCGGGTACCACGCGCAATGTCGATGTCGATGTTGATGTCGGTGTCGGTTTCATCATCGGCTCCTTAACTGGCCTGAGCGGTTGCCGCGATGGCTAACGGTTTGGTAAAGCGCAGGCGACCATCGTGTGGCGGCAGGCTGTAACTTTCCGGATCGCGGTTGATATCGAACTGCGGCTGATAGCCGTGGGCGAGATAAAGACGCACCGCTTCAGGCTGGCGAAAACCCGTGGTCAGATAGACCTGCTGATAGCCAGCGAGACGCGCGCGCCGCTCCAGCTCCTGTAAAATTATCAGTGCCAGCCCCTGGCGGCGTAAATCACTGCGTGTCCAGATACGTTTTAGTTCGGCAGTTTGCGCATCAAGGGCTTTGTAAGCGCCCATCGCAATGATCTCGCCGTCACGCTCCAGCACGATAAATAAGCCCTGCGGCGGCAGATACCATTCGGTAAGCTCCACCTCGTTTTTACTGTCAAAATAGTCACCGTAACGCGCCTGATATTCAGCAAACAGCCCGGTGATAATCGGCTCCAGCTCCGGGGCTTCCGGCGAGAGCTGACGAAAATGTGTCTGGCTCATTATTTTTCCCCTAGTCGCCGAGGCCTGGCGGGTTAATTTCAGACTGTCCGATGCGTTCAATACCTTCACCCCAGCGGTTCAGCACTTTGTCGTATTCACCGCCTTTAATCACGCCGTTCAGCGCGGTGTTTACCGGTTCGACCAGACCACCGCCTTTCTTCAGCGTGACCGCAATGTGCGCCGCTTTCGGCCAGCCGCCATCGACACTGCCGACCAGCCTGGTTTTACCGGTCAGCGCGGCTTTCCATGCGCCAATCACATTGGGGCCAAAGTAGGCGTCAGCACGTCCGGACTGTAATGCCAGCGTTTGCGCGGCATCATCTTTGCTGTAGACCGGAGTAAAAGGCTTAAGCCCTTTGGCCTGATTTTCTTTGTCCCAGGCGAGCAGGATCGCCTCCTGATTCGTGCCTGATCCGACGATAATTCGCAGACCGGCAATATCTTCGGCTTTCTCAATGCTGGCAATTTTGCTGGTGGATTTGACGTAGAAACCGAGCGAGTCTTTGCGGTAGGTGGCAAAATCGAACTTCTCTTTACGCTCCTTAGTCACGGTGACGTTGCTGATGGCGGCATCATATTTGCCGGAGGCGACGCCCAGCGGCCAGTCTTCCCACGAGGTCGGCACCACATTCAGTTCCAGACCAAGACTGTCGGCTACCAGACGGGCAATATCGGCCTCGCTGCCCAGCAGGGTTTTATTGTCGGCGGCAAATAATGTCAGCGGTGGCGAGTTCAGTGCCGCCACTGCCACGGTGAATTTTCCCGGTACGGCAAAGCGATGCCCGGCAGGAATTTGTGCGATAGCGGCGGGATTTTTCGGCGCATTAACCGGTTGCTGATTGGCTTCAACGCTAACGCCCTGGCCGTTCAGTGTCACTTCCTCTGCGGCTGCCAGCCCGCTGAACATCAGTGAGGAAAGCAGGGCGACGGCAAATAGTTTTTTAGTTTTCATCGATTCACACTCTTATTGTGCAGAAAATTGATTGGCTGGTGTGGCTAAACCAAGGCTTGCGCGCAGGGTGGTGCCGGGATATTCACTGCGTGACAGGCCGCGAGCCTGCAAAATAGGCACCACGCGATCGACAAAGCGCGGGAAGGTGTCCGGGGTACCGCCGTTGATAATGAAACCGTCAGCGGCGCCGATTTCAAACCAGTGCTGCAGACCATCGGCGACCTGTTCCGGCGTGCCGTGGAACCGCGGGCGTGGGGTCGCGGCTTCCAGCGCGGCCTGACGCAGGCTGTGGTTATGCTCACGCGCTTTACGCTTAATTTCATCGGTAGTGCTGCGAAAGCTGTTCTGACCCAGCTGGCCCAGTTCCGGGAAGGGCGCATCCAGCGGATACTGACTGAAATCATGATGTTCAAAGAAGCGACCGAGGTAGTTGAGCGCATCCTCAATTGAGACCAGCGCGGCAGTGGTCTGATACTGCCGTTCGACATCTTCAGCATCGTCACCGACGATGACGCTGACGCCCTGGAAAATATGCAGATCTTCTGGCCGACGTCCGTTTGCCACTAACTGATGCTTAACGTCCTGATAAAACTGCTGCGCTTCCTGCGGCGTTGGATGATGGGTAAAAATGGCATCCGCGTGGCGGGCTGCCAGTTTTTTGCCATCTTCCGATGCGCCGGCCTGAAAAATAATCGGGCGCGCCTGTGGGGTACGTCCAATATTAAGTGGCCCCTGCACCTGGAAGAAATCACCGTGATGATTCAGGGTATGCAGCTTATCTGGGTCAAAAAACTCACCGCTCTGCTGATTGCGAATAAACGCATCTTCTTCCCATGAATCCCACAATCCTTTGGTGACGGTGAGAAACTCATCGGCAATACGGTAACGCAGCGCATGTTCCGGATGCTGCTGGCGTGAGAAGTTTTTGGCCGACCCTTCCAGCGGGGACGTCACCACATTCCAGCCAGCGCGACCGGCGCTTAAATGATCCAGGCTGGCGAACTGACGTGCGACGGTAAATGGATCGCTGTAAGAAGTGGACAGGGTGCCGACCAGACCTAAGTGGGTGGTGACGCTGGCCAGTGTACTGAGCAGAGTAATCGGCTCGAAGCGATTTAAAAAATGCGGGATCGATTTTTCATTAATATACAGTCCGTCGGCAACGAACAGAAAATCGAGTTTTCCTTGCTCGGCTTTTTTCGCCACGCTTTTGACGAAGTCTAAATTAATACTGGCATCAGGTTGGGCATTGGGATGACGCCAGGCAGACATATTTCCCGATGCGCCGTGTAATATTGTTCCTAAGCGTAATTGTCGTTGCGTTGCCATATTTCACTCAATGTATTCAACTGTTAAACAGCACTATTCCTGAGTGAGCTAATTTAGTAAAACAACAAATCCGGCAATTAACAGCAGTAAATATCAATAAGCCCGGCGGGAATATCCCGCCGGACAATCAGGCATTCACTGCCTGTGAAGGGGTTTGCGTCAGCGAAGTCAGTGCCTGTTCCGCCAGCCGGGCGAAATAATTCGCGGCGGGATGAATCAGCGCTTCATCGGGATTAAATTGTGGATGATGCAGGCCATATTCACTGGCGCTGCCAATACTGACAAATACCCCCGGCACATGATGCAAATAGAAGGCAAAATCCTCACCGCCCATCTGAATCTCTGCCGGTTTTAGCTGATAGCCGCTGGCGGCAGCCACCTGCTGGCTAAAGGTTGCCCAGTGCTCGCTGTTCACCAGTGCCGGCGGTCCGGCCTGCCATTCCAGCTCAACTCGTGCGCCGAAAGCTGCCGCAACACCCTGTATTATCTGGCGTATTTTCTCCGGTATTGCTGCGCGCACGCTGTCGTTATGGGTACGCACCGTACCTTCCAGCTCCACTGTCTGCGGCAGCACATTCCAGGTATTACCGCCTTGGAAGCGGGTCACGCTGACCACCACCGACTCCAGTGAGCTGAAACTGCGGCTGGGCAGAGTTTGCAGCGCGGTAACGATCTGGCTGGCGGTGACAATCGAGTCTACTCCTTCCTGCGGACGTGCGGCGTGGGCCCCTTTACCGGTGACGCGAATCACGAAGCGATCAACGTTTGCGTAGAACGGACCACCCCGCGCGGAGAAGGTGCCGACCGGTAATTCAGGTGCATTATGCATACCAAAAATTGCCTGTACGCCTTCCAGCACGCCAGCATCAATCAGCTGCTGTGCGCCGGTAAAGGTCTCTTCAGCAGGCTGGAACAGTATGCGCACGCGTCCAGGCAGATCGGCTTCACGCGCTTTCAACAGCAGTGCGGCTCCCAGCATAACCGAGCTGTGGACGTCGTGCCCACAGGCATGCATTACGCCAGGGTGATGTGATGTGAACTCCACTCCGCTGCTCTCTTCAATCGGCAGAGCATCAATATCAGCGCGCAGCGCAATTAACGGTTCACCTGTGCCTATTTCGGCGATTACACCGGTTTTCAGTGGATAATTAAGCTGACGGATATTTGCCTGTTCCAGCCAGCGCCGAATACGCTCGCTGGTGGCAAATTCCTCGCCGGAAAGTTCCGGGTTTTTATGCAGCTCACGTCGCCAGGAAATAAGCTGCTGACTCAGTGCAGTGGTCATCAATACTCCATTTGTTAATATTGATCAGGCCTTATTGACCTTTTATTTTGGCTATCATCATTTTTACTGTTATGCCGCCACCAGTTGGTGACTGGCTAATAATTCGAGGGATTTAATTCTGTCGTGCCCATTACTGATTGGCGTATCAATTATAAATTCTTCAATGGCAAATCGCTGGTGCAGTGCCTCTAATTGCGCATGAACCTGTGCGGCGGTGCCTTTTAATACCGCAGCGGATCGCGGCTCAATTCGCGCGCCTTCAGCGCCTGACTGGCGAATAAAGGCTTCGGCCTGTTTTAGATTACCGACGGTCACGCTCTGACCGGCAGGCGTATGTACGCGGTATTGTTGTAGATCCTGCGCCAGAATATTCGCTTCGGCCGGTGAAGAGGCAACAATAACCTGAACCGCCAGTATCGCCCGCTGGCCGCCGCTGTCGAGATGATAGGCAGTCAGCGCCCGCGCCTGCTCTTCACTGTCGCCATTAAGATGTGCGGCAAACACAAATTGCCAGCCAAGACTGGCCGCCAGACGCGCGCTGCCTTCACTGGCTCCCAGCAAAAAACGCTGCGCGGGCAGTGCCGGCAGCGGAGTCGCATGCAGGGTGTCCTGCTGTTGATCTACGGGGGAAGGGCGCAACCAGCCATCCAGCTGTTCCAGCTGTGCGGTAAAGTCGCCTTTCTCGTCCTGATGCAAACCCTGCTGCAAGGCGCGTGTTGAGAGCGGCAATCCGCCCGGCGCTTTACCCACGCCCAGATCGACGCGGCCCGGTGCCAGCGTGGCCAGTAAATTGAAGTTTTCTGCCACCTTATACGGACTGTAATGTTGCAACATTACGCCGCCAGACCCGACGCGTATCCGGCTGGTCTGCGCCAGAATCCAGGCGATCAGCACTTCTGGAGACGGGCTGGCCAGCGAGGGCGTATTGTGATGTTCCGCCAGCCAGAAGCGGTGAAATCCCCACTCTTCAGCACGTTTCGCCAGTTCGAGGGTGCGTGCCAGGGCCTGTGCTGGCGTTTCACCGTCGGCAAGCGGGCTTTTGTCTAACAGGCTCAGTCGCCAGGTCATCAGCTTGATTCCTTAAAAGCATTCAGTACCGGCAATTATTGAAGTTGCTGTCAGATGATGTAAAACAACAAAAATTGCTTAATGAAGCCATTAAACGGGATAAGCGGCGTATTGCTGTTGGATGGGTTTTGTTGGCAGAAATTAGCATTTTGCTCTCGCCGCATGTCGCGCTTTAATGGCACTTCATTCGACAGAGGAGAGCAACGATGAAAGGTTTATGGCTGCATTTTACGCACTTTTTCCATGTACCCTCTGGCATGGCAACGTTGGACAGTTGTCGGGTGATAGAGGCGATGATGCCGATGATGGAGCTGTACGGTGTTGATATCCGCGATCTGCCTGCGCAGCGCTCTGACAGCGAGTCGCATCAGATCCGGGATTAACCGCCAGCAGGGTGAATCTCATCCGCGACCAGCGTGATGATTTCATCCTGTTGCTGTTGAAAATAGCCGCTGAACTGGCGTCCGGCCGGAAATTCAGCGCTGAAACTGCGCGTCAGTCGCAAACACGCCTCGCCAGTCTCGCCATCCAGCTTCGTCACTTCCGCACTGTGAAAATCCATAAACTGCCGCAGGTGCGGATACAGCGCTTTGTACAGACTCTCTTTCAGCGAAAAAGCCAGCGTGAGTGCGGTAGTCAGCGGCAGACCGCACTGCCTTAAATGATGCAGTTCGCTGGCCGAGACAATCATTTCACTCAACTCCAGCGCATTGTCCGCTTTCATCAGTTGTTCAACATCAACCCCAGCCAGGCGCTGCGGCCGGTCAGCTGCGCTGATAATCACCGCCCGTTGTGCGGTGTGTGACAGTGAGCCGATGATACCCCTGGGCCACATGGGTGCGCGGTCGGCGTCATTTTCCAGCGTAAAATCAACGATTCCTGACGATGCCAGTGCAACTCGCGCGGCATAGCGACTGGCGAGATATTCAGCGCGGCGCTTGATTACCGCCTGGCTCAAATGAGCCGGTTGCGGGATATGATAGAAAGCAAACAGCGCCGGATCAAACTGCTGAACATCAAAACGAATTTCCGTCAGGCTCAGCCACGGGTTAGCGAGCAGCGTGGTCTGCTGCAGCTGGCTGATAAACCGGCTGGCCGGGAAGGCAATAGCTGAGAAGGGGTTAAACATAGCCTGCAGAGAGTGAGTAGTGTGAGGTTCGATTACAGCAGCAATGAGGGATAATTTCAATCAACAGGCAGGGCGATGGAGAGTCAGAGCAGCCGTTGCGCTGCTCTGAATTAACGATTAGTCAGCAACCGTGCGTTTAATCATTCGGCGGAATGGAGAAGCCCTTCAGCGACACGATAAAATGGTTGTGGCCTTTGGTAATTCTCGCGCCTTTATCACACCAACGGCTGGCAAGACGAAAGAAATCGTCGCTGCCGATATCATAAGCCAGTTCTACTTTATTAATCCCTGAGTGCAGCAACTCTTCAGCGTCCCGGTCATTTTTTGCTTTGATGATTACCATGATAAATGAGTCCGAATGGGTAATTTTGTGCTAACAGCTTAAGAGAGTTATGTGACATTTTTGTTGCAATCAGATGAATTGAGAAAAAGGCCAGACGGATTTGCTGCCTGAAGCGGTACGTTCAAGGCTAATTAGCGGTATCGGCAGAATACTGTGATTCGGTGCCAACCCTGATAGTATGCAGGTGTAAACCCCGACAGTTAACTTATTTAATTAAGGTTATCGATGAAGAAATTAGTGAGTTTGATGATGTTAACGTTATTGGCGGGATGTTCGGCGCAGCGTGAAGCACCCGTACCGCCAAATGTTATGGGAATGGCGAATCCGGCTTCTGTATATTGTCAGCAGAAGGGCGGCAAGTCAGAGAATATTCAGACGACTCAGGGCACCCGATCGGACTGTTTACTGCCGGGTGGCGAGCGTATAGACGAGTGGGCGTTGTATCGCCGCGATCATCAATAGAGCTGATGCTTTGCCCGCTCCTCAGTTACGGCTTTAAACTGCCAGATAAGTGATTTATGCAATGACATTAAACACCCCAAGTAGGTCATTCTTAAATCCAACTAAAAAAGCATCAACGACAGGACAGATGAGCATCAGTTAAGATCATATAAGAGCCAGTAAAATTGCTGGCTTGCCCTAATAATAGGGCAGGTGTGGTATGAACTTGTTTAATCATACAGCCATCTTCCAGCTTTTGCAGATTCAGCGAACATTCTTACGGTTAATGGTTGGCGTGTCTGCTCAATTTGTTCCCGTTTTGCTTTGAACCATCGGGTTACCAGGGGAGTGTTTTCCCAGGGAAAGTAACAAGACCAATCAACAACAGATAAGTCCACTTTAAAGATTTTTTCAAATTTCCTAATCGCATCTTTAAAGTCATCGCCAGGTGATTCAAACAGGTCTGAATCAAGTTCAAGAGGTATTTCTTTCCAGTCGCTGTCTAAATATCCGGGAATTTCTTCCCGGAATAGTGCCAGCACTTCGTTTTGAATAGTACTCATCAGAAAGATGTCCACATTATGCGATCTTTCGGTCGGGCAATCAGGTTGTATTTAGCCTGAGTCTTTCTTGATACCTGGTAAAGTGAGTTTATAAGGCCAATCCACCCCAACCACGGAACGTAACGTGCTATAACTGCGGCAAGTTTGTTGGTCTTCTGTATCCTTAAGCCGACAGGTGTAGGAACTCTGATCCCGAAAGGTATTCGCGTGTCTCTAAGAAGCATTCTTCCATACTTAGAAATGACGCTTGTACCTTTGATAGCGGCACCAGGTTTTTGACGCGTCTTTAACCATGGTTGACCGGATAAAATAGCCGCACCGGATTCAATGCCAATTCCAAGCTCATCGCAAAATTGCTCAAGAAAAATCACGTCGAAAAGTTCACCTGACGACAGATTACTTTGTCCGTGGTAGAAGTACGTTCCATTAAGCTCCTCAGTCGTATCCATTCAATCACCTATCAAGCGGTTTGACGGTCGTTCCATGCGTCGCTGTAGATTATATTGCCTTCGCAATGCTTCCAGGTGATTTTCTCATAGCGTAACTCGACTGTTTCGATATGATTATTATTGTTATCTTCTGGCGCAGCCATAGTTGGAGATACTGAGACAATCCGAACACCTTCAAGCAGCATGTTAAAGTATTCTACTTCCTGACCAGCATCATTGATTTTATACCACTTGATCTCAGCAGATTTGAGATTCTGACCAGTGGCAACCGCTTTATATAAGTATGGGCTGGAATAGTCGAACTCCTTCACGATAAGCATTGGTGAATGTTGGCGGGTACCCGTGGGTTTACCAGTAGCGTTATCTGTGGGTATAGAAAGGTTATGATGAAACCCTTTAAACTCGATGCTGAATTCTCTATCCGCTACGTCACAGCCGCCTTTAATGAGCGCGCCTCCATCATCATAGAGCCACATATTGCCCGGAATAGCCATTCTTTCATCATCCTTATGTTGTTATAAGATCCATAGAAGTAGTGTAACTATTGAGGGATGGGGGGTAAATAACTTAAAAGACGATTTTTTACTGCGAATTTGAAGAAAAAAGCTTTTTTAATATGCTGTCATTTCTGAGTCTGAATTAAAATTTTCGGAGCTGGCTTGAAGTGGCAATGTTGATGGACTGTTAATCTGACCTGCTCCCCGTTGATTCGTATACTCCGATGTTAGTAATGTTTTCATAAGCCACATGAGAACATCCCCATTTCCGACGCCACGTTTACACCTAGCGTAAGAAGTATGGCGGTGTGGAGGTGCCTGAGGTTAAGCGCCTGAAGTCGCTTGAGGAAGAGAAGGCCAGACTCAAGAAGCTGCTTGCCGAAGCCATGCTGGATAAGGAGGCGCTTCAGGTGGCTCTTGGGCGAAAGTACTGACAACAGACCAGAAGCGCGAAGCTGTGGTGTTGATGTGTGATGCGACCGGTCTGTAGCAACGTCGTGGCTGTAGACTCACAGGTTTGTCCCTGTCTACCTGCCGCTATGACGCTCAGCGTCCAGCAGCTGATGCCCATTTATCAGGGCGCATCACTAAGCTGGCACTGGAGCGCAGGCGTTTTGGCTACCGCCGCGTATGGCAGTTACTGCGCCGTGAAGGGCTTCATGTTTATCACAAGCGCGTGTACCGCCTTTATCATCTGAACGGGCTGGGCGTAAAACGCAGACGACGTCGTAAAGGGCTGGCAACAGAACGTCTGCCGCTGCTCCGCCCGGCGGCGCCCAATCTGATCTGGTCGATGGATTTCATCATCGATGCGCTGGCTACTGGTCGCAGGATCGAGTGCCTCACCTTCGTCGATGACTTCACAAAGGAATGCCTGACTGTCACTGTTGCCTTTGGGATTTCAGGCGTGCAGGTCACGCGAATTCTTGACAGCGTTGCGCTGTTTCGCGGCTATCCGGCTACGATAAGAACTGATCAGGGCCCGGAATTTACCTGCCGCGCGCTCGATCAATGGGCCTTTGAGCATGGCGTGGGGCTGCAACTTATCCAGCCCGGTAAGCTGACACAGAACGGATTTATTGAGAGTTTTAACGAACGCTTTTGCGATGAATGCCTGAATGAACACAAGTTCAGTGACGTCAATTATGCCAGGAAAACCATCAGTGAATGGCGTCAGGATTATAACGAATGTCGCCCGCACTCCACGCTGAATTATCAGACGCCGTCTGAATTTACGGCGGGCTGGAGAAAGGGTAATTCTGAGAGAGAAGGATCCGAAATTACTAACTGAGCCTTGTATCTAATCCTGGGGGCTGGTCACACCAGCTCATAATGTTTCTACGTCTTTCAAGGTATTGTGAGCGATTGTAGGCTCTTTTGGCTTCGTTAGTATCGATGTGTATCAATGCATCTTCGATCTCGTCAGGAGGAAATTTTTTCTGTTTAAAAATTGTTGAAGCATTAGCAACATCATTTTCAGAATCTTCACTCAAATGCTAATATCCTGTAACACATTAATTAAATTGTGTATCCTCATTTCTAAAGGAAAAATCCGCTTTAAAGCGGTTGCTGATTGTGATTATTAGTTTTGTGAGGTAAAGGCAATGTGCGAAAGGATGTTTAGAAAAGAACTTTATTCTGAATGGGTAATACGCAGTAGCCTCTATTGGATGACTCCGCTTACTCAGTGGAAACTCTGTGAGGATATATCTTATTGGACAATCTCTTTTGAAAATGATAGTACCGAATGCCTCTATGAATTCGATAGGCTGCTGAATGATTACACTTTGCGAGAAAAATTACATCATAAAACAGGGGCGTTGAGAGATTCAATTGTCCATAAAGTGCTTCGCAGTGTCGATGAAAGGCTTTCATAATGGAATTGATGCCATTCAATTTTGACCGATTGCCTAATGGACAGGTGTTTATAAGCAATCTCGCTGGCTTTCACCACTTCATTGATGAGCAAGAGCTGCTTGATCTTTCTGATGAGCAAATCAGTACGGAGCATTCAAACGCACTAGAGAGCAAGCTTTTCATAACCCACGAAAGCTCATCGACTATAACACCCTATGCTTTAAGTTCTGCTTTTGCAAAACGATTGATGAATGAACTGGCGGTCAGGCCAATTTTCATGATTGTGCCCACGCTACGTTGCGACCATACCTGCAAGTATTGTCAGGTCAGTAGAGCTTCCGTGAACGCCTCTGGTTATGATCTAAATCCCGATCTCATCCCTGATATCATTTCTACTATCAAAAAACTATCGACACCACCTTACAAGATAGAGATACAGGGTGGAGAGCCACTATTGCGGTTCGATTTAATTCAGTCTATCTATGAGCAATGTGCTGAAACTCTGGGAATCACCGATTTTGAGATGGTGGTAGCATCAAGCCTGTCTGTCTTGAATAAGGAAATGCTTGAATGGTCGAGAGATAGGAACATAACGTTCTCTGTTTCGCTTGATGGTGAGGAAGTTGTTCATAACAGTAATCGAATTCTTGGTCATGGGCTTGCGTACAGTAGAACAGTGTCAGGGGTAGAGGCTATCAAACGGTCTTTAGGCGCTGGTCGCGTTGCAACGGTTACTACAGTTACTAAAGATCTTATCAGGCATCCTGAATCGATTGTCCAGGCTCACTTGTCTCTTGGCCTCAAGGACATGTTTATCCGACCTGTTAGTCCTTATGGGTTTGCACAAAAAGCATCGTTCACCTTTTCTATGGACGAATACTTAAGTTTCTATGCCTCGTTGATAGATGAAATCCTTAAGATCAACAATGAAGGGATAAGGGTTGTGGAACATTCGGCCTCCATTCATCTGAAAAGGATCTTCAATCCCGATTTTAGTGGTTATGCGGATTTGAAGTCGCCAGGTGGGGTCGTGCTTAACAGTATTCTTTTCAATTATGACGGTCGAGTATATGGTAGCGACGAGAGCCGTATGTTGCAGAAAGTGAATCCTGAAACGGAGTTCAGTGCGGGGGAGGTTAAGACGCTATCATTTTCCAAGAGTCCTTACTATAACGCAGTATTGAGTTCATCGTTCAATTTTGCTCTGCCAGGTTGTGATACATGCGCGTATCAACCATTTTGCGGTGCAGACCCATGCCAGAACATAAGTGTACAAGGTGAGCCTGTCGGTGACAGGAGTCGTTCAACGTTTTGTCAGTATCACAAGGGGATGTTCAGGTATCTGATGAACTCCATCTCAGAAGGTGGTCCGAAGGCTGAGATGCTAAAAGGATGGGCATATGTCTGAGGTTATCAGGAATGATATCTTTCATTTTTCTTCAAAAAAGAATGTGCCCACGGGGTTCTATAGGTTATGCAAACAAAAACCAGTGAACCCTTTATTCTTTTTGCCCAATTTACTGGTAGTTGCTGAAGGCAATAATTATGCCATTCAACCATGCTTTGATTACTCTGTTATTAACACTGAATTATTTGAGTCAATTGAAGATGGAGATATTGGCATAATCAACAATGGCAATATGATACGCGTTATTCTGTCCCGCAGAGCCAATCATAATACTGTCTTAGTTACGGAACGCTGCAATAACCTGTGCCTGTTTTGTTCCCAGCCACCAAAGAAAGCAAATGATGACTGGCTGCTTACCCAATCAGCCCTTGCTATAGCTTCATTTGGTTTGAATGGAGTTGTTGGGGTCAGCGGTGGTGAACCTCTGCTGTATGGAGATGATTTCCTACATTTCATTGATTTTATCATCGAGAACTCACCAGATACTGCTTTGCATGTATTAACAAACGGACGCAAATTTGCTGATACCAACTTTACTCAGGAAATGGCAAAGCGAAGCAAAAAGATCAAAATCACCTTTGGTATCCCGCTCTACTCATCAAGACCACTTGTGCATGACCATCTTGTAGGGAGTAATGGCGCATTTAATGAAACGGTTAAGGGGTTAATCAATGCAGGAAACTCAGGGATTAATATCGAACTTAGAGTTATTCCGACACTGGCTAACTATACAGAATTGGATGATATTGTTGAGTTCGTTGGCCGTGTGTTCTCCAACATCAATCAGATTTCCCTTATGGGGTTAGAATCTATCGGTTGGGCACGAAAGAACTGGTCAACAATCTTCATTGAGCACAGCAGTTATGGTGAGAAAATAACCTCCGCCATAGACGCTGCACACAGGTCAGGCATACCTCTAACAATTTTTAATTATCCTTTGTGTCATCTTCCTGAAAGAGCCTGGGAGCTTGCTGCTCAGTCGATCTCTGATTGGAAAAATTACTATCCTAAAGAATGTGATGAATGCACTCAGAAGTCTTCCTGTGCTGGTTATTTCAGTTCATCAAAAGGCCGTTTTCATCAACCTCCGAGACCAATAATATGAAAAAGTTTAATTTCGCGGCTCTGCTTCCTGGATTTTTGGCTCTTAATAACTCTGTATGGGCAAGTGATTCATCTACCGGTGCCAGTGACTTACCTGGTATGGCTTTGAACGAACATGATTTGGTTATAGCCCCGCTCAACACCGAAGTGCCGTTCTACATTGCAGGACACAGAAGTCACAGTTCTCATCGTAGCCATAGCTCACACCGTTCCTCATCAGGCGGAGGTTACTATGGCGGAAGCGCTCCTTACTATCCCAAAACATACAGCTCGCCAAGCACCTCAGACTCATCCAGTTCAGGAACTCGCTCCTCCTCCTCCTCTGTCCGTTCACTTCGCTCTAATGACACAGATAGCACAACCACAACAAACTCAGCAGGAACCACAGGTGCTAATCGAGCAAGTAGCGGGCTGACTTCGGATACAGAAAAACGTAAGCGGTTGATCATGAGAGTGCAGTTCGCCTTGCTCGATAAAGGTTTTTACAACGGTAGTATTGACGGGAGTATGGGGCCTGCAACACGAACAGCCATCAAGAATTATAGAGTTGCAAATGGGCTACCCACACAGGTAAGGGAAACCTTGGACACTCAGTTATTAAATTCACTCAATATCCTCGCAAGGTAAATGGAATGGAAGAAATAGTGCATCAACAAAATATAAATGATTTTATATAAGAATAAACTGGTTTTTAAGTATGACAGTGTAAATATCAAGACTTAAGATTAAGTTTTTTCTATCAGAAGATTGATTTCATAATTCGAGTGAGAGGGTGGGAAATGGAGTACTTGTCATTTTTAGAAAGTAATCTCAAAGAGATACTTGACGCTAAAGAAAATAACAAATTAGTTTTTTTTATAGGTGCTGGCTATTCTAAATTCAGCGAAACTGAATTGTTAAAAATACCAAGCTGGGGTGAGCTAATACAGGAGTTAAAAGAAGAGTTAGGTGTTGTGGATGAAGGCGATTATTTAAAAATAGCACAGCTTTATTTTTTGAAATTTGGTCAGCATTCATATGTTAATAAAATAAAATCTTCTATCAGAGAACTTGAACCAAGTGATTATCATAAGAAAATTTTTGAATTAAATCCACATTATATAATTACAACTAATTGGGATGATTTGATTGAAAAAACGGTGAAATCAATGGCGCTGCCATATGACATTATAAGTTCAGATATAGACTTGGCTCAGAGTAAGTTAGATAAAAAAATAATAAAGATGCATGGGGACTTTAAACAGCACAACTTCGTATTCAAAGAGGATGATTACTTACAGTATAATAAAAATTTCCCTTTGATTGAGAATTATATAAAAGGAATATTCTCTACTTGCACTATCGTTTTTCTTGGTTACTCATATAGCGATTATAATTTAAAGCAAATTATTACTTGGATTACAAATATCTCTAAAGCTACACCTAACAAATTTTTAATCCAAAAAGACTTCAGTTATGCGCATGCTCAATATCTTAATAATCATGGGATTTCATTACTTACTCCTACTACAAAAAAAATGACATATGAAAATCTGTATGGTTGTTTCTTTGATGACCTAAACACTATCGCAGATCGAGGCGCACTAATTATAGAAATGTTAAAGTTTTCTGAGAATAATTTGAATGATAAAAAACTTCTAAAGGTTATTAATAATAAAATAATTGATTATTTTGAGTATAAATTTAGAGCTTTAAAGCAGTATAATGTTCTTCTTCCAGAACAGATAACAAAAAAAATAACTAATTGTACTATCAATTTTATACCAAAGGTCAGATTAGAATTTCCAGATAATCTTTTGACAAATGATTATGATGTATATAAAAGAAAAATAAATTTTATATATAATTCGTTGTTCTTGAGTGGAAATGATAAATGCAAAGCTAGTTTTGATGCTATTCTTAATAAAGCATTTATTGATTCAGTTTTAATATCTGGAAAAGAATACAAAATTCTGGAGAGAACGGATAATGTAAGTGAAAATATTTTAAATAAACTTACTTTTAAGTACAGTAAAAATAGTTTAGAAATTATGATGATGAATAATAATTTCAAGGATGTTTTGAGTTTTTATTTGTCAAAAGTTAATTTTTACCTGGATGAAAGTAACTTCATTATGGCTACCATTAACATGGCTAATTTTGATTCAGTTTATCAGCGAGTTGAAAGCCATGCTAAAAATGTTAATGATAGACACTATAGCACTTGTATAATTTTACTTAATGAGTTTAATTGTTTTAATTATAAGAATAGAATTAAGGACTTTCCAAATGATCTACAATCTGACTTAAATGAGCTTGTTGACATTTTAGAGTTTAAAGAGATTTACAAGGCGTATTATAGGTTTAGCGTAGAGACAAGAAAGTATAGGAAATACTCGGATATTAGGAATAATGGTGGTATTGCTTATTCTGCTGATGAAGCCAATATAAGAGCAAAGCTTTACCCTTATATTAAATTCATTTTAGGGAACGACCTTTTTATTGAAAATTACATAGAAACTAAGTCTTTGTTTGAAGACACAGTTATGGATAGTTTAAACTATAACTTTAGCGAGAATTATTTCAAAATTCAACTTGTTGATGTTTTCATTTTAATAAAATATTGCAAGCATGATGTAGTTAAAAGCTTTGCAAACAAGCTGTTAGAAAATAAAATAATATTCGAAATAATACACATGGAATGTAAAGAAATTCGTTATGTTAAAAAGTATGTTTTAGAGTCTCTTAAAAACATATGTTTGCTTTTCAAGGATAAAGATCAATCGAATATTTATTCGACATTCGTTGATGGTTGTTATAAAAATATAATTATCATACTAAGCTTTATTCGTTGGAACGAAGTAGAGTTAAAAAATATCATCGAGAATATCTTGTCGGTATCCTATTTTAGAACGCAAGGCACTGATCTCTATGATAGCATTATGTATTTTATTTCTGTTAATAATTATTTATACAATAGATCAAATAAAATAATTCTCAATATTATTGACATTATTGTTGAAAAGATTATTTATGAAAAAATTAACGGTTATGACAATATATCTTTGGATATAGGTATTCTTAATAACTTGTATCATGTTTCAACTGTGCACGGTTATAAATATGAAAATGTTTCTTTAGTAAAAATGTTGATTTCAAAAGTGGAAAATATAGAAATAAGGTCAAAGAGGTTTTATACTGAGAAATTACTTCTTAATATTAGAAGAATAGGAAATGATGAGGTTCGCGATGAGATTGATAGCTTTGTTAAGGATGAAATATTGAATTTCTCTTGCGAAGAACCGAAAGATTATATTTTTAAGTTAGTTCTAATTTCTGAGGGTTATTGTTTTCCTGAGGTTTTTATATCTGAGCTTGAAAATTTTATTGAGAACATCTTTTCTAATGACAGTTTAGATGCTCAACTTACGAAAATAAAAGTTCAAAATGACTTGTCACGGTATTTGAAGTATTTGATTGAAGAAAAAGGATTGAGTCAATTTCAAGCATCATTTGATAAGTTTACAGCTTTAAGTAAATCTTAGTTTTTAAAATAATTTTACTTAAAATTATCAAAGATATTTAACACACCGCTTTATTTCATGCTAAGGTGGTGTGTTATATTCTAATATTCAATGATAATTTATCTGTATTTCTTTGTTGGATGATATGAATGGTTTGGCAGGTGGCTATTGAATATTAATCTCTCAGTTTAAAATAATTGTATTAACTTAATGAAGCAGAAATATGAAATAAGCCATTTGAAGCATTGACAATATATTGCCCCCACCAAGCCATCATCTCTCTACGTTGTTCCAAGTATTGGGCACGGTTATAAGCTCTTCTAACCTCATTTGTATCAATGTGAGCCAAAGCTGCTTCAATCACGTCAGATGGGAAACCTTTCTCATTAAGGATAGTTGAGGCAATTGATCTCATACCATGAGCTACTAACAGATCTTTGAATCCCATTCGTTTCAGCGCCATGTTAGCAGTCTGACTGTTCATCGGTTCAAGCGGGTTTCGATAACCGGGGAAAACAAAATCTCTATGCTGACTAATTGGCTTCATGACATCTAATACACCAAATGCCTGCTCTGACAACGGAATGACGTGTTCCCGTTTCATTTTCATTCTGCCAGCCGGAATGCGCCATTCCTTAGTCTCAAAGTTAATCTCATCCCAGCGGGTCATTGCTGCTTCTCCGGGTCTTGTCATAGTCAGTAGCTGCCACTCGATGAGACAACGTGTTTGTCTGCCAATACTGGCAAATGCGAGAGTCTTCATCAGAAGGGGAAGTTGTTCAGGTAAAAGGGCAGGGCGATGTTTAACTTTAGGTTTATGGAATGTTCTACCAATTCGCGCTGCTGGGTTTGAACTGACTAAACCAGAGTTCAGAGCGAAATCCATGACTTCGTTGATACGTTGTGTAAGCCGTTTTACTGTTTCCAGCCTGCCTGCTGCATGTGTAGGTTCAAGAGCAGCAATGAATTGCTGAGCAGTAATGCTGGAAATGGGCATAGAGCCAATATGTAGGAACACATACTTACTCAATGAACGCCAGATATCATTGAGAGTGTGAGTTGCTAAACCCGCAGCTTCTTTCGTCTTAAACCATTCCGCTGCAACTTTTTCAAATGTGCTTTCACTCACACTCTTTTGACGAAGCTGCTCTGACTTTTTATGCTCCTGTGGATCGATGTCTTTGCTCAAAAGGGAACGAGCTACCTCACGATTCTGTCGGGCTTCGGATAGTGTGACGGAAGGGTAAGAACCGAAGCTAATCATGGCTCGTTTGCGAGTGTAAGGTTTGTAGTAACGGAAACGCCAGAGCTTCGAGCCTCCAGGAGTAACCTGCAATTCCAGACCATCTCCATCGTAGAGAACTAATGCCCGTTCAGTAGCTTTGGCGTTCTTAACTTCTGTGTTGTTTAGGGGCTTGGTCTGTCTTGCCATAAGCAGTCTCCATTCTGTTCCTTGGAAGGCTTAGGCATATCTAAAAAGGCAATCTTAGAAACGTATGCCCACAGGTATGCCTAAATCAGGTGGATTCCACTTTATCAATCTGGATTTCGCTAGACAACAGAAAAACAGCAGGTTGAGGTAACCTACTGTTTAAACTGTTTATTGTAGTTTTGTCTGGACATCACCGGACAAAACGTTGGGATAATTTGGTCGGCACGAGAGGATTTGAACCTCCGACCCCGGACACCCCATGACCGTGCGCTACCAGGCTGCGCTACGTGCCGAACAGTGATTTTATACTACCTTTTCCGCGATCGATTGCAAGCCAGAAATCGCTTAACTGCTTAATTAATAATCAGTTAGCAATGAATCGTTTTTCTTCCGTCAGCACCTGTAACAGCAGCGCCAGCTGCGGTTTATGGTCCTTCAGGCGCTCGCCTTGCCGATCGTAAGCCTGATAGCTGCCGTTGTTATCCAGGACCAGCGTAATTTGCGGCGTGGTGATCACTAACTGGTGTGCCTCGGTGCTGGCGACCCAATTATGACGACGTTGGGCAGCAAACAGATCCTCACCCTGAGAGTACTCTCCCGGTGCGGTACGCACATGTAACAGGCGTTGCATCAGCGTGGTCATCACATCCTGATGATTGGTCAGCTTATTCACCTGCTGCGCCGGTGTATTTGGCCAGTGCACTACCAGCGGAACTTGCAAGATGGCGCGGTTACCCTTGCTGTTATCATGATCATTAAGTGCCACACCGCGCTGTGCGGTGATCACCACCACGGTGTTTTTCAGCAGGTCTTTCTCTTTTAATCGATCCAGTACCTGTTGAATCTGCTGATCTACCTTGCTAGCGCTGCGCAGATAACGACGGCTGAAATCCTCAGCGTTACTGTCCAGATCGTTCAGGCCATCGTAGGAAATATAGGAGAACCACGGCGTGCCGTTAGGTTGCTGTCTGTCCAGCCAGTTTTCCCACTGCGCGGTGGTTTGCGCATTGGACTGGTTTGCCGAAGAGGGCAGGGAGAAGTCGGTCAGCAGCGCCTGGCGATACAGTGGCGAGCTGAAACCATCCGAAGCGAACAGGCCGAACTGGTAACCTTGTTTACTCAGCGCATTCATCAGCGCCGACGGAATGCGTGAGGACAATACGCCGTCCATATAGCTGGGTGAAATACCATAGAACAGGCCGAACAATCCGGCATCGCTGGAACTACCCGCACTGAAATGCTGGTTAAAGCGCACGTTTTCCGCGGCAAATTGACTCAGATTCGGCAGAGCTTTGGCCATTGAGGCTTCATTCAATCCATCAACGGTAATCACCAGCAGATTGTTTTTACTGCCAGCATCGCGGAAGCTGATATCGCTCAGCGGATAAGCCACCGATAGCGCTTCCGGATTACCCTGCTGAACCAGACGGCGCTGGTATTCCTGGGCATCCAGCAGGCCATGTTTCTCAAGGAAGCGACGAGCGGTCATCGGATAAGAGAGCGGCAGATTAGCGCGCTGCATGGTTATCGGACGATAGAAGTTGGCATCAGCCCAGATATACATCAGGTGGCTGGTAAAGAAGGCGGTAATAAACAGCGCCGCCAGCGGCTTACCGAAGCTGCGCCGGTTCAGGCTGCGCAGCTTCTGCCAGCTCCAGGTAGCAAACAGCATCTGCACGAGGAAAATCAGCGGCAGGCTGATAAACATCAGCTGCCAGTCGCGCGCCATTTCGCTTTGATCGGGGTTGACCACCAGTTCCCACACCACCGGGTTAAGGTGCAGGTGGAAACGGTTAAACACCGCGCTGTCAACTAACAGCAGCGTCATCCCGGCCGTGGCAACAATCGCTGAGAGGAATCTCATCAGCCGTTGTGACATCACAATAAACGTCAGCGGGAAGATGATCAGCAGATAGGCAGCAAACACCAGGAAGCTAAAGTGACCAATCCAGCTGGTAAACGCATAGATACGACCGGGTAATGAAGAGGGCCAGTCGGCTATCAACAGGAAGCGGCTGCCTAAAATTAAGGCAAAAATGATATTAAACAGAGCGAACCAGTGCCCCCAGCTAATCATCTGGGAGACTTTTTCACGGTAGCGCTGCCGGTTGGTTACCATAGTCGGGTCTGGATCATCACATTAATGGGCTTTATCTTCGCGGACTGAAGACTGAAGTGCATCGGCGAAGGAACGAGCCAGCACGCGGCGTTGAGCCGGCGCAACGCTGGTATTGATTAAATTGGTCACCATATTTCCTAAAACCATCAGGGAAAGATCGGTTGGCGTCTGGTTTTTTTCCAGCACGTTGACCAGTTCGGCGAGGAGCTTCTCCACGCGTTCGTCGCTATAACGGGATGATTGTGGCATAAGTAGAATTATTCAAGTATTAAAGGGCGGTATCTTACCGTATCAGCGCGATTTTTACCGCACTTTTATCGTAAGAAGCATGTTAATTGGTGGTTGATTGAGGCGTCGCGCAGTGATTGAATACGCGCCTGTGCCATAAAGGAGAGTCTACCATGAGTCTGGATATCGACCAGATTGCCCTTCACCAGCTGATTAAGCGAGACGAGCAGACGCTGGAGCTGGTATTGCGTGAGTCGCTGCTGCCAACCAATGCCACCGTTGAAGCGATGGTGGAAGAGCTGCATCGCGTTTACAGCGCTAAAAGCAAAGCCTACGGTCTGTTCAACGAAGAGAGCGAGCTGGCCGATGCACTGCGCAATTGTCGTAAAGGCGAGGACGATTTTCTCGCATTTAGCCGTGCAGCAACCGGCCGGTTGCGTGACGAGCTGGCAAAATATCCCTTTGCTGAAGGCGGCGTGGTGCTGTTTTGTCACTATCGCTACCTGGCGGTGGAATATTTGCTGGTCGCAGTGCTAAGCAGCCAGAACAGTATGCGTGTCAATGAAGAGCTTGATATCAGCACGACGCATTATCTTGATATTAATCACGCAGATATTGTAGCGCGCATCGATCTGACCGAGTGGGAAACCAATCCGGAGTCAACACGCTACCTGACTTTCTTGCGCGGGCGAGTTGGCCGTAAAGTTGCGGATTTCTTTATGGATTTCCTTGGTGCCAGCGTCGGCCTGGATACCAAAGCGCAGAACCGCGGCCTGTTGCAGGCGGTTGATGACTATTGTGCGGAATCGCAGCTGGATAAAGGCGAGCGGCAGAATTATCGTCAGCAGGTTTACAGCTACTGTAACGAGCAGTTGCAGGCCGGTGAAGAGATTGCGTTGGAAGATCTCTCTAATGAGTTACCACCACTGGGCGAGAAAAGCTTCCAGGCGTTTACTCAGGATCAGGGCTATGAGCTGGAAGAGAGCTTCCCGGCGGACCGTGGCACCCTGCGTCAGCTGACCAAATTTGCTGGCAGCGGTGGCGGTTTAACCCTGAATTTTGATGCCATGCTGCTGGGCGAGCGCATTTTCTGGGATCCGGCGACCGATACGCTGACGATTAAAGGTACGCCACCAAATCTGCGCGATCAGCTGCAGCGTCGTACCGGCGGTAAGTGACGGATGTGGCGGAAGCTGTTCCGCCCGATCGTCAGACAAAAAAAAACGCCGCAAATGCGGCGTTTTTTCTTCAACCCGTTCGGCAATTAAGCGCGAACGAAGTCGATGTGGTGCAGTTTTGGCTTGAACGGGTGACGCTGAACAGCCTGAACTTTAACCTTAACTTCTTTACCATCAACAACCAGAGTCAAAACGTCGGTATAGAACTCAGGCTTAACCTGCATGTTCATTACGGAGTCGTGGTCCAGTTCGACAGCAACAGCTGCATCTTCACCGCCATAAATGATGGCCGGGAATTTGTTAGCTAAACGCAGGCGGCGGCTCGCACCCTTACCCTGCTCTTTACGGGTTTCTACATTGATAGTGATCATTGTTGATTCTCTTCAATAAATGTTCCTGCTACAGGCGACCCAGCAACAGGTTGGATAAACGGTTTAAATCGTTCAGCTTCCGCATAGCAAAAGCGGGCGGCATTATAGCGATGTTTGCCGGCTCGGGCAATCAATACAGCGTCAGCGCAACTCATTAGCGCGCCGGAAGCGGCCCTGATAGTCGAAAATTTTTTCGCGAACCTGCCAGAACTGGCGCTGCTGGCGAGCGACGACAAAGTCGGGATGGCGCAGCAGCGGCTGCATTGCTACCACGTCCGCTGCGCTTTCCCAGCCGAGCGGAACGCCGGGGGCGCGCTGATGAGGGCGCATAAACAGCTGTTCAAAAGCCTTACGCTGCGCGGGAGTTTTCAGCCGGAAGCGCTCACTGACGCTGGTGCCATCTTCATCAAAATAGCTGGCCTTCAGCCATTCACCTTTCTCATCGCTGCCGTGGGTCAGTTCCATACCGCCGCAGCGCAGTACCAGCGCATCCTTCAGCTTTAGCGCCGCTTTCAGCATATCGTCGGGGTCGACCAGTATTGCATCACATTGATGGCAGCGACGGGCGGCAATATCATTTTCTGCATTGCAGTGAGGGCAGCTTTTAAAGCGAAAACGGTAATCACACTGTTCGCGATGGCCATCATCATCTTCCAGTACTCCCTGACAGCGACGGCCAAAATGCTCAATGATGGTGCCATCGGCGGTGGTTTTTCCCCAAAAGGTATTGGCAAAACCGCAGCCGGGGCAAAACACCTGCACCGGCTGATTATCGCTTTTCCCCTTGGGTGCGCCGACTTCCGGCGTGTAAAGATCATGAGGATTTCCGGCATAATCCAGGATCAGGCAATCGCTTTTGCCTTCACACAGGCGTAAACCGCGACCGACAATTTGCTGATAGAGGCTGACGGATTCGGTAGGGCGCAAAATGGCGATCAGATCAACGTGCGGCGCATCGAAGCCAGTGGTTAACACCGACACATTCACCAGATAGCGTAACTGCTGATCTTTAAACGCGTTGATAGTGGCATCGCGCTCCGGCCCCGGCGTATCGGCACTGATTAACGCTTTACCCTCCGGCAGTAAGCCGAGGATCTCTTTGGCATGCTCGACGGTGGAGGCAAAAATCATCACGCCTTTTCGGTCGGCGGCAAACTCAACAATTTGTTGAATAATAAGCGGGGTGACTCTTTGCTGCTGTTTCAGCTCACGGTTCAGGTCGGCCTCACTGAACAGACCATTTGCCTGCGCGCTAAGCCGACTAAAATCATATTGCACCACTGGCATATCCAGCCGCTCGGGCGGCACCAGAAAGCCGTGTTTAATCATATAACGCAGTGGCAGTTCATAAATGCAGTCGCGAAACAGCGCTTTTTCGTCACCGCGCACCATGCCGTGATAATGAAACTGATAAATCCAGCCTTTACCGAGGCGATAAGGGGTGGCCGTCAGGCCAAGCAGACGCAACTGGGGATTATGTTGGCGCAGATGCTGGAGGATTTGCTGATACTGACTGTCTTCGTTATCGCTGATGCGGTGGCATTCATCAACAATTAACAGTGAAAAGGCGCTGTCAAACAGCGGCAAATTGCGCGCGACCGATTGCACACTGCCGAATACCACTTTACTGCGGCTCTCTTTGCGTTGCAGCCCGGCGGCAAAGATATCGGCCTCCAGTCCGTACGCCTGGTATTTACTGTGGTTTTGCGCCACCAGTTCTTTGACGTGCGCCAGTACCAGCACGCGACCACGCGCCAGTCGCGCCAGTTCGGCGATCACCAGGCTTTTGCCGGCACCGGTCGGCAGTACAATCACCGCTGGTTGCTGAGAACGACGGAAGTAGCTGAGCGTAGCATCAACCGCTTCCTGCTGATAGGGACGCAGAGTAAACGACATGACAAGACAACAATTCTGGAAACAGAGTCGCATTATGCCATGAAAGCCAGTGAACGGCGCGATCGCCTCTGTTAGCCGCGCGGAACTCTGGTTATACTGTTGCAAATACCTTTCCGGGCGTACGCCGCCTTTCAAACGTTTGTCGCAAGGCAGACGTCGGACTTCATTTCAAGAAAACAGGCAAAGCAGATTTAATGCGACTCGATAAATTTTTATCTCAGCAACTGGAAATCAGCCGGGCAATCGCTGCACGCGAAATTCGCGGTAAACGTGTCACGGTCGATGGCGAAATCGTTCGTGATACCTCATTTAAACTGGAGCCAGAGCACCAGGTTGAGTATGACGGTAACCCGCTGCAGCAGCAGTTCGGCCCGCGCTACTTTATGCTGAATAAACCCGAAGGTTATGTCTGCTCGACTGACGACCCCGATCATCCCACAGTGCTCTATTTCCTCGAGGAACCGACCGCATACAAACTGCATGCGGCGGGGCGTCTGGATATTGATACCACCGGGCTGGTGCTGATGACTGACGATGGTCAGTGGTCGCACCGTATCACCTCACCGCGTCACCACTGTGAGAAAACCTATCTGGTGACGCTGGAAAATCCGCTCAGTGACGATACCGCGCAGCAGTTTGCCGATGGCATCCAGCTACATAATGAGAAATCACTGACTAAACCGGCACAGCTGGAAGTGGTCAGCGACAATCAGGTGCGTCTGACCATCAGCGAAGGGCGCTATCATCAGGTGAAACGCATGTTTGCCGCAGTCGGTAATCATGTGGTGGCACTGCATCGTGAGCGTATCGGTGAAATCACGCTGGATGAAGATCTGCAGCCAGGCGAATATCGCGCGCTGACGGCAGAAGAGATCGCCAGTGTCGCGGTACCGCGCTAATAAACGTCAGCTATTGCATAAGGTATTAAGGAGCCCGGGTGCGGAAGGATAAAAACTCTTCAGTGGGATTAGTGGTTATTCTCGGCCTGCTGGCCATGTTAATGCCATTATCAATTGATATGTACCTGCCGGCACTGCCGCAAATCGCCAAAGAGTTTGCGGTTCCGGCGGGCAGTGTGCAGATGACGCTGAATGTCTACATCCTCGGTTTTGCGCTCGGTCAGCTGTTTTACGGGCCAATGGCAGACAGCTTCGGACGCAAGCCGGTGATCACCTTTGGCACGCTGGTGTTTGCGCTGGCAGCTGCCGCTTGTGCCATGGCACAAACCATCGATCAGTTGATCAATATGCGCCTGCTGCACGGTCTGTCGGCTGCTGCCGGTAGCGTGGTGATAAGCGCGCTGATGCGCGACAGCTACTCGAAAGAGGAGTTTTCGCGCATGATGTCGTTTGTCATGCTGGTGACTACCATTGCGCCGCTACTGGCACCGATTATCGGTGGCTGGCTGCTGATATTCTGGAGCTGGCACGCTATTTTCTGGGTGATCTCTGCGGCAGCGGTAGTGACTACCGTGCTGGTGGTGACGCAAATCAAAGAGACGTTGCCCAAAGAGAAGCGACAGCGGTTTAACTTGCGCACGATGCTGGGTAATTTTCTTTCGCTGCTGCGCCATAAGCGAGTCTTCAGCTATATGCTGGCCAGCGGTTTTTCATTCGCCGGACTATTCTCGTTTCTGAACGCCGGGCCGTTCGTTTATATTGAAATTAACCATATTTCGCCGCAGGACTTTGGTTACTACTTTGCGCTTAACGTAGTTTTCCTGTTTGTCATGACGCTGATTAACAGCCGCTTTGTGCGCCGTTTTGGCCCGCTGGCGATGTTCCGCCTCGGGCTGCTCATCCAGTTTGCCATGGGCATCTGGCTGCTGGTTGTCAGTGCGCTGGATCTCGGCTTTATACCGCTGGTGTTGGGTGTGGCGATGTTTATCGGCTGTGTATCAATGGTGTCATCTAATGCGATGGCGGTCATCCTCGATGAGTTCCCGCATATGGCGGGTACGGCTTCATCGCTGGCAGGCACCATGCGATTCGGTATTGGTGCGCTGGTGGGCATCCTGCTGTCCACTTCCACCTTTAACAGTGCCTGGCCAATGGTATGGGCTATTGCGCTCTGCGCCACCGCCTCGATTCTGTGTTATCTCTACGCCAGCCGCCCACGTAAGGCCAGCATCAGTTGATGGAATACGGGATGGGAGCCGTTTTCGGCTTCCATCCAGACGATATTCCCGCCGCTGGTTTCAATGATTTTCACATCAAACAATCATCGCGTAGAGTCGCCAGGTCGCGTCCTTACTGGATCTACTCAGTTAATTCTGAATTATGTTGCTTTAATGTAAAATTAGGCGCATAAAAAAGTAACCAAATTGCAGCAAAAATGGTTGTGATCCCGGCTTTAACGCGGTACATATAACGATAAAACGAGAGCTGACTCTCAAAAATAATGTCGTAATAGTAAATTTTTTCAAAAACGCGACGGCTTGCATTGACGTAAATCGCAGTATTTGACCAAGGGAATCTAAGGTCGCTGCTTGTCTGCAGCCAAAGCAGTCGTGGATTTTTGCTCACCGCTGGGGATTTGATTTGAATACTTTACAGCTTTCGGTTGTTCATCGCCTGCCGCAAAGTTATCGCTGGTCTGCCGGGCTGGCTGGTGGCTCTGTTGAGCCGCTGGAAATCAGCGCATTAGCCCATGATAACGATCTGATTGGCCTTAAATTATTAAGCCATGATGGTGAACTGGCCTGGGAAATCATGCATAAGCTGAAGGCGGCGCTGGCCGACATTCAGGTTGAGTGCGCGGTAGTCGAATGGCAGGGCGAACCCTGCCTGTTTGTTCATCGTGATGATGAAAGTGCGACAAACTGTCGTTTGAAAAATCAGGGTGTGGCGATTGCCGAAACCTTTTCGGCGATCAATCCTTTTTGATTTCGCTATGCCAGCGCCAGCAACTGCCGGGTATACTCCTGTTGCGGCGCGGCAAAAACCTGCTCGCACTGACCTTGTTCAACCACTTCGCCCTGACGCAGTACCACCACCTGATGACATAATGAACGCACCACCTGCAGGTCATGGCTGATAAACACATAGGCCAGACGGTGCTGCTGCTGCAATTTTTTCAGCAGGGTCAGGATCTGCTTCTGCACTGAACGGTCGAGCGACGAGGTCGGTTCATCCAGAATAATCAGCTCTGGTTGCAGGATCAGTGCGCGTGCAATTGCGATGCGCTGGCGCTGGCCGCCAGAAAATTCAGCCGGGTAGCGATGGCGCGTTGCCGGATCCAGCCCGACTTCCTGCATGGCCTGAATCACCTGCTGCTCGCGCTGCTGTTGCGTCAGCTGTGGGCGATGCACCTGCAAACCTTCCGCAATAATTTGTGTCACATTAAGCCGCGGATTAAGTGATGAGTTAGGATCCTGAAACACCACCTGGATGCGTGGACGCACCGACAGCATCTGCTTACGGCCCCAGCTGTGCAGCGGTTTATCATCGAACCAGATATCCCCTTGTGACGGGATCAGGCGCAGTAGCGCCAGGCCGGTGGTGCTTTTGCCGGAGCCAGATTCACCCACCAGCCCAAGGCTTTCGCCCGGACGCAGCTCAAAGCTCAGCGCTTTCAACGCGTGATGGTGATCGACCACCCGACGTAACAGCCCACGCTTGATCGGAAAGGAAACCTGCAAATTTTCAACGCGCAGCAGCGGCGCTTTGTCACTGTCGGCTGGTGCCGGCCGACCTTCCGGTTCGGCATCGAGCAGTTTGCGCGTATAGGCATGTTGAGGGGCGGCAAATAGCTGGCGGGTAGAGTTATGTTCCACCGCCTGGCCGTTTTGCATCACCGTGACGTTATCTGCCAGTTGTCGCACGATATTCAGGTTATGGGTTATAAACAGCAACCCCATGTTCAGCTCTTGTTTCAGCTCTTGCAGCAGCCTGAGAATTTGCGCCTGTACCGTGACATCCAGTGCGGTAGTCGGTTCATCGGCAATCAACAGTTCAGGCTGGGTCAGCAGCGCCATCGCGATCATCACGCGCTGGCGTTCACCGCCGGACAGCTGATGCGGAAAGTCATTAAGCCGGCTTTTTGCCTGGCGAATACCAACCCGATCGAGGCAGTTCAGCATCTCCGCGCGGGCGGCTTCACGCCGCATACCGCGATGCAGTGACAGCACTTCATACAGCTGCTTTTCAATATTATGCAGTGGATTCAGCGAGACCATCGGTTCCTGAAAAATCATCGCCATCCGATTGCCGCGCAGGCTGCGCAAGGTGCGGTCGTCGGCCTGCAAAACATCGTGACCGGCGAAATAAATTTCACCGCTCGGATAAAGGGTGGGCGGCGTAGGCAACAGGCGCATAACCGATAAGGCCGTGACGCTTTTGCCCGAGCCGGACTCGCCGACCAGCGCCCGGGTTTCACCGGCTTCAACCGACAGCGATAAATGACTGACCACCTGCTGTTGGCTGCTGCCCTGACGAAAGGCGATGCTGAGATCCTGAATAGTAAGAAGTGGCGTACTCATATCAATGCACCTTGCTCGGATCGAAGGCGTCCCGTACGGCTTCGCCAATAAAAATCAGCAGCGACAATAAAATCGCCAGTGAAAAGAAACCCGCCAGCCCCAGCCACGGTGCCTGCAGATTATTTTTACCCTGTAATAACAGCTCACCTAACGATGGCGAACCGAGAGGTAAACCGAAACCGAGGAAATCCAGTGAGGTCAGAGTGGTGATCGAGCCACACAGGATAAAGGGTAAAAAGGTCAGCGTAGCGACCATGGCGTTAGGCAATATATGGCGCAGCATAATACGGCTGTCGCTGACGCCCAGTGCCTGCGCCGCGCGGATGTAATCAAAGTTACGCGCGCGCAAAAACTCGGCGCGCACCACCCCAACCAGGCTCATCCAGCCAAAGATCACGGTGATGGCCAGCAGCCACCAGAAGCCCGGTTGCACCACGCTGGAGAGCAGGATAATCAGGAACAGCGTCGGCATGCCGGACCACACTTCAATAAAGCGCTGACCAATCAGATCAACTTTGCCACCGAAGTAGCCCTGGGTAGCTCCGACCGCAATGCCAATCACGCTGGAAACCAGCGTCAGCATCAGGCCAAACAGTAACGAGATCCGCGTGCCGTAGAGAATACGCGCCAGTACATCACCGCCGTTGGCATCAGTGCCGAGCCAGTTCTGACTGGAGGGCGGCGAAGGGAAGGGGACATCGGTGGCGAAGTTAATCGTGCTGTCGCCAAAGCGGATCGGTGCCCAAAGTACCCAACCGTGCTGTTCCAGTCGCTGCTTCAACCACGGATCCTGATAGTCTGCCGTGGTCGCCAGCGGTCCACCAAAATCTGTCTCGCTATAATTAAACAGTACAGGCGCATACCAGCGATTCTCATAATGCACCATTAACGGTTTATTATTCGCCAGCAGTTCTGCACACAGGCACAGTACAAACAGTACGGCGAAGATCCACAGTGACCAGTAGCCCCGCCGGTTCTGACGAAAACGCCCCCAGCGCGCCTGGTTAATCGGTGATAAGCGGCTCATCGGCGTCCCTCAAAATCAATACGTGGGTCGACCAGCGTATAGGTGATATCACTGAGAATATTCAGCAATAAACCCAACAGGGTGAAAATATACAGAGTGCCAAACATCACCGGATAATCACGCTGGATAGTGGCGTCATACCCCAGCAGGCCGAGGCCATTTAACGAAAACATCACTTCAATCAGTAATGAGCCGGTAAAAAACATACTGATAAAAGTGGCCGGGAAACCGGCAATCACCAGCAGCATGGCATTGCGAAACACATGGCGATAGAGAATTTTCTTCTCGTCGAGTCCCTTGGCGCGTGCGGTGACCACATACTGTTTACGAATCTCATCCATAAATGAGTTTTTAGTCAGCATGGTCAGGGTGGCAAAGCCGCCAATCACCGTCGCCAGTACCGGCAGGGTGATATGCCAGAGATAATCGGTGATTTTGCCGTACCACGGCAGCGTATCAAATTGCGGTGAAGTCAGGCCGCGCAGCGGGAACCAGTCAAAATAGCTGCCGCCGGCAAACAGGACTATCAGCATAATAGCGAACAGGAAAGAGGGAATGGCGTAGCCGACGATGATCATCGTGCTGCTCCAGATATCAAAGGCGCTGCCGTTATGTACCGCTTTTCTGATCCCGAGCGGGATCGACACCAGATAGATAATCAGCGTGCTCCATAGCCCAAGGGTGATCGAAACCGGCAGGCTCTCTTTAATCAGCTCAATCACTGAGGAGCTGCGGAACAGGCTGTCACCAAAATCAAAGCGCGCATAATTCCACAGCATAGTGAAATAACGCTCGTGCAGCGGCTTATCAAAGCCGTATCGTTTAGTGATTTCGGCTATCACTTCAGGATCCAGCCCGCGTGAGCCGCGATACTGATTATCGCCGGGATTACTGGCATTCAGCGCCTCGCGTCCGCTACTGCTGCCGGCGGAATCGCCGCCAGGCAATCCGGTCGTCTGCCCGAACTGGATATTGGCAATTGCCTGATCGACCGGGCCACCCGGCGCGATTTGCACAATAAAAAAGTTAATGGTGATAATCGCCCACAATGTCGGGATCACCAGCAAAAGTCGACGTATAAGATAAGCGCCCAAACTCTACTCCTTAACGGCGTTGGGCCGGCAACTGTGCGGCTTTGTTAACATCGTACCACCAGTTGTCTAAACCAACGGAATAGGTGGGGATAACGGCAGGCATGGAAAACTTATTCCAGTATGCATAGCGGTCGTCGGCGTTGTACCACATCGGGATCATGTAGTAGCTCCACAACAATACCCGATCCAGCGCCTGACCGAGCGGAAGCAGCGCGGTTTTATCGCCCTGATGCTGCATAATCTGCTTAACCAGCCCGTCGATTATGGGGCTTTGCACGCGCGGTGTATTCCAGCTGGAATCGATATATTCCGATACCCAGCGGGTCTGCAGCGCGCTGCCGGGTGAGGGGATCGCACGGTAGACGGTTGGAATCATATCGTAATCACCGGTGCGCCAGCGCCGCAGATATTGCGAGCTGTCGACCTGACGGATATTAATTTTAATACCGAGCCGCTCAAGGCTGTGCTGATAAGGCAGCACCCATTCGATATTGCTGCCACTGCGTAACAGCAGCTCAAAGCTGAAGGGTTTACCGCTGTCGACATTAACCAGCTGCCTGTTTTTCAGTTCCCAACCCGCCTGTTTCAGCAGATCGAGCGCTTTCAGCAGGTTTTTTCGGTCGTAGCCGCTGCCGTCGGAAACCGGCGGCTGATAGACGGATGTAAAGACTTCATCGGGAATTTTGCCTTTCAGCGGCGCCAATATTTCCAGCTGGGCGGCATCGGGATATCCCTTCGCGGCATACTCGGTATTCTGGAAGTAACTGTCAGTGCGCTTATAGGCGTTGTAAAACAATGCCTTATTCATCCACTGGAAGTCAAACACCAGGCCAAGCGCTTCACGCACCCGACGATCGCTGAACAGCGGTTTCTCGGTGTTAAATGCCAGCCAGGCGGTATCGGTGGTGACGGTATTTGGCCGGACATCTTTAATAATCAGGTTGTTAGTAAAATTATTACCGCGATACTGCGTTGCCCATTTTTTCGCAGAGCCTTCAGCGCGGAAATCGAAAGCGCCGGCTTTGAATGCTTCAAAAGCGACATTATCATCGAGGTAGTAGTCGTAGCGTTTGGTATCAAGGTTATAGCGCCCGCGGTTAACCGGCAGATCGGCCGCCCAGTAATCTTTTACCCGGGAATAAGTAATGTACTGTCCGACCTTGTACGACGTAATACGGTACGGCCCGCTGGAGAGAGGAGGATAGCCAATAGGTTCGTTGAATTTATGATTTTTCCAGAATTTTTCCGGTAAAACTGGCAGGCTTAAAAAGCCAAGCACCAGATCTCTGTCGGGCTTCTCCAGCTCGATGCGCACCGTCAGGCGTGAAATTGCCCTTACTTTCACACCTCTATACACCACGCGGAACTGTGGCACGCCTTCCGTCATAAATTTGTCGAAGGTAAAGGCGACATCAGCAGCGGTAATTGGCGACCCATCCTGAAAGCGGGCGTGGGGATTAATATTCACTTCTGCCCAACTGAAATCACTGGGATAGCGGGCCGATTCTGCAATCAGCGGATAATAGCTACCGATTTCATCATCGGAACTGGTAAACAGCGTGTCGTACAGGCTCTCGGTACCGATGCCGGGATTACCTCGCGAGGCAAAACGATTGAAATTATCGTAGGTACCGATTGCCGACAGCGTCATTTTTCCGCCTTTCGGTGCGGCGGGATTAACGTAATCGAAATGGGTGAAGTCAGTCGCGTATTTAGGTTCGCCCAACTCTGAGAAAGCGTAGCTCTCGTTAATGACTACTGCCTGTGCTGACAGCCCGACAACACTGAACGAAAAAAGAATAACCAGGCGCAATAACATCGTGTTGGTCAGCTCCAAAGCGAAGAGGAAAACAGAATTAACTCAGCGTAGCAGCATTGACCCCTTTACCGGTGGCTTAGCGTGGTGATGCTGCTTTTATTGTTTATTAGCTGGCTATCAGGATAAAGCGGTTTGCCGCGTTTGAAAATATCCAATCAGCTGAGAAACCGCCATTGGTCGCGCAAACAGATAACCCTGCATATGAGTCACGCCACGCCTAACCAGCCAGTTGGCCTGCTCATCGGTTTCTACACCTTCGGCAACGGTACTGAGATTTAGTTTCTTCGCCAGATTTAATACCGCATCCAGCACCGGTGAGGTGACGGTTTCCATGCCGATGCTTTGCACAAATCCACGATCGATTTTCAGATAGTCAAACTTAAACTTCTCGAGATAGATCAATGCGCTGTGTCCGGTACCGAAATCGTCAATCGCGATCTTAATCCCCTGCTGATGAATCCAGTCAAAGATTTCGCAGGCGTTGCGCTCGGAAACCATCGTGCGTTCAGTAATTTCAAACACATAACTAAAATGATTCGCTGGCATGGCGTTGATCCAGTTGCTGACGTCATCACGAAAAGTGCAGGAAGAGAGGTGAGCAGGCGAGATATTAATCCCCATTTTGGTACCCGCTGGCACCACCTGGCGTAGCTTGTGCGCATCCTGAGCCACCAGCTGAAACAGATGGCGGGTCAGAGGGATGATCATGTTTTGCCCTTCGGCATAGCTGATAAAAGTATCCGGTGGGATATTACCTGCGGTGGGGTGGGTCCAGCGCATCAGCGCCTCAAGGCCGTAAGGCTCCCCGGTCGCGGCTTCTATCAGCGGCTGGTACTCAACGTGAAACTCACCGCGTTTAATCCCCAGCAGAATCTCTTTACCCGGGCGTGGGCGCAGCGTCAGTAAAACAAAGCTGCTGCTGCTTACCAGCACCGCCAGTAATAAACCAGCCAGCAACAGCGTGTGAATATCACCTTTTGGCAGCGCATTGCCGTACAGATAAATGGTTAGCGGGTATCCCGGCACGTTGATGGTGCGCAGCGATTTTCCCGGTAGCTCAGCAGCAACCATCATCCGATCGCTCCAGCTGGTTAACGCTTTATCACCTACCACCAGCGCCATACCTTTTATTTCCTGCCGCTGTGAAGCCAGCATCATATAAGGTGAAAGATTGATATTCAGCGTGGTCATTATGCCGGTGCGGTCTGAGCCTGGCTGCTTAAGCCAGAATACCAGCGCTGGCCTGTCCGGCACCTTTGGCGTACCCGGGATCAGCGTCAGGTCGAGATCTTTATCAAGATCGGTTTGTGGGGTAAAAGTGCTGACCGCGAGGGAAAACGCGCCGGTGGCGGAAGAGCAGTAAGCGATACCGTTATTCACCAGCAAAATGGCACGAATATTATTGGTAAACGCTGCCCGCGAAGTCAGCTCACTGTTGATCGGTCTGCAGGGAGCAAGGCTTAAAGCGTTCAGCGGTTCCAGCGTGGTTTTTACTTCAGTTAGCAGGTTGAGAATAATGGACTGCGTGTGCGATGCCAGCTGGTCGTGGTTTTGAGCGCGTTTCTGGACAGTCATCATCAAGGTGATAGTGATAAATAGCAGGAAAAAAGTGAAACCAACTGCAGCACTGACCCACGCAATCTTACGCGTATTTGTCACAGGATGCGTAACCAGTGTTGATAGTGGCATTGCGTTTTATCTCCCGCTTTAGCCTGATTTTTATAGGAATTTTGACACTGCCATTCTCTGGAAATCTGCTCTGCAGGATATAACGTTGCTGGGGCGGTTGTCTCGATATTATTATGATTAGCAAAACTATTTTTTGGATATAAATAGTTGAATAATGTTAATAGTACCTCATCATTAAGAGCTGCGGATGGCGAATTACGCCCATAAAAAAACGCTGCCGTAGCAGCGCTTTTATCAATCTCATTTCGCAGACTTCAGGGTAAAATCAGCTTTGCGTTCGGCTCAGAACACGTCGGCCATCGCGGTAACGTTTTTTCCAATATGAATCATTCAGATTGGAAATCATTACACCGCTACTGGTCGATGCATGCACGAAGTTGTCATTACCTAAGTAGATGCCAACATGTCGTCCTGTTGAACCAGCGCGGAACAGCACCAAATCACCGGGACGCAGCTTACTGCGTTGAATACTTTTACCGCTGCCCTGCTGCTCTGAGGTTGAGCGAGGCAGATCCAGACCAAACTGTTCACGGAAGGTCACCTGAACAAAAGCGGAGCAGTCGATGCCGCGTTTGTTGGTGCCGCCAAGACGATAACGAACGCCTTTCCAGTCAGCATATTGTTCAAGGATACGTGACTTGATGTCCACGTTCTGAACCATCTGTTCGAATTCATCCTGAGACGCTTGAAGTAAAAAACCGTTCTGATTTTTAACTGCATGGGTCTCAGTTTGTGCGTTGTGACCGTTACTGGTAGTACATGCCGAAAGCATTGTCGCGAGAGCGACCGCGGGAATGGCCCGCAGAATATATCTCAGTATAGGTTGAGACTTGACCATTGTGTTTGTTATCCCTTGAAGTCCTTAACGACACAGGCCGTTAGCAAGTTTGCGAAACGAAATGAGATTAATTAGGCCAACCGCGTAAGACAAATCCTGAATTACTAAAATGTGTCAACGAGCACACTTTATATGTAAAAAAAGGAAAAATTACACTGCTTTTGCCCAATCCGAAACGAGATTACCCGATTAAAAGCCCGGTGGCGAGGGGTTTTAACCACTTTTTTGTTAGTTTTTTTTATTAGAAACAATAGAGTAAAATTCAGGTTAAATTATCAACAACCTTAAGTTAAGAACGGCTCAACCGAAGGCAGAATTAAGCGGCCAGCGAGGATAAGAAAGGTAAATAAGAGTAATCCCGCTGGACAGCAGCGAAATTAACGACTTAGACGTGAAGAGTGATACGGATTTTTACTGATATTTGATTAGCGAGCTAACAATATATATTGCTGCAATTTATCCGCGACTGAGATACAGGTTTCAGACTCAGTCGCGGAATCGACTTTACCGCGTTGGCTTATATTTGCCGGGTAAGATGCGGGTAAGCCAGTTAACTAACAGATCGCTGGCGGGTGTCATCAACCACCAGCTCAGGCCAACCAGCACCACCGACAGGGAACCGACAGCGATATCGGTAAACCAGTGCGCACCGGCCATCACGCGCGGCAGGCCAAATACCACAAAGATCAGCAAACCGGTCAGGAATGCGCCTTTGCCGAAATAGCGCAGCATAAACCCGGCGAAAATCATCAGCATCATACCGTGATCGCCAGGGAAGCTGTCGCTGGAGGCATCTTTTGCCGGAATGCCGGTGATTTCACTGACGCGATGCACATTGTCAAAGTACAGGGTAGGGCTGGAGTGTTTAACCGGTAACAGATGCCCCAGTTGATTAAGCACCACAGCAGTCAGCAGCATCGTGATACCAATCGCAATCAGTCGCCGACGCCCGGGCGGTGTTTCGCGCAGCCAAAACTTCAGATACAGCAAACCCATTGCCAGCAATGAAATTGCATCAAATCCGCGGAAGTTAGTAATCGCGATCAACCATACCAGCGGCTTGTTAGTCGCCATATGATCGTTGAACCAGTAGAAGATTGATTTATCGATGGGGAACCAAAAACCGTGCCCGGGAAGTAAGTACCAGGATAAAAACAGTGCGATGCCAAGGACGTTCAGACCCAGTATCGCTACTAAGCGATTAGTATTCATAAGGATTCAGTGTAAGTTAAAAATAACAGCGTAGACTATGTCAACGTTTCTAAACGAAGCTTCAACAAGCTAGCTTGAAAATTATTCCATTCAATATCATTTTCATGGATCAGTTCTATACGGCTATCGGGCGGCGCGGCCGGGCGCGTTTCGATTTGCAGATCCTGTCCCTGACGGTTGATACTCAGTAGCCCTTCAGCGATGCGAAGTACGCCTTTCACCCGCGTCACGGGTGCAAGACGTGCCCACTCCAGCACGCCGATGGTATCAAACACCGTATCCTGATCGAAGATCCAGCCACAGGCATAATAGCCCTGACCCTGATTCAGTGCCCGCCGCCAGCGCGCATTAGCATCGAGACGAAGCGCCGCGAGACCACTTTTGGCATGGCTGTGGGGATGCTGCCGGGCATCAGGCAGTTGACGCAAATTGCTGCGCGGGGTATCGAGTAAGGCGGGATCGATGTTGCCAAACTCAGCGCTGACTAACTGACGGTCGTCGAGATATTGCTGTTGCCATGCTGCCAGCGCCGCCCGATCGGCTGGCTGCCAGCGATCCTGTTTGTTGGCGATAATAATGTCTGCTGCCGCCAACTGATCGCGGAAGTTTTCATTATCAGTCACTCTGGTATCACTCAGCTGCCGGGGGTCGAGCAGTGCCAGAGTCGCGTTAAGCGTCAGCCACGGCTGATAAACCGCATCATTCAGCATCGCCAGAATCTGTTTAGGATGGCCGAGACCAGTGGGTTCAATCAGTAAACGATCGGGTTTGGCCTGCTTTAGCAGCATATTCAGGCCGACCTGCATCGGTAAGCCATTGACGCAGCACATACAGCCGCCGGGAATCTCTTTCAACACTGCACCGCTCTTAGCCAGCAGCGCGCCATCAATGCCAATTTCACCGAATTCGTTAACCAGCACCGCCCATTTTTCATGCTGCGGCTTTTGCGCCAAAAGATGCAGTAACGTGGTGGTTTTTCCGCTGCCGAGAAAGCCAGTTATCAGATTCACGTTTGTCACATCTTGCTCCTCGCACCAGGAAATTCTGCATTATTTATTAAAGTGTTGTTTACCACTGCCGTTTAACTCATCAGGGAAATAAACCAGCTACAGTTAAAGGTGAGGTTAATCAATGTATGAGGTCAAAATGAACAGCATTCAGTCAGCAACCCTGATAGTGCTTTTAGCCTCATGGACGAGCAGTGCAGTTGCCGGTAATGGCGCAGTTTCAAACTCAGGTGTTATCCATTTTCACGGCACCATCGTTGATGGCGGCTGTGATATCAATCCGCAAACAAATGATAAACTGGAAATGTCTTGCTTCGATACGGGCAAGACCATTACCAATACCGCTTATCTTAACGCCTCGCTGCAACATAAGTTGCCACTCAACCGGGGAACCACAGAGATGCGCTGGATAGATCACAGCAAAAAAATGGGCATACTCACCGTAAGCTATAACTGATTAACTGCACTGTCTGAGCAACATTAAAGGCGTAGTTTAATTGTTATAACATAACAATATCGGCGATGCACGTTGCCATCGCCGATAACAAAATCGTTACTCACTGCGGCCCATATAGCGACGCTCAGCAATATGGATGCGAATTTTATCGCCGTTGCTGAGATATTCAGGTACCTGAATGACTAAACCGGTCGCCATCGCAGCAGGTTTGGTTCGCGCACTGGCAGAAGCACCTTTGATGCCCGGCGTGGTTTCCACGATTTCCATATCTACCGTTTGCGGCAGTTCCAGCGCCAGAATCTGGCCATCCATGGTCAATACCTGGATACCCGGCATGCCACCCTCAGGAATAAACAGCAATTCTTCGGCGATCTGATCCTGTTTAAAGTTATAAGGCGTGTAGTCTTCATCATCCATAAACACATATTCATCACCATCAATGTAAGAGAAGGTGACCTGACGACGGCTCAGGGAGATGGTATCAATGATATCGTCGCCCTTAAAACGCTCCTCAACCTTCATGCCAGTACGGATGTCGGTAAAGCGCATTTTATACAGAGTTGAGGCGCCGCGTGCGCTTGGGCTCTGAACTTCAATATCTTTTACCAGCAGTAATTTGCCGTTGTGGCTGACGGCCATGCCGCGCTTAATTTCGTTTGCTCTTGCCATTGGATAGTCTCATAAAAGCGGTGTGCTGAATTTATCGCGACAAGTTACTCGCGGCGGGGCATTCAGGCAAGATCTGCGCAGCGCAGAAAGTGAAATTTGCGGGATATTATGGAAGGTAAATTGTAACGGTTGTCATAGCTTTCATGCCTGGCGACTGCTATTGTCGCGCTTTGCTTTAATCCTGAGCGTGCAGATGCAGTGTCGTCCTGATTGTGGTGCCTGCTGCACCGCCCCTTCTATCTCTTCGCCGATTCCCGGCATGCCAAACGGTAAACCCGCCAACACGCCATGCATTCAGCTTGATGCGCAGCAACGTTGCAAAATCTTTGCCTCGCCGCTGCGGCCAAAAGTGTGCGCCGGGTTACAGCCGGCGGCTGAGATGTGCGGCAGCAATCGCCAGCAGGCGATGGTCTGGTTGTTGCAACTGGAAGCGGATACTTGCGCCTGAACTGCATCAGGCATCTTTAATTTGCCACATGCAGTAGAGTGTGCCGAGCATCATCAGTAACGTGCAGTAGAATACCGCGTGATAACCCCACAATTCAGCCACCACGCCGGTCAATGAACCCGCGAGGATCCAACCAACCCGGGTGGAGTTACTGAACAGTGTCGTCGCCGCGCCTGCCTGTCCGGGCATTAAATCCTGAAAATAGAGCATGCCGATACCGACCAGTATGCCTATAAAAATGGCGTTCAGCCCCTGTAACAGCAGCAGTGGCACGGTGCTGTGCACCAACAGTAATCCGGCAAAGAATAACAGGCCTGAAACCGTCGCACAGCGCATCAGAGTGCGTTTACTGAAGCGTCTGGCGCAATAACCGGCGATCAGCATCACCGGAATTTCCAGCCCTGCCGCCAGCCCCATCAGTTGCCCCGCCAGCTTTTCCGGCAGATCCAGTTCGTGTACCAGATACAGTGGCATATTTATCAAATAGATGCCGGTAGAGGCCCACATCAGGGTGCAGCCGATAAACAGCAGCAGTGTATCGCGACGATGTCCGATTGGTGCTTGCAGCGTCGCGGTAGTTTTTACCACCGTTTTTTGCATTGAGGGCAGCAGAAATCTGACGATCAGCGCACAGCAGATAAAAGCGCAGGCGGCGCAGGCGTACATCACCTCAAAACCGAAACCGAGTGCCAGCGCGAAGGCCACCGGAGGCCCAATCACCCATGCCAGTGAGATCTGGGCGCGCATAAAGGTGGTAAACATCACCGCTTCGCGGCCGGTGCGATCGGCATGTTCCCGCGCCAGCGCGAACATTTGCGGATTGGCAGTTGAGCCAAAGCTGGAAAGCAGCACGCCGATAAACAACAGGACAAAGTAGTTTCGGTTCCAGGCAAACAGCATTGAGGCGAGAGCGCCGAGCAGGCAACAGAAAAAGATCAACGATCTGCGGTCGCCTTTGCGGTCGGAACGTGCCGCCAGTAGCTGACTGACCGCAATACCAATCACCGCGCTGCCGGTGAAAAATAGCCCGACCATAAAGGGACGCGCATGAACTTCAGTCGACAGAAACAGGCTGAGCGTCGGGGTCTGTAGAGCGCCGGCAATACCGGTCAGAAAAGCCACCACCAGAAAGGCTGCCGAACTGATATCGGGCAGGCGGCGGGTGGTTGCACCTGGAGTTTGCATGAAAGATGAATAGCCTTATGAAATGAGCGTGCAATTCTACGCTTCTGATCTATTTTTAAAAAGGCGTTTCATTTGTTGAAAATGCTCTCCGGCATTTTTTGCAAAAACGCAGCGTTAGCGTGAAAAGCTGAAGTTTGCTGATGTTGCTGAAGCCAGCTTATCGTAAATTCCTATTGCTTCAGCAAAATCGGCATGCACCCCCGCAGTTTTCTGAAAAATCCTGACGAAATGTGCGTGAGGTCAAAAATCTGCTATATCACTTCGGTTAAAACTTGCCAGTAAGGAGCATGCTGTACCAAACTCCTTGAAACGTTTCAGCGTTGTCTCCTCAGTTTGTTCGTCGGCAGATGACGCTTTTTTTCTCAATATAGCTGAAACGATTCAATTTCGGCGGGAGAGGAGAATTATGTTCCAGTTAGATGTTAAAGCCATTCACACCGGCGCCAGTGCCAGCGATAAAGAAGACGCTATTCGTCAGGTTGCTGCCGCGCTCGCCGCTGCGGGCAATGTTGGCGATGCTTATGTTGATGGCATGCTTGCGCGCGAAAAACAGACCTCAACCTATCTCGGGAATGGCATTGCGATTCCTCACGGTACCACCGATACCCGCGATCTGGTGCTGGAAACCGGCGTTCAGGTTTTCCAGTTCCCAGAGGGGATTGCCTGGGGTGAGGATCAGACTGCTTATGTCGCGATCGGCATTGCCGCGCGTTCTGATGAGCATCTGGCGCTGTTGCGTCAGTTGACTCATGTTCTGAGCGACGACAGCGTAGCTGAACAGCTGAAAACCACCACTTCCGCCGAAGAGCTGCGCAGTATCCTGATGGGCGAGAAGCAGGGTGCAGAATTTAAATTTGATACTTCATTGATTGCACTTGATGTCGCTGCCAGCGATCTGATAACGCTTCAGGCACTGAATGCCGGCCGCTTACAGCACGCGGGCGCGGCGGATGCGAGTTTTGTCAGCAGCGTTATCTCCGCTCAACCTCTGAACCTTGGTCAGGGCATCTGGCTGAGTGACAGCACCGTGGGTAACCTCGGCAGCGCTGTGGCCGTCAGCCGGAGTGCAAAGGCTTTTGAGATTGAAGGTGAGAAAGCCGCAATGCTGATCACCGTGGCGGTTGCCGATGAGCAGCCGCTGAAGGTGCTGAACTATTTAAGCGATCTGCTGATTAATCAGAAAGCTGATCGTCTGTTAAATGCCGATGCTCCGGGAGTATTAGCGCTGTTAACCAGCGTTGTTGACGAGCAGGCTGAAGTGCTGACCGCAGAATTTACCATTCGTAATGAGCACGGTTTACATGCGCGCCCGGGTACGGCGCTGGTCAGCGTGATTAAACAATTTAACAGTGACGTTACCGTGACTAACCTTGATGGCAGCGGTAAACCGGCTAACGGGCGCAGCCTGATGAAAGTGGTGGCTTTAGGGGTGAAAAAAGGTCATCGCTTACGCTTTACCGCCAGCGGCGAAGATGCACAGCAGGCGCTGGATGCCATTGAACAGGCGATCACAGCCGGACTTGGCGAGGGGGCAGCATGAGCAGACGTGTCGCAACGATTACCCTGAATCCGGCCTATGACCTGGTGGGTTATTGCCCTGAGATCGAGCGTGGCGAAGTTAACCTGGTGAAAACCACCGGCCTGCATGCGGCGGGCAAAGGAATTAACGTTGCTAAAGTACTGAAAGACTTGGGTATCGACGTCACTGTTGGTGGTTTTCTTGGTAAAGAGAATCAGGATGGATTTCAGCAGCTGTTCAGCGAGTTAGGTATTGCCAACCGCTTTCAGGTGGTGCCGGGTCGTACCCGTATTAACGTTAAACTGACGGAGAAAGACGGTGAAGTGACCGATCTGAATTTCTCTGGTTTTGACGTCAGCGGGCAGGACTGGGAGCGCTTTAGCGCCGATTCCCTGAGCTGGCTTGGCCAGTTCGATATGGTGTGCGTTAGCGGCAGTTTGCCAGCGGGCGTGTCGCCGGAAGCCTTTACTGACTGGATGACTGCACTGCGCACCCATTGCCCTTGCATCATTTTCGACAGCAGCCGTGAAGCGCTGGTTGCCGGACTGAAAGCGGCACCGTGGCTGGTTAAACCTAACCGTCGCGAGCTGGAGATCTGGGCCGGTCGTAAACTGCCCACGATGCAGGATGTCATTGAAGCCGCTCATGCGCTGCGCGAGCAGGGCATTGCCCACGTAGTGATCTCTCTCGGTGCGGAAGGCGCACTGTGGGTGAATGCTTCCGGCGAGTGGATCGCGAAACCACCAGCCTGTGAAGTGGTCAGCACCGTTGGTGCCGGTGACTCAATGGTCGGCGGCCTGATTTATGGCCTGCTGATGCGCGAGTCCAGTGAGCACACGCTGCGTCTGGCAACGGCAGTGGCGGCAATGGCCGTCAGCCAAAGTAATGTAGGCGTTACCGATCGTACCCAGTTGGCCGCAATGATGGCGCGCGTCGACCTGAAACCTTTTAACTGACAGCAGGAGAGGCATAATGAAAACGCTGCTGATTATTGATACTTCGCTGGGACTGGCGACCAGCTATCTGGCAAAAAATTTACTCACCGCCGCTGCGGCGAAAGCCGGCCTGACCCTGACGGAAAACCCGGCAGAAGCAGACCTGGTGGCGGTAGCAGGGAACTCAGTACCTTCTGACAATGCGCTAAATGGCAAAGCAGTATGGCTGGGCAACATTGAACAGGCGCTGCGCCAGCCGGAAAGTTTTCTGGCCAGTGCGCAGGCTGAAGCCAAATCCTGGCAGGCTCCGGTCGCGGCTGCGGCTGCACCGGCTGAGTTGAGCCAGAGCAGCGGCCAGAAGCGAATTGTGGCGATTACCGCTTGTCCTACCGGTGTGGCGCACACCTTTATGGCGGCGGAAGCTATCCAGACCGAAGCGACTAAACGCGGCTGGTGGGTGAAAGTTGAAACCCGTGGTTCCGTCGGTGCCGGTAATACTATTACTGCGGAAGAAGTGGCGGCGGCCGATCTGGTGATTGTCGCAGCTGATATTGAAGTGGATCTGGCAAAGTTTGCCGGTAAGCCGATGTACCGTACTTCTACCAGCCTGGCGCTGAAGAAAACCGCTCAGGAACTGGATAAAGCAGTAGCTGAAGCGAAGACTTACAAGCCGCAGGGCGGACAGCAAGCGGCAGCGGCGGGCGATGAGAAGAAAGAGAGCGCGGGCGCATATCGTCACCTGCTGACCGGCGTTTCTTATATGTTACCGATGGTGGTCGCGGGTGGTCTGTGTATCGCGCTCTCCTTCGCGTTTGGTATCGAGGCATTCAAGGAAGAGGGCTCACTGGCCGCCGCGCTGATGCAAATCGGTGGTGGTAGTGCCTTTGCGTTAATGGTACCGGTGCTGGCGGGTTATATCGCCTTCTCGATTGCCGATCGTCCAGGTCTGACGCCGGGTCTGATTGGCGGTATGTTGGCGACCAGCATCAACGCCGGTTTCCTCGGCGGTATTATCGCCGGTTTTATTGCCGGTTACGCCGCCAAACTGATCAGTGGCAAAGTGAAGCTGCCACAAAGTATGGAAGCGCTGAAACCGATTCTGATTATCCCGCTGTTTGCCAGCCTGATTACCGGCTTGCTGATGATCTACGTGGTCGGTAAACCTGTTGCAGGCATCATGACCGGCCTGACCAGCTGGCTGGCGAATATGGGTACGGCAAATGCGGTACTGCTGGGCGCTATTCTTGGCGGCATGATGTGTACCGATATGGGTGGGCCGGTAAACAAAGTAGCTTATGCCTTTGGCGTTGGCTTGCTGAGTTCACAAACCTATGCGCCGATGGCAGCGATTATGGCAGCGGGTATGGTGCCACCGCTGGCGATGGGTCTGGCAACGCTGATTGCGCGTAGTAAATTCAACAAGGGTCAGCAAGAGGGCGGTAAAGCGGCGCTGGTTCTCGGCATGTGCTTTATCTCCGAGGGTGCGATTCCGTTTGCGGCACGTGATCCGATGCGCGTACTGCCATGCTGTATCGCCGGTGGCGCGTTAACCGGTGCGATTTCCATGGCGGTCGGTGCCAAACTGATGGCACCACACGGTGGCCTGTTTGTGCTGCTGATTCCGGGCGCGATCTCTCCGGTAGCCGGTTACCTGGTGGCGATTATCGCCGGTACGCTGTTAGCTGGCATCAGTTACGCGATTCTGAAACGTCCGGAAGCTGAACTGGCGAAAGCCTGATGAGATGCTGAATAAACCCAAAAAGGCGCGGATTTCCGCGCCTTTTTTATTGAGCTATTTCTGCTCCGATTTTAGCCAGGCAATCTCATCCTTCCAGATATCCGGATTGACGGTTTCGAGAATCATCGGAATACCGTCGAAGCGGCTGTCTTTCATCAGCCAGCTAAACACCGTTTTACCGATATTGCCTTCGCCGAGGCTGTGATGGCGGTCAACACGGCTGTTAAATTCGCTTTTGGCATCATTCAGGTGCATGCCGCGCAGATACTGGAAGCCGACTATGCGTTCAAACTCGGCAAAGGTTTTGACGCACTCTGCTTCAGTACGCAGATCGTAACCACCTGCAAAGGCGTGACAGGTATCAATACAGACGCCGACGCGCGATTTATCTTCCACACCGGCAATAATTTCTGCCAGATGTTCAAAACGGAAACCGAGGTTGCTGCCCTGACCGGCGGTATTTTCAATCACGGCGGTCACGCCTGCCGTTTTATCGAGCACGATGTTTATCGACTCGGCAATACGCTTCAGGCACTCATGCTCATCGATCTGATGCAGGTGGCTGCCAGGGTGAAAATTCAGTAATGACAGTCCCAGTTGCTCACAGCGTTGCATCTCATCAAGAAAGGCTGCGCGGGATTTTTCCAGCGCTTCCTCAACCGGATGACCGAGGTTAATCAGATAGCTGTCATGCGGCAGGATCTGTGCTGAGCTGTAGTGGTATTTTTCACACGCGGCGCGAAACGCTGCAATCACTTCAGCACTCAGCGGTGCGGCACGCCACTGTCGTTGGTTTTTGGTGAACAGCGCAAAGGCTGTGGCTTCCAGTTCGTGTGCGCGAATGACCGCCTGATCCACGCCGCCTGCTGCACTGACGTGGGCGCCAATATATTTCATGCCGTTCTCCTGTTGAGGTTCTGCAATACTGCAACGGCTTATGATAACCGAAGCGACTAGCCCATCAAATGCTGAACCCCGAGATTGATCATTCCACCGCCGACCATCAGCCAGATAAACAGCAGCAGCGCCATGAATAATGGCCGTATGCCCGCACGTTTCAGCGCGCTGAGATGGGTGGTCAAGCCCAGAGCGGCCATGGCCATCGCCAGCAGTAAGGTATCCAGTTGATTAATGGTACTCACCATTGATACCGGTAATAAATGCAGTGAGTTAAACAGTGCCACCACAATAAACAGCAGCGCAAACCACGGAAAACGAATGCCGCCCTGAGCCATCCCGGCCGGAGCATCGCGCCGAATCAGCAGGGTGAGGAACAGCAGAAACGGTGCCAGCATCATGACGCGCAGCATTTTGGCGATGACCGCCGCGTTTTCCGCTTCCGGACCAATGGCATGTCCGGCAGCCACCACCTGTGCCACTTCATGCATGGTCGAACCGGTAAAAATACCGTACTGCGTGGCGGTTATGCCAGGCAGCAGCGTGCTGACCAGCGGCCAAAGCAGTGGATAGATAAAGATAGCCAGCGTGCCGAAAATCACCACGGTAGCAATCGCTACCGCCACTTTAGCCGAATCTGCTTTGATTACCGGCTCGGTCGCCAGAATCGCCGCGGCACCGCAGATACTGCTGCCTGCACCAATTAACCAGCGGGTCTCGCGATCCAGACCAAACACCCGGCGTCCCAGCCAGCAGGCGAGGGCAAAAGTGGAGCACAGCGTCAGTAGATCAATCACGATGCCGCTGAGCCCGACATCAGCAATTTGCTGAAAAGTCAGGCGAAAGCCATACAGCACGATACCCAGTCTTAACAGACGCTGTTTAGCCATGACCACGCCGGGATCGCAGGCACGTTGCAGGCGTGGCCAGAGGGTGTTACCCACCAGCATGCCCACCACAATCGCCAGCGTCAGCGCGCCAAGGCCAAGCGACGCAACCGACGGCTGGTTGCCCAACCAGATAGCCGCGCCAGCGATTGCCGCCGATAACAGTAGCCCGGCCGCTAACGGAGCAGGGCCAGACTGAGGTTTAAAGAGTGTAAGTTCAGCCATCGAAGACCTCCTGTTTCAATGCTGATAGTGTGGGGCTGACTGGCTTAAAAGAGAAATTGATTATATATTTATTATTAACCGGAATAAGTGTTAAGAGTGGAGCGCAGAATGTTCAAACGCATAGTGAAATTCAAAAGCAATTTGACCATGATGTGGTACGCCTGCCGCAATCCGCATACTCCGCTGTATATCAAAGGATTGCTCGGCGTGGTTACGCTGTATCTGATTAGCCCGCTGGATATCATTCCCGATGTGATACCGGTGATTGGCTGGCTGGATGATGCGATAGTCGTGCCGCTGGGCATCAGTTTGCTGTTAAAGCTACTGCCGGATGAGGTCAGAGCCGATGCCGCGATGCGCCTCGCGCGATCGCCGGACGATAATAAAAGAAAGGGCCTGAGCACCACGCTGCTGATTATTGTGCTGCTCTGGCTGATATTGCTGGCGTATGCCATTTTTCACTGGATGTCGTAAGGAATCACGATGCATATCACATTGCGTCAGGTAGAAGTGTTTACCGAAGTGCTGAAGAGTGGCTCAACCACGCAGGCTTCTCAGGTGCTGGCGCTGTCGCAATCGGCGGTCAGCGCCGCGCTGGCCGACCTGGAAGGGCAGCTGGGGGTGCAATTGTTTGACCGCGTCGGCAAACGACTGGTGGTAAACGAACATGGGCGTCTGCTTTATCCGCGAGCCGTTGGGCTACTGGAGCAGGCGGGCGAAATAGAGCAGCTGTTCCGTGAAGATAATGGTGCCATCCGCATTTATGCCAGCAGTACCATCGGCAATTATCTGCTGCCGGGCATGATTGCGGGTTATCGCCGCGACTTTCCCCATTTACCGCTGGAGCTGAGCGTGGGTAACAGTCAGGACGTGATTAATGCGGTGGCTGATTTTCGCGTTGATGTCGGCCTGATTGAAGGGCCGTGCCATATGAGCGAACTGATCAGTGAGCCGTGGCTGGAGGATGAGCTGGTGGTGTTTGCCGCGCCGGATACAGCTCTACTGCATCAGCCGGTGACGCTGGAAAGCCTGGCAAAAATGCAGTGGATCCTGCGTGAGCGTGGTTCCGGCACCCGTGAAATCGTCGATTATCTGCTGTTATCGCATTTGCCGCAGTTTGAGCTGGCAATGGAACTGGGTAACTCGGAGGCGATAAAACATGCGGTGCGCCACGGCATGGGGATCAGCTGTTTATCGCGCCGGGTGATTGCCGACCAGCTGGAGGTGGGATCGCTGGTAGAGGTGAAGATTCCGCTGCCAAAATTGTCGCGTACCTTATATCGCATCCGTCACCGACAGAAACATGTCTCCAAGGCGCTGTCGCGATTTCTGAGCTATTGCGTGGAATAAAGCCGCATCTTATTAAGGCTTACCCTGCTATTACTAATGATCTTCGGCCGATTATGAAGCTAACTTATAACCTCGCGGTATCGCTATACCTGCGGGGGAGATTTGCTACAATCGCGCCTCATTTTAACTCAGGATAGCGTTAATTCATGGTTCAGGACAAAAAAACAACACAACCACCTGCGTTAAGACGCGAACTGAAGGCCCGTCACCTGACGATGATCGCCATTGGCGGATCGATCGGTACCGGCCTTTTTGTTGCCTCAGGGGCAACCATTTCTCAGGCGGGCCCGGGCGGCGCGCTACTGTCTTATATGCTGATTGGCCTGATGGTTTATTTCCTGATGACCAGCCTTGGCGAGCTGGCGGCATTTATGCCGGTATCCGGCTCGTTCTCTACTTACGGCTCTAAATATGTTGAAGAAGGCTTCGGCTTCGCGTTGGGCTGGAACTACTGGTACAACTGGGCAGTAACCATCGCGGTCGATTTGGTCGCCTCGCAGCTGGTGATGAGCTACTGGTTCCCGGATACCCCCGGCTGGATCTGGAGTGCATTATTCCTGTCGCTGATGTTCCTGCTGAACTACATTTCGGTCAAAGGTTTTGGTGAAGCGGAGTACTGGTTCTCACTGATCAAAGTGGTGACGGTCATTATCTTTATCGCCGTCGGCGTACTGATGATCACCGGTATTATGCGCGGTGGTGAGACGGCTGGCTGGCATAACTGGCAGGTAGGCGATGCGCCATTCGCCGGCGGATTTGCCGCCATGATCGGCGTGGCAATGATTGTTGGTTTCTCTTTCCAGGGCACCGAGCTGATTGGTGTTGCCGCAGGGGAATCAGAAGATCCGGCGAAAAACATCCCACGCGCGGTGCGTCAGGTATTCTGGCGTATTCTGTTGTTCTACGTGTTTGCCATTCTGATTATCAGCCTGATTATTCCCTATACCGATCCCAGCCTGTTGCGCAATGACGTGAAGGATATCACCGTCAGTCCGTTTACTCTGGTATTCCAGCATGCGGGTCTGCTGTCGGCGGCGGCGGTGATGAATGCTGTCATCCTCACGGCGGTACTTTCTGCCGGTAACTCAGGAATGTATGCTTCCACGCGCATGCTGTACACCCTCGCCAGCGAAGGTAAAGCGCCGCGTATTTTCGCCCGGCTGTCGAAAGGCGGTGTGCCGCGTAATGCGCTGTATGCCACTACAGTGGTGGCGATGCTGTGCTTCTTTACCTCAATGTTTGGTAATCAGGAAGTTTATCTCTGGCTGCTGAATACCTCGGGAATGACCGGCTTTATCGCCTGGCTGGGTATTGCCATCAGTCACTACCGTTTCCGTCGCGGCTATGTGGCACAGGGGCTGGATATTGCCGATCTGCCGTATCGTTCTGGTTTCTTCCCGCTGGGGCCGATCTTTGCCTTTGTGCTCTGTCTGATTATTACGCTGGGCCAAAACTATCAGGCGTTCCTTGAAGACCGTATTGACTGGTATGGCGTAACCGCGACTTACATTGGCATCCCGTTATTCCTGCTGATTTGGATGGGTTACAAGCTGTCACGCGGCAGCCGCTTCGTGAAGTACAGCGAGATGGAGTTTCCTAAATTTAACGGTTAATCCTGACGAATTAATCAATGAAAGGCGCGGTTTCCGCGCCTTTTTTTTATCCGTCACGCGCAGTTACAAATTGCATTGATAACTATTATCATTTGCTTTATTGTTACAGCCGTTACATTTTCTGCATCGAACAGCAGAATTCTGGCCGTCATTCAGGGAACAGAGCCAGAGAAGGATGCGGTTACGCAGCGGGGTATAAGTTTTACAATTCTCCGCATACCATGCCGGGCAGTTTGCTTTATCACAGAATTAAAATGCAGAAATAGCAGGTAGAGAAAAATGAGTGTCACCCACGAGCCCATTCAGTACGCAAAGAAAAATCCCGTTCAAAGCGTAATGGGACGCTATCAACAATTGCTGCGCCACCGCCTGATGATTATGGGCGTATTGCTGCTGGCGATCCTTGCCTCACTGGTGCTGGATTTTACTCTTGGCCCCTCCGGCTTATCGCTGGAAACCCTGTGGCACGCGTTGATCAGCCCTGAAACGGTAGATGCCGGTACCCGGGTTATCGTCTGGGATATCCGTCTGCCTTACGCCCTGATGGCGGTGGTGGTGGGTATGGCGCTCGGCCTGGCCGGTGCAGAAATGCAGACTATCCTGAATAACCCGCTGGCCAGTCCGTTCACGCTCGGTGTTTCTTCAGCGGCGGCATTTGGTGCCGCGCTGGCGATTGTGCTGGGAATCGGTATTCCGGGTATCCCCGCTCAATGGTTTATTTCTGCCAACGCCTTTGTGTTTGCACTGTTTGCCGCTCTGATGCTGGATGGCGTCACGCGCTGGACGCGGGTTGCCACCTCGGGCGTAGTGCTGTTTGGTATCGCGTTGGTGTTTACCTTCAATGCGCTGGTGTCGATGATGCAGTTTATCGCCAGTGAAGATACCTTACAGGGGCTGGTGTTCTGGACCATGGGCAGCCTGGCGCGCGCATCGTGGGAAAAACTTGGCGTGCTGACGCTGGCATTTCTGATTCTGGTGCCGTTTTCGATGCTCAGTTCGTGGAAGCTGACTGCGCTGCGCCTTGGCGAAGATCGCGCGGTTAGTTTTGGTATCGACGTGCGCCGCTTGCGCCTCGGTACGCTGCTGCGCATCAGCATTCTTTCGGCACTGGCGGTGGCCTTTGTCGGGCCGATTGGTTTTATTGGCCTGGTGGCTCCGCATATTGCGCGGATGATTTTTGGTGAAGATCATCGCTTCTATTTACCGGCCAGTGCGCTGACCGGTGCGCTGGTGCTGTCGATGGCTTCCGTGGCGTCAAAAAATCTGATTCCTGGCGTCATTATCCCGGTCGGCATCGTCACCTCGCTGGTGGGCGTGCCGTTCTTCCTGAGTATTATTTTGCGTCATCGGGGGAATGTCTGATGCAGGGATTATCAATTCGCGGATTCAGTACCGGTTATCCGAAACGCCCGGTGATTGAAAACCTGAGTGTGCCATTGCTGCCACGTGGCAAAATCACCGTATTGCTGGGGCCTAACGGCTGCGGTAAGTCGACGCTGCTGCGCTCTCTGGCCGGGCTGAACCGCGCCAAAGGTGAGCTGTGGCTGAATGGCGAAGAGCTGATGGCACAGCCGTTTGCGCGGCGCGCGGAAAAAGTGGTCTATCTGCCGCAGTCATTGCCCGCCGGGGTGCATCTGCACGTTCTGGAGTCAATTATTGTTGCGCAGCGTGCGTCCGGTGGCCGCAGTACCGCCACCAGTGAAAACGAAGTGATGTCTCTGCTGGAACAACTGGGTATTGCGCATCTGGCATTAAGTTATCTCGATCAGCTTTCCGGCGGTCAGAAACAGCTGGTGGGATTAGCGCAATCGCTGATTCGTCGACCGGAACTGTTATTACTGGATGAGCCGCTCAGCGCACTGGATTTAAATTATCAGTTCCACGTAATGGATTTAGTGCGGCGTGAAACGCAAAAACGAAATATTGTCACCGTGGTAGTCGTGCACGATATTAATATCGCGCTGCGTCATGGCGAGCATGTATTAATGTTGCAGAATGGTGAGTTAATTGCCGATGGCCAGCCAGCAGAGGTGATCACACCGGAAAGTCTGGCGCGCGTCTACGGGGTAAAAGGGCGGATTGAACGCTGCTCGCAGGGCACGCCGCAGGTACTGATTGACGGGCTGGTAGCAGAACCGGAACCCGCACTGTAACAACGCAACGTAACAAGTCTGGTATTATCAGGGAGGCATTTAACGTCTCCCGCTATTAAAAAACCTATTCCGGAATATAACCGGAGAATTAAGCGAAAATTTATTCGCATTTTTATTGTGAGCAACCAGCTGCCTTAGTCGCGCTGACAATTTTTTATTTATATTTTATATCTCATGGAGAGAAGTATGTTCCGTTTAAATCCAGTGGTTCGTGGGGGCCTCTGCGCGTCTGCTCTCACCTTAAGTTTTCCAATCCTTGCTGACGAAATTGAAAAACAGTCTGAAGAAACCATGGTGGTGACCGCCTCTGCCACTGAAGTGAATCTGAAAGATGCGCCTGCCAGTATCAGCGTGATTACTGCCGAAGATATCAAACGTAAGCCGGTACAGAATTTACGTGATGTGCTGCGTGAAGTGCCGGGCGTTCAGCTGACCAACGAAGGTGATAATCGTAAGGGGATTAGCCTGCGCGGCCTCGACAGCAGCTATACGCTGATTCTGATTGATGGCAAGCGCGTTAACTCGCGTAATGCAGTATTCCGCCACAACGATTTTGATCTTAACTGGATTCCGGCCGACGCCATCGAGCGCATCGAAGTGGTACGTGGGCCGATGTCATCGTTATATGGCTCCGATGCGCTGGGTGGCGTGGTCAATATTATCACCCGCAAAGTGGGAAAGGCCTGGCACGGCACGCTAAGTGCAGACACCACTGTGCAGGAGAATCGCGACCGTGGCGACAGCTATAACGGCAACTTCTTTGCCACCGGCCCACTGGTTGACGACCTGCTCGGCGTCAAAGTATTTGGCGGCGGCGGCAAGCGTGAGAAAGATAAACAGCAGCCCTCTGACAGCGCCAGCAGCGGTTTATCGCCGCGTATCGAAGGCAACACCCTGCGCAACGGCAGTGTAGAATTTGCCCTGACGCCGACTGACAATCAGGATATGAATTTCGGCTACGGTTTTAACCGTCAGGACCGTAATTCAGATTCGCTGGATAAAAACCGCCTTGAGCGCCAGAACTACTCGATTGATCATAATGGCCGCTGGGATTTCGGTAATACCGAACTGCGTTTTTACGGTGACAAAGTCGATAACTTCACCACCAGCAAAATCACCTCACAAAATAACTCGCTGGATGGCAAGCTGATTCTGCCGCTGGGCGATATCAATCAGTTAGTCACCTTTGGCGGTGAGTGGCGTCACGATAAGCTCAGCGATCCGGTTAATCTGACCGGCGGATCCAGCAGCAAAGTTTCAGCCAGCCAGTACGCGCTGTTCGTTGAAGATGAATGGCGGATGCTGGATTCGCTGGCGATGACCGCTGGCGTGCGCATGGACGATCATGAAACTTATGGCGATCACTGGAGCCCGCGCGTCTATCTGGTCTACAACGCCACCGATACCGTTACGGTGAAAGGCGGCTGGGCAAACGCGTTTAAAGCACCGTCTTTATTACAGCTTAGCCCGGACTGGCAGACCAACTCCTGTCGCGGTGGCTGTTCGATTGTCGGTAGCCCGGATCTGAAGCCGGAAACCAGCGAAAGTTTCGAACTGGGCCTCTACTATGCCGGTGATGAAGGCTGGCTGGATGGCATTACCGGCAGCATCACCGCTTTCCAGAATAACGTCGACGATATGATTAATATTGCGCGTACTGCCGATCGCGATCTGGCGAAAAGCTATGCCAACTATGTCGGTGAAAAAGACGGGAAACCGGTGTTCCGTTATTACAATGTCAATAAAGCGCGGATTAACGGCATTGAGACTGAGTTGAAGGTGCCGTTTGACGACCAGTGGAAGCTGACGTTGAATTATACCTATTCCGACGGGCGCGATTTAAGTAATGGCGGTAATAAACCGTTGAAAGAGATGCCACTGCACACCGCCAACGGCACGCTGGATTGGGCACCGCTACAGGACTGGTCATTCTATTTGCAGGCTAACTATTCAGGTGAGCGTCGCACGCTGAACAATGATGACGCGACGCCGGGTGGTTATGTGCTGTGGAATACCGGTGCATCCTGGCAGGCGACGAAAGCAGTGAAATTGCGGGCGGGGGTATTAAACCTGACCGATAAAGATCTGAATCGCGATGATTACAGTTACAACGAAGATGGCCGCCGTTACTTCCTGGCGATGGACTATTCGTTCTGATGAAAAAAACGGGAGCCGAAAACGGCTCCCGTAAATAATTTCTGACGCCGAATTTCGCCGCCTCTTTTAACGATTCCCACGATCCCGTCAGGCAAATAAATGCCTGGCGTGGAAACGCAGATGATCCTCAATAAAACTGGCGATAAAGAAATAGCTGTGGTCGTAACCCGGCTGAATACGCACGGTTAACGGCCAGCCAGCTTCTTTCGCGGCTTCCTCTAAACGCTCAGGTTGTAACTGATCGGCAAGAAACTGATCGCTGTCACCCTGATCGATCAAAATCGGCAGTGTTTCGCGCGCCTGACGCATCAGCCAGCAGCTGTCATACTCGCGCCACGCCAGCTTATCGTCGCCGAGATAGCTGCTGAACGCCTTTTGTCCCCAGGGAACGTAGCACGGGTTAACAATCGGCGCGAACGCCGACGCTGAGGTGAATTTCCCCGGATTGCGCAACGCCAGCATAATCGCACCGTGACCGCCCATCGAGTGACCGGCAATCGCCTGACGATCGCTGACGTTGAAATTATCCGCGATCAGCGCCGGCAGCTCTTCATTGATGTAATCATACATACGAAAATGCTGATTCCACGGTGCCTGAGTAGCATTCAGATAGAAACCGGCACCCTGGCCCAGATCGTAACCGTCATCATTTGGCACCGCTTCACCACGCGGACTGGTATCTGGCATCACCAGAATCAGCCCCAGCTCGGCGGCGATACGCTGCGCGCCGGATTTGGTGGTGAAGTTCTCATCGGTGCAGGTCAGTCCGGCAAGAAAGTACACCACCGGCGGCGGCGATTCCTGCTTCGGGCCTGGCAAAAAAATGCTAAAGGTCATCGAACAATTCAGCGTTGATGACGGATGGCGATAGCGCTGCTGCCAGCCGCCAAACATGCGATGCTCTTCCAGTAACTCCAGCGTGGATGGCATTAATCCTCCTGATTACTTATTAAAGTGCACCACGGTACGAATCGATTTGCCTTCGTGCATCAGATCAAATGCGTCGTTAATCTGTTCCAGCGGCATGGTATGGGTAATAAAATCGTTAAGCTGGAACTCGCCGTCCATATAACGCTGAACGATACCCGGCAGTTCTGTACGACCTTTGACGCCACCGAAGGCGGAACCGCGCCATACGCGACCGGTAACCAGCTGGAATGGACGAGTCGAGATCTCTTCGCCCGCGCCAGCCACACCAATAATTACCGATTCACCCCAGCCTTTATGACAACATTCCAGTGCGGAGCGCATCACATTGACGTTGCCGATACACTCGAACGAGAAGTCGACGCCGCCATCGGTCAGTTCAACAATCACATCCTGAATCGGCTTATCGTAATCTTTCGGGTTAATCACCTCGGTCGCGCCCAGTTTGGTCGCCAGATCGAACTTGCTGGTATTGATATCGATAGCAATAATGCGACCGGCTTTCGCCATCTGTGCACCAATAATTGCCGAAAGACCGATGCCGCCGAGGCCGAAAATCGCCACGGTATCGCCTTCTTTCACTTTCGCGGTATTCATCACTGCACCCATACCGGTAGTGACGCCACAGCCCAGCAGGCAAACTTCTTCCAGCGGTGCTTCTTTACTGATTTTCGCCAGCGAGATTTCCGGCAGCACGGTGTATTCAGAGAAGGTCGAGGTGCCCATGTAGTGGAAAATTGGCTGACCGTCTTTAAAGAAGCGGGTGGTGCCGTCCGGCATCAAACCTTTACCCTGGGTCGCACGAATGGCCTGACACAGGTTTGTTTTGCCGGAAAGACAGAATTTACATTCGCCACATTCCGGAGTGTAAAGCGGGATGACATGATCGCCGACCGCCACGCTGGTTACGCCTTCGCCAACCGCTTCAACAATGCCGCCGCCTTCATGACCAAGGATCGCCGGGAACACGCCTTCCGGATCTTTGCCGGAAAGGGTATAGGCATCAGTATGGCAAACACCGGTGGCGACGATGCGCACCAGTACTTCACCTTTTTGTGGTGGCATCAGATCCACTTCTTCAATTTTCAGTGGTTCGCCAGCGGCCCAGGCAACGGCGGCGCGAGTTTTGATCATTTCCACGGTATCTTCCTCTGTTTAAAATTGCTCCAGGCTAGCGTTCTGTTAGTACCTGGTGTTATTGCGTAAATTTTGTGCTCTGGTAAGTATGGACCAGATTCACGGGTTCTCGGGTTTGTCATCAAATTGTTCAATAATCAGGTATTTCAGTGCTTCCACATTCGGTGTAAACGCATCGCGTCGCCAGATAAGCCAGGTGGCGCTGTCGCGATACAGCGGCGGTAACGGATGCACTTTCACTCGTTCCTGGCCTGGCATCTGACGCAGTACGGAGAGTGGGATCATCGCCAGGCCGGCACCGCTGGCGACGCAGGCCATCATGCCGTGATAAGACTGAATCTCCATAATATTGCCGTGCTGCACGCCGCTTTCACGAAACCACGACTCAAAGCGCAGGCGATAGGAGCAGCTGGGGCGGAAGGCAAACAGCGTATCGTCACTGGCATCTGCGGCGCTGTGGATATCGGCATGCTCGGGACTGGAGATCAGCACCATCTGTTCACGAAATGAGATACAGCCATTCAGTTCGTCATACGGCACCGGGCCATCAACCAGCGCAGCGGCCAGCGTTCCGGCGCGCACGCGTTCGATAATTTCGCCGGAAGTACCGGTAATCAGCGATAGCGCCACCGCCGGAAAGCGTTGATGATAAGCTGCCAGCAGTGCGGGCAGGCGAGTGGCGGCGGTGCTCTCCATCGAGCCGAGGGCAAAATTACCGGCAGGCTCGCCGGTACGCGTCATACTCAGCGCTTCCTCACTCAGGGCCAGAATGCGCTGGGCATAACAGAGAAAGTTATGGCCCATTGGCGACAGGCGCAGCCGCTGCTTTTCGCGGATAAACAGGTCGGTACCCAGTTCCTGCTCCAGCTGGCGCAGGCGAGTTGTCAGATTGGACGGCACGCGATGCAACTGCTCAGCAGCACGCGCAACCGAACCGGTTTCGGCGACAGAACAAAACATACGTAACTGGGTTAAATCCATCCGTTCACTTCCCGTAAGCAACTTGCTTATGATTATTCACTTTCCGTGAGTTTAACCAGCGCGCATGATACTGGCAACCGTTATGATGCGTTGGCAGCAAAATGATTCGAATAATGCCCGCGCTACAGTAGAAAAAATTCAGGAGATTGATATGGCACTGCGCGTCGCGTTAAGCGCATTTTTATCGCTGGTGGTGGCAATGGGCATTGGCCGCTTTGCTTTCACCCCACAAGTTCCGCTGATGATTAACGAACATCAGCTGACATTAACCAGCGCCGGACTGGTGGCCGCACTTAATTACCTCGGTTATCTGTGCGGCTCTTTCGATGCGATGCGCGCCAGCCGCAGGGTAGAGTGGCGGCTTAAGGCGGGAGTCTGGGGAGCAGTGATTCTGACCTTGCTTTCCGCCTGCGTTGACGGCCCGTGGTGGCACGGCATCCTGCGGTTTTTAATTGGCTGGGCCAGCGGCTGGGCGATGGTGCTGGTGGCGGCGTGGAGCAATGAACAGCTGCTGCACCACGGCCGTCCCGGCCTGTCGGCGGCGGTATTTGCCGGGCCGGGCACCGGAATCTTTATCAGTGGAATGCTGGCAGTATTGCTGCATGCCTTCAATGTCAGCGCCGCTTTTGCCTGGGCCGCTTATGGTCTGCTGGCGCTGGTGCTGATTACGTTAATTGCGGCGAACCTGCCGCGCAGCGGCCAGCTGCATCGCCCGGAGACCGCGCCGCAGCCGCTGTTACTGACGCCAGCGCTGAAACGGCTGGTGCTGAGTTACAGTCTGGCAGGCTTTGGCTATATCCTGCCGGCGACATTTTTATCGCAGATGGCAGCCGCACGTTTTCCTGACAGCGCTTTTGCGCAGTTTGTCTGGCCCATTTTTGGCGGTGCAGCGGTAGTAGGGATCGGGCTTGGCATCATAACCCGTCGCTACTCATCGACTCACCGGCGTCTGGCGTTGACGCTATGGGCGCAGGCGCTGGGGGTATTTGCCGCTGATATTATTCCAGGCATGAGCGGGCTGGTGATTGGCGCAGTGCTGGTCGGCGGCGGCTTCCTCTGTGTGGTTCAGCTGTCATTACAGTACGGCCGCGAACTGGCGCCAGAACATGCGCGTTATCTGGCGGGTTTACTGACGACCGGCTATGCCATTGGACAACTGGTTGGGCCGGTGCTGTCAGCGCTCTCCACCCAGCTGACGCACCGGCTGGAACCGGCGCTGTACGTGGCAGGAACTGGGCTTGCAATCGCCGGAATGCTGGTATTTCGCAAAGGTAAATGAAACACTTTCACCGCCATTTAAATTGATTCACTGGATAAACCTCGCGGAGTGTTCCAGAATACGCGCTCAGAAACCTGTCCGTCTGATGAATTGCTGCATTGGTCGGGTGAATCACCTGCTGGAGAAAACAATAAAATGGCTACGTTAAGTCAGGAAGCTGCCCTGGTTCATGAAGCGCTACTCGCGCGTGGACTGGAAACCCCATTACGCTCGCCAGCGCGTGAATTGGACGACGAAGCGCGTAAGCACCTGATTACCGGTCATATGACTGAAATCATGAAGTTGCTGAATCTGGATCTGGAAGATGACAGCCTGGCGGAAACGCCGCATCGCATCGCTAAGATGTATGTCGATGAAGTGTTTTCCGGCCTCGATTACGCCAACTTCCCAAAAATTACCGTGATTGAAAACAAAATGAAGGTGGATGAGATGGTGACGGTGCGTGACATCACCCTGACCAGCACCTGTGAACACCATTTTGTGATTATCGACGGTAAAGCGACCGTGGCGTATATCCCGAAAGAGAAAGTGATTGGCCTGTCGAAGATCAACCGCATTGTGCAGTTCTTCGCCTCGCGCCCGCAGGTGCAGGAGCGCCTGACGCAGCAGATTTTAGTCGCGCTGCAAACCCTGCTCGGCACCAGTAACGTCGCGGTATCCATTGACGCGGTGCACTACTGCGTTAAAGCGCGCGGCATTCGTGACGCAACCAGTGCGACCACCACCACCTCTCTGGGTGGTCTGTTTAAGTCCAGCCAGAATACCCGCCAGGAATTTCTGCGCGCGGTGCGTCACAGCTGATCAGCGATTGCTCTTCCCTGACTGCGGGGAAGAGCGTTAATTTCTTTACGGGAAGCCTGAATGCAACGCAATATCACGCTGGACTTTATTCGTGGTCTCGCCGTTCTCGGTATCCTGTTGCTGAACATTTATGGCTTTGGTCTTCCCTCGGCTGCTTATCTTAATCCCGCCTGGCAAGGGGTGCCCCCCGGACGTGAGATCTGGACCTGGGCCACGCTCGATCTGCTGGCGCAAATCAAATTCCTGACGCTGTTCGCCTTGCTGTTTGGTGCCGGGCTGCAAATGCTGTTGCCGCGCGGCAAGCGCTGGTTGCAATCCCGCCTGACGTGGCTGGCTATTTTCGGTTTTATTCACGCGGTTTTTTTCTGGGAAGGCGATATCCTGCTGGATTATGGCATCGTTGGCCTGATTGCCTGGCGAATGATCCGCGACGTTCCTTCTACCCGTTCGCTGTTTAATACCGGTGTGATGCTGTATCTGGTCGGCGTGGCGGTGCTGGTGGTATTCAGTATGATCTCCAGCGGTGAGGCCAACAGTTCCTGGCTGCCCGGTATTGCCGATCTGCAATATGAATCATTCTGGAAGCTGGCAGGCGGCTGGGAAGCGGTGCAGAATCGTCTCGATCATCTCTCATCGAGCCTGCTGGCGCTCGGCGCGCAATATGGCTGGCAGCTGGCCGGACTGATGATGATTGGCAGCGCATTAATGCGTAACGGCTGGCTGAAAGGCGAGTTCAGCGCCCGGCATTACCGCCGCACGGCATGGGTACTGATTGGCATCGCCTTTCTGATTCAGATTCCGGGTATTTTTCTGCAGTGGTATTTACGCTGGGATTTTCGCTGGACCGGCTTCTTGCTGCAGGTTCCACGCGATTTAGCCGCGCCGTTGCAGGCCATCGGTTATGCTGCGCTCTGTTTTGGTTACTGGCCGTTACTGGCAAAACTGAAAATCACCCGGGCTATCTGTTGCGTCGGCCGTATGGCGCTGACTAACTATCTGCTTCAAACTCTGATCTGCACCACGCTGTTCTATCGCTTTGGCTGGTTTATGCAGCTGGATCGCCTGCAATTACTGGCAATAGTGCCGGCGGTATGGGCGATCAATATTCTCTTCTCACTATGCTGGCTGCGTCTGTTCCGTCAGGGGCCGATGGAGTGGCTATGGCGTCAGCTGACCAGGCTGGCCGCCGGTAAACCCGCAGACAGTTCCCGCGCCGGATAATGACCGCCATCACAAAGGTTGCACAATTGTATGTAACCGTTTTCATCAGTGTGACCTGATTCACGCTGTTAACCGTTAACGCCTGACAAAATAGCCGACAGAAACACTTCAGATGTCGGAAAGAGCGATGCGATCAACTATTTTCAGGGTCAGGCGTTCATGATAACAATCCGTGATGTGGCACGTATTGCTGGCGTTTCCGTGGCAACGGTTTCCCGCGTGCTGAATAACAACTGTGTGGTGACCGCAGAAACGCGTGAAAACGTGTTACACGCTGTCGAATCATTGGGTTACCGGCCAAATGCTAATGCTCAGGCGCTGGCGACCCAGGTCAGTGACACCATTGGCGTAGTGGTGATGGACGTTTCCGATCCTTTTTTTGGTGCGCTGGTCAAAGCGGTCGATACCGTGGCGCAGCAGATGAACAAACATGTGCTGATCAGTAACTCATGGCATCAGGAAGCGAAAGAGCGTCACGCGATTGAAGTGCTGATTCGCCAACGCTGTAACGCGTTAATCGTTCACGCAAAAATGTTGTCAGATCGGGAGCTGGCCGATTTTATGGATCAGGTACCCGGCATGGTGCTGGTAAATCGTATTGTGGCGGGCTATGCCCATCGCTGCGTCTGTCTGGATAACGTCAGCGGCGCGCTGATGGCGACGCGGATGTTGCAGCAACAGGGGCACACGCGCATTGGCTATCTCAGCTCTTGTCATCCGATTGAGGACGTCGTACAGCGGCGCGACGGCTGGCAGCAGGCGCTGGCCGAGCAGGGCATTGTGCCAGCGGAAGGATGGATCGCCAGCGGCGAAGCCGATTTACAAGGTGGCGAGGCGGCAATGGTCGAGTTGCTGGGGCGTAATCAGCACCTTAGCGCGGTATTCGCCTATAACGACAGTATGGCGGCCGGTGCGCTAACCGCATTGAAAGATAACGGAATCCTCGTCCCGCAGCAGGTTTCAATTATCGGATTTGATGATATTCCTGTCTCGCGTTATACCGATCCGCAACTGACGACGGTGCGCTATCCTATTGTTTCTATGGCGAAACTTGCTACCGAGCTGGCACTTAAAGGTGCAGCGGGTCAGCTCGATCACACTGCTCAGCACTGTTTTATGCCGACGCTGGTACGCCGCCATTCGGTAGCGCAGCGGCAAACTGTGGAGCCGGTCACTAATTGAAGCGATTTCCTCATGTAACCGTTTTCAATTTGTGAGTAAATTCACAGTTAATTAACATCGCGCTCTCTATGATGACAGCGCAATGCAGGGGCTGAAACATAATGTAACGCGTTAATCATTCCAGCCACTGCGTCCAAATCTTTAGCAAAACAGTTCTGAATATCTATTACAGGAAGCATTACCGAATAAGGAAGTCAGGCTTGTGTTAACACGCCGATGGCTTTGCGTACCTGTTAATCACACCTACGCGTCGCCGATGGTTAATTACCGATTGTTTTAATCTGATCGCCTTAAGGTGACAGGCCAAAACGAAGAAATACCCTGCCAAAACCCGGAGATAATATGAATAAGAAGGTTTTTACGCTTACAGCCCTGGTAGCCAGTATGATGTTTGGTGCAACGGCACATGCAGCGGATACGCGCATTGGCGTCACTATCTACAAATATGACGATAACTTTATGTCTGTGGTGCGCAAAGCTATCGAAAAAGAAGCAAAAAATAGCCCGGACGTTCAGCTGTTAATGAATGACTCGCAGAATAGCCAGTCAACGCAAAACGACCAGGTAGACGTGCTGATGGCGAAGGGCGTAAAAGCGCTGGCGATTAACCTGGTTGACCCGGCGGCGGCGGCAGTCATTATCGATAAAGCCCGTTCAAACGATGTCCCTATTGTGTTCTTTAACAAAGAACCGACCGCCAAAGCGCTGGCCAGTTACGACAAAGCTTATTATGTCGGAACCGATTCGAAAGAGTCTGGCGTGAAGCAGGGTGAACTGATCGAAAAACACTGGAAAGCTAATCCAAACTGGGATCTGAATAAAGATGGTCAGATTCAGTTCGTGCTGCTGAAAGGCGAGCCGGGCCACCCGGATGCAGAAGCACGTACTAAGTATGTTATTGATACGCTGAATAAAGACGGCCTGAAAACTCAGCAGCTGCACTTGGATACCGCGATGTGGGATACCGCTCAGGCAAAAGATAAAATGGATGCCTGGTTATCCGGCCCGAACGGCAACAAAATTGAAGTGGTCATTGCCAACAACGACGCAATGGCGATGGGCGCAGTCGAAGCGCTGAAGGCACATAATAAATCCTCAATCCCGGTATTTGGTGTTGATGCGCTGCCAGAAGCGCTGGCGATGGTGAAATCTGGGGCGATGGCCGGTACCGTACTGAACGATGCGGATAACCAGGCGAAAGCGACCTTTGAGATGGCGAAAAACCTTGCGGCCGGCAAGCCTGCTGCCGAAGGGACTAACTATAAACTGGAAAACAAAATCGTCCGCGTACCTTATGTGGCGGTGGATAAAGATAACCTGTCTCAGTTCGTGAAATAAAATACCCGGGCGCAGAGTCATTCTGCGCCCATGCATGACTCTTTCAGCCAGGTAAATTATGGCCAGTGATAAAACCATACCGCAGCGTGAATTCCTGCTGGAAATGAGCAATATTAATAAATCATTTCCTGGCGTGAAGGCACTAGACAACGTTAATTTAAAAGTTCGGCCGCACTCTATTCATGCTTTGATGGGCGAAAACGGTGCGGGTAAATCGACGTTATTAAAATGCCTGTTTGGCATTTATAAAAAAGACTCGGGGAGCATCCTGTTTCAGGGTGAGGAAATCGATTTTAAAAGCTCCAAAGAGGCGCTGGAAAACGGCGTGTCGATGGTGCATCAGGAACTGAATCTGGTATTACAGCGTACGGTAATGGATAACATGTGGCTTGGCCGTTATCCACGTAAAGGGCTGTTTGTCGATCAGGATAAAATGTATCGCGATACTAAAGCGATATTTGATGAATTAGATATTGATATCGATCCGCGTGACAAAGTGGCGACGCTTTCTGTTTCACAGATGCAAATGATCGAAATCGCCAAAGCGTTCTCCTATAACGCCAAAATCGTCATTATGGACGAGCCAACCTCTTCGTTAACGGAAAAAGAGGTAAACCATCTGTTTACCATTATCCGTAAATTAAAAGATCGCGGCTGCGGTATTGTCTATATTTCGCACAAAATGGAAGAGATTTTCCAGCTATGTGATGAGATAACCATTCTGCGCGATGGTCAGTGGATTGCCACCCAGTCGCTGGAAGGGCTGGATATGAACAAGATCATTGCGATGATGGTCGGACGTTCGCTGAACCAGCGTTTCCCGGATAAAGCCAACGTGCCGGGTGAAGTGATACTCGAAGTGCGTAATTTAACCTCGCGCAGCCAGCCTTCAATTCGCGATATCTCCTTTGATTTGCATAAAGGTGAAATCCTGGGTATCGCCGGGCTGGTGGGGGCAAAACGTACCGATATCGTCGAGACATTATTTGGTATTCGTGATAAATCCGGCGGCACCATTAAGCTGCATGGCAAAGCGATTAATAATCACAGCGCCAACGAAGCGATTAACCACGGCTTTGCACTGGTCACCGAAGAGCGCCGCTCAACCGGGATCTATGCTTATCTGGATATCGGTTTCAACTCGCTGATTTCCAATATTCGTAAATATAAAAACAGCATTGGCCTGCTGGATAACCGCCGGATGAAAAGTGATACCCAGTGGGTAATCGATTCAATGCGGGTAAAAACACCGGGGCACCATACGTCTATCGGTTCGTTGTCTGGGGGTAATCAGCAAAAAGTGATTATCGGTCGTTGGTTGCTCACCCAGCCTGAGATATTGATGCTGGATGAGCCGACACGCGGTATTGACGTTGGGGCTAAGTTTGAGATTTATCAGCTGATTGCTGAACTGGCGAAGAAAGAGAAGGGAATTATTATCATCTCCTCCGAAATGCCGGAGCTGTTGGGGATTACCGACCGGATACTGGTAATGAGTAATGGCCTGGTTGCAGGCATTGTCGAAACCAAAACTACCACGCAGAACGAAATATTGCGTTTAGCGTCGTTACACCTTTAATGATGTAAGGGCTGTTACCATGAAAGCTGTTAATAAGAAAAATGCGCTCACCTGGTTAAAAGAAGGCGGTATTTACGTCGTCTTGCTGGTTCTGTTGGCAATCATAATTTTCCAGGATCCAACGTTCCTCAGTTTAATGAACCTGAGTAATATTCTGACCCAATCCTCAGTACGCGTGATTATTGCACTGGGCGTGGCGGGGCTGATTGTCACCCAGGGTACTGACCTCTCGGCAGGGCGTCAGGTTGGCCTTGCCGCGGTGGTTGCGGCTACCATGCTGCAGTCAATGGACAACGTCAATAAGGTATTCCCGGGCATCGGAACCATTCCGATTCCGCTGGTTATCCTGACGGTGTGTCTTATCGGTGCCTTTATTGGTCTGATCAACGGTATTATTATTGCTTACCTGAAGGTCACGCCATTTATTACCACTTTGGGTACCATGATTATTGTCTATGGCGTTAACTCGCTGTATTACGATTATGTTGGCGCCTCACCGATTGCCGGTTTCGATTCGGGCTTTTCTACCTTTGCTCAGGGCTTCCTGCGCTTCGGTGATTTTAAGCTCTCTTACATTACCTTCTATGCGATTATCGCGATTATATTCGTCTGGATTCTGTGGAATAAAACGCGCTTCGGTAAGAACATTTTTGCTATCGGCGGTAACCCGGAAGCGGCGAAAGTCTCCGGTGTTAACGTGTCGCTTAACCTGATTATGATCTATGCGCTGTCCGGGGTGTTTTATGCCTTCGGTGGGTTGCTGGAAGCTGGACGTATCGGCAGTGCCACCAACAACCTCGGCTTTATGTACGAGCTGGATGCGATTGCCGCCTGCGTGGTGGGGGGCGTTTCCTTTGCCGGGGGTGTGGGTACGGTAGCGGGAGTGGTGACCGGGGTGATTATCTTTACGGTGATTAACTACGGTTTGACTTATATCGGCGTTAACCCTTACTGGCAGTACATAATTAAGGGCGGCATCATTATTTTCGCGGTGGCACTGGATTCACTGAAGTACTCACGTAAGAAATAGTGATTGCTGGAGTTTAAAACGGGAGCCATTTTCGGCTCCCGTTTTAAGGGTATACAAGATGCAAATCCCCTGAACCACCCGGCTAACTTCCCGCCGTTATTTCTTTTCCCGCTTTTGCTGCAACTCCAGTAGCTGTTCCGGCGAAACGGCCGGGTAACTTTGCGCGTTTTCCGGCACTTCATGTACCGCCGGAATCGGCACCAGCGGCCCGAGAAAACGCGGCTCGCGCTTCATCAGATAGAGATCCGCCAGTGCGCCGAGCCGTGCACCCACTTCACGAAAACGAATTGTCAGCATATTTTTTGGTGACGGCACCGCATAACACTGCGCCTGAATGCCCATATGCAGGGCAATAAACAGCGCGCGTTCACAGTGGAAGCGCTGGGTAATAATGATGAAATCGTTGGTATCAAACACTTTGCGCGTGCGCACAATCGAATCCAGCGTGCGGAAGCCGGCAAAGTCGAGCACGATATCAGAAGGGGGGACGCCAGCGGCAATCAGATCGCGCCGCATCGTCATCGGTTCGTTATAGCTTTGCAGTGCATTGTCGCCGCTTAACAGCAGATAATTCACCTTGCCGCTGTTGTAAGCGTTGATCGCACCCTGCATTCGATAACGGTAGTACTGATTGACCCCGCCGGTGCGGTAGTACTTGGCGGTTCCTAATACCACACCAACCTGACGATGGGGCAGTGAAGTCAAATCGTCATAAACATAGGGCGCGGTCTTCCAGCTAATCCAGCGATCGAGGCCGAGCGCGGTCACTACCATCATAACCACGATGATAATCAGACCATATATCAAGCGTTTCAACATGCTCAGGGGCGCTCAGTCGGGCAGGTAACAGGATAATTTAAGGCTACTTGAGCCGCTGCTGTGAAGCAAGCACAGCAGCGTTCAGTCGCCGCATTTTTACCCATATTCGGGCGCAAACGCCCGATGCATGAGATTATATTGAGGTGCGGCGGTAATTACGGTACTGCGGAAGCCAGAAGTTGTTAGCGATCGACTTCGACAGCACATCTTCCGAAGTGACTACCGCAACGCCAGCCAGCTGCGCTGCTTTACCTACCGCCATGGCGATCAGTTTCGACACGCCCTGGATATCTTTGATTTCCGGCAGTACTGCGCCAACGCCTTCATTCGCCAGGGGCGAACAGTCAGCCAGCGTGCGGCTTGCCGCCATCAGCATGCTGTCAGTGACGCGGCTTGCGCCGGAAGCGATCACGCCAAGGCCGATGCCAGGGAAGATATAGGAGTTATTACACTGCGCAATCGGATAGGTCACCCCTTTCCAACTGACCGGTGAGAATGGGCTGCCGGTCGCCACCAGCGCTGCACCATCGGTCCAGGCGAGAATATCCTGCGGCGTGGCTTCAACACGTGAGGTTGGATTGGACAGCGGCATAACAATCGGACGCGGGCAGTGTTTGTGCATTTCACGAATAATTTCTTCACTGAACAGGCCAGGCTGTCCGGAAACGCCAATCAGGATATCCGGCCGCGTGTTGCGCACCACATCCAGCAGCGACAGCGAGTCAGTGCTGACATCCCAGCCGCTGAGATTTTCACTTTTCTGCACCAGTTTGCTCTGGAAGTTCAGCAGGTTTGGCAGTTTATCGGTCAGCAGGCCAAAGCGGTCGACCATAAAGACGCGGGCGCGGGCTTCTTCGTCGCTCAGGCCTTCAGATTTCATCTGGGCGATAATTTGCTCGGCAATACCGCAACCGGCGGAACCGGCACCGAGGAATACCACATTCTGATCGCGCAATTTGCTGCCGGCTGCGCGGCTGGCGGCAATCAGCGTACCCAGCGTGACCGCAGCGGTACCCTGAATATCGTCGTTGAAGCAGCAGACTTCATCACGATAGCGTTCCAGCAACGGCATGGCATTTTTCTGAGCAAAATCCTCAAACTGCAACAGCACATTTGGCCAGCGGCTTTTCACTGCATTAATAAATTCGTTAACGAAAGCATCATACTCTTCACCGGTGATGCGCGGATGACGCCAGCCCATATACAGTGGATCATTTAACAGCTGCTGGTTATTAGTACCGACATCCAGGACTACCGGCAGGGTGTAGGCCGGGCTGATGCCGCCACAGGCGGTGTACAGTGACAGTTTACCAATGGGAATGCCCATGCCGCCGATACCCTGGTCGCCAAGACCGAGAATACGTTCGCCGTCAGTCACCACGATGACTTTTACGTTTTGTTTAGTGGCGTTCTGCAGCATATCTTCGATATTGGCGCGGTTCGGGTAGGAGATAAACAGACCGCGGGCGCGACGATAGATTTCGGAGAAGTGTTCACAAGCGGCGCCGACCGTCGGGGTATAGATAATCGGCATCATCTCTTCGAGATGATTATCCAGCAGGCGGTAGAACAGAGTTTCGTTGGTGTCCTGAATATTGCGCAGATAGACGTGTTTATCGTTATTGTTTTTGAAGTCATGAAACTGGCGCCAGGCACGTTCGGCCTGTTCTTCAATCGTTTCCACGGTTTCTGGTAACAGGCCGCGAAGGTTGAAATCATTACGTTCTTCGATTGAGAAGGCGCTGCCTTTATTCAGCAGTGGAAATTCCAACAGAATAGGTCCGGCGTAGGGAATATATAACGGTCTTTTACTCTCGTACTCGAGTTCCATTTTAAAAATAGCCTCTGGCTCAATGATATTGTGTGCCCATGATCCTATGAAAAAAAGCGCAGAAGTACAGCTTTTGTTAATAATTGATAACAAAAGCTGCGAACTTCATCGAGGTATTGGGTGAAAGCTTACGCTTTTTGCAGTTCGACGTAGCGGATGTTCTGGCAGCCCAGCGCCTGAAGGGTGGCTTCCGTTGCCTGGCGCTGAATCAGCTTGCCACTGGCACGCTCTGCCAGCACCGCACGGCCAATCTGCGAGCAGCTTTCGCCGTGCATGTTTAACAGAATTAATGCGGCCTGAAGCGGCGGTAAGCTCGGGTTAAAGGCGGCATTTTCGGCATAACGGCCGGCATAAATCCTGCCGCTGAGGGTTTCTACGGCCACACCGCTGTGTGAATGGCTGTAAGGCGCATGACTGGCGTTGGCGGCTTTTATCGCCTGCTGTTCCAGCGCATCGCCACTGATGCTATAGCCGTGATCGATCGGATCAAGCAGCAGGGTTTCAATCGCCAGATCGCGTGGACCAAAGGCGTAAGGCAGGTAGTCGCCCAGTGTGGCAGGCTGGCGGCCTGGCAGACAAATGCGCAGGTCAGTACCGCTATTCAGTTCGTTCATAAACTGACGACAGTGGCCGCAGGGAGAATAGTTAACGGTAACCGCTTCCAGCGCGGTTTCTCCGCTCAGCCAGGCATGCGTCACCGCGCTTTGCTCGGCATGAACCGTTTGCTGCATGGTGGCGCCAGCAAATTCCATATTGGCACCAAAGTACCAGTTCCCGCTTTTGCCACGCGCCACCGCGCCGACATCGAAGTTTGAAAGCGGAGCGACGGCACAGGCGGCCGCTAACGGCAGCAGCGCCAGCGCCAGCGCATCATCATCAAGTGCGGTGTGCTGTTTAATCGCCGCAATCTGTGGCGCGCTAAAACGGGCGCTGAAATCATCAGCATCAAGAATTGGCTTTAGCGCAGTCTGTAATTCAGACGACAGAGCTGCAAAAGAGGGTTGAAAACGTGGATGCATTAAGTGCCTCTCATTGGCGTTGTTGGCTACGCATTTTACGGTGCAATCAGCAGGTTATATGTGATCTGCATCGCGCTATCAATGCAATCAATGAAAGTTGATGCTGAATTGCGAGATCTCTCGCAAGATTTAACTCAACCAGTGTAGTAATAGCGGGAAAATAAACGGTGCCAGCAAAGAAGTAATAATGCCGCAAATGACCAGAGCCAGTGAGCTGAAGGCACCTTCCTGAAAATCAATCTCGGCACAGCGTGCGGTACCCAGTGCATGAGAGGCGTTACCAATGGCGAGGCCCCGCGCCGCTTTACTGCGCACCCGCAGCAGGTTAAGCAGCATATGGCCGAATACTGCGCCCAAAACGCCTGCCACTAAAACGCAGATGGCGCTAATAGCGGGAATGCCGTGCAGTGAGTCAGAAACCGCCATGGCAATCGGTGTGGTCACTGATTTTGGCAAAATAGTGGCGGCGATTTCCGGCGTTGCCCCTAGCCACAGAGCGATAGCAGTGCCGGAAATCATCGCCGTCAGGCTGCCAATAAAGCAGACGCTGATAATCGACTTCCAGCGCGCCCGAATCTGATGCATCTGTTCATACAGCGGCACCGCTAACGCCACCACCGCCGGTTGCAGCAGGTGATTCAGCAGCGCGCTGCCCTGAAAATAGCGCGCGTAGGGCATATTAATCAGCAACAGCAGCGGAATAATGACCGCCATCGAGATCAGCAGCGGATTGAGCAGTGAAATTTTAACTTTTTTTGCCAGCAGGCGTGCGGCAAAGAACACCGCCAGCGTTAGCGGCAGTGACCACCAGATATCACTCATCGGCGCTCTCCTGACGCAGGCTGTGATCGTGCAGCCGCTGAGACGTCAGGCCGACCACCACCAACACAATCAGGGTACTGACGACGCAGGAGACAACAATCGGGCCAAACTGGGCGCTGAGAATCTCGGTGTAGCTCATAATGCCGACGCTGATCGGTACAAACAGCAGCGCCATATAGCGAATCAGCAGATGGCAGCCCGGCTTAACCCAGCTGACCGGCAGAATTTGTGACGCCAGTAGCGCGAACAGCAGTAGCATACCAATGATACTGCCGGGAATGGTCAGCGGCAGCAGAAATGAGATGCCGTTACCGGCATACAGGCAGAGGTAAATGATGGTAAAGGCGCGAAGATAACGCCAGCAGACAGATAGCACGCTGAGCATGGCAGGCTCCTGGGCAAGCGGCGAGTCTTGATTACCGAATGATGGGATCAGGGCAGGGAAGCCGTTTTCGGCTCCCCTGCTGATGACCTGGATTACTTAACCTGCTGACCTGGCTGTGCGCCGCTGTCCGGGCTAAGCAGGAAGATATCTTTACCGCCAGGACCGGCAGCCATCACCATCCCCTCAGAGATGCCAAAGCGCATTTTGCGTGGTGCCAGGTTAGCCACCATCACCGTCAGACGGCCTTCAAGTGCGGCCGGATCGGGGTAGGCCGCGCGAATACCGGAGAACACCTGACGGGTTTCGCCGCCCAAATCCAGTGACAGGCGCAGTAGCTTATCGGAACCTTCAACTAATTCTGCCTTCTGAATCAGCGCAATACGCATATCCACTTTGGCAAAATCGTCAAAAGTAATGGTGTCCTGAATGGGATCGTCTGCCAGCGGGCCGGTCAGTGCCGGTTTTGCAGCCGCCGCCGCGTCTTCTTTTGACGCTTCAATCAGCCCATTCACTTTGTCCATCTCAATACGGCTGTACAGCGCTTTAAAGCCGGCAATCTCGTGGCCGAGCAGCGGCTGATGAATACCTTCCCAGCTCAGCTCAACATTGAGGAACGCTTCAACACGTTCTGCCAGCGACGGCACTACCGGCTTCAGCCAGGTCATCAGCACGCGGAACATGTTGATGCCCATTGAGCAGATCGCTTGCAGTTCAGCATCGCGGCCTTCCTGTTTCGCCACAACCCACGGTGCCTGCTCGTCGACATAGCGGTTCGCCATGTCGGCCAGCGCCATAATTTCCCGGATGGCACGGCTGAACTCACGGCTGTTCCACGCTTCACCGATGCTGGATGCCGCATCGGTGAAGGTTTGGTACAGCGCCGGATCGGCCAGTTGGTCGGACAGTTTGCCGCCAAAACGCTTATTGATAAAGCCAGCGTTACGCGAGGCGAGGTTAACCACTTTATTAACGATATCGGCGTTAACTCGCTGGACAAAATCTTCCAGATTCAGGTCGATATCGTCAATGCGGGAAGAGAGTTTCGCCGCATAGTAGTAACGCAGGCTGTCGGCATCAAGATGTTGCAGCCAGGTGCTGGCCTTAATAAAGGTGCCGCGTGATTTCGACATCTTGGCGCCATTGACCGTGACATAACCGTGGACAAACAGGTTGGTCGGCTTGCGGAAGTTGCTGCCTTCCAGCATCGCTGGCCAGAACAGGCTATGGAAATAGACGATATCTTTGCCGATAAAATGATACAGGTCGGCATCAGAATCTTTATTCCAGAACGCGTCAAAATCGATATCGCCGCGTTTGTCACACAGATTCTTAAATGAACCTATGTAGCCAATTGGCGCATCCAGCCAGACGTAGAAGTATTTGCCCGGTGCATCAGGAATTTCAAAGCCGAAATACGGCGCATCGCGAGAGATATCCCACTGTTGCAGTCCGGATTCAAACCACTCCTGCATTTTGTTCGCTACCTGCTCTTGCAGCGCACCGGAGCGGGTCCAGGCTTGCAGCATCGCGCTGAACTCTGGCAGATCAAAGAAGAAGTGCTCTGAATCGCGCAATTCTGGCGTAGCACCGGAGACCACTGACTTCGGCTCAATCAGCTCGGTTGGGCTGTAGGTTGCGCCGCACACTTCACAGTTATCGCCATATTGATCGGCTGCTTTACATTTCGGGCAGGTGCCTTTAACGAAACGATCGGGCAGGAACATGCCTTTTTCCGGATCGTAAAGCTGCGAAATGGTGCGATTTTTAATAAAACCATTTTCTTTCAAACGGCCATAGATCAACGATGACAGCTCACGGTTTTCGTCGCTGTGCGTCGAGTGATAGTTGTCATAGCTGATGTTAAAGCCAGCAAAATCAGTCTGATGTTCCTGACTCATTTCGGCAATCATCTGCTCCGGTGCAATGCCCAGCTGCTGAGCTTTCAGCATGATTGGCGTGCCGTGCGCGTCATCTGCACAGATGAAATATGCCTGATTGCCGCGCATTCGCTGGTAACGGACCCATATATCTGCCTGGATATGCTCGAGCATGTGGCCGAGATGGATAGAACCGTTGGCGTACGGCAGTGCGCACGTTACCAAAATTTTTTTCGCGACTTGAGTCATAGTAGAACTTGCTTTCTTCTGGTTTGAAAAGGACTTCTGATGTTAACCGAAAGGCCGTCCCTGCGTAAACAAGGGGTTTGACGCACCGGGGGTAAAGCCGAATTTTCTTGCATCTGATATGATTAATCACAGGTCTGACTGACAATAACCATTAAGCTATCAAGGAGCCGGGATGAATTCACGATCCCAAGGTCCACACTCCCCTGACACCCTGCGCGCCATGGTGATGGGGGTGCTGACCGCATTTGAACATCCGACGCTACAGCGCAATCTGACCAGCCTGAAAGCGCTACATCATGTGGCACTGATGGATAACACGCTGCATATCGAGCTGGTGATGCCGTTTGCCTGGCAAAGTGGTTTCGAGCTGCTGAAAGAGCAATGCAGTGCTGATCTATTGCGCATTACCGGTGCCAGCGCGATTAACTGGCGTCTGCGTCACGATATCGCCACGCTGAAGCGGGTTAAAAATCATGCCGGCGTTAACGGTGTGAAAAACATTATCGCCGTCAGCTCCGGCAAAGGCGGGGTGGGTAAATCCAGCACCGCGGTGAATCTGGCGCTGGCGCTGATTGCTGAAGGGGCCAGCGTTGGAATCCTTGATGCCGATATCTACGGACCTTCGGTGCCAAATATGCTCGGCACTGAAGATCAGCGGCCTACTTCGCCCGATGGCACCCACATGGCACCGATTATGGCGCATGGACTGGCGACTAACTCGATTGGCTATTTAGTCACTGATGACAATGCCATGGTCTGGCGCGGCCCGATGGCCAGCAAAGCATTGATGCAGCTGCTGAATGAGACGCTGTGGCCGGAACTGGATTATCTGATTCTGGATATGCCGCCGGGTACCGGTGATATCCAGCTGACGCTGGCGCAAAATGTGCCGGTGACCGGTGCGTTGGTCGTGACCACTCCGCAGGATATTGCACTGATTGATGCGCGCAAGGGCATCGTGATGTTCGAAAAAGTGCAGGTTCCGGTGCTGGGCGTGGTGGAAAATATGAGTATGCATATTTGCAGCAACTGCGGTCATCACGAAGCGATTTTCGGCAGCGGCGGCGCGCAGCAGCTGGTGGAACGCTATGATACCCGCCTGTTAAGTCAGCTCCCGTTGCATATCACGTTACGTGAAGATCTGGATAGCGGTGTGCCGACGGTAGTACGCCGTCCGGACAGTGACTTTACCGCGCTGTATCGCCAGCTGGCGGGCGCAGTAGCGGCGCAGCTTTACTGGCAGGGTGAGGTGATTCCAGGGGATATTGCTTTCCGGGCTTTATAAACATCAGTCATATGAGGGGGGAGCATGCTCCCCCTTGCCTTTAGGGCAAAACAAAGTGCATCAACAGATACTCTCCCTGCGGACTGTCGCCGCGGGAAATCACTTTCCAGCCGTGCTGCTGGTAAAATTTGCACGCCGCCTGATTTGCCGCCAGACATTTCAGGGCGCCGGTCGAGCTAAAGCGCTGTTGCACCGCATGCAGTAATGCGCTGCCAACGCCCTGGCGCTGGGCATCCGGCGCAACAAATAGGCTGTGCAGGAAATTATCGTTGTCCAACAGCGCAGCAAAACCGAGTCGATGGCCATTTTGTTCAGCCACCAGAACCGTTTCCCCCAGCGTAATCGCATCAAAATCTTCCAGCCGCCAGTCACTGCTGTTCAGCCAGTGCCAGCTGGCCTTACGTGCGGCTAAAAACAAGGTGCGTAAAAACGGGCGGTCGGTTTCGGTAAAGGGGCGAATATGCACTGTTATCTCCTGAAAATGCAGCTGCGGGCAAAACTGACATCTATAATAGTGCATGGGAATTTGTTCGTGGTTTTGATTGCCGCTGGCACATTTGTAAATCTGGTAAAATTTAGCTCTCCACCTGCCGGATTTTATTGTACTCGGTACGCCGCAATGCTTACCATTTAACTCTTTTTGGCCCTGATATTGGGATTTTTAATGCGTTCTTTTGTCACGTTGTTACCAGTAATCACTTTACTGGCTGCCTGTAGCAGCAAACCGACCCCGCCAGAAACGCCGGCATCAGGTAACCCTTTCCGTGGCGATGTAAAGGGCGGTTTTGTCCTCGAACCCTCGCATGCGGTTCATCCCTTAGGCGGTGATTTTGCCGGCAATCCGGCAACCGAGCGCTTTATCAATAATATGGTCAGTAAGCACGGCTTCGATCGCCAGCAGCTGCATGATGTACTGGCGCAAACCAAACGCCTCGATTATGTGCTGCGGCTGATGGATCGTCAGGCACCCAGCTATGGGCCACCAACCGGCCCGAACGGGGCGTGGATCCGCTATCGCAATAAATTCATCACCCCGGATAACGTGCAAAACGGCGTAGCATTCTGGCATCAGCATCAGGATGCCCTGACGCGAGCCTACCAGGTGTATGGGGTGCCGCCGGAGATTATCGTCGGTATTATTGGTGTTGAAACGCGCTGGGGACGTGTGATGGGCAAAACCCGCATCATTGATGCGCTGGCGACGCTGTCATTTGCCTATCCACGGCGCGCAGAATACTTCAGCGGTGAGCTGGAAACCTTTTTGCTGATGGCGCGTAAAGAGCAGAAAGATCCGCTGGATCTGCGCGGCTCTTACGCCGGAGCGATGGGCTACGGCCAGTTTATGCCGTCATCGTTTAAAGACTATGCGGTAGATTTTAATGGTGATGGTCATATCAATCTGTGGGATCCGGTAGATGCCATTGGCAGCGTGGCTAACTACTTTAAACAGCACGGCTGGCAGAGCAACCAGTCAATCGCGATTCCGGCCAGTGGCCAGGCGCCAGGGCTGGAAACCGGCTTTAAAACGCGCTACAGCCCGGCAACACTGGCCGCTGCTGGCCTGCAACCGCAGGTGCCGTTGCAAAACAATCAACAGGTGAGTTTACTGCGTTTTGATATGGGTAAAAGCTGGCAGTACTGGTATGGCTTGCCAAACTTTTATGTGATTACCCGTTATAACCACAGTAACCATTATGCGATGGCGGTCTGGCAGTTGGGTGAGGCCGTGGCGCTGGCGCGCTAGGGCGTTCTCATCACTGAAACTATTCCCCACTGTGAGCCAGACAGTGGGGAAGCGTCAACCGCGTCGCACGGTCAGCGTTGATAGAAAATATTGCCATCGTAAGCTTTCAGCATTTTTCCGTCGCTGTCGCTAATCAGTACGTAATTCGATCCCATATAGGTCCAGTGACTGCCGGCATCCGGCGCTGGCAGATTACGCACCTGCCACTGTTTTATCTGATATTTATCACTGCGATAGAGCGCCGGAGCGGTGTCACCAAGGGTGTAATGGATAAAGTCAGCGGTAAATTCGGTGATTTCATACGACGGTTTTTCCGCGCCAGGCGTCACCACCGCCGGTGCCGCGAAACAGACGCTGGTGGTCGCCAGCAGCGTTGCCAGCAGCATTATTTTTGTTTTAGCCATACAGTCTCCAGTGAGTAAGCCGATTCCATCTGTCCGATTTCCTATCATTCCGTCAGTTACGCTTAACAGGCAAGAGCAAATGTGTGTTGAAGGATTACAGCAGCTTAACGCGTTATCCTTGCTGGCGAAAAATGACGATAAGTTTACAACTGAACAGCTGCGCTTTATTCTTATCAGCTGCTGGCGTAAGCGCCAGCAATTATAGCGTGAATTATCAATGACTCGGGGTGCCTGCTCTGTGAAGAAAAGGCTGAGAATTACCCGCTGAACCTGAACTGGATAATGCCAGCGGAGGGAAGTCAGATGCCTGAGTGCATCGCCTTCTTGATCGCCGGTTGGGAGTGTTATGAATCTTCAACCTGAGCCTGTTTCTGGCGCGTCCGTCGCCCAATCCCTCTCTCTGTTTCGTCAGCATGCGCCACTGGTGCACTGTATGACTAACGACGTGGTGCAAACCTTTACCGCTAATGTGCTGCTGGCTCTGGGAGCGTCACCGGCGATGGTCGTCGATGCTGAAGAAGCCGCGCAGTTCAGCGCTATCGCTGATGGCCTGTTAGTCAACGTTGGCACCTTAACCCGCGACCGCGCGCAGGCAATGCTGGCGGCCATTGATGCTGCTAATCAGTCACAGAAACCCTGGACGCTGGACCCGGTCGCCGTGGGTGGCCTGACTTTCCGCAGTGAATTTTGCCAGCGTTTGTTGCAACGGCGACCGGCGGCGATTCGCGGTAATGCCTCTGAAATTCTGGCGCTGGCGCAGCATGCCGTCAGCGGTCGCGGCGTCGATAGCTTACACGATTCCGCGTCAGCGATTGCGGCGGCAAAGCAGCTGGCGCAGGTCAGTGGCGCAGTGGTGGCGGTAACCGGTGCGGTGGATTACGTCACTGACGGCACACGCACGCTGAGTGTTGCCGGTGGCTCGCCGCTCATGACTCGGGTGGTCGGCACCGGCTGTGCGCTTTCTGCGGTAGTGGCGGGGTTTGCCGCGCTGCCCGGCGAGCGGATTCACCACGTTGCCAGTGCCTGCCGGGTGATTTCTGCTGCCGGAGAGCGTGCTGCGGCAGTGGCAAATGGGCCGGGAAGCTTTATTCCCGCTTTTCTTGATGCACTCTATCAACTTGATAAGGATGAATGGCTATGAAAAGGATTAACGCTCTGACAATTGCCGGTACCGATCCCAGCGGCGGCGCAGGGATTCAGGCCGACCTGAAGGCGTTTTCGGCACTGGGTGCTTATGGTGCCAGCGTGATTACCGCGCTGGTGGCGCAAAATACCCGTGGTGTGCAGTCAGTTTATCGTATCGAGCCGGAGTTCGTCGGCGCGCAGCTGGATTCGGTGCTGTCGGATGTGCGTATCGACAGCGCTAAAATCGGCATGCTGGCGGAGTGCGATATTGTTGATGTGGTGGCCGATCGTTTACAACAGGCGGCGCTGCCGTGGGTGATACTGGATACCGTGATGCTGGCAAAAAGTGGCGATCCGCTGCTGTCGGTAAAAGCGATTGATACTATGCGTCAGCGTTTATTGCCGCAGGTTTCCCTGATTACGCCGAATATCCCCGAGGCAGCGGCACTGCTGGATTGCCGCATGGCGCGCAACGAGCATGAGATGCAGGCGCAAGGGCGTGCGATGCTGGAGCTGGGCTGCCAGGCGGTACTGATGAAAGGCGGCCATCTCGGCGAGCACGAAAGTCCGGACTGGCTGTTCACCGCCGATCTTGAGCAGCGCTTTACCGCACCGCGTGTGGCAACGCGTCATACCCACGGCACCGGTTGTAGCCTGTCAGCGGCGCTGGCAGCGCTGCGCCCGCGCCATGAAAGCTGGCCAGCCACGGTTGAAGTAGCCAAACACTGGCTGCAGGGCGCGCTGGAACATGCGGATTCGCTGGAAGTGGGCGGCGGCATTGGGCCAGTACACCATTTTTACCGCTGGTGGTAGAGCGGTATACCAAAACGGCGATTATTACCTGCGAATCGTTCTGAAAAATGGAGTCAGCAGTTTGCCTTAAGCGTATGTTTTGGGCCAGGCTTTGTTGGGGCGGCGACAGTCGACCGGTCGGGCCGAAGAAATTCGGCCCATCACTTATCTTTCAGGAGTTAGCATGACGGACATCGTACAGTTATTGGGTAAAGAAGCTGATCAACTTCTGCAACATCGCTGCATGACCATTCCAGCCGAAAGCCTGTATTTACCCGGCGCGGATTATGTCGATCGCGTAATGATCGATAACAACCGTTCTCCAGTCGTGTTACGCAATATGCAAACGTTGTACAACACCGGGCGCCTGGCAGGCAGCGGCTATCTGTCGATTTTGCCCGTTGATCAGGGAGTAGAGCATTCGGCGGCGGCCTCGTTTGCGGCTAATCCGCTCTATTTTGACCCCAAAAATATTGTTGAACTGGCGATTGAAGCCGGTTGTAACTGTGTGGCTTCCACCTATGGCGTGCTGGCCTCGGTATCGCGCCGCTATGCGCACCGCATCCCGTTTTTGGTCAAGCTGAATCACAATGAGACGCTAAGTTATCCGACCCAGTACGACCAGACGCTGTACGCCAGCGTCGAGCAGGCGTTTAACCTCGGCGCGGTTGCCGTCGGTGCCACTATCTATTTCGGTTCTGAACAGTCGCGCCGCCAGATTGAAGAGATCTCTGCCGCTTTTGAACGTGCGCATGAGCTGGGAATGGTTACCGTACTGTGGGCCTATCTGCGTAATAACGCGTTTAAAAAAGACGGCACTGATTATCACGCCAGTGCGGATCTCACCGGGCAGGCCAACCATCTGGCGGCAACGATTGGCGCAGATATCGTCAAGCAGAAAATGGCGGAAAATAACGGCGGTTATCAGGCGGTCAATTTCGGCTATACCGATGAGCGCGTTTACAGCAAACTGACCAGTGAAAATCCGATTGATCTGGTACGTTACCAGTTAGCCAACTGCTACATGGGCCGTGCCGGACTGATTAACTCCGGTGGCGCGGCTTCCGGTGATACCGATATCGCCGAGTCGGTGCGGACGGCGGTGATCAATAAACGTGCCGGTGGAATGGGGCTGATTCTGGGACGTAAAGCATTTAAGAAGTCGATGAAAGAGGGCGTAGCGCTAATTAATGCGGTACAGGATGTCTATCTGTCGAAAGATGTGACTATCGCTTAACGGCTCTTCGGGCGGCGAAAGCGCCGCCCGTGGAAAAGTAATCGTTAAGGCTGTTCGAACCAGTCGCTGTTCTGTTCGGCAATCGGCGTAATCGAGAAAATCATCTGTTGTAAGTGGCGGCGCAGAGCATTTTCGGCGGCATCGGCATCGCCATCGACAATAGCCTGATAAATCTGCTGATGCTGTTCGATTAAACTTTCCGGTGGCGACACTTCACTCAGCGTCAGAAAGCGCACGCGATCCATGGTTGCTTTGATATTTTCTACCGTCTCCCACGCCAGTTCACAGCGAATGCTTTGTGCAATCAGCCGGTGAAATTCATCATCCAGCAGTAAAAATGCCTGGCTGTCATGGCGCTGAGCCGCCAGCCGCTGTAGCTGTAAATTGTGTTCCAGCTCGGCTAAGGCTGCGGGATCGGCTTGTGCTGCCGCGCGACGGACTACCGCCACTTCAACCGCCTCACGAATAAAACGGCCATCGGCAACGCGCTGCGCCGAAATTTTGCGCACAAAGGTGCCGCGTTGCGGCAGTACCTGCACCAGCCCGGCCTCTGCCAGTTTAATAAATGCTTCCCGCACCGGCTGGCGTGAGACATTAAAGCGGGTGGAGACCTCTTTCTCAGACAGCAACGCGCCGGGATGAATGGCGCAGGTGACAATGTCCTGGCGCAAAAAGCGGTAAATCTGCTGATTAACCGGTTCGCTGGCAGTAATAATGTAGGGTAGCGACATTCAGCAACATCCTTTTTGCGGCTAACGCAGTGGTCAACCGGGCTGTAAAACGTTCAGTCTAAACAGCCCGTTGCGCCAGCGCCAGCGCTTTTAATCGTGGCTAATCATCTGCCTTACCGTCTCTCTGGCACCCTGGGTTTGCAGCTGATGATAGAACTCGCCGATGCGGGCTGCCACCAGTGGACTGGCCGCCAGATCGCGGCCGAAAATCGCCTCCAGTGCCAGCAGTGCCTGAACGCGCGCCGGGCCATCCGGCGTGCTGGCAACACATTGAGCTAATTGTTCTTTTAACGGGTCGTTGATGATGATGGCGGCACCTTGTTCATCGACGCCGCTGACATAGCGCATCCAGCCCGCCACGCCCAGCGCCAGCAGGTCAAAATCACTGCCGTTGTTCAGATGCCAGCGGATACTGTCGAGCCAGCGCTGCGGCAACTTCTGGCTGCCATCGCTGGCAATCTGATAAGTGCGGTGTTTAATCGCCCGGTTCTGGTAACGGGTTATCAGTGAATCCGCATAAGCGGGCAGATCAACTTGAGTAATAGTGAGCGTCGGTGCCTGTTCGGCCAGCATCAACCGGCGGGCAGCGATCAGGTAGTTTTCATCTGCCATGCAGTCGCTGATATGCTGATAACCCGCCAGATAGCCGAGGTAGGCGAGAAAAGAGTGGCTGCCATTCAACATCCGCAGTTTCATCTGTTCAAACGGCAGCACGTCGGCGACCAGCTCTGCGCCGGCCTTTTCCCACGCCGGGCGGCCACTGACAAATTTGTCTTCAATTACCCACTGAAAAAACGGTTCACAGACCACGGCAACCTCATCGCGACAGCCCAGTTTGTCGCTCAGCGTGCTTAAGGTTTCTGGCGTCATCGCCGGTACAATGCGGTCGACCATCGTGGACGGAAAGGCTATATGTTCAGCGATGTATTTTGCCAGCGCAGCATCCTGCTGCTGCGCCAGTTGCATCACGACCTGGCGAGTCACCTGACCGTTTTCCGGCATATTGTCACAGGACATCACGCTGAACGGTGCCAAACCGCGCTGGCGACGGCGTTTAATCGCCGCAACAATCAGGCCGGGCAGCGACACCGGCGTATCGGGCTGGCTGATATCATGCTGAATTGAAGGATGTTGCAGATTCAGCTGGCCGCTGGCCGGCTGATGACAGTAGCCTTTTTCCGTTACCGTCATGGAGATAATCGCCACATCCGGCTGGCTCATCGCTTCAATAACGGCGTCAATGCCGTCGCCCTGCGCGTGCAGCGCATGGGTTACCACGCCAATCAGCCGGGTCGACAGGCTGTCATCAGTCATTTCGGTCACGCTGTACAACAGCGACTGCGCGCGCAGGGCGGTAATCAGCTCGCCGCTGTTGAGGTTTACTTCGCAAATACCCCAGTCGCTGTGATGATCGCTGGCCAGCAGGTCGCTGCACAGCGCCTGGTGGGCGCGATGAAAGGCACCAAAACCGATATGGACGATGCGGGTGCGCAGCGCGGAGCGGTCATAGTTCGGGAGCAGTTCAGCGGAGAACATAATCAATCCTTGTGAAGAGAAGGGCGCGGAAAGCGCCCTGAGCAATCAGACCGAAACCGTATCAGTGGAGGCTTTCGGGCTTTTAATCAGCACCAGAACCAGCACGGCACCCAGCGCGGCAATCACCCCTGCCAGCACAAATGCGCTGTCGAATTTACCGGTATTCTGCACGATATAGCCGGTCGCGATCGGGCCGATAATGCCGGAAATACTGCCGATAAGATGGATAAAACCACTAATACCGCCGACGCGACTTTTATGTACCACGTCCTGAATAATCGCCCAGTAGATGGCGCCGGTGATATACAGGAAAAAGATTGATACCGACATCAGCACCACTGCGGAAGTCACCCCTTGTACCGTACCAGCCAGCGCCACACAAATTGCCGCCGCCAGCAACGAGACGACCAGCACAATTTTTCTCGACAGCAGTAGCCTGCCGGTAATTTTGAAGATCTTGTCGGAAATCAGTCCGCCCAGTGCCAGCCCAACAAAGCCAACGATCCATGGGATCATGGTGGTAATGCTCATCGACTTGATATCGAGATTGTGCGCCTGCACCAGATAAGCCGGAAACCAGCTGAGGAAGAAAAACAGGATGTAGTTGTAGCAGAAGAAGGCGAAGGCGGTGACCAGAATCACCGGCTGGCGCAGATAGTAACCAAGGCCATGAGCCGCCTGCGCTAAATCCTGCTCGGCACTGATTGGCTCTTGTTTCAGCTGGTCGATCAGTTCGCGCTCTTTTGCCGAAACCAGCCGACTTTTAGCCGGATTATCCGATGCGATAAAGAACCAGAACACCATCCAGACGATACCAATTGAGCAGATAATCATAAACGCCGGACGCCAGCCAAAGGAGAGCGCCAGATAGCCAACAATCGGCCCGGCGACCGCGCCGCCGAGCGGTGAACCGGCGCTGAGAAAGCCCATCGCCGTTGCCGCCTGTTTTTTCGGGAACCAGCCATTAATCGCTTTATTCGCTGAGGCGCATATCGGGCCTTCCGCCATCCCGAACAGCACGCGCAGAATCAGCATCGACCAGAAACCGGTGGCAACCGCCGTCAGGCCGCAAAACAGTGACCACATGCCGACCGCGACGCCGAGTACCAGCGTCGGGCCATATTTATCGGTAGCGAGGCCGCCAATAAAGTTAAACAGCGCATAACCGAAGAAGAAGCTGCCAAAGATCATGCCGAACTGTTCGGCATTCAGCAGCAGATCTTTTTCAATCATCGGTACGGTCAGCGACAGGGCGACACGATCGAGGTAGTTGATCATGTAGACCAGAAATAACAGCAGTACGATTGTCCAGCGCAGGTTCTTGAACATGTTGACTCCGTAGGGTTTTTTATTTTTCAGGTACAGCATGCCTGGTAGAAACCGGCAAATGCCGGTTCCGTGAAACAGTTAACTCACTTTTAAAATCACTTTGCAGCAGCGACGCGGCTGCTTTTCAAACAGGGTCATCGCCTGCTCAACATCACTGAGTGCGAAGGTGTGGGTGACCAGCTTCTCCGGCTGAATGAATCCCTGCTCCATCCACTCGATGACCTGCGGAAAACGATTGCTGTTCAGCCGTGAGGTAAACAGCGACAGCTCTTTGCTGGTCAGGCTCTGCTGCGTCAGCGTGCACGGCTCGCCGGAGAAACCCAGCAGGCCGATGCGCGCCGCCGGTGAGGCGAGCGCGACGGCTTCGGCTAAAATCGACGGATGGCAGGCGGCATCAATAATCAGCGTGGGCTTTATGCCATTTAGCTGAGTATCCAGCGACTGCTGGCTATTATCGATCACCCAATCTGCGCCGTTTTCTTGCGCCAAAGCCAGTCGTTCAGGCAGGCGGTCAACGACGATAACTTGCCGGACGTTATAGACGCCTTTCAGTACCTGGATCGCGGTCAGGCCCATCGGACCGGCACCGTAAATCAGCGCGATATCGTCAGTCGTCGGTTGCAGAAAGGCGGTGATATTGGCGGCGATGGTAAAAGGCTCCACCAGGCTGGCCAGCGTATCGGGAATGCTGGCCGGTAGCTGACAGGCGTTTTTAGCCGGTGCCAGAGCGTACTCGCTAAAACCGCCGTCGCGATGGACGCCAATCACCTGCAGTTCGCTGCACACGTTGGGGCGGCCTACCGAACAGGGGTAGCAATCACCGCAGCTGACGACCGGATCGACCGCCACCCGTTCGCCGATGCGGCTGCTGTCGACACCTTCACCAACCGCATCAATCCGGCCAAAAAACTCATGGCCGATAACGCGTGGATAGCGCGCAAAAGGATTATGGCCGTGCCAGATATGCACATCGGAACCGCAGATACTGGCATACTGTACTTTGACGCGCACTTCACCTGCTGCGGGCAGCGGCAGCGGGCGCGTTTCAATGCATAAGCTGCCGGGACGTTCAATGACTACACTTTTCATCGTCGTCTCCTTACCAGTTCCACAACGTGCCGTCTTCAAGACGCGCAACGGGCAAATAAGCCGGTTCATAGGGATATTTGGCTGCCAGCTTTTCATCGAACTCGATACCGAGTCCTGGTTTTTCACCCGGATGCATATAGCCGTTGTCAAAGCTCCAGCTGTGGTTAAACACCTCCAACATCTGCTCGGAGTAACCCATATACTCCTGCACGCCAAAGTTCGGCACCCAGAGGTCGAAATGCAGCGCAGCCGCCATACAAATTGGTGACAGATCGGAAGGGCCGTGGGAGCCGGTGCGCACCTGATACAGCGAGGCGAAGTCGGCAATGCGCCGCATGCCGCTGATGCCACCGGCATGGGTGATGGTGGTGCGGATATAGTCGATTAACTGCTCTTCTATCAGCTGTTTACAGTCCCAGATACTGTTAAAAACCTCCCCGACGGCAATCGGCGTCACGGTGTGCTGGCGAATCAGGCGGAAACTCTGCTGGTTTTCTGCTGGCGTCGGATCTTCCATCCAGAACAGGCGATAATCTTCAACGCTTTTACCAAAACGCGCGGCTTCAATCGGCGTCAGGCGGTGATGCATATCGTGCAACAGATGTTCGTTAAAACCGAATTTGTCACGGATAGATTCAAACAGCTTTGGCGTAAAATCGAGGTACTTTTCTGTTGACCACAGCTGCTCTTCCGGCCAGTTGCCTTTGGTCGCTGGTTCGTAGGCCAGACCTTTGCCTTTCGCCATTCCGTAAGTGGTTTTCATGCCGGGCACGCCGCACTGGGCGCGAATCGCTTTAAAACCCAGCTCTTTATGGCGCGCGTAGTCATCCATTACTTCATCAATGCTGTGGCCAGTGGTGTGGCAATAGACCATTACACCAGTGCGCGATGCGCCGCCCAGTAGCTGATAAAGCGGCATATTGGCGGCTTTACCTTTGATATCCCATAGCGCCATATCAACAGCTGAAATGGCTGACATGGTAACCGGACCACGACGCCAGTAAGCGCCCTTGTAGAAGAACTGCCAGATATCTTCGATTTGATGGGCATCGCGGCCAATCAGCTGCGGGCAGACATGATCTTTCAGGTATGAAGCGACCGGCAGTTCGCGGCCATTTAGCGTGGCATCGCCGATGCCGGTCAGGCCTTCATCGGTAGTAATTTTGACGGTGACAAAGTTTCTTCCCGGGCAGGTGACAAATACTTCCGCGTTAACAATTTTCATCTCGATGACCCTGTGACTGCGTTCGATGATGAAAAAATACGCGCATTTATACTACCATACAAGTTAGATGCTCAGATTTGCGGCGGTGATCACGTTGTCAGTTCGTTAACCGTTTGTGACGCCTTTTGCATCCTGCAACCGTCAGGACGGGAACCGAAAAATGGGATACTGCCAGTCAAATAATTAATTAGCTAACTACACCACCGCAATCTGCCAAAAAATTGCCAGAACCACAGGCAGCATAAAAATAGCGTTATTAAAGTTAACTATCCGCAACGCGTGCTTTTTTTCAGGCTAAAGAAATAAACGGTGAAATGACTAATAAGGTAAGCGCGGCAGTGAAGTCACGAATAATATCGACGACAAACACGCGCCGTGCATCGCAGACGTTTTTGATTTCATCTCCGTCGATATAAAGTTTTTCTTCAAATAAGAGCAGTAAAAATAAAGAACAGACAAAGTAATAGGCTAATAATACTGAGAGTAAACTTTTTCCAGTTCATTAGTATGCCATCAAAATCATACTCATTATCAATATAAAGTAATTTATAAACAGCATGATAAAATTTCTGCCTTCCCCCTTTAACTGAGGAAGGCAGAATACTCGTTACGCCAGCAGTTCACATGACGGCGGCAAGCGGCATTGCAGCGCATCAGGCATAACTTCAATGCGGAATTCGCTGCCGCTCAATGGTTCACCGTCGAGGTTAAATGTCATTTCGTTTGGCGCACGAATCGTCAGCCACGGCAGGGAGGCGGTGACCATATTCGGATTATCATCATCACGGGTTAACGAATGCAGCAGGGTCGGGAGAATCTCCTGTGAGGTGACGATACTCAGTTCCAGCGCGCCATCATTAATCAGTGCGCTCGGGCATAAACGCTGCCCGCCACCCGCCTGGCGGCCATTGCCAATGCCAATCACCAGCGCATCGCCTTGCCAGTTAAAATCCGGGCCGTTGATTTCACAGCTGTCGGCTTTCAGCTGATCCATACGCATCAGGCCGTGAATAAGATAGGAGACGCCGCCCAGCGCCGATTTCAGCTTCTCTGGCGTTTCGGTGGTAATGCGCGTGCCGAACCCGCCGGTGGCCATATTAATAAAATAGCGTTGCTGGTTCACGCAGGCCAGATCGATGCTGACCGCTTTGCCGACAATCGCCAGTCTTAGCGCCTGCTCCATATGGTCGGGAATACTGGCGCTGGTGGCGAAATCATTGGCGGTGCCGAGCGGCAGAATACCCAGCACCGGGCGGATATGGCTTTCCAGTTTTGCCAGCGCAGTGGCAATTTCATTAATGGTGCCGTCACCGCCGCCCGCTACCACCGTTTCGGCATTCATATCCAGTGCTTCACGCAGATAACGTTCGCCGTCGCCGTGTTCCCAGGTCACACGAACTTCTATCGGGTATCCTTCATCGCGCAGAGTGGTGATTGCGGCACGCAACTCCTCGTTGCCTGCGCCTTTGCCATTTAAGATCACCAGCGTAAGTGCATGCTTGTCCATTATTGATCCTTGTAATGCGCTGGCCGAAGTGGCCGGTAAATCAGGGTCTGATGCAGATTTTATAGCATATCACGACGGGAATTTTTATCAGACAGACGGCTAACCGGAGATAAAAAAAAGAAAAACCCGCACGGGGGAGCCGGGCGGGCGAATTGAGGTGGTTCTGTAAAACCTTGCTATTTGGTGTTGGTCGTTTTTAGCAAGCGAGATAGTAGCCAGAAAACCCGCAGATGAATGTGATCAAATTCTAAGATCTGTAACGGCGGGTAAATTAGCTGAAGGCCAGTTCTCCCGCCATTTTCTTAGCTGAGATTACGCATCAGCAGCGCGTAACTCAGATCGATCTCTGGAGGAATCGGCACCCAGACAAAATGGCCGTTGCCCGGTGCGACGTCAACCGCCTGCGACCGGTTATTCTCCATCTCTTCGAGAGTGAAGTTGACATTACCCGCTGGCGTCATCAGTTCCAGGCTGTTACCAATGGCGAATTTATTTTTAACGTCGACCTGCGCCAGATGACCGCGACGCTCGCCGGTGAACTCGCCGACAAACTGCTGACGATCCGACTGCGAATGGCCGCTTTCATAGCTCTGATAGCTGTCGTGGGTGTGACGACGCAAAAAACCTTCGGTATAGCCACGGTGTGCCAGACCTTCCAGCGTCTCCAGCAGTGAGGCGTCGAAAGGTTTACCCGCTGCGGCATCGTCAATCGCCCGGCGATAAACCTGCGCGGTACGGGCGCAATAATAGAAAGATTTGGTGCGGCCTTCGATTTTCAGCGAATGCATCCCCATTTGCGTCAGTTGTTCGACGTGGGCGACCGCGCGCAGATCTTTCGAGTTCATAATGTAGGTGCCGTGTTCATCTTCAAACGCGGTCATATATTCGCCCGGACGCTGGGCCTCTTCGATCATAAAGACTTTATCGGTTGGCTGGCCCTGACCGAGCGTTGGCTCGATATTCCTGACCGCAATCGGCTCATACTGATGAACAATATTGCCGACCTCGTCCTGTTTACCTTCTTCGACCTTATACTCCCAGCGGCAGGCATTGGTGCAGGTTCCCTGGTTGGGGTCGCGTTTATTCAGATAGCCGGAAAGCAGGCAGCGTCCGGAGTAGGCCATGCACAGTGCGCCATGGACAAAGATCTCCAGTTCCATTTCTGGCACCTGCTGACGAATTTCCGCAATCTCTTCCAGCGACAGTTCGCGCGACAGAATCACGCGCGTCAGCCCCATCTGCTGCCAGAATTTTACCGTGGCCCAGTTTACCGCGTTAGCCTGAACTGACAGATGCACCGCCATCTGTGGGTAAGCTTCGCGCACCAGCATAATCAGCCCGGGATCGGACATAATCAGCGCGTCCGGCCTCATCTCAATCACCGGTTTTAGATCGCGAATAAAGGTTTTCAGCTTGGCGTTATGCGGCGCGATATTCACCACCACGTAAAACTTTTTACCCAACGCGTGCGCTTCATTGATCCCGATGGCGAGATTCTCATGATTGAATTCGTTGTTGCGCACCCGCAGGCTGTAGCGTGGCTGACCGGCATACACCGCATCTGCACCATAGGCAAAGGCGTAACGCATATTTTTCAGCGTTCCGGCCGGAGAGAGGAGTTCCGGTTTAAACATATTTTTCTCAGTCTGATGTCAGGTCAGAACGGCATTCAGCCGCCAGCCAGCGCCAGACAAGAGTGTCGGGCTGGCCTTACAAATTGTGCGGGGATTGTAGGAGGTCGGCAGTAGAATGTAAATTGCGCTAGATCAAACGACAGACATCTGCCTCCCAGCGGTAGCCCATACCATAGACAGCGCGGATAAAAGGCTGATCGCTGTCGAGCGCTTCCAGCTTGCGGCGCAGATTTTTTATATGGCTGTCAATGGTGCGATCCGTCACCACCCGGTAGTCGTCATACAGGTGATTAAGCAGCTGTTCGCGGGAGAAAACTTTGCCGGGTTCCTGCGCGAGCGTTTTCAGCAGACGGAACTCTGCCGGGGTCAAATCAAGCGGGCGTTGATTCCAGCTGGCCTGAAAACGTCCTTCATCTACCAGCAGCAGTGAGGCTTGCTGTGCTTCTTCCGGCGTCTGCCTGACGCGGCGCAAAATAGTTTTCACTCGCGCCACCACCTCGCGCGGGCTGAACGGCTTGCAGATGTAATCATCAGCACCGATTTCCAGCCCCAGCAGGCGATCGATCTCTTCGGTTTTTGCCGTCACCATCATTATCGGCAAATCGGAGAAGCGCCGCATCTCACGGCACAGCGTCAGGCCGTCAACTCCCGGCAGCATCAGGTCGAGCAGCACTAAGTCCGGCTCACTTTGCCGCACATAGCTAAGAACCTGATTGCCATCGGCAATATGGTGGGTGCGGTAGTTCGATGCCTGTAAATAATCGATCATCAACTGAGCCAGTTTCGGCTCATCTTCAACGACCAGAATCAGGGGCTGGTGATATTCAGTCATTTTCTCTTATTCAGTTAGAGTCCAGCGGTAATGCTACCGTAATGCGCAAGCCACCTAAATCAGAGTGCTCCGCACTGAGGGTGCCGCCGTGCGCCTCGACAATATTTTTGCAAATCGACAGCCCCAGTCCGGAGCCGCCGCTGGCACGATTACGCGAGCTTTCGGTACGATAAAAGCGTTCAAAAATTTGCTGGCGCTGCTCATCGCTTACGCCAGGCGCAGAATCATCAAAATGCAGCAACATCTTATCAGCTTCTGACGTCAGTGAAATCCTCAGCCCGCCACCGGCGTCGGTATAGCGCAGACTGTTCTCCATCAGATTGGTAAACAGCTGCATCAGGCGGTCAGCATCAGCAAAAAGCGGTGCCTGATCCGGCAGCGACAGGGTTAAAGATAGCTGGCGGCTGGCAAAGCGCGCGCGGAAAATCCCGCTGACCATTTCCAGTAAGGAAACCACATCGGTGGGGCTTTTGCGGTAGGCCAGCGCGCCTTCATCCGACAGCGAGAGCTGATGCAGATCGTCGACCAGTTTGGTCAGCGTGGCCACTTCCGCCTGCAGTGAGACAATGGCTTCCGGCGTCAGTTTGCGCACGCCATCCTGCATCGCTTCCAGCTCGCCGCGCAGGATGGCCAGCGGCGTGCGCAGCTCATGGGAAATATCCGCCATAAAGGCCCGGCGCATACTCTCATTTTTTTCCAGTGAGCTGGCAAGTTTGTTAAAGTCCTGCGCCAGCCGGCCAAGTTCATCGCGGCTGCTGACTTCAACCCGCTTGGAAAAATCACCGGCGGCCAGGTAATAGGTGCCTTCTACCAGCCGTTTTACCGGCGCTAACAACCCGCGCGACATTAGCCAGGTGACCCCGGCAGCTAACAGCATCGACAGCCCGACAATCAGCCAACTGGTGCGCCGTTGCTGCTGGTCAAAGTTAATATCGGCACTGCGGGTCAGCCGTTCTGGCGGCGAACCAATGACCCAGCCGACAATTTTGTTATTGCTGGTGGTGATATTGTGCCGTATTCCTTCATGCGGCACCGGTTCGCGCGGGCCAGCCAATACGTGATATTGCTGATCGATTATCCAGAACTGAGTGCGCCAGCCGTGTGGCGGAATCGCATTACTGGCCTCGGAGCTTTGCTCCAGCGAGCGCAGAATGGAAAAAATCCGCTTGTCATTGTTGCGCAAAAAGTCCCAGTTACCGTGCTGCTCATACTGATCGGCCAGTGCATCGCTGAGCAGCGCCAGCCGCTGTTCATTGCCGCGCTTAATATAGTCAATAAAGCCATGTTCAAAGCTGAGGCGCACGCCCCAGTGCATGATAATCAACACCAGCATACAGGTGGAAAAGATGGCACAAAACAGTTTGGCGCTGATGCCGACACGCATTCTTTTCATCGATCTCTCTTACTCCTGCGGCTGGCGTTAATCTCCAGGCGCGATACCGCGTAGTTAAGCATCATACTGAGGCTGATAACGTTTTTTTCGCCGCAGTTTATCCATATACAGATAGACGACCGGAGTCGTGTACAGCGTCAGCAACTGACTCATTACCAGCCCGCCGACAATGGTTATTCCCAGCGGCTGGCGCAGTTCCGCGCCGTCGCCGCTGGTCAGTACCAGTGGCAGGGCACCAAACAGCGCCGCCAGCGTGGTCATCAAAATCGGCCGAAAACGCAGCAGGCAGGCCTGATAAATTGCGTCACGCGCACTCTGATTACCGTTACGCTGCGCGTGCAGCGCGAAGTCTACCATCATGATCGCATTCTTTTTCACGATACCAATCAACAGCATAATACCAATCAGTGCGATTAGGCTAAACGGCGCGCCAAACAGTTCCAGCGCCAGCAGTGCACCGACACCCGCAGAGGGCAGGGTAGAAAGAATCGTCAGCGGATGGACGTAGCTCTCATACAGAATCCCCAGCACGATATATACGGTGGCAATCGCCGCCAGAATCAGCAGCAGCTGACTGTTCTGCGTATCCTGGAATACCTGCGCGGTACCGGCAAAACTGCCGCGCACGCTGGAGGGAACGCCAAGTGCGGTAACGGTGCGGTCAATCGCCGCTGACGCTTCCGACAGCGAAACGCCAGCGGGCAGGTTGAAGGAGATGGTCGAAGAGGCCGACAGTCCTTCATGGTTAACCGACAGCGGAGCGTTGGCCGGTTGCCATTTGGCAAACCCGGAGAGCGGAATGGATTTACCTTCGCTGTTAATCACAAACATATGGTCTAACGCGCTGATATCCTGGGTATAACGCGGATCGACTTCCATCACCACTTTGTACTGATTCAGCGGCTGATAAATGGTGGAGATCTGGCGCTGTCCAAAGGCGTTATTCAGCAGTGCGTTAGTGTCGGAAACCGAAATGCCGAGCCGCGACATCGTTTCCCGATCGTAAATCAGCGCCATTTCCGAGCCGTTATCCTGCTGATCCGAATTGACATCCGTCAGTTCAGGCAGCTTGCTAAACGCCTGGCGAATTTTCGGCTCCCACTCACGCAGGGAGTCGAGATCATCGGACAGCAGCGAATACTGATATTCGGCATTCGACTGACGACCACCGACGCGAATATCCTGCACCGCCATCAGAAACAGGCTGGCTCCCGGCTCTTTCGCCAGTTTTCCCCGCAGCCGCGCAATCACCTGTTGCGAGCTCTCTTTACGTTCGGAGAGCGATTTCAGCGTGATAAACATCATGCCGCTGTTGGTGCGGGAACCGCCGGTAAAACCGGTCACATTGGTTACGGCCGGATCTTCGCGCACGATCTTCATAAAATCTTCCAGCTTGCCGCGCATTGCCTGGAATGAAATGCTCTGGTCGGCAGAAATATTGCCCATCAGGCGGCCGGTGTCCTGTTCCGGGAAGAAGGTTTTTGGAATCGAAATATAGAGATAGACCGTCAGGCCGATGGTAGCCAGAAGCACCAGTAACGTCCAGCGAGCATGGTCAAGCACCCAGCGCAGTGAGCTGCCGTAGCCCTGTTGCAGCCGGAACATCAGCTTGTTAAATCCACGGATGCGCGGCTGGCTGCGCGGTTTATGCGCTTTTAACAACCAGGCGCACATCATTGGCGTCAAAGTGACCGAGATCAGTAGCGATATCCCTATTGCCACCGACAGCGTGACGGCAAATTCGCGGAACAATCGCCCGACCAGCCCACTCATCAGCAGCAGTGGAATAAATACCGCCACCAGCGAAATGCTCATCGACAGCACGGTAAAGCCGACTTCACGTACCCCCTGCAGTGAAGCCTGCAGCGGTTTCATGCCGGCTTCAATATGGCGCGAGATATTTTCCAGCACCACAATTGCATCATCGACGACAAAACCGGTGGCGATAGTCAGCGCCATTAGCGACAGGTTATTAAGGCTGAAGCCGCACAGGTACATGGCGGCGAAAGTGCCGATTAGCGAAACCGGAACCGCTACCGCCGGGATAAGCGTGGCGCGAGCAGAACGCAAAAAGACAAATACCACCAGAATCACCAGCGCCACGGCAATCACTAACGACTGCTCAACTTCCGCCAGCGAAGCGCGGATAGTGGGTGAGCGATCCTGGGCGATTTCCAGCTGAATTGACGCCGGCACGATATTCGCCAGCTCCGGCATCTCCGCGCGGATACGATCAACGGTCTGAATAATATTGGCTTCAGGAGACTTGCGAATCATCAGCAGAATCGCCGGGCGCGCGTTGGACATCCCGGCATTACGCAGATCCTGTACGGAGTCTTCGACGGTGGCGACATCCTGTAATCGTACCGCCGCACCGTTATTGTAATGCACGATCAGCGGCTGATATTCCTCGGCGGTTTTCAGTTCATCGTTGGTTCTTATCTGCCAGCGCTGCTGCGGGTTCTCTATCGCCCCCTGCGGCTTGCGCACGTTGGCAGCGGCAATCGCCGTGCGCACCGCATCCAGCGACACGCCCTGATTAAACAGCGCCTGCGGATTAAGCGCCACGCGCACTGCCGGTAACGAGCTGCCGCCTACCGAGACGTCACCAACGCCGTCGATTTGCGCCAGTTTTTGTGCCAGTTGAGTAGAGGCGTAATCATAAAGCTGACCCTGAGAATAAGTATCGGAGGTCAGCGTCATAATCATAATCGGCGCATCGGACGGGTTAGCTTTGCGATAGGTCGGGCGACTCGGCATGCCGCTTGGCAACAGCGCCTGGGCGGCATTGATGGCGGCTTGCACATCACGCGCGGCACCGTTGATATCACGATCGTAATCAAATACCAGAATAATACGCGTACTGCCGAGCGAGCTGCTGGAGCTCATTTCACTGACGCCAGCAATGCGGCCCAGCGAACGCTCCAGCGGTGTCGCGATCGACGATGCCATGGTTTCCGGTGACGCACCCGGCAGTGAGGCACTGACCATAATCACCGGGAAATCGACCTGTGGCAGCGGCGCCACCGGCAACAGACGAAAACCGAGAATACCGGCAAGAGTGATGGCAATCGTCAGCAGAATGGTCGCGACCGGCCGGTGGATAAACAGCGCGAAAAACTTCACGATGCATTCTCCGTGCGCTTAAAGCGGCGGCGCGTGGCCAGCGACAGGCGATCAAACAGCAGATAGATCACCGGCGTGGTAAACAGCGTCAGGATCTGGCTGAGGATCAGCCCGCCAACCATCGTCACGCCGAGTGGCTGGCGCAGTTCTGCACCAACGCCGGTGCTGAGCATCAGCGGCAGCGCACCAAACAGCGCCGCCAGCGTGGTCATTAAAATCGGACGGAAGCGCAGCAGACAAGCCTGATAAATCGCGTCATACGGCGTCATACCCTGTTCGCGTTCGGCGGCGAGGGCGAAGTCGATCATCATGATGGCATTTTTCTTAACGATACCAATCAGCAGGATGATGCCGATTATCGCAATCACATCCAGTTCGTTGCCGCTCAGCATCAGCGCCAGTAACGCGCCAACACCGGCGGTCGGCAGCGTCGACAAAATGGTGATCGGATGAATAAAGCTCTCATACAGCACGCCGAGCACGATATACATCGCCACCACCGCCGCAACAATCAGCCACACCGTGCTGCCGAGCGCCGCCTGGAACGCCAGCGTACTGCCCTGAAACTTGGTAATAATGTCTGATGGCATTTCCAGCTGCTGTTCGGCCTGAGTAATCGCTTTGGTGGCTTCTTCCAGTGAATAACCGTCGCCAACGTTAAACGAGAAGGTGGTCGACGGGAACTGATCGAGATGATTGATCGCCAGTGCAGTATGACGCTGCTCAACGCTGGCGAGGGTATTCAGCGGCACGCTGCTGCCGTCGCTGCTGGTCAGGCGAATGCCATCCAGCGCCGCCAGCCCCGGCGTGCTGCTGGTATCCTGTTCCAGTACCACGCGGTACTGATTCGCCTGGGTGTAGATAGTGGAGACCAGCCGCTGACCAAAGGCGTTATACAGCGCGTTATCCACGTCGGCCATCGAAATGCCCAGCCGACTGGCGCTGTCGCGATCGACTTTGATATAGGCTTCCAGCCCCTGATCCTGCCAGTCGCTGCTGACATCCTGCAACTGCGGCAGCTTCTGCAGTTCGGTCAGCAGGGCAGGGACCCATTCACTGAGGGCATCCAGCGAACCGGTCTGTAAGGTAAACTGATACTGGGTGCGGCTCAACTGGGTATCAATGGTCAGATCCTGCACCGGCTGCAGATACAGCGTAATGCCCGGCACGCGTGCGACTTCTCTTTGCAGCCGCTCAATCACCGCCGGAATGCGATCGTCGCGTTCGTCCAGTGGTTTCAGGTTGATTTGCAGTCGGCCACTGTTCAGCGCCGGATTAGTGCCATCGACGCCGACAAACGAGGTCAGGCTCTGCACCGCCGGATCTTTCATAATGATCGAGGCGACGGTCTGCTGGCGCTGGGCCATACTGGCGTAAGAGACCGACTGCGGCGCCTGTACCGTACCCTGAATAATGCCGTTATCCTGTAATGGGAAGAAGCCTTTCGGAATCATCATCCACAGCAGTATCGTCAGCAGCAGGGTGCCAATCGCTACCCCGAGCGTCAGCCACGGATGATTCAGCACGCGCTTGAGCATCCGGCCATAGGCAGCAATCACCCGATCAAACATCGCCTCGCTGGCACGGGAAAAACGGTTCTGTTTGCGCAGTGATTCTGCGCTGAGCATACGCGCGCACATCATTGGCGTCAGCGTCAGTGACACCACCGCCGAGATTAATATGGCAACCGCCAGCGTGACGGCGAATTCGCGGAACAGCCGTCCAACAATATCGCCCATAAACAGCAGTGGGATCAGTACCGCAATCAACGAAAGCGTCAGTGAGATAATGGTAAAACCGATCTCTCCGGCCCCTTTCAACGCTGCTGCTACCGGTTTCTCGCCTTTTTCGATATAGCGCGAAATGTTTTCAATCACCACAATCGCATCATCGACGACAAAGCCGGTGGCGATAACCAGCGCCATCAGCGTCAGGTTATTGATCGAGAAATCGAGGAAATACATCACTGCAAAGGTGCCGACCAGCGACAGCGGCACTGCAACCGCCGGGATAATCGTCGCCGGGACGTTGCGCAGGAACAGATAGATGATCATCACCACCAGCGAAATCGCCAGCAGCAGTTCCAGCTGCACGTCATGTACCGAGGCGCGAATATTGGTCGTGCGATCCGACATCAACTGTACATCAACTGATTTAGGCAGTGATGCGGTTAGCGCGGGCAGCATCTGACGAATGCTGTCGGCGGTAGTAATAATATTGGCACCGGGCTGGCGCTGCACATTCAGTACAATTGCCGGCTGGCGATTGGCCCAGGCGCCGAGCCAGCTGTTTTCCGCACCCTGCTCAACGGTAGCCACATCGCCAAGCCGCACCGCCGCGCCATTTTTATAAGCGACAATCAGTTGACGATAATCTTCCGCCGATTTCATCTGATCGTTAGCCGACAGCGTGACTGAACGTTCCGGGCCATCCAGGCTGCCTTTTGCTGAATTGACGTTGGCAGAGGTAATAGCAGTACGGATAGTTTCACTGTCCAGCCCCAACGCGCCAATCGCCTGAGCGTTCATTTTCACCCGCACTGCCGGGCGCTGGCCGCCGGAGAGCGTAACCAGACCGACGCCGGAAACCTGCGAGATTTTCTGCGCCACCCGGGTTTCCACCATGTCCTGCACCTGAGTCATTGGCATGCTGGTGCTGGTCACCGCCAGCGTCATAATCGGCGGATCGGCCGGATTTACTTTGCTGTATACCGGTGGATTGGGCAGATCGGAGGGCAGCAGATTAGTGGCTGAGTTAATCGCCGCCTGCACTTCCTGCTCGGCGACGTCGAGCGGCAGGCTTAGCTGGAACTGTAAAGTGACCACGGAAGCGCCGCCGGAACTTTGCGATGACATCTGCTTCAGCCCGGACATCTGACCAAACTGACGCTCCAGCGGGGCGGTAATTGCCGAGGTGACCACGTCCGGACTGGCGCCGGGATACAGCGTCACGACCTGAATGGTCGGATAGTCAACTTCCGGCAGTGCCGAGACCGACAGGGCGCGATAACCGATAATCCCTGCCAGCAGAATAGCGACCATCAGCAGGGTGGTAGCAACCGGGCGCAGAATAAACTGACGTGATGGCCCGCCGCCAGACTCAGGAGGCATGACCTGCATCAGGAACGCTCTCCCTTCGCGCGTTGAGTGGTTTTATCGGATGACAGTGGGGTGTTTTGTGCCGCCACCACTTCAACCGTGGCTCCTTCCGTCAGGCGGTCCAGCCCGTCGGTAACCACCCGCTCGCCGCTGTCCAGGCCAGCTTTAATCACCACTTTTTCACTGTCCTGAATCCCGACGCTGACGCCCTTTTTACTGACTTTATTCTCGCTGTTCACCACCCAGACAAAGTGGCCTTCACTGCCCATTTGTAGCGCGGCGGCCGGGATGACGATGGCATCATCCAGCGTGTTGACCTTCAGGCGCACGTTAACAAACTGATTAGGAAACAGTTTGTCGTCTTCATTAGCAAAGCGCGCCTTCAGCTTAATTGTACCGGTAGTACTGTCGATCTGATTATCCAGACTCAGCAGCTTGCCGTCGGTGAGGTGAGTTTTGTTACTGCGATCCCAGGCTTCGGTCAGCAGTGAATCGCCGCTTTTTTGCGCCGGTAAAATCATCGCAATATTATTTTCTGGCAGGCTGAACACCACATCTACCGGGTGGGTTTGGGTGATCACCACGATGCCGTTGGTATCGCCACTGGTAATATAGTTGCCGATATCGACCTGTTTCAGGCCGACGCGTCCGGCAATCGGTGAGGTAATCCGGCTGTAGGTCAGATTGAGCTGGGCGCTGGCGACACTGCCTTCATCGGCTTTGATACTGCCCAGTGTTTCACTGACCAGCGAGCGCTGAGTATCCAGCTCCTGCTGCGATACCAGTCCGGTTTTTGCCAGCTTTTCATAACGCGCCAGGTCGCGCCGTGCATTTGCCAGCGTCGCCTGGTCTTTTGCCAGTTGCCCTTGCGCCTGGGTCAGCGCCACCTGATACGGGCGCGGATCGATTTCTGCCAGCAGCTGACCCGCTGCCACCTGTTGACCTTCGGTAAAGTGCAGCGCCATCAGCTCACCGTCGACGCGGCTGCGCAGCGTTACGGTGCTGGCAGCGTTCACCGTACCTAAACCGGTAAGATATTGCGGTACGCTCTGCGTGACGGCAGTAGCGGCCTGTACTGGAGCCGCAGGCATTCCACGGCGTGCACCGCCTTTGCCGCGCTGCTGCTGAGATTCTACAGCGCCCGGCGATGACGGGGTGCTGTTATGGTGCCACCACCAGAGCGCACCGGCGGCAACAACTGCCACGATGGCAACAATAATAATTTTTTTTGGCGTGCGGCGTGCGGCGTTCATATTGTCAGTAGCTCTCCAGCGGTGCGAACGATAATTCTGGTGGGTCATAACGCAATAACCCACAAAGACCTTAGTGTAGACAGCTAAGGCGATAAAAAAATGAAGGAAATAAGGATAACTGTATAGTTTAGTTGTGTCGCCTGATTCGAGGCTTCTGGCGGCTATTATGCTGGCCTCAGCCGTCGGCACTATTCATATCCTGAAAATCTTTCGCCAGAAATCCGCAAAGCGAGGTAAAAAATGTTTGCTAAGCTGATGGTCGCGCCAGAAATCATTTAATTTCAGGAGAAACAGCATGAGTCAATTACCCTTACGTCAGTTAGGCCGTAGTCAGATTCAGGTTCCACCACTGACCTTCGGCGGCAATGTATTTGGCTGGACTGTCGACCAGGCCACCTCTTTTTCCCTGCTTGATGCGCTGGTAGAGAAGGGGTTGTGGTTTATCGATACCGCCGATGTCTATTCGCGCTGGGCGCCCGGCAACGAGGGGGGCGAATCCGAAACCATTATTGGCAACTGGCTGAAGAAAAGCGGCAAGCGTGACCAGATAGTACTGGCGACCAAAGTGGGGATGGAATTAAGCCCGCAGAAGACCGGGCTGGCTCCGGCATATATTCGTCAGGCGGTAGAAGATTCACTGCGTCGCCTGCAAACCGACTATATCGACCTGTACCAGGCGCACCGGGATGACGAGGATACGCCGCTGGCTGAAACGCTGGCGACCTTTGATGCGCTGGTTAAAGAGGGCAAGGTGCGGGCGATTGGTGCCTCCAATTACAGTGCGCAGCGGTTATCGGAAGCCCTGAAAATCAGCGAGCAGCAAAATCTGACCCGCTATGAAACGCTGCAACCGGAATATAACCTCTACGATCGCAGCGAGTATGAAAGTGGTCTGGAGCAGGTGGCGATTGAGCACGGACTCGGCGTGATTAACTACTATTCACTGGCCAGTGGTTTTCTCAGCGGAAAATACCGTACTCCCCAGGATGCCAGCAAAAGCAAACGTGGTGAAGGGGTAGTGAAGCAATATCTTAACCCACGCGGTTTGCGGATTCTGGCGGCGCTGGATCAGATTGCCGCCGCGCGTGATGCCACACCAACCCAGGTGGCGCTGGCGTGGCAGATTGCGCGTCCGGGTATCACCGCACCGATCGTCAGTGCCACTTCCCTGCAACAGCTTGATGAGCTGGTCAAGGCGGCGACGCTGAAACTTTCACCGGAAGAGATTAAGCAGCTGGCCGAAGCCAGCAGCTAATTAACCGGCAAAAGTGACCTGTGCCCAGCGCGCCAGACCGGCGGTGACCGAACCAAAGTCATCGCCAGTGGCCAGCGGGATATCCGGCAGTTGCTGTTGCAACGCCTGACGCAGCAGCGGGGAACGGGCACTGCCGCCGGTAAGATAGATAACATCAGGACGGGTGCCGCTGGTGGCCAGTGCCAGTTTCACCTGCTCCTGAATACGCTCTAACGGTTGAGTAATCGCCGCCTGAAATCCTTCAACGCTGACTGAGGTAGCCAACGCTGGCTCGATAAAATCGAGCGCGGCTGCCACTTCACGGCTGTCCGACAGGGCAATTTTACTCTCTTCCGCGCTACGTACCAGACGATAGCTGAGCCGCTGTTGCCAGACTTTCAGCAGGCGCTTCACCACCTCAGGCTGCTGCGCATCGCGAATCAGATCCTGCAGCATTTTACGGCTGGCGGCAGCATAGAAATCGCTTTGCGCCGGAACATCGTTAATGGCTACCGCGTTCCACCACGGCAGAGCCGGCAGCGCAATACCTTTTGCCGTCTGGCCGCCGAGGCCAAGCAGCGGCATCAGCTCTTTAAATGCCAGCATAATATCCAGATCGTTACCGCCGACGCGGCAGCCGCTGTGACCGAGCAGGCTGGCGCCGCGCTCGGCTTTCGTGCTCCACTCCGGGCCCATCAACAGCATACTGCAGTCAGTGGTACCACCACCGATATCCACCACCAGCACTCGCGTCTCTTTTTGCAGCGTGGCTTCAAAGTCCAGCCCGGCCGCAACCGGCTCAAACTGAAACACCACGTCACGGAAACCGGCGCGATGTGCAGCGCGTTCAAGTATGCCCTGCGCCTGATGGTTGGCGTCTTCACCGCCTAAGCCCTGAAAGTTAATCGGACGACCAATCACCGCCTGCTGAATGTCACTGCCCAGCTGGTTTTCAGCGGTTTTGCGGATATGCAGCATCATGGCGCACACCAGGTCTTCAAACAGCGCGATCTGCTGCGGCTTCAGCCCGCTGGCACCGAGGAAGGATTTCGGCGATTTAACAAACCACACCTCTTCCGGGTCATCCATATACTGCGCCAGCGATGCCAGACCAAACTGCACGCTGTTACTGTTGACCTCGATATCTTCTTCGCGGTTAAAGGCGATGGCGCGACGCAACAGCGCCTGATTTTCAGCGTCCGGCGTGGCGACTTGATGATGGCGGAACAACCACTCGCTGATCGCTTCACGCGTAGGTGCACATAACATTGAGGGCAACCACGGCGAATTATTTTCCAGCGGCAGCAGGCGCGGCGAGCCCTTCTCCATCACAGCTACCGAGCAGTTTGCCGTCCCGTAATCGAAACCGATAAACATGTTTACCCTCCCAATGGCGAAAAAAGGGGGCGACTTTAGCGCAGTACGTCGTGCAGGGCAATCAATACCACGCGGTTGGCGACAGGCGGGACAATATAGGCGGAGAAGGGCTATTTAATCGCGAAGTAACTGTTGCTCAGCAGGGTTGTGAGCGTCTGCGGGCTGCCGACCGCCTCACCCCATACCACGTCGATACCAATAGTGGCCAGCGTGGTTAACGCCAGCGGTAACTCTACCGGGCCGGCAAGGGTGGCGATGTTCAGCCGCTGGGCGTGACCATGGATAATTGACACCATCATTTCGTCCATCAGATTACAGTGGACGTTAGTCACCAGGTCCGCGCTGAGCATCAGATAGTCGATTTCGTCGGCATGCAGCAGATTAAATGCATCAAGATTACGGCCAAAATCGCGTAATACAATGCCACAGCCCAGCTGGCGTAAGCGGGCAATATTAGCATGCAGGGTTTCATGCTGTTCGAGCAGGGTATCAATGTCGAGCATAAAGTGCAGCAGATTACCCGCCACGCCGCCACTGCTGATTTTATCCAGCAGATAGCGAATAAAAACGTCGTCTTTCAGGCCATAAGCCGACAGCGGTAGCGCCATGCTGATGGCTTTGCGCGCCACGCCGGCGCCAAAGCTGGCATAAAAAGTATCGATAACTTTGCGGTCGAGCGCGATAAACAGGTCTGGCTCATGCAGGTTGGCGCGAAATTCTGCTTCACTGATCTCCTGACCGGTGCGCGAAAACAGTTGCAGACCGATCAGCCAGAAACTAACCGCCTGAGTTTTGCGCGGCGGCGTGACGGGTGAGGCCATCATTCGCAGCGGATGCTCCTGCAGAGTGCGGATATTCTCTTCTCGCGTCATTACCGGTCGCAGCTGGCGTTGCAGGCGCGCCTCGTACACTGAGATCTGACCGCGACCATTATGTTTGGCGTTATAACAGGCAAAGTCAGCCTGGGCCATCACTTCGCTGGCGATACAGTTGCTGCTGGTAATTTGCGTTAGTCCGGCGCTGGCACCGATGCGAAACAGCCGTCCTTCCCACAGGAAGCGGTACTCATTAATGCTGCTGACCAGACGCTGTACCACTTCGATGGCAGCGTCAGTTGAACTGTCGCTTAACAGCAAGCCAAACTCATCACCGCCCAGGCGCGCCAGCAGATCGTGGCTGCGCAGTTGCGACTGCATTAATTTCGCCAGCTCATGCAGCAGCGCATCGCCAGCGGCATGGCCCGCGGTATCGTTGATAGCTTTAAACCGGTCAAGATCAATAAAGGTCAGTACGTGCTGATGCTGATGTTCGCTGGACGAAACCAGCAGCCGCTTCAGCTGGTGTTCGAAACTGGAGCGGTTGGGCAGGCGCGTCAGCATATCGTGTGAAGCGCTGTAGCTGAGGCGTTTCAACATTTCCCGAGATTCGCTGACGTCATGAATCACCATCACGCAGCCAATAATGCGGCCTTCGATAGTGTTGAGTGGGGTAATGCTGTAGTGAATATCAAACTGGTCGCCGCCAGGGCTGTGCAACACCAGGTCCTGCTCAAAATCTGGCGTGACTTTCACTTCAGGCAGCTTACTCAGCAGCAGGTTTTCAATTTCTGGCCCTTTACTGCCGTGGGTAATATGCAAAATTTTGCTGATATGGACACCCGCCGCGCGCTCCTGAGACCAGCCGCTCATCTGCTCAGCGACCGGATTCATAAAGGTTACCAGCATCTCCTGGTTGGTACTGATCACCGCCTCGCCGATCGAGTCGAGAGTAATCAGCATGCGCTCTTTTTCCTGGAACAGCGCTTCATTTAGCGCCCGAACTTCGGTCACATCCTGACTGATACCCAGAATGCGCTCAATACGCCCGTCATCGCGTAAAATTCGGTTGGCCTGAGTGTGGATATAGCGGATCCCGGTGCTGCTCTGGATACGGTACTCAAGATCTAACGGCTCACGCAGTTTTATCGACCGTTTTAACGCTTGCTCCGCTTTGTCGCGATCTTCTGCAATCACGCAACCTAACCAGTAGCGATCGGTGGGCGTTTCATCGCTGGAAAGCTCAAACATTTCGTACATCCGCCGGTCCCAGCTGAGGTCGTTATCGTCAATATTCCACTCCCAGACGCCGATACCGCCGGCTTCATTGGCGATGGTAATACGTTCCATTAACAGACGGTTCTGTTCATTGGAGTGTTTCAGCGCGGTGATATCCTCTATTTGCGAAATAAAATAGAGTGGCTGATGATCGGTATCATGCACCACTGACACCGCCAGTCGCGCCCAGACGATTTTATGATCTTTACGCAGGTAGCGCTTTTCAGTGGTGTAGCTGTCAATGGTGCCGGCCAGCAGGGCGTTAAGCTGGGCGAGATCGGCATCAAGATCGTCGGGATGGGTAATTTTCTGGAAGTTCAGACGTTTCAGTTCATCGGCCCGATAGCCGAGAAAATGGCACAGCGCATTGTTGGTTTGCAGCCAGCGGCCGTCAGGAGAAACCAGCGCCATACCGATCGCCGAATACTCCATCGCATGGCGGAAACGGCGCTCGCTTTCGCTGATATGCTTTTTCTCTTCCCTGAACGAATGCATCGCCAGCGTCATCATATGGCTGGGAATCAGCACCAGCAGAAACGGTAGCCACGGGGCGCCGGCAATTTCATGGGTGCTTTCGGCGTACACATCGAAAAAGCGCCAGGCCAGCATCAGCGACATCATGGCGATGTTAGCGAAAAAAATAATAAAGGCTTCAAGTCGTGGCAGGCGCACCGCACTCCAGAACAGCACCACAATCATAAAGGTGAACGGCCACGGGAGATAGCGCAGCGCGATATAACTGAGTGCCAGGGTGGCGATCAGCGTAATAATCGCTTCCGCCAGCGTTTTACTCACTAAGGGTTTACCGAAATAGCCTGCACGCCACAGCAGACACACCGGCGCCAGCGCCAGCATACCGATCATTTCTGATACCGCCCACGAGGCGATAAAGTGTAACGCCGGGGCACCGGCATGGTTCAGCAGGCCATTTGCCAGCAACCCACCGAACAGCGGGGCGGCAATGCCGATTGTAGCCAGCATCTTATACCAGCTGCTGAGTGAGCTGAGCGGCGCTTTGCGCCCGAGAACCAGCCGCAGCAGCAGTCCGCCAGCCAGAGCTTGTAACAAGTTAACCAGCGGAAAACTAATGATGGCCAGCGAAACGCCAAACATTAATGCATTGGCCAGCACCAGGCCAGTCATACAGCTGAACAGCAATGGCAGTAACTCAGCATTGGAATAGCGGAAAACCACCACGGTCATCAGGGTAGTGGGGAACCATAGCGGCGAGAGAGTGCCGCTGACCATGATCAGCTCAATACAAAATAGCGTTAGCGCGAAACTTAACGCGCCAAGTATTAATGATTTTGCCCACCATGAGCCGGTGAGTCGGGATGAGAGAATATCGGTTGTCATCATCGATTCCAGCTGCATGCCTGCGAGCCTGACAGGCTGATTTACATGCTTTCAACAAGACTCAATGCTCGTTGCATGCTAGCACATCCGTTATGCAATGCTGTGGGTAAATCGAAATTATGCGCGCTGTAACCAATAAACTTTGCGGCCGAAATCAGAGTGATAAAAAACAGCTAATTAAGGCTGCTGCAACAGTTCACTACGGGTAAAAGGTTTCTCTAATCCGGTAATCTTCGTGGAGAGGTGGGTCAGAAAGCCCTGGGTGGTCGCCACACGGCCATGACTGAACAGCAGCACCGGAACCAGCAGCGCGACACAAAGCTGCACCACACTAAAGCCTTTAAGCTGAGAGCTGCGTTGTGAGAGTAAAAATGCACTGCTCAGGGTATAGCCAAGCAGCAGGCCGCTGACCACTTCGCTGGTGGAGTGAACGTCCAGCTCAAGGCGGGAGAAACCGACCATTAGCGGAATCAGATAGCCGACCGCCAGCGCCGCGCCGCGCAGCAGCGCGGATAAACGCCCGGACAGCAGCCAGAACATCACCGGCCACAGGGTCGCGGACATCGCACTGTGGCCGCTGAAGCCGGTGAAATTAAAGCGCGCACTGCCGATACCAAAGCCCATAAAGGCGATTTTCGACAGGCTGACCAGCGCCCCTGCCAGGCAGAAAACCACAATCCAGAACCACACGGCGCGGCGATCGTTATTTTTCCACGGCATCACCAGCGCAATAATCACTGCGGTGGGAAGCAGCAACATGCTGTCGCCAAGATAGCTTAGTGTGTTCCAGGACATAGTTTTCCTTCGGGTCAAAACGGACTTCAGGCCAGTACGCCAGATGAACACTAGTTTATCGGGGAAAGTACTTTGCGCCAAAGGGGGAATTTCCGAAAATCAGCAGGCGGGGTTTTTTCTGGCATCAGTTCAGCTAAATCCCTATAATTGCCAGCGAAACAACCCTCTCATTCCTGACCCGTCAATAAGGCAGAGCAAATCGACTTCGCCTTATCGATAAGTCACATAGTTATCAGGTCTTTAATTTTATGACTGACAAGTCTCACCAATGCGTCATTGTAGGAATCGCAGGCGCATCAGCGTCGGGGAAAAGCTTAATCTCCAGTACCTTGTATCGTGAAGTGCGCGATCAGGTCGGCGATGAACATATCGGCGTGATCCCGGAAGATTGCTACTACAAAGACCAAAGCCACCTCACCATGGAAGAGCGGGTAAAAACCAATTACGACCATCCCAGCGCAATGGATCACAATCTGCTGTTGCAACATCTGCAGATGCTGAAATCGGGACAGGATATAGAACTACCGGTTTACAGCTATGTTGACCACACCCGCACCAAAGAAACTGTCCATCTGAAGCCGAAAAAAGTGATTATTCTGGAAGGCATTTTGCTGCTGACCGATGCGCGTCTGCGTCAGGAGATGAACTTCTCTATTTTCGTTGATACGCCGCTGGATATTTGTCTGATGCGTCGTATGAAGCGTGATGTCAATGAGCGTGGCCGTTCAATGGATTCGGTGATGGCGCAATATCAGAAAACGGTGCGTCCGATGTTCCTGCAGTTTATTGAGCCATCCAAACAGTATGCTGACATTATTGTGCCGCGCGGCGGTAAAAACCGCATCGCGATTGATATTCTGAAAGCGAAGATTAATCAGTTTTTCGAGTAGCGACGGCATTGCTGCTACGATAAGATAAAATTCCTTAAAAATGACAGGGTTGGCATAGCGTTTATGCTAACCCTGTGGCAGTGTTAGCAACCAATACATTGATGGAGTAGACGGCGATGAGATTATGCGATCGCGATATCGAAGCCTGGCTTGATAGCGGCAAGCTTGACATTACGCCGCGCCCACCGGTAGAGCGCATCAGTGGCGCGACGGTGGATGTTCGCCTCGGCAATAAATTTCGCACCTTTCGCGGTCATACCGCTGCCTTTATTGATTTAAGTGGGCCAAAGGATGAAGTCAGCGCAGCATTAGACCGGGTAATGAGCGATGAAATTGTGCTGCCGGAAGGTGAAGCATTCTTTTTGCATCCCGGCGAACTGGCACTGGCGGTGACCTTTGAGTCGGTGACGCTTCCCGACGACCTGGTCGGCTGGCTGGATGGTCGCTCGTCGCTGGCGCGTCTGGGCTTAATGGTTCACGTCACCGCGCACCGCATCGATCCCGGCTGGCAGGGACGAATTGTGCTGGAGTTCTATAATTCAGGTAAGCTGCCGTTAGCATTACGTCCCGGTATGCTGATTGGTGCGCTAAGCTTTGAACCGCTGTCTGGTCCTGCTGCGCGCCCTTATAACCGTCGTCAGGATGCGAAATATAAGGATCAGCAAGGCGCGGTTGCCAGCCGAATTGATAAAGACTAACAGCCTGGCGCTTCAAGCGAATAAGAGGATCGGATGAGAAGATTAATTACCACGCTGGCCATACTGTTGGTAGTGATTGTGGCAGGCATGTCAGCGCTGGTACTGCTGGTTAATCCCAACGATTTTCGTGCATACATGGTGCAGCAGGTTGAACAGCGCAGTGGCTATAAACTGGAGCTGCAAGGCAATCTGCGCTGGCACGTTTGGCCGCAGCTCAGCATTCTTGCCGGGCGCATGTCGATTACCGCGCCTGGCGCGCAACAGCCGCTTATTAATGCAGAAAACATGCGTCTCGACGTGCATCTTCTGCCGCTGTTATCCCACCAGCTCAGTGTAAAACAGGTGATGCTGAAAAACGCGGTGATACGCGTTACCCCGGAAAGTGAAGCGCAGCGTCCTCAGGATGCTCCGGTTGGTCCGTCGGGTTCCTCGGTGCCGGAGACGGCCAGCGGCTGGAAATTCGATATCGCCAAATTGCAGGTGGTGGACAGCCTGCTGGTCTGGCAACAGGCTGGCGGTGAGCAGATCAATTTCCGCGATATCAATCTCGAGCTGTCACAAAATGCCCGTAAGCAAGCCAGTGTGGATCTGACTACCCGCGTCAGTCGCGATCAGCGCGAACTGCAGCTGGCGTTGAAAGGAGCGATGGATGTTACTGAATACCCACAGCGCATCTCCGGCAATATCGAGCAGCTAAGCTGGCAATTAAGAGGCGCGGACCTACCGCCGCAGGGTCTACAGGGTGAAGCCTCACTGCTGGCCGACTGGCAAAATGAAACCCAGCAATTCTCGCTCAAAAATATCGCTTTAACGGTAAACAACAGTCAGCTTAATGGCGCTGTTTCCGGTAAATTAAGCGGTAGCCCGGATTTCAATATCGATCTGCATGCGCCGATGCTGGATATTGATGCGTTGACCGGCAATAACTTCCTGCAAAACGCCACTGACGGCCAGCCCGCTACGCAACAGTCGACTGGCCGCGCGCCGGTGATTGCCGAGCCGATCGAACGCAGTAATGAAAACTCAGCGCTGAATGACATCAGCGGTAAGCTGAATATGCAGATTGATACACTGCGCTGGCGCGGCATGGATTTCAGTCAGGTCCAGTTTGTCGGCAGCAACGATCACGGTGCAATGAATATTGCCACCCTGACCGGTAAAACGGGTTCCGGTGACTTCTCACTGCCCGGCACAGTAAATATTCATAATCCACTGACTCAGGTCACCTTCCAGCCGGTACTCAATCAGATTGAGCTGGCGCCGCTGCTGAAAGCTTTCGAACTGCCGGAAACCGTCAGTGGCAAGCTGTCGATGAGTGGCAAACTGCACGGCCATGGGCTCAGTGTGGAAGATTTTAAACACCACTGGCGTGGCAACGCTGAAATGAGTATGCAAAACGCACGGCTTGCCGGGCTTAACTTCCAGCAAATGATCCAGCGTGCGGTTGAACGCAGCAGCGACCAGGTGCGTGGCACTGACTCTGATGTCAGCTATACCGAAGTTCAGCAGCTGAAAGGCTCACTGCAGCTCGATAATGGCTCAATGGCGCTGGTTAATCTGCAAGGGCGCTCCGCAATGCTGGACCTCGCCGGTAAAGGAATTGTTAATCTCGACAGCCAGCAGTGTGATATCACCTTTAATATTAAGGTAACCGATGGCTGGAAAGGGAATAACCAGCTGGTGCAGACGCTAAAAGAAACCGCGATTCCACTGCGGTTGTATGGCTCGTGGGACAGCCTGCAATACTCGTTGCAGGTTGACCAGGTGCTGCGTAAACGCATTCAGGACGAGGCCAAATCGCGGATTAACAGCTGGATTGAGCGTAATCAGGGCAATAAAAACAGCGAAGATGCGAAGCAATTATTGAAAGAGAATAAGTAATTGTCGGGGCAGGGGAGTCGTTTTCGACTCCCCTGAATCTATGTCACTGATGTTAGCTGTCCGACTCCGGCAGCCGTAACGGAATAATCTGCACCTTCTGCACCCGATGGCTGTCAACCTGCAGAATCCGAAACAGAAAATCGCCAACCTGCAGTTCTTCGCCTTCCTGCGGAATCCGTTGCAAATGCTCCATTAAGAGTCCGGCAATGGTGTGATACTCGCGCTTTTCATCCAGCGGCAGTCGCAAGTACATGACCAGATCGTCCAGCGGCATATAGCCATTGGCTGTCCAGCTACCGTCGGCGTTTTGCACAATATCATGACGCGCATCCAGCTCTTCGCTCTCGTTGGGTAAATTACCGGCGATGGTTTCCATCACATCACTTAGCGTCACCACGCCTTCCACCGAACCAAACTCATCGACGACAAAAGCAAAGTGCGTGCGTGCATTACGGAACTGCTCCAGCGCCTGTAACAGCGGCAATTGCTCGGGAAACACCAATGGCTGGCGAATCAGCGCGCGTAAATCGAGAGCGTTTTCATGCAGCGACTGGTGCAGAAGGTCGATAACATGCACCACCCCCAGCGGGTCGTCACTCTTTTCGGTGATGATGATGCGCGTGTGCTGATTGCGATCGAGCTGCTCCATGATTTTTTCTGGATCGTCAGCCAGATCGATATTCTCAATATCGTGGCGTGAGGTCATGATACTGCGAACGCTGCGCTGCCCCATCCCCAACACCCGGGCGATCATTAATCGTTCCTGCTTATTAAAGATCCCCTGGTTCTCATTATGGTCGGCAACCAGCGAGGATGTCTCGGCATCCAGTTCGGCATGCTCATGATGCCCGCGCAGTAAACGCAGCACCGCTTCGGCAGTGCGTTTGCGCAGCGGCAGCTTGGCAGACAGGAAGCGACGACGATTAAAATGTGCCAGCTGATTCAGCGATTCGATAATTACCGAAAACCCGATAGCCGCGTAGAGATAACCTTTGGGTATATGGAAGCCAAAACCGTCTGCGATCAGGCTAAAGCCTATCATTAACAGGAAACTCAGACAGAGAATAACAATCGTCGGGTGACTGTTAACGAAGCGGGTGAGGGGCTTACTGGCCAGCAACATCAGAAAAATTGCTACCACAACGGCGGCCATCATGACCGGAAGATGATCAACCATCCCCACTGCAGTAATCACCGAATCCAGTGAAAACACCGCATCCAGAACCACAATTTGTGCCACCACCGGCCAGAATCGCGCGCCACGTTTCTGCGTATTCTGCTCTTCGTCCTTACCTTCAAGCCGCTCATTAAGTTCCATGGTGGCTTTAAACAACAGGAACACTCCTCCCACCAACATAATAATATCCCGCGCGCTAAACGGATGACCTGCAAGGGTAACCAGCGGTTTAGTCAGTGTGGCAAGCCAGGAGATGGAGGTCAGCAGCAGTAAACGCATAACCAGCGCAAGTAACAAGCCGGTTACCCGAGCACGGTCGCGTTGCGCTGGGGGCAGTTTTTCTGCGAGAATGGCGATGAAAACAAGATTATCAATACCCAGTACCAGCTCCAGCACGATTAGCGTAACCAGACCGGCCCAAATTGACGGATCGGCGATCCATTCCATACGACGTATTTAACCCTATAAGATGTATTAATTAGATTAATGTTGATATTGGTACGCTAAACAAAAAAACGCAATGCTATCTAGGAATAATCTCAGGATGAATCTATTTAAGTTTCGAGACAGTCGTGCCGTGTGACTTTGATCGGTATTGAGGTACTCAGAAATTCTTATACTGATGGAAATTGCAGCGAATTTGGCTTAACTACGATAAAAATATTATTATCAACATAGAACTATCCGGAAAAGACTATTTTCTTTATTAACTCTAACCTGTTGATTATCAATGTGATAAAATGGGCAAAGTTAGTCTTAATCTGAAAGTGACCGGGATCTGCCGTCCCGCCCTTGTAACAAACATTCAATAGTATGAAAATCTGGTCATAACTTATGTGATCACACCGTGATAAATGCGCCTTTTGTAAGCAGAGGGCCATGAAACGGTTCAAATGATGATTTCGGATTTATCAGTGGAATTATCCTAATTATCATCCTCGCAATAGCATTATTCTTATTTACAGCATTGGTAGCTGCAAGCCAGGGGCGGTAGCGTGTCTGAAGTTGTGTGGTCAATGCATTTCAATGGAAGTCAATAAGTGCTGTGCACACAAACAAAATTTAAGAATAAACTCAGGTTCTTAATTGGCCCTGATCGATGTAATCGTTAATGGCTCCTGCCGCAGGAATGAATAATTATTAAGTTTAAGGTGACAATTAAAATGTCTAATGAAAAACTTGTCGTCTGTTTACCGACGTTTTTTTCGCCACGGGATAAGCGTTCTACTGGCGGTACGATTTCAAACTTTGCACTGGTCAAAGAGTTGGCAAAACTGGGTGAGATCGACGTGATATCACCCATCGTTTCGCCGGAGCTGATTCTGAAACAACCCAACAACGTGCAAGTAATCACACAGTCTGGTCTTGAAGGGGAGTCTTTGAGTACTAAAGCCAGAAAAAAAGTTTGGTTAAGAAATCAAATTCGTCAGCGTTCACTACGTGGCGATGTAACAGCCTTTATCAGCACCAATGGCACTTCAAGTTTTGTTAATAGCGTTTCGCCAAAACGAAATATTATTCTTACACGCGCATTTGAAGATTTTTTCGATTATCAGGTCAATGGCGAAAACTTCAAAGAACGGTTGCGCAAGAAAGTGTTGGAAGTACTTATAGATAAGCGAGTGAAGCAGTGTTATCAGGATGCTGCAATGGTTATCACCAATAGCCAATTTATGCGCAGTGAAATATCCCGCCATTTCAAAATAAAAAAAGAAAAAATAGCTGTTTTATATCCACCAGTTGATTTTCCTGAAACAGATTATCGCCCGCTACCTACAACCAGAAAGTTGCGTGTTGGAATGATAAACCCTAAGAAAATAAAGGGTGAGGACATCTTTATTGCTCTGGCAAAAGTATTTGAAGATATTGAGTTTGTCTATTTCTCACGAGAAGACAGGCAGTACGGTGTCGATAATATCATCTACAAAGGCTGGGGAAGCGATCCTGCTAAGTTATTCAAATCTTTCGACCTTCTGATAGCCCCTTCACTCTGGAATGAGCCATTTGGACGAGTAGCGGTTGAAGGTATCCGTAGCGGTATACCCGTGTTGGTTTCGAATCATGGTGGCATTCCCGAAACAGTAACAGATAGTTTTGTGGTGAAAGGGGATACACTAAACGATTGGAAGGAAAAGTTGATTTGGCTGCGAGATAATCCGCAAGAGGTAGCCGAAGCCTGGCAGCTGACGAAACAGCACACTGAGAGTTTCGTTTCTAAGCGGCATAACGAAAATCTGAAAAGCTACTTTTCAGACTACTTTCGCCAAGAGAAACAGGTATGAATTATTCGGCCAAAAGCGGGGGAGCGAAATTTGAAATTCTTACGCAAAACATGGATGAAAATTCCACAGGTTGATGGGAAGGCGCGTCGAAGTGCGCTAAAAAAATCGTTGTTGGCAATCCCCGCATTGTCATTTGTTTTTAATGAAGCTCGGGCAGAAGGTAGCGAACTCGATATGTCGAAACTACCGTCAGCTAAAACAGAGGCTGACTTAGGCAAAAATGCCCATTCTGACTTGCTAAGGACGAGCTTGCGTCAAAAAGATGGGCTTAAATATATTGGGCAAGCATTGTCTGTTGAGGACCTTAAGCAGATTATACCTGAATTGCCAGGACAACGCATTTCTCTGGCTTCCTGGCACCGCCAAGGGTGGGGAGGTGTTGCTCATCCAGTCGGTGGCGGAACGCTGTATTCTGTTCGCAATAACCAGCTTAAAGAGGATGGTGGCACCATCTTTCGCGTCAACGAAGAATGGTGCTGGGTACGTGATATTTCAGAACAAATTGATGCCCAATGGTTTGGTGTAACCGGAGACGGTATTGCTCGTGCAGATAATATTTCTTCTGCTATTGACTATATCACTATCAATGGCGGCACACTGTCCTTTCCTAAAGGTAAAGTAAATTTTGGCTTACTGCGCAAGCGGATAGAATATTTTGAGGGTATTAAGCAGTTTACGATTCGGGGACAAGGGTATGCGACCATTTTCACTTTCGAAAATATCGATCCACCCGAACGTCCTGGCAATAAAAGTTGGGTTTCAGAAACCCCTTTATTACTGCTTAAAGGTAAAGGCACCGAGCAATATATCGATTCTCCTGTTATTGAAAATCTGACTATTGACTATTCACTTCAGCGAAATGCTGGTGGCACAGATTTAAATAGTCTGGAAGAATGCCATCCAACTCCCCATTCAACAGGTAGTATCGGTATTTATGCAATTTATTGTTTGAATCCTGTCTTCAGGAATTTGAGATTTAGCCATATATATGGCAGCGGTATTTATTGTAAGAAGTCCTTCAATCCTCTGTCGCATAATATCTATTTCTATAATGTTTCTGCCAACCAAATCATCGACCGATCCGGAAGGATGGACCGCGATAATAGTGGTGGAGCTATATTTTATTGGTCTTGCTATGGCGGTAAAATAGCTGACTGCATTGCATGGAATACTCGGAAATATACTGTCGATCATAAATCACCTGATAATGGTCAGCAGTTAAACGACACTTTATGCGGTTACATTGGCTTCTGGAGCGAATTTAGCGTTAGCCGCACCGACCGACCTGATACTGCTCCCCCGATGATCAACTGGCTGAATGTTAAAGAGAAAGACCTTGACAGAGTTTCACGAGGTGTCGAAATCAGTAACAGCACAGTTTACGGCTATGTTATTGGCATCAAAGGTGAAGCTGCTGTGGATATGTCAATAATCAATAATAAAGTGCTCAATTGCTATTTGCCCATCACATGCAGTGGTGTGCGTGGCGTAATTCAGCGCAATTTTACCGACATGCTAGGTTGCGAGGCTGTGAAGTGCCCTCAAGGCGGATTGGAACAAAAACGCTCTCATCTGGGAGGTATGACCTTTTCTCCAAAATCGACCTTTAATCAGAGCCTTGAAATTAGTCATAACTATGTTCGAACACGTAATTATCCGGCATTTACGACTAGTCGGATAAATTTAAAGTTCCTTTATAATTACGTAAACATTTATGGTTTTGCTCCGATATTTAAAACTGTGAGCAAAGGTGATTTTTATGGGCTTGAAATTGTTGGTAATACCTTTGTGATTGAACAGGGAGCAGAACCACAAGATTCAGTCCTATCTTCAAATGAGACAGCGATATTCCGTAGTAATACCTTTGACGTGAAAACAGATAAGGCGCCAAAGCTGATCTTTTCACCGGCTGAAAGCAGCTGGTCAGATGTCTCGTTTGAGGAGAATTACTTCAGCGGTCCAGTGAAGTTGCAGTTTAATTTGAAAGCTTTAGTCCAGCGAAATCGTTTCTTAATGCCCGTAAGCTATAATGATGGAGTGATTTCGTTACATGGTGAGCGTAGTAAGCTGGTAGATAATCATTTCCTGCTTAATAGCAAGCAGTCACCCAAGTCGTTGTTTATCCGTGCCGCCCATGTAACTATCGCAGATAATGTGGTGCAAATTAACGATAATGGTAGTCCCGAAACTCATGGGGTGTTCTGGGTTGACCAATATGCTGTAGCGCCAAAATTACAAGGTAATAGTATAAAAAATAACCAAGCGGATTTTTCACTGGTTGTTTCGGAAACATTAGTCATGCCTTCTCTGGAAAATAATACCAGTGACGGCAAAGGTCCTTTGTTATGGGTTACCAAGTCTCTAAAAGGTCCGGTGATGCCTCAAATAAACCTTTTTAAAGGAGGGTTTATTGGTGGAAAAAAAGACCTGCCAGAGGCGAACTTACCAGATAATCTATGGGAGGAATTCACGCCAGTACCGGGTCAACGTCTCCCTTATCTAACCCCTGAACCGGGTGGTAGAGAAGGTATTCTTATGACAAAGGATGGGTGGCGAGAGTTTGGCTCTGTTGCTAATTAAAAAAATTAACGTTTAAACTTTTAAAGGTATGCTCAGCAGTTTGAGTCTGCAAAGACTTTTTACTCAAAATGAACATTTTACTGAGCATTTAAGTGATTATCTTATTTTCAAGGCTTGCTGAGGATCTGTTATCTTGCCAGGCTTACTGCGAAAGGTTTAGGGATGATATATCGACCTATGTGAGATAATCGCCCAACTACGTGACGTGTGTCAGAACATACTTGTCAGAAGGCGCCGGAGTGGCCTTGGAAGCAAATTTACATAGCGATGATAATTTAATGATGAAAACAAAACTAAAGTTGGCCCCCCTACTGGCGTCAATCACACTGATTAGTGGTTGTACCATCATCCCGGGGCAAACCGTTTCAACCAGTGGCAAGGATATAATTCAGCAGCAAGATGCTAATTATGATCTTGATAAGATGGTTAACGTTTACCCACTAAGTCCTACACTGATCGAGCAATTGCGTGTGACAGCTACTGTAGCCCGTCCTAATCCGCAATTGGATCAAGAGTTGGCTAATTATGAATATCGCATTGGTGTAGGTGATGTCCTCAGTATTACGGTCTGGGATCATCCGGAATTGACCACTCCAGCTGGCCAGTATCGCAGTGCCAGCGACACGGGTAACTGGGTACACTCAGACGGTACAATTTTTTATCCCTACATTGGTAAAGTTCGCGTTACAGGTAAAACTATTCAACAAGTGCGCGAAGAGATTCAAAACCGTTTAGCGACTTACATTGAAAGTCCACAGGTGGATGTTAATATTGCAGCATTCCGCTCACAAAAAGTATATGTAACTGGCGAAGTAGGGACTTCAGGCAAACAGGCGATTACCAATATTCCTCTTACTATTCTGGATGCAGTTAATACGGCAGGAGGGCTTGCGGAAAATGCTGACTGGCGTAATGTAATATTGACCCACAATGGACGCGAGCAACGCATTTCGCTTCAGGCATTAATGCAAAACGGCGATCTTACTCAAAACCGTTTACTTTATCCCGGAGACATTCTCTATGTGCCGCGCAATGACGATCTTAAAGTATTTGTCATGGGCGAAGTTAATAAACAACAAACGTTGAAGATGGACCGCAGTGGCATGTCGCTGACAGAAGCACTGAGTAGTGCTGAAGGGATGAATCAATCAGTTGCTGATGCGACCGGAATCTTTGTTATCCGGCCGATCAGAGGGGCGAACAATGGTGGTAAAATCGCTAATATCTATCAATTGAATGCACAAGATGCTACGGCAATGGTGCTGGCAACTGAATTCCAGCTGCAACCATATGATATTGTCTATTCTACTGCTGTACCAATAGCACGTTGGAATCGCGTCATTAATCAGCTGTTACCGACGATCAACAGTGTGCGTTACGCCACTGACAATGTTCGTACCATTCATAACTGGTGATACAAACATGTTTAATTCAATTCTGGTCGTTTGTGTTGGGAATATTTGTCGTTCTCCCACCGGAGAGCGACTACTTCGAAAATATCTGCCAAAATTAAAGATTGACTCGGCGGGAGTTGGTGCGCTCGTAGGTAAGCCTGCTGATGTGAGTGCATTAGAAGTGGCTGCAGAACATCAACTTTCGCTTGAAGGGCATTGTGCACAACAGTTAACTAAGTCTCTATGCCGTGAATATGACTTAATTCTGGTCATGGAAAGAGGGCACGTTGCCTCAGTATGCAACATTGCTCCGGAAGTAAGAGGTAAAGTTATGCTCTTCGGTCACTGGAATGACCGGGAGATTCCTGATCCTTACAAAAAGAGCCTGGACGCGTTTCAGGCTGTCTATAGCTTGCTGGATACTGCGGCTGAGCAGTGGGCAAATAAACTCAGGTAGTGATTCAAGGGCCAGAATTTTGAATAAGAAAAGAGTTAACTCAACCTCCGATGTTCATAACGAAGTAGATCTCGGTCATTTGTTAGGTTCAATCCTCGACTATAAATGGCTGATATTGGCAATCACTTCTTTCTTTACTGTGATTGGCGTTATCTATTCAATTTTTGCTACACCGATCTATCAAGCTAATGCATTGGTACAGGTTGAATCCAGTGTTGGCAGCCAACTAGTGAAAAATCTAGATAGTCTTCTACCTGATAAACCTCAGTCGGCAGCAGAAATAGAATTACTCCAGTCACGCATGGTGCTGGGAAAAACTGTAGAAGATCTGCACTTGGATATCAGTGTAAGTCAGGATTATTTCCCTCTGTTTGGCAAAGGCTGGGCACGTTTGACCGGTGAAAAGTCGGGAGAACTGGCCATTTCACGCTTTACTGTGCCTGACGCTTTACAAAATACCCCTTTTACTCTGGAAGTAGGGGAGAGTAACCACTTCACACTAAAGAGTGATGGCGATGTTGTCATGTCTGGTGAATTGGGTAAATTGACTCAAAAAGATGGTATTGCGCTCTTACTTAGCGACATTCAGGCGGCGCCGGGCACCAGTTTTACCGTGATAAAATCCCCATCTTTGCTGGTGATGAATCGAATTAAGAGCAACTTGCTGATTGAAGATTCAGGTAAAGATACCGGAGTACTGAATTTGACTTATACCGGGCCTGATCCGGTTGAAATTCGTAAAACGTTGGATGGAATCACACAAAATTATCTGCTGCAGAATGTTGAGCGTAAGTCAGCTGAAGCAGAGAAAAGCCTTCAATTTCTGCAAGTCCAGGTACCTAAAGTACGGGGCGAGCTTGACGCTGCTGAAAACAAACTCAATCAATTCCGTCAGGAAAATGATTCTGTAGATCTCTCTTTAGAAGCAAAGTCTGTGCTTGACTCAGTAGTTAATATTGATGCTCAGTTGAATCAGTTAACTTTCCGGGAAGCGGAAATATCCAAATTGTACACTAAAGAGCATCCAGCCTATCGCACCTTATTAGAAAAACGTCAAACTTTAGAAGATGAGAAAACTAACCTGAACAAAAAGATCTCAAATCTGCCTAAAACGCAGCAAGAGATTGTTCGCCTGACACGTGATGTGCAATCTGGTCAGGAGGTGTATATGCAATTGCTGAATAAACAGCAAGAGTTGAACATTTCTAAAGCTAGCACCGTTGGCAATGTACGTATTGTAGACCGAGCAGTTACGTTGCCAGGTCTGGTACAGCCCAAGAAAGCCATCATAATCATAGCTTCATTACTGTTAGGCTTGATTGTATCGATTCTGGTAGTAATTATTAAAACAGTTCTACATCGCGGTATAGAAAATCCGGCTGAGCTAGAAGAGGCTGGTATCAATGTTTACTCTAGTGTGCCGCTTTCTGAATGGCAGCAGAAGAAAGATCGTGCTGGCCAACTTAATTCTAAGAAAGCAAAGAATCGAGCAAGTGACCTGCTAGCATTAAGTAACCCTACAGACCTTGCAGTGGAAGCTATGCGTAGTCTACGTACCAGCCTGCACTTTGCGATGTTAGAAGCTAAAAATAATATTTTGATGATTTCGGGTGCTAGCCCGTCGATTGGTAAAACATTTGTCAGCACAAACTTGTCAGTATTGGTGGCACAAACCAATAAAAAGGTACTGTTCATCGATGGCGACTTACGTAAAGGTTATACCCATGCGTTGCTGGGCCTGGATAATAAAGTGGGTCTTTCTGAACTGCTATCAGACCAATCCAAAATCGAAGATGCTGTCCAGCCTTCAGGCGTTGAAAATCTCGATATAATGACTCGTGGTCAGGTTCCACCAAACCCGTCAGAACTACTGATGAACTCCCGTTTTGCAGCAATGTTAGAATGGGCATCTAAAAACTACGATTTGGTCATTGTCGATACGCCACCAATACTGGCAGTAACAGATGCTGCAATAATTGGTCGTCATATTGGAACAGCGCTAATGGTAGCCCGCTTTGGTGTGAATACACTTAAAGAAATCGAGGTGAGTATTAATCGCTTTGAACAAAACGGGATTGAAGTAAAAGGGTTGATTCTCAACTCTGTATTTAAGAAAGCCGCAAGCTACTACGGTAGCTACGGATATTACGAGTACGAATACAAGTCTGAGAAATCATAATTCTGCTTGGGGCATGGAATTTCTGTGCCCCAAGATTATAACAGAGCGATTAAGATGTTTTACTTAAGCAGAATCTTAGTTAAAGCATTTATGCCGGGCAAGGCAGAAGAAAGTTCGAAGAGGTGAATTAATAGAATGAACAACGCTGAAAAAAAAATAATATATATAATTAATAGCTTGAATCCCGGTGGCGCAGAAATGGGACTCAAGATGCTGATTGATAGCGGGTTCTTTGATAATACTCAACTTAACATTGTGTGTCTTAGCCGAAGTAACAGTAACCTGGAGAAGCGTGTCGAAAAGGCAGTAGCTGGGCGGGTGGTTTACTTAAATGATTCTCCGGTTAGTAACAAGAATATTCCTGTGTACTTAGCCAAATTCATTAAATATGTGCGCGACATAAAACCCGAAATCGTAATCTCTTCACTATCACAATCTGTGCTGGTTGCCCGCATTGCCAAAATATTTTGTAATTATAAACTCATTACTTTTGAGCATAATACAGAGTTTCAAAACCGCATGGCCTGGCATTTAATGAAAAATACTGATTTTATCACTGATAAATTTTGGTGCGACTCTCAATCAACTGAGAAAGCATTAATGGCTCGCAGTAATAATGCGGAAAAAAAAGTGTTGCCTCTCTTTTTTATGTCTGAAAAAAAAATCACTAAAAAAGATTATACAATCGGGAAAAAAGTGAATCTGATGGCTGTTGGCCGACTTGCTTCTCAAAAGAATTATAACGAAGCTATTGAAGCGATCCATCTGATGCGTGGCGAAGGTCTTGATGTCCAGCTGAGTATTTACGGTGAAGGTGAGCTACTAGGTGCGTTGTCAGAAAAAATTAAAGCACTGAATCTCAATAATGCAATTCATATGAAGGGTTTTGTGGATAATTGGATAGAAGAAGCCACGCACTATGATGCTTATTTACTTATGAGTGATTTTGAAGGGCTGAGTATCGCAACACTTGAAGCGATGAGTGTGGGATTAACATGTATCGTCAAGCCGGTGGGAGAACTTGAGAACTATATTATCAATAACGAAACCGGCTTGCTTGTCAATTCACCCCAGCAGGTATTGAAAGTTGTCAAAAGGTTAATAAATGAACCTGAATTGTCGGAGCACATAGGACGCCAGGCGATACAGTATGTATCTGCCAATCACTCTGAAGAGATTTTCAATCAGCAGTTTGTTGAAGCCCGCAAAGATCTTGAGATTATCAACGTATGAAGCCAACAAAAATAAAAGTTACGTTAACAAAAGATAAAGTCTTTATTTTTGATGCCAGGTTGTCATTCCTGCTATGGACCTGTGTAACATTGTTTTTTCCTTTAATTGCATTGATAAAAGAAAGTTTGATACCACGTTACTTCTTTCTGGATGCCAACACGATTCAAAACTTTATGCTGCGTAACACCCCAATGACCGTTGGTGACTCATATGCCAGCACCGCAGCATTTTATAACTTTTTTAATGTGGCAAGAGATTCTTTCTTTTTTCCATTGATTTCATCAGTTATTATTATCAGTTTCTTCTTCACAGTCATGAAGCGCGCTAAGCCTGGTAGATTAACACTGATTGAGTTTGGAACTTATCTTTACTATATATTGCTAGCAATAGTATATATGTCATTATTAAGTAAAGATTTTATCGTAATGCTAATGCTAATACCCTTTATGTTTTTTGCCAAAAGGGGGATCCCTGGTTTAATGACATGGTCGTTACTTGTGATTTTTTATGGGGTTTACTTTCGTAGTTACTGGTTTTTAGTTTTAGCCATGTTCTGGGGATTATATTTAATTTTCAGATTTATAAAGAACCCCAGAAATATGCTTCTTATTGTATTTTTGGTGTTATTTGCATTAGCAATTGTATTTAGTGCAGCTATGGGCGTCGATGTAGATAATTTTCGAACTATCGTTAACGATGTCCGACTTGACGCCGGGCAACAAGGTGCTGACTCAATGATCACCAGCATCATTCCAGGCGGTGGTTTTATCGTTGGCTGGCTCAACGTGTGCTTGACATGGTTGTTTTTGATGGTACCAATGCCATTGATCCTGGCCCTGTCACCATATTATATGGTGATCTCATTTTTCCTTATATTTCTTTATTTCAAGTTTTGGCAAGCAACGAAGCAGGAGCTTATTTATAACAGGGATCCTGTATTAAAATCCGTCATCTGTTTAATCGTAGCTTTTACAGCAATTCAGAGTATTTTCGAACCTGATTATGGTAGCTATGTTCGCCACCTTGCACCATTTTACCCGCTATTCTTTTACGCCGTATTCTCTACAAGTTGGTTAAGAGAAGCGGTAAATATCCAGGATGATGAAAATGAAAATATTACATTGCGCGGAAACCATTAAAGGTGGCGTAGCAACGGTATTGAAGCAAATTGCAGCGGCACAAATTAGCTCACCAGATTGTAAACGACTAATATGCCTCGTACCAGATAGTCAGCGAGATGAATTACTTGAAATAGCAGATGAAAATATTATAACGTTCAAACGGAAAGGCCGCGATTTGGGATCTTTTATAAGTTTGATAAAAACATTTACACGGCAGTTGTTAAAGGATAAACCTGATGTCGTACACCTACATAGTACTTTTTCCGGTGTGCTGGCACGTTTAGTCTTGATAGTGATATATCCTTTTCATCGACCAAAAGTAGTCTATTGTCCGCATGCGTTCTCTTTCATTATGGAAAGTTCTCTTTTAAAAAAGAAGTGTTATGTCTGGATCGAGCGTTTTTTCTCATTAATCACTGATAAAATTATTTGTGTGAGTGATTATGAGCGTAACCAAGCGGTGCGATATGGTCTTAATGAAAAGAAGTTGGTTGTTATACACAATGGTGTGCCACAACGTGATAATGCGCGACGTTTAAATAATGACAGTAAAATAGATTTATTGTTTGTAGGGCGACTCGACTTCCAAAAAGGTTATGACCTCTTAATATCGGCAATGAAAAAAATAAACGATCCTACTATACATCTGACAATTGTTGGAGACAGTGTGAATGGAGAAACAGAAAAAATCGCGTTGGATAATATTACGTATACTGGTTGGATTAAGTCAAATGAGCTTGAAAAGTATTTCCTGAAATCAGATGCTTTGGTCATTCCAAGTCGTTGGGAGGGCTTTGCGATGGTTCCACTTGAAGCGATGAGTTATTCATTGCCTGTTATTGCCAGTGACTCAACTTCCTTACCTGAAGTTGTGCATAACAATGACTCAGGTTTCTTGTTTAAAAGTGGCGATGCTAATGATTTAAAAAATAAAATATTAGACTTGAAGAATGTTGATTTAACGCTTATGGGGGAAAAGGGAAATAAGTTATTCAGTAAAGCGTTTACTTCTAAATCAATGATCGAAAAAACGGCCCTATTATATCAACAAATAGGTCTTCGCTGATATTAACTGAGTTGTAGAGGGGGAGGGTTTAGAGCCGTTCCTCATTAATTTTTTGGCGGGTATCTGTTATGAGTAATATAAGAAAAAGTCATAATTCAGCAAATGCATCACTTATCTCAATGATGCAAAGGTTTTCTGATGTTTTTATTATTTTCTTCGGTCTCTATATTGTAAGTTTAGCCACAGGTGATAAATTTAGCCTTAACTATATTTTTATGGCACTAGGAGCTTTAGTTGTTTTTCAGATGATTGGAGGAATCACAGATTTTTATCGCTCTTGGCGTGGTGTTCAGCTGCATTCTGAAATTTTACTAGTACTACAAAACTGGACATTGAGCGTTATATTATCAGCTGGACTAATTTCATTTATCAATGTTGTTGATATCAGCTTTAACATATGGATGGGATGGTATCTGCTGGTTAGTATTGGCATTACTTGTAGCCGCGTATTCATTCGTTACCTTATTGGTATTGTACGCGCGCATGGATATAATACACGTAATGCAGCAATTGTAGGAAACATGCCAGTAGGTCGCGAATTGGCGGAGAGTTTACATAAAGCTCCGTGGTTGGGATTTCGCATTGTAGGTATATATAGTGACGATCCTAAGAGCAAAAGCGATAACATCCCATTTGTAAATAATATTTGGCAAGTGGTTAAAGATGCGAAAGAAGGGCAAATTGATCGTATCTATATCGCCATGTCAATGAGAGAAGAAAGCCAAATAAAAAAACTGGTTGATGAGCTTTGTGACACCACCTGCTCTGTAATGCTTATTCCAGACATATTTACGTTCAATATCTTGCAATCTCGACCAGAAGATATTAATGGTGTGCCAGTGCTATCAATTACTGATACGCCGTTGAATGGTATCAATATGGTTATGAAACGCATCGAAGATATAATTGTTGCGGCCTGTATTTTGATGTTTATCTCTCCTGTGCTGATAACCATTGCTTTCATGGTTAAAATAACCTCGTCTGGCCCAGTAATTTTTCGTCAAGTTCGTTACGGTATAGATGGGAAACCGATTAAAGTCTGGAAATTCCGTTCAATGTCAGTGATGGAAAATGGCGATAAAGTGGTTCAGGCTAAAAAGGATGATAGTCGATTAACACCAATTGGAGGTTTTTTACGGCGAACCTCTCTGGATGAGTTGCCACAGTTTTTTAATGTACTCTTTGGTGATATGTCAATCGTGGGACCTCGGCCGCATGCAGTCGCGCACAATGAGCAATACCGAAGCCTCATAAAAGGCTATATGTTACGGCATAAGGTGAAGCCTGGAATAACGGGCTGGGCTCAGATTAATGGCTGGCGAGGTGAAACAGATACGATTGAAAAAATGGAGAAACGTATCGAATTCGATCTGGCTTACATCCGTAACTGGAGTATATGGCTCGACTTTAAGATTATTTTTATGACAATTTTCAAAGGATTTATTAGCAAAACTGCTTATTAATATTTTTTAGGTGAATCGTAGCCAATAATTAATTGATACATACAGTTATTGACAAAATATATCACTTACTCCCTTTAAAGAAGAATGCTATGAGCCTTAGAGATAAAACTGTAAAAGGCGCCAAGTGGTCGGCAATTTCAACTGTAGCCAGTATTGGTATCAGTTTTTTACAGATGACACTTCTGGCACGTATTATCGAGCCACATCAATTTGGTTTATTAACTATTGCCATGGTTGTTATATTAATTGCAGATACTTTGGCAGACTTTGGTATTTCAAACTCGATAATACAGAGAAAGGAACTGACAGAAACAGAGCTGTCTACCCTCTATTGGATTAATATATTAATTGGTTTTGTGGTTTTCTTGCTGACATACTTACTAAGCCATAAAATTGCTCAATTGTTGCATCAACCAGATATTGAATTGTTAATTAAAACCTTATCATTTGCTTTTTTGATTATTCCACATGGGCAGCAATTTAGAGCATTATTACAAAAAGAACTTGAATTCTCTAAGATCGGACTTATAGAAACAATTGCTATTGTGATTGGTTTTGCCGTCACAATGACATCTGCATCGTTTTATCCTCTTGCGATTACCGCAATGTGGGGATATCTCTGCATGGCTACTGTACGAACATTTCTTTTTTCTTGGGTTGGACGTAAGCAATATAATCCTAAATTCATTTTCAATTTAAAATCTATTGCATCTAATTTAAAGTTTGGTGCATATTTGACTGCTGACGGTTTAGTGAATCAACTCAATGCTAACATTGCTACAGTTATTTTATCGCGTACCCTTGGTGCTGTTATGGCTGGCGGGTATAATTTGGCATTTAACGTTGCAGTCATTCCACCTACACGCCTCAATCCCATAATCACTCGCGTGTTATTTCCAGCATTTGCAAAAATACAGGATGATAAGGACAAGTTACGAGATAATTTCTATAAGTTATTATCACTTGTAGGGCTTATAAACTTTCCCGCTTTGCTAGGATTACTTGTGGTTTCGGAAAACTTTGTACTGTTCATGTTTGGGGAAAAATGGCGGTTTATCACACCTATTTTGCAAGTGCTATGCATTGTTGGTCTATTGCGTTCAATCGGTAATCCGATTGGTTCATTGTTGATGGCTAAAGCGCGAGTAGATATTAGTTTTAAATTCAATGTTTTTAAAATTTTTCTATTTATACCTAGCATCTGGTTCGGTGCAACAACGGGTGGGGGAGTCGGGGCGGCGCTCGGATTCTTGGCTGTACAAATACTGAATACATATCTGAGCTACTTTATTTTAATTAAACCGGTTTTAGGCAAAAGCTATCGCGCCTATATTATGAGCATATGGTTACCATTTCGATTAGCTCTTCCTACAGTGGTAGTTGCCTGGATTACTGGTTATATTCTTGCACCTTATTTCTCAGTAACCACAATGCTGGTGTTACAAATTATATCCGGTTTCATAACCTTCGCAATTACGATATTAATGTCTCGTAATACTTTTATTATTGAGATAAAAAAGCAATTTTTTAGACATCCAAAGCTTCGTAGACTTATTAGAGAGTAAAAATTAAATGCACCCAATGAATCTTCTTAAAGATAAATTATCAATTATCGATGACGTTATACCTCGTGGGAGTAAAGTAGTATTTCTGGATATCCCACTTTATTTGAATGTTGGCGATTTGTTGATTTATAAAGGAACAGAGCAATTTTTTAGAGAGAGAGATTACAAAGTTCTGGCGCGGCGTACTGACAAGAGTAGTTTGAAGTATGTAAAAGAGACTAAAAATTTACCTAAAGATGTCGTTATTGTGCTGCAAGGCGGTGGTAGTTTTGGCGATCTCTATGTACATCATCAACGCTTAAGAGAACAAGTGGTTCTTAATTTTCCAGAACATAAAGTTGTCATTTTACCAATTACCGTTCATTTTAAAGATCCACTAGAATTACAAAAGTCTGCAGATATAATTAGTAAGCACAAAGACCTGACGATTCTTTGTCGTGATACTCGTAGCCATCAAATTTTAAAAAATCATTTTTGTCATAACGCTATAATGTGTCCTGATATGGCACATTCGTTATGGAATGTATTCCCCAAGCAACAGCCGAATGATATAAAAAGAAAAACCTTGTGGATGATTCGTAAAGATATCGAAGAGACAAATTTGTCTGGATTAGAAGGTGTTCCAGATGCTTCTGGCTATGAAGACTGGGATGACATCTGTACCAGTAAAGACAAAAATTTAATGAAAATGCTGGATCAAATGGAGCGTTTTAATAAACTGTTAACTAGTGGGCTTTTTCCTGCTCCTGCTTTGTGGGGAAAATATACCGATTCTCTGATTGATCGTATTAATGAATATTTCATGTCTTATGATACGGTTGTGACTTCACGTATGCACAGCCATATTCTTTGTTGTTTGCTTGGTATGAAAACTAAACTTCTGGATAATTCTTACGGTAAGAATTCAACTTATTACCAAGCATGGACTAAAGATATTCCTGATTGCGAGCTTATTGAGTTATGAGTGTAAATAATTCAGTGTATACACTATCAATCATTATTCCGGTCTACAATGTCAGTATGTACGTCATTGCTGCCGTGGACTCAGTAATCAATCAGTCTATAAAGCCTTATGAAGTTATAATCGTAGATGATGGTTCAACTGATAATTCAGGTAGGTTAGTTGAAGAGCATTATGGCTTTCTACCTTATGTAAAAATTATTCATACTGAAAATCAGGGACTGGGTGAGGCGAGAAATGTCGGAACCCGTGAGGCCACTGGTGATTATATTTACTACTTCGACTCTGACGATATTCTTGAACATGGATTGGTCGAAGGTTTTTACACTACCTTGGCTGAAAATCCGGATATGGAAATCTACGCATTTTCGGCTGAATCATTTCTTGATACGCTTGTAGTGTCATCAGTTTCTGGTAGTCAACCTAAACTCCCTCAATACCGCAGAGATACAGATTCAGTTTTTGCGGATGGTGAAGATGCTTTTAATGCACTCTCAGCAAAAGAATTGTTTTTTCCAAATGCATGGCTCTATATATATAAGCGTCGTCTGCATGTTGAACACGAACTATTTTTCAAGCCTATTATCCACGAGGATGAAGAATTTACTCCGAGACTTTTTTTCGTAGGGGGTAAAACAGTTGTTAGCGATCGCGTTTACTTTCGTCGGCGGGTTCGTGCTGGGTCGATCATGCAGACTGGACGATCAGAAAAAAATGCCATAGGTTATATTCGTAGCATTGAGGCTTTGGAATCGTTACTTCCTGTATGTAAAAATGATGAAAGCAGGAGGTATGTGCGTCAGCGAATAATCAATAATATTTTGAATATTATTTTAATTCAGAAGAAAGGTAAGGTTTTTTTCAACGTACAGACAATGAAAGATTATTCCGCCATATTGAGTAAATACAATAACTTTTTTACACGTGTGGCGGCAGTCAATTTTTTCACTTATCGCGCACTGCGATTTTTATCAAGAAGACTAAAGTTAATCTTTTCGGTGTGATTATCAGGTGTGTTATTAAAAATAAACAATCGACCCAAATAATTGGGTCGATTGTTTTTTATGCTAAGTAATAATTTTTAGGCAATTTTCTTTTCTTTTTCTTCATTGGATTTATTTTTTTTTGTCAGTGCAGTTAAAGGCATTTCGATATACTTATAGCACATCCACCCCGCCAACAATGCTCCACCCAATAATATAGCTGTAAACATCCATGGCCACTGAACTAAACCAACTTTACGTAAAATCATAGCGCCAGGGCTTAGCACGAATGGATGAATAAGATACAATGAATAAGATGTGTTGCCTAAAATCTCGATGATTTTGAAAACTGAGTTCTTGCTGTTACGGAAAGTTTTCTCGAATCTTACAATACCTATAAAAAGTGCTAACATAGGTAGTCCCGCATAGACAGAACGATACAATGGCGTTTGTATCATGCCGTAAGTATTTTGCAGTATCAGGGTTGCCAAACCTGTGAAAACTAGAAAACATGCCAACCAGCGATTTATATTGAATTTATTAATGACATGGAATGCGAACATTCCCATTAAAAATTCTAGCAATAACACATTGGTACTGAACTCGAGCCATGCACTTTTAGGATTGTTTATTAGCCCCGCCAACACTAGTAATGAGATGATACTGCCAATAATCAATCCGCGATTATGGGTTTTAATCAGCAATGAAGCACCAAATATTATATAAAATAAAAATTCATAGCTTAATGTCCAGCCATTATCGACCAGAAACCTGTCACCCGTTGGTGCCAGTAGGTATGAGGCCCAAATGCTAGTTGTTCCACCACCGCTGTTGACGACTCCTGGCATGATAATAAAGACGAGTAAGGCAAGTGTTGTTACTACCCAGTAGAGTGGCAAAATACGTTTTACGCGTGCACTCATAAATTTGCTGAATGTTACGTTTTTTTTCCATGTTGTATGACACATGATAAAACCCGAGATTATAAAGAACAGGTCTACACCAAAATAGCCAATATGGAACCCGTTCAGTGCGGATATATCATGTTGTTTTGCTTTAATTTCGATGTGATGGAGGACGACCATCAATGCGGCGATTCCCCTCAGGTACTGCACTGAGTAAATCATTATTGTTTCTCAACCAGTTAAACATCGCAGTAGCATAGCATGAGTTCATGCTGGCTACACTCAAGCATAAGTAAATTATCAATTTTAAGAATTATACCTGTAAACATTGAAGTTGCCTGCCTCGTTACTTAGGGCAAATAGTTGGTGGTAGATGCATTAATTATGAATTGTATTTCTGCTGAGTTCAAGTTTATCAAAATTTAAGCGTAATAAATCTGCTTGTAGTTAAATTAAAGGTGGTTGGAATGATAGATTTCAATAAAAGGCAACAGTGGATAGACATAACGCGTGGGTTGAGTATTCTTTTTGTAATATCATTTCATCTTCTCTCTGGAACTGAATATTTGAATCTGGTTGAAAATGTTCCGGGCTATATCTATTTCTCAAGGGCTATAGGTTTTTTGAACAGCACGGTTGCTCCAATCAGAATGGAGTTACTAATGCTGTTATCAGGGATGTTAGTTTCGAGAGGACTTCAAAAAGGAATTGAGAAATATCATAAAGGCAAAATTAAATCGATTCTCTACCCTTACCTCATTTGGTCTCTCGTGATGCTGGTATTGATGTCAGCGAGAGGGTTGGTTAGTGGTGAAAAGGATATTCATGATGTTGTTGTATACTTCTTTAAAATAATAATTGGTGTGCCAAGTGTTACTTGGTTTTTGTACTGGGTTTTTGTTTTCTTTATGATTCAGCCCTGGACGAGAAACTTTAATCCATTATTAGTATTACCTGTTGTATTAGCATTGAGTTTTATTTTGGCTGAAGTAGAACCGTTACTTATTAGTGATGGGCTCTCAGCAGGAGTTTCTTTCAGTACGGCCTGTTATTGTTATGCTTTTTTCTTTTTGGGTGATTACATTATTAAGAGCGGTGTAGATTTGGCTGAGGTTGTGAGAAATAAATATCTTATAGCACTTTCTCTATTCTCACTGATTACACTTTCTTTCATAATGAATAGTACTTCTTTAAATCATACTAATATAGCCCTTTTTCCATTAGCTGTGCTGTCGTTAGTTACAATCGCGATAATTGCACAGATGCTCGAGAAGTTAAAAGTAGGAAAAGTATTCGCCTTCATAGGGGTAAATTCAATTTTTTTCTACCTGATGCATATTCCAGTATTTATGATCATTAAACGCACCGTGCCTCTGCTAAATTTTAGTGAAGCCGCTACAGCAATAACAATTTGGATTGCCGTCTTGTTGGTTCCTTACATTGCGGTGAAGTTGCGTGACAAAAAATTCATTCGTATTTTCTTTGAATACAGATGGGCTTAGTTAAATTTATTGATTTTACCCTGCTTATAGTAAATGGCTGGCAGTTCATATCGTATTATTTAGTAAGCTTTTTTATTACCCAGTAAGTTAAGAACAGAAGCCTGATTCGATTTTGTAAAATGGAGAATTATTTTTTATGTAATCAATGCTGTGAATCTTATTAATAAAACTCGCTAGCTTCAAATTACTTAATTTTTTTTGCATAAACTTCATTTTTTTTCAGATTAAGATTATATTTATTAATCATATCTTCCATGCATAATGGCAGAATGTCTTTATAACATAATGTGGAAAAATCATGACGAAGCTTAAAGCAGTTATCCCGGTAGCGGGACTCGGTATGCATATGCTCCCGGCCACTAAAGCCATCCCTAAAGAGATGCTGCCTGTTGTTGATAAGCCAATGATTCAGTACATCATTGATGAATGTGTTGCTGCAGGTATCAAGGAGATTGTGCTGGTTACCCACGCGTCCAAGAACGCGGTTGAAAACCATTTCGATACCTCTTATGAGCTTGAAGCACTGCTGGAAGCGCGCGTTAAGCGACAATTACTGAGTGAAGTTCAGTCCATCTGCCCGCCGGGCGTAACCATTATGAACGTGCGTCAGGCTCAGCCACTTGGGCTGGGACACTCCGTTCTTTGTGCTCGCCCAATGATTGGCAATAATCCGTTCGTCGTGGTGCTTCCAGATGTGTTGCTGGACGATTCTACCGCTGATCAACTGCGCTACAATTTGGCCGCGATGGTTGCCCGTTTTGAAGAGACTGGGCGCAGTCAGGTCCTGGCGAAGCATATGCCGGATGCCGACCTCTCTGAATATTCTGTGATTGTGACAGATGAAAACCTGGAAAATGAAGGTCAAACTGCGGCGATTACTGAGTATGTCGAAAAGCCAGAAAATCCTCAAACACTGAATTCTGACCTTGCCGCGGTAGGTCGCTATGTCCTTTCTGGCGATATTTGGCAAGAACTGGAAAATCTTGAGCCGGGAGCATGGGGGCGCATTCAGTTAACTGACGCAATTGCTAATCTGAGCAAGAAGAAACCGGTTGATGCCAGTCTGATGACCGGTACCAGTTTTGACTGCGGCCGTAAACTTGGCTATATGCAGGCTTTTGTCTCATATGGACTGCGCAACAACGACCAGGGGCGTGAGTTCCGCGAACAAATCAAGAAACTGCTGGCGAAGTAATTCAATATTTATCCCGCGTATCTTTCGCGGCTGGAAGGAGTTGAAATGGCTATTTTAGTAACCGGTGGGGCTGGCTATATTGGTTCCCATACGGTTCTGGCGCTTCTGGAGCGCGGTGATGATGTAGTAGTGCTGGACAATCTCAGCAATGCTTCGCGTGAATCACTTAATCGCGTTGAAAAGCTTGCCGGTAAAAGTGCGGTGTTCTGCGAAGGTGATGTTCTTGATCGTTCCTGTCTACGAGATATCTTTGCCAGTTATAACATCAGTGCTGTGATTCATTTTGCCGGATTAAAGGCGGTAGGTGAATCTACACGCAAGCCGCTTGAATACTATGAGAATAACGTTTCAGGTACCGTGATATTACTGGAAGAGATGCATAGCGCTGGCATTTATCAAATAATTTTCAGTTCAAGTGCAACGGTGTACGGTGCTGATGCGCCAGTTCCTTACGTTGAAACCACTCCTATTGGTGGCACCACCAGCCCTTACGGCACCTCAAAGCTGATGGTTGAACAGATTTTACAGGATTATGCAAAAGCAAACAGCAACGTTAAAGCCATCGCGCTGCGCTATTTTAATCCTGTAGGCGCGCATGAGTCCGGGGAAATCGGTGAAGATCCTAACGGGATTCCAAATAATCTGTTGCCTTATATTGCGCAAGTAGCTATTGGTCGGCTGGAAAAATTGGGCATTTTTGGTGATGATTATGACACTGAAGATGGCACAGGCGTACGTGACTACATCCACGTTGTTGACCTGGCAGAAGGGCATCTGAAAGCGCTTGATCACTTGTCCGCGATCAACGGCTACAAAGCCTATAATCTTGGGGCAGGTAAGGGATATTCAGTGCTTGAAATGGTACACGCATTTGAAAATGCCTCGGGTCGTAAGGTGCCGTATCAGATATCTTCCCGACGTGATGGTGATCTTGCCGCCTTCTGGGCAGATGCTACGCTGGCCGATCAGGAGCTTAACTGGCGAGTTACGCGTGGAATCGATGCAATGATGCGCGACACTTGGAACTGGCAGTCGAAAAATCCGCAGGGTTACAAATAATCCAAAAATTTGATGTTGAAGCCCTCCGTTTTAATTATCAACGGAGGGCTTTTTTATGTATTGTTGGTATTACTATGTGTAGATAAATTGTACACAAGATTCAAATAAACTTACATCTCAGATCAAATACCACTCAGCCACTAATTTAGTCACAGCCCACCCCAGGTCTTCCCCTTTCCTGACCTACACTTGTGTATGCATTCTGTAAGTACAAGATTTGCCGCTTGCCAGTGCATGCTGAGGGCATCTTACAGTGTGATACGACAGGCCTGCTCCAGGATAAATCCTGAGTGAAATCCTCTGGCAAAACGCGTATCCTGTCGCCTGAGTTCACATCGCTGACGTTACTGCAGCAACTGGTTGCTGGAAGCCAGGGGCGGTAGCGTGGTTTCAAAAAAGTTGTGTTTAGTAGAGTATTGATTATATTGACAAACCGACTTATTGGTTCCGTAAATAGATGAACGAAAAAACTTAATATTTCAAGTTTGAATACTACACGCAATCGTGATTAATCTTTAGAGGTATTTTTGTGAATCCTAAAGTCAGTATTATAACTGCAACCTATAATTCGGCTGAGTTTATCGAAGCACTTTTCGTTTGTCTGCTGAATCAGACTTACAAAAATTGGGAGTGGTTGATAACCGATGATTGTTCAAAAGATAATACCTGGGCTCTATTGGAAAAAATTGCTGCGCAAGATGCACGCGTCTGTATCAAAAAAAATATAATTAATCAGGGTGCAGCGGTTTCAAGAAACGAAAGTCTGAGCAGGGCAACTGGTGAATATTTAGCATTTGTTGATAGCGATGACTTATGGCATCCGGAAAAACTCAGTAAGCAAATTTCATTCATGCTGGAGAATCAATACAACTTCACTTTTACAGCTTACCGGCTGATTAATGAGCAAGGCATTGTACTCAATAAAGAAATTGATTTACGCAATAAGCGAACCTCATTTAGCTATAGTGACATGCTTTGTAAAAGAGCAACATTGGGCTGTTCAACAGTTGTGGTACAAAAAGATATTATTAGCGATATGACAATGCCGCTGCTACGAACGGGGCAGGATTACGCTTTCTGGCTGAAAATTTTAAAACAACAAAAGACCGCTCATTTGCTGCAGGAGTGCCTGACAGATTATCGTATTGTACAAAACTCTATTTCACGTAATAAATTCAAAAAAGCCGCGAGGCAATGGCAGATTTATCGCGATGTAGAAAAGTTAAATTTCGTAGAAACGGTATATTCTTTTATTAACTATGCATACCGTGCGGTCTTTCGAGGATAGGATGAAAATAGCCATTGGCATCTCGACGATGAATGAGGGTGTATTTCGCGCACTTGATAATTCAACTGATGTGAGTCGGGTTTGCGATATAATAATCTGCCAACAAGTAACGGATTCCTCTGCGATTTTCATACTGGATAATTATGATCTTAGCTCAGTTAACCTCATCACCAAGTTTGAGAAGGGGTTAAGCCGCAGCAGAAATACTCTACTGCGCGCTGCGATTGATAACGGATATGACTTTCTTATTATCAGCGATGATGATGTTAAGTATAGCCAGGAGGGTTTGCGTGAGTTGAAGGAGAATTTAGCTACATACCGCAATCGACACCTGCAATTTAAAAGTACAAATGAGCATGATATACCAAGAAAAAAATACAAAAATCATAAGTTCACTCTCAGTTCATTGGACATTCTCAAAGTTTCATCTATTGAAATGTGTTTGAACCTTAATCTGTTAAAAAAGAAAAATATTCAGTTCGATGAGTCTTTTGGCTTGGGGGCGGCTTGGCCGGTAGGGGAAGAGGCAGTAGTGCTGGCTGATATCCAAAATTCAGGTCAGGAGATCGTTTTTCTGCCGATTTCCGTGACCAACCATCCAGATGAAAGCACCGGAGAAAAATTATTCTACGATGCGTTGATGCTTGAATCTCGTGGTGTGTTGTTCCGCCGTTGCTACGGTGCGACGAAGGGTTTAGTTGTCACTTTATTATTCTGGATGCGGAAGTTTGTTATAAAACCTTCTGGTAAGAATAAGTTTGGCCAGTTAACTTCATTGAAATTACTAATTAAAGGTTATATTGAGTGTGGAAAAAGTAAATTCAAACGTGGTGCATGAGCCTTCGAAGCATCAGATAAAATTATATTCTAATTTTTTCGTGCTTACCATGAGTCTGTTGTTGTTATTTTTCTCACCATTGCTATTTATTCTTTTCTTTTGTTTTACCTCTCCATTTGTCGATTCTCGCTTGAGAGTTCTATTTTCGCCATTAATACCTCTGTGTGCTGTGACATTTTATGCTTCATTAAAGCCTTTTTCAGACTTGGCTGAATATATGAATGTTTACCATCAGGTCAACGATGGGACAATCGACATTTTCAATTATGAGCGTTTCGGGCATGGCGCAGAAATTCTTATCCTGATGATTATGAAAGTTTCAGGATGGCTTTTCTCAAATAATGATCAAATGTTTTTAATTTCGATTTATTTTTGCATCTTCGCAGTGATCTATGCGACTTGTATTAGAGTTAATCGTCGTTATCACCTTGCACTTTTCGGATTGCTGTTCTTTACTCTGGGTTTTATAGAGTCAATGTCTTACTTTGTAAGGCAAAATTTATCGTTGGTTATCTTTATCTATGCTGTTTATGCGGTGCGCAACAGCAAATTTAGATTCCTGTTGTTTATATTGAGTTTTACCGCGCATATTTCTGGTATCATTAATATTGCGGTTTACTACTTTGCTGTTATCTATAAGAAAAAAATTTCCGGTATTCAGGGGGTATTTAAATTACTGATTGCCGTATTATTTATTGGTCTGGCATTGTTGGCTTTTGTAAAATTCACGCCACTTGGGGAATCACTGCTGCTTAAATCAAATGCGGTGGTTAATAACACTAACTTCAGCTTGATGCCACTGACTTATGTTGCCCTTGCGGCCATCAACACATTGGTTATTGTTTACCTGATTAGCAAATCTAAAGGTATCGACACTGTAACTTATTATCTTTTTTTGAAGGAAATCCTGTTCTTCTTCTTATTACTGCCCTTGCCGGCGGTATCTAATCGACTGGGTATGATTCTGTTTTCGTACTGTGCAGTGTTTATGTTCTATTTCTTCAAAAATCCGGCCAATAACGCTATCGCCTATAAGCGTGTTGCGGTGCTGCTGGCGGTTAATCTGCTGCCATTTATGTACTCAATGAGTATAATTAGCGCCAATGGTAATGATTATACATTTTATAATAATCAGCCGTTAACCTATAACTTGTTCCAGGTTATTGATGAGTTAGCCGACAGGGCTCAACATGGGGTTATTTACCTCGACAATGGTAATAACTAATCCAGATGAAAAAATATCTACTCAACCTAATCTGGATGCTGGCTGACCGATTTCTTATGTTGGTCTTCCAGCTGTATATATTCGTCTCTATCAAACGACTTTACGATCTGGAAATACTGGGGGGCTGGTCGACCATTAACAACCTTTCTCAGCTGTTAATGTCCCTGTTTATGCTGGGGATTGATGTGGTGGTGGTCAAAAGGATTGTCGAAACTAAAGAGCGTGCTGGAGTAGAGATCGGCTCGGCCATTACCATTCAGTTTTTCGGTGCAATTGCTTATAGTATATTTTTCTGGTTGATAATCAGGGCTTTTTATCAGGATATTGCTCACGTCAACACCTACTTTATCGTCTTTGTTGTTGCCAATTTCTTTAGTATATTCAGTAAGACAATTTTTTGGCATTACAGCGCGCTGGTCGAATCGAAGTTTCGTGCTATCACCATTATGTTATCGATGGTATTTGGTTTTGGTTTCACCTTCTTAGCCAATTTGCAGTGGCCAGAGCTAATTTTCTTTTCATTTGCGTTTTATTATTTTGTGCAGTTCCTCGTTGCGGTCGCTATCTATTTTTTTTATTTCGACAGGCGCGTTCTGTGGCGTTATGACAAAACTATTACCAAAAGCTATCTGGTTGTCGGCTCGAAGCTGATTATCTCTACCCTGAGTGTGGCGATATTTGTTCAGGTTGATAGCCTGATGCTGGAGAAGTTTTCAGGAGTCGAGGAAGTTGGGGTGTTTAACGCAGCATTGAAAATATCGACGATCTGGTTTTTCATGGCAGGCGTTATAGCCAGTGCGTTTTTCCCCAAAATAATACATTTGAAAAACCGTAAAAGTGACTGTTTATTCCTGTTACAGTGGATGATTACGTTGGTCATTTATCTGACACTGTTCGCCTCAATATTTATCACCATTTTCGGTGGTTATATTCTGCAGGTATTATACGGCGAGCCTATGGTGGCGTCGGCAAAAGTGCTGTCGATTCATATTTGGTCCAGTTTGTTTGTCTTTATGGGCGCTTTTTCTTCGAAGTGGCTTTATGCCAACGATGAAATCAATCTTGATATCTATAAAACGGTAGTTGCCGCAGTATTCAATGTCGCACTGAATCTTCTGGTTATCCCTGCATACGGCGCAGTTGGAGCTTCAGTTGTTTCACTGGCTTCCTACTTTATCGCGAACTTCTTGTTTTTCCTCTTCATTAAAAGAGTTAGATCGATATTTGTACTGCAATGTCAGGCATTGCTGGCGGTGTTTAACCCTCTGGGTGTGTTTCGTGACTATCGGAAAATAAAATGCTTATTTCAATCCTGACGCCGGTCTATAACCGGAAGGATATTATAAAATCCCTGTTTGAATCCTTATTATTGCAAACTGACCAGCGATTTGAATGGATCGTTGTTGACGACGGGTCGGTTGACGGTTTGGAAGATGAGATTGTCGGTTTTCGTCAGCGAGCCAGCTTCGGCATAAATTTCATCCGTCAGCATAACCAGGGTAAGCATGCCGCTGTGAACCAGGGAGTGGCTGGGGCACACTCTGACTGGATATTTATTGTTGATAGCGATGACACTTTGGTGCCAGATGCGATAGCCATCCTCAATCTGCAGATTCAGGAAAGTCAGGATTCAGTCAAGGGGCTGGTTTACCTCAGGGGAATGACGCGAGGTTATGCAGATACACCAGTACCTGATGGGCATTTCCCACAAGATTGCTGTGAGCTTAACAGCTGCAAATTTGTTGCAGTAAAAGGGGATAAGGCAATTATTGTGCGCAAAGCGCAGATGATTGAACATCCTTTTCCACTTTTCGCCGGCGAAAAATTTGTTACTGAGTCTTATGTATGGAACCGTATTTTCGAAAGTGGTGGGTTGCTGGGCTTTAATAAGGTTATCTATCTTGGTGAATATTTATCCGGTGGATTAACAAATAATTATTTTAAATTGTTACAGGCTAACCCACAGGGTGTGCTGGCATTTATCAAATCGAATATGCAACTTAAAAATATTGATGCAAATATCTACAAGCAAAGCGCTTACCATTTTTGCCCGATTTTTTCTTTTAGAAATCTGCGTGAGATTTATAGTGCCAGTTCGCCAGGACGCTTTTTATCTTTTTCCTTGATGACGCTGTTAATGTTTGTAAAATTAAAATTGGAAAAGAAATTATGATACCAAAAGTCCTTCACTTCATCTGGTTTGGCGGCCGTGATTTCCCGGCGCTGGAGACGAAGTGTATTGAATCCTGGAAAAGGTATTTGCCAGATTACGAAATCAAACGCTGGGATGAAAGCAACTATTTCTCTGACGATCCCGGTTTTGCCAAAGCTTTTGAAAAAAAACAGTGGGCCTTTTGTGCGGATTTCGCAAGGTTAGATATATTGGTTAAGCATGGTGGTGTTTATCTCGATACTGATGTGGAACTGGTTAAAAGTTTTGACTCCTTTCTCGAACATCAATGCTTTGTCGGTATGGAGTCTGAGCAGTACATGGGATGCGCTATAATAGGTGCGCAGGTGGGTGATGCATTTATGACTAAATGTTTAGATGAAGTCAGGGCGTCTTTACTAAAAGATTTCATCCCAATGCCTAAAATTTTTCAATATGTTTATGAAAATAATAGCTTCCCGATGCTAAAGGTTTATTCGCGCGACTATTTCTATCCCTATAATCCTTTTGCATATCCTATAAAAAATCTTATGTTTAGCGATCTCACTGAGAACACTCATGCAATACATCACTGGAATTATTCCTGGAGACCTTCGGTGCCGGAGCGCATCGTGGCAAAAGTTAAACGGATAATTTCTAAGAATAAGTTTATAAAATAATCGTGTGCATGAACGTGGCAACGGACTGACTGAAAAAGCCCATCAGCTCACCCGAAGTCACACATCAAGCGGTGAAATATTAGCCTCTTGAACTAAGGTTTATAAGGTTATTATTCTTCCTCATCTATCACACCAATTGCTACCTACTTTGATATGTTCTGAGTTAACATCAGAAGTATTATCTAATTGCAGGTTTGGCCTGCATAGGGTTTTAATCAGACAGGAGTATGTAATGTCCAAGCAACAGATCGGCGTTGTAGGTATGGCTGTAATGGGCCGCAACCTGGCTCTGAATATCGAGAGCCGCGGCTATTCAGTTTCTATCTTCAACCGTTCACGTGAAAAAACAGATGAAGTCGTTGCTGAGAACCCAGGCAAGAAGCTGGTTCCACACTACACCATTGAAGAGTTTGTTGATTCACTGGAAAAACCACGTCGTATCCTGCTGATGGTGCAGGCAGGTGAAGCAACCGATAAGACTATCGCTTCCCTGACCCCACACCTCGATAAAGGCGATATCCTGATCGATGGTGGTAATACCTTCTATAAAGATACCATCCGCCGTAACCGTGAGCTGTCCGAGCAGGGCTTTAACTTTATTGGTACCGGTGTTTCCGGTGGCGAAGAGGGCGCACTGAAAGGCCCTTCTATCATGCCTGGTGGCCAGAAAGAAGCTTATCAGCTGGTTGCACCAATCCTTGAAGAGATTGCTGCACGTGCAGAAGGTGAAGCTTGCGTCGCTTATATCGGTCCGGACGGCGCGGGTCACTATGTGAAGATGGTGCATAACGGTATCGAATATGGCGATATGCAGCTGATTGCTGAAGCTTATTCTCTGCTTAAAAATGCACTGAACCTGAGCAATGAAGATCTGGCTAAAACCTTTAGCGAGTGGAATGAAGGCGAGCTGAGCAGCTATCTGATCGACATCACCAAAGATATCTTCACTAAGAAAGATGAAGAAGGTAAATACCTGGTCGATGTGATTCTGGATGAAGCAGCGAACAAAGGCACCGGTAAGTGGACCAGCCAAAGCTCACTGGATCTCGGCGAGCCGCTGTCACTGATTACTGAATCGGTATTTGCGCGCTACCTGTCTTCACTGAAAACACAACGTGTTGCGGCTTCTAAAGTTCTGAGCGGCCCAACTGTTCAGGCGGTAAGCGGTGATAAAGCCGAGTTTGTAGAGAAGGTGCGTCGCGCTCTGTACCTCGGTAAAATCGTCTCTTATGCTCAGGGCTTCTCACAGCTGAAAGCAGCTTCTGATGAGAATAACTGGGATCTGCACTACGGTGAGATTGCTAAAATCTTCCGCGCGGGTTGCATTATCCGCGCCCAGTTCCTGCAGAAAATTACTGATGCATACGCCGATGACGCTAACATCGCTAACCTGCTGTTGGCTCCTTACTTCAAAAACATCGCTGATGAGTATCAGCAAGCGCTGCGTGACGTGGTGGCTTATGCCGTTCAGAACGGTATTCCAACTCCGACTTTCTCTGCCGCGATTGCCTACTACGACAGCTACCGTTCAGCGGTACTGCCGGCTAACCTGATTCAGGCGCAGCGTGACTACTTTGGTGCGCATACTTATAAGCGTATCGATAAAGACGGTGTGTTCCACACCGAGTGGCTGGACTAAGACAGTCATAAACTCCCGCTTCGGCGGGAGTTTTTCCTCCGAATGTAAATTTCAGATGTTTTCTCTTCGATTTTTCCCATATTTCAGCTATTTTTCTCAGTCCATTGGCAGAACACTCTGGTACTGCCACTATTCGTACTGTTTTCTTCGTTGAGTGATTTTGCAAGGAAATTATGAGTAACAACAACAAGCCTGAAGTCGTTGAACAGTCCCCGCTGCGTCAAACCTTTTACAATAATAATGATGAGCTGGATTTGCTCGATGTGATTGCTCAGCTGTGGCGCGGGAAAGTGACAATTATTGTTGCTACTGTCGTTATGATGATTATTGCCGGTCTCTATCTGGTGGTTGCTAAAGAGAAGTGGACTTCTGAGGCGATTATTACCACGCCAAGTGCGGGACAGGTTGCCAACTATAATGCGGCGTTAAATGTGCTTTATGCCCAGTATCCGCAGGATAAGCTGGCGATTAACGATCTTCAGCGTCAGCTGTTTGGGCGTTTCAGCGCCTCAATTTCTGCGCTTTCCGGATCGCTACAAAATCTTGAAGAACCACTGGATCTGAAAGTTGATCAAGTAGTGAAAGGACAAAATGATCCATTGAGCATCACTTTTAGCGCTGAAAGCGCTAAGCAGGCCCAGCAGGAGCTGACGAAGTATATTCAGACCGTTAATGATGATGTGGTCGATGATTTCGGTGCTGATATTAAGCGCAACCTGGCGGTAAAAGAGCGTGAGCTGGGTGAGTCATTGATATCGCAGGTGGAAGTTGCTAAGGACAAAAAGCAGCAGCGTATTGAGGTGCTGAAGCAGGCGCTAAAAATCGCTGAAGCCTCAGGTATTGATAAGTTAGAGTTACGTCAGGCCGAATTTTTATCCGATGATACGCTCTATCTGCTGGGCACTACGTCATTAAACGCAATGATCGTCAACGAGAGTACTAAGCCATTACCGTTTGACGATCATTATTACGCTACCCAACGTGCATTATTATCCATCCAGAATCTCAAAATTCAGGTAGATAACCTGCAATCATATCGCTTTATTATGAAACCCGACCTGCCAATTCGTCGCACCAGCCCGAAAAGAACACTGACCATGTTGCTTGCGATTGTATTTGGTGGAGTTATTGGTTCAGCGATTGTGCTGGGACGTAATATGGCGCGTAACTATCGTGAAAGCCACTAATTGCGTTAAGCATCATTGATAGCGAAAAAACCCGGCTGAGGCCGGGTTTTTTTATGGTGCTTAGAATCATTAAGGCAGAGTACCAATCGCCGGCACCAGCGGCGAAAACGGCGCTCTTACAGGTTTAGTGGGGCTTATTTATGGCGTTCACGCAGGTTGGCGATAATGGCGCTCAGATCGAGTTCCTGATCCTGTAGCAGCACTAACAGGTGATAAATCAGGTCTGAAGCTTCGTTAGTCAGCTCATGGCGGTCATTGACCGTCGCGGCCAGCGCCGTTTCCACACCTTCTTCACCAACTTTTTGTGCAATACGCTTGGTGCCACTGGCGTACAGGCTGGCGGTGTAGGAGCTTTTCGGGTCGGCATGCTTGCGCTCTGCCAGCAGCTGTTCCAGCTGGTAAAGGAAAGTCCAGTCCGCAGCAGCCGGCGAGAAGCAGCTGGAAGTGCCAAGGTGGCAGGTTGGGCCAATCGGGTCCGCCAGCACCAGCAGGGTATCGTTATCGCAGTCCGGCGTGATGCTGACCACCTTCAGGAAGTTCCCTGAAGTCTCACCTTTGGTCCACAAACGCTGTTTAGTGCGCGAGAAGAAGGTAACATGGCCTTCACTCAGGGTTTTATCCAGCGCTTGCTGATTCATATAACCGTGCATCAGCACTTCGCCAGAGACGCGATGCTGTACCACAACCGGCATCATACCGTCAGTTTTTACCCAATCCAGTTGGGACAATTGTTGTTCTGTTAACACACGCGAATCTCCACACCATGTTCCACCAGGAACCTTTTCAGCTCGCCAATATTGATAATCTGTTTGTGAAATACCGATGCAGCCAGCGCGCCATCAACGTCAGCGTCACGGAATGCCTGATGAAAATGTTCCATGGTGCCGGCACCGCCAGAGGCAATCAGCGGCACTTTACACACCTCACGCACTTTTTTCAGCTGAACGAGATCGTAGCCGTTTCGTACGCCGTCCTGATTCATCATATTCAGTACGATTTCCCCGGCACCGCGCTTCTGTACTTCCTGTACCCACTCCAGCGTTTCCCACTGGGTGACGCGGGTGCGGCTTTCGTCGCCGGTATACTGGTTGACGTGATATTTACCGCTCTGTTCGTCAAACCAGGTATCAATGCCGACCACAATGCACTGTACGCCAAACCGATCGGCAAGGCGGGTGATCAACTCAGGATCGGCCAGCGCCGGTGAGTTAATCGAAATTTTATCCGCGCCAAAAGACAGAATCTGTGCCGCGTCTTCTGCGGATTTAATGCCACCGGCGACGCAGAACGGAATATCAATCACTTCTGCCACGCGTGATACCCAGCTTTTATCAACCACCCGACCATCGGAAGAGGCGGTGATATCATAAAATACCAGTTCATCAGCGCCTTCCTGCGCATAACGTTGTGCCAGTGGCACAATATCACCAATAATTTCATGATTGCGGAACTGTACGCCTTTAACCACCTGGCCGTCACGCACATCAAGGCAAGGAATTATCCGTTTTGCCAGCATGAAATCGCCTCCGTCACGGTAAATTTATCTTCAAGCAGCGCGCGACCAACAATCACGCCCTGAACGCCACAGCCGCGCAGCGCAGCAATATCCTCCAGCGAACCAATGCCGCCGGAGGACTGGAAAGCAATTTGCGGATAACGCGCGGTCACTTCTTTATACAACTCGACGTTAGAACCGCTCAGGGTGCCATCACGTGAGATATCGGTGCAGAGTACATGTTTCAGGCCAAACGGCAGAAACTGCTCAATCACCTGTTCCAGCGTGACGCCCGCCGCTTCCTGCCAGCCACTGATCGCCACTTCTTTGCGGTTATCCGCATCAATGCGCACGTCCAGCGCCAGTACAATCGCATCCGCGCCGTACTCTTTGAACCATTGCTGTACTTCATCCGGCTGCTTCACCGCCGTTGAGCCGACCACCACGCGCGCTGCACCCGCGTCAAGGAGTGCCGCCACGTCCTGCTTCGTTCGAATGCCGCCGCCGACCTGTACCGGAATAGTGACGCCAGCCAGCAGTTTTTGCAGCAGAGGAATCTGCCGCGCCGCCGGATCTTTTGCTCCGGTTAAGTCGACCAGGTGCAATACTTCTGCGCCCTGGCGCTGATAATCCTGCAGGCGTGGCAGCGGATCGCTGCCATAGTCACGTTGCTGGCCATAATCGCCCTGATGCAGACGTACCACTTTGCCATCAATTAAATCTAAAGCCGGGATAATCATCGCGGTTACATCTCCAGGAAGTTTTTCATCAGCTGCGCACCAGCGGCACCGGAACGTTCAGGGTGGAACTGCACGCCAAAGAAATTATCTTTCTGCACAGCGGCAGTGAAGGGTTCGCCGTAGTTGCACTGCGCGATAGTGAATTCATTGATCGGCATGGCGTAGCTGTGGACAAAGTAGAAGTAAGCGCCGTCATCGATGCCACGGAACAGATGATTGCCCGCCTGCGGCGTAATCTGGTTCCAGCCCATATGCGGCAGCGGCAGGCCGACGTCCTGCATCTTATTGACCGGCTGATCGATAATGCCCAGCGTCTTAATGCCGCCACTCTCGTCGCTGGAAGCACCCAGTAACTGCATGCCAAGGCAGATACCCAGCGTTGGCTGGGTACAGGCTTTGATCAGCTCAATCAGCTCGCGCTGGCGTAACTGGTCCATCGCCGCCTGCGCGGTGCCAACGCCCGGCAGAAACAGTTTATCGGCCTGGAGCACGACTTCGGCTTCACGGCTGACCAGCGGGTCATAACCGAGGCGCTGAATCGCCCATTTTACCGACGACAGGTTAGCGCAGCCGGTATCAAGAATGACGACGTTCATCACAGCACTCCTTTCGAGCTCGGCAGGGTGTTGCCCTCAACGCGGATTGCCTGACGCAGCGTGCGGCCAAAGGCTTTAAACAGGCTTTCAACGCGGTGGTGATCGTTTTTGCCTTTGGTGCGCAGGTGCAGGGTGCTGGCCATCGAATAAGAGAGCGAACGGAAGAAGTGCTCGACCATTTCAGTGCTCAGGTCACCAACACGCTGATAGCTGAATTCGGCTTTATATTCGAGGTGCGGGCGGCCGGAGATATCCAGCGCACAGCGTGCCAGACACTCATCCATCGGCAGCACAAAGCCAAAACGACCAATGCCACGTTTATCGCCCAGCGCTTTCAGCAAGGCCTCACCGAGCGCCAGACCGGTATCTTCCACCGTATGGTGATCGTCGATGTACAGATCGCCTTTAACATCGATAAACATGCGGAAACCGCCGTGGGTAGAGATCTGATCGAGCATATGGTCAAAGAAGCCGACGCCGGTATTGATCTTGCTGCCGCCTTCACGGTCCAGCCAGACTTCAACTTCAATCTGTGTCTCTTTGGTATTACGGTTTACCTTTGCGTAGCGGTCACGTTTAGTCAGCTGCTGACTGATTTGCTGCCAGTCGAGTCCATCTTTGCTGTAGCGCAGGCCGCCGATGCCCATATTTTCGGCCAGCTCAATATCGGTCGCACGATCGCCAATCACATAACTGTTGGCCTTATCCAGCACGCCTTCTGCCAGCCAGGCCTCAACCATCTGTACTTTCGGCTTGCGGCAATCACAGTTATCTTCCGGTTTGTGCGGGCAAATCAGAATATCGTCGAACTTTACGCCCTGCGAGTTGAGGATCTGCATCATTAAATTATGCGGGCCGTCAAAATCTGCCTGTGGGAAGCTGCTGGTGCCGAGACCATCCTGATTGGTGATCATCACCAGTTGATAACCGGCCTGTTGCAAAGCCAGCAGCGCGGGAATTGCGTCTGGTTCGAAGGCCAGTTTGTCCATGCGGTCAACCTGAAAATCTTCAGGTGGCTCGGAAATAATCGTGCCGTCACGGTCGATAAAAAGCGTCTTCTGGCTCATGCTTGCTCCCTGGTTACAGCTGTGCCGGGTAAAGGTTTCAATGCGGCGATGGCACGCTCGCACTCTTCACGGGTGCCAATTGAGATGCGCAGGCATCCGGCAAGACCCGGTTGTTTATTCTGGTCACGTAAGATAATGCCTTGATCCCAGAGAGTTTTAAATACCTGACTCGAGGCGGTAAAGCGCGCGAGAATATAATTGGTATTGCTGTCGAACACCTGTTCAACACAATCGCAGCCTTTCAAAGCGTCAATCAGCCATTTGCGGTTGGCAATCAGCTCATCGGTATGTTGACGCATCAGGATAATACCCTGTTCGCTTAGCGCCTGTGCGGCGATATCGGCCACCGGAGTTGAGAGCGGATAGGGGGCAATCACTTTCATCAGCAGGTCGATAACCGGCTTGTTAGCCAGCGTGAAGCCGCAGCGTAATCCTGCCAGCGCAAAGGCTTTTGACAGGGTACGCAGCACCACCAGCTGTGGGTAGTCCTTTAACCAGCCTGCCAGCGTCGCTTGCGGGCAGAATTCAATATAGGCTTCATCCGCCACCACTAATGCTTTACCGGCCGTCATTTCCAGCAGCTGACGGAAATCGTCCGGGTTGATCAGGTTACCGGTCGGATTATTCGGGCTGCAAACATAGACCAGTTTGACGCCGTCAAGCTGTTCAGCAATCGCTGGCAGATTCAGCTGCCAGTCGGCACGAGCTTCAACGGTGCGGTACTCAATGCCGATGGTTTCGGCACTGACGCTGTACATGCCGTAAGTTGGCGGGCAGAACAGTACTGCATCTTTACCCGGCTCGCAGAAAGCGCGCATCAATAGCTCAATGCCTTCATCAGCACCGCGACTGACCAGCACCTGCTCCGGCGTCAGGCCCGCATAGGCGGCATAGCGCTCGATAACCCGTTTTGGCTGGCATTCAGGATAGCGATTCAGCGTTTGCTGACTTAATTCAAACGGTATCGCCAGCGGATATTCGTTGGCGTTCAGCCAGACGTCTCCGTTGCCGCCGAGACGGCGTGCCGACTGATACGGGGTCAGAGCGCGCACATTGGCGCGCGCCAGATCTTCAATATTCAGCGTAGTCATGCTTTCTCCCGCAGCGCAGCAACGCGCAGTGTGACGGCATTTTTATGGGCAGTCAGCTGCTCGGCGGCGGCCAGTGTTTCAATAGTGGCCGCCAGGTTCATAAAGCCCTCTGGCGTCAGTTCCTGCACCGTCATGCGCTTCTGGAAGTCCGCCAGCCCAAGACTGGAGCAGGTGGCGGTATAGCCATAGGTTGGCAGCACGTGATTAGTACCGGAGGCGTAATCACCGGCCGATTCCGGCGACCAGTCGCCGAGAAACACCGAACCGGCGCTGGTGATGCTGTCGACCAGATCGCGAGCCTGACGGGTCTGAATGATCAGGTGTTCCGGTCCGTAACGGTTCGAAATGTCGATACACTGTTGCAGGTCGCGCGTCACGATCAGGCGGCTGCTGGCTAAGGCCTGACGCGCGGTTTCGGCGCGCGGCAGTTCGGCCAGCTGCTGTTCAACGGCAACGGCGACCGCTTCAGCCAGCTCGGTGGATGGCGTCAGTAAAATCACCTGTGAGTCCGGGCCGTGTTCCGCCTGCGACAGCAGGTCCGAGGCAACGAAAGCCGGCGTGGCTTCAGCATCGGCAATTACCAGCACTTCAGAAGGACCGGCAGGCATATCAATGGCTGCACCATCGAGACGCTGGCTCACCTGGCGTTTCGCCTCGGTAACCCAGGCGTTGCCCGGACCAAAAATTTTGTCTACTTTCGGTACTGATTCAGTACCCAGCGCCAGCGCGGCAATCGCCTGCGCGCCGCCAACCTGAAACACTTCCTGCACCCCACACAGCTGCGCGGCGTAGAGAATTTCATCGGCAATCGGCGGTGGCGAGCACAGCACCACGCGCTGACAACCGGCGATGCGCGCCGGGGTGGCCAGCATCAATACCGTTGAGAACAGCGGAGCGGAACCGCCGGGAATATACAAGCCTACCGACGCCACCGGACGGGTAATCTGCTGGCAGCGTACGCCGGGCTGAGTTTCGATATCCACCACTGGCAGCTGCTGCGCAAGGTGGAATTTCTCGATATTACCGATCGCTACCGCCATCGCCTGTTTAAGGTCGTCCCCAAGACGTGCCGCGGCGGCGCTGATTTGCTGTTCGCTGACCCGCAGCGCATCAACCTGGGTTTTATCAAAGGTGGCGCTGTAATAACGTAGCGCTTCATCACCTTCATTTTTTACTTTATCGAGAATGCCACGCACGGTCTGCGCGATGTTCTCAGAAGCCGAAATAGCCGGACGCGTCAGTAAACTCTGCTGCTGTTCGGCGTTACATGCCTGCCAGTCGATAACGGTATTGAACGCGCTCATGGCCTTACTCCATCATCTTCTCAATTGGCAGCACCAGAATTGAGCTGGCACCGAGCGCTTTCAATTTTTCCATGGTTTCCCAGAACAGCGTCTCACTGCTGACCATGTGCATGGCAAGACGGCTTTGATCGCCAGCCAGCGGCAGCACGGTAGGGCGCTCGGCGCCAGGCAGCAGGGCAATCACCTCTTCCAGCCGATCGCTTGGCGCGTGCAGCATAATGTATTTGGATTCGCGTGCTTTAATGACGCCCTGAATGCGGGTCATCAGCTTGTCGATCAGCTGTTGCTTCTCGGCTGGCATCTCGCCGTCGCGCTGAATCAGGCAGGCTTTTGAACGGTAGATAACTTCGACTTCACGCAGGCCGTTGGCTTCCAGCGTGGCGCCAGTGGAAACCAGGTCGCAGATGGCATCCGCCAGACCGGCGCGAGGTGCCACTTCGACCGAACCATTCAGCAGGCAGGATTTAAAGTTAACCGCTTGTTTATCGAGATATTGCTTCAGCAGGTGAGGATAAGAGGTGGCGATACGGGTATTTTGCAGGCATTGCGGACCGGTGTACTCATCATCGACCGGCATCGCCAGCGACAGGCGACAACCGCCGAAATCGAGGCGGCGCAGCGTCAGATAACGCGGATCTTCACCCTGAGCGCGACGGGTCAGCAGCTCTTCTTCCAGTACGTTCTCACCGATGATACCGAGGTCAACCACGCCGTCCATCACCAGGCCCGGAATATCGTCATCACGCACGCGCATGATATCGATAGGCATATTTTCAGCGAAGGCGATCAGGCGCTGCTGCTGGAGATTAATTTTGATGCCGCAGCGTGCCAGCAGCTCGCGTGATTCATCACTTAAACGGCCTGATTTCTGCATAGCTATGCGTAAACGGCTTTTATCTAACATTTGTTCTGTCCTCTGTCTGCTGGTTTGCAATCTGATATTTGCTACGGTTCTGATGCCGCGTTAAGTCCAAAAAAAAGCCCCCGGAAGACGATCTTCCGGGGGCTCTCTGTGCGTTCTGCGCCACTGGAAGATCTAAATGTCTTCCAGCACTCATCGCCTGAAAGACTAGTCAGGGTGATGGTGATGATGGTGGCTGAACTGAACGCGTGTCATAAAAATTCCGTATGAATGTGTATTCATTTAATGTGTAAATAACCTAACCGGGAATAGCGCTGATGGCAACACTTTTTTACCAACCATGAAAGATTCTCTCATTAAGCGATGTAAGCGTTGATTGTCAGTATAGCGTCTGTGGCGTAGCCTTAACCTTCAGAGCGAAACTGCATGGAGTTGAGGCATGAAAAAAGTCGCGATAGTGGGACTGGGGTGGTTAGGAATGCCACTGGCGATGGCGCTGGCTGCTCGTGGCTGGCAGGTTAGCGGCAGCAAGACCACGCCGGACGGTGTGGAGGCGGCGCGCATGTGCGGCATTGATGGTTATCAGCTGGAGTTAACGCCAGAATTGATCTGCGATTCTGACGATCTTGAGGCGCTGCTCAGCGTCGATGCGCTGGTGGTGACGCTTCCGGCCAGCCGCACGGTTGAGGGCGGTGAGCAATATGTTCAGGCGGTGCAGCAAATAGTCGACAGCGCACTGGCATTTGAAGTGCCGCGCATTGTGTTTACCAGTTCAACCTCGGTTTACGGTAAAGGCGCGGGAACTATGCGCGAGGACAGCCCGCTGGAGCCGGAAACGGTGGCCGGCAGAACGCTGGTGGAGCTGGAAAACTGGCTGCATGATTTGCCAGGAACCTCCGTGGATATTGTGCGCTTATCCGGGTTGGTCGGGCCAAATCGTCATCCGGGGCGTTTTCTGGCTGGCAGAACGGATGTGGCCGATGGCGCACATGGCGTTAATTTAGTGCATCTGGACGATGTGGTGGAGGCGATAACTCTGCTGCTGCAAACGCCGGTAGGCGGACGTGTCTACAATCTGAGTGCGCCGCAGCATCCGGCGCGCAGCCAGTTCTATCCGGCCGTTGCCCGTCAGCTTGGTCTGACACCCCCGACTTTTTTAGCAGACAGCGGGGCGTCGAGCGGCAAAATTATCGACGGCAATAAGATTTGCAGCGATCTCGGATTTGAATATAGCTGGCCCGATCCGCAGAAAATGCCGCTGGCATAGTGCGGATAACTCACGGGCGGTGTTCCTGCCGCCCGTGACGGAAACGGGCTTCTCAAACTAAACACCCAGTCGATCGCGCAGCGCATACCAGGCGGCACCGATGGCGGTCAGCGGGACTTTAAAGCGGCGACCGCCGGGAAAAGGCAAATGTGGAATACTGGCGAAGGCGTCAAAACGCTCGGCATCACCGCGCAGTGTTTCAGCAATCAGCTTGCCCGCAAGGTGGGTGCAGGTGACGCCATGCCCACTGTCGCCCTGCATATAATAGACGTTGTTCTCCAGTCGACCAAACTGTGGCATCCGTGACAATGTCAGCAGGAAGTTACCGCTCCAGCGGTGGCTGAATTTGATGTTGCCAAGCTGCGGAAAGGTTTTCAGCAGTTTGGGACGAATCAGCGCATCAATATCCTGCGGGTCGCGCGCGCCATAAATCACGCCGCCGCCATACAGCAGGCGGTTATCTGCCGTAAGCCGAAAATAATCCAGCAGATAGTTGCAGTCTTCCACACAATAATTAGACGGCAGTAACGCACGCGCCAGTTCTGCGCTCAGCGGCTCGCTGGTAATAATCTGCGAGCCGCAGGGCATGCTTTTACTGCTGAGTCGTGGCTCCAGCTGCGGTGCCAGATAAGCATTACCGGCAAATATCACAAACTTTGCGCTAACCTCGCCGCCGGCGGTTTTTATCCGGTTCGGGCTGCCATACGCCACCGCAGTAGCGGCGGATTGTTCATAAATACGACCACCGTGGCGGCGAATCGCTTCGGCCTCGCCAAGCGCCAGATTAAGCGGATGCAAATGCCCTCCGCGCCGGTCGAGCAGCCCGCCGACGTAGCGTTCAGATGCAACTTCGCGCTGCATGCCTGCGCTATCCAGCAGGGTTAATTCACGGTTACCATAACTTTCCCACAACGTTTTCTGTGCGCGTAAGTGGCCCATTTGTCGCGCGTTCAGCGCGGCAAAAATCCCGCCCTGACGATAATCGCAGTCAATTGCATAGCGATCGATACGGTCACGGATGATATCTGCACCCTCAAACATCATACTGCCCAGCATTTTGGCGACGTTTGGCCCATATCGCTGCTGAATCACCTCAATATCACGACTGTATGAGTTGACCACCTGTCCGCCGTTACGGCCACTGGCACCAAAGCCAATCTGCGCGGCTTCCAGCAGCACCACATCGTAACCGGCTTCGGTCAGAAACAGCGCTGAGGACAGGCCAGTAAAGCCGCCGCCAATAATGCAAACGTCGCACTGAATGCTCTCTGTCAGCTGCGGCCAGCACTGATGATGGTTTGCCGTGGCCGCGTAGTAACTCTCCGGGTGTTTCATACCAGCTCCAGAGTCATCATGTTGGTTTAGTCTCGCCCGTATGGCCTGGTTTATCGGCGGATCTCTTTTTGATAGCGGTGGCAGGCGTGAATAAAGCCAGCAAATAAATCTCGTGACTGCGCCGAGTTTTCGCTCTGCCATTCCGGATGCCATTGCACGGCAAGCGCAAACGGATGCTGGCGCAGACTGACCGCTTCGATTAGCCCATCGGCCGCGCGCGCTTCGATGCAAAGTTGCGCGCCTGTGGTGCGGATACCTTGTTGATGTAATGAGTTAACCCGCAGTTTTTCGCTGCTGTTAAGCAAGCTCGCCAGCAATCCGCCGGGTTCTGGCTGCACCTCATGAGCAGGGGCATATTGATCTTCCAGCGGCAGCGCTTCATTTTCACGGTGATCCTGCAAGCCGGGTTGCAGGTGTAACTGGCGATGTAAGCTACCGCCGGTTGCCACTACCAGTTCCTGTAAGCCGCGGCAAATCGCCAGCAGTGGCATTTTTCGCTTAATTGACTGGTCGATCAGCGCAAAGGCAAGTTTATCGCGGCCAGGATCAGCCAGCGGCTCGGTGCCGGCTGCACCATAGTGAAAGGGTTCGATATTGCTCGGGCTACCGGTAAGTAAAATCCCGTCCAGCACGGACATCGCATTGGCTAATGCCTCGGGTTGATTGGTCAGGCAGTGCGGCAGGCAAAGCGGCACGCCACCGGCGGAAAAAACGGCGTCGAGATATTTGTTATGTACACTCTGGCTGCGGTGGCCAGCATCAACAATCTGGCACATCACTACGCCGATCAATGGCTTGTTATAAATAATGCCCATCACTCCCTCACAGTGCTGTCAGGCTATCTGGCGGCTGGGCAAAAACTGAGCACCCGATTTCCAATCTAGCAATCAGCTGTTCATTATTCAAACCAATTTGTAACATTTGCACACTTTTTCTGTTGGCGCTATGTTAGAGATGTGGTTGTTATTTTGAGCATCACGCACAACCGAAACCTTAGGTCAATGGCGGGTGGAATCATGACAAATCTGGTGGAAGTAGAAGACTTCACGAGACAAAGTGAAGAGAAACGAACCAGCGCGTTCCAGATTGAGGTTAAAACCTATCTGGAACGCCATCCTGAAACGCAGTATGTTGATCTTCTTCTTAACGATCTCAACGGTGTCTTTCGCGGTAAACGCATTCCCTTCGCCAGCCTTGCAAAAGCAGAAAAAGGTTGTTACTTCCCGGCATCAGTCTATGCCATGGATATTCTCGGCAATACCGTTGAAGCCGCCGGTTTAGGCCAGGCGCTGGGTGAACCCGATAATATTTGTCTTCCGGTCAGCGGCACGCTGATCCCTTCCGCTTCCGACCCGCGACATCTTGCGCAGGTGCTGTTGACCATGCGACATCAAGATGGCACTCCCTTTGACGTTGAACCGCGAAATGTCCTTAATAACCTCTGGCAGCAACTGCGTAACCGAGGTTTGTTTCCGGTGGTAGCGGTAGAGCTGGAGTTCTATCTGGTGGACAAAAAACGCGATGCTGAAGGCTATATTCAGCCACCCTGCGCTCCGGGTAGCGACGATCGTAATATGCAGAGTCAGGTCTACTCGCTGGATAATCTTGATCGCTTTGCCGCAGTACTGGGGGATATTGATGCGCTGGCTGGATTGCAGGGTATCCCGGCAGATGGGGCACTGGCGGAAGCCTCGCCCGGTCAGTTTGAGATTAACCTGCACCATACGCGTAATGTACTCAGCGCCTGCGACCATGCGATCCTGCTAAAGAGGCTGGTGCGCCAGGTGGCGGAGCAACATCAGATGAACGCCACTTTTATGGCGAAGCCGTATGAAGAGTATGCTGGCAGCGGGATGCATGTGCATATCAGTATGCTGGATGCTGCCGATCATAACGCTTTTGCCCGCGATGACGGCAGCGACTCACCGCTGCTGAAACGTGCGCTGGCCGGGATGATCGATCTGATGCCGGCGTCAATGGCGCTGCTGGCTCCCAACGTTAATGCCTTTCGCCGCTTTTTGCCCGATGCCTTTGTGCCGTTGCAGGCCTCGTGGGGCCACAACAATCGCACGGTGGCGCTGCGCATTCCCTGCGGTGACCTCGATAATCATCGCGTGGAGTATCGCGTCGCTGGCGCGGATGCTAATCCGTATCTGGTGGTGGCGGCAATTCTGGCCGGTATTCTGCACGGCATTGATAACCAACTGCCTTTACCCCCTCCGGTAAAAGGTAACGGTCATCAGGCCGCAGGAAATCCATTGCCGATTCGCCAGAGCGATGCGCTGGTTGAGTTTGAACAGAGCTATCCATTGCAAAAGCTACTCGGCAAACGCTTCGGCTTTGTCTGGCACAGTTGTAAGCATCATGAACTGATGCATTTTGAGCGGCTGATCACAGCGACAGAGATCGACTGGATGTTAAAAAATGCCTGATACGTTACGTGAATGACTAAACGTAATCCTGAACGGCGGTGCTGATAGCGGCCGCCGATGCTGATGATTTGCACTTATGCCAAAGGGATCACTATATGAAGCAGAGTAATCAGCAGTGGCAGACGCGTCGTGAGGCGGCGGTAACGCCGGGCGTCGGCAATTCTTTACAGGTTTATATCGAAAAAGCGCGTAATGCTGAGTTGTGGGATGCAGAGGGCAAGCGCTATATCGACTTTGCCTCCGGCATTGCGGTGCTGAATACCGGTCATAATCATCCGAAGGTTATCCAGGCTGTCAGCGCACAGCTGGAGAAGTTTACCCATCCCTGTTTTCAGGTCACGCCTTACGGCAGCTACATTGAACTGGCAGAAAAGCTGAATCAGCTGGTGCCGATTAACCAGCCAACACAGACGCTGTTAATGTCGACCGGTGCGGAAGCCGTGGAAAACGCAATTAAAGTGGCGCGGATTGCCACTGGTCGTACTGCGGTGATCGCTTTTCGTGGGGCGTTTCATGGCCGCACTTTACTGGGGATGGCGCTGACCGGCAAAGTGCAACCGTATAAAAAAGGTTACGGCCCGTTTCCCGGCGGAATTTTTCATGCGCCTTATCCGGCAAGTTATCTTGGCATCAGCGAATTGCAGGCAATTGGCGCATTACAGGGCATTTTTGCCGCTGACGTGGCGCCGGACGATGTGGCGGCGATTATTATTGAGCCGGTGCAGGGGGAAGGGGGATTCTATGCTGCCTCCACCCACTTTCTGCAACAGCTGCGTACTCTCTGTGATGAGCACGGCATTGTGCTGATTGTCGATGAAATCCAGAGTGGTTTCTGTCGGACCGGAAAAACCTTTGCCATTGAACACAGCGGCGTTGAGCCGGATTTAATGACCATGGCGAAAAGTCTTGCTGGTGGTTTTCCGCTGTCGGCGCTGGTCGGCAAACGGGCGTTAATGCAGAAAGCACAGGCTGGTGGCTTAGGTGGCACCTATGCGGGGTCGCCGGTGGGAATCGCCGCCGCGCTGGCGGTAATCGACTTAATCGAAGAGGAACAGCTCAATCTCAAAGCGCAGGCGCAGGGCGAGTGGGTAACGCAGCATCTGCAACAGCTGGCTGAACGCGTTGACTGCATCGGTGAAGTGCGCGGTATCGGCGCGATGATCGCTATTGAGCTGGTTGAGCAGCGGGACCGTCACAAACCGGATAAAGCGTTGACTCAGGCACTGGTACAGGAAGCAGGGCGGCAGGGGCTGGTGTTATTGCCCTGCGGCGTACGGGGGAATGTGATCAGATTTCTGATTCCATTGACCGCCAGCAAAGAAATTGTTACTGAAGGTCTCAACATCTTGTCTTCTGCCCTCGAGGTGGTGCAGAATATGCGCCCTGCAAAACGTACCCAGAATTAATGATGTTGCAGCGATGCCTCCGGCATCCATAATGATTTTGGGTACAGAAACAATAACCGACGCGTACAGCGCCGGTTATTTTTTGCATTTTACTAAATCGCACATACAGAGGCCGGACCTGGTTCCGGATAGATAGTCGCTTTAAGCACGCATGAACGTGACTTGTTGAGGAAAAGAAAGATGGGGCAACATTTTAACACTGCACCGGTTACTACCGGTATTCGCCAACGTGATGACTACGGCGCCGCTGCGGGACGCATTTCGCCTGCCTGTTCCACTATTTCCCCTCTGATAAAAAGTAGTTTCTATCGCACCTCGCGAAGTTTCCCTGTGGTTCAACCCAGAAAGGTTGGCACTATGGGGAGGCTGAATCATGTCGCATAATTCTGCATCTGCTGCGCCGCAGTCGCGCCCACAACTGAAAAAAACGCTGACGCTATTACCTGTTGTAATGATGGGTCTGGCTTATATGCAGCCAATGACGCTGTTCGATACCTTTGGCATCGTTTCAGGTCTGACTGATGGCCATGTTGCCACCGCATACGCCTTTGCCCTGATTGCTATTCTGTTTACCGCGTTAAGTTACGGTAAGCTGGTACGCCGCTTCCCATCTGCGGGATCCGCTTACACTTACGCACAGAAAGCCATCAGCCCGCACGTGGGCTTTATGGTGGGCTGGTCGTCACTGCTTGATTATCTGTTTATGCCGATGATCAACATTCTGCTGGCGAAAATTTATTTTGAAGCACTGGTGCCGGGCATTCCTTCGTGGATATTTGTCCTGCTGCTGGTGGGCTTTATGACCATTTCCAACCTGCGTGGCATCAAAACGGTTGCTAACTTTAACAGCGTGATTGTGGTGTTACAGGTTGCGGTAATGGTGGTAATTATGGGGATGGTGGTTTACGGCGTTGCTCACGGTGAAGGTGCCGGTACGCTGACCAGCAGTCGCCCATTCTGGTCTGAGAATGCCAATGTCGTGCCGATGATCACCGGTGCGACCATCCTGTGCTTCTCGTTCCTCGGTTTTGACGGTATCAGTTCGCTGTCAGAAGAGACCAAAGATGCAGGCCGGGTGATTCCAAAAGCCATCTTCCTGACCGCGCTGATTGGTGGGGTGATCTTTATTGTCGTCTCCTACTTCCTGCAGCTGTACTTCCCGGATATCAGCCGTTTCAAAGATCCGGACGCTTCGCAGCCTGAAATCATGCTGTATGTGGCAGGTAAAGCCTTCCAGGTCGGCATTCTGATTTTCTCCTGCGTTACGGTACTGGCTTCTGGTATGGCGGCACATGCTGGCGTTTCTCGTCTGATGTATGTGATGGGGCGTGATGGCGTGTTCCCGGAGCGTTTCTTCGGTTACATTCATCCGAAATGGCGTACTCCGGCGCTGAACGTGGTGCTGGTAGGCGTAATTGCGCTCTCTTCCGTGACCTTTGATCTGGTGACGGCAACCGCGCTAATTAACTTCGGTGCGCTGGTGGCGTTTACTTTTGTGAACCTGTCGGTTATTTCGCAGTTCTGGATTCGTGAAGGACGCAACAAGTCACTGAAAGATAATATCAACTTCCTGATTCTGCCGCTGTGCGGCGCGTTAACCGTTGGTGCGCTGTGGGTTAATCTTGAAGAAAGCTCGATGATTCTTGGCCTGGTATGGGGGGCAATTGGCCTGACCTATCTGGCAGTAGTCACGCGCAGCTTCCGTAACCCGGTACCGCAGTGCAGTGAAGATTTGATGTAATCCTTACCTGGCTGATGCCACTGGCGGCATCGACTAAGACAAAAAACGCTTATGATAAATTCATAAGCGTTTTTTTTTGCCTGTAGCGGGCTGGAAAATGGCATCAGCAATTCAGAAGTATTTGAATTAAAATAATTTCATTTCATGGTAATTCCGTCAATAACCTCTCGAATAAAACTATTACTCTGGATAATAAGAGCCATTGATATTATTACCAACGGGTATAAAAGATGGAAAACCGCGACGGAATGCAGCAGTGTTATTTTCTCTCTGCCAGCGAGCAGGAAGAGATTTATCAGCGTGGATATCAGCTGTGGAATGAAGGCGCTTTTGAACAGGCCGTCACCTGCTTTGCCGAAATCGCCATCAGTAATCCACAGGACCGTCGGTTTATTTTTGCTTTTGCCTGTGCCCAGCTGCAGCAGGGCGAGTCCCTGCATGCGCTGAAACTGTTTATGCACTGCCTGCGGCTGCAGGCAGATGAGCCATGGGCTTATTTTCATATTGCCTGCTGTCTGAACGCGCTGGGTAGTACGCTGGAAGCTCGCGATGCGCTCGACGCCACGATTATTCTCTGCCAGGCCACCGACAGTGATGAAATGAATTATGCACATCTTTATCAGCAGGCAAAAAAATTGCTGGCTGAATTAAGCTGGTAACGTTTCGGAGGTTTAATGTGCCCACGAAAGATTAGCTGTGAGAATTTGCATCAATTAGTCAGTCGACTTAACAGCACCAGTACCGCTTCCGATATCTCGCTGGCTGCCAGTTTTGGCATGATCCCTCCAGGCTGCCCGCAGCGGATTGATGAATTCAACAGCTCAATTGATTGTCTGGTTAAAAAAAGCCATGACTGCCTGGATAAAGCGAAGATGCACGGGATTAATGCGGCACAGCGGATGTTTTATAAACAGGCGCTGTTATTGGTTACGATGTCGGCGTTATCCATTCCTTCTGTGCTGATGGCCGTCATGACAAACGACTTTTATGACACCTTATCACTGACGGTAAACTCCATTTGGCTGTGCTCGGTAGGGATGGATGTGTGGTACGCGTGGAAAGACTGGTCTGCGAAAGTAAAAGGTGAGGCGGAGCTGCCAATGGCGTCGGATTCACTGGCTAATCTGCTGCATTATTTCGCCCACAAGCGTGGCTATTCCGATACCTCTTCGCAAAGTATTGCCGTGGTTGGCAGCAGCATCTTCCGTTTTATTCGCGCCACGGCGACCGTATTAAGCGGCAGACTGGTGCCGTTTGACACGCCACATAATTTAAGGATATGGAATGAAATTTGTAATGATATAAAAGTTGGCATTGATTTTGTGCTGGCACTGGCTGAAGCTTCGGCGAATATTGCCAGTTTTAAAAGTGCGAAAAATCAGGAGCTGGCGCATATTAACCTGCTGCGGGTGACTAGCATACTGAAAGACGAGGTAAGCAATCTGGATGCGACTGGCTCGCGCCAACCGCTGGAAACGGTGATCGAATTAATGAATGACTATGTCGATTCAGTGCAGCGTATTATTGATGAGCTGCCAAAGAAAACCGTGTCGCAGCACAGGATGATTAATATTGAGCAGATAAATAACAGTAGCCAGGTATAAACCTTACCGCCAGAGCGGCCGCCGTGCGACCACTCTGCCAGCTGCGGCTTAAGAAACCAGCTCGCGGGCGTAATCAAACAGCGCCTTCAACTGCGCTATTTTGTCGTTATCCCCTTCATGCAGATTAAACAGTGACTCCAGCTCCAGCAGATAGCTTTGCACCCGCTCCGGATTCAGGGCTTCACGGCGATGTTGCAGCCAGCGTTGCTGTTCACTGTCGTCGAGCGTGCCGGGAAAGTTGCGTGCCCGATAGCGGAACAGCAACTGCTCAATACGTGAGTCGTTAAAGGTTAAATCCAGCGCCGGTAAATTTGACGATGCCGTCTGCAAAATAATGTTCATCGCCGAACGGTCGGCATCACTAAAGAAACCATCATACAAGCGGGCATCAACATCGTCGGCTGCGGTAAAGGGTTCGGCCTCGGCAAACAGCGTGACGACTTTTTCGCGGATCTCCGGATGCTGACGCAGCAGCGTCAGATTAGCCAGACAGCGCTCACGGTCTATGCCAATGCGTTCCGCATCTTCCGGGCGTAGGGTGTTAGCTGGCGCCAGTACCGGACATTTATTGATATGAACCAGTTTAATGGGTACCGCCGCCGCGTCGCCCAACTGGTCACGCGGGGTATACAGACGTGCGCGCAGCGCATCGGCATCCAGCTCCAGCAGCGGCGACATATCACCGGCCAGATCGCAGGTAATCAGCGCATTGCGATTATCCGGATGCCAGGCCAGTGGCGCTATCCAGCTGGTATTGCCACGAAACGCGCCAAACATCCCGGAGATATGCACCAGCGGTTTCATTTGCGGAATATCGACCAGCGTCGTGATTTTCTGTTTGCTGCGATGGCTGAACAGGTAGTCGTACAATTTAGGCTGTTGCTGTTTCACCAGCTTTGCCATGGCGATAGTGGCATAAACGTCTGACATCGCATCGTGCGCATTGGCATGTTCGACGCCATTAGCTTTCGTCAGATGCTCAAGGCGAAAACTTGTCATGCCATCCTCGTTTTCCGGCCAGTTGATACCCTCGGGACGAAGCGCATAGCAGGCGCGCATCACATCCAGCAGATCCCAGCGGGTATTGCCGTTTTGCCAGCTCCAGCCATAGGGATCGTAGAAGTTACGATAAAAGATATTGCGTGTCACTTCATCATCGAAGCGGACATTGTTATAGCCAACCACACAGGTGTTGGGTTCGCTGAACAGGGCATGGATACGGCGGGCAAACTCGGCCTCGCTGACGCCGCGTGCTTTCGCCTGCTGCGGCGTGATTCCGGTAATCATCACCGCTTCCGGCTGCGGCAGATAGTCGTCAGCGGGCTGGCAGTAAAACACTTCCGGCTCACCAATAATATTGAAATCCAGATCGGTGCGTACGCCAGCAAACTGCGCCGGGCGGTCCAGTGACGGACTTTTGCCGAAGGTTTCGTAGTCATGGAAAAGGAATGTTGGCTGACTGGCTTGCTGTTTCACTGTAAATGTCCCTGTCACAAAATTGGCTGGCACGCAGAGGCAGCGCGCGCATGCTACAGGGTAAACCATTTTGCCGGGGGGCTAAAGGGCTGAGGCATTAGCCTGTTCAGCAGAATTGATCTCTCTACTTTTCTCACACCCTGCCGATAACCCTGTCAGTGATTTCAGTCACGCCAGCCTGCAGCGATAGCCGAAATCAAACGATTTGTGCTCTGGCAGCGCATTGATATCGCGGTATGCACACCGAAAAAACCATCACCCAGAGGTAAAAATGGATAGCTTGCAGAAAGATATCGATGATCGCGCCAATCTCACATTGTCCAATAAGTTTGAGCTGTTGTTGTTTCGGCTGGGAGCGGCGGCGCAAGACGAAAAATCCGAGTTGTTTGGCATCAATGTGTTTAAGCTGCGCGAAATTATGCCGATGACCACGCTTACCAAAGCGGCTGGGATGAAATCGCCGTTGCTGGGGATGGCGAACATCCGTGGGCAGATTATCCCGGTTATTGATCTTGCCGCCGTCGCCGGTTGTACGCCGACCGCCGGTCTGAATCTGCTGCTGGTCACCGAATATGCCCGCAACACTCAGGCATTTGCCATCGAGTCAGTGGATAACATTGTGCGGCTCGACTGGAGCCAGGTACACGCTGCGGATACCCGCGTCAGCAATCGTAATGTCACCAGCATTGCGCTACTGAATAATGATGAAAACCGTGATGAAATGGCGCTGGTGCTGGATGTTGAGCAAATTCTGTATGACATCATTCCTTCGGCGCGCAATGTGAAGAACGAACCGATTGCTGCGCGCAGCTTCGATCTTAAGCCCGGCTCGCTGGCGATTGTGGCGGAAGATTCGAGAGTGGCCCGTGCAATGCTGGATCAGGGGCTGAAAGCGATGGGTATTCCGGCGCTGATGTTTAATAACGGCCTGGCAGCGTGGGAGAAAATCAAACAGATGGCAGAAGAGGCAAAAGCGGCGGGGGAGTCGATCCACGATAAAATTTCGTTGGTGCTGACCGATATGGAAATGCCGGAAATGGATGGTTTTACCCTGACGCGCAATATTAAAGCCGATCGCCAGCTGAAAAATATCCCGGTGGTGATTCACTCTTCGTTGTCCGGCAGCGCCAATGAAGATCACGTGCGCAAAGTGGGTGCTAATGGTTATGTGGCAAAATTTGAGGTGAATGAGTTATCACAGGTGATTCATCAGGTACTGGAACAGGCGGTGCGAAATGAGGCAGGTTGAATAAACCCGGCGGCTCTCAGGCCACCGGGCGCAGGGACAGTTGGAGTTCGGGCTTAACGCAGCCGTTCCCTGACTAACTCTTCTTCCATGTTACGCAGAGTTGGTTTCAGCAGATCGTTACTGCTGATGACCCCGGCGAGTTGCTGTTCATCGTCAGAGTTCAGCACCGGTAAAATAGTCAGCTGATTTTCTGCCATCATCATTGCGGCCTGGCGCGCTGTGTGGCTGGCTAACAGATAGTGCTGACCAACCGGCCGGAGAATTTCGCTGAGCAGCAAGCGATCATCGGCCTGATGGATAGCACGATAATCCACCATACCGATGCAGCGTCCCTGTTCCGTTACCGGAAAGGTATGATGAAGCTGCGGAAGTGTCGTCAGGCGCATTTTCGCGGCCGCGACATCAAGGGTTGGGGCGAAAGTGACCGCCTGCGGTTCCATCACATCCTCTACCCAGGCATGCTCTAAAGGATCGACGCCATATTCGCGAAAAATATGCTGTCCGCGGCGGGTAATTTTGTCTGTCATAATCGAGCGAGACAGCAACAGTGTAGTGATACCCCAGGCGACGCTGGTGGTGAGTAAATCAGGCAGTAATCCGTTAGCATCGTGGGTAATCCCCACAGCAAATACAATCGCAGTCAACGGTGAGCCTAACGCGCTACCCAGCATCGCTGCCATACCGGCCATCGCCCACATCTGCGGCGAACCGCCCGGCAACCAGTGTGCCAGTAGCGCGCCGACACCGGCACCGACCATTAACAGCGGAGCCAGCACGCCGCCGGAGGTGCCGGAAGCCAGCGCAAACAGCCAGATCGTCAGTTTGACGGCGATCAGCGCAAATATCACCGTCAGCGTCAGGTTGGCATGCAGTAAATCTTCAATCACGTCATAACCGACACCCAGCGCACGCGGCTGGAAATAGCCGCCGATGCCAATAATCAAGCCGCCCAGTGCGGGCCACCACATCCAGTGCAGCGGGAGCCGGGCGAAGCCTTTTTCAATTGCATGCAGCAGATGGGTCACCACTACCGCCAGTAAGCCGATAACGACCCCGGCTATCAGGCAGCTTATTAGCGCCAGAGGGCCAGCCGGTGCGGTTTCCAGCGGCATCAGCGGCCCGTCGCCAAAGGCATAGCTTCTTAAAAATCCGGCGACCGCACAGGCTAACGCCACCGGTACCAGACTGCGCGGGCGCAGTTCAAATAACAGCAGTTCGACAGCCAGCAGAACTGCCGCCACCGGCGTGCCAAAGATTGCTGTCATCCCGGCACTGGCACCCGCAACCAGTAAGGTTTTACGCTCTATGGCATTCAGGTGCAGATACTGGCCAAGCAATGAGGCCAGCGATCCGCCGGTCATAATAATCGGCCCCTCAGCACCAAAAGGGCCACCGCTACCAATCACCACAGCAGATGACAGCGGTTTAAGTACCGCAACTTTTGGCGACATGCGGCTTTTCACAAACAGAATCGCTTCAATCGCTTCCGGAATGCCGTGACCTCGAATTTTTTCACTGCCATAGCGCGCCATCAGACCGACGATCAATCCGCCGACTACAGGGATCAGAATGACCCACAGCCCCAGCGAATTCTGCGCCGGTGAGAGATTTTCAAGCGACAGGCGCTGATAAAAAAACAGGTTTGTCGCCAGATCAATAAGGGATATCAGCAGTTTGGCGGCGAGGGTGCTGATTGCGCCAATCAGCAGCGCCAGTGCGGAGATCATCAGCAGGCGGCGATCTACCGCATAATCACGTTTACCCACCATCATGTTGCCTTGCCCGCCTGCTCATCATTATTGAATGCGGTAATTCGTGCCACCTGAAAAGTGTCACTCAGTGAAGCCAGTTCAGACTGGTGCGAAGCCGCGAGCGTTGCCAGCAACGCTGAGCCTTCAGGCTGTAAATGAACCTCGATCAGGCGGCCATCCTCACTATTTTTCTGGCGCGTCACTAATCCTGATTTCACGCTACGGTTAACCAGCCCGACTACTGCGTTATGTTTCATTTGCAGTCGCTCAGCCAGCTCGCTGATGCTTGACCATTCGCGCCCAGGCGTGCCCTGGATATGCAGCATCAACAAATATTGCAGTGGCGTTAAGCCAGCCTGCCTGGCGGCGGTTTCGGAAAAATTGAGAAAGCGGCGTAGCTGATAACGGAACTCGGATAAAGCGACATACTGTGCCTTATCAGGTGCGGGAGTAAGCGGCAATAAACGCATAGGACCACCTGGTTAGCCTGAAAAAGGCATTTATATCACAATGTGATATAAGCATTCAGTACAAGCCAGTAACAAATTATAAACCAGAGCTGGCGCGGTTTAACAAGGAGATATAGGGATATTATTGAAGCTGAATTGATTCAGCTGATGAGGATAAATAGTTCGCATGCGAACTATAAAGTGTTACAATGATCACGTTTTTGTGCAACATATCCTTTTCGTTTGCATAAAGTGACCGGTCAGCAAAAACAGGATTTGACGTCTGACGGGTTAAAACCAGGCAAATCAGCCAACAGCCTTTATACTATCGGCAGCGTTGATTTGCCGTTGCTGCTCAGCATGATGCAGATGCAGCGGGTGACTTTTCTCCGGCCTGAGTGGTCGGGAAAATTGTTGAAGTATTAACTAAAAAAATATCGAACCATTCCAGTGAACAAAAAAACCTCTGCTTTTATTCTGACGCCGTTGTTTATTATGCAACCGCTTGCAGTCAGTTACGCACAGACTTCAGCTTCCAGTGTCAGCAGCGATCCTGCTGCCTCGCAGGATTCTACGCTGATGGTGATTAAACAACGTAGTGGTTTATCCGAACTGGATACCCCGGCCGCCGTCAGCGTGGTCGAAGGGGAGCAGCTGCGTAACAGTAAACCGCAGGTGAATTTGTCGGAAAGTCTCGGCAGTGTGCCTGGTTTGCAGGTCCAGAACCGTCAGAACTACGCACAGGATTTGCAAATGTCGGTGCGCGGTTTTGGCAGTCGCTCAATGTATGGCGTGCGTGGCGTGCGGATTTATGTTGATGGCATTCCGGCCACAATGCCAGACGGACAGGGGCAGACCTCAAATATCGATATTAACTCGATTGAGAAAGTCGAGGTGCTGCGCGGCCCTTATTCCGCCCTGTATGGCAACGCCTCGGGCGGTGTAGTTAATATCGAAACTCAGACCGGCACTCAGCCGCCAACGCTGGAAGCCGGCAGCTATTACGGCAGTTATGGCACATGGCGTAATAGTGTGAAAGCCACCGGCGCCACCGGTGACGGCACTCAGGCGGGCGATGTTAACTATGCTATCTCCGGTTCACGTTTTACTACCCGTGGATTTCGTGACCACAGCGGTACGCAGAAAAGTCTGGGTAACGGTAAGTTTGGCGTGCGTCTTGATGACGTCAGTACTCTGACGCTACTGTTTAACAGCGTCTCAGTGGATGCCAACGATCCCGGCGGGCTGTCGGAAGCTGAATGGAAAGACAATCCGCGTCAGTCACCACGCGGTGACCAATATAATACGCGTAAATACCTTGATCAGACCCAGCTTGGCCTGCGCTATCAGCGTGAGCTGAGTGATAACGATCAGCTGACGATGACCGCATGGCACGGCGAGCGGCATACCACTCAGTACCAGTCGATCCCGATGACACCGCAGCTGCGGCCAACCCATGCAGGTGGGGTGATTGTGCTGGAGAGAAAGTATCAGGGGATCGATACCCGCTGGAAACACCAGGACAACCTCGGTTCAGTGCCGTTTACCCTGATTGCCGGCCTTGATTATGAAACCATGACCGAACGTCGCCAGGGCTTTGAAAACTTCAATCTGAACAATGGCGTACCGGAATATGGCGAGAAGGGGGCACAGCGTCGTAATGAAAAAAATAAGATGTGGAACCTCGATCCCTATCTGCAAACCAGTTGGAGCCTGACCTCACAGTGGACGCTGGATGCCGGACTGCGCTACAGCACGGTGAACTTTGATTCGCAAGATTATTACGTCACCAGCACCAATGGCGATGACAGCGGCAGCAAGCGCTACCATAAATTGCTGCCGATGGGTTCTGTTAACTATGCCGTTACGCCAGCATGGAATCTCTACTTCTCCGCTGGCCGTGGTTTTGAAACGCCAACAATTAACGAACTGTCCTACCGCTCTGACGGTGAGTCAGGGCTGAATATCGGGCTGAAACCTTCAACCAGCGATACCTACGAGCTGGGAAGCAAAACTCGCGTCGGTAACGGGCTGGTTACGGCCGCGTTGTTTCAGACCAACACCGATAATGAACTGGTGGTGGCGGAAAGTTCCGGTGGGCGCACCAGCTATACCAATGCTGGTAAAACCCGACGTCGCGGCGTTGAACTCTCTCTCGATCAGCAGTTTGCAATGGACTGGCGGCTAAAAATGGCCTGGACCCTGCTCGATGCCACTTATCGCAATGAAACCTGCGCCGCATCCTGCACACCGGCCGGTAACCGTCTGCCCGGCATCGCACGCAATATGGGTTACGCCTCAATGGAGTGGGCGCCAGAAGAGGGCTTCCACGCCGGAGCCGATATTCGTTATATGAGCAATATACAGGTTGATGACCAGAACAGTGCCCAGGCACCCACTTATACCGTGGTCGGTCTTAGCGGCGGTTACCGTCTGAACTGGGCGAGTAACTGGTCGCTGGATATGTTCACCCGGGTGGATAACCTGTTTAACCGTGAATATGTGGGTTCAGTGATTGTGAATGAAGGTAACGGTCGTTACTTCGAACCGGCTCCAGGCCGCAATTATGGCGTGGGCGCGACGCTGAGCTATACCTTTGAGTAACTCTGGCGTCCAGCCAGTAAAAGAATCCAGAAAAAACCCGTGCCGGATACCAACACCAGGTGATGTGCGGCGGCGGGTTAGCAACACCCGAATGGATATTTAGCGGTAATCGGATGTTATTGAAGATTTAGCTTCATCTCTAAATCGACGCTCTTAAATTTTGGTAAGGTTAAACTATGAAAAGTGGATCTTCGTTATCACGGATTCTGGTGATACTCACGGCGCTGTTTGCCGCCCTGAGCGGAGTATATTTGTTAGTGGGCGGCATCTGGCTGGCAAAACTGGGAGGCTCGCTGTATTACATCGTCGCCGGCCTGGTCATGCTAATCACTGCCTGGTTGCTGTACCGTCGTCGCGCCACGGCGTTGCTGCTGTACGCAATCTTCCTGTTGGCCACCACCATCTGGTCACTGTGGGAAGTGGGTTCTGATTTCTGGGCGCTGACTCCGCGTCTGGATGTAACCTTCTTCTTCGGTCTGTGGATTGCGCTGCCGTTTATCTGGCGTGGCGTTGTGGCCGGCAGCAAACTGCCGCGCGGCGCACTGGCGGCTTCGCTGGTGTTTACCGTTATTGTGCTGGTTTATTCGGTGTTTAACGATCCGCAAGAGATCAACGGCACCCTGAGCCAGCAGCAGACGGCGGAGATTGAGAAAAACGCGCAGGGCATTCCTGATGCGGACTGGCCAGCCTATGGCCGTACGCAGGAAGGCACCCGCTACTCACCGCTGAAACAGATTAACGATAAAAACGTTGGCGAGCTGAAAGAAGCCTGGACCTTCCGTACCGGCGATCTGAAAGGCCCGAACGATCCGGGTGAAATCACTGATGAAGTGACGCCAATCAAAATTCGTGACTCACTTTATCTGTGTACGCCACACCAGAAGCTGATTGCGCTGGATGCGGCGACCGGTAAAGAGAAATGGCGTTTTGATCCGCAGCTGAAAACGAACCCGACTTTCCAGCACGTCACCTGCCGTGGGGTTTCTTATCATGAAACGCCAGCAGTGGCGCAGGCTGAAGAGCAGGGCGCAAAACCTGCCCTCTGTTCACGCCGCATCATTCTGCCGGTCAACGACGGCCATCTGTATGCGCTGGATGCTGAAACCGGTGAGCGTTGTGCTGAGTTTGGTGATAACGGTGATGTTAATCTGCAAGCCAATATGCCGTTCGCCAAAGCGGGCGCTTATGAGCCAACTTCACCTCCGGTGATCACCGATAAGGTGATTGTGATTGCGGGTGCGGTGACGGATAACTACTCAACCCGTGAGCCTTCCGGCGTCATCCGTGGTTTTGATGTTAATAACGGTAAACTGCTGTGGGCATTTGATACCGGCGCGAAAGATCCGAATAAAGTGCCTGGCGTTGATGAGAATTACACGCCTAACTCGCCAAACTCATGGGCACCTGCGGCCTACGATGCCAATCTGGATCTGGTCTACCTGCCAATTGGTGTTGCGACGCCTGATATCTGGGGCGGCAACCGCACCCCGGAAATGGAGCGTTACGCTACCGGCATGCTGGCGCTGAATGCCACAACCGGCAAACTGGCGTGGTTCTATCAGACCGTGCATCACGATCTGTGGGATATGGATGTTCCGGCACAGCCGACGCTGGCTGATATTACCGATAAAAACGGTAATAAAGTGCCGTCAATTTACATCCCGACCAAAACCGGTGACATCTTTGTACTGGATCGCCGCACGGGTAAACCTGTGACGCCGGCACCGGAAATGGAAGTGCCGCAGGGGGCCGCTAAAGGCGACCGTGTGTCTCCAACCCAGCCTTACTCTGAGCTGTCATTCCGTCCGAAAGAGCATCTGAAGGGCAAGGATATGTGGGGTGCGACCATCTACGATCAGCTGATCTGTCGTGTGATGTTCCACAGCCTGCGTTATGAAGGTCCGTTCACGCCGCCGTCCGAGCAGGGTACGCTGGTATTCCCGGGCAACCTTGGTATGTTCGAGTGGGGCGGTATTTCGGTAGACACCGATCGTCAGGTTGCCGTGACTAATCCAATGGCGTTGCCGTTTGTATCCCGCCTGATCCCACGTGGTCCGGGTAATCCTATCGAGCCAGATGAAAACGACAAAGGCGGTACCGGTTCTGAATCCGGCATTCAGCCACAGTACGGCGTGCCTTACGGCGTGACGTTGAACCCGTTCCTGTCGCCGCTGGGCTTCCCTTGTAAGCAACCTTCATGGGGTTATATTTCTGCGGTTGATCTGAAAACCAACGATATCGTGTGGAAAAAACGCATCGGTACCGTACGCGACAGTTCACCTATTCCATTGCCATTTAAAATGGGGATGCCAATGCTGGGTGCGCCAATTACCACAGCAGGTAACATCTTCTTTATTGCGGCAACGGCGGATAACTATCTGCGTGCGTTTAACGTCTCCAACGGTGAAAAACTGTGGGAAGCTCGTTTACCGGCAGGTGGACAGGCAACCCCAATGACCTATGAAGTTAACGGCAAGCAGTATGTGCTGATTGCGGCCGGTGGCCATGGTTCATTTGGTACCAAGCTGGGTGACTATATCGTTGCCTATGCACTGCCTGATGAGAAATAATCGCTAAGCGACAATAGCCAGTTATCAACGCCCGGTGCATTCACCGGGCGTTTTTTTTTGCTGGACGAAAATCAGTTAAAAGTGAGCCAGGATATTAATAAATCGATTAATACTTTCTTGCAATTAATTAACACAATCAAACCTTTATTACCGTAAAACAACCGCCAGTTTATTGATGTTGTTAATTTGAGGATAAATCGGTGAAAAGGCGTCAGCTTGCAAGTATTAGTCTGTTTTTGGTGTTGGTTTCTCAGGCGCATGCCGATAACAATGTGATGCCTTTTCCGTTAAATCCGCCGGGCGTTGATGCGGCTTCCTGGGTGCTGATGGATTCGACCACCGGGCAAATCCTGACGGAAGGCCACGCTGACGATCGCCGTAACCCTGCCAGTCTGACCAAGCTGATGACCGGCTATGTGGTTGACCGCGCGATTGATAATCACCATATCACCCGCGATGATATGGTCACCATCGGTAAGGATGCCTGGGGTGCTGGTAATCCGGTGTTTAAAGGTTCTTCGCTGATGTTTCTGAAGCCCGGTGAAAAGGTGTCAGTACGGGATCTCAGCCGCGGAGTAATTATCGACTCAGGTAACGATGCCTGCGTGGCGCTGGCGGATTATGTGGCGGGCAGTGAAGCCAACTTTGTTAAAATGATGAATGAATATGTCGACAAGCTGGGGCTGACCAATACTCACTTTGAAACCGTACATGGTCTGGATGCGCCGGGGCAATACACTACGGCCCGCGATCTGGCGACACTTTCACGGGCAATTATCAAAGGCGAACCTGATTTTTATCAGATGTATGGCGAGAAGTCGCTTACCTGGAATGGAATCACCCAGCAGAACCGTAACGGCCTGCTGTGGGATAAAACCCTGCATGTTGATGGTCTGAAAACCGGTCATACCGAAAGTGCCGGTTTCAATATTATTGCTTCCAGTGTGGAAGGTCAGCGCCGTCTGATTGCTGTGATTATGGGCGGTAAAAGTCCAAAAGGGCGTGAGGAGCAGGCGCGTAAGCTGCTGACCTGGGGGCAGAATAACTTCGATACCGTGCAGTTGTTCCATGCCGGTAAAGCCATTGGTCATGAAACGGTATGGTACGGTAATCCGCATCAGGTCGATGTCGGCAGCGACAAAGATATCTATCTGTCACTGCCCCGCGATCAGCTGAAAAATATCAAAGCCAAATACGTGATTGAGCGTAAGGATCTGGAAGCACCGCTGAAGGCTAATGAACAGGTCGGTACCATTCAGTTAATGGATCACGATCGGCAGATCGCCAGCTATCCGCTGATGGCACTGCAGCCGGTAGAAACCGCCGGTCTGTTTACCCGCCTGCAGGATTATCTCAAGCTGAAATTCTAATCATCTCGGGCGAGCGTCAGGCTCGCCCACGTTATCAGCCCATCTTCATTTTTCACGGCTATCCATGTTAAAAAGTTAAGCTTTCGCAGCGGCGTTGTCTTTTATATTGCCCGGCGGTTAATAAAATGGCGGCGTGATGTAAACGGCAGGCAAAACTATCAGGAAAACAGGACAGGAGTCTAAGGCCTGGACTGCGGATGAGGTATCATGCCGTGTGAGATATTCATCAGGCAGTGGAGTAGACCTTGCGTCCCGATAAGCCCCTTTCCAGGATTGAGTTCAGCGTTTATCGCAACTACCGCATTGTGCATGGGGTGCGTATCGCGCTGGCATTTGTTCTGACATTTATGCTGGTGCGCGGTTTTGATATTCCCGAGGGCAGTTGGCCGCTGATAACGCTGGTGGTGGTGATGGGGCCGATTTCGTCGTGGGGTACGGTGTTACCGCGCGCGGTGCAACGTATTGGTGGCACCATATTTGGCTCAATCTCCGGCCTGATAGCGCTAAAACTCGAACTGATTTCGCTGCCGTGGATGCTGGTGTGGTGCGCCGCGGTAATGTTTCTTTGTGGCTATCTGACGCTGGGCAAACATCCTTATATGGCGCTGCTGATTGGCATTACATTGGCGGTGGTTTGTGGTGCGCCGGCCGGCGATATGGAAACGGCATTATGGCGCGGCGGTGATGTGATTCTCGGTTCGTTGCTGGCGCTGCTATTCAGCAGTATTTACCCGCAAAAAGCCTATACTCACTGGCGCATTAAACTGTCTGACTCGCTGTCATCAATGGCCATGCTGCATCAGGCGGGATTCTCTCCCAATCTGGTTGAGCAGCCACGTCTGGCTAAACCGCTGCAGCGATTGCTCGGCGATGTGGTGAAAATGCGCGCGCTGCTGGAACCAGCCAGCAAGGAGACGCAAATACCCAGGTCGGTGCTGGACGCAATTCAGACGATCAATCGTAATATGCTTTGTACTTTTGAGCTGCAAATCAATGCGTGGTGGTCGTCGCGTGAGAGCCATCGCATCATGCTGAATGCACCGACGCTGCGGCGTACTCAGCAGATGACGGAAAATACACTGCGGGCGCTTTCCAGTGCGTTACTGGATGGCGATACCAGCAAAGTTGCAGCGAACAACGCTGAACTGGCGGAAATTTCGCATGAACTGCGACAGCTGATTCGTGAATCAAACAGCCAGGACGCGATTGAAACGCCGATTCACGGTTATGTCTGGCTGAGCCTTGAACTGACGCGTCAGCTGGGAAAATTATCGGATTTAATCCGCCTGGCGATGCGTAAATAATCGACTAAGCAACAACTTACTGCGCCGATAATGCTTTTCGCGCTAAGATAGTCGCCAGTCCGAATTTGAATGTGAAAATTGCCAACGGTAATAGTGAGCCGCTAAGCTGAAGGCTACGACAATTACGCCTGCCCCGGCAGGCCCAATGAAGGGTGTCATCATGGAAAATGCAAAGCAATCTTTTCAGGACGTTCTGGAATTCGTCCGTATGTTCCGTCGTAAGAACAAATTGCAACGTGAAATTCACGATAACGAAAAGAAAGTTCGTGATAACCAGAAGCGTGTACTGCTGCTCGATAACCTGAGCGAATACATCAAACCGGGTATGAGCATCGAAGCTATTCAGGAAATTATTGCCAGTATGCGCAGTGACTATGAAGATCGCGTTGATGATTACATCATCAAAAATGCTGATCTGTCGAAAGAGCGCCGCGACCTGTCCAAGAAGCTGAAAGCAATGGGCGAGCCTAAACCGCACGAATAATCCGCCGGTTTTCCCACATGGGCGGCTTTTAGCCGCCCGTATCGAGGATTTTTAACCTGCATTCTTCAGGGCGGCAGCTGAAAATGGCTCCCCCGACCACGCCGTCGCTAACCAGAAAAACGTGGTTTTTCCCGGCGAAATCCCAGTCCAATAATCCAGCCAAATACAGTCGGCAGAAACGGAAAGCGTCTGATCAGCCTCGGCAGCGGGCTGGGCTTATTACTGTCTCTGCTCTTACCGCTCATTTTTATCTGAATAAATTGTGTTGCGCAGGTCGGAAACTGACGTCGCTGTTGCACTTTTTTCAGCTGACGTAAACTCACTGCCCGTTTGCGCAGCGGCGACGTCAGGTAATTAGCGGTAGCTACTGCATCCTGAATCGCCAGATTGACACCAACACCGCCGATGGGGGACATGGCATGTGCGGCATCGCCTATGCACAGTACGCCGGGGATCATCCACTTATCCAACCGATCAATGCGGATGACCAGTAAACTCAGCTGTTGCCAGTCGCTAAGCTCTTCCAGTCGTTCTGGCGGAAACGGCGCGACCTGCGCAATCTGGTGTTTTAGCTGCGAGATACCGGCAGCTTTTATCGGCTCAAACTGTCCTTTGGTGATCGAATAACCACACTGCCAGAAATTACCGCGGTCGATGATAATAAAGTTTTGCTTTGGCCCTTTATGGCCCATGCTCCACTCCGGATCGTCGGGCTGCTTTGTCAGCTTAAACCACAGCACGTCACGCGGTGAGCCAAACGAGCGGCTGACCAGCCCGGCTTTTTGCCGCACCTGCGAGTGACGCCCGTCAGCGCCAATCACCAGCTGCGCACGGATCTCAGTTTCCACCCCATCCGCCAGCGCTCTGATGCCGCACACGTTGTCATGCTGATAAATAAAATCGTCAAAGCGGGTCGATTTCAGCAGGGTAAACTCAGGCAGTTGCGCGGCCTTTGACGCCAAAAAGTTGAGGAAATCCCACTGCGGCATAAAGGCGATAAAACGGCATTTCACCGGCAGGCGGGAAAAATCAGCAAGAGTGACTTCTTCTCCTGCGATTTCGGCCTGCAACTTTTCGGCACGCTGATGCGGCAGGCTGAGCAGTTCCTCCAGTAATCCGAGCTGATGCATGATTTGCAGGGTAGAGGGATGAATGGTATCTCCCCGGAAATCACGCAGAAAATCATTGTGTTTCTCAATCACCACTACCCGTACCCCAGCGCGGGCAAACAGATAACCGAGCATGAGTCCGGCCGGGCCGCCACCGACAATACAGCAGTCGGTGGTTAATACTTTAGGTGGAGCTGGCTGCATATTCTTCACTCCGGCGATGAACAGTTTCATTTATGATAATAGTTATCATTCTCTTTTGCGAGAATATTTAGTTCAGATTATGCCCAACCAGTGCCTCTCCTCTAAGAAAGCCATAGAGTAAAGATGCACCGCGATGCGGGCAGCGTTGTCGGATCAGCAATACTTTACCGCTGGTCGTTCGGGCAACGATCAAATCTTCTCCGGGAAGACGAATTTTTTTGGTTTGCCCGGCTTCGACTAACTCTGAAGAATAACCTACCGGATATCAGTATCGGCGGAGTCATTCACCACATGGAGTCGTTGAGCCTACTCTGGTGAGTAATTTATTAGTTTCATCGTTCAGCATAACTGACAATCCTTTGTCATTAGGTAGCGAATTGATTTACTGTGTAACCGAAGGGAATTGATAAGATATATAAATCATCTTCAGATTAGAGTGTAAAATAAAATATTTAAAGAAGGTGATTTCTCTTATCTCTTGTTAGTCCAGATTATATGTTTAATATTTTATTATTTAATTAGCTTTTAACTTAATTTGAACTGTCTGCTTTCAGACTTATAGGACACGGCGATGTACTCAACAGCTATTATCCGTTCGCTGCGCTTAAAAAATTTTCGTGTCAGAAAACTATCACTTCGTCCTTCCTTTTGAATATCTATTCACAGCCAGAAGATCTTGCATAAATGCTATGCCGATCACAATCCGGAAGGTTACATGTAACCTTTTGGGTTATATGTTTTTAAATCAGCAAGATAGCGTGTTTCTCCCTTCTGATGCTGTTACATTTTAGCGGTACCCACAATAACTAACGTCCTGATAAACACTATCAATAAAGAGGGCATGCCATGAACCAAGCCGTGAATGCGCTGCAAAACTTTGGCAAGTCTTTGTACGCGCCGGTGCTGATATTACCGATTGTCGGGCTGTTTATTGCTCTCGGCAATTTGTTTGGTAACGGCAACCTTGCCGGTTATTTGCCATTTCTGGCCCATCCGCTGGTACAGGATTTCGGTCAGCTGATTTCGAAGTCTGCGGTGGCAATTCTGGCTAATCTGGCGCTAATCTTTGCCGTTGGCATTCCAATTGGGCTGGCGAAACGCGATAAAGGCTATGCCGCACTAATTGGGCTGGTGGTATTTATCATTTTTATCAATGCGATGAATATCACGCTGGAACTACAGGGCAAGCTGGTGAACAGCGATGTGCTGCGGGCTTCGGGCCAGAGTAGGGTGCTGGGTGTGCAGGTGCTGGAAATGGGCGTGTTTGCCGGGATTCTGACCGGGGCGATTTCCGGATATCTGTATAACCGGTTTTCGGGCATTCAGTTTAACGGCGTGATGGCGATTTACTCCGGTCACTGTTTTGTCGCCATTATCGGTATCCCGCTATCAATAGCACTCGGTTTTACCATGTGCTACCTGTGGCCCTTTGCCCAGCATGCGATCACCGCGATGGCTTTTGGCATTCACGGTGCTGGTGCGGCTGGCGTGGCAATCTACGGTTTTCTTGAACGTATTCTGATTCCAACTGGCCTGCACCATCTGGTGTATACCCCATTTCTGTATACCGAACTGGGCGGAACGCGTGAGGTTTGCGGCACGCTTTATCAGGGCGCACGCAATATCTATTTCGCCGAAATGGCTTGTCACAGCGTGGCTCAGCTTAGCCCTACGGCAGTTTGGGACGCACGCGGGATCAGCAAGATGTTTGGTCTGACCGCCGCCGCAGCGGCGATGTATCTGACCGCCAAACCTGAGCGCAAAAATGCCGCCAAAGCGATTCTGATCCCGGCGGCCTTCACCTCGTTTTTACTCGGTGTCACTGAACCGCTGGAGTTTTCGTTTCTGTTTGTTGCCCCAATGCTGTTTGGCGTACATGCGGTGCTGACCGGTATTGGCATGATGCTGTTTTACTTGCTGGGTGTGCATGCCATCGGTGCCAATGGGGCGATCGATTTTATCCTCTACAACCTGCCACTGGGCATCGCCAAGTCCGACTGGCCGATGTATATCGTGGTTGGTCTGATAATGGCGGCGCTTTACTTCACTATTTTCCGCTTTCTAATCCTGCGTTTTGATATGAAAACGCCGGGTCGTGAAGACGACGAAGTCGACACTCGCCTTTACTCGAAAGAGGATTATCAGGGCAAAAATGATCGGCCAGCCCGCGCAGAAGCGGAAAAAGACAGCAGTATCCTTGGTCTGAATATCATCGCCGGATTAGGCGGCAAGCAAAATATTGACGTCATCGACAATTGTTATACCCGCCTGCGGGTGACGTTAAAAGATATCAACACTATCAATGAACAGCAGCTCAAAGACACCGGTGCGAAAGGGGTTATCCGCCAGGGTAACAATGTACAGGTGGTGTATGGGCTGCACGTCAAGAAAATGCGTGAAGCTGTTGAAACCGCGCTCTGAGAGGAGAAATACCATGAAGAAGTCCCCGTTTATTCTCGCCATTGCCGGTGGTGGCAGCACTTACACCCCGGGTATTGTGAAGAGCCTGATGATGCGCCTGGCTGATTTCCCACTGGCAGAAATTCGCTTGTATGACATCGACAGCCAGCGGCAGGCCATTATTGCGCCAGTGGTGGAGAAAGTGATACGCGATCACAGTGACAGTATTAAATTCACCGTGACCAGCGATGCCGAAGTGGCATTCAGCCACGCCAATTTCGTTTTTGCTCAGATGCGTGTCGGGCAATATAAAATGCGCGAGAAGGATGAAAAAATCCCGCTGCGTCATGGCGTAGTCGGGCAGGAGACCTGTGGTCCGGGTGGCCTTGCCTATGGCCTGCGCACCATTCTGCCAATGGTCGAGCTCATTGATCTGGTAGAGCGTTATGCCGATAAGAATGCGTGGATCGTTAATTATTCCAATCCGGCAGCAATTGTCGCCGAAGGTGTCCGGCGTCTGCGCCCCGACGCCAGAGTACTGAATATCTGTGATATGCCGGTAGCGGCGATGCGTAATATTGCCGCCATCCTCGGCGTCGAGCGTCATCAGGTTACCGTCGATTATTTCGGTCTTAATCACTTCGGCTGGTTTACCCATTTGTATGTTGACGGCGTAGACCGTCTGGCGGAAGTGCGTGAGCATGTGGCGCGTTTTGGCCTGCTGACGGAAGATGCGGCAGCGACCGATCCCCAGCACGCCGATCCGTCATGGGTGAAAACCTGGCGTAATATCAAACCGATTATGGACCATTTTCCCGATTTCCTGCCGAATCCTTATCTGCAATATTATTTGATGCCAAATCAGATTGTTGAGCAACAGGATCCTGACTACACCCGCGCCAACGAAGTGATAAATGGTCGTGAGAAGACGCTATTTGCCGCCGCTGCGGAATATCAGCAGACCGGAATTTTACCGGATGCGTTCCACGTTGGTGTGCATGGGGCTTTTATTGTTGATGTCGCCTGTTCGCTGGCGTTTGATTTACGCCAGCGCCATCTGGTGATAGTCGAGAACAGGGGCGCAATCGCCAATCTGCCTTATGATGCGATGGTCGAAGTGCCGGCGTATATTACCGCGCAAGGCCCAGAACCGGTGCGTATGGGCAATGTGCCGCAGTTTCACCGTGCCCTGCTCGAACAGCAGCTGGCTTCGGAACAATTGCTGGTAGAAGCAACGATGGAAGGTAGCTACGAAAAGGCCCTACAGGCTTTTACCCTTAACCGCACGGTGCCGACGATGCAGCATGCGAAAGCGATACTCGATGAGATGATCGCTGCCAACCAGGACTACTGGCCAGCGCTCAAACAGGCGTATAAAGATGGCCAGCTACACGGCTGAGTGAAGTTAAAGCAGATGCAGCGTGCTGCGTCCCAAACTTATCACCGGATTGTTGAATCCTTCCCAGTCCGCCTTTAGGATAGCGCATCACTGCTTACCGAGGGGCGTTATGCATAACCGTCTCACGCCACTGTTGCAACGCAGTGGCGATCTTACCCGCGCAGAATACCGGGCGCTGGCCTTTGTCAGCGATAATACCTGGCGTATCAATAAGCTGACGGTGAGAATGCTGGCAGAAGAGACATTTGTTTCCACGGCCACCATTATGCGCCTGTGCCAGAAGCTGGGATTTAGTGGATTCAGCGAGTTTATTTTTCATATCAAGCTGTTGCTGAATGATCCGGCGTTGACCCCGCTGCCGCAGATGGCAATTCAACAGCCGACGCCGCTGGCATTTCCGCAATTTGTCGCCAACTATCAGCGAACCTTTGATTTTATCAGCGCAGAAACCGTCAGCGCCTTTAGCCAGCTACTGCATCAGGAAGAGAGCTTTTTCCTCTATGGCACCGGATTTTCACATCTGTTTGCCGAGTATCTGGCGAAAAAATTACAGATTCTCGGCAAAACAGCCTTCGCCTCAGGTCTGGGCGACAGCCGCAGTATCTTTCTGAATAATGCGGCAAAATATCGGGTTTTTATCGCTATTTCCCGCAGCGGTGAAACTGAGCAGGTGCTGGATAAAGCGCGTATTGCGCACAGTTCCGGTATGACGGTAGTGGTATTCACCCGCGCTTCTTTTAATTCACTGAGCAGGCTGGCGGATATACATTTTCAGTTGTATGACGATGCCAGTAATGATGCGGTGGATGTTGGCGAGATCACCTCATTTGAATCCAACCTGGTAATGCTGATTGACCTGCTGCTGCTGAATGCCACCGGCTGAGCATCAGCATGATGAGACAGATGCAAAAAGCCCGCTCAGGTTTCCCTGAGCGGGCTTCTCTAAATATGGCTCCCCTGACTGGACTTGAACCAGTGACATACGGATTAACAGTCCGCCGTTCTACCGACTGAACTACAGAGGAATCGTTTGAACGGGGCGCATATTATCGAGGCTGCCGCACGTTGTCAAAGCCTGTTTTCACTAAATCCTGCTGACTGCTGAATAAAGCAGCAGTTACTGTGTTTATCAGGGATTTAGCGGCAAAGTTATTCCGTTGCGGCAGGTAAGCGCGTTTCACAGCGCATCATTCTGTTGCAGCGCTTTTGCAGTTATCTTCGGAAGAATGATCACGTTTATTTCATTTTCATATTGTGTAACTGTTTTTTGAAATATACATTCCACTCATATCGTTTATCAGCAGCAGGAAATCGGCATGCAAAAGGTGAGAATTGGGCTTATTGGTACTGGCTACATTGGGCGTTGTCATGCGATTGCTTACGCTCAGGCATCGACGGTGTTTAAGCTGAAAGGTGAGATAGTGCGTGAAATGCTGGCGGAAGTAACGCCGGAGCTGGCGCGCAGCAAGGCTGATGAGTTTAGTTTTAGCCGCTCAACCGGTAACTGGCGCGAACTGGTCAGCGATCCCAATATTGATGTGGTCGATATCTGCGCGCCAAACTTCCTGCACAAAGAGATGGCACTGGAAGCCATTCGTCACGGCAAACACGTCTATTCAGAGAAACCGCTGGCGCTGACGGTAGCGGATGCTGAAGAGATGACCCGAGCTGCACAGCAGGCAGGAGTAAAAACGCTGGTAGGTTTTAACTACATGAAAAACCCAACCAGCCAGCTGGCACGCGAAATAATTGCGGCGGGTGAAATCGGTGAAGTGGTGCATTTCTACGGCACTCACAATGAAGATTATCTGGCGGATCCGAAGACGCCACTCGACTGGCACTGCCAGAAGGCACTGGCCGGGCTGGGTGCGCTGGGCGATCTGGCGGCGCATATCGTCAATATGGCCCACTATCTGGTGGGTGAGATTGATGAGGTCAGTGGCGATATGCTGACGGTGATTAAACAACGTCCCGATCCGAAAGATCCCACGCGTTTGTTGCCGGTAGAAAATGAGGATCAGGCCAGCGCCTTACTGCGCTTCTCACAGGGTGCGCATGGGGTGATTGAAACCTCACGTATTGCCTGCGGCAGCAAAATGGGGCTGACTTATGTGGTGACCGGCACCAAAGGCACTCTGCGTTACACGCAGGAGCGCATGGCAGAGCTGGAGCTGTATCTGCACACCGATCCGGCCGGGCGGCAGGGTTTTAAAACCATTCTTACCGGGCCTGCACATCCGGATTATGCCGCATTCTGTATCTCAGCCGGTCACGGTATTGGATTTAACGATCAGAAAACCGTTGAGATTCGTGATTTGATCAACGGTATTGCAGCTGACGACCGGATGTGGCCAGATTTTGCCGAAGGTTTACAGGTGTCGAAAGTGCTGGAAGCGATTGCGGTATCGGCGATTGAACGTCGCTGGATTAAGGTTTAACGCTGTTAATAACGGGAGCCATAACGGCTCCCGTACAGCATTTCATTATCGCGCTAATGTAGCGTGAAACGGCTCAAAGCTCGCGGGCCATCTGCAACCATAACTTATCAAGTGCGTAATAGCGGTCGTCCTCAGCAGCCGGTTGCTGCCAGTCACGTTCCCACGGCTTGGCGAGGATATAATGCAGGTTCTTAACTTCAGCAAGATTCCAGCTTCTGGCATGTTGAACCGACAGCGTTTTCAGCGCGTTATAGATATAAGGTAACGCTTTCCAGCGTCCGTCAAAAAATTCATTCAGCAGGTCTTGTTCTGAAAACTGATAGCGAGACAGATCGTCAATGGCGGCAATCTTCCGCTCAAGCTGCTTAAACACCTCAGCGTCTGGCGTCAGCACCAGGAAGCCGGCGTTTAAATAGGCATCAAGATGTTCTGGTGCAGGTTGTTGACGATCCTGCCAGCTGTAAAAACAGTTTTCTGGCACCCAGCTTTGCGGATAAGTCGCGATGTTATTTGGATTGCAGCGGCAGGCGTGACAGGCGGCGATACCGTTTACCGGCAGCTCGATATCAAACAGCTCGTCCATATTTTGCAAAACCAGCATATCGGCATCAAGAAACACCAGCCGCTGATAGTCGGTAAGTTGCCAGGCGCGCAGTTTAGTCCACACTTCCGAGAAGCGAGCTGAAGCGTAATGATGCGCCAGGTCGCTTTGTGGATTTAGTGCAGAGACGGCGACGATGACGCAGCCCTCGGCTTTCAGTTGAGCTGCGATGGCCGGCTCAATATTCTCGGTCACCATCACTACCAGTGGATAGCGGCTGCCACTCAGACGTAAGGATTTATGCAGCGTCTGCACTCCAGTCAGATAGTCGGGCTGAGTCAGCAATGTGATCCATGCCTGCATAGAATTACCCCCCGGTTTTTATATCAGTCAAAAAGTTGTGACAGGTAGTCGTTGCTAAATTTTCGCTGTGGATCAAGCTGTTGACGTACTTCACGGAAAGCGTCCCACTGCGGATAGTTTTCTCGCCAGTGATAAAGGCGCGGATCGTAATATTTACCCCAGTGTGGGCGTCCGCCCTCTGCCGCCAGCAGTTTCTCCACTTCGCTGAGAAAATGGGTGCCTTCAGCCGACAGGCTGCCGTCGTCAGCGTAATAGACCACAAAGCCAAAGAAACAGGTGGCCTGCTGATAAGCCGGGCTAAGCCAGGCGGAAGAGGGGCCGGTACAGCGCAGAATGATCGGATAGTGCATATGCGGATGTTTTTCAGCATACCAGCGTTTGATTTTGCCAATCACTTCAGCGGCGCGCGCCAGCGGAATGCCGATTTCTACATTGATCTGCGGCACCGCAATACCGCGGCAGAAAACCTGATAGATATCGCCCGTTACATCCGAAAAGTCTTTAAACCGGGTAACGGTTTTAAACTGTTTACCGCCTTCGCCGCGAATCTGCGTATCGTTATGCATATGCTCCAGCGTCTGCTCGATGGTGCTGTTCAGCGAGCTATTGCTGTCAGGTTGTTTAACCAGATCACCGTAATTAAGCCGGTAAACCTGCTCCTCTTCCGCTGTGGCTTCGCGTGCGCACCAGACATGCATCTGATCCTCATCGACAAACCACCAGGCTTTACTCAGTGCATAATTTTCGTTCCACTGATAAAGGTCCTGTTCCAGATTGCTGGCGCTGACGGCATTTTTAAAGCAGGTATAGATGTGCGACGGTATGGTCTTAAGCGTAACGGCAGTAACTACGCCTAGTGAGCCAAGTGCCACCTGCACTGCACCAAACCACGGATGATGACGATCAAATTCGCGGATGCTGCCGTCGGCCAGCGCCATACGAATACTTAGCGCCTCATCGGCCAGTGAACTTTGCTGCAACCCCTGGCCGTGAGTGCCGGTCGCCATTGCGCCAGCCAGGGTTTGTATGGAGATCACTCCCGGTGACGAGGCCAGCATGCGTCCCATTTTGCTCAGCGTCTGATACACCTCGCTGAGCGGCGTGGCAGCGGCAAAGGTCGCGCTGTTATCGGTTGAGTCCAGTAGTCCAGAAAGCTTGCTGAGATCCAGCAACATATCCTGCGGATTGTCGATTTTTAGCATCCGTCCCGGTGCCAGCCGGCTACCAATGACCTTAACTTTCCCGCTGTGGCTGGCGAGCAGTTGTTGTAACTCTGCTTCACTATCTGGCCGACAAACGGTACGGCGGTCGCCTAACTGAGCATTTTGCGCCCAGTTCCACACCTGAGTATCACTGTCAATCGCGTCGGTATTTCTGAGCGGAAAGCGCCCATCGTCTTTTTCCACTACAACATTCCTTCCATCTGGTCTGTGAATTGCCAGCGCATCTGGCAGAGTGATGAGCTTCGCAAACAACGGATAACATTATCTGTCGCTCTCTGAAGCGTAGACCATTTGGTTTAATGCCAGTTTTTTGACAGCAAAAGCGAGGTGGCAGTCAGCCCGCGTTTTCTTCAGCTTCGTTACTGTCCGCCAGCCTGCTGATATGTATTGTCAGCCAGGTCAGCTCATCTTTTGGCAGGATTGTCTGATACTTCTCGGCGATATAGTCGCGAATCGCCCATGAGACGTTCATTGCCGCCGGATAGAATTTCAGCAGCTCGTGATAAAAGTCGTCGCTGTTTTTAGCGGCGATTTTTTTGCTGATAATTCGCTCAGCGAAGTAGCGTAGGTGGGTGATAAAGCGAATATAGTTTATCGAATTGATATCGATATTTTTATTGAGTTTGTAACGAACAATTTCAGCAATGCGGTTCACCAGCTGCACCTGTAGATGCGCATCGCTGTTTTCACTGTCGCCGGAAGCGTTGATCAGATGAAAGGCGATATTCACTGCTTCATCTTCAGGCAGCTCAACATTAAAACGCTGACTGACGCTGTTCTTTGCCAGTACGCCTAACTCATATTCCCGCTGATAATAACGTTTCACTTCCCAACTGAGTTTATTGGCAAAATTACTGCCGTTTTTACAACGCTCAACCGCAAAATAAAGATGCTCTGCCAGGGTGAAAAACAGCAGCGAATTCAGCTTCTCAACGTAATGCTGCTGAGCCATGGCGATAATGTCATGAGTGGCATCAAAAAACGCCGCAGGTACCGTATCGGTAAGTGAAAGAAAGTGTCTGGATTTAAGGTTATCCAGCGGAATAAAAACCTGCTCGACCTCAGCCAGATCGATAATCGTACCGGGCTTGGTACCAAAACCAATACCTTTGCCAAACAGGATCATTTCCCTTTGGTCATGGTCTACCAGTAACATGCTGTTGTTCAGCGATTTCTTCACTTTAATCACGATATTTCCCTGCGGCGATATTTCACAGTCAGTCGAGGTCGCGGCCATTGCTGGCGATGACTTTCTGATACCAAAAGAACGAATCTTTTCTCAGGCGCGCCAGTGAGCCATTACCGTCATCATCCTGATCGACATAAATAAATCCATATCTTTTAGTCATTTGTGAGGTGCCGGCACTGATAATATCGATGGTTCCCCAACTGGTATATCCCATCAACTCAACGCCTTCATTGACTGCTTGCGCCATCTGTTCAAAGTGTGAGCGGAAATAGTCAATGCGATAGCCGTCATGAATTTTGCCGTCCTCAACAATATCTTTCGAACCCAGACCGTTTTCGACAATAAACAACGGTTTCTGATAGCGATCGTACAGTTCCAGCAGTGAAATTTTCAGACCGACCGGATCGATTTGCCAACCCCATTCTGATGCCGGCAGATACGGGTTTTTTACGCCCAGGACGGTATTACCGGCGATGCGCTCGGCGTCGGGCTGGGTGGATTCCGTCAGCGACATGTAGTAACTGAACGACAGGAAATCTACGGTGTGCTGGCGCAGGATATCCAGGTCACCCGGCTGCATCTCAATCTGAATGCCGCGTAATTCCAGATCGCGTTTAATCAGTGGCGGATAAGCACCAAGAACCTGCACATCGGTATAAAAATAGTTCTCAAGATTCTTCTTCAGCGTGGCCTCAACATCGGCCGGATGGCAGGTGCGCGGGTAGGTGGTCAGTTTGGTCAGCATACAGCCGACCTGGCTACCGGGAATTTTTGCATGACAGTCGCGCGTCACCAGCGCTGAAGCGACGAACTGATGATGCAGCCCCTGATAAACATCGCTGATTTCCCGTCCCGGCGCGCTTTTTTCCTCACGAATACCGGCAGTGGTAAATGGATGGCGATGAATACTGTCGATTTCATTAAACGTCAGCCAGTAACGCACCAGATGTTTATAACGATCAAAGCAAACATTGCTGTAACGGACAAACGCATCGACAACATTGCGATGGACCCAACCGTTGTATTTTTCACTCAGTACCAGCGGCATTTCGTAATGGGAAAGCGTCACCAGCGGTTCAATCTGATGTTTGCGCATCTCGCTAAACAGATCTTCATAAAACTGCAGCCCGGCCTCATTCGGCTCAGCATCTTCACCGGTTGGGAAGATGCGCGCCCAGGCAATCGATACGCGCAACACTTTACAGCCCATCTCGGCAAACAGCGCCAGATCTTCTTTATAACGATGATAGAAATCGATGCCGCGCCGTTTTGGATAGAACGCATCATTGTGGCCATTCAGCGCATCAGCAACATTCTGATCGCTGAGCGCCATATGACCCTCATAGTTAGTCAGGTCTAAATTAGCTTTATAGGTGATTGCATCCGCGACCGAAGGTCCTTTTCCATCCAGGTTCCATGCGCCTTCAGCCTGGTTGGCGGCGATAGCGCCACCCCATAAAAAGTTTTCAGGAAAGCCAGATTGCGTGTCCGTCATACAGACTCCTTTAACGTCATGATGTTGTGATGATGATTGATACTGAGTCGGGGAATTTCAGTTGAGACGCTGAAACGTTCGCTGTTAGTGACCACCATCATAATGACCGGGTCATAACCGGCGGCGATAATCGCTTCAAGGTCAAATTTCACCAGCAGATCGCCGGTTTTTACCTGTTGCAGTGCGCTGACCTGCGGCGCAAAACCGCTGCCATTCATTTTTATCGTGTCGATGCCGATATGGAAAATCAGCTCGACGCCGCCGTCAGTTAACATGCTAAGTGCATGACCGGTATCGAAAACGTTGCTGATCACTCCGTTTGCCGGTGCATACAGCGCACCTTTTACCGGCCGAATCGCCATGCCATCGCCCATAATGCGGGTGGAGAAAACCTCATCATTGACCTGTTCAAGTGGAATTACCTGACCTTCAGCGGGGCTGTTAAAGCGCAGTTCTGGCGTGGCTTGCAGAGTGTCGGCGGGGGTGGCCTGCTGATCTTCACGCCAGATAAATAAGGTAATAAAGAACGAGACGCTAAAGGCGACGCCGGCCGCGGCGAAGGCCCAGACGATATTCCATTTATTATCCGGTGAAACAAACAGTGAAATACTGGCCAGGCCGGGACCGACCAGCGCAAACGCCTCGACTGTCATCCAGCCGATAAAAGCACCGCCAATAACGCTGCCGGTAATCACCGCGTACAGCGCTTTTTTATGCAACAGCGTAACGCCATACAGCGCGGGTTCAGTAATGCCGCACAGCGCTGAGATGCCGGAGGAGAGGGCGGTGGATTTTAATACTTTATCTTTGGTTCTCAGCGCAATGGCCAGACAGGTGCCCGCTTCGGCAATGTTGTGCGCCAGCGAAGCCGGCAGATATAACATCTCGCGACCAAATTGCCCCATCGACGCAACGGCGTATGGAATCATCGGTTTATGCATCCCGGCGGCCACCATAAAAGGCAGCACGCCTGCCAGCAGTGCGGTGGCAACAAAACCAAGCTTGCCATACAGCCAGAGAATTACCGTTGCCAGACCGGCACCGACTTCATAGCCCAGCGGACCAAGGAACAGTAGGGTAACCGGTACGGTTACCAATAATGAGAGCATCGGTGACAGGAAAATACGCAGTGCGCCGGGAGAGTAGCGATTAAAAAACTTCTCGGTTTGCGCGTAGAAAAGAACGCATAAAATTGCCGGAAATACCTGAGAGGCGTAGGCGATATTTTTCAGGTCCAGCGCAAGGAATTCAGCGCCTTCAGCAAGTTGCTTCGACATCGCCGGTAATACCATTACCGAAACCGCTGACACCGCGACCAGAATGTTGACCTTTAATTTCATCGCGGTGGTAATCGCTACCAGAATCGGTAAAAAATAGAGTGGGGCAGAGCCGATATTATCCAGCACTTTATAGGTCGAGCTGTCGCGGCTTAACCAGCCCATCAGATCAAGCAGTAACAGCATTGATTTCAGTACGCCGCCACCCGCAATTGCCGGCACCAGTGGCTGAAATACGCTAATGATAAAATCAATGATAAGTGACATTCGGCTGATGCGAGCCGGAGCACTGCTGGCACTTTTGGGTTGGCCGTCAGTGATGCTTCTCACCGCCTGATAAACGCCAATCACCTCACTGCCAATAATGACCTGGCACTGGGCATTAATTCTGACGCCCAGTACGCCCGGCACCTTTTCCAGCGCGGATTGATTTATCCGCGAATGATCACGAAGGGTCAGCCGCAGTCGGGTGGAGCAATGCTCGATATGATCGATATTGTCAGTACCGCCGACCAGATCAATAATTTCCTTTGCTGTCTGAAGATGATTCATGTCACGACTCTCCTGCCGCCCCAAAAAAAAAGACCTGAAGCCCCCTTTTTCAAGAGAGAGCTTCAGGTCTTGCCTGGATAACCAGTTACACGCCTGGATTTAGTTGTATATTTTGCGGCAACTGAAAGTCAAAGAGATTAATTGCCCGGCAGTGATAACTGTGACGCAACTGGCAAAGTGTGGTGCGGAAAGCAGTATTTGTCGCAGTAATCAGTCGTGACGAATATAACGCAGGGTGGCGGTTACGGCCAACTGGCGGTTACGAGCGGCGATATCGGCATCGCTTCTGTCACGAGTAAACAGAGTGCTGAAGGTATAGTGATTAGAGACATGGTGAACGCAAATGCTACTCAGCAGGCGGTGCACATCAATGGTTTCCAGATCGTCGCGGAATAAACCTGCCGCGCGCCCACGGTTAAGAATATCCTCAAGCACATCTACCGCACTCTTATTCAGGGACTGTATGCGTTCAGACTGGCTGATATAGCGGCCACGTAACAGGTTCTCGCTGCATACCAGACGAATAAAATCGGGATGAGTAGCATGATAGTCAAAGCTCTCTTCCACCAGCTTGGTCATCGCTTCTTCTGGCGCCAGTGCTGACAGGTTCAGGCTGGTTTCATGCTGACGAATTTGCTGATAGACATGCTCAAGCACCTCGATATAGAGGTTTTCCTTGCTGCCAAAGTGATAAACCACCATCCGCTTGGTGGTTTCGGCCTGTTCTGCAATCTGTTCCAGCCGTGCGCCCTGCATACCAAATTCAGCAAAGGTTTTCAGTGCTCCGGCAACAATGCGTTTTTTAAGTCCTTCCGGATCGTTCTTTCTCTTGGCTGGCATGAAGGGACATCCTGATAGTATTTAGGGCTAGGGTATCGTTGATGGCGGTATGACACAATCTGGCAATGGTAAACCAGTTGCATAAACTGTACTTACCAATTGGAGTTGTCGGCTGAAGATCGAGAAAGAAAATTACATTTAGCGGGGCAACAGTCGCGCGGGCCGGCGATGGCAGATGCATGGAAAAGCAAAAATCCCGCTCAGGTTTCGCTGAGTGAGGCTCTCGAATTTGGCCCATCTGGCTGGGATCGATTTATAAATACAGATCATTATCACGTATTCCGCGCCAGACATCCTTCATCCGGGCTTTCCAGTTTATCGATAAAAGCGTGAGTCTATACGATGTCGAAATTTAAATCTGAGCTTTGTTAGCTTAATCGTTATTTTATCTTTTCTGTTTTAAAAACTGTATTTCTTCTGCGATTTTATAAATGAAGCTATTTCATTTAATTTAATCCACAACTTTATCATTACTGGATTTCATTATTGGAATATAATTTATGTCCATTAGTTAATATTTATTATCTTAGAATGTTTATATAATATAAAAAAAGGACCAATGGCGATTTGGACAAGCAGCAGACAGTAAAACAGTTACAAACGCTGGGTATTTGAATTCAGCCGGATTAGTGAAGCTACAGTAGAATATTTTATGCTTTAATCTGAATATACCATCACTGCCGTTTTGATATTGATTTTATAACTCTATGACAACCATCTCTTTTAAGTTAAATCACAAATCGGTTAGAATTGCATCAGTTAGACCATGGAAATGACAAGGAAAAGGGAATGAGACGTCAATATACCAACGAACTGACATCGGAACTGCTGTCAACAATGGAGCAATCACCGTTTACGGCGGAACAACTGGCCGGGATGAATGATCAGGCGCGTGCGCTTATCGCCGGACAGCAGGAATATTGCCGCCAGCATCCTGTTACGGCCCTGTACCGTATTGCTGTGGAGGGTAGCCACACCAGGGAGGGCGGAACGGTTCATGCCTCCTGGAATGGAAATCAGATCGAACTTTCAGATGGAACAAAATTGAATGTTGCACTGCAAGGTGATGAGGTTGTTTATGCGGATGGCAGAACTGCGAAAATTATAACGGGAGCGGGTAAGAGAAGTGAAGTCAATGCCCGCAGTGTGGCGCTCGTTGGTAGCCGTCTGGATAACGGTGATGAGATTATCAGCACTTTGTGCCATGGGCCAATGATTGTCGGGCGTGAAGGAGAAACGATGCCAGAAGATTTCCTGCCATCCAGCGAGGTGGCGTAATGGGAAATCGTTCTACCTGTTATGGGCGAGGCACGGCACTGGAGGGGGATAAAACAGCCTCGGGTGCTGAATGTATCGCCTCAATGTCCAATGATATCGAGCACGGACGAAGGGTTGTCCGTGTTGGTGATAAAACTACCCGATGCCCCAAATGTGGTGAGGTTGGGGTTATCGTATCCGGTGAACCCCGTGATACCAATAATGGAAAAATAGCGGCGGTAGACGGATCAATTGTGCACTGCGGTTGCCCTTCCGGGTCGAACTGGATTATTGCGCCTGCCGGACAATGGGTTGGTAGAGGCCCGGATCCTTCCATTGCAGCCCTTGCAGCATGGGGTGCTGAACGTAAGGCCGCAGAAGAAGAAAAAGCCAAACAACTTGCTGAAGCACGTGACCGCAATCGTGTGTTCGCCAAATCCTGCCTGCGGGGTGAGGGCTGTAATGATGCCGGAGAAGATCAGGAACCTCATACCAATTTCGCTGTGATGGCATTTTATCAGGCCGTTCCCCCTGCTGATCCTGTATCAGATAATGATGTTGTCCAGCACGCTCAGACAGCCAGGAAAAAGAAAGCTGCAGAAGATATTCCAAAGCCGAAAAAGCGAAGCGCCCTGTATAAATGGTGGTTCGGTAATCATGAGGAGGTCGAATACCAGCGTGCAACAGCAGCAGCCACAAGTGCTGCTAACGCTCAGATGGCGGTTGAAGGAGCCAGTGTGCTTGGGCTGGTGGGTGGAAAAGCCATTACAACAGGAACATGGGCAGTAAAACTTGGTGAGATGGCTACAGGACTTGGAAGGGTCGCAGCCAGCGGCCCCGGTGCTCCCATTGCAGCAGTTGTGGTGGGAATGATGCCCGGAAGACTGAACGACGGTGAACAGGACTTTATTGACCGGATACGTCTGGAACAGATGCGTGAAGCGCCAAGCCGTGTGCGTTATACATGGGAACAAGATGATAAAGGTAATCCGGTTCCTCATGGCTGGCATACTCCACCCGGTAAAGATAGGGTGCGTGTGCGCAAAATGGAGTGGGACAGCAGCCGAAAAGCTTATACGTTCACCACAGAGGAAGATCCGCGTATTACCATTATCTGGACGCCAGACAGTTCAGGTGTCAATGTTCCTTCAAATACAGGTAACCAGAATCCTGTAAGGATACCGAACCCGGTAGTTGTTGATCCGCTGCCGGAAGACACCGGGATTGAGGCCACAACCAGCCCGGTACCGGAAGAGAAGGGATTTGCGGATTATATTCTTATTCTGCCGTTGCCGAATATTCCACCGATTTATGTATATCTTAGTTCTGTTCTTAAAGGTAAAGAAGCAGCGGAAGCGGCTAGAAAGCTTGGTTATGACCGCCGGATTTCAGCGGATAAAGTGCCATTTAACTCCCACGGACAGCCAGCGTTCTTTAATGGAAAAGATTATATAACTCCTGATGTTGATGGACATAACGTATCTTATGGTTGGAAAAAAATCAGTAAAAAAGGCGTTCGTTTAGGAACATATGACAAAGATTTAAATAGAATAAAGGGGTGATGATATGTTTGGTATTTTTACAGAAAGTAAAGCTATTCAATCTGCATTTGATGAAGTAGTTTTGCCAGCTAAAATAATCATTGGTGATTTTGAAGAAGGAATGCAAATACCATTAACATATTGGAATATTAAGCAATATCAAGAGAGCTGGATTGAGACTATAGAACAAGGTATAAAAAGAGGCGATCATTCAGTTTTGGCTGTATCTATGTATAACCCAGAAACAGTTAATTTTATATTTTCTTGGGTTATTTATTATAAGGATGCACAAGTTATTATTCAAAATAAAATGATTTTTGCTGGTGAGATACAAGGTTTTTCCATTTATAAGTTAAATGACTATGCTGGGGAATATGATGCTTATTCAGATGGGGAGAAAGTATCTGAGTGGTATACAACGGTTGATGAAGTAAAGTTGTTTCTTGAATATTTGGAAGGTAAAGCAGCATGAAAATCATGTAAATTTTTATTGATGCAGTTAAGCGATAAGCAGATGGTAGAACAATGTTTAACTGTTCTACCACGACAACTTACCTGTTTACTTAGTAAATTTATTATATGAAATAAAATAAGACCCACTATATACCTACTATCTGTAAATGCGATGGATTTTAAGGTTGGTATGCAAGTATTGACCATGATGTATGGGAAGCAGGAACACCGACTACAAATGGTCAAAATTGGAAGGTAAAAGAGTTTGATACTGTTCAAGGAGCTTATAAAGGTAAGGAAACCTCGTGGGTTGTGGCAAAGGAGTCGCAAGATACGATACACTCTCACCCAATAGATGCTAACGTAGCAAGGAAACTTTTGAAATGATGAAGAAATACAATATTCTAGGGACCGATTTCGATCTTGAGCTCATAAATATATTTGACGAGCTGTCGGCTATTGATTTTTCGCAAGGTATAGAATCACAGATAATGGTCTTAGATGAGGATTTATTACAATTATCATTTAAGTCTGGGGTTATTGTTGATGTTGGTTGGTATCCCGCGTTTGAAACGAATGGCGAATTTATTATTAATCGAATAGCTAATAGTTGTTGGGAGGCTCCCGAGGCTAAATATAGTGTGGGATGGGATAAAGATGAACTAATATCGAAAATTAAAAAAGCAATTGGATGAAATAATTAATTGTTCAGTATATTTATGCCCTTGTTGCCATAAATATGAGTTTTCGAAAGTTGGGAGCTATGAAATTTGTCCGGTTTGCAATTGGGAAGATGATCCTGTTCAAGAAGAAGATCCAAGTTATGGTGGTGGGGCTAATGTCATGAGTTTGAACGAAGCCCGTAAAGCCTATGCTGAAGGACGTAAAGTCAAATAGCATTTAATGCTGATTTAATTAGGCAGCACAACATACCTCATGTGCTGCTTCATTCCTTATCCCTTCGAACATCCAATCAAAGCACGCCAACTGTGGCGAATCGTCGCTCACAATTAATTGATATAAAAGATTAATATAATGTTATTGATAGTTATAGGCGATTGAACGCGAAAGGTTGATCGGTGTTTTAATTACTTTAATCGATTGATAAATTATGTTTTATAGCATATGGATATCATTTGTTTTTTTATAGATCGATTTAAACGATATGACGAACTTCAAAAATAATTCAATTCTATCAATTGGTTAAATAGGCTGTTTGTGGATCATTTGTGATCCGTTTCTGAGTAGGATCTCTTTTGCTTTCAATCCTGCCATGAACAGTTAGTTCGTTAACAATGAACCTGCTGATGGTGCCATGAATCTTGTTAAAACCAGCAATGGCTGGAAAGCGAACTAGAGAAGATTTTTTGCTTCCCTTCGAAGCGTTAAGCCTTTTTCCAGTATTTGGAACCCTTCGGGGTAACGCGAAGGAACATACCAAAGCCATCAGTTAGCTTGTATTCCTTCTCAAGGGGTTCTGCATTTTTGCTTTAATATCAGTCAGTGACATGAAAACACCCCCTCGCTTGTTGATATAAGGGACATCGAACCAGTATTACCAGAATTTTTGCCATCAATGATATGGCTTCGAGTGGTTTTTAGTGAACGAGGGTGAACGACTGAAGAGGGATAACCAACTGACAGAAATGCAAAAAGGAGACGCCCGTGGACGTCTCCTTCTTTAAATATGGCTCCTCTGACTGGACTCGAACCAGTGACATACGGATTAACAGTCCGCCGTTCTACCGACTGAACTACAGAGGAATCGTGTGAACGAGGCGAATATTAGCGATGCCCGGCACGGATGTCAAAGCCGGATTTCACCTTTTTAGTGCGTTTGCTTACAGAAGCGGCAAAATCTGACTGGTCAGAGCCAAACCGCTGCTTTAATCACCTTCGGTGGCTGCGTGTGGTCACCTGCGGGATGTTGCACTCCCTCGTCTTTACGCAAAATTCCAGCTTCTTAAGATGGGCGGGCAACAGGCGTTAAGATAATAAATAACGATGGGCATAAGGGCACACCGCATAAATAGATGTACTGGCATCAATCAGTTGGTCGGTGAGTAGGGGCAGAGATTCCCTTTATCAAGATGATGTCCAATCGAAACGGCGGATAAAAACATCTGTCCGAAAAGTCGAACTCAAGTTCAACCTCGCTGTGTTTCTGAAAAAACGTTAACTCTGTCACTTAATAAATCAGGATTCGGCGCCAGGCTTATTTTAATCTTCCCGCAGGACTTCCGTCGAAGAATGCATTGCGTTGTGATCACTGTCGGTTTCTTCAAGTATGCGCAGCGCATGGCCAAGAAATTTTGCGCGTGTACCGCGTAAAGACGTGGTGTTGGCGCTGATGTTTGCACGCATCCTTTCCCCGACTAGCCAGAGAATCTTTGTCGCCATCGCTCCAGCCCCGGCCCCGCTACACTGGCGGCCGTAAGCCTGGTGATTACCGAAATGGCGTGGCGACGCCAGCGTCAAGGGCTACAAGCCCGTAAATCAGTTATTTGTGCGTGGTAAACGCAACAGCAAAAAGCCCGCTCAGGTTTCCCTGAGCGGGCTTCTCGAATATGGCTCCTCTGACTGGACTCGAACCAGTGACATACGGATTAACAGTCCGCCGTTCTACCGACTGAACTACAGAGGAATTGTTGGAACGGAGCGAATATTAACGATGCGTTGCCTGGATGTCAAAGGTCTGATGGCTCTTTTCGGTGCGTTTGCTGGCAAAAACAGCGAATTGCTGATTTTCCGACTGATGTGCAGGAAATGTAATCTGCAGAGCTGGATCTCACTTTCAGGTGAATTCGCGACAGATGTTAGAGGTGTGTCAAATTTTTGTTGTTTAGCCATTTTAAAACATGCGTTTCAATGCTTTCATGATGAAAATTTCAAACCAGTTAATTATGAAACAAATGAACTATTTCGTCTGGCAGGGATTTTCGCCTAACGAAAATGAAACAATGGTTTGAAATTAACTCATTACTAATCAGTAGATTGATTGATGGGAGTGACCAGTATCACAAACAGCAGTAACGAAGTATCTGACCTCTGACTACAAATAAATCCGACGGTGACGTTGAGTGAATGTAAAAGATATTTTTCATTCGTGGTCCAGCCAACCTTCGCATGTTAACGATTAAAAAGGGTTACCTGATGAACTTTAAAAAAGCGATCGTGACGTCGATGTTAGCCTGTATGTTGCCAGCTGCCGCCTATGCCAAAGATATTCAGGTTGGCGTATCAATGGCGCTGTTTGACGATAATTTCCTGACCATCGTCAGAACGGCGATGCAGAAAGAGATGCAAAAAGACGGGGTTAAGGGCCAGGTTGAAGATGCTAAAGGCGATGTTGCCCAGCAGCTGCAACAGGTGCAGAACTTTATTGGTCAGGGCGTTGACGCGATTATCGTCAACCCGGTGGATACCAATGCGGTAAAACCGATTATGGACCAGGCGACCAAAGCCGGTATTCCACTGGTTTTTGTTAACCGACGTCCGCAGGCCGAGCTGACCAGCAAAATGGCTTATGTCGGTTCTGATTCCGAACTGGCGGGTCGCCTGCAGATGGAAGCGCTGGCGAAGGCGATGAATGGTAAAGGTAATGTCGCTATTCTGCTCGGCGATCTGGCGAATGAAGCGACCCGCGATCGCACCAAAGGGGTTGAAGCGGTGGCGGCAAAATATCCTGATATCAAAATCGTGCAGAAACAGACTGCCAAATTTATGCGTAATGACGCCGTGGATGTGGTCAGTAACTGGATGACGGCGGGCGATGAAATTAATGCGATTGCTTCCAATAACGATGAAATGGCGATTGGTGCCTTACAGGCACTGGGAAAAAACAGCAGCAACGTATTGATTGCCGGTGTTGACGGCACGCCTGATGCGTTACAGATGATCAAAAACGGCAAAATGATCGCGACCGTGTTCCAGGATGCAAAAGGGCAGGGCGAAGGCGCGGTGCAAACGGCAATCAAACTGGTTAAGGGTGAAAAAGTCGAAACCAACGTAATGATCCCTTATCAGCTGATCACCAAAGATAACTACGCCGAATTTTCCAGTCGCAATGTTAAATAATCGTTCCTGACCCAGTGGTACGGAGGTGATGTATGGCCGCTTATGCGCTTGAAGCCGAAGGCATCAGCAAGTTTTTCCCGGGTGTAAAAGCACTGAATAAGGTGTCTTTACGCGTTAAGCCAGGAACGGTTCATGCTCTGATGGGTGAGAACGGCGCGGGTAAGTCCACTTTAATGAAATGCCTCATCGGGATTTACCGTCCCGATGACGGCGTGATTCGCATTAAAGGGGAACCGGTGCAGTTTGCAGATACCCTGGACGCGCTGCGTTCAGGCATCTCAATGATCCACCAGGAGCTGAATCTGGTGCCGCACATGACGGTAGCGGAGAATATCTGGTTAGGCCGTGAGCCGATGAAATACGGTTTTGTCGACCATGCCAAGCTCAACAAAATTACCCAGGATCTGCTGACTAAACTGAATATACGTCTGAAAGCCGATCAGATGGTGGGTGATTTGAGTATCGCTGCGCAGCAGATGGTGGAAATCGCCAAAGCGGTGTCGTGGAATGCCGATATTGTGATTATGGATGAGCCGACCTCTGCGCTGACTGAAGGTGAAGTCGCTCATCTGTTTACCATTATTCGCGACCTGCGTACGCAGGGCAAAGCCATTATCTATATCAGCCATAAAATGGATGAGATTTTTGCCATTACCGATGAAGTCAGCGTATTTCGTGACGGAAGCTGGGTGGCGAGCGAACAGACCGCCAGCTATACGCGTCAGTCGCTGATTACCCAAATGGTCGGGCGTGAACTTACCCAGCTATTCCCGAAATTCAATAACGATATTGGGGAAGAAGTGCTGACGGTGCGCAACCTGACGCAGAAAGATAAGTTTCACGATATCAGCTTTGGTGTACGGCGCGGCGAGATCCTTGGCGTCGCCGGGCTGGTCGGTGCTGGACGCAGCGAAGTGATGGAAAGCCTGTTTGGTATGACCTCATTCGACAGCGGTGAAGTGCTGATTGACGGCGTGCCGACTAAAATCAGCTCCCCCTCGGTAGCGATTGAAAAAGGGCTGGCATTTCTGACCGAAGATCGCAAAAAATCAGGGCTGTTTCTGGTGTTGTCGGTGATGGAGAACATGAGCATCGTCAATATGCCGGAATACAGCGCCAAAGGCGGTTTTGTCAGCCACGTGCAGATGGCGAAAGATTGTATGGAGCAGATTCGTCGGCTCAATATTAAAACCCCCACCATGGATCAAATTATTAATAACCTTAGCGGCGGCAATCAGCAGAAAGTGCTGATTGCGCGCTGGCTGCTGGCGCAACCGAAAATTTTGATTCTCGATGAGCCAACACGCGGCATTGATGTTGGTGCCAAAGCAGAGATTTACCGTCTGATCAGTGAACTGGCGAACCGCGGTGTCGCCATCATTATGGTGTCGTCTGAGCTGCCGGAAATTCTTGGCATGAGCGACCGGGTAATGGTGATGCATGAAGGTCGTATAACCGGCATTCTCGATAAAGAGGATGCCGATCAGGAAACCATTATGTCGCTGGCATCCGAGTGAGGCGCGAGGAAAAATTATGAGTAACGTAAAAGTCAGCTCTCAGCAGCAGCCGACGGAACGCGATTCGCTGTTCGGCAATTTAAAAAACAAAATGCCGAAAGACACCGGCATCTTTTTGGTTATGGTCGGTATTGCACTGATTTTTGAAATCGCCGGTTGGTATGTGCGTGACCAGTCTTTTTTGATGAATCCTAACCGGCTGGTATTGATTGTGCTGCAGGTGGCGATTATCGGTATTATCGCCGTCGGGGTAACGCAGGTGATTATTACCACCGGCATTGACCTCTCTTCCGGCTCGCTGATCGCGCTGAGTGCGGTGGTCGCGGCCAGTCTGGCTCAGACTTCAGACAGCCTGTCGCCGATGTTTCCTTCTCTGGTAAACCTGCCAGCGGTGATACCGATTGTCGCCGGGATAGGCGTCGGACTGATATGTGGCCTGTGCAACGGCGTTTTAATTACTAAAACCGGTATTCCCCCTTTTATTGCCACCCTGGGGATGATGGTCTCGGCTCGTGGCCTGGCGCAATATTATACGCAGGGGAACCCAATCAGTTTCCTTTCTGATGGTTTTACCGCCATCGGACAGGGCGCGATGCCGGTGATCATTTTTCTGGTGGTTGCAGTGATATTCCACATTGCGCTGAAACATACCCGCTACGGTAAATATGTGTATGCCATCGGCGGCAATATGACTTCCGCCAAAGTGTCCGGCATTAACGTTAATAAGTATCTGGTGATCGTTTATACCATTGCCGGTGGACTGGCAGGCCTGGCCGGTGTAGTGCTGGCAGCACGCGTCAGCAGTGGTCAGTCGAGCATGGGCATGTCCTATGAACTCGACGCTATCGCCGCAGCCGTTATTGGCGGTAGCAGCCTGATGGGCGGCGTCGGACGCATTACCGGCACGCTTATCGGTGCGGTGATCCTCGGCCTGATTAAGAGTGGTTTTACCTTTGTCGGTGTTGATGCCTATGTGCAGGATATAATTAAAGGCATCATTATTGTGGCCGCAGTGTCCATTGATATGCACCGTAACCGTAAGAAACGATAATTTGGCTGGCTTATTATCAAATTGCACATCACCAACGCATTTTCTGCACCATAAAGGTGCTTCCCGTTACGCTGCTCTGACCTGAGCCTTATTATTGAAACTGATTACCTCTTTCGGGGTAATCAGTTTCTCTTATTTAACCGCTGGTTAGCGGCATCCGCTTTTCTCTTAGCATTGTCGTGAAAAAAACTGGCCTGCAAATTGCAATCTGTTTTCAACGGCCGAAGTCTGGCATTCAGAGATTCGCAACGGGGGCATAATGAACTTAAGACGACTAAAATACTTTGTGAAAATCGTCGATATCGGCAGCCTGACACAGGCGGCAGAAGTGTTACATATTGCACAGCCTGCGCTGAGTCAGCAGGTGGCGACGCTTGAAAATGAACTTGACCAGCAGTTACTGATCCGTACCAAGCGCGGCGTGACGCCGACCGAGGCGGGCAAAATTCTTTATGCTCATGCATGCACTATTTTGCGCCAGTGTGAGCAGGCGCAAACTGCGGTGATCAACGCCGGCCAGGCTCTGAACGGGCAAGTTTCCATCGGACTGGCACCCGGCACGGCAGCGTCCTCGCTGACGATGCCGCTGTTACAAACCGTGCGTGAGCAGTTCCCTGACGTGCTGGTGTATTTGCACGAGAACAGTGGCACATCACTGAACGAAAAAGTCTTGAATGGTCAACTGGATATGGCAGTACTTTACGATCGTGCGCCAACTGCGGGTATCACCAGTATGCCGCTAATGAAAGAGGAGCTTTATCTGGTGGGCGCAACGCCTTGCCCGGGAGCCTCCATCGATCTGACTGACGTCGCGCAAATGAATCTGTTTCTGCCACGCGACTACAGCGCGGTACGCAAACGGGTTGATGAAGCATTTTCATTACGTCGGCTCAGCGCGCGTATTATCGGCGAAATTGAATCTATCGCTACGCTGAGTGCGGCGATATCCAGCGGCATGGGCGTGACGGTGCTTCCTGAATCGGCGGCGCGTGCGCTGGTCAGCGCCACCAATGCGTGGATGGCGCGGATTAATAGTCCGTCGCTGAATCTGCCGCTGTCGCTGAACATCTCCGCTCGTTTGCCGTTGTCGCCTTCGGCGCAGGCGGTGAAAAATATTCTGCTGTCATTGCTGAATAAACCCGCGATTACCGACCGCAGCCTAATGTTAGTCAGCTAATAAAATTCCTTGTAATCATCAGGATGCGCAGGGATGCGCCTTCAGTCTTATCACTAAATCGCATAAGAAACCCTTTTTTATTATTTGTTGCTATCAATTTGCCTCCTTAACATAAAGGCAACTTTACAAATAACAGAGGGGAAAAGCGCGTGAATTTCCAGCAACTTAAAATTATCAAAGAAGCCGCCCGTTGCGAATTCAACCTCACCGAAGTCGCTAATGCGCTGTTCACCTCACAGTCTGGCGTCAGCCGACATATACGCGATCTGGAAGATGAGCTGGGCGTCGAAATCTTTATTCGTCGCGGTAAGCGCCTGTTAGGCATGACCGAACCCGGTAAAGCGTTACTGACCATTGCAGAGCGTATTCTCGATGAAGCGGGTAAAGTGCGTCGTCTGGCGGATGTGTTTACCAATGAGTCCAGCGGCGTGCTGACCATTGCCACCACCCACACTCAGGCCCGCTACAGCCTGCCGCGAGTCATCAAAGCTTTTCGCGCGCTCTATCCTAATGTCCGTCTGGAGCTGAATCAGGGCTCGCCACAGGAAATTGTGGCGATGCTGGTGGCCGGTGAGGCGGACGTTGGCATTGCCAGCGAGCAGGTGGTCAATAACCCGGCGCTGGCGGCATTTCCCTGGTTCAGCTGGCATCATGCCTTACTGGTGCCGCAAGGCCATGAGCTGGAGCAACAGCAGCCGGTTACGCTGGCGGCGCTGAGTCGCTATCCGTTAATTACTTATCGTCAGGGAATTACCGGCCGTTCGCGCGTTGACTGTGCATTTCACGCCGCAGGTCTGAAATCGGATATCGTGCTGAGTGCGCAGGATTCTGACGTGGTGAAAACGTATGTTGAGCTGGGTCTTGGCGTTGGTGTGCTGGCCGATCAGGCCTGCCAGCTGGATCAGCATTCAAAACTGACGCGGCTGGAAGCGAAACACCTGTTTGAATCCAATACCGTCTGGCTCGGGTTGAAACGCGGTCAGCTGCAACGCAATTATGTCTGGCAATTCCTTGAGTTATGTAATGCTAACCTGTCGCTGGAAGAGATTAAACGCCAGGCATTGTCATTAGAAGATGAAGAAGCCCCAGTGATTGATTTTCAGATTTAATCTCCCTGTCCTGCGGGTGGCGTTCCGTCACCCGGTGATTACGCTGCATATTCCCTTTCCCCGCTAAATTCTTGCTCATGGTGACGCTGCGAAGCGTTGCGCTGGCGATAAACAGTCAAAAAGTCATATCATGTTGCCGGTCAATTTTGCTAAGCACGCTAAACATTAGATTACGAGGTAACACACGCCATGCCGGCACCGATTCGATATGTACAGGACAGTACCCATTTTCCGCAATCCGCTGAGGTGGTAGTGATCGGCGGCGGGATTGCGGGTGTCTCTGCAGCTTATGAGCTGGCTAAACAAGGTGTCCAGGTTGTGCTGCTGGAAAAAGGGCTGATTGGTGGTGAGCAGTCCAGCCGTAACTGGGGCTGGTGCCGTCAGCAGAATCGCGATGAGCGTGAACTGCCGCTGATTATTTATGCTTTGCGCCGCTGGGAGCAGCTTGGCGAGGAGACCGGCGAAGAGCTGGGCTTTCGTCGTAGCGGGCTGGTGTATGCCACACGCGATCGAGGTGAGATCGATGCCTGGGATAACTGGGGAAAAATGGCTAAGAGCTATGGGGTGCGCAGCGATATCCTGACCGCTGAGCAGGCTAAAGCGATGACGCCGGGTAGCACTACAGACTGGCTTGGCGGCGTTTCGTCACCGACGGATGGTCATGCTGAACCGGCACTGGCGGCGCCGGGTTTAGCGATTGCCGCGCAGCGCCTCGGTGCCAGCGTAATTCAACAGTGTGCGGTGCGTGGGCTGGATATTTCCGCTGGCCGGGTCAGCGGGGTGTGGACCGAGCGAGGATTGATTAAAACCGCCAGCGTGATTTGCGCCGGTGGCGCCTGGACATCAATGTTTTGTCGTCGGCACGGCATCGAGCTGCCACTGGGTAATGTAATTGGTACGGCGTTTCGCACCGCACCCATTGAACAGGCGATTTCAATGCCGCTGTATACCCCGGCTTTTGCCTGCCGTCCGCAGCTTGATGGTAGCTATACGGTATCAGTATCCGGACGTGGCCGACTGGAGCCGGGCGTGCAGGGCTTGCGTTATGCGCGACAGTTCTGGCCTACGTTTAAAGCACGGCGCAAAAATCTTACCGTGCATCTGGGGCTGGAGCCGTTTTTACGCGGGCCGGAGGCGCTGGCACGCTGGCAGTTTGATCGTATTTCACCGTTTGAAAAAGTGCGCATTCTCGATCCGCAAGCTGATTTAGCGCTGGTGCAGGAGGGTATCGATGCCATGCGTAAAGAGTATCCGGCGCTGAGCAATATTCGCATGGTGCAGGCGTGGGGCGGGACGATCGACAGCGCACCGGATGCGATTCCGGTGATCTCAACCGTGCCACAAATGCCGGGGTTAGTGATCTCGGCGGGCTACAGCGGACACGGTTTTGGTATCGGGCCAGGGGCAGGGCGTCTGGCTGCGGATTTAATCATGAATCAGCCACCGATTGTCGACCCTTCACCCTATCGTTACTCGCGACTGGTGGATGGCGCGGGTCTTGATGCACCAGGCATGATGTAAGGAGAGACGATGAACATTAAACTTCGGCCATTACATGAAGGCGATCTTGACCAGGCATTTATCCTGACTCAGCAGTTAAAATGGCCACATCGCCGGGACGACTGGCAGCAGGCGTTGCAGCTGGGAGAAGGGATGGCCGTAGAGCGGGATGGTGAGCTAATCGGCACTGCGCTGTGCTGGCGCTGGGGCAGCGACTACGCCACGCTCGGGCTGGTGATTGTCGCCGATGCTGCCCAGGGGCAGGGGGTGGGTAAACGGCTTTTGCTGGCGATGCTGGATAAACTGGCTGGCAGCAATGTGCGTTTGCACGCCACCGAGGCGGGCAAGGGGCTGTATAAGAAACTGGGTTTTGTGACTATGGGCCAGGTTCAGCAGCATCAATGCCGCGAACTGGCTGCGGTTACCGCTGTACTGCCCGCCGCCGGACAGCAGCTACGCGCTGCGCAAGTTGGTGACGTCGAATCACTGACCACCCTCGATCATCAGGCGCACGGTCAGTACCGGCCACAGCTTATCGCCGAATTAATCAGCAGCGCCGAACGGGTGCTGGTGCTGGAACAGGATGGCGATATCAGCGGATTCGCCAGCGTTCGTCGCTTCGGCCACGGTTACGCCATCGGACCGGTGATCGCCGCTAATTTACCGCAGGCAATCCTGTTAGTCAGCCAGTTACTCAGTAACTTAACCGGCCAGTTTGTGCGTATGGATAGCGATGCAGCATCCGGTCTGGGCGACTGGCTGAGCGCGCAGGGATTAGTTGTCGTGGATGCACCGACGATAATGGTTAAAGGAACTGCGTGGCAGCAAGTTGCGGACGGCGCGCAGGTATTTGGCCTGATGAGTCAGGCAATGGGCTGATGAGGCCGGGTAATAAAATACCCGATTATCATTTAGCTGTACTCAATAATATTAAATCCCTCATCTGCCGCTGGCGCATGAAAATAACGGGTTATCAGCTCAAACTGCTCATCCGTTGCAGAAAAGTCATGTGCGCCTGCCTGATTGCGGGCCCGCAGGCGGGATTTACATATTTCATCTGATACGTTGAGGTAATGCAGGCAATTATTGGCACCTGATTCGGAGATAACACTCATCATCCATTCACGGTTTGCCAGAGTATTTGCCGGAAAATCCAGCACCACGGATACGCCTGCGGTGAGTATTGAGATCAGGTGCGGCTTCATCGCACTTCTCAGTTTTGCCGAGCAGCGAACATAATCAGCGACTGACTGCATTTCGTCAGCATAGAGTGCCTTTAGCCACCGATCTTCAGCAACCACTATGGTATCGGGAAGGGTTGCCAGCTCTGTAGACAAGGTGGATTTGCCTGACGCAATTTTCCCACATAAAAGATGCAGAGTGGGTTTATCTGTCTGAGAATCGCCTGGCGTTATCATCATTTACCTCATATTTATCGGTGTTTTACGGCAAGCCAAACCGTGCGGCCACCACAGTGAGGATCCTCAACACTATGCTGGATTACCCCGAAGCCGGAATTTCGCATTATTAACTGATATTCATCCACTGCCAGACTGGCGTGATAAAGCGGCTCACCTGCAAATTGTCCGATGGCTTCGCCATCATCGGGGCCGCTGTTGAACAGCAGGGCCGCCCTTTCCTGAGCGTGAGCAGCAAAAACGCTGAACATCTGGCGCTGATCAACGCGGGGAAGATGGAAAAAACTGTCCCAGGCAATCATCCCATCAAATTTTCTGCCCAGATTCAGTTCGCGCATATCCGCAACAAACCAACTTTGCTCAGGAAATTTCTCTTTGCATCGGGCTATCATCGATGGGGATGAGTCAACGCCGGTAAGATTAAATCCCTGGCTAATCAGATACTCTGCAATCGGTGTTGCATTACCACAGCCGATATCCAGAATATGACCTTTTGGCTTGATATTGCTGATAAACCTGTCCAGCCAGGCTTGTTCAAACAGGTTTGTTGGCCGCAGCTTAGCAAAGGCAGCACTGTGCCTTTCATACAGGGCTTTAACCGTTTTAGCAGATTGATCGTCCATTTTTTCTCTTAAACCGGCAGTGGAGTCTGATTATAACAACATGTTGTTGGCTACAGGCAAAGCAAAGCTATTTATGCCTGTGGCGCTCACCTGCAGAGGGAGACAGCCGGGCGATAAGCCTGACGGCAGTCCTTGTGGCGTTGAAGATAATTCACGTTGCATTGCAGATTATCGTTGCCATCAAGCAACTGACCGGACGCCCGAAAGGATGGAGAAACTCGAATAAGGCAGGGGAGTTAACCACTCCTGGCTTATTGGTTTCTTACTGATCAACAGAGCATATTCGTGCAAGCGTTCATGGCTTTGTTTTTACATTAAACGCGCATCAAAGGAAAAGTTCAGCATTTTTACCGATTGCAGGCAGGCAGCGAAATCGGGATGTTCATTATTGAGTAACACATTGTATTCCATCGGCACAATTGCTGACGGCACCATCATTGCGATACTGGAGCCGCCATCAAACCAGTCACTGCCAATCTCTTTGGTTTCACGGCCTGGCACTTCGGCGCGCCAGTTTTTCGGCATATCGTCGGGGTTAAGCTTAACAATCAGTGCATCCGGCACTTCAATACTCATCAACTGATACAGCGAAAGAATCGACTCATCCTGTACATGAACCAGAATCTCCAGCATCGCCAGCGATACCGAACTGGCGAGATAAACCATCGGCGTTCCGGGGTTATTCCAGCGCGCGACGCTGTTGTTTACCGCACCGACGCCGCTCCAGGCGGTAGCTATCCATTGTTTCTGGCAAAACCGATATAAAATCACATCACTACGCCATGTTTGATGCCTTCAATCAGGCTCATCACGTCGCGGGCACCGGTTTCAGTTTTCATCGCCTGGTTTGGCGTTTCACCGCCGAGCACTCTGGCTGGAGTATCCATCCAGCTGATGGTTTTATGATAGTCGTTGCCGAACATCGCCAGCGCCAGATCAAAAGCCGTAACGTAGCGAGTAATCGATTCACTTTCGCCCGGCGACAGGCGCTCTTTGCGTCGTGCAATGCTGCGCGCACTCAGCCCCAGCGTGGTGAGGAAATCCTCTTTTTTAAAGCCGACGATATCGCGGATATTATCAATCACACCAATGTTCAGGCCGCGAGACATCAGGCCGCGTAGCTCCGGACCAGAAGCATCCGGTAAATTCGCCGCGACCCATAAACTGGTCGGTTTATCTCTTTTGGCTGGTGGGGTATAGGTTTTCATTACGTATCTCGTTGCTGCCAGTTGACATAGTAAATAATAGCCAAATGGCGCAAGGAGTCAATGTTGACAGTCACGGCAGCCAGCGCCTGCTCTGGCCGGTATTGATAAATTCATCTGCACGCCATCTCTCGTTAACCTCTCTGTAACATCATCGCGTCAAGGTAATGGCACGCCAGAACCGATGGCCAGCATTGATTTCCGATCCCCGGATTTCATCAGCTTCGTGTTACGGAGGTTATGCAAATGATGAACTTGTCCAGACATCCGACCACTGTTTATCAGGCGGTCGCCGCTCAGCTTGAAGAGGAGCTACGCATCGGCTATCGCTGCGGTGACTATCTGCCATCGGAACAGCAACTGGCGACACGATTTGCAGTTAACCGCCATACCCTGCGGCGGGCAGTAGATGAGCTGGTTAATAAGGGATTGCTACAGCGCCGTCACGGTGTCGGTATCCTGGTGCTGATGCGTCCCTGGGATTATCCACTGCACTCGCAGATGCGCTTCAGCCAGAACCTGATGGAGCAGGGCAGCCATCCCACCAGTGAACGTCTGCTGGCGGTGCTGCGTCCGGCCAGCCGTGATGTGGCTGCGGCACTGGCCTGTCAGGAGGGTGAAAACGTGATTCATTTGCGCACGCTGCGTCGGGTTAACGGCGTGCCAATCTGCCTGATTAACCATTTTATTCCTCATCTTAACTGGTGGCCGCAGTTACAGCAGTTCCACAGCGGCTCGCTGCATGAATTTATTCAACAACATCTCAATTACTCACTGACGCGGCGTCAGACGCGTATCAGCGCCCGTCGCGCGCAGGCGAAAGAGAGCAAGCTGCTGGAAACCAGTTTGCAGGCTGCACTGTTGTGCGTACGCACGCTGAACGAGACGGCGAGCGGCGAGATGGCGGAATACTCCGTCAGCCTGACGCGCGCCGATATGATTGAACTGACGCTGGAGCACTAAATGGAAGCGTTAAAAGTCCGCCAGCACTGGTTATCCGTGCTGGCACACAGCCAGCCAGAACAGCTTGAACAGCACTGGCTGGCGCTGAAATTACAACCGGACTATCAGGTTATCCGTCCGGCCGAAACTGGCTTAACCCGATTGCAGGCGCGAATGGGCGCGACCGGCCAGCGTTTTGTACTGGGGGATATGACCATTACGCGCGCAGTGGTGCGCACCGCCGATGGCACCTGCGGCTACAGCTATATCGCCGGGCGCGACAAAGCTCACGCTGAACGCTGTGCGCTTCTTGATGCGCTATTGCAGCAGCAGGAAATGCATCAGTTGCTGCAACAACAGCTGATTACGCCGCTGGCGGCAGCACGGGCTGAGCGTCAACAGCTGCGCTCGCGTGAGATTGCCAGCAGCCGCGTCGATTTCTTTACCCTGGTTCGCGGAGATAATGAATGACTTTACTGGCAAGTTTTAACCATCCGGTTGCTGACGCGCAGTACGCGTTTCGCCGCATTCTGAAGGCCATGAGCGAACCGGGCGTGATGGTGGCTCTGCCGCTGAAGCATGGCTGGGGCGTGATTTCACCGGCGGCGACGGCGGTGCTACTGACGCTGGTCGATGGCGAGACGCCGCTGTGGCTGGATGGTGCGCTGTGCGATGAAACGCTGCTGTCTAACCTGCGTTTTCACACCGGAGCAGCGGTGACCGACAGCCATCAGGCACCCTTTGCCTTGTTACATGCCCGCTCAGATATCGATCCGCAGCAGTTTGCTGCTGGCGACAATCTGTCGCCGGAAAAGAGCACTACGGTAATTATTGAGGTGCCGTCGCTGAATGGCGGGCTGACGCTGCGCCTGCGCGGGCCCGGCCTGATGGAGACGCGCGCCATCGCGCCGCAACTGCCGGAAAAAATGCTGAAGTTTTTACGTCAGCGGGCGCAGGTGTTTCCGCAAGGTATCGACCTGATCTTCACCTGTGGCGAGGCGATGATGGCCTTGCCGCGCACCACACACGTGGAGGTGTGCTGATGTATGTCGCAGTAAAAGGCGGAGAAAAGGCGATCGCCAATGCCCATCAGCTACAGGAAAATTTACGGCGTGGCGACCCACAGCAGCCTGAACTGGCTTGTCAGCAGATCGATCAGCAGCTCGGGCTGGCGGTCGATCGGGTGATGACCGAAGGCGGCGTCTATGACCGGCAGCTGGCAGCGTTGGCGATTAAGCAGGCCAGTGGCGATCTGGTCGAAGCGATTTTTCTGCTGCGTGCCTGGCGCACCACCGTACCGCGTCTGGCCAACAGCCTGCCGCTGGAGAGTGGCAATATGCGGCTTGAACGGCGTATCTCGGCGGTTTACAAAGATCTGCCGGGTGGTCAGCTGCTTGGCCCGACTGATGATTATACCCACCGTCTGCTTGATTTTGCGCTGCTGGCTGAGGGCAACACAGCGGCTGCGCCACGCGCCGATCATCCGCTGGATCAACAGTGTCCGCATATGTTCGACATGATGACGCGCGAAGGCCTGGCGGCACTGGAAACGGATGATGGCAGCGAGCCGCTGGATATTACCCGTGAACCGCCGGGCTATCCGTCACCCCGTTCGGCACGATTGCAGCAGCTGGTGCGAGGCGATGAGGGATTTTTACTGGCGCTGGGTTACTCGACGCAACGGGGCTATGGGCGCACTCATCCGTTCGCCGGTGAGATTCGTACTGGCTACGTTACGGTAGAAATTGAGCCGGAAGAACTGGGTTTTCCGCTGGAGATTGGTGAAATCCTGCTGACCGAGTGCGAAATGGTAAACGGTTTTACCGCGCCGGAAGCAGAGCCGCCACATTTTACTCGCGGCTATGGTCTGGTGTTTGGACGTGCGGAGCGCAAGGCGATGGCGATGGCGCTGGTCGATCGCGCGCTGCAAAGCGATCGCTATCAGGAGCGCATCAGCAGCCCGGCGCAGGATGAAGAGTTTGTGCTGTCGCACGCGGATAACGTCGAAGCGGCAGGTTTTGTCTCCCACCTTAAATTACCGCACTACGTTGATTTCCAGGCCGAGCTGGAACTGTTAAAGCGGCTGCGCAAAGCGTATCAGGAGGGCGACACCAATGAGTGAGTTGATCGGTTACAATCCCGGTTATCTTGATGAGCAGACCAAACGAATTATTCGTCGGGCCATTCTGAAAGCGGTAGCGATACCCGGTTTTCAGGTGCCGTTTGCTGGCCGCGAAATGCCGATGCCTTACGGCTGGGGCACCGGCGGCATTCAGATTACCGCCAGCATAATCGGCCAGCATGATGTGCTGAAAGTGATCGATCAGGGAGCCGACGATACCACTAACGCGGTATCGATTCGTCGCTTCTTCCGACGCGTTAGCGGCGCGGCGACTACCGAGCGCACCGTCGACGCCACGCTGATTCAGACCCGCCACCGCATCCCGGAAACGCCGCTGGCGGAAGATCAGATACTGATTTATCAGGTGCCGATCCCCGAGCCGCTGCGCTTTATCGAGCCGCGTGAAACCGAAACCCGCAAAATGCACGCGCTGGAAGAGTACGGCATCATGCAGGTAAAGCTGTATGAAGATATCGCGCGCTATGGCCATATCGCTACTACCTATGCCTATCCGGTAAAAGTCAACGATCGCTATGTGATGGACCCCTCGCCGATTCCAAAATTCGACAACCCGAAAATGCATATGATGCCAGCGCTTCAGCTATTTGGTGCCGGGCGTGAGAAGCGTATTTATGCACTGCCGCCGTTTTGTAAAGTGGAAAGCCTCGATTTTGACGACCATCCGTTCAGCGTGCAGCAGTGGGATGAGCCTTGCGCTCTGTGTGGTTCACATCACAGCTATCTTGATGAAGTGGTTATGGATGACAGCGGCACGCGCATGTTCGTCTGTTCCGATACTGACTATTGCCGCCAGCAGCAGGAAATCCGCGATGAAAAGTGAACAACCGCTGCTTGCGGTCAACAATCTGACGCATCTTTACGCGCCGGGCAAGGGTTTTGAGCAGGTCTCTTTTGAGCTGTTTCCCGGCGAAGTGCTGGGAATTGTCGGCGAATCCGGCTCGGGAAAAACCACTTTGCTGCAGGCGATTTCTGCCCGCCTGACGCCGCAGCACGGCAGTATTCTCTATCGCGGCAGCGAACTGTACAGCCTGAGCGAAAGCGATCGCCGCCGCTTACTGCGCACCGAGTGGGGCGTAGTGCATCAGCATCCGCTGGATGGCTTACGCCCGCAGGTTACTGCGGGTGGCAATATTGGCGAACGGCTGATGGCTATTGGTGAGCGTAATTACGGCGAGATTCGCCAGCGCGCCAGTCAGTGGTTACAGGATGTGGAGATCCCGGTGGCGCGGCTGGATGATTTGCCGACCACCTTTTCCGGCGGCATGCAGCAGCGTTTACAGATTGCACGCAACCTGGTGACCCATCCACGGCTGGTGTTTATGGATGAGCCGACCGGTGGACTGGATGTATCGGTACAGGCGCGCCTGCTCGATCTGCTGCGCACGCTGGTGCGCGATCTTAATCTGGCGGTGGTGATTGTTACCCACGATCTCGGCGTCGCCCGCCTGCTGGCGCATCGCCTGCTGGTGATGAAGCAGGGGCGGGTAGTGGAGAGCGGGCTCACGGATCGGGTGCTGGATGATCCGCACCATCCGTATACCCAACTGCTGGTGTCGTCGGTTTTAAACTGATCACAGGAATAAACTATGCACACCCAACTTCGCGTCGAAAATCTTTGCAAAACCTTTGTGTTACATAATCAGCACGGTACGGTGCTGCCGGTATTACGTGATGCCAGTTTCAGTGTTAACGCCGGTGAATGCGTGGTACTGGATGGTCACTCCGGCAGTGGAAAATCGACGTTATTGCGCTCGCTATACGCTAACTATCAGCCGGAAAGTGGCCATATTTGGTTGCGCCATCAACAGCAGTGGATCGATCTGGTCACGGCACCCGCGCGTCAAATTCTGGCGGTACGCCGCGAAACTATTGGCTGGGTCAGCCAGTTTTTACGCGTGATCCCACGTATCTCGACTCTTGAAGTAGTGATGCAGCCTTTACTGGAGCGCGGCGTTGAGCGGGCGATTTGTGAGGCGCGTGCGCGCCACCTGCTGACGCGGCTTAATGTGCCGGAGCGTTTATGGACGCTGGCTCCGTCGACCTTCTCCGGCGGCGAGCAGCAGCGGGTGAATATCGCACGCGGGTTTATCGCTGATTATCCGATTTTACTGCTCGATGAACCGACCGCTTCACTCGACAGTAATAACAGTGCGGCGGTGGTAAAGCTGATTGAGGAAGCGCGCGATCGCGGTGCGGCGATTGTCGGTATTTTTCATGATAAAGCCGTCCGCGATCGGGTTGCCGATCGTCTGTATATGATGTTACCGCCAGCGAGAGAGCACGCGCATGATCATCAATAATGTCCGGCTGGTGCTGGAAAAGCAGGTGGTTCAAGGCTCGCTGGAGATGCGTGACGGTGTGATCCGCAGCTACAGCGATACGGTCAGTCAGTTACCGTCGGCGCTCGACGGTGAACAGGGCTGGTTACTGCCGGGGCTGGTGGAGCTGCATACGGATAATCTTGATAAATTCTTTACTCCCCGGCCAAAAGTCGACTGGCCAGCGCATTCAGCAATGAGCAGTCACGATGCGTTAATGGTCGCCAGCGGTATTACCACGGTACTGGATGCGATTGGCGTGGGCGATGTACGCGATGGCGGGCATCGGCTCGATAATCTTAGCAAGATGATCAATGCGATTACTCACAGCCAGCAACAGGGGCTGAATCGCGCCGAGCATCGTCTGCATTTGCGCTGCGAACTCCCCCATGACAGCACGCTGCAACTGTTTGAGCAGTTAATGCATACGCCGGGCTTATCACTGGTCTCGCTGATGGATCACTCACCTGGGCAGCGCCAGTTCGTTTCGCTGGAGAAATATCGCGAATATTATCAGGGTAAATATCAGCTCGGACAGGCAGAGATGGCAGCCTGGGAGCAGCAGCAGATCGCATTGGCGCAGCGCTGGTCGCAGCCTAATCGCGCGGCGATTGCCGCTCACTGCCGCCAGCAGGGGATTGCGCTGGCCAGCCATGACGACGCGACTGCAGCACACGTCGATGAATCACAGGCTATCGGCAGCGTGATTGCCGAATTTCCTACCACTGAAGCCGCCGCCCGCCGTTCGCGTGAGCAGGGCTTAAAGATTCTGATGGGTGCACCGAATATTGTGCGTGGCGGTTCGCACTCCGGCAATGTTGCCGCCCATCAGCTGGCGCAGGCCGGGCTGCTGGATATTCTGTCTTCTGACTACTATCCCGCCAGTTTGCTGGATGCCACTTTCCGTCTGGCGCAGGATGACGGCAATCCTTACGATCTGTCGCGTGCGGTAGCGCTGGTGACGGCGAATCCGGCAAACGCTCTCGGCTTACAGGATCGCGGGATCATTGCCGAGGGAAAGCGGGCCGACCTGGTGCTGGCACACAGCATTCACGGCCATGCTCATATTCGTCACGTCTGGGCACAGGGCAGGAGAGTGTACTGATGGCGCGGCTGATCTGGTTAATGGGCGCATCCGGTTCCGGCAAAGACAGTCTGTTAAATGCACTGCGCGAGCAGCCACCGGAAAAGGTATTGGTGGCTCACCGGTACATTACCCGGCCCGCTGATGCCGGTGGTGAAAATCATATTGCCCTGAGCGAGGCAGAGTTTTTGCGGCGGCGGGCAAAAGGATTGTTCGCCATCGACTGGCAAGCGCATCAACAGCGCTATGCGCTGGGGATTGAGATCGATCTCTGGCTGGCTCAGGGAATTGAGGTGGTGGTTAACGGCTCGCGTCAGCATCTGCTGGCTGCCCGGCAGCGCTACGCTGAGCAGCTGTTTCCAGTCTGTTTGCAGGTTTCTGCGCCGGTGCTGGCCGGGCGTTTACGCCAGCGCGGGCGCGAGAGCGAGCAGCAGATCGCACAACGACTATTGCGCGCGCAGCTGCCACCATCTGAGTGTTGCAGCCTGAGCAATAACGGTGCGCTGTCCGATACCTTGCGCCGGTTCCGCGCCTTGCTGGAGGGGGAAGCATGCAGCTGACCTTTTTAGGCACCGGCGGCGCGCAGCAGGTGCCGGTATTTGGTTGTCAGTGTGAGATCTGCCAGCGCGCCAGGCAGCAACCGCAGTATCGCCGCGCCCCTTGTAGCGCGATGATTCGCAGCGGCGAAGAAACCACTCTGCTTGATGCCGGTAGCGATCTTTACCAGCGATTTGGCGCGGGCGATATCCGCCGTATTTTGCTGACTCATTACCATATGGACCATGTGCAGGGATTGTTTCCACTGCGCTGGGGCGTCGGTGCGCCAATTCCGGTGTATGGCCCGCCGGATGAGTTGGGCTGCGACGACCTGTTTAAACATCCCGGTATTTTACAGTTTCAGTCACCGCTGACGGCGTTCAAAACCGTCAGTTTTGGTGCGCTGAGTGTCACGCCATTGCCGTTAATTCACTCAAAAATCACCTTGGGTTATTTGCTGCAAGACCAGCAAACGACCATGGCCTGGCTGTGCGATACCATTGATATTCCGCCGGAAACTGATGCTTTTCTCCGACGACAAACCCTCGATCATTTGATACTGGATTGCAGTTATCCCCCGTGCGATGCACCGCAAAATCACAACGATCTGCAACTGGCGTTAAAGCTGCATCATCAGCTAAAGCCCCGGCAAAGCTGGCTGACACATCTCAGTCATCAGGTTGATAGCTGGCTGCAACATCATCCGTTACCTGCCGGAGTAGCCGCGGCGTATGACGGACTGGTTCTGGGCGGCTGAAACCGCCATCGCGTCATGGTTTTATCATCCCACTGTCATCAGAGATTCATGGCCGATAACGTTAATAAGCGTGCAACTCACCGAACGGCAACGGATAAACATATGGCACAGGCACGATTAAGATCCGCACCCGAACCTGAAGTTAAACTGCAGGCAGTGCGGCAGCAAAAGGTTCTGGCGGTACGCGGATTAAGCAAGTCTTACTCGGCACAGCAGCGGGTACTGGATAACATTAATTTCGACCTGCACGCCGGAGAACTGGTGGCGGTGATTGGTCGTTCAGGTGCTGGAAAATCTACGCTGCTGCATGTGCTGAATGGCACGCTGCCTGCCAGCGAAGGGCAGATTATAAATTACCGTGATGACCAGCAGCAGGATATTGCCAGGTTGAGCAGCCGCCAGATGCGCCAGTGGCGCGCGGAATGTGGCATGATTTTTCAGGATTTCTGTCTGGTGCCGCGCCTTGATGTGCTGACTAACGTGCTGCTGGGACGTCTCAGCCAGATCTCAACGCTAAAATCCTTCTTCAAAATTTTTCCCGACGAAGACCGTGCGCGCGCTATCGCCCTGTTGCAGTGGCTGAATATGCTGCCGCAGGCGCTACAGCGTGCTGAAAATCTCTCAGGCGGTCAGATGCAGCGCGTGGCCATCTGCCGCGCACTGATGCAAAACCCAAAAATCTTACTCGCCGATGAGCCTGTAGCCTCGCTCGATCCGAAAAATACCCGGCGCATTATGGATGTGCTGCGCCAGGTGAGTGATAACGGCATCAGCGTGATGGTCAATCTGCACTCTGTCGAGCTGGTAACCGAGTATTGCACGCGGGCAATCGGCATTGCACAGGGCCGCATCGTATTTGACGGTCATCCTTCGCAGCTTAACGAATCCCTTCTCCATACGCTGTATGGCGATGAAATAAGTCAACTTAACTAAGGGCGACAGCAGCAATGAAAAAAACGCTTAACGTGGCGATGATTCTGACCGGCGCAGCAATAACTTTTGGCGCGGTCGCAGCCGGGACACCAAAGGAATTAAATCTCGGTATTTTGGGCGGTCAGAACGCCACCCAACAAATCGGTGACAATCAGTGTGTGAAACAGTTTTTTGATCAAGAGCTGGGTGTTGATACTAAGCTGCGTAACTCGTCAGATTACTCTGGGGTAATCCAGGGGCTGCTGGGCGGTAAAATTGACCTGGTGTTAAGCATGTCGCCGTCCTCCTACGCTTCGGTGTATATCAAAGATCCGCAGGCGGTAGATGTGGTGGGTATCGCGGTAGATGATACCGATAAATCACGCGGCTACCACTCGCTGATGGTGGTAAAAGCGGACAGTCCCTACCAGAAACTGGAAGACCTGAAAGGGAAAGCGATTGGATTTGCTGACCCGGATTCCACCTCCGGCTTCCTGATTCCCAATCAGGCTTTTAAGCAGCAGTTTGGCGGCAACGTTGATAACAAATACAACAACACCTTTGCCAGCATTACTTTCTCCGGTGGCCACGAGCAGGATGTGCTTGGCGTGCTGAATGGCCAGTTTGCTGGCGCAGTCACCTGGGCATCAATGATCGGTGACCACAACAGCGGTTACACGTCGGGTGCTTTCACCCGCATGATCCGCATGGACCATCCGGATCTGATGAAGCAGATTCGTATCATCTGGCAATCGCCGTTAATCCCCAATGGCCCGATTCTGGTCAGCAATAAACTCCCGCCAGAGTTTAAGCAGAAAGTGGTAGCGGCAATTAAAAAGCTGGATAGCGATAACCACAGCTGCTTTATCAAAGCGATGGGCGGCCAGCAGCATATCGGCCCGGCCAGCGTGAAGGATTACCAGCAGATCATCGATATGAAGCGTGAACTGACCAAGGGCGACCGCTAAATCCAGTGGCCTGCGGCAGCAGGCCACTAAGTAGAAAGGGTGCTGGTACAAAGTGATGAATAACGATTTCGAACGCTATTATCAGCAGATAAAAGGGCGACAAAAACGCGATACGCTGCTGTGGTCGCTGCTACTGGTGGCGCTGTATCTGGCGGCGGGTCAAGTTGCTGAATTCAATCTGCATACCGTCTGGATTTCACTGCCGCATTTCTTTGATTATCTGCTGGAAACGGTGCCGGTGCTGCACTGGTCGCTGCTGTTTGCTGATGGGCGCACCGAGGGTTCACTGGCTTACTGGGGGTATCGTTTGCCTATTCAGCTACCGCTGATTTGGGAAACGCTGCAACTGGCGCTGGCGGCGACGCTGCTGTCGGTGATGGTGGCGACGCTGCTGGCCTTTTTCGCCGCCGGTAATACCCAAAGCCCACCGGCGCTGCGGCTGGCGATTCGTACCGTGGTTGCCTTTCTGCGCACCATGCCGGAGCTGGCGTGGGCAGTGATGTTTGTTATGGCCTTTGGCATTGGCGCTATTCCGGGGTTTCTGGCGCTGGCGCTGCACTCCATCGGTAGCCTGACCAAGCTGTTTTACGAAGCGATAGAAACCGCCTCGGATAAGCCAGTACGCGGGCTGGCGGCCAGTGGCGCGAGTAAACTGCAACGAATGCGCTTTGCCTACTGGCCGCAGGTGAAGCCGATTTTCCTCTCTTACAGCTTTATGCGCATGGAGGTGAATTTCCGTCAGTCGACCATTTTAGGTCTGGTTGGCGCAGGCGGTATCGGCCAGGAATTGATGACTAATATTAAGCTCGATCGTTACGACCAGGTCAGCATCACGCTGCTGCTGATTATCATCGTGGTGTCGTTGCTGGATACTTTTTCCGGCCGGTTACGCCGCTGGGTTGTCGAGGGCAAAGCAGCATGATCATCCTGCAAAATGCGTTAACTGCGCAACAAATTAAGCAGCAGCATCCGGCGTTATTCAGTATTCAGCGCCGCTATCTGCAGCGCCTGCTGCTGCTGGCTGTCGCGGTACTGTTGTTTTATCTGTTTTTCTTTCAGATGTTCGGTATCCCCTGGACGCAGTGGGTTAACGGCTGCCAGCAAATAGGCCGCTACTTTCTGCGCATGTTTGTCTGGCATAATTTTGCCAGTTGGCCTTTCGCTTACTACTTCTCTCAAATAGGCATTACGCTGGCAATCGTATTTGCCGGTACCCTAACCGCCACTTTACTGGCGCTGCCGCTCTCCTTTTTAGCCGCGCGCAACGTGATGAGCAGCCGTGGATTGCGCCCGATAGCGCTGGCGATGCGGCGTTTACTGGATATTTTGCGCGGCATTGATATGGCGATTTGGGGGCTAATCTTTGTGCGTGCGGTGGGGATGGGGCCGCTGGCTGGCGTGCTGGCAATAGTGATGCAGGATATTGGCCTGCTGGGCAAACTCTACGCGGAAGGTCATGAAACGGTAGAGCGTTCGCCGGGGCGTGGGCTGAATGCGGTAGGGGCCAACAGTTTACAAAAACATCGCTATGGCATCTTTACTCAGTCTTTTCCCACTTTACTGGCACTCAGCCTGTATCAGATTGAGTCCAATACCCGTTCGGCGGCAGTATTAGGCTTTGTCGGTGCCGGAGGGATCGGCCTGGTCTATGCGGAAAATATGCGCTTATGGAACTGGGATGTGGTGATGTTTATCACCCTGATTTTGGTGGTTATTGTAATGATTATGGATGCGGTTTCAGCCCGCCTGCGCCGTCGCTATATTACCGGTAAAGCGGTGCCGCTGTATCAGCCTTAACTGACCGCGGCTGGCGACTCGCCAGCCGCTTAGCCGCTTACGACCAGGGGCGGACTGTCATACGTATTGCGCCGCGAATACCCGGTTTAGCACTATTTTCAAACGGCAGGCACAGCTCGTGACGATCCTCAGCTGAGTGAAAACGCAAAGTCTGCTGATACTGCGTTGGATTCTCTGACCAGCCAAAATTTACCGTCCAGTCGCCGTTGCCATCCGGTTGCGCGGGTGGCGTAAGGGTAATGATTGCCATATTACGAAACAGATCGGCGCCTTCGTGATGACCGTCTGACCAGAAATTGCGCTCAATTTTGTAATCGGGCACTTTGGCCGAGAAGGTCATTGAATAGCAAAGTTCGCTGGCAAGCGGGTCAGCCTTGCCGCGTTTTGATAAGAACAGGCTGGAGAGATAAATCTGCCGGTCGGTTGGGTCCGGTGAGGTTAACTGTGCATGTGTGCGGCAGGCCGGAGAGTCTTCTACCGAAGCACGACGAGTGAGAAACCAGCGCTTCCCTCTGGGGGCGGCGCGAAACTCAAACTGATACAGTCCGGAGACTTTTGCCGCCTGTGGCTCGATTTCAGTCGGTAACGTCACCGAGGCAATATCAGCCCAGACATCAACCCGCACATCACCGAACAGAAAACGCACCAGGTTCTGGTAGGCCTCTTCAGAATTCACAATGCCGAAATAGCCGGAGTGCGAACGAAAGGCATAGGCCGTTGCCACCTGAACTGTACTGCCATCATTGTTAACGCCCCACAGTGAGGCATTATCAATTAATACCAGCCCGTCGCTGCCGTGGCCGACAAAGTTGCGCAGCATACCTTGCAACGGCTCGTAATCGCTGCGATTCGTGCCGACCATACAAAAAATCCGCTCGGCAGGCAGTGCGGACTCGGGAATCAGATCGACGCGCTGATCAAAACGCGGTGAGAGTGTTTGCAGATTGAGGTACTGCCTCATTTTGGCGCGATTAAAGGTGTCCGCCTGGCCCGCGGTTAACCAGCCGGGAACATTCATCCCAAGAATATCAATGCCGTTATGCGGCGTGGCGTAGGTAAACAGTTTGGCGACGGCTTGCTGCGCCAGTTGAAAATCCTGCTCGGTACTTTGCAGAAAAGCCCGTGCTACCAGCCCGCCCATTGAGTGAGCCACCAGATAGCAGCGGAAATCACTGTCCTGCATTAATGAACTGTCTGCGCACGGATATTGCAGCACCAGCTGTTTAACTCTGAGAATTAAGGCATTCAGGCCGGCGGCATATTCACTAATCGAACGCGATTCACCGTTGCCAAAAAATGTTGAACCATCATCATAATAGCGATAAATAATAATTGAAGCGGGCGGTATTCCCGGAATGATATTACCCTCTCCATCACTTTTACCTTTCCAGTCAGCATCAACAATATCATCACCATTGTGATAAACCGGTTGATACTGATATTCAGTGGTCAGCCTGACCAGCGGTGATTCAAAAAAGAATTTATCCGCGCGCTGCTGTTTACTTTCCGTTGCGCGAAACAGGGTGGAACCATAATTAAAGCCACAGAACGGATCGGCAACGCTTTTATTTCTCTCTGCTTCGCTCATGGTAAAACCACGAATATAAATAATCGGATAACGATGAGTCATTTGCATTTCCTTATGGCAAGTGATTAATCATGTTTATTATAAATGCATAAATAGGTGAATAATGAACGGTTAACTGAAACTGACAGACATGCGGGAAACGTCCGAACAATGCGGATTGTTTCTAATTAAATACAGATTCAGACGTTAATAAAACTCGCTGAGGCTGTCAATCAGCCAATATCGCTATATCGATCTGACTGTTTTTGATTGTCGGTTGGTTAATATTAACTGCAATAATTAATAAATCGATACTGATCTGCGCGACGACGCAGGTTTTTTTCGGCATTTGCCGCAATTTTGACATCGATTGATTTTACAGCACAGAGAATGATGACAGTATTGGGCGGGACTGGCATACTGACTACACAAATGACAACACGTTGGAGACACCAGCATGCCAAATATCCATTTTCGTATTGATGAGGCCACCAAGCGTCTGGCGATGCAGGCGGCAGAACGTAAAAACACCGACCTGACTAAACTGGTTCGCCAGCGGGTTGAGCAACTGGCAGCTGAAGAACAGGAGATGCAAAGCATGGAGCAGGATCGCTGGCTGGAAAACGCGATTGCAGAAGCGTTTGATTATCATGATAAGCATGCCACTCACTTTATCAGTGATGACGAAATGAAGACGCGCATGGAAGCGCTGAAAGCGAAGGCGCTAAAAGGAGACCTATGACGCAGCTTCGTTGGGAAAGCAGAGCATCAATCGACAGGGAAGATATTTTCATCTGGCTTTCGAGGCATGCTGGTTGTCAGGTTGCCATCGCGGCTGATGACAAGCTGTCCCGCATGGCGGCAATACTCATTGATAATCCGCAGGCAGGGGGAGTGGCCGGCAAAGCGCAGAATCAGCGTAAACTGGTCGTCCCTCACTTTCCGTTTATCCTGGTTTATCTTCTCGTCAGTGATGAGGTGCGTATTCTGCGCGTTTTACATACCTCCAGACGACTGACGTCACGCTGGCTGGCACGCTAATTTCGCCGCAAGACATTACTTTTGCGCCGGAATTTTGCGGTACTTCCCTAGCCAGCGGCCACTGACCATACGCCACCAGAAAAACAGCCCGCGTACAATCCAGTCGAGGAACATTCCGAGCCAGATGCCCACTACGCCGAAGCCAAGCACAATCCCCAGCGTATAACCACAGACGATTCTGCATCCCCACATACTGAGAATCGACACCCACATGGTAAAACGCGCGTCGCGTGCGCCCTTAAGCCCGGCAGGAAGCACCCAGGAGGCCGCCCAGAACGGCATAAAGGCGGCGTTAAGCCATACCAGCATTTTCACGACGTCGATAACATCGTCTTCATTGGTATAAAACGAGGCCAGCACGCCGGCCAGCGGCACCGAAAGCAGCGCCAGCATGCACAGGCCAACGGTGGATAACCAGAAAATAAATTTCAGCTGACGCTCCGACTGTCCGATTTGGTCTTTACCCAGTCGGGTACCGACAATAATCGTCGCGGCGGAACCCAGCGAGTTACCCGGCAAGTTAATCAGCGAGGCTATCGAGAAGGCGATAAAGTTACCGGCGATGACATTGGTGCCCATTCCGGCAACAAATATCTGGGTTAGCAGTTTACCGCCGTTAAACAGCACTGATTCAATGCTGGCCGGCAGGCCAATGCTCAATACTTCCCGCAGGATCGGTATATCCATACGGCGAAAGTAGCTGCGCAGCGTGATTTTTAGCGCCGGATTAAAACCGGTCATCAACACATAAATTACCGCCACCGCGCCGATATAGCGCGACAGCGTCAGGCCAATCCCGGCGCCGATAAATCCCAGCCCCGACCAGGAAAAACAGCCGTAGATCAGCACGCTACTGATCATAATATTCAGGATATTCATGCCACCATTGATCAGCATCGGCATTTTAGTATTGCCTGCTCCGCGCAGTGCGCCACAGCCAATCAGCGCGATAGCGGCAGCCGGATAACTCCAGACGGTAATGCGCAGGTAGGTCAGCGCCAGCTGTTTAACTTCAGGCGCGGCGGGGCCAGCAATAATATTGATAATCGACTGACCGGAGAATTCGATAACCAGCGCCAGCAGCACCGAAGCCAGCGTCATCAGCACTAAAGATTGTCGGGTGGCGGCGCGAGCGCGTTTGCGATTGCGTTTGCCGAGACTGAACGCGACCACCACTGTAGTGCCCAGATCAACCGCAGCAATAAACGCGATAATCACCATGCTGAAACTTTCGGCCAGTCCGACAGCGGCCATCGCTTCCTTACCTAGCCGGCTGACCAGAAAGGTACTGAGTACACCCATTAGCAATACGCAGAGATTTTCAAAAAAGATCGGTACCGCCAGCGGGATAATCTCACGCTTTAACAGAACTCGATAAGAGTGCCGTTTCGGATACCATGCCGTGCGTTGAACCGCGTGCAGCAATATTTTGGGCAGCTTGAGCAAGTGAGTACCAGCGAGATAAGAGAATTCAGGGTGAGTGATTTAAGGATGGTTAAGGAGAGAGTAATTATCAATCTATTTATCAGTCAGAGCACGAAAAGTCCGCTTAGTTCGCTTGCATAACTTCCGGTCAGACCGCTGAGGGCGGTAAACACGTTTCCATTGAGGCTGATTATCGGTATGATAATGATACGCATTTACATAAATTTTGCTAATAAATGAAAACGTCGTTATCCAGAATCTCGCGGTGGTTAGCCTTGCCGTTGCTGTTTACTTTGTCTGGCTGTGATTTCAGCCAGACGGATTCCTCGCCATCTGTGACGTCAGACGCCGCGCAAAGCGACTGGCCGCGCATGCTGGATACTGCCAGAGGGCCGGTGACGCTGGAGCATCCGCCGCAGCGCATTGTCTCAACCAGCGTGACGCTGACCGGTACGCTGCTGGCAATTGATGCGCCAGTTATCGCTTCCGGTGCTACCAGCCGTAACAGCACGGTGTCTGATGAGCAGGGTTTTTTCACCCAGTGGAGTGAGGAAGCCAGAGCGCGTCATCTGAAATCTCTCTATATCACCGAACCCAACGCGGAAGCGGTGGCTGCTGAAGAGCCGGATCTCATCGTGATTGCCGCTACCGGCGGTGACTCGGCGCTGAAACTCTACGATCAGCTCTCAACTATTGCCCCGACGCTGGTGATTGATTACGGCGATAAAAGCTGGCAACAGCTGGCGCAGCTACTGGGGAAGGGCACCGGTCATGAAGCTGAGGCCCAGCGCCGGATTGACGGCTTCACTCAGCGGGTTGCGGCAATAAAACAGGCTATTATTCTGCCGCCGCAGCCGGTGTCGGCACTGGTTTACTACCAGGATGGCCGGGGCCTCAATCTGTGGACCGCTGCTTCTGCGCAGGGAAAATTATTAGCGCAGTTAGGCTTTACCCTTGCCACGCTGCCCGACACCGTCACTCCGCAAACCAGCATGGGAAAACGTAACGATATTATCCAGCTGTCCGGGGAAAATATGGCCAGTGGACTAAATGGCAACACGCTGTTGTTGTTCTCCGCTGACGACCACACGGTACAAGAAGTCAGCGCTAATCCATTCCTGCAGCATCTGGACGCGATACAGCAGCAACGGGTATACGCCATGGGGCCGGATACGTTTCGTCTCGATTATTACAGTGCCAGCAATATGTTAAACAGCATCGAGCGACATTTTGTCCACCCGTAACACGCGCCGTCAGCTGACGATTTTAGGCGGCCTGCTGCTGTTATTTATTGTCATTAGCTTGCTGAGCTTACTGGTGGGCGCGAAAACTATCGCGCCGCTGGATGTCTGGCACAGTCTGAGTGGCCAGCTGGACAATGCAAATAGCGTGATCGTAATGCAGTCGCGACTGCCACGGACTCTCGCCGGGATTTTGGCCGGTGTGGCGCTGGGCGGGGCCGGGGCGATAATACAGGCGCTAACCCGCAATCCGCTGGCCGACCCGGGAATTTTGGGAGTCAATGCCGGGGCCGGTTTTGCTATTGCGGTCGGCATCAGTCTGTTTGGTGTCAGCGGCATACTGGGATGGCTGAGCCTGGCGTGGAGCGGGGCGCTGATAGCCAGTGTTGCCGTCTGGCTGATTGGTTCTTTCGCTAGCGGGCGCGTTAATCCGGTGCGGCTGACCTTAGCCGGCGTCGCGCTCAGCGCGGTACTGGCCGGTATGACCTCCTCGCTGGCGCTGCTGAATCCGCAAACCTTCGATCAGATGCGTATCTGGCAAGCCGGAACGCTGGATATCCGTTCATTAAGCAATATGGCTTTTGTTGCTCCGGCAATAATCGGCGGCTGTCTGCTGGCGCTGCTGTCGGCGCGGGCGCACAACAGCCTGAGTATGGGCGAAGAGATGGCGGCGGCACTGGGTACGCAGGTGCTGCTGGTGCGCCTGCTGGCGGTACTGGCAGTGATGCTGATGTGTGGTTCTGCCACCGCGCTGGTCGGGCCGATTGGCTTTGTCGGCCTGATGGTGCCGCACGTGGCCCGTTGGTGGGTTGGTTCAGATCAACGCTGGGTGCTGGCTGCTTCACTGCTGATGGCGCCAATACTGCTGCTGCTGGCGGATATCGTCGGTCGTCTGCTGGTGCCGGGCGAGCTACGGGTATCGATAGTCACTGCCTTTATTGGCGCACCGGTGCTGATTTGGCTGGTGCGACAGCGTAAACATTAAGGAGAACCGGGTGCCAGCCAGAACACTGCAGTTGGGCAATGCCTGCGGCTTGATCAATACCAAAATGTCGTTACGCGTGCTGCTGATCAACGGCGTACTGTTAACGATGGCGTTACTGTTGGCGGGATTTGCGCTGTGCTACGGTAGCTTACATCTGTCGCCGCTACAGGTGTGGCAGGCGCTGCACGGGGAGGGCGCACGCGGTTTGGTGACCGTGGTGACTCAATGGCGCGCGCCGCGCATTGTGATGGCGCTGTTGCTGGGCGCAGGTCTGGGCGTGAGTGGAGCGATTTTTCAGTCGGTAATTCGTAATCCGCTCGGTAGCCCGGATGTGGTGGGCTTCAATACCGGCGCTTATACCGGTGCGCTGGTAACAATTATCCTGCTGAACGGCAGTGACTATCAAATTGCCAGCGGTGCACTGGTAGGCGGTATCGCGGCTGCCGCGCTGGTTTATCTGCTGGCGTGGCGCGACGGCATCGCTGGATTCCGTCTGATTATTGTTGGTCTCGGGGTCGCTGCGCTGCTGTCGGCGTTTAACACCTGGCTGATCGTTACCGGCTCGCTGGAGAGCGCCATGAATGCCGCGCTGTGGGGAGCGGGTTCGTTAAACGGCATGACCTGGGCAAAAGCGCAACCGGCGCTGATTTGCATTCCCGTTACGCTGCTGGCGGTGCTGATGATCGGTAAGCAGATGCAGCTGATGGAAATGGGCGATGACAGTGCGCGTGCACTGGGAGTGAATGTCGAAGCCAGCCGCCTGTGGCTAATGCTGTCTGGCATTATTCTGACCGCGGTAGCAACCGCCAGCACCGGGCCGATCTCCTTTATTGCACTGGCCGCGCCGCAAATTGCCCGTCGCCTGACGCGCGCCAGTTCGATACCGCTGTTTACCGCTGCTACTACTGGCGCACTGTTACTTTTGGCTGCCGACCTGACGGCACAACACAGCTTCGACGGCGTGCAGCTGCCGACAGGAGCGGTGACCGTCAGTATTGGTGGACTGTATCTGATTTGGTTGCTGATTCGTGAGGCCCGTCGCTAAATATGAAACCTTTGGCTAACAGCCGTTTGCAGGCCGCGCAACTGACGCTGGCGTATGAACAAAAAGTGATAGCCAGCGAGCTGAGTGTCACTATTCCCGATAATCAGTTTACGGTAATTATCGGCCCTAACGCCTGCGGCAAGTCGACGCTGTTGCGTGCGCTCTGTCGTCTGCTGAAGCCACGGGCAGGCCGGGTGCTGCTTGATGGCAAAGATATTCATCAGTTGGGGACCAAAGCGCTGGCGCGTCAGCTTGGTCTGCTGCCGCAACATGCCATCGTGCCGGAAGGGATTAGCGTGGCGGAGCTGGTGGCGCGCGGTCGTTATCCGCATCAGAGCCTGCTAAAGCAGTGGAGTGAAGCGGATCGGCAGGCGGTAAATATGGCAATGCGCGCCACCAGTGTGGAAAGGTTGGCGGAACGCAGCGTGGATGAGCTGTCAGGCGGCCAGCGGCAGCGGGCCTGGGTGGCGATGGTGCTGGCGCAGCAGACACCGCTGCTGTTACTGGATGAACCCACCACCTGGCTGGATATTGCTCATCAAATCGAGCTGCTGGATCTGTTTCGTGAGCTGAATCAGCAATCAGGCCAGACGCTGATTGCGGTACTGCACGATCTGAATCAGGCCTGCCGTTATGCTGACCACTTAATTGTGATGCACAGCGGCGAGATCGTCGCGCAGGGCAAACCGGCAGAGATCGTCAGCGCTGAACTGGTGGAGCGAGTGTTCGGCATGGCCTGCATCATCATCGACGATCCGGTCTCACATACGCCGCTGATTATTCCCTGCGGACGTTTTCACTGCCCTTCGCCCGTCTGACCGGGAGGTGGGGAAAGATGGCTACTTCGCCCGATCTTCGCTCAGCAACAGCTGGAGTCCATCCAGCAGGCCGCCGCGCCAGCAGAGTGAGTCATGACCGCCGATAAATTCGCGCTGTATAATACGATGTCCGGTGGCGCTTAATGCTTGCAGCATCTGCTGATTTACAAAGCCGATTGTCTCTTCGCGGTCGCCATACTCGAGGAAAATGGTCAGTGGGGCTTCTGCCACATAATTCTCTGCGACCTGTCCAATCAGCCAGCCAGGCTGGTAACTGCCGCGTTGCGCCGGTTGGGTGATAAATTTCACTTCCGGCCACCAGAACGATCCTGACTGGCTGAGCACCCGACCAAAGCGTTGCGGCCAGTGCAGACCCGCATACATCGCTGCCAGCCCGCCGTAGCTTTGACCGGCTACGACCGTGCGTTGTGGGTCATCGCTGAAATCCTCCCGCCGCCTGACCTCCGGCAGCAACTCCTGCTGGATTGCCTGCCAGAACTGTTGGTTACAGGGCAATTCCTGCTCACGGTGGTCCATATCAATCACATCGATAAATACCCAGCAGGCCGCGGGCAGCAGGCCTGCGGCAGTCTGCTGTTCCAGCACCGAAAACAGCGGGATATTTTGTGCCCAGTTTTGCCCGTCGAGCAAAATTACCAGCGGTCGCGTAGCAGGCTGTGAGGTATCACCGCTGGTATACAACCAGATGCGGCGCTGATTATCGAGCAGCGTGCTTAGCCAGTTAAATTGCTGCAGGCGATCGGAATCGATCGGTGCTTCACGATTGTGATCCCACGCCAGCCAGCCGCTTTGTCGCGGAGCGTCGGGCATATGTGCGGCAGAGAGCGGCTGGCGACGGCTGTTAAAATGATTGCGCAGCGGATTAAGCGGGTCGGCAATCGCCAGTGGAAACAAGGATATCCACCATTCGCGCTGCTGTTGGCTGGCGATACTATCGTCGCGGCTGAAAACAGGCGGCAGTTGGCTGGTAACGATCGGTATCAGGCTGTAACTGCCGCGCCAGCGCGCATCAACCGTGGCTGATCCGTGCCAGATGTCGGTTCCGGCCAGCCGTTGTAAGCTTTGCGGCTCGCGACTGTGATGGTCGGTTATGCCATTGATATCAATATAGACCCGTACGATGGCGGAGTGCTGTTCTGTTCCGGCTGGATCGCGCCAGAAATAGTTCATTTTTACTTGATTGTTACCTGCCGGTTCAATTAGCGGTGTGCCCAGTTGCGATAATTTTTGCCACCACTGCGGCTGGCCGGCATCCGCCGCAGTTAAAAAGCCCGCGGCTGTGCCCTCGGGCTGCTGCCCGGCCAGTGATTTTTTCGGATTAATACTCACCTTTTCCTCCGTTATCGTGCGTCAAAAAACCTGACAAGTCGTTGATAACCTCTATCTTAAGAACTACTAATGCAAATGTCATTGAGAATTATTTTCATTTGCAATAGCATCGGCGCCGACCTCAACTGAGCGGATATTTTCCCTCTATGGCAAGGGGTTATCAATAAAACTGGGTATTTTCATCAGGCAGTGCTGACAGGGATCACCTTCATGTCCGACATCAATAAAAAACAGCCAGTCAAAGAACCGGCAATCAGAGTATTGCTGACGTCAACCTTGCTGGTTATGCCTCTGACGCAAGCGATGGCAGCCAGCGAAAACACCCTGACCGTTACGGCGGAGAGCGGGGAGAGTGTGACTGCACCGCTAACCGGTATCGTGGCGAAAGAGAGTGCTTCCGGCACCAAAGTGCCGACGGCACTGAGAAAAACGCCGCAGTCAATTTCAGTGATTACGCGACAGCAGATGGACGATCAGGCAGCACCGTCGGTAGCGGATGCACTGAGCTATACCAGCGGCGTGCTGACTAACTACCGTGGCAACTCTAATCGTAATGATGAAGTGATCAGCCGTGGCTTTCGCTATGCGCCGAAGTTTCTTGATGGACTGAGCTACGGATTATCCGGTCAGCAGGGCGCTGCCGGGCAGATCGACCCCTGGTTACTGGAGCGGGTAGAGATGGTGCACGGCCCGGCTTCGGTGCTGTATGGCCAGGTTAATCCCGGTGGGCTGATCAGCATGACCAGCAAGCGCCCGACAGCAGAAAGTATTCACAAAGTACAGTTCAGCAGTGGTAATCAGCATTTGGCTGAAGCGGCGTTTGATTTCGGTGGTGCGCTGAATGATGACTACACGCTGTTTTATCGGTTGAATGGTATCGCCAGTACTCGTCATGAGTTCGTTAAAGATAACAAACAGCAGCGGATGGCGATTGCTCCGGCGATGACCTGGTTACCGAATGAGGATACCAGCTTCACGCTGCTGACCAGTTATATCAATGAGCCAAAGGCCGGTTATCGCAATTTCCTGCCGTATGTCGGTACGGTGGTGCCGGGCAATGGCAGCTATATTCCTTATGACTTTAATGTCAGCGATCCGGGCTTCAATCAGGCAAAGCGTGAACAAACCTCAATAGGTTATATTTTCGAGCATAACATCAATGAGGCGCTGTCATTCCAGCAGAATTTCCGTTTTAGCAGCATGAGCGAATCTTACAGATATCTGGTGTTCACCAGCGGAATCAGCGGCGCACCGACGACCATAGGTCGTCGTCCACAGCATGATAAAATTGAGTCAAAAGAACTGGGTATCGATAACCAGTTAAAAGCGCTGTTTGATAGCGGCGCGGTGAAGCATACGCTACTGGCCGGTCTGGACTATAAGTGGAGTGATATCGACAGTAAGTTGTGGCGCGACAGCAGCGATAAATATAATCTTGACTGGGCCAGGCCCACACGTATCAGCATTGATGAAAGTCAGTTTAGCCTTGCCAGCAGCAGCCGTAAAAAACTCGATCAGCTCGGTGTTTATTTACAGGACCAGCTGGAGTGGAATCAGTGGAATCTGCTGCTGTCGGGCCGTAATGACTGGTCAGAAGTGCGTACCCAGGATCGTACCGATAATTCCAGCCAACAGCAAAATGACAGCAAGCTGACTGGACGTGCCGGACTGTTGTATGCGTTTGATAATGGTCTGTCGCCGTATATCAGCTACAGCACCTCGTTTGAACCTAACCTGACGGTTGGTGCGCCCGGCAGCGATCCGTTTGCGCCAACCACCGGCGAGCAGACGGAAGTCGGTGTGAAGTTCCAGCCTCAGGGCTACGACACGATGCTGACCGTCACCGCATTTGATCTCACGCAGAAAAATATCAGCCAGTACAACAGTGAAATCGGTTATTTCGAGCAAATTGGCAAGGTGAAATCGCAGGGTGTTGAAACCGAGCTGCACAGTCAGCTGACGCCTGAAATCGCGCTGATGGCAGCTTATACGTATACCGATGCGGTGACGAAATCGAGCAGTAATCGCCAGCAGGAAGGGCAGGCGATTGCTTCAATTCCACGTCATGCGGCGTCGGCCTGGGGCAGCTATAGTTTCCTGGATGGTGTGTTGAACGGGCTGACGCTGGGAACCGGCGTGCGCTACACCGGCACGACTCCGGGTGACTCCGAAGGTGGATTTAAGGTGGCGCATTACACGCTGTATGACGCGATGGCAAAGTATCAGTTAGGCGCGCTCTCGCCAGCGTTGAAGGGCACCACATTACAGCTGAATGTGAATAACCTCAGCGATAAACATTACGTCGCATCCTGTAGTAATACCTCGGCCTGCTTCTACGGCAGCGGTCGCAGTATTGTCGCATCGGCAAGCTACAGCTGGTAATGACGGCAGTTTGCGCCGGGTAAATTGTCGGGAGCCGCCTGCGACTCCCGACATCTTAACGGAACGGTGGTTCGTTAAAGGTTCGCAGTTTACGCGAATGCAGACGATCGCCTTCGGCACGCAGCAGATCGATCGCACAAATACCGATTTGCAGATGTTCCGAGATCGCGCCCTCGTAAAATCGGTTGGCCTGGCCGGGCAGTTTGATTTCACCGTGCAACGGTTTATCTGAAACGCACAGCAGCGTGCCATAAGGCACGCGAAAGCGATAACCCTGCGCTGCAATAGTGGCGCTTTCCATATCTACCGCTACCGCACGGCTGAGGTTAAAGCGCAGCGCCGACGCCGAATAGCGCAATTCCCAGTTGCGATCGTCGGTGGTGACCACCGTACCGGTACGCAACCACTGTTTTACCTCTTCGCCCGGCATGGCGCTGACCATTTTGGTCGCGTCAAACAACGCACGCTGGACTTCAGCAATACTGGGAATCGGAATATCTGGCGGCAGTACCGCATCCAGCACGTGATCGTCGCGCAGATAGGCGTGCGCCAGCACATAGTCGCCAATGGTCTGGCTTTCACGCAGGCCGCCACAGTGGCCGATCATCAGCCAGGCATGCGGTCGTAATACCGCCAGATGGTCGCAAATGGTCTTGGCATTCGACGGGCCAACGCCGATATTGACCAGCGTAATTCCCTGACCCTGTTCGGCAATCAGATGCCAGGCGGGCATCTGATGATTTTTCCATGCCAGATCGGAAATGCTCTGCTGCGGATCGCGGGTCTCTGCGGTGATGACAATATTTCCGGCGCAGGAGAGCGCCTGATACGGTGAGTCAGGATCGGTAATCTGTTCACAGGCCCAGCGCACAAACTCATCGACATAACGGGTATAATTAGTAAACAGCACCCAGGACTGAAAGTGCTCGACCGGCGTGCCGGTATAGTGTTTGAGGCGCGCAAGGGAGAAATCACTTCGCAGTGCATCAAAATGGGACAGGGGTAAAGTATCGGAAGGGTGGAAGGTGCCATCGGCATTTTCATCGCCAATCTGTGACAGTTCAGTGGTCGGGAAGTGTCGGGCGATGCCGGCGCTCATGCTGCGATCGAGCACCAGCCCTGAACCATCAATCACATAGGGAAACGGAATTTCCTGCTGCGATGGCTGCACTTCAAGAGTCACCGGATATTCGCCGCTCAGCATCTCCAGCTGTTCCTGCAGGTAAGCACGAAACAGCGCCGGGCGGGTGATGCTGGTGGTGTAACAGCCTGGGCGAGTAAAGCGACCAAAGGCGCGTGATAAGCGATGATCGGCGGAGCTGCCTTCCCAGCTGACGCGAATTTGTGGGTAAACAAACAGGCCAGCGGCGCGTTGCGCGGCATCTGGCAGCGTACCGTCGGCAATGTAAGTGGTAATGGCATCACGCAGCGCAGTGACCGCGGCATCGTACATCGCTTCCAGTTTATCCAGTGCTTCTGTAACCGTCAGACCGTTCATAACCTCTCCTTGTGCGCTTTTTCCGTGAGTATATCACTGTGTTTTAGGCTCAGCATTTGGCGCGTCAGCAAACTGAACGCTATATTGTAATGATAACCATTATCAACTATCATCCGCCTGTCCTTCTCTGGTCAGGTGATCCAACTTGCTATGTCCACACTTGCTGCCGCCTCGTCGTCCCGTGCTTTTGAGAGCTTATACAGCTCGCATCATCGCTGGCTGAAAAACTGGCTTGAGTTCAAATTGGGTTCAGGTTTTGATGCCGATGATTTGGCGCAGGATACCTTTATGCGCATTCTTGCTGGTGACAGCGTACAGCAAATCCGCGAGCCGAAACCCTTTCTCTGTACCGTTGCCCGCAGGGTGATGGTGGATTTCTTTCGCCGCAATGCGCTGGAGCGAGCCTGGATTGATATGCTGGCGCAGCTGCCGGAAGAGCATGTACCGTCACCGGAACAGCGCCAGTGCCTGCTGGAAACTCTGCAACAAATCGATGCGATGCTCGACGGGCTGGGAACCAAGGTGCGTCAGGCATTTTTGCTGTCGCAACTGGAAGGGCTGACCTATCCGGTGATTGCCGTGCGGTTGCAGGTTTCCGTCAGCTCGGTGAAGAAATACATGGCGAAGGCGACCGAACACTGCCTGCTGTTCAGCCTGGAGCATCCCTGAAAGCCATGACGTCTTCAATTAGCGAGCATCAACGGCTGGCGCTGAAAATGGCGGCGCAATGGTTTGCCACGCTGTGCGCCGGAGAGGTTTCAGCGCAGCAAAGCCAGAAATGGCAGCACTGGTATCAGCAGCATGAAGATCATCGCTGGGCATGGCAGCGGGTAGAGGCATTGCAGGGAAAACTGCACGCTATGCCAGCCAGCTTAAGCTACCAGACGCTGAATCATGCGCGCCAGCAGTCAGAGATTAGCCGTCGCCGGGTATTGAAAAGTCTGTTGCTGCTGCTCGGCGTCGGCGGCAGCTGGCAATTGTGGCAGTCGCCAGCCGGACAGGGGCTACGCGCCGATACTCGTACCGCCACCGGTGAGATTAAAACGCTGCGCCTGAGTGAGGGTTCGCAGCTGATGCTGAATACCGCCAGTGCAGCGAATATTCGTTTCGACGCGCAGCAACGACTTATTCACCTGCTTCAGGGGGAGGTCAGCATTACTACCGCCGCTGATACGCAGACGCATCCGCGTCCATTCCTGGTAGAAACCGCGCAGGGCATGCTGCGCGCGCTGGGCACCGAATTTGTGGTGCGCGAAAATGGCGACAGCACTCAGCTGTCGGTGATTCGGCATGCGGTAGAAGTGCGGCTGCAGGCTCGTCCTGAATCGACGATGATCGTCAGGGCCGGACAAACGCTAAGCTTTAGCCAGCACGATTTTAGCCGGATTGAACCGGCAGTCAGCAGCAACTGGACCCGCGGACTGTTAAGCGTCAGCGACTGGCGGCTGGCCGAGGTGCTGACTGAGGTTGCCCGTTACCGTCATGGTCATCTGAGCTGTGACGATTCGGTCGCCGACCTGCGTGTCAGCGGCACTTTTCTGCTGAATGACACCGACCGGTTGTTAACCATTCTGGCTCAGACGCTGCCGATTAAAATTCAGTCGATGACGCGTTACTGGATCAAAGTGGTCGCGGCCTGAAACGTTTTTTCCTGAAACATTAAAAAAAACCTCTGACCGGTTGTCCCTTTTTAATTCTCATCCGACTCCTGAGTAATACAGCAAAAAAATAACTCAATTTGGAGATGGTATGTCCAGTTCACGCGCACGGATGATCCGCGCTTTTTGTAATACAACACCTCTGACAATCGCTATTCACTGTGCGCTGGTTCCGGCAGTGTTGCTGACGCCTGCGCTGGTCGTCGCGGCACCGCAGCAGGCTGCTTATCATATTAGCGCCGGAAACCTTGACCAGGCGTTAAATCAGTTTGCCACCCAGAGCGGTATTAACTTCTCGGTAGACGCTTCGCTGACGCGCGGCAAGCAGAGCGGCGGTCTGCAGGGTAATTACAGCCTTAATGAGGGTCTGGATACCCTGCTGGCAGGCAGTGGCTTGCAGGCGAAATCACTGGGTAATAATAGTTTTACCCTGGCCCCGTTAGCAACGGAATCATCCGCGGCTGAGACTTTAACGGTGGTCGGCGACTGGCTGGCAGATGCACGTGAAGACGATGTGTTCGAGCATGCTGGCGCACGTGATGTGGTACGTCGCGCAGATTTTGCTAAAACTGGCGCGACCACTGCGCGTGAAGCGCTGAATCGTATCCCCGGCGTCAATGCACCGGAAAATAACGGTACCGGCAGCCATGATATGGCGATGAACTTCGGTATTCGTGGCCTTAACCCGCGCCTCGCCAGCCGCTCTACCGTGCTGATGGATGGTATTCCGGTGCCGTTTGCTCCGTACGGCCAGCCGCAACTTTCGCTGGCACCGGTTTCACTTGGCAATATGGAGGCGGTGGATGTGGTACGCGGCGGCGGTGCGGTGCGTTATGGCCCACAGAGCGTCGGTGGGGTAGTGAACTTCGTTACCCGCGCCATTCCGGAAGAATTTGGTATTGAAGCCGGAATGACAGGATTAATGTCCCCGTCCTCCAGCCAGAACCACCCCAAAGGCAGCGGCAATCTGATGGTCGGCGGCACGGCGGATAATGGCTTCGGCGCGGCCTTACTCTATTCCGGCAAGCGCGGTAGCGACTGGCGTGAACACAGCTCGACCAAAATTGACGATGTGATGCTGAAAACCCGCTATGCGCCAAATGAGGTTCACAGCTTCAATAGCCTGTTGCAATACTACGAAGGCCGGGCGCAAATGCCGGGCGGTTTGTCGCGCGCCAGTTATAATGCTGACCGTTTTCAGTCGACGCGTCCTTACGATGAGTTCTGGGGACGCCGTCAGTTGGCCAGCCTCGGCTATCAGTTCCAGCCAGACCAGCAGCATAAATTCAATATTCAGAGTTTTTATACTTACACGCTGCGCAGTGGCTATCTCGATCAGGGTAAAAATCTCACGCTGTCTCCGCGTGAGTATTGGGTGCGCGGCATTGAACCTCGCTACAGCCAGAGTTTTAACTGGGGAGCGTCTGCACATGAAGTTGGCGTCGGCTATCGTTACGTCAGTGAATCCACCCATGAGTTGCGCTACACCAGCTTAGCCAGCAGCGGACAGCTGCCGTCCAGCAGCAGTCCGTACGATCGTGATACCCAGTCCGGCACGCAGGCGCACGCCTGGTACGTTGATGACCGTATTGATATCGGCAACTGGACGGTGACGCCGGGCATACGCTACGAGCATATCCAGTCGTATCAGAACAATTACATCAAAAATACCAAACAGGAGATCAGCTACAACGCACCGCTGCCAGCGTTGAATGTGGTTTATCATCTGAATGATGCCTGGAATCTCTATGCCAATACCGAAGGTTCATTTGGTACGGTGCAATACAGCCAGATTGGTAAAGCGGTAAACAGCGGTAATATCGAGCCGGAAAAAGCGCGCACCTGGGAACTGGGTACCCGATTTGATAATGGTGGTGTGCAGGCGGAAGTTGGCCTGTTTCTGATTAACTTTGATAATCAGTATGATTCGAATCAGGTGACCGACAGCGTAACCGCTCGCGGCAAAACCCGGCACTCCGGACTGGAGAGTCAACTGCGTTATGATCTGTCACAGCTCTCTCCGGCGCTGGATAATTTCTCAGCCTATGCCAGTTACGCTTACGTCAACGCAGTCATTCGCGAAAGCGGTGAAACGAGAGGTAAACAGGTGCCGTTCTCACCGAGGCATAAAGGCATTCTCGGGCTGGATTACACGCCGGGTAGCTGGACCTTTAACCTCAACAGTGAATACCAGTCAGGCCAGTTTGCCGACAACCTAAATACCGTCGAAGAGAGTGCCGACGGCAGTACCGGTCGCATTCCGGGCTTTATGCTGTGGGGCGCCCGTGCTGGCTACAACTTTGGCCCGCAAATGGCCAATCTTAATCTGGCAGTTGGCGTGAAAAACCTCTTCGATCATCAGTACTTTACCCGCGCGTATGACGATAACAATAAGGGCATTTATGCCGGTCAGCCGCGCACCTTCTATATGCAGGGCGAGCTGAAATTCAGATAACGCTTCAGGCGCCGGGCAGCGTCAAAACGATGCCCGTCGCCGCTACAATCCCTGATTTTGCTGACAAGCCGCTTCCATCGCATCCAGTGCCGCCTTATTTTCCAGTCCCCATTGGTACATCAGTTCGATCGGTTCGGCGAACACTCTGCCCAGTTCAGTTAACTGATACTCTACTTTGGGCGGCACGACACTGAACACATGGCGCTGTACCAGCCCACGCCGCTCGACTTCCCGTAACGACTGCACCAGCATTTTCTTCGAGATACCATCAAGACTGCGTTGCAGTTCGCCAGTGCGACACTTTCCACCCGGCCAGTGATAAAGCGCATGGATCACCATGGTGGTCCACTTCACCGAGAATAACTCCATCAAACGACGCGGTTCGGAATCAGCGTAAAACTTCATTTTGCCATCAACAATTACTGGCATATGGTCACCTTTTGGTATCTATGTCCCAAAAGAGTAACTACTACCAATATTAACCCCGCTTGTCTATAGTGGCCGCCCTCAGGCATGGCCTGTGAAACAGCTGCAACCTACACAATCTGGATGGTCCTATGAAAATTAAAGGCATTGTTGCCAGCGCGGCGCATTTACCGCTGGCGCCGGCTGTCGTTGACGCGCGTGAAGTTCAACCTGATGACGTTCGCATCGACATTCTTTACTGTGGCGTCTGCCATTCAGATCTGCATCTGGCGCGCAATGAGTGGGGCGTGAGCCAGTATCCGATGCTGCCGGGCCATGAGATTGTTGGTCGGGTGCGGGAAACCGGTGATCGCGTCAGCCGCTTTAAGGCGGGCGATCTGGTCGGCGTTGGCGTGATGGTAGACTCCTGTGGCCACTGCGCGGCCTGCGCTGGCGCGGAAGAGCAGTATTGCGAAGCAGGTTTTACTCCAACCTATAATGGCAAAGATCGCTATACCGGCACCACCACCTGGGGGGGTTACGCGGAAGGTATCGTGGTCGACAGCAAGTTCGTGGTTTCAGTACCGGAAAATCTTGAGCTGAGCGGCGTGGCTCCGCTGCTGTGTGCTGGTGTCACCGTCTGGTCACCGCTGCGTCACTGGCAGGTCAAAGCGGGTGATAAAGTTGGCGTGGTTGGGCTCGGTGGTCTGGGGCATATGGCGGTAAAACTGGCCAGCGCGTTAGGGGCTGAGGTTACGCTATTTACCACTTCTCCACGGAAAGGTGAGGACGCGTTGCGTCTGGGCGCGAAATCCGTGGTGGTATCGACCGATGCGCAGCAGATGGCCGATGCGGCAAACAAGCTGGATCTGATTCTCGATTGCGTGGCGGCACCACACGATCTGGATGCTTACCTGAGTACGCTTAAAACTAACGGTCACCTGGTGCTGGTGGGAATTCCGGACGGCCGCCATCCGGCACCGGACGTTACGCCAATGGTGTTCCGTCGTCTGAGTATCAGCGGAACCTCAATCGGCAGTATCCGCGAAACGCAGGAAGTGCTGGATTTCTGCGGTCAGCACAATATCACTGCGGATATTGAACTGATTAACGGCAATCAGATTGAAGATGCCTTCGCCCGCATGCTGAAAGGCGACGTAAAGTACCGTTTTGTCATCGATATCAATAAAACCGACTGGTAAGTTGGCGGAGCCGGGGATTTTTCCCCGGCTTAATCTCACTTCAGTTCAATCGCATATTCGCTAACCGGGGTGATTTTTTTGATCAGTTTATTATCAAACAAAAACTGCTCATAGGCCTGGTAGCGCGCGCTGTCGAGCGTTGCCGGATCGCTGGCAAACAGCGGCAAAGTTTTTTGCCATGCCAGCCGGTTCAGTTCGGTATTCAGTTCTGCGTGGCTGGCGGCGAAATGGTTCCAGCTCTCCTCGGGATGCGCTTGCAGGTATTCATTACCTTGCTTCAGTGCCGCGAGGAATTTTTTGATTTTTGGCTGATTAACAGCGTTTTTATTGGCAACAATAATCAGCTCGTCGTAAGCCGGAACGCCATAATCCTCGACATTAAACACCACCGGTTCTTTTCCATGTAGCGCCAGTTCCAGCGCTTCAATATTGCGATAACCGCCAATAATCGCATCAACCTGGCCTGCCATTAACGCGCTGGTCAGCTGGAAATTAACATTGATCAATTTAATCTCATCCGCCTTGAGTTTTTCATGGCGCAGCATGGTGGCAACGGTGGCTTCTTCGATACCGCTGACGGAGAAACCCACTTTCTTCCCTTTCAAATCTCCCGGCGTACTGATGCTTTTATCCAGCGTAATCAAGGTATTCAGCGGCGTGTTGATTAAGGTGCCGACGCGCACTAACGGTAAACCCTGATCGGCGAAAAAATGCAGCTGTGGCTGGTAAGTAATGGCGAGATCGGCTTGTCCGGCCGCGACCAGCCGCGGCGGCAGCGCCGGGTCGGAAGGCGGCACAATTCTGACTTCCAGCCCGTGTTGTTTGAAGGCACCCATTTGCTCAGCGACGATAATCGGCGCGTGATCGGGATTGATATACCAGTCGAGTACCAGCGTAATTTTCTCAGCAGCAGTGGCTTGAGTTGCCATCACGGCGCTGAGCATCAGCGCAAATAAGCTTTTTTTCATCACGGGGCCTTTTATTTTGATTGTGAAAGATTTTCTGGCGCCCAGCGAATCAGGCGACGAATCAGGATATCCACCGTTTTCCACAGCGAGACGGTCATTACCACCAGGATAAACAGTGCAGCAAAACAGAGATCGGTTTGCATGCGCGCATTGGCATTCAGCATCAGATAGCCCAGACCTTCCGCCGATCCGACCCATTCACCAATAATTGCGCCGATCGGCGCGACGGCCGCCGCCATGCGTAGCCCGGAGCCAAAAGCCGGTAGTGCAGCCATCAGCCGCACATGGCGCAGCTGCGCCCAGCGTGACGCGCCCATGGTGCGAGCGAGGTCGAGATAATCGTTATTCACCTGACGCAGGCCGTCGAAAAAGGTTGAAACCACCGGAAAGAAGATCACCAGTACCGCCATCGCCACTTTGGCGCTGATGCCAAAGCCGAACCACAGCACCAGTAGCGGGGCCAGCGCAAACACCGGTATTGCCTGGCTGGTCACCACCACCGGCATCAGCCAGCGTTGCAGCCACGAAGAAAAAGTCATCGCCAGTGCCAGCATTGCGCCAAGCAGAACGCCCAGCAGCAGGCCGCTTAGCATTTCTGCCGCGGTAATCAGCGTGTGGTGCAGTAAAAAAGCGTGGCCGTTCCACAGCGCCAGCGCAACCGCCAGCGGTGATGGCAGCAGAAAGGCGGGGATATCAGTAAAAGTGATCAGCCACCACAGCAGAATAAAACCGGCGAAAACCGTCAGCCCCTTCATGCTTCTCTGACCAGTTGCTGTAATAATTTTCCCTGGCTGTGCAAAAGGTGAGGATCGTCGGGCGCGCGCGGCGGCGTTCCGGCAACCATCAGCGTAGTGTCAATCTGCGCCGGCTGGCCGGAAAGCGTCATCAGACGGTGGCTGAGACGACAGGCCTCCATCGGATCGTGAGTAATCAGCAGCACGGTATGATCGGCCAGCAGTTCAGCCGCCAGTGCCTGGATTTTGGCGCGGGTAAGGGTATCGAGAGCAGAAAAGGGTTCATCCATCAGCACAATCGGCTGACGTTGATACAGCGTACGGGCGATGGCAACCCGCTGACGCATGCCGCCCGACAGTGCGGCTGGCAACAGAGCCTGCTTTCCGGCCAGTCCGACACGTTCCAGCAGAAAGTCGACCCAGGCCGAGTCGACTTTTTCACCGCGCAGGCGCGCGGCCAGCGCAATATTTTCACTTACCGTCAGCCATGGATAGAGCAGATCCTGCTGACCCATCCATGCAATACGGCCGGTCAGCGGTTGCCCGTCGCTGCCGCATACCGTACCGGAGCTTTGTTGTGCCAGCCCGGCAATAATCCTCAACAGGCTGGTTTTACCCACGCCGCTGGGGCCGAGCAAGGCAACAAAACTGCCGCTGTCGATATCAAAACTGAGCGAATTGAAAATCAGCTGCTGGCCAAAATGTAGCGACAGGTTGCGCACCTGAATACCGGGTGGCGCGGGAACGGATGTTTTCATCGCGTATTAACCCGATCTGCCGTTGCATTTAGCCCCATTTGCCAGAATGCTGCTTCAAGCTGGGTCGCGGTGGTAAAGATAGTCGATAAACTACTGAAGCGGCTTGCCGCACCACGCTGTTGACCAGTGCGCTCCAGCAGATCAAGCGCGCGCTGTACTCCCGCCAGATAGTCGCTATCACCATAGTTTTGCATCCAGCGGGCATAAGGATTTCCCTCCATTACCGTCTTCGGATCGTCCAACAGACGCAGACCAATTTCGGCATAACCCGCAACGCAGGGCATCAGCGCCACCAGCAGCTCAAGCGCATCGCCAGACTGGCCGATATCCAGCACATAGCGGGTGTAATTGATGGTTTCCATCGCTTCGGGTTGTGCGGCCATTTCTGCTTCGCGAAGGCCCCATTCAGCGCAATAGCCGACGTGTAGCGGCAACTCCGACACGATGGCATTCAGAGATGCGCTGGCGGCGCGAATATCGGGCAGGGTGCGCATTTTGTATACCAGCAGGGCGTAAGCGCGGGCGAAGTGGATCAGAAACAGATAATCCTGCGTCAGATAGCGACGAAAAGCGCTCTGGTCCAGCGTACCGACGGCCAGTTGCTGGATAAAGGGATGTGCAACATAGTTCTGCCAGTGGCTGCCTGCCTGCTGGCGCAGTCGTCCGTAGAGACCGGTATCGAACATGGTGGTTAACATGGGACCTCCAAAAGTGTGTGGAGATCCGGGCGCGATGAGCTGAATGGCAAGTGCAGACTACCAACCCGTCCCTTCGCTGGCATGACCCAGATCAGGTTCAAAGGGTTCGGCTTACGCCATCTCAGCCCATTACAGGACACCCCTCGGAGTCGCTTGTTATACGATATTTATTTTTTGATTACAATCGCCGGGTGTTCGGGTGTTCGGGTGTTCTGTTCGCCAGATCTGCTTTTGCTTACCGCATAACGTATTGTGTCAGGCAGAGCTTAAGAAACCGTCAATGACTCTGCGATTAAGAAAGCGGAAATACCTGATTCATTAATACCGAATAATTAAGCATCAAATGTTCAACAATAATGACCTCATCAGCTACTCTTTATTTAAATTCAGCCCAACTCAAAACACAGCAACGTGATGTGAAAAACCACATCTGCGCAGATATTTGTATGAATATTCGGCGGGAGAAGAGGGTTTAGCATGATATACAGGTAAAGCAATGCCCATATCTAAACGAAAAGTAAACGGATACTCGATTTATATAAATGAATCGAACATGGATATCAGTGCGTTGATGCACAAGTACTTTAATAATGAAATTCAGGGGGCAAGACTCAATAGCGGTCATGAGCTTCGTACTGTGGAACTGATTGAGTTTAACTCGAAAAAATTCATCTTAAAAAATGACAAAGAAATAGATTTGCGCCTGGAGAAAAGGATTCAGAGTATTATATTTGGTTCATTCTATTCAAGATTAATGAAGAAGCTGTACAGCCTGAGGAAAGACCAGCGTGCCTGCACTCCACAACTCTATTACGTGGCCGAGAAAGTGAAGTTCAGACAATGCGTAGACGTCTATGCTCTGTATGAATACATTGAGGGCACTCCGCTGAAAGCTATTGACCGAGAAAATTCTTACCGTGTGAAGCAATGCATTACTGACCTGCATCAGGTTGGTCTGGCATCCAATGACATTCATCCGGAGAATTTTATTCAAACCAGAAATGATGAAATAAAAGTTATCGATTTATCCTTCAAAGGAAGTCTGAAGATTTGCCAGGCAAACGACATTTACACTCTCAGAAATAAGTATGGTATAAACTTTTCTGGTAAAGGCGTTGTTTTTCATTTGATCTCGACAAAAGAAAAATTAAAAAAATTATCCCGTCGCTTAAGAGGGAAGTGATTTTATCCCGGCTTAAGCTATTAATGCGAAGTTGTAAGGCAGTGGGTATTCCTGCGTTGGTGATTGGATAGCGAAATCATCAACGTCAGTTCATTCTGAGTTACGTCATCGATTACCTGTGACACGCTTGCAACCCATTACTATTGTGAAAGCCAGCAAGCAAAAAGCCCGCTCAGGTTTCCCTGAGCGGGCTTCTCAAATATGGCTCCCCTGACTGGACTTGAACCAGTGACATACGGATTAACAGTCCGCCGTTCTACCGACTGAACTACAGAGGAATTGTTGGAACGGGGCGAATATTAGCGACTGGCCGACAGTGTGTCAACAGCAAAAAACAGTCTAGCTTTCAACTGGCTACGTTTACAGCAAAGCGGCCGCTTAGTGAGCAGTTTCGCTGTTGTCATCTTGCTGCTGCCAGTTATCGATGCGGCTAAGCGGGTCCTGCAGATAAAACTGACTGAAACGCTGATAAAGTGCAGGAAAACGATGGTGTAATAATTCAGGTGCACTGAAGAAGTACTCCGAAAGCACCGCAAAGCATTCCGCCGGGTCACTGGCCGCGTAGGCATCAATAGTCGTTGCATTTTCACCGACCAGATCGATTTCATCCTGTATTGCGTTCATCGCCGCATGCAGATCTTTCTCCCAGGCCGCAACGCTGCGTAAGGAAATTGCCGGTACGCCGTTGGCATGGCCGCTGCCGCGGGAGTCCAGTTTATGCGCCACTTCATGCACAATCAGGTTAAAGCCGGAAACATCGAAAGAGTCCTGAATATCCAGCCAGTTAAGCACAACCGGGCCCTGTTGCCAGCTCTGACCCGATTGCACCGTGCGTTCGCTGTGAACCAGGCCGAAATCATCCTGCCACTCGTCGTCGACCACAAAGGGCGAAGGATAGATCATCACTTCGTGAAAGCCATCCAGCCATTCCAGACCGAGATTCAATACCGGCAGGCAGAACAGTAAAGCGATGCGCGCGCTGCGTAGATCGTTAAGCGCAAAATCTTGCAGTGGCACCAGGCGTTTTTGCTGCAGAAAGCGTTGAGCCATCGTCGTCAGCGCCTGCTGCTCGGCCGGGTTTAGCGACGAAAAAAGCGGGACAGACAGCGCTTCCTGCCAGGGTAGCGATGAAAGTTGTTGTTGCTCTGCGTTTCCTTTCCACGGCCATTTAATCATTGCGCATCTCACTGTGGTTGCCCGCCTGCATCGCCGGCTCTTACAATACCCTCTGACATTCAATCACTTACTGCAAGAAATGTCTGTGATTCACGCCGCAATGTCAGTCACAGGGATATCTTATCGCTCTGGATGATTATGCCGGGGTGTCATCAGCATAATCAACTGCTATAACTTGATAATAATCTCGTTTTATCTAAAGGGTTTACATAAGTTGCAACAAGAGTGAGTTACATGTCATAAAAGTGTTATCAGTCGTGGTTTATAAACCTGCTGACAGCATTCAAAAAGCGCGTATTGCCAGCAGCCTGTGGGATGCAGCTTAGTGTTAAATGTTGAGAGTGCCGCAAACAAGCCATCTATAGGGAGAAGTCTATGTCGCTTGAAACTTGGCAGTCACGATTTGAAAACTGGTTCAATCAGAACTGGGCGCAGGATGATAAAGCCCACGACGTGGCACATCTGCGTCGGGTATGGACAACCGCACAACAGATTATGCAGGGCACCGGAGCCAATCCGCTGGTGGTGTTAACCGCCAGCTATTTCCATGACGTGGTTAACCTGCCGAAAAATCACCCTGAACGGCATCTGGCATCCAGTAAAGCGGCAGTGGAAACACGTCGAATTCTGTTGGAGGCATTTGCTGATTTCCCCACGGCGCTACATGACGAAATCGCCCATGCGGTGCAGGCACACAGCTTTAGTGCCGGTATCGCGCCGAACAGCCTGGAAGCCAAAATTGTTCAGGATGCTGACCGTCTTGAGTCGCTTGGCGCAATCGGTCTGGCGCGGGTGTTTTACACCTCAGGCGCGCTGGGGCGTCCGCTATTTGACAGTCAGGATCCGTTAGGCAAAGACCGTGAGCTGGATGACAGCCACTGGACGCTGGACCACTTTCAGAAAAAGCTGTTTACGCTGCCGGAGACGATGCAAACCGTGGAAGGCAAAAGACTGGCTAAGCATAATGTCGCATTTTTGGTGACCTTTGTGGCCAAATTATGCGCTGAAATCCAGGGCGATCTCTCAGGGATGGATGAGTCAGTACTGCGTGATTTCACCCCCCGCGAAAGCGAATATTAAATTTTTGTGAACATCTATCCAAAATATTTAACATGGGCTAACGTGGGTGAGACTATAACCAGGAGAATCAGGTATGACCGGCACCGTGAATTTGACGATTAAGATCGATCCCGCGTTAAAAGAGACCTTGAAAAGCCTTGCTCTGGAAAATCAAACCACATTAAGCGAGGAGGTTAGTCAGCGTTTGCAGTCCAGCCTGTCTGGCTCTCAACCACCCGCCATTGACAGCCAGCACATCGAAGAGCATGGCGAAGATGATGAAACGTCAGTGCAGTTAACCAGCAGCGAATTAAAGCAAATTCGTGCGTTGTTGAAAAAACAGAAAAAGAAAAAATAAGTTCCCGTCTTACACGGGAGCCGTTCCCGGCTCCCGTACTGGTGTCATGCAGGATACAATCCCCTTAACCAGCATTGTCAGTTACTCATCGTCACCATAGTAGAGCACGCCGAGCTTGATTAGCGGTCGACCCTGCGATTTACGATGCAGGTTGCTGTCACGTAAAGAATAGACGCAGCCGCAATACTCCTGCTGATAAAAGCGTTCGCGCTTGCTGATCTCAATCATACGTGAGGATCCACCCTGCTTGCGCCAGTTGTAATCCCAGTAAACCATATCGGGATACGCAGCCGCTGCGCGATCTCCGCAGTCATTAATCTGTTGCATGTTTTTCCAGCGCGAAATGCCCAGCGAACTGGAGATCACTGAAAAGCCATTTTCCCAGGCATACAGCGCCGTACGCTCAAAGCGCATATCAAAGCACATAGTGCAGCGTACCCCGCGTTCCGGCTCCCACTCCATACCTTTGGCGCGTTCAAACCAGTTATCGGTGTCGTAATCCGCATCAACAAAGGGTACGCCGTGCTGCTCAGCAAAACGGATGTTTTCCTCTTTGCGCAGCAGATATTCTTTCTGCGGATGAATATTCGGGTTGTAGAAAAATATCGTGTAATCAATCCCGGAAGCCTGGATCGCCTCCATCACTTCACCCGAGCAGGGGGCGCAGCAGGAGTGCAGCAGCAGTTTATCCGCACCATTGGGTAAGGTTAGCGGGGTGCGTTGCAGTTCGCTCATCTTGATCGGCTCCATTATAAAAAACAGAGCAAGTTTAGGAGCCTGGCAAGCGGATGTCACCCCTGCGGCGGGGATTAATCGGGCCAGTTAAGCTGCTGAAAAAGTGAGATAAGCGCCATTTCTGTCTTACGCTGGGTCAACGAAGTGATAGACTGACACCAGACTATCCCAAATTAAGCAGCCCTATGAGTGAATTTGATACCGTTGCGGCGCAGCTGGCAGAACAGGCACGCCAGCAGCAGCAGCAAAAGAGTGAGCAGGATCGCCAGCTGTTACAGCGATTGCTGGAGATTTATGACCAGAAAACCCTCGCCAGCCTGCTGCGAAAGGTCAGTCAGCATGAGTGGACGCGCGAATCGCTTAACCGCTGGCTGAATGGCAAAAGTGTCGCTAAACCGCTGACCGAAGCGGAAGTCAGCCTGCTGGAAAAAATGCTGCCGGAACCGCCTGCGCATCATCCTGATTACGCGTTTAAGTTTATCGATCTTTTTGCCGGAATTGGGGGTATTCGCAGCGGCTTCGAAGCCATTGGCGGCCAGTGCGTATTTACCAGCGAGTGGAATAAACACGCGGTGCGCACTTACAAAGCCAACTGGTACTGCGACGAGCAGATGCACCGTTTTAATCAGGACATTCGTGATATTACGCTCAGTGGCAGAGCCGATGTCAGTGAGCAGCAAGCGTATCAGCATATCGACCAGGAGATTCCCGATCATCATGTGCTGCTGGCCGGCTTTCCCTGTCAGCCGTTTTCGCTGGCGGGAGTATCGAAGAAAAATGCGCTGGGCCGCGCTCATGGTTTTGAGTGTGAAGCGCAGGGAACGCTATTTTTTGATGTGGCGCGGATTATCACCGCCAAAAAACCGGCTATCTTTGTGCTGGAAAACGTGAAGAACCTGAAGAGTCATGACAAGGGCAAAACCTTCCGCATTATCATGGAGACCCTCGATGAGCTGGGCTATGAAGTGGCGGATGCGGCCGTCAGCGGTAAGGACGATCCAAAAATTGTCGATGGCAAACACTTTCTGCCACAGCATCGGGAGCGCATCGTGCTGGTGGGGTTCCGCCGTGACTTACAGTTGTCCGCAGGTTTCAGCCTGAGCAATCTCAGCCAGTTTTATCCACAGCAGCGCAAAACCATCGGTGAATTGCTTGAGCCGACGGTCGATGCTAAATATATTCTGACGCCAACTCTGTGGAAATACCTTTACCAGTATGCCAAAAAGCATCAGGCCAAAGGTAACGGCTTCGGCTATGGGCTGGTCGACCCGGCGCGTAATAATGGCGTAGTGCGAACGTTATCTGCACGTTACTACAAGGATGGCTCGGAAATTCTGATCGATCGCGGTTGGGATCGCCAGCTGGGTGAGGCAGATTTTGACGATGCGGAAAATCAGCAGCGTCGTCCGCGACGCCTGACACCGCGTGAATGCGCCCGTTTAATGGGCTTTGAAAGCGTCGGCGGTAGGGTATTCAGGCTGCCGGTTTCGGATACTCAGGCTTATCGCCAGTTCGGCAACTCGGTGATTGTGCCGGCATTTGCCGCCGTCGCGCAGTTGTTGCGGCCGTGGATTATCGAAGCGACAAATAAAGTCTGACGGGTTGCGTTTGCCAGCGTGCAGCAGCATCCAGGGAGAGAAGATGGCCGACGTCCATTCTGCGGCAGTCCGCAGCAAAAATATGCGCGCTATTCGCACGGAAAATACCGCGATTGAGAAGCGGCTGGCGCACCTGCTGGAAGAACTGGGATTCAGCTATCAGGTTCAGGACAAAACGCTGGCTGGTAAGCCAGATTTTGTGCTGGCGGAGCAGCGAACGATTATTTTTGTTCACGGCTGTTTCTGGCATCACCATCACTGTTATCTGTTCAGGGTGCCGGCAACGCGCAGTGAATTCTGGCTGGAAAAAATCGGCCGGAATGTCGAGCGCGACCGGCGAGATATCGCTACGCTGACCGCCGAAGGTTGGAAGGTGCTGGTCGTCTGGGAATGCGCGCTGCGTGGCAAGCTCCGGCTGAAAGATGAGGCCATCCATTCACGTCTTGAGGAGTGGATAATTGCCGGAAACGGTAATGCCGGGATAGATCATCAGGGCATTCACCGTTTCTGAGCGACTTATGCCAGCGGCTTAATTCGCGGCTTTGCCGGAAACAGATATTTACCCAGCGTCACCAGTACCACCGCAAAGATGATAATCGCCAGCGCCAGCCATTCCCGCGTCGACAGCGTTTCATCCGCAAAGCTGGTGCCGAGCAGTACTGCCACCACCGGATTAACATAGGCATAACTGGTAGCCACCGCCGGGCTGACGTTGCGGATCAAATACATATAAGCATTAATCGCAATAATTGAGCCGAAAACGATCAGGAAGCCGAGGGCTAACATACCCTGTATATCGGGCATCGCCTGCAGTTTTTCACCGCTGATAACGCTCACCACCAGCAGTACGCTACCCGCTGCCAGCATCTCAATGGCTGCCGCCATCGCGCCTTTCGGTAGCTCAATCCGCGAACCCCATACCGAGCCAAACGCCCAGCTGACGGCGGCCAGCAGGATCATCATCGCACCCCAGGGATTGCCGCTTAAATGGCCACCGCTATTGAGTAACACGATACCGCTCAGGCCGACGGCGATGCCCAGCCACTCAATCCAGCGCGTGGCGATGCCAAATAGCTGGCTGAAGCACAGCGCAAACAGCGGAACGGTGGCGACCATTACCGCTGCCAGCCCCGACGGAACATGCTGATGCTCGGCAATCGTGACCAGTCCGTTGCCGATCGATAATAACAGCACGCCGACAATTGCCGCATTAATCATCGCCCGGCGGCCCGGCATCGGATGTCCACGCAGTTTTAAGAAGCTGAACAGGATGATACCGGCAATCAGAAATCGTAAGCCTGCCATCATCATTGGCGGCCAGCTTTCGACGCCGAGGCGAATCACCAGGTAGGTTGATCCCCAGATGATATACAGAGTGAATAATGAAGCGACTAACAGTACGGCAGGGGCGGCATGGCGTGGCATAGTACTGGCTCAGGCAAATTTTTCAGGCGCTTACACTACCGCTAAATCATCTATTAATCGTCACAAATATTGCCATTGTGACCCATAATTGTTTAGATCGACCGCTTCCATAGATAACACGCACAGGGTGAACGTATGGCCAGCATCAAGCTGACGGTAAGACGCCTGTATAAACTGCGCGAGCAACGTATGGTTAATACCCAGGCGACGGCACGCATTTATGTTGGCGACAGGCTTATAGCTACCGAGGAGATCTCCGGTATGACGGAGAGTCCGGTCAGTAAATATCTGCATCATGACCAGGCGCAAGGCCAGCCGGTGCGGGTTGAATGGGACTGTGACGGAATAGCAGATATGGCAGTGGCGGAAATTGAAGTCTGTCCCTGCTGCCAGCATCATGAACATTGATAAAGGAAAACCACTTTGGCTGGAAGTAGCTTACTGACGTTATTGGATGATATTGCCACCTTACTTGATGATATTTCGGTGATGGGCAAGCTGGCGGCGAAGAAAACCGCAGGTGTACTGGGTGACGATTTATCGCTAAATGCTCAGCAGGTAAGCGGAGTTAAAGCCAATCGGGAAATTCCGGTGGTGTGGGGCGTTGCCAAAGGTTCATTCCTCAATAAGCTGATACTGGTGCCGCTGGCGCTGTTAATCAGTTATTTTGCGCCCTGGGCCATTACGCCGCTGTTGATGATTGGCGGTGCTTATCTCTGCTTTGAAGGCGTGGAAAAAGTCATGCACAGCCTGCAGAGTGATAAATCGCACTCGACGCCTGAAGCTCGTGAACAGCGCCTGCTGAAAGCCGCCGAGCAGAATCCGGCTGAGTTCGAAAAGAAGAAGATCAAAGGGGCTGTTCGTACCGATTTTATTCTGTCGGCAGAAATTGTGGCGATCACGCTCGGCATCGTTTCTGACGCGCCGCTGCTGAATCAGGTGCTGATTCTTTCCGGCATCGCCATTCTGGTGACCGTTGGGGTGTACGGAATTGTCGCCGGTATCGTCAAGCTGGACGATTTAGGTTTATGGCTGAAGCAGAAAAGTTCCGCCATTGCCCAGGGGATTGGCGCTGGGTTGCTGGCCGCTGCACCCTGGCTGATGAAGATCCTGACGGTGGTCGGCACGCTGGCAATGTTTCTGGTCGGCGGCGGGATTATCGTTCACGGTTTGCCGTGGCTGCATCATACCATCGACCACTGGAGCAGTGGATTCAATGGTCTGGTGACTGCGTTAATCAGTAACGGTGCCAATCTGGTGATCGGCTTTATCGTTGGTTCGATTGTGCTGTTTGTCGTAAATATGATTGCGAAGATACGCGGTAAATAAGTATAAAGGCAGCAGATAACCTGTAAGACAATCCCTGGAGTTAACATGAACGACGATATTTTCGAATTTGATATTGATGCCCAGCTGGAACAAGCTGAAGCCAATGCCGAAAAGAAAGCCAACGAAGTGCCAGCCGATCTGGGCGATGAAGCCGATTGCGAAGGCTGCAAAATCTGATTCCAGGCGATGAAGATTGATGTAAAAACGGACAACTCAGGTTGTCCGTTTTTTTTAATTTTTCAGCAATCGTTATCATAAAAATGTTTATGAGGCTAAATCCCTGCATTTACGCTATTTCCTGCCTGACTTTATCGATCAGCCGATTTTTTTAGTCGCAAGTAGCAGGCGAGAATGATTCGCACCTGCTATACCTGTTAAGGTGTTTTTCACCCTGAAACGGAGGCGCACGATGTTGTTTATTGTCAGTGATGAAGTACAGCATAAAAATGGCGGGCCAAGGATGATTGTTACCGGTTACGCCAGCGGCATGGTTGAGTGTCGTTGGCACGATGGTTACAGCGTCAGGCGTGAGGCTTTTAAAGAAGATGAACTGTATTCCCTTGCATCAGAGCGTCAACTTGCCAGTTAATTATCCCTGAGGCCGCCTGACGATATTATTATCGCCGGCGGCTTTTCTTTGCCTGCCACTCTTTCAAATCTGTACGTAAAGTACTTTTGGCATTTTCTTGAACCGGGTAAACTTATTGTGGGCGTCATCCTCGCGAGGGCGCTGGGCGTTACGCCACGTGCATCAGGCAAATAGCTGAACGGTGAGACCATTCCCCGGCACGGAAAATTCAGGTGCTGGCGAGCTTTCTGCATGTGACACCCGAATAATTACAGCCGGGCAGCTTGTTTTAACCACGTCTACACTGAATGATAGTTGCAACTCGGAGGCTGTGTTGGTTGAAAACTAATGCGTTTTTTCGCCGTATCGGCTCCGGAACAAATCCGCGACATATCGTGCACCTCTGTTTTGTCGCGGTATTTCTGTGTTCGACTTTTCTTACCTGGCGTGAAGCGCTGGAGTTAAAGAACAGCTATGAAGTGAATCAGCAAATCCGTTTAACGACGGTAGCCGTGACGCTGGATCGCCAGTTTCAGTTCAGCCTTGATACGCTGGGCGTTTATCGCTCAATGCTGAGTCATGCCCTGACCAGCCCTATAGACTCAGATAATAATCGCCAGGCGGCGCAACTGTTTAATCAACTGCGTGATGATCCTGTCTGGTAAGTGAATCTGAACACTCAGCGCAGTATGCCGCTCAACGGCGTATCCGACAGCTGGATGAAAGATTATCCGCTGCTTAACCGTGATGACCCACAGCGCTTAAGTGACGAACTGAGCGCGGTGCTTGAGTTAAGCTTTATCCTGCAGTTCAGCGATCCCGATCGCGATTTTCACTCCCGCCTCTGGTATATCTCGCGCGGAGGATTTTACCTTAGCTCCACACCTCCGCTTAACGATAATGACACGCTGAACAGTTATCGCGTGATGATTCAACGCGACTACTTTACTGCCATGCAGCCGGATAAGAACCCTTTGCGTCATCGGTACTGGACGCCGGTGTATAACGGATTGTCAGAAGAAAGCGCAATCATCACCGTCAGTGTACCGGTGGATAGCGGTGATTAATGGTTCGGCGTGTTGGCGATGGACTTTTCGCGCGAAAGTATTCACCGGCATTTGCAACGGGCGATACAGCAAAAACATCAGGGTGTGGTGCTGCTACTGGATCGTCAGCAAAACGTGCTGGCAAGTTCCGATTCGCCTCCTGCCATTGAAGGGCACGCGCTGAGCACCAGTGAGAAGCAGCAGTTGAAGAATGCACTGCAACAGGGCGTCAGAGGAGAGTTACGGTTTGGTACGCGCTACCTGACATGGGATAAACTGCGCGGTTTTGACGGTGTTATTGTTAATATTCAGACATTGGCTGAGGGGCTGAAAGGCGACCAGGGGCGAATAGTGCTGGTGTTGATATTGATGTGGTTGCTGTTCAGCTTAATTTTACTGGGATCGTATTACGCTATTATCCGCCTTATTTCTAAAATGATGAGATTGCAAAATAAACTGGAGTGGCGTGCGAATTACGATGGTCTGACTCGATTATACAATCGCGCGGCGTTTTTTGATCTGAGTGAGCGCTGTGCGGCACAGTGCCAGCGCAGTCACCGACCGCTGTCACTGATTCAGCTGGATATCGATTTCTTTAAGTCAGTTAACGATAATTATGGGCATCAGGCCGGTGATTCAGCGTTGTCACACGTAGCCGGAATTATCACGCAGTCGTTACGCCGGATGGATATTGCCGGACGGGTCGGCGGAGAAGAGTTTTGCCTGTTGTTGCCGGAAACTCAGCTGGAGGAGGCGGTGGCAGTTGCCGAGCGTATCCGTCATCAGCTGGCACAAAAAGAGCTGATGATCAGCATCGATCAAACGGTGATCCTGACCGCGTCATTTGGTGTTGCCAGTAGCGAGGAGCAGGGCGATTACCAGACTGACAGCCTGCAATCGTTGGCCGACAGCAGACTGTATCAGGCAAAGCAGAGCGGCCGTAACCGCGTATGCTGGCAGAGTTAAACCTCGCCGCGATTATCCTCTTCCACTGCCTGCCAGATGCGTTGCAAAATATCCGGAAAGGCTGACTGCACGCGGCTCCAGCTCGGAATAAAAGGTTTATCGTTGGGACGTTCAATAAACGACTGGCCGGCTTCCAGGATGGTCTGAGTAAACATTTCCACTGCTGCTTCTTCCGCATGCTGATCAAACGTCAGGCCATTCATTGTGGCTTCGTGGTTATACACTTCCATCATATCCAGCGCGTTACGGTAGTAAGTGGCTTTCAGTACGCGGAATGAGTCACTGGTCACACTGACGCCCATGGTTGCCATTTTTCGCAGCAGCGACTGCACAATATCATTGCTCATCCGGCGCAGGCCGCCGGTACCATCCTCTTCTGACAGCGGCTGATGTTTATGGTCGTAGTTATCGGCAATTTCTACCTGACAGCTCTGCCGGGTGGTGTAATTGCGATAGATTTCTGACAGCACGCCAATTTCCAACCCCCAGTCTCCGGGAATTTTAATGCCGTTCAGCACGTGGGTGCGCATGGCAAACTCACCGGAGAGCGGATAGCGAAAACTGCTGAGGTAATCGAGATATTCGGAGTGACCATAGACTTTTTGTAGTGAACGCAGCAGCGGGCCAACCAGTAAGCGACCCACGCGACCATTAAGCTTATTGTCAGCTACCCGGGCATAGAAGCCCTTACAGAACTCATAGTGGAATGACGGATTGGCCAGGGGATACAGCAGACGAGCCAGCATGCCACGTTCATAAGTAACAATGTCGCAGTCGTGGAGTGCTACGCAGCTGGTACGATCGGACGCGAGGGTATAACCGGTACAAAACCAGACGTTACGCCCTTTACCGGGTTGGCTGGGCGACAAGCCCTCTTTATCCAGTTCGGCGTCCAGTGCCTTTAGGCGCGGGCCGTCATTCCATAAAATGCGGTGGCGCTGCGGCAGACGAGAAAAGAATTCACGCGCATGCAAAAACTGCTCACGGTCGGCGCGATCGAGACCAATCACAATCTCTTCAAGATACGGGACTTTTGCCAGTTCGTCGACGATATGGCTTAATGCCGGTCCTTCCAGTTCAGAAAATAGCGAAGGGAGCATTAGCCCCATTTTGCGCTTTTTGGAAAATTGAACCAGATCTTTCTCCAGCGATTCAACGCTGCGGCCTGTCAGGTTATGGAAATTAGTAATAACACCATTCTGGAAAAAATCACTCATTGTGTTCCCCTTCAGACAGCCTACTGACGCCCGGCATGGGCAAGAAAATTGACTTTGTGACATGCAGTCGCGCGGCAGAACTACTCCTGCGCGATAAAGTAGTCGAGCCCTTCACTCCAGCCATCGGGTCCTGTGTGGCTGGTTTCGTAAATATTGTGTCGATCGGCGCGGGATAAAACGATCGGCGTTTTACTGTAGCCTTTAATCACCACAGCATAGTCAACGCTGTCGAGCATTGGCGCATCGTTAGGCCCGTCACCCAGACCAACAGTGATAAAAGGTTGTTGATGGTGCGACGGATATGCTTGCAAGAGCCAGGCCAGGGCTGCGCCTTTCCCACTCCCTTTTGCCATCACATGCCAGAAGCGGCCGCCCTGAGTCAGGCTAAAACCTTCGGCATCAAGCGCTTCACGGAAGGCAGAAAACTGCTGTTCACTGTCACGCCATACCAGCGATTCTGACGCCTCGCGGCGGCGCGCCAGTGCCGCATTGCTGACGGTCAGGCCGGTGATATCGGCGACTTCTCTGTCGGTGAAGTCGGCAAAACCGCTAAAACGAAACTGATACTGCTGACGTAAACGGCGTAAGCAGTGGCAGATTTCACTGTAGTCTTTGCCGGCGTGATGGCGAACGGTATCACCTCCGGCGCTGTCGAGCTGAACCAGTGCGCCGTTTTCAGCAATAAAAGGCGCGCCACTGAAGCCCAGTTGCTGTTGTAGCGGTATAATTTCTGAGGCGGTTTTGCTGGAACAGAACACCAGAGGAATCTGATGCTGTTTAAGGCGATCTAACCAGGGCTGAGCGGGTTGCCAGCTATAAGTATGGTGATCGAGTAGTGAGCCATCTAAATCAGTCACAATCATTAATGCGTCATGCAAACCTGGCATGGTGTTCACCTCGAAACTTAACGGATAAGAGAGATAACATCCTGATTAATGGCTAAGTATAACTAACTCTGCGGCTTGTGAAGGGAAGCTAAGATGATTTAACAGTCGGTAAGATATTAGGAAGTTTTTTTGTAAGATTATTCTTAAAAGTGGTGAGAAAACATTGCTATTGTACGATTTATGATCGAGTTATAGGCCGCTACAGCTATGGCACCATGCCAGCCAACGTGTTTAGAGCGGGAATAAATATTCAGAGTTTTGCTAGCATCAGACTTGTCTTAATTACTCGAAAGAGTAAGCTGTCAGCGTTACGGATTACCCTGGTGTAACGAATTTCTTTTTAATGTTTTTCTTTCCCGGCCACTGGCCGGGATTTTTTTTGGCATGCAGTTAACGGTTCACTTCACTGATTGAGAAATCACGGATATCCAGCTCGAAGGCCTCCACCAGTTCGCTGTAAGAACCGTACTCTTTACCCTGTACCTGTAACCTGTGCGCATCTTCATTAGCCATGAACTCTTGCACTTCGCCGGACGAACGACTTTGAATCGCATCCAGCAAGGCGTCAACATCAACTTTCACTTCGCGCTGTTCGCGCTGAATGTCATCGCCGTTCTGTTTTGCCGTGCCCATGATTCTAATCCTCACTGAGCCAATGTGCTGTAAGTATAGCCACTGGTGAGAAGGGGGAGGGGGCAGGGGCAAAAAAAGCCCGCGCTGCGCGGGCAAAAATCCTTGTTACTTTTTGGGTTGTCTGCCTCTTTGGGGGGAGACAGCTGTAAGAATTTTACCCGCTGCTGGTGTCAGAAGTCTCACATCGTAATGTTAAGAAAGTGAAAAGGTCAGCGGGTATTGCCCGGGCTTACGATGATTTACACCCGTGCTGGCAGCAAAAACAGAGATAAATGCTATCTTAATAACGAGTTAAAAATATTTTTAATAATTTAATTGTATTTACCAGGAGTCAGTATGGATTTTCTGCGCATTGTAATCGCTATTCTGTTGCCACCACTGGGCGTGTTTATGCAGGTTGGTTTTGGCGGCGCGTTCTGGCTGAACATTTTGCTGACCCTTTGCGGTTATATCCCCGGTATCGTTCATGCTGTATGGGTTATCGCTCGTCGATAAGTGCGTGATCGAGGTCAGGAAAAACCGGCCAGTATCGGTTAAACTTCCTCTATTATTTCGGGGAGAAAACCAATGAAGGTTAATGATCGGGTAACAGTTAAAACTGACGGTGGTCCGCGTCGTGCCGGCAAGGTTCTGGCGGTAGAAGATTTTAGTGAAGGCACTATGTACCTGGTTTCGCTGGATGATTATCCGCTGGGAATCTGGTTTTTTAACGAGCTGGGCCACGACGACGGTATTTTTGTCGAACCGCACGATGCTTCGCAGTAACCCGTCATCGTAAATCACGGGCCTGACCTTGAGTCAGGCCCGTTTTAGTTTATCTGTCGGTTAAAACGTTTCCCAATTTGCATTCTGTGACGTCAGTAAACGACCGGCAGCAGAACGCGTGCGCAGAGCTGATGCACCGGAGTTCAGCGTCACTGCATCGCTTTCGGCATTCTCATTGAGACGAAATGCCGCCACCGCCTGGGTCAGACGCGCAGCCTGCTGCTCAAGTGACGAGGCCGCGGCAGAGGCTTCTTCAACTAACGCGGCGTTTTGCTGTGTGACATTATCCATTTCGGTTACGGCCTGACTGACCTGCTGAATACCTCTGCTCTGTTCATCTGAGGCGGCGGCAATTTCCGCCATGATATCGGTGACGCGGCGCACGGCATCGACAATTTCTGTCATGGTATCGCCAGCGTGGCCCGCTTGTGATGAACCTTTGCCAATCAGGTCGACCGATTCAGCGATCAAGCCGTCAATCTCTTTTGCCGCCTGGGCACTGCGCTGTGCCAGATTGCGGACTTCACTGGCGACGACCGCAAAACCTCGCCCCTGCTCACCGGCGCGGGCCGCTTCCACCGCGGCGTTTAACGCCAGGATATTCGTCTGAAAAGCGATACTGTTAATCACATTAGTAATTTCGGCAATTTTACCTGAGCTGGCGGAAATATTGTTCATGGTGCTAACCACGCCGCTGACAATATCGCCACCTTCACGGGCCTTACCTGAGGCATCCGCCGCCAGCAGGCTGGCATGATGGGCATTTTCGGCGTTCTGTTTTACGGTGGCGGTAAGCTGTTCCATGCTGGCGGCTGTCTGCTCAAGAGCTGCCGCCTGCTGTTCGGTACGGGCAGAGAGATCGGTATTTCCAGCGGAGATCTCGCCGGAGCCCTGCCAGATAGCGACCGCACCTTCACGCACCGTACCAACGGTGTTGATCAGCGCCCGCTGCATCGCCTGTAAATTATTGCCAAGGATACCAATTTCATTACGCCCCCAGTTTTGCATCGGGGCGGTTAAATCTCCCTGAGCGATCAGTTCAATACGGCCTACCGCCTGGCGCAACGGTGTAATCACGACGCGACGCAGAAAGATAAACGTTGCCAGCGTCAGCAACAACGCCAGCGCAAAGGCGGCGGCCATGGTGATAAAGCCAAGACGCGAGTGCTGTTGGGCCTGAGTATTAATCGCTTCGGCGCGGTCGGTGCGAATCTTAATCGCCTTCAGCAGCAGCTGATTATATTGATCATCAAGTTTGCGCGTGACGTCGGTTTCCTGCGCGATGACGCCCTCGAAACTGCCCTGTCGGGCCGCGGTAATCATCGGTGTCAGGCCCTGTTTAACGTAAGCGTCAAAACGCTGCTTCATCGGTGCATCGAGTGCGATGCCCGCCGCGGTTTTATCGGGACGATTGCCATAGCGCAGGAAATTTTCCTGCGCTTGTTTAATGCGGTTTTCGCTGGCGGCCAGATTCGCTTTGAACTCATCCATTTCGCCGATACGCGCTGCGGCAGCGGCATGAATGACATTCAGACGTGCAGTTCGCAAGTGATTGGAGCTGTTGGAAACCGCCATGCGAATTTGAATTTCCTGAGTAGCGTCATTTAACGACTGGTTACTTTTAATCAGAAAATAGCTGGAAAGGCCGATACACAGTGCAAAAAGCAGCAGAATTCCGCCAAAGATTACGGCAAACAGCGGAACCAGCCGCAGATGCTGCCAGAAACTTAATCCGCTATATTCGGCTGTTGATTGATTAACTGTCATATTCTGTTGCTCTCAGTCAGATGTAGGGCGAAGCACTGCTTCGGTATCGATCTGAGCATCGGCAAAATAATGAAAACAATTAGCGGAAAGAGTGGGATCGCCGTCGCAAAACGAAAAGTTAAGATAAATAAAAAAGGCCGGTCAGTCCCGGCCTTTTCATTGGGTGATTATCTCACGTTGACATAAATACCTGAGGTGACATTATCAGTTAAACGGACAACATGATAAATAACCTGCTTGTTGTGCGTTTTGATTTTTCGCTTGATATTACCTTTGTGCGATGAAACCGTTTTCGCTTTTATTTGCATCTTATCGGATATCTGTATCGTATCATGACCTGACATCCACATCTTCAGCATATTTGATTCGGTCTGGCTGAGTGTTAACGGATGAACCTCTGGGCCAGAGGAGTTACGATTTGGGGTGTTAAGTCTCTTTTGCAGATAGGTGCATAGCAGGTCATCAAGTACTGCAGGCTTAATCGATTTTGAGGTAATAATCAAGTTCTTACGAACATAAAGATACTCCTCGAAGTGGATGTTCGAGATAGCCATAAAGATAAAGAATAGTGTATCAGGGTGCTGAATCAGGATATTTCGAATACGCAGGCTGGCATCTGGCTCGTGAATAAAACACTCTTCATTTATAAATACAATACCAGGCTTAATTTGCTGGCATTTATTATGAAGCTGGTCGATATCGTTGACTGAAGAGATATTCTTCTTCTTAACTCCTTTTACAGTCATATAGTCCATCAGACCCAGCCTTGTGTAGCTGCATGAATCCATAATAATTGTTGGCATGTTAGCGACCCTCACCAAATTGTTATCCGTTAAATCAACGATGAATTACGCGTATCGCGGTACGAAAAAGATAGCTTTGCAAAAATTTATTTTTATTGTTCACGAACTACCCGTGTGCAGACCGATGTCTTGCTAAGGCCAACAACTCATCCTTGCTGAGCACCACGTAGTTTGTGTTTGGAAGATGAAAGCGTTGTCTTACTACACGCAGCGGAGTGACACGGGCCAGAAAGACCGGCGGCGATATGCCAACATGCTGCTCCAGTTGCAATATTTCATTACATTGCCACTATCACCCAGAATTGGTCATTTTCTGATAAGATAATTCCTAAAATGATTTGTTGTACGAATGTTTCGTCTATCTGGGTGTGTTGACAATGCCGTAAAAACCATTTTAAGACAAGTAAAAAAAACTGAATCCGAAAAGGCTTGAAAAACATCCATTTGCGCTATTTTTCATCAAGATGCTCGCGCCAGGGCGCCGTGAGATAGCTTTTTTAAAATACGCGAAATATCCTTTGATAAGAATAGTTTTCATTTGAATAAGGAATTTATAAGATTTTCCTTAGGGAAATTCTTACAAAGAGTGTTCTGATTACAGGTTGATAGTTTTTCATTGCTTAAGTTTTTATATGGGATTGTTTAGGTTGGTTAATGTTTAGTTTTTGGGCATTTCGGAAATTATGTCAGAAAGTAAATCAAACACTTCACTGAATAAATGCTCGCAGAAGGGTGCCAACAGCGGCATCAAAATGCCCATCGTTAGTATGCCGATTGATAAGGTAATCGGAAAACCAATCGCGAAAACTGACAGCTGAGGTGAAACGCGATTTAACAAACCGAGTGCCATGTTAAGCGTCAATAACAGTGTGATTAACGGCAGCGCCAGCATCATGCCGTTAAGAAAAATTAATCCTCCGGCTTTGGTCAGCGCCAGAAACGCATTGGCATTAAGCGGTTCACCGCCAATCGGCAGGGTATGAAAGCTGTCAGCCAGCAATGAGATCAGCCACAGATGGCCGTTAAAACTCAGAAAAAGCAGCATTGCCAGCATATCGAGAAAGCGCGCCAATACCGGCATATTCAGGCGGCTACCGGGGTCAAAGAAGGTCGCGAATGATAATCCCATCTGTAAACCAATCACTTCACCTGCGGTTCGCACCGCCGCAAAAGCGAACTGCATGGTAAAGCCCAGGGCGATGCCAATCAGCATTTGCTGGATCAGCAGCCAAAGACCGCCGACGGAAAACAGCGTCACCTGGCTGGGGGGTAACATGGGCACCAGTAACCAGGTGATCATAAATGCCAGGCCAACTTTCACTTTGCGGCTGACCGATCGTTCACTGAGAATCGGTGCGGTGGCAATAAGTGCCAGCACCCGCACCATTGGCCAGAAGAATTGACTAAGCCAGAGCATCAGCTGGCTGCTGTCGAAAGTGAGCATCAGCCGATTATATAGGGCAGGTTGTTAAACAGGGTGCGCATATAGTCGAGGATCAGACTGAGCATCCACGGCCCGGCGATCACGGCGGTGGCCGCAACAGCAAGAATTTTGGGAATAAACGACAGCGTCTGTTCGTTAATCTGCGTTGCGGCCTGCAGCAGGCTGATTAACAGACCACTGATCAGTGCGGCCAGCAGCAGCGGGGCGGCCATTGCCAGCGCCACTTTCATCGCTTCGTGACCAAGCACCATTACCGATTCCGGTGTCATTGTTTTATTTCCTGATGGCAGAGCAGGCGATTTCGCCGCCGGTTAAGGTTAAGAATAAAAACTCTGTGCCAGTGAGCTGACCAGCAGTTGCCAGCCATCGACCAGCACAAAGAGCATCAGCTTAAACGGCAGCGAGATGGTCGCCGGTGGCACCATCATCATTCCCAGCGCCATCAGCACGCTGGCGACCACTAAATCGATAATCAGAAACGGAATAAACACCGTAAAACCAATCTGGAACGCGGTTTTCAGCTCACTGGTCACATAGGCTGGCAGCAGAATGCGCATTGGCACCGCTTCCGGGCCAGCGATCGGTGGGGTATTCGCCAGCCGGGCGAATAACGCCAGGTCCGCTTCGCGCGTCTGACGCAGCATAAATTCACGCAGCGGCTGCACCCCTTTATCAATCGCCACTTCCATGCTGATCTTGTCCTCGCTAAACGGCAGATAAGCATCCTGATAAATTTTGTCGAACACCGGCGCCATAATAAAAAAGGTCAAAAACAGTGCCAGACCGAGCATTACCTGGTTTGGCGGCGCTGACGGAGTGCCAAGCGCATTGCGCAGCAAACCAAAGACGATGATGATGCGGGTGAAACTGGTCATCATCAGCAGTATTGCGGGCAAAAAAGTCAGCGAAGTGAGAAAAACCAGCGTCTGCACCGGCAGTGACCAGCTTTGTCCACCATTGGCCAGCGGCTGGCTGACCAGGCCCGGAAGCTGGGCATATACCTCTGGCGTCAGCATTAACAGTGGCAGCAGTGATAACAGTCGACGAATCATTGCGATTTTCCGGAGCGTTTCAGGAACGTCTGTAGCAGGTGACGAAAATCTGCCGTTGCCACCGGCTCAGACTGTAGGTCCGGCGCTTTTGGCGGCAAGGTATGCAGATGGGTAATGTGTTGGGCGGTAACACCCAGCACCAGACGCGCATCGTCCACATCAACAATCACCACACGCTCACGCTGGCCGATGCTGACGCTGGCGCTGACGTTTAGCGACTGGGAGCTGACTCGCCTGGGCGCAAAGCCACAGCGCCGCGCCAGCCAGGCGCAAGCGAGGATCAGTAACACAATAAAGGCCAGCACCGAGCTGACCTGCGTCAGCATCGAACCCGCGGAAGGCACGGCAGGCGAGGACGGCATAGATTGAAGCGGCTGGGTGCTGCTTTTCATTTATCGGCTCAGACGACGCATGCGTTCAGAAGGCGTAATAATATCGGTGATGCGAACGCCGTATTTATCCGCGACTACCACCACTTCACCCTGGGCAATCAGGTAGCCGTTAATCAGGATATCCAGCGGTTCACCGGCCAGCCCATCCAGCGCCACGACAGACCCTTGCGACAGGCGCAGCAACTCTTTAATGGTCATTTTGGTACGACCCAGCTCGACGGTCAGTTTGACCGGGATATCCATAATCAGATCGATATCCTGCAACGAACCGGCAATATCATTATTTTCAAAGGACTTAAAGACGTTATCCGTTGACGGCGAGCTGGCGGATGCTGCTTGCTCATTCATGGCTTCAGCCCACAGATCGTCCGCAGACGCGTTACCGTCGGCTGGTTTATTACTGTCAGTCATGGGCCTGTTCCTCATTCAGCGAGTTCAAAATTGGGTTAATCAAATGTTCCACACGCAGCGCATATTGACCGTTCAACGTGCCATATTGACTGGTTAATACCGGCACGCCATCGACGTGGGCGAGAATGCGATCGGGCTTTTCAATCGGCAGCACGTCACCGGGTTTCAATTGCAGAATGCGCGACAGGCGTAATGAAACATCGGCAAAGTTAGCCACTAATTCCAGCTCCGAGTGTTGAACCTGTTTGACCAGCGTTTCGCGCCAGCTCTGATCTTCCTGGCGCGAGTTTTCCAGCGGCGGGTTGACCAGCAGTTCGCGCAGCGGCTCGATCATGCTGAACGGAATGCAAATATTAAATTCACCCACCAGATTGCCAATCTCCACCTGGAAGGGCGTCGTCACAACAATGTCATTCGGCGATGTAGTAATATTGGTAAACTTCACCTGCATTTCCGAGCGCACATACTCCACTTCAAGTGGATAAATCGCTTTCCAGGCGTCACTGTAGCCGTCCAGCGCCAGCTTCAGCATGCGGCGAATCACCCGCTGCTCGGTATGGGTAAATTCACGACCTTCAACTTTGGTCGGGAAGCGTCCATCACCACCAAACAGGTTATCTACCGCGATAAAAACCAGCGCAGGCGAGAAGACAAACAGCGCGGTGCCGCGCAGCGGTTTCAGGTGCACCAGATTCAGGTTGGTTGGCACCGGAAGGTTGCGGGCAAACTCATGATAAGGCTGAATTTTAATGGCGCCGACGCTGATGTCCGGGCTGCGTCGCAGCAAATTAAACAATCCCATGCGGAATTGTCGCGCGAAGCGTTCATTAATGATTTCCAGCGCCTGTAAGCGTTCACGAACCACGCGGCGCTGGGTATTGGGATCGTAGGGACGAATATCGCTTTCGCCCAAACCTTTAACTTTTTCGTCTGCGGTACTGTCGCTGTCGCCGTTAAGCAGCGCGTCGATCTCAGCTTGCGAAAGAATGTTATCGCCCATCGAATCACCTCAAAATAAAGGCGGTAAACAGCACATCGTTTACGACCTGTGGAGGTTGACCCTCAACCAGTGGCGCTGCCAGCACCTGTTTGATCTGCGTCATCAGATCCTGTTTGCCCTGTTCACTCATCAGTGTTGATGCATTCTGACGCGAGAGTAGCAGCAGTAGTCGGCTACGCACTTCAGGCAGATATTCGTTCATGCGGCGACGTGTCTCTTCATCGGGCAGGCGCAGCGTAAAGCCGATATACAGCACGCGATCGGCATCGCTGGTGGCATTGACCAGGTTCACGGTAAAAGTATCAAGTGCAAAAAACAGAGGGGCGGCTGGGGGCTGTTTTTTTGCCGTGGTTTCTGTGGCATCAGCGGGTTTTTTTATCATTCGCCAGACTGCATAGCCTGCCACGCTGCAAGCGGCCACTGTGACAATCAGTAACAGCGGGATCATTATTGAACGTTTGCGGCCTTTGGCTTTCGCGATATCAGACATTTTTGCAGTAACTTCCTGTGAATTAGATGGGCGACGCCAGCCGCAGAGCCAGGTCAGATTATCCCGCGTCTTTTGTCGTTCAATAGCCAGAAAAGACGCGAGTTTTACTGCTAGCTTCGGCGTTTGCCGCTATCAGGCGAAAATATCAACAGCGTTGTTGCCGATCGCGCGTGCCTGAAGGGTGGCCGGAACGGCAATCGGCGTTATCTCGCCATCGTTATCCCGCGTCCTGCCAGAGTTACCGCTGGCGTTGCCACCTGACTGTTGCTGGCCGCTGAAAGAGTGGCTCTGCGCAGAGGCATCACTGCTGACGTTGCTCTGCGCGAGATAAATGCCGCTCTCTGCCAGCGCAGTACGCAGTTGCGGGATGGCGGCCTCAAGTGCGGCACGCACCTGGCTGTGACCCGAAACCATATTCAGCTGCGCCTGGTCGTTATCCAGTTTCAGGCTGATTTGAATCGATCCGAGATCCTGCGGATGCAGGCGCAGCTCAGCATTTTGCTGGCCGTTACGGTTGAACATTACCACCTGCTGGCTCAGTGCCTGCTGCCACTCCGGGCTGCCCAGCTGCGAATTCAGCTGCGGCGTGGCAGGCGCCATAACGCTGGCCGATGCTGTCGGTGTCAGCGGCGTACTGGCGGCGCTGAGGGGGGCGACAGTCGGCAAGCTGGTCGGCTGACTCTCTGTCGATTGCTCTTGCTTAATACTGCTTAACGCCTGCTGAAAGAAAGAGCTGGCCGACAGGCTGGAGCGGGTATCCATGCTCGTCTGCGCGGGCGTGCTGTTACGGGTCAGGCTGCTCAACAGCGCGTTCAGACCGTGCTGTTTACTGCCGTCAGTTTCATTGTCAATGCCGGTACTGCTGGCGTCGTCAGGGTTTGCCGCGGTGAAATCAGGCTGAGCCGGCGTTGGTGGCAGCATGGCAAACAGCGCCTGTAACGCCTGTTTATCACCGTCGGTTAGCTCCGCTGGCTTAAGCTGCTGGTGATCATCGGCGGATTCTGGCTGGACTTTACTCTTTTCGCTTTGTAGCAGTGCATTTAACGCTTCTGGTTTATCCAGCGCGGCAAGCAGGGTGCTGAGTTCGCTGGCAGGCAGCGATTTTTCCTCGCGACTTTGCTGCCCCGGCAGTTTGGCAGTTGCGCCTGCGTCAGTGCCGGATTGCTGTGCCAGCGTTAACAGGCGGTTGCCCAGCAGAGTCAAAAACGCCGGCGGCATAGCGTCACTGGCGGTTAAATTGTTGCTGACGGCGCTGAGTTCGACGCTGGTATCAGCGCTGACCGCCGTCGGAAGTGTTGGCAGCGTAATCATTCGCCTTTCCTCAATGATGCCCGTTGGGCAAATTCATCCATCCGTTTCTGGTCGAGACGGTTTTCTTGTAGTAATGCCGTCGACAGAGCACGGGCTTGCAGAGTTTCGTAAGCATGCAGCCGCTGCTGTTTATCGCGCCAGCAGCGCAACGCCTGCTCCAGTTTGCTGTTCCACTGCGCCAGCTGATGACGATGCTGCTCAATTGCGTTTTCCAGCGTCAGAATAAACTGGTGATAGTTGTGCCAGCGGGTACTGGCAATGCCGGACGACATATTGCTGTTAAGCTGGTTGCGATATTCGTGCTGGTAGTCGAGCAACATAGAGAGCTGATCGTCGGCCTGCTTATGCGCGCGCCGCACATCGCCCAGCTGCTGCGTGGCTTTCTCCACCTCTTTTTGCGCTAAATCGCGTAGTGTCTCAATCGCCGTGCTTTGCTTTGCCATACTGGCCTCACCTGAACTGTTTACGCTGAAACGAGCAATGCTGGCCGCTGGTGATGGTTAACCAAAAATGGCCTGCAGATGCAGTAAGGCATCGTCGTAACTGCTGCGCTCGAAAATGCCCTGCTGCAGAAACGCTTCCAGTTCCGGGTAAAGCCTGATGGCTTTATCCAGCATCGGATCGCTGCCAGCGGCGTAAGCGCCGACGCTGACCAGATCGCGGTTGCGCTGATAGCTGGAAAGTAACTGTTTGAACTGGCGCACTTTGGCGTAATGGTTTTCATCAATCAGTGACGTCATTGCACGGCTGATCGACGCTTCAATATCAATTGCCGGATAGTGGCCCGCTTCAGCCAGACGGCGTGATAGCACGATATGACCGTCAAGGATGGCGCGCGCCGAGTCGGCAATCGGATCCTGCTGATCGTCGCCTTCAGTCAGTACGGTATAGAAAGCGGTAATTGAACCGCCGCCATCGATACCATTACCGGCGCGCTCAACCAGCGCGGGTAGTTTGGCAAATACCGACGGTGGATAACCTTTAGTGGCGGGCGGTTCACCAATCGCCAGCGCGATTTCACGCTGCGCCATGGCATAGCGCGTCAGGGAGTCCATGATCAGCAGTACGTGCTGACCACGATCGCGAAAATCCTCGGCGATGCGGGTGGCGTAGGCGGCACCCTGCATACGCAGTAGCGGAGAGACATCGGCGGGAGCAGCGATCACCACCGCGCGCGCGCGTCCTTCAACCCCAAGAATATTCTCGATAAAATCTTTCACTTCGCGACCACGCTCACCGATCAGCCCGACGACGATCACATCGGCTTTGGTGTAGCGCGCCATCATACCGAGCAGCACGCTTTTACCGACGCCGGAACCGGCGAACAGCCCCATGCGCTGGCCGCGTCCGACGGTGAGCAGGGCATTAATCGCGCGAACGCCGGTATCCAGCACATCGGTAATTGGCGTGCGCTGTAGCGGGTTGAAGGGCGGGGTAATCAGCGCTGCCCGGTAGCCGGTTTCTGGCGAAGGCAGGCCATCCAGCGGACGCCCGCTGCCATCCAGCACTCTGCCGAGCAGCTGCGGGCCGAGTAACAGCTGTTTGCCACTGTGCTGGCTGTCTCCGCTCACGCGGGCAAAAACCCGCGCCCCCGGCAGAATGCCTTCCACTTCTTCCAGCGGCATCAGAAACAGCCTCTGGCCGTTGAAGCCAACCACTTCGCTCTCAACTTCGGCCACCTGCTGGCCGTCGTAGCGTTCAATGACGCAGGTAGCGCCAAGCGGCAGTTGCAGGCCGGTGGCTTCCAGCACCAGCCCGGTGGCGCGGGTCAGGCGGCCGTAGCGGCGTACCGTTGGCAGCTGGCTAAGGCGTTGTTCAAACGCGTCGAGTGCGCCGAGCCAGCGTGAGAGACGCGAGGTCATTACAGCTCTCCCGGTGCAGCCAGACGGCACAGTTCATGCCAGCGGGTGGCGATGCTGGCATCAAGGTCGCCATCTTCAGCGCTGACCTTGCAACCGCCGGGATGCAGCGAGTTGTCGGCCAGTAAGCGCCAGCCGTGCAGAGTCAGCGTGGCGCCAAGCGTCTGCTCAATTTGCGGCAGATCGTCCGGATGAACCCGCAACTGTGGCTTACCGCTGAACATCGGCTCCTGCTGGATCATCTGTTGAATCTGACGTAAAAGTGCCGAACCGTCGACCGCGGTCGCCTGACCCAGCACCTGACGCGCCGCCTCCAGCGCCAGCTGCATCAGGCGTGCGGCAATCACGCTGTCCAGCGCTTCCAGCGTATGCTGAAACTCGGCAACCAACTGCTGCATTCGCGCCTGTAACGGTGCCTGCTGCTGTTTTGCTTCCGCCAGACCTTGCTGATAACCGACGTCATAACCCGCTTTTTTACCGTCGTTGAAGCCTTTCTGCTGACCTTCAGCGTAGCCTAAGCCCTGAGCTTCATTGCGCACCTGGGTTTGCAACAGTTCCAGCTGGTTCTGTTGCAGATCACTCTCTTCAGCTTCGACCTCAGGGGCGGTATATTCCTCAACCGCTGGCTTTTCCGGCTGCGCGAAGTCGTCAGGCTGCCAGGTTTGCCACGGGCGGGAAGAAAAGGCATCAGACATACGTTTCCTCGCTGCTGCCAATCACCATCTCGCCACTTTCTGCCAGACGACGAACAATCAGCAAAATCGCCTTCTGCTCGTTTTCCACTGCGGACATACGCACCGGGCCACGGTTGGCGAGATCGTCGCGCAGTATATCGGCAGCGCGCTGCGACATATTCTGCAGGAATCTCTCACGAAGCGGTTGTTCGGAACCTTTCAGCGCAATCAGCAACTGTTCGGACTCCACTTCCTGCAACAGGCGCTGGATACTGCGATCGTCCACCTCAACCAGATTTTCGAACAGGAACATCTCGTCGATAATTTTCTGCGCCAGTTCGCCATCGAATTCGCGTACCGCTTCGATAACCGCTTCTTCCTGCTGGGTTTTCATCAGGTTGATAATTTCGGCTGCGGTTCTTACGCCGCCCATCTTCGCGCGCTTGAGGTTTTGACCATCCAGCAGGGTGTTCAGCACTTCGGTCAGTTCAGCCAGCGCGGCAGGCTGCACGCCGCCAAAAGTGGCGATACGCAGCATCACATCGTGGCGTAAACGATCATCGAACAGCGCCAGAATATCGGCCGCCTGACCCCGTTTCAGGTGCACGAGGATAGTGGCGATAATCTGCGGATGTTCGTCGCGAATCAGGTCGGCTGCGGCCTGTGGCTCCATAAAGTTAAGTGTTTCCATACCGCTGGTGGTTTCACGCGTTTCGAGAATATCTTCCAGCAGGCTGGCCGCGCGCTCTTCGCCCAGTGCCTTAATCAGCACAGAGCGCAGATAGTCGTTAGAGTTGATGCTGAGCGCGGCGTACTGCTCGGCATCGGCTTCGAACTCGCGCAGTACCTCGGTCAGCTGCTTATGCGAAACCTGTCGCATATTCGCCATTGCCGCGCTGAGATGTTGCACTTCGCGAGTGTTAAGATGTTTAAACACCTCAGCCGCACGCTCTTCGCCAATCGTCATCATCATAATGGCGCTTTTTTCAGTACCGGTCAGACTCATAGTTCGTTACTCATCCATTGGCGAATCACCAGCGCTACGACGCGTGGATCGTTCTCAGACATATCGCGAATGCGTTGGCTCAGCAGCTCAGCACTCATCCGCTGCTGTGATTTACGATCCAGATCCTGCTCATCTTTGCTCAGCGTCACCGAGAAGGCCTCTTGCTCCTCCTGGCGCTGAAGCTGCTGGGCGCTGGCCTCCGCACGGGCTTTTTCTTGCTGCTGTTTACGCAGCAGCTGCGGGCGTACCAGTTTGCGGTAGAGAATAAAGGCCACCAACAGCACCAACAGCCAGCGTCCGGCACTCATCAGCTGATCGAAGAACGACTGCTGTTGCCAGAAGGGCAGCTCGCTACCATTGATATCGCTCTGGGTAAACGGTGAGTTGACCACGTTGACGCTATCGCCACGCTCGGTGGAGTAACCCATTGCTTCGCGGGTCAGATCTTCAATTTGTTTAATTTGTTGTTGATTCAGCGCGATCGCTTTGCCCTGATCATCGGCACGATAGTTCACCACTACCGCCACCGAGAGGCGTTTGACGTTGCCGACATTCATTTTGGTATGCAGGATCGTACGATCAACTTCGTAGTTGGTGGTGTCATCCTTACGGCTGTTGGAAGGAAGAGTACGCTCACTGTTACTGTTACTGTTACTGTTACTGGTATTGGTGGTGCCATTATTAGCATTAGCACCCGTGTTATTGTTGGCGTTAGCCGCAGTATTATTGTTGTTATTTGGTTGGGTAACCGGAGCTGCATTGGCAGGGGCGGGTTGATTCGACAGCGCGCCCGGCACGCCACCTGGATACTGTCCACCCAGTTGTTCACTGACGCTGCTTTGACGTGAACGGATCGCCGCATTGTTGGGATCGTTGTTCGGTTTATACTGCTCATTGGTTTGTTCGCGGCTGTCAAAATCAATCTGGGCGGTAACCTGAGCATGTACGTTAGTCTGGCCGACAATTGGGCCAAGAATCGCCTCAATACGCTGCTGATAGCGGCTTTCTACTTCAGTGGTGTACTTAAGTTGTGCATCATTGAGATCGCGTCCAGCGCCGTCCGCATGCGTCAGCAGTCGGCCAGCCTGATCGACCACCGTCACATTACCTGGCGGTAAGCCGGCAACGCTACTGGAGACCATATGCACCACGGCACTGATTTGACCTTCATCCAGCGCTCGTCCCGGCTGCAAATTCAGCGTGACTGACGCAGAAGGCGACTTCTGTTCGCGCACAAACAGCGTCGGTTTAGGCATCGCCAGATGCACGCGTGCGCTTTTTACCGGCCCGAAGGTTTCGATGGTGCGTGCCAGCTCACCTTCCAGCGCACGCTGATAGTTAACCTGTTCGCTGAACTGGCTGATGCCGAATTTTTCTTTATCCAGCAGTTCAAAGCCGACCGCGCCGCCTTTTGGCAGTCCCTGTTGGGCAAGCCGCAGCCGCAGTTCATGGACTTTTTCCGCCGGCACCATGAGCGCACCCCCTTTGTCCTCAAAACGGTAGGGGATATTCATCTGGGTCAGCTGGGTAACAATTGCGCCGCCATCTTCATCAGTAAGGTTATTATACAGAACGCGATAGTCGGGGGCTTTCGCCCACAGAATCATGGCAATAACCACGGCAATGGCGGCGGCTGCGGCGATAATAAGGGGAATGCGTGGGTTTGCGCGCAGGCGAACCAAAAGGTCATTGAAGCCTTTCTTTTCAGCTGAATCCTGAGTGGTAGCATTCATGACCGATTCCTGCCTGACTGATGACCGGACTGTTTCACGTGGCGTGGTAGCAAAACTGACTCCCTGATGCGGCTTACAATAAAAGTTCCACCTCGATGGACGGCCATTATTTTCTGATTCGTAAAATTCGATGGGCTGATAAGCCATAGCTTTTGCGCTTATTTGCGGGCTTTGTCCGATTGACACTGTGATAAGTTTGCTGTCGTAAAAATCATCCGTTATCCAGTTCGAGGTAAAAATGGCTATTCAGGGCATTGAAAGTGTGGTGCAGCAATTGCAGGTGGCGACGCTTCAGGCCAGCAATAAAAGCACTGACGCGGTCGCGCAGGCAGATTTTGCCGGGCAGCTGAAACTGGCATTGAGTAAAATCAGCGAGACGCAGAGCGCAGCACGCAGCCAGGCGCAGGACTTCGAATTGGGTAAAGCTGGCGTGTCTCTGAATGATGTTATGGTCGATCTACAGAAATCTTCTGTTTCAATGCAGATGGGGATTCAGGTGCGTAATAAGCTGGTATCGGCGTATCAGGATGTGATGAATATGCAGGTTTAGATGTTATAACTTACTGTAATTTCGATAATTAATATTTATCCTGTATGACTTTGGGGCATCAGTGGGGCAAACTCGTTCAGTTTTGAGTTCATCAGGCTTAATTGCGCGTCATCATTTTCAGTCATCCACGCCCCATAAACCTGATAAACCATCTGTGCGTTAGCGTGACCCATTTGGCTTGCTATGAAATTAGGGTTAGCTCCGGCTGACAGAGACCAGCATGCATATGTGTGTCGGGATTGATATGCTTTGCGAAGTCGCAAGCCGGCCTTAATCATGGCCGCTCTCCATGTTTGGGATATCGATGTCACTGCGTAATAATCGTTGCTGGAATGGTTTACGGCATTCACCTTAGGATTGAAGATAAATGTTAACTCTTCCTTTTCCGACTTGCCGTACTCCCTGCCAGCAATTGAGACTGAAATGCTCTTCCTCATCCTCGTCAGTTCCATTTGGTCACGAAGGACATCACGAGCAGCCTCAATCAGATAAACGGTCCTGAATCCCGAGTCAGTTTTGGGTGGAGTAAAATCGCCATTCTTTGTCAGATTGCGATTAACGCTAATCGTCCACTTCTTCAGGTCTATGTCTTCCCATGCAAGCGCGCATAACTCACCGTGCCGAAGCCCTGTGTAAACAGCCAGTGACCACAGGTTTCTGAGCTGTCGCGTTTTCATTGCGGAAATAAGCCTGTGGAATTCATCTCGGTCAACCGGATCTGGTTTCTTTTTGTCTTTCTTAAGCCTTCCCAATGCTGACATTGGGTTGCGCTCAATATATCCGTTATCGTGAGCGAACTTCATCATTGAATAGAGATCTGTCATACATGTGTTCACATAGGCCACCGACCGCCCGGTTTTAGTGACGGCATTATTACGCCCTTGGGTGAAACTTCCTTTCAGCAGGTTCGTCCTGAGTGCCTGCATAGTCTCAGCTCTAAGGCCTGAAACCATCTTATTAGCGCCGAGCAGAGAGATGGATGTGTTTACACGCGTCGTGTATGAACCGTGGGAGTTTTTTGATATCTCAGTTTCCTTAATCGCAAGCCATTTTTTAGCGAGCTCTCCCACCGTTAAATCCAGGCGAGAAACACCAAAACGGCTTAGATTCGATGAGTTCGGAAACTGCCTGGCGTAGTCGAAGGTGCCTACCTTAATCGAATAAGCCACATTAGCCCGCAACTCACCAGCCGCCTTTCTGTTTTTGGGCGTATCAGATACGCCCAACCCTTCACGAACCCTTTGCCCCTGGTACATGAACCAGATACGCAGAAACCCTCCATGGTTTTCCACTCCTGTCGGATAATTCACCTTCATTTAAACCTCCATAGTCCAATAAGGCTGGTCAGGTTATGCTGTTTTCCTTTGTAAAGCACCAGGCTGTTTCTTTGCCTGCTGACCAATCCATAAATCGATAGCCTTCCTGTTATACATGCACTCGCTGTTGGGCTTAGGCTCGCCAACCGGTGAGAACAGCAGGTATTCACGCCCCTGGAGCCAGGCATTTTCACGAGCTCTCTTAATGGTGCCCGGGCGTAGGCCGGTGGTTGCGATCAGCAAATCTTCAGTTACCCAATCACTCGGAACGAGCTGGATTACATTTTCCATATTGACCTCTGTTTATCGTCTGGCGAATAAGCCGGTGATGATGATTACGAATACTGCAGCTATGAGAATGTGGGGAAGGGTGATCATTTGGTTAGCATCGAATTAAACGCCTGGCTCATTTCGGATTTATATCGATTTATGTCGTCGTCCATATCTCTGAACGGCAAAGCCTTCCTGCTGCGTTGCAGTGTGTAACCACACCTCGCCATATACCAAAGAAAAGTATCCACCACGTAGATGTGACCATCGCGGGGATTACCATTATCATTGGCGTTATGGATGGTGTTATGCATCGCTTTGAACAGGTCTTTCTGGTTGTGGAAGTCGCGAAATTCAGGTGGCAAATACTCACCCGACTTTAGCCATTCGACTAATTTATCGCTCATAATCTCTCCTTCAGAACGCCATTAATCACACCAATGCACCATAGCAAATCGACGAACCGATATGCCGGTTCGATCCGCTTATAGTGGGCCTGAATGATTGGTCTACTGATGTTGTCGCGGTTAACTTTGGGATTGGCCTTGATGGCCGAGGTGATTTCCTGATTGCACTGCTTTGCTACTGCGCGGAGGGCATTACTCTGTTCTGGCGTCATGATCCATCACTCCATTACAGAACTCTCCGCTGGCTAATAGCCCACATCTCGCGCTGATGGTCAGCGCAGCACTCCGGGCAACAGTAGCTGGTGCCTGGCTGTGATGGCTCACCGCAGTCCGCGTTTCTGCATACTGGTGATGGCGGCTCAGGTAGCTTCCTGTTCTTCAGCGCCAGTTCACGTTCCCATTCTTCACGTTCAAATGCTTCGTCTGCGATATCACACATCGGTAACTCCTGATTTGGGCAATAAAAAACCCCGCCGAGGCGAGGTCTATTTGTTTGTTACTGGCCTAGCTTTTCTTTCTGCTCTGCCACTCTTCAGTTTCAAACTTATCAAACACCTTCCTGCAGTCAGCGCATTTCCAGTCGCCGGTATGCTGTCCGCCTATTTTTTCCTTGATGATATTATCTGAACCACAATGCGGGCATTTACTTGGTCTGAATTCCTCACTCACTTTCCTTCCTCCTTCGCATAAACCGGGTCAGTTCCCCGTGGATATTTAGACGACTCCTGACGGTAAAATTGCAGCCGCTCGACAAAGTAATCCTGCAGATGTGCAGGCTGCTGATTCTGAACCTCAAATGCCAGCACCGGCAGATTCATCCGCTCTTTGTATGCCACACCAGACGCGGCTAAGTCCACGTTAATTCGCTCGCGTTGTTCTTTGCTTCTTGCTGCTAAGTTATGAGACATGGGTGTCCTCCTTATCGGAGTATACCGTCAGTCGGGGAGGGTGGTTAGTGTGCTAATAGATAATTATGTAAGCGATGAGAGACCAGAACAGGGCGCAGAGTATGAACACTGCCAGCCATGCGGTTCGTTTAGTCATTACTCCTCCGATAGCTCAGGCGGCAGCACTGCCGGGTGCGTGTACAGCGCAACAGGGCGAACCATGACAGGTTCATGCTTGACGTAAACAGAGAACTGTTTCCCAAGATTATTTAAGTTACGCTCTGAAATCCACGCCACAGGTTCCTGCGCATCCCGGCGCTTTAGCTCTGCCTCTGCCGCCATTAGCCGTTCGTTTAGCCCCTGGCTAACTTTGTAGTGAAGGTCGCGGCTGGATTGTGCGTTGTCCCGCTCACGCTGCGCCACCTCCAGTTCTTCAATCGCGCCGATCAATGCCGTGAAGAACGCATGTTGTTTTCTGTCGGCAGGGTGTTCATAGAAACCCTGCCACTCTTCCAGTTCATCTTTCAGCCAAGCCAGGTCGATATCATTCATGATTTAACCTCCAGACCTGCGGCGCGAAGTACTTCACGCATAGCCGGATACGCACTGGCTGGATAATCTGCACGGTTCCATGCACGAACTACTTCGGCCAAGGTAGAATCAGTCAACTCAACCACCGGCAGCACTTCCGGTGCTGGGTGGTTGAATAGAACTCGCTTTCCGGTGCAAGGAAAATCACCCACGATCATTTTATCGAATTCGGGTTTGGAGTAATCGACCCGCCCCTCTAAAACTTCGACTTGATAAATCGGCTGCTGCTCACCCTTAATAGCGTTCAGCTCTTCATGAATGCGGTGACGTATCTCTGACTCTTTGTCGAGGTCGGCGGTAAGCTCTTTGACTTGGGCTTCTGCTGCTTCCAGTTTGTCGAATAATTCGATGATGGAATCTGGTGTAGCTAATTTGGCAAGAAGCGCTCGTGCTTCTCTTTCGGTACATACAATGGGGAATAACGCCAGGCCTGCTGTAGCTTTCAGATTTTCTAGGTCGCTCATGTTTTCTCTCCCGCAAGGAGTTTTGCGGCGTAGGCTTTAGCCGCCTCTGCCATTAGCACATACAGCTCTTCGTCTTCTGGCTCAACTAAGCCGAAATTGTCATTACAATCCTTCGCAAACCCTTCAACTGCCTGCGCCCGCACTTCGTTCAGGATGACGTCGGTGTTGTCAGACTTGATGCAATTCAGAGCGTTAATGAAACCGCCATACTCCATATTGGCGCTAACTTCCGTGTCTTTATCGAACCCGACAACCTTAGCCCATTTGCGAAGCTCTGCATTCTCAGCCGCCAGCGCCTGCACCTGCTCATTCAGCCTGGCGACCTCTGCTGCGTGGTCTTCGTATTTAACCCACGAACCTGACTCGTTTTCTTCGAAGTCGTAAGAGCTTGGTCCGTATACCTCATCTTCGTAGCGTGTAATACTCATCTCATAGCTCCGTTATTTAGTTTGAACGAGCACTCATGGCTCTTTGTGTAGCCAGCCGTTGCGCCTGAGATTCTCAAGCAGCCTTCTGTCACCGACTTCATCAATGGAAAGACCGGTCAATTCAGCTATCTGCTCGTTGGAGTGGGTAAAAAAAAGAGCCAGCATTTGCTGACTCCAGCTGTCGGGGTAGGGGATTAGGTGTCGGTGCCTGCTTAATGTGAATTTGCCTTTCGGCTTTCGGCGGTTGATGCCTTTAATTTTCTTCACGCCCAGCTGACGGGCTTTCGTAAGAACTGACCGCTCACTTCTGTCTAATTTTTTCGCTATTTCACGCGGATAGGTATAGTTGGATACCTGCCTTATGTAGCTTTCTTCATATTCCTGCCAGCGCTCTGCCACGTATCACCTCCATTGGTCACCAAACGCAAACCCGACTTCTGCAAGCGCCTCGTCCATCTTCTCAATAAACTCCGGCACCATATCGTCGAACTTGCTCATGAACTCAGGGTCGCGCTCGACAATGACGTGGTGAATACCTTCTCGCCGCATGCGCGGGTCGTAGTTGGCAAAATACCAGGCATCCTTGTTTGCTACCCACATTGAGTACTGAACCTGTGCCATGTAATCCGATTTGATGGCATCAAATCCGCCGAGACGGAACTTCATGAACACGCCGGTTGTGAAAGGGCACTTAAGCTCAAGCCCGAGCCCATTACTGCAAATCCCGTCTGGTGAGCATGCCGTGCGAAGTGATTCGTCCTTGTAGAGGATTGGCGCTTCTGTAACATCAACGCCGGTAGTGAACTCAAACAGCGTCCTTGCTGCCTCTTCATTCTGCTTACCCCACGCCAGAGACTTTGCATTAACCTCTGGTGATGAGCCGGTACATATTTCTCCCAGTAGGGTATAGAAGTAGGTCAGCTTCATGTCCGACCATGTTTTGCCGCTTTTTGGCTTCGATATCACCCTTGACGCTTCCGACGCTGTGATAACCCCGAGCCGTAATGACATCCAGTCATCGCTTCCTTGCTCGACGTGGAGAACGTCAATCCCTGTGCGCTCCAGAATGATTTCAGGTGTCATGCGGCCGCCTTAGCTTTCTTCTTCAAGAAATCGAAAGCTTTTTGCGCTTCATCCTCAGATAAGTCATCAGCCTGATGAATATTCCGCCCAAAGATTTTGGAGCATAGCGGTAACAAATCTTCATCCCACGTTTTATCCATAGTTACGAGAAAGTCGGTTATGTGTTTGAGTGTCGACACGGACAAGCCATTAACGGATTTTTGTGGCAGCCGCCCATCAATATCTTCATCGGCAGTGACGATCCCTAATGCTCCTGTAAGTGTGTATCGGCGCAGGTACGTGACAGCTGACGCTGATTGCTGAATGTTGTTCTTGCCGCCGGATGCGTCAGGGCTTGCTGTCATTTCACACGACTCTGAGTGCCCATCTCTGTGACTGGCAATGCACTTGACTGATATAACTCCAGATACCATCGACTGCTCAAACCGATAAGACAATCCAAACTGCTCAAGGTAAGGCCTTATTTGTTCTGCTATGTCATCAAGGGATGCATATTTGTACTTGGCTTTTCCCTGACCAAAATCCGCGGCCTTCAGCTTCTTGATGGTTGGTAGCGCCGCCTGAAATGATGACATCGCCTGCAAATAGCTTTTTCTTGCCTGCTCAGCATCCCATTTAGTTTGCAAGTCCAGTAGCCGCTCTAACTTTTCGATGTCAGCATTATTTGATACCGCCATCTCTATGAGGCGCATCGGGGCATTGGATATTACTTGATTGTTATTGCTCTCCTGCTCAATTAACTGTCCCATCACGCCACCTCCTGATATGAATGCTTGCCTTTGAATATCTCCACCGCGTACTCCCATTTCTCAGCGCGATTGGTGTAATCCCATACGAACTGATGACGCAGTTCTTGTGTCCATGCATCATCAGTGTTGAGGTCGATGATGTCGTAATCGAAATGCCGCTGAAGAAATTCATCTATGGAGTTAACAACAGGGTTAACTTTCATTGGTTCAATTTTTGCTTTAACGCGCTCATAAATTAGCTCTTCGTCATCCGATGACAGATTATCGATAATCTTCTCTATTTCCATTTTGTCCGAGATGGTTAGTTTGATGTTCATCGATAGCACCCCTTTATAAGACTGTGAGCAGCAGCCCACATAACCTGGTCATTTGTCGCAAGAGCCATTCGAGCCATGCGACGAGCGGTGATGATTATTTGTTTCATGGCTTTCCCTTCTCATTAAGAGTCTTGATAAACCAACGTCCGATGCGGCGCAGGCGTTCAGTTAAACGGGAAAGCTGAGACGTGTGAGGCCAGAAGCTACCCATTGGGATAGCCCCGGCAAATGCGTGTTGCATAGGTAGCTCCAGGTGAATGATTTGATTGGTTTGCATAACGGAGCGTCATTGAGCAATGGCGCTTTGGTATGGCGCATAAAAAAGCCGCTCGGCGTGAGCGGCAAAAGGTCTCATGATGATGTGAGTAACATCGTCATGCCCTACTGCGACAGGGCATTGCGGTGTCACTCAATATCACTGAAATACTCAAAGTCACCACAGGAACTACCGCCACTCCTCAAATCAGAGAGCACAGGAGCGCGCACCAGAACGGCATCCATGCCACCCCAGTCCCGCCTCAGCTTCCACGCCTGCGGGAGTTTTCTACCCAATGCCTCGAAAACAGCTGCACGCTCGGTATCAAATCTCGCTCGTGCATCCATGACGAAATATTCAAACTGCTTCTCCATTCTCATCTCCTCAACTTTTCAGCACTCAATAAAAAGGCCGCCATGTGGCAGTCTGTTGTGATTCACGGCATTGCTTGTTCAGCCGGTTGAATACATCCCGAAATGTGGGGTACTCGTCCTTTGAAACTTTGCTCAGGTAGCGATAACCTATAACTCCGGTATTCTCATCGAGAACGATTCGCGCACCACTTACGCCAACTACAAAGAAGAAGCGCGGGAATTTGCGCCACTGAGTTATGAGCCCATCATCGATCGCCTGCTGGATGTATGACGGCAAATTTACCAAGCTAGCATTAGCAATTTTATTTTCCTCTCGCTCAATGGCATCCCTTGTGCGCTGAATGCTGTCCTGTAGAGCTCGCAGTGCGTCACTTTGCTTATCCCACTTATTCAGTGTCTTGCACCCATTGCGCTTGTCGTTCAGCGGCTGTCCATTTGCCTGAGCTACAGTGTCGAAGTGGTTCTGTAGCCGCTCATCGAATCGCGCCTCTTTCTTTGCGAGAGAGGCTTTCAAAATCTCCAGTCGTTTACTCATCTCTCACTCCTGCGGCAGCGCCGCTGTTAAAGGCCGCCTAAGCGACCTCTGTTAATGCTTCCAACCCTGTATTTCAAAGCTGCTTTGCGGCCAGTGCATCTGATTCACCAGAAAGAAACTCGCACTGTGAGCACTGCGCTTCCTTGCAGCTGCTTTGAAAACCTGCTCACTATTTACTTTGCCAGTGAAATCTCTGGATACCGTTTCAAAATCAAATGCTTCAGGAACGACCGTCTTACCGGTGTAGTGATTGAAAATCAGAACTCCACCATCACGAAGAACGATGGTGTGCTTTTCGCCGATGTTTGCGTAAACAGTTATGGTTTTCATGCTTCCACTCACTTAATGATGTGTGTTACGCCCTTCCGGACGGTGCGGTAACCCGCGTTGAATAATGCAATTTCAGGCAAGCAGACTGATGTGCTCTCATGCCTGTCAAGAAGAGAAGGGGAGGAGCAAGCCTTCTCGATGCGGCTGATATGCTGCTGTCCTGCAACCTGCGGCAGCGCCGCTGTTAATTAGCTAACCTGTTCACCAGTCTCCGTTACCACGACCACGGCAGACTCAATCTCGGCATCTTCACACTCAAGGCGACGAGCGGCTCTTGTTGCCTCTGTCAGGCAATCGAATGTTTCAGAGAAATATGAAATCTCGCCTTCTGAATCTTCAATCTCTATCGAATACATGATCACTCCAGCATGTGCGGCAGCGCCGCTGTTAAAAAAAGGCCGCCTAAGCGACCTTTATGATGTGTGTGCCGGGATATTTAGCCACGCCCGGCGCGTGATTTCCCTGCTTTCCACAGTCAAAGGAAACTGATATGTTTCTGAGTCCACAGTCATTCGAAAAGGATGGTTTATGTCAGAGAGTATCCGTGCTCAGTTTTCTTGCCCTGATTGCGGCAGCGAGTCTTTCGTATTTCGTGCCAAACCTCACACTATGAACAATATCAAGGCCTGTGCCGGTTGCGGGAGAGTTATTACACAGGACGATATCCTCGAGCACAGCAGGAAGACTGCGCAGAATCATCTCAACGATATAGTCAGGAAAGCATTCAAGCGATGAATTAAGTAACTGCCGTAAATCATTAATCTGATTTCTTAATTCAGTAGTATCGAAGCTAACCGATACTACTAATTTACCTATACTCTCCATGACAATCTCACCTCATATAAGTGGAATGCAGCACCCGCGCATTTTCTGCCTGGCGTTAGTAAGCTGACCGTAAGGGTTGTTCACCTTCCGGTACTCAGGATTCTCCCGAGTAACAAACTCAATCTCTTTCACTTCGCGAACACTCGGACTCGCTACTGCTTTAAGTACTCGATTGCTGCAACCAGAAGCGATTACAGAGGCTTTACGGGCTGACTTAACCCTTTGCTGGGCCTTCATGCGTTTGTCGGCCAGAGAGAGGGTTTTAACGCCGAATGCTGCATCGATAACCCCCTCCAGATTGTCACGCTCAATCGCTGCTGCACGACGACGAGCATGACGACGACTCTTTGCCGTCTCTTTTACTGATTTACCGAAAGTGATAGTTGTCATGTTGCCTCCTGAAATGGTTTTGGTGATTGGATGGCCGGTGCTGATCTCCGGCGTGCGGTGGTCGCGGGCTTTGTAACCCACCGCGCTTGTTGTACGCTCCGGCTTTACGAAGGCGGTGGCCGCCTCAACATCACCGCGCATCAGCCTGCGCATTCATCCAATCCCAAACCCATCTCGTTTGGTTATTTCGCGCCTTGTCAGCGCTGCCAGTTGTTAAAGAGCATTCAGCTTTCTGCGGTGGGCTGCGTTGTGCTGATGGAAGAATAATAGCTATGAGTATTTTCAATAGCAATACGTATTGGTATTTTTAATAGCAATTATTATTTAGCCTTTGATAGCAAAAGTAATTTATTTTTGTAAATGCCATCTCAGTGGCTGTGTGATAGGGTGTTTTGGTTGAAGTTTAATCTATGGAGTGATGATGGAAGACAAAGATGTCCTGATGACGGAGCTAAAGCCGGTGATTGCTTACACGATTGGCACGGCTGTGCTGGATTTGATAGAAGAGGGGCGACCAGTGACCAAGCTGACCATCGCTGAGATGGTGGTGGAATTGTCGGGAGAAGAGCCTGACATAACTGATGAGTTGGCGCTGGATGCGCTGAAGGGCTAGGGAAGGGCAACAAAAAACCGGCTAGGTGGCTGGATAAGTCAGTGCTTTTACGTATTGATACGAAGTGAAAGATAAATAATACTGGCCATTAAGTGAGTCATTATATTAATTTTATTGGGATTTTTATTTTTGCAAGACTGAAAAAAATTCTTCTGTTGAGATTGAGGCAATGGTTCATTATCTATTTAATTGAATTCACTAAATTTATAAATTACATTGTTAATTTTTCTTATAGTTGTTGACCCATTCAACCTATCATCATATAGTAAGAACACGTTTCCCTCCCCCATAAGGGAAACATTCCGCCACCATACGGGATTGATTACATAGCCCTGAAAGAATACTAATCTTTCAGGGCTTTTTGTTTATGCTATCTTTTTTATATCACCGTTAATTAGCAAGTCATATGCCAAGAATAATTTTCTATAGTCAGTTTTAAGATTGTCATTTTCGCAGCTTTTAAATTGTATAAAAGCCTCGCTTTTAACATATTTATCTATTTCTTCTCGGTTAAAGTTTTTAATGTTTTTAACAATCACAAGCAATTCTTTATTTTTGCTAAAAGCCGAGGCTTTAACTTCCTTTATGCTGGCGAATGTTTTTTCGGCATTTACTTTATCTAGTTTAACTGAATCTATGATGTTATTTAACTTGCCATGTCTTTCAATTCTTTGATTTAATCTCGCCAAAAGTTTTTGCTTTAGGTTTAGATCTTTAAAGTTGCATGAAGCTATTATTTTGGAAAAAGGTATTCGTAATGTGTTTGTTGAGTCAATAATGAATTCTACAGCAAGTCTGTTAGATATTTCATTTTTTTCGAACAAATAATCCTCTAGATAATTAAGCTCTTTTATCTGAGTGAACACATATTTTTTATCACCAAGCGCAACAACAAGGTTCTTACCTTGCTTAACGCTCTCCTCTAACTTATCTAAGTCAGATGGGGATACGAGCAACGCATCGAGGTTTCCTTTTTCACCTTCATTAACTATCAGGGTTTTGATGGCTCTCTGATAGCGTAAAACGTCATAAGGAGACAGGCCTTCATCAACAGAGCTTATTTCATCATATATTTCTTTATAATTATCAGTTTCTACAGATGTATATGTAACCTGAAGTTGCTGGTCAGTGATTTGTTTTGTTATGACGCTTGATTCATTTTGCTTATGTTGAAGTAGTATTATACGTTCAGCAGACTTTCTTCCGTCTTCTTTTGGTAGTTGCGATGAGAAGTCCGATAATAGCTTTTTAACATTCCTGTCTGTTAATGAATAGCCAATAAATAGTATCGGGTTTTTTATCATGTTGGATAGTATTTTTGCACTAATTAAAATAGCCTTGCTATCATACTTTTCATAGTCTTCTGTGCTAATTACTATTGATAATGGATCTTTAATGTCACCATGAATTTTATAAAGCTCGCTCCAGCCAATTGTATCTTCAAAGAATCCATGATTACCAATGTATAATTTTGGTGTTATACCTTGTTCTAATAATAGTTTTTCTATAAAAGCATCGTAATTAGTGGTGATAATCATTTTTGCTTTTTTTAGTAGAAGCTTAAATGAGTTTAATTCATCAATGTCAACATCATGTTTTAAGGCTGGATTTGAAAATCTTTGGCAAATTGAAAATTTAAATGGAGATATATTTTCGTTAAATACTCGTTTTGCATCTAAGCCTTTAAGCTTAATGACATTCTCAGTGAATAATCTATTAAAGTCAGATTCTATTTTACTTGCGGCTTCAGTGTATATCTTATGATCTAAATCAGATGAATCATTAACTGACGATTTATACCTTTCTTTTATGGACAATAAATAATTGTAAAAATCTATCTCTGGGTTTGTTTTTTGCCAGTATTCACAAAGTAATTCCTCCCACGTGGGATAGCTTTGCAAATATCTTTTTGATATACCTGAGCCAATGAACACTATAGGGTAATTCTTGAACTCAAAGTTTCGATTTGGCATATCAAAATCCTTCTATAGTTTTATGCTGTGTGTTTTAGTTTTAAATGTTAGCTACAAAAAATCGGCAGCAATAATCTCTGTTATTATAATTTATCCATGCTTCCGGTAAGTTTGCGGCATACTGCCGATCACTTTTCCGAAGATAAGCATGCGATTCGCTTCTTCCTTCTCAATCGGCTCCCACGGTGTGTACGTCTTGTTATCTGAGATAACGAGTATCTTGTCCTTCATCTTCTGCAGGCGTTTAACGTGGGCCGTCTCATCGTAGATAAAGGCATAGATGCCGTCGCCATCGAAGCTCTGCACGGTGATATCTACGAACAGAAGATCACCTGGGTCGATAGTGCCACTCATGCTGTCGCCGCGAACGTTGATGATTCTGATCTGCTCTTGCTTACGCCCATTAAACATGTGTCGCGCATCTTCGATTGAGTACTCCACAGAGCGTAGCACCTCAACGAACTCGCTATTAATGACTCCGGGACCAGCGCTGACTGATATGTCGAGAACATCTAAGCGGTATACGTCATCCCTAGTAACTTTGGCTGAATATTGCTTTGCTGGTTCCTGAACAGAAGAGGAACGCATCGCCCCTTCACCAGTGGAAAGCCACTCCGAGCGAACGCCAAGTGCATTGGCAATTTCAACTATACGGGTAGAGCCGCGAGCGTTTCCACTGGACAGCCTCCAGATCGTTGGCTGCGCGACGCCAGACGCCTTCGCAAGCGCGCCTTGGGTCATGCCAGAAAGTTCCATTGCCTGATTCAGGCGGTCTGCAAGAGTTTCATTTTTCATGCTATCAAATTTATACGCCAACGTATTGCACGTCAAAACCGTATTGCTATTGCTTAAATCAATACTCATTGCTATTATCCATCATGATTAATACTTAAAGGAATTATCTATGACCAACAAGGCAATTCAGAAAGCTGTTGGCATTGCTGGAAGTCAGCAGAAGCTCGCAGATCTATGCGGAGTATCTCAGCCAACAGTTTGGAGATGGTTGCATGGTGGGGGTATTGAGCTCCGTTTTGTAATGAAAATCGTAAAGGCAACAAACGGTAAGGTTAAAGCTCAGGAAATTAACCCAGACCTAGCCGAACTGCTTCAGGCAAGTTAAGCAACACCGCTCTTTATCAATCTGTCCCGCCGCCAACGCGGGGAATCATTAAAAATGTGGCACTCCACGGTGCACACACGTAACTACTTAACCAACAAGGACAGTATTAACTATGGATTCAGCAAATTACAGCAAACCATCACAGCGTGAAATCGACCGTACAGAAACCGATCTGCTTCTGGCGGTATCGGCTTTAACAGGAAGAGAATTCGCCAAGAATGTTGGCTGTCACGAATCGAAGATAAGCCGTGCTGACTGGCGGTTTATTGCGGCTGTTATCTGCACAGCAAAATTGGCATGGGAAGTAAGCCCTGTCGGGCGACTGGTGCAGGACACGATAAACGCGATATCACCAAAAGAAAAAGCCCCGAGCTGCGTCAACAGCTTCGAGGCCTGATGCGAAAAGACTGGAACAATTCACAGGAGTAATTATGGCAAAACGACACGTAATAAGCCAGGACGAATTGCATAAGAGCATTGTCCGCTCCCGATACCTTAGAACCTGCAACCCGGCTGTATTTGAGAAGCTGAAAGCACTGGTTCAGGAGTACAGGGATAGGGAGAAGGGCAAATGAGCAATGTTAGGAAACTATCCGATTACAGGCCTGCACAGGAGGCCGTGGAGCGCAGAGTGGCCGACACAGATGATGGTTTCATCATGCTGGCTATGGAGCTTTACGAAGAGCTGATAGGAGCAAATCTGACTCGCAATCAGGCCAAGGTGGCCCACGCTGTTTGCCGTAAGACCTATGGCTTCAAGAAGAAAATGGACCGTATTGTAGACAGTCAGTTAGCAAAGTTGTGCCGCATCAGCAGATCGAAAGCAAACATCGCCAGAAATGAGCTTATCGCCATGAAAGTATTGTTGAAAGATGGCAGCAAGATTGGTCCAAATAAAAACATCTCAGAGTGGTCAATTCCAGAGTGTACCCAAGCAGGTAACTTTGTTACCAAGGTGGTAACAAATAATGTTACCAAATTGGTAACTCAGGGTATTACCAAAACGGAACACACAAAAGATACTATTCAAAATATAAAAGAAAATACCCCCCTTACCCCCCAAGGGGGTGATTCTGAGTCTGCTCAGGAATGTCTGGATTACTACAACGAAATTACCGGTAGCAAATGCTTTTCACCGGCACCCTACGAGAAAGCCCTGAACACTGTAAAAGCCAAAGGGATTTGCTACAGCGTGGAAGAGGTGAAGCTGGTAACTCAGTGGGCGGTGAAGGTGTGGAAGCACAAACCATCAATCCAGAACATTTGCCGCATGACGCGATTTGATACCTACCTGTCGGACGCTCTTATCTGGCAGGAAGGCGCTGATCGCAATCCTGAGCCATGCCCACACGAAAAGCTCATTCAGCTCTGGAATGGAAATTTCCCCGAGCGCGCTGTTGAGATGCACGAGTGGAATAAAACTCGCCCTGCATACCACGGCCTAGAACGAATATGGAACGCTAAAACTAACCAAGGTGGCTGGCGAGAGGAAAAGCATATCGAAACCATCTTTACGCTTATCAGGAAATCAACTCTGGTCGATGGACTGCATGAAAAATACTGGCTCACCCTCGACTGGATCCTCGACACCAAAAACTGGGCGAAGGTTTACGAACAGGTTCGCCGCGAATACAAAGCATCAACACAGGGTTCACCGGCATGAATAAATACTCAGACATGTACGTAGAGCAGAGCGTCATTGGGGCGATCATGCTGGCCGGCTCAATGGAAGATATACGCGAGAGTGCGATGGACGCTATCGAAAACCTTACGGCTGACGACTTCACCAGCGCTGCGCACCGCATCGTTATCAACGCCTACAAGCGCATTCATCACACAGGCACCCAAGTTGATCTGATGACCCTTACGGCAGAGCTGGAGCAGTCTGGTGAGCTGAAGATGGTAGGTGGATTCGCATACCTGGCGGAGATGTCGAAGAACACGCCGTTAGCCAGAAACCTGCCAGCGTATGCCAGCAAGCTGAAGGAGCTGACACTTGGCCGCAAGGTCATGGGCGCCCTTAACGCCGGGATTGAAAAAATGAATCAGCCCGGCGTCATCCCTCTGACTGACATTATCGGCGGGATCCAGTCTGACATTGGGGCTATTGAAACCCAGCAGGAGGTAGGAACGCGACACATCATGGACGGTATCGACATTTCGATAAACGAAATCGAGGCGATAATCAGTGGCGACATCTGGAAGCACCGCACGAAACTGGGAATGGAAACCATCGACAACGCTTTCGGCGGATTTAACAACACTGACTTCATCGTGGTCGGCGGTCGTCCGGGTATGGGGAAAACCATGTTCAGCACCACGGTTACCGAGTGCGTGGCGCTGCACAGCAAAAAGCCAGTGTTGTTCTTCAGCCTAGAAATGCCTATTGAGCAGATCTCACAGCGCATTGCCTACCACCGCGCCCGCATCAGCAAAGAGCAACTACTGGGTGACAACGGGCCGAACAGTGGCGATGTGGCGTGGGCAAAGCTGAGTAACGCCTTGCTTGAGTTCCAGCAGTCACCTATCCACATAAACGATAAAACATCACTGAGCGTTCATCAGATACGGGCAGAGGCACGCAGGATGCACAAGCAGACCGGCGGGCTTGGCGTCATCATCATTGACTATCTGCAAAAGATGAAAATGACCAACCCGGAAAACATGAACCAGTCTGTAGGGGAGATAGCTTCTGGCCTGAAAAACCTTGCCAAAGAGCTTCGCTGTCCGGTCATCGCTTTATCACAGCTCAACCGAAACCTTGAGCAACGAGCAAACAAGCGGCCTGTAAATGCGGATCTTCGTGAGTCTGGTGTTATCGAGCAGGAGGCTGATGTGATTTTCATGGTCTACCGCGACGATAAGTACAACCCGCAAACAGAGATGAAGGGTGTCACGGAGATTATATGCACAAAATCCCGCCACGTACCCGGCTCTGAAAAAACGTATTACTTCAGCAGCGCTCTGTCTGGCCTGGACCCGCTGGACATCAGAAGTGTCAGAACCGGGAGAGAAGACTATGAACTTGAATGTTAACCAGATGGGCTACCGCAAGCAGGTGAAATCATGACTGACAAACGATTGCCACGCGAAGTTATCCAATCGCTTCTGATGGACCCGGCATTCAGCCTCTGCCTGGACGAGTGCCTGGGTGAGCCGGATTTAATATCCAATTTCTGCCGACTCTACGATGTCAGTCTTCCACGTCAGCCGCGGAATGGTCTTGAGGCGATGATCGACAAGGTAACAGGCTACCGGCAGGCCACGGATAATAACTTCTTCGCAGAATTTATCCCGTTCGTTCATCGGTGTGTTTATCTACCCTTGAAGTCTCAGTTTAAGTCCGGGCAGATGAAATCATGACAGAGCCAAGAATTGAAAAACTTATCTCATTGAAGGGCACCAAGTTCCGCAGAGCAGACGTAGCGGAGGCAATAACAGATTACTTCGGTGATGACAGCGTTGATTCAGCAAGCTATATCCGTGCAGGGCGCGTTATTAGGGATGGAGTTGATAGCGGAATTATCAAGAAAACTGGAGCAGCTCGTTATGCGTTCACTGGCATATAGGTCTAGCCAGCTAAACAAGGGGAAGGGCAATGAAGAAACTAACAGCAGAGTTGTTGCAGCAAATTAAATCCGCAGCGCAGAACGCAACGCCGGGTGAGTGGCGCAGGACATCAATGCTATTTAACGGCATCACCAATAGCCCTTTCTCACTCGGTGGAAAAGAAGATGTGCTGGCAAACGTGGCAGAGAAACGCGATGCGATATTTATCGCAACAGCGAACCCGGAGAACGTTTTGTTGCTGGTTGCAGCGATTGACCAGCAGGAATCAGAAGGAACTACCAATGACTGATTACACCATGCCTGTACTGAGTGAGCAGGAGAGGCAAGATCTGATTGGGCTGGCGACAATTGAAGTTAAGCGATGGGAGATTGCAGATGAAAAGCAATACATGGTTGAGCTGATGAACATCGCACTCGCAGCGCTTACCGAGAAGCCGGTAGCCTGGGGAGTGAATGACACCCGTTGCCACACCCATGAGGGAGCTGGTTATTTCCCACTCTATGAAATACCACCCGTACCCGTTAAGCAGGAAGGAGAGCAGCGTGACTGATTACAGCAAGCTGAGCGACTATGAAATTAGCTGTGAAGTTGGCAGGGCGATTAGCTTTGCTGATTATCTTCTGGCGCGGAATGAGCAGAAAAAATACTGCAACTCATGGGCTGACGCGGGGCCGATAGCGGAGAAGAATTTGATTGGCGTCGTGCCAGCTCAAAGCGGATGGTGTGCAACCAGTGATGAGGTTGAGCATGAAGGTATGTTTTTTGTGGACAAAGACCCATGCCGCGCTATCTGCATAGTCTTCCTGATGATGAATGAGGGGGAATGATGAGCAACTGGATTCGCTGTAGCGAAAGATTGCCGGAGTGTGATGACTGGGACCATGCAGCAGTAATCGTAAGTGAGGGTCGCAATTCTTTCATTGCCTATTACAACAGGCATGATTGTAAGTTTCTGCATGAGCCTTTTGGTGAATCGGTTGGCAATAAAGTTACCCACTGGCAGCCACTCCCCGAGCCACCAAAGGAAGGTGAGTGATGGATGACAACACAGCTCTGGTAATAATCTCACTGGTCCTTATGGCATTCGGTGCATTTTCGATATGGATTTTTGCGAGGTATCTTTGATGTTACCAATCTACATAACAGAAATCGAAATAGGACTGCTGAGTATCGCGGTCCTTTTTTTATGGCGCTGGGCCGGAGGTAAGCGATGAAATTAACAGCAGCGCAAATTCAATCAGCAACTCTTTCTCAGTGCGAGGACTGGCTGGAAGAGATTGCACTGAACATCGTCGTGTTGGATGGGCGAATCTATTCAACTGCAGGAGAGGAAAGGGCTGGGGCTGAGAGATACCTATCCAAGCTAAAAACGCTCAGGTATGCCATTGGAACAAGATACGGAAAACTGAACCGCCGAGCAGGTGAAAAACTGCGCATGAAAAATCTGCTGCTGGATGAACTGAGAGATTTAGTAGGTAGCGCGGCTTACGCTGACTGTAAACGTAAGGCAGTGGCGAAGATGCAGCCTGTCATCCCCCTGGTTACCATTAAAGGAGATGAGTAATGGGAGCTAAGATATTTAGCGCATGGGAAGTTATAGCCCTTACGCTAATGATGGCGATTTCTGGTTTCATTCTCGGGTTGGCAATTTCATTATAATCGGAGGAAAAGGTGCAGGATTTTTGCCTACACACGACAACCCTCGGCCAGTTCACTAAGCACATATTCGACCTCGTCTCTTCCGGCAAACGCTGGCGCATCAAAATAACCGAATGGCGTGACCTCCGAACAATTCCAATGAATCGCACATGGCGAATGTGGGTAGAAACCACAGGCGACTGGCTACGTGCGCGTGGCGTTGTTGTGGACATTAGAAGTCGCGGGGGCGTTGTGGTACTCAGCCGGCCAATCAGCAACGAAGAGGTTCACGATTATTACGTGGGACACTGGCTGGGGCGCGACGAGAACGGAGAGAGGGAGCGGACAAGCAAGATGGACAAAGGCCGAATGCTCCGCTTGATGGAGCTACACGAACAGTGGTGCCTTGATAAAGGCGTACCCATTGCTATCCCTAACGATTCAGAGTTTATGCAACTCAGACAAAAGCAGGTGGCTTGATGAATGTAAACATCCAGACAATCCCCGAATTATTGATAAAGACGCGGGGCAATCAGACAGAACTGGCAAGAATTCTCAAGTCTAACCGCACCACAATCAGAAAGTACCATCGTGACAAAAAAGCCAGATTTCACGCAATCGTCAATGGCGTTCTCATGGTTCACCGTGGCGCGTGGGGTGAAAGCGCAGGAAGGAAAGGCCATGAAAATGAGCTGGCACCATCAGCCTGACTGTACAACCGAAGAAGCCAACGAACTAATCCTCAAGTATCAATCCCTCAATATCAAAGTCGAAAAGCATCTTGCCGCTGACTACAAGTCATGGACGGTAAGCGCTTTATTACCCGAAGAGAAAACTGAGCCTCGCCCGAGCCGGCGCTGGCAGAACCCTATGTGGAGCCGAATATGACAACTAAGCATGACTCGGGGAAATGGAGGTTTAGTCTGCTGCCGTTAAATGCCATTAAAACTGTCGTGTCCGTTCTTGAATTTGGGGCAGCTAAGTACGCAGTAGACAACTGGAAAACAGTGCCGGATGGCAGGCAGCGTTATTTCGATGCGTCGATTCGTCACATCACTGCCTGGTGGTCAGGAGAGTCAAACGACACTGAAAGCAACTTACCCCACCTGGCGCACGCGGTGTGCTGCTTATTGTTCCTGATGTGGTTTGACGAGCAAAAGGAGGTTGGCAATGGAAGCTGAAAGCATCTGTGCTGATTGCGGACTACCACTAAGCGACGATGAAACCTGGTGCTGTAGCGACTGCTGCGCATTCTACGAGCTTAACGGCTATGAAGTTATTGAAATAGTGAGGAGGGAAGATGAGTAAGCGAAATGGTTACTACGAAAGAGTGGAAGGTAATGAATATCGGAAAATTTTTGTTGTCGGTGATTTGCATGGGAGCTTTGAAAAACTATTAACTAGGTTATCAGAGATCAATTTCGATCCGCATCATGATCTTCTGGTTTCAGTTGGTGACCTGATAGATAGAGGAAATAAAAATATAGAGTGCCTTGAGCTAATTCGAGAGCCTTGGTTTAAGGCCGTAAAAGGCAACCATGAGCAAATGGCCATAGAGGCGGTATCTGGACATACCAATGGTTCTCTGTGGTTTCAGAACGGCGGTGAATGGTACTGGCACTTGGACCCAGACGAGAAAATTCGAGCGAAAGGCCTCATTCAATACGCATCAACACTTCCTCTGGTTATTGAGGTGCAGACTGGTAATGAAAAAATAGTGGTTGCGCATGCTGATTATCCTTCTCAAAGCTATGAGTTCGGGAAGGTATTGGACCCGAAAGAAATCATGTGGAGTCGAGAGCGGTTCAGTCGCATTGTTGATGGTGAGGGTAGCCAAATCGATGGCGCTGACCAGTTCTACTTCGGGCACACACCAATCAAGAAAAAAGCGAAAGCTTGGAATCAAAACTACATCGATACTGGCGCGGTTTTCGGTGGAACTCTGACAATCGTCCAGGTTCAGGGGGGTAGCAATGGCGAAGGCGATTAAGCCAAAACCACCGAAGCCAAAGAAATGCCGAACCTGCAAAAAACTATTCACTCCCATCAATACCCTTCAAATCGTCTGTAGCCCACGCTGTGCAATTAAATACGCAGTCCAGCAATCTGAGCGCAAGAAAGAGCGTCAAGATAAGGCTGAGCGTGCCGCTTGGAATAAGCGAAAATCCGACCTTAAACCATTAAAGCACTGGGAAGATCTAACCCAGCGAGCTGTTAATGATTACATCACTAAGGGAAGGGATAAGGATTTACCGTGCATTAGCTGTGGAACGTGGGAAACGGTTCAGTGGGGAGCAGGGCACTTCAGGTCAAGAGGCGCAGCATCACACATTCGTTACAACGAAGATAACATTCATAAGCAATGTCATCGCTGCAACAGCGAGCTTTCAAGTAATGCCATTCCATATCGAATCAACCTGATAGACAAAATCGGCGCTCAGCGTGTCGAGGCGCTTGAAAACAACAACACACCTCATCGATATACCCGCGAAGAGCTGTACGCCATACGAGCGCATTACAGGGCTTTACTGCGGGTTATAAATAAGCAAAGAGAGGCAGCATGACCGAATACCTTCAGCGCAAATGGCTACACATCAGACTCTACCGCTCTAAAAGCTCTTTCATGTGTGATTACCGATTACTCCAACACTTCAGCCACATCGCAGGGAGAAGGGCATGAGAAAGTCAGACCCGGTTTACATGCTGCCATGTTATCTGAGGCAGGCAGACTTGCGGCGTGTCTGGTGCCGAGGGAAGAAAACCATTACTCCACCTCAGAGAGTCTGGACTCGATATCTGCTGACTCTATGGGGCAGGCACCTGGGCGGCGACGATTCACCTGGCGGATGCGTCAATGTGATTGGCAGGTTGATGGTTCGCTCGGAATGGAGTGAGCAGCAATCAGAGCGAATTGTCGAAGTGGTTAATAGCTTGCACAAGCAGGGCTATACGGGAGAGGAGTTATTCAAAAGGTCGCGTGAAATCATTATTCCAGGAACATCAACGGCCAGCATCATCGCTCTCGCCAAAGAATCAGATGATGCGGCTTTTGTCGAAAAAGTAATGAGCAAGGTCATTAAGCGCGACAGTCCAATCCGCGATGTAGCCATTAAACGATACTGTGAATGCAAAAGCCCGCAAGATATTGCCAGGCAGGTTCACTACGCCACCGGCTGCGATATCCAATATGCCCGAAAGAGAATAATCTGGTGCGAGGAGGTGCTTGAAGAGGAAATGTTTTACGCAATTAAGCATGAAATAGAACAAGAAAATTCCCTGATTGCGGCTTAAGAGGGAAATATTTTCCAAATAGCTTGAATTTGGGAAATGGACCTGGTAGTTTTATGTCATGCTCGGATGACAAAGACAGAAGAGCGGCAGATTACCAAGAAAGCCCTGACCTTATTAGGTTGGGGCTTTTTTTATTGCTGTTTGCCGGGGGGCTACTACAATTAAAAATGTAGCAACTCAATGCGCCGCCCGTTCGATGGATTGTCAGATAATCAATGATGATAAACAGGCGCACCATATTCCGAGGCTCCGCGATTGCGGGGCCTTTTTTATTGCATCGGTAAGAGCACTGGCGGAAGCAACGGCGTAAATGCTCCACTGTGGTAATCAGTGCTCTTAACCGATGCGATTTATCTGCTTGATGGCTGACGTAGTAGTGCTGTTTCAGAAGTTAAAGCCGGAACAATGTTTATATAGGAGGAGCAGATGAACCCACATCATCATCACCTAAATTTGAAGCCTGTAACTTTAGACTCAAAAGTTAAAGGTTTCACACTGTATGTTGAGAGCGATGACACTTGTTTAGCGATAACTGCGCTTGAAAATGCCTTATCAAAGCTTAAATGCGGAGATGCGGCATTTAAAGAAAGGAGTACGATGGTTGGTAACGTAAGGGTAAGTTACAACTATCCCCATCGCCCTCACTGTGCCATGATTGGCCCTTATTGGGATGAATGACTAAGTGACTATCCCACCGATGGTCATTGGTATGAGGTAAAAGAACTTCCAAGCTGACTCTGAGTTGAAAGTATCTCTGGTCGAGAATGCCGGATCGCATCACCGGCCACCACACATTAATTCCAACAGGTCGCCATAGAGCGACCTTTTTCTTTTGCGCCTCCCGAATCACCCTCACTCACTCCTGTTAGCTCGGGACGGCGCACTTTATTTTCTTAAACCCTACACAACAGCCACCCGGAGTAATGGAGGTGGGAGACATGCGTATGCCCTATAAACAAGATTTGATCGCCGCATTGCTGGCTGCAAAAGAGCAGGGCATAGGTGCCGCGCTGGCGTTCCTGATGGCCTATCTGCGCGGGCGCTACAACGGCGGCCAGTTCTGGAAAACGATTATCGATGCTGCTATGTGCGCGATGATCGCCTGGTTCGTCCGTGACCTGCTGGACTTCCTCGGCCTGAGTACAAACCTCGCTTACATCGCCAGTGTGTTTATTGGTTATGTCGGCACTGATTCAATCGGTGCGCTGATCAAACGCGTGGCCGCCAGAAAAGCCGGGGTAGAAGATGCAAATCAGTAACACAGGCATTGCGCTAATCAAGCGTTTCGAGGGCTGCGAACTGAAAGCCTACCAGGACAGCGTTGGCGTGTGGACGATTGGTTACGGCTGGACTCAACCTGTTAACGGTAAGAAAGTGGCCGCTGGCATGGTTATCGACCTTTCAACTGCAGAACGCCTGCTCAAATGTGGCGTAGTTCAGTATGAGAAGGGGGTAAACCAACTGGTTAAGGTGAAAATCACTCAGGGACAGTTTGATGCGCTGGTGAGTTTCGCTTACAACCTTGGCCTGCGTGCGCTGAGCACATCAACCCTGCTTATTAAGCTGAACTCCGGTAATCAGCAAGGAGCGGCTGACGAGTTCGGCAAATGGGTCAATGCTGGAGGAAAGCAGCTGGCAGGACTTGTGAAGCGCCGCGCAGCTGAACGTGAGTTGTTTCTGTCATGATCTGGCTGGCAAATAACTGGCGCAACCTGATTATTGTCGGCCTTATAGCGCTGAGCGTAACCTACTCTGCCTTGTTCGACCATTACCGAACCAAAGCTAAAGAGCAAACCGAGCGTGCTGAGCATGCAGAAGAGCTGGCTGAAGCCCGCCAGAAAACGATAACAAATATGCTGGCACGTCAGCGTGATGTTGCTGCCCTCGATGCCAAATACACAAAGGAGTTAGCAGATGCCAAAGCCAGTATTGACGAACTCCAGTCTGATGTTATTGCTGGTCGTAAGCGGCTGCAGCTCAACGCCACCTGTGCAAAGAGTGGCACCGCCTCCACCGGCAGCGTGGGCGATGCTACCTCCGCCAGACTTAATGACACCGCTGAACGGGATTATTTCACCCTCAGAGGGCGAATCAACACCATCACCGGACAGGTGAACTATCTCCAGCAGTATATCAGAGAGCAATGCCTTAAATAACAGCCTGACTTTGGTCGGGCTTTTTTATATCCGCAGTAAATCACCGCGCATCTCACGCGCATTTAACTCAGAACCTTTCAGGGTGACCCTTGAGGAATTCGGCTGGCTGTCGGATGCCTTCTGAGGGCCGTACTCCTGTGAGACAAGGTTCACCACTAAAAGGAAAGTCCGATGAGTAATATCATTCCGATTCAGTTCGAAGGTCACTCCATGCGTTTTTATAGCGATGGGTGGTTTGATGCCACATCAGCAGCAGATAAATTCGGAAAAGAGCCAGCCCAATGGCTGAGGCTTCCAGAAACTGTCCGCTATCTTCGGGCGCTGGAAGGTAGATATGGGAAAATCACATATGTAAAAACCAGCAGGGCGCGTAAGGATCGCGGAGGCGGTACCTGGCTACATCCGAAGTTGGCCGTCCGATTCGCTCGCTGGCTGTCGGTTGACTTTGAAATCTGGTGTGACGAGCAGATAGACGCGATTATCCATAATGCGGGCTGCCAGTCAGATGATGAGCGAATCAAGGCTATCTTCCTTCTCGACAAGTCTCAGCCATGGGAAAAGCGTTTTAGGGAGCCGTTTTATGCTGCGCTATTTAAAATGTCTGGGTTACCCCGCCATCGCCCTGGCAGGCGTCCGGCACTGTTCGGGATGATAAGCGCTAAGTGGATCTATGGCCCTGTGCTGCCACCTGAAGTTTATGCTGAAGTTAAAAGCAGGCTTGCTGCTGGTGACAAGATACACCAGTACCTTAAACCAGACGCGTTACGGTTGGTAGAGAACCAGATCATAGTGGTGACCGGCATCGCTAATGGTTGTAGCGACTACCGTGACTTCGAAGCACGGTGCATGGCAGCCTTCCCTGTTAAAGGCCAGATGAAACTGCTGTACGCAGCTGCGTGAGGTGACCATGAGCCCATATTCACCAGAAAAATTCCCTATTACGCGTCAGGTATGTGAAGAGTTCGTGATACGGCAGGTCAGTATCCACCGACGCCCAGTTTATAGATCAGCCTATGGGGACATATTGATAGATGCTGACTGCCTTGCATCAATGCTCACATCCTACTTTATGGCTGATGATATGGATGCGGGTCAGGTAGAGCGGAAATTTTTCCAGATGCTCGACATATACAACCTGAATAAGCCTGAATACTTCGCCACCATCGGCAGGTATGAGGGGCTGAATAAGCCAGCAGTGGAAGAATTAACGGAAATTCTGGACTACTTCGCATCCAAAGTTGCAGACGGCAGCCTTCCATCAAATTGAGAGCCACTTTCACAACGGCTCTTACTGAATCCTCCGACAAGGATAAGGCCAGCCACGCTGAGAAACGCCGCGAAGTCTGACTAATACAGAATCACCACACCCTTAAGGATTGACTATGGCTAATCCAAAAATCAGCAGCTACGAAATCACAGTATTCTCTGAAGAGTCCAGCTGGAATCACCTTACCCATAAACAACCAGAAATGGGGAATGGCTTGCTGGTCATCGGCGAAGATGATGGCACAGATGCTGTTTACTTCGTCTCCAATCTCATCGGTTATCACGTAACACCAATCTACGAGAAATGAAATGGCAAAGCTCACCGACAAACAAGAGCTGTTTGCCCGTGAGTTCGTAAAAGACCTCAATGCCACACAGGCAGTAATACGGGCAGGGTTCAGCGAGAAGTCCGCCCGCAACCAAGCGCACCGCCTGATGACAAATGATGACATCCTGGCTCGAATTGCGGAGCTTAAGCAGGACAGGAATAACCAGGTAGGAATTGACGCTGCTTATGTGCTTCGCCGCCTGGTTGAGATTGACCAGATGGACGTGCTCGACATCCTGCTTGCTAATGGCGAGCTCAAGCCGATTAAGGATTGGCCTAAAACTTGGCGCACCACCCTTTCGGGCATGGACGTTACAGAGATGGCAGGTGATGCTGCTGGCCTGCTCAAGAAAATCAAATGGCCGGACAAGGTGAAAAACCTTGAGCTGCTTGGCAAGCACGTAAACGTTATGGCATTCAAAGAACAGGCAACACACGAACACACAGGCAAGAACGGCGGTCCGATTGAAGTGGCAACACTGACCAAAGACGAATACAAAGCTGCACGGCGGGAGATGTTGGAGGATGACGACTGCTGAGCAGAAGAATTATGCCCGCCGGTTAGAGTGCGAAGAGGATGGGCTGTATTACGCTCGCTACTTCTTTAAGCAACGCACCGGCGGCAAGATGATTGTCGCACCGCACCATAAGGTCATTCAGCAAACGCTCGACCGCGTAATCAGCGGAGAAATAACCCGCTTGATAATCAACGTTCCCCCGGGCTATACCAAAACTGAGTTGGCGACCATCAATATGATGGGCAGAGGGCTGACGCTGAATAAACGTGCCCGCTTTATGCACCTTTCGTACTCACACAATCTGGCACTGCTTAACTCATCAACCGCACGTGGCATGATTAGGTCGAAAGCCTATCAGTCGATGTGGCCGATGGATTTGCGAGATGACGCTGACAGCAAGGCTATGTGGTGGAACGAGTTCGGCGGCGGGGTGTACGCATCATCTGCCGCCGGCCAGGTTACGGGGTTTCGTGCTGGGCACATGGAGCCGGGCTGGCAGGGCGCATTGATTATCGATGATCCCGTAAAGCCTGATGACGCATACAGTGAAACTGTTCGAGACGGCGTTAACAACCGTTTCAACGAAACCATTAAATCACGCCTGGCGATTGAAACTACGCCGATGATAGTGATTATGCAGCGCATCCACTATCACGATCTGAGCGGATATCTATTGCGGGGTGGCAGCGGCGAGAAGTGGCACCACCTGAATCTTCCTGTGCTGATTGATAACAGCCAGAGCTATTCCGAACAGTACCCAGATAACACACACGCCATACCCGTTGACCATGGCCTTCCTGATGGATGGCTGTGGCCGTTCAAGCATAACGAATCCCACCGAGTATCGCTGTTCTCGCATCGCCGAACCGCTGAAGCGCAGTACATGCAGAAGCCTCGGCGTTTTAATGCTGAAGGTGCTCTTTGGACTGAGTTGATGATTAACGCTGCGCACGTGACTCGCCACGATGAGGAGCCTTCACGCTGTGTTGTTGCGATTGACCCTCAGGCAACAAACAGTGACGAGAGTGATGAGACCGGAATAGTTGCTGCATCCTCTTACCGTGGTGGCAAAGACCGGATCTATACGGTAGATGGGGATTACAGCGGTAAGTTCAGCCCCAATGGCTGGGCAAAAAAGGCGATGGATGCCTACAAAAACCATGATGCTGATGCGATTGTGATCGAGACAAATCAGGGCGGCGACATGGCAGAGGAAACGCTACGCAACGCCGGATTTAACGGTCGAATAATTCGTGTGCATGCAAGTAAGGGAAAGTATGCCCGCGCCGAGCCAATCTCTGCGCTTTACGAGCAGGGTAAGGTCTCCCACAGTGGGAATCTTTACATCCTTGAAAATCAGCTCATGGAATACATCCCCGCGACTGCTAAGAAATCCCCCGACCGCCTGGACGCAATGGTTTACGCGCTGACTGAATTAAGCGGTGGCTCTGGAGGAATTAACATGAATAAAAACCTTGTGGCTGCAGCTCAGGCCAGAAACCAACGCCGGTAACTTATGACAACTAAAACACAACGTCGAAAAGCCCGGCGGGATGCGTCGCGCCCTGGGCGTACGCGCTTCAATCTTTCGCAGGGCTTGAGAGATAAGATTGAGCAGCAGGGATATATACCAACCCTATCGGAAGTTAAAGCTCTGTACGGACCAGCAAAGACACTGGCCGCGCCAGAGGCTGCAATAATTGCAATGGATCACTCGATGGATGTGGGTGGTTCCTACACACTGATTCAGCACGCATTCGAACATGGGCAATATCCAACGCTTGGCCCATCTTTCATGGGATATGCTGCGCTTTCTTCGTTAATGCAGAACGGACTCATTCGGGCGTGCATTGAAACTCTTGCGGACGACATGACGCGGGAGTGGATTGAAATCAGTGCAGTAGATGTGAACGGCAATGGTGACGACAGCGACGAGAAAAAAGCCCTCGACGAAGCGATGATTGACTACGAAGTGCGCGACATTTGCCACACTTCCGCTGAATTTGATGGCTACTTCGGTGGCTGCTTGATTTTCATCGATACCGGAGTGCGTGGAGAGGGCTTAAAAATGCCTTTGGATATCTCCGAGAAGTCTGCAGAACTGAAAGAGTTCAAACGGTTCACTGTTATTGAGCCGATCAATATCTTCCCCGGTAATTATGAATCGACAGACCCTCTGAGCCCTACTTATTTTAAGCCTCAGACGTGGTGGGTTCTCGGTACGGAAGTGCACTGCAGTCGCCTGATTCGGGTATGTGGCAACGAAGTACCGATGATTCTGAAGCCAAATTATAACTTTCTTGGCCTGCCACAGGCACAGATACTCTATGACTACGTCATCCACTTTCAGGATGCTCGGCAAGCTGAATCACGGCTGCTGGAAAAGTTCAGCCTGACCGTGCTGAAAACAGACATGGAGGACATTCTGACGAATCCGAAAGCCACCAGTTCGCTAGACCCTCGTCTGCAATACATGGCGGCTTACCGATCTAATGATGGGGTTCTGGCGATTGATCACAAGATGGAAGATATCGTCAACATCACCACGCCAATATCTGGCGTTACAGATATCGTACGCCAACAACTCGAATTCGTCGTTATGATAAACCGGACTAACGTCGTTAAAACGCTTGGCTTGTCACCTGCAGGGTTTAACACCGGTGACTCTGATATCAAGACGAACAATGACCATACGCTATCCCAGCAGGAAAAGGTGCTTCGTGGGCCACTTCAGAAGATGCTCGACATTCTGCAAATCGTCAAACTCGGTCGCTACGACAAATCAGTCACATTCAAGTTCTCAGGACTAAATGAAGATGATGAGAGCGTAACAGCGACTACACAAAAGACGAAAGCAGACACCGATGCTGTGTTGCTTCAAGAGGGGGTACTGTCTGAGCTTGAGGTGCGCAAGCGCTTATCGGAAGACCCTGACAGCGGTTATTTTGGCATAGATGCTGATGCACTACCGGAGACAGATGATGCCGAAGAGAGTCAAACTCAGAACGGCAGCGGCAACTCGGGCGAACGCTGGTCTCCAGAAGGAGTACGAGAAGAAGCTCAAGTCGTTGGTTGAAGAGATGAGCACTTCCGTAGATTACTGGCTATCCGCCGAGTATAAACGGCAGGAGGCGCGAATAGTTGGCGATGCTTCCCCGGCAAAATTATTGAATAAGAAGTTGCTTTCCGTAATGGCGAGCTGGCGCAAAAAGTTCGACAAAAAAGCTGATGACATAGCGATCTGGTTTGTTCGCAGGGCAGATGCTTATGCCTCACGCTCTGTCAGCAACAAGCTACGAGCCGCTGGCATGACCGTGAACATGCGCATGACCCCGGAAGTGCGGAACGTACTGGACAGTCTCTATGAAACTCAGGTCAATCTGATTAAGTCGATACCTCAACAGTATCTGACACAGGTCAGTACGCTGGTGCAGGAGAGTGTTAGTCGAGGCCGAGATATCAGCTTTCTAAAGGAAGAGCTTCAGAAGCGATATGGCATCACCGAGCGCCGTGCGCGATTTATTGCAGCTGACCAAAATAACAAAGCTTCAAACGAGATATCCCGTCGCAGGATGATTAGCGCAGGCGTTAAAAAAGGAATCGTCAAGCATCGGTCGGGTGGAAGCAAATCATACCGGCACTCTCACGTTAAGGCTGATGGACAGGAATACGATCTCGAGGTGGGATTTTGGGACTCTCATCTCAAAAGATTTGTTCAGCCTGGAGAACTTCCCGGATGTAAATGTGAGTTCAGGCCAGTAATTGAGTAAGCATTTATCTAACAACAAGGTCGCTATGTGCGGCCTTTTTCATTGCCTGAAATGCGAGTTAAACGTGGGAAGAAAAGCCCCAATCCCACCGCCATACAAACCGGAGGATAAGGTTGTGCGGCCCGCACCGCCACCGCCAATTCCGACGAGTTTATGACGATGACAGCCTGGCGATGGCCGTCAGTGCTGCACTGAAGGCGAAAATAAAAGAGAAATAACCATGCCAATCCGAGAAGTAACATTTAAAAGCGGCAGGAGGGGGTTTCGCCGAAACGTGTATGGGAAAATTTATCCCACACGGGAGGAGGCGGAGCTTAGGTCATCTTACGCGCTGGCCTTTGACGAAGCCAGCCGTCGACGAATAGATGAAAACGGTTACCTCCATGTATCGCAGACACACCTCACTAAAGAGCAGGTTGCGCCGTATTACGGACGAGAAATACCAGGATATAAAGACCTGGGGCTTGATCCCGAACGGGTGTATTACGGCTATCGCTCAGCAGCGGAACTGGAAAAGGCTAAAGACACTTTTAACGGTATGCCGCTTCTGATTGTCCACAAACAGGACTCAGCTGGAACGCCACTCAAAGACGAGCGCGTTGGCTCAATTGGCACGACTCCAGTATGGAGTGCGCCATATCTTGACAACTCATTAACTGTAACTGACCAGTCTGCCATTGATGCGATCGCCAGCGGAAAGTTGAAAGAAATCAGCTGCGGGTACTATTTCGAACCGGATTTCACCGCCGGTGAGTTTAACGGCGTTCACTACGATTTCGTGATGCGAAATATCAGAGGGAATCATGTAGCGCTGGTAAAAGAAGGTCGGGCCGGTCCCGATGTCGCAGTTCACGACGCAATGCCGTCAACACTCAGAAAAAAGGTAACCAACAATATGAAACTTACCCGAGCACAGGTGGCGGTGCGTGCAGCCCTGTCTACTTACCTCAAGCCTCGCCTTGCTATGGATGCAGCACATGCTGACCTGACCAAGCTGGTAGGCTCATACAAAAAACCGGCAACATTGGCGAAAGCCGTTGTGCGCAAGTACGGTAATCAGCTGGCACAGGACATGGAAATTGAGCCTGAAGAGCTGGCCGAGCTGATGGAAGCGGTTGAAGAAGAAGTTAAACCGGAAGAAGAGATCAAGGTGGAAGAAGAGACCACATTTGATGATGACAACGTATCCGAGAGCCTGCGAGCAATGCTCGAAGGTAAAGTTCCGGATGAGTTGCTGATTAAGCTGCTTGAATGCCTTGAAGAGCCAATTGGTGATGACGAGCTGACGCCGGAAGAGAAAGAGGCCAAAGAGAAGGCCGAGAAAGAGAAGGCTGAGAAAGAGAAGGCTGCTTCTGAAAAAAGTGGCGCACCGGCGATGGATGCCAATGCCATTAAACTGCAGGCTCGCACTGAAGCGCAGAGCCATTTTCGCAGCCTCAATGAAGCAGGCCGTAAGGTACGTGAACTTATTGGAGAGGTTGATGTAATGGCCTTCGACAGTGCAGAGGATATCTATGGACACGCCCTGAAACAGAAAGGTGTGAAAATTGGACAGTACGAAAAATCCTCATACAAGGGCATGGTCGATATGCTGGCAGCAAACAAGCCTAGCCCGGCTCCAGCCCCAACTTTCGACGCAGCACCGGGCACTCTGCAAGGCCCATTTGCTGGTCTCAACAAAATTAAACTCTAAGGGGGCCTCATGACTCTGCAAAAACAAGTTAATTTGTACTACTCCGGCGCAGTAGTCGGTGACCGGGCATCACATAACCCAGTTGTTTACCTGCCTCGTAATCCACTCGCTGAAGGAGTGGTTTATGTCGGGCGCTTTGTGTTTCAGGGAACTGATCCGGCTAATCAGGTGAAAACATCTGGCACGGTCGTAGCTGGCTTCGTACAGCGTGTCATCAATTATTACAACTACGTTGTCACCTCAAGCGGCACTTTGGGCATCACTGATAAAACACCTGTAACGGTAGCCACTATCGGCGAGTTCTATTCCGCTTATACCGGTGCCGCACCAACCATTGGTCAGAAAGCCTTCGCATCAACAACTGATGGCACTATCAGCTATGCCGATGCTGGTGAGACTGTTGCCGGCTCTATTGAAACCGGATTTGTCGTAAAAGAAGTACGCTCTGCTGATGGACTGGTTTTTATTTCCAACTGGAATCCCGCCGCTTAATCACTGAATAAAATCCGCATGTGAAAAACACTGGAATAAGCCGGTGGAATTCTTCACGTGCGGATGGAGAGAAAATTAAATGCCAAACCCAACTTTTGCACAGGCGCGCGCCTACGGTTTTGACTTTGGTCGAAATGCCCGCGAGTGGATCACGCCTGAGAACATGCCGCATATCGTCAATGACGCCGCGCTAATCACCACGCCAAACTCTACCATTCCGGCTGAGCTATTGGCTTATATCGACCCGACTGTAATCGAAATTCTGACCGCGCCACGAAATGCCCGCGAACTGTTCAATGAGGAAAAGCGCGGTGACTGGACCACACCTTATTTTAAATGGCGTGCAGATGAAATCACCGGGAACACTGCTGCTTATTCTGACTTCGGTCAGTTCGGTGTATCAGGCTTCAACTCAGAGTGGCACACGCGCGAGCAATACCGGTTCCAGACCATTATTGAGTACGGAGATTTGGAGCAGGATATGGCCTCGCAGGTGAAAATTAACCTCGCCGCGAGCAAGCAGCGCTCAGCAGCGACAACAATCGACATCGATGCAAACAAGTTCTATCTGCTCGGCGTTGCTGGCAAAGAGATTTATGGCGTGCTGAACGATCCAAATCTGCCAGCGTCAACCACTCCAATTTCAGTGGACGGCGTTACAGCCTGGTCATCCAAAGATGCTATTGCCCGATACAATGACGTTATCAAGCTGTTTACTCAGCTGGTAACTCAGTTGAGCGGCCTGGTTGATGAGAAGTCACGCCTGAAGCTGGCGACCTCTCCAGCTCTGCGCACTTTACTGGCTGAGCCAACGCAACTTGGCGTGACAGTAATGTCCATGCTGAAGGAGTACTTCCCCAACCTCGAGTTTGTTTCATTGCCGCAATTGGGAGCAGCTCATGCTCCAGCAGCATCAGAGACGATGATGATGATTGCGCCTGAGGTTCTCGGTAACGAAACTGGCCTGCTCGGTTTTGGTGAGAAAATCCGTATGGGTCGCATTATTCCGTCACTTTCCTCCTTTGCGCAAAAGGTTACAGGTACTACTTACGGTGGAGTTATCCGGGTTCCTGCTGCCGTAGCACAAATGACCGGCATGGTGTAATTCATGGCCCGGCCGCGTAAAAATACAGCCTCCGAGGAGGCTGCTTATTCACCTCAGGAAACAACTATGTCTGACTCTGTTTACGTTCGTCTGAAGCATCCGCACGGTATCGTTTTTGATATTTCTAAGGGTCGCAAAGTTGCCTTGGTAGGCAGCGACTTCCATCTTATCGGCCTCGAAAAGGGCGTTCTGACCAGTGGTTTTGGATGCACTGTCGTACCGGCTGATGAATGGGAGGAAGTGCTGTCTCTCTATGGAAAAATGCCACAGTTCTCAAATGGTACGCTGGTCTATGCAGGCGATAACGCCAGCGCTGATGATATGGCGACTGATTCCAGGGGAGTAAAACACGGACTTGAGCCGGTTGATGTAAAAAATGACAAGACGATCAAAACCACAGAGGCTTCAACCAGCGAGGGCTGATGATGGCGATAGTTGTTTTTAATAGCGACGAGTTCCTGTCTGTCTACCCTCGATTCTCCGGTGATCTTACTCCTGCCCAGCTCGAAAATGCTTTCGATACAGCCTGCCTGATGCTCGATAACACAGTCGACTCGATAGTGCCCTACGAGCCGGATAAAGGAATCAAGGATCGGAAAACATTGCTTTATATGCTGACTTGCCACCTTGCAACGGTGGCTTTGTGGGGTGGTGGACAGGCAGGCCCAGTGTCAGGCGCATCTGAAGGTTCCGTAAGCGTTTCTTTCGCCGTGCCGGATGTGGCAACCGCATCCTGGTTTAAATCTACCCCCTGTGGCGCTTCTTACTGGCAGTCGACGAGAAAATATGTTGTGGGTGGTCGGTATATCGCTCAGAAATATCATCACCCTTGGGGGTAAGTAATGTCAAAGATATCAGGTGGAGACAAGCTCGAAGCTGCACTGGCAAGCATTGGTGAGCGTATGAAGCTTCAGATGAATGTCGGCATCCTGGCGGGGGCGACCAACTCAGAAAATAATGAGCTGATTGCACCTTATGCCGCCGCCAATGAATTTGGCACGCGCGATATCCCGGCGCGGCCATTTATGAGAAACACGGTCGCGGATAAGTCAGGCGAGTGGGCCGATACCCTTGGAAAACTTATCAGCAGGAAACCTGCGACGCCCGAAGGCATTAACAGCGCCTTTAGCGTACTCGGTGAGGTAATGGTGCAGGATATCCGGGACACCATTGAAAAAATTGTTCCCCCACCGAACGCTGAACACACGGTTGAACTGAAAACCAAAAAAGGACGCGCTAACCCCACGCAAACGCTGGTTGATTCCGGAAGCATGCAAAAGGCCGTGAACTTCGAAATTATCACCGGAGAGCAAGAATGAACCTGCATCAGATAGCGTCCGGGGCCATTGGTAGCGTCAATCCGTTCATAAATGCTGTTGTCCGGGTGTACGCCGGTGAGACAGAAACCCCATCGGGTCGTGTTGAACCTACATACACGGATGTTTCGGTGAGCGGACAGTTGCAGCCTTTAAGTTGGCGCGACCTGCAACATCTGGATGGCCTGAATATTACCGGCGTTGAAAAGAAATTCTACGTCAACGGTAATTTCAGTGCTATCAACCGCCCCGGGCGCTCAGGTGGAGACTTGTTAATCATTGGTGAGCAGGTGTGGATGATCCCGACTGTTATCGAGCTGTGGCCTGACTGGTGTTCACTTGCTCTCCGCTTACAGGAGGGATAATGACAGCAACAGTCACTCCGCTTATGGATGGGCTTTTTTATTCGCTTCGGGACTTTCTCACCTCTCATGTAGCAGTAACCTCCTGCCGACAGGCACAGCAGAACAGAACCGCCATGGCGACAGGAAATTTTATTGTCATGACCCCGCTCGGCGTGGATGGCCTGTCCACAAACGCCGTGTCGTATCAGTTTGAGCCCGATAGCGACATCAGTACAGAAACACACAGGCGAACAGCCGTATGGCGATGCCAGCTGGATTTCTATGGAGATTCAGCTCAGGAGTTCGCAAACATCATCTCAACGATATACCGCACGGATTATACCTGTGAATGGTTCAGGCGGAGCTCCGCTGAAAGAAACCTGCCGCTGATAACTCCAGTTTTTGCCACGGACACTAAACAAATGACGATGATCAACGGAGAAGCACAGTGGGAAAACCGCTGGACGTGCGACGTGCACTCACAAATTCCTGCCGCTGTCGTTGTTCCTCAACAATTCATGACAAATGCAAGCGTCAGCGCGAATTCAGTTGATGCCAACTTTCCACCGGAGAATGTCTAAATGGCGATTCCTCTTTCCCAAATCGTTAAAATCCTTCCTGGCGTATTGTCGCCAAGCGGATCTGCGCTCGACCTGAGCGGGCTCATTCTAACTGAAAATGAGCATGCACCATTAGGCACTGTACTGACGTTTAATGCGCCAGAAGATGTCTCTGCATATTTCGGCAGTGCATCAACAGAGTCCGCAATGGCAACAATCTATTTTAAGGGATATAAAAATTCATCCCGCACTCCAGGCGCAATTTTGTTTTCGCGCTTCAATGCTGATTCTGCTGCAGCATGGCTGCGCTCTGGGTCAATGGTCGGCATGACTCTTGATCAGTTAAAGCTGTTATCCGGAATGTTAACTCTGACGGTTGACGGCACTTCACATACTTCTGCAGATATTGATTTGAGCTCGGCGACCAGTTTTGCACAGGCTGCTGATTTGATTGAAGCCAGCATCGGATCAAGTGTCACCGTCGAATACGATACGACGCAAAAGGCCTTTGTCATCACTTCTGCTACAGCGGGGGAGTCAAGCTCTGTCTCGTATGCAACCGGCACATTGTCATCCGAGCTAAAACTAACGGCCTCCTCTGGCGCGGTTATCTCACAAGGTGCAGCACCAGCAGTAGTTGCTGATGCCATGGCGAGCATAGTAAATAATGTTCAGAACTGGGCTGGTTTCTCTACGGCTTTTGAGCCAGATAATAGTCAGGCGCTAGCCTTTTCCGAGTGGACAAACAATCAATCGAACCGATTTATTTATGTCCCTTTCACTCAGGAAGGCGCAGCAGTTGTGGCAGGCTCAACAGAAACTATGACCTTCGACATTATCAAAACCTATGGATACGCTGGCGTGTCTCCGGTTTATGGGGGAGCCGCGCACGCAGCAAGCGTTCTTGGATTCATTTCCAGCCTCAATTTCAATCAGCTGAACGGTCGTCGCTCACTGGCTTTCCGGGTGCTTGATGGGCTTTTGCCAACCGCAAGAAATGCTGCAGATTCAACTGCACTTATAGCCAATGGATATAACTTCTATGGCAATTATGCTGAGAATGCTTTCTCTACCAACCAATGGCGTCCTGGCTCTATCACAGGTGACTACAAATGGCTGGATGCTTACGCCGGTCAGATATGGCTAAACGCAAACCTGCAGAAAGATGTCATTACTCTGTTCCAGTCTGAAACTTACATTCCATATGCCTCTGCAGGCCGGGCTGCAATTGAGGGATGTATGACATCAACAATTGAGCAGTTTAAAGCATGGGGTGGCATCAGCGCCGGCACTGAGTTGGACGATAATCAAATTATCTCCATCAAAAATGCCACTGGCATCGACCCTACAGAAACTCTGCGCTCAGCTGGCTACTATTTGTATATCGGGCCCTTCACAGCAGCTATGCGCGCCGCCCGCACGTCACCGGAAGTTTACCTCTGGTACACCGATGGCGGATTTATCCAGCAACTCACCCTGAACAGTATTGAGGTCGCCTGATGGCTAATTCACTAACCAGCGCAGACTGCATTATTAACATTTCAGTTGTGAACCTTTACCCATCAGGTTTCCGACTGGAGCAGTTCGAAGCGCAGAACATATTTGATATGGGCGACACTGTTATTGCCGAAACCGTCCGTACCGCCGACAACAAGCTGACTGGTGGTTGGGTGGCTGGTGACTTACCTTGGACGTTCCATATTCTGCCTGATTCCCCAAGTCGTAGCAGGATTGACACCTGGTATCAAACCCAGCGAACGACTAAATCATTGTTCCGCTGCAACGGAACCATTTATCTCCCATCGCTCGGGCGTAAATTTGTGCTGACCAACGGCATTTTCAAATCATGGAAAGCAATTCCCTCTGCTGCTCGTATTCTTCAGCCAATGGCTGGTCTTATTGAGTGGGAAGATATCGTTGGTTCGGACTATAACCCTGCATAAGAGGCATAAATGGCACGCAAAGAGAAAATCTTCACTGTCACGGCAAACGGTCGCGATAAAGGTAAGCAGTTTAAGATTACAGAAATGGCCGCGCGGGCAGGTGAAGAGTGGGCATTCCGTGTTGCAAGCGCACTGATTGGAACTGGTATTCAGATCCCCTCCAACATAACAAAATCTCTGGTTGCTATGTCTGCCGAAAAGCCGGAGGGGGCTGATGAAGCTACTTTGGCTCTGCACGACTCAATCATGGGATCTGGTATGGTTGCCTTAGCCAAGTTCGGTATTACCGCGCTCGCTAAAGTTCCGTTTGATTACTCAAAGCCGTTAATGGATGAGTTGCTTTCCTGCGTGGAGTATGTCGCCAGCCCTGGCGTTGTGATTCCCCTCGATGATTCCCATATCGAGGAGTCCAGTACGTATTTTCGCCTGAAGGTCGAAACTTTCAAACTTCACGTGGCTTTCTTGCAGGCCACCGCAGATTAGACCTGTCTGTTCAGCTCCCTGAAGAAGTAAGAGGCCTGGCTCAGTATGAAAATATGCCGCGCACTATTGCCTCCGTTGTCTCAGGGAAGCTGGCCACACTGCATGAGCTGGACACGGTTTACAGCGTGCAGGATATGTGGTGGCTAATTGAGATACAGACTGTGGATAATCACAATAAATCAGTAGTGGGGGAATCCTGATGTCCGGGACTGTAATTGACGCCTTGATGATCACTCTTGGGCTGGATGCCAGTGACTACGAGAAGAAAAGAAAGGAGGTCATCGAAGGATTTAAGGAATCCCGCGAAGATGCATCCAAAACCGCCAAGGAAATGGAAGCTCAGGGAAAAAAGGCAGCAAGCTTTTTCTCTGGAATAAAGAACGAGTTACTCGCTCTTGTCGGAGTTAGCCTTACTTTTGGTGGTGTCACGTCACTTGTTAAAAATACAACAAGCGATCTGCAGCAGCTTTCGGTGCAATCAAAAGCGCTGGGAATGTCAGCCAGAGAGCTTGACGGATGGTCGAGGTCTGCTGAGGCTGTAGGTTCAAGCGCTGGGAAGATATCACAGACGCTCTTCAACATCAGAGATGCAGCATTAGCTCTTAATAGTGGGGATGCCTCAAATCCGTTATACGGGGTTATGGCAATGCTTAGCGGAGATACAGGTGTAACCTTTGACCCTACGAGAGACTCTGCTGATGAAATGATGAGGAAGTTTTCCGAGGCGTTGCAGAAGGAATACAACCCAGATCGCGCGCAGTACATTGGTAATAAAATTACCGGGAACGACGCCGCACTGTATCAGGCGATGCGAAGTGGGGAGCTTCCGAAGCTTGCTACGCAGTATAAAAACTCATCTCAAATAACCAATGAGTCACTCACTGCAGCTGCTGAGTTTACGAAGGCGTGGACAGATCTTGGTCAGAATTTTGACAACCTCAAAAACAAATTATACACCAGCCTCATACCAACTATTCGCACGCTAAATGGATTAATCAAAGAGTGGAGTAAAAATGCATCTGATTCATCACCATTCTGGAAGTCCTTCAAGCAAGACATAAAGGACATAACAGGAACTGAATTGGGGCAATGGACTCTGGCAGATGACATCAAAAATCTGATGTCTAATTTCAAGCAGCTTGGCAGTACGATTGACCATCTTGTGAATGCACTGAACGCTCTGAACAATGGTGACTTTGTCACTGCTGGCTCGGAATTCAAGAAGGCCTGGCACGGAACTGAAGATGGTAAGCCGTCTGGAAAGGATGCGTTACCGGGTATAACCAAGAGCGCGGCTGATGCACGGAAAGATAGCGTCTACGAAAAACTCAATGACACGCTCAACTACTATCTGCCAAGTTTTCTGGGAGGCATGTCTGATGAAGCAAAGGGGCAGATTCAATCATCACTACAGAAAAATGCAGGTTCTGAAGGATTAATTCCAGACTCATCAGCAGGATACTTAAGCCCTCAGCAGCAAGCTACGCGCGCAATGCTGGACTCCGCTAGATTTACACCCTCTCCAGAGCAGAGAAAACAACAACAGGATGAAAGGTCCTACTGGGAAACATCAAAAACGCTGTTGTCGACCATCGCAAGCGCTCTGGTGCCATCAGCTAATGCGGATGTCGGTTATCAACCGAATGTTCCGCTAAACCCTCTTTCAGCGAAGCTCGGTGAAAAGGGTAAAGCCCTACTCGGGGCGATGTCAGGTGAGTTCGGGCAACTGGAAGCCAAGTATGGATTGCCAGTTGGGGTTCTCAACGCCATAGCGTCGGTTGAGTCTGGAGGTAATCCCCAGGCTGAATCAAAAGCGGGCGCAAAGGGCTTGTTTCAGTTAATGCCGGGTACAGCGAAAGACCTCGGTCTAAGTGGAGATGACGTATTTAATCCGAGCAAGTCAGCTGAGGCCGGAGCTAAGTATCTTCGCTGGCTTATGGATCAGACTGGTGGCGACATTGAATCCGCGCTGGCAGCATACAATTGGGGAATTGGAAACGTTAAAAATAAAGGCCTGTCCAATGCCCCTCTCGAAACCCGAAATTATGTGCCTGCTGTAATGTCAGGATTCCGCCCCGGCGCAGGAATGGCTGTAGATAACGTGAGAGAGCAGCCCCATGGAGGCGCAGCGGGAAATCAATACTACATATCTGATGTGAAGTTGAATTCATCCCCGCAATCGGTGGACAGGCTCGCAACAGACATAGCATCCAAAGCAGAAAACAGGGTCAGAGTCATTGCATTCAACTCGGGGCAATCAAATTAACGCGGAGGGCTTCTCCTATGGCTTTTTCCCTGAATGAGGCCACGCTACTGTCGGCAATAAACTCCGGCAGTATCTTCTCAATCATTAATAGCACGCTATCCCCATCATGGGGGATAACATACAGAACTATAGATCCAGCAATATCTCTGGCTGCATTTTCAGGGCAGGGGCCTGCCCCGGGTTACGTTCAATCATTAAATGTCGGTGATAAGGTTTTCATACCTTCTGGCTGGGTATCGGTAGAGCCTTACGGAGAAGGAGTAGTTGTCAATTCCCCGATAGAAAAGGGGAGTTACTCGTCATATAACAAGGTTCGCCGGCCAAACGAACTGAGGGTTGTTTTTGTCTTGCAAGGATGGACGGCCTTCAGTGGTTCGGTGCCCAACGTCACGGAGTTCTCAACGTTAAGTCGTACAGAACTTCTTCGGATTCTCGAGCGGATGAAGAACACCGCCAGTACTTATAACATCGAGACGCCTGACCAGGTTTATGAAGGTTATGATCTGGTTCATTACGACTATTACGTTGGCGCACAGAAAGGGCAGACGCTCCTTACGGTCAACGCTACCTTCCAGCAGGTAATGGATATAGGCGAAGTAGTTATATCCAGCTCAGTCTCACAGAGTCAGCCAACGAGCAACGGCAACTCCAGCCAGCAAAGCGCGGTCTCTACAGATACAACCCAGGCTTTTGCAAAGCCGGTGACACTTGATGAAGTTAAAAATGCATGGGACAGCGGTAATGGTTCGCTCTCTAAAGCTTTAGCAACCAGCGGTTCTGGAATAGTTTCCGGCATCAATTCAGCTGCGGACTCCGCTTCTAAAGTCTGGACGCAGACCAGCACCGCCGTAGCAACTCAAATTCAGAACGGTGTAAATAAATTTGTGAGAGAGGTGGTGATGTAATGCAAGAAATATCACTGCAACCAAGCAAATCGCAGAAAGTTAACGTTACGCTTGCTGGGCAATCATGTTCTATGAAGCTGCATCAGCGATCGACAGGTTTTTATATGGATTTGTATGTTGGCGACAAGGCCATCATGCAAGGTGTAATTTGTTTGAACAGCACCAGAATGGTTCGATACGCTTATCTTGGATTTGTCGGTGACCTCGTGTTTATCGACAGCAAAGGCAGCCTGGATCCCTCGTATGACGAAATCGGCACACGATTTAAACTCTATTATCTGACTGCGGAAGAACTGAAATTACCAAGATGAGTTGGAAAAAATAGCAAGTCTAAGTGGTGAAAATCAGGCAAAAGCAGCTGGAGAGATCAAAAGGGCATTGATTAACATTGCCATTAAACTCCATACTTTTTTTTGGTTGACGCTAATCTCGGAGCAATCAACATATTCCTTTGCAGGATAGGTATCTGTCCTGAAGTATGATCTGCACAGAGGACCAGATGACATATCGAAAACGCGAACTTGAGGTGGAATTCACGCTCAGTGAAGGAACTTTCGACCAGGCGCAAGGTAACATATTGACCTTGAGAAACATGAAGTGTGAAGTCTCAATCTCTGCTTTTGGTGGTGTTACCGGCACTACGATGGAGATGTCACTGTGGGGATTATCTCTTGATCACATGGCCAAGCTTACAGTTAAGGCTCAAAGGTATATAGGACAAAAACAGAACCTAGTTAAGCTAAAGGCTAATGGGGAGACGATTTTTCTAGGAACGATTGTTGCCTCAAGGATAAACCTTAACCAGATGCCTGATGCTCCAATTGAAATAACAGCTAATGTTCTGGGATATGAAAGGATTCTTCCATGTTCAGATACCGTGGTAAGAGGCGTGGCAGATGTGGGTAGCCTCGTCATGGCTATATGCAATAAGGTCGGGTTGTCCTTTGTTAATGTAGATGTAAACAAAAGAGAGCTTAATCCTCATTACCCAGGGAATGCCATAAAGCAGATCACAGACATTGCAGCTAATCATAAATTCAACTTCGAGGTGGATATCGGTGTTGCAACCATCTATACCGGCAAGGACCCGATAGATGGCGTGGTGCCATTTGTCTCTCCATCTCGCGGATTAATTGGATATCCGATTTTTTACGATCAGGGAATTTTGTTCAGATGTTTATATTCAAGCTCAATAAAAGTTGGAAGAAAGCTGATACTTGACACCTCTTTGCCTAATGGATCAGGCGAATACATCATCCTGGCTGGAACAACACATTACCTTTCTAGCATGGTTGAAGGCGGCCCGTGGGAAACATCGGTGGTCGCTCAACCCCTTAACTACATGTAGGGTTAGAAATGCCAAAATCAAATCAGACGTCCGCCGATGTATCCTGCGAAGGTAATGCCCTGGGGTTTGCTCTCCGTAATCTTATAGGCGGATACTCGTTCATCGACATCGTCAGAGTAGAAGAGGTAACTGGTAACACCTTAACAGTAAAGCCACTTCTCAGTGCTCTAACAATGGATGATGAGGCGATGGAGAGGGGCGTGATATATGACGTTCCATACCTACAACTAAGAAGGGGCGACAGCGCTGTTATCATGGACCCGGTTGTAGGTGATTTGGGACTGGTTGCAGTATGCGATAAGGACATCACCAACATTAAAAGAACAAAATCAGAATCAGTGCCAGATAACTTTCGCACACACTCATGTTCGGATGCGGTATATCTTACGGGCATTGCGTCATTAAATTCAGACCCAACGCAATACATACATTTCCATGATGCCGGGATAGATATCCTCAGCCCGTTAGATGTAAACGTTAACGGGAAAGTCGTAACAGTAAATGCCCAGGAAAAGATATCCCTTAACGGCCCACAAATCGAGCTCAACGGAAACCTTGTGCAGGGAGGGGGTGAGTTTGGAGGTTCTGCATTGTTTGCAAACGGAGCAATCACCCCGGAAGACTTCATGGCTGGAAATATCTCACTGAAAAACCATCGCACACCAAATATTCAGCGAGGAGATGACACCTCTGATACCCCGGTAGCTTAAATTGCGTGCAATTAGCTTGATGCGGAATGATAATCGAATGATGAAAATCGGAGGAATGATGAAATTGTATGTAGCAATATTGATAGCAATGTCACTGCCAATTGCAGCCATGGCAGATCAAGACAGCAGGAGTGAGTTTCTTAGGGACAGCATAGCTATCGCAGAGAAAAGCTGCGACAACCAAACTAAATTTGACTACTTAACTGCAAATGCAGCGCTGGCGGGGAAAATGGGTGGGGGGATTAGGGAGCAAGCTGTTTTGGTGGCAGAAAAAATAGTATCTATGATTGGGGCTGATAAATCAGGCGCAGCGGCTATCACTGATAAAAGGATTGATTTCTTTAAGAACAACATTCCTATGGCGAAGTATATAGTTATACCTGGAGTTTCAGGGCAGCGATACCAAGACTGCTTCGACAAGAGCGTCAGAGAGTTAAATGAAGCCGTTAACCCCTGAAAAGTTAAGGACATCTGGAGTGGGATCTGGGAGTGAAGCATCTGAAGGGCCAGTGCTTCAATGACCTTACTTTAATGAGATTCATTGCTCATATAAGCATCACAATCCCGGCTTAAGATGAATTAAATGAAAAAAATCATACTACTTTTGGTATCAGTGCTTGGCTTTCACTCAGGTGCTGATGCTGCTCAAGTTACCACAAAGTTAAAAATGGTAGATGGGCATTTTACTGCGACTATTAAAAATAACGACGACGAAGAAGTATGGATGGGGGATTTGGATTTTAAATACCTTGGATCACTACCTATGCACTGTGAAAGCGTCGGAATGGGTTCTTCTGGACCTAAAGGAGGGATGAGGTCTTCAGCCACATATGAATGTCCGAATGGTATTGAAATATACCTAACCCAGCAAGAGGGTGAGAAGCACGCTGATCTCGAGCTTCGTAGCAATGGTAAGAAGCAGCTAGAGATGAAGGTGGATGCACAACCACCCCTCAGGCAAATGGGAAGAAGTGACTTCTTGTCGAAGAGGTTTGCAGAGAAGATAAAAGCTAGAAGCGAGTACATTGAAAAAAACACCATCCCACTGATGCAGGCATGTATTAACACCATAGAATCAGCAAGGGCTGTTGCTCACGCGGTTACATCTGAAGCCGCGACAGGGGAAAAAAACGGATATTACCTAAAGATAGCTACCGATGCGTTATTCCCAATATACGGATCTAATGCGGAAAAATACGTAGATCTTATGAGAACACACTTCTTATCCAACAAAGATGATGCTTATGCGCTTTCTATGAATAGAGGCAGTAGCACTTATGAAGCGCAACTATGCTATCAGCAGCCAGATAAATACATAAAGGATGTTGGGAAGATGCTTTGGAGTGGTAAAATCCGCAGGTAATCAGCAAGTAATAGCCCACCATCAGGTGGGCTTTTTGTTGGGGCTTGTAGGCGTTGCATGACCTGCATAATGATGAAGTGACGCCGCTACTGCAACGCGCGGTTGAGGCATACGGCAAAGTGCCTGAATGGCTTGTGAGCTACATCGATGGGCAGCATATCGCCAAAGCGTCGATATCGGCGGCAATGACCGTACTAGCAGCATGTTGTAACCGTGACGTATCAAAGCTGGCGGGTGAGCTGCGATCGGCAAAGGCAGGATAGCGCACGTTCAAATACCGCCCGGGTGCAATGACTCCGTTTGACATGGTGGCGGTTGCGCAGGGGCTGATTACCCACGGCACCATTGGTAAGGCCAAGATTCGCCAGTTGCAGCGGCATGAAACCGGTCAGGCGACCACGGAGTTTCGCGCCTTCGAGTACATCAGCGCTGCCCGCAATCAGTTCGGCATGAGCCGCGATGAAGCGCAGCAACTATCTATGACCGAGTTTATCCTGATGCTGGCAGCGAAGTATCCCGATCAGAAGGGGTTCACGCGGGAAGAGTACGATGCTGAGGCGGATGAATACTTTGCAAGAAGAAAGAGAAGAAAAGCCAGATTGAACATTAACTAGACTCAACCCTCACCTTACGAGAGGCGGCGTATATTACGCTCATCAACCAGCAAACTCATTACCTTTATGATTTAAAATTTAGCAAAAAGTGCTATTTTCCCATATTGCAATGATTGACTTGTTGATTGAGTTGTTAGTGTTGTTTGACGAACCTTGACGACATCACCACTTCTTTAGTGGAAATTTGCGGTTAAAATCTTGAAACGTGCAAAATCAGTCTTATATTTTGTTATGAACGTGATCATATCACGACCGGCTTTTAGGGTTGCTCATAGATGACCAGCAGTATTAAATGTACTGCACGCCTATCTTGGCGGTAAGTTTTGTTTGAATCAGCACACAACGAGGATTTTTTCATGGGTCACGCACAAAGAAAGGCGGTTCGCTTGAACATACAGCCTCGTGACAAGTCTACAGTGGCGCGTCCACGGGCAGCGGTCAGCGACAAATGTTCGCATTCTGGTCAGGTAGAAAACGCTTTTGATTTTGCGTTCACTCGCTATGAATCCGCCATGAAAGATCTGTCTAAGGTGTAATTCTGCATGGTGGAGATAGTTGACGCTGTTAACTACCTGTCAATCGACGACCTGATTACCATAAACAGACGGCTCATCGAGGAGCAAACACCGGATGAGCCGATTTCAGTATTGAACCCATCAAATCTTGCTTCATCTCAGGCTCGGCCTAGCATGGTAAAGTATTACCAGCAAACCGATGACATGTTTGTTCTGGCTGCATCACTAATTGAAAGTTTGATACAGAACCATCCATTCGCAAACGCCAATAAGCGTACAGCAATGATGGCTGGAGCCATATTCCTGCTTCTTAATGGCTATGAGCTAACAGCCCCCGGTGAAGAAATTGTTGAGATGGCGGTAGGAATAGCCTGTAAAGAGTACTCTTCGGAAGAGGTTGAATCTTGGCTGTACCAATGGTCAAGAATTTATGATGCTAAAAATCTCTGCAACCAAAAGACAATTGCCATCTCTACCTTAGTCGAGACCACAGCAGTCATCTTCAAGCCTTAATTTGAATTAGTAACCTTAAACCCGCCACCCGGCGGGTTTTTGCTTTCTGGCCCACTCAGGTGGGCTTTTTGCTAATACGTTCATCAACCTCTTCTTTTGATGTTGAGTTTTTCATTATTTCCGTAAGCTCATCAATTTTCGTTTGAATCTCTCGAAGCAGCAGCCCTGGTTTTTTGTCTGGATATTTTTTTCTGGACGATTCGCTACCAATGCCTCCGGGTGCATCGATGAATATTTCATCCTCTGCCACCCACGAAGGGCGCTTCTCCATAGCGAATTTGATCATTTCAATAATTTCAGAGTTCATTGATCTGCCGTTAGCCTTTGCTCTATCAGCTATCTCATCCCTCATTCCGTCCGGGAAGCGAAGATTGAATTTATCCTGCATCTGGCTGGGGTACTTAGTCATATAGATCGCTCGTGATACAAATTTTTATCATCATAGGATTAACTTGACACCATGCACAATGGTGTTAAATTAGCATCAATGGTGGCAAGTTAATCCCAAGATGGAGGTTGTTATGCAAGATGTACTTTATACCGGGCGTAAAAATGAAGTTTTCAATCTGCGTTTACCGGAGCGCATGAAGGAAGAAATCCGCCGCATGGCAGAGCTGGATGGCATTTCGATTAATTCGGCTATTGTTCAGCGTCTGGCGCGGTGTCTTCGTGAAGAGCGTGCGAGTGGGCAGTAAGAAATGCGAAACCCCGCAGTGCGCTAACACTAACGGGGCCTCTATCGAAAATAACCGCGTAGGAAATATCGACATGACCAGTATAACGAACTACGAACTGAAGTTCCATAACACCACCTTCCATCCGATTGACGATGGCAGCAAGATCTGGCTGACATCAACAGAGCTTGCAAAGGCGCTTGAATATGCTGATGCCAAGTCAATAACCAAGATTTACGCGCGAAACCAAGACGAGTTCACCCCGGCCATGTCAATGGTGGTCAATGTGACTACCAACGGGATAAACAATAGCTTACGTACAAAAAAGGTTCGCGTGTTCTCAATTCGCGGAGCTCATTTGGTAGGTATGTTTGCTGAAACACCGGTCGCCAAGGAGTTCCGCCGATGGGTGCTGGATATTCTGGATCGCGAAGTTGCCACGGGTGCTGTGCCGGTAGCATTCAATTTCGAGTTGTACGCCCACAACGCAGGTGTGGTAAAGCGGCACATGGACATTATCTACAAAGAATGGTGCGAGAAACTTTCACCTTCTCTCAGGGCGCTGGGTTCGCCTATAGCTGCTGAACTGGCAGAGAGAATTAAATCATCTTTGGCAATAACAGATGCATTGAGCAGTGCTCTTGAACAAGCTTCGACGAATGGGAAGAGGATTCACTGACAGGCGCATGGGACGGCGCATAAAGGAAAACCGCCAGTGGCTGCTGGCGGCTTACATCAACTTCTGACTGGAGTCTTATATGCAACAATCTTCATCAACTGTAGTTAATGTATCAAATCATATCCCTGCTGTCACCATGTCCAGCCTTGATATAGCGGAGCTGGTTAAATCTCGTCACTCTGATGTCCGGCGCTCTATCGAGCGACTGATGCAAAAAGGCATAATTTCAGGTGCGCCAATGGCGTTTGTCGAGAATATCAATAACTTAGGCAAGTCTGTTAAGGTGAAGACTTATCATCTCTGCAAGCGAGATAGCTATGTAGTTGTTGCACAGTTATCTCCAGAGTTCACTGGGGCGCTTGTTGACCGTTGGCAGGAGCTGGAATCTGGCGTTTATTCTCCAGCTTTACCTTCTTCATATAAAGAGGCGTTAATTGCTCTTGTTGTCGCCGAAGAAGAGAAAGAGAAGCTCTCAATTGAGCGTGATCGCGCCATTGAAACCAAAGCTTGGATCGGTGAAAAACGAGAAGCGACGGCAATGGCAACTGCATCAGTCGCAGTGCGAGAGAAAAATAAACTTGCAGAGCGTATGGGCGAAGGAAGAAAGTTCGCCGCCATCATCCCGGTGGAGAAGAAGACCGGGCGTGAATTTAAATGGCAGCCGTTGCGTAAGTGGTGCCGTGAAAATGGCTCCGAGCCGCGTGATGTTGAAGATAAGCGCTTTGGTACTGTTAAGTCATGGCCTCGTGATGCGTGGCTTGCTGTCTATGGCGTCGACTTGAAAAAGATATTCTGAAAAAAATATTTGTAGTGACCCACAAACCCGCTCCGGCGGGTTTTTTTATGCCCGGAGACCACAACTCAAGAGCTATTTACTCATGAAAATAAAATTCGTTGATATTGATCCAAACGTAATCGACGCGCTCTCAAAGTCATTCTCTGACTTCATTAGCCCATCAAATCAGGAGTCTAGAATAAGCGCAACTTGCGGTGATATTCGACTTGAAAGTGGTGACGCTCTGGTATCGCCTGCCAACAGCTATGGCTGGATGAATGGCGGAATAGATGCGGTTTATTTGCAAATTTATGGCTATCAGCTTCAGGTCAGAGTGCAGTCAAAAATAGCGGAAAATTATGATGGCTATCTACCGGTAGGTGATGCTATTTCAGTTCACGCTATGGGATTTGGTCCTCGTTGGCCGAAATATCTTATCGTTGCACCAACGATGGAAACTCCACAGAACGTTGCAGATACGCAGAATGCATTTAAAGCGTTTTCTGCGGCATTGGCTGAAGCGCGGAAATTAGAGCTCTCGACGCTCATTTGTCCGGGCATGTGTTCTCTAACTGGCGGGATGAATCCTGCAGAGATGGCGCGTCAGATGCGGGAAGCATTCGAAATGCACCTTAAGTTCAAAGAACCTTCGCACTGTCATCGCATTGACCCTTCATGGAATTAATGAGGGGGCTTTGATTTTGGCTTTACCTTTACAGGAGGAAATTTGAATCTAAACAGATGGTCTCCTGGAAACCCTAACCTACACAACCAAGCCCACTCTTGTGGGTTTTTTTACGCCTGGAGGTCGCTTGATAACCCTGTCTCTCTACTTAAACCCGGACAATTGGGACATCGAACTGGATGGCAAAGGCAATCTTAGAACAACCGATAATCCCTACGCGTGTGCTCAGGATGTTGCCACAGCGTGCTCGACTCTCCGTGGGGAGTGCATCTACAACGCTACGGCCGGCATCCCTTACTTCGAAAATATTATGGGGGTGCAACCGGGAGCGGGGGCGGTGCAAACGTATCTGGAGAACGAAGCTATGCGGCTTCCGTATATAGCTCAGGCTTCCGCCACCGTAATAAGTAACAGCGGCACTCGGGCATCAACAGGAGTGATTGTTGTTGTCGACACAAACGGAACCGAATACACAGTTAACATGTGAGAAATTTAATGCCAACCACGACAATATCATCATCAGTGCCATCAGTTACTTTTTCAACTACCGGACTTGATGTGCCAGATGAGGGAGAGATTCTGGCTGGAAGGCTATCCGATATGTCTTCTTCTCTCGGCACGGCTATGAGCAAAGAATTGACCACTCCACAAGGTCAGATTGCAGTATCAGATACTGCAATAATTGCTGATAAAAACGACCAGCTACTGGCGATAATTAACAACATTAACCCGGATTTCTCCTCTGGCAAGTTTCAGGATGGGATTGGGCGACTGTATTTTCTCGAAAGAATTCCTGCCTCTGGAACGATTGTAACTTGCACGTGTACGGGATCGGTAGGTTCGATCATCCCTGCAGGTAGTATGGCTGAAGATGAGGCCGGATATTTATATGGTTCACTGTCCGACGCTACTATTGGGGCAGATGGTTCAGTTATGGTGGAGTTTCAAAACCAAACCACTGGGCCGATTCCGTGCTCAATAGGCGCTCTGAAGACTATATATAAATCCATATCCGGTTGGTCTTCAGTTAGCAATGCTGCCGCAGGCGTTCTTGGTGCGGATGTTGAAGGACGCGCTAACTTCGAATATCGCCGCAGGCAGTCGGTGGCGGGCAATGCAAACAATCAGCTCGGTTCAATTTACGCGAGCGTGCTTGCTGTGCCGGGCGTAACTGATGCTTATGTCACACAGAACAATACAGAGAACACAGTTAACAAAGGGGCGACAAATTACCCCCTTGCGCCTCACTCTCTGTATGTAGCTGTGTACGGCGGCGCGCCGGAAGATATCGCCACTGCCATCTTCAAGAAACTACCGCCCGGACCACCGATGATGGGGAATAACACCTATACCGTTTATGACGATGAGCATTATGTGCAGCCATACCCGGACTATCAAATTAAGTGGCAGACCCCAGCACCAGTCAATGTGTATATCAGGGTAGAGCTTGCTGATAATAACTTCATGCCGAGTGATATCGATGAGCGCGTGAAAGATGCGGTTACCCGAGCCTTTACGGGCGAGGATGGAGGAACGCGCGCACGCATTGCCTCAAGCATTTATGCCGGACGATATTACGCAGGCATCACCGAAATAGACCCGGATAACGTTGATATATTCGGAATCAGCATCAGCACGAATGGCACGACATATTCAACATCTGCCACCTTTGGTATTGACCAGATCCCCACTCTCGACCGGCAAAACATACAGGTTACACTCACATGATAAATGTCGCCGATACTATTCTCACTCAGTATGCCGACAGCCCGAAATTGAAATCCATAATTTATTCCTTCAACGAAGCTGTCGGTATCGATAGGTTTATCGATGATTTCTATGAAATGGTATGGGATATAAACACTGCTGATACATACGGTCTGGATGTATGGGGAAAGATAGTTGTTGTAAGCAGGCAATTAACTTTGACTGAGAATAAGATAGTGTTCGGATTTGGTGAGGCACTGTCTACCCCATCAGCACTTGATGACCCGCAGCCTTTTGACCAGGCACCTTTCTACACAAGCGACGTTCTCACATCCACAGTAACTCTGACTAATGATGTTTACCGCAAGCTAATCATGATGAAAGCGGCGGCGAATATATCTGATTGCACTATTCCAAACCTTAATAAGTTGCTGAGTTATATGTTCAGCGACAGAGGGCGTTGCTATGTCAGAAATGATGGTGACATGAAAATGAGTTACGTATTCGAATTTGTATTAACTCAGCCCGACCTTGCAATAGTGCAAAGCTCTGGCGCACTACCGGCTCCAGTGGGGGTTACTGTTAATATTGTCCAGCAGGTATAAAAATGAATTCATCGGATAGCCCAACCAGAATTACAAAAGCATTTGGCGTCAACGGCAATAAAAATACCATACCTACTGATTCAACTCCAGACACCCTGTCAGACGGGGTGGCGACATTTGACACAGGATTCCCTCCGGTCACTATGCAGCCTATAAGCGCCGGAGGAAAGCCGCCATCTGGTAAGGATATGAACGGGGTATTGTATTCCGTCACGCTTCAGCAGCAGTGGCAGAACGCCGGTATGACCTATGCATTTAACAATGCATTCGCAACACTGATTAACGGGTATCCCAAAGGTGCAATTATTCCCAGCACCCCATATACGGGGCAGTGGCTGAACCTTAATGAAGGGAATAAAACATCACCTGAATCGGCAAATGGCGCGATAACGGGTTGGGTTCCTATTAATAACTATGGAACCACCGTTGTTACCGGCATCACAAATACCAGCCTGACACTGTCAGCACTTCAGGCCGCGAAAGACAGGATTACCCTGTCAGGCACATTAACGGCCAACATCAATATCATTTTCCCAGCCTGGATAAAAACGTGGGTAGTTCAGAATAACTGCACCGGCAACTTCAACGTTACCTGCAAAACTGCCGCCGGAACCGGAGTTTCTGTCTATGCCGGTATGACATCACGACTCTATTGTGATGGCTCCAATATCGTTGATGAAACTCTTAATGTTAATAACGATATGGTGGGAGCGGTGGTCGCGTTTGCGAGCCCTACTGCACCGACTGGCTGGCTGGAATGTAGGGGGCAAACAGTAAGCAGAACAACCTATGCCCGACTCTACTCTCACATAGGCAATTATTACGGCGCAGGAAATGGAACGACTACTTTCACGTTGCCAGACCTTCGCGGTGAGTTTGTAAGGGGCTGGGATAATGGGCGTGGAGCAGACCCGGGCAGGGGCATGGCCACATACCAAGGCGGTCAAAATGAAAGCCATACCCACACAGGAACGACAAATGGCGGTGGAGCACATACGCATACCGCTTCATCTGCAAGTGCCGGCACGCATACACATACTGTGTCAGGCACGGCAGCAACAGCAGGGGATCACAATCACGTAGTCAATACGTATTGGGATGAGAACCAGGATGAAACGGGCTTTGCTGGCGGCGGTGGCGCGGTAGTAGGGAAGCGGCCGGTTGATAACGCTGGAGCACACACTCACACCGTATCCGGTACAGCAGCAAGTGCCGGCGCCCACACCCACACAATCACCGTTAATGCTGTTGGCGACCATACACACACCTTCACTACCGGAGCATCCGGTGGCAATGAAACACGGCCTCGCAACATAGCCTTACTCTACTGCATTAAATTCTGAGGTTAATAATGTCACTATCAGACACCAAACAAGCGCACATGTATGCAACTGTGGCGGAGGTTGCGGCCGCCCAGTGTAAAGCGTACACGGAGGAGGCAAGGAAAGCGCCCGAATATGTAGACGAGGCAAGGAAGTCAGCAGAGAGAGCGGAGGAAGCTTCTGCAGCTGCGGAGGAGGCATCACAACAAGCAGCATCCAGCGTTAACGAGTCGTCTCAGAACGCCAGCAATGCGCAGGCTTCAGCGGATGCAGCAGCTCTGTCTGCGCAGAACGCTCAAAACATTGCGGATGCAAACACTTACTATATTACGCCAGCAGATCCGGATGGAACTATTGCCGGATTAGCCAATACCCCTATCGGAGACATATTCAGAGTTGCTCAGGGTGAAGATGCGAATAAGTCCTTCATCACATATCTGAACGATGACGGAGTAGCAAAGGCTGTAGCAAGCCAGCCTGGCTCAGCTTCGATTACCAACCTAATCCCTCTGAATGAAACCACAAAGTATTCATTATTTTCTAAAGACGGAGAATTCGAGTTTTCTGAAAATTACGATATCATTCAGATGGATAAGGAAAACAATCTGATTAACTTCCTGGCTGATGATGAGTTCAATAGCCTGGTTACAGGTAATTATCCAAAGCTGAGACTTGAAGAGCTGGAGGTTAGAGGTAAATCAATTGACCCTGAGGGTATTCTTTCAAAGGATACTGGTGAGAATATTACCAATCTGAGCAACTCGGCTAACTTCATGGAAGGTGTGTTAGAATACGAGTTTAATCAAAACACATTCGTAAGAGTTGATGAAGAATATAACGTCATCTTCGACAATGACGAATACCTGGTAAAAAAACCTCAATGGGATGATGCTGTAGAGAAAGTAAAAAATCCTGAGCCACAGAAAATTAACCCCCTGGCCCCTTTTACTCAAATTGATGCATCAGGAAATTCTCAGGTTCGCGTTATTAACACTGAAACCAACAAAGAGACCGCTATCACCAACGGTGCCAGCAATGAGACGGATGTCAGGCCGGATGTTTTAGACAGAATCGTATGGAAGTCAGACAGGGAGGATAGCGCTCCCGGCGGGCTTTTCTACGCTGCATACCCCGATTTCAAAGAGCATTCGTATATCGCCAGGTCAAAGATTGCAGGCTGGGGTCACAGCTTTATGGATAACGCCGCCTTCCTCAATAAGCTTGCATCACTGACTGGGCTACCGACTTATAACTTCGGCAAGTCATCCCTGAGAAGTACCGGCATCGCTGCAAGGCAAGGTGGAGACCCGACATTCTATATGCCTGTAGGGGGTGTAATCCCGGCGTCTGGTAGCGTTAACCTTACGCCTAATGTGGCTGGCCCGGCTGCTAACTTTGGAAATACAGCATTGTCAGTTCCCCCATCCGTCCTTGCTGGCATTGAAGGGACTTTCACATGGAACGGGTCACAGGCCAGCTTCACAAGAACGACGGCAGGTTCTGCGGTGAACGTACCTGAGCCGGTGGCGCTTTATGTAAGACCATTCACTACGCGCGGTGTCGCTAACAGCACATCCGGAGATGTGGAAGTTCCACTAAACGACGAGTTTATAAATATATTTTGGTTAGGGCGTAACAATATTAATCAGACCGAGACCATTATTAAAAATGCAATCGCGATGGTTAATTATTTGAAGAACGTGGGGAAGAGGGTTGTGATACTTCCTGACTTCAATAATGGCAGTGAGCCATCTGGCTCAAGCGGTTATATTCAGATGGCCGCATTGAACGCCGCATTGAAGTCTGAATTTCCAGAGTTTTACTGTGAAATAGACGGGGTGGATTTAAGAGCGAATTTTATTGCTCACGGCAATCCTGATTATGAACGTGATGCTGAATTAATGGCGCAGGATGCAACGCCAAACACATTGCGATACGACGTTCTTCACCCTGCGCAAACATTAACTCCGGGTGCTTCCGGCGTTTCTCTATCGCCGGAGTATGCTTTAGGCGTAGGAGCAGAAATTAACGCGGAATTTGTTTATAACTTTATGAAATTAAAAGGGTGGGTAATTTAATGGCCGGAAGAATTGAACAACTGACTGGCGTCACTGTGGATACTGGCGTTAAGCTATACCGTGATAAATCAATAAACAAAGGCACCAGGGCTATTTTTGACATGTCCAGTCAGTGGTCGGGTGGTAAAGCATCGAATGCGACCGGAGCGGTCATTAAGTCATTGAGTTATGAAGATAGCACAGGAGTGCTTTCCCTCGCACATGAATACGCTAATGGTGGCATGACGTGGGCTGGTGTTAAATCTGACCAGTTTCAATTGCCATCTCAGTTTGTGCCGGCGCTGAGCGACAAACACTGGCTTTTCACTGTCTGGTTAAAAATAACCAATGGTGGCGTAAGCGGATCGAATAACCAGACCCTGAATATTGGCCCCGCCTATAATAGTTTATTTACCTATTTGCGTCTTTTGCCAACCTGCGATGCTTCTGGCGCAGCAACAACTATAGAAGTTCGTTGTTTGTCAAAAAACTATGTTGTCACGTCGGCGCTGATGCCTTTGTATAACGGGGATGTACACCAGTTTGCAGTGGAGTGTCAGGTTTCAGAGGATGGGACTCAACAGAAAGTTATTATGTGGCTGGATAAGGTGTCGGTCTATGACAGCGGATTTCAGGCTACGGCCAACACCATGCCGTCTGATTCCTCGCAACGATACATTGGCACATCAACATCACTGACTCGAAGTTTCGCCGGATCATTTTATCGCACCCGATTCGATGACCTTGTTGCTTCGGGACTTTCGGCTTCATCTGTGCTTACGGCGGACTACAGCAGCAGCCGAACCAGATTCAGCTAATTGACATCATAGCCCGGTAATGTCCGGGCTTATCCCACCTAAATATCCCCGCATCTCAACACCCTACATAAACCTGTCCTTTAGTCACTTGATCAATCCTCTCGATCAATAATACTGTATGCACATACAGTAATTATCAGGCTAATCATTCATGGCAAGACGATACGAAATCGACGCGGCTTTCCGCTCAGCCGTCAAAATCAACCCGCGCACCGGCCGAACGGTTACAACCAGAGACTTCACGACAGAGCTGGCTAAGGTCAACTGGCACTGGACGCTCGCGGAGGCTAACCGCTGGATAGAGCATCACGTCGACCAGTTCAGGGACATATCCACCCAGGAAGGTGATGACAGGACATTCATGCTGTTTAACCCGAACGTGAGGTAACTATGGGATTTCCATCACCGGCTAACGATTACATTGAGAAGCGCCTGACGATTGACGACTTCGTTGTTGCGAACCCGGCATCGACGATGATTTGTGATATCGGGGATCGGCTACTTGTCATTGACCGCAGCGTGCCACCCAAAAGCGGCAGCATGATTTATTACGAGCTGATGGGAGAGTGTGGGGTCGGAAAGATAATGGGAAGGAGTCTGATAACGCCTGAGGGGGAAGCGTTCGAAGGTTCTGTGCTGGAAGAACTGGAAGTGGTAGGCGTTGTGACAGCGGAGATTCTGAAGATTCACGAACCGGAAAGGCCGATTATCTGATCATGGGGCATGTATGGGGCAAAAAATTGCCGCAAGGTTACGTGAACTAGACTAGCTGATCACATCAACTTGCGGCAAGGCTCTGCGTTTACTCGCTCTTAGCTATATCTAACTCATTCTTTTTTTTGGAATGCTGCATGATGAATATGCAAGTTTAAAGCCATTCTGATTACTGCTAAAACTGTGCGCTATGTAATGTTTGTTTAAAAATAGTTATGCATAATAGTATCTGACCTTTGACAGAGCTAACGCCGCTTATAACGCGAGTGCCGGAGATAAGCGCCGGAGAAAGGCCAAGGAATATCTGAAAGCTGCCAGCTTAGCTGGCAGCTTTTTTTGTGCCTGAAAAACATGCTGCTAACATCTTCCGATTATTCCTAAGGCGAAACGGTGATTTGCTACTACATTTAGCTGTGTAGTTTGATTTTTTTACGCTAATTAACCAGAAAGGGAACCAGCATGAGTGATAATGAAACTCTGAAAACGCCGACCGATCATTTACGTGATGTGACTTCACAGCTGAAAGAGATGCGTCACTATGCGCAGACCAATACGGAAACCTTGTCAACACACTGGCTGGCGTTTGACGCAGGTGAGTATCAGAACAAAGAGTTCGCTGAAGCGATCAATGACCTGCTGACTAAACAGGGTGCGGTGCTTGAAGCACTGGAAAAAACCGTTCAGGATTTAGAGATTGAAGCCAATCGCATCGATAACGAAGCCTGACAGGTTGATACTTGCTACAACGGGCCCGCTTATGCGGGTCTTTTTTTTTGCGGCAAATGAAATTAAGCCGTCGCATTTACATTACGCTGACAAAATAAAACGATGATAATGCTTGCTAAAAAAATCGTTACATGTGTAAATAGCGCATCGGTTTGTGATACAGACCTATTTATGCCAAGCGATTTTATTAAAGCAGTTCTCAGTTCGAGCGTTATCTCAGATATCTCTTTCCCTGATTCTTCTTATTACCTTGCTCATAAGTATTATCTGCAAAGCAATCCTGTCCGCCTGATTAAAAAAGGCTTATGAAATTCAGAGGAAAGTATTATGTCTAACAAAATGACTGGTTTAGTAAAATGGTTTAACGCTGAGAAAGGTTTTGGCTTTATTTCTCCTACCGATGGCAGCAAAGATGTATTCGTACACTTCTCTGCAATCCAGGGCGATAGCTTCAAGACCCTCGACGAAGGTCAGAGCGTAGAGTTCTCTGTTGAGAACGGCGCTAAAGGTCCTTCAGCGACCAACGTTATCGCACGCTAAGTGATGACGCCGCAGGCCTCTTACGACAGCGATGATGGCAGCGACCGGAGCAGTTAAGAGCCTGTAAAAGAAAACCCGCCTTGTGCGGGTTTTTTTGTATCAGCTAAACGGCAAGTGAAATACGATTAGGCGTTCTGGAAATAATTATCAGAGAAAGAATTAAGCCGTTATTTATCGGCGCAGTCAGGATATTTTTTCTTTATCGCGCTGCGTTAAAGTGAAATAGTGGCCGCAGTGTGCGCAAATCAGCGTCTGGTTTTTAGCGATTTTGGATGATTGCTGTTTGCTGCTATTTGAACATGATGGGCATGTTATTTGTTTCGTGCGGTTACGAAAAAAGCGTAAGCTGTCGAGATTCATCATTTTGTTGATCTCATTGTGACCGGTAGCTCAGTTTACGCTCTATTATTTTCAATAGCCCGCCTTATATTGTCTGTTTAATCGGCAGGCGATAATAGGGTTAAAGATCAATATGTCTGCTTAAAATTTAAAAATCTGCCACCAGCCACATATCGGCCTCTTCAAACATCTCTTCAATAATTCGCGCCATAATCGCTTTATCACTTTTACTGGCGTCGGTTTCGATGGCGTTACGCTGCATCGGTTTAACTTTAACCAGTGCATGAGGGAAGGCGCGATGGATGCGTTTTTCCAGTTCCTCATGAATCATTTCATTGGCATTGTTCAGCCCTGCCACATTGCGCTTATCGTAAATCAACTCGACGAACATTGCTGTCAACCTCTCTGTGAGAAACCTTGTCATTGTAATGTGCTTCGCTAATAATACTGGATAATAATACAGTATCAATGGTTGTCGCAGGCTGAATGACGATTTGTTAGCCGATTTTGTGGATTATTACCGGTTATCGCGCTGGCTGGCTTTTCGAAGCCCCGGCAGTGGTGGTAATTTACCAGGGTTATCAGACGCTGTGTCGTTGCCAGCAGTCAACAATTTTGCAGGAGTAGGTATGGCAAAGCACCCCACGGGTAAACACTTAAAAGCAGAAGTGCTGCATGATGATAAGCAACTGCTGATTTACGTAGTAAAAGGTTCACGCATTGAAGATATGCCGGTGGATGACAACGAAGATTATCCGGGCGATATGCTGATGGCACTGCCAAATCTGAGCAAAGAGTTTGATACTGAACTGGATGAAATGCTGAGCGAAGCGCAATCGGGTGATGTGCTGGTGCTGGTTTGTCCGGGCGACCAGACTTTCAGCTACGGCTACTCGCGTGTGAAAGCGATGAGCGCTGACTGATATTTTCAGCCGGGTTGTTTACCAGATGATCCGTCTGGTGATAGTTTCATGACAGGAATACACAGAGGAACAATAATGAAGCAACTGGTCATCGATATTTTAATGAAAATGGCTAAGATGGACGTTGATGCCAAAGAGCTGGCGGCTCAGGTTGAGGCACAGTCACTGCTGATTGCCGCGCTGTTGCTGACTGCAGGAAAGGAGGGTTCCAACAATATCTCCGAGAACATCCAGAATGCAATTATGACTGCGGCAGGAACTTCCGTTGAGTTTTTACAGACCGATGTTGATCTGTTGCTGATCCACGTTAATCGTCTGCTGGCGGTAACGCGCTATGTTGATGAACAATCAACGGTAACTGAGTAAGCCAGTGCAATTGAGCCCGCGACGGCGGGCTCAATATCGGCTTATTTACGGCCAATCACTTTAGCAAGTACAAAACCAATACCCGCTGCTACCGCCAGTGAAGCCAGTGGAGAACTTTTGGTTTGTTGTTTAACAGTATCAACAAAGTCATCCACCGCATAGCTACCACGTGCCAGCTTCTGGCGTACTTTGCCTTTTAATTCATGTTCAGAAGAGCCTGCTGCTTTACCAAACTGCTCCTGACCGGCACCAATTGCTTCATCAACTTTGTCTTTTGCCTGTTCAAACATAGCTTCTCCTTAGGTGTGTTGAGTCCTCAATACGAGACACTATTAATCGTAGACCATGATTTGGAAAGCTTGCAGAGTCAGATGTTTATAAATGTTGCATTGGGGGGAGGGAGGGCAAAAAAAGAACCTCTGGAAGTGGAAATCCAGTAACACTTCCAAAGGCCGTGCAAAAGCACGATTCGTTACAAGGGTAATCAGCGATGTTACTCGCCTGTTAAACTTATACAATAACCTCTAACTTGTACAACTATAATTGTACAAAACCCCCTGGTCGGAGGAGTATATGCGATGCATGTTTCTGGCAGTCCTGTTCTTATAACTGGCTGAATGCTTATAGTTCATTCTTTATGCAGAATTCTTCCCAGGTCATGCCCAGCGCTTCAGCGTGGGTACGCAGGTATTTTTCTATCGCCTTGGCCGCTACGGCTTTATCTGGTTCGGCCAGCTGAATTGAAAACAGCATCGCATCCTGTTTTTTGGCACGAAGAAAAGCGGCATAGATACGATCGGCCTGAATCTCTTTCAATTTTTCCTGCGTCATACCCAGCGCTCGTGCATCCTGTTCGCTGATTTTATCCAGCCCGGCCTGGAAATCAGGATGCGCCTGTAAAAACATGGCGCGGGCAAGGGTGTAGTACTCTTCAGGGGTTTTCATGGCAGTTTTCCTTTTGATTCAATCCGCCTAGTTTACACTTGATAAACCGCCGATGCCTCCCCGAAGCCGCTGTCGGGCAAATTTGTTGAATGTTTCTTGCGGTATTTAACTGAAAATCATAACTTACCCGCGTACGCATCGAGGACAGGGATAATAAATGAAGAAGTGGATTGTATTTTGTGCGGTGGCGTTAAGCGGCTGTACGCAGATTACCAATTACGATCAGGCGGTCAAAACCCCTGCGCCGGTCACGCTGCAAGGTAGCTGGCAGAGCGTAGGGCCGCAAAGCGGGCTGATTAGCGATCAGGCGGTGGCCAGCCTGCTGATTACCGCTGAAGGCGATACGCTCGACTGCCGTCAGTGGCAGCGCGTGATTGCCAAGCCAGGCAAGCTGACGGTGTTGGGCGATGACTACGTGAATGTGAATAAACAGCTACGGGTAATGCCGCTGGAGCTGGAAGGTACAACCCTGCACTATGACGGGCTGAAGCTGCGGAAAATGGATCATCCGACGGCAGAGTGTCAGCAGGCACTTGATGCGCTGTCCAGCAATCCGACTGCTGCGTCGTTGCAAAATATTGAGCCGGCACTGATGCAAGTGAAGAAAACGGCAAACTAATACCGCAGCCGGTTAACAGCCCGACGCGTCCATGCGTCGGGCTGTACAAGGTTACTGCACGACCCAGACGCTCAGGCTACCGCCGTTGCAGAAAAATTGCCCGTTACCCTGGTCATCACAGCTGACGATCTCTTCACGATGGCCGAGATAATCACGCCACTGTGAATGGGCAAAGTTCTCTCCCAGCGCTACGGTTTTCTCACCCTGTTCACCGTTGGACATAATCACCACGCAGCCCGGCTGTTCTTCCGTACCGCTGCGGCTGAAAGCAACGCAGTTGGCATGATCAAAATAATCGGTCTGCACCCCGTGCGCATACAGCTGACGGGCGCGGATTAATGCTTCCAGTTCAGGGATTGCAGGCATCTCAATTTTATACTGCTGACCATCGCCGCCTTCATCCTCATAGCTGGCACCAAACAGATCCGGGTAGAAGACAGTCGGTACGCCTTGTTCACGCAGCAGAATCAGCGCATAGGCCAGCGGTTTGAACCACGGCTCAACCGGCGCTTCCAGCGACTGTAGCGGCTGTGTATCGTGGTTGGCGACAATCGTCACCGCATGGAAAGCATCGGTGGCGACCAGCGTGTCATTGAATATCTGACTGAGATCGTAATCGGCACCCTGTTGCGAGGCATGATGAAAATTCATATGCAGCGGGGCGTCGAAAAGCATGGTTTTGCCGTCGACCTGGTCAATATATTGCTGCAGCTTATCCACTTCATGCGACCAATATTCTGCGACGATAAACATTGGCTGCTCAGCGACTTCCTGAATATGATCGATCCACTCTTTGTAAAACCATGCGGGAATATGTTTAACCGCATCGAGTCGGAAACCGGTGCAATGCACTTCATTCATCACCCAGCGCGCCCAGTATTTAAGCTCCTCGGTTACCGCATGATTGCGAAAGTCGATATTAGCGCCCATCAGATAATCGAAGTTGCCCAGCTCGTCATCAACCTGATCATTCCAGCCTTCGCCGGTGTAGTCATTGACGATTTTGAACACGCCATTTTCATCCGGGTTTTCAATATGATCAACGCCGCTAAAGCATTTGTAATCCCAGACGAATTGTGAATATTTGCCGTCACGCACCGGAAAGGTAAAGCGCGTCCAGGCTTCGGCATCGATCACCTCTTCGTCAATCTCTTCACGATTATCGGGATTGACGCGATTAACCTGCACCGCCTCTTTTTCATCAGCACCCATTTTATGGTTGAGCACCACATCGAGCAGTACGCCAACATTATGTGATTTCAGTGCCTCTACCGCTGCCAGCAACTGTTCTTTATCGCCGTATTTAGTGGCGCGGCTGCCTTTAGTATCAAATTCACCTAAGTCGAACAGGTCGTAAGTATCGTAGCCGACAGAGTAGCCGCCGGAATCCCCTTTATAAGCTGGCGGTAGCCAGACAGAAGTAATACCGATTTCTGCCAGCCATGCCGCACGCTCAGCTGCTTCAGGCCACAATTTTCCCCCGTCGGGGTAATACCAGTGAAAGAACTGCAACAGCGTGGGGTTATGCATTGTAAGCTCCATTTTTAACCAGCTAAAAATGAAGTATGGAGTAAGCGTGAGGAAAAGCGCGGGCCGTTACAGATTTATTTTTGAACGTTGGCCCGCTTGATGCATTGAAGGAATATCTGGCGTGACTGATACCGGTTATTCTGCCGGATATAATACCGTGCCAGCCAGTTTGCCGTAGGCGGAATTCATCGATTTTTGCCGATTAGAATGGCCAATCAGTGAACTCAGTTCTTCCATGCGCGCCTGCAACAGCCGCTTGATTTCTGCTTCGTTATCCAGCAGATGACGCAGCACCGGACGCAGCTGATCCTGAGTATGAGAAGGCACAGGCTGCTGCCGGGTTAGCTGGCTTAATTTTTCGACCGCACTGACATAATTAACTTCCATATCAATTAATTCTTCCCATTTTCCCTCGCTGGCCAGGCGTAACATCGACTGGCTGAGAGATAACAGCTGTTGGTAAATCGTGAACAAGTGCGGTGCAATATTCATTAAATCGTGTCCTGAACCAGGGCTTTAGAAGTGGACACCTCTTTCCAGGCATCGGCAATATTGCGCAGTAAGGCTTCGACTTCTTCAATTGCCGCAACATCATTATGCAGATTGGCCTGTAACAGGCGACGCGTCATATAGCTATACAGCGCGGATAAATTATCGGCCAGCTCATCGCCGCTGCTGTCATCCAGCCCCATTTTCAGTCCGTTATCAATAATATTGATCGCTTTTGACAAGGATTCACCCTTACCAGGCTGGTTGCCGTCCTGCAAAAACAGGCGGGCGCGCACCAGTGCGCTTAACGCGCCGTCGAATAACAGTGTCATTAACTGGTCGGAACTGGCGCTCATGACGGCGCTTTCCAGGCCGACTTTGGCATAAGCTTTGGTACCGCTTGCGCTATACATTATGTCCTCTCTTATGACGAGCTGCTGGAAGAGCTGTTTGACGTGGTGAACTGTGAGGCTAAATAGTTGCTGGTACTGTTCAGCTTGTTCATCAGCACGTCCAGTTGGGTGAACTGCTCTTTGTAACGGGCGATGGCATCATTAATGCTGTCGTTAGTTTTATTGTACTGCGCGGTCAGCGACTTCAGGGTTTGACTGACGCCATTGGTGGCGTTGGTCAGGATCCCGTCGGTAGCCAGGTAGCGGGTAATGGAGTTATTGATGGTGGTGCTAATACCGGTGCTTTTGCCGTCACCATTAATCATCGCCATCACGCCTTTGGCGTCGTTTGACAGCGCCGTCGAGAGCTTATCGCTGTCCAGCACCAGTTTGCCGGTGGTCGGATTCGAGGTAATACCAATCTGCGACAGGGTTTTATAAGTCGATGAGCTGGCGGCGTTAGTCAGCTGATTCTTAAGCTGGGTCTGAATGGTGCGCAGGGTGCTGTCGCCGAGCAGTGCACCGTTGCTGCTGCTCTGTTCTTCGGCACCGGCATCTACCGCGGTATAAGCGGTCAGATTACTGAAGCTGTCCTGCAATGCGTTATAGGCATCCACCCAGGCTTTAATTGCCGTGCTGGCCTTTGAGGTGTCTTTGGCAATCGTCAGCGACTGGGTATCAGTGGTTTTATTCAGTAGCGTTAAGGTTACGCCTTGCGGCGCATCAGTAATGGTATTGCTTTCGCGCTCAATATCGACACCATTAACCGACAGCAGGGCGTTTTGCGCGCTGACGGTCTGCGACATGCCGTTGCTGCTGGTGCTGGCATCATAACCTATAAAACTTTGCAGTTTAGCGTCACCGCTGACGCTAAGCGTCATGGCATTTTTCTCGCCGGTTTCGGCGGAGGTTACCACCAACTGATAGTTTTTATCATCTACTTTGATAATGCTGGCGTTTACGCTGCCATCAGCATTATTAATCGCATCGCGGATACCGGTCAGGGTGCTCTGTGCATCGGTCAGCTTAATTTCCAGCGGCTTCTCTTGTCCTGGCTGGCTGATGGTCAGCGTACGGGTGCCGGCGCCGCTGGTGCCCAGATTGCTGGAGCTGCTGTCAACTTTGCCGGAAAGCAATGACTGCGCCTGCGCCAGTTGGGTAACCGCAACGGAATATTTACCGGTTGCCGCACCAGCGGCAGTGGCGGCGGTAAAAGAAGTGGTCGCACTGCTGGTGGCGGTGGTGCTCTGGAAAATCGCGTTGGTATTGATTGCCGAGTTGGCAGTCTGGAAGCTGGTCAGCGCGCTTTTCAGTGAACCGTAAGCGCTCAGCTTGGCGGAATAGGCTGATTGTTGGGTGGAAATCGGCGTCAGGCGTCCTTTTTCCGCGGTAGTCAGATTGGTTAACAGCGTATCCAGCGGCAGCCCGGATCCAATACCCAATGAAGAGATGGAAGCCATAACAGTCCTTATTTTATTCGGGTGTGAAAGTACTCGGTTTATCGGCACAACATCCGGGAAGTTTACAAATTTTTTTTCCCGTCAATAAACGGAACAGCGACCGTGGAGAAGGGCATTTCCAGGCATTAGAGTTTGAAGCAGTGAGGAGGTCAGCGGCAGAAAAAAATTGCGTCTGAGAGTGAAATTTTTCTAAAGGTTAGCAGGCGGACGCCGATAGAGGGTTAGACGGCGATAAAGCCGAGGGCAACAGCCCAAACCTAACCGAGTAGAATGAAAGGATATTATCATGGCACAAGTTATTAACACTAACAGCCTGTCGCTGTTGACCCAGAACAACATGAACAAATCACAGTCCGCACTGAGCACCTCTATTGAGCGTCTCTCTTCCGGTCTGCGTATCAACAGCGCAAAAGACGACGCTGCGGGTCAGGCAATCTCTAACCGTTTTACCTCTAACATTAAAGGTCTGACTCAGGCTGCGCGTAACGCTAATGATGGTATCTCAGTGGCTCAGACCACCGAAGGTTCACTGTCTGAAATTAACAATAACTTACAGCGTATCCGTGAACTGACCGTTCAGGCAACTAACGGCACCAACTCTGATTCTGATTTGACTTCTATTCAGGATGAAATCACCTCCCGTCTGAGCGAAATTGACCGCGTATCCGGCCAGACTCAGTTTAACGGCGTGAAAGTGCTGGCTAAAGACGGCACTATGAATATTCAGGTTGGTGCGAATGATGGTCAGAAAATATCTATCGACTTGCAGAAAATTGACTCATCTACACTGGGCCTGTCATCTTTCAACGTGCAAAAAGCAGCAACTTTAGAAAGTACTAAGCTGGAAACGACTTATTCAACTAGTGCAACTGATATCAAGGATATTGATACATCCGATCTCGCAGCGCTGGGTACAAGTGCTACAGCTTCAGATTACTCATTTGATAAGACCTCAGGTAAATATTACACCACTATCTCAGGTGCAGATGCTGGTAAGGACGGTGCTTATGAGGTTACCGTTCAGAATGATGGTACAGCTACTCTGGCAGGTACACCAACCGGCAGCATTCCTTCTACAGCAGCGGCAGTTACTAAATATCAAACTCCAGCCACCATTGATACCACTAAAGCAGCTGCGAGTCTGGTTTCTGCTGGCATTACTGGCGCTGATAACAGTAATACCTCTTTGGTCAAGTTGAGCTCAACTGACTCTAACGGTAACGTTAGCGACGCTGGCTACGCGATTTCTTACGACAATAAGCTCTATAAAACAGATTATAATGGCACAAGTAACACGACTATTGATGCTGATACCGTTAAGTACACTGACAAAGATGGTGCTACGCAAACTGGTGCTGTTGAGCTGGGTGGAGTTGATAAGCAGACTGCGGTTGTAACCGTTGATGGCAAAGCTTATTCTGCGGATAAAGTCAGTGGTCACAACTTTAAAAGCGGCGATGCGCTGGCTGAAATTGCTACTGCGGCTACCACCGATCCATTGGCAGCACTGGATGCAGCAATCGCTAAAGTTGACAAATTCCGTTCAAGCCTGGGTGCAGTGCAGAACCGTCTGGATTCTGCGATCACCAACCTGAACAACACCACCACCAACCTGTCATCTGCACAGTCCCGTATTCAGGATGCTGATTACGCAACTGAAGTTTCCAATATGTCCAAAGCGCAGATTCTGCAACAGGCAGGTAACTCAGTGCTGTCTAAAGCTAACCAGGTTCCACAGCAGGTTCTGTCTCTGCTGCAGGGCTAATTGGCCACGCAGTACGCGTAACGCTGTTTAAACCCTGCTTCGGCAGGGTTTTTTGCTGATAATCCACCAGAAAAATTCCACCGATCCCGCTGCGATAACCCTGATAAGACCCTCGGCCTGTTCTATAACACTAAGCCGAATTAACCCGCTTTTTTATCCCTATTCACTCAATCGATATTGCTACAGAAACGGATAATTATGCCGATAACTCAATAACGCAGGGTAGTCAGAGTGAGCGATCTATATACCGCCGAAGGCGTGATGGATAAACATTCGCTGTGGCAGCGATACGTGCCGCTGGTGCGCCATGAAGCGTTGCGCCTGCAGGTGCGGCTGCCCGCCAGTGTCGAGCTGGACGATCTGCTGCAAGCCGGAGGTATCGGGCTGTTAAATGCCGTCGATCGTTTTGATGCGTTGCACGGTACCGCCTTCACCACCTATGCGGTGCAGCGCATTCGCGGCGCGATGCTGGATGAACTGCGCAGTCGCGACTGGGCCCCCCGCAGCGTACGCCGCAACGCGCGCGAAGTGGCCGGGGCGATGCAACAGGTAGAGCAGTCACTGGGGAGAGCGGCCACCGAGCAGGAGGTTGCCGGACAGCTGAATGTCTCGATGGAAGAGTATCGGCAGATCCTGCTGGATACTAACAATAGCCAGCTTTTTTCCTACGACGAGTATCGCGAAGAGCACGGCGATAGCGCGGAGCTGGTGACAGAAGGGCATGAAGAAGCCAACCCGCTGCATCAGCTGATGGAAGGGAATCTGCGCGATCGGGTCATCGAAGCGATCGAGGGGTTACCCGATCGCGAAAAGATGGTGCTGACACTGTATTACCAGGAAGAGCTGAATCTGAAAGAGATTGGCGCGGTGCTGGAAGTCGGGGAATCCCGCGTCAGCCAACTGCACAGTCAGGCGATAAAACGCTTGCGCACCCGGTTAACGGCAGCGCGCTGACAGAGTCAGTTCTCGCTTTCAAAATTTTAACCGGGGAATCTCATATGGTATCCAAAACTAAAACAAGGCCATTAAGCCGATATCTGAAAGACTATAAACACAGCCAGAGCAACTGCTCGCACTGCGACAAAGTGCTGGATCGCATGGCGCTGGTCTTTCGCGGCCAGATCATTAATAAAGAAGCCATCGTGCGGATGGACCAGTTGATCGACGAGCAGGTGTGGCAAAAACTGCAAAGTGAGTTGACGGCGCTGTGCCGCTTTTGCAGTGATATTTACTGCAACAGCCAGCCTAACTATTTCGATATCATGGCGTTTAAACAATATCTGTTTGAGCAAACTGAGATGAGCCACAGCACTATTCGTGAGTATGTGGTGCGCCTGCGTCGCCTCGACGATATGCTGTCGGCACGTAATTTCCCGGCGGATAAGCTGCGCGGTAATAGCTGGCATGCATGCCTGGAACAAGATCTGCCGGATGCCGGGCAAAACAACTATCGTATTGCGCTGCGCAAGTACGATCAGTTCCTTGGCTGGCAACGTAATTAGCCAACATATTAAATCGGAGATGACCATTCGGTCATCTTCTGTAAAACTACAGGGATAACTGAAAAAGCTTTCGCTGGAGGCTACGTTGTCCTTACATCACCTTATGCAGTTCCCCCGTCTTGAATTTATCGGCGCACCGACGCCGCTGGAACATTTGCCACGTCTTTCCGACTACCTTGGCCGCGATATTTTTATTAAACGTGACGATGTCACGCCTGTCGCGCTTGGCGGTAATAAACTGAGAAAACTCGAATTCCTTGCCGCTGATGCGCTGCGTCAGGGAGCCGATGTGCTGGTGACAGCCGGTGCCATTCAGTCTAATCACGTGCGTCAGACTGCCGCGGTAGCCGCAAAGCTTGGGCTGAAATGCGTGGCGCTACTGGAAAATCCGATCGCCACCGAAGCGGAAAACTACCTGACCAATGGGAATCGCCTGTTACTGTCATTGATGGACACCGAAATCGTCATGGTTGATGCTCTGCATGCACCGGACAGCCAGCTGGAACAGCAGGCCACGCTGCTGGAAGCGCAAGGTTTTCGTCCATATGTGGTGCCGGTCGGGGGATCGAATGCGCTCGGTGCGCTGGGTTACGTTGAGTGCGCGCAGGAAATTGCCCATCAGATTGAAGGGGTAACGGATATTGCGGCGGTGGTAGTGGCTTCGGGCAGTGCCGGAACCCATGCCGGGCTGGCGGTCGGGCTGGAGCAGTTGTTACCGGATACCGAGTTGGTAGGTGTCACGGTCTCACGTAAGGTTGCCGATCAGCTGCCAAAAGTGCAAAGCCTGCAACAGTCGGTGGCGCAGTCGCTGACCCTCAGCGCCTCGGCAGAAATTACCCTGTGGGATGACTACTTTGCCCCGCAGTACGGCGTGCCGAATGAAGAGGGCATCGAAGCGATAAAACTGCTGGCGCGGCTGGAAGGCATCATGCTTGACCCGGTGTATACCGGCAAAGCGATGGCAGGTTTGATTGATGGGATTGCGCAGCAGCGCTTCCGTCGCGAAGGGCCAATTGTGTTTGTTCACACCGGTGGTGCGCCGGCGTTATTTGCTTATCATCCTTCGGTCTAAGTCGTCGCCGAAAAAGCGTTTATAATCCGGACGATATTATTGCTGGAAACTTTTGGAATCGGTGGCAAAAGCCGCCCTTACCTGTGATAACGGTGCTGATAACCGCACCGTTATCGACTTATAGCAAAGCATAAACTCACAATAATGGGGTCGATATGAACTTCTCTCTGGTACGTCGCCAACTGGTGATGGGTGTGATGGCAGTGGCGCTGGTGGCGGGTTTTAATGCCAACACCTTCGCGGCGGAAAATCTGCTGAATAAAGTGAAACAGCGCGGTACGCTGCTGGTCGGTCTGGAAGGAACTTACCCGCCGTTCAGCTTCCAGGATGAAAACGGCAAGCTGGCCGGTTTTGAAGTCGACTTCGCCAATGCCCTGGCGCAGCACCTCGGTCTGAAAGCCGATCTGAAACCGACCAAATGGGACGGAATGCTGGCTTCGTTAGATTCCAAGCGCATCGACGTGGTGATCAATCAGGTTACCCTGTCTGACGAGCGCAAAAAGAAATATGACTTCTCCACTCCTTACACCGTTTCCGGTATTCAGGCGCTGACCAAAAAAGATAACGCCGGTAGCATCACCAAACCTGAAGATCTGAATGGTAAAAAAGTCGGTGTTGGCCTCGGTTCTAACTACGAGCAGTGGCTGCGTGAAAACGTCAAAGATGCTGATGTGCGCACCTATGATGACGATCCAACCAAATATCAGGATCTGCGCGTTGGCCGTATCGATGCGATTCTGGTTGACCGCCTGGCGGCACTGGATCTGGTGAAGAAAACCGGTGGTACGCTGGCGGTTGCTGGCCCGGCATTCTCGCGTCAGGAGTCCGGCGTGGCTGTGCGTAAAGGCAATGAAGATCTGGTGAAGGCGATTGATGCCGCCATCGCAGAGATGCAGAAAGATGGTACGCTCACTAAACTGTCTGATAAATGGTTTGGCGCGGACGTTACTAAATAATGCAAGATAGTATTCAACTGGTGCTGGATTCAGCACCTTTTTTATTGAAAGGTGCCGTTTTTACTCTGCAACTGAGTATTGGCGGCATGTTCTTTGGCCTGCTGCTCGGTTTTATCCTGGCACTGATGCGCCTGTCCACCTTCTGGCCAGCCCGCTGGCTGTCACGGTTCTACGTCTCAATATTTCGCGGCACACCGCTGATCGCACAGCTGTTTATGATCTACTACGGCCTGCCGCAGTTTGGTATTGAGCTGGATCCGATCCCTTCGGCAATGATTGGCCTGTCGCTCAACACTGCGGCTTACGCTTCTGAATCGCTACGTGGCGCGATCTCTTCCATCGAACGCGGACAGTGGGAAGCGGCCGCCAGTATTGGTATGACGCGCTGGCAAACAATGCGCCGGGTGATTCTGCCGCAGGCAGCGCGCACCGCATTACCACCGCTCGGCAACAGCTTTATCAGTCTGGTGAAAGATACCTCGCTGGCGGCCACCATTCAGGTGCCCGAACTGTTCCGACAGGCGCAGCTGATTACCTCGCGCACGCTGGAAGTGTTTACCATGTACCTTGCGGCATCATTGATTTACTGGGTGATGGCAACGCTGTTATCGGTGTTGCAGAACAAGCTGGAAAATCACGTTAATCGTCAGGATCGGGAGTCAAAATGAGCGCCATCGAAGTCAGCAAACTGGTGAAGCAGTTTAATGGTCAGACGGTGTTGCATGGCATCGATCTGTCCGTCAGTTCCGGTGAAGTGGTGGCGATTATTGGCCCAAGCGGATCGGGTAAAACCACCTTACTGCGCAGTATTAATCTGCTGGAAGAACCGGATAGCGGCACCATTAAAGTTGGCGATATCTTAATTGATGCTAATCAGCCGCTGAGTAAACAGCAACAGCAGGTGCGCCGTTTACGTCAGCAGGTCGGTTTTGTCTTCCAGAGCTTTAATCTGTTCCCACACCGCTCGGTGCTGCAAAACATTATTGAAGGGCCGGTTATCGTTAAAGGTGAGCCGAAGGCAGAAGCGATTGCTCGCGCACGCCAGTTGCTGGAGAAAGTCGGCCTGCACGGTAAAGAAGACAGCTACCCGCGCCGTCTGTCTGGCGGCCAGCAGCAGCGTGTGGCGATTGCGCGCGCGCTGGCGATGCGGCCTGAGGTGATTCTGTTTGATGAGCCGACCTCGGCGCTGGACCCGGAGCTGGTAGGGGAAGTGCTGAATACCATTCGGGCGCTGGCAGAAGAGAAGCGCACATTGGTGATTGTGACGCATGAGATGAGCTTCGCCCGTGATGTCGCCGACCGCGCGATCTTTATGGATCAGGGAAAGATTGTCGAACAAGGCCCGGCCAAAGCACTTTTCTCTCATCCGCAGCAGGAACGCACCCGTCAGTTTCTCGATAAATTCCTCAATAATTAACCGCCTTACTTATGCGGTTACATTCGGCTTGCTGACGCTAGCCGGGCAGGGAAGCCCGGAACTGGCCCGCTAAGCGAATTATAATATTAAAAAGACCGCGCCTCTGGCACGCTGCCTGACGCGAAAATAAAGTATCGCGTCTACAAGGATGAACATATGCCGGTTAACGGGACAAATAACGGCGGCAAACTGTTGCCCGTCACAGGGATAAATCTGCCTGGTGCTTCTCCGCTCCAGACCGGTGATACGCTGAGCACGGTCATTCAAACCAGTAATACCCCGCTGTCATTGCCCAAAACAGACCGATCCGCCACGCAATATTCTCTGCCTGCACCACAAACGGTGGCGCCAACTGCGACATTTTCAGCCAAATTAGCCTTGGTCGAGGCGCTCGAGGAGTGGCAACAGCTTGCGGTTATTTATCCCGCTGAAGAAAACGTGCAGGATTTTTTCCTCGCCAGAGGTGTAACCAGTGCTCATCATTATGTCTACGGAGCAGGAGTTAATGAGAAGGGAAAAAACTTTATCGAAAGTTTTCGACAAAGAAACCAGCCGGTAGTGATCTGTTCATTACAGCAGGCGCTGAATGACTGGCAAAAAATGACCATTGAGGAAAGGAAGATTTGCTCCGTCAGATACTTCGCCAGGTCACGCGGCATTGACAGTAAATACTTCGGTACGCTGGCTAATATCGAAGCTGGCGTGTCCGGGCGGGGGAAAAAGCTGACGGAGCAGCAGTCGAGTAAAAATATTCCGCTCAGAGATCTCAGCCCAATGCGCAATGCCCTGGCGCTACGCTGCTGGCTGAAGCTGGAGCCAGAACAACGTAAGCTGATTGGTATCAAAAATTTCGCACAATGTGTTGACGTCAGCTGGTCGATGTTCAGGCGCTGCGCCAGCCTGTTCAGTAAGTCGGCAACCGGCCTGACGCTGTATGGTGAAAAATTTTATCGTAAATATTACGGGATAATGCACGCGCTGCTGAACTGGCAGAAAGCGGTTGCCACGCAGCCGCAGACAGTGACGCTGGCACAGTTTGCAGGCGATCACGAGATAAAACTCACCACCATGATGAGATGTGCCGACAGGAATGGCCTGACTGAACTGGGCTTAGCCTTTTGCCGACTGGCTGAAACAGACTGCATGCAGCAAAGCGTCAGAACATGGCTTAATAGCATGGGTTCAGGCACCTCATTACCAGATTCGCCGATTGTTGCCATTAAGCAGGAACCGGATGACGGTTTGCTGGCAGAGAGCTGCTGGGAACCGCAGCGCTATCGGCTGATACTGAAATTAAATGACGCCGCGCCACTGCTGCTTGACCCGAATAATCCCGAACGCAGCCTGACCGCTGAACGAATTAAACCAGCAGGCTGGAAAATCTATCCATCCGTTGAGCTGGAAGCCTGTCTGAAAACCAAAGGAAAGCAGGTCAGAAATCAGTTTATGGCGAAGGCTAACCGTTTCGCCAGCCGGTTAATTGCAAGTGACGGTAGCCAGCAAATAAAAACCTTCGATAAATATCTCAGTCGCCCGTTGCAACAGTTTATCCCCTCCGAAACTGAGCCAGCAGACGACCGGCCCGCGCCGTGGGGGCTGGGTATTTTTGCTGAGACTTCAATTCCCGCCCTGACGATTTTGGGCGGATACAGTGGCGTGCTGCTTGATTCTGAAGAGCAAATTGCACGCGAAAATCGCGCAATTGGCTGCGAGCGCAACCTTGGTTATAGCTGGACGCTGCCGGCTGATGCTGAAGGGCACGCGGTGATTGTTTCGGCTTTTCGGCACTCGAATCGTCTGGCGTTGATCAATACCAATCAAATGCATCAACTGCCGCCGCTAAATGAAGCGGGCATCGCGGGGGCCGCAGGAAATAATATTGCTCTGTTGTTTATCGACGACCTAATCCCGCTGTATGTCACCATCAAACCGGTGAAGAAAGGGCAGCAATTACTGGTGGATTATGGACCAGGCTACGATCCGCTGGATATTAAAAAGGAAACCTCTGTTGTTGAGGCAAAAACCACGGCAGGATTAAAGCCTCAGCCGGCTGAACGGTCGGAGCCGTCAACAAAAAGACGCCGTGTTTAGTGGGAAGTCTGGCCGCCAGCAATGCGTGCCGACGGCCAGACCGCAGTGGTGTTAGCCGATAGTCATCAGGCTGGCATTACCGCCTGCTGCTGCGGTATTGACGCTGAGCGAGCGCTCGATTAACAGGCGTTCCAGCAGCAGATTGGTTTCACCGCGGGCAAAGCCTTGCACCGAGACAATGGCACCTTCGCGAGCGGCGACACTGGCGCACAGCTCACGCAGCTGATCGGCATCGCCGTGATAAATCACCGCCTCAATGTGTTCGCCCTTCGCAAGGACATCTGCTGCAAAGTCGATATGGCGTTGTACTGCTTCAGGCAAACGCCCGAACAACTGACGATACTCTGGTTGCTGCGGCCATAACGCGCGGCTGCCGACACTGGTGACGGCGGCCAGCTGCACCAGGCGGTCGCGGTCATTATCCGCCAGGCACAGCACGCGTTCACGTGGCAGCAGGGCAAAGCTGTTGCGCTCGCCGGTTGGACCCGGCAACAGGCGCAGCGTACCGGCCTGCGCCAGCTGGCCAAAGCGCTGACTTACCGCTGTCAGTTCTGGTTGCTGCTGGCTTATCCATTCCGTCAGTGCCTGATGGGCCTGCTGCAACGTTGGGCGCAGCGCGGCATCCAGCGGACGCTCGCTATCCTGTCGGTCCAGCGTAATCTGCAGCGCGTCATCGGGACGATGCGACAGCAGACGATACAGATAGAGCGGACCACCGGCTTTTGGTCCGGTGCCGGACAGACCTTCACCACCAAACGGCTGCACGCCAACCACTGCGCCGACCATATTGCGGTTGACGTAAAGGTTGCCGACTTTGGCATTTTGCGTCACCTGATTAATGGTTTCATCGATGCGGGTGTGAACGCCAAGCGTCAGGCCATAACCCGAAGCGTTAATCTGCTCAATCAGCGCTGGCAGAGTATTGCGGCTAAAGCGCACCACGTGCAGCACCGGGCCAAAGATCTCTTTATCCAGGTCTTCGACCGCATTCAACTCAATCAGCGTTGGCATCACAAAAGTGCCTTGCGCCCACTCTTTGCTGTCCTGACGATTTTCCTGCGCCGCCTGGTACACTTTCAGACCTTTGCTGCGCATCGCCTGAATATGGCGGTCGATATTCTCTTTCGCTTCACGATCGATGACCGGGCCGATATCCGTTGAGAGGCGTTCCGGATTGCCCATACGGCATTCCGCCATCGCACCGCGCAGCATTTTTAGCGTGTGTTCAGCAACATCTTCCTGGATACACAGCAGTCGCAGTGCCGAGCAGCGCTGGCCGGCGCTGTCAAACGCGGAGGCGACGATATCCACCACCACCTGTTCGGACAGTGCGGAAGAGTCGACGATCATCGCGTTCATGCCGCCGGTTTCCGCCACCAGCGGTGTAGGGCGGCCCTGTGGATCAAGGCGTCCGGCAATATTACGTTGCAGCAGAGTGGCAACGGCGGTTGAGCCGGTAAACATCACGCCGCGCACGCGCTCATCGCCGGTCAGCTGTGCACCGACGGTTTCACCGCGCCCTGGTAACAGCTGAATGGCACCCAGTGGAACGCCCGCATCCAGCAGGATTTGAATCGCCTGGGCGGCAATCAGCGGCGTCTGTTCTGCCGGTTTAGCCAGCACGCTATTACCGGCGGCCAGCGCGGCGGCGATTTGCCCGGTAAAGATCGCCAGCGGGAAGTTCCATGGGCTGATGCAGACGACCGGCCCCAGCGGGCGATGGGTTTCATTGTCGAAATCATCGCGTACCTGACCGGCGTAGTAGTGCAGGAAGTCAACGGCTTCACGTACTTCTGCAATCGCGTTGCTGAAGGTTTTACCGGCTTCGCGCACCAGAATACCAATCAGATGTTGCATCTGGCCTTCCATCAGGATGGCGGCACGCTCAAGGATCGCCGCGCGCTCCTGCGGCGGTGTGGCAAACCAAATCGGGCCGGCGTTAACGGCCGCATCCAGCGCGATGGACACTTCCTGTTCGCTGGCCTCACGCACTTCACCCACCACATCCGTCAGCTCTGCCGGGTTGATAATCGGCTGGGTTTCACCGCTGGCCAACTCACCGTCAATCATCGGCTGTGCCAGCCACGGTTGTGAGGCGCTATTCAGCAGTGCGCTGGAGAGCGACGCCAGACGATGTTCATTGGCCAGATCCAGCCCGGCAGAGTTTTGACGTTTGCTGCCGTACAGATCGCGCGGCAATGGAATTTTCGGATGTGGCAACCCTATTGCGCCTTCCGTCGTCGCCAGTTTCTCGACGGCTGAAACCGGATCGGCCACCAGATCCTCAATCTGCAAGGTTTTATCGGCGATACGATTAACAAATGAAGTGTTGGCCCCGTTTTCCAGCAGGCGACGCACCAGATAGGCCAGTAGCGTTTCGTGGGTGCCGACCGGTGCATAGATACGACAAGGGCGGTTCAGTTTGCCGTCGGCGACTTTGCCCACCACTTGCTCATACAGCGGTTCGCCCATGCCATGCAGGCACTGGAACTCATACTGACCTGGATAATAGTTATTGCCCGCCAGCTGATAAATCGCTGCGAGGGTTTGTGCATTATGAGTAGCAAACTGTGGATAGATCAGATTAGGCACCGCCAGCAATTTGCGTGCGCAGGCGAGGTAGGAGACGTCGGTATACACCTTGCGGGTATACACCGGATATCCCTCCAGGCCTTCCATCTGGGCGCGTTTGATTTCGCTATCCCAGTATGCGCCTTTTACCAGACGAATCATCAGACGGCGGCGGCTGCGCTGGGCCAGATCGATCAGTGAGTCAATCACGAACGGACAGCGTTTCAGATAGGCCTGGATCACGAAGCCAATACCGTTCCAGCCCTCCAGTTCCGGTTCGAAGCACAGTTTTTCCAGCAAATCTAATGACAGCTCCAGGCGGTCTGCCTCTTCAGCATCAATATTAATGCCGATATCGTAACTGCGCGCCAGTAAAGTCAGCGATTTAAGGATCGGATAAAGCTCTTCCATCACCCGCTCATACTGCGCGCGGCTGTAGCGCGGGTGCAGCGCCGAGAGTTTGATTGAAATTCCCGGGCCTTCATAAATGCCACGGCCATTGGAGGCTTTGCCAATAGCGTGAATCGCCTGCTGATACGAGAGCAGATAGGCTTTGGCATCTTCGGCGGTCAGTGCGGCTTCACCCAGCATATCGTAAGAGTAGCGGAAACCTTTCTCTTCCAGCTTGCGCGCATTGGCCAGCGCCTCAGCGATGGTTTCGCCGGTAACGAACTGTTCACCCATCAGGCGCATCGCCATATCCACACCTTTGCGGATTAACGGCTCGCCGCTTTTACCAATAATGCGGTTAAGCGAGTGTGACAGGCTGGCTTCATTGTGCGTTGCCACCAGCCTTCCGGTGAACAACAGTCCCCAGGTGGTGGCATTAACAAACAGCGACGGGCTGCGTCCGAGATGTGACTGCCAGTTACCGTTACTGATTTTGTCGCGAATCAACGCATCGCGCGTCGGCTTGTCGGGAATGCGCAGTAATGCTTCGGCGAGGCACATCAACGCCACGCCTTCCTGCGAGGAGAGTGAGAACTCTTGTAGCAGGCTTTGCACCATGCCAGCGCGTCCGCTTGCCCCTTTCTGGTGCCGAAGCTTATCGGCCAGCGAGTAAGCCAGCTGATGAGTTTTCTCCGCCAGTGCGGCAGGCAGGCGCGCCTGTTCCAGCATCATCGGTACTGCTTCGGTCTCCGGGCGACGCCATGCGGAGGTAATCGCCGCACGCGTGACCGACTGCGGTAAAATGTGTTCAGCGAAGTCGAGGAATGGCTGATGCGTCTCTTCTGTCGGCAGCGCATCGCCCTCATTAATCTGGCTGTCGGTGGCGATCTCAGGCAGGGCATCATCTCGTTCAAGATGAGCTAAATAGTTGAATATGGCCTGTTTTATTAGCCAATGCGGCGTGCGATCAATTTTCTGTGCGGCCAGTTTGATACGATCGCGTGTGGCTTCATCGAGCTTTACACCCATGGTGGTTGTTGCCATGCCCTGAACACTCCTCAAATAGATTACCAGGCTAATGAGCTGCAATATCACTTATGTTGCAACTAAGTGCAACCGTGTTAATTGTGACCCAGCTGGCATTGTGAAAAATCACTTAAATGTTAACACTGCCAAAGCGGCATGCTTATTGCTGCAAAAAGCTCGCCAGTTGATTAAGTCTCGTAAACACCTGGTTTTATCAGGGTTGTTACGGGGTGCAACCATTGGTTTTGTGATCGGGTGCAACCTCTGGACTTTTAGCGAACGTTTACAGGTGAACTGGGGGTAACGGATGTGTTAAATCCATTGTGCGCAGAAAACGTTTCCGGCAGGATACCGCGCCTCGGGGTAAACAGATGTGACGCCGCCACGTTCCGGTGGTGTAAAGGGTAAAAATAATGGCTCTGCAAAAATCGATAATAAATGGAGAAACAGGATGACTGTAAGTACACCGATGATGGTGACCTTTATCGTTTATATACTTGGCATGGTGTTGATCGGCTTTATTGCTTACCGCTCAACAAAAAACTTTGATGATTATATTCTGGGCGGCCGCAGTCTGGGGAGTGTAGTGACTGCGCTATCGGCCGGTGCCTCGGATATGAGCGGCTGGTTGCTGATGGGCCTGCCCGGCGCCATTTTTATCTCCGGTATTTCCGAGAGCTGGATTGCCATCGGCCTGACTATCGGTGCCTGGCTGAACTGGAAGATTGTCGCCGGCAGACTGCGCGTTCAGACCGAGCATCATAATAACGCGCTGACGCTGCCGGACTTCTTCTCCAGCCGGTTTGAAGATAACAGCAAGCTGCTGCGGGTGATCTCGGCAATTATCATTCTGGTATTTTTCACCATCTACTGTGCTTCCGGTGTGGTTGCCGGAGCACGACTGTTTGAAAGTACTTTTGGCATGAGTTACGAAACCGCGCTGTGGGCCGGTGCGGCGGCGACTATCGTCTACACCTTTATTGGCGGTTTTCTTGCGGTCAGCTGGACCGACACCGTGCAGGCCAGCCTGATGCTGTTTGCACTGATCCTGACGCCGGTAATGGTGATTTTCGCGGTGGGGGGATTCAGCGATTCGCTTAAAGTGATTGAGGCCAAAAGCATTGAGAACATTGATATGCTGAAAGGGCTAAACTTTGTCGCCGTGGTTTCGCTGCTGGGCTGGGGACTGGGCTACTTTGGCCAGCCGCATATCCTGGCTCGATTTATGGCGGCCGATTCCCATCGTTCAATTCGCACCGCGCGTCGTATTGGTATGGCGTGGATGATTCTGTGCCTGGCAGGTGCGGTAGCGGTTGGCTTCTTTGGTATTGCTTACTTCCAGAACAACCCGGCCCAGGCGGCTGGCGTGTCGGATAACGCCGAGCGTATCTTTATCGAGCTGGCGCGCATTCTGTTCAATCCATGGATTGCCGGGATTCTGCTGTCAGCGATTCTGGCAGCGGTGATGTCGACGCTGAGCTGTCAGCTGCTGGTGTGCTCCAGTGCACTGACGGAAGATCTGTACAAAAGCTTCCTGCGTAAAAAAGCCAGTCAGCGCGAGCTGGTGTGGGTCGGTCGCCTGATGGTATTGCTGGTAGCGGTCGTCGCCATCGCGCTGGCCTCCGATCCGAACAACCGGGTATTGGGTCTGGTCAGCTATGCCTGGGCAGGCTTTGGCGCGGCCTTTGGGCCGGTAGTTCTGTTTGCGGTATGCTGGTCGCGTACCACGCGTAACGGCGCGCTGGCTGGGATGGTTGTCGGTGCCGCAACGGTACTGATCTGGAAACATTACGCCTGGCTGGGGCTGTACGAAATCATCCCTGGCTTCGCCTTTGCCTGTATCGCCATTGTGCTGGTGAGCCTGATGGGGCGTGCGCCGTCCAAAGCTGCGCTGCAGCGGTTTGCTGCGGCTGAAGCGGAATATAAAGCGGATTGATCTGCTGCCGGTGAGCCGTTTTCGGCTCCCGTTGTTCTGTTCTGTCAGGGGCAAATCCGCGCACCAGTTAAAAGCCCCACGTTGTGGGGCTTTTTTTGCTTTGTACCCCAGCAAATCAACAAAATTACGCGACCACCTCTTGTATTTTATTTGGCGATAATGATAATCGATATCGTTTCTGCTTTACGCTTCTTTACTCTCATTGACCGCGTTTCACATTTAAGGTGGCAGGCATGTTCGTTCCTTTTCTTATTATGCTGCGTGAAGGATTGGAGGCGGCGCTGATTGTCAGCCTGATTGCCAGCTACCTGAAGCGCACTCAGCGCGCGAAATGGTTTCCTGCCATGTGGGCCGGGGTAGTTATCGCCGTGGCGCTCTGTCTGGCGGTGGGAGTATTTATCAATGAAACCACCGGTGAGTTTCCACAGAAACAGCAGGAGCTGTTTGAAGGGTTAGTGGCGCTGGTGGCGGTCTGCATTCTGACCTGGATGGTATTCTGGATGCGCAAAGTGTCGCGCAACGTCAAAGCGCAGCTGGAAGACGCCGTTGATCACGCATTACAACGCGGCAGCAGTAATGGCTGGGCACTGGTGCTGATGGTGTTCCTTGCCGTCGCCCGGGAAGGGCTGGAATCGGTTTTTTTTCTGCTGGCGGCTTTCCAGCAGGATGTCGGTATTGCGCCGCCAATTGGTGCGGTATTGGGCCTCGCTACCGCGGTAGTGTTGGGTATGCTGCTCTATTGGGGTGGCGTGCGCCTTAATCTGGCGAAGTTTTTTAAATGGAGCAGCCTGCTTATTCTGTTTGTCGCCGCCGGGCTGGCCGCCGGAGCGATTCGCGCTTTTCACGAAGCGGGCCTGTGGAATCATTTTCAGGCTGTCGCCTTTGATCTCAGTAACACGCTTTCCACTCATACGCTGTTTGGCACCTTACTCGAAGGCATTCTCGGGTATCAGGAGACGCCAACCGTCAGTGAGGTGGCCGTGTACTTTATCTATCTGATTCCGGCGCTGCTGCTGTTCTTTCTGCCAGCACGTCCTGCGGCTTCAGCGGCGAGTTCATCGCGTTAAGCCAGCTGAATGCGCGTCTGCTGGCGCGCAGTTAAATGACCTTTAAAGGGAAATAATATGACTACTCGTTTTCGCCGCAAGGCGCTGTATGTCGCGCTGCTGGCGGTGTCTGCTGCATCCACAGCACTACAAGCTGCTGACGTTCCGCAGGTAAAAATTAGCGTTAACGATAAGCAGTGCGATCCAATGACGTTAACGGTAAATGCCGGTAAAACCCAATTCATCATCAAAAATGACAGTCAGAAAGGGCTGGAGTGGGAAATCCTGAAAGGGGTGATGGTGGTGGAAGAGCGGGAAAATATTGCGCCGGGTTTTAGCCAGAAAATGACCGCTAATCTGGAAGCGGGCGAATATGAGATGACCTGCGGCCTGCTCAGCAACCCGAAAGGCAAACTGATTGTTAAGGCTAACGGCGTGCAGCCAAACAACGGCAAGCCAGATGTACTGCAACTGGTTGGCCCGATTGCCGAATATAAAGTGTATGTCACTAAAGAAGTGGATCAGTTGGTAGCCAGCACTAAAGCCTTTACCGATGCGGTAAAAGCCGGAGATGTCGAAAAAGCGAAGGCGCTGTTTGCACCGACGCGTCAGCATTATGAGCGTATTGAGCCGATTGCTGAACTGTTCTCCGACCTCGACGGCAGCATTGATGCGCGTGAAGATGACTACGAGAAAAAAGCGCAGGATCCTGAGTTCACCGGTTTCCACCGCCTGGAGAAAGCGCTGTTTGCCGACAACACCACCAAAGGCATGGATGAGTACGCTGACCGCTTATATAAAGACACGCTCGATCTGCAAACCCGCATCAGCGAACTGGCATTTCCGCCGGGTAAAGTGGTTGGTGGCGCAGCCGGCCTGATTGAAGAGGTGGCTGCCAGTAAGATTTCCGGTGAGGAAGATCGTTACAGCCGCACCGACCTGTGGGACTTCCGCGCTAACGTCGATGGCGCACAAAAAATCGTCAGCCTGCTGCGGCCGCTGCTGGAAAAAGCGAATCCGCAACTGTTGGCGAAAATCGATGCTAACTTCAAAAAAGTCGACGCTATTCTTGATAAATATCGCACTGAGCAGGGCTATCAGCCATACGATAAATTAACGACTGCCGATCGTAATGCGTTAAAAGGTCCGATTACGGCACTGGCCGAGGATCTTTCGCTGCTGCGCGGTACTTTAGGTCTGGATTAATCAGAAATGGCAAAACAGGATGATGCGGCGCTGCCGTCGCGTCGGCGGTTACTGAAAGGGATGGGCATCCTGAGTGGTGCTCTGGCTGTCGGTGGCGGCTGTCCGGTGGCCGCCGCGACGGCGAAACAGCAGCAGACTTTTTCACCCGGCGCGTTGCCGCCCAACGCGCGCAGCGAAGAGCAGCCTTTCTACGGCACTCACCAGGCCGGCATCGTTACGCCGCAACAGGCGGCAATGATGCTGGTGGCTTTTGACGTGCTGGCCAGTGATAAAAACGATCTGCGGCGGCTGTTTACGCTGCTGACACAGCGCATAGCCTTTTTAACCAAAGGGGGTAAAGCGCCGCTGGTGACCAATCCGCAGTTGCCGCCGATGGACTCTGGGATCCTCGGTGACACGATCTTTCCTGATAATCTCACCATTACCGTGTCGCTGGGCAGCTCGCTGTTTGATGAGCGCTTCGGTCTGGCACATCTTAAGCCGCTGAAGCTGCAAACCATGACGCGTTTTCCTAACGATGCGCTGGATGCCCGCCTGTGTCATGGCGATCTGCTGCTGCAGATTTGCGCCAACACTAACGATACGGTGATTCACGCACTGCGCGATATCATCAAGCATTCGCCGGATTTGCTCAGTGTGCGCTGGCGTCGCGAAGGGTTTATCTCCAATCATGCGGCGCGCAGTCAGGGTAAAGAGACGCCGATTAATCTGCTGGGCTTTAAAGACGGCACTGCTAACCCTGATACTGCCGATCGGCCACTAATGGACAATATTTTGTGGGTGGGGGCCGGGCAGGGTGAACCGGACTGGACGCACGGCGGCAGTTATCAGGCAGTGCGGATTATTCAGTTCCGCGTCGAATTCTGGGACCGCACGCCGCTGAGTGAGCAGCAGACCATATTTGGCCGCGAAAAACACAGCGGTGCACCTCTGGGGATGCAGAATGAGCACGATGTGCCGGACTACGGCAACGATCCGGATGGTGAAGTGATTTCGCTTGATGCGCATATCCGGCTGGCCAATCCACGCAGTGCGGCAACGCAAAGTAGCCTGATGTTGCGTCGCGGCTACAGCTATTCGCTGGGTGTTTCTCAGTCAGGCCAGCTGGAAATGGGATTACTGTTTGTTTGCTATCAGCATGATTTAGAAAAAGGTTTTCTGGCAGTGCAGCAACGCCTGAACGGTGAGGCGCTGGAAGAGTATATCAAGCCGGTTGGCGGCGGTTATTTTTTCGCTTTGCCGGGTGTGGTCGATGAGAAACATTATCTGGCGCAGGCGCTACTTGAGGCCTGATATTTATTATTCTGGCTGCTTTGACAGGCTATTTTTTAATCAAATCTGGCGGCTGCGTTCGCAAGCCGCCAACTATTTTTTAGCAAATTATCCAGCCGCTTCGCTTGGGGTATTTAATTTTAACTGCATGATTTTTATCAGCAAAACATTTAATGCCTATTGCCGCAATGGTAATAAGCTTTTTTTTACTGCGGGCGAAGTAAAATAATTGTTGCATTCAACTGAAGATCTGTTGCACTTTAATCACAGCGGTAGTCAGATGTGTTTAAGTTTCACCATGGAGATCGCGAATGGGAAAAGTTGTTCATGGATACTCAAATCTCAATACCTTTTTAAGCGCTTTTCCTCGCGAGGGTGTTTCTCTCTCAACAATATTCTCTTCTTTTTTCTCTTTCCAGACGCTTTATCAAAACGTTACTCGTTTTCCGGTGCGTAATACGCTCTGGCCTCTGTACGCACTTTTTTCAATGGCTATTCAAGGCTTAAAAGGAAGCCAAAACCTCTAAAGCGTTCACGTAATCGCCTCTCTGCTGAAAGAGAAGCGGGAAATGAAACCAACTGTAAGGTGCCACTATGGGAAGACAGAAAGCAGTGATCAAAGCTCGTCGTGAAGCAAAACGTGTGCTTCGTAGCGATTCACGCAGTCATCGTCAGCGTGAAGAAGAATCGGTCACCTCGCTGGTGCAAATGGGTGGGCTGGACTCTATTGGTATGGCGCGCGACTCGCGCGATCACTCACCGATTGAAGCCAGGAATGAAGCTCAGGCACACTATCTCCATGCCATAGAAAAGAAACAACTGATCTTCGCGACCGGTGAAGCAGGTTGCGGTAAAACCTGGATCAGTGCTGCGAAAGCGGCAGAGGCCCTGATTCACAAGGATGTCGAAAGGATTATTGTTACGCGTCCGGTACTGCAAGCGGATGAAGACCTGGGCTTTTTGCCCGGTGATATTTCAGAGAAATTCGCACCGTATTTCCGGCCAGTGTATGACGTTCTGGTTAAACGTCTGGGTTCTTCCTTTATGCAATATTGCCTGCGACCTGAAATCGGTAAGGTCGAAATTGCGCCCTTTGCCTACATGCGCGGGCGCACCTTTGAAAACGCCGTGGTGATCCTTGATGAGGCGCAAAACGTCACCGCCGCCCAGATGAAAATGTTCCTGACCCGCCTTGGGGAAAACGTGACGGTTATCGTCAACGGTGATATCACCCAGTGTGACTTACCGTCTAACGTGCAGTCAGGCCTCAGCGATGCATTAGCGCGCTTTGAGGAAGATGAGATGATTGGCATCGTGCGTTTTGGGAAAAATGATTGTGTGCGTTCGCTGCTCTGTCAGCGCACGCTGCACGCTTATAGTTGAGTGAGTTAATCTGTAGCCGCAAAAGCCCGGCCTCACGTCCGGGCTTTTTTTTACACGATATTTCAGCCGCTGTCAGTGAAACAAAATCTGATTAATCACATTGTTAAAAAGTCTGATTCTGTAAGAAACGATCAACAAGAGCATGTAACTTGTCTTTTGCAACTTTATGAGAGAGGAAAGTTCATGCCACCGCTAAGCGTAACAAATTCCAGTGTGCCGATTAATAGCCATTCTCGTTCGATTTATGAAAGCGTTAAGCCAGCTTCTCCGGAACATCAAAACGTCAAAAAATTATTGGGCCAGCCGCCGGATAATAAAATGCTGCGGCCTCTGCCGGCAAATTTGGCGGTCGCATTCCAGACAAATAATGCTGAGGCATTAAAAAACTATATGGAGGAAAAAAATCTGCAGGTGTTATCTTTAGCCGTGACGACGGATAACAAAGTCAGTGCTGTTTTTACCCTTAGCTATCTGGGGCGTAATGATGGCTTTAGTATGGAGCAGTCCCATATTGAAATCAGCGATGCTCTGCCACAGACGCTGAATAGTTGTGCAGCATTCGAAGATTTTTTCAGTTGCTTGCAAACATCCGCAGAGAACGGCAATCTCAAACAATTTACCAGCATTGAGCATCCTGCGCCGAAATTATCCGGGAGTAACGCGGATAATATTACTACGACAGTAAACGGCCAGGAGTTTATTTTAACCGGTGAGCAGAGGGAAGAATTGGATGGGTTACTTGCTCCCTGGATGAAACTGGATGAAGAATTAAAAGAATTAAAACGTCTGATGGCAGAAATGCCTGATGGTCATCACCGCACCCGTGAGCAGCATGATTTATATGCCAGATTAATGGCAGAAGGGTATCAAAAGAAAATTTTATATGATGCACTGGATGATAAATTGGTCAGGCTGACACAACAATGGATGCCGGTAGATAACGAACGTTAACCACAGCGTTTCAGGTTGATAACTGCTATCTTCAAAAACAAAAAAGCCCGAACCGAAGTTCGAGCTTTTTTATCGAATATGGCGGTGAGAGAGGGGTTCGAACCCTCGATACGTTGCCGTATACACACTTTCCAGGCGTGCTCCTTCAGCCACTCGGACACCTCACCAATTTTTTGTTATCCCGTAAGGGCTAACGGGGCGCTACTATAGGGAGTCGCAGGGAAACGGTCAAGAAGATTTTTTCCCTTTCGTTATATTCGGTTAAGCTGTAACCAGCTGAGATTGCGCAGCAGAAAATAGCCCCACAAATGTGGGGCATAATTATTATTGATTCAGTGATTTAACCCGGTTGGCATAGCTTTTACGCAGCTTTTGTAATTTTGGTGGAATCACCGCCATACAATAACCATTTTGCTGACCACGACCGCTCCAGTAATCCTGATGATAGTTCTCCGCCGGATACCATTCGCCGCTTTCTATTGTCGTCACCACTGGCTGCTGATGATCCTGCTGGGCGCGCTGAATGGCCGCCTCGGCTTCCTGACGTTGTGCCTCATCAGCAGGGAAAATCGCCGAACGATATTGCGTGCCGATATCATTGCCCTGGCGGTTCAGCTGTGTCGGATCATGGGTGGCAAAGCTGATATCAAGCAGATCGCCGTAGTTAAGTTTTTCCGGGTCAAAACCAATGCGGATACCTTCCGCATGACCGGTGGTGCCGGTGCACACGTCTTCATAAGTTGGGTTAGCGGTGTGACCACCGATATATCCGCTTTCAACGGTCTCCACGCCGATCACATCTTTAAATACTGCCTCAGTACACCAGAAACAGCCGCCTGCAATCGTTGCGTATTCAATAGCCATGCTCAAACTCCCGAATGGTGATCGCTTATCCTGTTAGTGACAGGATAAGCACTCTGGATAAATCTGTTATCACATTGTAGTCGCAGAGGGAAGCTGACCACCAGGCACTGGATGCTGTCCGGGGTCATCATAGCAAATGCCACTCAACAGCCAGCGGCGTTACAGCGAGGCCTCAGGTTTACGTCCCAGTACCCGTTGATACTCTTGCCGTGCGGTGTTTTCGGAAAATTCTCCCGACCATTTGGCGATCACCACGGTAGCGACGCTATTGCCAATGGTGTTGCAGGTGGCAATTGCCATCGACATAAAACGGTAAACACCAAACAGCAGTGCCAGCCCCTCAACCGGCAGGTGCCCCACGGTGGTAACGGTGGCGGCAAACACCACAAAACTGCCGCCGGAAACTGCCGCTGCACCTTTTGAGGTCAATAACATAATTACCAGCACGCCGAGCTGCTGTTCCCAGCTCATCGGCACGCCATAAGCATTGGCGATAAACAGCACGCACATCGACATATAAATTGAGGTGCCATCAAGATTGAAGGCATAACCGGTCGGCAGCACCAGACCAACGCTCTGACGCGAGCAGCCAAAGCGCTCGAGTTTTTGCAGCAGGCGGGGCAGAGCGCTTTCGGAAGACGCAGTACCAATAACAATAAAGATTTCATCTTTAATGTACTGCAAAAAGCGCCACAGGCTGAAACCGCACAGCCGACACACCGTGCCAAGCACCACAAAAATAAAGAGGATTACCACGCTGTAGAACATCATTACCAGGTTGGCCAGCGACAGTAATACTGCCGAGCCGTTACTGCCAACGGCATAGGCGACTGAACCGAAGGCGCCCAACGGCGCAAGACGCATAATCAGGTTAATAAATTCGAAGAAGCACTCGGAGATACGGTTGATACCGTCTTCGATCACCACCCGGCGCTCTTGCTTCAGCGCCAGCAGACCAAAACCGAACAGCACCGCAATAATCAGCACCTGCAACAGCTGTCCTCCGGCGAAGGCACCAATAAAGTTATCCGGAAAAATACTCTGGATAAACTCCAGCGTGCCGCCAGGAACATGGCCTTTGGCGATGGCGGCGGTAGCGGCCGCCGTAGTGCCCGAGGTGGCATGTGCACCATACATGTCGGCACCGATATTCAACAGGTTACCGCTGACCAGCCCCAGCAACAGTGCCAGCGTGGAGATAACTTCAAAATAGATCAGCGCGCGTAAACCCACCTTGCCGACCTGTTTGATATTGCCCGCTGAAGCAATACCGTGCACCACGGTAAAGAAGATCAGCGGCGCGACGGCGGTTTTGATCAACTTAAGAAAGATATCACCGAGTATTTTAAATTTTTCCGCGGTTTCAGGGAAAATAAAGCCAAAACCGATACCGATAATCATCGCGGCAATCACCTGAAATGTCAGGTCATGCCAGAAAGGTTTTTTTGCTGTAGAGGACATGGTATTGATCTCTTTTTTTTATCAGCAGTGTAGGGTCGCCAGAGGCCTGATGACAGGCAGCCTCTGGCTGAGAGTCAGCGCTTAAATCTTTTCGCTAATGGCCACCGCACGGTCGACCATTTGTGGTGCCAGACCGAGGTAGTTGGCCGGTGTTGTTAACCTTTCCAGCGCCTGATAACTGAGTTTTTCAGTGACGATTCCCTGCTCAATCAGCGCAGCATGCAGACTGATATTGCGCTCATTGGCGATGCGGCAGGCTTTGTACACCACATCATGTGCCGCCTGGCGACCAAATAAGGGTGCCAGCCCCATCATTACCGCTTCGGCAACGATCAGCCCCTGGGTCAGATTAAGGTTTTCCAGCATCCGCTCTGTGCGGACATCGAGGCCCGACAGCATAAATTTCGCCTGCTCAAGTGCGGCGGCGCTCAACAGGAATGATTCGGGAATCGCTATCCACTCTGCCTGCCACGGGCCGGTTGAGCGCTCAAAGTCCTGGATCATCGCATCCAGCATCAGGCCAGATTGCTGGCGGACACCTTTGGCAGCGGCGTAAATCAGCTCACAGGAGATCGGATTGCGCTTTTGCGGCATCGTGCTGCTGGCACCACGACCCATCACAAAGGGTTCGTAGGCTTCACCCAGTTCGCTGGTCATCATCATCATGATATCGAGCGCAATTTTTCCTAATGAACCGGTAACCATTGCTAAAAAATTTACCGTTTCTGCAAATCCGTCGCGCGCCACATGCCAGGTGGCCTGTGGTACGCCCAGCTGCAATTCAGCCATCATTGCCTGCTGTACTTCCAGCCCCTTGTCGCCGAGTGAGGCGAGGGTGCCAGCGGCACCGGCAAACTGTCCTACTTCTACTCGCGGGCGTAGCTGTTGCAGACGCTGCGCGTGGCGATCGAACATACTGAGCCATACCGCGCATTTATAACCAAAGGTCACCGGCAGGGCTTGCTGCAGATGGGTACGCCCGGCCATCGGCGTATCACGATAGCGCTGGGCTAAATTTCGTAACAGCTCGCGTACGCTGTCGATATCGCGGCCAACAATCTCCAGCGCACTGCGGATTTGTAACACCACGGCGGTATCCATAATGTCCTGAGTGGTGGCTCCCCAGTGCACGTAGCGACCTGCCTCGCCGCAAATTTCCGACAGTTGCTCAACCAGCGGCAGAATTGGATAACCAACAATTTCAGTTTCATGCTGCATTTTCGGCAAGTCGAGCGCGGAATAACGGGCGCGTTGCGCAATAATTTCTGCCGCTTCGTCCGGGATGACGCCGCAGCTCGCTTCTGCTTTGGCTAACGCTATCTCGCTCTCGATATAGCGTTCTATCAGGCTTTGATCGGAAAAAACCGCTCTCATCTCTGCGGTAGCAAACATATTTTTGAACAGTGACGAGTCATAAACTGTGCTGGACATAGGCGATACTCCGTAATTAATGTCCGTACATTTTAATATGTACGTACATTACAGATATGCCATTGCTGATATACTGTCAATCTTCAATGAGCAGGGATTGTCAAAAGTATGAGCCAGACACGTTATTCCACCGTTGCTGAAGATCTGACCGAAGCCATCGCCAGCGGCACCTATCCGGTTGGTAGCCTGCTGCCGACCGAGTTTGAGCTGTGTGAGCTATATAATGTCAGCCGACATACGGTACGCGCCGCTATTCTCAAGTTGCAGGAGCAGGGGCTGGTGTCGCGCAGGAAACGAGTAGGGACGCGGGTGGAAGCCAGCAAGCCGTATACCGGTTATTCACAGGCACTGGGATCGCTGTCTGATCTGGCGCATCTGGCTGAAACGCAAACCCGCAGCATTCAGCAGATTCGGCACTTTGTCGCCGATACCAGCGAAGCCTGTCGGCTGGAAATTCAGCCTGGCGGCCACTACTTTTGCGTGTCGAGCATCCGGGTCGATCAGCAGCATGGACGCACGCCGATTTGCTGGACCGATGTCTATGCCGATGAACGCTATGCTGAAGTGATACCGGCAGCGCAGGCGAAAAGCCAGGAGCTGATCGCTTCGCTAATCGAGCAGCAGTTCGCGCGGCATATTGCCGCAATTGAGCAGCGAGTACAGGCGGTGTTACTGTCAGAAACGCTGGCGCAGCAACTTAATGCACGTGCGGGCACACCGGCGTTAAAAATTACCCGTTTTTATCGTGACGAGAGTGGTGAAAATATTGTGGTGTCCGAAACGATACACCCGGAAGATCGCTTTACGCTGATTATGCATGTGGAGCGGGACAAGCATCGTAGCTGACGGGCTTTAACTGACTCGCGCCTCACATCGAAAGAAATGAGGCGCGATTGCAGGCAGGTGATATTAACAGAGTGATTTTAGCGTTTAAAACGACATTGTTACGCCAGCATAATAAGCACGGCCCGCTTCGTTATAGGTTGATGCCCCTTCATTGTCACGCCAGACGCGTTTATCAAACAGGTTGCTGATACCGGCATTCAGACGCAGATTTTTTACTAAATCATAATTGAAACCGATACCGGCTACCGCATAGGCGCCAAGCTGGTTGGTTGACAGCGCGTCGACTTCGTTACGAATTTCCACGTATTCACGCGGTTTCTGCCGTCCATAGAAGGTCCAGTTCAGATTGGCAGATAACTTATCGGTCACCTGATAGTCGAGCATTGTATTAATGGTGTACTCAGGAATCACCGACAGCGGATTACCGGTATCTTTATTTTCCGACGTAATCATATAAGTCGCATTGGTGCGCCAGTTAAGCTTCTCTTTAACCAGTGGAACCGTCAGATTTGCTTCCAGCCCTTCAACTAACGCCTTACCGCCGTTTTCCCAGCGCAGGATGTTATAATCGTTGGAGGCATAGCCAATAATATCAGTGCCTGAAACGATTTTATTTTTGTAATCATTACGGAAATAGGTTATCCCGGCGCTAAAATCGTTTTCGCTATACTCCAGTCCAATCTCTTTGTTGATGCTGACTTCCGGATCCAGATCGCTGTTGCCCATTAAGTAGCAGCCATTAGCGGCGATATCATTCGGGCAGCCATTACCACGGGTTGCCAGCAGATAACCGTCGCTGGACTGGTAAAGATTCGGCGCTTTAAATACCCGCGCGATACCGGCTTTAATTTTAACGTGGTCGGTTAGCGCCTGCGAAATATTCAGGCTCGGACTCCAGTTGCTGCCAAATTTGCTGTGATAGTCAAAACGCAGGCCGGGAATCAGGTTGGTGCCCGGCGTGGCTTCTATGTTGTCCTCAAAATAGAGTGCGCTCAGTTCAGCACTGTTTTTCGCGCTGCGGCCCGCAGGATCGCCAGAGATGCCCCCAATGGTAATACCGGTGGCATCAGTAACCTGCATCGACGCTGGGTCGTTTAATTGTTCACGGTTCCATTCGGCGCCGAGCGTTACGGTTTGCTCTAACCACAGATCGAGCGGCAGGGTGATTTCACCGCTGGTACGGACATTTTCCAGTCGGCTGGTCTGGAATTCATCACCGTTAATCATCCCTTCAACGCGCCCGGTAGAACCTTCCTGCAGGCGGGTATTATTCGTTTTTTCGTAGTAAACGCCAACGCGCGACTGGCCCCAGTCCCAGATGCCGTTATGCGTGATGCCGTAAGTCTGGCGGTAGAGACGATTGGTCTCCTGACCGTATAGCGATTCAACCAGATTATTTGGGCTGGCGTTGCTGTTGCTGTACTGAGTATCGCCAGCATAGATATTGCCCTGGCGACTGTAGCTCATATCGAAATCGACAATTTGCGTTGGGGTGATTTTCCACGACAGCAGGGCATTAATATCTTTATTGCGCACGCCCTCTTTACCCGCGGCATAAGAGCCGTTATGCGCATTATTGATATCCCAGGCGTCGGCGTCAGTTTTGTTGATATTGCCATACAGGCGCATCGTCAGTGCGTCACCGGCCAGTGGGCCGTTCAGGCTGAAGTTCGCACGTTTGGTCGCGCCTTCTTTGTCATCTTCCGGCTGGTTGGTAAACAGAGAAAGTGTGCCGTGCCAGTCATTGGTCGGGCGTTTGGTGATGATATTAATCACCCCGCCAGCGGCTCCGGAACCATAGCGGGCCGCAGCGGGGCCGCGCAGAACTTCAATGCGTTCAACCATTTCCGCCGGTACCCAGTTGGTATCACCGCGGGTATCGCGCTCGCCGCGCCAGCTGTAGCGCACCGAGTTACGCGAGGTAGTTGGCACGCCATCGATCAGAATCAGGGTGTTTTCGGGCCCCATACCGCGAATGTCAATCTGGCGGTTATTGCCACGGCTGCCGCTGGCGCTGTTGCCGGTCAGATTAACACCCGGCATTTTGCGAATAATATCAGAGAGATCGTTTACCGGAGGATCTTTAGCAATATCCTTCGCCGTAATGATCGAGACGCCCGGTTGTTGTTTGAGTTGAACTTCTGCCGGCGCCTGAACCACCATCTCCGCTTCATCACTGGTTACATCTGCTGCGGCATAACTGTTTCCGCTCAGTAAACCCGCCAGAAGTATTGCTCCAGGCCTCATTTTGCAAGAGGTTGTGTGAACCATGGAAATTATCCCTGATATTGTAAAGATATATTATTGAACGATTATGATAACGATAATTATTTCCATTTGTAGTCATGAAAGTGAAACTTCACAAAATCTCCATGATTGATGGATAAATCATCATAAAAAGTAGGGTTGTACAAATTTTCTGACTGGATTCAGGGAATTAGCTGATTGAAGGTCGTAAGGAGAAAATTGTGCAGAATTGGCGTGTTACATCAATTTCGCGGCTAAAAAAACACTGACGTCTAAGGGAAATGTTTATTATCTGCGTCAATCGCGTATGATTGTCACACTTCGTAATACGAATCGTTTGCATTTTAATTCGCTGTTACATGCCTTCACTTTTCAGGAGAGAAAATGAAATTACATTTTGCGTTAGCTTCGTCGCTGGTTGCTGCGAGTTTGATTCTCACAGGTTGTGACAATGCATCCGCTGAAGCAAAGGAATCAGCCACCGTCAGTATTAAGCATGAGCAGGGAACCACTCAGGTGCCGGTCAATCCGAAAAAGGTGATTGTACTGAATCCTTCGACGCTGGATATCGTCGATGCGCTGAATATTCCGGTGGCTGGCGTACCGCAAAACAGTACTCATCTTCCCCCGTTCCTGGCGAAATACAGCGGCAAGGAGTATCTCAACGCCGGTACGCTGTTTGAGCCGGATTATGAAGCCCTGAGCAACGCGAAACCTGATTTGATTATTGCCGGTGGCCGCGCGCGCGATGCTTATAATAAGCTCAGCGCCATTGCACCGACCATTGCCCTTGATATCGACAGCCAGCATTTTGTCGACAGCCTGACAGAACGCACTGAACAACTGGGGTTAATTTTTGATAAGCAGCAGGAAGCGAAAACGTTACTCGATAACTTCAATCAGAAAATTACCGAGGTTAAAGCAAAATCCGCCAATGCCGGTAGCGCGATGGTGGTGATGATCAGCGGCGGCAAAATGTCTGCTTACACCCCAGGCTCACGTTTCGGTTTTGTGTTTGATGTGCTGGGCTTTAAACCCGCCGCGAATTTCACCCAGACCGGTCGCCACGGCAACGTGGTCTCTTCTGAGTTTATTCTGCAAACCAATCCACAGTGGCTGTTCGTGCTGGACCGCGATAATGCCATTGGCCGTAATGAAGGACAGTCCGCACAACAGGTGCTGGATAACCCGCTGATTGCGAAAACCGATGCCTGGAAGAATAAGCATATCGTTTATCTCGACTCCGCTTCACTGTATATCGCCGGTGGGGTGCAAAGTTACAGCCAGCTGATGGATAAAATCAGCAGCACGCTGGATCAGGCAACGCAGGGACAGTAATTTCCGCTGATGAAAACCTTTCAGTATGTAACAGGCCTGGCGGTGGTGCTGGGCCTGATGATATGGAGTCTGTGCGTCGGCGCCAGCCATATGACGCTCAGCGGCTTCTGGTCAGATCCTGATATGCGTGACATCTTTTTAATCAGCCGCGTGCCGCGTACCGTGGCGCTGCTGCTGGCCGGCAGCGCGATGAGCGTAGCCGGTTTGATTATGCAGATGCTGACGCAGAACCGTTTCGTTGAACCCTCAATTGCCGGTACCACCCAGTCAGCCAGTCTTGGCCTGCTGCTGGTAATGATTTTCAGCCCGTCCGCCTCGGTGCTGGTAAAAATGGTGGTTGCCACGCTGTTTGCCCTCGGCGGCACCGCGCTGTTTATGCTGCTGTTGCAACGGATGCGGATTAAATCGCCGCTGATGGTGCCGTTGACCGGCATTATGCTCGGGGCGGTGTTCAGTGCGGTAACCACCTTCCTGGCGATGGAATTTGATCTGCTGCAATCGCTCGGCAGTTGGGATTCTGGCGATTTTTCCGGTGTTATACAGGGGCGCTATGAGCTGCTGTGGATTGTTGGCGTGCTGACGCTGCTGGCAATGTTGATCGCCGATCGTTTTACCGTGGCCGGAATGGGCCGCGATTTTTCCATTAACGTCGGGATTAATTATCAGCAGGTGATGCTGACCGGTATGGCAATCATCGCCGTTATCTGCGGCGTGGTGGTGGTAGTGGTCGGCGTGTTGCCATTCCTTGGGCTGATTGTGCCGAATATTGTCAGTATGGCGATGGGCGACAATCTGCGGCGGACTATTCCCTGGGTGGCGTTGTGCGGCGGTGCGCTGGTGTTGCTGTGCGATATCATCGGGCGCTTAATCAGTTATCCGTTTGAGATCCCGGCCAGCGTTATCCTCGGGGTAATTGGCGCGCTGGTTTTTCTGATCTTAATACTGAGGACAAAACGCCATGCAGGTTAATTCCTCATCCTCAAACCCGCGCGTGGTGGCAAAGCGGCACAGCTTAAGTTTACCGGCCCGACGCTTGATTCTGCTTGCTGCAGTGGCGCTGGCGGCAATCGTGCTGTTTATGACCATTAATCTGCGTGGCAATATTCAGTATATTCTGGTGCATCGCGGGCTGATTTTAGCCACCATGCTGCTGGTGGCGTTTGCCTCCGGTGTCGCCACCTTACTGTTCCAGACCGTCACCAATAACCGCATTCTCACCCCTTCGGTGATGGGGCTTGAAGCGCTGTTTATTCTGATCCAGACCACCATGATATTTTTTGTTGATGCGGACGGGTTCGGCATCTTCGGCGTGACGGGCAAATTTCTTTGCGAAGCGCTGCTGCTGGTGGTGTTTTCTGTCCTGCTCTATCGCTGGTTATTGACCGGTGTTGGCATCAATTTGCATCAGGTATTGTTGGTGGGGCTGGTGTGCGGCACGCTGTTTCGCAGTGTCTCTAATCTGTTGCAACGCCTGTTGTCGCCGGGCGAGTTCGCGATTCTGCAAAGCCGTATTTTTGCCACCTTTACCCGTGCTGCGCCAGAAATTATTGCCGTGGCAGCGGTGCTGACGGTGCTGATTGCGCTGGCAATCTGGCGGATGCGCCACGTGCTGGATGTGATAGCGCTTGGGCGCAATACCGCGATTAATCTTGGCGTGGCTTATCAGAAGCAGGTGGTGGTGATTCTGCTGCTGGTCTCGCTGCTGGTGGCTGTCTCCACCGCGCTGGTGGGGCCGCTGACCTTCCTCGGCTTGTTAGTGGCTAACCTGACTTATCAACTGATTGGCTCGCACCGTCATGAATATTTGCTGCCCGGCGTGGTGCTGACCGGCATTATTACGTTAGTGGGTGGACAGCTAATTCTTGAGCGGGTATTTAGTATGGCAGGCACGCTGTCGGTAGTGATTGAATTTACCGGCGGGGCGCTGTTCCTTTACCTTTTGATCAAAAAGGCTAAGTTGTGATTGAAATAAACGGTGTGGTTAAAAAATACCAGCAAACGCCGGTACTGAATCAGATTAATGAGCGCATTGCTGAAGGCGGGATTACCTCGATTATTGGCGCCAATGGCGCCGGTAAGTCGACGCTGTTATCGATTATCAGCCGCCTGCTGACGCCGGATGCCGGCAACGTGAGCATCAGCGGGCTGGATGTTGCCACTACATCCGGTGACCAGCTGGCAAAGATGCTGTCGGTGCTGCGTCAGGAGAATCACTTTACCAGCCGCCTGACGGTTTACGATCTGGTCGGTTTTGGCCGTTATCCCTACAGCCGTGGCCGGCTGACTAAAGACGATCTTCAGCATATTGAAACCGCGCTGGCGTTTCTTGATTTGCTGCCGTTAAAAGATCGTTATCTGGATGAGTTATCGGGTGGACAGCGGCAGCGCGCTTATGTGGCGATGGTGTTATGCCAGGACGCCAAATATGTGCTGTTGGATGAACCGCTAAACAATCTTGATATGAAACACAGTGTGGCAATGATGAAGCAGCTGCGCCGGGCGGCGGATGAGTTGCAAAAAACCATTGTGCTGGTGATTCATGATATCAATTTCGCTTCGGTTTACTCCGACCATATTATTGCGATGAAGCAAGGAGAGGTAATCTATCGCGGCACGCCGCAGCAGATTATGAATTCTCCAACCCTTGAAGCGATCTTTGATACCCCGGTGACCATCGAACAGGTCGGCGGCCAGTATATAGCGGTATATTATCGTTAGTGCCGCGCCGCTAAACCCTTTTCTGGGGTGATTACCGCCGTAATAAACGCTTTTTAGTCATCATATCGGACTGTGCTGTTATCAGCACAGTCCGATGAATAGTGTTATCAATTAAAGACGTATTCTCGCCTCGATGCAGTATTTCATTTTTCCCTCCTCACAATTAAAGACATCGTCATAAGTTAGAACACAAGATTATTGGTGGCGTGCGCAACTTCCTGTCAGGTTATTCCATATTGTTCTTTATGGATGATTTAAATTGCAATTTGGTTCTAAGCTATTGCAGTTTTTCGCTAACTTATAAGCCAGGAGTCGCAGTATGAGTTTAAACGCCTCAGCTAATTTGCCAGTGCTGGACTTTGCCTTATTAAACGGCAGCGCCCGACAACGTCAGGCTTTTCTCAGTCAGTTAAGCCAGGCGGCACGTGATATCGGTTTCTTTTATTTAATCAATCACGGCGTTGATGCCGCGCTTCAGCAGCAGGTGCAGCAGGTAGCACAACAATTTTTCGCGCTGGATGAAGCAGAGAAAGCGCAGGTGGCAATGGCTAATTCGCCGCATTTTCGTGGTTATAACCGACCCGGATCGGAAATCACCCGCAGCCAGCCTGACTTACGTGAACAGTTTGATATCGGTGCGGAACGTGAAGCTTTGACGCTGGATGCCAGCTCGCCGGTATGGCTTCGTTTACAGGGGCCGAACCAGTGGCCGGCCGCGCTGCCGGAATTAAAGTCTTCGCTAATACGCTGGCAGCAAGAGATGACGCAGATGTCGCTGCGCCTGTTGCGGGCGTTTGCCGCGGCGCTGGAACTGCCGGACGACGCCTTTGATCCGTTGTTCGGTGATAAACCTAACGAACATATCAAACTGATCCGTTATCCGGGGCAACCGGCGTCCGCCAGTCAGCAAGGCGTAGGCGCGCACAAAGATTCGGGTTTCCTCAGTTTTCTGTTGCAGGACCACCAGCCCGGCTTACAGGTGGAAGTTGAACCCGATCGCTGGATCGATGCGGTGCCGATTGCTGGAGCCTTTGTGGTGAATATCGGTGAGTTACTGGAACTGGCGAGCAATGGCTATTTGCGTGCCACCGTACATCGTGTGATATCGCCACCGGCCGGCCAGCAGCGGCTGTCGATCGCTTTTTTCCTTGGCGCACAACTCGACGCGGTGGTGCCGGTATTTCAACTGCCGGAGCATATTGCCCGGCTGGCACAAGGGCCGGCCAGCGATCCGCTGAATCCGCTGCTGCGTGATGTCGGCTGGAACTATCTGAAAGGACGTCTGCGTTCACATACCGATGTGGCGCAGCGTTATTACGCTGATTATCTGAAATAAACCGACAATAACTGATGCTGATAAGGGATAAATAATGAAAAAAACGTGGGTAGTGATAGCTGGTCTGGCCATGTCGTTAAATATGATCTCCACTGCAATGGCGGCAGAAGCGTTGCGGGTGGCGGCCGATCCGGTGCCACATGCGGAGATCCTGCAATATGTTAAGAAGATCGACCCGTCGCTGGATCTGAAAATTATTGAGTTAACCAGTGGCGTAAATGCCAACGAATTACTGGCGCATGGTGACGTTGATGCCAACTATTTCCAGCACGTACCTTATTTGCGCGATCAGGAGAAGGCATTAGGTCAGACATTCGCTGTGGCGGCCACGGTACATATTGAACCGTTGGGTATTTACTCACGTAAAATCACCTCGCTACAGCAAGTGCCGGATAACGCCACGGTGGCGGTGCCAAATAATGTCACTAACCTGAGTCGGGCACTTTATCTGTTGCAGGCAAACGGGTTAATCAAACTTAAAGCCGGTTTTAACGATCCGGCTAAACACCAGGCTACGCCGAAGGATATTGCGGAAAATCCGAAGCAGCTGAAAATTCTGGAAATTGAATCACCGCAGATCCCGCGCTCACTGGATGATGTTGAACTGGCAGTGATCAACGGTAACTATGCGCTGGAAGCCGGGCTGGTGCCGGCGAAAGACGCATTAGGCCTGGAGAATGCAGACAATAATCCGTATGCCAATATTCTGGTCACGACGCCTAAGCTGGCAGCCGATCCGCGGATTAAAAAGCTGGCTGAAGATCTGCAATCGCCAAAAGTGGCGGAATTTATTCGACAGAATTATCAGGGATCGGTGATTCCGGTAGCAGGTAAATAAGATGATTAGCGTTGAGCAGCTGGGGAAAATCTATGCCGGTAACCCAAGACCGGCGCTGGATAATATCACGCTGACCATTCCCGATGGTGCCATTTATGGCATCCTCGGGCGCAGCGGAGCGGGTAAAAGCACGCTGATTCGCTGTCTCAACCTGCTGGAACGCCCGACCTCCGGGCGTATTATGCTGGATGGCCGCGACCTGATGACGCTGACGGCGGCAGAGTTGCGCCTTCAGCGTCAGCGCACCGGCATGATATTTCAGCATTTTAATTTACTGCATGCCAAAACGGTGGCAGAGAATATCGCCGTTCCGCTGGAAATCGCCGGAGTAAAAAAAACTGAGCGCCTGGCCCGGGTGGCAGAACTACTGGCGCTGGTCGGCCTCAGTGACCGGCGCGATGCCTGGCCATCGCAGCTGTCCGGCGGCCAGAAGCAGCGGGTTGGTATTGCACGCGCTCTGGCGGCGAAACCGGACTATCTGCTGTGCGATGAAGCAACCAGTGCGCTGGACCCGGAAACCACCGGCTCAATTCTGGCGTTGCTGGACGACATTAATCGCCAGCTTGGGTTGACCATTGTGTTGATCACCCATGAACTGGAAGTGGTGAAAAGTATTTGTCATCACGCCGCGCTGCTGGAACACGGCAGGGTAGTGGAAAGCGGCGCCCTTGGGCAGCTGCTGCTCGACCCGTCGTCGAAGCTGCGTAGCCAGTTGTTGCACGATCGCGAAGCGGAAAGGGCATTTTTACGTAAACATGGCGTCAGAGAGGGGGCATTATGCGCGGTCGCGTAGACTGGGAAACGTTCTGGGATCTGATGCTGAACGCCACGCTGGAGACTCTCTATATGGTGGTTGTGGCAGCGTTGTTTACGGTGGCGATAGGTCTGCCGCTGGGCATCGTGCTATTTATCACCCGCAAGGAGGGAATTCATCCGGCCGCTACGCTTAATCGCCTGTTAAGTGGGCTGGTCAATATCGGGCGTTCTTTGCCGTTTATCGTGCTGTTGATTGCGCTGATCCCTTTTACCCGGCTGATTATCGGTACCACGCTCGGCACCACCGCCGCGATTGTACCCATTACCATTGGCGCCTTTCCTTTTTTCGCGCGTATTGTGGAAAACGCGCTGGATGAAGTTGATAAGGGGCGGATTGAAGCCATTTTGTCGATGGGCGGCACCGGCTGGCATATCGTCAGTAAAGTGCTACTGCCGGAAGCGTTACCGGCCTTGCTGGCGGGAATTACCCTGACCACCGTGCTGCTGATCGGTTTTTCATCGATGGCGGGGGTGATAGGCGGCGGTGGTCTGGGAGATTTGGCGATTCGTTATGGTTATCAGCGTTTTAATAATCAGATTATGATCGGCACGGTGGTTACGCTGATTGTTCTGGTGCAGCTGGTGCAGACGCTGGGCGATCGGCTGGTGCGCTCGCTGGCGCATCGACGTTAAAGAGAGGTTTCCTTCAGGGCCTGGTTGGGTAACCGGCTGTGGATGCAGCCGGATGCAGCCGGATGCTGCCGGTAGTGGCGGGCATAAAAACCACCGATGGCTTTCAACAGACTGGATTTACCACAACCGCTGCCAACAATAAAATTCCGCAGTATCTTCTTTCTGAACGTCATATTTTTTCCCGCAGAGGTAAGGGCAAAGCCTGAAACGCTTGCCGGTTGAAAAACGGCATGAGATTAATATCGTGCAGAGTTATTCGCCGTTTGGAAACGGCTTTTCAGGAATAATATGTGCGTAAAAAACGATATGCTTTTTATTGCTTTATTTTTTTGAAAATCCGGCAAGGGAAAGGGTGTAATGATTATTGGAAAGAATGATTCCATAATGCGAGATTATTAAGTGGGTTATTAAACTGCAGCGGTAAATAAGGGGTAAAAATACAGTAATAATTAACTGGCAAGAATCAAAGATAAACTTGTCGATAAATCATTTCTTCATAACGCAGCTGTTTCAGAATGCTCTTAAATTATCATCATTCTGGCAGAAGCCAGAACAGGGTCTATACTGAACTGTGATGTCATCCGCAATTTGGTCAGAGAAAATGAATCAGGCAGGCAAAAATTATCGATCTGCGACAGGAGAAAAGCAGCGCAGTACCAGGAAAGAGCGCATTACCAGGAAAGAAAGTTGGCAGTCAACCACCTGTCGTCAGTTGCCCTGTTGTTTCCGCTTTCTTTCGCCGATAAATAATTTATTTCTGCCCCGACAGCAACTATTTTATTCTGGCATGACAATGCAGAACATTTTCCTGACCGGATTATTTCAGTCGTTATTTATCCGAATGATTAATCATCAAATTAACGTCTGCAATCTGATGCAGATCGGGAGAAGAGTGTGAGCAGAGAATCCGAAGGTTTCCCTTCTTTAAGTGGCGGCCTCTACGCGTTTTTCTTCGATGTCGATGGCACCTTAGCGGCTATCAAACCGCGCCCCGATGAAGTGTCGATTCCGGCAACGGTTCGCGCCACACTGCAAGCGTTATCCACTTTGAGCCACGGGGCGGTAGCGCTGATTTCCGGCAGGCCAGTTGAGCAACTGGATCAGTTGGCTGCCCCTTTTTACGCGCCGCTGGCTGGAGTTCATGGTGCTGAACGTCGCGATGCCACAGGTGAACTGCACCGTATCAGTTTGCCGGATGAGGTAGTGACGCAATTGCATGAAACCCTCAGCAGCAGTATCAGCAACTGGCCAGGTACGCAGCTTGAGACTAAAGGTATGGCTTTTGCCCTGCATTATCGTCAGGCAGAACAGTTTCAGGCGCAGGTTTTGCAACTGGCAGAGTCAATGGTGCAACGCTTTCCGATGCTGGCGCTGCAGCCGGGAAAATGCGTGGTGGAATTAAAACCGAAGGGAATCGATAAAGGCGCAGCGATAGCCGCCTTTATGCAGGAAGCGCCTTTCGCCGGGCGTATTCCGGTGTTTATTGGTGACGATCTGACAGATGAAGCCGGATTTCGTGTGGTTAATGCCATGAATGGCTTATCCGTAAAGGTCGGAGAGGGTTCAAGTCAGGCGCGCTTTCGGCTGAAAAATGTTGATGAAGTTTACAGCTGGCTTGAACAGATGAAATTACAATTAGATCAAGACAACCTCGGTAAGGAGTCAAGGTTATGAGTCGCTTAGTGGTCGTATCTAACCGTATCGCTGTTCCCGATGGTTCTAATAGTGCTGGTGGCCTGGCGGTCGGTATTCTGGATGCGCTGAAATCTACAGGTGGACTGTGGTTTGGCTGGAATGGTGAGATAAGCACTATCGCTGAAGAAGAACAAGAGCCGCTGGATATCGTCAAGCAAGATGGTATCACCTATGCCTCTTTCGGTCTGAGTCAGAACGACTACGACCTCTATTATTGCCAGTTTTCCAATACGGTTATCTGGCCCGCGTTTCACTATCGGTTAGATCTGGTGCAATACCAGCGTGAAGCCTGGGAAGGATATTGCCGCGTCAATGAATTACTGGCGGAACGTCTGCAACCGCTGGTGGAAGATGATGATATTCTGTGGATCCACGATTACCATCTGCTGCCGTTTGCAGCTGCCTGTCGCAAACTGGGAATGAATAATCGCATTGGCTTCTTCCTGCATATTCCTTTTCCTACGCCGGAAATTTTCAACGCTTTGCCGCCTCACGAAGAGCTGTTGCAGATGATGTGTGATTACGATCTGCTTGGGTTCCAGACTGATAGCGACCGCACCGCATTTCTCGACAGCCTGTCACTGCTGACTCAGGTTCAGAATAAAGGCGATAAGCAGCACCGTGCTTTTGGCAATGACTTTGCTACTGAGGTTTATCCGATTGGTATTGAGCCGGAAAGTATCAAAGAGATGGCTGAAGGGCCGTTGCCGCCGAAAATGGCCGCCATGAAGCGTGAGCTGGGCGATGCGAAAAATATCATTGCCTGCGAACGGCTGGATTATTCCAAGGGGCTACCGGAGCGTTTTCTGGCTTATGAAGCGCTGCTGGAGAACTTTCCAGAACATCGCGGCAATATTCGCTATTCGCAGATTGCGCCAACCTCACGTGGCGACGTGCAGGCGTATCAGGATATTCGTCATCAGCTGGAAACTGAAGCCGGGCGAATTAACGGTAAGTATGGCACGCTGGGCTGGACGCCGCTCTACTACCTGAACCAGCATTTTGATCGTCGCCTGTTGATGAAGATTTTCCGCCTGACCGATGTTGGTCTGGTCACGCCGCTACGTGACGGCATGAATCTGGTGGCGAAAGAGTATATTGCGGCGCAGGATCCGGATGACCCCGGCGTGCTGGTGTTATCGCGCTTTGCGGGTGCCGCCAATGAGCTTACCTCGGCGCTGATTGTCAATCCTTACGATCGTGACGAAGTGGCGGCGGCGCTGGATAAAGCCCTGACGATGTCGCGTACCGAACGCATCTCGCGCTATAACGATATGATGGCGGTATTGCGGGAAAACGATATTTCTCACTGGCGCGAAAGCTACCTGAAAGATTTGCAGGCGCTGGCACCGCGCACGGAAGATCATGAGATGAACCATAAAGTGGCAACCTTTCCACGCTTAGCCTGATAGCCGCGGCGAGACAGGACGGTAGTGAGGACGGCGTTTTGCCGTCCTTTTTTATTTAAGAAAACTCTATGCCCGCCGATAACTCCCTCGACGAACTGACATTAGCGGTCAAACATTCACACTACTAATGTAATCCTCGGTTACATCTCTTTTCTCTCCATGATCAGAAATCTCTCCCTGTTAACAAAACGTTGCGGAAAGCTGCTTTAAACCTAATCACCGGTACCGCGGTTTTAGACGGAGTTTTTGAGGATATTTATCTAAGTGACTAATTTTTCAGGAACTATAACTGAATTAAACTAGCGTTTAATGCTTCAATGGCATTAATTCCCAACGGTATATGCTGTTAAATTGTCTTAACAGCGCAGCTGTGACAGGTTAAGAGTGAAAAGTGAGCTTTTTCAGCAGTCGAAAAGGTCACTGAACCATTCTTTAACAAAAAATGGCGTAATTGTTCTTTTATTAATCTAATCAACAGCTTCGCTGATGGGTTTTCGGCAATAATTTGGCTTAAAAGTGTGATGCAGATCACACTTTATCTAAAATTAAGTCGCTCGCTCGTTGTATGTGGAAATCCAACGGGATAGAGTTGCGCTGCTTTCAGAATATTCTTAAATATGTAAGCGAACGTCTCGAAGCATTATTCTTAGCTCACCCCCTCTGAGGAGCGTGAGCGACGACGACTTACTAAACCAGTACTCGGCACGATGCGTAATCATTCAGCATACGTTTGGCTGCTGCCACGTGTTTTTGCCATCTTTAGATTTACCAACCAGCAACCAGGGAAGCGGAATTTATCCCGTGAACGTTAAAAGTAGTGTCAGTCAGGATGGGAAATAATGGGTACATCAGAATTACTCAAACATATATACGACATTAATTTGTCCTATTTATTGCTTGCACAGCGTTTAATTAACCAGGATAAAGCTTCTGCCATGTTTCGCTTAGGTATCGATGAAGCGATGGCAGACTCGCTGGCGCAATTAACCTTACCGGAAATGGTAAAACTCGCTGAGACTAACCAGTTGGTTTGTCAGTTTCGCTTTAACGATCATCAAACCATCAGCCGCCTCACTCAGGAATCTCGCGTGGATGATTTACAGCAAATCCATACCGGCATTCTGCTATCCAGCCGTTTATTACGCGAAACTTCAGCACGAGTTGAAGATTTGTCGAAAAAGAGAGCGGGATAATGAGTGAAAAAAGTATTGTCCAGGAAGCTCGCGATATTCAACTGGCAATGGAATTAATTACTCTCGGTGCGCGTTTACAGATGTTAGAGAGCGAGACGCAGCTCAGTCGTGGCCGTTTAATAAAGTTGTATAAAGAGCTACGCGGCAGCCCACCGCCAAAAGGCATGTTGCCGTTCTCAACCGACTGGTTTATGACCTGGGAACAGAACATTCATGCCTCAATGTTCTGCAACGCCTGGCAGTTTCTGCTGAAAAGCGGCCTGTGTCATGGCGTCGATGCGGTGATCAAAGCTTATCGTTTGTACCTTGAGCAGTGTCCGCAGTCGGATGAGACGCCGCTGTTGGCGCTGACGCGCGCATGGACGCTGGTACGTTTTGTCGAAAGTGGCATGCTGGAACTCTCCAGCTGCAAATCCTGTCATGGCAGTTTTATCACTCATGCACACCAGCCGGCTGGCAGCTTCGTCTGTAGCCTGTGTCAGCCGCCATCTCGCGCGGTAAAAAGACGTAAACTTTCTGCGCAGCCTGCCGATAACACTCCACAACTGCTGGATGAACAGGTTAAACGCGCCGTTTAAGATTGTTCGAAACGTGGAATGACATCCAGCAGCGGTTTTTAACCGCTGCTTTTTTTTGCTCTGCGTTTACCGAATAACACCCTCGGCTCTCTGGCTTAACATCCACCAACACGTTGCGGACGTAAGGATTTATTGTGCTGGTTATTTTAGGTTATTTGCTGGTGATTGGTTCGGTGCTGGGGGGCTACATGATGGTGGGTGGTCATCTTGGCGCACTCTATCAACCTTCGGAATTGCTGATTATTGGGGGCGCAGGCATTGGCGCATTTATTGTCGGTAATAACGGAAAGTCGATCAAAGCGACCCTGAAAGCCTTGCCGCTGTTAATGCGCGGCTCTAAATATAACAAAGCGCTGTATATGGATCTGATGGCGTTGCTGTATCGCCTGATGGCGGAATCTCGACAGCAGGGCATGTTATCGCTGGAAAGAGATATCGAAAATCCGCGCGAAAGTGAAATCTTTGCTAATTACCCACGCATCCTTGCCGATAACCGTCTGGTGGACTTTATCACTGACTATCTGCGGTTAATGGTGAGCGGAAATATGAATGCGTTCGAAATCGAAGCGCTGATGGATGAAGAGATCGAAACCTACGAGCACGAATGCGACGTGCCGGCGCAGAGTCTGGCGGCAGTGGGTGACTCTTTACCTGCATTCGGTATTGTCGCCGCGGTAATGGGCGTGGTACACGCGCTGGCCTCAGCGGATCGTCCGGCCGCCGAGCTGGGGGCGCTGATTGCCCATGCGATGGTCGGTACTTTCCTCGGTATTTTACTGGCCTACGGTTTTATTTCGCCACTGGCATCGGTGCTGCGTCAGAAGTGTGCGGAAACGACCAAAATGATGCAGTGCATTAAGGTGACGCTGCTCTCCAGTCTGAACGGGTATGCGCCGCAGATTGCGGTGGAATTTGGCCGTAAGACGCTGTATTCCACCGAACGTCCCTCTTTCAGCGAGCTGGAAGAGCACGTGCGTAATGCCAAATCACCGGCAAAACAGACTTCGGATCAGGACGCATGAAGAACAGCAGTCACCCCATCGTGCTGGTAAAGCGGCGCAAAGTGAAAAAACATGAGAGTTCGCATGGCTCATGGAAAATCGCTTACGCCGATTTTATGACAGCGATGATGGCGTTCTTTCTGGTGATGTGGTTGATTTCCATCGCCAATCCCAAAGAGCTGGTGCAGATTGCCGAATATTTTCGTACTCCGCTAAAGGTCGCGCTGAGTAACGGACCGCGCAGCAGTGACAGTGAAAGCCCGATCCCCGGCGGCGGTGATGATCCAACGCAGCAGCAGGGTGAAGTTAAAAAAGTGGTCGATATGGACGCGCAGAAACGCAAGCTGGATGAAATTCGCCTGAATCGTCTGCGTGAAAAACTCGATCAGCTGATTGAATCCGATCCCCGGCTGAAAGCGCTGCGCCCGCATCTGATCATCAATATGGTGGAGGAGGGGCTGCGTATTCAGATTGTCGACAGCCAGAACCGCCCGATGTTTAAAACCGGCAGTGCGCAGGTGGAGCCTTATATGCGCGATATCCTGCGGGCGATTGCACCCATTCTTAACGATATTCCTAACCGCATCAGTCTCGCCGGACATACCGATGATTTTCAGTATGCCGGAGGCGATCGTGGTTACAGCAACTGGGAACTCTCAGCCGATCGCGCCAATGCCTCGCGGCGTGAGCTGGTAACCGGCGGGCTGGCGAGCAGCAAAATGCTGCGCGTAGTGGGGATGGCCGACACCATGAAGCTGAAAAATCGCGGCGGTAATGATGCGGTAAACCGCCGAATTAGTTTGCTGGTATTAAATCACGATACCGAAGCGCAAATCGAAAAAGAGAACGCCGAAAGTGATGCGGTGCAGATTAACGATGCCGCAAGTATTAAACAAATTACCGTTCCGGCTGAACCGTCGGATGCGGCATTAACCCCAGACCATCAACCTGTACAGGCCGCGCCGAAGACTGCGCCACAGCCGGTGAGCTCGTTACCGACGGTGGCGGAGATTCCGTCGCAGCCTAATCGCGACTCACAGCCGAGGTGATACCGTGAGCATGGATATTAGCGATTTTTACCAGACGTTTTTCGATGAGGCTGACGAATTACTGGCCGACATGGAACAACACCTGCTGGGATTAGACCCACAGCAGCCCGATTCGGAGCAGCTGAATGCCATTTTCCGTGCAGCCCATTCGATAAAAGGCGGAGCGGGTACTTTTGGTTTCACTGTCTTACAGGAAACCACGCATATTCTGGAGAACATTCTCGACGGTGCGCGCCGCGGTGAAATGCAGCTCAGTACCGACATCATCAACCTGTTTTTGGAAACCAAAGATATTATGCAGGAACAGTTAGATGCCTGTAAAACCGCCCAGGAACCTGACGCAGAAAGTTTTGAATATATCTGTCAGGCGTTGCGCCAACTGGCGCTGGAGGCCAAAGGCGAAGTTATTGAACCGGCAAAACCGCTGACGCTGGTGACTGAAGCGCAACCGGCCACGGTTGTTCCCGCCGGTTTGCGGCTGGCGCTGGTCGACCTTAAACCGAGCGAAGTGTCACTGATGCTGGATGAGCTGGCTAATCTTGGCACCGTCAGTGAGGTGAAGAAAGGTGAAACCTCACTGGAGGCGACGCTGATTTCCTCGGTCGATAAAGATGACATTGTGGCGGTGCTCTGTTTTGTGATTGAAGAGTCACAAATCCGTTTTCCGGATGCAGCAACCCCAGCGGCACAGCCAGAAAGCGCCGATAAACCGTCAGAAAATCTGGCTACCGTCAGCCCTGTCACGCCGGCGCTCAAGCCAGAAGTGAAAAAATCCGCGCCCGCCCGCAGCAGCGAGTCGGGCAGCATCCGCGTGGCGGTAGAAAAGGTCGATCAGCTGATCAATCTGGTCGGCGAGCTGGTGATCACTCAGTCAATGCTGGCGCAGCGATCCGGCGAGCTGGATCCGGTTAATCACGGTGACCTGCTAAACAGTATGGGGCAGCTGGAGCGCAATGCGCGTGACCTGCAAGAGTCGGTGATGTCGATTCGTATGATGCCGATGGAGTACGTATTCAGTCGCTTCCCTCGCTTGGTGCGCGACCTGGCCAGCAAGCTGGGTAAAGAGGTGGAACTGACGCTGTCAGGCAGCTCGACCGAGCTGGATAAGAGTTTAATCGAACGGATTATCGATCCGCTGACTCACCTGGTGCGTAACAGCCTCGACCACGGCATTGAATCGCCGGAAAAGCGCCTGCTGGCGGGTAAACATGCCTGCGGCAACCTGACGCTTTCTGCTGAACATCAGGGTGGCAATATCTGTATCGAAGTCAGCGATGACGGCGCGGGCCTTAACCGTGAACGCATTCTGGCTAAAGCACTCTCCTGCGGGCTACCGGTCAGTGAATCAATGAGCGATGAAGAGGTCGGCATGCTGATTTTTGCACCTGGCTTCTCTACCGCTGAGCAGGTCACCGACGTGTCCGGGCGCGGCGTCGGTATGGACGTTGTGAAACGTAATATTCAGGAGATGGGAGGCCACGTCGAGATCGGTTCGAAGCCGGGCAAAGGCACCACCATTCGTATTTTGCTGCCGCTGACGCTGGCGATCCTCGACGGCATGTCGGTGCGGGTCGCGGAAGAGGTGTTTATCCTGCCTCTGAATGCGGTGATGGAGTCACTGCAACCGCTGGCAGCAGATCTGCATCCGCTGGCCGGTGGCGAACGCGTGCTGGAAGTACGCGGCGAGTATCTGCCGCTGGTGGAGTTGTGGAATGTATTTGATGTGCAGGGCGCGAAGACGGAAGCAACGCAGGGCATCGTGGTTATTCTGCAAAGTGCCGGAAAACGCTATGCGCTGCTGGTCGATCAGCTGATTGGTCAGCACCAGGTGGTGGTGAAAAACCTTGAGAGCAACTACCGCAAAGTGCCGGGTATTTCTGCCGCCACCATCCTCGGCGATGGCAGCGTGGCGCTGATTGTTGATGTCTCAGCCCTGCAATCTTTAAACCGAGAAAAGCGTGTGGCCGGCGTCGCAGCTTAACTAAATGATTAAGGTAGACCTATGACTGGAATGGCAAACGTTACCAAACTGGCTGGCGAAACGGTAGGCCAGGAGTTCCTGGTATTTACGCTGGGTGATGAAGAATACGGTATCGATATTTTGAAGGTGCAGGAGATTCGCGGTTACGATCAGGTTACGCGCATCGCCAATACTCCGGCATTTATTAAAGGCGTCACGAATTTGCGCGGTGTCATCGTACCGATTATCGATCTGCGGATTAAATTTGCTCAGCCGGGTGTCGAATATAACGATAACACCGTGGTGATCGTGCTGAATCTGCAACATCGCGTCGTGGGAATTGTGGTTGATGGCGTTTCTGATGTGCTGTCTCTGACGCATGAGCAGATTCGTCCGGCTCCTGAATTTGCCGTCACTATGTCGACGGAATACCTTACCGGACTGGGCGCGCTGGGCGAGCGGATGCTGATCCTCGTTGATATCGAAAAGCTACTGAGCAGCGAAGAGATGGCGCTGATGGATAATCTGCGCAGCGCATAATAATTTAATCATCTCCGGGGCGGCATTCGGTCGCCCCAACCGTAAAGGTTCCTTATTTGCTGCCGATAACATCAACAGATGGCAAATGTAATAAGGGACGGTATGTTTAAGCGTATGAAAGTTGTGACCAGTCTGATTGTGGTTCTGGTCGTGTTCGGCTCACTGCAATTAATCTCCGGCGGTCTGTTTTTTCAGGCTTTAAAGAGTGATAAAGCAAATTTCACTATCACTGAGCAATTGCGCCGCGAGCAGACAAATCTGACCGCGTCATGGATTGCTTTGGTTCAAACCCGTAATACCCTCAACCGCGCCGGTCTGCGCTACATGCTCGATTCAAATCAGATGGGCAGTGGTGACACCGTAGCGGATCTCCTGAAGCTGGCGAAAACTCAGCTGGCACTGGCAGAGCAGCAATATGCCGAGTACAGCGCTGAATTGCCGGACGATGTGAAAGCACTCAGTCACGTTAAAGCAGTCACAGAGAATTACACCATTCTGCACGGTGCACTTAACGATCTGATTAAGCTGATGGCCGAAGGCAATATCAAAGAGTTTTTCGATCAACCCACTCAGGGCTACCAAAACGGTTTTGAGGCCGCTTACAACAGCTGGCTGAATAATACCGCTGCGCTGTTTGCTGAAGGGTCGGCGGAAAACGATCAGGCTTACAACCAGGCGATCTGGGTGCTGGCGATTGTCTTCGTGGTTTTGCTGGCCGTAATGGCGGTGGTGTGGAGCGGTATGCATCACATTCTGCTGCGTCCGCTGAATGCCACCATCAGCCATATTCGCCATATTGCCAGCGGCGACCTGACACAAACCATTGAAGTTGAGGGACGCAACGAGATGAGCCAGCTGGCTTCCAGCCTGCAACATATGCAGCAGGAGCTGGTAAACACCGTCGGTGATGTGCGCGACGGTTCCGATGCAATCTTCACCGGTGCCAGCGAAATCTCTGCCGGAAACAACGATCTGTCGGCGCGAACCGAGGAGCAGGCTGCCTCGCTGGAACAGACTGCCGCCAGCATGGAGCAACTGACGGCGACGGTGAAACAGAACGCTGAGAATGCCCGCCAGGCGTCGCAGCTGGCGCTCAGTGCCTCAGAAACCGCGCAAAAGGGCGGTAAAGTGGTCGATGGGGTGGTGAAAACCATGAGTGATATTGCCGGTAGTTCGAAGAAGATTGCCGATATTATCAGCGTAATCGATGGGATTGCCTTCCAGACCAATATTCTGGCGCTAAATGCGGCGGTGGAAGCGGCGCGTGCCGGTGAGCAGGGACGTGGTTTTGCGGTAGTGGCGGGAGAGGTGCGCAGTCTGGCGCAGCGTAGCGCCCAGGCAGCAAAAGAGATTAAAGCGCTGATTGAAGATTCCGTCAGTCGCGTCGATACCGGCTCGGTGCTGGTGGAAAGTGCCGGAGAGACCATGCATGACATCGTCAGCGCGGTGACGCGCGTGACCGATATTATGGCGGAAATAGCGTCGGCATCCGACGAGCAGAGTCGCGGTATCGACCAGGTGGGGCAGGCGGTTACCGAGATGGATCGGGTTACCCAGCAGAATGCGTCACTGGTTGAAGAGTCCGCTGCCGCTGCGGCAGCGCTGGAAGAACAGGCCAGCCGACTGTCACAAGCGGTATCGGTGTTCAGAATTCGTAAAGAATTCGCCGCACGCGCCGTTAATGTCAGTACCGCCAGTAAATCTGCTCCGAGTTCTGCTTCGGTGATCGCCGCGCGTAAGCCGGTCACTAAAGTCTCTGAAGAGAACTGGGAAACATTCTGATTGGTTAATTGCTGCCGCCCGTAACGGGCGGCATGGCCCCGGAGGTCGTGATGTTTAGCCGTATTCGTGTCTCTGCTACGTTGATTTTTATCCTTGCCGTGTTTTGCCTGATGCAAATTGTCAGCAGTGGTTTGTCATTCAACTCTTTTCGTCAGGATGCGAATAACCTTTACCAGGTCGATACCAGCGGTCAGCAGCGTGATGCGCTGAGTCAGAGCTGGGCCTCGTTACTCAGCGCACGCGTGACGCTGAGTCGTGCCGGTACGCGTGCGGCGTTAAGTTTGCCGCGTGATCAGGTCACCAGCCTGATGGCGGGTGCGCAGCGCGATCTGGATAGCGCTGATAAAACCTTTCAACGTTTTCTCGCCATTCCGCGGATGACACCGGAAGGTGAGGCGATGACCAAAGAGATCAAAGCCAGCTATGACAACTATCACCACGAGCTGGCTCAGCTGATTGTCTATTTAGAGAACTATCAGCTTCAGGATTTTCTCGATGCGCCCACCCAGAAGTCGCAGGATAACTTTCTTGTGCAGTACAACCGCTGGATGCTGCATATCAGCGGTATCGTTGAGCACGCTAAACATCAAAGCCATGATTTTTATACCCAGTCGAAGTGGATATTTGCCGGTGCGGTTACGCTGTCGCTGCTGATGACGCTGCTGGCGCTGGGCTGGCTGAAACAGGCGCTAATCACCCCACTGACGCGTATGCGCGATCATTTTTCCCGTATTGCCTCCGGCAACCTTGGCGGCAACATTGAACAGCGCGGAAGTAATGAAATCGGCCAACTGTTTACCGGGCTGCGCGATATGCAAAGTCGTTTGGCTGAAACCGTCGTGCAGGTGCGTGAGGGTAGCGAAACCATGCAGGTGGGGATTCGTGAAATCGCCAGCGGCAACAATGATTTATCAGCGCGCACCGAGCAGCAGGCTGCGTCGCTGGCAGAAACTGCCGCCAGTATGGAGCAGCTAACCGCCACGGTTACTGCCAATGCAGATAATGCGCGTCAGGCATCGCAGCTGGCCCGTGATGCTTCCGCCACCGCGCATAAAGGCGGTTCGCTGACCGGAAATGTGGTCGCGACTATGCATCAGATAGCCACCAGTTCGAAGAAAATTGCTGATATTACCAGCGTAATCGATGGTATTGCCTTTCAGACCAATATCCTGGCGCTCAACGCGGCGGTAGAAGCGGCGCGTGCCGGCGAGCAGGGGCGTGGTTTTGCGGTGGTGGCGGGTGAAGTGCGCAACCTTGCGCAGCGCAGCGCGCAGGCGGCAAAAGAGATCAAGGTGCTGATTGAGGAGTCGGCCAGCCGGGTAAATCAGGGATCGACGCTGGTGGCTTCTGCGGGTGAAACCATGGAAGAGATCGTTCAGTCGGTTACCCGGGTTAACGACATCATGGGCGAAATCGCCTCGGCGTCGGATGAACAGCGTCGCGGCATCGAACAGGTGGCGCAGGCCGTCAGTCAGATGGATCAGGTCACGCAACAGAACGCGGCGTTGGTCGAGCAAGCGGCGGCGGCCACCGAGGCGCTTGAAGCACAGGCCGAAAACCTCAGTGAAGTGGTGACAAGATTCTCTGTCGATGACGTTACCGATACTGGCGATTTTCAGGCGCTGGCTTCCGGGCATAACAGCGCGGTCTTAACCTCTTAATCAGCGATAAGCTGGATGGCCCTTAAATGAAAAAAACGACGTTGCTGGCACCGTCTGAAAACACCACTTTGCTGTCGCAAATGGTGCAGCGCCTGCCGTTATCGGATACGCATTTTCGTCGTATCAGTCAGCTGATTTATCAGCGAGCTGGCATCGTCCTCGCCGACCATAAACGCGAAATGGTTTACAACCGCCTGGTGCGTCGGCTGCGTATGTTGAATATTGATGACTTTGGTCGCTACCTCGCGCTACTGGAGAACGATGTTAACAGTGCGGAGTGGCAGGCGTTTATTAATGCGCTGACCACCAACCTGACGGCTTTTTTCCGTGAGGCGCACCATTTTCCCATTCTGGCAGAGCATGCCAAACGGCGTAACGGCAGCTTTAACGTCTGGAGCACCGCCGCCTCGACCGGCGAAGAGCCATGGTCGATCGCGATGACGCTGGCCGAAACCCTCGGGGCCGGGCCGGGTAAATTTCAGGTGCACGCCAGCGATATTGATACTCAGGTGCTGGAGAAAGCGCTGGCCGGGGTTTATCGGCAGGAGGAGTTGCGCACGCTTTCGCCCCAACAGTTGCAGCGCTTCTTCCTTCGCGGCACCGGCCCGCATCAGGGCATGGTGCGGGTGCGTTCGGAACTGGCTGGCATGGTGAATTATGCCCAGCTTAACCTGCTGGCGCCGGAGTGGGCGCTACCGGGCCCGTTTGACGCAATATTCTGTCGTAACGTAATGATCTACTTCGATAAAGAGACCCAGGAAAAGATCCTGCGCCGTTTCGTTCCGCTATTGAAGCCGGGTGGTTTGCTGTTCGCCGGTCATTCAGAAAACTTTAGCCAGATAAGCAAAGAGTTTTATCTGCGAGGACAAACGGTCTACGGGCTGACTAAGGAAAGATAATGAGCAAAATCACCGTGATGTGCGTTGATGACTCCGCGCTGATGCGGCAGTTGATGACCGAAATTATTAACAGTCATCCGGATATGGAGATGGTGGCCACCGCGCCCGATCCGCTGGCCGCACGCGATTTAATCAAACAGTTCAATCCGCAAGTGTTGACGCTGGACGTTGAAATGCCGCGCATGGATGGCCTCGACTTTCTTGAAAAGCTGATGCGCCTGCGGCCGATGCCGGTGGTGATGGTGTCTTCACTGACCGCGAAAGGCTCTGAAGTCACCCTGCGTGCGCTGGAGCTGGGAGCCGTCGATTTTGTTACTAAGCCGCAGCTTGGCATTCGTGAAGGAATGCTGGCTTATAGCCAGATGATTGCCGACAAAGTGCGCGCCGCTGCACGCGCCAGGTTGCATGTGCGCCCGACCCAGACGGTGCCTGCGATGCTGAAAGCCGGGCCGCTTCTGAGCAGTGAAAAGCTGATTGCGATTGGCGCGTCGACCGGTGGCACTGAGGCGATTCGTCATGTGCTGCAACCGCTACCGGTGACCAGTCCGGCACTGCTGATTACCCAGCATATGCCGCCGGGCTTCACCCGATCGTTTGCTGAGCGACTGAATAAACTGTGCCAGATCACGGTGAAAGAGGCCGAGGATGGCGAGCGTATTTTGCCCGGTCACGCCTATATTGCGCCGGGTGCGATGCACCTTGAGCTGGCGCGCAGCGGGGCCAACTATCAGGTACGGCTGAATGATGGCCCGGCGGTTAACCGCCATAAACCGTCGGTGGACGTGCTGTTTAACTCAGTGGCGCACTATGCCGGGCGCAATGCGGTTGGCGTGATCCTGACCGGTATGGGCAGTGATGGCGCGGCCGGACTGAAGACAATGCATCAGGCGGGGGCCTGGACCATCGCCCAGAGCGAAGCGAGCTGTGTAGTTTTCGGCATGCCGCGTGAGGCTATCGCACACGGGGGTGTCAGTGAAGTGGTGGATCTTCACCAAATCAGTCAGCACATGCTGGCAAAAATTAGCGCCGGACAGGCATTGCGAATTTAGTGCAATCCCGTCCCGCGATTCAGATCAAAACAGGAGTAGATATGGTCGATAAAAATATGCGCTTTTTGGTGGTAGATGACTTCAGTACGATGCGTCGTATTGTGCGTAACCTTCTGAAAGAGTTGGGATTCAATAATGTTGAAGAAGCGGAAGATGGCGCAGATGCCTTGAATAAACTGCGTGCCGGTAGTTTTGATTTTGTTATTTCCGACTGGAATATGCCGAATATTGACGGGCTGGAGCTGCTGAAAACCATACGTGCGGACGCGGCGATGGCCGCGCTGCCGGTGCTGATGGTGACGGCAGAAGCCAAGAAAGAGAACATTATTGCGGCTGCTCAGGCGGGAGCCAGCGGCTATGTGGTTAAACCTTTCACTGCCGCAACCCTGGAAGAGAAGTTAAATAAAATCTTCGAAAAACTGGGCATGTAAGGAGACGTGATGAGCGAACTTCTGAAACCAAATGTCGATGCTGCCTCGGCGCATGACATCATTTCGCGCATTGGCTCACTGACGCGTATGCTGCGTGACAGCCTGCGCGAACTGGGGCTGGACCAGGCGATTGCGGAAGCGGCTGAAGCCATTCCTGACGCCCGTGACCGCCTTGATTATGTGGTACAGATGACGGCGCAGGCGGCAGAGCGGGCGCTGAACAGCGTCGAGGCTTCTCAGCCACGTCAGACGTTGCTGGAGAACGGGGCAAAACAGCTGAAAGGGCGCTGGGACGAGTGGTTCGAAAATCCGATAGCGCTGTCAGATGCACGTTCGCTGGTAACGGATACCCGGGGATATCTGGAATCGGTACCGGACCATACGGCGTTTACCAATGCCCAGCTAATGGAAATCATGATGGCGCAGGATTTCCAGGATCTTACCGGCCAGGTAATTAAACGCATGATGGATGTGATCCAGGAGATTGAGCGTCAGCTACTGATGGTGCTGCTGGAAAATATCCCTGAAGGCAGTGCTCGTCAGAAAAAAGAGAGCGACAGTCTGCTGAATGGCCCACAGATGAACGCTGCTGCGCCGGGCGTGGTGGCGAATCAGGATCAGGTTGACGATCTGCTGGATAGCCTCGGTTTTTGATCTTCCCCTCACGGGTCGCCAGCACGCGACCCGTTTTTCCCTTTCCCGCCATCCTTAAAATAACCGCTATTTTTCTTCTCTGATCGCGCAATCAGACTGATGAGGTTTTGGCATGCTAATGCCCTGAAATTCCGTCGAAACAGGTTTGCTGCCGTGTCTCAAGACAGTGATGAGGAAAAAACCGAAGCCCCCACACCCCACCGATTAGAAAAAGCGCGTGCGGAGGGGCAAATTCCGCGTTCGCGCGAAATGACCTCATTATTGATGCTGTTAGTCGGCGTCATGATCCTCTGGCTGGGCGGTGAACCGATGGCGCGCCAGCTGGCGGCGATGGTCTCTTCCGGTCTGAATTTTGATCACAGCATTATCAGCGATGATAAGCAGAGTATTCGCCATATCAGTTCGCTGCTCGGGCAGGCCGTCTGGGCGCTGTTGCCGGTGATGAGCGGACTGGTGCTGGTGGCGATTGCTGCACCCATGATGCTCGGCGGCATTGTGTTGAGTGGCAAAGCGATCAAAGTCGATTTCGGCAAGCTTAATCCGCTGAAAGGGCTGAAGCGGATGATTGCGGCTCAAGCCTGGGCCGAACTGTTAAAAGCGATTCTGAAAGCGGTACTGGTGGGCAGCGTCACCGGCTGGTATCTGTGGAGCAGCTGGCCGGAGATGCTGCGTCTGATCACCGAGTCGCCCTTTGCCGCGTTAAGCCATGCGCTGAATATGATTGCGATCTGCGGGCTGTTCATTCTGCTTGGCCTGATCCCGATGGTCGGTTTTGATGTGTTCTGGCAGCTCTGGAGCTACTTTAAGCAGCTGCGCATGACGCGTCAGGAAATTCGTGACGAATTTAAGCAGCAAGAGGGCGATCCGCATATCAAAGGGCGCATACGCCAGGCGATGCACGCCGCCGCGCGCCGCCGCATGATGGCTGATGTGCCGAAAGCGGACGTGATTGTCACCAACCCGACCCACTACTCGGTAGCCTTGCAGTATGACGAAAAGAAAATGAGCGCGCCGAAAGTGTTGGCAAAAGGAGCCGGAGAGATTGCGCTGCGTATTCGTGAGATCGGTCAGCAAAATCGAATACCACTGCTGGAAGCGCCGCCGTTGGCACGCGCGCTCTGGCGACACAGTGAAATTGGCCAGCATATTCCCGGCACGCTGTATGCCGCGGTGGCGGAAGTGCTGGCATGGGTCTGGCAACTGAAGCGCTGGAAAGTGGAAGGCGGCCTGATTCCCAAGAAACCTGAACGTTTGCCGGTGCCGGAAGCACTGGACTTTGCTGGAGAGAAAAAAACTGATGGCTAATCTGGCCGCATTATTACGGTTGCCGGGCAACTTTAAAGATACCCAGTGGCAGGTGCTGGCCGGGCCAATCCTGATCCTGATGATTCTGTCGATGATGGTGTTACCGTTACCGGCATTTATTCTCGACTTACTGTTTACCTTCAATATTGCCTTGTCGATTATGGTGCTGCTGGTGGCAATGTTCACCCAGCGCACGCTGGAGTTTGCCGCCTTTCCCACCATTCTGCTGTTCTCGACCTTACTGCGTCTGGCGCTGAATGTGGCATCCACCCGAATTATTCTGATGGACGGTCATACCGGAGCCGCCGCCGCCGGGCAGGTGGTCGAAGCCTTCGGCCACTTTCTGGTGGGCGGCAACTTTGCCATTGGTATCGTGGTATTTATTATCCTCGTAATTATCAACTTTATGGTGATCACCAAAGGTGCCGGACGTATCGCTGAAGTTGGCGCGCGTTTTGTGCTGGACGGCATGCCCGGTAAGCAGATGGCGATTGACGCCGATCTGAATGCCGGCCTGATTGGCGAAGATGAAGCGAAACAACGCCGATCTGACGTCACCCAGGAAGCCGATTTTTACGGCTCGATGGACGGGGCGAGTAAGTTTGTGCGCGGTGATGCCATTGCCGGCATTATGATCATGATTATCAATATTATCGGTGGCCTGCTGGTCGGCGTCGTGCAGCATAATATGCCGTTGGGCCATGCGGCAGAAACCTATACGTTGTTAACCATTGGTGATGGTCTGGTTGCGCAGATTCCGGCTCTGGTGATTTCCACCGCCGCCGGTGTGATCGTCACTCGTGTCAGTACCGAGCAGGATGTGGGTGAGCAGATGGTCACCCAGCTGTTTAACAATCCACGGGTAATGTTGTTAAGCGCCGGGGTGCTGGGGATGCTTGGACTGGTGCCGGGAATGCCAAATCTGGTATTCCTGCTGTTTACCGCCGCTTTGCTGGGGCTTGCCTGGTATATGCGCGGAAAAGAGATGGCACCAAAAGCGACACCGCAGGCGGTAGCCAAACCGCAAGAGAGCTCGGCGGCGGTCGAAGCCTCATGGACTGATGTCCAGTTGGAAGATGCGCTGGGTATGGAAGTGGGCTATCGCCTGATTCCGATGGTCGATTTTCAGCAGGATGGCGAACTGCTTGGTCGTATCCGCAGCATCCGTAAAAAGTTTGCGCAGGAAGTCGGTTTTCTGCCGCCGGTGGTGCATATTCGCGACAATATGGATCTGCCGCCAGCGCGCTACCGGATCCTGATGAAAGGGGTAGAAATTGGCAGCGGCGATGCCTGGCCGGGGCGCTGGATGGCGATTAATCCGGGAACTGCGGCGGGCAGTCTGCCGGGTGAAGCGACGGTCGATCCGGCCTTTGGGCTGGCCGCGGTGTGGATTGAAAGTGCGCTGAAAGAGCAGGCGCAAATTCAGGGCTATACCGTAGTGGAAGCCAGTACCGTAGTGGCTACCCATCTCAACCATCTGATTGGCCAGTACTCCAGCGAGCTGTTTGGCCGTCAGGAAGCGCAGCAATTGCTGGATCGCGTGGCGCAAGAGATGCCAAAACTGACGGAAGACCTGGTGCCCGGCGTGGTTACGCTGACCACGCTGCATAAAGTGCTGCAAAATCTGCTGGCGGAACGGGTATCGATACGCGATATGCGCACCATTATTGAAACGCTGGCGGAGCATGCGCCGGTCCAGCCCGATCCCAATGAGTTAACCTCGGTGGTGCGGGTAGCGTTGGGTCGTGCCATCACTCAGCAATGGTTCCCGGGCAGCGATGAAGTGCAGGTGATTGGGCTGGATACCTCGCTGGAGCGCTTGCTGTTGCAGGCATTGCAGGGTGGCGGAGGGCTGGAACCAGGGCTTGCCGATCGGCTGCTGGATCAAGCGCAGCAGGCGTTACAACGTCAGGAAACGCTGGGCGCGCCGCCGGTACTGTTGGTCAATCATCCGCTACGCGCATTGCTGGCCCGCTTCCTGCGCCGCAATCTGCCCCAGCTGATGGTGCTGTCGAATCTGGAACTGACCGATAACCGTCAGATTCGTATGACGTCAACCATCGGCGGTCATTGATGCTGCGGCTGACAGTGTTAAGTATGCTGTGGCTGCCGACCCTTGCGCTGGCGGCTTCCGGCGGCTGGAGCGCCAGCGGAACCGGTGCGGCGCTGAGTCAGCGCGGCGTGCAGGCCTCTTCACCGGCATTGTCGCCACCTGCGCCGGTAGCGGGTATGATGACGGCAGTGTACTGGCAATATCAGCTGACCGGGCCGACACCAGCCGGGATGCAGGTCCGGCTATGCTCGGCTAGCCGCTGTGTGGCAATAGAAGGCAGCAGCGGATCGACGCGCGGCCTGAGCAATGTACCGGCTAACGAGAGTCTGCGTTTTGTGTTTTATGTCGAAGGGAAGGGGCGGTTATTTCCGGTGCTGAGGGTATTAAGCAATCAGGTAATGGTGAATTACCAGCAGTAATCCCGGGGCGTTTTTTAGAGGCGACGTTTTCGCCGCCCCTAAGAAATAGCGGCTGTTTACATCCGTTCTACTGTTTCAATACCGAGTGTATCCAGGCCTTGCTTCAGCGTCTTCGCGGTGAGCAGCGCCAGTTTCAGACGGCTCTGACGCGTTTGTTCATCTTCTGCCGCCAGAATCGGGCAATGCTCATAAAAGCCTGAGAACAATCCTGCCAGATCGTACAGATAAGCACACATCACATGCGGCATACCGTCGCGTGCCACCTGCAAAATGGTCTCTTCAAATTGCAGCAGGCGCGCCGCCAGTGCTGCTTCACGATCTTCGGTAATGTTTACGGATCCGCTAACGTCGGCTAACCCGATGCCAGCCTTACGGAACACCGACAGTACGCGGGTATAGGCATATTGCATATAAGGCGCGGTGTTACCTTCGAAGGCCAGCATATTGTCCCAGTCGAAGATATAGTCGGTGGTGCGGCTTTTTGACAGGTCGGCATATTTCACCGCGCCGATACCGACGGTATTCGCCAGTGCTTTCAGTTCTTCAGCAGGCATATCCGGATTTTTCTCGCCGACCAGTTTGGTGGCGCGTTCAACCGCTTCATCCAGCAGATCGGACAGCTTGATGGTGCCGCCGGAGCGGGTTTTAAATGGACGACCATCTTTGCCCAGCATCATACCGAACATATGGTGTTCCAGCGGAATGCTCTGCGGTACATAACCGGCTTTGCGCACAATGGTCCACGCCTGCATCAGGTGTTGATGCTGACGTGAATCGATGTAATACAGCACACGGTCGGCGTGCAGCGTTTCGTAACGATATTTGGCGCAGGCGATATCGGTAGTGGTGTACAGGTAGCCGCCATCCTTTTTCTGGATGATCACGCCCATCGGTTCGCCTTCCTTGTTTTTATACTCATCAAGGAACACCACGGTGGCGCCTTCACTCTCAACCGCCAGGCCTTTTGCTTTCAGATCGGCAACAATGCCCGGCAGCATTGAGTTATACAGGCTTTCACCCATCACATCATCACGGGTCAGCGTCACATTCAGGCGGTTGTAGACCAGCTGGTTTTGCGTCATGGTGATATCGACCAGCTTTTTCCACATTGCCAGGCAATATTCATCGCCGCTCTGCAGCTTCACCACGTAATTACGGGCGCGCACCGCGAACTCTTCGTCTTCGTCGTAGGTCTTTTTCGCTTCACGATAGAAGTTTTCCAGGTCGGCCAGCGCGATATCGCCATGCTGTTCGTTCTGCTGTTTTTCGAGGAAAGCAATCAGCATGCCGAACTGGGTACCCCAGTCGCCGACGTGGTTAGCGCGAATAACCTTATGGCCGAGAAACTCCAGCGTACGCGCCGAGGCATCACCGATAATGGTTGAGCGGACGTGACCGACGTGCATCTCTTTTGCCACGTTTGGCGCTGAGTAGTCGATAACGATGGTCTGTGCTGGCTGGCGGGCAACGCCGAGACGCGGATCGCTGACGGCGGCATCAACTTGCTGTGACAGCCACTGACGGTCAAGAAAAATGTTAATAAAGCCAGGACCGGCGATTTCAACTTTGCTGGCAATTCCATTCAGATCGAGATGCTGTAACACCTGTTCTGCCAGTTGTCGTGGCTGCTGCCCCAGTTTCTTTGCCACGGCCATGATGCCGTTAGCCTGATAGTCACCAAACTGGACTTTTGCCGACTGGCGGACCTGTGGTTCGCAATCTGCTGGCGCGCCAACAGCGACCATCGCCTGACTGACTTTGTCTGAAAGAAGAGCCTGAATATTCACCGGGATACCTTAATATGCTGAAAAGGCTCGTCTGCTGGCAGATCGAGCCATTGTCATCGCGTCACCTGACAGCTAATCGTGATGCTGTACAATGGCGCCGCGGAAAAATAAGGGGAAAAGTATACTGTATTTGGATCGAGGCGTCAGCAGCTGGTGGTGTGATGGAAACAACGATGTTCATGTTTCCATCAAATACACGAATTCTTAACGACGACGGGACTGGCGGTGTGGGTTGACGACCAGCTTGTTATTACGCATCTTCCAGTGACGAATAATAGCAAAGCCCATCAGCGCGATTAAGATTGCGACCACGATTAACATAAACATATGTGTTATTCCTTGTGAGATGGTGGTCGCAATCTATAAGAAAATAAGATTCAAGGCAAACAATAAGTTACAATTTAGGATTTGGCTGACATTCTCAGGAATATTCTTAAATAACATGATATTAAAAGTTAAAAAATTACGTTTATAAGGTTAAAAAAGTCAGTAAGTTGCAAGATTGACACTCTTTTAGATTAACTGATAAATATAATTGACGATAAACGGTTTTTTTATATCTTTACTGCTTGCGAGCGTTGTGTGGCGGGCAGTTAATAAATAAGACAATTACTCATTATCTGGAGAAAATGTGTTGCCACTGAATTGTGTAGAGGAACTTAAGGACCTGGCGGAAGACTTACCACGCTTCGCGCAGGCACTGGAGCAGTTAGCTCAGCTGTTAGGGCTGGAGTTATCCCAGCTTGAAGCCGATCATATTTCAGTGCGCTGCCATCAGAACACCACGGCAGAGCGCTGGAAAAGCGGCTTTTTGCAGATTGGAGAGCTGTTCTCGGAGAATCAAATTAATGGCCGGGCGATCTGTCTGTTTGAGTTAAGAGAACCGTTAAAGATTGGCAGCTGGCAATTAAACGTTATTGAACTGCCGTGGCCCGGTAATAAGCTGTATCGCCATGAGGGCTGGGAGCATGTTGAAATTGTGCTGCGTGGCGATGTGAAGACGCTGGGCGCACGTGCGCTGGCGTTGCTGTCTGACGAAGGGTTAGCGCAACCTAATATTTCAATTAAATCCAGCTCTCCGCACGGGGAGGGTGAACGCCTGCCTAATCCCACGCTGGCGGTAACCGATGGCAAAATTACCATCAAGTTCCATCCCTGGAGCCTGAAGGAAATAGTTGCCAGCGAACAGCGTGATTAAAGCGTACTGACTGCGCGCTCCATGCGGCTGATGGCTTCATTCAGCGTGGCGCGGGTACAGCCAAAGTTAAAGCGCACAAAGCCGTCATCGCCAAAATCACGTCCCGGAGAAAAACCGAGGCCGTGGTTTTCAAAAAACAGCGCCGGACTGGCGACCGGCAGTTGCTGCGCATTGATCCAGCCAAGATAGGTGCCTTCCGGCGAAGCCAGCGATAATCCTTCGATGGCATTGACGCGCTCAACCAACAGATCGCGATTGCCGCGCAGATAATCCAGTTGGGCATCAAGCCAGGGCTGCCCGTCGCGCCAGGCAGCTGTTGCCGCCACCCGCGCCAGAATATCGGTTTCCGGTACCATGCCTTTGCGCTGGCGATTAAAACGTTCACGCAGCGCTTTATTGGGGATAATGGCCAGTGACGCGCCCAATCCGGCGATGTTAAAGCTTTTTGACGGCGAGAGCAGCGTCACTGAACGTTGCGCCGCGTCTTCGCTAAGCGAAGCAAACGGAATATGCTGCACGCCAGGTTCGAGGATCAAATCGCAGTGAATCTCATCGGAACAGACAATTAAATCATGACGCTGTGCAAATGCCAGCTGTGCCTCCAGCTCATCCCGGCGATACACCGTGCCGCCAGGATTCTGCGGATTACACAACATCAGCAATTTCTCATTGCCTGAGAGCTGTGCGGCACCCGCTTCCAGATCCATCAGCCATCGGCCCTGTTCCAGCCGCAGTTGCAGATTCAGCTGGGAGCGCTCGGCCAGTTTTGCCGCCAGACGGAACGGCGGATAGATTGGGGTTGGCGCAATAGTGCCCTGGCTGGCGTCGGTAAAAGAACGTACGCAGAGGTTCAGTCCGCTGACGATACCCGGCAAAAACACCAGCCAGTCCGCTTCCACCTGCCAGCCATAGCGCTCAGCCATTCGTTGTATCACGATATTAATCAGTTCATGCGGTGTGTCGCCATAGCCAAATATACCGTGTGCGACGCGCTGCTGTAATGCGTCAATGATACAGTCCGGGGAGCGAAAGTCGCTGTCGGCGATCCATAATGGCAATACGTCACGATCGCCATATTTATGCCACTTAACGCTATCGCTGTGACGTCGGTCTATCCATTGATCAAAATTGAATGCCATGATGAAGATTCCCGTTAATATAACCAGCAAAAGCCAGCCTAACCGAGAATCTGAAAACCAGCCAGCAGTCATTAAACAGGAGGATGCGATGACGAAATTGGAAGTATGCTGCTACGGAGTGGATTGCGCGATAACCGCTCAGCAGGCCGGAGCGGATCGCATTGAACTCTGTGCCGCACCGAAAGAGGGAGGGCTGACGCCATCTTACGGCAGTCTTAAAGTGGCGCGTGAACAGTTGACCATCCCGGTTCATCCAATTGTGCGTCCTCGCGGCGGCGATTTCTGTTATTCCCTGGCGGAATTTAACGCGATGAAATCTGACGTGGTGGCCATTCGTGAGCTGGGTTTTCCCGGCGTAGTGATTGGCATGCTGGATGAAGACGCCCATATAGATATGGTGAAAATGCGCCAGATTATGGCGCTGTGCGGCGAGATGGCGGTGACCTTCCATCGCGCTTTCGACCTGTGCCACAGCCCGAAACGCGCGCTGGATGAGTTGACCGACCTGGGGGTTGCGCGCATTCTGACTTCGGGCCAGCAACAGAGTGCTGAAAGCGGAATTGCATTACTTAAGGAACTAACGCATATCAGTGAAGGTCCAATGATTATGGCGGGTGCTGGAGTCAGGCTTAGTAACCTGCAAAAGTTCCTCGACGTGGGCATTAAAGAGCTGCACAGCTCGGCCAGTCGTCTGGTGCCATCGCCAATGCGTTACCGGAAAGCGGGTGTTTCAATGTGTTCAGACGCCGAAACCGATGAATTCAGCCGTTATTGTGTCGACGGCGATGTGGTCGAAGCGATGAAGGGCATTATCAATATGAACGCCGTCCGGGTCGCCTGACAATCAAACCGATTTTTGCCGCGCAGCACGCCGTTACACAGGCGTGATGTTTGCAAGTACCAGGCCCCAGCATTTTGCTGGGGCTTTTTTTATGTCGCGAGTCTGGCTTCTTCAGCGAAAAAAACCGCTCTGCTGAAAGCGGTTATCGCTATACTTATAGCTTAATCATCAGGGAGTTCAGACGTCCGGAGAGCATAATGAACAGAACTATTCCAGCTTGTCTGAGCATCATCGCCTTGAGTGCGCCACTGAGTTTTAATGTCAGTGGCGCGGAGCCGTGCCCGGCTGATAGCAAGGCAGCAAATGACAGTAACAGCGTGATTATGTTGGGCGGCACCTCGAAAGGTGAAGTACGGCAGTTCGTGGTTGGCGAGTTTGGTAAAGATGTCGATCTGCAAAAGCGCCTGCTCGGGCAATTTGATCGCTGCGGTAATCTGACCGTTGCCGATATCAGCTATGACAAAAATGAAGGCAATGTGCAGCTAAAGATGGAGCAGCATATTGCGCGCGTGACCGATGGCTGGCAGGCAGAATACTCTTACTCGATAATGGTTCAGCAACAGGGTAAAGCTGTTGAAGTCAGTAATAAGCAGGGCATCATTAACTACAAGGTGGGAAAAAGGGGCAATATCACCAGCGCTACCGATATCTTTACCAGTATGGGTGAAAAAGGTTTTACCGAGACGACCTACAGCCACGATGACAATCTTCGTCTGCTGAAAAGCGTGGCGCGCGGCACCGATAATCTGACCAATGGCGAATATCATTATCAGTGGAACGATAAAGGGCAGGTATCAACCACTACCTCGGCGAAAAGCAAAGAGACATACACCTACGATAAACAGAATCGTGAGCTGCGGCTGCACAGTGTCACCACTACGCCAGTTGGCGTGATTACCGCAATTGATGAGTGCCAGTCATGGGATGATATCGGTAACTGTACGCTGAGTTATTCGCGTGAAACCGAAGTTATGGACAAATTAACCGTCAAACGTAACCTGAGCGCGGCGTATCGCTTTGAGTACTGGGATGAGGAAAACAAGTAGTGGTGTTTACTGCGTGCATGGTATAGCTGGTTAAGATTTGGACAGTAGGGGGGCGGTCGGGCTGGGGCTGTGTGTTTATCGATTTTGCCGCAAAACTTGCGTTGTCGAAACGATAAAAATGAGGCCGGTATTATCCGGCCCAACTGATTTATGGCTTTCTGGCTACCAGTACCGCCCGCAGCGGGGCAGGATAACCTTCAACAGTTTTCGTTGCATCCTCAGGATCAAGAAATTCTGCCAGCGATTCACTGGTCATCCAGTCGGTTCTGCGCTGTTCATCGGTGCTGGTGACGGAGTAATCGACGACGCGGACATCTTCAAAACCACACTTCTCCAGCCAGTTTTTTAACGCGCCGGTCGACGGAATAAAGTAAACGTTTCGCATCTGCGCATAACGCTCGCCCGGTACCAGTACCGCCTGGTCATCACCCTCAATCACCAGCGTTTCCAGCACTAACTCACCACCGCTGACCAGCTGGTTTTTGAGCTGGAACAGATGATCCAGTGGCGACCGGCGATGATAGAGCACGCCCATCGAGAACACGGTATCAAAGGCTTTTAATTCTGGCAGCTGCTCGATACCCAGCGGCAACAGATGCGCACGTTGATCGTTACCGAGTAATTTTCGTACCGCTTCGAACTGGCAGAGAAACAATTGCATCGGATCGATACCGACAACAAAATTCGCGCCGGCACCCAGCATACGCCACATGTGATAGCCGCTGCCGCAGCCAACATCCAGCACCGTGCGGCCAGCCAGCGGTGAAATATGCGGTAAGACCCGTTGCCATTTCCAGTCAGAGCGCCACTCGGTATCGATTTCGGTGCCATAGAGCGAGTAAGGGCCTTTGCGCCACGGCATCAGGTTGCGCAGCAATTTGTCGATACCGGCACGTTGACGGTCGGTAAGGTTGCTGGTGTCCGCGCTGACGCTGTGCAGCAAATCAAGGCGTTCCGGCTCCAGCAGCGGTAAATATTCCACTGCTTTATGCCAGTTTTTAAAATGGCCGTGCAGATTTTCCCGCTGCCAGCTGGCAATTTGCGCCGGCAGCGTTTCCAGCCATGGCGCCAGTGGGCCTTTAGCAATTAACTGATAAAAGTTACCGAAATCGATCATGCATCACTCGCTTTGACGGCAATCAGTGAGCCGAAGTTAAAACACTGGAACCACAGTTCCGCATGTTCGAAACCGGCGTTATGCAGACGCTGTTTATGGGTTTCGACGCTGTCGGTCAGCATAACGTTTTCCAGCATGCTGCGTTTCTGGCTGATTTCCAGCTCGCTGTAACCGTTGGCGCGTTTAAAATCATGATGCATATTAAACAGCAGCTCGCCAACCTGGTGATCTTCAAAGCTGAACTTTTCAGACAGCACCAGCGCGCCGCCAGGTTTCAGCCCCTGATAGATAGTATTCAGCAGTTGCTGACGCTCGTCAGGCTCAAGAAATTGCAGGGTGAAATTCAGTACCACCATAGAGGCATTTTCGATATTAATTGCGCGAATATCCGCTTCAATTACCTCTACCGGCGTGTCGGCACGGAAGGCGTCAATATGGCGACGGCAGCGTTCTACCATCGCAGGTGAGTTATCGACGGCAATAATCTGACAACCTTCGGCCTGAATATTACGGCGTACTGACAGAGTCGCGGCACCCAGTGAACAGCCAAGATCGTAAACCCGGCTGTGTGGCTGCACAAAGCGTTCGGCCAGCATGCCAATCATCGAAATGATATTGGAATAGCCTGGCACCGAGCGCTGAATCATATCAGGGAAAACTTCAGCTACGCGCTCATCAAAGGTCCAGTCACCAAGCTTTGCTATTGGCGCGGAGAAAAGCGTATCGCGGTTAGACATAACGGTAAATCCGGTGAACAACGGAAAGGGCGCTATTTTGGCAGAAAGCGGCGCGGGCTGCACCTTTTCTGCCATTTCAGGTCAATTATCGCAGAGTAAGAATCAGATCCCATGGCATAAACAGGAGATTACAGATAACCATGCCGATTAACGCCAGACCGGTTATCAGCATGCCATTACGACGCCAGTACATAATACTGTGATGCATTCCCCAGCCATGCATGGCGCGGCCCGCGAAGAAAAACAGCCCACACAGATGCAACATCCAGATATCTGCGCCGTTCATCTCCATCATTACCAGCAGTAACAGCGCAATGGGGATATTTTCCATTGCGTTACCGTGAATACGCATTGCGATTTGTAATTCATAGAATCCACCATCGCCATGTGCGACGCGATACTGACGGCGCAAACGGATCACATCAATGGACAATTTGATTAAAAACAGTGCCCCAAGCACGACATAAAGCGCGCTGACCATGCTGAACTCCAGTAAGGAAAAGTTGTTGCTGCGCACATCATAGCCGGGAATTGTAAAGGTGTCGCCGGACAACGCGGTAACAGTTTAGGGTTTCTTTAGTCAGCCGCTAAAATAACTGAGCCTGTTGTGGCCAGTCCGGGGCAGAGCCAATCTCAGGCATCGCCTGCTGCAGGTGTGGCCACAGGAACTGAATCAGCGTCAGCGCTTCGCCAATATCGGGAGTGTGAATAAACAGCCACGGCTGCCCTTGTTGGCGCCATGCGGGCAATTTTGCCAGCCATGCGGCGAAAAACGGCAGGTTAGCCGCGGGATCTTCGCCGCCGATAAAGCGTATCATCGGATTGCTGGCGGTCATTACCGCATGTGGCGGCACTTTGGGCTTTTTTCGCTGGGCATCAATGACTGCCGCCAACGATGAAGTTGACGCGTGCACCGGTCGACTGTCCAGAATCACCCGATTGACGCCGCGCTGATGTAATCCACGGTTAAACGCCTGTTCGGCCTCGCCTTTGGCAAAGAAAGCCGGATGGCGCACTTCAACGCCATACTGAAACGCCTGCGGCAGTTTATCAAGAAATGCCCACAGCGCTGGCAGCTCATCCGGACCAAAAGCCGAAGGAAGTTGCAGCCAGTACTGACCAATACGCCGGGCGAGTGGATCGAGCGTGCGGAAAAACTCCTCGGTCAGGTCATCACAGCCGCGCAACGCCGCCTTATGGCTGATGGTGGAGGGAAATTTAAAACAGAAGCGAAAATCGTCATCGGTCATATCGCGCCAGCGCAGGACAATTTCCGGCTTAGGCAGCGCATACAGGGTAGTATTCCCTTCAACACAATTAAAATAACGGGCGTAATCCGCCAGCGTGACGATTCCCAGCTTTTTCCACTGCGGATGCTGCCACTGCGGCAGACCGAGGTATAACGGTTTCATCTCCGTCTCCGAAATGTCAGGCAAAAGAGAGAGATTAGCGATAAAGCGCGCATCAGGCGACCATAAAGGTGTCGTGATGCGGCGAATTTTGTTAGTTTTTTCTGATAAACCCCGGTGTGCGAGCATCAATCGTTGAGATCTGGCGCGGTTGTGGCGCTCAGCTCTTATCGCACTGGCGATTTTACATTATAATGCCTGCCTTTTTCTGGGCAGCGTCTGCCCGACGTGTCTGGTAATTAGCTGATTATTGCCAGATGGGTACTATCAAAAGACGACTTAAATGCTGCGCGTGCAGCAGCGATGAAGTTAAAAGGATATCGTTATGCGTACTGAGTATTGCGGACAGATCAATCTGTCTCATGTAGGCCAGCAAGTGACACTGTGCGGTTGGGTCAATCGTCGCCGCGATTTGGGCAGTCTGATCTTTATTGATATGCGCGACCGTGAAGGCATCGTTCAGGTGTTCTTCGACCCAGACCGTCAGGATGCATTCAACCTGGCTTCTGAACTGCGTAACGAATTCTGCATTCAGATTACCGGCACCGTGCGTGCGCGTGATGAGAAGAATAAAAACAGCGATATGGCTACCGGTGAGATTGAAGTTTTCGCCACCGATTTAGTCATTATCAACCGCTCTGAGCCGCTGCCGCTGGATTCTAACCACGAAAACAGTGAAGAAGCGCGTCTGAAATATCGCTATCTCGATCTGCGTCGCCCGGATATGGCTAACCGACTGAAAGCGCGCGCGAAAATCACCAGCTTTGTGCGTCGCTTTATGGACGATAACGGCTTCCTCGATATCGAAACGCCCATGCTGACCAAAGCAACGCCAGAAGGCGCACGTGATTATCTGGTGCCAAGCCGGGTACATAAAGGCAAGTTCTATGCGCTGCCGCAGTCACCTCAGCTGTTTAAACAGCTGCTGATGATGTCCGGCTTTGACCGCTACTATCAGATTGTGAAATGTTTCCGTGACGAAGATCTGCGTGCCGATCGTCAGCCAGAATTTACCCAAATCGACGTCGAAACCTCCTTTATGACCGCGCCTCAGGTGCGTGAAGCGATGGAGCGTCTGGTACGCGAACTGTGGCTGGATGTTAAAGGCGTTGAGCTGGGTGATTTCCCGCAGATGACTTTTGCAGAAGCAATGCGCCGCTACGGTTCAGATAAGCCCGATCTGCGTAACCCGATGGAGCTGGTGGACGTTGCTGACCTGCTGAAAGCGGTTGAGTTTAAGGTGTTCTCCGGCCCGGCGAATGATGCCAAAGGTCGCGTAGCAGCGCTGCGCGTGCCGGGTGGCGCGACCCTGAGCCGCAAGCAGATCGACGAATATGGCAAATTTATTGAGATCTACGGTGCTAAAGGTCTGGCGTATATTAAGGTTAATGAGCGTGCTAATGGCCTGGAAGGTATTCAGAGCCCGATCGCTAAATTCCTTAACGCTGAGATCGTTGAAGCGATTCTGGCGCGCACCGGCGCTGCCGATGGCGATATGATTTTCTTTGGTGCGGATAGCGCTAAAGTGGTGACTGATGCGCTGGGCGCACTGCGTCTGAAACTCGGTCGCGATCTGAAAATCACTCAGGATGGCAGCTGGGCACCGCTGTGGGTAATTGACTTCCCAATGTTTGAAGATGATGGTGAAGACGGCCTGACGGCGATGCATCATCCGTTTACCGCGCCAAAAGATATGACGCCGGAACAGCTGAAAAATCTGCCGGAAACGGCGATTGCGAACGCCTACGATATGGTGATTAACGGTTATGAAGTGGGTGGCGGTTCCGTACGTATCCACAACAGCCAGATGCAGCAAACGGTGTTCAGCATTCTCGGTATTAACGAGCAGGAGCAGCGCGAGAAGTTCGGCTTCCTGCTGGATGCACTGAAGTACGGTACGCCGCCGCACGCCGGTCTGGCATTTGGTCTGGATCGCCTGGTGATGTTGTTGACCGGCACCGACAATATCCGTGATGTTATTGCCTTCCCGAAAACCACGGCAGCGGCTTGTCTGATGACCGAAGCACCAAGTTTCGCCAACCCGGCTGGGCTGGAAGAGTTGGGCATTCAGGTGGTGAAGAAGGAAAAGCCTGAGAGCAACTGATATGGCATATAAGCAGCCCGTCTCGGTGTTGGTGGTGATCTTCGCCCGCGACACCCGGCGGGTGCTGATGCTACAGCGGCGTGACGATGCGGCGTTCTGGCAATCGGTTACCGGCAGCCTTGAACAGGATGAAATGCCGGTGCAAACCGCGCTGCGCGAAGTGCAGGAAGAAGTGGCAATTGATATCAACGCTGAACAGCTCACATTGGTTGACTGCCAGCGTCAGATAGAATTCGAAATCTTTCCGCACTTTCGCCATCGCTATGCGCCGGATGTGACCCACTGCCGCGAGCACTGGTTCACGCTGGCGCTGCCGACGGAACGGGAAGTGGCGATTAGCGAGCATCTGGCTTTTCAGTGGCTCGAAGCCTGCGACGCCGCGCTGCTGACCAAGTCCTGGAGTAATCGCCAGGCGATAGAAGAATTTGTGATTTAAGTTTTGTTTCGAGGAGAAAGCGAAAAATGGCAGGCCATAGTAAATGGGCGAACACTAAACATCGCAAAGCGGCACAGGATGCCAAACGCGGTAAAATCTTCACCAAGATCATCCGTGAGCTGGTGACTGCCGCTAAGCTTGGCGGTGGCGATCCGGACTCCAACCCACGTTTGCGTGCGGCAATGGATAAAGCGCTGTCTAACAACATGACGCGCGATACCATGAACCGTGCGGTAGCGCGTGGTGTCGGTGGTGATGATGACAGCAACATGGAAACTATCATCTACGAAGGCTACGGCCCTGGCGGCACTGCCGTGATGGTTGAATGTCTGAGTGATAATCGTAATCGTACCGTATCTGAAGTGCGTCACGCCTTCACCAAAACTGGCGGCAACCTCGGAACCGACGGTTCCGTGGCGTATCTGTTCACTAAAAAAGGGGTGATCACCTTCGCACCTGGCCTGGATGAAGATACCGTGATGGACGCTGCGCTGGAAGCCGGTGCTGACGACGTAGTGACTTACGATGACGGCGCAATTGACGTCTTCACCGCCTGGGAATCGCTGGGCGCGGTGAAAGATGCGCTGGAAGCCGCCGGTCTGACGGCAGATTCTGCTGAAGTCTCCATGATCCCTTCGACCAAGGCCGATATGGATGAAGAGACCGCGCCGAAACTGCTGCGCCTGATTGATATGCTGGAAGACTGCGACGACGTGCAGGAAGTTTACCATAACGGTGAAATTTCTGATGAGGTGGCGGCTACGCTGTAATGGCGTTGACTGGCATGTTACTGCACACCACCGGAGGCGCGTGATGGCAATTATTCTGGGTATTGACCCTGGCTCACGCGTGACCGGATACGGTGTGATTCGACAGGTGGGGCGGCAGCTGACTTATCTCGGTAGCGGCTGTATTCGTACTAACGTTACCGATCTGCCGTCGCGCCTGAAGCTGATTTACGCGGGCGTCAGCGAAATTATTACGCAGTTTCAGCCGGAGTATTTCGCCATTGAGCAGGTATTTATGGCGAAAAATGCGGATTCAGCCCTGAAGCTGGGACAGGCACGCGGAGCCGCGATAGTCGCGGCGGTAAACCAGGATTTACCGGTGTTTGAATATGCCGCGCGTCAGGTGAAACAAACGGTGGTCGGTATCGGCAGCGCCGAGAAAAGTCAGGTGCAGCATATGGTGCGCACCTTACTTAAACTGGCGGCTAATCCACAGTCCGATGCCGCCGATGCACTGGCAATTGCTATCACCCACTGTCACGTCAGTCAGAACGCCAGCAGGCTGAGTGAAACTCGATTGCAGCTGACACGCGGGCGTCTGCGTCCCTGACAGGCTGGATATTCATCCAGCCTTTTTTATGTTATAAACAGCCATATTCCCTCATTATCCAAAGGAAGCAAACGTGATAGGTCGTCTGAGAGGCATTATTCTTGAGAAACAGCCGCCGCAGGTATTAATTGAAGCCAGCGGCGTGGGTTATGAAGTGCATATGCCGATGACCTGTTTTTATGAGCTTCCTGAACTGAACCACGAAGCGATTATCTTCACCCACTTTGTGGTGCGTGAAGATGCGCAGCTGCTGTTTGGTTTTAACAGCAAGCAAGAGCGAGCGCTGTTTCGCGAGCTGATCAAAGTTAACGGCGTCGGGCCAAAACTGGCGCTGGCAATCCTGTCTGGTATGTCGGCGCAGCAGTTTGTGACCGCTGTCGAACGCGAAGAGATTGCCGCGCTGGTGAAGCTGCCGGGTGTCGGCAAGAAAACCGCCGAACGCCTGGTGGTGGAAATGAAGGATCGCTTTAAAGGTATGCATGGCGATCTGTTCTCTGCGGATTCGACCTTCGCGCTGACCAGTGAAAGCCCGGCACCTGCCGCTAATGATGCAGAGGGTGAGGCGGTCTCCGCACTGGTCGCCCTTGGCTACAAACCGCAGGAAGCCAGCAAAATGATCAGTAAAGTAGGCCGTGCTGGTGCCGACTGTGAAACGCTGATCCGTGAAGCCCTGCGCGCAGCTATTTGAGGTAAAGCATGATTGAAGCCGATCGTCTGGTATCGCCGGGCGCTATCACCGAAGAAGAGGTGATTGACCGCGCCATCCGTCCTAAGCTGCTGGCAGAGTATGTTGGTCAGCCGCAGGTGCGCGAGCAGATGGAGATCTTTATTAAAGCGGCGAAAATGCGTGGTGATGCGCTGGATCACCTGCTGATTTTTGGCCCGCCAGGGCTGGGAAAAACCACGCTGGCGAATATTGTCGCTAATGAGATGGGGGTGAATCTGCGTACCACCTCCGGTCCGGTATTGGAAAAAGCCGGGGATCTGGCGGCAATGCTGACCAACCTCGAACCCCACGACGTGCTGTTTATCGATGAAATTCACCGGTTATCGCCGGTGGTTGAAGAGGTGCTTTATCCGGCGATGGAAGATTATCAGCTGGATATTATGATCGGCGAAGGCCCGGCGGCCCGCTCAATTAAACTCGATCTCCCTCCCTTTACCCTGATTGGTGCGACTACCCGCGCCGGTTCACTGACGTCACCACTGCGCGACCGCTTCGGCATAGTGCAGCGCCTGGAGTTTTACCGGGTTGAGGATTTACAGCATATCGTCGGACGCAGCGCCGCCTGTCTTGGGCTGGATCTCAGCGCTGAGGGAGCACTGGAAATTGCCCGGCGTGCGCGTGGAACGCCGCGTATCGCCAACCGCCTGTTGCGTCGCGTACGCGACTTCTCAGAAGTGCGTGCCAATGGCGAGTTAAGTGGTGACGTAGCCGCTAAAGCGCTGGATATGCTGAATGTCGATACCGAAGGGTTCGACTATATGGACCGGAAATTACTGCTGGCGATCATTGATAAATTCACCGGCGGCCCGGTAGGGCTGGATAACCTGGCGGCGGCAATTGGTGAAGAGCGTGAAACCATTGAGGACGTGCTGGAACCCTATCTAATTCAACAGGGCTTTATTCAACGCACTCCGCGTGGTCGTATTGCCACCCAGCATGCTTATAAACACTTTGGTATTACCCGCGAATAATTTTACGGGCGGCGAGAATGTTCAGCCGCCCGCAGATAAACGCCGACTACACGGCCGGCTTCTTCACCATACTCAGCACAAACATTGCTGCTGCACACAGCACTACTGACGGACCGGCTGGCGTGTCATAAAACGCCGAGAAGGTCAGGCCACCGGTTACCGCCATAACGCCAATTGCCACGGCTACGGCCGCCATCTGTTCGGGCGAGCGGGCAAAACGACGCGCGGTTGCCGCCGGAATAATCAGCAGCGAGGTGATGATCAGCGCACCAACGAACTTCATTGAGACGCCAATGGTCAGTGCGGTTACCAACATCAGCAGCAGTTTGGTGCGCTGAATATTCACACCGTCTACCTGCGCCATTTCCGGACTGATGGTGATCGACAGCAGCGCGCGCCACTGCCAGGCAAGAATCGCCAGCACCAACGCCACCCCGGCAGCAATGGCGATCAGATCGACCGGCGTAACTGACAGCAGATCGCCAAACAGGTAAGCCATTAGATCAACCCGCACATTAGACATCAGGCTGACGACCACCAGACCCAGCGACAGCGCGCTGTGCGCCATGATCCCCAGCAGGGTGTCGATCGCCAGATGCGGACGACGCTCCAGCCATACCAGCCCGAGCGACAGCAGCAGGGTGACGGCAATAACGGCATAAAAAGGATTGATATTCAGCAGCAGGCCAAAGGCCACCCCCAGCAGGGAAGCGTGTGCCAGCGTATCGCCAAAATAAGACATCCGACGCCAGACAACGAATGAGCCAAGCGGGCCAGCAGCCAGTGCCAGCATGATGCCGCCCAGCCAGCCAGGCAGTAACAGTTCAATCATGACGGGCCCTGTCCTTTACGCAGAATAATGCGTCCCTGAAGATCGTGACGATGATTATGGTGATGGCGATAAATAGCCAGCTGCTCGGCTCCGCGCGGGCCAAACATCGAAATAAACTCCGGATGCTGCGACACCACTTCCGGCGTGCCGGAACAGCAGATATGGTGATTCAGGCACAGTACCTCATCGGTTTTCGCCATCACCAGATGCAGATCGTGTGAAACCATCAGCACGCCGCAGTTAAGCTCGCGGCGCAGCTGATCGATCAGATCATACAGCGCGACCTGGCCGTTAACGTCAACACCCTGGGTAGGTTCGTCCAGCACCAATAATTGCGGATTATTCAGTAGCGCCCGCGCCAGCAGTACGCGCTGAGTTTCACCGCCGGAGAGTTTTTGCAGTGGGTATTCAAGTAAATGCCCGGCCTGTACCCGCTTCAGGGCTGGCAGAATATCGGCTTTTTTGACCGTCGGACGCAGCCGCATAAAGCGATCAACCGTCAGAGGCAGCGTGGAGTCGAGGTGCAGTTTTTGCGGCACATAGCCAATGCGCAAACCGTTGGGTCTGTCCAGTTTGCCTGAACCAGGGGCAATAAGCCCCAGCACTACGCGTACCAGCGTAGATTTTCCGGCACCGTTTGGGCCAAGCAGCGTCAGAATGCGTCCGGGTTCCAGCTTAAGTGAAACATCAGACAGCACGCGACGTTGACCAAAGGTCACCGAGATGTTTTCCAGCGTTACAAGTGAGGACATTATCGATTACAGGTTGCAGAAGATATCGAATGTTATAATATCACACTACTTCCGCTAACCACGATGGATTGACGCATTATGTTACACAATAAAAACCGCTTTATGACTGCCCTGTTGACCCTGGGTTTTACCGCTTCGCTTGCTATGCCTGCCTCGGCTGCGGTAGTGGCCTCGATTAAGCCACTCGGTTTTATCGCAGCGGCGATTGCCGACGGTGTTACGCCGGTCGAAGTGCTGCTGCCTGATGGTGCATCAGAGCATGACTACGCACTGCGTCCATCCGACGTCAAACGCTTGCAGAGCGCGGATCTTGTGGTGTGGGTCGGCCCTGAAATGGAAGCTTTTTTAACCAAATCCGCCAGCGGTTTACCGGCGAAAAAGAACCTCGAGCTGGCTGCTTTAACCGGGGTTAAACCGCTGCTGATTCGCGGTGCTGAAGACGATGAACATCATGAAGATGGCCATGCAGACCATGATGAAGAGGGGCACGATCACCATCATCACGGTGAATATAATATGCACCTCTGGTTATCCCCAGAAATAGCAAGGCAATCTGCGGTTGCAATCCACCAAAAATTATTGGAACTTATGCCGCAAAGCAAGGACAAACTAGACGCCAACCTACAGAACTTTGAGGTTAGCCTGGCGAAATTTGACCAGCAGATTAGTTCCGAGCTTGCGCCAGTGAAGGGGAAGGGATATTTCGTTTTTCATGATGCTTACAGCTACTTTGAAAAACACTACGGGCTGTCGCCTTTAGGGCATTTTACCGTGAATCCTGAGATCCAGCCTGGTGCCCAGCGATTACATCAAATACGAACACAGTTGGTTGAGCAGAAAGCCGTTTGCGTTTTCGCTGAACCACAATTCAGGCCGGCCGTCATCGATGCCGTCGCCCGCGGAACTTCTGTGCGAAAAGGCACCTTGGATCCGTTGGGGATGGGTATCAGCTTAACTAAAGACAGCTATGTGAAATTCCTCTCACAGCTGTCGAGCCAGTATGTGAGCTGCCTGAAAGGAGCATAGAGGAATAGTAAATAGTGCAGCAGATAGCCCGCTCTGTCGCCATGGCGTTCAACAACTTACCACGTCCCCACCGCATCATGCTGGGGTCGCTTACTGTCGTTACACTGGCCGTCGCTGTCTGGCGGCCTTACGTTTATCATCCCGGCGAAAACCCGATCGTTAAGCATATTGAACTGGAAAAAAGCGAGCTGCGTACCTTGCTGCCGGAAGCCAGTGAACCGATCGATCAGCCGACTCCGGCCCCGGAAGAAGATATTCCCAAAGACGAAATCGATGAAGATGTTCAGAATGAGTCGGGCACTCACGATTATACCGTCTCTACAGGCGACACCCTGAGCAGTATCCTTAATCAGTACGGTATTGATATGTCTGATATCAACCAGCTGGCTAAAGCGGATAAAGACCTGCGTAATCTGAAAATCGGCCAGCAAATTTCCTGGACTCTGACTGACGATGGTCAGCTACAGCGTATGACCTGGGAAATGTCGCGCCGTGAAACCCGTACCTATGATCGCTCCGGCAATGGTTTTAAAGCCACCAGCGAAATGCAGCAGGGCGAATGGAAAAACAGCGTGCTCAGCGGCACGGTGAACGGCAGCTTTGTCAGCAGCGCGCGTAAAGCCGGGCTGAGCAGCGGCGAAGCCAGTGCGGTGATCAAGGCAATGCAGTGGCAAATGGATTTCCGCAAACTGCGCAGCGGTGACAAATTCTCGGTATTAATGTCACGCGAAATGATGGATGGCAAAAGTGAACAGAGCCATCTGTTAGGCGTTCGATTGAATACCGGCGGCAAAGACTACTACGCGATTCGTGCCGAAGACGGCAAATTCTACGATCGCAGCGGTTCTGGCCTGGCGCGTGGCTTTATGCGTTTCCCAACCGTTAAGCAGTATCGCGTCTCCTCAAACTTTAATCCACGTCGCCTTAACCCGGTGACCGGCCGTATTGCGCCGCATAAGGGCGTCGATTTTGCCCTTCCGGTCGGCACGCCAGTGCTGGCGGTGGGTGATGGTGAAGTGGTGGTGGCGAAGCGCAGCGGTGGAGCCGGTAACTATGTGGCAATCCGCCACGGTCGTCAGTATATGACGCGCTATATGCACCTGAAAAAACTGCTGGTCAAGCCAGGCGACAAGGTGAAGCGTGGCGATCGTATTGCGCTGTCCGGCAACACGGGGCGTTCAACCGGTCCGCACCTGCATTATGAAATCTGGATTAATAACCAGGCCGTTAACCCACTGACGGCAAAACTGCCGCGCTCTGAAGGACTGACAGGTAAGGATCGCAGAGATTATCTGGCGCAGGTCAAAGAGGTGGTTCCGCAGCTGAGACTGAACTAAGTCCGGCATGCAGTAAAAAACCGACGGCGCGGGCTGTCGGTTTTTTTTCGTCTGTGTTCGGGAATGATTGCAAATTTGCCTGTCAGCACTATCATTAGCCGGTTATTGTTTGAGGCGAGTGCATGGAAAACAGAAAAAAAAGTAGTGTTGAATTTATTCCCGTCTTTCAAAAGGCTTTCCTTAAACCGAAATACTGGGGTGTCTGGCTGGCAATAGGTGCTTGTGCCGGTATGGCGATGCTGCCTGCGCGCGTCCGTGACCCTATTTTAGGTGGGCTGGGGCGCACCGCCGGTAAGTTTGCCCGCAGTGCGCGCCGTCGTGCGCAAATCAATCTGTTTTACTGCCTGCCAGAGCTGCCAGAACAGCAGCGTGAAGCGATTATTGACCAGATGTTTGCGGTGGCGCCGCAGTCGATGGTAATGATGGCCGAGCTGGCGCTGCGCAAGCCAGAACATGTGCGTGACCGCGTTGAGTGGCACGGCAAAGAGATTATTGAGGGCTTGCGTGCTGAACAGCAGAACGTAATTTTCCTCGTGCCACATGGCTGGGCGGTCGATATTCCGGCGATGTTGATGGCGTCAGAAGGCCAGAAAATGGCCGCGATGTTCCACAACCAGCGCAATGAGCTGGTTGATTATATGTGGAATGCAGTACGCCGCCGCTTTGGTGGCCGGATGCATGCCCGTAATGACGGCATCAAGCCGTTTATCAGTTCAGTGCGTCAGGGCTACTGGGGCTACTACTTGCCCGATCAGGATCACGGCGCGGAACACAGTGAATTTGTCGATTTCTTTGCCACCTATAAGGCAACGCTGCCGGCGATAGGCCGTCTGATGAAAGTGTGCCGGGCGAAAGTCGTGCCGCTGTTCCCGGTTTATGACAGCAAAACGCATAAGCTGCATGTGCATATCCGTCCGCCAATGGATGATTTGCTTGAGGCGGATGATAAAACGCTGGCGCGTCGGATGAATGAAGAGGTCGAAATCTTTGTCCGACCAAATCCGGAGCAGTACACCTGGATTCTTAAACTGCTAAAAACCCGTAAAGAGGGTGAGCAGGAGCCGTATCAACGCGACGAGCTTTTCCCGAAGAAATAAGCCAGCGGGGAGTTGTTTGCGGCTGATGCCGGGTGTCGGAAGGTCGGTTTGCTTATCAATCCTGTGCAGATTGATAAGCAAGCTGTTGGCACCAAAGACGCTCAATAGATCGTCCGGAAACCTTACACCTGTTTCCAGTGATGGATGGCGACGTTTTGCGCATCTTTAAAGCCTGAAGAGCGAATACCGGTAATCTCTTTTTTCCAAAGCGGATTTAACGGCACATAGTAGCCCGCATTTTTTGCAACCTGCACCAGCGTTTTTAACTCATCTACGTTTCTTATCACACAGATCTCATCGAACTGATCCAGTGGTTCAGGCAGGGTAAAGGCCGCAGGAAAGTTTGCCTCCATATCCGTCGCAGGATTGCCAGTGTCGGTGCTATGGTGCACTACGGCTTCACCTTTACCGACCAGCCGCTGATTAATTTCGGGGATCATAGTGAGGATGCGTGAAGAAGCATTACCAAACTGTTTATCTTCTGGCTCATAAAACTTACCGGGATGGGTATAAGCTGCCTTTAAGGGTTCGGCAAGGTCTGCAGGGGAAGTTCGATAGTTATCAACTCTGGTCTTGAAAACGACATGTGAGACGTCGTGTAGCGATAACATATCCTGTGCACCGAAATCCTCGGTTAAAGGGGCAATTAAAAAAATGTCGTAATCGGCTGTCAGTGGTTTTTTATTTTCTCCTGGTGGGGCGAGCACTTCAACCGGCATACCTTCATGACTGACCAGGTACATTCCTGGCTCTTTATCAGAGAGGGCTAACTCAAATTTATGTACAACACCTTTTGGCGTGCTGGCTTCTAATTCAACAGGATGACGGCGTGCATCATATTTTACGTTATCGACAACATTATTTTCGATAAGCACATTGAGACGCGCCAGGGTCAATTCTAATGGGATCCGCCGGGCGTAACCTTCGGCCACACAACACGCTACTTGCTGATTAAATTTCCTCAGCTTTTCCTCTGACTGATCGGCCAGCTTACTTAACTCTTGCTTTGCACAGATGAAAGCCGCTTGCGGGCCCCAGTTTGCGCTTTTTCCTTTTATATGGAATCCTTTCGTTGGGTGCCCATTCTCAATCAAATCTGTTGCCATCACATCAACCGGGCGAATACCGATAATACAATTTTTCTCTTGCGCCAGCGTTTGCAATTTAATGAGATGATCTGCCACAACGCCGATCCCTTCCTTTTGGCAGAGTTCCTTAACTTCAGCCAGTCGTTCTTCCTCGTTTTTGGGCTGTGACTCAGCTGAAGATGCCGGGTGTATGGATTCCGCAGACACGGGACGTTGCGAATTTGACACGCTTAATGTCATATATCTCCCTGGTGAAATCGATGTGGCATGTGAAATGGCACAATAATTGACGCAAAAGAAGTCCTTTTCTTTCGGTTTTCCAGGAAAACTACTGTTTATGCATCTTCGGTAATCAGTTTTAGCCGCTTCAACAGCTTACAACGCCACAATCTGGCTGCGCCGCTGGCGTTCGCGCAGAAATCCCCGCACCAGTGCGAACCAAATCAATCCCGCCAGCAGATTAATGCCGCTGAACCACAGATTGCCGCCGGCAAAGTAACCATATTTCGCCAGTTCAATGCCAATGGCGAAAGCGGCAATACTTAACATGCCAATCATCGCCGCTACGCTGCCTTTACCTGCCTCACTGGAAAACAGCGTCAGGCGATAAAGACCCGCATTGACCAGGCCAGAACCAAATGCATACAGGCTCAGACCGGCAATCATCCACAGATAGTCATGACTGTCGATAAACGCACTTAACGCGGCGATAATCAGCCCGAGCAGAATTGGCCATGCACCCAGCCTGAGCGGTTGCTCGAGCGGTACGCGTCCTGCCAGTCGGCCCAGCGTCAAATTACCGACGATCATCGCCAGGAACACCGGCAGTTGCAGCAGCGCATATTGCATGCGGCTGAGGCCCTGGTCATGGATCAAAATCACCGGTGACAACGCAACCCACGCCAGCATCGGGATGCCAAGAATACCGATAGACAGTGCGCCGCCGATCACCTGGCGATCTTTCGCCAGCGCCAGATAACCTTTGCCCATCGATTTCAGTGATACCGAGGCGTTTCGATCTCCGGCGGTCTCCGGCATGCTGCGCCATAGCCCGATCAGCGCGATGGCGGTCACCGCAGCGAACAGATAAAACATATCGCGCCAGCCACCCACGCTGAGGAACGCCGCGCCCGCCACCGGTCCGGCCAGCGGAGCCAGCAGCGCCACGTTGGCCATCAGCGCGGTGATTTTCACACTCAGCGCTTCATCAAATGCCTCAAGCACGGCGGCATAGCCTACTGCGCCAATAAAGCACAGGCTGATGCCCTGAATAAAGCGCACGGCGACAAATTGTTCAATGCTCTGCACCCAGTGCATCACCAGGCAGGAAAGCATAAAGAACGCCACGCCAAACAGCATGACCGGACGGCGGCCAAATTTATCTGACAGCGGGCCCAGCAGCCATTGCAGCAATACACCGCCCACCAGATAGCCGGTCAGTGAAGCGGAGACCCATTCCGGTCCGACATTAAATTCGCCGGTAACCAGCAGCATACCCGGCTGAATCATATCGTGGGCGATATAGGTCGCGAACTCGAACAGCACCAACGAGAAGGGGAAGATCAGGTGACGAAAAGTCAATTTTGATACCGGGGTGTACGACGCCATCCAGGCTCCTTGTTTCCAGTAAACGTAAAAACGCGACCGCCAGTGCGGTCGCGCTAAAGATAAACTCTGTAAACAGCGGTTTACTGAGGTTTTACTTATCAGCAAATCGGGCGATTGGGTTAATCAACGTTCCGGCAAATTTCAGATTTTCTGCCGGATCGGACAGGTTAATCATCTGCTGGTTATTGGCCAGTTGCAGACGGTTGAGACAGGAGAGCTCGAACTCCGGTACAAACAGATCGTAGCGGGCAAACTTGCTGGCCAACTGCGGGTGCGCCTGTTGATACTGTTTTACGCAATCCGCGACGCAGCGCCAGAAGGTCTCTTCCGGCAGCGTGTTATCCTGCGCCAGAATAGCGCCAATAAAGCGGAAGATACAGTCAAACACATCAGTGAAGATAGACAGCAGCTTCAGATTTTCCGGCACGTCTACCGCCAGGCGCTGGGCTTTTTCTGGCAGCACAGCATCCGGATTCAGTACGGCAATCTCTTCACCAATATCTTTCATATAGGCGCTGACGGGCAGATTATTTTCCAGCAACAGAATCAGGTTTTCGCCGTGCGGCATAAACACCAGATCATGCTGATAAAAGCAGTGCAGCAGCGGGCTTAAGTAGCAGCGCAGATAAGCGTTCACCCAGCTTTCGGCGCTGACGCCGGAGTCGGCAATTAACGCGGGCAGCAGCGCTTGCTGATGATGATCGATATGCAGCAGCGACGCCATGGTCATCAGGCGCTGATTAGGTTGTAGTGCAGCTACCGGGTTATCACGCCACAGCGCAGCAAACATCTTCTTGTAAGCGGAGTCGCCGCTGATCGCCTGTTCATAGTAGCGATTATGGTAGCCGATGGCCGCCACTTCACGCAGGATGCGAAAATCGCACTGCTGAAGCCAGCTGTCGTTTTTCACCAGGCCTTCCAGCCACTGGTTTACCGCCGGAGTGGTGGCCATGTAATAAGGTGACAGACCGCGCATAAAGCCCATATTCAGTACCGACAAGGCCGTTTTCACATAGCGCTTATTCGGCTGACTGCGGTTAAAGAAAGTACGGATCGATTGCTGTGCCTGATACTGATCGTCGCCGGTGCCGAGATAAATAATGTCGCGCGCGGCGATATCCGGTGCAAATACCGTCAGCAGCTTATTCTGCCACTGCCACGGGTGCACCGGCATAAACAGATACTGTTGGCGATCGACGCCGATTTCATCCAGACGGGCGTTGAAAGCGTTGATGGTCGCTTCACCCAGCTCATCACGCATCAGCTGTTGGTAGTTAAGCTCATCAAGGCTGGAAAAGTGCGCATTACGCAGATTTACCGCGACCCATATCAGGTTAACCGGCGTGGCGGCTTCCGGCGCGTAGGCGAGATAGTCGCGGGCATCAAAACCGATGCGGCCATTATTGGCGACGAAGCACGGATGGCCTTCGGTCATTGCGGCTTCCACCGTCTGGAAGTCGGCTTTGGTCAGCGCTTTGCTGTCCGGGTTATTGTTTTGCAGTTTAAACACGCTGCTGCACAGCGTGCTGGTGATCTCTTCCATGTAGGTCGCCAGCATCGCTGAAGGAATGCCAATCTGCTGACTGAATTCGACGATAAAGCTAAGCGCATCCAGCCTCAGCGGTTCGCCATTCTGATGCTTGATCAGCGAGTCGAGGTCGATCGACCAGTGATCCAGCGCCATGCGCGTCGCGCAGAACTGATATTCCGCTTCGGCACCCGGCACCGCCAGGCTGTAACGGTCAAGTTTACCGGCTGACGCCACTTTTTTTGGTTCAATCAGTTTTTCATGGGCGAACTCGGCAATCGCCTTGCGGATTAACAGGCGGTTTGCCAGCGTCCAGTTGTCGCTGGCCAGATGGCTGCCGGTCAGCAGCGTTGAGCTGTTATTCATAGTTAAAGATTCCTGCAATAAAGCTTTTTGATAGTCATCGCGCTGACAGAACGCCAGCCAGGCGGTTTTATGGCCCATATCGATGGTGTGCTGATAGCGAAAGCCCGCACGTTTATTCAGCGGATGGATTTTGTGGTTGCGCACATCCGGTTCTACCACCACCCGGCCGACCTGCGGCAGGCTGAACATGTAATCCATTACCGTGCTGAACACCTGCCAGCTAAACTGTTTCAGCGGTTTCTCTGCCGGGGCGATCAGGATGTGCATGCCGTAATCATCATCGCGTGCCGGATAGAACTGACCGACCTGGTCCTGCTGCGCCTGGTAGAACTCCATCAGAAAGACCGGCTGCTGATTGCAACAGCCAATCAATGCCGCGTTGGGGTTATCGCGCGTCAGTTCACGATAGAAACCCGCGACCGTCTCGAAAGAATCATCCTGCATGCCCCAGAAACGCGCATAATCCTGCGTCACCCAGCGGTAAACCCGTTCGGCATCCTCTGCCTGCATTGGACGCAGGGTGAACTGGCCCGCCGGACGGGTAGCGCGCCAGAGAGTGTTATCGCTCACTGCGCACCTCCGATTGAGCCGGAAAAGTCTGGAAAGCAATCTGGCGCTCGACCGGATAGATCTCACGTCCGGTAATTTCGCGAATCAGCACCGAGTTGCGATAGCAGGCCATGCCTAAGTCCGGCGTGACAAAGCCGTGGGTGTGCAGTTCGGCGTTCTGTACAAACACCTGGTTATGCTGATCGATGCTGTAGTTACGCTGCACGTCATAGCGGCCTTTCTCATCCCAGCGCAGGCGATCGGCAATGCCTTCGACGAACATCGGTGGCTGGTACTGATAACCGGTCGCCATCACCAGCCCTTCACTGCGGCGGACAAAGTCGACATCCTGCTCCTGCTGATGCAGCGCCAGCTCAAATTCACCGCTCGGCAGCCAGCGCATATCGTTCAGTTCAGCGTGGGTAAACAGATTGACGTTAAGATCGCCATCCAGCTGTTTCACATACAGCAGGTCATAAATGTCGTTGATCAGACAGCTGTTAATCCCTTTATACAGATTCTTATGTTTAGCATTCAGCTCATCCCGCTTGCTGGCGGGCAGGGCATGGAAATAGTCAATCCACTCCGGCGAGGTCATCTCCAGCGTCAGCTTGGTGTACTCCAGCGGATAGAAGCGCGGTGCACGGGTTATCCAGTTCAGCTGATAATGATGCGTGTCGATATCACATAGCAGGTCGTAGAAGATCTCGGCGGCGCTCTGGCCGCTGCCCAGCACGGTGATCGAGTTTTTCTGCTGTAACGCCGCTTTGTCTGCCAGATACTCACTGGAGTGCGTCAGGCGCTGACGATGCGGGCGGCTGCATGGCGGCATCCACGCGCTCGGGCCGGTGCCCAACACCAGTTTGCGTGCCAGCCAGCTTTGCGTTTCGCCGGTCTGCGTTGAGACGCTGCGCAGGCGATAACATTGCAGCTGCTCGTCATAGCTGACGTAGTCAACCCGGGTATTCCAGTGCAGATTATCCAGTTGGGCGCTGGCCCACTGGCAGTACTGGTTATACTCCTTGCGCATCAGGAAGAAGTCTTCACGGATATAAAAACGATACAGCTTGCCGGTTTGCTTCATATAGTTAAGCAGGCTGAAGCGGCTGGTCGGGTCGGCCAGCGTCACCAGGTCGGCCATAAATGGCGTTTGCAGATGCGCGCTTTCCAGCATCATGCCGGTGTGCCAGTCAAATCCGCTATTCTGATCGAGGAATACGCCGTCCACGCCTTCAATTGGATCTGTCAGGCAGGCCAGGCCGAGGTTAAACGGGCCGATGCCAATACCGATAAAATCATAAATCTTGTCATTCATGGTTTTGCTCTCACTGATTAACCGCGCTCAGGCTCTGACTTCGCGCCAGTTCACGTCCGTAATGTGCGACCAGCGCAATAATGTCTTCCAGGTCTGCTGAGGTGGTGGCCGGATTCAGCAGGGTAAACTTCAGATACTGGCGGCCATTCACTTTGGTGCCAGCCACTACCGCGTTACCGGAGCGGAACAGCGATTTTCGGATCTGCGCATTGATCTCATCGACCACCGCATCGCTGACGCCAGGGCGTGGTAAATAGCGGAAGATCTGGGTCGTCAGCTCTGGCTGATGCAGCACGTCAATAGACGGGTGGGCTGTCAGTAGCTGATGTGCGGTGCGGGTCAGGTCAAGCAGCGTATCGAAGGCTTCGCCCAGTGCATCCGGCCCCATAATGCGCAGCGTCATCCACATTTTCAGCGCATCGAAACGTCGGGTGGTCTGAATGCTTTTATTGACCAGATTTGGCGTGCCTTCCTGCTGCGCACTGAGCGGATTCAGATAATCGGCATGCACCGTAACGTGGCTAAGGTGCTGACGGTCGCGGACAAAGAACGCGCCACAGCTGACGGTCTGGAAGAACGATTTATGGTAATCAACCGTGACTGAATCAGCCTGTTCAATGCCGTTCAGGCGCTGACGGTGCTGCGGTGAAACCAGCAGGCCGCAGCCGTAAGCGGCATCAACATGCATCCATAAACCGTAATGCTGGCAGAGCGTCGCCACCGAGCTAAGCGGATCAATGCTGCCAAAATCGGTCGTGCCGCTGGTGGCAACGACCGCAATCGGAATCAGCCCTTGCTGGTGGCAGCGCTGGATTTCCTGCTCCAGCAGCGTGGCGTCCATGCGGTAGTGCTCATCGTGATCGATGGCAATCACCGCGTCGTAACCGAGGCCGAGAATCGCCGTCGATTTTTGAATGCTGAAGTGGCTCAGTTTTGAGGTGAAAATACGCCACTTACTGGCTTCCGGCGGCAGGCCTTTCTGCTTAATCAAATGGCCCGGGCGATGTTTAGCACACCAGCTGTCGCGGGCCAGCAGCATTGCCATCAGATTTGACTGGGTACCACCGCTGGTAAAGATACCGTCTGAACTGGCGGGCAGGCCGATACGGCTTAACGTCCAGTCGATGACTTTCTGTTCAATTAAGGTGCCGCCCGCGCTCTGATCCCAGGTATCGACCGAGCTGTTTACCGCGCTCATAATCTGCTCTGCCAGCAGTGAAGGCAGTACCACCGGGCAGTTCAGATGGGCAATATATTTCGGATGATGGAAGTAGACCGCATCGCGCAGATAGAGCTGCGACAGCTCTTCCAGAGCCGCGTCGCTGTTCAGCAGCGGGGCATTAAGGTCGACAGCGTTAAACGCCGGTGCCAGCTCATGGGGAAGAATACCGCTAAAAGGTTTTTCGACCTGCTGAATGGTGTTGTTGATTAATTGCAGCGCCGTCAGCGTTTGTTGCGAATATGCATCAAGCTGGGCGGCATTAAACAGCATATCACCAGCCGCCTCATCGGGGTGTTGTTGAAACTGTGAGGCAGTGAGCGCTGCTTGAGAACCAAAGACCATACCCTGTACCTTTTTTTGGACGTAAGAAACCCTGCCGCCATAGCAACATGACAGCCGTTTACCCTGCGATGTCAGAAGACATCAGTTAAATGCTATTTAAGAATTATCAGAAACACACTTGTTCGATTAATGCGCTAAAACAGCGTCAGAAGTCGATAGTGCGCGATAATCACTCATTTCATAAGGTTAAATCACTATATGTTACCCGGATGTTACCTTTTATTGGTGTGAATGAGATTATAAATAGTAATCATTAGCATTCAATGAGTTTATTCTTACATGAAAGTGTTAAGCTTTATTGATGTTAAATTTGTGATGCAGATCACATTTTTGTGCCGGGGAAACCAGAGTGACTATCGGGCTATTGGTGGCGGGTGGAGGATATTTCAGCAGGGAAGGGCAAAAAATTGGGCTGCAAGGGCAGCCCAATCGGTTACGGCAGAAATTATTCGACGCGTAACACGCGGCTGGTATTGGTAGTACCGACGGTACTCATCACGTCACCCTGAGTGACGATAACCAGATCGCCGGAAACGAGGAAGCCTTTATCACGCAGCAGGTTAATGGCATCGTTAGCCGCTGCCACGCCGTCATTATTACTGTCGAAGTAAACCGGCGTAACGCCACGATACAGCGCCGTCAGGTTCAGCGTACGCTCATGACGTGACATGGCGAAAATTGGCAGGCCAGACGTAATACGTGATGTCATCAGCGCGGTGCGGCCAGATTCGGTCATGGTGATAATCGCCGTCACCCCTTGCAGATGGTTAGCAGCGTACATGGCCGACATGGCAATCGCCTCTTCGATATTATCGAACTGTACTTCAAGGCGGTGTTTGGATACGTTGATGCTCGGGATCTTTTCCGCACCCAGACAAACTTTCGCCATCGCTGAAACGGTTTCCGCCGGATACTGACCGGCGGCGGTTTCGGCAGAAAGCATTACCGCATCCGTACCATCCAGCACTGCGTTCGCCACGTCCATCACTTCTGCGCGGGTTGGCATTGGATTCGTGATCATCGATTCCATCATCTGGGTGGCAGTGATAACGGAACGATTAAGCTGACGCGCACGACGGATCAGTGCTTTCTGAATACCGACCAGTTCAGGATCGCCAATTTCGACGCCCAGATCGCCACGCGCCACCATCACAACGTCTGAGGCAAGAATAATATCATCCATTGCGGCCTGGGTGGCCACCGCTTCTGCACGCTCGACTTTTGAAACGATCATCGCGTCGCAGCCAGCTTCACGTGCCAGTCGACGTGCGTAGTGCAGGTCTTCGCCGCAGCGCGGGAAAGAGACGGCCAGATAGTCGACGCCGATTTTAGCTGCGGTCAGAATATCAGCCTTGTCTTTTTCGGTCAGCGCTTCTGCCGACAGGCCACCGCCAAGTTTATTAATGCCTTTGTTATTGGAAAGTGGCCCCCCGACGGTGACTTCGGTGAACACTTTCATGCCCTGAACTTCCAGTACTTTTAGCTGTACGCGCCCGTCGTCGAGCAGCAGCACATCGCCAGGCACCACATCTTCCGGCAGGCCTTTATAATCAATGCCGACTTTTTCTCTGTCGCCTTCGCCTTTGCTCAGGTTGGCATCCAGCAGGAAGCGATCGCCGAGATTAAGGAAAACTTTGCCTTCTTTAAAGGTAGAAACTCGAATTTTCGGACCTTGCAGATCGCCGAGGATCGCCACGTGACGGCCAAGTTTTTTTGCAATTTCGCGGGTTTTATCGGCACGAAGCTGATGATCTTCAGGCGTACCGTGCGAGAAGTTAAGACGAACAACGTTAGCGCCAGCAGCGATGATCTTTTCAAGGTTGTTATCGCGATCGGTTGCCGGGCCTAAGGTAGTTACAATCTTGGTTCTTCTGAGACGTCTTGACATGTAGGACTCCGTTGACTTGTAAACGTGGTGTTGCCATAGCAATCACGGGTTCATCTGTTCTGGTTATAACATTTATATAACAAGGGGCATACCTGGTCGACCCCCTGATTTTAATAGTAGTTGAATGCTAGCGCGGAAAGAGCGAGGTTGCCGCGTCCTTATCTAACCGCGATTCTTTCAAACCTTCTTTGACGCGCTTCAGGTTATCTCTGAATTTTGGTCCCCGACGTAAAGTAAAACCGGTTGCCAGCACATCGATCACGGTTAATTGCGCCAGGCGCGAGACCATTGGCATGTAAATGTCGGTATCTTCAGGCACATCGAGGGTCAGCGCCAGTGAAGCCTCAAGCGCCAGCGGAGAGCCGGGTGAGGTAATTGCCAGCACGGTGCCGTCATTTTCGCGTGCCAGACGTGCCAGTTCGATTAAATTTTTGGTGCGGCCAGTGTGCGAAATCAGCACGATCACGTCACCTTCTGCGCTGTTCATGCAACTCATGCGCTGCATCACAATATCATCGGAATAGATGACAGGAACATTGAAGCGGAAAAATTTATTCATCGCATCATGAGCCACCGCCGCCGAGGCGCCGAGGCCAAAAAAGGCGATTTTCTTTGCCTGGGTCAGCAGGTCGACCGCACGGTTGACCACGCTGATATCAAGATGCTGGCGTACCTGGTCCAGACCGGCCATCGCCGATTCAAAAATCTTGCCGGTATAACAGTCGACATTGTCATTTTCATCAATGTTACGGCTGACATACGGCGTGCCGGTGACCAGACTTTGGGCCAGTTGCAGTTTAAAATCGGGGAACCCTTTGGTTTCCAGCCGGTGACAAAAGCGATTAACCGTAGGCTCACTGACTTCCGCTGCACGCGCCAGCAAGGCGATGCTGGAGTGCATGGCGGTTTGTGGCGCGGCGAGGATCACCTCAGCAACTTTGCGTTCAGATTTGCTAAGGTATTCAACAGAAGTCTGAATTTTTTCCAGCATATTCATCGGGGGATAACCACTCATCAATTCTGACGATTTCATTCAAAGGAGAAATCGATGTCATTTTGTAGAGAATATACAATGCCATAACGGATGACAGGCAGAGCCAGACGGCCAATCTTTACATTTTTTATCAGAGTATGAGCTGGGTCTGATTTTCATAATGGTAAAACGGTAACAAAAAAGTCGAAAAATTACGCACAAACTGACCTATTGCTGATTTAAACAGCCAGTAAATTGGACATTGGCAAATACATTGGCCTGGCAGACGCCGCGCAGGTTTACGCGCCATAGCCAAAGAAGTACATTGTATTGAAAGAAAATTACAATTAAGAGTCTGACTGATTACGGAATCCGCAAGTCAGATTCATCCGGAAACGAGGAGATTAAAATGGCGGTAACACAAACAGCCCAGGCATGCGATCTGGTTATTTTCGGTGCCAAGGGCGATCTTGCACGCCGGAAACTGTTGCCTTCACTGTATCAACTGGAAAAAGCCGGTCAGATCCATGAAGACTCGCGCATTATCGGTGTTGGCCGTGCAGACTGGGATAAAGCTGCTTATACCAAAGTCACGCGTGAAGCGCTGGAAACCTTCATGAAAGAGAAAATCGATGAGGCACTTTGGGATAAGCTCAGCAACCGCCTCGATTTTTGTAACCTCGACGTAAATGAGACTTCACACTTCCCGAAATTGGGCAAGATGCTGGATCAGAAAAAACGCGTGACGATTAACTATTTCGCGATGCCGCCAAGCACCTTTGGCGCCATCTGTAAAGGTCTGGGCCAGGCGAAGCTGAATGCGATGCCGGCACGCGTGGTGATGGAGAAGCCGCTGGGCACCTCACTGGAGACCTCACGCGAAATTAACGACCAGGTTGGCGAGTATTTCGAAGAGAGCCAGGTGTTCCGTATCGACCACTATCTGGGTAAAGAGACGGTACTGAACCTGCTGGCGCTGCGTTTTGCTAACTCGCTGTTTGCCTCCAACTGGGACAACCGCACGATTGACCACGTGCAGATTACCGTTGCAGAAGAAGTAGGTATCGAAGGCCGCTGGGGTTACTTCGACCAGGCGGGTCAGATGCGCGATATGATTCAGAACCACCTGCTGCAGATTCTGACCATGATTGCCATGTCGCCACCGGCAGACCTCTCTGCTGACCGAATCCGCGACGAAAAAGTTAAAGTGCTGCGCTCGCTGCGCCGTATCGACCACACTAACGTGCGTGAAAAAACCGTGCGTGGTCAGTACACCGCTGGTTTTGTGCAGGGCAAAAAAGTGCCGGGCTACCTCGAAGAAGAGGGCGCAAACAAATCCAGCCATACCGAATCTTTTGTCTCGATCCGGGTGGATATTGATGACTGGCGCTGGGCGGGTGTGCCGTTCTACCTGCGTACCGGTAAACGTCTGCCAACCAAATGTTCTGAAGTGGTGGTCTACTTCAAGAACCCGGCGCTGAACCTGTTTAAAGAGTCCTGGCAAGAGCTGCCGCAGAATAAACTGACTATCCGCTTGCAGCCAGATGAAGGCGTGGATATTCAGATTCTGAATAAAGTGCCGGGTCTCGATCATAAACATAACCTGCAAACCACCAAGCTGGATCTAAGCTACTCCGAAACCTTTAACCAGTCGCATCTGGCCGATGCTTATGAGCGTTTGCTGCTGGAAACCATGCGCGGCATCCAGGCGCTGTTTGTGCGCCGCGATGAAGTGGAAGAGGCGTGGAAGTGGGTTGACTCCATCATGGATGCCTGGGCTGCGGATAACGAAGCGCCTAAGCCTTATCAGGCAGGTACCTGGGGCCCCGTCGCCTCCGTAGCGATGATTACCCGTGATGGCCGCTCCTGGAATGAGTTCGAGTAATTAATCGTTAATAATCAAACCCGCTTCGGCGGGTTTTTTTGTCGGTGTTGTCGGGGATTTGAAAAAATGAACCGCAGTTTTAAAAATCACCTGATGGCATGGACGCCGTTCAGCTAAATCATGTATGGTAGATGCGCTATCACTTTCCTGACGCCGGATGCGCGTCACTTTCGCCCGCTGTCGCCACCGGAAAAGGCAGCAGGCTCGACCGGAGAACGACACTGATGAAGAACTGGAAGACGAGCGCTGAACAGATTTTGACAACCGGACCGGTAGTTCCGGTTATCGTCGTCAATAAACTGGAACATGCTGTTCCGATGGCGAAAGCGCTGGTTGCGGGCGGGGTTCGCGTGCTGGAAGTGACGCTGCGCACGCCGGTGGCGATGGACGCGCTGCGTGCGATAATCCAGCAGGTGCCGGAGGCGATTGTCGGCGCAGGTACCGTGCTGAATACTCAGCAGCTGGCGGAAGTGACGGAAGCGGGGGCGCAATTTGTCATCAGTCCCGGACTGACTGAGTCACTGGTTAAAGCGGCGGTTGAAGGCCCGATTCCATTGATTCCGGGTATCAGCACGGTGTCAGAGCTGATGACCGGTCTGGAATACGGGTTGCGCGAGTTCAAATTCTTTCCGGCGGAAGCCAACGGCGGCGTGAAAGCGCTGCAGGCAATTGGCGGTCCATTCCCTCAGGTGCGTTTCTGCCCGACCGGCGGCATTACGCCGAACAACTACCGTGACTATCTGGCGCTGAAAAGCGTGCTCTGTATTGGCGGTTCCTGGCTGGTGCCCGCGGATGCGCTGGAAGCCGGAGATTATCAGCGAATTACCGATCTGGCGCGTGAAGCGGTGGCGGGCGCACGTTAAGCGCTGAAAGTGCAGGGGCGTTTTAACTACGCCCCTGCAATGTTAGCCGCTGACTTTCACGCCCGCTGCGCAGGCAATCGCGCGCTCGACGGCTTGATCAATATTGTCTCCGGTTGCCAGCGCAACGCCTAAGCGGCGCTGACCGCGAATCTCCGGCTTACCAAACAGACGCAGCTGCAGACCAGCACCCAGCACTGCCGGCACGCCGCTAAACTGCAGGTTATCGCTGTCCAACTGCGGCAAAATTACCGCTGAGGCCGCCGCGCCATACTGGCGGATTCCGCCAACCGGTAAGCCGAGGAAAGCGCGCACGTGCAGCGCGAACTCAGACAGATCCTGTGAAATCAGCGTTACCATACCGGTATCATGCGGACGCGGTGACACTTCGCTGAACACCACCTCGTCGCCACAGACAAACAGTTCGACGCCAAACAGTCCATGACCTCCTAAGGCGCTGACCACTTTCTCCGCAATCTCTTCGGCGCGCTTAAGCGCCAGCTCGCTCATCTGCTGCGGCTGCCAGGATTCACGATAATCGCCATCCTGCTGGCGATGACCAATTGGTGCGCAGAAGTGGATGCCGTCGACGGCACTGATGGTCAACAGAGTAATTTCGAAATCGAAATTCACCACGCCTTCAACGATCACCCGGCCTGCTCCGGCGCGGCCACCTTGCTGCGCGTAGTCCCATGCCTGATCGAGCTGTGAAGCTGTACGGATAAAGCTCTGGCCTTTGCCGGATGAGCTCATCACCGGCTTAATGATGCACGGGAAGCCAATTTCCTCGGTGGCTTGCAGGAAAGCGGTTTTGCTGTCGGCAAAGCGGTAGCTGGAGGTTGGCAGCGCCAGCTCCTCAGCGGCCAGACGACGGATACCTTCGCGATTCATCGTCAGGCGGGCGGCACGGGCAGTCGGTACTACGCGCTGACCCTGTTTTTCCAGCTCGATCAGCATATCGGTGGCAATGGCCTCGATTTCCGGCACGATATAATCAGGACGCTCTTTCGCAACCAGTGCCTTCAGCGCTTCGCCATCCAGCATGTTGATCACATGGCTGCGATGAGCCACATGCATCGCGGGTGCATCGGCATAGCGATCTACAGCAATTACTTCAACGCCTAAACGCTGACATTCGATCGCCACTTCTTTACCCAGTTCACCTGAACCTAAAAGCATCACGCGAGTTGCGGCAGGGCGCAGCGCGGTTCCAAGAGTCGACATAATACCTACCTGAAGAGATGAAAAAATCGCGCGCAGTATAAACGAAAACGATTGCGTGCACATCTGCTTCGCCGGCTTGATCGCAAAAAAAGCTGCTGCTATACTGGATATAAATACAGTTAAATGGGCGAAAATCATGGCTATCGAAGTAAAATATGTCGTTGTCAGAAAAGGTGAGGAAAAGATGACGTTTGCCAGTAAAAAAGAAGCGGATGCTTATGACAAAATGCTTGATATGGCAGAAGTTTTCACTGACTGGCTGATGACAAGCGGTATTGAGCTGGATGAAGCGCAGCAAGAAGCGCTGGGCATGCATCTGGCAGAAAATAAAGATGCGGTAAACCACATCCTGCGCACCAGTAAATTGCCAAAAAGCAGCGCCGCCGTCGCGTCTGATGACGAGGCAGAGCAGGGTAAAAGTAAGCCGGTGCGTGCGGTAAAAGTGGCGTAATCGTCGGGTCGCATTCAGGCGATCCGATGTTTTCCCGACTTTTCTTCTGCTTACGCTTCTTGACGCATGTTGTTCTACTCTGAAGTTCATCGGTTCTTTTAAAGGAAATAAGATGAATAACTGGCTACAACAAATTCAGTCGGTACTGGGTAACAGCAAAAGCGGCAGTAAAAGCGGCGGCGAAGGGCTGAGTAAAATGCTGGCGCCAGGTGCGCTCGGCGGTCTTGCGGGGTTGCTGATCGCCAACAAGTCGTCGCGTAGCCTGCTGACCAAATACGGTAAAAACGCGTTGATTATCGGCGGTGGCGCGGCGGTAGGTGCCGTGTTATGGAACAAATACAAACAGCGCGTCAGTGAAACCCACCGCGATGAACCACAATTCGGCCAGAGTGAAACGCCGGTTGATTCCCGTGCGGCACGCTTAATCACAGCGCTGGTGTTTGCCGCGAAAAGTGACGGGCATATCGATGCGCAGGAACGTCAGTCAATTGAACAAAATGTGCATCAGTTAGGCATTGGTTCGCAGGGCGAAAAGCTTATCCAACAAGCTATCGAGCAACCACTCGACCCGCAACTGCTGGCTCATGACATCCGCAATGAAGAAGAAGCGCTGGAACTTTACTTCCTGAGTAATGCGGTAATTGATGTTGACCATTTTATGGAGCGCAGCTATTTGCAGGCGCTGGGCGACGCGCTGAAAATCCCGCAAGATGTCCGGGATGGCATTGAAAACGATATCCGCGAAGAGAAGAATAAACTCACTGCCTGATTGTCAGGCCGGACAAGTCCGGCCGCTAATCTGGCCTGTTCTCACTCTCTGGCAGGCGCATATGCAGTAAAGGATAGGGTTTTCCCTGAGCATCCAGTGCTGAGCGTCCGGTTATCTCAAATCCCATACTCAGATAAAATCCGGTCGCCTGCGGGTTCTGTTGGTTAACGTCCAGCTCGCGGGCGGCTAGCTGGCCAACAGCAAAATTGACCAGCTGCCTGCCGATGCCCTGACCACGTAGATCGGGATCAATAAACAGCATTTCAATCCGCTGTTCCACTACGCCAATAAATCCACCCGGCCGCCGGTTGTTATCCAGCCACACATAGGTGTTAACGTTGGGAAGATACTCATTTTCAACGCAAATCTTCAGGCGTGCGATCTCCTGTACAGAGAGAAAGTCATGGGTTGCGCTCACTGAGCGCTGCCAGAGTTCGGTCAGTACTGTGTATTCAGAGGGGTAAGCCGGGCGAATCATGGGGATTTCCTTATTACTTGCTTGTTTAATTTACCTTTACCGCTTGGCAATCACAACGCCAGATGCCACCCTTAGCTCAACTGACTCAAGGGTGTAAACGGATTATGACTGCTCCAACCGCAAAGAAAATTCCTCACGTAATGACTCTGCATGGCGAAACGCGCCAGGATGACTATTACTGGCTGCGCGACGATCGGCGCGCAGATCCGGCGGTGCTCGAATATTTGCGGGAGGAAAACGACTATAGTCAGCGTGTAATGTCCTCGCAACAAGCGTTGCAGGAACAGGTGCTGAAGGAAATGATCGATCGCATTCCGCAGCAGGACCATTCCGTGCCCTACGTGAAAAATGGCTATCGTTATCAGCGTCGCTATGAATCCGGCAATGAATATCCGATTTATACGCGCCAGCTTGCCGAAACCACCACGCCAGAACAGTGGGATACGCTGCTGGATGCCAACCAGCGCGCAACACACAGCGAGTTCTATACCACGGGGGCACTGGATATCAGCCCCAATAATCAGATTATGGCGCTGGCGGAAGATTTTCTGTCTCGTCGTCAGTATGGCATTCGCTTTTGTAATCTCACCCGCGATAGCTGGTATCCGGAAGTATTGCAAAATGTCTCATCCAGCTTTGCCTGGGCGAATGACTCCCGAACTTTCTATTACGTGCTGAAAGATGAAACCACGCTACTGCCGTGGCAGGTGTGGCGTCATACCCTCGGCGAGCCGCAGAGTGCTGACCAGTTGGTGTATGAAGAGCTGGATGACACCTTCTACGTTAGCGTGCATAAAACGACGTCAGAGCAGTTTATTGTTATTGCGCTGAACAGCAGTACCACCAGTGAAATCCTGCTGCTCGATGCCGACGATGCCGAAGCCAAACCGCAGATATTCTGCCCGCGCGTTAAAGATCATGAATATTCCCTTGATCACTACGACGGCCATCTCTATGTACGTTCAAACCGTGAGGGCAAGAACTTTGGCCTCTATCGCACCGACTTTAGCGACGTCACCCGCTGGGAAACGCTGGTGGCCGCGCGCGATAATATCGTGCTGGAAGACTTTCAGCTGTTCCGTGACTGGCTGGTCGTGGAGGAGCGCCAGCGGGGCCTGACCAGTCTGCGGCAAATAAACTGGCAAAATGGAGAGGCAATTGGCATTGCGTTTGACGATCCGGCTTACGTCACCTGGCTCTCTTATAATCCGACACCGGAGAGCAGCAAGCTGCGCTACGGCTATTCATCGATGACCACGCCTTCCACGCTGTTTGAGCTGGATCTGGATACTGGCGAGCGTCAGGTGCTGAAACAGTCGGAAGTGAAAGGCTTTGACGCCAGTCAGTACCGCAGCGAGCGTTTGTGGGTGAAAGCACGTGATGGCGTTGAAGTGCCAGTATCGCTGGTTTATCACCGCCAACACTATCAGCCGGGTAAAAATCCACTGCTGGTGTATGGCTACGGTTCCTATGGCAGCAGTATGGACGCCGATTTCAGCGCCAGCCGTCTGAGCTTGCTTGACCGCGGTTTTGTCTTTGCGCTGGCACATATACGCGGTGGCGGTGAAATGGGGCAGCAGTGGTATGACGACGGTCGTCTGCTGAATAAACTCAACACCTTCAATGACTTTATTGACGTCACCCACAGTTTATTGCAGCAGGGTTATGGTGATAAACGGCGGCTGTATGCGATGGGCGGCAGCGCCGGAGGATTGCTGATGGGGGCGGTAATCAACCGCGAGCCGCAGCTTTATCATGGTGTGGTAGCGCAGGTACCGTTTGTTGATGTGGTCACTACCATGCTTGATGAGTCGATCCCGCTGACCACCGGCGAATATGATGAGTGGGGCAATCCGTCTGAACAGCAGTACTATCATTATATTCGGCAGTACAGCCCGTATGACAACGTCAGCGCGCAGCATTACCCGCATCTGCTGGTCACCACCGGGCTGCACGATTCTCAGGTGCAGTATTGGGAGCCTGCCAAATGGGTAGCGAAGCTACGCGAGCTGAAAACTGACGATAATCTGCTGCTGCTGTGGACCGATATGGATGCTGGCCACGGCGGTAAGTCCGGGCGCTTTAAGGCCTATGAAGGGGTGGCGCTGGAGTATGCATTTCTGATTGGGCTGGCGCAGGGGACGTTAACCACCGGCAACGCCAGCTAATCAGTCAGCCAGATGGTGCTGCATCGCGCTGCGCAGGTCGGCTTTCAGGTTCGGGATATTTTTAAGTACCCACTTAAGATATCCCGGATCGCGCTTCGCTACTTCCTCAATCTTACGTCCGCGATATTTGCCAAACGGGAAAGTATCGTTGCCACTTTTGGGCTGCATCCGCGCCAGCATTTCTGCCGCATCCCAACCGGTAGTTTGCATAATGCGAATCAACAAGGCGGCGGTGACGTAGCAGTCATATAGCGCACGGTGCGCATGCAGTTCCGCCGGTGGAGTGACATCCAGCTGTAAACTTTCGCGCAGCGCCTGATTGCCATATTTAATTCCCGGCCACAGTTTACGTGACAGCGTCATGGTACAGATCCACTCGCCGTGCATTTCCGGTAGCACCCGGCGATCAAAGCTGGCGTTGTGCGCCACATAGTAAGGGCTGCCATGATAACGGCTAATCGCCTGTTCAATCGGCGGCTTGCCGATCACCATCGCTTCACTGATACGATGAATTGCCATCGCCTGGCGGCTGATTGGCCGGTCAGGTGAGACCAGGTCGCTCATCGGATTGACGATCTGGCCGTCAATAACATCCACCGAAGCGACTTCAACAATGCCGCCTTGCAGGCCACAGGTTTCTGTATCGATTACGCGTAACATGATTTACCTTCCCGACAAAATTGCGCTTAGCCTAACGGATGGATTTCGCCTTGCCAACCCTGAGGTGTGCGCCGTACGACCATAAGCAGTTCACCGCTTCCGCTGCAGATGACTTTATTACCCTCGGCATCCCAAAAGGCGCTGCCGCCATTACTCTCATAGCCACCGGTCGGTTTCGCATGGTTAGCCATCAGTACTGCCATACGGTAATCAGCAGACCAGCGCGACAGAGAATGGCAATCGCTGTCATAAGTTTTTTCAGAAACTAACACGCTGGCGGCATAGAGATCTGCACCGCATTCGGCCGCGTCACGGGCAAATTGTTCAATCACAATATCGGCACAGACCGCAATCGCCACATTACGGGTTGGCGTACCGAAAACTGGCCCGCCACGTCCTGGCTGGAAGAACTGACTTTCACTGCCAAGCAGATGGCGTTTGGCATAAGCAAAACGGGTGCCGTCGGGCAGAAAGGTCACCGCGCCAATATGGTAATGGTGGTCAACCCGTAACGGCATACCGACAATAATATTCATCTGGTGTTGATGAGCGGCTTCTGCGAACTGAACGAGACGCGCATCATTCAGCGACAGAGCCAATTGTGGGCCAACTTCCAGTTCATAACCGCTCAGGGAAAGCTCAGGAAATAACAGCAGATCGATCTGCTGGCGGCTCGCCTGCTGAATAAATGAGAGATGGTGAGAGATATTCCCGTCGATATCACGAGAGCGGGAAGCATACTGTGCAGCGGCGACACTCCAGGGCAACATACCGATTCCTGAATTCAGATTGAGGTGCGATTATATCATCGCAATTTACCGCTAATCTCAAGCGATGCATCAGTTATTTTTGCTTCGGCTCATAAGGTAAACGAGACAGGCTGAGTGATGCCTGACGATACTGCATCAGGCGCTGGCGAAACCAGTCGCGCAGCGCTTCCGGCTGCTCGCGTTCCACCATTTCCGCAATAACGGGCATATTATAGCGCTCTTTAAACGCCACGCCGGCGGCGGCTAAATCGACATTAATTTTATCTTTTTCTTCTTGCGGCAGTGTCGCCAAATTATGACTCATTTTCTTCTCCTGTTGCTGTGCGGCAAAAAGTAATGCAGATAAGCATAATTGGCAAGCAGAGGCGCGCATCGATAGCTGTTATCGCCTCGACAGCCCTTTATTAGCGGAGTATTCTTTTGCTCTCATCGGCAGCCTGCCGGCTGCAGCACAGAAGGATGATCCGATGTTTAACCGTAAATTTTCCTCATTATTCACCGCCACAGCGCTGCTGGCGACGGTGGCTTTCTCGCAATCTGCTTTGGCGCATGCGCATCTGAAAAGTCAGTTTCCGGCGGCAGATGCCAATGTTGACGCGGCACCTCAGGCGCTGACGCTGACTTTTTCGGAAGATATTGAGCCAGCTTTCAGCGGGCTGGAAATCAGCGGCGCGGATAACAAGGCCTTGCCCGTCGCCAAAGCGCAACGCAATGGCGCGAAAAAGAATCAGCTGATTGTTCCGCTGGAACAGCCGCTGACCAGCGGTAAGTATCAGGTTAAGTGGCATGTATTATCAGTTGATGGTCACAAAACCAAAGGGAACTACAGCTTCAGCGTGAAGTAATTGATGTCGCTCAGCACGTTATATATCGCCTGCCGCTGGCTGCATTTCGCCGCAGTAATGCTGTTGGCCGGCAGTGCGTTTTACAGCGCACTGCTGTCGCCGAAACGCTTTAAAGCGCACCTGGCCCAGCGGCTGCATCCACTGATGCTGACAAGCAGCGTGGTTGCATTACTTAGCGCGCTGGCTTTACTGGCCGCGCAGACCGGCCTGATGAGCGGTGACTGGCGTAATATCTCCGATCCTGATACCTGGCGGGCAGTGCTCGGCACCGGCTTCGGCGAAGCCTGGCAGTGGCAAATTATCCTGCCGCTCATTGCCTGTGCGGCTTTTCTGCGGCGCGGCGTATGGCGTCAGCCGTTGCTGCTGACACTGGGGCTGGCCCAGCTTATCGGGCTGGCCTTTGTTGGTCATGCTGCGATGTTGGATGGCTGGCCGGGCGCACTGCAACGCGCTAATCATGCACTGCATCTGATCTCATCGGCATTCTGGGTGGGTGGTTTACTGCCATTGCTGTTGTTAATGGCCGATGCACGTAACATTGCGCTGCGCAGTGATGCGATACGCGCCATGATGCGTTTCTCGCGCTATGGTCATCTGGCGGTTGCACTGGTGATACTCACCGGTATTATCAACGCTCTGATGATTCTTGGCTGGCCGCTGGTCAGCTTCGGGTTATACAGTCAGCTGTTGCTGATCAAAATTCTGCTGGTGGGGTTAATGGTGGCCATCGCGCTGCTGAATCGCTACTGGCTGGTACCGCGTTTTCGCCGGGCAGGGCAGCGGGCGCAGCAAGGTTTTATCCGCATGACGCAGGCGGAACTGCTGCTGAGTACGCTGGTGCTAATGCTGGTCAGCATCTTTGCTACCCTGGCACCGGCATAAATTATTTTTGCGCCTGAGAGTTCGGGCGCGTTCAGTGAGGTTATAAAACTCGATGAAAAAACTGGTCTGTTTACTGCTCGCAATGGGCATCAGCAGCAGCGCACTGGCTGCATCGCAAATCATTACCGTTAGCCGCTTTGAAATCGGTAAAGAGAAGTGGGCGTTTAACCGTGAAGAAGTGATGCTGACCTGCGCCGCCGACCACGCGCTATTTGCTATTAATCCCAGCACGCTGATGCAATATCCGCTGAATAATAAAGCCAGCGAGATGATGTTAGCCGGACAGGTAAAAGCTCAGCCAATCAATGTGATTCAGATTGATGACCCGAAAAACCCGGGGCATAAGATGAGCCTGACACCCTTTATTGAACGCGCAAGCAAACTCTGCAACTGATTGATTTAAATCGGTAAATTGGCGCGCTTCTTTATAAGCGCGCTGAGCTCTTTTAGCACCTGCTGCTAGTCGACAGCCTTTATTAGTGAAAGGCTGCATTCGGATTTCTGCCATCCCGATCACAAAGTTAACTTCTTCCTTTCAAGCCGATAACCTGTGGCTGGAAATCCCCTTTAGTTTGGCTACTCTTTAAAGGGCAAGGCGACACCGCCTGCAATAATGCCAACTTTTAGCGCACGGCTCTACCAGAGCCATTTCCCTGGACCGAATATAGGAATCGTATTCGGTCTTTTTTTAAGTTATTGATTCATCTGCTTCTATTAGGGTTTAGCCCGAAATTATCCGAAATATGTTCGAATTTCCAATATCCAGTCTAAACCATCATGTATTCTTGCCCGCGAGAATCCAGATACTTTTTGGTCATTGACAGGTTTTTGTGTCCCAGTAATTTCTGCGCGAAATCCTCGCCATTCTCGGCTTCGAACAATCGACTTGCCAGGCTGCGTATTTCATGAAATGTCGGTGGATTTTCACCGAACTTAATACCGCTCAATTCTCGTGCTTCAGCAAAAGCCTGGGTTAAAGCAACCGGCGTAACAGGGCCTGGCTTTCTGCCCCCGCGCCTTACGGCTGAATAGATCATATAATCTGACGGATTATCCCGTCGGCATAAATCGATAACTGCTTCAAGTGACAACCCCAACGCTTTCAGCTCAAGGTTTAAAGGTATGGCCAGCTTATGGCTGGTTTTGCTCTGAGTGATAAATACTCGATTATCCCTGACATCGCTGAAAAGCATCCGCGTGACATCTTCCGAGTTCCATCCACTATGCTTTCAAACATTCCAGCTATGTCAAAGCCCGCGATATAGCAGCAATATGAGGCAGGCATTTGGTTATCGATTTTAACAATAGTCCATCACAAGCAGTTTCAGGCGCATCGACTTAATAGATTTCTGCCAGATGACGCAGCACATAGGCAGCAAAAATGTTTAACTGCTCGTTGCGATCTGCAGTGAGGTCGGCGATCCTTTTTAGGATGTCAGGTTTTCAGATGTTGTACGGTTTGTGCTTTTATCACTGTACCCTGCTCTGATGGACGCTTGCGTGGCATTTAAGTCAAGTAAGGTACTCGCTACAAAAAATATTTTGTCTGTCGGTGAGTGCCATTCAATTACCTGCTTACCGGGACATTATGAATAACTTTATTTTTATTAGACTCTTCGACAACAAATCAGTACGCAATGCACTGATAGCATCAACCGAAAGCAAAGATGACATTGGTGTAGTACTGAGGCTTCACCTGATTACAGAAAACTTTCTAGAAGCGTTCATTTGTTCAGCAATTGGGAAGGAAAACCTCTTTGACTCCACTTCGAAAGAAGGAAGACCATTCAAACTAAGTTATTTCAAAAAGCTCGAACTAGCGTCAAAACTTGGCCTGCCTACACCATCTTTCAGAGTGCTTGATAAATTTAACTCTCTGAGAAACGGTCTCGCGCACAACATACACACTGATTTTATCGAAAAAAGTTTTATTACCTCGTTAGCTGACCTTGTCAGGAATATAGATAATGATGTTGATTTATCTCTTAATGAAGAAAGCTTAGAGCTTTTTGATTCAGACGGTATAAGCAAGGGAAGCTATGAATTCAAGGCTCATGAAACCCCCAACAGAGTCAAGCTTATAATATTAGTTTCTTCTTTAATTCGGAAAACTATTGGTAAATGCTTGGGCTTTTACCAGCTTCATACACACCTTGAGTTTAGTCTTTCGAACACTAATCCAGACACTGTTCTTTAATGTACTGCTGCAGCCCAGTTAGTTGTGTGGTGATGATGACGATTGGCTTTTTAAGAGTGAAATAATCCCGTTGAGCGGCGTCAGTAAGTCTGGCGCTGGCGTCATCATCAATCAGTGCGGCATCCTCTCTGGCATCAGTTAACAGCATCAGTTCAGTCAGGCTTAACTGGTGCAGTTGTTCCGGGTTCAGCTTATTGCGTAGTACCTGCGCTTTCATTTCGACTTTGCGCGCCAGCTCGGTCAGGTTGTGCGTTTGTGCAAACTGACGGCAGGCATTATCGAGATGAGAGCGTTTGGAAACCTGAAAATCAAACATGATTCGAACCCTTGAAACTTGCAAAATCAAATTAGCGTTTGATATAGCGGCAGTTAATTGCGTGTTGCAGATTTGTCTCGCGCCATGCAGCAACATTTACCAGTGCGTTACCGTGTTTTTCCATCACGTTAGTGCGCGTCTGACCTGTCTTTTTGCATTCGATAGTTCGCGTAACTGTGCTGGTTGGGGTAGGGGCGAGAAGCACAACGCCGTTAGCAATCCACTTCTCTAACATGGACTTGCTGATACCGTTGGCTGCTGCGAAGTCTTTTTTAGACATGGTTGCGGATGTGTTGACCGCAAGTGCCTTTACAATAGCGTTTTTAACCGCTGCGCTAAGAGCCGGCATAAGTGCTGATGCAATATTTGACAGCAGCTCAGGCGATTGAAGTAAGTCAAATGCGCTCTGACTGTTTGCATTTTCAGTATGCATAAAGCAGTATCTCCGATAAGTCATCGTGTTCTATGGTGTTACATGTGGTGTGTACATACTGTAGATCCGTTTTTTCATATCTATAAATATGAAAATCAAATCTAAGGTAACAAAATGCGCATTGAGTCTGCAAAAGCTGCTGATGTTCTAGACCGAATCCTGTCTTCATATGGGTTTACTATGCAAAAAGAGCTGGCAGAGCTTCTTGAGATTGCAAAGAGTAATGTTGCCGGTTGGTTGCAGCGTGACCAGATTCCGGGGAATGTGATTGTTCAATGTGCTTTAGATACACAGAGTGATGTCAACTGGTTGGTCACAGGAGAGTTTGCAAAAGCAAGTTTTGATAAGGAGCCGCTGGAGGCTAGAGGTAAGGCTCTTTACGACGAGATTATGACTAACGGCGGTAAGCTTGTTTTGCGGCGCATACTGGATGCATACGGCTTTACCCTGCAAAAACAGCTATGTGAATTACTCGACATTTCATCCGGCACGGTAAGCACTTGGGTTCGCCGAGATTATTTCCCCGGTGATGTGGTGGTGGCGTGCGCACTCGATACCGGCGTATCACTTCAATGGTTAGCTACAGGAAAGGGCCAACCAACCAGCAATCAATCTGCCATCCCGTCAGCTAACCAGATCCCTAAGTATCGTTTTGAGTCCGGGCGACTGAAAGATGCAGGTCTGTGGACAGCAGACCCAACGCTGTTAAATGCATCATCAAGTAGTGCTGAATATATTGAGGGTGTTAAATATTCATGGCTCATCGACAGGTCCCAAAATGAAATCGTCAGCGGCCGATGGTTTGTTATCGTTGATGGCGCTTATGACGTTTTCGATATAGCTCGCCTACCGGGCGGAAAGTTGAGGCTAGCCAATAGCTCAATAAGTTATGAGTGTTCCCTTGCTGATATTAAACCTTATGGGGCTGTTTTGTTTACACTTGGAAAACATATTTGAAAGGAAATTATGAAAAAGGTTGTTTTGTTAGCATCATTGTTAGCTTTCTCTGGTGCTGCATTCTCTAAAGATAATAGTGAAGCTGTTTTCAAAAAAGATTCAGGCGATGAATGGCCACTAGAATTTGATCGTGCTGTTCTGACGTGTCTGCCTGGTGGCGGTGTTTTCGTCATCAATCCAATGAGTGACACATACTACCCTCTTAATGGAACGGCTCAGGGCTTGGTAAGAGCCGGAAAAGTTGAGGCAGGTGATATCAAATCGGTATGGCTGGATAACCCCGAGTTTCCGGGTGCTAAGAAAAGCATTGACACATTACTCGATAAAGGACTGGAACTTTGCGATTAAGGCATAGTTTACTGTAGACATTTTGTTGCCACTGAATATCTAAAACTGAATTATTGAAAGAACTAAGAAGCAATCGCCATTTTATATCGCATATTCAATGCGTTGAACGCTGCATGCAATCAATGAAGGCTGAGAATGAAAACCAATAAACACGTTGAGAACTTTAAGAGTAAGCACCTCCAGAATGGAGAAGCTGCTGTAGCTTGGGCTGAGGGTTATATCGGCAGATTGATGGGGCAGGGCAAGGATAAGCAGTACAATGGTGCTCTTATTGTTACTGATATAAGGGTAGCATTTTATCGAAAAGGGCTTTTGGGCGAGGTTATTGAAAATATTCCGTTGAAGGCAATAACTTCTATAGAGAGAAAATCTATACTCGGCCACAGGTCAATAAAGATGCATACCAGCCATGATGACCTCGAATTCAAAACCTACAATAAAGAAGGCGAGGCTTTACTGATTGCTGCAATTGAAGCTGGTAGACATCTGAGCGCTAATCCTACGGCTTCGCAACCCATATCTACAACAGCCGATCCTTACGAACAACTGAAAAAGCTTGCTGAGTTAAAGGCCGCCGGAATTCTCTCTGAAGAGGAATTTCAGGATAAAAAAGCTAAAATAATGGAATTAATCTAACTTCAATCACATAGCAAAACCTTTTTCGAAGATTTAGACGCCAAACTGAGCCGACCATAGGCTGTAGGCATAATGTAGACATAATGGCACCTAAGTTATTGATTTTAGGTGCCATTAAAGGTGCAGGGTCTTTTTTTGTTTGTTTATTTTAAGAGAAATTTTCATTTGTATTACGAAAATTCCTCAAATTACCAATATTCAGTTCAAACCAAATCATACCCGACACTACGGGCATCCCGATATACTTTGGTATGGCTAAATCAATCGCGAACATAAGCCGACAGGCTGCTCAAAACACTGCGCTAATTTAATACTGACCGAACTAAAAATCCCGGGAAGAGCTTTCTGTCGACTTTTTTAAATAGGCTGAATGTTGGCGATTTAAAGGTGGAGTTTTAGCAGAATAAACGCTCGGTGTTAGTGGGGAGTATCGCGACTGACGATTAATCTGATTCCAGGCTATCAGAAGAATCGGCTATAGCGCAGTCATCTTAGGATGTCATCGCTAACCCTTGCCTGATTAGCGCCAGCCCTGACCTGTTCTAAATTTTCCCACTGCGCAACAGCATAGAGCAAACCTGTACTTAAGTCGCTTGATCAGTTATACACTTTGATAATACTGTTTGCATATACAGTAATTATCGGGTTAAAGACTCATGGCAAGACAATACGAAATCGAAGCGGCATTTCGCGCAGCGGTAAAAATTCTGCCGAAAACCGGGCGTACCATTACCACTGTGGATTTTGTTGCGGAGCTGGCGAAAGTGAACTGGCACTGGACAGAAAAGGAAGCTAACCAGTGGATTGAACATCATCAGGATCAGTTCAAGGATATCTCTACTCAGGAAGGGGAAAGCAGAACGTTTAGGCTTTTCAACGCTAATCACTGGAGGTAGCTATGGGATTCCCGTCACCGGCTGGCGATCATATCGAAAGGCGGCTTAACATTTATGACTTCATCGCAATCAATCCGGCATCGATGATGATTCTTGATGTCGGCGACAGGTTATTCATTGTCGACAGGAGCATTTCAGCCAGGAGCGGCAATAGAATTGTTTTTGAAGTGTTTGGTGAATCTCAGGTAGGGAAGCTGATGGGTAACAGCATCATCACACAGGAAGGGGAGGCATACGAAGGAAGTGTACTTGAAGAAGTAGAGCTGTTAGGCGTCGTGACGTCGGAGATTCTGCGCGTGCATGAAGCGGAAAGGCCGACGATTTGATTTTGCGAAGCTATTAAGGAGCAGGCAAAAAATTTTCCGGCGCGCTGGCCGGATAGTCGATTGTGTTTTTTATAAAACTTTTTTGTCAGCGGCGAAAGCGGACTGTTCAGAAGACTAACTAACACCCATACCGATTACAGCATTCACCAGCCCGGCCGCAATCAGCACGAAACCGGGTATAAGAAAATTTTTATCCCTTTTTCGGTAAAAAAGCGCAACTAATGCTAATCCTACGGCCAGTAACGGGAATGCGATGATTAAGAATGTTGACATACTGCTTCCTTCACTGAATTTTTGGTGTTCTGGATATATAAGTCATCTTAGGATGATTTGTAAAAATAATATAGAGTATCTATAAAAGAATAATCTTATCGAAAGTGATATTAATCTTATTTCGAGGGTGAAGGCTGATAATATTATTCATTCGCAGCTCTTTCAGGATGGCTTAGCAATTATCTTACTGTCTTATTCCATTTTAAATGGCACCAGTTACTTATTGTTGACTATTGCTTTTAGCAGAGTATGGTACTGCGGTATTCTATACTTATATCTGGTGTAGAGTATCAGAATAATATTATTTTAAGTAATTATTATGGGGTTTTTATGAAAAAAGTCTTAATCACATTAGCACTGCCTCTTCTGGCATCATTTGTATCTGTACCTGCATCAGCCATTAATAACGGTGCATCATATTGTCCAGGAAGCACTTCTAAACCCGGCTATGTATTGGTTAATCGGGGTGATGGCTGTTATTTATATGTGCCAGCTAAAACAAAATAAATAATCAGAGCTGTTTGTCGCTCCCGGTGTACAAGCTGACACTGTAAACTGGACGGTTTATCTGGCAGCTATCTGGGCCTGGCTTCGGTACTTTATCGAATTCAGGCCTTTTAATTTCTTGAAGAAATTTAGGCATAAGTCTGGCGAAGAGGCTTTCTGACTTTGCATCATTCTTATGCCGGTTTGTGCCATCTTTTCAGGATAAGGCTAACTGAAAGGCTTAGCCATCAATATTTTTCCCTATCCTGACCTGTCAATATTCAGCCCTTACGTAGGGCAGTTTGAATGATCTGAAGTGCGTGGGGCAAGTTCAGAATGCCCTGAGTGAGTAATTGTAAGGTCAAATGCTTCAGGGCATCGGCTGGAAGATCCCTGAGTTTAGCAATCAATCCTTTCTGCTGTTCTTCCGGAATATTAGCAACGCGAATAATATCTTCAAGCGCAATGAGAGTGTCGTTGTGCAGACGGATTGTTTGCACATCCAGTATCGCACCCAGTCCGCCATCATCTAAGAGAAAATCGATGCCTTTAGCGGTAGCCGTTATATTTTCAAGTATATGAAGAGGACTGTCTTGGGGATTTGCATTGAGTTTTATCAAATTATGCTCAGCAAGATAAACCAGATTGGCGTGAAGCTTGCTATGGGCTTCTGTGTTGCTTAGGTCCCAGCAAGCTTCGACAGAGGTATTGAGATAATAAAGAAAGTCTGCTGAGTGTGGGTAAGCTCTCATGCAAGCGGTTAAAATATCGTTCTGTAATTGCCGGTCAAACTTATCCATGTGGGCCTCTTCCGATGTGTTTGTCGCAAGAGTAACCTGGTGACAGCTGCTCGACTATCCTGACAGATGATCAGTGCGCAGGGTCTGCCTTGCACACTTTTAGCGTCAGGATTTATGCAACACGGATTAACCTTGATAAGACGTCTTAACCGCGGCTACAGGACAACATTGAGAATGTCCCGGCCAGCTTCGCTGATTGAACGACTGGGTAAAATTACACCCGCAACTGTTTCAGCTCAACTTACTGCCAAATTTATCTTTGCTGCCTACTTGTTAAACCCGATGAATCGGAGAATCATTGAGTTTTTCATACTTATTAAGTAGGCGTTATGCTGCTGAGTACAGAAAGTGAGCGTAATAATATTGTCGATAGCCAGCTTGCCTGCACGCTGGCCGCAGTAGCAGGCGCTTTAAATACAATGGCGTTCGAGATAGTGGGGTTTTTCTCCGCTAACATGACGGGAAATGTATCCTCGTTTTCAGATCATCTTGCCAAGGCGAATATATCGGCAGGAATGTTTTTTCTGTCGATTTTATTCATGTTTATTGCCGGGGCCGCTTTTTCAACCATGATTATCAATGCCGGGCGTAGAAATAAAATCCGAAGCATATACGCTGTCAATATTCTGATTGAGGGAGCCGCGCTTCTCACACTGGGTGTTATTGAAAGCTGGTTCAGGCCAGAAGCATCAGGCTCTTTCTTAATCCTTAGCCTCAGTTTTTTAATGGGATTGCAAAATGCTGTCGTGACACGTATCTCAAATGCTCGCGTAAGAACTACGCATGTTTCGGGTGCTTCTACTGATATTGGTATCGAGCTGGCGATGCTCTTTGATGTGTTGCGCCGAAAGGAGTCACCCAAAGATGCTCCGATTTATTTAGAACGTCTTAAGCTTCACTTTTTAACTATTAGCTGTTTTTGCGCGGGAGGTGTAGCAGGTATCTGGTTTTATCATTTACTGAGCTATAAATTTCTGATGCTAACGGGTGTCGGCCTGATGTGTTTAGCATTGAGGACTATATTAATAAAAAAAAGAATTCTCAGTCATTGAAACACAGGATGTGATGGGTGGTTGCGTTGTAAATGTGGCGGCCTGGCGGATTTACACGGCCTTGCTGCAAACATCAAAGCCAGGCCGATAGTTGGCAGTGGAGTGTCGACGTTGACCAGCGTTGGATTGGCTCCAGGTGAGCATATTAAGAGTAACGGTTGTACTATCTGGCTATTCTACGGGGTTCTGAAATCCATCATATCATCAGACGCCAGTAGCGTACTGGTCATATCGGTCGCATTTTGCCAGTCATAGCGTCCATACAGGCGTGCAAGAGTGGCAAAATGTGGACCAGAGTAAAACATTTCGTACTGGGTGTGTCTCGAACCGAATTCTGAACCTATGGCATCCCACACCAACTTCATCAGTTTTACACGTTCGATCGCAGAAGTTACTGAAGAATATTGCGTGGCTTCGATCATATAATTTAATTCAGGATTATTAAAATCCAGAACACTGGACGGCAACATAATAACACCGCCACCAGCTAACTTACGGATGATTTCGATAACCTGTGGATAGATTGTCTGGGCGAAGGCCTGGCAGGCGTAGAGCAGGACTTGATTCGGTATGAAATAATTGCCGTATTGGATAGGGTTATGCAGCAAGCTGCGGAACAGACCTTCTACAGTTGTTGCGTGGCATGCAATATTCGCCAGCGATTCACGCACAGATGGAAACTCATTAATTCCGGTGATCTGAGTCATGCGCTGTGCCAGTCCAGCGAGAAAATGCAATTTTACCGCGTAGCGCGCCTGGCTCTGGGTATCCATCAGGATTTCCGCTGCCGTGCCGTGAAACTGCTGCCGACACATAGCAGTATTTGAATAAACGAAAATCCGCTCCCACGGCACAAATACATCTTCGAAAAAGATTATAGCGTCGTTTTCATCGAAATGATGGGCGAGTGGTGCATCCAGTTGGGTAGATGTTGCCTCATAAGATTTGCGGGCAAGTATCCGGATGCCCTGCGTATTAAGAGGCAAGGCAAATGACAGCGCGTATTTATCGTCCACTCCGGGTTTGAGAGGGTTTTGTACAGCAACAAGAATCTCTTCTGCCAGAACAGCAGCGGTACCGAGCATCTTCGCACCCCTAACAATAATACCGTCTCGCATTTCTCGTACAACCCCAAGAGTGTGGAATTGGTTCCTCGTGTGCTCGCCGGGTGACTTAGATCGATCGCCCTGAGGATTGACGATGGCATAAGTCAGGTAGAGATCTTTGTCACGTGCAAACTCATAATAGCGTCTGAGTGCGTCTGCGCGCTCCACTGAATAGATATCGAAAAGTTTGATATGGGTAATCATGCCAGTGATGGCAGAGGCAACATGATCCGGACTTCTTCCCAGCCACCCACAACTTTGCCTGGCCCATGCATAAGCTGCATCACCTCTTTCGGCAAGGATTTGGCGTGAGGTTGGCAATTGCCACGCCCGGCCCACACGATTACCGCAGGGAGTTTCGAAGGTCATTAATTCTGTGTTACTGGCTTGATAATCATAGAGTTTAGCGACTGATCTGATCGCATTGCTGAAAGCGGGGTGGTCAACATGATTAATAATCTTTTCACCGTTCAGATAGACGGTTCTGCCATCCCGCAGGCTATTTATATAGTGTTCTCCGCTTCTTGGCATATTACTTCCCACACTTTTATAGGTTAAGAAAATCGAGCGGTTTTCCAAGCTGTGCCCGTCCAACATATGCTGAGAAACTCTCCCATTGTGAACCTGTATGGCTGCGATACATTTGAGCGTCGGTAAAATATCTCAACAGCCGAGCGTCTTTTCGTGTTTCAGACGACCCCGCCGTATGGAACAGTAGTTCGATGGCATCACAGGCCAGACGACCTGCCTGCTGCAAAGCTCCCCATCCCTTAACGTTTTCTGAAAGACTTATCGGTTTTGCTGTTCGTTGCCATCGTTCGCCTAATTCTCGCTGCTGATCACAAACCTGCAGCAGAATGGCTTCTGCAGCTTCTGTCAGAACGAGGGCCTGACCAAATAACTGCTGATAAAAATTGTCGTCTTCACGGCGCAACGATGAGCAGAGAGTCGTCGGGCGTGTCTGCAAAATGGTTTGATATTCATCGAGAGCGGCTTTGGCTGCGCCGATAACCGGTGCTACCAGATTGGCGTGATAGGGCACCATCAGATAACCGAGATACAATGGATTTTTGTGCAGTTGGGTTCCAATGGAACCCTGTGATACGTCCTGATTAGCATAAAAGCCAGAGAAAGGAACGGTCATCCTTTCTGGTATGAACGTAGCAGCTACGCGTGCGCTATTGGAACCGCTCGCTCGCATACCCAGAGTTCGATCGCCACCCCAGTCGTCTAAAATTTCATAGTTCTTCCGTGGAATGATGCAGTTGATCGACTTAGCAGGCGCTCCATCACTTTCGCTATAAAGGGTATTAACAATCAGGTGAGTAGAATACGTTATTCCGGTGCAATAACGAAAAACACCCTCTACCATAAAACCATTGTTAACCCTGTGGCAACGTCCATCAGGAAATGCACGATGCGGAGCTACGAAATAGTTTTGCTTATCAAATAATTCGTCCTGTACCGCTTCAGGCCAGTGTGAGGCGACTAACAGTCCATGAGCCGCCCCTAAAGTGAGATTCCAGCCTATCGCAGGATGGCCACGGGCAATGGCGATCATGACGCGATAATAGTCTTTCAGGCTAACTTCAAAGCCGCCGTAACGGCGTGGCAGTAGTAGCCGATAAAAGCCATGCTCATGAAACTGCTGATGCAGTGAAGGTGAGTAGGTACCAAGGTCATCGTGCTCTCTTTGGCTGGTCCGTAAACCCTCTTGCAGCCGTTCAGCCAGGTTAATTAGTCTGGTAATTTCCGCCGGATTGGGTCCAGTGGTTTGCTGTTTTATGCCTGTTTCTGCTTCCATGTCGGTCCCCGTAATATTGAAGGATCTGGCATTAAATCTCTTTGAAACGAGCCGTGAACTGTCTTAAGACCTCAGGCTCATATTCAAAAACAAGTTTGCGTAGTTGCGGTGCCTTTTCAATTAATCTGACCAGCGATTCCGCGACGTAGTCCATATGATTGTTGGTGTAGGTACGACGGGGAATAGTGAGGCGCATTAGCTCAAATAAGGCGGGTTCCTGTTCTCGAGTTACAGGATTTCGCCCCATCATAAGCGAACCAATTTCAGTCGCGCGGACGCCACTCTCTATGTAAAGCGCATTGCAGAGCATCTGAGCAGGAAAAAAAGTCGAAGGTACGCTGCTCAGTACCTTACTGGCATCAACGAAGACGGCGTGGCCCCCTACTGGTGTCTGTACAGGAATGCCTGCGCGTTGAAGTTTTTCGCCAAGATATTCGACCTGGGCTATACGGCTGCGCAGATACTCCTCATCACACGCCTCTTGCAAGCCGATTGCCATTGCTTCCATGTCGCGACCGGCGAGCCCGCCATAAGTCACGAAACCTTCCATAATTACGCATTGGCGCTGGACGCGCTCGAATAGCGTTTTATCAGTCTTAAAGCAGCACAGTCCACCAATATTAACCAAACCGTCCTTCTTGGCAGACATAGTAAAGATGTCGCCGTTAACGAACATCCCGGCCACAATATCGTGAATACTTTTGTCTGCGTAAAGCGGATCTCGTTGCTTTATAAAATAGGCATTTTCGGCAAAGCGCGCGGCGTCAATGACTACTGGAATTTCATGATGACGGGCCAGCGTCGAAACCTGTTGGATATTACTCATTGATACGGGTTGCCCGCCCACACTATTGCAGGTAATGGTAATGACGACTGCAGCTATTTGCTCTGCACCTGACTGTTCGATCTCTGAGGCTAACTTCGCAACATCCAGATTTCCCTTCCAGTCACTGTAAGTCGAGGTATCAAGTGCTGCTTTGCAAATAAAATTTTTTGCGATGCCGCCAGCTATTTCAACGTGAGCTTTTGTGGTGTCAAAGTGGTGATTGGAGATAAATAATGGTTTTGATGCGCCTCTTTGTTTCGCGCGTTCCACAAGGCTGGGAAAAAGAATTTGCTCAGCACCACGGCCCTGATGTACCGGAATGGTGTGTTGATAATGAAAGAGTCGTTCGACCACTTCAGCCAGCCTGTAGAAACTGCTACTGCCAGCATAGGATTCATCACCGCGCATTATTCCCGCCCACTGTTGGTCACTCATTGCTCCGGTGCCGCTGTCGGTGAGTAAATCGATAAATACATCATCTGCTTTCAGTAAAAATGGGTTTAGCCCTGCGTTAAGTAGTGCAGTCTCACGATATGCACGGGTTGTCATTTTTATTGGTTGGACCACCTTGATACGGTATGGCTCTGGAATAATCACATGAATTTCCTCGCTGCCTCATCTGGTTAAGTATTGCTGGCGTAGTCCGCGATAACCTCTTCAAGGACTGTAATTTTTTGTGGGCTTAAATCCAGTCGCTGATTATTTTTCAACAGAGTTCTTATCGCGGTCTTCCCTTTTTCTCCATGGCATTTTAAGTAATTAATGACGTTTACTTTGGAATCCGCAAGAAATGCAATATCAAACTCAACCATTTCCCGCACTACTAATAATGGAATTGGCGATCTTAAGGGATGAAATGCTGAATTTCTTAAGCCAGGTTTAGTGCAAGTTGAAAAGAACTCTCCCAGCATTAATCCTGCTTCAAGAAATGCAGGTTTTAACAAAGTATGCAAATCGTTAATCTTGTTTTCCGGATTAACATCGGGTAACGTTATGACGATGGTTTTATACTGAGTATCAACACAATTAAGTGGCAATTGCTGATTGAAGCATTTAATAGCAGATAAAATGTCATGATAAACATCCTGCTCTTTACGCCCCCTGGTGGTGAGTTCAGTTAGCCAGAAAGTCTCCTTTTCCTTGGCTACAGCAGACCAGGGGCATACGACACCCGGACGTCCTATATCAGGATTAGTATTGCACAAATAATCAACGCCCCACTGTGCGACTTGCTGCAGAGGGGACAGGACTGTTGAACCTGTCTCAATTGAATTAATAACCTCTTTTATCGTTATCAATTTCAGATGTGCAGATCCGCATACTTCATTAATCACTTTCACCATGCATCACCTCCTAATTATCGCAGCAGAATTTACGAATCTTATAACGTGGTGCAGTTTTCAAAATTACAGAGTCATTTCTCCTTGCTGTAGCTCAGCGTCAGGCGGCAAACGAATGCTGCGATTAACGTGATTGTCATCAATGTAAAAACAACGCCGCGAAATGCTTTACTGTAAGCAGTGTTTAACTGGTGAATGGCTAATCCTGCCGGTTGGGAAGCCTGCATCGCCTGATCCAGGTTACCCAACGCCATACTGTTAGCGATAGTCTTGATATCCGGTGCCGCAGACAGCGTATCGACAGCAATATTCTGCAGTTGATACTGCAATAGCCCATTCAGCAGGGCGAGCGATGCAGCGACACAAATGGCCTCGCCGCATGCTCGGGTAGTGGTGAATATGCCCGTCGCCATTCCTGCACGTTCGACGGGCACAACGCTGATGGAAAGATCATCCATTAGTCCCCATGGCAGACCAGTACCCAAGCCAATCAGTAACAACGCAGGAAGCATGCTAAACCATGGTGTACTGATGGGAAGCATGCCCAGCCAGCCCAAGCCAGCGGCAGCGATCAACAATCCCCCGCACGATAAGGTTGTGGCAGAAAACCAACGGGTGAGGAGTGCGGCGAGCAAAGGGACCACCATCATTGGCGCTGACAGCGCGATCATGGTTGCCCCTGCGCTTATCTCACTCATGCCATTGATGCCAACCAATCGGAGTGGCAGCAGGATAAGCAAAACGATAAAGCAGATAGCGGTCCCGATGGGCAGAAGCTGCACGCCGACAAATCGCGGATAACGGAATAGCGTTAAGTCCAGCATTGCCCGCTCGTGGGTTAATTCAATGCGAATAAAGCATATAAAAACAACGATGGATGTCAGCAGCATGCCCATTACCGGGGCGCTAAACCAGCCGCTTTGTGGGATTTGCATAATGCCAAACGTCAGCAGCAGCAAAAACAGAGTGAAGCTAATCAGCCCCCACAAATCGAGACGCCGGGCATCAGGATCGCGCGACTCACGCATTTGTATACTCCCGATCACCATTGCGGCTCCACCGACCAGGGCTCCGAGGAAGAATATTGAGCGCCACCCCAAGGTTTCGACTAACACACCAGCGATTATCGGGCCAAAAGCCAGCCCCAGGCCAAATGCGGTGCCGAGCAGGGCAAAAGCCTTGGTTCTGGCGCGACCACTGAACTCCTGCGCCAGTATTGCCGATCCGCCCGCAATGGTCAGGGCGGCGGCAAGCCCCTGTGCACCACGTATCAGGTCAAGGATAATCAAGCTTTGCGCAAGGCCAACCAGTACAGACAAGGTGGAAAAACTGGCGATACCCAAACAAAATATGCGCTTGCGTCCATATTGATCGGCCAGCGCGCCAGCGGCCATCACGGCGCTGCCGAAACTGAGTGCAAATGCATTTACCACCCACGCCAGGGCGACAGGACTACCGCCAATGTCACGCTGAATAGCGGGCAATGCCATCGCAGGGCCAGTGTATTCAAGGGGCAGGATCAATCCCGCAGCACAGACAGCAAACAGCACCCAGTAACGATTAGAAGAAGACTGAAGATCAGAACGCCTATCCACGGTATCCATACCTTATTTTTTATTAGTGATTGAGAATACCATCTGCAATATGCATTGACATTGCCGCGAATCCATAATGGTATTGCGCTATGCGCATGAATGATGAAGTGTCTCTCTGGAGATTGTTCTTTCGGATTGTAGAGCGGGGCAGCCTCTCAAAAGCTGCGGAAGATCTGCAACTTGAACCGTCGTCGGTCAGCCGGCGAATCACCGCACTGGAGAAACGCCTTAAGGTGCAGCTTCTCTACCGATCCACACGAAACCTCAGCCTTACCGCTGCCGGTGAGCGCGCTTACGAAAAAATGCGTCCAATTATCGAGGATATGGAAGGGGTTCTTACCGATCTTGATGCCCGATCACCGATAGTGAGCGGCACGATACGGATTACGGCACCGGTAAGCTTTGGTGAGTGTTATGTGACCCGCTGGCTGATGGCATTTCAGCGCCAGCATCCTGCTGTGCTGTTTGATCTGGTTCTTTCAGATAATCGACTGGATTTGATGGAGGAGGGTTTCGACCTGGCTATTCGCATTGGTGAAATGTCTGCTTCCGATTTGGTCGTCAGACGTCTGGGCGATATGCCAAACATTATCTGCGCCAGCCCGGCTTACCTGGCAGAAACAAGCGTGCCGCGACGACCTGCTGATCTGAGGCTCCACAGAGCTGTTGTCTATTCTCTCAGCAGGGAAAAACATCTTTCACGTTTGAAAATGGAGCGGGCAGGTGAAACAGAGCATGTTGAACTGACAGGGATATTTTTTCTTAATAATGTAGGGGCAATTCGACAGGCGGTGATTGGCGGTGCAGGTATTCACGCAGGCCCAGCCTGGCTGTTCAAAAGCTGTCTTGAAACCGGGGAGTTGGTTCAGTTGTTACCCGACTGGCGACTGGCGGCACTGCCCGTCCATCTGGTCAGATTAAAGAGTCGGTATGTACCACACCGTATTACCGCGCTCTATGACTGGCTATATCAATGCTGGAATAACGCTTCACTGATTCAGTAGCTGCATTGCAATCGCGTTTCGTATATTAATGACCCGCTTTACGTCTTATAACAATCATCCTGATATAAAAGTCATAAAGCTCTGAGAATTGCTGTTTTTGCATCTGTTGCGGTAGGCTTTCGCGTGACTTTCTCCAGTCATCGATGGGATCTTTGCAGCGGAAAAAGGCATCATCAACAATATCTTGCGCGCTGAGCTCGCCATCAATAAATGGCAAGGTGTGGTCGTTCAGGCAGCGTACTTCTGGCGATTCAAAACTGCGGTTTTCAGCAAACGCTCCGGTTGAAGCTAACACGGTGGCAAAAATAATCCATTTCATTAATATAAGTCTTCTTAAATGCTCATCATTTCAGATGCCTGAAACATAAATTAACTGAAGCTGACTGTCACCCCTGGGATTCGCATCAACTTCTGTTTAACCGCAAGTCAAAAGTGGGGCTGGCTGGTATGATGTCACCTATACCGATCTTAACGCTGCAACCCTAATGCTTCCAATTGATGACATTTTCACGCAACTTCTCCGCTCACCTTTTCGTCAGCGCTTCCGTTTGGGCCGCGCTGAGTATGACTATTGTCAGAATAAGGGTGAACAGGCAATCAGAATACATGCGGCTGAGTTTATCAGGCTGCGTTTATCACCGGCGATACCAGCCAATGATGGCAAGCAGACGCCAATGCGCGGGCATCCGGTGTTTATTGCTCAGCATGCCACGGCCACCTGTTGTCGTGGTTGCCTGAGCAAATGGCACGGTATTGGGCAGAATCAGCCGTTGACCTCTGCGCAGCAAAGCCATGCGGTAGAGGTGATAATACGCTGGATCACTCAGCAGATGCAGAATCCCGCGCCGCCGCAGAAGAAAACGGCCGATACTAAAGCAAAACCTGATGCAGGCGGTCAGCTGGATTTACTCTGATTAATCTAACCGGCGGTAGCGCATTTAAATCGCCGCCACCGATAGTCTGACCTCATACCCCAGCAGATACAGCGCTTGTTCCAGCGTCTCGACTTTTGAAGCATGACTGACATCCAGCAGCCGATCGGTTTGCGGGCCATTCATGTTCATCTTTCTGGCCAGTTCTGCCTTGCGCGTGCCGGTGTTAATCAGAGCATTGCTTAAGGCGGCTTTCAGGCAGGTGAGTAGTGGCAGATAAACCAGTATCTCCTCCCCGACGGCCTCAGAAGGAAGTGGAATCAAGCTGCGAGAACTGATGCTTTCAGCAATAGCGGTGATTAATCCTTCCGTTGCCTCTAACTCAATGTCATCTTCGTTCAGGGCGATGGCAGGAAGCGTTTCGAAGTCACGAAATACGATTTCCCAGCTGCCCGTTTCCTCGTCAAAGCTGACCGCTGCCGGATATTTATACATGTTGAACCTCTTAAAAATCGTGATTTCTCAATGGCTTTTTAAGCCTGTCAGCCATAAGATAAGCGAAATCACTAGGGTATGGATATCAGATGCGTTCGCAAAGATCGCCGGCCAACGAGTCCGCACCGTTACGATACTGATACTCGCGATACCCTGCACGAAATAATGATTCCGGCTTGTAGCCGAAAAGCACTGGTTGAGCTGGATAAAACGGAGCTTTGCAAAAAGCATCTAATGGCAGAATGATTTAGCCACCCGTTAAACGATCAGGCCTGTTCCGTCGGGAAAAGGGTGTTCGCGATAAACAACATTGAAAAGGTGTGAACAATGGGAACCATGTTAGCGCTGCTGGGGTTAGTTCTGGGAGCCTGGGCGGTGCGTGGTATCTGCCTTAAGCAGCAAAGCAATGCCAGTAAGCTGCTTAAGTCGGTGATTGCTGCCGGATATTTTCTGGGTGTCGGTGGTTTAGCGGGTACCGAAGAGAATAAGACGGCGCTGACGATTGTGCTGTTAGCCCTCGGTGCTGCGCTGGTGTGGTATTCGAACCATCGTGACAGAAAAGCGGGCAGTCGCTAAATCTAAACCTCTATTGCTTTCATGATAGTTGCGCTGACACTCTCCCACCACCCAACGGCCAGCGGGAGAGCTTTTCAATTATTTGGCGGCATTCAGCACTGATTGACGCAACTGCAAAAACTGTTGTTCAACCCTCTCTACCGTTATATCACCGACATTTCGCGATTCTTCAGAGACCACTTTGTTTGGCACCTGCCACGGTCCCCAGAACCAGGCATCGCTGTTACCAAACAGTGCCACCACCGGTTTGCCCAGTGCAGCAGCAATATGCAGTGCACCGCCGTCGCTGGTCAGCATCTGGTCGCAAAGTGAAACCGCAGCCATCAGGGCGCGCAGATTGCCGGTGATGACCGGCGTCAGAGCAATGTCCTTACAGTTGTCGATAATATATTGCGCCTTATCGTCATCGCCAGGATGCTGCTGATTATCGGCGCTGCCTGGTGACCAGAACAGCAGAAAGTGGCAGTTTTCCTGACGTGCGAGGCGGTGTGCCAGTTCAATAAATTTATCAGCCTGCCAGCGCTGCATCGGCTTGCGCGCGCTGATTTGTAATCCATACAGCGGTACGCCGGTCGGCAATGAGAGCAGCTGTGCTGCATGTGCCAGTTCCTGCGGCGTCACATACAGCTCCAGTGGCCCGGGCTGTTGCGCAATACCCAGCTTCTGCGCAAACTGATTGAGCAGCTCAACGATATGCTGCTGCTGCTGAGAAGGTGGAATGCAGTCGGTAATTGATGCCGGGGCATTTTCGCCAATTGCGAGAATGCGTTTTGCGCCAGAGAGTTTCGCCCATTGTAATGGGCGTTTATCCCACTGTTCCCGGGCAATAATTGCCACGTCGTAACCTGCGCGACGGATATCAATCATTGTTTTAGCGCGTCGGAAAATAACACCGGTGGCGGACTGACCAGGCTGGCGGTGATGAAGTTTACTGTAAATATGCACTTTACCCACGTGCGGGTTGTGCTCAAGAATCGGCTGATTATAGGTATTGACCAGTACATCAACTTTACAGTTTAGTGAGGTTGCCAGCGTTGCAATAAGCGGGGTAGTGAGGATAAGGTCACCGATGTTATCACGCCGAATTAACAGGATTTTCATTTCACTTCGATATGTCAATATACTGTGCGGTGCAGCTTAACATAACCAAGTGAAATAAGGGCAGTTTTAGTTGAAATTCTATTTTTTTAGGATAAAGCCATAAGTATTACTCAAGATATAATAAATACATTAAGCTATTTTTAGTTTATCACACCGGGAACAACGATGCCGTTGTTGGTACTAGCTGTAGATAATCCACACGGCTCCTACCAGCAACCAAAACATTGCACTAAAGGTAAACACCAGCACCCATGCAGTTCGTTTACTCATCATTCTCCTCTCCTTATGTTTTGTCGTTATTCTAACCTGTTATACACCGCTACCGGCAGGTAAGGGTAAACAGGTGTAACGGATAACGGCTAAAAGTCAGAACTCCCTGGTTGGAAAAATGGTCTTGCTCTGGCTTAGTGGCTACTCCACTGCGTTATGGTATGCGATTAATCTTATTCAGGCACCCCATTATTCGCCAATTGGTGTGAATTAAAGCATTTTTTTAATAAAAATTTGTAAATATTGTCTCTGATAAGTGTAATGATACTGATAAGGCTCTCTTGTTAAACCAAATGTCAACATTGATGAAATGTTCTCATAGCATCCTGGCTCATTAAATAATTGTTTAGTTTCATTCTGGTGAAATAGCGCAAATCCAAAAATGATGGTCACCAGAGAACATGTCACAATTTATCCTGTCGCAGGAATTGCCTGAATCTGATAGCGCGTTGCAGCTGTTTGCCTCGCTGGTCAGCGGAAAAATTAAACCCGGTAGTTCCTGGAACCGGGCGGGTTACCGGCTTAAATTCTTACTGCGGGCGTTGACGTTGCCGCTTTCAAGTCATCATTTATTAGCTAACCTGGCGCGTAATGATCGTTTGCAGGAAATCCTGCTGGCGCAACCCGCGCTACCGCTTAAAATTTATCGTCCCTATCTGGCAGCGAATCTGGGTCATCAGCAGGTTGTTGAGGCTTTAAGTCAGCACTATTTGCAGCTGGAAAAACATCTGCCAGCCAGTCTGTTTGAGGGTTACTTGTCTGCTGACGGCGTAGTGCTGGTGCGGCTGCAAGGCAAAAATGATGAAACCTATCGCATCCGGCTGCTGGCGATGGACCAACTGAACAAAGAGGGTGAGGCGACGCTGTTGTTTGAAAATGAACAGGGCGTGCAGCTGGCGACCACCACCTTCAGCGTATTTAATTTCCAGCATCAGCAGACGCTGTTTATTGGCGGTATTCAGGGCGCAAGGCCGGAAACGCCGCATGAAGCTATTCAGCTGGCGACGAAAGCCTGTCACGGCCTGTTTCCTAAGCGCCTGCTGATTGAAGCGCTCTGTGCGCTGGCATCGCATCTGGGCGTGCAGCAGATTCTGGCTGCCGGCAATAAAACCCATATTTACCAGAACTGGCGTTATCACTACAAAAAGAAAGCACAGCTGTTTGCTGATTATGATGCTTTCTGGCAATCGCTGAGCGGTGAGCTCACTGACGACAACTATTTCCAGCTGCCGCTGCGGGTTGAGCGCAAGTCGCTGGATGATATCGCCAGTAAAAAGCGTGCTGAATATCGCCGACGTTATAGCTTGCTGGACAGTCTGGAAACGCAGCTGGACAGCCAGCTGCGTCACTAACGCTGTACCACCGCGCCGCTGTTGCTTATTATTAGATTATTCAATCAGTAATCAGCAGGTGGCGTGATGTTCAGAGCAATGCAGCAAGCGGAATTTGACGACTGGCAGCGGTTGTTTATCGATGACTATGCCGAAGATATGCGGGCTAACTCCGGTTACAGCGATGAGTTAGCGCGTCAGCGGGCGCAGAAATCTCTGGATGATTATCTGCCGCAGGGGCTGGATTCATCCCGGCAGGTATTGTTATCGATCGAAATAGCACAGCAGTTGGTCGGTTATTTATGGTATCAGCGCGATGGAAACAGCATCTATATCAATGATTTTATCTTGTTGCCGGAATTTCGTGGTTTAGGTTACGGCAAGCAGGCCATAGGTGAACTCGAAGAGTTACTACAAAAGCAGGGCGTTGAGGAGATCAGATTACGCGTAGCGGCAGATAATCTTCGTGCCAAAGGGTTATATGAATCCTGCCAGTTCAAAGTAACCGGATATAATATGAGTCTGATGCTAAAAAATAAATTAACCCAGCCAGGTTAAACGCACCAGTCGGGTAAATACTTCCAGCAGTAAAAGGCTGCCTGAAAGGAGTATTATTAGCGTCAGAATAAACTGCTTACGATCGTCCATGGCTGCTTTTTCTCAGTGAAAATTATTTATGGTGGTTTTATTTTAGCCTGTACTGCTTAAACGAGGCATCAATATTGCCATTATAAATAAGTGAGTGACGATGATTTATCAGCGCCATAACGGTGAACCGTGGCGGCATATTTATATTATTGGCGATTTGCACGCTGTGACTTAACGTTTAACCCTGCGGCAGACTTCACCCGTTTGCCGCAGGGCAGGGGATGCGCTATCTGGCTTTAAACAGCTTGCCATCGCGCACCAGGTCGCGCGGATAGTTATTTTTCAGTCGGGTGCCAACTTTTTTCGCCAGGCCGATCGGCTGTTGCTGCCAGGTCACAATCACTTCATTACGTGGCAGCTCGGTCTGCGGATAGATGTCACGTCCGCGATACCACTCTTCAGCTTCATCCTCATTCAGCTCGAAACTGTTCTCCGGCGTCGGGCGAGCCAGCGCAACGGTCGCTTCATGTTGCCAGCGGTAGCCTTTCGGGAACGTTTCCGCCAGTTTCAGGCCGATACGTGAGAAACGCACTCTGCCGAGCAGAGGCTCGATCGCCGCAGGGAATAACCACAGCTCTTTATCGCGCTGCCAAAGCGTCAGCGAGTCATCCCAGAACAGCCCGGACTGGCTGGCCGCCGCCGCGACTTCCTCACTCATTTTGCGGCTGAGCGGGGAGAAGGGCAGCTTACCCACTTTGTAACCCGGTTTTTCCATCGGCTCGACCGAGGCGGTTTTGCGCAGGCGCGCAACAAAGAAGCCTTCGCTGTCAAAAATATGCGGAAACACGTGCAGATAGCCTTCTGCCGTCAGCGCACGCTCCGCGCCGTCAAACAGGCCGTCCAGCGCGACGACCTCAACCGCATCGGGATAGCGCGCCAGAAGCCAGGCCACGACCTGCTGGTTTTCGGTCTGATTTAAAGTACAGGTGGAGTAGATCAGCGTGCCGCCAGCTTTCAGCGCGTGGAAAGCGCTGTCTATCAGGTCGCACTGGGTAGCCGCGATATCGCGGGTGCTTTCCGGCGTCCAGTTACGCAGCGCATCAGCATCTTTACGGATCACTCCTTCGCCGGAGCAGGGCGCATCCAGCAATATCGCGTCGAAGCATTCCGGCAACGCCGGACCAAATACCCGGCCATCGAAGTGAGTCATCGCGGTGTTGCTGACGCCGCAACGGCTGAGGTTGGCATGCAGCACTTTTACGCGGCTGGCGGAGTACTCATTTGCCAGAATCGCGCCCTGATTGGCCATGCGGGCCGCCATCTGGGTGGTTTTTGAGCCTGGCGCGGCGGCGACGTCCATCACGCGTTGTGGATGCGGTTCGGCATCAAACAGCGCGCTGACCGGCAACATTGAGCTGGCTTCCTGAATGTAAAACAGGCCGCTGAGATGCTCGGCGGTACTGCCCAGTGGCAAATCGTCATCCTGCTCACGGGTAATCCAGAAACCTTCTTCGCACCAGGGAATCGGCGTCAGCTGCCAGTTATAGGGAGCGACCAGCTGCAGAAAATCGGCCACGCTGATTTTCAGCGTATTGACGCGCAGACTGCGGCGTAACGGCTGCTGGCTGATGGCAATAAAAGCCTCAAAGGCGCTGCTGTCAGGCAAGGCTTCGCGCATGACAGTTAAAAAGGATTCAGGAAAAAAGACGCGGGAAGAGTGAGCCACTGAAGGGGTCCGTTACAGAAAATGAAGCGGCAAGTTTAACACAGCAACGGGCAAAGCAGAAAAGCAACGGGCGACCAGAGTCGCCCGTTTTACCAAGGTTAGCGCGGGATGGCGGTTCCCCATTTACGCCACTCTTTCGGCTCTTCATCCAGCAACAGGAAGTGCTTGTTGGAGGTGGCCTGTGGCGCCAGCGGCACCGTCGGCGGGGTCGCAAACTGGATTCCGCCGCGAATAAACTGCTGGAAGGTGCCGGTTTTCACCACGCCACCGATCAGGCCGAACTCAAGGTTATAGCCGGACGCCAGCCAGAACACCGAGTTATTACGGACCAGATGCTGGTATTTTTTACTGATGCGCAGAGTAATCTGTACGCGGTCTGCCATGCTGCCCAGCGAGGTGCCGGTAACGGTGCCCACTTCAATACCGCGGAACAGTACCGGAGTGCCGATTGACAGCGAGCCGCCTTCCGGCGCATCGACCACTACGCTCAGGCCATCGAGATAGCGCGAGTCGGTGATGGTGGCTTCCTGCAACTCAAAGCTGCGTGCAGCACGACCTTTACCGGGATCGACGTTGATATACGGTTGCAGCAGGGTTTCCAGATGATTGACGCCGGTGGCGGAAATTTCCGGTGACACCACCGAGAAGCGGCTGCCCCAGCGCGCGAAATCATCAACGTATTCCGGGTACAGTACCGCTTTGGCGATCACCTGGTTTTTATCCGGGCTAAGCGCCAGTGATTCAACCTGTCCGACATTAATACCGAGATAGCGGATTGGCATACCTGCGGCCAGTTTACTGGCGTCAAAGGTATGCAGTGAAATCTGGCTGCCTACCGCGCGTGCCGCAGTTTCAGAATCGTACAGTACGCGTTTTTGATCGCGGCTAATCCCGCTGCCGGCACCACTCAGGTTATCGAAGCTGATAGCGCCTTTCAGTGCGCGGTTCAGTGGCGATGCCTGCACCGTTAGTCCGCTGCCGTTAAGCTGCACGCGTGCGCCGCCTTCAGCCCAGAACACGCTGTTTTGCGTCAGCAGCTTGCGGTATTCCGGCTTGATATGCACGGCGACATCAAATTCATTGGCTTTAGGCGTGACGTCAACAATCTCACCCACCTGGAATTTGCGGTACAGCACTATCGATCCAGCCTGGATATCCGGCAGGCTGTTAGCCGTCAGCATGATGGTGGTCGGCGGGCGATCGCTGGTTATGCCTTCTTCCGCTTTTTCACTGTCGGCATACAGTGGATAGCTGCTTTTCGCTGCGCCTTTCGCGCCGGGTTCCAGCCGAATGCCGCCATCGACCCATTCACGGGCGCTGGCGCCGAGCACCTGCATACCGTCAATGCCTAATTTCACATTTAGCCGGCTGTTGATAATAAATTTGCTGTCGCCGTGCACCAGGTGGCGATGATCCGCCGCAATCGCCACAACAAAACTGACGCCTTTCTCGTCGAGCTTGCGGCTGATCACCTGACCGATTTTCATGCCGTGCAGCATGATTGGCTGGCCGGCATCAATACCGTAGCTTTCCGGTGCGCTCAGTTTCAGCGTCAGCACATCGGGCTGTTGCAGTAAGGATTCGTTACTGGCGCGCACCTTGAAGTGATCCTGAGGCTCGCCGTCACCCGGAATCAGTTCAAGGGTATTACCGGTTAACAGGCTACTCAGGCTGGTATCCGTCAGGCTAACCTTCGGGCTACGCATCTCAATGCGCGTGCCTTCTCGCATCAGACTGACGACCGATGGATCAATAGTCATTTCACCCTTGACGTTACCGCCGGGCTGTAACGTCATCTTGGTCAGGGTGCCGACTTCCAGCCCCTGATACATCAACGGCGTGCTGTCTTCTTTGAGGTCTTTACCGTCTGGCAGATCGAGAGATATCACCACGCCGCGCTGACTGTGCGCGAGATCGGGGTAAAGAGTATAGTTGTCTTCAGAGGCCGCCTGCTGTGAGGCATCCGGTGAGTCAAAGGCGATGGCACCATTCACCAGCGCCGCCAGGCTTTCCAGCTGGACTTTCGCACCAGCCAGCCCGACATCGGCTTTTACCCCAGACACATTCCAGAAGCGGCTCTCTTTTTTCACCAGATTGGTAAAGCGGCGCTCAATCAGCACATCTACCGTGACGCCCTTATTACCGGGATTGATGCTGTAATCGTAGACACGTCCCACCGGAATTTTGCGGTAGTAGACCAGTGAGCCGGTGTTCAGCGAGCCAAGATCCGGCGTATGCAGATGAATCAGCATTTCGCCGGTATTCAGCCGGTATTTAGGCTGGGTATCCAGCGCGCTGAAGGTTTCGCGTGGCTCACCTTTACCCGGCATCATACCGATATAGTTACCGCCGACCAGCGCATCAAGACCGGAAACGCCAGCCAGCGAGGCTTTGGGCGTCACCAGCCAGAATTGAGTGTCTTCGCGCAGCGCATCTTTCATATCGCTCTTAATGCTGGCTTTAATTTTGATGGTGCGCAGGTCGTCAGTCATGCTGATGCCTTGCACCTGGCCGACTTCCACCCCCTGATAACGGATCGGTGTTCTGCCCGGCACGATGCCATCCGCCGACACAAAGTCGATGGTAATGGTGGTGCCGCGCTCCTGATAGTTAGTCCAGAGCAGCCAGCCCGCAATCAGCAGCGCGATTAACGGCAGGAGCCAGAAGGGCGATATTCTGCGCTTATTGGTGACTCGAGCTTTAGTCGGTGTAGTCGGCGTTTCCTGTTGCATGTGCATCCCAAAGTAAACGACTATCCAGCCACTCAACGGCAAGGATAGTGAGAATAACCGCCGAGCCAAAGTAGAAGGCTGCCGGTCCCATAGTAAAAGCTAAAAGTTGATCGCGATTGACCAGTGACATGGTCAGCGCAATTACGAACAGATCTAACATTGACCAACGTCCTACCCATTTCACTACACGCAATAAGCGTATACGGGTCTTCAGACCTTGCTGACATTTAAACTGAATGCTGAGCAATAACGTCAGTAACACAATCACTTTAGTGAACGGCACCAGAATACTGGCGATAAATACCACTGCTGCTACCGGTATATTGCCGGAAGCCAGCGAAAGAATGCCGGAAAAAATAGTATCTTCCTGCCGCGCACCGTTGAGATAGATAACTGAAATCGGCATCAGGTTAGCCGGCAGCAGAAATATAATCGATGCAATCAGCGCCGCCCAGGATTTTTGCAGGCTGTGGCGGCGGCGAAAGCGCAATGGGGTGTGGCAGCGTGGGCAGCGGCCGCGATCGTCCGCCAGCCCGGTGTGATGGCAATTCAGACAGACCTGCAATTTTTCCGGCGCTACCTGCGGCTCCGGCTGCGGATAAAAACGCTGCCACAGCTGCTCAACATTAAGATGGATCAGGGTGACGAGGCTGAGAATGGTCAGCACAATATAGGCCAGCAGCCCGGTGCCCAATTGCAGGTCGGCATAATCCTGCACTTTGATTGACGCCACGGCGATGCCTACCAGGTAGATATCCAGCATCACCCACTCTTTTAACCGGTCAAGCATCAGCAGCACCGGACGCAGATTCATACCGAGTCGCTGACCAAAAAACAGATAAATAATCGACGCAACCAGCGTTACCGGTGCGCCGACGGTGCAGAACGCGACCATCGATGCGCTGATCACATTGCCCTGTTCGGCCATTTGCAGAATGCCGCCCAGCAGGCTGGCGCTGATATTGGTGCCCAGCAGGCGGATGTCGACCAGCGACATGCCGAAAGCAAACGGCATCAGCAGAATCATGGTGACGGCCATGGCCGTCAGGCGCGTCATTGACCAGTCACGGCCGTTGAGAATTTTGGCGTTACAACGCGGACAGTGTGCTGTCTGACGGGATTTAACATCCGGCATGGAAAAAAGGGTATCGCATTGCGGGCAACGCTGATAACGTTCTCGGGGCAGGGCATGGCTGATTGCGTAAATTTTCATATTATTGAGGATGCGTTGCCCATGTAATGCCAATAATAAGCAGAAATTGTTATCAAAATCGTGCTCTGAAGCGATGCGATAAACACCGGGACACTGATAAAGTGTTCTGCAAACCAGTGCGGAAGATCCTAAGGTTATATGAACTGACGGAATGATTCATCTTGTCGGCCTGGGCAATTAATGCTTATTTTAACGAGTGACGCACTAAAAGGCGCGCCTCAATAGTATTTACAATGGTTAATAAATGAACAAACAAGAATTTTATACGGATTTAAACCGTGATTTGCGCGCGTTAATTGCTGGTGAAACCAGTTTCCTGGCTGCTATGGGCAATTGTAGCGCGCTTTTATATGAACGTCTTGATGGTGTTAACTGGGCAGGGTTTTATTTGCTCACGGAAGAGAACACGTTAGTACTCGGCCCTTTTCAGGGTAAAATTGCCTGCGTGCGTATTCCTGTCGGTAAAGGCGTATGTGGCACGGCAGTTGCAGATAATCAGGTACAGCGTGTTGATGACGTGCATGCGTTCCCGGGTCATATCGCCTGTGATGCCGCCAGTAATGCCGAAATCGTGCTGCCGTTAGTGGTCGATGGTGAAGTTATCGGCGTTCTGGATATCGACAGCACAGTTTATAATCGCTTCGACAGCAACGATGAAATTGGCCTGAAAACCCTTACTGACGGGCTTTGCGAAGTACTTGCGGGTAGTGATGTGAAAAAATTTATTCACATGAAACGCACCTAAAGAGCTGGATCACGTAGCAATTGCCGCCTGGCTCATTATAATGACGCCTGTTCATGCCTGCGCCGGTTGGCAAACCCGTTGTAATCAGGAAATTTCATGGAAAATCAACCTAAGTTGAATAGCAGTAAAGAAGTCATCGCCTTTTTGGCAGAGCGTTTCCCAAACTGCTTTAGCGCCGAAGGCGAAGCACGACCGCTCAAAATTGGTATCTTTCAGGATCTGGTCGAACGTGTGCAAGGTGAAATGAATCTGAGTAAAACTCAGCTTCGTTCCGCACTGCGCCTGTATACCTCCAGCTGGCGTTACCTTTATGGGATTAAAGCGGGTGCGACGCGCGTCGATCTTGACGGCAATGCATGTGGTGAGCTCGACGAACAACACGTAGAGCACGCACGTAAGCAGCTTGAAGAAGCTAAAGCGCGAGTTCAGGCACAGCGTGAGCAGCAGCAGGCGAAAAAACGTGAGGCCGGTGAAGAGACCGCACCACGTCGTCCGCGTAAACCTGCGCCGCGTAAACCTGCTGCAGAAGGCGAACAGCCGCGTAAGGCTCGTCCTAAAGCGCCGCGCCCTGCCCAGGAACGTGCAGCACCCGTTGAACGCGAACCGCGTACTCAACCGGTTACCGATACTTCAGCATTGCAAGTCGGCCAGAGCATTAGAGTCAAAGCAGGTAAAAGCGCGATGGACGCCACCATTCTGGAAATCTCCAAAGATGGCGTCCGGGTGCAGCTGGTTTCCGGCCTGGCAATGATCGTGCGCGCAGAACACTTGCAGTTCTGAAACGGAGGCCAGCCACGGCATGAACAATTTTTTTAGAACGACCATTATCGCGGGCCTGCTTATTGCAGGCCACGCATTCGCTGCGGAAAATATTACCCGCGCCGATCAAATCCCTCAGCTGCAGCAGGAGCCGCAACACGCCACCGTCAGTGAACGTGTTACCTCCCGTTTTACCCGTTCTCATTATCGTCAGTTCGATCTGGATAAAGCGTTCTCTGCAAAGATTTTTGACCGCTACCTGAATATGCTGGACTACAGCCACAACGTGCTGCTGGCGTCAGACGTGGCGCAATTTGCCGATAAGAAAGGCACCCTCGGTGAGGAGTTTAAATCCGGCAAAATGCCGGTGTTTTTCGATTTATACAACCTGGCGCAGAAGCGTCGGTTTGAGCGTTATCAGTATGCGCTGTCGGTGCTGAATAAGCCGATGAACTTTACCGGCAATGACACCATCGATCTCGATCGTGGCAAAGCGCCATGGCCAAAGAGCGTTGCTGAGCTTAATGCGTTATGGGATGCCAAAGTCAAATATGACCAACTGAGCCTGAAGCTGACCGGCAAAGATGAGAAAGAGATTCGTGAGATTCTCACCAAACGTTATGAGTTTGCCATTCGTCGGCTGGCGCAGAGCAACAGCGAGGATGTGTTCCAGCTGGCAATGAATGCTTTCGCCCGCGAAATCGATCCCCATACTGGCTATCTTTCACCGCGCAATACCGAGCAGTTCAATACCGAAATGAGCCTGTCGCTTGAAGGGATTGGCGCGGTATTGCAGATGGATGATGACTACACCGTCATTAATTCCATGGTAGCGGGTGGCCCGGCAGCGAAAAGCAAGGCGATTACCGTTGGTGACCGCATTGTGGCGGTCGGGCAGCCGAATAAGCCAATGGTGGACGTGATCGGCTGGCGGCTGGATGACGTGGTTGCGCTGATCAAAGGGCCAAAAGGCAGTAAAGTTCGTCTGGAAGTGTTGCCGGCAGGTAAGGGCAGCAAAACTCGCACGGTGACGCTGACGCGTGAGAAGATCCGCCTGGAAGATCGTGCGGTGAAGATGTCGGTGAAAAATGTCGGTAATCAGAAAGTCGGCGTGCTGGACATCCCTGGTTTCTATGTTGGTCTGACAGACGACGTTAAAGTTCAGCTGCAGAAATTGCAGAAACAGAATGTTAACAGCGTAGTGATTGACCTGCGCACCAATGGCGGTGGCGCACTGACTGAAGCCGTCGCGCTTTCTGGTTTGTTTATCCCAAGCGGTCCGGTAGTTCAGGTACGTGACAATAACGGTAAAGTGCGCGAAGACAACGACACTGACGGTATTGTTTACTATAAGGGTCCGTTAGTAGTGCTGGTGGATCGCTTCAGTGCCTCGGCATCTGAAATCTTCGCCGCCGCGATGCAGGACTATGGCCGTGCGTTAGTCGTCGGTGAGCCGACCTTTGGTAAAGGCACCGTGCAGCAATATCGTTCGCTGAATCGTATCTACGATCAGATGCTGCGCCCGGAATGGCCTGCGCTGGGTTCAGTTCAGTATACCATTCAGAAGTTTTACCGTATCAACGGCGGCAGTACGCAGCGTAAAGGCGTCACGCCTGACCTGCTGATGCCAACCGGCGTGGAAGCGGTTGAAACCGGTGAGAAATTTGAAGATAACGCGCTGCCATGGGATAGCATCTCTGCCGCGACCTATGTGAAAACGGGCGATCTGAAGCCGTTTGAGCCGCAGTTGCTGAAAAATCATCAACAGCGTATCGCGCAGGATCCTGAGTTCCAGTACATCATCAAAGACATTGCCCGCTTTAATGCACTGAAGGATAAGCGTAATGCGGTGTCACTCAATCTGGCGCAACGCGAGAAAGAGAATCACGAGGAAGATGCACTGCGTCTGGAACGTATCAATGCGCGCTACAAGCTGGAAGGCAAAAAGCCGCTGGCTAATATAGATGATTTACCGAAAGACTATAAAGAGCCGGATCCGTATCTTGATGAAACGGTGAAGATAGCCAATGACCTGGCGCAGCTCGAGTCTGGTCAGCCGGCAAGCAAAAAAGCCGCTAACTAGTCAGTAAAACAGGCACTGCTCAGGCAGTGCCTGTTTCTTTCCTCGTTCCTTACTTTAGCATCGCTAATTACTGCAAACCTGTCAGCGATTAATCGCTGTGCATTGCATATGCCAAAAATGTAAAGTTATGTCTTTTTAGACACTTAAACGTTAAGGTCGCTTGAAATGCTGATGGTTACCCATACGATGTATATCCGCATACCGGCACTAAGCTAACTGAGGAAGATTATATTTTATGATGCGTATTGCTCTTTTCCTGCTAACCAACCTTGGCGTAATGTTGGTTTTCGGGCTGATTCTCAGCCTGACAGGGATCCAGTCAAGCAGCGTTCAGGGCCTGATGATTATGGCAGGCCTGTTTGGCTTCGGCGGTGCGTTTGTTTCACTGCTGATGTCAAAATGGATGGCACTGCGTTCCGTTGGTGGGGAAGTGATTGAACAGCCTCGCAACGAAACCGAACGCTGGCTAATGGAAACGGTTGGACGCCAGGCGCAACAGGCGGGCATCGCGATGCCGCAGGTTGCTGTGTACCACGCACCGGATATCAATGCTTTCGCCACCGGCGCACGGCGTGATGCGTCACTGGTGGCGGTTTCTACCGGCCTGTTGCAGAACATGAGTCGTGATGAAGCAGAAGCGGTACTGGCGCATGAAGTCAGTCATATTGCCAGCGGTGATATGGTGACCATGACGCTGATCCAGGGTGTGGTAAACACCTTTGTGATCTTTATCTCGCGTATTATTGCGCAGGTGGCTTCGGGCTTTCTGTCCGGTAACCGTGACGAGGGTGAAAGTAACGGTAACCCGATGGTGTATTTTGCTATTTCCATGGTGCTCGAACTGGTGTTCGGTATCCTGGCCAGCATTATCACGATGTGGTTCTCACGCCATCGCGAATTCCACGCTGATGCCGGCGCGGCGCGCCTGGTCGGTCGAGAGAAGATGATCGCCGCATTACAACGACTGAAAACCAGCTACGAGCCGCAGGAAGCCAGCAGCATGATGGCGTTCTGCATTAACGGTAAAAACAAATCGTTCAGCGAGATGTTTATGTCGCACCCACCGCTGGATAAGCGTATCGAAGCGCTGCGTAGTGGCGAGTACCTGAAGTAGTTGATCACTCGCGGCTTGGGCGGCGAAAAGCCGCCCCTGCGATTGAAGGGGGCCTTATGTTCCCCTTTTTTATTTTCCGGCGCGTGGCTGGGTCATGCGCATTGCACTGACAATGGCTGCCGCACTGGAGAAGCATCCGGCCATAATTAGCGAAGCATGGGTGCCGTGAGTACCAAACAGATTAAACATCAGTGCCACCAGCGCCGCACCACTGGTTTGCCCCAACAGACGTGCAGTACCCAGCATGCCACTGGCACCGCCACTGCGGTTACGCGGTGCGGAAGAGATAATCGTATGATTGTTTGGTGACTGGAACAGGCCAAAACCGGCACCGCACAGCATCATTCTCCAGATGATATCGACATCGGCCGGTGCGGGTGGCAATAACGCCAGCGCAAACAGACCGGCGGCAAACATCGCCAGTCCAATACCGCCGAGCAGACCGGCGTGGTAGCGCTCAATTAAGCGGCCGGCAATCGGCGCCATCACCATGGTGGCCAGCGGCCACGGCGTCAACAGCAATCCGGTTGCGACTTCACTGCGTCCCAGCACGCTTTGCAGATAGAACGGCAGCGATACCATTGCCAGCATTTGCGCGCAGAATGAGCAAACGGAGGTGCAAATCGACAGTGAGAAAATCGGAATGCGCAGCAGATCGACCGGCAACAGCGGAAACGGCAAGGTAAGCTGACGGCGGATAAACAGAATCCCGATCACCAGTAACGCCACCAACTCTGCCGCGATAATTTCCCAGCGCTGGCCCTGCGCTGCACCGCTCAGCGCGGAGATCAGCAGACCGAAGGTTAGCGCATTCATCACGGCACTGGTTATGTCAAAACGCTGTCCTTGCGCCTTCAGCGGATTATCCGGCAGAAAGCGCAGCGCGAGCCACAGCGCGGCAATACCTACCGGAACGTTGATAAAGAACAACCATTGCCAGGAAGCCACTGATAACACCGCAGCCGCCACTGTAGGGCCTGCTGCAGTGGAAACTGCCACGATCAGCGAATTTATCCCCATACCGCGCCCGAGATGGCGCTGGGGATAGATAATGCGGATCAGCGCGGTATTAACACTCATCAGTGCAGCACCACCAAATCCCTGTAACACCCTGGCAAAAGTCAGCATCTCCAGCGAGCTGGAGAGCGCACAGAACAGTGATGTGCAGCTAAAAACCACCAATCCCCACTGATAAATCCGGCGATAACCAAGAATATCGCCGAGAAATGACAGCGACAGCAGAGAAACAATGATCGCCAGCTGATAGGCATTGACGATCCAGATTGACTGGGCCGGGCTGGCCTGCAAATCGCGGGCGATGGTTGGCAGCGCGACGTTAGCAATCGCACCGTCCAGTACCGCGACGGTGATGCCCAGCGCAATAGCAATGATCGCGCCGTAACGCTGCGGGATGGGTAAGCCATCCATTTGAGAGGTTTGTGACATAAGGAGAAATTAATCATGAGTGTGAATATCATCATGCTAATGGCTTTCTGCGACTAATGCATCGCATTTAATAGCAAAACTCGCTGTGCTCCTGCTGGCGCAAACTGCGTGATTTAATTGCGATATCGGCAACCTCACACGTATACTAGAAATAGTGTTCCATTTTTTGTAAAACAATTTCAGAAAGGTTGTGATTTATGGCCAATGCAGATCTTGATAAGCAGCCCGACTCCGTCTCTTCCGTGCTAAAAGTGTTTGGCATTTTGCAGGCGTTAGGTGAAGAGCGTGAAAACGGCATTACCGAACTGTCGCAGCGCGTGATGATGTCTAAAAGCACCGTCTACCGTTTTCTGCAGACCATGAAGTCACTTGGCTATGTGTCGCAGGAGGGCGAATCGGAAAAGTATGCTCTGACGCTGAAATTGTTTGAGCTGGGTGCGAAAGCGCTGCAAAACGTCGATTTGATCCGCAGCGCCGATATCCAAATGCGGGAGCTGTCGCGCCTGACCAAAGAAACCATTCATCTCGGCGCGCTGGAAGAAGACAGCATTGTCTATATTCATAAAATCGACTCAATGTACAACCTGCGGATGTATTCGCGCATTGGCCGTCGTAACCCGCTGCACAGCACCGCGATTGGTAAAGTATTACTGGCATGGCGCGATCCGGCCGAAGTGCAGGAAATTTTGCAGCATGTAGAATTTACCCGCAGCACCGCGCGTACTTTGGCCAGTGCTGAAGAGCTGTTACCGGTGCTGGAGAAAGTAAAATCGCAGGGATTCGGCGAGGATAACGAAGAGCAGGAAGAGGGCTTACGCTGTATCGCAGTGCCGGTGTTTGACCGTTTTGGCGTGGTGATTGCAGGTCTGAGTATGTCATTCCCGACAATTCGCTTCGCGGAAGAGAATAAAAAAGATTATGTCAGCATGCTGCATCGCGCTGCGAGTGCGCTGTCATCCCAGATGGGCTATCACGACTATCCATTCTGAATCTGATGCGGCTGGCGGCCAGTACGCCGCCAGCCGATCGGCGTCAATTAATTATCGACCACTTCACCGGTTTTCTTCAGGATTGGGCAGTCAGTCACGCCGATAATCCCGCTGTCGGTATGCAGATATTGTGCCGAAACCATACCGCGTGCGGTCAGATACTGACACTGTAAACCCATGCCTGCGGCATTTTTGTTACTGCCGGTCAACACCCCGTAGCCCGTTAATAACATCGCCAGCCAAATAATCGCCAGCAGTATGACGATACGAATAATCATTTTCATTTTTGTCTCCATGTTTAATCAGGCTGTTCCTCATCATCAGCCGTCGCGCTCAGCATAGCACCATGCCGTTTGCTGCACATCCCGTCGATAAGAGGATGCTGAAAGCGATGAGTATTACTCAGATTTCACCAGCAAATTATGTGAGTTATCTATCAATTCGCTGCCGAGCGAGTAAAATCGACAGGTTGTGTTGTGCGCATTGCAGCAACCTTTGAAAGTACGGTAACACTGAGGTTTGTATGAATGAGATGGCGAATGGCGTGATGGGTTTTGCGTCAATGGGATTTAGTGCAGCGCTGGTCATTGTTGGCCTGATCGCATGGTTTTTTGTTAACCGCGCCAGCGTGCGTGCCAGTGAGCAGATTCGCCTGCTGGAATCGCTGCTGGATGAGCAGAAAAAGCAAAACGCGCTGTTGCGCCGCCTGACGGATAGCGTCAGCGGTAGTGAGAGCAAAAACGCAGTGGAGCAGCAGGACGAGAAAGATTTCACTCGCCTGATTCCTGAGCGATAAGCAATGTTACGCGCTGAGGAGCGTTGAATATGGCGTGGAAAAATCCGTGGTATGACCCGTCTAAGGCGCACCATACGCCAGAGGGTTTTTGTAATCCGGAAACTGATTTACGTCAGCAGGGCGATTTAGCGCGTTGGCGCAAGGAGCGTAAAGCGCAGGGGCTGCCATTTCCGCCCGCAGCAGGGTATGCCGGGTTTATCTCCCAATGGTGGCAGCCAGCAGACCTCTCCGGCGATCAGGATGCTGTCTGGTGGCTGGGACACGCTTGCCTGATGCTGCGTATCGATCAGCGCTATACCCTGATCGATCCGGCGTTATCTCAGCGCGCTTCGCCGTTGCGCTGGTATGGCCCGGCACGTAAAACGCCTGCGGCGCTGAATATCGACGATTTACCCCGGCTGGATGTGGTGCTTATTTCGCATAATCATTACGATCATCTCGATCGTCCAACCATCAAGAAAATTTTGCGGCGCTTTCCTGAAGTGCAGTTTGTTGTGCCGCTCGGCCTGAAGCCGTGGTTTATTCGCCAGGGCGCGCGCCATGTCAGTCAGGCAGACTGGTGGCAAGCTACTGAGCTGGCGGGCATGACCATTCATGCCGTACCGGCACGTCACTGGAGTATGCGCACGCTGCGAGATCGTAATCGTTCACTGTGGTGTGGCTGGACAATAAACGTCAAAAAACTGAATTTCTGGTTCACCGGCGACAGCGGCTACTCCGAAAATTTACTCGAAATCCCGCGCCGTCTTGGGCCTTTTAATCTGGCCGCGTTACCGGTCGGTGCCTATGCACCAAAATGGTTCATGCACGCCCAGCATATGGATCCGCAGCAGGCGGTTTCTTTGCACCGAGATCTGGGTTGCCCTCTATCTATTCCGATTCACTGGGGAGTATTTGAGCTGGCTGATGAATCACTGGATACGCCGCCAGCCGAACTGGCGCATTCGATGCAGTCGGCAGGGCTTGATCCACAACGCTTCCAGCCGTGGAGAATAGGAGCAAGAGCGCTGATAAATAATATTATCCAGGAATAATCTTAGGGTGACAGATATCAACCGCAGAACATTCCACTAATCACATTATTTATAATTCTGCTTGGGAACAGATCAAATTAGTGAGTAATTTATCAGCGTTGCATTTAATTGGGGCAGGGCGAAATAATGCTCCTGATTTTGGTGCAATTTAATGTTTAATTTGTACGAAAGGATACTTGTTGTACAAGTTACATCTGCAAACTTTTAGCTTGTTACCGGCTGCTTTAATCAATCTATACAGAAGTTCTTTGCAATATTTATGCAATATTTATGCTGAATAGTAATGAGTTAGCGCAAGGTCGTATTAGACGAAACCTTTAGTTTAGGCTAAAGTAATCGGGACGTTATAGACATGCTGGGTGGGCCTTTCCTGCCTGGGTTGTATGTCTGTTTAGCCCGAAAGCGTGCATATTTGTGCATTCCGTGCCGTTAGTCGTTTCAATAATGTGCGGCAGGTCGATCACTGTTTAAAAATGGCTTGCCATTAATTAAAGGATATGTGATAACGCTTTCTGGGTAAAACGAGGTACAGTTCTGCTTATGTGTGGCATTTTCAGTAATGAAGTTCTGAGTAAAAACGTTGACGTTGAATACCGCTTCCTTGCCGAACCTTAAATTAGTGCCTCATTCAGTAATGTCTCTGGTTTCTCAGTAAGTAAGCCTCCGGGCGAATAAAACAATCTAAGGAATTTGCATAATGGCAAAGATTAAAGGTCAGGTTAAGTGGTTCAACGAGTCTAAAGGTTTTGGTTTCATTACTCCTGCTGACGGCAGCAAAGATGTGTTCGTACACTTCTCTGCAATCCAGGGTAACGGCTTCAAAACTCTGGCTGAAGGCCAGAATGTTGAGTTCGAAATTCAGGACGGCCAGAAAGGTCCAGCTGCAGTTAACGTTAATGCAATCTGATTTCGATCTCAGCCTCAGCAAGGTGTTGTAATTCATAACGCCGCTGAAACTGAATTGTGAAAGCCCCGTCATTCGTGACGGGGCTTTTTTGTTGCGCCTGACGCGAATCTGAGTGGATTACTGACGCACGCAGGCGATGAAAGGTGTAAACTGCCGCCCTGATTTTTTGCCGGAGAGCCTGAATGCCGTACCTTTGTCCACTTTGTCAGCAACCGCTGGCGCTTAATGAGCGCAGCTGGCGCTGCACGAATCAACATCAGTTTGATTGCGCGAAAGAGGGCTACGTCAATCTGCTGCCGGTACAGCATAAGCGTTCTAAACAGCCGGGCGACAGTGCGGAGATGATGCAGGCGCGCCGTGAGTTTCTTGATGCCGGTCACTATCAGCCGTTACAGCAGCAGGTAGCTGCACTGCTGGACAGCGTATTGCCACAGCAGGCGGTCAGCCTGCTGGATATTGGCTGTGGTGAAGGGTATTACACTGAAGCAGTCAGCCAGCGTTTATCGCAGCGTGAAAGCCGTCAAATATATGGTCTGGACGTGTCTAAGGTCGCCATTCGCTATGCCGCGAAACGCTATCCGGAAATTAGCTTCTGCGTGGCCTCCAGCCATCGCCTGCCTTTCGCCGCGCAGTCATTGGATGCGGTGCTGCGCATTTATGCGCCGTGCAAAGCCAGCGAGCTGGCGCGAGTCATTCGTCAGGGCGGATATTTGCTGACGGTTGCGCCAGGGCCGCGTCACCTGTTGCAGTTCAAAGAACTTATTTATCAGCAGGTAAAGCTGCATGATGAGAGTGAAGAGCAGCCGGAAGGCTTTACGCGCGTTGATCAGCAGGCGTTGAGTTACCCGATGACGCTTAACGGCGAAGAAGCCGCTGCGTTGTTACAAATGACGCCATTCGCCTGGCGTGCGCGCCCGGAAGTATGGGGGCAGCTGGTCGGTGAGACGGCGTTTATCTGCGAGACGGATTTTGTGCTGACGCTGTGGCAGCGCGATTAAGCCAGGCTGGAGTAAAGAATACTGCAACCAATGCCGATCAGCACTACGCCGCCGAGGATCTCGGCACGCTTGCCAAGCATCGGCCCGATAAAGCGCCCGACCATAATGCCTGCTGTTGACATAATCAGCGTTGCCAGGCCGATCATCATCGCGGTTTGCAGTATGTTGACTTGCAGGAAGGCAAGGCTGACGCCAATCGCCATCGCATCAAGGCTGGTGGCGATTGCGGTCATCACCAGCAGCCAGAAACCGTGACGGTGCACCGGCGCGCAGTCGCTGCTCTGGCCACGAAACCCCTCGGCGATCATTCGCCCACCGAGAAACGCCAGCAGTATAAACGCGATCCAGTCGCTCCATCCCATGACAAATTGCGTCGCAAACTGACCAATACACCAACCAATTAACGGTGTAATGGCTTCGATTACGCCAAAGATTAAGCCAGTACGGAGTGCTTCGGAAAAACGGGGTTTATGCAGGGCTGCACCTTTACCGATCGAGGCGGCAAAAGCATCCATAGACATGCCAAAAGCAAGAATAAGCATTGCGGAAAGATTCATCGAAGTCGTAACCTCGGCCGGGACATCCATATACACGTGCGCCATCCCCAACCTTACATGGGCACGTGTCTATGGTCTCGCCTTCCCGCTGCGGGCCGCAGCTGCCACGTTTATCTCTAAACGAGTATGTTGACAGATGCATTTCTGACACTCCGTCAGAAATCGGCTACTCCCCAATGACGCTGGCTACAATATCACAGCGACAAATGAAGGCAAATTAAAATTCATTATTTTTTAGCGCCAACTGATAACGATTTTCATTAATTATCTGACTTATCCGTTGCTGTTTAAATTAAGCGCAATGTTATTGCGGTTTTAACAGAAAAATAATATCCGCAGTTTTATTAGTGATTAGAATTAACATGCCTGGGGTATAATTCATACCCTTGGCTATATTTTAACTTATTGATTTTCTACCATTGTTTTATAAATTCTTTCAAGGTCGTCTAATTCTCTGACGTAAATCAGCAGGCGGCGCTGCTCTAATTGCATCACCAGTACGCCATCTTCCGATAAATTCATACTTTTGATACGGGAATAAGCTACCCAGACGTTCGCGTAGAAAAAGCCCTGCGGTTTTAACAACAATTTCGGTCGGCGAATCCAGAAAATATAAATGGCGATAAAAGCCAGAATCAGCAGTAACGTCGTGGTAACTTGTGGCCCGTTGGCTGAAACGTTGTGATAAAGCAAAATGGCGATCAAGCCGATAAAGATCAGGCTATCCAGCTTGTTACGGCGTTGCAGCAGCACTTTCAGACGGGTTTTACCGCGCAGACGATCCATCAGTAATTCATCATAAATCGCGTACAGCAGAAACAGGGCGATAACGGCAATGATGAGATAATCGGTTAAAGACATACTACAGCTCCGTGAAAGTCGTTTTGTCAGCGTTTGGCGTAAACGCTGATAAAAAGACTCTGCAATAAAAAACCGGGAGCCAGGCTCCCGGTTCAGCAGTTTACAGTCCGAGTAAACCAATCCAGTAGCCGAAGATACCAATGGCAAAGAAGCCCATGATAATCCACAGCGCATTCACTTTACGTCGCAGCAGCCACATACAGCCAAAGGTCAACAGCAGTGGCACCAGTCCTGGCATCAGCTGATCAAGGATGGTCTGAACGGTGGTGACATTGGTCTGACCGGTCTGATCGGTGATCCTCGACACCACCAGTGGAATGTTAACATGCGTCCACTTATTAACCAGTGCCCCCATGACAAACAGGCCGAGAATTGACGCCCCCTCGGTCAGTTTTTGCAGGAAGCCGCCGCCCATGTCGCTAACAATATCGACACCTTTTTTATAGCCATACGCGACGCCATAATAGCGAGTTGCCAGACGCACCAGGTTAAACAGCACGAAGAACAGTATCGGACCGAGCAGGCTGCCACTCATGGCGATACCGGCTCCGAGTGCGGCAAATACCGGGCGCACCGTACCCCAGAAGATGGGGTCGCCGACGCCTGCCAGTGGCCCCATCAGACCGACTTTGATGCCGTTAATCGCCGCATCATCAATCGGTGCACCGTTGGCACGCTGCTCTTCCATCGCCATGGTCACGCCCAGTATTGGGGCTGCCACGTACGGGTGGGTGTTAAAGAACTCAAGGTGACGTTTAATTGCCTGTTTACGCTGGTCGTTATTCTCCGGGTAAAGGCGACGAATCACCGGCACCATTGAGAAGCAGAAACCGAGCGCCTGCATGCGTTCAAAGTTCCATGATCCCTGGAACAGGTTTGAGCGCAGAAATACACCGCGAATATCACCGGGTGTGAGTTTTTTTTGTGTGGTAGTGGTATCAACCATTTCTCTCACCTTATCCTTAGTCTAATTCGTTATCGAGGTCGTTTTTTGCCGGGCCAGACGCTGCTGCACCCGCGACGCGGTTATATTTCGGGCTGAGCTGAATATAGAGCAGTGCCATTACCACCCCAATGACACCCAGTGCGACCAGGTTGAATTCGGTAAATGCCGCGGTCACGAAGCCAAGATAGAAGAACGGCATCAGGTAACCGGCACGCATCATATTGATGACCATTGCATAACCGACCACGACAATCATGCCACCGGCGATATTCAGGCCATTGGTCACAACTTCCGGAATCGAGTTCAGCAGGTTGTGTACTACGCTGGTGCCGACGGATACAGCAACGATCAGTGCCGGAATGGCAATACGCATCGCCTGCAACACTAATGCCGAAACGTGAATCCAGCTGATTGCGGTCAGATTACCTTTATCGGCCGCTTTATCGGCGGCGTGCTGGAAGGCAACGGTAATCGTACGCACAATAATGGTCAGAACCTGGCCAGCTGCGGCCAGCGGAATAGCCAGTGCGATACCGGCTCCGATGCTTTGCCCACCGGCGATAACCAGAATGGTCGAAATAATCGAGGCGAGGGCGGCATCGGGTGCCACTGCCGCACCAATGTTCATCCAGCCAAGGGCGATCATTTCCAGCGTACCGCCGATAATAATCCCGGTTTTAACATCTCCCAGCACAAAGCCAATTAACGTACAGGCCACCAACGGACGGTGAAACTGAAACTCATCAAGAATCGATCCCATACCTGCGACGCAGGCGACAATAAATATCAGTACAATTTGAAGAGTGGTAATCTCCATTGCACTTCTCCTTCTGACATAAGCATTCTGAGTTAAACCTGACGCGTCAGGCGATGAATAAGGCTTTCAACTTATTGATTCACTTTGGCAATCAGGTCCATCATTTTCAGTTTCTGGTCGGACGAGACCTTTCTGACTTCCAGCTCAATTCCGCGATCGTTAAGCTTCTTAAACGCGGCAATATCTTTTTCATCAACTGACACCGCATTGTTCACCTGGGTTTTACCCTGGCGGAATGCCATGCCACCGACATTGACCGAGGTGATATTGACGCCCTCTGCCACAATACGCTCGACATCCGTCGGGTTGGTGAACAGCAGCATCACTTTATCCTGACCGTATTTCGGGTTGTTGTAGACGCGCACCATTTTCGCGACGTCCACCACATGTGCAGTGACCCCTGGAGGGGCGACCTGGGTCAGCAGGGTTTTGCGCACGTTATCGGCAGCGACTTCATCACTGACGACGATAATGCGGTTTACGTTGGTTTCTTTAGTCCAGCGGGTGGCGACCTGGCCGTGGATCAGGCGGTCATCAATACGGGCCAGACCAATTTTCATATGGTCTTCCGCGCTCATTGGTTTGGTTGGTGCGGCAGGTGCGGCGGGTTTAGTTGCGGCCACCGCTGCGGGTTCAGGCTCTTTAGCCTTCAGTGCTTTGACGCCCTCACGGCCGGTTTCCACTGCCACTGCCACCAGCTCATCGAATGCCGGATCATCGTCACGTGCCATCAGCGTTTCCACCAGCATTGGAATATTAACGCCGGCGATGACTTCATAGTTTTGTTTATCGACCACAATACGGCTGGCGGCATTAAACGGGCTGCCACCCCAGGTATCAACGAGGAACAGCACGCCCTGGCTGGTGTCGAGTTCAGCAAGGCGCGCAGTGTACTTCTCAATCAGGGTTTCAGCATTTTCACCGGGGACAAAATCAATCCAGCCGACGTTTTCCTGATCACCCAACAGCATTTCGGCGGTTTTCAGAAGCTGCTCTGCTGCCCAACCATGCGTGCCGATGACAATAGCAATAGTCACTTGCTACCTCCTTTTAGAATAGTGAGCGTTTCAGCCAGTGAGCACTGAGCCGCCAACGAGTTTATCGCAACAGCGATAAGCCCACCCCAAGACAACGCTGCAATCATCAGTAAAGATTTTTTGCAGAGTCAGGATATACAGCGAATGTTTCGACAATTATTTTAGTCTGTGAAAAAATAAATTATGTGACCTCGCTCAGTTAATCCGATGTATAACTTGATGATTTGTCATTCTGCTCATTTATCAGGCAGCCAAATAAAGCAGTTTTGTTAACTGTAAGAAAATATTTTGACGACAATGTTTCTGCTGGTAGAGTAATGACTCTTTTTTGCTACAGGAGTAACGGGCCTTTGCCCTCCCTATGGACTGTCACCGAAGTTGTTTATCCATGCCACCGGGTCATCCGGCTTGTTTTCTGACGCCTTCCGGCGTATCACGCACTATTGCCTGTCGTTATTCCCCACGCACGCCCATTAATATGGTGGCGGCGTTGTCCTGTTCCTTGTTTCGGAGTCTGTAATGGAATTTCTCTTAGACCCCTCAATTTGGGCCGGTCTGCTGACGCTTATCGTTCTTGAGATCGTGCTGGGTATTGATAACCTGGTATTTATCGCCATTCTTGCGGATAAATTGCCACCGAAGCAGCGCGATAAAGCGCGTATTATCGGCCTGTCACTGGCGCTGTTGATGCGTCTGGGGCTGTTGTCGCTGATTTCGTGGATGGTGACGCTGACCAAGCCGTTATTCAGCGTGGCGGACTTTAGTTTCTCCGGGCGTGATTTGATTTTACTGTTCGGCGGTGTATTTCTGTTGTTTAAGGCAACCATGGAGTTGCATGAACGGCTGGAGAACCGTCAACATGAGAGTGATGGCAACCGCAGCTACGCCAGTTTTTGGGCAGTGGTGATTCAGATTGTCATACTGGATGCGGTGTTCTCACTTGATGCGGTAATAACCGCAGTCGGTATGGTCAATGACCTGGCAGTAATGATGACCGCGGTGATCATTGCGATGGGGGTTATGCTGCTGGCGTCCAAGCCGTTAACTAACTTTGTTAACGCGCATCCGACAGTTGTGGTGCTGTGTCTCAGCTTCCTGCTGATGATTGGTCTGAGCCTGGTCGCTGAAGGCTTTGGATTCCACATTCCGAAAGGTTACCTGTACGCGGCGATCGGCTTCTCGATTCTTATCGAGCTGTTTAACCAGATTGCGCGACGTAACTTTGTCCGTCATCAGTCGCACCGCCCGATGCGTGAGCGTACCGCAGAAGCGATTCTGCGCCTGATGGGCGGGCGCCAGGGTTCGCAGCAGGTAAACAGTGAGACCAGCGAAGTGACATCGGTAATGCCGAAGGAAGCCTTTAAGGACGAAGAGCGCTACATGATTAACGGCGTATTAACGCTGGCCTCGCGTTCGGTGCGCAGCATTATGACGCCGCGCGGCGAAATCTCCTGGGTTGATGCTGAGCGCCCGCTGGATGAGATTCGCATTCAGCTGCTGGATACGCCGCACAGCCTGTTCCCGGTGTGTCGCGGTGAACTGGATGAAATTATCGGTGTGGTGCGTGCCAAAGAGCTGTTAGTGGCGCTGGATCATGGTATTGATGTGGCCACTTTCGCGTCGGCGACGCCGCCGATTATCGTGCCAGAAACGCTCGATCCGATTAACCTGCTGGGTGTATTACGCCGTGCCAAGGGCAGCTTTGTGGTGGTCACCAACGAGTTTGGCGTGGTGCAGGGGCTGATCACACCGCTGGACGTGCTGGAAGCGATTGCCGGTGAATTTCCTGATGAGGATGAAACGCCGGATATCATTGCCGACGGCGACGGCTGGCTGGTTAAAGGCGGCACCGATCTTCACTCGTTGCAGCAGCTGCTGGATACTCAGGATTTGGTTAAAGCCGAAGACGATCATGCTTCGCTGGCGGGCTTACTGATTGCGCAGAAAGGACAGTTGCCGTTACCCGGTGATGTCATTGAGCTGCCGCCACTGCGCTTCCAGATTATCGAAGCGACAGATTATCGCGTGGATCTGGTGCGTGTGACCAAAGAACGCAACGAAATGGACGATGAAGAGGCCTGATGGTTGGCCCGGGCGAGGATAACCTCGCCATCCGAAGAAAAAAACGGCGCTTAACAGCGCCGTTTTTTTCTATCAGAGCAGGCTAACGTTCACTCAGCCATGTCGGGAAATCGGCTAACGGCATCGGTCGGGCAAAATAATAGCCCTGTAAAATATCCACACCGCGTTCACGCAAATAGGCTGCCTGCTCAGCGGTTTCCACACCCTCGGCCACCAGGCTGATATTCAGACGCTGCGCCAGCGAAATCACCATATCGGTTACCGTGGCGTTAATCGCATCGGTGCCAATTGAAGCAGTGAAGATTTTATCGATTTTCAACACGTCGGGGCTGAGCGTCTTCAGGTAGGAAAGCGAGCTGTGGCCAGTACCGAAATCGTCAATCGCCAACTTAACGCCAGCTTTTTGCAGGTGTGAAACGACGCGTTGATCGACCACCGGCAGGGCATCACGTTCGGTGAGTTCAATTACCAGCTGTTGACGCGGATTAGCTGGCCACCACAGATGCTGTAAATCGTTGAGAATGGCGCGATTGTGAAAGTGGCTGGCCGCTACGTTAAGGGCGATATGAAAATCGGGAGTATCGGGCAGCGAAGGCAGTTGGCTGACGACCTCATTAATCACGTAACGCGTCAGCGGTGCAATCAGATTTTGGCGCTCGGCCATTGGAATAAATACATCCGGTGGAACCCAGCCCTGACGCGGATTATTCCAGCGCAACAGCAATTCTATGCCGTCACATTCTCCGGTACGCGCATTAATTAGCGGCTGGCAGTAAACAAGAAACTCGTGGGACGACAGGCCATAGCTGATCTCCCAGGCGATACTCATACGGTTAGCGGTTGCCAGCCAGACGATATAACCCGTCAGCAGACTGAGCAGAAGCGCCAGCGGCAATTGAGAAGGAACGGCTGCGAGCGCCAGGCGTGCTGGCGATGGGCCAAACAGAGTAATTGTGTAGGGGTAGCGCAGCGAAGCCTCTTCGTAACTCACCTCATCTTCAGAGGGAATGGCCGGCTGAATCAGTGGGGTGCCGTATTCAAGGCTTTTACCGCCAACATTAAATATTGCCCGCTCAACCCACGGCAATGTCGGTTCGAGCAGATAATTGCTCATCATCTCGACGTTAATAACCTGCAGAATGCCGGATTTATTATTATCCTGCGATATGGGGGTCCACAGTATTAACACCGGTGAGCCTTTAAGCAGATAGTTATCGGTAGTCAACAGCATGCGCTGATTATGGATCGCCAGTTCAGGATATATTTTACTGAATGACAGGGTACGTTCACCAAATATGCTGGAGCAATAGATGCTGTCACTCTCTACCAATAACAGCGAGCGTAGTGTTTGCAGGGCCGCCAGTTTCTCCACCAGCGTAAAGCGCACGTCGCTACAGCGCTGACCGACCAGCCCGAGATTATCATTCGCTGATACATCCAGTGGTGAAAACATGCGGTCAAAGCGCAAAATGGCTTCATTGGCAAAGGTGTGTGACTGTTGCTCAATGCGCGATTTCTCTTCAAAAAAACGAAAAGCCAGGGTAAGAAAAATCACTAATGCGGCGACAGTTGCAGCAATAAAGAGTCGTTTTCGGCGAAACTGACTAACAATTTGCTGGGACACTTGCATCAGTAACCATCCTTAAGTAAGCGCCAATAAAATTGCGAGTTTTAGTTATCGACCTTGCCTGGTGAAAGTTTAGTAGCAATGAATATAAATCGCGGTGAGCACAAGAACAACGCGGCCGTAAAAGGCCGCGTTGTTCTACTGTAGCGTGTAAACAGCATAACCGATAGTTAGTAAGGTAACTACCGTGATGTCGCAGAATGTTAACTTTAAGAAAAATCAGTCACATTGTACTTTGATCGCCAACCCACCACGTGAGGTTTCACGATACTTGGCGTTCATGTCTTTGCCGGTTTCGTACATGGTTTCGATGACTTTATCCAGCGAGACGCGCGGCTGACTGGTGCGGCGCATTGCCATACGCGCAGAGTTGATCGCTTTTACCGAGGCGATAGCGTTGCGCTCGATGCACGGCACCTGCACCTGACCCGCAACCGGATCGCAAGTAAGACCGAGGTTGTGCTCCATACCAATTTCGGCCGCAACGCAAACCTGCTCTGGGCTGGCACCCAGCAATTCCGCGAGGCCAGCGGCAGCCATCGAACAGGCGACGCCGACTTCGCCCTGGCAACCTACTTCAGCTCCCGAAATAGAGGCATTCATTTTATACAGCACGCCAACCGCACCGGCGGCAAGGAAATAACGGATAAAAATATCCGGGCTGACCGATTCAATAAAGTGATCGTAGTAAGCCAGCACCGCAGGAACAATGCCGCAGGCTCCGTTAGTTGGGGCGGTAACCACCCGGCCACCGGCGGCATTCTCTTCATTTACCGCCAGCGCAAACATATTAACCCAGTCAATCACGTTCATCGGATCGCTGGAGAGCTTATCGGATGACACCAGCAAACGACGCAGCGCCGCAGCACGACGCGGTACCCGCAACGGCCCAGGCAGCACGCCTTCGGTATTCAGGCCACGATCGATACAGTCGCGCATCGCCTGCCAGACATCGCCAAAATACTTCTCGATATCCTGACGGCTGTGCAGCGCCAGTTCGTTTTTCATTACCATGCCGGAGAGTGACAGGCCGGTTTCATGACAGTGAGCCAGCATCTCTTTGGCCGAGTGGAAAGGATACGGCACGCTGACCTCGTCCAGCGTGGACTCACCGAAATGCTCTTCATCGACAATAAAACCACCGCCGATAGAGTAATAGGTTTTGCTGTAGATCGGTTGATCACCGGCAAAAGCGTGGATGCGCATGCCGTTCTCATGCAGTGACAGGTTATCACTGCGGAACACCATTCCGCCTTCACGTGGGAAATCGACTTCATGCTCACCATTTGCCAGCAGCAGCCGCTGACGTTGCTCAACATCACGAATAAAGCCAGGAATGCTGTCGATATCGACGCTATCGGGAGACGCGCCTGACAGGCCCATAATGATAGCAATATCAGTGTGGTGACCTTTGCCGGTCAAAGAAAGGGAACCATACACATCGACGGCAATACGCGTAACAGAAGAGATCTGGCCATTCTTTACCAGATCATCGACGAACTGTTTGCCGGCTTTCATCGGTCCTACCGTATGAGAACTGGAAGGGCCAATGCCGATCTTAAACATGTCGAAAACGCTAATCACGCTACACGCTCCTTAAAATGGTTATCTCTGCCCTGGTTATCGGGTGAGCAGAGCGACTGGTGGCAATCATGCGGGAAAAAAGATGGCTATCGCATGAAAAAAACTTATCTAAAAGAACATTCAGGCTAATGCCCGGCCTGTTTGCCGCTGGCATAGCATAACTGACTTTGTTTGTGCGAGGAATATAAATGAAAAGCCGCCTGATGTAAGTGATTTGGATCGCTTACTGAGGAATTGCCAGTGAAAAATAATGTTTTGTTCGGATATCAGACGATAATTGCTGTGAAATGCATCAGCCGCATCAGGGTTGACCGATCTGCAGGCTGAGCTGGCGGATAATTCCGGCGGTCATGCCCCAGACAAAGTAATCCTCAAACCACGATAACCACACGCGATGCTCAATGCCATGACGGTGGATATCCAGTGGCGTATAGCGGCCAAGACGCAGCGCTTCCTGCAGTGGCATTTCAAACACCGCCGCCACCTCATCTTCACTCGGCTGGTAAGTGATGGTGTCCGGCAGGATGCCGACCACCGGCGTAACCTGAAAGCCAGTACTGCTGGTTACGGCGGGCAGGGTGCCAATCACCTGCACGCTGGCTGGCGTAATCGCCACTTCCTCTTCGGCTTCGCGCAGGGCAGTAAACACCAGTGAGGGATCGCTGTGGTCCATCATGCCGCCGGGAAACGCCACCTGGCCGGCATGTTTACGCAGCGAATCGGCACGACGGGTCAACAACAGTGTCGGCTGCGGGCGGGCGATAATCGGCACCAGCACCGCCGCGCGACGGGTTGGTAGCCCGGCCGGTTGCGTTTCCGGCTGTTGCAGCATAAAGCGGGTGATAAACTGTGGCAGCGTGAGTGATTCAGCCGTCATGCCGTTGATCCCGTAAATAAGGAAGAATGCGGTTCACTTTGTCGTAGGTTTCCTGATATTCCGCCTGCTGATTACTGTCGGCAACGATGCCACCGCCTGCAGAGCAGAACAGCTGTCCCTGTTCGGCAATCAGCGTGCGGATGGTAATACTGGTATCCATACGGCCGCACAGGCTGAGGTAGCCAATACTGCCGCACCAGGCATTACGCCGCTGTGGTTCCAGCTCTTCAATAATTTCCATTGCGCGCACTTTCGGTGCGCCAGTAATCGAGCCGCCGGGGAAGCAGGCGCGCAGCAAATCGCTGGCATTCAGTTCGGGTTTCAGTTGCGCACGAATAGTGCTGACCAGATGATGTACCGCCGGGAACGGTTCAACGACAAATAGCTGCGGCACTTTTACCGTACCGGGTTGTGCTACCCGACCAATATCATTACGCAACAGATCGACAATCATCAGATTTTCCGCGCGATCTTTCGGCGACGCCGCCAGTGTTTCCGCCTGACGGCGATCGGCCTCAGCCTCCGCTAAGCGTGGCAGGGTGCCTTTAATCGGACGGGTTTCAATCTCTCCCTGTTGCAGTTCGAGAAAACGCTCCGGCGACAGGCTAAGAATCGCGCTCTGTTCCAGCCTGAGAAAAGCGCTGAATGGCGCGCGGTTCTGCTGATTCAACAGAGTGAACGCCTGCCATTCATCACCACGATAACTGGCGGTGAAGCGCTGAGCGAGATTTACCTGATAACAATCGCCCGCTTGCAGATACTGCTGTATGCTGTCGAACTTCTCACCGTACTGCGCGGGCGTCATATTCGATTGCCATTCGCTGGTGAGGGTAAAGTCTTCAGTCGGCTGTGCCGTCGGCAACGTCAGCAGCCAGTCGCGTCGGGCCTCATGCTGCTGGTGGGTAATCAGCGTCAGCGTCTGGCGATGATGATCGGCGACAAGCGCCCAGTCATAAAGCCCGACCGCCATATCCGGCGTGGTCAAATCGGCGCTGGCAGTCTGCGGCAGTTGCTCGAAACGTCGCCCAAGATCGTAACCAAACAGCCCCAGTGCGCCTCCCTGAAAAGGAAGGTCGGGATGCTGCACGGTCGGTAGATTCAGCTCATCCAGCGCTTGCTGCAACAGCGTCAGCGGGTCAGCCGCCGACTCGATAAGGATGCCATCCCGCTGCCAGCGCGTGATGTTACCGCGAGTTTGCAGCGTGGCGCAGGGCTCTGCCACCATAATATCGAAACGGTTATCGGCATGCTCGGCGAAGCCGGAACTGAGCAGCATTGCCCAGGGCAGATGTGCCGCGCGTGCAAACAGATTATGCAGAGCGTCGGGCGTATAGTCTAAGGCGTGGTAAACAGGCAGCATCGAATTAAGCAGGTCGTCACATCAGAAAAGTGCAAGCCTGGCATATTTTTGCCTTGCTGGCATCTGTTTGTTAGCCGTGAAATAATTTGCATCTTCATTGTAAGGAGTCACCATGATTACAGGTCTTCCAGCATTATCACATGAACAGCAGCAGCAAGCTGTGGAGCGTATTCAGGAATTGATGTCGCAGGGAATGAGCAGTGGCCAGGCAATTACGCTGGTGGCGCAGGAGATCCGTGAAACCCACACCGGTGGGCATATTACGGCGCGTTTCGAAGACGAGGACGACGAAGAGTAACGCGCCGCGCTGGCTTACATCGCCGCGATAACCTTGATCTCAACTTTATATTTCGGATTCATCAGATTCGCCTGCACCGTGCAGCGTACCGGTGCGTTACCCGGTGACACCCATGCGTCCCACGCACGGTTCATCGCCGGGAAATCTTCCAGGTTCACCAGAAAAATGGTGGCATCCAGAATACGACTTTTATCAGAACCGACACGCGTCAGAAGCGCATCGATCACCGCCAGCGCATTGGCCGTTTGCGCTTCAGCATCCTCATCCAGATTTTCCGGCACGCTGGTGTAATAAACAGTCTGATTATGAATCACTGCTTCGGACATGCGGTGCTCAGGATCAATTCGGGTAATGCTCATTTAGATTTCCTTCTGAAGGGTTTCGGCTGCCAGCCTGCCACAGAAAGCATCCTGCTGTCATCTGTGGTGCAGGGCGATTAAGGTGGAGGAGGATACAAAATACTGACATAATTACAGTGTTTTTCTCCGACAGAGAGGGTATGTGGCAGACGATTTTGCAGCAGATGGCGCACTGGCGCGGGAAATTCCCGGCTTTAAACCGCGTGAAGCGCAGCGACAAATGGCTGAGGCGGTCACCAAAGCCATTGAAAACCGCAGCGAGCTGGTAGTCGAGGCGGGTACCGGCACGGGTAAAACTTTTGCCTATTTGGCTCCGGCACTGCGCTCCGGTAAAAAAGTGATCGTCTCTACCGGCTCGAAGGCGTTGCAGGATCAGCTGTACAGCCGCGACTTGCCGACCGTAGCGCGTGCGCTGAAATTTAAAGGCAGCCTCGCGTTGCTGAAAGGGCGCTCCAACTATCTCTGTCTTGAACGTCTCGAACAGCAGTCTATGGCCGGTGGTGAGCTGGCGGTGCAGGCAATGAGCGATCTGGTTCATCTGCGCGGCTGGTCAAATGAAACCGTGGACGGCGATATCAGTACCTGCGGCGGCGTGGCCGAAGACAGTACCATCTGGCCGCTGGTGACCAGCACTAATGATAACTGCCTCGGCAGTGACTGCCCGCTGTATAAAGATTGCTTTGTGGTGAAAGCGCGCCGTCGCGCGATGGATGCCGATGTGGTGGTGGTTAACCATCATCTTTTTCTCGCCGATATGGTGGTGAAAGAGAGCGGTTTTGCCGAGTTAATCCCCGAAGCCGACGTGATGATCTTCGATGAAGCCCATCAGGTGCCGGATATTGCCAGCCAGTATTTTGGACAGCAGCTCTCCAGCCGTCAGTTAATCGATCTGGCGAAAGATATTACCATTGCCTACCGCACCGAAATCCGCGATGCCCAGCAGTTGCAAAAATCTGCCGATCGGCTGGCGCAGTGTGCGCAGGATTTTCGCCTGGCGCTGGGCGATCCGGGTTTTCGCGGCAACTTACGTGAACTACTCAGTGACAGCCATATTCAGCGGGCGCTGACATTGCTGGATGACGCACTGGAACTCTGTTACGACGTGGCAAAAATGTCGCTGGGTCGCTCGGCGCTACTGGATGCTGCTTTTGAACGTGCTGCGCTGTATCGCAACCGGTTGAAGCGGTTGAAAGACGTGTCGCAGCCGGGCTACAGCTACTGGTATGAGTGTAATTCACGCCACTTTGTTCTGGCGCTGACGCCGCTGTCGGTCTCCGAACGCTTCCGCGAAGTGATGGATGAGCGCCCGGCAGCGTGGATTTTCACCTCAGCGACGCTTTCAGTTAATGAACAGATGAGCCACTTTGTTGAGCGGCTGGGCGTAACGGGTGCAGAGTCGATGATTCTCTCCAGTCCGTTTGATTACGCCAGCCAGGCGCTGCTGTGCGTGCCGCGTAATCTGCCTTCACCGAATCAGCCAGACGGTGCGCGTCAGCTGGCTCGCATGCTGTTACCGCTGATCGAGGCGAATAATGGCCGCTGCTTCTTTCTCTGTACCTCGCACAAAATGATGCGTGAGCTGGCAGAACAGTTTCGCGCGCTGCTGACCCTGCCGGTGCTGTTGCAGGGCGAGACCAGCAAAGGACAGTTGCTGAAACAGTTTGTTGCTGCCGGCAACGCCTTATTGGTTGCCACCAGCAGTTTCTGGGAAGGCGTCGATGTGCGCGGCGATGCGCTGTCACTGGTGATTATTGATAAACTGCCGTTTACCTCGCCTGACGATCCGCTGTTAAAAGCGCGGATGGAAGATTGCAAGGTGCGCGGCGGTGAGCCGTTTGATGATGTGCAGCTGCCGGACGCGGTTATCACCCTGAAACAAGGGGTGGGGCGTCTGATTCGTGATGTTGACGATCGTGGCGTGCTGGTGATTTGCGATAACCGGCTGGTTATGCGCCCCTATGGCGCTGTATTTCTTAACAGCTTGCCGCCGACGCCACGTACCCGCGATATCCAGCAGGCAGTTGATTTCCTTACCTCTGCGTCAGCGCAGTAATTCGCGGTACCTTGTGCTAAGATGCCGCCGAAAATTTTTATCCCGCCTGAGGTTGCTATGTCCACGCGAATTTTAGCCATTGATACCGCCACTGAAGCCTGTTCAGTGGCGCTGTTAAATGATGAAAACATTGATGCCCTGTTTGAACTCTGTCCGCGTGAGCATACGCAACGCATTCTGCCGATGGTGCAGCAGGTGCTGGAAAATAATCAGTTAAGCTTAAGCCAGCTGGATGCGCTGGCTTTTGGCCGTGGACCGGGCAGTTTTACCGGCGTGCGCATTGGCATTGGTATCGCGCAGGGGCTGGGGCTGGGCGCCGATCTTCCGCTGATTGGCGTGTCGACGCTGGCGACCATGGCGCAGGGCGCATGGCGTCAGACCGGTGCTACCCGGGTGCTGGCAGCGATAGACGCGCGGATGGGCGAAGTCTACTGGGCAGAGTACCAGCGCGATGAGCAGGGTAACTGGCTGGGTGAAAGCACTGAAGCGGTGCTGAAGCCGGACGCAGCCATGGCGCGTATGGCACAGCTGGATGGCGAATGGGCCACGGTTGGCACCGGTTGGCAAGCCTGGCCGGAGTTAGCGGCGCAAAGTCCTTTACGCTTAACCGCTACCGCCGTTGAACTGCCCGCCGCGCAAGATATGCTGCCACTGGCGGTGCTGGCGCTGGCCGCAGGCAACACCGTTGCCGCAGAGCATGCCGAGCCAACTTATCTGCGCAACGAAGTGACCTGGAAAAAATTGCCTGGACGTCAGTAACCGGCAACTTTTTTGCCGGCTGAGAGTCTAAAAAACAGTACAGGGAGAGATCATGATGCGTAAACGCTTTTTTGGCCCGGTCAGTGCTTTATTGCTGGCAACTGTTTTACTTTCTGGCTGCGTTTCCATACCCGATTCGGTAAAAGGAAACTCGGCCGTTCCACAGCAAGATTTACTGCGCGTGATGAACGCGCCACAGCTCTTTGTCGGTCAGGAAGCGCGCTTCGGCGGTAAAGTGGTGAACGTCACTAATCTCACCGGTCGCACGCGTTTAGAGATTGCCACTCAGCGACTGGATGACGGCGCGCGGCCTATTCTCGGCTCGGCTTCTGTCGGGCGAATATTTGCCGATGTGAATGGTTTTATCGATCCGGTCGATGTGAATAATCAAATGGTGACGGTCGTCGGGCAGATTACCGGCACTGAAAAAGGGGAAATCGGTAAGGCTTCCTATAACTTTGTGGTAGTGAATGTGAGTGGTTATCAGCGCTGGCATATGACACAACAGGTTATTGTTCCGCCACAGCCGATAGACCCGTGGATCTGGTACGGTCCACCGCGCGGCCGACATGGCGGCTACTGGGGCCCAGGCCCGTGGGGCGGTTTTTACAATCCCGCACCGGCGCAGGTACAAACAATTTTGACAGAGTAATCCTCGCAGTAACATCGTGTTAAAACATTTTGCGGCCCGGTCGCGGTATCCAGCGCCCGGGCTTTTTTATTTAATTTCTCAGGGATTGAGAAATTTAGTGATGTGCTTCGCAACCTCGTCACAGAGAGATCTGCAAACTGGTACGCTGAGTTAAAATATTGTTAACAAGGCGTGCTGGCAGAGGCTGCGATGACAACAAATTATAATTTCCGAGGTGAATCCTTGAAAAAGGTTTGGCTTAACCGTTATCCGGCCGACGTTCCGGCTGAAATAAATTCTGAGCGCTATTCGTCGTTAATTGACCTGTTTGAGCAGGCGGCAAAACGCTATGCCGATCAGCCCGCATTTATCAATATGGGGCAGGCGATGACCTTCCGTAAGCTGGAAGAGCGCAGTCGGGCGTTTGCGGCTTATTTGCAGCAAGGGCTGGGGTTGAAAAAGGGCGACCGGGTGGCACTGATGATGCCAAACCTGTTGCAGTACCCGATAGCGCTGTTTGGCGTGCTGCGCGCCGGAATGATTGTGGTCAACGTCAATCCGCTGTATACCCCGCGCGAGCTTGAGCATCAGTTGAATGACAGTGGTGCCAGCGCCATTGTGCTGGTTTCCAACTTTGCCCATACGCTGGAAAAGGTGGTGGAGAAAACTCAGGTTAAACACGTTATCCTCACCCGACTGGGCGATCAGCTTTCTCCGGCCAAAGCCACTCTGGTTAACTTTGTCGTTAAGTACATTAAGCGGCTGGTGCCAAAATATAACCTGCCGAACGCCGTCTCTTTTCGCAGCGCCATGCATCAGGGCTACCGGTTACAATATGTTAAACCGGACATCATTAATGACGATCTGGCCTTCCTGCAATATACCGGTGGCACCACCGGCGTGGCGAAAGGCGCGATGCTGACCCACCGCAATATGCAGGCCAACCTTGAGCAGACCAAGGCCACGTATGGTTCGTTATTGCAGGACGGTAATGAAAGCGTGGTCACCGCGCTGCCGCTGTATCATATATTCGCGCTGACGGTTAACTGTCTGCTGTTTATCGAACTGGGCGGGTGTAACCTGTTAATTACCAACCCGCGCGATATTCCCGGTCTGGTTAAAGAGCTGGGTAAGTATCCCTTCACCGCCATTACCGGCGTCAACACTCTGTTTAATGCGCTGCTGAATGACAAAGACTTCCAGAAACTGGACTTCTCCTCACTGCGTTTATCGGCCGGTGGCGGTATGTCGGTGCAGAAGGCGGTGGCTGAGCGCTGGGAAAAACTCACCGGGCACTATCTGCTGGAAGGTTACGGACTGACAGAGTGCTCACCGCTGGTGTCGGTTAACCCCTACGACATTACCTGCCATAATGGCAGCATCGGTTTACCGGTGCCCTCTACCGATATCAGACTGGTGGATGATGAGGGTAACGAAGTGCCAGAGGGCGAGCCCGGTGAGCTTTGCATCAAAGGGCCACAGGTAATGCTCGGTTACTGGCAGCATCCCAAAGCCACTGATGAAGTGTTAAAAAATGGATGGCTTCGCAGCGGCGATATTGTTACCGTTGACCATGAAGGCTTCCTGCGGATTGTCGATCGCAAAAAGGATATGATTCTGGTTTCTGGCTTTAACGTCTATCCGAATGAGATCGAAGATGTGCTGATGCAACATCCGAAAGTGCGCGAAGCCGCCGCCATCGGTGTGCCAAGCGATCTGTCCGGCGAAGCGGTAAAAATCTGCGTAGTGAAAAAGGATGATTCACTGAGCAAAGATGAGCTGATTGAGCATTGTCGTCGCTACTTAACCGGATATAAAGTGCCGAAAATTGTCGAATTTCGTGACGAGCTACCGAAAAGCAATGTCGGTAAAATTTTGCGTCGTGAGCTGCGTGACGAAGCGATAAAAGTAGCGAAAGAGAGTCAGTAGCCTGGAGTATTGCTGCTAACAGTTTAAAAAACGCCGGAAATCCCGGCGTTTTTATTGATATCAACACCTGAGTACTGCCTGTTTTCAGTTTGCAGGCGGCGAGAGATAACCACTTTGAATTATTCACTAATTACGACTGATGATGCGCTGGCCGAGGTTTGTCAGGCTGCGCGCCAGTTCCCGGCGCTGGCGCTGGATACCGAATTTGTCCGTACCCGCACTTACTATCCCCGTTTAGGCTTGATCCAGCTGTACGATGGTGAGCGGCTGTCGCTTATCGATCCGCTGGCCATCAGTGACTGGTCGCCGTTTGAAGCGTTGCTGAGTGACGTTAAGGTGATCAAGTTTCTGCACGCTGGTAGCGAAGATCTGGAAGTGTTTCTCAACGAATTCGGCGTGATGCCGCAGCCGATGATTGATACGCAAATCCTCGCGGCGTTTAGCGGCCGCCCGCTATCCTGCGGTTTTGCCACCATTGTGGAGTCTTTTACCGGCATTGCGCTGGACAAAAGCGAGTCGCGAACCGACTGGATTGCTCGTCCGCTGACTGAGCGCCAGTGTGAATATGCCGCTGCCGATGTGTTCTATCTGCTGCCGATTGCCCATAAGTTGGTGGCTGAGACCGAAGCAGCAGGTCAGATGGCTGCTGCGCTGAGTGAATGTCAGCTGCTGTGTCAGCGTCGTAGCGATATTCTGCTGCCGGAAGACGCGTGGCGCGAAATCAGCAATGCCTGGCAGTTGCGCCCACGTCAGCTGGCGGCGCTGCGGCTGATGGCGGCCTGGCGTCTCGATTTGGCGCGTGAGAAGGATATGGCGGTCAACTTTGTGGTGCGTGAAGAGAACTTGTGGAAAGTGGCGCGCTATATGCCGGGTTCGCTGGGCGAGCTGGATCATCTCGGCCTCAATGGTCATGAAATCCGTTTCCACGGTAAAACGCTGGTGGGTTTTGTTGAGCAGGCCAACGCGCTACCGGAAGATCAGCTGCCAGAGCCGCTGAGCAATATTATTGAGCACCCGGACTATAAAAGGGCGTTTAAGGCGTTGAAAGCACTGGTACAGGAAGCGAGTGAGCGCTCAGGATTGAGTCAGGAGCTGCTGGCGTCACGTCGTCAGATCAATCAGCTGTTAAGCTGGCACTGGCGTATCAAACCACGTGAGCGTTTACCGGAGCTGTTAGCCGGCTGGCGTGGTGAACTGATGGAAAAAGAGATAAACCAACTGTTGGCGCAGTACTAAACCGCCACGCTGAAAACATTTCCCCTGCAACAGCGCAGGGGAAACTTAACGGTAATGAAGAATCATTTCGTGGTTTCTTCCACTTCTGGCAGCGTAACGTTCAGCTCCAGAATCGAAATGTCATCTCCTTTTTGATCCAGCTGTACGGTTACCATCTCTGGATCTATTTTTACATACTTGCAGATCACTTCCAGTATGTCGCGCTTCAACTGCGGAAGATAGTGGGGCTCACTATCGCCCCTTCTACGTTCTGCCACGATGATTTGCAGCCGTTCCTTGGCTATATTAGCTGTGCTCTTTTTACGGGATAAAAAGAAATCGAGTAAGGCCATGGTTTATCCCCCGAACAGGCGTTTCAGGAAACCCTTCTTCTCTTCTTCAATGAAGCGGAAGGGGCGTTCTTCGCCGAGTAAACGATCAACGGTATCGGCATAGGCTTTGCCAGCATCGGACTCGCTATCAAGAATTACCGGCTCGCCCTGGTTGGACGCGCGCAGTACTGATTGATCTTCCGGAATTACGCCAGCCAGTGGAATGCGCAGAATCTCCAGCACATCTTCCATGCTCAACATGTCGCCACGGTTTACGCGGCCCGGGTTGTAGCGGGTTAGCAGCAGATGTTCTTTGATCGGATCCTGACCATTTTCTGCGCGGCGTGATTTTGAGGCGATAATGCCTAAAATACGGTCGGAGTCACGTACTGAAGAGACTTCCGGGTTTGTGGTAATGATCGCTTCATCAGCGAAGTACAGTGCCATCAGCGCACCGGTTTCAATACCTGCCGGTGAGTCACAGACCACAAAATCAAACTCCATCGTGCCCAAATCGTTCAGCACTTTTTCCACGCCTTCGCGCGTCAGAGCGTCTTTATCACGGGTCTGAGAAGCCGGAAGAATAAACAGGTTCTCGGTGCGCTTATCTTTAATCAACGCCTGGTTCAGCGTGGCATCACCCTGAATGACGTTGACGAAATCATATACTACACGGCGCTCGCAACCCATAATCAGGTCAAGGTTACGCAGACCGATATCGAAATCGATCACCACCGTTTTTTTGCCTTTCTGCGCCAGGCCTGTAGCGATGGCTGCGCTTGACGTGGTCTTACCAACGCCCCCTTTACCCGATGTAACTACAATAATGCGTGCCATATTGATTAATTCCTTAAAAAAGGGGCTGTGGCTATTCCAACAGGCTATTTTACTGGTCATGCAGCGGCAGGCATTAGCCCGCCAACATTATGTGCGAATGACGCTGTAAATCAGGCCCGACTAATTCAATGTCTGAATGGTCAACGCGCCATCTTTCAGGCTCAGGCGCGAAGCTTTTCCAAAAAACTCAGCAGGAATCTGGTCCATAATCCAGTATTCACCAGCAATCGACACCAATTCAGCTGACAGGTTAGTACAAAAAATCTGGCAATCACGATCGCCACTGGCTCCGGCAAGCGCACGACCACGCATCATACCGTAGATATGAATATTGCCATCAGCAACCAGTTCGGCACCGGCGCTGACGCTGTTGGTGACGATCAGGTCAGCGTTACGTGCATAAATCTGCTGGCCGGAGCGCACCGGCGTATTGACCACGCGCGTTTTCAGCACCGTACTTTCAGCGGGCGTAGCGGCTTCAATTACCGCAGCAGGCTCCGCCGGACGTTTCTGCTCTTTACCTTCGGCCAGCACCGGCAGACCCGCACGGGCAATCATTCGTTTCAGGTTTTCATCTTTGCAACCACTGACACCAACGATTCGTAAACCGGTTGAGATCACCGCTTGCTGCATCTGTTTCCAGTTAACATCACCAGACAGGGTCGCGACATTGAGAACCACTGGCGCGTTTTTCAGGAAGGCGGGAGCCTGGTCAATTTTGTCCTGAAGCGCCTGGCGAACCACCTCGGGTTGAGAGTGGTGTAAGTGAACTACAGACAGCGTAAAACTACTGCCTTTTAACTCGATTGGCGTTTGCGACATCTGTGCTGACTCAGTCCTGTTATGTCTGTACCCGACTCAATTATGCTTAATTTTGCAATTGGCTAATCATGTCGACACATTATTCCGAAGTACTGCAAGCATGTTATAGTTACTGCTATATTCAGGCAAGTGACCATCCCGGTTAATTCGAGTAAAAAATATGTTTTGTGTGATCTACAGAAGCCCGCAGCGCGACCAGACTTATCTGTACGTTGAAAAAAAAGACGATTTCTCCCGCGTTCCTGAAGAGCTGTTGAAAGGTTTTGGTAAACCACAGCTTTCCATGCTGCTGCCGCTTGACGGCAGTAAAAAACTGGTTAATGCCGATCTGACCAAAGTGAAGGCGGCACTGGAAGAGCAGGGCTATTATTTGCAGCTGCCCCCGCCACTGGAAAGTCTGCTTAAGATGCATCTGGAAAATAGTAATTAAGCGGAATTAAGAATCATCTGTAAATATCTCCGTCGCATTCCTTAAATTGAGGTTTAAATTGCGGCGGATAAACCCGATAAATAAAGGATGCCCGCATGAAGCTGACAGCCATGAGTGCGCTAACCCTGTCGATTTTACTCAGCGGATGTGCCAGTAATAACAGCGCCGCAACGACTCCTGCTGCATCGCAGCCTGCTCCTGCTGCCGCCTCCGCGCAAAACGGTGGATTTCTGAATCCGGGAAACGGCAAAACCACACTGGCCACCGAAGGGCGCAATCCCGCTGAGTTTCCTGCTTATGTGGAACAGCTGAAGGCGAAGGCGCGTGCGCAGGGCATCAGCGACAGTACACTGCAAAGCGCCTTTACCGACGTGCACTTTGTTGATCGGGTTATTCAGTCAGACCGTAATCAATTAGAAAAGAAAGTGACGCTGGATGATTATCTTGCGCGGACATTACCGGCTTGGAAAATTAAGCAGGCGAAGGAAAACTTTCAGCGCTACCAGCAAGATTTAGCGCCAATCAGCAAGAAATATGGCGTACCGGCGCAATATATTGTCGCGCTATGGGCGATGGAGAGTAGTTTTGGCAAAATCCAGGGTAAGGAAGATGTGATTTCCGCGCTGGCGACGCTGGCTTTTGAAGGCCGGCGTGAAGCTTTCTTCACTAAAGAACTGATTGCGGCGCTGAATATCATTCAGCAGCAGCATATCGCCGCCAGTGAGATGAAAGGTTCCTGGGCCGGAGCCATGGGGCAGAATCAGTTTATGCCAAGTTCTTTCCTGCGTTACGGCGCTGACGGCGACGGCGATGGCAAAATCGACATCTGGAACAATACCGACGATGTGTTTGCTTCAACCGCTAATTATCTGGCGCAAGAGGGCTGGCGCGCTGGCGAAGGTTGGGGGCGCGAAGTGGTGCTGCCGGTTGATTTTGTGCAAGAGCAGGCGGGCCTGAAACAGCAGCAGGCGAAAAGCGTCGGCGAGTGGCAAAAGCTGGGGATACGCATGACGAACAGCGTATCGCTGCCGGACACCTCGCAGCGCGCCTGGATCATTCTTCCCGATGATATGGAAGGGCGGGCATTTATGGTTTATGACAATTTCCGCACCATCATGCACTGGAATCGCTCTTATTATTTCGCTATCAGCATCGGTAAAATGGCTGACGCGATCGCAGAGTAAGCTATGACAGGACTAACGCCGGCAGTCAGGCTGGCGTTGCCAATCACTCACAAGCAGGGGAAAAGCATGTATCAGCATCGTAACTGGCAAGGCGCACTGTTAGATTTTCCGGTCAGCAAAGTGGTTTGTGTCGGCAGTAATTATGCCAAACACATTAAAGAGATGGGCAGCGCGACGCCGACCGAGCCGGTAATTTTTATTAAACCTGAAACGGCAATATGCGATCTGCGCCAGCCTATTGCCATCCCGCAAGAGTTTGGTTCAGTCCATCACGAAATTGAGCTGGCGGTTTTGATTGGCTCCACGCTGAAACACGCCTCGGAAGAGCATGTGGCAAAAGCGATTGCCGGTTACGGTATCGCCCTCGACCTGACATTGCGAGATGTACAGTCTGAGCTGAAAAAAGCCGGTCAGCCGTGGGAAAAAGCCAAAGGCTTTGATAACTCCTGCCCGCTGTCCGGTTTTATCGCCGCCAGCGAGTTTGCTGCTGATCCACAGAATACCGAGCTGAAACTGCTGGTGAACGGAGAAGTCCGGCAGCACGGCAGCACCTCTGATATGATCACTAAAATTCTGCCGCTGATTGCCTATATGAGCCGCTACTTTACCCTGCGCGCCGGCGATGTGGTGATCACCGGCACCCCGGAAGGCGTTGGCCCGATGGCTTCGGGTGATAAGCTTGAGCTGTCGCTTGGTGGGCACGGTATTGCGACGCGGGTGCTGTAACAGTTGCATCTGCCGCCTGAACCCTTTATAAGGTGCGGGTTTTCACTAATCAGGACACAACGATGACAGAGACTCAAATCCCTTTCTGGCAACAGAAGTCGCTGGAGCAAATGACCGATGAGGAATGGGAATCCTTATGTGATGGTTGTGGCCAGTGTTGTCTGAATAAGTTGCAGGATGAAGATACCGATGAAATTTATTTCACCAATGTCGCCTGCGATCAACTCAATATTAAGACCTGCCGCTGTCGCAATTATGAGCGCCGCTTCGAATTTGAAGAGGACTGCATCAAGCTGACCCGTGACAATCTGCCGACCTTCTCCTGGTTACCGCCAAGCTGTGCTTACCGTTTGCTGGCCGAGGGAAAGGGATTACCCGTGTGGCATCCACTGCGCAGCGGATCTAAAGCGGCAATGCATGCTGAACGTATTTCAGTGCGGCATATTGCGGTGCGCGAAAGTGAAGTGGTGGACTGGGAAGATCACATCATGAATCGCCCGAGCTGGGCAAAATAGTTAACGGGCCGTCAGGCCCGTTTTGCTGTCTGTTTAGCGTGAGAACAGGTCGCGGCGCTTAGGTTTAAACGGCTGGGCAATCAGCACCAGAACGCCAACCGCCAGATATGCGGCAAACAATACCAACATCCATTGCGGCATGCTGAAAGTCAGAAAAGACCATGACTTTTCCATGCAGTCGCCGCTGGCAACAAACACCGAGGGCAGCCATTTATCCAGTGGCAGCCAGGTTGGGAAACGTGCAGCAAAGTCACAGGTGACAAAGGGACTCGGGTGTAGCTGAATCATAGTGTGCTCGTAAGAGAGGCGTACACCTTCCCATGCGCTGTAGATCCACAGGGCAATCCCGGCAAAGCGCAACGGGCTCTTGGGGGCAATTGCGCCAAGGATCCCTGCGGCTATCACCCCTAATAAAGCAAAACGCTGATAAATACACATCACACAGGGTTTCAGCCCCATGCCATACTGGAAGTAGAGCGCTACCATTTCCAGTGCGAAAGCGGTAAAAGCCAATAGTAACCAGGCACCACGTCCTCTGGAGCATTGATTTAAAAATCGCAACATAGTCTTTCCATGCAATAAACCTTGATAGCGCAGTGTAAACCAAAAGCGATGCGCTGCCAGCCTCGACAGCGAAAAATTAATCGGATAACTGACTTAAAATAAACAATTATTAACTAATGCTTTCACAACCCGGCAGAATTGATCCAGCCGTGTTGCAATAACCAGCCGGTCATCGGTTGCAGGGTAAATTCAATACACAGCAGTCCCACCACCGACAGCACCACGGTGAACGGCAGTGCCATCCACACCATACGGCCATAAGACAAGCGAATCAGAGGCGCCAGCGCTGAGGTGAGCAGAAAAAGAAACGCCGCCTGACCATTAGGGGTGGCGACCGACGGCAGGTTAGTACCGGTATTGGTGGCGACGGCTAACAGCTCGAATTGCTGCACCCCGATCGCTCCGCTGGTTAAGGCATTTTTCGCTTCATTGATATACACCGAGCCAACAAAGACGTTATCGGAGATGGAAGAGAGCAGGCCGTTGAAAACGTAGAACCACGTCAGTTGTGAACCGGGTTCAGCTTGCAGTACAAAATGGATGAGAGGGCTGAAGAGCTGCTGTTCAACAATCACCGCGACGATGGCGAAGAATACCGCCAGCAGCGCGGTAAACGGCAGTGCTTCAGTAAAGGCTTTACCAATCACGTGTTCATCCGTGACGCCGCACAGCGAGCTGGCGAGGATAATCACCGACAGGCCAATTAATCCGACTTCTGCCAGATGGAAAGCCAGTGCGATGATTAACCAGATACCAATAGCAGCCTGCACCCACAGGCGTACGCTTTCCTGACGGGTGCGTTTTGCCGCCGACTGGCGATCGTAATCTTGCAGGATTTCACGCACTTTCCCCGGCAACGGTTCGCCATAGCCAAAGATTTTAAAACGTTCAACCACTACGCTGGTGATAATACCGCATATCAGCACTGGCACGGTGACCGGCGCCATGCGCAAAAAGAATTCGCTGAAGTTCCAGCCGGCAGCTTTGGCTATGATCAGATTTTGCGGCTCGCCGACCATGGTCATTACTCCACCCAGTGCGGTGCCGACGCCAGTCTGCATCATCAGGCTGCGCAGGAAAGCACGAAACTTTTCCAGCATCAGCCGTTGATCGGCGTCTTCAATATCGCTGTCATCATGGTTCAGCTGATCGCTGCCATTCGACACTACACGATGATAAATGCCGTAAAAACCCATCGCCACGCTGATAACCACCGCCACTACCGTCAGGGCATCAAGAAACGCAGAGAGAAAAGCGGCGGCGAGGCAAAATGCCAGCCCGATGCGCACTTTCGACTGGATGTTCAGCAACATTTTGGTAAACAGCGTCAGCAGCAGCTGCTTCATAAACCAGATACCCGCCACCATAAAGATCAGCAGCAGCAGCACTTCAAGATTCGCCGCCAGCTCGGCTTTTACCTGTTCGGGGCTGGCCATGCCAATAGCAATTGCTTCCAGCGCCAGCAGGCCGCCGGGCAACAGCGGATAGCATTTAAGCGCCATCGCCAGGGTGAAAATAAACTCTGCCACCAGCAGCCAGCCTGCCAGGAAGGGGCTAATAAAAAAGAACAGCAGTGGATTAATAATCAAAAAAGCCAGCAGTGTCAGTTTGTACCACTCTGGCGATTGCCCAAGAAAGTTGCGAGTCATCGCGCGCGTGACAGAGATATCCATCGTTAACCGTATCCTCGTTTTTATTATGCAGTCGCAATGTAAGGAAGGGTAAAGCGCATCCTGCACGCAGGCAATATGATTATGCTACAGATAATTTTCCGAATTTCTCACCGCGATCGCTTTTTACCGTCTTGTCAGGCTATGTCATGCCTGGGGGCTCTGGTATGATGAGCTGAATTTTTTGCAGTATATGAGAGCCACGAGAACAAACGCTATGGTCATTAAGGCGCAAAGCCCAGCGGGTTTCGCTGAAGAGTATATTATTGAGAGCATCTGGAATAGCCGTTTTCCACCTGGTTCCATTTTACCCGCAGAACGCGAGCTTTCTGAATTAATTGGCGTCACTCGCACCACGTTGCGCGAAGTGTTGCAGCGCCTTGCGCGAGACGGCTGGTTAACCATTCAGCATGGTAAACCGACGCGGGTGAATAATTTCTGGGAAACATCCGGGCTGAATATCCTCGAAACGCTGGCACGTCTCGATCATGATAGCGTCCCGCAGCTGATTGATAATCTTCTGTCAGTGCGCACCAATATTTCCTCAATCTTTATTCGCCGTGCGATTCGTCATCATGCGGAAAAAGCGCAGGAAGTGCTGGAAACGGCTAATCACGTCGAAGACCATGCCGAGGCTTATACCGAGCTGGATTACAATATATTCCGCGGGCTGGCATTCGCTTCCGGCAATCCGATTTATGGTCTGATTCTTAACGGGCTGAAAGGGCTGTATACCCGCGTTGGGCGTTATTACTTCTCAAATCCTGAAGCACGCAAGCTGGCGCAGAACTTTTACCAGCAACTGATGACTATTAGTCAGAATCAGCAGTTTGATGCGATTGTTGATGCGGTACGTGACTATGGCCGTCAAAGTGGTGATATCTGGCACAGCATGCAGAAAGCCATGCCTGCCGATCTGGCGCATCAGCGTCGATAATATTCCCGCGCTAATACCGGCGGCGTTGTCGCAGCCGGTATTAACGACCCTTTATAACGACGAAGGTCGCGGCGGGCAGCGGTCGAGGATCTCGGTGCTGCCATCCTCATTCTGCTGTTCAAGATGCACGTCGAAGCCCCACAGCCGGTGCACATGCTTCAGCACATCGCGGCGGCTTTTATCCAGCGGCGCGCGATCCTGCGGCACATAGCGTAACGTCAATGAGCGGTCACCGCGCAGGTCGACATTATAGACCTGAATATTGGGTTCCAGATTGCTCAGATTATATTGAGCGGAAAGCTGCTGGCGAATGGCGCGATAACCGGCTTCGTCATGAATTGCCGCAATCTCCAGATAGTTATTGCGATCGTCATCCAGCACCGTAAACAGCCGAAAATCGCGCATCACCTTCGGTGAAAGAAACTGGCTGATAAAGCTCTCGTCCTTAAATTCACGCATGGCAAAATGCAACGTTTCCAGCCAGTCTTTTCCGGCGATATCCGGGAACCAGTAGCGATCTTCTTCCGTGGGTGACTGACAGATACGTTTAATATCCTGGAACATAGCAAAGCCGAGCGCATACGGATTGATTCCGCTGTACCACTGGCTGTTATACGGCGGCTGATAAACCACGTTAGTATGGCTGTGCAGAAATTCCAGCATAAAGCGTTCGGAAACTTTACCTTCGTCGTACAGATGATTCAGTATGGTGTAGTGCCAGAACGTGGCCCATCCCTCGTTCATCACCTGGGTCTGCTTCTGCGGATAAAAGTACTGGCTGACCTTGCGCACGATACGCAGCACTTCACGCTGCCATGACTCCAGCAAGGGCGCATTCTTTTCCATAAAGTACAGCAGGTTTTCCTGCGGCTCAGAAGGGTAGCGCGCGGCCTCGGTATGGACTTCCTCTTTCTCACGACGCGGCAGCGTACGCCACAGCGTATTCACCTGACTCTGCAGATACTCTTCACGACTTTTCTGACGCGCTTTCTCTTCCTGTAGCGAAATTTTTTGTGGGCGTTTATAGCGATCCACACCGTAATTCATCAGTGCGTGACAGGAGTCGAGCAGCCGCTCGACCTCTTCAACGCCGTAGCGTTCTTCACATTTGGCAATATAGGTACGGGCAAACAGCAGATAATCGACAATCGAGCTGGCATCGGTCCAGCTGCGAAACAGATAGTTATTCTTGAAAAAAGAGTTATGACCATAACAGGCATGCGCCATCACCAGCGCCTGCATGGTAATGGTGTTCTCTTCCATCAGATAGGCGATACAGGGGTTGGAGTTGATCACAATTTCATACGCCAGACCCTGCTGACCATGTTTGTAGCGCTGCTCGGTTTCAATAAACTTTTTACCGAACGACCAGTGTGCATAGTTAATCGGCATGCCAACACTGGAGTAAGCGTCCATCATCTGTTCGGACGTGATAACTTCAATCTGGTGCGGATAGGTGTCCAGCCGGTAGAGTTTTGCTACCCGATCGATCTCTGCCAGGTAGACATCAAGCAGTTCAAAGGTCCAGTCGGGTCCGTCACTGATTCTTTTGTTGTGCCTGATAGCATCGTCAAAAATAGTCGTCATAGCGCACCCCTCTTATGAGAATTGGCTTCCAGTCTCAACCTGCTGCTGAGGCTAAAATAACCATTCATAGTGACCTGAGTTTTCTCTGTTTTTCTTCCGACAAAGAAACCCCGAAAATCTGAGCGAATACTTCAATGATAGTTCACTGTCTCCCATCCGAAACAGGAAAACAAATGAAATATTTGGCAGAAAATAGAGTCGGTCAGTGAAAAGAACATTCAAATATTGAAAGATGCGAATATGGTTAATATTTTTAGAATAATATTCTGTTTATAAGATTTTTGTATCATCGATTTTTTTTCTGCTGACAGATGTCGAAAAACTCAATATCAGCATAACTTGCTACTGCAAAGGGGCAGAAACTGAGATTTTATTCCGAATTTTGCTGCGTTAGTGTTTTTTGCTTACCACTCAGGTAAAAAAGATGTGAAATAGTTCACCGCGTTGGCTGCTGATTTTCGTTAGTATCATCATCTGAAGCCAGGCTGTATAAACAGTATATTATTCTTTTACTAACTGCCGTGGAGTGGTTATGCGAGTTGTCATTCTTGGAAGTGGGGTGGTTGGAGTAGCCAGTGCCTGGTATCTGGCGCAGGCGGGCCATCAGGTGACGGTTATCGATCGCCAGCCCGGACCGGCACTGGAAACCAGCGCCGCTAACGCCGGCCAGATTTCTCCGGGTTATGCTGCCCCCTGGGCAGCGCCGGGCGTGCCGCTAAAAGCGGTGAAGTGGATGTTTCAGCGCCATGCGCCGCTGGCAATCCGTCTTGACGGCAGCAGCTTCCAGCTGCAGTGGATGTGGCAAATGTTGCGTAACTGCGATATGCGTCACTATCAGCAGAACAAAAGCCGCATGGTGCGGATTGCGGAGTACAGCCGTGACTGCCTGAAGCTGCTGCGCGAGCAGACCGGAATCGCCTATGAAGGGCGTCAGGGCGGTACGCTACAGCTGTTCCGTACCGAGCAGCAATACCAGAGCGCAGAGAAAGATATTGCCGTATTGCAGCAGGCTGGCGTGCCTTATCAACTGCTGGAAGCCAGCCAGCTGGCAACGGTAGAACCGGCACTGGCGGCGACCAGTCATAAACTGACCGGTGGTTTACGTTTGCCAAATGATGAAACCGGCGACTGCCAGCTCTTTACCCGGCGGCTGGCAGAAATGGCTGCCGCCGCAGGCGTCACTTTCCGTTTTGATACGCCGGTTGATCACCTGCTGCGTGATGGCCATGCAATTTATGGCGTTAAATGCGGTGATGAAGTGATCAAGGCCGATGCTTATGTGGTGGCATTCGGCTCCTATTCCACCGCGCTGCTGCATAATATTCTCGATATTCCGGTGTATCCGTTAAAAGGCTATTCGCTGACCATTCCCGTCAAAGATGAAGCGTGCGCACCGGTTTCAACCGTGCTGGACGAGAGCTACAAAGTGGCAATCACCCGTTTTGATCAGCGGATACGCGTCGGTGGCATGGCAGAAATTGTCGGCTACAACAATCAGTTGCTGCCGGCTCGCCGTGAGACGCTGGAAATGGTCGTCCGCGATCTTTATCCGCAGGGCGGCCATATTGAACAGGCCACCTTCTGGAGCGGGCTGCGCCCGATGACCCCAGACGGAACGCCAATCGTCGGGCGGACGCCGCTAAAAAATCTTTTCCTGAATACCGGTCACGGAACGCTCGGATGGACCATGGCGTGCGGATCCGGTCAGCTGCTTTCTGATATCATTTCCGGTAACACCCCGGATATCGCTGCCGACGATTTGTCAGTAATGCGCTATCTGCCGGGATTTACCCCATCAGCCAGCACACCATTACAAAGCGCTAACGTTTCGCGTTAAGGGTTACAAGGAGAGGTTATGTCACGTCCGATTGTCGCAACCATTCATACTGCCGCGTTGCGACAAAATCTGGCTATCGCTCGCCAGGCTGCAGCTGGCTCGCGCGTGTGGTCAGTGGTTAAAGCCAATGCCTATGGTCATGGTATCGATCGCGTCTGGCAAAGTTTGTCAGATACTGATGGTTTCGCGCTGCTTAATCTGGAAGAGGCGATCCTGCTGCGTGAGCGCGGCTGGAAGAAACCGATTCTGCTGCTGGAAGGATTTTTCCATCGCGATGAGCTGGAACTTATCGATCGCTACCGGCTGACGACCAGTGTCCACAGTAACTGGCAGATTAAGGCCATTGCTGAAGCGCAGCTGTCAGCGCCACTGGATATTTATGTCAAAATCAACAGTGGCATGAACCGGTTAGGCTTTCAGCCCGAAGTGGTGCATAACGTCTGGCAAAAGCTGCGCGCGTTGGACAACGTCGCGGAGATGACCTTAATGGCGCATTTTGCTGAGGCAGAGAAGCCGGACGGCATTATTGCGCCGATGCAGCGCGTTGAGCGGGCGGCTGAAGGGCTGAACTGCCGACGCTCGCTGGCCAACTCGGCGGCGACGATGTGGCATCCTGAAAGTCATTTTGACTGGGTGCGCCCCGGTATTATTCTGTATGGCGCATCGCCGAGCGGCCAGTGGCAGGATATTGCCGGCAGCGGTTTGCAACCGGCAATGAGCCTCAGCAGCGAAATTATCGGCATTCAGAATTTGCAGGCGGGTGATGGCGTCGGTTACGGCAGCCGCTATCGGGCATCCGATGTGCAGCGTATTGGGGTGGTTGCCTGCGGTTATGCCGATGGCTATCCGCGTCATGCTCCGACCGGCACACCGGTGGTGGTGGATGGTGTGCGGACGCAGACGCTGGGCGCAGTGTCGATGGATATGATTATGGTCGATCTGACGCCATGTCAACAGGCCGGAATTGGCAGCAAGGTGGAACTGTGGGGCAACGCGGTGAAAATCGATGAGGTCGCCAGTGCTGCCGGCACCGTGGGCTATGAGCTGATGTGCGCGCTCGCCCCACGGGTACCGGTAGTGATGGGATAATGATCAGAGCGCGGTGATTCGGCCGCGCACTGTTTTACTGCAACGCCATGCAATGAAACTTAATATCGCACCTGTCAGCATCATCAGCGCCAGCGCGCTTTTCTCACCCAGTGGTATCGACATCATCAGTAAGCCGGCTGATGAGCCGCCGGCCATCTGAATAAAGCCAGCCAGTGCTGAAGCGACCCCCGCCTGTTGCTGATAGGGTTCCAGTGCATAGCTGGTCGCCGGGCCAACGGTAAAGGCAAGGCCCGCGACAGATACCGCAACCGGTAGCATATACATCGCCCAGTTGGTCTGCCAGGCGTCGGGTAATAACACCACACCGCCGTACATCATCAGCGCACCGAGCAGCATTGCCAGGCTACCGATCGCCAGACATACCGGACGGCCAACCTTACGGATCATTTTATTCACCACAACGCTGACCAGCATAATCCAGAAGCCATTAGTTCCAAAGGCGATGGAGAATTGCAGCGCGCTGAGATGACCTTCGGTCATCAGCACCTGCGGTGCCAGTGAAACATAGGTCAGTACCATGCCCAGTGCACCAGCGTTAGCGAAGGCAAACGCCAAAAAACGCGGTTGTTTCAGAATTTGCCAGTATTGACGCAGCGGCAGGCCTTTTACCGGCTGGGTATCAGCAGGGCGGGTTTCTGGCAGGAAGAACACCACAATCACACCAATAAACAGCGCATAGCTGGTAAGGAACCAGAAGGGCGCACGCCAGCCAAAGGCATCGGCCAGAAAGCCACCGAGCATGGGTGCCAGAGCCGGAACAATATTCAGCGCGCCGTTAAGAAAACCATAAGCCCGCGCCGCCTCTTCGCCGTCCAGACGGTCACGCACGCCGCTGAATGCTACCACTGCGGTACAGCAGACCGCGATACCCTGAATCAGACGAGCGCTAAGGAACATTGGCCAGTTGATTGCCATTGCACCGAGGATACTGCCAGCGATATACAGCAGCAGGCCAATAATCGCGATCGGCTTACGCCCGAAGTTATCAACCAGGGGACCGGCAACAATCTGACCCAGCCCCATCACCAGCAAAAACAGTGGAATGGTGGTCTGAATATTACTGACCGGGGTGTCTAAACCTTCGGCAATTTGTGGCAGAGTTGGCAGATAAAGATCGATGCCAAGAGGAGCCAGCAGAACCAGACTCAGCAGCAGCAGAGTGTATTTTTGCATATAAGAGGGCGCGCAATCCGATAAAAAACAAGCCGCACAGGGTAGAGCTAACGCAGCGAAAAGAAAAGGGAAAATTACAGAAAGGTGGGGAATAAGCAGTGATAGTAATGCGTATTGCAATAACGCGCATTACTATCACCGGGCCAGCGGTTGATCAGTGTGATTTACCACTCAATAGCTGCCCCGCGGCTTTGAACAGGATGCGGCTGTCCGACCACAACGTCCAGCTGTTGACGTACAATGCATCGTAATAGGCACGGGTGCTGTAATCTTTACCCTGACGCCCTTCAGCCTGCCACAATCCGGTGATCCCCGGCTTCGCCGCCAGGTAATAACCGGCGTGGGTGTTATAGCGTTCCAGCTCTACCGCCATCAGAGGACGCGGACCCACCAGACTCATCTCACCGCGCAGTACATTCCACAGCTGCGGCAGTTTATCGAGGCTGGTGCTGCGCAGGAACTTGCCGTCAGCGGTGACGCGTGGATCCTGCTCCAGCTTAAAATCATCTTCCCAGTCCAGCTGCGCTTGCTCACTGGTGGCAAGTAATTGGGTCAGGCGCTCATCGGCATTGACCACCATGGTGCGGAACTTGTAGCAGGTAAAGGTTTTGCCATTCTGTCCCACGCGCTGGTGGCCATAAATGGCTTTACCGCCATCGCGCGATGCCATCCACCAGAGTATTAATAGCGCTGGCGTAAGAAACAGCAGCAGGAGTGAGGCGAAAACAACATCGAAAGCGCGTTTCATAAACTGTGAGGGGCGACGTGAAAAAAGGTGGCGACCACTCATCAACATCTCCTGCTGGTCGTATAGACGCCGCGTGCGGGAGATGGCTTTCATGTCTTCCATAGATAGTTGCTCTCTTATAACAAGTAGTGGGTTATCCTGAACGCGCGCCAGGTCCGGGCAACGAACGATATTTGTTAATAACCTATCTGCTTTTAGTATTCAGGGTGAGCAATGCTACACCAGCATAATTTAACCAGGAGTGATTTAACGCTTTAAGCTTTCTGGTAACGCGAACGATTATGCAGTACAAATTGGAATTAGTTAATAGGGCAATAGTCTGAAAATAAATAAAACTTATCTTAGAAAATACCGATTAAAGAATGTTCCGATAATTCAGGTTATTGAAATAATCACAGAAAATTTAATGTTTCAGAAAAATCGCTGCCGCATTAAACAACAGGCGGCAGCGAGAAGATCAGGCAGGTTTTTTCAGAATCCAGTGGTTGAGTTGCTTATCATAATGCGCGAGATCAAGATCGACCGGATTGCCGTCAATCCACGCGGGAACGCTGGTTTCGGTATCCCAACCGTCCAGTTGGTAACTGAGACCGGGATTAGTGCTGCAGGGAATACTGATGGTATCGAGGTTTTCAGTATCCATTTCTGCATCAATAATCTCGTAGCGACCAATTTTGAGTACATGACCCATATTATTCTCCCTCCGGAAAGACGTGAACAGTAAGCGTAGTCGCTCCGCTTAGGAAATCGAGGTGTCTGCGCTCAGATTATTCCTTATCTTCAGCGACGCGTACGCCAATTTTAACGACCTGATTATCCAGCTTCTCTGCCACCGTCCACACCAGCGATTTCCATTCCACCTGATCGCCGACCACTGGCGCACCCCCAATCATGCCGAGAATTAAATGCCCCAGCGTTTGTTGATCGTCAATATCTTCATCCAGCTCAAGACCATATATCTGCGAGATATCGCGTAAGCGGGCATCAGCTTCGAGTATGAAATCACCAAAGAAGCGCTGATCAAGAGAGACCGGAGGCGACTGGCTGAACAGTTTGCCAAGTGCTGGCAGGTCCCGTTCACGACCAATCACACAGAGCACATCGCCCACTTTTAGCCGGGTGTTGCCCGTTGGATGCAGCAGCAGATTGTCACGAAATAGGGCGGCAATTCGTGTTTCACGCGGCATATGCAGATCGCGGAGCGCCGCGCCGACACACCACTTATCGGCGCTTAGCTGATAAACAAACTGTTCCCAGGGATTTTCCGGATGAATATCGAGGCCGACCCGGCTAATTGGTGCGCCGGTCGGCGGCACCACTACCCGCGCTTTACGTGCGGCGTAACCGAGAGAGGTGCCCTGTAGCATCAGTGACACCAGCACGACAAAGAAGGCAATATTAAAGAACAACCGGGCGTTTTCCAGCCCGGCCATCATCGGAAATACCGCCAGAATAATCGGTACCGCTCCGCGCAGGCCGACCCAACTGATAAAAAAGCGTTCGCGAATATTAAAGCCGCGAAACGGCATCAGGCCGATCAGAATCGACAGCGGACGCGCCACCAGAATCAGCCACAATGACAGGATCATCGCCGGCAGGGCGATATGCCACAGATCCGATGGCGTCACCAGCAGTCCAAGCACCAGGAACATGCCGATCTGACTGAGCCAGGCCATCCCGTCGAAAGTTTGCAGAATACCGTGGCGGTTACGGATAGGGCGGTTGCCGAGGACAAAACCGCACAGATAAACCGCCAGGATACCGCTGCCTTCCAGTACGGTGGTCAGGGCAAAGACCAGGATGCCGCCACTGAGCGCCAGCAGCGGGTAGAGACCGTGAGCGAGGGAAATGCGATTGATCAATTGCTGAACCGCCCAGCCACCGCCCAGTCCTAATACAATACCGAGGCCAAATTGCTGCACCAGATGCACCACAAACATCCAGCTCAGGCCGCTTTGCCCCTGCTGAATCATTTCGATCAGCGTGATAGTAAGAAATACCGCCATCGGGTCATTACTGCCGGATTCAATCTCCAGCGTCGCGCTGACGCGCTCATTCAGTCCCTTGCCGCCCAACAGCGAAAACACCGCTGCCGCATCGGTTGAGCCAATAATCGCTCCGACCAGAAAGCCCTGCATCAGATCGAGCTTAAACAGCCAGGCGGCTACCATGCCGGTTAAGCCCGCGGTAATCAGCACGCCAACGGTAGCCAGCGACAGGGCCGGTCCTAAAGCGACTTTAAATGAGCTGGCCTGGGTACGTACGCCGCCGTCCAGCAAGATTATCGCCAGCGCAAGGTTAGAGATCAGGTAAGCCGCAGGATAGTTATCAAAAGCAATGCCGCCGATACCGTCAATGCCGGCCAGCATACCGAGGGCGAGGAAGATCACCAGAATCGGGATGCCGAGCCGCGAGGAAAAGGAACTTAGCAGGATGCTTGATGCGACCAGCACGGAACCGATGATAAACAGACTATAGATCGCGCTGGCTTCCAATGGGCGGGTCTCCTGCAGTAGTGGGTATTTTTACAGTGTGTAAAAGGCCGTGGTAAATGTCAAAAGCAATTCTGAAGAATAAAATAGACGATGTTGGCATCGGGCAAATGACCGTCAGTGCGTTCATTTTACGGTTTAATTGACGGATTGATCGCTGGATCTCTGGCAAACTTGCCGCGATGGCGTGCTGAGTAGCAGCAATGTGCAATCAAACCGGCATTCACAATTGTGGGAAGTAGGGTTAATGAGTATATAAAGAAAGGACGTTAATAATTATATGCAATATATTACCGTGTGAATACTAACTCAAAAAAGCACGATTAATTATTGTTTAATCCCAATATCTTTCGGGTTATATCGTGCAGAATTTATATTAACCAAAGCTAAACGCCTTTTTATTAGTTATTGACGCGTTATCTTGTTTCGAAGATAAAGTAGCGAATAATTAACAATCTATTAATAAAGAGAGTGGGATGATGCGATACAAGCTTTTGGTTGTGACGCTTTCCGCGCCGGTGGCCTTTGCTGCGGTAGCTGACAGTGCTAAGGATATTTTTACGCCAGGCAACGTGAGTGGGGAAATAGCTTTAGGCACGCTGAGTGGTAAAACTAAAGAACGTGTTTATGAACCCGATGAAGGGGGTCGCAAGGTAAGCCAGCTTAACTGGAAATACAATAATGCGGCAATTGTTAAAGGCTCGCTGGACTGGGATGTAATGCCGTGGGTGTCGGTCGGCGCTTCAGGCTGGACCACTATTGCCAGCCGCGGCGGTTACATGGATGACACTGACTGGGTAGATGAAAATCAGGACGGCTGGACGGATCAAAGTAAGCATCCGAATACGCGCTTAAACTATGCCAATCAGTTCGATCTCAACGTTAAAGGATGGTTGTTAAACGAACCGACTTACCGTCTTGGCGTAATGGCGGGTTATCAGGAGAGCCGTTACAGCTTTAACTCTACCGGCGGTTCCTATAATTATACAGACGAAGACACGGGATTACCGGATATTGGGGATTTCCCGGCCGGTGCAACGGTAATCGGCTATAAGCAGCGCTTTAAAATGCCGTATATTGGCCTTGTCGGTGTCTATCGCTATGAGCGTTACGAATTCGGCGGTGCTGTTAAATACAGTGGATGGGTGCGCTCATCTGACAATGATGAGCACTATAATACCGGCACTACCTTTAAGTCGCAGGTTAATAACCAGAATTATTATTCTGTTGCTGCGAACGCCGGATATTATCTGACCCCCAACGCAAAGATTTATGTAGAAGGGGTCTGGAACCGTATTACAAATAAGAAAGGCAATACAAGCATTAACAATTCCGCAGAGGGGATCAGCGAAAGCATTACGAATGCCAGCGGTATAGAAAACTATAATTTTATGACGACAGTTGGCCTGAAATACGCTTTCTGAGTTTGCCGGATAGATGGAAAACAGGGAAGCCGCTTTCGGCTTCCCTTCGGCGGGGATGCAGACTCAGGCGCCGGCGGCGAGAATGCCGGTATCTGAATCTGCCAGTCAGTAACTCTCTTCAGCCTGTTTGTGAAACAGCTCACGAAATACCGGATAAATATCTTCCGGCTCACGGATATGCTGGATGGCAAAATTGCCGAACTGGGCTTGCAAATGCTCGTATTCCCGCCATAGCGTCTGATGCGCCCGGCGGGTGATTTCAATGTAGGTATAGTAGCGCACCACCGGCAGAATATTCTTCGCCAGAATTTCATGGCACAGCGGCGAATCATCTGCCCAGTTATCGCCATCGGACGCCTGCGCAGCGTAGATATTCCACTGCGTTGGGTCATAACGTTCTTTCACCACCTCATCCATCAGTTTCAGCGCGCTGGAAACGATGGTGCCACCGGTCTCCTGCGAATAGAAGAACTCCTGCTCGTCGACTTCTTTCGCCTGGGTATGATGGCGGATATAGACCACTTCGACATTCTTATACGTCCGGCTCAGGAACAGATAGAGCAGAATATAAAAACGCTTGGCCATATCTTTGGTCGCCTGATCCATCGAACCGGAAACATCCATCAGACAAAACATTACGGCCTGGCTGGACGGCTCAGGACGCTTCTCAAAGTTTTTGTAGCGCAGGTCAAAGGTGTCAATAAACGGCACTCTGGCGATACGCGCGCGTAGCTCGGCAATCTCTTTACGCAGCCGTTCCTCTTCCAGTAACTGGACAGGTTCCGCTTTTTCAACGTCTGCCAGCGCTGTTTCCAGTTCACCGAGCATCCGGCGTTTTCCGGCGGTCATAGCCGTGCGTCGCGCCAGCGAATTTTGCAACGAGCGTACGACGCTGATATTTGCCGGCACGCCGTTGGCGGTGTAACCGGCACGATGAGTTTTGTATTCATTCAGCTGACGATGCTGATTTTTTCGCAGGTTTGGCAGGGCAAGATCTTCAAATAACAGGTCAAGATATTCATCTTTCGAAATCTGAAAAACAAACTCATCCTGACCTTCACCGTCCTGGCTGGCATTACCCTGGCCGCTGCCGGAACCTCCGCCGCCACCTTGTGGACGCTCAACGCGGTCATTCTGCACAAAATGGTCGTTACCGGGATGAACGCGATGGCGATGACCGCCGCGTCCCTGATGGAAAATCGGTTCGTTGATGTCATCCACCGGAATAGAAACCGATTCACCACTTTCAACGTCGGTAACCGAACGCTTATTGATGGCCTCGGAGATCGACTGCTTGATTTGCGACTTGTAACGACGTAAGAAGCGCTGACGATTCACCGCGCTCTTATTTTTGCCGTTAAGTCGCCGATCGATAAAATAGGCCATAGGTCCCCCAAACAACTTTGCAAGCAGGTCGGGCGAACCCGACCTTTCCGATTTCACATCCTTGCGTGTTCTGAGCTCACATGACAGTCAGGTTAAGACGATTTACGCACCCGTAGATACCATTCGCACAGCAGGCGCACCTGCTTACGGGTATAACCTTTTTCCATCATACGGTCGACGAAGTCATCGTGCTTCTTCTGTTCATCCGTGGATGTCTTGGCGTTAAAGGAAATAACCGGTAACAGCTCCTCGGTATTAGAGAACATTTTCTTCTCAATAACCGTGCGCAGTTTCTCGTAGCTGGTCCAGTTTGGATTCCGGCCGTTATTATGCGCCCGGGCGCGCAGCACAAAGTTGACGATTTCGTTACGGAAGTCTTTCGGGTTACTGATACCGGCAGGCTTCTCAATTTTTTCCAGCTCCGCGTTCAGTGATTCGCGATCGAACAGCTGACCGGTATCCGGGTCGCGATACTCCTGATCCTGAATCCAGAAGTCAGCATAGGTAACGTAACGATCAAAAATATTCTGCCCGTACTCTGAGTAAGACTCGAGATAGGCGGTCTGTATCTCTTTACCGATAAATTCAGCGTACTTAGGAATCAAATAGCCTTTCAGATGCTCAAGGTATTTCTCCGCCTGATCCTGTGGGAACTGCTCGCGCTCAATCTGCTGCTCCAGTACGTAAAACAGATGCACCGGGTTAGCCGCCACTTCGGCGTGGTCAAAGTTAAACACCCGCGACAGGATCTTAAAGGCGAAACGTGTCGACAGGCCATTCATCCCCTCATCAACCCCGGCGTAATCACGATATTCCTGATACGACTTGGCTTTTGGATCGGTATCTTTCAGACTTTCGCCATCATAGACGCGCATTTTTGAGTAAGTACTGGAGTTTTCTGGCTCTTTCAAACGCGACAGGATCGAGAAACGCGAGAGGGTTTCCAGCGTGCCTGGTGCGCAAGGAGCATGGGTCAGCTCACTGTGGTTCAGTAACTTCTGATAAATTTTGATCTCTTCAGAGACCCGCAGGCAGTAAGGCACTTTGACAATATAAACACGGTCAAGGAACGCCTCATTATTTTTATTGTTGCGGAACTGTACCCACTCGGATTCGTTGGAGTGCGCCAGGATAATACCGTTAAACGGCAGGGCAGAGATGCCTTCGGTACCGTTGTAGTTACCTTCCTGCGTGGCGGTCAGTAACGGATGCAGCACTTTGATCGGCGCCTTGAACATCTCGACGAATTCCATGATGCCCTGGTTAGCACGGCACAGCGCGCCGGAGTAGCCATAAGCATCAGGATCGTTTTGCGCATGGTTTTCCAGTTTACGGATATCCACTTTACCAACCAGCGCTGAAATATCCTGGTTGTTCTCATCACCCGGCTCGGTTTTAGCAATTGCCAGCTGCTCAAGAATTGATGGCCAGACTTTTACCACTTTAAAGCGGGTGATATCACCGCCGAAATCGTGCAGCCGTTTTGCCGCCCATGGCGACATAATGGTGCCAAGATAACGACGCGGCACGCCATACTCTTTCTCCAGAATATTGGCGTCTTCCTGCGGATTAAACAGACACAGCGGGTGATCGTTGACCGGGCTGCGTTCGCCGTCTGCGCTCAGCACATAGATAGGCACGCGCTGCATCAGCGATTTTAACCGCTCGGCCAGAGATGATTTACCGCCACCTACCGGGCCCAGCAGGTAGAGAATCTGTTTCTTCTCTTCCAGCCCTTGCGCAGCATGTTTCAGATAAGAGACGATCTGTTCAATCGCTTCCTCCATCCCATAGAACTCTTCGAACGCCGGATAACGTGCGACGACACGATTGGAAAACAGGCGGGAAAGGCGTGGCTCAAGAGCAGTATCTACCATTACCGGCTCACCGATAGCCATTAATAGTCTTTCTGCCGCGTTGGCGTATGCACTGCGATCTTGCTTACAGGTGACAAGAAATTCCTGCAGTGTGAACTCTTCGTCCTTGGCAGCTTCATAGCGCTGACGATAGTGATCGAATATATTCATAGCGATGCCCGTCCTTTCGTTTTTAGCACAGGTAAAAGGAGCGTAATAGAAGAACTGGTTGCTCCCGGAAAATATTCTTTACTGAGTACAGCAACCCTTATGCCAACCTGACTTTTTTTATCGGCGTACATAATTATTGTGGTTACTTTTCCCGCACAAACTTAAGCCTTATGTTCACTGTAGATGGCATTGAAAAAAATTTCCTCAGCCGCATGCCATTTTTGATGAGATTTCAATAACAAAGTCACAAATCTTCTAAGCGAAACCCCTCGTCTGATGCGGCCTCAGGGCAATTTGTAAATAAGCGATATCAATCTTTAAGCACTTCTGGCGGATTAAATTGATTCTGAGTGCTGCTAAATATGTAAATTTCTCAACAGCGGCTCACACAATGGTTACACTTAGAGACCTGATTGTTATATTTATGGAACGAATAAATTGTGAACCATTTCAAAGTTAGCGCGCTTGCTGTTCTTTTACCTTGTTGTTTTACGGCTTTCTCCGCGTCAGCTGCGCCACTGACCCTGGGAGCGTCGGTACTCTACTCTGAAAGCCCTTACCGCAGTGGTCAGGACCGTTACTATCCGGTGCCGATCATTAACTACGAAGGAGAAAGCTTCTATTTCCGTAGTCTGCAGGCCGGTTACTATCTGTGGAAAGACCAGCAGGATCAGCTGTCATTGACCGTGCTTGGCTCACCTCAAAACTTTGATCCGGATGACGTCGATGACGGCGATATGAAAGAGCTGAACAAACGCCGCATGACGCTGATGGCCGGTGTTGCTTATCGTCACACCGCCGACTGGGGTACGGTTCGTACCACGCTGGTGGGCGATGTGCTGAACAACAGCAACGGTATTATCTGGGATCTCACCTATCTCTATCCGTTCCAGTTTGGCGACCTGCGCGTCACTCCGGGTATTGGTGCACTGTGGAACAGCTCGAATCAGAACCAGTACTATTACGGTGTGTCCAGCGGCGAATCTGCACGTAGCGGAATCGATCGTTATGATGCCGATGACAGCTGGAGCCCATACGTTGAGCTGAGCTTTGATTACAAAATCAATCAGAACTGGCGTGCTAACCTGGTCGGTCGCTATACCCGCCTGGGCGATGACATTAAAGACAGCCCAATGGTTGATACCAATTCTCAGGCGCTGGTCTGGACCGGTCTTAGCTATACCTTTTAACTAAAAATCATGCACTACACTGGGGCGCTTTGCGCCCCTTTGCACTTTTTGAGTGCTCGTTATTGGTGCAGGGAGGATGTTATGCGGCGTACAGTGACTTTTTCCGATGCCATTACTTTACCGGCCATCGGCCAGGGCAGCTGGTATATGGGTGAAGACCCGCATCAGCGTCAGCAAGAGGTCGCAGCGTTACAGGCCGGGCTGGAATGTGGCCTGACGCTGATTGATACCGCCGAGATGTATGCTGATGGCGGTGCCGAGCAGGTAGTGGGGGAGGCATTAGCTGGACGGCGTGATACCGCCTGGCTGGTCTCCAAGGTCTATCCGTGGAATGCGGGCGAAATTGATGCAGCAGAAGCCTGTGAGCGCAGCCTGCGCCGTCTGAAAACGGATTATCTCGATCTCTATTTGCTGCACTGGCGCGGTAATATTCCGCTGGAAGAGACGCTACGCGCGATGGAAAATTTGCAGCGGCAGGGCAAAATTCGCCACTGGGGCGTATCCAATTTTGACAGCGAAGATATGCATGAGCTGTGGCAAGAGCCGGGCGGAGAAGCCTGTGTAACGAACCAGGTACTGTATCATCTGGCATCGCGTGGTATTGAATATGACTTGTTACCCGAGTGTCAGCAGCGTCAGATGCCGGTGATGGCATATTGTCCGCTGGCACAAGCCGGCCGCTTACGTCACGCGCTAATGGATAATCCAATCCTGAATGACATTGCACAACAAAAGCGCATCAGTGTCGCTCAGTTGCTGCTGGCATGGGTTATCCGCAATGACGGGGTGATGGCGATTCCAAAAGCCAGTTCGGTGGCTCACGTTCGGGAAAATGCTGCGGCGTTAGAGGTGACGCTGACCCGCGAGGATCTGGCCGCGATTAATCTGCAATTCCCGCCGCCAGCAGTAAAAATGCCGCTCGACGTGGTGTAAGGTAATAAGGCGACGGTGAGTCGCCCCTGAATCATCAACTCTTTTTTCGCACCCGCAGGGTGGTGGCAAGGCGCGCAGGTTGCTCACAGGCACTCTTCATCGGCTTGCTGATATGGGCAGTCTCGACGCAAACAAACTTTTTATAACCGTCATTAGCCATATCGGCCATGCTGCAGGAAAGTTCTGCACCCGGATTCCACGTGACAACGTCACTATGATAGTGATGGTACACTTCAATAAAGCGATCGCCTGCTTTGTCGGCTATCACGCTGCAATCTTCAGGCTGGTTATAAATGCGGTCAACGCGGCCGGCATAGCGCTGTTTACCGTTGTCAGCATGTCCGCTCACGCCGTCAGCCACCTTATCGATAAAGCTGTTACCCAGCCCGCTGACTTCAACGTCGGCGATATCCGCGACGGCAAAGTAGCTGTGCAGCGCGGCAGTGGCCTGATAATCACCGTGAGCCTCCAGCTCAATCTCACAGCGTTCGCCGAAGCGGAAGCGGGCAAACAGGGTGAAATCATGCGGCCAGAGCTTTTTCGTCTGCTCGTTGCTTTCCAGCACCAGCGTCAGCATCGCGCTGTTTTCATTCTCGTCATGGGCAGACAGCGTCCACGGGAGATTACGTGCAAAACCGTGCGCGGGTTCACCGGCCGGGCCAAACCACGGCCAGCAGATTGGCACTCCGCCGCGAATCGCTTTGCCGGCAGTAAACGGGGTTTTATCGCTCAGCCAGATCACTGGCTTCTCACCGCTCGGTTGCCAGGCAATCAGTTGTGCGCCCTGCAAGGTTACGGCGGCACGCACCTTCGGATGACTGATCACAATCACCGGCAGGTCGCCAATCTGGCGTTGGGAAAGATAAGGCGTGATTTGGTTAATAACCGGAAGCGAAAAGAGTTTCTCGTTCATGATGAACCCTATTTTATGCAGATACTGACGATAAAAAAGGGCGACCGTAGTCGCCCTCTGTAATCAGCTTTTCAGCATCGCTTATTTTTTAGCGATGTGAGCAACCAGATCCAGTACTTTGTTTGAGTAACCAGTTTCGTTATCGTACCAAGAAACCAGTTTCACAAAAGTGTCGCTCAGAGCAATACCAGCCTTCGCATCAAAGATGGAAGTCAGGGTTTCGCCGTTGAAATCGGTAGAAACCACTTCATCTTCGGTGTAGCCCAGAACGCCTTTCATTTCGCCTTCAGCAGCGGCTTTGATTGCTTCACAAATTTCTTTGTAAGAAGCAGGCTTAGCCAGACGTGCAGTCAGGTCAACTACAGAAACGTTAGGCGTTGGAACACGGAACGCCATGCCGGTCAGTTTGCCGTTCAGCTCAGGAATCACTTTACCTACTGCTTTAGCTGCGCCAGTAGAAGAAGGGATGATGTTCTGAGATGCGCCGCGGCCGCCGCGCCAGTCTTTGTGAGACGGGCCGTCAACGGTTTTCTGCGTTGCGGTAGTCGCGTGAACGGTGGTCATCAGTGCTTCAACGATACCAAATTTGTCGTTGATTACTTTAGCCAGCGGTGCCAGGCAGTTAGTGGTACAAGATGCGTTAGAAACGATATCCTGGCCAGCATAAGAAGCATGGTTCACGCCCATTACGAACATTGGGGTGTCATCTTTAGAAGGACCAGTCAGCACAACTTTTTTCGCGCCAGCTTCGATGTGTTTACGAGCAGTTTCGTCGGTCAGGAAGATACCGGTTGCTTCAGCAACAACATCAACACCTGCTTCGTTCCACTTCAGATTAGCCGGATCGCGCTCAGCGGTAACACGGATGGTTTTGCCGTTAACAACCAGATGGCCGTCTTTGACTTCCACGGTGCCTTTGAAACGGCCGTGAGTTGAGTCATATTTCAGCATGTAAGCCATGTACTCTGCGTCTAACAGATCGTTGATTGCAACGATTTCAACGTCAGAACGTTCCTGAGCAGCACGGAAAACAATGCGACCGATGCGGCCAAAACCGTTGATACCTACTTTGATAGTCATATATTCCACCAGCTCGTTGTTAGTGAATAAAAGGTTGGCTGTAAAATTACAAAAACCTTACCAGGCGTCAAGCGGAATCGTGTCAATTGTTGCGACAAATCAATCCTTCGAGCAGGAATTATTCATCCTAAAACACACTCCGTGACGACAGATAACGTTACACATTGGGGCTGACAGCCCGAATATAAAGGGGTGAAGGTGCCAAAGGGTGATCCGTATCACAATTTTTAGTGCGACTTGAATTGTAACGGGCAGAGGCACGAAAAATTCACCTGTACTTGTTAAGTGTTTGTTAGAATACTAGCTGATTTTTCCAGAATAACACTGCCAGAGACTATCATTATGGCTAAAGATTTTAACAGACTTACACCTGAAACCGAGCTGAACGAAATGCAGCGCTATGTGACGCAACAGCGGGGTACTGAACCGCCGTTCTCCGGCGCGCTGTTGCATAACAAAAGTGATGGCATTTATCACTGTCTGGTATGCAGCGCACCGCTGTTTCTCTCCGAAACCAAATATGACTCCGGCTGTGGCTGGCCAAGCTTTTATCAGCCCTACAGCGATGAGGCGATCCGTTATATCGAAGATAACTCACACGGTATGCAGCGCATCGAAATTCGTTGCGGCAGCTGCGATGCGCACCTCGGTCATGTGTTTCCGGATGGCCCGCAACCCAGCGGCGAGCGCTACTGTGTTAATTCTGCCTCACTGAGTTTTACCGATGATGACGGCAAGCAAACCAAAGGGTGAGCTGATGCAAAAAGATCTGAATGAGATGATTGCGGCGATGACGCCAGACGTTTACCAGCGGCTGGTAACTGCCGTTGAACTGGGTAAGTGGGCAGATGGCGTGGCGCTGACTGCGGAGCAGAAAGAGAACTGCCTGCAACTGGTGCTGCTGTGGCAGGCGAAGAATAACCACCAGCCGCAGCATATGAGCATCGGACCGGATGGACAGATCGTCACCAAAACCAAGCAGCAGTTGAAAGAAGAGTTTGGTATCAGCCCTGACACCACGCGAATCACTCTGCAGTAAAGCTGACAGCGGGCTGATTTATTCAGCCCGTTGATTTAACTGATAATGGCACCCGCGGCGGCCATTTCTGCCAGCGCATGGTCACTGTCTTCTGCCGCCAGATTAACGCCGCGACAGCCTGCGCGTACCACCTCGACCTGATAACCGAGCGTCAGCGCATCCAGCACGCTGAATTTAACACAGTAGTCAGTGGCCAGCCCGAGGATCACCAGTGAGGTGATGCCGCGGCTTTTCAGCCAGTTATCCAGTTCGGTTTTGCACCGGTGACCGTTATCGAAAAAGGCGCTGTAGCTGTCCGTTAAGGCGTCCTGGCCTTTATAAAACACCGCCTCAATCACCGACGTGTCGAGCGCCGCATGAAACTGTGCGCCGTGGCTGTGCTGGATACAGTGATCCGGCCACCAGATTTGCTGCAGGCCGTTAAGCTCACCAACGGTATGCTGTGGCTGACCCGCTACTGAAGCAAAGCTACCGTGGTTGGCAGGATGCCAGTCCTGTGAGGCGACAACCGCTTCGCCACGCTGATAAAACGCTGCCGCCAGCTGGTTCGCCACGGCGATAGTGGCATCACCGTCATTGACCGCCAGCGCGCCGCCAGGGCAGAAATCATTTTGCAAATCGATCAGCAGTAAAGCGCGTTTCATCAGGCATCCTTAATGGTTTCAGTTTGGGGTAAGTTCACCGCGCAGATTGCTCTGCATCAGCTGGCGCACTTCGTCAGTGGAGAAGTTCTGGCTCAGCAGAAAGTGCAGTTTGGTCAGTGCCGCTTCCACCGTCAGATCGAAGCCGCTAATCACGCCGGCGTGAGCCAGCGCATTGCCGGTGGCGTAGCCGCCCATATTCACCTTTCCGGACATGCATTGCGTCAGGTTGACCACCACAATACCGCGTGCCGCCGCATCTTTCAGTTCGTTGATGAATTCAGCATTTTGTGGCGCATTACCGACGCCGTAGGAGCGCAGAATCAGCGCTTTTACCGGCTGACGCAGGAAGTTACGCACCACTTCGGCGGAAATTCCCGGATAGATGGTAACGACGCCAATCGGCTGCGGTGAAGTCGGGTGAACAATTAATTCACCTTCACCTTGCGGGGTGGATGGGGTATTCAGGCGACGAATATGAATGCCGGCTTCCAGCAGCGGTGCCAGGTTAGGCGAATCGAAGGCATTAAAGCCATCGGCATGTGCTTTGGTAGTGCGGTTGCCGCGAAACAGGGTGTTATTAAAAAATAGCGTCACTTCATTAATCGGATAATTAGCGGCAACAAACAACGCGTTCAGCAAGTTTTGCTGGCCATCAGATCGCAGTTCTGCCAGCGGAATCTGTGACCCTGTCACAATGACCGGCTTCGCCAGATTTTCCAGCATAAATGACAGTGCTGAGGCGGTGAATGCCATCGTATCTGTGCCATGCAAAATAACGAAGCCGTCATAGGAATGGTAATTTTTCTGAATGTCGTCCGCAATCGATTGCCAGTCTTCCGGCGTCATATCGGAAGAGTCCATCAGCGGCTGATATTCATGGATGGTAAAGTCAGGCATTTCCGGGCGGTGAAACTCAGGCATGTTCGCCAGCTGAGTTTGCAGATGGCCGGAAACCGGAATGTAGCCGTGCTCAGAGCGTTGCATACCGATGGTGCCACCGGTGTAGGCTACATAAATTGATTTTTTTTGCATTATAAACGGACTCAACAACTTGCCATAAAGGACAACAGTATATTACTTCAGTGCAACGGCGAAAATGCCGCTGCACTGGCGGGGGTCTCAGAAACGGAATACGGGAGCGATTAATGCCCCCGTAACAGAGAGATTAACGTACGTCGCCGCAGGTCAGGCAAAGTGCGTAACGGTTTTGCGGATCGTTCATCTCATCGAACAGCCCAGGCTGTTTTTTCAAGTCTGCCACCACATCAGCCATTGGCGCTGGCAGCCAGGCTTTCAGCATGCCAGGCAACGAGGCGCGAACAGAGACGTCGAACTGGCTCAGCAGCGCATCAAACAGCGTCGGCTGATCTTGTGACCAGATCAGCTGATAATCTTTCAGCTTCGCCAGTTCGGCGGCTTTTGCGACCGCATCATCGAAGTCACCCAGTTCATCGACCAGACCATTCGCTTTAGCATCGCTACCGGTCCAGACGTGGCCTTGCGCGATCTGATCGATCTGCTCAGGGGTTTTATGGCGGGACTTCGCTACCAGGTCGATGAAATTCTTATAGCCGTTTTCGATAGTCAGCTGCATCAACTGCTGAACTTCCGGCGGCAGCGCCTTCGTTAAGGCAACATCGGCCAGTGGGGAGGTGGCCACGCCGTCGGTATGCACGCCAATCGCGCCCAGCGAGTTTTCCACGGTATTGATAACGCCAAAGATGCCGATAGAGCCGGTCAGCGTACTTGGGCTGGCGATAATATAGTTGGCAGGCGTTGAGATCCAGTAGCCACCGGAAGCGGCCATGCCACCCATCGACACCACTACCGGCTTACCGGCTTCACGTGCGGCGGCCAGCTCTTCGCGGATCACTTCCGACGCTGACACGCTGCCGCCAGGGCTGTTAACGCGCAGAATAATCGCTTTGATTTTTGCATCCAGACGCGCGTCGCGAATCTGCTTCGCGGTGGTATCGCCACCAACCTGACCCGGCGTTTCTTCTCCATCCATAATCGCGCCATTTGCCACTATTACCGCGATATTGCCATTCTGATTGCTGTTATCGTTTAACGGATAATCATAGATACTGATGTTATTGTATTGATTATCCTGTTTATTCAGGCCGAAGATTTTCACCAACTGCTGATCAACCAGCGCGCGTGATGCCAGTTCATCGACCAGTTTGTTGTCTTTGGCATACTGTGCAGTATCGCCGCCAACTTTCTGCAGGCCATCCAGCACGCCTTGCGCACCGGGGAACAGCTGTTGTGTCGTAAGCTGACGGTTGGCGGCAATGGTCTCAAGGTAGTTATTCCACAGTTCACCGATCCAGCGGCTGTCGGCATCGCGCGCGGCAGGGGACATATCGTCGCGCAGGAACGGTTCTACCGCCGACTTATAGGTGCCGACGCGGAAGACATGCGAGGTAACCTTCAGCTTCTCCAGCAGCGTCTTATAGTAGAGGCTGTTAGTGGCGAAACCGTGCAGATCTACATTACCCTGCGAGGAGAGCCAGACTTTATTGGCAAAGCTGGCGAGATAATATTGCGCCTGGCTGTAGCTGTCGCCAGTGGCATAAATCGGTTTGCCACTGTCGCGGAATTCACGCAGTGCTTTGCCGATATAGTGCAGAGAAGGCTGGTCGGCACCGGCGAAATCGCGCAGTTCCAGAACCATACCGGTAATGTTGTTATCATCTTTTGCCTGACGAATGGCGTTTACTACATCGAACAGCGAATTCTCTTTCAGCCGGTCGCTGCTGGCACCCAGTAGCTGGCGGCCAATTTTGCTCAGTCGGTTACTGACCGAAGGCTGATCGACCACTACGCCGGTTAGATCGACTTTTAATGCGCCGCGCGGCACTTCAGCTGGCGCGTTGGCGCTGTTGATCTGGAAATAAATGCCAACGCAAATAAGGATCAAAAAAATCAGGAACAGGTTAAGAATGAACTCACGCATAAAGTTCATTACTCGCCATGTCCATTTAAAAATACCAGCGATAATTCGCCACAAAGTGCGCATGTCATCTCCATATTCGCAGAGTAATAGCCCGGAAGCCTTAGCTCCCGGAGGATGAGCTCATCCTAAAGAGCGCCAGCCCAATTGTCAGCAGGAAAAAGCACTATGCTGTAACAAAAGGTCAGCCTGTGTTAGTTTGCTGGCAAAAGTAAATGCAACTCATTATCAGGAGGCATTCATGGATGCACTGGATTTATTGGTCAATCGTCGTTCTGCATCACGCCTGGCCGAGCCCGCTCCGGCCGGTGAAGCGCTGGAAAATATTCTGCGCGCCGGTATGCGCGCGCCTGACCACGGTACGCTGCAGCCGTGGCGTTTTATCGTGATTGAAAATGAAGGGCGCGATCGTTTCAGTGCACTGCTGGAGCAAGCGGCGCGCCATGATCATATGGAGCAAAAAGCGATTGATAAAGCGCAGCAGGCGCCGTTCCGTGCGCCGATGATCATCACGGTGGTGGCCCATTGCGAAGACCATCCAAAAGTACCGCGCTGGGAACAACTGGTTTCTGCTGGCTGTGCAGTAATGGCGATGCAGATGGCCGCGGCGGCGCAGGGATTCAATGGTATCTGGCGTAGTGGTGCCTGGACCGAACATGCTGCGGTGCGCGACGCTTTCCACTGCCGTGAGCAGGATGCGATTGTCGGCTTCCTCTATCTTGGCACCCCGCAGCTGAAATCTTCCACCACGGTTCTTCCTCCTGACACCGCACCCTTTGTCAGTTATTTCTGAGTGACTTTTTCCACCGCAGCATGCAGGGTTGTCAGCAACCCTGTTTTCGTCGGCTTAATGAGCGAATAAACCACCAACGGTGAAGACGGGCTTATCACCGTTGGCTGAACACGCTAACATAGCGGCGGTAATGCGACGATGGAGTAAACCTAATGGAATACCTGGCTGACGAGCGGCTACGGATGTGCAGCAAACATGCATTGACTGAGATGAAACCGTGAAGCAAAAGGTTAAAGCGAAATAATGCGCCTGTTTATTGCCGAAAAACCGAGTCTGGCGAGGGCGATAGCCGATGTGCTGCCGAAACCCCATCGTCGTGGCGATGGCTTTATCGCCTGTGGTAACGATCAGGTGGTCACCTGGTGTGTTGGTCACCTGCTGGAGCAGGCACAGCCCGACAGCTACAACAGCCGCTATGCGCGCTGGTCGCTGGCCGATCTGCCGATTGTGCCGGACAAGTGGCAGTTGCAGCCACGTCCTTCCGTTGCCAAACAGCTTAATGTGATTAAAGGCCTGCTGGCGAAAGCCAGCGAAGTCATCCATGCCGGTGACCCGGATCGTGAAGGGCAGTTGCTGGTGGATGAAGTGCTGGATTATCTGGCACTGCCTGCCGAAAAGCGCGAGAAAGTGCAGCGTTGCCTGATAAACGATCTTAACCCGCAAGCGGTAGAGCGGGCGGTCAGCCGCCTGCGCGAAAACCGTGAATTTATTCCGCTGTGCGTTTCTGCACTGGCACGGGCGCGTGCAGACTGGTTGTACGGCATCAATATGACGCGAGCATACACCCTGCTGGGGCGTAACGCCGGTTACGATGGCGTGCTGTCGGTGGGCAGGGTGCAGACACCGGTGCTTGGGCTGGTGGTCCGCCGTGATGAAGAGATTGAAAACTTCGTTGCCAAAGATTTCTTTGAAGTTAAAGCGCATATCGTGACGCCAAAAGATGAGCGCTTTGTCGCCCTGTGGCAACCGAGCGACTCCTGTGAGCCTTACCAGGACGAAGAGGGGCGTTTGCTGCATCGGCAATTAGCGGAGCATGTGGTAGCGCGTATCGGCGGACAGCCTGCGATTGTCACCCAGTATAATGACAAGCGTGAAAATGATACGGCGCCGCTACCGTTCTCACTTTCCAGTTTACAGATTGAGGCTGCGCGCCGCTTCGGCCTGAGCGCACAAACGGTGCTCGATACCTGTCAGCGACTGTATGAAACCCATAAGCTGATCACCTATCCGCGTTCTGACAGCCGCTATTTGCCGGATGAGCATTTCGCGGGTCGCCATGCGGTACTCAACGCCATCAGCGTGCATCAGCCGGATTTAACCCCGCCAGCGGATTTCGATACTGACAGAAAAAATCGCTGCTGGGACGATAAAAAGGTCGACGCTCACCACGCAATCATTCCCACCGCGCGCAGCAGCCAGACGCGCCTGAGTGAAAACGAAGCCAATATTTATGGGCTGGTTGCCCGCCAGTATCTGATGCAGTTTTGCCCGGATGCGGTTTATCGCAAATGCGTAATTGATCTCGATATTGCTGGCGGTAAATTTGTGGCTAAAGCACGTTTCCTTGCCGAAGCGGGCTGGCGTGCGCTGCTTGGCAGTAAAGAGCGTGACGAAGAGAACGACGGTACGCCGCTGCCGGTGGTAAAAAAGGATGATGAGCTGCTGTGTGAACGCGGTGAAGTGGTGGAGAAGCAGACGCAGCCGCCGCGCCCGTTTACCGATGCCACCTTGTTGTCGGCAATGACCGGAATTGCACGCTTTGTGCAGGATAAAGATCTGAAGAAGATATTGCGTGCTACCGACGGCCTGGGGACTGAAGCGACGCGTGCCGGTATCATCGAATTACTGTTCCGCCGCACTTTCCTGTACAAAAAAGGGCGCTATATTCACTCGAGTGAGGCGGGGCGTGCGCTGATTCACTCACTGCCGGAGATGGCGGCGCGGCCGGATATGACAGCACAGTGGGAATCCACGCTGACTAAAATCAGTGAAAAGCAGTGTCGTTATCAGGACTTTATGCATCCGCTGGTGGAGACGTTGTACAGCCTGATTCATCAGGCGCGTCAGCAGCCAGCCGCCCATGCATTTCGCGGATTGCCCGCCGCGAGCAGCAGCAAAAAGCCGCCGCGTAAAAAGACGAAAGCTAAGGCCGCCGGCTAATCACAGCATCAGGACATTCCCGCTGACCGCCTCTGGCGCTCAGCGGGAGGGCTGTCAGAGGCGGAATTCTGCCCAGATTGGCGCATGGTCAGAAGGTTTTTCCATGCTGCGGATATCGTAATCGATGCCGGTGGCGACGCAGCGCTCTGCCAGTGGTTTGCTCGCCAGCACCAAATCGATACGCAGACCGCGATTATCGTCAAATCCTTTCGAGCGGTAGTCAAACCACGAGAAACGATCATTCAGCTGGGGGTTTTGTGCCCGCCAGGTATCCACCAGGCCCCAGTTCATCAGGCGATCCATCCATTCGCGCTCTTCCGGCAGGAACGAGCACTTGCCGGTGCGCAGCCAGCGCTTACGATTCTCTTCGCCGATGCCGATATCCAGATCGCTAGAGCTGATATTCATATCGCCCATGATTACCACCGGATTTTCCGGCTGCAGGCTCTGCTCAAGATAATCCTGCAGATCGCGATAGAACTTATCTTTGGCCGGGAATTTGGTCGGATGGTCGCGGCTTTCTCCCTGCGGGAAGTAACCGTTAATCACCGTCAGGTTGCCGATCGGCGTTGCCAGCTCCGCCATGATCAACCGGCGCTGTGACTCTTCATCGTCGCCCGGAAAGCCACGGCGCACGGAAATCGGTTGCGCTTTGGTCAGCAGTGCCACGCCATAATGGCCTTTCTGGCCGTGATAGAAGACGTGATAGCCAAGTTTACTGACCTCTTCCAGCGGGAACATATCATCGTGAACTTTGGTTTCCTGCAAACCAATAACGTCGGGTTGATGCTGCTCGATAATCGCTGCAAGCTGATGTGGGCGGGCGCGCAGCCCATTGATATTAAAGGAAACGAATTTCATTTCAGTTGCCATTTCGCGAGGAAAAAGATGGCCGGATGGTAGCAGAATTTAACCGTGGCTGTCACCGTTTGTCGCGGTGTTACCGGGTATCGTTGCAATAGAGTCATGCGAGAAAACAGGGAGTAACGCTGAAATGGTGGTGGGGGAAGGATTCGAACCTTCGAAGTCGATGACGGCAGATTTACAGTCTGCTCCCTTTGGCCGCTCGGGAACCCCACCAGGGGAAGCGTCTTACCGTTATAGCAGGATAATCAAACTGACGTGGCGTCAGCAGATGGTGGTGGGGGAAGGATTCGAACCTTCGAAGTCGATGACGGCAGATTTACAGTCTGCTCCCTTTGGCCGCTCGGGAACCCCACCACTGGCCTGGCTACTATGCTGGTAAGCGGGGCGCATCATATCAAATGAAGCGTGGCTGTAAAGTACTGGATAAAGGAAAGTTTATCGTTTGCCGTTTTTTTACCCGTAGCGCTGAATTAGCCAGCAAAACAGCGCTACCGGTGATCGATTACAGGATGATAGTGCGGTTGCCGTAAACAAATACGCGCTGCGCCAGCACTTTATCCAGCGCGCGGCTCAGCACGTTTTTTTCCACATCACGCCCGGCGCGCATCATATCTTCTGCGGTGTAATTGTGGTCGACGTGAATCACGTCCTGCATGATGATCGGGCCTTCATCAAGATTATCGTTCACGTAATGCGCCGTGGCGCCAATAATCTTAACGCCGCGTTCATAAGCCTGATGGTAAGGACGAGCACCAATAAATGCCGGCAGGAACGAATGGTGAATATTGATGATTTGATTCGGGTAGCGTTGCACAAATGCGGGTGTCAGCACGCGCATATATTTAGCCAGCACCACGTAATCAGGCTGATAGCGATCAATTTCTGTCGCCATGTTGTTATCGTGCTGTTCACGCGTCATGCCTTCATGGCTGACCAGAACAAACGGAATATCAAAACGCTCCACCAGCGTGCGCAGGGTTTCATGGTTGCCAATCACCGCCGCAATTTCAACGTCCAGACCACCGTAAGTGCTTTTCATCAGCAGATCGCCAAGGCAGTGGGCCTCTTTGGTCACCAGAATGACCACCCGACGACGGCCTGCCGCACCCAGTTCGCGCACCGAGCCTTGCGGCAGCGCGCTGTCGAGATCGGCCAGCAGCGTGTTGTCGTTGAAAATTCCTTCCAGCTCGGTGCGCATAAAGAAGCGCCCGGTGCGGTGATCAACAAATTCGTTGTTCTGCACGATGTTCAGTTCGTGCTTGTAACAAATGTTGGTGATTTTAGCGATCAGCCCTTTGGCATCCGGGCAAATAGTCCGTAAAACTTTTCGTTGCAGTGTTTGCGCTTGCATTTGTTTATGGATCCTGTCGAAGCGTTTGTTCGTTTATCAAACATCAAATCTAAACGGCAATAATTCTATTGGCCGCAACATTTTTTGTATTTTTTTTCACCGCCGCACGGGCAACGATCGTTTCTTCCCACCTGCGGAGTGGTACCGTCGATATAGTACCAGCGATGATCCTCCCGAATAAAGCGCGAGCGTTCATGAATGGCCGCAACACGCTGATTGTCGAGGAAACGCGCAAAAAAAGTCACGAAAGCTTCATTATCATGGCTTCCTGTCTCCTGAGCGATTACATTCAGACTAAGCCACTCGGTGCTGGCAAAACTTTCCTCAAGTACACTTTGCAATTGTGCTTGTCGACAACTACTGTGCCAGGTGGCAGCAAGATAAGCGGCATCCTGTTTAACATAGGCGGTATAACGCGAGCGCATTAATTTTTCAGGGGTGGACGGAATTGCCGACCCACTCAGCCATGGCTCGCAACATAGGCTATACTGCATTCCGCTACAGCACGGGCACTTTTCAGACACATGAACTCCGGGTTGTCAGATAACAGGTATAAATTAAAACAGGCGTTATGTTAACCGAGCGGCAGTCGGTTAGCCATTTGCACGTTAAGTTATCACCAGAGGTTGAATGAGACAGGTTAAAATTGGACTGGCGCTGGGTTCTGGCGCTGCCAAAGGATGGGCCCATATCGGCGTGATTAATGCCCTGCAACGCGCAGGCATTCAGGTCGACATCGTGGCAGGCTGTTCGGTTGGCGCACTGGTTGGTGCTGCCTATGCCAGTGAACGGCTGCCGATGATGGAAAAATGGGTGCGCTCATTCAGCTACTGGGATGTGCTCCGGCTGATGGATTTTTCATGGCGTCGCGGTGGTTTATTACGTGGGGATCGGGTGTTTAATCATGTTCGCCGGGTAGTGGAACATGAAAATATCGAGCAGTGTAAGCTGCGTTTTGGCGCGGTGACGACCAACCTCAGTACCGGCCGTGAGCTATGGCTGACGGAGGGCGATCTACATCGGGCAGTACGCGCATCCTGCAGTATGCCAGGCCTGCTGGCTCCTGTTGGTTATAACGGTTACTGGCTGGTCGATGGGGCGGTGGTGAATCCGGTGCCGATTTCACTGACCCGCGCGTTGGGGGCTGATATAGTTATCGCCGTCGACTTACAGCATGATGCCCACCTGATGCAACAGGACTTACTGTCAGTCACACCCCAATCTGAGGAGCAGCAATATGAACAGGCGACCAGCTGGGGTGGAAAGCTCCGTCAGCAACTGTCTAAAATGGCCCAGCGACGGATCAACCATAGCCCTGGGGCGATGGAGATTATGAGCACCTCTATTCAGGTGCTGGAAAACCGGATTAAACTTACTCGTATGGCTGGCGATCCGCCGGATGTACTTATTCAACCTTTTTGCCCGCAGATATCAACGCTGGACTTCCATCGTGCAGATGAAGCGATTGCTGCTGGCAAAGAGGCCGTCGAAAAAAAAATGGATGAGCTTTTACCGCTTGTTCGGAACAGATAATTGAGGCTGGTCAGGCACACATGTTACTTCAGGCAATTCTGACAGGCATAAGTGCGTTTTATGAACCACTATTTAATTATCTGGCGCACAAGGGGGAACAATGGAAAAACCATTAAACGGGAAACAAATACTCATCGTAGAAGATGAGGTGGTTTTCCGTACCCTGCTGGAAAATTTCCTTCAGGCATTGGGTGCAACTATCTTCTCGGCCACCGATGGTCTGGAAGCCGTTGATGCGCTACAGCGCGTGTCACCAGATTTGATGATTTGCGATCTGGATATGCCGCGAATGAATGGCATTAAGCTGGTGGAACATCTGCGCGCGCGCGGTAATCAGTTACCGATTCTGATAATCTCGGCAACCGAAAATATGTCGGACATTGCCCACGTGCTGCGTCTTGGGGTGCAGGATGTATTGTTAAAGCCGATCAAAGATCTTGAGCGATTGCGCGAGGCGGTTTATGAGTGCCTCTATCCGTCGATGTTCACCTCAAAAGTTGAAGAGGATGAGCAGCTGTTTCAGGACTGGGATGCTCTGGTGCGCGATCCTTCAGCGGCGGCAAAATTGCTTAAGCAGTTGCAGCCCCCGGTACAACAGGTGATTGCCAACTGCCGTATTAATTATCGCCAGTTAACGATGGCTGAGCAGCCGGGACTGGTGCTGGATATCGCAGCGCTTTCCGAAAAAGACCTCGCATTCTACTGTCTGGACGTCACCCGCGCCGGTGATAACGGCGTGCTGGCGGCGCTGTTATTACGGGCGCTGTTCAATGGGTTACTGCAGGAGCAGTTATCCGGTCAGGGTCAGCGACTGCCAGAATTAAGCGGGTTGTTGAAACAGGTTAACCTGTTATTACGCCAAGCCAATCTTACCGGTCAGTTTCCGTTATTAGTCGGATATTACCATCAGGGTTTAAAAAATCTGATTCTGGTTTCTGCCGGGCTGAATGCCACGCTCAACATCAACACTCATCAAATTCAGCTCAATAACGGCGTACCGCTGGGAACGCTCGGCAGCACGCATCTTAATCAAATTACTCAGCGATGTGATGCCTGGCAGTGTCAGGTTTGGGGCGCGGGTGGCAGATTAAGACTTATGTTATCGACTGAATAATAAACGAAGTAATAATAAACTCAGATCGGCTGACGACAGGCTCAGCCATTAGCTTTAAACTTACGATGAACTTGGGTAATAGTCTTAATTTTACTGGAATTTGTCTATCCGGGATAAATCCCGGGCCTCTGAACTGATATACTCATTTCGTTTTTAATTCGACATACTCAAGTAAAAAACTTGAACGGCCTAAAGAGAGGTATCTTGATGTCTGCCTATAAGTCTAAAGTAAAAAAAGCGGTAATCCCTGTAGCGGGTTTGGGAACACGTATGTTGCCAGCAACCAAAGCTATTCCAAAAGAGATGCTGCCGCTGGTTGATAAGCCGTTGATTCAGTATGTCGTTAATGAATGTATTGCCGCAGGAATTAACGAAATTGTGCTGGTTACGCACTCTTCCAAGAACTCCATTGAAAACCATTTCGATACCAGCTTTGAACTGGAAGCGATGCTGGAAAAACGCGTTAAGCGTCAGCTGCTGGACGAAATCCAGTCTATTTGCCCACCACATGTGACCATTATGCAGGTGCGTCAGGGTATTGCTAAAGGTCTTGGACACGCGGTGATGTGCGCGCATCCGTTAGTGGGCGACGAGCCCGTTGCGGTTATTCTGCCTGATGTGATTATCGACGAGTATGAGTCTAATCCATCCAAAGATAACCTTGCAGATATGCTGAAGCGCTTTGATGAAAGCGGCCACAGCCAGATTATGGTTGAGCCGGTAGCGGATGTGACCGCCTACGGCGTGGTGGATTGCGAAGGTCGCGAACTGAATCCGGGCGAAAGCGCTCCGATGGTGGGTGTGGTTGAGAAGCCTAAAGCCGCTGAAGCGCCATCTAATCTGGCAGTAGTGGGCCGTTATGTGTTGTCTGCTGATATCTGGCCTCTGCTGGCGAAAACCCCTCCGGGCGCAGGCGGTGAAGTGCAGCTGACTGACTCTATTGCCATGCTGATGGAAAAAGAGACGGTTGAAGCTTACCACCTGAAGGGCGTCAGCCATGACTGCGGTAACAAACTTGGCTATATGCAGGCTTTCGTTGAATATGGTGTGCGTCACGCGTCACTGGGTAGTGATTTCAAAGAGTGGCTTGAAAGCACCGTTGGCAACAAAAAGTAATGTTTTTTAACGCGAGATAAGTTAATGAAAGTTACCGTATTTGGTATCGGCTATGTGGGTCTGGTTCAGGCTGCGGTTCTGGCCGAAGTTGGACACGACGTTCTTTGCATCGATGTTGACGCTAACAAAGTCGAAAATCTCAAGAAGGGTATTATCCCTATCTTTGAACCCGGCCTGACGCCTCTGGTCATGCAAAACTATGAAGCTGGCCGACTGAAATTCAGCACCAATGCTGAAGAGGGTGTGAATCACGGTGTGATGCAGTTTATCGCTGTGGGTACACCGCCAGACGAAGATGGTTCAGCGGACCTGAAATATGTTACTGCTGTGGCACGTACCATTGCGCAGTTTATGAACGGTCATAAAGTGGTTATCGACAAATCTACCGTGCCGGTAGGTACTGCAGACCGCGTACGTGCTGTGATGTCGGAAACGCTGAAGACGCGCCAGCTGGATATCAGCTTTGATGTGGTGTCGAATCCGGAGTTCCTGAAAGAGGGCGCTGCGGTCAGCGATTGTATGCGTCCTGAGCGTATCGTGGTCGGTACTGACAATGAAGAAGTGGTTGAACTGCTGCGTGAGCTGTACGAGCCGTTTAACCGCAATCACGATCGTATGATCCTGATGGATATCCGCAGTGCAGAGCTGACCAAGTATGCGGCCAACTGCATGCTGGCAACCAAAATCAGCTTTATGAATGAGATTTCGAACCTGGCGGAGCGTCTGGGTGCCGATATCGAAAAAGTCCGTATGGGTATTGGTTCCGATCCGCGTATCGGCTACCACTTCATTTACCCTGGCTGTGGCTACGGCGGCTCCTGCTTCCCGAAAGACGTGCAGGCACTGATTCGTACCGCTGAGTCGATTGGTTACAACCCACGCCTGTTGAAAGCGGTGGAAGACGTCAACGATTCGCAGAAAACCAAACTGCCAGCGTTTATTAAGCGCCACTTTGGTGATGATCTACAGGGGAAAACCTTCGCACTTTGGGGCCTGTCGTTTAAACCGAATACGGATGATATGCGTGAAGCATCCGCCCGCGTGCTGATGGAGACTTTATGGGAAGCGGGTGCTTCGGTTCAGGCGTTCGATCCTGAAGCGATGGATGAAGCACAGCGCATCTACGGTCATCGTACCGACCTGAAGCTGATGGGCACTAAAGAAGCGGCACTGCAAGGTGCCGATGGTCTGGTAATTTGTACCGAGTGGAAAAACTTCCGCGCACCTGACTTCGATGTGATTAAAAATGCCTTAAAAGAACCCGTGATTTTTGATGGTCGTAACCTGTATGATCCAGAAAGAGTCAGCAAGCGCGGTTTTGTTTATTATGCAATCGGCCGCGGAGCGTCTATTCAAATTGCATAATTAATGAGGACAGTATGAAATATCTGGTTACCGGCGCAGCAGGCTTCATTGGTTTTCACGTTAGCCAACGTTTGTTGTCAGCCGGTCACCAGGTTGTCGGAATCGACAACCTGAATGATTACTACGATGTAAACCTCAAGTTATCCCGCCTCGAACTGATTAAAACTCATCCTGAATTTGTATTCGTTGAATGTGACCTCGCCGACAGGCAGGGGATGGCGCAATTATTCGCCGAGCAAGGTTTTGAGCGGGTAATACATTTAGCGGCACAGGCTGGCGTGCGTTATTCCATCGATAATCCGCATGCCTATGCTGATGCTAATCTGATCGGCCATTTAAATGTGCTGGAAGGTTGTCGTCACCATAACATTGGCCATCTGTTATATGCTTCTTCAAGTTCGGTATACGGTCTTAACAAAAAGATGCCATTCTCGACAGATGATTCTGTCGATCATCCGGTTTCACTTTACGCCGCGACCAAAAAAGCTAATGAACTGATGTCGCATACTTATTCTCATTTGTACGGAATTCCGACAACTGGTTTGCGATTCTTTACTGTTTATGGCCCGTGGGGCCGTCCGGATATGGCACTGTTTAAGTTTACCCGCGCTATTCTCGCCGGTGAAAGTATTGATGTGTATAACCATGGACAAATGCGTCGCGATTTTACTTATATTGACGATATCGTTGAATCAATATTTCGGTTACAGGATATTGTGCCGCAGAAAGATCCACAGTGGACGGTTGAAACCGGATCGCCAGCCACCAGCTCTGCGCCTTACCGTGTCTATAATATCGGCAACAGCCAGCCCGTTACCCTAATGGCATACATTGAGGCACTGGAGAACGCGCTTGGAATGATAGCCGATAAAAATATGCTGCCGATGCAACCGGGTGATGTGCTGGAAACCAGCGCGGATACCAGCGCACTGTATGACGTTATAGACTTTAAGCCGCAGACAGGTGTGGATGAAGGGATTAAACGCTTTGTAGAGTGGTACAGGGCGTTCTACAAGGTGTAGTGGCGGGTATGCCATGACATGTCATAAAATAAAAAAGGAAGCCAATGGCTTCCTTTGTTTTTGCTTACCCTGATGGAACAAATGTTCAACAATTATCAACAATAAAAAACCCCATTTTATCAAATGGGGTTAATTGGGAAGCACCCTGAACAGCTATTACAGCAGGAAATCATCCAGCTGTTTACCTTGCTCTTCAATTGCTTTTTTGATTACTGCTGGAGTACGGCCCTGGCCAGTCCAGGTTTTGGATTCGCCGTTTTCATCGATGTATGAATACTTAGCCGGACGTGCAGCACGTTTCGCTTTGCCCGCAGCTTTGGTTGCAGCCATAGTCTGCAGCAGTTCATTAGGATCGATGCCATCAGCAATCAGCATTTCACGATATTGCTGCAGCTTACGAGTACGCTCTTCAATCTCAGCCTGAGCCTGAGTATCTTCTTCACGACGTTCGTTAACGACGACTTCCAGTTTTTCCAGCATCTCTTCCAGAGTTTCCAGGGTGCATTCTCTGGCTTGTGCACGCAGGGTGCGGATGTTGTTCAGAATTTTAAGTGCTTCGCTCATTGTCTAATCTCAAAATTATATTGGGTGGGAGAAAATGTTCTGCCTGATAATAATAGAGGTCGGAAATAGGAACTGCAATAGATAATTTTGTAAGAAACTCAAAATAACTATTTAACCTGCGATAAGTTTAACCCTATTTGCCAAATTTTAAAGCCTGCTGCCTTAGAAATATGCCATTTGATAAAAAAATAGGCCTTAACACCCCTGCGCGATCAAGGATATGTACTGCCACGAAAAGCCAATTATTGATAACGCACAGGTAAGAATGGGCTTACATAGCAGCTCCATGTAAAGTGAAATAGAGAAAAGTCTGAGAATATTAAAGACTTCTTTATAGCGTGTTTGACGTTTTATGCGATGCAAACGCCGATGCTTATGACGCTGTTTAAAACAGCAATCACAGTAATGAGTCGTAAGCAGGGTGGAAAACAGCTGGCAGCGACATCCGGTTTAGTCGCCGTAAAGGCGTATATAGCCCGATACTGTGATACACTTCCGCCGGACACTTGTTAACCTTTTTGTGGAGTTTGGCCTGATGGCTCAGCTTTATTTTTATTATTCGGCGATGAACGCGGGCAAATCTACCGCGCTGTTGCAGTCATCTTATAATTATCACGAGAGAGGCATGCGCACGCTGATCTATACCGCCGAGATTGACAACCGCTTTGGGCTGGGCAAAGTCAGCTCGCGAATTGGTCTCTCATCTCCAGCGAAGCTGTATAATAACCAGACATCATTGTTCAATGAAATTAGCGCAGAACATCAACAACAAACGGTACATTGCGTACTGTTGGATGAAAGCCAATTTCTTACAAGAGAACAAGTTAAAGAACTTTCCGATGTTGTTGATAATCTCGATATACCTGTACTTTGTTATGGGTTACGTACAGATTTTCGCGGTGAATTGTTTAGCGGCAGCGAGTATTTATTGGCCTGGTCAGATAAGCTGGTCGAGTTAAAAACAATCTGCCACTGCGGACGTAAGGCCAGCATGGTATTACGGCTGGACAGTAATGGCGCGCCTTATAAAGAGGGTGAGCAAGTGGTAATTGGTGGGAATGAGCGCTACGTCTCAGTTTGTCGTAAACACTATAAAGAGGCGCTGGAAACCGGTGCCCACAGTGCTATTTATGGCACCCGAAGCGTATCGGCATAGAGTGATAAGCCATGGGGTGACGTTGAACCGCAGACCTGTCTCCAGCCAACAATAAAAAAACCCGCCGAAGCGGGTTTTTTTAACATCTGACTACAGCGTTACTTTTTTACTTTCTTTTCAGCTTTAACACTTTTGACCGGCTGCGCTTTAACCGCTTCGGCGACAGAGGTGAAAGGCTCAACAAAGTCACGACCATAGAAGGTATCCAGCATAATCTGTTTCAGCTCAGCAATCAGCGGATAACGCGGGTTAGCACCGGTACACTGGTCGTCGAATGCATCTTCAGCCAGCTTATCCACTTTGGCGAGGAAGTCCGCTTCCTGAACGCCTGCTTCACGGATAGATTTCGGAATGCCCAACTCTGCCTTGATCTCTTCCAGCCAGGCGAGCAGCTTCTCAATTTTCTCTGCGGTACGGTCACCGGCAGCGCTTAAACCTAAGTGATCAGCGATTTCCGCGTAGCGACGACGTGCCTGAGGGCGGTCATACTGGCTGAAAGCTGTCTGCTTGGTTGGGTTGTCATTCGCGTTGTAGCGGATGACGTTGGCAATCAGCAGGGCGTTAGCCAGACCATGCGGGATATGGAACTCAGAGCCCAGTTTGTGCGCCATTGAGTGACAAACCCCAAGGAAGGCGTTGGCAAAGGCAATACCGGCGATGGTAGCGGCATTATGTACGCGTTCGCGGGCGACCGGGTTTTTTGCCCCTTCTTTATAACTGGCAGGCAGGTTGTGTTGCAGCAGTTTCAGAGCCTGTAATGCCTGGCCATCGGAGTACTCATTTGCCAGCACGGACACGTAGGCTTCCAGTGCGTGAGTTACCGCATCGAGACCACCAAAGGCGCAGAGAGATTTTGGCATGTTCATCACCAGGTTGGCATCAACAATCGCCATATCCGGAGTGAGCGCGTAATCCGCCAGTGGGTATTTCTGGCCGGTAGCATCATCGGTAACTACCGCAAACGGTGTCACTTCTGAACCGGTGCCGGAAGTGGTGGTGACGGCGATCATTTTCGCTTTCACACCCATTTTCGGGAATTTATAGATACGTTTACGGATATCCATAAAGCGCAGCGCCAGCTCTTCAAAGTGGGTTTCCGGATGCTCATACATTACCCACATGATTTTAGCCGCATCCATTGGTGAACCACCACCCAGAGCGATAATCACATCAGGTTTAAAGGAGTGCATCTGCTCGGCACCTTTACGCACGATGCTCAGCGTCGGATCCGCTTCAACTTCGAAGAACACTTCTGTTTCAATGCCGTGAGATTTCAGCACAGAAGTGATCTGGTCAGCATAACCGTTGTTAAACAGATAGCGGTCAGTGACGATGAACGCGCGTTTTGCACCGTCGGTCGCCACTTCTTCAAGGGCAATAGGCAGTGAACCGCGACGGAAGTAAATGGACTTCGGAAGTTTATGCCACAACATATTCTCTGCTCGCTTGGCCACGGTTTTCTTGTTGATCAGATGTTTAGGTCCGACGTTTTCAGAAATGGAGTTGCCACCCCATGAACCACAACCCAGCGTTAACGACGGTGCCAGCTTAAAGTTATACAGATCGCCGATCCCACCCTGTGAGGCCGGAGTATTGATCAGGATACGGGCGGTTTTCATCTTGTCGCCGAAATAATTAACGCGTTCGCGTTCATTATCCTGATCGGTGTACAGGCAAGAGGTGTGACCGATACCGCCCATCGCTACCAGCTGTTCCGCTTTGCTGACCGCGTCGGCAAAGTCTTTCGCACGGTACATCGCAAGGGTAGGCGACAGTTTTTCATGAGCAAAAGGCTCAGATTCATCAACCAGTTTCACTTCACCGATCAGAATTCGGGTATTCGATGGCACGGTGATACCCGCCATCTCAGCAATTTTCACTGCTGGCTGGCCGACAATTGCCGCGTTTAACGCGCCATTCTTCAGGATGATATCCTGCACCGCTTTCAGATCCTGGCCCTGTAGCAGGTAGCCACCGTGGCTGGCAAAACGCTCGCGAACCGCGTCATAAACTGAATCAACCACGATTACTGACTGCTCTGATGCGCAGATCACGCCGTTATCGAAGGTTTTCGACATCAGAATCGATGCCACCGCACGTTTGATATCTGCCGTTTCATCAATCACCACCGGCGTATTACCCGCGCCGACACCAATTGCCGGTTTACCGGAGCTGTACGCCGCCTTCACCATGCCCGGGCCACCGGTCGCGAGGATCAGGTTAATATCCGGGTGATGCATCAGTTGGTTAGACAGTTCCACCGAAGGCACATCGATCCAGCCGATAATATCTTTTGGCGCACCGGCTGCGATTGCCGCCTGCAACACGATATCGGCCGCTTTGTTGGTGGCATCTTTAGCACGTGGATGCGGAGAGAAAATAATGCCGTTACGGGTTTTCAGGCTGATTAATGCCTTGAAGATAGCGGTGGAGGTTGGGTTAGTGGTCGGAACGATACCGCAAATAATACCGGTAGGTTCTGCAATGGTGATAGTACCAAAGGTGTCATCAGTTTCGAGGATACCGCAGGTTTTTTCATCTTTGTAGGCGTTGTAGATGTATTCTGAAGCAAAGTGGTTTTTGATGACTTTATCTTCGACAATACCCATACCCGATTCGGCAACGGCTAATTTAGCGAGGGGAATTCGGGCATCTGCGGCAGCGAATGCGGCAGCGCGGAAAATTTTGTCTACTTGCTCTTGAGTGAAATTGGCGTATTCACGCTGTGCTTTTTTAACACGTTCAACAAGTGCGTTAAGTTCAGCGACATTAGTAACGGCCATAATGCTCTCCTGATGGAAGTTTAAACTCTTTTAGTAAATAAACCTGATTAGCGAGTATAGTCAGCGCATCTGATACTGTCGTTTCACTGCGCTGAAGTCGGCATTTGAATCGCGCTAACCTCTGCTTCATTTACTGAAAGAGTTTTACTGCATTTACAGACTGATGCTACGCTCTGCTGCGGTTTTATCTCTCCTTTATTTGTCACTGAGCTTACCCCCTCCGAGGTAGCTGTTTTTTGATCTGCATCAACCTTTATGTAAGCTGACACCTTTCAGCCGAAGTGATTTGTTGACAAAAAGTATAAATTTTTCTGATTAATTAACAGATTTGTTACTGCTTCGCATAACAAGCTGGGTTTGGTGCTATTTGTGGAATTTTATGCTGGTTAAATGACCTAATCTTTGTGTGATATGCTGCTTTGCCCGCTGGAATCCGCGACAATTTTCGATTAAATTAGCCGCCTTAAACTGGCTCAGGTCTGGAGCGCTGAGTGAACCCTGAAATTCTTGATTTATCCGGCTACATTAAATTCTTTGTCGGGCTCTTTGCGCTGGTTAATCCGGTCGGCATTATTCCGGTATTTATCAGCATGACCAGCTATCAGGGCGCGGTAGAGCGCAATAAAACCAACCTGACGGCCAATCTGGCAGTGGCGATCATTCTCTGGACCTCACTGTTTCTCGGCGATGCCATACTGCATGTATTTGGCATTTCTATCGATTCCTTCCGCATTGCTGGCGGTATTCTGGTGGTGACGATAGCGATGTCGATGATCAGCGGTAAGCTGGGAGAAGATAAACAGAACAAGCAGGAGAAGTCAGAAAGCGCAATCCGCGAAAGTATTGGTGTAGTGCCACTGGCGTTGCCGTTGATGGCCGGGCCGGGTGCTATCAGTTCGACGATTGTCTGGAGTACCCGCTATCACAGCTGGCAGAACCTGATTGGTTTCAGCCTGGCGATTGCGTTGTTTGCCGGCTGTTGCTGGCTGCTATTCCGCGCGGCGCCGCTAATGGTTCGCTTGTTGGGTCAAACCGGAATTAACGTGATTACCCGAATCATGGGGTTACTGCTGATGGCGCTGGGCATTGAATTTATCGTCACCGGCATCAAATCAATTTTCCCCGGCCTGCTGGGCTAACCCTTTTCTCTGCTCCCACCTTCAAAAATAAGCGCATATTATGCGCTTATTTTTTAGTATTAAACTTCCCACGCGCAAAAACAGTGCATCCTGTGAAACTATTGCCTCTTTATGGTGCAATTATTCGTTCTGCTTAATCTGCGCGACACATTATAAGAATCATTTCTTTCGATCTGCTGACAATGATGGCAGTGTCTGGATGATGTTATTTTTTTCACATGATTCTCTGATAGCTAAATGCTTTTTTCTGGCGTTCTTATCATTAATTATGCATTTAATGCAGCGGATTGTGCTGAGAGAGTGATAATTTAACAAAATTTGTGCATTTTGTGCGCACTCAGATCTTTCTGGTAACTTTAAATCAACATTAAATTAAATAATATCGATATAAATCAATCATTTGAAAGATATTTTTAGTTAACAAATAACGCTTTGACGTCAATCGTTAACATGATAAAAGAGAATTAGTTAACATTTTTAGGATTTTGCTTTGGCGCAGAATGACGTGTTCTGTTAATTTCCGACACATCGTGAAAAAAAATTCGGGCTGTTGGCAAAATGAGAACGGATTTTGCTTAACCCTTAAGTTATTTGAAGTTGTAGCGGAGCCAGCGGAATTCTTACAGCCGAATTACTGAGTTTAATCAGTTAATCGTCTGCTGCGATCCTGAAGTCTGGCTGCCATGTCAGAGGTACTGGCTATCCAGTTGGTAAGCCCATTATAAGGATGAATTAACGTTTCATGAAATTGAGCAACGCTATGCGAAAACGCATTTCGCCCGGTTTTATCCTTACATTCGGACTGGCCGGTCCGGTTGTTGCCGCCAGCGTACCGGCGGGCACTGACCTTGCTGCACAACAGTCGGTGGTGATCAATAACGGCACCGAAGTGGCTTCCCTCGATCCGCATAAAACCGAAGGCGTGCCGGAAAGCAGTATTATTCTTAACCTGCTGGAAGGCTTAGTGTCGAATGATAACTACGGGCATCTGGTACCGGGCGTGGCAGAGCGCTGGGAAAATCAGGGAGGCAAAGTCTGGACGTTCTGGCTGCGTGACGATGCGCGCTGGAGCAATGGCGAGCCGGTCACCGCACAGGATTTCGTCTGGAGTTGGCAGCGACTGGTTGATCCCAAGACCGCGTCGCCTTACGCCAGCTATGTACAGTATGCCCATATTGAAAACGTCGATGACATTATCAACGGTAAAAAGCCGGTCAGTGCTCTTGGCGTTAAGGCGCTGGACGATCGTCGTTTGCAAGTGACGCTCAGTGAGCCGGTGCCTTATCTGCTGTCGATGCTGGCCCATACCGCGATGAAACCGGTGAATCGACACGCGGTGGAAAGCTATGGTGAACAATGGACGCGGCCAGAACACTATGTTGGTAACGGCGCTTACACGCTTGGCAACTGGGTGGTTAACGAAAAGATTGTGCTAAAGCGTAATCCGCAATACTGGAATAACAGTAAAACGGTCATTGAGCAGGGCACATTTTTACCGATTGCATCTGAGGTCAGTGATGTAAACCGCTATCGCAGCGGTGAAATTGATATCACCAACAGCGCCATTCCGCCCGATCTCTACCCGATGCTGAAAAAGCAGCTTGGGCAGCAGGTGCGCGTCAGTCCTTATCTTTGTACCTTCTATTACGAAATCAATAATCAGCGTGCACCTTTTACCGATGCGCGGGTGCGCACCGCGCTGAAGCTGACGCTGGACCGGGATATCATTGCCGAAAAAATTATGGGGCAGGGACAAATCCCGGCCTATGGTTTGACGCCACCGTTTACCGAAGGAGCCAGTTTAACGCCACCGTCGTGGTTCACATTGACGCAGGCCGAACGCAACGCGAAAGCCAAAGCGCTGCTGGCGGAAGCGGGTTACAGCGCCGATAAACCGCTGAAATTCACCCTGCTGTATAACACCTCCGATCAGAATAAAAAGCAGGCGATTGCCGCCGCATCCATGTGGAAAAAGAACCTCGGTGCCGATGTCGCTTTGCAGAATCAGGAGTGGAAAACGCTACTGACCGCCCGTCACAACGGTGAGTTTGACGTGGTGCGCGCCACCTGGTGTTCTGACTATAACGAACCGTCGACCTTCCTCAATATGTTACTGAGTGACTCGTCGACCAATACCGCTTTTTATAAAAGCCCGGCTTTTGACCAACTGATGGCGAAATCACTGACGGCAGGCGACGATCGGGCGCGGGCGGCGATTTATCAGCAGGCAGAAAATCAGCTTGATAACGACTCGGCGATTATCCCGGTTTACTACCGCGTCAGCGTACGACTGGTTAAACCCTGGGTCGGTGGCTATACCGGTAAAGATCCGCAGGATAATACCGATCTGAAATATTACTACGTTACTAAACATTAATTTGCTGCGTACCGGGCGAAACAGCTCGGGTGCGGCGAACGATGAAGGCTCTGCGGGGCCACAAGAACGCTGCTGGCGACATTTATTCGTTCCAATGTCGCCAGCAGGTTACCCGGTTACGGGAAATAGCTGAGCTCTCACTGCATCAGCAATAATAATCACTGGAGTATTGACACAATGACCAACATCACGAGAAAAAGCCTGATCGCCGTTGCGGTGATGGCCGCGCTGGGTGCGCAAAGCGCACTGGCGGCAAATGTGCCGGCAGGCGTCGAACTGGCCGCTAAACAAGAGCTGGTAAAGGGCAACGGCGCTGAACTGCAATCGCTCGATCCGCATAAAATCGAAGGCGTGCCGGAATCAAACGCCAGCCGCAATTTGCTGGAAGGTCTGATTATCAGTGATTTGGACGGTCATCCAATTCCGGGTGTGGCAGAAAGCTGGGAAAATAAAGATGGCAAGGTGTGGACCTTCCACCTGCGTAAAAATGCCAAATGGTCAAACGGCGAGCCGGTAACTGCGCAAGATTTCGTTTACAGCTGGCAGCGTCTGGCCGATCCCAATACCGCATCGCCTTACGCCAGCTATCTGCAATACGGTCATCTGGCCAATATCGATGACATTATTGCCGGTAAGAAAAAGCCAACTGAACTGGGTGTAAAAGCGATTGACGCTAATACGCTGGAAGTCACCCTCAGCGAGCCGGTCCCTTATTTCTACAAACTGCTGATTCATCCATCAATGTCGCCAGTGTATAAGCCAGCGGTAGATAAATTTGGTGAGAAGTGGACTCAGCCAGCAAACTGGGTCGGCAATGGTGCCTTTAAACTGAAAGAGTGGGTGGTCAACGAGCGTATCGTGATGGAGCGTAACCCTGAATACTGGGATAACGCCAACACCAAACTGGAAAAAGTGACGTTCCTGCCAATCTCTTCTGAAGTGACCGATGTTAACCGCTATCGCAGCGGCGGCAGCGATATGACCTATAACAATATGCCGATCGAACTGTTCCAGAAGCTGAAAAAAGAGATTCCAAAAGAGGTGCGTGTTGATCCGTATCTCTGCACTTATTACTACGAAATTAATAACCAGAAGCCGCCATTTAACGATCCGCGGGTGCGTGCTGCACTGAAGCTGGGTATTGACCGCGATATCATCGTACATAAGGTGAAAAATCAGGGCGATCTGCCGGCTTACAGTTATACCCCGCCATACACCGACGGTATCAAACTGACCGAGCCGGAGTGGTTTAGCTGGTCACAAGAAAAACGTAATGAAGAAGCGAAAAAACTGCTGGCAGAAGCCGGCTTTACCGCCGATAAACCGCTGACCTTTGACCTGCTATACAACACCTCAGATCTGCATAAAAAACTGGCAATTGCCGCCGCCTCTATCTGGAAGAAAAATCTGGGCGTTAACGTTAAGCTACAGAACCAGGAGTGGAAAACCTTCCTTGATACCCGCCATCAGGGTAACTTCGATGTGGCGCGTGCTGGCTGGTGTGCGGATTACAACGAACCGACCAGCTTCCTGAATACCATGCTGTCTGACAGCAGCAATAATACCTCACACTATAAGAACCCAGATTTTGACAAGGCGATGAGCCAGACGCTGGCTGCACCTTCCGATGAGAAACGCAGTGAGCTGTATGCCGAAGCGGAAAAAATTCTCGATAAAGATTCGGTGATCGTTCCGGTTTATTACTATGTCAATGCGCGTCTGGTGAAACCGTATGTTGGCGGCTATACCGGTAAAGATCCGCTGGATAACGTTTACGATAAAAATCTGTATATCATTAAGCATTAATTAGCAGCCAACAGGTTGCGGGTCGCAGGGGCGGCGAATTGCTGCCCCTGATTGCGGCATCGTTTGTTTTTATTCTGTAGTTTGAGCCATGTAGGTACGGGCAATGTTAAAGTTCATTTTACGTCGTTGTCTGGAAGCGATTCCGACGTTATTTATTCTTATCACCATCTCATTCTTTATGATGCGTTTAGCACCGGGCAGCCCTTTTACCGGTGAGCGCACGCTCGCGCCAGAGGTTATGGCCAATATTGAAGCCAAATATCACTTAAACGATCCGATTATGACGCAGTACTTCAGCTACCTGAAGCAGCTGGCCCACGGCGATTTTGGTCCATCGTTTAAATATAAAGACTATACGGTGAACGATCTGGTCGCCGGTTCATTCCCGGTATCGGCCAAACTGGGCGCTGCGGCGTTTCTGCTGGCGCTGGTATTGGGGGTGACTGCCGGGGTGATCGCGGCACTGAATCAAAATACCAAATGGGACTACACGGTAATGGGGATCGCCATGACCGGGGTGGTGATACCCAGCTTTGTGGTTGCGCCGCTGCTGGTGATGGTGTTTGCGATTATGCTGAAATGGTTGCCGGGCGGTGGCTGGAACGGCGGGGCGCTGAAATTTATGATTCTGCCGATGGTGGCGTTATCGCTGGCCTATATTGCCAGTATTGCGCGTATCACCCGTGGCTCGATGATTGAAGTGCTGCACTCCAACTTTATTCGCACAGCGCGAGCGAAAGGTTTACCGATGCACCGCATCGTGTTGCGTCATGCGCTGAAACCTGCGCTGCTGCCGGTACTGTCTTATCTCGGGCCAGCCTTTGTCGGTATTATCACCGGCTCAATGGTAATTGAAACCATTTATGGTCTGCCAGGTATTGGTCAGCTGTTTGTGAACGGGGCGCTGAACCGTGACTACTCACTGGTACTTAGCCTGACGATTCTGGTGGGTGCGCTGACTATTCTGTTTAACGCGATCGTTGATGTGCTGTACGCCGTTATCGATCCTAAAATTCGTTATTAACGCTGGAGCTCGCCATGATTTTAAGTAAGAAAAATAGCGAAGCTCTCGATGCTTTCAGTGAAAAGCTGGAAGTCGAAGGGCGCAGCCTCTGGCAGGATGCGCGTCGTCGCTTTATCCATAACCGCGCAGCACTAACCAGCCTGGTTGTGCTGTTGCTGATTGCGCTGTTTGTTATTCTTGCCCCGATGCTGTCACAGTATGCCTATGACGATACCGACTGGGCAATGATGTCTGCGGCTCCGGATATGGCCTCCGGTCACTATTTTGGTACCGACTCTTCCGGGCGTGATTTGCTGGTGCGCGTGGCGATTGGTGGACGTATTTCACTGATGGTCGGCGTATCGGCGGCGCTGGTGGCGGTACTGCTTGGCACGCTGTATGGCTCGCTGTCCGGTTACCTTGGCGGTAAAATTGACTCGGTGATGATGCGACTGCTGGAGATCCTTAACTCCTTCCCGTTTATGTTCTTTGTCATCTTGCTGGTAACCTTTTTTGGCCAGAATATTCTGCTCATTTTTGTCGCTATCGGCATGGTTTCCTGGCTGGATATGGCGCGTATTGTGCGCGGTCAGACCCTGAGCCTGAAGCGTAAAGAGTTTATCGAAGCGGCCCACGTCGGCGGTGTCTCGACCTTCAATATCGTGGTGCGACATATTGTGCCAAACGTGTTAGGCGTGGTGGTGGTTTACGCTTCACTGCTGGTTCCCAGCATGATCCTGTTTGAATCTTTCCTCAGTTTCCTGGGTCTCGGCACGCAAGAGCCGCTGAGCAGCTGGGGCGCGCTGCTCAGCGATGGTGCTAACTCGATGGAAGTGTCGCCGTGGCTGTTGCTGTATCCGGCGGGCTTCCTGGTGGTGACGCTATTCTGTTTTAACTTTATTGGCGATGGCCTGCGTGATGCCCTCGACCCGAAAGATCGTTAAGGAGTTTCCCGATGAGCATAATTGAAACACAGCCAGCAATGGCAAAAACCACGGGAAGCGCGGCGCTGCTGGATGTAAAAGATCTGCGCGTAACCTTTAAAACCCCGGACGGAGACGTCACGGCAGTTAACGATCTTAACTTTAGCCTGAGTGCCGGTGAAACACTGGGGATTGTCGGTGAGTCCGGCTCCGGTAAATCGCAAACCGCTTTTGCGCTGATGGGGTTGCTGGCCAGCAATGGTCGTATTGGCGGATCGGCACTGTTTAACGGTAAACAGATTCTTAATTTGCCGGAAAAGCAGCTGAACAAACTGCGCGCCGAACAGATTGCGATGATCTTCCAGGACCCGATGACTTCGCTGAATCCCTATATGAAAGTAGGCGAGCAGTTAATGGAAGTGTTGCAGCTGCATAAAGGCATGAGCAGCAGCCAGGCATTTGAAGAGTCGGTGCGAATGCTGGATGCGGTGAAAATGCCGGAAGCGCGCAAGCGTATGAAGATGTATCCGCATGAGTTTTCCGGCGGCATGCGCCAACGCGTGATGATTGCAATGGCGCTTCTCTGCCGGCCGAAACTGCTGATTGCCGATGAGCCGACTACCGCACTGGACGTGACGGTACAGGCGCAGATCATGACGCTGCTGAATGAGCTGAAACGTGAATTCAATACCGCGATTATTATGATTACCCACGATCTCGGCGTCGTGGCAGGCATCTGTAATAAAGTGCTGGTGATGTATGCCGGAAGAACCATGGAATATGGTCAGGCGCGCGATGTGTTTTATCGTCCGGCGCATCCTTACTCCATTGGCCTGCTGAATGCGGTGCCACGGCTGGATGCAGTGGAAAATGATACGCTGATGACCATTCCGGGTAATCCGCCAAACCTGTTACGTCTGCCGAAAGGCTGCCCGTTCCAGCCGCGTTGCCCGTACGCAATGGATATTTGTGCCAGTGCACCGCCGCTGGAAGCCTTTGGTGAAGGGCGCTTACGTGCCTGCTTTAAGCCGGTGGAGGAGTTGGTATGAGCGTGGTAGCCGAAAAGAAAGTATTGCTGGAAATCGCCGATCTTAAGGTGCATTTCGATATTAAAGATGGCAAACAGTGGTTCTGGCAGCCGCCGAAAACCCTGAAAGCGGTCGATGGCGTCAGCCTGCGTCTGTATGAAGGCGAAACCCTTGGGGTGGTGGGTGAATCGGGCTGCGGTAAGTCGACGCTGGCGCGGGCGATAATCGGGCTGGTGCCCGCTACCGACGGTCGCGTGGCCTGGTTAGGGCGCGATCTGCTTGGGCAAAATGCGGAAGAGTGGCGTAAGGCGCGCAGTGATATTCAGATGATCTTCCAGGATCCGCTGGCCTCGCTAAACCCGAGGATGACCATCGGTGAGATCATTGCCGAGCCGCTGCGTACTTACCATCCGAAAATGCCGCGTCAGCAAATTAAGGATAAAGTGAAGGCGATGATGATCAAGGTCGGCCTGCTGCCTAACCTGATCAACCGCTATCCACACGAGTTCTCAGGCGGTCAGTGTCAGCGTATTGGTATTGCCCGCGCGTTGATCCTTGAGCCGAAGCTGATTATCTGTGACGAGCCGGTGTCGGCCCTCGACGTGTCGATTCAGGCGCAGGTGGTCAATCTGTTGCAACAGTTGCAGCGTGAGATGGGGCTGTCGCTGATCTTTATCGCCCACGATCTGGCGGTAGTGAAGCATATCTCCGATCGGGTGCTGGTGATGTATCTCGGCCATGCGGTGGAGCTGGGTACCTATGACAACGTCTACAGTAATCCGCAACATCCGTACACCAAAGCGCTGATGTCGGCGGTGCCGATACCCGATCCCGATCTGGAAAAGCAGAAAACTATTCAGTTGCTGGAAGGGGAGTTGCCGTCGCCAATTAACCCACCATCAGGCTGCGTGTTTCGCACTCGCTGCCCGATTGCCGGGCCGGAATGCGCTAAAACCCGCCCACTGCTGGAAGGCAGTTTCCGCCATGCGGTCTCTTGCCTGAAAGTGGATCCAATGTAACGGATGATGCAGTTGCAGGGGAGCCGCTTTCGGCTCCCGTTTTTATTCACGCCATAAAATATGGCACAGCTTATGATCTTTCTCCCGGCACAGCAGTACGCGGGCAAAAATATCGTTAATCGGCTCACCGTCGGCATCCCCGAGGCCAATGACGACTTCAGCGAAAAAGTCAGGATTAAGGTCGAAATCGACATGCTCCTGCCAGTCTTCTGCCGGGTCCATCAGTTCGGCGCCGCCACGTTCTTCAAACTGCAGATTAAATATAATAATATCTGCTGGATCGAGGTTATCGCCTGCCAGTTCCAGAAAGATATCGTAAGCCTGTTCCAGCGTTTCGTCTTCGGTAAGGCGGTTATTTAAATCCATGATTAATCCCTTGGCTTTGCGGACATTTTGCAATTTCGCTCGTTTTACAGCAACGGACTGAAGAAGTAAAACAGTCGTTCAACGATTCGTTGCCAGTAAGCACGTCGTGACCAGCGTTTGGCATCAAGCAGTTGTGAACGCGCAATATAATCGTCCTGCACGCAGGCTAAATCAGCGCCAAAACCTTCATCATCAATCACCAGCGTAATTTCGAAATTGAGCCACAGGCTACGCATATCCAGATTGACCGTGCCCACCAGGCTAAGTTGTCCGTCGACCAGAATACTTTTGGTGTGCAGTAATCCGCCCTCGAACTGATAAATTTTTACACCGGCATCAAGCAGTTCGGCAAAGAATGCGCGGCTTGCCCAGCCGACCAGCATCGAATCATTATGATGCGGAACAATCAGACTGACATCAACACCACGCTGCGCGGCGGTGCATATTGCGTGCAGTAAATCATCGCTCGGCACGAAATAGGGCGTGGTCATTATCAGCTGTGAACGCGCTGAATAAACCGCGGTTAGCAGCGCCTGATGGATCATATCCTCCGGGAAGCCAGGGCCGGAAGCAATTGCCTGAATGGTGTGGCCGCTCTCCTGTTCAAACGGCATCACATTATTATCCGGCGGCGGCGGCAAAATACGTTTGCCGGTCTCAATTTCCCAGTCGCAGGAGTAGATAATTCCCAGGGTGGTGGCCACCGGGCCCTCCATACGTGCCATTAAATCGACCCACTGGCCAACACCGGCATCCTGTTTAAAGTAGCGCGGATCCACCAGATTCATACTGCCGGTGTAGGCAATATAGTTATCGATCAGCACCACTTTACGATGCTGACGTAAATCCATACGGCGCAGGAAAACACGTAACAGGCTGACTTTTAATGCTTCCACTACATCAATGCCAGCATTGCGCATCATCGCCGCCCATGGGCTGCGGAAAAACGCCACGCTCCCGGCAGAGTCCAGCAGCAGTCGGCAGTGTACGCCACGCCTTGAGGCCGCCATTAGCGATTCGGCGACTTCATCTGCCATTCCGCCGGGCTGCCAGATATAGAAAACCATCTCGATATTATGGCGTGCCAGCTGGATATCGCGGATCAACGCCTTCATGGTGTCTTCGGAGCTGGTGAGCAGCTGAAGCTGATTGCCTTTCACCCCGGCAATGCCCTGACGTTTTTCGCACAGCTGGAAAAGCGAACGCGCCACATCACTGTTTTCAGTGGCAAAAATATGGTGGCAGGCCTTCAGATCGTTAAGCCAGCGCGCCGTTGAGGGCCACATAGTGCGCGCACGTTCGGCACGCCGTTTGCCCAGATGTAACTCGCCAAAGGAGAGATAAGCAATGATACCGACCAGCGGAATAATATAGATGATTAATAGCCAGGCCATTGCCGATGGCACTGCCCGACGCTTCATCAGAATGCGTAATGTCACACCGGCAATCAGTAACCAATAACCAAAAAATAGTAGCCAACTGATTAGGGTGTAAAAAGTTGTCATTAAGTGGAAATCCTGTTCACGCTCATGGTTAAGTCAGTTTACGTGCAGAAGACAGTTGGCGAAACCCTGTTACCCATTTTTCCGCGTTTAAGCAGGAAAAACGCTGACAGTTTAACGACGATTGATAAACAATCGTCGGTCGAAAGCGCCGTTTGATCACCGTTTAATCGATTTTACCGGCGTCGCTATCACTCTGCGCAGCTTATCGGCTACCGCTGGCGATAAGTCGGCCACCGTCGCGCTGCGTTTACGCTGCCGGGTGTCTGTCTGCCAGCGCGGAGCGTGGGTGGGGAGCTGCAATGCACGATCAAGAATATCTTCACCGCACTTTGCTATCATTTGCTGATAAAGCTGTGCGATTTGCTCATCCTGCACGATTTCCGGAGTCATCTGAGCGGCGACAGGAGCATTGACAGATTCTGGTAACGCAATGTCATCTTGCGCACCAGGCTGATTTAACCATTCAAGGATCCGCTGATTAGGCGGATAGATGGGCAGATATTGCAATGTCACTGAAGCTGCCACCTCTGTTTGGGCGGTGAGATCGTCTTTTAACTTATCCTTGTTGTAATCTCTGAATGCTTCAACGATGTAGCTTTTTGCTGGCGGATTGTTGTCCAGCAGCACTAGCGCGCTGTGCAGCATCGAGGCACTTATCGGTTGCGGCATCGCGGGCTGCCTGATTAAAGCATTAATTTTACGCGTTATTGCTTGCGAGTTGTTTTTCGTTGAGACCGACCAGTGCAAACTGACCCATTTCAACAGTGCGTCGCTGACGTTACTGTTTACCCTGATGAAGGCAATTCTGATCTGTTTTTTTTGCGGAGCATTTCCGCCATACAGTTTTCTCATCGCCATATACAGTTTGCTGCTGTCGCGCCAACTTTGCATTAGAGGATCACGTAACAATGCGATAAGTCTATCTGGTACCAAACCGGATGTGCGCTGCCAGCAATTGTTCAACAGGTTAAGTGTTTCTGAATCATTAAAGGTTTCAGTTAATTCGAGCAGTCGCCGCACGGAGCTCAAACCGGGTCCATTGATACCGAGGAGATGATACAAGGCAATAAACAGCGTATCTGCATTCAGCTCTGCTGGTGCGTTGGGCTGAGACCGCAACAGGCGGATTTTTTCCTGTAACTGGAGCTCTGCATTGCGTGGCCAGTGGATATCTACCCACCGGTTCACCTCGCTACTTGATACTATTCTGCTGGCGTAAAATGCCAGCGTGATGGTATTCCTTGAGTATGCCTCGTTGATACTCATGGCCAACAGGGCTGCCCGCACTTTTGCCGGAGTAAGATCTTCTGGCGTATCTTCACGCTTGAGCAGCGTTAATAATCTGAACTCTGCAGGGCCTTCATGGCACAGGTTTTGATAAATCCAGCTGATGATATGGGGTTCTGCGGGCTGTTGTACTTCAGTGAAGGCGTATTCTATCTGGCATAAACCGACTCCCCACGCATCGATCTGGCCTAACGCCTGGTGCAACTCTGCGGCGTTGAGCGTTAGCGGCTTTTCCGGCATTTGCAGTAGCTGATGAATACGTTTTAGTTTGGTATCTCCCTGCGTTTGCGGCCAATATTTTTCGCACCACGTGATGACTTCTTCGCGCACCGTGCTGCTGGTTCTGCCCGGCGGAGTCAACAGACCATTTCGTAGTCGATAATTCTGCATCAGTGCATCCGCTGGCTGCGATACAGATAACCGACGGGTGCTTTGCGATACGCGGGTGACGCGACTCAGTATCTCAGGGGCAGTGAATATTGCCACCTCTTGAGCAGAGGCTGTCGAAGATGTCGATGAGGGGGGGATGGCGAAAAGATCGTTTGCCATATCATGGCTCTCCTTACAACTCACCTCAGGCTGAGTGCCATCATATCCCTGCAGGCGCGGTCAGATTTACAGTATCCGGCTTTTTAGCTGTTGCGGAGCGATTTCATGCTAATTATTTTGTTTTGTGTAAACACATCGGATTTGGTCTGCCAGAAACGAGGTCTATAATGCATCGCCAGTTGACCATAAGCGGGATGAGCTAAAATGAGACGAAGCAGAAACGAAGTAGCACGTTGGCGGATGATACGCCAGGTTCAGCGTCGCAGGGCGCGTTGGCTGGAAGGGCAGTCCCGTCGCTATGGTCGTATGCACTCATTTCGTCATCAGATTAACCAGCAGCAGCGACGTTCAATACTGTTTATTTCGCAATATATGTGATCGATTGGGGCCAGTGGCTGGCCCCAATTTTACGTCATCAGAAGATGCGTTTAAACGGTTTCACTGCGACCTGACGGTAAACGCCCGCCGCAATATACGGGTCATCTTCTGCCCATGACTGTGCCGCTTCCAGTGAGGGAAACTCTGCAATCACCGTTGACCCGGTGAATCCTGCGACGCCGGGATCGTTGCTGTCGACTGCTGGCATTGGACCGGCGATAATCAGACGCCCCTCGTCCTGCAATAACTGCAGGCGGGCAAGATGAGCAGGGCGCACGGCGGTGCGTTTTTCCAGAGAATCAGCATTATCTTCAGCGTAAATTACATAAAGCACGTTCAGAACCCCCGTCGGGTCGTTAAGATTCGGCGATCACGGTAAGTCATCATTCGCCAATGTGCAATTGAAAGATAACCCCGGGTTAATCCAGATCATTCTTTGCCGGGGGGCGTGAGGCCGCCGCAGGTATCACTCTGCGTAACTTATTTACCACCGCAGGCGCCAGGCCCGCCGCCGTATCGCTGCGCTTATATTGCTGCTCGCGTGTCGGGTCGGAAAGCTGTTCTGATGCCCGGTCAAGAATATTTTCGCCGTACATATGTACCAGCAACTGATAGGTTTGCGCGACCTGCGCATTCTGCGCAGTTTCCAGCTGCAACTGGGCTTCCGCAGCCTTAGCTAACATGTGCTGTTTAAAAACCTCAAAAACGTGACTTTTGGCCGGTGGATTGCTGCCTACCAGCAGCAGCGCGCTGTACAGCATCAGGGCGTTGACCGGTTGCGGCATCTCTGGCTGGGTGAGTAATTTTTCAACTCTGCTCATTGTTACATCCACACTGTCTTCTGATGAGGCCATCCAGTGTTTGGCGACCCAACTTAACAGCGCGTCGGTGACACCACCGGTGACGCGAATAACCGCTGTTCTGATTTGGTGTTTAACCGGTGCATCATGGCTATAGAGTTGCTTCATCGCCCTGAGCAGGTTGTTGATATCGCGCCACTGCTTCATTTGCGGCAGGCTTAACAGTGTAATAAGCCGGTCTGATGTCAAACCGAAGGTACGCCTCCAATGATGGTCCAGCAGGCTAAGTTGCTGGACATCGTCACTGATTGCGGTGGAATTAAAAAGCTGACGGACGGTGTTCAGTTTCGGCCCATTCTCACCCAGTTGGTGAAACAGCGCGATATAAACGGTGTCTGCATCAAAGTCAGCAGGGGGATTGGGTTGTCCCTGCAAGTGTTGAATTTTTTGCGATAAAGAGATATCCGGGTTACGCGACCAGTGGCGACAGACCCATGTCCTCATCTCGTCACTTAACGCGATTTTACTGGCTTTAAATGCCAGGCTGATGGTACTTCTGCCAAATGCAGTGCTGAGGTCCAGCTCCAGTAGCGCTGCGCGCATCATTTTCGGTGTGATTCCGGCTGGCCTGTCGTCACGTTTAAGCAGCGTTAATAATCTGAACTCGGCATTGCCGACACGGCATGGATTATGCTTAATCCAGTTAACCATGTGCGGATCGGCTTGTTGGAGATATTCATCGAAAGTATGCTTGATACTGGTCAAGCCTGGGATCCAACTGTCAATCTGACCCAGCGCGTTGCGCAGTTCTGTGGCGTCAAGATTTTCCGGTTTCCCTGGCGTGCGCAACAGCTGGTGGATACGTTTTATTTTGGTGTCGCCCTGAGCCAGCGGCCAATACTTTTCGCACCAGGTAATGACTTCTTTGCGTACCTCTCCGGCGGAGCGATCACTCTTCCTGAAATGTTGCAGTTGCGCGGCATTGTGCTGTATCGGTCTGTCATGCTGTGATTGTGTGTTCAACGGCGAGGATGATAACTGACGGGGGCTTTGTGATGCACCGGTCACCTGACTCAGTACCGTGGAGGCAGGCTGGGTGCGCGCCATTGAAGCAGGCGATGTCCGGGGTGTCGATAGCGGCGGAACAGCGGTGAAATCATTCGCCATATCATTGCTCTCCTTGCAACTTAGCTTCCCTGCAATGGCAGGGCAGCACTTCAGGCAGAGCCTAATCATATCCCTGTGGTCAGGGTGAAATTTACAGTATCCGGCTTTTTTACTGTTGAGAATCACATTCCTAATCAGTGCCTGGAGCGCGCCCCTCTGCTGCGGGTATCACCTTGCGCAGTTTATTAACAACGGCATCTGGCCATCCGACCGCAGCAGCGTTGCGTTTATATGACTCGGGAAAGGCCGGTTCGCCTCGAATATATTCTGCTGCCCGCTCAAGAATATCCTCGCCGCATACCTCGACCAGCAACTGATAAGCCTGGGTAATTTGCTGATCGAGCGGGGGTACAGGTTGCATCAGGGAATGAGGGTCGGTATTGCTGAGGATCGCCGGCTTATTTTTTATGTAGTGATTAAAGGCTGCGATCGCGTAGCTTTTGACTGGTGGATTGCCGCCCACTAACTGTAGCGCGTGATACAGCATTAAGGCGCTGATCGGCTGCGGCATGCCCGGCTGCCTGAGTAAGGCGTCAAATCTTCTCATGGTGATATCAAAACTTATTTCCGGTGTGGAAACCCAGTGCCTGGCGACCCAGTCCAACAGTGCATCACTGACATTACCGGTGGCCCTGATAACCGCAGTTCTGATTTGATATTTTAGCGGTGCACTGTAGCTATACAGTATCTTCATCGCCCGATACAAACTGTTGGTATTACGCCACTGTTTCATATGAGGCTGGCGTAACAGCGTCAGAAGCCGGTCTGAGACCAGACCTGAAGTGCTTTGCCAGCAATCTTTCAACAACAAAAGTTGTTGTGAGTCGTTACTGATTTCGGACTCATTAAACAGTTGGCGGATGGTGGTCAGCCCCGGTCCTTTGGCACCCAGCCGGTAGAACAATGCGATATAAACGGTATCCGCTTCAAAATCTTCAGGTGGATTTGGCTGCGCGCGCAACAGATGAACTTTATCCTGTAATGAGAAATCGGAGCGGGTGGGCCAGTATTGATTAATCCATGCCTCCATTTCGCTGCTTAACACAATCTTATTAGCATGAAAGGCCAGGTTGATGGTACTTCTGCCATAGGCGGAACTGACGTTCACCGCCAGCAGTGCTGCCCGCATTTTGGCCGGAGTAATATCAGCCGGTTTGTCCTGGCGTTTAAGCAGCGTCAATAATCTGAATTCTGCGGAGCCGATATGACATTGATGACGAGTAATCCAGCGGATAATAGCCGGGTCTGCTGCCTGGTACTCTTCATGAAAGGTGTACTCAATCTGACTGAGGCTTGGTCCCCGGTTATCGAGCATATTTAATGCCTTGAACAGCTCCGGGGCACCCAACATTGCCGGTTTATTCGGTGCATTCAGTAATTGATGAATACGTTTTAGCTTGGTTTCTGAAACGCTCAGCGGCCAGTTTTTCTGACACCATATGATGACTTCTTCACGTACAGCGACGCGGGGGAGATCGGTCGCGACCAGTTGTGTCGATGGTGCGAAGTGATAGATCGGAGAATCATAGTGTGGTTGCACCTCCGGCGTTGTTGTTGGCGGTATTAAGGCTAACTGGTTGGTGCTCTGCGAGACAGCGGTAACCCTGCTCAACGCCGTGGCGGCGTTGCTTCTGGCCGTCAGTGTCGCAGCTGATGCTGTCGAATAGGGGGTTATGGATGTGACGGCGGGAAAATCATTGGCCATATCATTGCGCTCCTTGTCACTTAACGTTGCGGTAATAACAGTTAAGTCCATCAGGCAAACTGCAATAATATCCCTGCTGAGGTTATCCGATTTACAGTATCCGACTTTTTGCTGTTGGTGATCACGTCATCCAGCTTAATAATCCCTTAACCTCAGCTATTTCTGAATCCAGACAGTCGTTGTTTAACGCGATTAGGCGCTTTTGCGCTGTTTAACCCGACTGCTTGTTGAAACTGATTGCTATTTGCATTTACTATTGTCCCCTGATTAAAATAGCTGAATGACTATGACGACGCTCACTACAACATTGCCCCGACGTTCTCCTTTGCCACTGCTACTGTCTCTCGCACTGCACGGCTCGGTGATCGCCGGTTTACTTTATGCTTCTTTTCACCAGGTTGTTGAAGTACCGAAAGCGTCGCAACCGATTAGCGTGACGATGGTGGCCCCTGAAGTGCAGCCAGAGCCAGAACCTGCGCCTGCACCGGTGGCACAGCCCGAACCGGAGCCAGAACCAGAACCTGCGCCGGAACCCGAACCGGCTCCTGAACCGCCAAAACCGGAACCGGTGCCAATTCCTAAACCGGAACCGAAGCCCAAGCCAAAGCCGGTGAAGAAAGATGTGGTGCAGCCGAAGAAAGAGGTGAAGCCAAAAACGCAGCCGCGTGAAGCCAACCCGTTCCAGAAAGATATCCCTGAGAATGTCGCCGCGAAACCGTCTACCGCGCCGAAACTGTCAAATGCGCCGGCGGCGAAAACGGTGTCTGACGGTCCGCGCGCGCTGAATGTTGGTAAGCCGGCTTATCCGGCGCGTGCTTTTGCGTTACGCGTAGAGGGTAAGGTACGGGTACAGTTTGATGTCGACAGCAGCGGCCAGGTCGGTAACGTGCGTATTCTCTCTGCGGAGCCGCGCAATATGTTTGAACGTGAAGTGAAGCAGGCGATGAAGAAGTGGCGTTATGAAGCCGGTAAGCCAGGCAACAATATCACCATGAGTATTGTCTTCCGCATCAATGGCGGGGCCAGTATCGAATAGTCCGGGCAGTCTCTGATAACAGGGCGGAACGCGCCGCCCTGATTATTATGGTTGGCTGTCGTGATTAAGATTGCTTTTACCGTCGGGCAGCGGGCGAGATTTGCCTTCAGGATCGACGGCAACATAGATAAACACCGCTTCGGTTGCGCGATAGCGCTGGCCAATCGGCTCAGAAGAGACTTTCTTTACCCAGACTTCCACGTTAATGGTAATTGAGCTGCTGCCGGTACGCATACAGCGTGCATAGCAACACACCACATCACCGACTGCTACCGGTTTTAAGAAGGTCATTCCGTCAACCCGCACCGTCACCACACGACCCTCGGCAATCTCTTTTGCCAGAATCGCACCGCCCATATCCATTTGCGACATCAGCCAGCCACCAAAAATATCGCCGTTGGCATTGGTATCGGCAGGCATGGCCAGCGTACGCAGCACTACTTCACCCTGCGGTGACTTCTGTTTATCGTCCATTGCTTCACTTCTTATTAAATGTGCCAGACAGGCAAAATGCCCGGCAGAGCTGCCGGGCAATAATGATTACTTTTGTTCCTGTGGCATCAGGCGGTAGATATAGACACCGCTGACCAGGGTAAATATCAGCGTCAACCCGGTCAGGCCGAACACTTTGAAATTAACCCAAAACGCCTGCGACAGCCAAAAGGCGACGTAAATATTCGCCAGGCCACAGGCGAGGAAGAACAGTGCCCAGGCGATATTCAGTTTGCGCCATGCATGCTCAGGTAACTGAATCTCTTTACCTAACATGGTCTGGATTAGCGGTTTTTTCATCCAGAACTGGCTGAACAGCAGGGCGATGGCAAACAGTCCATAAATCACGGTGACTTTCCACTTAATAAACTCATCGTTGTGGAAAACCAGCGTCAGGGTGCCAAAAACGGCAACCAGCACAAAGGTGAAAATGGTCATTTTTTCCAGCTTGCGATAGAGCACCCAGCTAATGACCAGCGCCAGACCGGTGGCGACAATCAGCGCGCCTGAGGCGACAAAAATGTCGTAAAGCTTGTAAAAGACAAAGAATACAACCAGCGGGAGAAAATCGAGTAACTGCTTCATAAAGGTTTCCAAATCACTGACGGGGCATTGTTCAGAGTCCGGCATGCCCGTTACGGGCATGCCTTACTGTTTAACGTAACAGCATATACAGTCGATACAAATAAATTATTAATATCGCTGAAACCAGATTGCTGATTGCGTTAAATACCACCGAAGCAACATTGGCGGGCAATACGGTAAACGACGTAGCCAGCAACATCAGCAGAATTTTAGCCAGTAGCCAGAAGATGATCGCGGGTGCCACCAGTTTCATCTGGCCCCAGACCATGCGTACGCTGGTGCGCATTGAAGCAAAAACGCCGCTCTTTTCCGTCGCCAGTATTACCGGCGACAGCGCCAGCACAATCGCCAGCAGCACACCCGGCACCACCAGCACCATGAAGCCCAACTGAACCACCAGCGTGACCAGAAAGGTGAGCAGCAGCAAGCGTGGCAGCATTGGTGCGGAAGCGCCGATAGCGCGCAGGGCGCTAACCCGTTGCCCGGCGGAGACCATCGGGATCAGACATAGCATTCCACCTAACAGCAATACATTACCGACCAGTGACGCAAAGGTGCCGGCGGCAGAAGCGCGCAGTAACACCTGTTGCTGTTCGGGCGTCATGTTTTGCACCATTTCAAACAGCGTCGAAGCGCTGCCGCTGTCACCTTCGCTTAATATCGACATTTGATCGGCATCAGGCGTCAGTGCGTGACCAATGATAAGCGTAATAAATGAGGTCAGCAGCGCCATCAGTAAGATAGTAATCATTTGATGGCGCAGGAAATTTCCCGTGTCACGGTATAGCGATCCCGCCGTGATAGACATGTACACTCCTTTAGTGAATTACCGGGTTTAACTACCCGGCGATTGTACATGGTCTGGCAGTAAGCTGGCACCCTGACTTACATAACTTTCGGTAAATGCAGCGATTACTGGATGAAAAAGCGGCGGTAATCCGTATTTTGCCCGCGCGCGGTCGCAAGCATCATTAGGCTCACCATTTTCACCTGCCATCTGAAATTCCCGACAGGGTGTCGGGCGCTGCTCATAAATAGCGCATGAGACACAACCGCCAATCTCTCCCTGTAATGAGCTACATCGCGGTGTTTTATTATTCGTGCCGGCCATTGCGCGCAGAAAAGGGGTGATGGGTTCGGTCAGTTCTGCTGGCACGCGGCCGCCGCCATCATTGGCTTCAGCCCAGTAGAAAGAGACACGAAAATAGGCGCAGCACGCGCCACAGGTTACGCAAGGATTAAGATTATCGCTCATTTGATCGCCCGCCCCTCCTGAGGCTTCGAACCAAAATCACATTAATGGGGATAAGCAAAGTATCCGCTTCATGACCTTTATTCAACGGCTTTATTTGTATAACGAATTTGTCGCAGATTGATTCAGATCAATGCATCGACTGTTAAGGGATATGAAACAATTGATTGACATGATCTTTTGCAATTCTGCTGTCAGTATGTGCCGCGCAATAATTAAGAAGACCTCAAAAGAGCTAGCAAATACAACGTGATAACAACAGGAGTGGTTATGAAGTTGGCAGCGGTAGTCCTGGCATTAACAGCAGCAATGCCAGTGATAGCAAGTGCGCATCAGGCGGGTGATTTTTTTATGCGTGCCGGTTCGGCGACGGTACGTCCGACAGAAGGGTCGGATAATGTGCTGGGTATGGGCTCGTTCAGTGTTGATAACAACACCCAACTTGGCCTGACCTTTACCTGGATGGCTACCGATAATATCGGTGTCGAACTGCTGGCGGCAACGCCGTTCCGTCATCGGGTTGGCCTGGCGGCTACCGGTAACCTGGCTGAAGTGAAACAGCTACCGCCAACGTTGATGGCCCAATGGTACTTTTTCGACAGCAGCAGTAAAGCGCGTCCCTATATTGGCGCGGGGATTAACTACACCACCTTTTACGATGCCGACTTCAATCAGACCGGGCGTGATGCCGGTCTCAGCGATCTGAGTGTTAAAAATTCCTGGGGTCTGGCCGGGCAGGTCGGTCTCGATTATCAAATCGATCCTGACTGGATGCTGAATATGTCGCTCTGGTATATGGATATCGATACCGAAGTGAAATTTAAAGCTGGTGACGAACAGCAGAATATCAAAACCCGTATCGATCCCTGGGTGTTCTTCTTTGGCGTTGGCTACCGTTTCTGATTTATTCGATAAAAATTTCATGCCAGCTAATCACTTTTTAAGGGCAATATTTGCCCTTTTTTCGCTGTCAGACTGAGCGATTAACTCTCATCACGAATATCGCTGGTTGGTCCATTTTGCTGCACTGACTTTATTCCATTGTGAGCCGCTTGTTTTGAGGTGTACATCTCGCTGGTGGCGATCACCTCGCCATTAGACGCTTTCAGTACAAAGTAGAATTCTGTTTTAACCGTCGATTTGCTTCTTTTGATCACGTAATAACCCATGACAGTCTCCTTATTCCGCCGCACAGCGCAGCAGCTTCAATATTGACCAGAAATGGCACTATTTCAATAAGTTTTATTTAACATTGTGAACCATGCCAGCGCCATGCCGAGTCTGCGATTGCGCGACAGAGGATAATTAGCCGGTTATTGTTGTGCGCAGGGTGGGGCGACGAAAAAAAAGGCCGGGTAAATCCCGGCCAGATTAATCTCAGCGTATCTGCTACTTGATTTGCATATCGTTAACTACTGATTTGACGCCTGGGACCGTGCGGGTCACTTCCACTGCGCGGTTTGCCATCTGTGGTGAGGCGACAAAGCCACTTAGCTGCACGCGGCCTTTAAAGGTTTCGACATTGATCTCAGTGGATTTCAATGAATCCTCGCGCAGAAGCTGGGTTTTCACTTTGGTGGTAATGACGGAGTCATCAAAATAACCGCCGGTGCCTTCTTTCGTTGGTGTCGGGGCGCAGGCACTGACTGCCAGTGCAACCACTGCCGCGATAACTGCACCACTTACGACTTTAAATAACTTCATTGTTTATCTCCCTGTCTGTATCAATGGATAGCACCGTCACAGATAACGGCAGCCTCAATGATTGTCGGACAGAATAGTTAAATGTACAAATAACAGAGATAAAAAAAGAGAAAGGAAAGAGTGCCTTATCGTGGAGCAAAGCATTTTATGCCTGGAAAACTCACGCCAGCTGTTATTAAGAATCAGTTACCGTTTTTTGAATCAAATCTCGATTGGATCCAGGATGACGCTTATTTGAACAGGATGTAAAAGGCAGATTCTAATTCGAGGAGAAATTTCTGATGATGACATCACTTTAAAAACAACCAGAGTTAAATGGCCGGGAGTGCCCCGGCCAGCCTGAACATCAGGTCAGATTTAAATAGCTTAACTCTTTACGGCAGCGTGACGGCTAATCAGCGGCGACAGGTTAATTAACCAGATTGCCGTTGGCATCGCGGGTTTCAATGGTCACGGTTAACTGGTCGTTTTGCGCCAGCGGCAGCCAGATATGGTTGCGATAGGAGCTGCCGGCTATCCACTGAAGGGTGCCGTCAGCCTGCATCTCACCCGCACGCAGCGTCGCTGGCGTTTCGGCGTTAAGCGCACGGGTCAGATCGGATATCCACTGGTAACGGCCAAAGTTGGCGCTGGTAATCGGCAGCTTCACTTCCTTCACAATCGAGTGGGTGGTGGAATTGCGCACGGTGACCACCTTGGTGGTGCCCGGCGTGGCATCGAGCTCGTTATGGCTGTATTTGCTGACCCACTTGTCGCCCAGCGCTTCGCCGTAGGTTCCCTGGTTGATCTGCAACTGCAATTTTCCGTCGAGGATGGACGAGATCCAGAGATTATTGCGATAGTGGCTACCCTTGATCAGGGTGATAACGCCGCTGGCAGCGTCCCTCTCACCGGCGCGGACTTCATTGGCAGACAGTCGGCTGTTAATCGCCTCGCCAATTTCTGTCGGCCAGTGATACATGCTGGTATTGCTGAACGGCAGGCTGAAGGCGGACTGCATCTTGCCAGAGGCCAGATTCGTCAGCTGCACCTGGAAAAACTGACGTGCGGGCAGGTCGGCCGATCCGAGCAGGGCGCCGATCTGATTCCAGCTGACAGGGGCGGCGCTGACCGTCTCAACGCTGGCGGTCAGCGCCTGGCGTTTGGCCAGCGGAACCCAGATTTGGTTACGGTAAGAACTGCCCGCGGCAACGGCAATGGAGCCATTGGCCTGGATTTCACCGGCGCGCATCTCCTGGGTATTGCTGGCGTTAACCGCGCGGGCCAGCTGCTCCGGCCAGCTCCAGGCACCGGCGTTGCTTTCGGTTATCAGAAGCGACTCGCGGGCCACTTCCTGATCGGTCTGGCTTTGTTTCAGGACGACTTGTTTTTGCGTGCCGGGTTCGGCAGCCTGTTCATCGGAGCTGATTACGCCGACAGTAAACCATTTCTGATTATCAGCTTCGGCGTAGGTGCGGCGGGTCATCTGCAGCTGATTCTGGCCGGACAAGCTGTTGTGGACCCAGATTTTGTTGCGATAGCTTGAGCCCGGGATGAAATGAATGTCGCCATTGCTGTCTCTTTCACCGGCGCGCACGGTGTTGGCCGGGAAATAGGCATTAATCGCCGCGGCCGTTTCTGCTGGCCACTGGTACATACCCCGGCCGTCGACCACCTTGTCGAGAGAATAGATGACCTGGCCGGTGGTTCTGTTTTTCAGCTGGATCTCAAAAAACTGTCTGGCGGCCAAGTCACCATTGCCTGTCAGTTCGCCGGACTGTACCCAGGTCGCAGGAGCAGGATAAAAATTCGCGACGTTCTGGGCACGGTTATTCATCCTCCGGGCGTTATTATGCTGATTGGTTGTGCCGGCGGGAATGTTCATGTAAGTGACATCCGGATTCGAGAAGTTTTGTATTCTGGAGCAGGTTGGTGAGCAATCGTTAGCCATAACTGTACGGAATCTTGGCGTGACAGTATGCTGGAATCCAGCTTCATGCGTGGCGCCGATATTATGGCCTGTTTCGTGAGCATAGGTGTAATTGGTGACAGAGCAATCCCCATTTACCACACTTAAGCCCTTGGCTTTGTTGGCATCCTGGTGTGCAACGCCGCAAACGTTTTTAACCTGGCTAAACAGAACTGCTAAGTCAGCGAGATTCTCATCACGCATCTTCTGAATAGGCGCTCCTACTGCAGAGCTTGTATTCGTCATCAGCGACAGCAGGCCGGCGGCGAGCGTACCATTTTCATTGTAATTCAGGTCAAGAATACCGGCGTTAACTAATTCAATATTGACGTTACTGCGCTTGTAGGCTTCGTTGGTGCGTGCTATCGACAGGTTAGCCAGCGCCAGCGTATCAGGGTATTTGATACGGGCATTACTGGTGGATGCCGTTAGCACGCGGATTTTAATCGGGTAATTCTGAGTGCTGACGTCATTATCTTCGCTGTGGGCAGCACGGTGTTCGTCATCGCTGGCGTCAGCTGTTGCGCCATGGTTGTGTTCATGACCGTGAGCCGAATGATCTTCAATGCCATCGTCGCCATAGTCAGGGAACTTACTGGCATCGATTTTAACAATGGCGTGATTGCCATCTGCCATTGGGGTAACCATATACTGCTGGCCGTCAACGGTGATGACGCCGGTGATATTGTTACCGTTGCGCACCAGCAGAACTTCGTTTTTGGCTGACTCTTCATCAGACATCTGGGCAGGCTCACCGAGAGTCCCTTTCCAGAGGCTGGTGCCGTCGGCATTGTCTTTAAAATCGAGCTGATGTGCGGTAACGACCAGGCCCGGCTCAACTTCCAGGGCAATATCTTTGGTGCTGGCGGCAACCAGTGCGGCGCGGACAGTGATAAAATTAACCGATTCCGTCGCCGGGCTTTCAGTAAAGATATTTTTTTTGGTGTCCAGTATCGAATGGGTTTCAGCAAACAGCTGATTTTCCTGTGACCAGGCGGCAGTGGAAGCCAGCATTAATACGCCAGCCGAAAGTAAGCGCGTGCGCTTTAATTTAAAATCCGGGAGAAACATTTTTACACCTCGTTTATTAGAAGTGTGAAATATATCCGTATGCAAGGTTTGATCAATGCTCTGCGCGGCGATTAAATAAAAACAGAAAAGTCCTGATTGATGGCGGGTGGTTTCTGCGAAAATTAATGTAAGCAAAATAAATATTAAATAAGCGATCGTTTAACTAAGTTTTAATCATGGCGTAATTGTCCTCTGCCAGCAGTGTAATCATATACAGGTCGCCCTCAATGCTGACAGCAGAAGCCAGAATAATCTCTGTTTGCGAAGGGAAGGTTCTTGATGAGTACGTTGCTAAAGATAATTGGAGTTAAATGGCCGGGAGTGCCCCGGCCAGCCTGAACATCAGGTCAGATTTAAATAGCTTAACTCTTTACGGCAGCGTGACTGATAATCAGCGGCGACAGGTTAATTAACCAGATTGCCGTTGGCATCGCGGGTTTCAATGGTCACGGTTAACTGGTCGTTTTGCGCCAGCGGCAGCCAGATATGGTTGCGATAGGAGCTGCCGGCTATCCACTGAAGGGTGCCGTCAGCCTGCATCTCACCTGCACGCAGCGTCGCTGGCGTTTCGGCGTTAAGCGCACGGGTCAGATCGGATATCCACTGGTAACGGCCAAAGTTGGCGCTGGTAATCGGCAGCTTCACTTCCTTCACAATCGAGTTGGTGGTGGAATTGCGCACGGTGACCACCTTGGTGGTGCCCGGCGTGGCATCGAGCTCGTTATGACTGTATTTGCTGACCCACTTGTCGCCCAGCGCTTCGCCGTAGGTTCCCTGGTTGATCTGCAACTGCAATTTTCCGTCGAGGATGGACGAGATCCAGAGATTATTGCGATAGTGGCTACCCTTGATCAGGGTGATAACGCCGCTGGCAGCGTCCCTCTCACCGGCGCGGACTTCATTGGCAGACAGTCGGCTGTTAATCGCCTCGCCAATTTCTGTCGGCCAGTGATACATGCTGGTATTGCTGAACGGCAGGCTGAAGGCGGACTGCATCTTGCCAGAGGCCAGATTCTTCAGCTGCACCTGGAAAAACTGACGTGCGGGCAGGTCGGCCGATCCGAGCAGGACGCCGGTCTGATTCCAGCTGACAGGGGCGGCGCTGACCGTCTCTATGCTGGCGGTCAGCGTCTGGCGTTTGGCCAGCGGAACCCAGATCTGGTTACGGTAAGAACTGCCCGCGGCAACGGCAATGGAGCCATTGGCCTGGATTTCACCGGCGCGCATCTCCTGGGTATTGCTGGCGTTAACCGCGCGGGCCAGCTGCTCCGGCCAGCTCCAGGCACCGGCGTTGCTTTCGGTTATCAGAAGCGACTCGCGGGCGACTTCCTGATCGGTCTGGCTTTCTTTCAGGACGACCTGTTTTTGCGTGCCGGGCACGGCAGCCTGTTCATCGGAGCTGATTACGCCGACAGTAAACCATTTCTGATTATCGGTTTCGGCGTAGGTGCGTCGGGTCATCTGCAGCTGATTCTGGCCGGACAAGCTGTTGTGGATCCAGATTTTGTTGCGATAGCTTGAGCCCGGGATGAAATGAATGTCGCCATTATTGTCTCTTTCACCGGCGCGCACGGTATTGGCGGGGAAATAGGCATTAATCGCCGCGGCCGTTTCTGCTGGCCACTGGTACATACCCCGGCCGTCGACCACCTTGTCGAGAGAATAGAGTACCTGGCCGGTGGTTCTGTTTTTCAGCTGGATCTCAAAAAACTGCCTGACGGGCAAGTCACCGTTGCCTGTCAGCTCGCCCGACTGTACCCAGGTCGCAGGAGCCGGGTAAAAATTCGCGACGTTCTGGGCACGGTTATTTAGCGTCCGGGCATTGTTATGCTGATTGGTTGTGCCGGTGGGAATATGCATCCAGGTCACATTAGGATTTGAAATGTTTTGTATTGCGGAGCAGCCTGAGCATGAAGTGGACATGACAGTATAGAATCGCGGCGTGGTAGTGTGTCGGTATCCAGCTTCATGCGTGGCGCCGATGTTATGGCCTATTTCGTGGGCATAGGCGTTATTGGTGACAGAGCAATCCCCATTTACCACACTCAAGCCCCTGGCTTTGTTGGCATTCTGATGTGCTACGCCGCAAACGTTTTTAACCTGGCTAAACAGAACCGCTAAGTCAGCGAGACTCTCATCACGCATCTTCTGAATAGGTTGTCCGATTGCAGAGCTTGTATTCGTCATCAGCGACAGCAGGCCGGCGGCGAGCGTACCATTTTCATTGTAATTCAGGTCAAGAATACCGGCGTTAATTAATTCAATATTGACGTTACTGCGTTTATAGATTTCGTTGGTGCGTGCAATCGACAGGTTAGCCAGCGCCAGCGTATCAGGGTATTTGATACGGGCATTACTGGTCGATGCCGTTAGCACGCGGATTTTAATTGGGTAATTCTGAGTGCTGACGTCATTATCTTCGCTGTGGTCAGCACGGTGTTGATCATCGCTGGCGTCAGCTGTTGCGCCATGATTGTGTTCATGACCGTGAGCCGAATGATCTTCGATGCCATCGTCGCCATAGTCAGGAAACTTACTGGCGTCGGTTTTAACAATGGCGTGATTGCCATCTGCCATTGGGGTAACCATATACTGCTGGCCGTCAACGGTGATGATGCCGGTGATATTGTTACCGTTGCGCACCAGCAGAACTTCGTTTTTGGCTGACTCTTCATCAGACATCTGGGCAGGCTCACCGAGAGTCCCTTTCCAGAGGCTGGTGCCGTCGGCATTGTCTTTAAAATCGAGCTGATGTGCGGTAACGACCAGGCCCGGCTCAACTTCCAGGGCAATATCTTTGGTGCTGGCGGCAACCAGTGCGGCGCGGACAGTGATAAAATTAACCGATTCCGTCGCCGGGCTTTCAGTAAAGATATTTTTTTTGGTGTCCAGTATCGAATGGGTTTCAGCAAACAGCTGATTTTCCTGTGACCAGGCGGTAGTGGAAGCCAGCATTAATACGCCAGCCGAAAGTAAGCGCGTGCGCTTTAATTTAAAATTCGGGAGAAACATTTTTACACCTCGTTTATTAGAAGTGTGAAATATATCTGTATGCAAAGTTTGATCAATGCTCTGCGCGGCAATTAACTAAAAACAGAAAAGTCCTGATTGATGGCGGGTGGTTTCTGTGAAAATTAATGTAAGCAAAATAAATATTAAATAAGCGATCGTTTAAGTAAGTTTTAATCATGGCGTAATTGCCCTCTGCCAGCAGTGTAATCATATACAGGTCGCCCTCAATGCTGACAGCAGAAGCCAGAATAATCTCTGTTTGCGAAGGGAAGGTTCTTGATGAGTACGTTGCTAAAAATAATTGGAGTTAAATGGCCGGGAGTGCCCCGGCCAGCCTGAACATCAGGTCAGATTAAATAGCTTAACTCTTTACGGCAGCGTGGCTGCTAATCAGCGACGATGTGTTAATTAACCAGATTGCCGCTGGCATCGCGGGTTTCAATGGTCACGGTTAACTGGTCGTTTTGCGCCAGCGGCAGCCAGATATGGTTGCGATAGGAGCTGCCGGCTATCCACTGAAGGGTGCCGTCAGCCTGCATCTCACCTGCACGCAGCGTCGCTGGCGTTTCGGCGTTAAGCGCACGGGTCAGATCGGATATCCACTGGTAACGGCCAAAGTTGGCGCTGGTAATCGGCAGCTTCACTTCCTTCACAATCGAGTGGGTGGTGGAATTGCGCACGATGACCACCTTGGTGGTGCCCGGCGTGGCATCGAGCTCGTTATGGTTGTATTTACTGACCCACTTGTCGCCCAGCGCTTCGCCGTAGGTTCCCTGGTTGATCTGCAATTGCAATTTTCCGTCGAGGATGGACGAGATCCAGAGATTATTGCGATAGTGGCTACCCTTGATCAGGGTGATAACGCCGCTGGCAGCGTCCCTCTCACCGGCGCGGACTTCATTGGCAGACAGTCGGCTGTTAATCGCCTCGCCAATTTCTGTCGGCCAGTGATACATGCTGGTATTGCTGAACGGCAGGCTGAAGGCGGACTGCATCTTGCCAGAGGCCAGATTCGTCAGCTGCACCTGGAAAAACTGACGTGCGGGCAGGTCGGCCGATCCGAGCAGTGCGCCGGTCTGATTCCAGCTGACAGGGGCGGCGCTGACCGTCTCTATGCTGGCGGTCAGCGCCTGGCGTTTGGCCAGCGGAACCCAGATTTGGTTACGGTACGAACTGCCCGCGGCAACGGCAATGGAGCCATTGGCCTGGATTTCACCGGCGCGCATCTCCTGGGTATTGCTGGCGTTAACCGCGCGGGCCAGCTGCTCCGGCCAGCTCCAGGCACCGGCGTTGCTTTCGGTTAACAGAAGCGACACGCGGGCCACTTCCTGATTATCCTGGCTGTTTTTCAGCAGCGCCAGCTTTTGCGTGCCGGGCGTACCTGCCTGCTCAGCAGATTCAATGCCAGCGATGCTCACCCATTTTTGGTTATGTGTCTCAGCGTAAGTATGGCGCGTCAGCTCCACCTGGTTCTGGCTGGAGAGGCTATCATGTACCCAGAGCTTGTTGCGATAGCTTGATCCCACGATTACATTGATACTGCCATTGCTGTCCATTTCACCGGCGCGCAGGGTATTAGCCGGGAAGTGACTATTAATTTCCCTGGCCGTAGCGGTGGGCCAGGCGTTCATATTGCCATCAACAATTACGCTGTCGAGGGAGTAGATAACCTGGCCGGTGGTTTTATTTTTCAGCTGGATAGTGAAAAACTGCCTGGCGGGTAAAGTGCCGTTCCCAACCAGTTCGCCCGACTGTATCCAGTGAGTCATCGGTGGGTAGAAGTTGGCCACCGTCTGCGCACGCTGGTTTAGTACCCGGGCGTTATCATGGCGAGCGGCTGTGCCCATAGGGATATTTTCGTACGTGACATCAGGATTCGACCAATAATTGATTCTCGGACACGCATTAATTTTGCAGGTCGGATAAGCCATAACGGTGGCGAAGTAGGGTCTCACCGTTTGTTGCTGATAACCGTGACCGTAAGAATAAGTGGAGTTGTTGGTATTGCCGGGATCGTGATGTGCGCCGAGGTTGTGGCCGATTTCATGGGCGAAAGTGCGCCCTGACAGGCAGGTTTCGGAGGTAACACTCACAGCATTGGATTTATTTGCGTTAAATTGGGCCTGCCCACAGCTTGAGCCACGCACCTGATTGACTAATGTCACAACCAAATCGGCACGATTCTCTTCGCGGAAGCGATGCACAGGACCGCCAAACACCGGGTCGGAAGTATTTCGCGACTGGCTGAGCATGGCAGCAATAGTACTTAATTCATTATAATTTGCATTAAAAATACCGGCGTTAACCAGCTCAATATTGATTTTACTGTTTTTGAAACCGTTATTCGCGTCGGCAATTGCCCAGGCAACTCTGCCCGGCACATCAGCGACTCTGGCGCGTAACTGATTTGTGGTTGCCACCATTACGCGTATTTGTATTGGGGCATTTTTCGTGTTCACGTCACCCATGGCCTGGGTATTTTCATGCTCTGAATGGTCGTGTTCGTCGCTGCTCGATTCATCAGCCGTGCTATGGGCTGAAGACTCCTCAATGGTATCGTTTTCGTCCTCAGCAATTTTGCTGGGGTCTGTTTTGATAATCGCGTGGGTGCCATCACCCAGTGGATCAATCATATACAGCTGGCCATTAACATTGATGCTGCCGGTAACGTTGTCGCCATGACTTACCAGAATGACCTCATTCAGGGCTGACTCCTCGATGGAAGGATGGGCCGTATCGCTGACTACGCCAATCCAGACGCGGGTACCGTCATTGTTGTCTTTAAATTGCTGCTGGTAGGCGTTGACCACCACTCCTGGTTCGACTTCCAGCGCAATAATTTGGCTGTTAGCAGAAACCATGGCTGCGCTGGCGTCCATAAAGTGAACAGCTTGCGTAGTTCCCGGTTCACCGTAGTGATAATTTTGCATCGCTGCCGTTACCTGTGTGTCGGCAAACAGATTATTTCCCTGTGACCAGGCGGCAGTGGAAGCCAGCATTAATACGCCAGCCGAAAGTAAGCGCGTGCGCTTAAATTTAAAATTAGGGTAAAACATATTCGCACTCCATATCTATGAGGAGGGAAATATATAGCGATACAGATGTTGATCAATGCTTGCTGAGGATAATAAATAAAGATAGAAATATCTTATCTGACACAGGGTGTTTTCTGTGGTTAATGATGTCACTAAGTTAAATATATCTTAAATGAAGCGCTGATTAACTATTTGTCAGGGTTTAACTGATGATTTATTGCTGGCTGAGTAAGTGATTGATTATTATTGGCGACAAGCTTTTGGAATAATGCCTTTTGAAATAAAAGGCATTATTCAGAGCGGATTAACGCGTGGCGGCTTTCAGACTACTGACGAATTGGTGTAATTCAGCCAGCAACACATCCGGACTGGCATGGTTTCGCTCGATGATTTTGACAATCGCCGAGCCAGAAATCGCACCGGCAGCACCGGAGGCAATCGCTTCTTTTACCTGAGAAGGTTCAGAAATGCCAAAGCCTTGTAGCGGCGGTGCCGCGTGATATTCACGCAGTTTGTCGACCAGATGCTTGAGTGGCAGGCTGGCGCGGGTCTCAGCACCGGTCACCCCGGCACGTGACAACAGATAGGTATAGCCACGACCATGCGAGGATATTTCCCGCAGCAGATCGTCATCGGCATTCGGCGGGCAGATAAAGATCGGTGCGATATTATGGCGTAATGCAGCCTGGCGGAAGGGCGCTGACTCTTCCACCGGCACATCGGCTATCAACACCGAATCAACGCCGACTTCTGCGCAGCGCGCATAAAAGTTATCAATGCCGTTGGAAAACACCAGATTGGCGTACATCAGCAGGCCAATCGGTAAATCCGGGTATTTCTGACGAAGGGTTGCCAGCATTTCGAAGCAGTGTGCCGGCGTAACACCCGCTGCAAAGGCGCGCAGGTTGGCACCCTGAATCGTCGGGCCATCAGCCAGCGGGTCGGAGAACGGTATCCCCAGCTCCAGTGCATCTGCCCCAGCCTCAACCAGCGTATCGATGATTTTCAGCGACAGCTCGGGAGTGGGGTCGCCCAGCGTAACAAAAGGAACAAAAGCCCCCTGATTCGCTGCGTCAAGACGGTTAAATAATTGCTGATAACGCTCCATCAGATCTCTCCCTTCGCTTTCAGAATGTCGTGAACGGTGAAAATATCTTTGTCGCCACGGCCGGAAAGGTTAACCACCAACAGCTGCTCTTTTTCCGGGTTTTCAGCGATCATTTTCAGCGCGTGCGCTAAGGCGTGTGACGACTCCAGCGCCGGAATAATTCCTTCGGCACGGCACAGCGTCTTAAACGCGTCCATCGCTTCATCATCGGTAACGGACACGTATTCAGCGCGGCCAATGCTGTTCAGATAGGCATGCTGCGGGCCGACGGACGGAAAGTCGAGACCGGCAGAAATCGAATAAGACTCTTCAATCTGACCATCTTCGGTCTGCATCATCGGCGCTTTCATACCGAAGTAAATACCAACCCGGCCATGCTTCAGCGGCGCGCCGTGTTCACCGGTTTCAATTCCGTGACCCGCCGGCTCAACGCCAATCAGGCCAACTTCCGCGTCATCAATAAAATCGGCAAACATGCCGATGGCATTTGAGCCGCCACCCACACAGGCCAGCACTGCATCCGGCAGGCGACCTTCGCGCTCGAGTATCTGTGCTTTGGTCTCTTCACCAATCATGCGCTGGAATTCACGCACGATGGTCGGATAGGGGTGCGGGCCAGCGGCAGTACCCAACATATAATGCGAGTTTTCATAGCTGCCGGACCAGTCGCGCAGCGCTTCGTTACAGGCATCTTTCAGCGTTGCTGAACCGCTGTGTACAGGTATGACTTCGGCACCCATCAGGCGCATACGGAACACATTCGGCGACTGGCGCTCAATATCCTTCGCACCCATATAAATGCGGCATTTCAGCCCCAGCAGGGCGCTGGCCAGTGCCGAGGCGACGCCATGCTGACCCGCGCCGGTCTCAGCGATAATTTCGCTTTTACCCATCCGTTTTGCCAGCAGAGCCTGACCTAACACCTGGTTGGTTTTGTGCGCGCCGCCGTGCAGCAGATCTTCGCGCTTCAAATAGAGACGAGTTTTCGTCCCTTTGGTCAGGTTCTGGCACAGGGTCAGCGCGGTCGGGCGACCGGCATAGTTTTTCAGCAGATCGGTAAACTGGGCCTGAAATTCAGGATCGCGCTGTGCGCTGACAAAGGCTTCTTCCAGCTGGCGCAGTGCTGGCATCAAAATCTGCGGCACATACATACCGCCAAATTCGCCAAAATAGGGGTTCAGTAATGTCATCTTATCTCTCTCAATAGGCTTTCAGGGTCTGAAATACGGCGGCGATTTTGGCGCTGTCTTTGATGCCTGGCGCGCTTTCCACACCGGAGTTAAAGTCCAGCCCGGCACAGCCGAGTTGCGCGGCGGCGACACAGTTATCCGCGCTTAAGCCACCGGCCAGCAGCACATTGTCCAGCTGCTGACCCTCCAGCAATGACCAGTCAAATTGCTGGCCGCTACCGCCGTTACCATGATCGAATACATAGCGGTTAACCTGTTTCAGGTCGCGCGCGGGCAGGCTCTGCTGCACACTCAGCGCTTTCCAGATCTCCACCGTGGCCGGTAACTGCGCGCGTAACGCATCGATATACGCCTGATCCTCCGCACCGTGCAGCTGCACCGCGTGCAGCGACAGCGCCTGAGCAGTCGCGACGACTTCATCAATGGTTTGATTGCGGAACACGCCAACGAATTTTAACGGCGCCGCGGCCACCAGTTCAGCGGCTTGCGGCAGGCCGATCTGACGCGGTGAACCGGCGGCAAAAATCAGACCGCCATAGATTGCGCCTGCCTGATATGCCGCAACGGCATCTTCAGTGCGTGTCAGGCCACAGACTTTGTTATCACCCAACAGAACCCGGCGTACCGCGGCTTCAAGATTGTCTTCCGACATCAGCGCCGAGCCAATCAGGAAGCCATTGGCGAAGTGACTCAGCTCACGCACCTGCGCATAGCGGTTAATGCCGGACTCGCTGATCACCGTGACGCCGTGCGACAGGCGCGGAGCCAGCTGACGGGTGCGATTCAGATCAATCGACAGATCGCGCAGGTCGCGATTATTGATGCCGACCACTTTTGCCTGCAGCGCGATGGCGCGCTCCAGCTCTTCTTCATTACTGACTTCGGTCAGCACGCCCATTTTCAGGCTGTGTGCCACCGCCGCCAGCTGACGATACTGCTCATCATCCAGTACCGACAGCATCAGTAAAATCGCATCGCCCTGATAATAACGTGCCAGATAAATCTGGTAAGGATCGATGATAAAGTCTTTGCACAGCACGGGCTGGGTGATCGCCGCGCTGACAATCGGCAGAAAATCGAAGCTGCCGTGAAAATATTTCTCATCGGTTAATACCGATACCGCCGAGGCATACGACTTATAGACGCCAGCAATGGTTGCCGGATCAAAATCGTCGCGAATCACCCCTTTCGATGGCGAGGCTTTTTTGCATTCAAGGATGAAAACGGTACGCGCTCCCTGCAATGCATCATAAAAGTTGCGGCTCGCCGGAACCACATCCTGCTGAAAGGAGGCCAGCGGCTGCTGTGCCTGACGTGCTTCCAGCCAGATGGCCTTGTCCTGAACAATTTTATTAAGTACGGTTTCCTGCATGATTATCCTCTTGCTGCCAGTGCGACGACGCGCTCCCAGGCCTGACCACTGCGAATCGCTTGCAGTGCGCGCTGGGCATTTTCACGTAAATCTTCATTGCCGAAGACCTTGAGTAGCATCGCGACGTTAACCGCTACCGCCTCTTCATGGGCGCGCTCGCCATTACCCTGAAGTAATCGCGTCAGAATGTCACGATTTTCTTCCGGGGTACCGCCCGCCAGTGCTTCCTTCGGATGGAAGCTCAGACCAAAATCTTCTGGCGTCAGCTGATAGTGGGTGATTTCACCGTCGCGCAGCTCGGCAACCTGCGTGGCGCTGTGCAGCGCTACTTCATCCATGCCGCCACCGTGCACCACCGCTGCGCGTTGATAACCCAGCACTTTCAGCGTCTGGGCAATCGGCAGCACCAGTTCAGCACTGTAGACGCCAATCACCGCCAGCGGTGGACGCGCCGGGTTGATTAACGGGCCAAGCACGTTAAACAGCGTGCGGGTTTTCAGCTGCTGGCGTACCGGCATCGCATGGCGGAAGCCCGTGTGATACTGCGGCGCAAACAGAAAACAGACGTTCAGATCATCCAGCGCCTGGCGTGCCTGTGGCGCTGGCATATCAAGGTTAATCCCCAGTGCCGCCAGCAGGTCAGACGATCCCGATTTGCTGGAGACGCTGCGGTTGCCGTGTTTCGCGACTTTCAGCCCACAGGTGGCGGCGACAAAGGCGCTGGTGGTTGAAATATTAATGCTGTTGCTGCCGTCACCGCCGGTACCGACGATATCAGCAAATAGATAATCCGGGCGCGGGAAGGGCTTGGCGTCTTCCAGCAGCGCGCAGGCGGCACCGGCTATCTCTTCCGGGCGCTCACCGCGGACTTTCATCGCAATCAATGCGGCAGCAAGCTGGGTCGGTTCCAGCTGACCAGTAATAATTGCGGAGAACAGCTGGTGGCTCTCTGCCTGACTCAGGGTTTGCGCCTGATAAAGTTTTTCCAGAATATCGTGCATCGGATTCTCCTTAGATTACGCCAGCGCCCAGTCGAGGGTCTGTTCTAACAGGTGTGCGCCCTGAGTGGTCAGAATTGACTCAGGATGAAACTGGAAACCGCAGACGCGATCGGCGTCGTGGCGCACCGCCATTACCATGCCGTTATAGCTGGCGTTAATCGTTAATTCTTCCGGGATGTTGCTGCCTACCAGCGAGTGGTAGCGGGCCACCGGCAACGGATTACTCAGCCCCTGAAACATGGCTGCACCATCGTGTTCAATGGCGGAAGCCTTCCCGTGCAGAATTTCTCCCGCCTGGCCGACATGGCCGCCATAGGCTTCAACAATTGCCTGATGGCCCAGACAGATACCGATAATCGGCAACTGGCCGCGCAGGCGTTGCAGCAGTTCGGGCATGCATCCGGCTTCAGCAGGTGCGCCGGGTCCAGGTGACAGCATCAGCACCGGCTTTTCCATCTTTTGCAGCCGGTCGATCAGCGTGTCGGCTGGCACATTGTTACGATAAATCACCACGTTATGGCCAAAGGCGCGTAACTGGTCGACGAGGTTATAAGTAAAGGAGTCAATATTGTCGAGCAGCAGGATGTCGGCCATCAGAAAATCTCCGTGCAGTGATGAGCAGTAGCGATTGCGCGCAGTACCGCACGCGCTTTATTGCGGCTTTCGTCCGCTTCGGCTTGTGGGTTGGAATCGAGCACCACGCCCGCTCCCGCCTGCACCGTTGCCACGCCGTCTTCGACATAAGCTGAGCGAATGACAATGCAGGTATCAAGATCGCCCTGCGCGGTGAAGTAGCCGACCGCACCGCCGTAGCTGCCGCGACGCGTGCCTTCAGCGGCGGCAATCAGCTGCATCGCCCGCACTTTCGGTGCGCCGCTCAGGGTGCCCATATTCATACAGGCGCGATAGGCGTGCAGCACATCCAGATCGCCACGCAGTTTTCCAACCACCCGTGATACCAGATGCATCACAAACGAGTAGCGGTCGACTTTGGTTAAGTCAGCCACATAGCGGCTACCGGGTTCGCAGATGCGCGCCAGATCGTTGCGGGCCAGGTCGACCAGCATCAGGTGTTCTGCCAGCTCTTTATGATCGGTACGCATTTCCAGTTCGATACGGCTGTCGAGATCGCGATCCAGTGAACCATCGGCATGACGACCGCGGGGGCGAGTACCGGCAATCGGGTAGATTTCTATCTGACGGTCGGTGGCTTCATATTTCAGTGAGCTTTCCGGCGAAGCGCCAAACAGCGAAAAATCCTGATCCTGCATAAAAAACATATACGGACTTGGATTGCTGTTTTTCAGCGTGTCATAAGCGGCCAGCGGCGACGGGCAGGGCAGTGAAAAGCGGCGCGATGGTACGACCTGGAAAATCTCACCAATGCGAATCGCTTCCTGCATATTACGCACCACATTGCAGTACTCTTCATCGCTCTGATTACAGCTCAGTGACATCTTTTCAACCTGCTGGACCGGCAGCGCTGGCGCAGGTTGCAGCATCTGACCATGCAGTTGCTCAATACGGCTCTGCAAACGCTGAAACTCAGCGGTGGATGGCGCAAACAGGCTGGCTTGCAGCCGTGAGGTTTGCGTCTGATGGTCGATAACCAGCAGGGTTTCCGCCAGATAGAAGCAGTAATCCGGGCAGCGCTGCTGATTTTCCAGCGTCGGCAGTGCTTCAAAGCCGGCGACCAGATCATAGGCAAACAGACCGCCGAGCAGCATCGCTTCACGCTCTTCGGCTGGAGTATTGACCAGCGTCGGGAACAGGCGCAGCGCGTCAAATACTGACAGTGACTGCAAGCGCGAGTCCTCATCCTGCAACTGATCGATTTCCGGGAAGGTCAGGACGCGGCCGTCCGGGCGAATCTGGTTATCCACTTCCGCAGGCAGCGCGGCATCCAGCAGCGGCAGCAGCGCCCGACCATTTTCCGACAGCGCCTGCAAGGTAACGGTTTTGTCCAGTGCGGTAATGCGCAGCGCGCTGTCGACAATCAGCAAGCTTTTCAGATTTTTTTTGCTGTCGATATCGGCGGATTCGAGCAGCAGAGTTGCCGGGCGTGCGCCGCATAACTGATGGAACACTGCGGCCGGATCTTCGCGATAAGGCGCGTTGCCGGTAATCAACTTCAATGTAGGTTTCGCAATTGGCATGATGATATCTCTGTTGGTATAGCTCAAAAAAAAGCCCGCTTTCGGCGGGCTCGGGTATCTGCACTGAATTCCTTGGAATGTGCATGACGACGTCGCCCTGTCAGGGAGAAGTGCGCCACCAGCTATGCATATTCGTATTATAAGAAGTCATTTTCGTGATACCCCGCATGTGAACTTGTGTACTAGTTAACTGGTTCGTGAGAAAAATGTCAATACTCTTTTTCCCTCGTTGCTAATTGTCGTTATGATGGCGGCACAAATTCTTAGTGTCCCGGAGTAGTTTTGACAGCCGCAACGCCCCTCAGCAATTTTCCGCTTTACGATCTCCACAGTCATACGCTTGCATCTGATGGATTACTCAGCCCTGAAGCGCTGGTACTGCGTGCGACCGAAATGCGGGTGGGAGTGCTGGCGATAACCGATCACGACACTATCGCCGGTATTGCCCCGGCGCAAGCCGCCATTGCTCAGCATCAGCTGCCGCTACAGCTTATCAGCGGTGTTGAAGTATCGACGCTATGGGAAAATCATGAAATTCATATCGTCGGTCTGGGTATCGATATTCACGATGCAGGAATGATTCAGTTCCTGCAATCGCAAAGCGATCGTCGCCTGGCGCGCGCGCAGTTGATGGCTGAACGACTGGAGAAAGCGCAGATCCCTGGCGCTCTGGAAGGCGCACAGCGCCTGGCCGACGGGGGGGCAATCACGCGCGGCCATTTTGCCCGTTACCTGATTGAACAGGGTAAAGGCACCACGATGGCGCAAATCTTTAAAAACTACCTGGCGCGTGGCAAAACCGGTTACGTGCCGCCACAGTGGTGTACAATAGAACAAGCCATTGATGCAATTCATCATTCCGGAGGTCGTGCGGTGCTGGCGCATCCCGGTCGTTATGGATTGTCGACCAAGTGGCTGAAACGGTTGATAGCGTACTTTGCCGAGTGCGGAGGCGATGCGATGGAAGTGGCGCAGTGTCAGCAGCCACCTCAGGAGCGAAGCCAGCTGGCGCAATATGCTCAGCACTATCAACTGGCCGCATCGCAAGGCTCCGATTTCCACCAACCCTGTCCGTGGATTGAATTGGGGAAAAAGTTATGGCTGCCCGGAGGCGTTGAAGCTATCTGGACACGCTACCCGGATATTGCGCAGTAATCATCCCGGATAACAGGGCGACAAGAGGTTTGTTATGAGTCAATTTTTTTATATTCATCCGGAAAATCCGCAGCCGCGTCTGGTGAAACAGGCGGTTGAGATGCTGAATAAAGGCGGGGTGATTGTTTATCCCACCGATTCCGGTTATGCACTGGGCTGTAAGCTGGAAGACAAAAACGCGATGGAGCGGATTTGCCGCATTCGTCAGCTTGATGGCAATCATAACTTCACGCTGATGTGTCGCGATCTCTCGGAGCTTTCGACTTATGCCCACGTTGATAACAGTGCTTTTCGCCTGATTAAAAATAACACCCCAGGCAACTACACCTTTATTCTCAAGGCGACCAAAGAGGTGCCGCGCCGCCTGATGAATGAAAAGCGTAAAACTATCGGTTTGCGCGTGCCGTCTAATCCCATCGCGCTGTCACTGCTTGAAGCGTTGAATGAACCCATGATGTCGACGTCATTAATGCTACCGGGCAACGATTTTACCGAGTCCGATCCGGAAGAGATCCAGGACAGCATTGGTAAAGTGGTCGATCTGATTATTCATGGCGGTTTTTTGGGGCAGCAGCCGACAACTGTTATCGATCTTACTGATGATGCCCCGGTGGTTATCCGCGAAGGGGTAGGCGACGTTAAGCCGTTTTTGTAACTTTTGCCGGGCCGCATCTGCAATGCGGCCTTTAATCCCGCAGGTTTACGACGAGGTGGTTTCTTCCAGCCACTGCTTAAAGTTAGCATACGGGATATACAGTGAAACATCCTTCAGTACTGATTGACTGTTGGCGCGATTTTTCACTTTCGACGTGTAACCCACGATCACCCCGCCGATGGTGTCATCACTGTTAAACACCGCTCCACCTGACATCCCTTTTACTACGCCAGCATTGGACGCCATTGCCACGCATGGGCGCTTATTCCAGCTATTACGAATACCGGTTCGGGTTAAATTAACGCCTGATGATTCCACTGGCATCGCAGAAATAAAACTGTAGCCATACATTTTGATTGGGTCGCCAATTTCGCTGTTGCGAAACTTAGGTAAATCCTTGATATCATTTTTATGATAGATAACGGCAATGTCGCAATAAGGATGATAAGCTTTAACACGTTGCACGGAATATTTAGCGACATGAGCGGCCGTCAGGCTATATTCCGGCGTAATCGGAATACTGCTGCCCAGCATTCCGACGCCCAGCACGGTGGGAATACCGGTAAAATTCATATCCACATGCTTCATGGCTTCACTGCTGTACTCATATTTTCCCACGGAGCAACCTGACAGCAATAGCGTCAGCAACACTGGTAAAAAAGTCAGTATTTTCATTACATTAAACTTTATATTTGAGCATGTCGGCAATCCCTGGTGAAGATTTTTGACATGCAAGCCTGGCGCTAACTAATTAGCGAAATTATCAGCAAAGTGCTCGCTGATGCGTAATTTTTTGTCGTGTCATTTATAAAAACAATGGTTTTAATATCAGAAATCAGATTTTAATCTTAGCTAAGAATAATCTTATGGTTAAATTCTACACAATATCTGACTTCAGGCAAATCAATTAAAATGGCTTAAAGTAAATAATTATAATAATAATGGGTTAAGTTAATTTAATATGTATTAAGACTGTTTATTTGATGTTGAATATATTCAAAGATTGGGTAATTTAACTTAACACAGAGTAAAAAATTAAAAGATAAATTCAACTTAATATTAACAACTACCGATTTGCAGAAATGTAGCGGTGATAACCGTTTTAGTGCGCCGAAACTGGGATTACCTTTTACCGTTGGCAGCGAAGAGCAGTCGCTTGCCGTCTGAAGGCGTTAAGGCGGCACTGCCCAGGCGTGCGGTTGCTATACTGATTGAATCATTATCAATGGTAATCAACTTAGTGTAGAATGCCTTTCCCCTGAAAGACGTTGAGTATTAACACGCTGTTTTTATTATATTTGCAGTCTAAAGCGTACCACTCTGTCAGGGCCGAATTGACTATCATCCATGACGCCTGGGAAGGCGACAGTGAGGCTGCTCTATGAGCGAGAAGTTACAGAAAGTTTTGGCGCGTGCCGGTCACGGTTCACGTCGTGAAATCGAAACCATGATCTCTGCGGGACGTGTCAGCGTCGATGGTAAGCTGGCAACACTTGGCGACCGTGTTGAGCTTGATAAAACCCTTAAAATTCGTATTGACGGTCATGTTGTCTCTATTAATGAGTCAGCGACCGAAGTTTGCCGTGTGCTGGCGTATTACAAGCCGGAAGGTGAGCTTTGCACCCGTAACGACCCGGAAGGGCGTCCAACGGTATTTGATCGCCTGCCTAAGTTGCGCGGAGCGCGCTGGATTGCGGTAGGACGTCTTGACGTTAATACCTGCGGTCTGCTGCTGTTTACCACCGACGGTGAGCTGGCGAATCGCCTGATGCACCCGAGCCAGGAAGTTGAGCGTGAATACGCAGTGCGCGTTTTTGGCCAGATTGATGAAGATAAAATTCGTCAGCTGAGCCGTGGCGTGCAGCTGGAAGATGGCCCTGCGGCATTTAAAACCATCAAGTTTGCTGGTGGCGAAGGGATTAACCAGTGGTACAACGTCACGTTAACTGAAGGACGTAACCGTGAGGTGCGTCGTCTGTGGGAAGCGGTGGGTGTGCAGGTGAGTCGACTGATTCGCGTGCGTTACGGCGATATTAATCTGCCAAAAGGTTTACCGCGTGGCGGCTGGACCGAGCTGGATCTGCAACCGACTAACTACCTGCGTGAGCTGGTGGGTCTGAAACCAGAAACCGTCAGCAAAGTGCCGGTGGAGAAAGATCGCCGTCGTACTAAGGCGAATCAGATTCGTCGTGCGGTCAAGCGTCATAGCCAGGTGAGCACCACCACTAATCGCCGTTCATCAGCGAAAGCGGCGAAGCCTGCCAGCCGTCGTCGTCCTTAGAACGCGATTGTATTAACGGGGCAGCATGCTCGCTGCTCCGCTAACTTACCTCTACCAGTCAATTCCTTGCTGAGCCTGAATACCCGCGTCAAAGGCGTGTTTAACGGGTCGCATTTCGCTGACGGTATCCGCCAGTTCAATAATCTCACGATGACAGCCGCGTCCGGTAACGATCACGCTTTGATGCGCGGGCCGCTGTTGCAGCGCTTCCAGTACCTCAGTTAACGGCAAATAGTCGAAACTCACCATATACGTCAGCTCGTCGAGGATCACTAAATCCAGCGCCGGATCCTGCAACATTCTTTTGCCATGCTGCCATACCTGTAAACAGGCGGCGGTGTCGGTCTCGCGGTTTTGCGTATCCCAGGTAAACCCGGTCGACATCACCTGAAACTCCACGCCATGCGGCTCCAGCAGATTGCGTTCACCGTTCGGCCATTCGCCTTTAATAAACTGGATAACGCCTACCCGCTTCTGATGGCCTACCGCGCGAGTCGCGGTGCCAAATGCGGCGGTGGTTTTGCCTTTACCATTGCCGGTAAACACCATCAAAATGCCGCGGGATTCTGTCGCCGCCGCCACGCGTGCATCAACCTGATCTTTCAGGCGTTGCTGACGTTGTTTATGGCGATCGTCTGCGGCCATTATTCTGCGGCTCCGGCTTTGCGACCCGGCTGCGCGTCGTAGGTCATACCGGTTTTGCGACGGCTGTCATCGCCCATCAACCACAGGTAGAGCGGCATAATATCCGCTGGCGTTTTTAATTTATTGGCATTCTCTTCTGGGAACGCGCTGGCGCGCATTTTCGTGCGGGTGCCGCCCGGATTGATGCAGTTAACGCGTAAATGGCGGCTGTCATATTCGTCAGCCAACACCTGCATCATGCCCTCGGTGGCGAATTTTGATACTGCATATGCTCCCCAGCCTGAACGACCGGTGCGACCGACGCTGGAACTGGTGAATACCAGCGAGCTGCCGTCAGATTTCAGCAGCAGGGGCAGCAAGGCCTGAGTGAGGAAGAAAGTCGCATCGACATTAACCCGCATCACCTGTTGCCAGACTTCCGGCTGTTGTTCGGTCATTGGCACGATATCGCCCAGCAGCCCGGCGTTATGCAGCACGCCATCGAGGCGCGGATAGTGCTGGCTGATAGTCCCGGCCAGTTGCTGACAGCTTTCCGGCGTGGCGCTGTCGAGATCCAGTGTAAACCAGCGCGCCGGTTTCTTGCCCAACGCGCTGATTTCTTCACTGACCGATTGCAGTTTCTGCGCATTACGCCCCAGCAGCAGCACTTCGGCGCCGTAACGGGCATAGGTCAGAGCAGCTTCCCGGCCAATGCCGTCGCTGGCGCCGGTGACCAGAATGATTCGATCGGTTAGCAGATCGCTTTTAGGTTGATAGTGCACAGCGTGGTCCTCAGGCGATGTAAGTGGCGCGCCGCATCAGGATAGCAGCAGGCGGCGCGTACTGAATAACTGCTTTATGCCTGAAAAAGCCGGTGAATTCAATGTAACAGCAGCGCAATTTGGTGACGTTGCGCGCGAATCAGGCGACGAACCGCATTGAGTCAGCTAAAATAGTGCTTTGGCCCTAATGCTATGTAAATCAAGGCGGATTGAGTGGAACTACTCTCTTATTATGGACTTTTTTTAGCCAAAACCGTGACGGTTGTGGTCGCTATCGCGGCGATCGGCATCATTATCGTTAACCTGGCTCAGCGTAAGCGCGCGCAAAGTGGTCAGCTGAAGGTCACTCATCTTGGCGATCAGTATCGCGAGATGAAGGAAGATATGACGCTGGCAAAGATGAAACATCACGATCAGAAACTGTGGCAAAAGGCGCAGAAGAAAAAAGAGAAACTGGAAGCGAAAGCCGCGAAGCAGCGCGCGAAGCAGGGACTGAAAAGCGAAAGCAGCAAGTCGACGCTGTGGGTGCTTGATTTTAAAGGCAGTATGGATGCCGGGGAAGTCGCGTCGCTGCGCGAAGAGATTTCGGCAGTGATGGCGGTAGCCAGCGCCGGTGACGAAGTGTTGTTGCGGCTGGAAAGCCCGGGCGGGGTGGTGCACGGTTATGGTCTGGCATCTTCTCAACTGCAACGTTTGCGTCAGCAGGGCATTCGCCTGACGGTGGCGGTGGACAAAGTGGCGGCCAGCGGTGGCTACATGATGGCCTGCGTCGCCGATCGTATCGTCGCTGCACCGTTTTCGATTATCGGATCGATCGGCGTGGTGGCTCAGATCCCTAACTTCAATCGTCTGCTAAAGCGTAATGATATTGATGTCGAACTGCATACCGCCGGTGAATACAAACGCACGCTGACGCTGTTTGGCGAAAACACCGAGCAGGGGCGGGAAAAATTCCGTGAAGATCTCAATGAAACCCATCTGCTGTTTAAGCAATTTGTTCATGAGATGCGCCCAACGCTGGATATCGATCGGGTGGCGACCGGTGAGCACTGGTTTGGTAGCCAGGCACTGGAAAAAGGTCTGATCGACGGCATTGGCACCAGCGATGACCTGATTATCGCGCAGATGGATCAGTTTGAAGTCATCGCCGTGCGCTATGCGCGCCGTAAGCGCATGATGGATCGCTTCACCAGCAGCGCGGCGGCCAGTACCGAGCGGCTGCTGCTGAAGTTATGGCAGCGGGGCGAGAAGCCGCTGCTGTAAGCCCGCGAAGGCCCGGTTTTCCGGGCCTTATGATTTCAGGTGGTACTGTGATGAAAGCTGCTGGGCTAGAAATTTAAATACGTTAAATACCGTCGTGCTTTTGCTGGTCGGCAGGCCTTGCTGATCAAGAAAATATTCGCCGCGAAACACCAAAATATCGCCGTTTTGTTCAACGTCGGTTGCCTGAAGACCCGTAAAATAATCCTGATGTTCCACAATCAACGCATTGGCTATTTCCAGTAATGGCTCACGTTCAATCGGTTGGGTGTTTTCGTACATATTTTGCACTCCTTTTTACAAATAGCGATTTCCTTCTATATTACTTGCCAGCAATGCAGAACCGCAAACTCGCGGCAAGATTTTTGCTGCCGGTGAACATTCTTCTCTGGCTGGCGGAAAATTGTCGGAGATGCTAATTAAGTTGCGTAACAGATTTTATCAGGTACAGTGTGGGCGTTTCAGGTTCCGAGCGTAAAAAAGGGCTAATCGGCGAACCTGCAGACGCGAAATTTTTTGTAAATAATCTCCTTAATCAGCATGTTGGCAGTATGTTTATTGGGCTGATTACCGGTGAGCAGAGCAGGGTTGAAAACGCTAAACCCCGCTGCAATATCATTATCGCGCTGTAAAAGTTATCGATAAGCGCCGTCACTACATTCGGAAGTTTTCATTAGGTAAAGGTAAATATGGGTAAAGCTCTCGTAATAGTTGAGTCCCCGGCAAAGGCCAAAACAATCAATAAATATCTCGGTAATGACTACGTGGTTAAGTCCAGCGTGGGTCATATACGCGATTTGCCGACCAGTGGTTCAACAGTTAAAAAGAGCGCTGACTCTACAACCAGTAAAGCTGCTCCCAAGAAAAAGGTTAAAAAAGACGAAAAAGCGGCTCTGGTGAGTCGTATGGGCGTCGATCCTTATCATGGTTGGGAAGCCAATTATCAGATTTTGCCCGGTAAAGAGAAAGTGGTCGCCGAGCTGAAGTCGCTCGCTGAAAATGCTGACCACATCTATCTCGCAACCGACCTTGACCGCGAAGGGGAAGCCATTGCCTGGCACCTGCGGGAAGTGATCGGTGGCGATGAATCACGCTACAGCCGCGTGGTATTTAACGAAATTACCAAGAATGCGATTCGCCAGGCGTTTGAGAAGCCGGGTGAACTGAATATCGACCGGGTTAACGCTCAGCAGGCGCGTCGTTTTATGGACCGCGTGGTGGGCTATATGGTTTCTCCGCTGCTGTGGAAGAAAATTGCGCGCGGACTCTCTGCGGGTCGCGTTCAGTCGGTTGCGGTGCGTCTGGTGGTCGAGCGCGAACGCGAAATTAAAGCGTTTGTGCCAGAAGAGTACTGGGAGCTGGCTGCCGACCTGACCACGCCAAAAGGCAGCGATCTGCCGATGCAGGTCACGCATCAGGGCGATAAGCCTTTCCGTCCGGTCAACGGCGAGCAGACGCAAGCGGCGGTAAGCCTGCTGGAGAAAGCGCGCTATGTGGTGGCCGATCGTGAAGATAAGCCAACCAGCAGCAAACCTGGCGCTCCGTATATTACGTCAACGCTGCAACAGGCCGCGAGCACCCGTCTGGGCTTCGGCGTGAAAAAAACCATGATGATGGCCCAGCGTCTGTATGAAGCCGGTCATATCACTTACATGCGTACTGACTCCACCAACCTGAGTCAGGATGCGGTCAGCATGGTGCGCGGTTTTATTGAAAGCAGCTTTGGCGCGAAATATCTGCCGAAAGATGCCAATACCTACGCCAGCAAAGATAATTCACAGGAAGCGCACGAAGCGATTCGTCCTTCAGACGTCAGCGTGCAGGCCGATCATCTGAAAGATATGGAAGCCGATGCGCAGAAGCTGTATCAGCTGATCTGGCGTCAGTTTGTCGCCTGTCAGATGATGCCAGCGCAGTACGACTCCACCACGCTGACGGTTGAAGCCGCTGATTTCAAACTGAAAGCGAAAGGCCGTACTCTGCGTTTTGACGGCTGGACAAAAGTGATGCCGGCGCTGCGTAAGGGCGATGAAGATCGTACGCTGCCACCGGTTAATGTCGGTGATGAACTGAGCCTGCAGCAACTGTTGCCAAGCCAGCACTTTACCAAGCCGCCAGCCCGTTTCAGCGAAGCATCGCTGGTGCGTGAACTGGAAAAACGTGGCATTGGCCGTCCGTCTACCTATGCATCGATTATTTCGACCATTCAGGATCGTGGCTATGTGCGGGTGGAAAGCCGCCGTTTCTATGCTGAAAAAATGGGTGAAATCGTCACCGACCGCTTAGAAGCCAACTTCCGTGAGCTGATGAATTACGATTTCACCGCGCATATGGAAAGCAGCCTCGACGAAGTGGCGAATAATCAGGCGCAGTGGAAAGGCGTGCTGGACAAGTTCTTTGGTGAGTTTACCGAGCAGCTGGAGCAGGCAGAAAAAGATCCTGAAGAGGGCGGCATGCAGCCGAACCAGATGGTGCTGACTTCCATCGACTGCCCAACCTGTAGCCGTGCAATGGGCATTCGTACCGCCAGCACCGGCGTGTTCCTCGGTTGTTCTGGCTATGCTTTACCGCCGAAAGAGCGCTGTAAGCAGACCATTAACCTGATTCCGGAAAATGAAGTTCTTAATGTTCTGGAAGGGGATGATGCGGAAACCAATGCGCTGCGTGCCCGTCGTCGCTGCCAGAAATGTGGCACCGCCATGGACAGTTATCTGATCGATCCGCAGCGTAAACTGCACGTTTGTGGTAACAACCCAGGCTGTGATGGGTACGAGATCGAGCAGGGTGAATTCCGCATTAAGGGTTATGACGGCCCGATTGTTGAGTGTGAGAAATGTGGTTCTGAAATGCACCTGAAAATGGGACGTTTCGGTAAATACATGGCCTGTACTAACGACGACTGTAAAAATACCCGCAAGATTTTGCGCAATGGCGATGTGGCACCACCAAAAGAAGACCCGGTACCCTTACCAGAACTGCCTTGCGAGAAGTCCGACGCGTATTTTGTACTGCGTGATGGTGCTGCCGGGGTATTCCTTGCCGCTAACACTTTCCCTAAATCGCGGGAAACGCGTGCGCCGCTGGTTGAAGAGCTGAAACGCTTTAAAGACCGTCTGCCAGAAAAGTTAAGTTATCTGGCTGATGCGCCGGTTGCGGACGACGACGGTAACAAAACCGTGGTGCGTTTTAGCCGCAAAACCAAGCAGCAGTATGTCAGCTCAGAAAAAGAGGGCAAAGCCACCGGTTGGTCCGCTTTCTTTGTTGACGGCAAATGGCAGGTCACCAAAAAGTAACTACCGATACGGGCGGCACGTTTGTCGCCCGTTTAATCTTTCAATCAGCATAATCCCACCGCCTTATATCTAAACGCTATACATATTTCTTTAAAATGATATAGTTGTTATAGAAACAGTTTTTATCAATTCTCACTGCATTAAACCGTAAACCTCAGCGATTCCACCGCCTGAACACTCCTGCCGCGGTCTTCGCCGGTATTCGGCGTGTTGCTACAAACCTGGATGGAATCGAACTAATGAAATTGCAGCAGCTGCGTTACATCGTTGAAGTGGTTAACCATAACCTGAACGTTTCTTCAACGGCAGAAGGGCTTTACACCTCACAGCCGGGCATCAGTAAGCAGGTCAGAATGCTGGAGGATGAGCTGGGGATTCAGATCTTTGCCCGCAGTGGCAAGCATCTTACTCAGGTGACGCCAGCGGGTGAGGAGATTATCCGCATCGCCCGTGAAGTGTTGTCGAAAGTTGACGCGATTAAATCCGTTGCCGGTGAACACACCTGGCCGGATAAAGGCTCACTGTATGTTGCCACTACCCATACTCAGGCGCGATATGCTTTGCCGGGAGTGATTAAAGGCTTTATTGAGCGCTATCCTCGCGTCTCACTGCATATGCATCAGGGCTCGCCAACTCAAATTGCTGAAGCGGTATCAAAGGGCAACGCCGATTTTGCTATCGCCACCGAAGCCCTGCATCTGTATGACGATTTGATTATGCTGCCTTGCTATCACTGGAATCGCGCCATTGTTGTGACGCCCGATCATCCTTTAGCCGGAAAAAGTAAAGTTTCTATCGAGGAGCTGGCTGAGTATCCACTGGTTACCTATACCTTTGGCTTTACCGGACGTTCAGAGCTGGACACCGCGTTTAATCGCGCAGGCCTGACGCCACGTATCGTCTTTACCGCCACCGATGCAGATGTGATTAAAACCTATGTGCGTCTGGGGCTTGGCGTTGGGGTGATAGCCAGTATGGCGGTGGACCCGGTCTCCGATCCTGATCTGGTGCGCATTGAAGCGACGGATATCTTTACCTTCAGTACCACCAAAATTGGATTCCGCCGAAGCACCTTCCTGCGTAGCTATATGTATGATTTCATTCAACGTTTTGCGCCACACTTAACGCGTGACGTGGTGGATGCTGCGGTGGCGTTGCGGTCAAATGAAGACATCGAAGCGATGTTTAAAGACATTAAGCTGCCAGCAAAATAATCTGGTGATTATTTATTAATCTGAAATCAGGTCGCGAAAGCGGCCTTTTTTATAAGCCGCGTATAACTGGCAGCAGATATGATAAAAACTTGTGGCGCTTTTTTACATTAATGAAACATGTATCACATGTTTATCTTTTGTTATTGCCTAAATGCGAAACAGAACACATTTCTAACTGGCCGACTTTGCACGTAGCCAGGACTATTCTCATACTCCAGTTAATGCCAGATAACACCAGCCGTTTGGCAAGGTGTTAAGCGGGAATGTTATTAAAAAATCGAAAGGTAACTGGAGTTTTTATAAACTTATTTGAGTTAATGTATTATTAATATTTACAAACTGAGTGTGTTTCAGCCGTGAGCTTTAAATGTTTTGATAAAGCGCACCAATCGCTGCATACAGTAAAAACCGCTGGATTTTGCGACGCAATGTGTTTAGGATTCGTCTTAAAATCTTGATTGGTGTTAACAATCGTTCTGTTGAGAGTGATTATCAAAAACTATGGCGACGAAATTTACAGTACAGCCCTTAACAGGGGAGAAAACTGCCAGACATCAGCGTCGCGGCCTTACTCGCCGTGCTTCATGGTTGGCTGTGTTTGCCGTATCAGCGCTGTTTTGGGTTGGTGTTGCAGGATTAATTTTTAGCTAGGGGGTTTTGATATGATGGAACAGACGCGTGGCGTTAAAGCTCAGCAACTGAGCAAGATAAAATCCGGTTGCTGTAAGACCAGTAAACAGAGCCATCAGCAGGCGATACCTGCATCCTGGAATCTGAGTGAACTGCAGCGTGACTTTATCGAATCAATGTTTGATAAAAACCAAGAATAGCCTTTGCAGTATGTTTTTTGACCCATGCTGCGGGCGCTATCAGTATATAAGTCCCGAACCCCAGGCGACTCTGCTTTGTCAGGCCGGGTAACTTAATGCTCTGATGATTACATCATTTCAAACGGTAAAATCAATTCGACCGCAGGCGATTTGATTTAAGTAGTACGTATGATTGGCCGGTTAGCGGTCTGAGCGAGTTAATAATGAATATTGCACCGATTTCATGGATAACCACCTGTGCTTTTTCAATGGCGATCTGGGCCAGTGTTGCATGGGTAATAATGCATTAAAAATGCATTAATGTTTAAAAAACGCCTCATTGATGAATATCAGTGGGGCGTTTTTGTTTTTAAACCTGTTACTGATATTGTCATTTTGTGTTGTTATCAAAACGTTAACTCCCGTTTGTACTATCTTTAACACTAACCTTGTTATCAGCCGGGTTATTGTTTGAAGCAAAATAAAAAAGGAGGAGTCATGTCGTTAACTTTACGCGAAATCAGCCAGGACACACTGGAAGTGAATGGTCAGCAGTACCTATATTTTAGTCTTCCTCTTGCCGCGCAACAGCTCGGTGATATCTCCCGATTACCTAAGTCTATGAAAGTTTTGCTGGAAAACATGCTGCGCTGGCAGGATGGCGACTCAGTGACCGCCGAAGATATTCAGGCGCTGGCCGGCTGGCTGAAAAATGCCCATGCCGATCGCGAAATCGCTTATCGACCCGCACGCGTTCTGATGCAGGACTTTACCGGCGTGCCGGCAGTGGTCGATCTGGCCGCGATGCGTGAGGCAGTAAAACGTCTGGGTGGTGATGTGGCTAAAGTGAATCCACTGTCTCCGGTTGACCTGGTGATTGACCACTCGGTGACGGTCGATCGCTTTGGCGATGATGATGCGTTCGAAGAGAATGTGCGGCTGGAAATGGAGCGTAATCACGAGCGCTACGTCTTCCTGCGCTGGGGTCAGAAAGCCTTTAATAAATTTAGCGTGGTGCCACCCGGTACCGGCATCTGTCATCAGGTCAATCTCGAATATCTCGGTAAGGCCGTCTGGCACGAACAGCAAAACGGTCATGAAGTCGCTTATCCCGACACGCTGGTCGGCACCGACTCCCACACGACCATGATCAATGCACTCGGCGTACTGGGCTGGGGAGTTGGCGGTATTGAAGCGGAAGCGGCGATGCTTGGGCAACCGGTCTCGATGCTGATCCCTGACGTTGTCGGTTTTAAACTGAGCGGCAAGCTACGTGCCGGTATTACCGCAACCGACCTGGTGCTGACGGTCACCCAGATGCTGCGCAAGCATGGTGTGGTTGGGAAATTTGTCGAGTTTTACGGTGACGGTCTGGATGATTTGCCGCTGGCGGACCGTGCCACTATTGCCAATATGGCGCCGGAATATGGGGCGACCTGTGGCTTTTTCCCGATTGATGATATTACCCTCGGCTACATGACGCTGACCGGTCGCAGCAGCGAGCAGGTGGCGTTAACCGAAGCCTATGCCAAACAGCAGGGTTTGTGGCGTAACCCCGGTGACGAGCCGGTGTTTACCAGTTCCCTTGCGCTGGATATGGCGACGGTCGAGGCCAGCCTGGCGGGGCCGAAGCGCCCGCAGGATCGGGTTGCGCTTGGCGATGTCCCGCGCGCGTTCCAGCAGAGCAACGAGCTGGAAGTCAATCAGACGCTGAAACCGCATAAAGCCATTCGCTACAACGATAAAGGCCAGCAGCGTGAACTTACAGATGGCGCGGTGGTTATCGCTGCCATCACCTCCTGCACCAATACTTCGAACCCCAGCGTCCTGATGGCAGCTGGCCTGCTGGCGAAAAAAGCCGTAGAGCTGGGGCTTGATCGGCAGCCGTGGGTGAAAGCGTCGTTGGCACCGGGATCGAAAGTTGTCTCTGACTATCTGGCGGTGGCTCGCTTAACCCCGTATCTGGATAAACTGGGTTTTAACCTGGTCGGCTACGGTTGTACCACCTGTATTGGTAACTCAGGGCCGTTACCGGAAGCAATAGAAAACGCAATCAAGCAGGGCGATCTGACGGTGGGTGCGGTGCTGTCGGGTAACCGTAACTTTGAAGGACGTATTCATCCCTACGTGAAAACTAACTGGCTGGCATCACCGCCGCTGGTGGTGGCTTATGCACTGGCCGGGAATATGAATATTAATCTGCAAACCGATCCGTTGGGCCATGATAAAACCGGTAAACCGGTGTTTCTGAAAGATATCTGGCCAAGCCCGGAAGAGATTGCTGAAGCGGTGCAGCAAGTATCGACCGATATGTTTAATAAAGAGTATGCCGAAGTATTTGAAGGCACGCCGGAGTGGCAGCAAATTAAGGTCAGCGAGGCGGCGACCTATGACTGGGATCAGGGATCAACCTATATCCGTCTCTCTCCGTTCTTTGATGATATGGAAAAGCAACCGGCCCCGGTAAAAGACATCAAAGGCGCGCGGATCCTGGCAATGCTCGGTGACTCGGTGACGACTGACCATATTTCTCCGGCGGGCAGTATCAAAGCGGAAAGTCCGGCTGGCCGCTATTTACTGCAACACGGCGTTGAGCGCGGCGATTTTAACTCCTACGGTTCGCGTCGTGGTAACCACGAAGTGATGATGCGTGGCACCTTTGCCAATATCCGTATTCGTAATGAAATGGTGCCGGGTGTTGAGGGTGGGGTAACGCGCCATATCCCCAGCAATCAGCAGCTGGATATTTATGATGCCGCGATGCTTTATCAACAGGAAGGCGTGCCGTTAGCGATTGTCGCCGGTAAAGAGTATGGTTCTGGCTCCAGTCGTGACTGGGCAGCGAAGGGGCCTCGCCTGCAAGGCGTGCGCGTGGTTATCGCCGAGTCATTTGAACGTATCCACCGTTCGAACCTGATCGGCATGGGGATTTTGCCGCTTGAGTTTCCACAGGGAGTCACGCGTAAAACCCTGAATCTGACCGGCGACGAGCAGATTGATGTGGAAAACCTGACGCAACTGCAGGCCGGTGGTGAAGTGAAAGTCACGCTGACGCGCGTCGATGGCTCTCAGGAGATCTTAAACACTCGTTGCCGTATTGATACCGGTAATGAACTGACCTATTACCGTAACGACGGCATTCTGCATTATGTGATTCGTAATATGCTGCGCGATTAAATTCCGCTGACGATCATCCGGTTAAAGCCCGCTTCACTGTAGCGGGCTTTTTTTATCTGCCATGTTTCACACTGTGGCCGCTGTCAGCCGGTGATAAGTGTGATTTGTTTCTGATGGCGCTTCTGCGCTGTAGTGGCTGCTGAACTTAATTGTTATCAGGGAAAGCAGTGATGAATCAGCAACTACTGAGTTTTACCGGCCTGCGGCGCGATGCGCTAAGCGGGGCTTATCATCCGGGTAACGGCTATCGTGCTTATTATCCGCCGCTAATGCGCTTTAGCTGTCCGGACAGTATCAGTCCGTTCGGTGCCGGGGGTATTAACGGCTACAGCTATTGTATTGGCGATCCGATAAACCGGGTCGATCCGTCCGGCCACTTCAGCTGGCAGGTTGGGTTGGGGATAGGACTGAGTCTTCTGGGCATGCTTGCGGCGATCTGGACCGGAGGTGCTTCGCTGGTGGCGGCCGGAAGCCTCAGCAGCGCGCTGGAGTCTGTGGCGGTGATGCCGTTGTTGACCGGTGCGGCCAATGCACTGGCGGATATCAGCGGGCTGGGCAGCGCGCTGACGCAAATTCATCATCCACAGCTTTCGACAGCGCTCGGGTGGCTCGCGTTTGCCGCCGGAGTGCTCGCCATTGGGGCCGGACTTAGCGTGGCGGGTTACCGGAAATTATCCGCAGTTACTGACGGGCTGCGTCGGCGGCTGGGTGCTCTTCGCCATATTGGACTGAGCGGTGGCGCAGAGGCTGCGGGTCGCGAAATGGCATCAGCAGGGCAGGTGTTAACCGGTGAACAGCGAATGGCACTGATCGGCGATCCGACAAAAATGACGCATGACATTCATCAGCTCAATAGTAACCAGATAATCTCCATAAATAATCAGCGCGGTTTTAACAGCCGACTGAATGCCGAGTACCATCCAGACCAATGGATTATCTGGTCCATGGAACGAGATCCCGATGAGCGTTTTTTTATGAGTGACCTGGTGAAATATCAGTATCACCTCATTGCCCGTCAGCAGGGTTTTTACGGCATTATGCCTGACAGGATTGAGCAACGCCTGGTTATCAATCCGCAGACCAGAATTCTGGCGGCCAATGCAGAGGGCGAGGAGCTGAAAGCGATTTTTCTGACGCAAACGCCAAATGGAAAACTAATACAGCGACTGGCGGAGAGTTTTGGTTTTAGCGTGACGCATATTGAGAAACGGGGAAATGCAGTGGATTACATTGCCCATATTGATAACGGACTTTAACCGCTGCGATACAGCTGAAAGGATGATTTTGAAGCAGGCTACTCTGCGTTGGCGTGGCGCGCAATCTATAAGCCGGATTTCTCCGGCTGTTGATGCTTATTCTTTCGGCAGCAAATGGCCCATTTTGGCCGCTTTGGTGTCGAGATAGTGGGCGTTGTTTGGATTACGCCCAACCACCAGCGGTACGCGCTCAACGATATTGATGCCCGCTTCGCTAAGAATCTCCACTTTACGCGGATTATTGGTCAGCAGGCGGACTTCATTGATGCCGAGAAGTTTGAACATATCGGCGCACAGTGTGAAGTCGCGTTCGTCAGCGGCGAAGCCCAACTGATGGTTAGCTTCTACCGTATCGTAGCCTTTATCCTGTAACGCATAAGCGCGGATTTTATTCAGCAGGCCGATATTACGCCCTTCCTGACGATGATAAAGCAGTACGCCACGGCCCTCTTCGGCAATGGTATTCAGCGCCGCTTCCAGCTGAAAGCCGCAGTCGCAGCGCAGGCTAAATAGCGCGTCGCCGGTCAGGCATTCAGAGTGAACACGTGCAAGAACTGGATCATTACAGGTAATATCGCCAAATACCAATGCCAGATGATCGTGCCCGGTTGCCAATTCTTCAAAACCAACCATGAGGAAGTCTCCCCATGGCGTTGGCAGTTTGGCTTCTGCCACCCGTTTAAGCTGCATGTGACTCTCCGCAAACATCGCCTCAGATCCGTGTGTCACTGGCGGATCTGGCAAAATGATTCATAAAAACCCGACTATTTTGCCATAATTGTCAGGCTCATTCTCTGAATTGCGCTAATTTAAATGCACAAAGGCACGATAAGCAACCTGATAGTTAGCTTGTTAATTTTATGTAATAAATTATGCATAATGCTGCACAAGGAAGAACTATGTTAGATATCGCCAAGCGTACCGCTATTGGTGCGCTGTTGTTAATGATTATGCCGCTGGCGGTGTGGATTTCAGGCTGGCAGTGGCAACCGGGAGCCAGTGGATGGTGGCTACGGGCGCTGTTCTGGGTGACCGAAACCGTGACCAGTCCATGGGGCATTCTGACCAGCACTCTGCTTTGTGGCTGGTTTTTATGGTGTCTGCGCTTTCGCCCAAAGCCTGCCGTCTTTCTGTTAGCTATTATGATAGCCGCTATTCTGGTAGGGCAGTATACCAAGTCGTTTATCAAACAGCAGGTGCAGGAACCTCGTCCTTATGTGCTGTGGTTAGAGAAAACCCACGGCGTTAATGAGCAGGAGTTTTATGCACTTAAACATAAAGAGCGGGGTAATAAGGTGACCGGGCTTCTGGAAAATGACACTGAGCTGCCGCCGTGGTTAAAAAAACACTGGGCTTTTGAAACCGGTTTTGCATTTCCTTCTGGCCATACTATGTTTGCTGCCAGCTGGGCGTTACTGGGGGTTGGATTATTATGGCCGCGTCGCCATGTCAAAACCGTGTTGCTGCTAATGGTATGGGCCAGTGGTGTGATGGGCAGCCGGCTGCTGCTGGGGATGCACTGGCCACGAGATTTAGTGGTGGCAACGTTGATCAGCTGGTTACTGGTGACGCTCGCCTGCTGGCTGGCGCAACGCATTTGTGGGCCGCTGACTATCCCGCCGCAGGAGCAGCGTGAGATAGCTCAGCGTGAAGATGCCGCCGGTAATTGAAAAAGGCTCATTGCGCCCCCATAACCATTCAATAGAGTGTGGGGCCGGGGGCTTATTCCTGCAGGACCGGATGTTTTAACTGTTAACATGCAGCATCCGCTCGAATTTTTTGGCATAATTCTTTGGTTAACACCAAATTACGGGACAAAACGTGAAATATTTGCTGATTTTTTTACTGGTTTTGGTGATTTTTGTCATCTCGGTGACGCTGGGTGCACATAACGATCAGGTCGTATCATTTAACTACCTGCTGGCGGCGGGCGAGTACCGAATTTCCACCCTGCTGGCCACACTGTTTGCGGTTGGTTTTTTACTCGGCTGGGCGATTTGCGGTCTGTTCTGGCTGCGTGTGCGCGTTGCACTGGCAAATTCCCAACGCAAGCTCAAACGCCTTCAGCAGCAGCTGGGCGAGGCAGATGCAGCGGTGACAACGTCACGCGTTCCTGCCGTCAAGGAATAACCACTCATGCTTGAATTGCTGTTTCTGTTACTGCCCGTTGCTGCCGCCTATGGTTGGTACATGGGGCGCCGGAGTGCGCAACAGGATAAGCAACAGGAAGCGAGCCGTCTGTCTCGAGACTACGTTACCGGCGTAAACTTCCTGCTTTCAAATCAGCAGGACAAGGCGGTCGATCTGTTCCTCGATATGTTGAAAGAGGACAGCGGTACGGTGGAAGCACACCTGACGCTCGGCAACCTGTTTCGTTCGCGCGGCGAAGTGGATCGCGCTATTCGCATTCACCAGTCATTGATGGAGAGCGCTTCGCTGACCTACGATCAGCGCCTGCTGGCTATTCAGCAGCTCGGTCGTGATTATATGGTTGCCGGTATGTATGACCGTGCGGAAGATATGTTTGGTCAGCTGATTGATGAGACCGACTTCCGCGTGGGTGCGCTGCAACAGCTGTTGCTGATCCATCAGGCTACCAGCGACTGGCAGAAAGCGATTGAGGTGGCCGAGCGGCTGGTGAAACTGGGTAAAGACCGTCAAAAGATGGAAATCGCCCACTTTTACTGTGAACTGGCGCTGCAGGCGATGGCCAGTGACGATCTCGACCGCGCGATGAGTCTGCTGCACAAAGCTGAGGCGGCGGATCGCCAGAGCGCCAGGGTGTCGATCATGATGGGGCGCATTCTGATGGCGCAGGGGGAAAATGCCAAAGCGGTTAATCATCTCCAGCGGGTGATTGAGCAGGATAAAGAGCTGGTCAGTGAAACGCTGGAAATGCTGGAAACCTGTTATCAGCGGTTGAATCAGCCGCAGGCCTGGACGGATTACCTGAAACGCTGCGTTGAAGAGAACACGGGCGCTGCGGCTGAACTCTATCTGTCGGATATTCTGGAGCGGCAGGAGGGCGCAGAGGTGGCGCAGGTGTATATTAACCGGCAATTGCAGCGCCATCCGACCATGCGCGTCTTTCACCGCCTGATGGATTTCCACCTGCACGAGGCGGAAGACGGCAGGGCGAAAGACAGCCTGATGGTGCTGCGGGATATGGTTGGCGAGCAAATTCGTACTAAGCCGCGATATCGCTGTCATAAATGTGGTTTTACCGCTCATGCGCTTTACTGGCACTGTCCTTCGTGCCGCGCCTGGTCGTCGGTGAAGCCGATTCGTGGATTGGACGGCCAGTAAACAGAGATTCCCGGCAGCGGGAATTTTTTGTTACCGGCTTTAGTTACAACATACTATGAATCATGTTGTTTATCACGGTGCGCATTTTAGCCACCGGGCTGATATGCGGCCTGGCAGGGGCGAGAGAGTTTTTCCCTGCTCTGCGATTTACTACCAGCTTGCGCTGTAAACCTGGGCGCGGCGCAGGTAGAATGCTTGCCGTTTATCCATTGCGCCATGCTGGTGCTACACCGTCAGAGGGTTTTCTCATGTCATCACCTCAAACTGTAAACGACTCGCCGATTCTGGTGGCGCTGGATTATGCCGATCGCCAACGCGCAATGGCCTTTGTCGACCGCATCGATCCGCAATCGTGCCGCCTGAAAATTGGCAAAGAGATGTTTACGCTGTTTGGTCCGCAGCTGGTGCGCGACCTGCAACAGCGCGGCTTTGAAATCTTCCTCGATCTTAAATTTCACGATATTCCGAATACCGCCGCGCATGCGGTGGCTGCTGCTGCCGATCTCGGTGTCTGGATGGTTAACGTCCACGCCAGCGGCGGCAGGCGCATGATGACCGCAGCACGCGAGGCGCTGCTGCCATTTGGTAAAGATGCGCCTTTACTGATTGCGGTTACCGTATTGACCAGCATGGAAGCCGAAGATCTGCGTGATATCGGTATCGATCTCTCTCCGGCAGAGCATGCTGAGCGGCTGGCGCGCCTGACCAACGACTGTGGTCTTGATGGCGTGGTCTGTTCCGCTCATGAAGCGGAGCGGTTAAAAGCGGCCATTGGCCAGAATTTCAAGCTGGTCACGCCGGGCATTCGCCCGGCAGGCAGCGCCGCAGGCGATCAGCGTCGGATTATGACGCCGCCAGAAGCGCAGCGCGCGGGCGTTGACTATATGGTGATTGGTCGTCCTATTACGCAGTCTGACGACCCGGCGCAAGCGCTGCAAAATATTTTGGCATCGCTGAAGGAGCCATCATGAACGACGACAACAGCCGTTTAGTCTACTCTACCGACAGCGGCCGCATTGAACAGCCCAAAGAAAAGGTGCAGCGTCCCAAAGGTGACGGCGTGGTGCGTATTCAGCGGCAGACCAGCGGGCGCAAAGGCAAAGGTGTTTGCCTGATTACCGGCATTGAGCTGGATGATGCTGAGCTGTCCAGACTGACGGCCGAACTTAAGAAGAAATGCGGCTGCGGTGGCGCAGTCAAAGAGGGCGTGATTGAGATTCAGGGTGATAAACGCGACCTGCTTAAAAGCTTGCTGGAAGCAAAGGGCATGAAAGTTAAGCTGGCTGGCGGTTAATCAGACTGGCGCTCAGGAAAAATTCAAAAGAAAAGGCCGCGGGATTCGCGGCCTTTTTTGTTATCAGATGCGCTGCGTTAAGCCAGAACAGTTTCTTATAATGGTTAGTAAAAACTACTTGCTGATCTGATGACCAATGATACCGCCAACGGCAGCGCCACCAACGGTACCTAAACCGCTGCCGTTCGTCAGAACAGAACCGCCGATTGCACCGGCACCGGCACCAATAGCAGTATTACGGTCGCGTTTAGACCAGTTTGAACAGCCACTTAAAGACAGCACTAAAGTGGCAGCCAGCATTGCGGCGGTAATACGTTTAGCATTAATTGACATCATGACATCTCCTTAATTTTTTCTCACAGAGAATACCCATTTAGTATAGTTGGTGATCTCTGCATACAGGTCCACTTGCTGCTAATTTATGACGTTTTACTTCTGTTCCATGCCGTAAGCGTCAAAACGTCGGGCTCTTCTTCCATGATATTCAGTCTTACAGCACTCCAGTGCTCTGGTAAGTCACTGTTGGCAGCAGTGGAGTGCAATTGCGGCTGAAGGAAGATAGAAAGGGGGCTAACTATCACTTCATAAGCTATTGCATGTAAATATTGTATCTGGCTGTACATCATCTGGCAGGGTAAAAATTCTCAATTTCCAGCAGATAATCACGGGTTCAGCAACTTTCTGCCGTTGATACAGCAGTCCGCTCCATAGCCAGCTGCGCAGGGCACGCTGAAAATAGTGCTAAAGCCGTCAATGGAGAGCTATGCGATGCTGGAACAACTTAAACAACAGGTGCTGGAAGCCAATCTGGCATTACCACGCTACGGGCTGGTGACCTTCACCTGGGGTAACGTCAGCGCCATTGATCGCGAAAGCGGGCTGATGGTGATTAAACCCTCCGGCGTCAGCTATGCACTGATGACGGTCGACGATATGGTGGTGGTGGAGCTTGAAAGCGGTAAGGTCGTTGAGGGGAGCAAGCGCCCGTCATCTGATACTGACACGCACCGCGCACTGTATCTTGCCTGGCCGCAAATTGGCGGCATCGTTCATACCCACTCGCGCCATGCTACCATTTGGGCGCAGGCTGGCAGGGACATCCCGGCGTGGGGGACTACCCATGCGGATGATTTTTACGGCAATATCCCCTGTAGCCGCAAAATGCTGCAAGCAGAAATCGTTGATCGCTACGAATGGCAGACGGGACAGGTGATTGTTGAAACCTTGCGCCAGCGGGATATCAGTCCGCTGGAAATACCGGCGGTGCTGGTCAACTCGCATGGCCCCTTTGCCTGGGGAAAAACCGCTGATGACGCGGTACACAGTGCGGTAGTGCTGGAAGAAGTCGCCTATATGGCCATTTTCAGTCAACAGTTGGCGCCTGAATTACCGCAGATGCAGCAAGATTTACTCGATAAACATTACCTGCGTAAGCATGGCGCTAATGCCTGGTACGGTCAGAAATAAGTGTTAGCTGCCGGGCGGCATTGTCGCCGCTCAGGTGGTTTCCAAATCTGCAACAATACCCTGATGCTGTATTTACTTTGTCTTCAACGGAAATCAGCAGATTAAAAAACGATATTTTCAGCTTCTAAACTGCAACCCTACTTATATTTTTCTGGATCGCCAGCTTGCGAGAGAAAAAATTATTTTTATGATGAAAATCAGTCTTTAATTTAGCACTGACTGACTCTGGATTACGCTGAGGATGCGTATAACGCATTCAATAATCCGAGGATCAAACAATGTCAGTAATTAATCAACCTACCTGCAGATTGTTCACCGAAGCCGGTCACACGACTCAGCTTGCTGCCTATTATGAGGAAGAGCGGCGCACCCTATGGATGTTGCTGAAGGCGGAACCGCGCCCATGTTTTAACCATCCACTGATTGAAGAGATTATGAATCTGAGCTATGCCGCGCAGAATTCCGGTTTAGTCATCGATTTTTGGGTAACCGGTTCGCTGGTGCCCTCGATGTTTAATACCGGCGGCGACTTAAGCTTCTTTGTTGAGTCGATTAAGGGGGGACGTCGCGAGGCGCTGCGCGCTTATGCCCGCGCCTGCGTCGACTGCGTCCATGCAGCGGCAAAAGGCTTTGGTACTGGTGCGGTCAGTATTGCGATGATTGAAGGCAGTGCACTCGGGGGTGGTTTCGAAGCGGCGCTGGCGCATCATTTTATCCTGGCGCAAAACAACGCGCGGATGGGTTTCCCGGAAATCGCTTTTAATCTGTTTCCGGGAATGGGGGGATATTCACTGGTCGCTCGCCGCGCCGGAATGAGGCTGGCCGAGGAGCTGATCTGTGAAGGGGAGTCGCACACCGCAGAGTGGTTTGAACAGCGCGGACTGACCGATCGTCTGTTTCAGCCTGGAGAGGCTTATCGTACCACCCGCACCTTTATCGATAGTTTAAAACCTAAGCTGAATGGAGTGAGGGCAATGCTGAAAGCACGTCAGCGGGTATTACAGCTGACGCGGGCTGAACTGATGGATATCACTGAGGACTGGGTCGATTTTGCTTTTACGCTGGAGCCAAAAGATCTGGCTTATATGGAGCGACTGGTACAGCTGCAAAACCGCCACAGCGCGCACCTGCGCAAAGCGGGATAACTATTTTTTAACGTTATGATGTGCAAGCCAGTGCCCGAGTTGTTCTGCGGGCATTGGTTTTGCGTAATAGTAGCCCTGACAGGAATCGACGCCGCTGGCGATAATAAACTGTTCTTCGGCCTTGGTTTCAATGCCTTCAGCAATCACCCGCAATTTCAGCGCTTTGGCTACCGCCACAATCGCGCGCACCAGTGATTGAGACACCAGCTGTTGGTCCACGCCGCGCACAAAGCTTTGATCCAGTTTAATAGCATTCACCGGTATACGTGCCAGCTGTGACAGTGAAGAATAGCCGGTGCCAAAATCGTCCAGATGTACTTCAGCGCCCAGATCCTGAAACTGTTTCATTAGCATCAGCGCCTGCTTTTCGTTATCAATTAAACAGCTCTCGGTCAGTTCGATATCAATCGGGCAGCCCACGATACCGGCCTGCTGCAGCGCCTGTTTCAGATCGCTGTAGATGCTCTGATCGAGCAACTGTCGTGCTGAAACATTGACCGCCACCCGCAGCGTGATCCCTTGTTCGCGCCAGGCAATAATCTGTGCCAGCACCGATAACATCACCCAGCGACCGAGCGGAACGATCAATCCGGACTCTTCAGCGTAGGAAATAAAGTCCTTGGGAGGAATCAGCCCACGTTCGGTTGACTGCCAGCGTACCAGCGCTTCAACCGTGGTGACTTCACCGTTGAGTTCAACCTGCGGCTGATAATGAATGACCAGGTTCTGGTTTTCCAGCGCTTTGCGCAGGTTAGTATCCAGCCATAAATACTCAAATACCCGCTGGTTCATTTCGGCATGAAACAGGCAAAACTTGCCACGACCACGCTCTTTCGCGGTATACATTGCGGTATCAGCATTACGAATCAGGCTTTCACGATCGTCACCGTGCAGTGGAGCAATAGCAATCCCAATTGAGCAGCCGGTATAGACTTCAATCAGACCGATGCGGAACGGCTGCTTCAGTCGTTCAAGAATGCGCGACGACATCGCTTCCAGGGCTGACTGAGTGCTATCTTCGGCCTGAATAACAAACTCATCGCCTCCCAGCCTCGACAGCGTCTGGTTTTTTTCAAGACAGCTGAGGATCGCCAGCGCGACGGCCTGTAAAAGCTGATCGCCAAACATATGGCCGTAGGCGTCATTAACCTTCTTAAAGTTATCGAGATCGAGATAGACCACGCCAAGCTGACTTTCACCGCGCTGTTCCAGCGCCTGGCTTATCTGATGATTGAAGGCATGACGATTCGGCAGGCCAGTAATAGAGTCTGTATTGGCGAGCAGTTGCAGGCGCTCTTGCGCGCGTCGCTCCTCGGTAATATCAGTGCCGGAGCAGATGAGAAATATTTCGTTCTTACCGCTGCCGCTGTGGACAAACTTATTGCGAAACAGAAACAGCCGCTGGCCTTTTTTGGTTTTGATCCAGCGCTCCACTTCATAGGAACTGCCGTCACGAAAAAAACCGCTGATATTGTGGCGCGAAGCGGCGGCTTCCTGCTTGGTCATAAACAGCTGAAACACATTGCGGCCAATCACTTCCTGCTCTTTCAGGCCGGTGTATTCCTCACTTAGCCGGTTAAAGCGCTGAATATTGCCCAGCTTATCCAGAATCACAATTACCGAGTTGGCTTCAGAGACTACCTGCTCGGCGAACGACAGGCCCAGGGTCAGATCGCGTGCCACCGACGAGGTATCGCCCCATGCCGATGCGGTTCCAGTCCAGGTAAACTGATCTTTTTTGCGTCCCACCAGATGGAGCGCGACCAGCGTGCCATGCAGCGATATGCTCAGATTAACGCTGGAGGTGATCACCGTCATGCTGCGAATCAGGCTGGCCTGTGCCGGAACCAACGCGACGGCAAGATTGATATCCGCCTGTTCATTTTCGGCAAAATTAAGTGCATCGCTGTCTGCAGAAAGATGCCAATGAGGGCTGGTGGTACCAAACAGCGTATACAGCAATGTTTGCCCTTGTTCATCGGTCATGAAAACGTCCTCCGCAATGTGCACTGCAGTCAGTATCTCATTATTTTAGTAAAAGTATTCGGCAACATGCAGCAGCATAAGAAGTAATCATCGCAGATTTTAATCGGCATCATCTTTTCTGCCCGAAACTCAGGTGTAAAGCACTGACGTGCAGAGACAAAAAATCCAATAGTCATGAAAATGGTTAGCGCTGTCATGTTGGCTTAATCGTTTTTTGATCATTTTAGTAGTGAAGGAATAGTTAACAACGCCTACTCTTTTTTCTGCAATTATTACAAGATTGGTTCGCGTCTGAAATTGGCAGATCGCGAGTCACTGACAAGGGCGTAACCACTTATCATGGAAGATAACTGTGAAATTAACTATCCACCAGCAGGATTGTGTATCCGCGCCGGTTCCCGCCGGGATATCTGCCAGCGCTGCGGTGCGCAACACGGTGTTCAGCGTACTGACAAAAATCTCAAACACATCCTTTAATCTGTTATTTGCAATGCCCACGCACGACTATCAGCGCGCGTTTGCTGAAGCAAAGCAATTGCTGGATTTGTCAGAACAGACAGTCAGTGAATTTATTGCCAGTATCAAAAGTCGCTTACAGCAGCCGGAAGCGTTGGCGCTGATGCATCCCGGGGCGGAAACTGAGTCGTTCCATAGTCTGCATCGCTGGTTACCCGCGGTTCCTCAACCGCTGCTCAGCAAACAGCAGAGTGACAAATTAATTTCACTGGCGCTGGGGCAGCCAGCGCAGAGGTTTTCCGGCCTGGAGCGTCGGCTGCCAGCGCTTAATAATTTGTTAGTTGATGAAATTAATCAGGCGGCAGCAAAACGCCTGGCCGGAATTGCCGGAAAAGTCCTGCCTGAGTTATTGCGGCTTAAGGTTGTTAGTGACAATCTGCATCGGCTCCATCCCTTGTTGCCCACCGCCGTCTGGGTAGCTCAGATCCTGTGGAGCCTGCGTCAACAGGGGATACTAAAGGCGCTGGATGGCGAACTCAGAATGCAGTTACATCAGTGGCTCAGCGGATTCGACGCCAGGCTGACCAGCGCGGACAGCGCCAGACTGGCACTGTCGGATAAAAGCCTTTTTCGCGCAATTGACCATTGGATTGAACAGCGGTTGGGTGATTTGCGCGGCAGTGATGGTTCATTGCCGCTAGTCGAAGCGGCCAGAAGTACCACTGTCCCGGATACTGAATCGCGCGCCCCGGTGGCAAATGGGCAACTGCGGTCTGAATCCGATCACGCTTGCGGCTTCTCTGCTGAGGGCTGGAGCCACAATAGCGTGCTGAATAACCCGGCAGCAGAAAAATCAAATCTGCTGCTTAACGTTCAGACCTGCTATGAACTGATAAAACGGGAAGCACAGCCGGCTAATTTTGCCGTCGGTTGTGCCGTGCGCAACGAGAACGTTACGGTGGTTCATCCCGACTTCAGTGCGGCGCAGTTTAGCCGAACGCTGGCGACAGACAGTAACGGCGAACTGTATTCACGTCTGCAAATAGAATGTGGGGAGTCGCCGTTAACAGTTGATGGTGCAGCCATCCCGGGGGAAAGGCTAAGGCCGCTGGCAATGAATCCGCTGGCAGGCGCGGGCGATATACTGATGCCGTTTACTGCAGATGAAAAAGAGCTGCCAGAGTCGCAGAGGGATCAGGTGGTCTCTTATGTGATTAACAGTAGCCTTGACCTGCTCAGTTATCCGAATCGCCTTTCTGAACAATCGCTGAAAGTTAAGCCGCTGGATGAGAATAACACCGTTGATACTGTTTTATTACGTGCCGGTGAAATGACGGCTGATATTCCACTCAAGCCGGGATTATTTAATCATTTATTACATCAGCAGATTCAGCAGCGAGAAACCTTACTTTCGACAGCGGATCAGTGGGGGGCTGGCTGGCCATTCGCTGGCGTGAAAGCGAGCCCTGTCAGAGCGTTACCTGCAATCACTGGGCGACAGCAGAACAGCTCTGCTGACGTCTCGGTGAACGATTTTATGGACTCGTTATACTTCAAATATCCGCAGCAATTAGAAAACTATTCAAAGGTCATCGTCACGTTAAATCAGACCAGCTCAGTTATGGATGAAGAAGTGCCACTAAAGCAGGCACTGGAGATGATGCAGGAAAAGGAGCAAGGCGTAAAGTTAACGCTAAATTCTCACCCTGGCTGGAGCAGCTCCTTTGAAAGTGATGTGAGAACATTTATTTCAGGTAAGTTTATTCACGATTTTGACCTGAATAAAATCATGGAATGGGACAGCCCAACAAATAAGCAGGCTGTCTGGTTGCTGGGGCGAGGGATAGCTAAAAAAGGGGTAGAGAAAGTTGCTGATATCATCACTAAGATGACCTCGCCAGTTTGGGATGTTAATGTGTGGGTTAATGATAGAATTAATACATTTTTAAAAGAAAACAGTGTGGATATCAGCAAAATAAACGGTAACACCACGGTAATGGCCGGTGTCTGGTTGCCATCCAATCATGGTGCTTATCATATGCCTATGTTGCATCCAAGTTTTGACGGCACCTGGCAGCCAATAGGTAATTATACGTTACGGCAAATTTTTATCCGCGAACATTTACGCAATGATAATCACTTTTTACAGGATAGCATATCATTACGCTACCCAGTTGAAATTGATCAGTCGCTACAGACTAAAATTAAGCAGTCTGATTTGCAATCGGATTATATCGAGGATCTTAAACAGGTCCTTTCTGGTGGTGATGTAAAAATAGGTATGCTTATATTATTCAGAACCATGCTGGAGAAAGCGGTAGATAAATTTTTCGCTAAATTTACAGAGAAAAAATACCCGCTGAATCTCACAAAGTTGCGAGAGTCAGCGGTGAATGGACGCTTTTGTCAGATGCAATGGAATGGTTATAAGCTGCATAATCTGGTGTTTATGCCGGAAGAAAATGAAACTAAAGGCGTGATTATTTCATTATGGGATGAGAAGTGTTGGGTAGTCTCGATAGATCCACTCAGCACTCTCTCTCTTTACGGTGACGGAAAAGCGAAAGATCTGCTGGACGCGATTAATCGAGGCGTCTCGATTGGCACACGAGCAAAATCTGCAGTCGCAGAGATAGTAGATAATCAGATCGTGATTAACACATCAGGAAAATATATCGTAGAGTTTAACGCTAAGGTTTTCGTTAAAAAATACTGGCAGCCTGCTACCGTTGACAGAGCAATATTATCTCTGACCAGCAGAGAATGGATAGAGAAAGAATTACTGATTAATTTCATTACGACGTTAAAAGATGATATGAATTACCTGGTCAAATCCCCCGGAGAGTATCAACGTGATACTGCCATTGAGGTGCTGAATACTATTGCGACTCTGATAGGGCTGTTTAACATACCCTTTACCATCACCACTGCAACCGGATCCGGATATATGGCGACAAAATTATTTAACGCCATCACCAGCTGGAAGACCAGCTTAGCGTTAACCTCAACCTTTTCAATATTCCCTAATCTGGTGCGGGCGAATACAGCCGATCGCCCTGACGATGCGGCAAAATCCTATATTGATGCTCTGCTCAGCCTGATGGGTGAAGGTGCAGGCCACCTGATCAGTAAATACGGTCTCAGACAGATTGCCGGACTGTTCTACCAGGGGGGGAAGCTGGTAAAACTGGCATTCAATCAGCTTCCTGATGAGATATTAAGCCGAATATCACAGCATGCGAATGACTATTTCGCTCTTTACAGGAAAAATATATTGCAGGTTGATGAACTATCATCTGCGGTCACCAAAATTGGCGAAAAGTATAATGTGCCATTTGTGGATGCCAAAGCACCTGCACCAATAATAGATATGACGGTGGAGTTTATTAGTTTTACTGCTTTTTTTAAGGCGTATGCGGTAAATATTTCCAGGCTGTCTGATCTTTTTACCGATGCGGCAAAAATCCCTGAAATCGCCTGGCTCTATTTTCAAAATAAAGGATTTCAGGTGTTATTCGGTGGGGTCGTGCGGTGGGATAATCTTATTGATGCCAGCCCAAAAATCCACTATATCGTGCGAGTCAAATCCCAGCCTCCTGAGGTTAATTCAGGCTTTGTGGAAACCGAAGATGTTATTGTTGATTTCTCTTCTGGTCGATTTGCTCCAGACGATGCTAAAGGCGAGTCAATTTCTGGCGAAAAAAAGTGGTTAATGACCTTTAGCGAATTAAGCCAGAATCGCGATAAAGCCATCAGCATTGAATGGTTTGATAATCCGCAGCAAGCAGTGAGTTATTACAAGAAGCTCCAGAATGCCAATAAGATGAATATTGCGCATTTTGCCAATGCAATGGAAGTCAGGCCTGAGTGGTATAACCATGCACTGAAGCGCAGGGCGCTGCTCGAAATTGAGACCCGACAGGCGGCGATGCTGGAAGAAATTTATAAGATAGAGAATGAGATCGAGTTACCTGATTTAAACGAATTAACCCGCGACACGGCAAGCCTCAGGCTCGGTACGCTGTTTGCACAAGGAACCCTACCGGCGTTTGATGCATTAAGTAAAAAAATAAACGTATTGCTGACCAGGCCAATCAGTAAACAGGTAGTGGCCTTACCGGAAGGAGAGTATTTTCTGATCGGTGCCGAGTTGCGCGGCATCAGGAGTGATCATCAAGGAAATGTCACGCTGGTTAATTATTCCGCGCCGGCCAGGCAGATAATTAATAATCTGACCCAAACCTATGCGCCCGCCGAAATTCTTAAAGCTGGACAGGCGGCAGTAAACAGCAGTTTATATGCATCAAGACTGGATGAGTTACTCATGCATCAGGAAACAGACAGCGATATATCATTGCCTAAGAAGCGTTATCATGAGCTAAATAAAAGTTCAGAGTGGTTTGGGCAGAAAGTTAATGATATTCGTGTGCCGCTTATTATGGCGGTTAACAGCACAACAATTGGTATGGCAGAAACGGAAAAAGAACATCAGGTAGCCAATGTCATCCCAGCGGAATCGATTAAATTTGTGCTGGCTCCCGACGATTTAAATCATTTGGTTCGGGATATTCTGCTGTCAGTCCGAAAGAAGCCCATTCCGGTCAGATCGCTGTTGATAGAAGACTCTGTACCGTTACAGCAAATGCTTGCTCAGGCGGAAGCTTATGTGCTTTTCCCCACTGAAGACACCACTCTTAACACCATTAAGGGCTATGAGCAGCAGCCGTGGATGCCAGTTATCAATTTACATGCCAGCACGCAGTTTATTAGTTATGCCACCGCAAAGATATTGCGGGAACAGACTCGCCGCGACAGCTATCGACATTTCCTCGGCGGCTACGGCAAGGAGGTAACCAGCTATAGCGATATTTCCGCCGCAGAACCCGGTGCGTGCATTGCAATTTTTGATGCGGAACTGGGGCCGGGGGAACCGCCATTGTCACATGCCATGATGATGGTTAAGGATGCGGCGGCAGTCGGCGTGAATAACCAGTTGATTGGTGGTCTGCCGGGCTGGGAGAAAATCTGGCTGGGTACGCTTAACTGGATTCAGGATAAGCAACTCGGCTTTGTAATCGAGGCGGATGGCCATAAATATCGTATGCGCATCCAGCAATCAACGCACCAGCCGGAAATTACAGCGCCTGAAATCATCCCGGAGATAAATATCTATACCCGGCGCGTGCTGGAAATTGCGAGGAATTATGCGTCGTCTGCGGGGGCTCATGATGCAAAAAACGCAGGAATGGGTGAGCCATCATGGTTTGCCATAATCCGGCTGTATGCATTGGCAGGAGCGATAAATCTGACCAGAATGCACCAGTTATTGAATACAATTCGTCCTGATGATTATCAATCCTTACTTGGTGATACGCCGCAGCTTGCCCGAAGTTTAACGGAATTAGTTAATGCTGATGCCGGATCGCTACTGTTGTTTACCGAGCAATCAGCCGGTCAGATTAAAGGAAAGCCTGCAATGGTTCATGCCATGATGATGAACGCCAATGGCATAGCAACAGGGATGAATAACCAGGTTATTGGCCAGCAGCCGGGATGGCAGAATATCGACCTTGCTGCTCTTAAATACGATCCGGACAACCGCTATGGACTGGTGTTGCTGGCCGGAAATCGCCGATTTAACTGCATCATCAGTCCGCTTTCTGGCAATAAGTTACTGGGTATGAATGGTTAGTTAATTGTCCCGTTCTATTGCAGCGCGATCTGCTCATGGCATCAGAGGATGATCGCCAACCGTCAAGGATGACCATTATGAAATTAAATTTTTCTCATTCAGAAAGTATTGTGGCGGCCTCAGCGATGCATGCCAACAACAGTGTGGCTCAGGGCAGGTTGATTGGCTCACTGAAAGCGATCATTAATCTGTCGTACGCCCTGTTTCGTACCGCGCCGGAACATGATTATTCGCGCGCGTTTGCAGAAGCCAGGCAAGATTTTACTCAGCCGCAGCGGGATGCCGGCGAGTTTATTGCCAGCATTCGCCGTCGGCTACAACAGCCGGAAGCGCTGCAACTGATGCGCCAGCAGCCTGAAGATCGCTCCTTTGATGGTATCAAACAATGGTTGCCGACCGTTGTGATGCCATTACTGAGCGAAAACCAGCTGCGCAAACTGGCTTGTCTGGCGTTGAATATCAACCCGCAAAGGTTTAGCCCGGCATTTTTTGTCAGTCTGGAGATGACCCATCCCGCGCTGTATAACCTGCTGGTGGATGAAATCAATCAGGCTGCCGCAGCACAGCAGACCAGCGTCGCCATGCGTGCCATTCCGCAGCTGCTCAGGCTCCGGGTGGTCAGTGATAATCTCCGTTCTCTTCATCCGCTGTTACCCACGGTAGTCTGGGCAGCACAGATACTGTGGCAAATCAGCAGGCAGGGAATAATGTCGGCGCTGGATACCGAATTAAGACTGCAACTGCATCAGTGGCTGTCCTCTTTTGACGGGAGTTCTCCCGGTCAGCATCCCGGCAGGCTGGCACTGTCGGACCAAAACCTGTACAGCCTGCTAAATAACTGGGTGGAGCGGCGGCTGAGTGACGATCGTCAGCGGCTGCCGGAGTCGGGCAGAAGCGCAGCGGATTACAGGGAAATGTCGCCAGAGGAGGCTGAAAGTCGTCAATTGCTGGTGGCTGCTGAGGGATGGGTGAGCAACAGTGAGCTGAACGTGGCGGGAAATGAGTGTGCTGAGCTACTGGTAAAGGTAAAAACCTGCCATGAAATGCTGAAACTCCACACTGCACCGGTCAATTTTGCTACAGGCTGCCCGGTTCCGAGGCTTAATCATTCAGTTCCGCAGCAGAATAGTGAAGTTGCCAGTACTCAATTTGCCTACTCAGTGACGCAGGATAGTCGTGGCCAGCTGTTTGAACGTCTGCAAATTGAAACTGGCCCACAACCTTTTATGCTGTCGGGTGTGAGCATTCCGGACCATCAGCCACGTGCGCGCGCGGTGAATGAGCTGGCCGGGCCGGATGATGTACTGATGTTGCTTCCGTCTGAACAGCAGCAGCAGGACAATGAAGATATCAGTCAGCTTTACTCTGGATTAAAGCGCTGGACAGAACATCAGCTTAGCTTGCCTGATGGAATAGCAGACCGGGTCCGGTCGGTTAAGAATCCGGTATTTTATCGCCCGGGCGAAAGAGAGGTGGCAATTCCCTTACAAGCTGGTTTTTTTAACCAGCTATTACACAAGATGGCGCATCCGCACCACGTAATCCCCGAGGTTGGCGCGAATGCCTGGCCCTTGCCTGGTGCTGCCGGCCAATTTTTTGGCATGGTAACGCTTCCCGCCATTATCAGTAAGCCGAACGCTGGGTCTGTGGCGATAACGGCAGAAGATTTTTATCAGTCACTGTTGTTCAAATATCGCGAGGAGTTAATTAACTATCCTGACGTGACCGTGACGCTTAATCATCATGGCGATATCAGCGATCAGCTGATGCCGCTGTTACGTGCTTTACAAATGATCACCGAACCACACCGCGACGTACCGCATCTGACGCTGAACTATCATCCGGACTGGAGTGCTTCGCTGCGTACCGAAGTGGAGAACTTTGCCTCGGGTGCGCTGCTGGCGGATATCGATCCACAAGAACCGATGAACTGGGAAAGTGCTGAAAATCAGTATGCTGCCTGGTTAATTGGCGTCGGGCTGGCGAGAAAAAGCCTCGATAAAATGGATGAGGTGATCAATAAGTTGCGGTCGCCGGTCTGGGATGTTCGCAGCTGGATTAATGATAAAATTAATCAGATCGTTATTGACGGCGGCGGTGATATTCGCAAGGTTAACGGTACTACCCCAATCGGCGTCGGCGTCAGGCTGCCTGTTAATCAGGGCAGGCAGTATCTGCCGCTGCCTGTTTTATCCGGGCAATGGTTTAAAGTCGGCGACTATACGCTACTGGATATTTTTACGCGGGAATATTTACGCGGAAATTATCGCTATGAGAGCCTGGAATTTAAATTTCCTGCCAATATTAGCGACAGCCTTAAAAAGAGTATACTGAATACTGATTTACAATCGAAATATATTACCGAACTGACACAGGTGCTTTCGGAAGGCGATGTTAAAGCTGGAATGCTTAGGTTGTTCAGGATTATGTTTGAGCGCGCAGTTGAAAGCTGGAGCTTAAAAACTAAAGCCATAAAAAGTTACTTTGATGAGAGTAAGATTCGCGCAGCCATTCTGAATGATCGGGTATTTCAGATTGAGTGGCATGGTCACAGGTTGAATAATATGCTTTTTATTCCCGCGGAAGAAGGAAGTGTTAGTCAGGGTGTGATTATTTCACTGTGGAATGAAAATTCCTGGGAGGTGAATATTGATTTGGCCGGAAACCTCTCTTTTTTTGATAAAAGCAAAGCAGAAGATTTTATTGATGTGGTTTATAAGAGTATGTCAGTTAAGGGACGGCGCGAGTGCCCCAGTGCAAATATCAGGAATAATCAGATTGAAATCAATCATTCAGGCTACTTTAAACTTGAATTTGTCGGTAAGACTTGGGTAAAAAAAACATGGGTAGAACCAAGCACTGACAAGTCGATAGTGTCGCTCAATATCCCGCAAGGTGGCATCGAGGTAGAACTCCTTAAATCCTTTGTCTATACCCTGCGTGCAGATATGGATTACCTGATCAAATCTGATGCCGAGCACTTCAGAGACAGCACCATTGAAGTCCTCAATACGGTAGCATTGATGATTGGATTATACGTGATGCCAAATGCGGCTATACCGCTTAAGGGAATCAGTGAGTCAGCGGCCAAACTGGCGACCGCGGTAACTAACTGGAAAACCAGCTTAGTGCAGTCGGCTTCCTTAACAATATTTCCCAACCTGGTTAAAGGATTCACCGCTGACCGACGTGTAGAGGCGCAAAAGGCCTACCTGAACGCTGCGCTGGGTCTGATCGGTGAGGGAGGAAGTTATCTGATTGCACAGCACTGCCCAAAAGTATTGGTAAGTTTATTCAAGCAGGGCAACAGAATGGTTAAAATTCACGTTGACCAGTTACCAGGGATTGTTTCAGATAAGATATTGCAATATACAAAAAACACCTTCAGTATTTATAATTCCGCGATGTGCCGTATTTTTGGTGTGCCTTTACCTGATAACGTCTCACGACCACAGTATCCGCAATTGCTGCGAAAAGCGAAATCCCCGGCACCGATCGAAATGATTCGAAAGGTGATTGAAGGCTTTCCTGATTTTTTAAATAATCACCACAGACAGTTATTTACCGGTAAAAATCTGTTTACCAATCTGGTTATGATGCCGGGTATTCTGATGGAGTACCTGCAAAGTAATCACTATCAGGTTGAAATTGGCGAGATATTAGTATGGGGAAGCCTGAGTGACGGTCGACCAGTAAATCACTATCCACTTAAAGTTATTTCCGCGCCGGTTGGTGGTGCGCATTCCGCTCATCCCGTCGAAAACAGCATCATTGAATTTACGATTTCGCATTATAAACCGGGTGATACTGAGCAAATCATCATCACTGCTGAAGAGCAGTGGTTGGCTCGGGCGCAGTTCAAAGATAAAGCCGTCAGCATCGTCTGGTACAGCACGCTGGAGCAGGTCAAAGAACGCTATCGGGTAACCATTCACTCACGACAGCTGGCCCTCTCTTCTTTCCCGGACTCAATGGCGTTATGTCCCGAATGGCGTCATCAGCAAATAAAACAGAGTGCATTAGAGGAGATTGAAAAGCTGCAAGAAAAAGTACGGAAAGAAATTTATCTACTGGAAACCCTGATTAATGTTTACGGATTTAACCCCGAGACGCTGAGTCTGCGGCTTGGGCAGCGTTTTGTTGTTGGTACGCTGCCGACGTTTGATGAGATGGGTGAAAAGCTGCGCCTGTTGGCTGAGAATCCTGTTGCTATGCAGCCGGTCCCGTTACCTGAAGGTGACTATCTGCTGATAGGCTGCGATCTGCGCGGCATTAGTGATATTGCCAATGGCACTGTCACACTGACCGACTTTGGTGCACCAGCAGCACTGATAAAGCAGCAGAGGCTACAGGGATATTTACCCCGGCAGGTGCTTGAGGCCGGAATGGCGGCGGAAACCAGCCAACTGTATGCCTACCGTGTGGATGAATTTCTGGTGCATCGCAATCGGACGGATATCGCCCTGCCGGAACAGCGGTTGGCGCTGCTGGAGGCGGCAACTGACTCGCTGGGTAAGGAAGTCAAATATGCTCACGTCCCGTTGATTATTGCGGTGGATAAAACGCGGTTAGCCGATGATTCCACCATAGTAAATAATCAAATCAATGCCACTCTGCCGCTGGAAGCGCTGCTGTTTGTTATTGCACCGCAGGATCTCCTCAGACCGGTCAGGCAGATTCTGAGCACGCTGCGTGCCGCCCCGATTCCGGTTAGCGCGCTACTTATTGAATATTCGCCGAAGTTGCTAAAAGCCATTGCGCTGGCAGAAAGTTATGCCTTGCTCCCGGGCTTTGAAGATGCCCGGCTGGCGATGGAAAAAGACAGCCTGCGTCCGTGGATGGCGATTGTAAATTTGCAGGCCAGTAGCGGGTTTATCGATCATATGCAGTTGAAGGTGTTGCAGCAGCAGGTTCGGGCGGAAGATTACCGATTATTTCTGGAAAAAAATCCCCGGCGGGTAAAGAGTCTTGATGATATCCGTAAGGCACAACCCGGCGCGCGTTGCATCTTTAGCGAGATGCAGGCAGGGCCAGGCGAACCGCCGTTGTCACATGCCATGATGATGCTGAGAGAGGGGGCGGCGGTAGGAGCCGATAATCAGATTATTGGCGGTAAGCCTGGCTGGCAAAAAATGTATCTGACGACGCTGAACTGGATTGAGGATGCGCAATACGGTTTTGTACTCGAATTTAACGGCGCGAAGTTCAGGATGCTGATTCAGACCTCACTGGAACAGCCGGTTGCGCCATTATCTCCGCCGGGAGAGGGGCTGGATACCGCCATCAGGCGGGTCATCTCCCTGGCGGAAAATCATATAGACAACCCTGACATTGCGGATAATTTAAAGGTTTACTGGGGAGAATTAGTAAAACTGTATCAGGAGGCAGAACTTCTCGATAAAAATACCGCCAGTCTGATTATGCACAGCACCAGCGAAGATAACTTCGAGTTATTCCTCGGTCAGTATCCGCAACTCGCCCGCAGTCTGTCAGAGCTATTTGAGGCGGTTCCCGGCTCCCGCATTGCCTTTACGGAAAAGACCGCTGCCGGTAAACATAAATTAGTTCATGCCATGATTATGACCTACGGCGGATTTGCCGCCGGCGTTAACAATCAGGTTTTAGGCGGTGATGCAGGGTGGAATAAAATCCACTTGGCTGCGCTGCAGTACAGCAATGATACCCGGCTGGGCCTGGTGTTGGAGGCAGGAAGCCGCCGTTTCAATTGCATCATTATTCCTCCGTGGAGCTAAGGCTAACCGGTCGAATTAAAGGATGTACCTGGAGCGTTACCCCTTGTAATGGATGATTATTGTGAAACCTACCTCCTTTCAGCCTGGCGTTGGCGTTGCGCAGCTGGCCAGCACGACCTCAGTTGCGTCAGCAGAAAATCAGCGTGGGCGCAGCGTATGGGGCAACTTATTGACTGCGGTGATAAACACTTCGTTTAGTTTGTCGGTTGCTCCACCCGCACAGGATTATCAACTGGCGTTTAATCAGGCCGGTGCTCGTTACGGCGTGGCGCAGCACACCGCCGCAGAATTTGTTGTCGCTATTCGCCGCCGCTTACAGCAAGCAGATGCAGTGGCAATAATGCGTACCAGTGGCGAAAGTGATCGCTTTCACTCCCTCAAACGCTGGTTACCCGCGATACCACAACCACTGCTTGGCGCAGAGCAGTTGTGCGCTTTAGCCAGCCTGGCGCTGGGTCTGAAGCCATCAGCACTGGAGCTGGACAGCTTTTTTCGGCTGCAACAAAACCAGCCGGCGTTGTATCAGCTGTTGGTTGATGAAATTAATCAGGCCGCAGCCAGGCAAAGTAACGGCATCGGTGAAAATGCGCTGCCAGCGCTATTGCGGCTGAAAGTGTTCAGCGACCAGTTGAATAAGATCCATCCTTTACTGCCGATGGTGGTATGGGCTATTCAGGTGTTGTGGCAGGTCCGGCGGCAGGGGGGGCTGAATACGCTGGAGGCAGAACTGAGAATCCATTTACACCACTGGCTTGGCACGCTGGATAGCGAGCCATCACTGACGGGTAGTCACCGCCGTGCAACTTCGGATAAAAACCTGTTTCTCTGTATCAACGGCTGGCTGGAAAGGCGGCTGGACGATCTGCACGGCAGTGATGGTATGCAGCCATTACTGCATCCTGCCAGAAGCGTCACTGCCGGGCAGCCACCCAACATAAGCGTCACCTCCGATATATTCCCTGCAACTGCCCCGGTATCGACGCTGCCTGCCGATGGCTGGCTGGTGAACAGCGCTCTGAATATGGCGGGAGTGGCCGATACCGATCTGTTAGTCGAGGCCAATACCTGTATCGAGTTGCTTAAGCGAGAAATGCAGCCATTGAATCTGGCGGTGGGCTGTGCGCCGTCAGCGACAAACCGTTCAGTTAAAGCAGAGCCGCTGGCGGGTGTGCAGTTCTGGCGCTCACTGGTGCTGGATGAGACGGGAAAGGTAGCTTCACGTTTGCAGATAGAGAGTGGAGATTTTCCTGTACGGCTGCAGGGAGTGACGATTCCGTCTACCTTGCCACGGCCCCAGACCGTGACAGCGTTAGCCGGGCCGGGAGATACGCTGATCGCTTTGCCGCCGTCAGCCGGGGAGCCGTCTGCTGACAAACTCAGACAGATGGCCTCAAGGCTAATGCTATCTGCTTCGTTTCCGATCCCAGCGCAGCAGGATATCAAGCTCGCAGATCGGCTACACAGGATAAATAACATTCTGTCAGCTGATTCTGCTGCAACTGAGGCTGACAGCCTGCCCGCCAGCGGCTGGCTGGGCGGCCTCAGTTATCAGACGCTATGGCAGCACCCCAGGCTGCAGGCTACGCCGGTTTCCACGGGCTCGGCCTGGCCGTTATCCGCCGCCAGCGCGCAGAAATCAGAGCTACCTGCGCGGTTTAAAAATCAACGTCAACGGCTGGCATCGTCATTTACTGTCGATGATTTCTATCAGTCACTGCTGCTGACATATCGCGAACAGTTAACGAAATATTCACGGGTTACCGTAACTCAACAGTATCAGGGGGAAATCCGCGACAAGGTGTTACCGCTGGAGCAGGCGCTGCACATGATCGATGAAGCGCAGGGCAGCCAACCGCATTTGACGCTTAATTTTCATCCAGAGTGGAGCAATGCCCTGCGCAAGGAAATTGAAGGTTTTATTCTGTACAGACCGGTGGCTGATATTGATAGCGCAGAAAATATGGACTGGCAGAGCACTAACAATCAGCAGGCCACCTGGCTGGCCGGAACAGGCATCGGCAGAGCCAGTTTAAATGAAATGACCGATATTCTGTTGAAAATTCAATCTCCGGTATGGGATGTGCATAAATGGTTAACCGATAAAGTGGATCTGATCGTCAAAGAGTTCAGGGGGGATACCACTAAAATCAACGCCCGCACGCCGGTCAATATTGCGGTCAGGTTGCCGTCAAGTCATGGCCGGCAGCATATTCCGATGCCGGGTTATGCCGGTACTTTGCAATCTCTCGGCAACTACACCGTTATGGATATTGTCACCCGGGAATATTTACGTAAGCATTTTCGCTATGAGAGTATGAATTTTATTTTTCCTGCTGGCGTCAGCAGTGAGCTGAAACAGCGACTGCTGGAAATTGATATGCAGGCGCTGTATATGCGTGAACTGGAAGAGGCTCTCACTGAGGGCGTGATAAAACAGGGGGTACTGAGTTTATTTCAAAAAACCTTCGAGCACGCACTGGATGCTTTTTATGAAAAGAATAAACAAAATCGCAGTGAGATGACTAATCAACAGGTACGCGAGGCGGTAAGTCAGAAAAGATTTTTTCGCCTGGTCTGGCAAGGGGAACGGTTAACTAATCTGATTTTTATCGCGACGGAAACGGATTCTTTCAGTAAAGGTATTATTCTTTCCATGTGGGACAAAAGTGCTTATTCAGTCAGGATCGACCCGGCTGAGTTTCTCTGTTTATACCATGGTGGCAAGGCTGAAAAGTTACTCGATTTAATTGAAAAAAATATGTCAATTAAAGCGCGCCTGACCTCCGAACGGGCAGAAATTAGTGATAACAAGATTAAAATCAATACGTCAGGATATTATGCTATCAGGGTGTCGGGTAAGCTTCGTACTGAAAGAGAGTGGATAGCGCCTGACGTAGATAAAAGTATGCTGGTGCTGATAAAAAGCCGTAATCATCACGAGGATTGTCTGACCAGCCTGGTGACTACGCTCAAATCTGATATGGATTATCTGGTAAAATCCAACGTTGAGCACTTTCGCGACAGTGCCATTGAAGTCCTGGACACTATCTCCACGCTGGTGAGTATTTTAACCGTGCCGGCCACTCTTGCTCCGGTAGCAGGGTTGACGAGCATGGGCAGGGGAATCTTCGCGGCGATTTCCAGCTGGAAAGCCAGTTTTACGTTTACCTCTACATTGTCTGTTTTTCCCGGACTGGTGAAAGCTATCACCGCCGATCGCCCGGAAGAAGCACAAAGAGCCTATATTGACGCCGCACTGGTATTACTGGGTGAAGGCGGGCGTTACCTGGTGACTCAGTATGGTACCAGAACGATAGTTGGCCTGTTCAGGCAGGGCAGCAAGGTGATTAAAATTGGCTGGGATAAATTGCCGGAAACAGTATCCAACCAAATTATTCAACATGCTAAACAGGTATTTTCGGCTTATAAAAGAGAAATTCGTCGCATTGCTGGCTTAACCTTACCGGCTGAACCCTTTGGTAAACATTATCCGTTTTCGTTTATTGATGCCAGGTATCCGGCACCGGTCAGCCAGATTAAACATGAGCTGGCTGACTTTGCACAATATATTAACCAGCACCATAAACAGTTGTTGCAACCGAAAATGATGACGGCTGAGCAGGGTAATTTTGCCGAAGTTGTTCAGCACTACTTGCAGGCTCGTGGACATAAAGTAGAGATTGGCGCGGTGGCCAGCTGGAGCAGTATCGGTGATGCGCAGCCTGCTCTTCGTTATATCGCCAGGGTGAAATCGCCTAAGCCTGATATTGATGCAGAACTCTGTGAAATAGACGATACCATCATCGAATTTACTGCCGAGAATTTTAAAGCCAGCGATCCGTTGGGGAGATCAATTTGTAGTGAAGAGGGCTGGCAAGAACGCTTATTTACTCTGAATCAGAATAAAGCGATCGGCGTTGAGTGGTTTAATACATTGTCTCAGGCTCGTGCACGATTTAATCCTCTGGTGCCGGGAAGGTCGATGCTGATATCTCTGTCTTCTGACTCGATAATCCTGCAACCTGACTGGTATAAAGCCTTAGCAAAACGGGCTGCGCTGTCTGAAATAGATGCTAGCCAGGCGATATGGCGCCAGTCGCTTCATTCTCTTGAAGAAGAGAGTATCAATAAACATGGGATGATAATCATCACTGATTTAATTAGCCTGAAGCTTGGCGATCTGTTTGCTAAAGGTTATATCCAGGGGTTTGATGCCATGGGGAAAAAGCTTAACGTGCTGGCCAATAAAAAGATTAGCCAGCGGCCAGCGGCACTGCCTGCCGGAGAGTATCTGCTGGTTGCCAGCGATATACGCGGTATCAGTAGCGATAATCAGGGTAATGTTACTCTGACTAACTTTGCCGCGCCAAAGGCGCTATTCGAGCAAAACCGTATCCAGGGTTATCCCCCCGATCAGATTATTGCGGCAGGCACGGCGGCGGAAGTCAGCAGCCTGTATGCGCCAGGATTTGATGATCTGTTCCTGAAGCAGGCGAAAGAGCAAAATGTCACGCTGGCGAAAATGCGGCTTTCCCGGCTTGAAAGCGGTGCGCGCTGGCTGGAGAAAAACAGTTATCACCTGAAAGTGCCGCTGATTTTCGCCCTTAACAGCACCGAGGCGCAGATGGAAAATAATCAGCTCAATGATACTTTTGCCGCCGAAGATATTTTATTTGTGCTGGCACCCGATGATATCACCGATCAGGTTAAACAGGTTCTGGCCCCGCTGGGTAAGCGGCCAATACCTGTCAGCCCACTGTTGATTGATGACGCATTCGCACTGCACGAGCTGATGAGCCTGGCGAAACATTATATTCTGCTGCCGGAGTTTGAAACCTCGCAACAGGCACTGGCGGGTGGTGATAATGCGCCGTGGATACCGCTGATCAATTTACAGGCCAGTGCCGGATTTATCAGCCAGTCAGTAGCCAGCAAGTTGCGAGAGTCAACGCAGTCCGGGAATTACCGATACTTTCTCGGTGAGGCGAGCAAGGTGATTCATTCGCTGGAACAGCTTGAGAGGGCGGAGCCTGCCGCAAGAATGGTATTTATTGATGTCGATCCCCAGCCCAATATTACCCTGACGTCCCATACCGTCATGATGCTTGAGGACGGCACCGCCATAGGCGCGAATAATCAACTTATCGGAGGCAGCAGCGGTTGGGAAAAAATCTATCTGAAGTCGCTTAACTGGCTGGAGGATAAATACCACGGCCTGGTGCTGGAAAATAACGGTAAACGTTATCGCTTGCATGTACAGACTACGCCGTTAACCGAACAAAGTGAGGGCGGCCTGACGTCGTTGATAGAGGATGTCGCAAAGCCCCCTCTGTTCGAGGGGGCTGACGATTAGCAGGGGCACTTACCCAGTTTTCCCGCTTTGCTGGGGAAACGTGCTTCCAGGCAGTAGCGATGAAAGTCACGCTCACTCATGGGTGGGGTCAGCGGATGCTGCGCCTGCATATGGCGCAGATAATTTTGATAGTCCTGTACGCCGACCATCAGACGAAAACATTGCGCCAGCCGTTTAACGATTAACCTTAGCGATAACGGCTCGGCTGGTGGTGGCGCCGTGATTAACCGGTGGCAGCGAAGCAGCTGCGGCACGCCGGTCAGCGCTCGACGCGCATGGATAGCATCAGGCATGACGACCCTCCTTGCGCAGTGAGATCTCCGCTTCATGCATAGTCGGCACGCTACTTTTCAGCGCACGGCGAATGACAAAGCAGGCCGAGACCAGCATGGTGATCGCCACCAGCATAAAGAAGCCGCACAGTGCCGCATTGATCTGATTACTCAGCACAATAGTCTGCATATCGGCGATGGTTTTGGCGGGGGCAATCATCACGCCATCTTCAATGCCTTTTGAGAATCTCTTCGCCTGCGCGAGGAAGCCAATACTCGGTTTTTCGTGGAAAATCTTCTGCCAGCCTGCGGTCATCGAGGTGATAAACAGAAACACCGTCGGCAGGATGGTGACCCACGCATAGCGCTGTTTTTTCATTTTAAACAGCACCACAGTACCAAGGATTAGCGCCATTGATGCCAGCATCTGGTTACCAATACCAAACAGCGGCCACAGGGTATTGATGCCGCCCAGCGGATCGATTACCCCCTGGTAGACAAAGAATCCCCAGCCGGCGACCGCGACGGTGGTTCCCGAGAGGTTACCCAACCATGAACGGTTATTGGCCATCGATGGCACTACGGTACCGACCAGATCCTGCACCATAAAGCGACAGGCGCGGGTACCGGCATCAACCGCGGTGAGGATAAACAGCGCTTCGAACAGGATGGCAAAGTGATACCAGAAGGCCATCATGGCGCGGCTGTTAAACACCTCGGTAATAATATGCGCCATACCGACGGCAAAGGTCGGTGCACCACCGGCGCGTGACAGCACGCTGTTTTCGCCAACGTCGCGGGCAATACCGCTGAGCATTTCCGGCGTCACCACAAAGCCCCAGCTGTTAATTACCTGTGAGGCGCTCTCTACCGTGATGCCAATCAGCGCCGCAGGAGAGTTCATGGCAAAGTAGACGCCTGGGTCGATAACGGATGCGCAGATCAGCGCCATGATGGCGACGAACGACTCCATCAGCATCGCGCCATAGCCGATAAAGCGAATATGACTTTCACGCTCAACCAGTTTCGGCGTTGTGCCGCTGGACACCAGCGCGTGGAAACCAGAGATGGCACCACAGGCGATGGTAATAAACAGGAACGGGAACAGCGCACCGGAAAACACCGGGCCGCTGCCGTCGATAAAGCGCGATACCGCGGGCATCTTCATTTCCGGCGCGGCAAATACAATGCCAACGGCCAGGCCGACGATCACGCCAATTTTCAGGAAGGTGGAGAGGTAGTCACGCGGTGCCAGCAGCAGCCAGACCGGCAGTACCGAAGCGATAAAGCCATAAATCACCAGCACCCAGGTCAGTGACGTGCCTTTCAGGGTAAAGAACGGCCCCCAGTAAGGATGCTGGGCGATATCGCCACCGTAGATAATCGCCGCCATCATTAACACAAAGCCGATGATCGAGACTTCAGCAATTTTTCCCGGCCGCAGAAAGCGCATATAAACGCCCATAAACAGCGCGATAGGAATGGTTGCGGCAATGGTAAACAGACCCCATGGGCTGTCTGCCAGGGCTTTTACCACCACCAGCGCCAGTGCAGACAGAATGATAATCATCACCGCCAGCGCGCCAAGCATAGTGATGACCCCGGCGAAGGCACCGAGCTCCTGTTTTGCCATTTCCCCCAGAGAGCGACCGTCGCGGCGGGTAGAGATAAACAGAATCAAGAAATCCTGTACCGCACCCGCCAGCATCACGCCGACCAGAATCCAGATGGTGCCCGGCAGGAAGCCCATTTGTGCGGCAAGTATCGGCCCGACCAGCGGCCCGGCACCGGCAATCGCGGCGAAGTGGTGACCAAACAGCACCCATTTATTGGTCGGCACATAATCCAGCCCGTCATTAAGGCGTTCGGCAGGAGTGAGACGGCGATCGTCCAGCTCGAAGATATTGCGGGCAATAAACAGGCTATAAAAGCGGTAGGCGATGCTGTAGCAGGAAACGGCGGCAATCACCAGCCAGACGGCGTTGACATGCTCGCCGCGACTGACTGCCAACATGCCAAAGGCAAAGGCACCGATTAACGCCACAACTAACCAGATAACTCCGGTTTTGACGTTTTTCATTACACAACTCCTTGTTTGGTCCAGAGGGAAAGGATCAGATTTAGCAACAAGTTAAAAGTAATGTAATGGTTTGTTAATGAAAGTGAATCAGCAGAAAAGTGTGAGCTACAGCTAAAGTAATTGATTTACCTGGGGAGGGATCGTTCAGGGGAGCCGTTTCCGACTCCCGTGCTGATAAGATGCGGGGTGCAAATCCTCAACAGGAATGACGAGAACGCCATCCCTGAGATGTTGCAGTACTGCTTTAAACCGCCGGGCGAGCCACTACGCTACGCGTTTCCATCCGCACTTCGGCGATGGTGACATCAATGATATCAGTAACGCGATAAACCACTTCGCCTTTGATCTGCACGGTGCCGCTTTCCTGGCTGCAAACCATTTCGTCGCGCACTGCATGCAGGAACGGAGCAGGAATAAAGGCGACCGCGCCGATGTCCAGCAGACGCACGCGCATACCGCCGCGTGAGATATCAATAATCTCAGCGCTGAAGCGGGTGTCGGTGCCAGCAGATTTTTGCAGATAGCGTGAGTAGAGCCAGTCACCAACGTCACGTTCCGCCATACGGTTCTGACGGCGACGTTCGCTCATTTTCACCGTCAGATCATCTACCGGACGCGCAATCTGCTCGCCTTTAATAATCGCTTTCAGCAGGCGATGGTTGATCATATCGCCGAACTTACGGATAGGTGAGGTCCAGGTTGCGTAGGCTTCCAGACCCAGACCAAAGTGCGGGCCCGGCTCGGTGCTGATCTCTGCAAAGGACTGGAAACGACGTATACGGCTGTCGAGGAACTGAGTCGGATGAGAATCCAGTTCGCGACGCAGCGCGCGGAAACCTTCCAGCGTAACAATCGCGGTGGGGTCAACGGTCACGCCATTAGCCGCAAGAATTGCCGCCGCTTGTTCAGCGTTGGTGCTGTCAAAACCAAGGTGGACGTTGTACACGCCGAAGCCCAGTTTCTCACGCAGCACTATCGCAGCGCAGATATTTGCGGTAATCATCGCTTCTTCAACGATGCGGTTGGCGATACGACGCGGTTCAGCAATGATGTCGAGGACTTCGCCTTTTTCACCCAGCAGGAAGCGGTAATCAGGGCGGTCTTTAAACACCAGCGCATGGTTCTGACGCCATTCGCCACGTGCCAGACACAGACGGTGTAACAGACGGATCTGATTGGCAATGGCGTCAGATTCCGGCTGCCATTCACCGCTGTTTTCCAGCCAGTCGGAGACGTTGTCATAAACCAGTTTGGCTTTCGACTCAATCCAGGCAGCGAAGAAGTGAATATCATCAGCCAGCGTGCCGTCCGCAGCGACGGTGACGCGGCAAGCCAGCACCGGACGACGTACGTCAGGGCGCAGCGAGCAGATGTCGTCCGACAGCTGCCGCGGCAGCATCGGAATATTGAAACCTGGCAGATAGTTGGTGAAAGCACGTTCAGCGGCGATGGCATCCAGCTTGCTGCCAGCCTGCACATAAGCGGTAGGATCGGCAATCGCGATGGTCAGGCGCAGTGCGCCATCGGCGGCTTCTTCCACATACAGCGCATCGTCCATATCTTCGGTGCTGGCGCTGTCAATCGTGACAAATTCCAGCGCGGTAAGATCTTCACGCTCCAGCTGCTCGTCAATCATTCCGGTCGGTGCGGCAACATCCGGCGCTTCACGCTCGAGATTATGACGTGACAGTGTCACCCACCACGGCGCCAGGTGGTCGTCAGCAGTGGTGATAAAATGGGTCAGCTCAGCATAAAAGCTGCGGTCGCCTTTTAACGGATGGCGACGCATTTCTGCTACCGCCCAGTCACCGGCCTGGAAATCGTGCTGTACTTGACGATCCGGGCGACACTGGATGGCATCTTTCAACAGCGGATGATCGGGGACAATGGATAAGCGATCGTCTTTCTTCTGCACACGCCCAACAAAGCGCGTCAGGAAAGGCTCTACCAGTTTTTCCGGCTCGGCAATTTCACGATCCTTGTCAGTCTGCACCACGGCGATCACACGGTCACCGTGCATCACTTTCTTCATCTGCGGTGGCGGAATGAAGTAGCTTTTTTGCGCATCGACTTCTAAAAAGCCGAATCCTTTTTCAGTGCCTTTAACCACACCCTCAACACGCGGCGTCTGGGAGTGGAGCTTCTCTTTAAGCTGCGCGAGCAGCGGGTTATCCTGGAACATAATGAGTTATTTTCGTGGCCTAAGAGCGGCTGACAGTTTTACGCGATTAACCGCCTGCGGGCAAGGGTGAATTGAGCTTTTAAGTGCAGGTCAGGGGTGCCTGACCTGCTGCTGTAACCGAGAGAATGCGGTTCAGGCGATACGTTGACTGGCGACAACCGGAGATAGCGATATTTTTACCGGTACCGATTTTGAGGTCGGTGTACCACTGCCGTCACCAAAGCTGGAGAGCGGGACCAGTGGGTTAGTTTCCGGATAATAGGCTGCCAGATTGCCGCGCGGAATGGCATAAGGCACCAGTTTGAAACCGGTCACTTTACGGGTAATACCGTCGTTCCAGAGCGTTTCGATATCGACGTTTTCTCCTGCCTGCAGACCAAGTTCCGCCATATCATCCGGATGGATAAACAGCACCTCGCGCTGGCCATATACGCCACGGTAACGGTCATCAAGGCCGTAGATGGTGGTGTTGTACTGGTCATGAGAACGCAGGGTTTGCAGCGTGAAAGGCACCTCAGTGTCGCCCAGCTGCGGGAACAGTGAATCTGGCAAGGCGGCGGCGCTGAACTGAGCTTTGTTATTCAGAGTGTTAAAACGCAGTTCCGCTGCGGCATTGCCGAGGTAAAAACCACCCGGCAGTTCACACTGCTGGTTAAAGTTCTGGAAACCTGGAATGGTGGCGGCGATATGATCGCGAATCAGATCGTAGTTGCCAGCCAGCGCCTGCCAGTCGAGTTTGTCACTACCCAATACCGCATTGGCAATACCGGCGACAATCCACGTCTCTGAACGCTGAGTATCCGCCAGCGGTTTACCGACACCTTCAGAGGCGTGAACCATGCTGAAGGAGTCTTCAACGGTAATAAACTGCGGGCCGCTGGCCTGAATGTCCTGCTCGGTACGGCCAAGAGTGGGCAGTATCAGCGCATCCTGTTTGCCCGGAACCAGGTGGCTGCGGTTAAGCTTGGTGCTGATTTGTACCGTCAGTTCACAGCGGCTGAGCGCTTCTTCGGTGCGCGGGCTGTCCGGCGCAGCCGCAGCGAGATTACCACCGAGGGCGATCAGCACTTTAATTTCATCGCGCAGCATCGCTTCCAGCGCTTCAACCGTATTGTGGCCGATATTACGTGGCGGCTCGAAACCGAAGTGGTTTGCCATACTGTCGAGGAAGGCTTTTGACGGTTTCTCATCGATACCCATGGTGCGGTTACCCTGCACGTTACTGTGGCCGCGTACCGGGCACAGGCCTGCGCCCGGTTTACCCAGCTGACCAAACAGCAGTTGCAGATTAACGATTTCCCGTACGGTATCCACCGAGTGCTTATGCTGGGTGATGCCCATCGCCCAGGTGCAGATAACGCGCTCTGCGCTCTGATAAATTACCGCCGCTTCACGAATTTGCTGCTCGGTCAGGCCGGACTGTTGTTCAATTTGCGCCCATTCAGTGGCGGCAACCTGTGCCAGATACGCATCAACACCCTCGGTATTGGCCTGAATAAAGGCTTCATCAAACAGACCTTTCTCACCGGCGGCAACGCGAGCGTGATGGCTTTCGCTTAATACTTTCACCATCCCGCGAACCGCAGCCATATCCCCGCCAAGGTTTGGCTGATAATAGGTAGAACTGATGGTGCCCGCTTTTGATGTCACGACTTCCAGCGGTTTTTGCGGATCGGCAAAACGCTCCAGTCCGCGTTCACGCAGGGTATTAAACGTAACAATTTTCGCGCCATGATCGGCGGCGTGGCGCAGGCTGTGCAGCATGCGCGGATGGTTGGTGCCCGGGTTCTGACCAAACACGAAAATTGCATCGGCATGGTCGAAATCATCAAGGCGAATCGTGCCCTTGCCGACGCCGATACTGCGCTTCAGGCCAGTACCGCTGGCCTCGTGGCACATATTGGAGCAGTCAGGGAAGTTGTTGGTGCCGAACATGCGGCCAAACAGCTGATACAACCACGAAGCTTCGTTACTGGCGCGACCCGACGTGTACAGCTCGAGCTGATTGGGATTGTCCAGCGCCTGTAAATGGCGGGCAATTAATGTGAAAGCGTCATCCCAGCCGATCTGCTCATAATGGTCGGTGGCGCGGTTGTAGCGCAGTGGTTGAGTCAGACGCCCTTGATATTCAAGGAAGTAATCGCTTTGCTGGTACAGCGCAGAGACGCTGTGCGCAGCGAAGAATTCCGCATCAACGAAACGGCGGGTTGCTTCCCAGGTCACCGCTTTGGCACCGTTTTCGCAAAAACTAAAGGTGCTTTTATTGTCGTCGCCCCATGCGCAACCCGGACAGTCAAAGCCTTTCGCTTTATTCATGCGCATCAGGTTGCGCATGTTTTTCAGCACTTGTTTGCTGTCGAAAACGAAACGGGTGGTGGCTTCCAGTGAACCCCAGCCGCCAGCAGCGGCCTGATAGGGCTTAATCTCAGATTTAAATTTCATGATAAATGCAGGCTTTTATGTTTATGAGTTGTTATGAAGTTATTACTGCTTATAGCGGGAAAGTTTGCGACTCACTCTGATTTTTGTCTAATTGATTGACTTAATGGTGCGATAGCTACGGTTTATCGCGCAGCGGTTAAAACTGTGATGCTGCTCAAATTTCGCGGGTGATCCGCGTTTCATTTCAGCGTGATTATTAATTTGTTGGCTAATAATTGTTCTTTAACAGGCGGGTAAAGGGGCGGGTTATGAAAGATTTTGGCAGTAAAGTGCACGCTTTCGGCAAAGCGCTGATGATGCCGATTTCGGTAATTGCCGCAGCCGGGATATTTTTAGGCGTGGCGGCAGCAATGCAAAATCCGGCGATTACCGGTGAAGCCTTTGCCCAACTGAAAACGCCCCAGCTGATTATTGGCTTTATCCGTCAGATAGCCGCCGCGCTGTTTACTAATCTGCCGCTGTTTTTTGCTGTTGCCTGTGCTATCGGGCTGGCAAAGGCCGAGAAACCCACTGCCGCTTTTGCCGCAGTGATTGGCTTTATCGCCATGCATGTCGGGGTCAGCGCAACGCTGTCGGCACAAGGATTAACGGCGGCCACCACCACCGCCGAAGCGTTGCAAAAGTCCGGCATGGATCAGACCACGGCAATGATGACCTCAGCCGAATATATCCAGATGCTCGGTATCTTTACCTACAATATGAGCGTGTTGGGTGGGGTGATTGCCGGTTTGGTAACCGTGGCGCTGCACAACCGTTTCTACACCCAGCAACTGCCGACGGCGATCAGTTTCTTTGCTGGACGGCGCTTTGTGCCGATAGTCACGGTAGTGGTGCTGCCACTGACGGGTGTGCTGCTGGCAACCGTCTGGCCCACTATCGGCGCGGGCATCGCCTGGGTTGGTGAGCTGATCGGCAAAAGCGGCCAATATGGTGCATTTCTCTATGGCGCTGCTGAGAGCATTCTGATCCCGACCGGGCTGCACCATATTCTCAATGAAACCGTGCGCTTTACGCCAATTGGCGGCATCGCCACCGTCGATAATCAGAGCATTGTCGGCGCGCTGAATATCTTTAATGCCTCGCTTACTCATCCTGGAATGATTCCTGATGAAATTATCCGCAGCGCTACGCGCTTCCTTGCGCAGGGCAAAATTCCGGTAATGATGTTTGGCCTGCCGGCGGCGGCGCTGGCTATTTATCACTGCGCGCGGCCAGAGCATAAACAGCGGGTGAAAGCGCTGGTTTTGGCTGGCGCGTTAACGTCATTTACCACCGGAATTACTGAACCGCTGGAGTTCTGCTTTATTTTTGTCTCGCCGGTGCTGTACATCCTGCACGCGTTACTGACCGGGCTGTCATTTATGCTGATGGCGCTGATGCATCTGATGATTGGTAATGTGCAGGGTGGGGCAATTGACCTGGTGGTATTTGGCATTCTCGGCGGCAGTAAGACCCAGTGGTGGTGGAGTCTCGCGCTGGGCGCAATTTATGCACCGATCTATTACTACAGCTTCCGTTTTATTATTCAACGTATGCAGGTCGAAACCCCGGGGCGTGAGTCGGAAGAGGGGGTAACGGCTACGCCGGTGGCCGCCGATGAGCGTACCAAAGTGATTATCAGTGGGCTGGGTGGTGAGGGCAATATCGAGGACGTCGATTGCTGTTTTACCCGGCTGCGGGTGCGCGTCAAAGAGATGAAGCAGGTGGTCGATCAAACGCTGATGACCACCGGAGCCAATGGCGTTAACCGGATTAACGACCACGATATTCAGGTGATTTATGGTCCACAGGTAGAGAAAATTGCCAATGACGTCAAGACTGCGCTTGGCACAAGCTGATGACAGCAGCTTATGCTTCGGTCAGCCCGATAAAGCCCATAAAAGAGAGTGACATCAGCCCGGCGGTGATCAGCGAAATCGGCGAGCCCTTAAACGGCAGCGGAACCTTAGCCAGATCCAGTCGTTCGCGCATCGCGGCAAACAAGACCATCACCACTGAGAAGCCGACTGCGGCACTGAAACCATAGAATGCCGCCTCGAAAAAGCCGTGGCTGCGGTTGGTACTTAACAGGGGAACGGCCAGTACTGCACAGTTGGTGGTTATCAACGGCAGAAAAATGCCGAGTAAGCGATAGAGCGACGGACTGGTTTTGCGGATCACCATTTCGGTGAACTGCACCACCACCGCGCTGGCGGTGATATACACCAGAATGCGCAGATAACCCAGATCAAGCGGGGTGAGAATCAGATGATTGGCAATCCACGCCAGTACCGCCACCAGGGTCAGCACAAAGGTGGTGGCCAGCCCCATACCGATGGCCATTTCAATTTTCTTCGAGGAACCCATAAACGGGCAGAGCCCGAGGAACTGCACCAGCACGAAATTGTTAACTAACACCGTCCCTACAAACAGTAATAAATAATCTGACATCCCGACTTCCAGCTAAATGAAAATAATTATCGCTTAGATTAATAGTGTGCTCAACCCGCTGCGCACTGACTGTGCAATGCAGTCAGTGCGCGGACCGGGTTATTTTTGTTCTGGCCACGCCACCGCCGGGATGGCGTTAAGTTTCGCTTTGGCAAACAATGCGCCCTGGAAATGGAAAATTCCGGCGGCTTCCAGCCACATCCACTCTTCGGGCTTGTCGACACCGGCGGCAACTACCGCAATCTCCAGCGATGAACAGCATTTGACAATAGCCTGCACAATCGCTTGTTTTGCGCCACTTTTGTGCACATCACAAATGATATTGCGGTCAATTTTAATCCTGTCAGGCTGGAATCGCGCCAGTAGCGAAAGCCCTGCAAATCCGGCACCGAAATCATCAATGGCAAAGCTGATGCCTGCGGCTTTAAGCTGCTTAATCGCCGTCTGAAATTCGTCGGGACGTGAAATCACTTCATTCTCTGTGACTTCGACCACGATCTGTTCAGGCACCAGTTGGTTGGCCGCAATCTCGCGCAGCAGGAAATCTACCGCGTCAGGAATCACTACCAGTGACATTGGCAGCAGGTTTACTGACAACCTTTGCTGGTGGATGCCAAGTTGTTTTGCCATGGCAAAAGCCAGTTTCTTGGATTCGAGGTCGGCACGGTAAATATCATCCGCTGCTAACTGAGAAAAATAGTGCTGCGCGGAACCGCCATCTGCCTGGCGAAGCAACGCTTCATACGAGAGGATCTGCCGACCAAACGGGTCGATAATTGGCTGAAAGGCATAACTGTACGCTTCTGACGCCGGGATAAAATCCGCTTCCTGCACGCTGTCAGCCTCGTCAACAATAAAATCCCAGCAGTCTGCCGACGGGATTTCAAAATAATTTTCCCGTTCCCTGGCTTCAACAAAGGTGCGAAGAAACTGTAGCGCACGGTCATCATAGGTCAGCTGATATTTTGATGTGCCTTTATCCAGCACCGCCTGCAGAACGGAAGCCTTGTCATATTCTCGCAGATCAAACAGCTCCATTCCGGCGTTACCGAAGCGGCGTGACGGCGCATAATCGCGCAGCAGCTCAACCAGATTATGGTGGCGGGTATCCTGACAGATACGCTGATAGATGGTGTTCACGGCATCTTCAGGGCCTTCTAACAGCTGAAAAAAATGCGTGCCGTTAAACAATAAAATGCCGGTGACATCAAATGCATTGTTAACTTTGTTGGCTTTACCAGCTAACCCCTCCAGTATCAGTTCTGACACGTCATCAGAAAGGTGGCTGCGATAGATGATTGTTGACAACATTGGCGGTTCCAGAATTTTCGCACTTGGGCCGCATACATTAGCAGAATTCTGGCCAGTTTTGTCCACAACAGATGGATAAATAGCGTGAAAACCGTTGAATATCTGACGAAAAATATCCTCCTGCGGCGCGGCTGAAAGGGCGGCAAAGCTGCGGGCTGTTTGTTGGTTTACGGCAACCGGTAAACGTGGGACATTTGCCGGTATAAAATCCTGAAACGTTTTGCCGCTAGCGGATACAATAGTCAGGCGATCGGTAATACGTTTTGCGACCGCCGATCTAATATAATTAATTGAAAAATAAGAATAATGGATATAAAACAACTTATCTATCTGGTGAATCTTGAGCGTGAGCGCCATTTTGGTCGTGCGGCGGAGGCCAGTTTTGTCAGCCAGCCAACGCTGTCGATGCGGCTAAAAAATCTTGAGCGTGAGCTTGGGCTTTCATTGATCAATCGCAGCAACAACTTTGCCGGCTTTACTGCCGAAGGCGAGCGCGTACTGGCGTGGGCGCGGGAAATTGTTTCTGTTTATCAGGGGCTCAAGTTAGAAGTCGAATCATTAAAGCATGGCGTCACCGGCACGCTGCGGATTGGCGTGGTGCCGCAGTGCAGCATCTCGTTGCCGCTGATGCTGAAGGCGATAAGCGATCGTTATCCGCAGCTTGATTACCGGGTGGCGGTGCTGAGTGCCGATCAGCTGCTGGAAGCGTTAAACAGCCATACGGTAGATGTCGGAATCGGTTTTTTTGAGCTGGCGACGCTGCGTGAGCTGCATTTTCAGGCGGAAGCGCTGAAGGACAATGGCGTTGAACTGCTGTATCACCCGCAACATTTTCCGCAGCTCAACGACAGCGAACCGCTGACGCTCGGGCAGCTGTCAGCATTGCCGCTATGCCTGGCGGAGCCAACCCGTTATTTTCGCCGCTACATTGATGGGCATTTTCGCGAGGCGGGCTTGCAGCTGCGGGTGATTCTCGAAACGACTTCGGTGTTTCAGCTATTGCAGGCGGTGCAGGTTGGGCTGGGTTGCCTGATTACGCCAACCGGTCACTTATTGCCAGCGATGACGCCGGAACTGAAAAGTCGCCAGCTGTTAATCGCGCCGATGACGCGCCACGCGGCGGTGGTAATCGCCGAGCCGGGGCGCGCCACGCCGCTGGCTCAGCATTTTTTTGATGAGGTGCGTCGCTGGCTGAGTGAATAATGACTCAGCCGCCCAGCGTTTGCATCAGTCGGTTATTCCAGTTAGCCAGCGCCACACTGTGAATCAGCTTAAGCTGCGCTGGCGGCGAGAAGCCGCTTTCCGCCAGCGGCTGGAGGTGCGCCGCGCTGAACCTTTCCGGCGCGCGGGTGAGCTGGGCCGCTGCCTGTATCACCGCATGCGCAACGGGCTGCGCCTTACTGGCCGTCAGCGCGTCATCAATACCCTGAATTAACGCCTCGCGCCACTCTCCCTGATAGTGCCAGAAGCAGCTGTTGCTGCCATTGATCCGCGCACTCACTACGCTGGCCAGCGCGTCATGTTCGTTCTGCTGTTGCGTGCTGAGCAGCAGTGCCCAGCCATGCAGCGCTTTTGCATCGTGCGCTAACAGCCAGGCGCTGTGCTGCAATGCCTGCTGCGGCTGGCAAAATGTCAGCGCCTCGAGCTGTTCGGCACTGGCGTAGCGCAGTTCAACCGGCGGCAGCTGCGGTTGCCACTCGGCTTGCTGGCTGAAGCGCGAGCTGTCGGCATCCGGCGGGGTTGTAATGCCGGGAATCCAGCGCACCGGCAACGCCATCATTGCCTGTATTCCGGCGATCGCGCGCGCCTGATAGCTGACAAAACCAATCAGTTGACTAAAGGTAATAATATCCGGCTCGGTCAGGCCGACCTCGGCCAGCCGGTGCAGCGCGGCGCGGTCAATCAGCGTCGGCTGGCTGGCCAGCTGGCGTGAATATTGGGTGATTTGCGTCAGACGGTTATTACTTTCGCGTGAAGAGTCTGGCCCGGGTAGCGGATTCAGTCGCGCCGCATAGTGATTACACATGCGCTGAATGCCGGTGACCTGCGCGACGGTCAGCGCGGTACAGAGGCGGTCATACAGGGTCAGCGTGTGGGTCAGCGAAGTATTAAGCGTATCCAGTAACAGGATATCGCTGATATGGCGGGCAGCCTGCAACATTTCATGCTGGCCGCTTAATATTGGCTGCAACGAAGTACTGGCTTGTTGCGACAGACCCAGCAGGAAACGGTCTTCCACTTCCGCAGCTTCAGGCACCAGCGGCGACTCCTGCTTAGCGCCCACACTGGATTGTGTTTCGTGATACCAGTGATTGTTGCCCGAAAAACGGCGTTGCTCCATGGTCATTCCTTTTCAAGTTAACTGACCCGGACGTTCGACTGGCTAAAGGAGAGAAAAATGCGGTTACGCCGGGCCTGGATGGCATAACTATCCTGGCGTAAGCGGTGGAATGCACAAAAGATTGTTGAGTGATAATTAATATCAGAAAGGTATAACAGAAAGGACGCGGGAGGATTGACGCGAAAAGCAGGGCGAGGCAAGCCTCGCCCGTTAAGCTTATTTCAGTTCCAGCTCGTTCATTGCAGCGATGCTGAAACCGCCGTCAACGTGCAGAACTTCACCGGTAACACCGGCTGAAAGATCGGAACACAGGAAGGCAGCGGAGTTACCGACATCTTCAGTGGTCACGGTACGACGAATTGGGGTTACCGCTTCGCAGTGGGACAGCATCTTACGGAAATCTTTGATGCCTGACGCCGCCAGAGTACGGATTGGACCGGCAGAGATGGCGTTCACACGGACGCTGTCCGGGCCCATCGCGTTCGCCATATAGCGCACGTTAGCTTCCAGAGAAGCTTTAGCCAGACCCATCACGTTGTAGTTAGGGATTGCACGCTCGGCGCCCAGGTAAGACAGGGTCAGCAGGGCGGAGTTCGGGTTCAGCATCGCGCGGCACTCTTTGGCCATGGCGACGAAGCTGTAGGCGCTGATGTCGTGCGCGATTTTGAAGCCTTCGCGGGTCACAGCGTTAACATAATCGCCATCCAGCTGGTCAGCAGGAGCGAAGCCGATGGAGTGTACGAATCCATCAAATTTTGGCCAGGTTTTTGCCAGTTCAGTAAACAGCGCTTTGATGCTCTCATCTTCAGCAACGTCACAAGGCAGAACGATGTCAGAGCCCAGATCTTTAGCAAACTCCTCCACACGACCTTTCAGTTTGTCGTTTTGGTAGGTGAAAGCCAGTTCAGCGCCCTGTTTGTGCATCGCTTGCGCAATACCGTATGCGATAGAGAGTTTACTGGCAACGCCAGTAATCAGAATGCGCTTACCGGAAAGAAAACCCATAGCTGTAATCCTTATGGTCATTGTTGTTGGCGGCCGCTTTGAACAATAAATGAGCGACCGACGTGAATCGACCCGGCATTCTAGCACGAGTCTTTACAGTAGCGTAGAGCCGCATTTCTGCAGCGCTTAACATCGGTTGTTTAGCGGTCTCGTCGCCAGGCGTCGGCGGTTAAGGCTTCGCCGAAATGGCTGGTAATCAGTCGTTTGGTTAAATCATTTAGCGGGCAGGCCAGTACGTCGGCGGTACTGCCGCGCTCGACCACTTCGCCCTGGTGCATCACTATCACCTGATCGCTGATGTGTTTCATCATGCCGAGGTGCTGGGTCACATAGATATAAGAGATACCGTGTTTTTCCTGCAGTTCAAGCATCAGGTTTATCAGCTGTGAGCGCATCGACATATCCAGCGAAGCCAGCGCTTCATCGGCGACAATCACTTTTGGTTGCAGGATCAGCGCACGTGCCAGGCCGACGCGCTGTTTCTGGCCGGGAGCCAGCATATGTGGATAGTAGGCCGCGTGATCGCGCAGCAACCCGACCTGGCGCAGCGTGGCGATAATGCGTTTTTCACGCGCCGCGGCATCAAGATCGGTGTTCAGCCGCAGCGGAAAATCCAGCATCTGACTAATGCGCTTTCGCGGATTAAGTGAAGTGGACGGATCCTGAAAAATCATACGGATACGCTGGCTGCGGTAGCCATAATCCCCATACTCTAACGGATGGTCGTCAATCAGCATCTCGCCCGCACTGGGGGCGATCATGCCGCTGAGCATTTTTGCCAGCGTCGATTTGCCGGAACCGTTCTCGCCGATAATTGCCAGCGTCTGTTTTTCCCGCAGGGTGAAACTGACGCTTTTCACCGCCTCGACGTGCTGACGGCGAAACAGTCCGGTGCGATAGCGGTAGGTTTTGCTCAGGTTACGCACTTCAAGCAGGGTTTCGACCATCACTGACCCTCCATATTAAGCGGGAAATGACAGGCATATAGGTGCGAACGGGTGCCGGTGAGACGCGGCGTATCAATACATTTTTTCTGCGCGTAAGGGCAGCGCGGGCCGAGACGGCAGCCAACCGGCAGATGTTCCAGTGATGGAATGGCCCCCGGCAAGGTATTCAGGCGGCTTTTGTGCGGCAGCGATCGACCAAAATCCGGCATCGCGCGGATCAGCGCCTGCGTATAAGGATGATGCGGCGAGGAGATCAGATCCTCGCTCTGGGCGGTTTCTACCGTCTGCCCGCAGTACATCACATTGATCCGGTCCGCCCAGTGGCTCATCATTTGCAGATCATGACTGATCAACAGAATGGTGGTGTTATTGTTCTGGTTGAGTCGCGACAACAAACGGAAGATTTGCGCCTGGGTGGTCGGCTCCATGGCGTTGGTTGGCTCATCGGCGATCAATAAGCGCGGCTGATTCGCCAGCGCAATGGCAATCATCACTTTCTGACATTCGCCATCGGTCAGTTCATAAGGGAAGCTGCGCATAATATCGCGATGATCTTTGATGCCGACGCGGTGCAAAAGCTCAATGGCGCGGCGGTGACGCCAGTGAAAACGCTGATACCAGCGGCCTTTATAGGTCCAGCCCGGAATCGCCTGCATAATTTGTCGACCCACACTTTCCGAGGGATCGAGGCAGGATTGCGGTTCCTGAAAAATCATTGAGACATTATGCCCGACGATGCGTCGACGCTCGCGTGGCGACAGCTGCAACAGATCGATATCATCAAAGCGCATGCGATCGGCGGTGACGCGCCAGTTGTCTTTGGTCACGCCGCAGATGGCTTTGGCAATCAGGCTCTTACCGGAACCGGACTCACCGACCAGCCCGCGTACTTCTCCGGCGCTCATGGTAATACTGACGCGATCGACCGCTTTTACCGGGCCATCGGCAGTCATAAATTCAATCGTCAGATTGCGAATATCGAGTAACGGCATTATTCCACTCCCGCTTCAATGGCGCGGCGGATACCGTCACCCAGCAGGTTAACGATCAATACGCTGATCATAATCGCTGCGCCAGGCAGCATTACTGTCCACGGCGCAACATAAATCAGCTCCAGCGAGTCTCCCAGCATCGCCCCCCATTCCGGTGAGGGCAGCTGCGCGCCGAGATCGAGGAAACCGAGCGCGGCAATATCCAGAATCGCCATCGACAATGCGCGGGTAAATTCGGTGACCAGAATTGATAATATATTGGGCAGTATCGCGTGCCGAAGGATATTGAAGCTGCTGGCACCGTCAAGGCGTGCGGCCACCACGTAATCTTTTTCCAGTTCATCATGAACCGCACTGTAAATAGCGCGCACCAGGCGTGGCAATACCGCCAGCCAGACAGCCAGCAGCGCATGTTCCAGCCGTGGTCCTAAAAAGGCCACCACCACAATCGCCAACAGCAGTGAGGGAATCGACAGCAGGGTGTCGAGCACATGGTTCATCACCGCCGAGCGCAGGCCATGGGTTAATCCGGCCAGCACGCCAAGCACCATGGCGCACAGTGCGGCCAACACCGTCACCAGTATTGCCGAACCGACGGTCGGTGCCGCGCCGCTCAGCAGCCGGCTTAACAAATCGCGACCTAAATCATCGGTGCCGAGAAAGAATGAGACATCACCATAACGCGACCACGATGGCGGAAGTAGCTGATAGCCGAGAAATTGCTGATCGAGGCCATAAGGTGCCAGTAACCCGCCAAATACGCACATTAGCAGCAGGGCGATAAAGCCATAAAAGCCGACCATCGCAGTGGTATCGCGATAAAACAACCGCCAGGTATGGCGGAGTGGGCTGGGCAGGCGCTTCTCAGCGTAAATATTATCGGCTGGCATAGGTTGTCATTTGATACCCATATGAGATGTTCGGGTTTCCTTTGAATATCTTTTCATATCAATGTCTTGAGCTTAATTTTATGAGTAACATGCCTGATCGTGGCTCAGTATGAATCGCTTTGATTGGTCGGTGATAGCGGCACAGTGCTAATCAATACCCAACTCAGCACAGGCGATTATCGTTCTATATCACTATTACAAGCAAGGGAAGGCAGGCAGCAATTTCGCGCACGGGTTACAGATGGTTATGAAGCATGCAGCCAGGGTGTGCCGGGAGGGATGCAAACATCTTGTTTCCTTATCAGACGTTCTGACTTCCGCCAGCACGCCCCTTGCCACTAAAAGTGGGTACGCTGCAATCGCTAAAACAAGATGGCAGCGCGATTATTTTGACCGTACCTGGATGAACGTTGTCAGGCAGACTTCATCTCTGCAGGCATTTTTTTTACGTTATTGAAGACTACGATTCCAATCAATATGCATATTGCCACAAAAGTCAGTAGCCACCTTGCTGATGCAACGCCAAGAAAGTGCTCTGAGATAACAAAACCCATTATAATGGGGCCTGCTGCCTGGCACAGAGAATACACAGTGGTGATTTTAGCCGCCAAATCCTCTTCTGATTGCCCCTCGGCGATTGAATCAATAAACTCTGAACGAAGGCCAATACGCACTAAATTGAGAAATAGCCCCAAAAAGAAACAGGATGCGACGTTAACTGATTTAATTTCAATGTTGCAAAAAACCGTATCACTGATCACTAAAAGTAACGCAGCCAGAGCATAATTCCATTTTTTTGTCGCTAACAGGGCGGATAAAAAAGCACCAAAGCACGCTGCACCGCTCGCGATACCAAACTGTTCACTGCCCCAGTGGTTTAAACTCTGATAGATAACAGGCGTAAGCAGGTTGAATGATGAAATATGAAGGCCGATGAGGCCGATTAAACAAATCAGCAGCTTCTGGGAAGTGAACAGAGAAGGGAGGCTGATAATATTGACTGAGTTGGCAGATTCAGGATTTGGCGTTTTGGGTGGGGAAGCGATATCTTTAAGAAAAATAAACCCTACAATGCTTATTAAAATATCATACAGACTAATATACAGCACGATGTTGTGGAAACTGTATTTGTCTAATAACAACCCACTTATCAATGCTCCAACAAAAGCGCCTGTCTGAATGACGGTCTGCAATAATCGGGAGGCATTTAGTGACGACACTATATCGGACCTGACCAGTTTAATATTTCCGGCTTCAAAGGTGCTCAATGTCGACAAGGTTAAAATTCCATAAAGGATAATAATTATCGAGGTCTCAGTGTATTTATCTGAGAAGTTTGAAATGGCAACGAAAGCAATCAGTAAATAGGAGCACAGGCGAAGGATAAATAATTTTCTAAAGTTTAAATGTAAAAGATTGATGCCGTTGAAAAAACGCCGGATGATAAAGGGTATGAGTACACTTACTGAAAGAACAACGCCTAAGAAGTAGGGAGCTTTAGTCACTTTATAAGTGTTCCAGATCAGACCAACCAGTAAAACCATATCACTAAAATAAAGTAGCGCTAACATCCCGTAAAACTTCACTAAGTCTCTTAATTTATAATCAATTATACCCATGAGTTGTACTCGTATCCCTTGAACAATGGCGCAAAAATTATAAAGTAAAATTAATCTTAAAGGAAATTTGGCTGATCTGAATAATCATGTCTAATCCTCCGCGAAAGGGAATATAGACAGTGAAACTCACCATTTAAATAAATTAAAACAGCGAATCTCACTGGATTGGTGATTTGTAAATTCAAAATAATCTGGTGTGATTTTTTTGAAAACTTACGCTTTGCTTAAGCTTTCTGTCAGGCCTGCCACCGTTCTGCTGCGCAGAACCCTGACCATATTCACGGGTTTGCCAAGTTGTCTTTGACATTCATTAGCAATTTTGAGCGCATCGAGTGACTGACCGCCAATGCCGATAAGATCATCATCCAGGGCGATGTTCTCATTGTTTAACACCTGTTTCCAGATAGATAAAATGATAGCCTGAAGAGTATTAGTGTCTGCTGCTTTCATAACTTTCCTGTTTAAAATTACGCTGATTTTTATCGACCCGATTAGTCGGACAATACGTGTTGGTCAGTTTTCCATAAGGGATTAATTGATATGTCTGACAGGCATGAAATGAAATCACTCATCAGAGCATTAGCTTGCTGAAAACTAATGTATCCAGCGCTGCTTTCTATCCTGAACAGGTTTTCATCTCTGTTGTTGCCGCCAGCCACATAGACATTAAGTGGATAGTGGAAGCGGTCATGCCAGTATTCACTGATAAGTTCCATGCCAGAATGAGTGCCAAAATCAAATTTGTTATGAAAATTCACAAAATTGAATGTCACACAGGGCTTGATATAACTGTCATGAAAAGCTATCGGGTAAAGACCAAACTGTTCGCAAGCCAGTAGATCATCATGCACTCTTTTGAGTGACGCCATAGTGGGCAAATTTTTAAAACGTACAGGAAGCATGTTCCAGTACAGGCCCAGAGAACGCAATGGATCGCTTAAATTATCTTTCCGACCATTGCTGACAACGCCAATAACTTTATCGTAATTGCATTCTGTGTTTAACAAAGCTGAGTTGAGTGCATAAAGAATCAAGGATTTCAATGTGACATTATTTTTACGCGCAATTTTTTCCAGTCGTGCCATAAGTGTACTGTCAACGAAACGGTCAATTCTGGGATTCGCCAAACCATCATATGATGCATAAGTATTGCTTTTAGCATCTTGATTTGTTTTTCTGAACGGTAACCAGAAGTGTTTATGTGCTCTGTCTGCTGCATTGTTTTTCTCAAGCGCTAAATATTCCAGAAATACATTAGGACGGATATCGGGCTGGCTGTCTTCTCCTTTTCTGATGGCGCGATAAAGGTCAAATAATTCTGTCAGTAATACCTGGTTTCCCCACCCATCAGCGATACCATGATGGCTGGACAGTAATAACTCAAAGCGGTTAACTGAAATCTGAAACCAGTTACATCTGAAGAGTGCCTTCCTCGACACGTTGTAAGTGAAGGGCATCTCAAGGTCTTGTTCCCTGATAGCCGAGATTTTATTATCAATATCAGAGCCATTAAGCTTGGTTAAATCATGAAACTTAAAGTCGACAGGAATGTCATCAGCAAACATTTGACTCCAGCCATTAACATCATCATGCAAAGCGACAGTCCTTAATACAGGATGAGATTCCATTATCATCTTAATCGCTTTCAACATCGCCTGGGGCTGTGGGTTTTCATCAGTCATGCGATATGACTGCTGTACATGATAAGCGCCGGAACAACGGGCAGAAACCTTATTATAGTTTTCAAACATTACCTGCTGCATACCCGACATCGGGTATATACCGTCTGGTGGTGCTGATTTATTTCCTTCAACATTCTCATGTTCGGTGACGGCATTCTTATTTAAGGGCGAGTCAAAATCCTCACTTTCTCCGAACATCGCGAGTTCTGCAATAGTCTGGTGATTGAGTAAATCAATCACGTTAAGTGTTATATTATTTTTACGGCATTGCTGGGAAAACATCACCGCAAGCAGGGAATCGCCACCCAGGGCAAAAAAGTTATCATGAATGCTAACCTCCGTTCGCCCGAGAATGTTGCACCAGATACTGTGCAGTTTAGTCTCCAATAAGCTATTGGCTTTAACCGGCATCAAATCTGTCTGACTGGTGCAGAGGGAGTTTTCCGGCAATGCCTGAGTATTCACTTTACCGTTTGTTGTCAGAGGAATACTGTCGATTATGATGATTTCTTGTGGAATCATATAGGAAGGCAAAGACGCGGCTAACTGCGATTTGATCAGTAGAGGATTGCACCGCATTTTCGACGCAATACTCACCCATGCTTTAAGTTTATCCTTTCCATGCGCGTCGCGGTGAGCCAATACGACAGCTTCTGACACGTCAGGGAGTTTTATCAGAGCGCTTTCAATCTCACCAAGTTCTATGCGATGCCCGCGGATTTTAACCTGCTTATCAGCCCGGCCATAGTATTCCAGCTCGCCATCAAAACGACGTTTAGCTAAATCACCGGTTTTATAATATCTTTTCTTTCTGCCTTTAAGACTAATGTGAATGAATCGTTCACTGTTCAGACTGTCACGATTAAGATACCCAATCGCCAGACCGGCACCTGATATGTACATTTCGCCAACCATCCCTGTTGGTACTGGCCTGCCCAAAGAGTCAAGTATAGCGATATCGAGGTCAGGTATGGCGTCACCAATATAGCTGGCGCTATTATTTATAATATCATCTAAGGAAATTTTTCTGTGTGTTACATGAACGGTTGTTTCAGTTATTCCATACATATTAACGAGGTCAGGTTTGCTATCACCATACTTGGATACCCAGCCGCTGAGGGTGGCAAAATTTAATGCTTCACCACCAAATATTACATATCTTAAATTCTTTAACCGATCATCCTCATCAAAGTTTGTCATTTCAACCAGGCTTAGCTGGTTAAAAGCCGATGGAGTCTGATTTAACACGGTGACTTTTCTCTCCTTGAGTAATTTGCGAAAATCTTCCGGGCTGCGTGAAATATCATAAGGAACGACAACCAACTTGCCGCCATGCAGTAATGCACCAAAAATTTCCCAGACTGAAAAATCAAATGAATAAGAGTGAAATAGTGTCCAGACATCATGTTGATCGAATGAGAACCATTGGTGTGTATTATCAAATAAGCGCATCACATTGGTATGAGAGATTAATACTCCCTTAGGATTGCCCGTGGAGCCTGAGGTATAAATACAGTAGGCAAGTGATGAACCATCGTTGATCACTTCACCCAATGTCCTTATTTTCTTCTCATTGGTACAGCCTGAAACATCAACTAATCGAACATTTTTTCCGGCTAGCAATGGCGCGGTGTCATTATCGGTAACAACTATCCTGGAATCAGTGTCCTGCAAAATATAATCGATGCGGGAAAGGGGATAAGTGGGATCCAGTGGTAAGTAGCCACATCCTGTTTTTAGAATTGCGATAATCCCGATGATCAGATATTCATTTCGCTTTAACGACAAGCCAATAAGTTCACCGGGTTTGGCTCCCTGCTTCAAAAGCTCTCTGCTGAGACTATTAGCTTTGTCGTTTAACTGAGCATAGGTGAGAGATGCTTGTTCACATTCAACTGCAATCCGCTCAGGATAATTTGCTACGATTGTCTCAAACCAGCAGTTCAGAGAGTGGTAGCTGGATTTCCCGACAGAGGAGGTTTTTTTTGCAGGTTGCGGCTCAGCATCTGCCAGGACAGGGGCATTCAGTGGCTGATGGACATCGTTGGCAAAACTGGTCAGAAGCTGAAGATAGTGACGCCATAAAACCTCAATCTCCTTTCTCTCAAACAGCTGATCTGAGAATTCAATGATGCCTTGCGTGCCGTTGCTGTCAGTGTCAATCATAACGCTTAAGTCGAGCTTGACGTTAGACGCCGGCATTGAGTACTGGCAAGTGCTCACCCCAGTCAAATTGAGGCCATATCCACGACGATCCTGTTGTGCAAAAAGGACCTGCCAGAGGGGATTACAGGATGCGCTACGAGGAACATTTAATTCATTGATAACGGTTTCAAGTTGAACATTGTCATGGGCATATCCCGACAGCAGAGTATCGTAATTTCTGCTGAGTAATGTTGAGAAGCGCTCATCCGGATTAAATTCAGCTTTCAGAACCAGCGTATTGGTAAACAGGCCACCGATCATTTCACTTCCCGGCATGGCACGATTAGCCGATGGATATCCAATACAAAACAGAGTTTGATTTGAATAACGCTGCAGCAACAGGGAAAAAACAGTCAGATAAAAACACCAATCTGTAACATGATGCTGAACGGAAGAATGTTTCACGGACTGACAAATTTTTTCGGGTATCGGTAAAGTCATCGAGGAGCCAGCGGAGTTAAAATTGCCTCCTCTTTTTCTGTTCATCGGTAGCTCAAGAATCGGTGAGGCATCACTGAGATACTTGCACCAGTACTCATGACTATTTTGACGAGCGAGCTTTTGTTGTGCATCCTGCTGCCAGGATAAGTAATTAAAATAACTTGCAGCAGGTTTATCATTACTGGATTCTGTATCGTCTAAATATTTGCTATAGTTTGCGTTTAAATCATTATAAAAAAGCTGTGCCGACCAGCCATCAATCGCGATATGATGAAAACAGAGAGCAACGATACTGTGCTGGTGTGCATATCGTGCAATAATCATTCTTACTGGAATTTCTTTATACAGGTCGAAAGGCGTGTTGGATTTTTCACAGACGAACTTTTGGGCTTCATTATAAGAAGGAAAACCCTCTGCCTGAGTAATATACTCTGCACGCTCTACAACATCTGGTGCAGGGCACTGCCAGGTACCGTCATCCTTTTCTTGAAAGATAACGGAAAGGGCGGGGGTATTGTTAATGGTGAGCTTTAAAGCGGAAATCAAAGCCGCAAAATTAATTTCGCCTGAACATTTAAATCCTTCTGAAATATTATAGGCTGTCTGATTAGGCTGCTGAATAGTCTGAGCCCATATTTTTTTCTGTTCTAATGATAATCCGTAAACATCGTCAGATAAGTTAAAATCTTTGCTCACAGGTGAACTCCATTACAAAAGCAGAAAGCACGACAATCTGATTATGATTGCATTGCCATTATATAATTCAAGACATGTTAGTGTTTAAAATCTGTTTGATAGCTTAAATATAAGTCTTGAATTTACGCTATGATAGCGGCCGACTCAGTGCCTTCAGCCTCATTACTTGTCTCAAGATTGTTGTTCAAAACTGACTGCAGGAAATGCGAAAAATCTTGCCATAAGGTCGAAATGCTTTCATCAGAGAAGTTTTTGGATGAAAACTCAATAAATACCACAGGTTGAATTGAGTGAAGATCCAGCATTATCAACAGATCCGTTTTGGTATAACCGGTATGAACAGGTAATTGTTCAATGCTGGCAGATTTAAGGTCAAGCCCATTGTTTACCCGGCCAATTTGCCCAAAAACAATTTTGAACAAGCCAAAAGGGTTTATATCGCTAATCAAACCCGCCTCCTTGACGATATCTGCCATGCAGCATAAGTCGTGTTCGCTATTATCAAGGAGAGCCTCATAGGCTTTTGCTACCATCTCCTTTAACGTGCTTTCCGCTCCGAATGTAAATCTTACGGGCAGTAAGCGTGTAAACAACCCCAGAATTTCATCTGATTCAGGCATGTTTCTGTTGGAACTCGGATATGACAGGCAGAAATCGTTCTGCTGTGTGCAATGCTGTAAGAAAGCAGCGAACAGTGTCATATAAATAGCGTAGGGTGTGACTGCATAATTTTTAGCTAAAGCACAGGCCTGGCTGTGAATAGTTCCAGTGAGGTTTTTTATTGCAACGCCGCCTGAAAAAGGGGAGGCGTCTGATGGATCTTTATATTTTGACAGATCTAAATGACTATCCACGCCCTGCAGATACGTTAACCAATATGACATATTCGATTTGGCTTTTTCCTGATGCTGTTTTTGCCACAGTGAAAAACTCATATAACTGATGGCATTGTCAGCAACGACGGTCTCTTTATCATTACATAATGAATTATAATATGAACTCAGCTCTTCGAAGAAAAGTGATGCAGACCAGCAATCGCAAACAATCTGATGAACAGTAATGTTAATCAGAAAGGCGTCGTTGGCCATCGGGACAATATCGGCTCGGATGGGTGAAGCCAGGTTTAGTCGGAAGGGCACGACACTACGCATTTTAATAATGTCATGCGCTTCTTTAAAGTTTTCTGCTTTCTCAAATAAATAGACAAAGTCAGAAATTTTATCTTCAGTTTCTGACGGCCCATATTGCATGGCATGCTCAGTATTTCCACCGAAACGTGAGGATAATCCACCGTGACGCGCGACGACCAGCCTCAACGCTTGCACAAAATAATCACATTCGAATCCTGATTTAATATGAAAAAGATAATTTGCATTAAACAATGGAATGCCTGGGTTATCAATATGCAATTGCCAAATATTCTTTTGTTCATAGGTCAGGGGAGATGTAATTTCATGATGTTTATTCATGGCGAGACTAACCCTCTCAGTTATGTAATGAGTGCTGGTTTTCAGATTAATTTAATCAATATCCTCTCCAGAAGCTGGAGAGGAAGTTAGCATGTTATTTACAGCGATGTATTTTCTAACATGATATTCAGATTCTGGATAGCAGCGCGAGACGCACCTTTACCCAGGTTGTCGAACACCGCAGCTAACAGAATTTGTCCGGAATCTTCATTAGCAAAGACGTAAATATCGAGATTATTTGTTCCATTTAAATATTCAGGATCCAATTGTGTAATCGTTGCTGCCTGTTCAACGGGAACGACATTAATGTATTCTGAATCAGAATAATAAACAGACAGACAATCATGTATCTGTTTGGCGCTGACTCCAGGCTTCAGAAGTCTCAAATGCAGTGGAACATACAGAACGATCCCTTGACGGTATTTTCCATAGGAAGGCGTAAACAACGGTGGAAATGAAAGCAGTGCCTGTTTCTGCATCTCAGGAACATGTTTATGCTTAAGACTTAAACCATATCCACGAAAAGGAGCATTAGTTGCCTGAGGATGCTGTGGATCTTCATAGGCATCAATCAACGAGCGTCCGGAACCGGAATAACCCGATATGGCATGTACATTGACAGGGTAATCACGCGGAACGATGCCCGCCTCAGTCAGAGGACGCAGCAAAGTAATCGCCCCTGTAGGATAGCAGCCAGGGTTAGTCACTCTGTTGGCTTCAGCAATCAACTGTACTTGACCCGGAGTCAGTTCAGGCAGACCGTATACCCAGCCGGTGGTGGAACGATGAGCCGAGCTCGCATCCAGGATACGTACCCGTGGGTTTTCAACAAATGATACTGCTTCGCGTGCTGCATCATCAGGCAGGCACAGAATCGCAATGTCACATTCGTTTAGCGCCTGGCTACGTTTCTGTGGGTCTTTTCGATCTGAACGCGCCAGCTCAATTAACTCAATATCATCACGGTCATTGAGTTGAGAATGTATCTGCAACCCTGTCGTTCCCGCTTCACCGTCTATAAAAATGCGTGATTTCATAATGTAAGTGCCAATGTAATGGTGAGATTCAGTTCCGCACGTCGCTTCCTATCCGGCTGCCTGAAGCTTCATGACGGATTTAAGCCCGTTAACGCCCTCATTTACATACGTTTGTTCAAATCGTCCAGCCATGTAGTCGATCTGATGCACGTAAGGGACCGGTTTAAAAAACATATCACGATCAAGCAGTTTCGCTAATGTAAAAGTTGACGTGAGTGTTGTTGCCAGCAGGCACGAAGAACTTAGTGAAGCGACTTTTCGGCTTTCAAAATCCAGTCGGGGTGAATCCAGGTAACTACTGTGTAAGCGCAAAGGATCCAGACCGATGCCAAAATTGATCAGTTTCTGTGTTTCATTCATTTCGGCAGACAGAGCGAAATACTCTTCAAAGGACATCGATTGTGGGTCGAAGAAATGCAAGGTTCCGCCAAACCCGATGGGGCATGAGATCACTGCCGGAATGCCCAGTTCCCTGGCACGGCGATACATGACAATGCGTGGTTCAATCACAAAGTAGTCAAGCGCATCGCACAGTACATCCACACCTTCAAGAAAATCGTCTACATTGTCAGGATTCACCTCTTCAAACTGAGAAATCCTCAATGCCGGATTAATGGACAGCAGACGTTCCCTGAGTACATCTGCTTTTTTTTGTCCTACAGTATGAATACTTGAACCAAACTGTCGGTTGAAATTTTCCGGGCCAAAGGTGTCAAAGTCGGCGATGTGCACGCCACCCACCCCCATTCTTACCAGGGTTTCAGCATGTGTATAGCCAACTCCCCCACAGCCAGGAACGGCGATAGTTTTATCTGCCAGTAAAGCGAGTTCTTCTTCGTTCACAATTCCCAACATACGACTGTAAATGACATCTCTGGAATAGTTATGTTCCATGATAGATTCCTTTTAATTAATGCTGTAATACGTAATGAAAACCAACAATATTAAATTTATGCTTTGACCAGTACTTCTGTGCCTGTGAGTTGCCAGTAAAGGTATCAAGGCATATATGACCGCACTGATTCTGTTCGGCTACTTCTTTTATCTTTTGCATCAGAAGTGCACCGACACCTGATTGCCGGAAAGCGTCATCAACCACAAAGTGATCCACGTATAAATACTTTCCGCAATAAAGTCGTGTGTTTAACCAATAGCCAGATATACCGACAAGACTATCTTTATAAAATACGCCCAAACAGGACCAGTTAAGATGTTTTATCTCGTCAAGTCGGGACTTAATCGTCTCAATTGGCAAATTCTGATAAAGCTGTACTAATAATGGGACGATAATAAATATTTCATTTTCATCGATTGTTCTTGAAGTCAGCTCTCTTGTGGTCAAATCTGGTTGTATCGCAACCTGAATAGTCACAATTCACATCCTATATATCAGTAAAACTCGATAACCAGTACGTCTCTGTAACCTTCTTTAAATCCTTCATTAACCGTAATCGCACTGGTATCATGAATTACTGTGTCATCGCGGAAAATTAAAACATCAGATGGATTTTGCAGTGTTCCGGTGAACACTTCTTGTTGATATAAGATATCAGTCAGTGTGGTTGATCCACCCGAAACATTTAAACGGTTTGCCATAAACAAACAGCTAAATTTGACACCGTCACGATGTTTACCTTCGGGCACTGGCTGTCCAGAAAAGTCTTTTGTCGCAATGATCCTGTTAAAGTAAGCATTGATTTTCCAGGTCTGAATATCTTCCAGCTCACCATAAGCCTTAGCCAGTCTCAGAAGAATTTCTCTTACGACCTGATTATTTACAATTGTATCGGTTAAAGGGGCAAAGTGTCGTTCAATGCCACCATTCAGTGGATTAAAGTACAGCGGCTGTGTATAGGGCGTTTGTGGCTGCTGTTCCAGCCGGTTTCCATCAGCAAACCATTTGAAGCGGCCAAAGCGACGCTGGCGATATAATCCGCCATCCATCATGTATTGGTCTAATTCCAGGTCTTCAAAAAATGCCTGAAATGCTTTCCAGTCTGGATGCGTGAGGAAATCAATGCCGAAAACTTGAGATGCGCTACCCAAAACAAAACGTTGACTTTCCAGGTTGTAAATTTTTGCTGTTGACGGTTTTTCCAGTGTGGTACTACTCATTTTAATACTCCTTTTCTTTTTGTAAGGTGATTTTATCCATTTCCGCTTCAACACTATTGTAATAATCCACTGCGACGTTATATCGGACAAGGCAACCGATACATAACTCCGGAATGATATCGGGATTATCTTTAGCGAGAGTCATCAACACTCTTTCTATAAGTTGCTTTCCATGATTTGCATCGACCTGAATATGCATGTCATGGTAATAGATGACATCCTCAGGTATTCCTAACCGGCGCATTGCTTGTACTGTTTTTGCGAATCGATAGGGTGCGGTATGCTCGAGAATAGCCAGCGTACCCAGCAATCGTGGGTGATATTTTCTGCGCAAGGCATACATCAACAACAGGTTGCCATTTTTTAATGCTGCGCTGGGTACCTGAATTTTTTCTGAGGATAATCCGGCAATCCCACGCAGCTTTTCTGCTGAGGCGGTAAACAAAACCGTGTGCATCTCTTCCAGGCTGCCCATCCCCATCTCATCCCAATAATTTTCGGCGAGAGCCAGTTTCATATCGCCGGTCATACCAAGTTGAGCAAGAGAAATCACATCGTCAAATCGTCCATCTACCTCATTTTCCATCGCAATATAAAATGTCAGCTCTTCAAGTGTTGAATGCTCAGCCAGCCGTGTGAAAAAGGGGGCCACGATTTTTCTGTGCGCCATATGCAATTTGTTGTACCAGCTTAGAAAATCTTCCGCATTGGTGGGGTAATCCTGCATTGCCAATCTGGATGCTTCATATGCATTCCATCTGTCCTCGATTTCTTCGATGAAGAAATACTCACTTAAATCTGGACTCTCCCTGAAATTTGCAGGCTGTCCGATTTCTCGCAGATAGAATGAATTTAATGTTTTTTGTTCTTCAAGCGTTGTATCGGAAACGTCAATCCCTTTTGCAAGTTGTTTTTTGGAATTCATATCCTCACTCCTTTTTTGGCACAAAATCTTTGAGATCATCTTTACTTTTCCAGTCGGGTTCCGGGGGGGCATAACCATAATCTGGGTTATATGCCGAGCTTTGCTTCACTTCCAGTAGCGGAACATATCTGGGGCAGTTAGGGAAAATATCCCTGACTTTAACAATAACGGCTAATTTTGCGCCCGGTAAATTTATTAAGATATCCGGTTCTTCACTTACAGAAGCCTGACCGTTAATTCTTAATTTTCTTCGCCCACCTTCATACTCAAGAAATAACATTCCTATATTAGGATTAGAGGCTATGTTACCTAAGCTTCTGTACATTCCGTTTCCGTCATAATCAGGAAAGATTAAGGTGGAAGAATTTACTATTTTTACAAAACCTGGATTTCCCCCTTTCACAGAACAATCCGGGTAGCCATCCGGAGATGACGTGGCTAAAAAGAACATGGGTGACTTTCGAATTATCTCTCGATCTGATTCGAGAAACTCGTTATGTCTTCTGGTTTTTTCCAGCTGGTCAGCTAATCCTCTGCTGTTAAATCTGTCCTGAAAGTAACGTGCTTCTTGCAGATAGAACTCATTATTCATTACTTTCTTTCCTTAACATTTTTTTCAGAACCCCCATATAGAAGGCTCGATAGGTTGGACTGTAATGTTCATACTTACCGCTAATTTTTGCATGTAAATCATGCAGGCGGTCGATCGGCAGGCCGGGCATCATGTGATGCTCAACATGAAAGTTATTCCCATTAGTAAACCATGTCATAAATGCATTGCTTTTAATGGTTCGTGTATTTGAGTATTGATGTGTACTTTCGGTATTACATTGATAATGTTCTGGCATTTCGATAAGTGCGTGTATAGGTGATGCAATAACAACAAAAGGTATCAGCCAAAATGTCGCGATGATCTCCCATCCGTAAAGATATGACAGTGTAGCCAGCACAGTCATAAACGAAATCATCACCAGATAGTCTCTGCGAATCTGTTTAGAAACTTTTGGCGTGGTGTCCTCATAATCCTGAAAGGTAAGGGCGATGAAAGCCTTTTTAATAAATGCATAGTACTGGGGGATCATAAAAAGACGTGAAACTAAAGCCCAGATCGTCATGAAACTAAGCGTGCCATATTGGTCACCGTAATCAAAGTATTCTTTGTTTTGTGGCGTTCCTAAAAACTTATGATGATTCAGATGACTATACTTATAATCAGCATACGAGACCAGCATGGGAAGACCCAGCAAGATACCAATAATTTCGTTTCCTTTTCTGTTTTTTATTCCCTGGGCGTGCAAGACCTGGTGCTGTAATTCAACCCCATGCGCGAAGATGGCACCCATTAAAAACACGCCAACAGACTTAATCCATAATGAATCATTCATGGCGAAAAAGATTGCTATGCCAATAACTGAGATATAGATAAAGAATTTCAACATAAACGTGACGTCGCTGGATCTGCTGGGCAGGTTAGTGAGGCTGATTTTCTCGACGGTAAAATCTGCATTACTCAAGGTTATCTCCTTATTTTTCCGAATGACTTAAAATGTTTGGTGAATAAAACGGGTAAAATGCCTGCGAGTTTCAGACGATGTTTTGCCATTTGTACTTTTTTGAGCTGTCGCTGCACTGTTTAATTACATAATTCAATACGGTTTTTCACTTCTCATGGGGCTCGGTGTCCCTTAATTTTTTATCAGACTAATACGCTGCCTATTTACTGTTGAGCATGTACTTCTTCTGACGCAAAGATCTCCTTGTTTGTTGCCTTTCAAGAGCAATTTTCTTCTGGGCGACGATTTTCCTCATTGGTTCCATAGTGAAAAATGATCATTTATGCACTTGCGGTGGTTAATAATTCACTTTTTCGTTGATTTAAATCTTAAACAAATTTGTGTTACCAACAAAAGTGTGATTTATAATATTGATTATAAACAATAAAATAATACACAGTGGGTTTAAATGTTATGATGTGATTGATTTGCAGGATAAAAAAACAAACATTCATTAAATCTTATGGAATGGTTTTGCCTACTGTTCGGGGGGTTATGTTGCTAAACGATATTTATATAGATTATTAATCCAGAGAATCGCATCTTAAAAAGAATATTTTAGTTCAGGGTATCAATGGGCAGTATAATCGATCGATTTCAGATCAATCATCAACTTACCAGATGATAATGGTTATCAATACTATCCTGAGGTTTTTTTAGTGCTATAGCGCTAAAATTTAACTTAAATCACTTATTTTATTTTGACTTCCTTATCTTTTTACATGTTCTGATTAGTCAATTTCCAACTTCTCTGCGAAAACACAAATTTTCCACCCCTCATTTCATAAGTAATTTTCTGAGTAGTTCAGATTTTGGCAATAAAACTTATGTCATTCGGCAACCTCTCACGGCTTGATGACTTACAGAATCCATAAAATTGAAGATGTTTTTCAGATTCAGCCATCGTGCTGATCTCACCAGCCGTAGCGGATGGTTGTCTGATGGTGCTTACTGCAATTAAGGATTATTCAGAATCAGAGGGTGTCGCTTACGCCGTTAAGGCGTAGCGAGAAGAGGAGGGGAAGTTAATAAAACGCCTGAAGACAGGCGTAAATACCGGTCTGTTGCCTGTAGATATCAGGGCATTTCTTCTCCGCCGATATCCATTGCTTCCCCTGTTGCGTAAAAATGTCCGCCTGCAATGTAGTGCAGGCTTCGCCAGGCAGGATCGGCATGTTCGAATTTCCAGTGTCCTTCACTAAAAATCCGTGTATCGGCCCATGCGCCGGTTATTTCAGCAATAAACAGATCATGGCTCTGCTGATTATGTAATTCAGGGATCACCTTGCAGGCCAGCCAGCCTGAGCAGCCTTCAATAAAAGGTAAATCGTTGCCTGGTATGCTAAAAACCATGGCGTCGGCATGTGCCATTTTGTCCGGATCATCATGCAGGCTATGTGTTCCGGCATAGTGGGTAAGCTTAAGCTGAGCAACCGTTGGCACCTGAATAACAAACTGCCCAGTTTTTTCGATTAGTTCGCGTGTTTTCGCCATCTTATCCAGCACAACGGTTAACTTCGGTGGTGAATAATCCAGTGCGCATACCCATGACGCGGACATGACGTTATCAACGCCTGCATGTCGCGCTGAGACCAGCGTTGTCGGTCCGTGATTGATCAGACGAAATGCTTTAGAAAGCTCAACGGGAGCAATAAATTTATTCATGCCTTTTCTACTCCAGTGATATGAGTATTGTCCAGTTATCAGACAGGTGTGTCTTTAGAGAGTGACAGATTCAGGGCTTTGCGTGCAGTGCGCGCGATCAAACTCACAGTGAAAATAAGTAGGGCAATGCCTGCCAGACTAAGTGCACCACCGTACGGATTAGCAGGGATTTCGCCGTCTAAAAACTGGGTAATGTTGGTGACCAGCGTCCGCCAGATACCTTGTCAATGGTGCGTCTAACCCGGAAGGCTTTCGCGCGCCGGGTAGAATGCCGTGCATTACTGCTAACTATCGAAGGGCATACCACTCTTTATGCTTTAACGGATTGGTCATGGCGCCTAAAATATCGGACAGTACGTTGACTGTAATGACCATCCCGCCCACCACCATCACACCGGCGGAAATCGCTGCATAATCCTGCTGGCGAATGGCGTTAATCAGCCAGCGGCCTAATCCCGGCCAGCTGAATACCACTTCGGTGATCATTGCCAGCGTCAGCATAGTGGCAAATTGTAAGCCAAGACGCGGGATCACCGGCGGCAATGCGTTATGTATCACATGACGGCGGATTACGGCAAAACGCGACAGACCACGGGTGGCTGCGGCTTTGATATAGTTTTTGTCGATAACATCGCTGGTACTGATGCGCAGCAGGCGAACGACCTCGGTAGTGGGTGCCACCGCCAGAGCGGTTACCGGTAGAATCATATGGGTGAAGGCACTAAGTAACATTTCCTCACGCCACGGTGAGTCGCTGAGCCAGGCATCAATTAAGGCAAAACCAGTGACGGTTTTGACCTGATACAACAGATCGAAACGACCGGATACCGGCAGCCAGCCGAGGTGGAGTGAAAAAAACAGCGTCAGCAGTAGCGCCAGCCAGAATACCGGCATTGAAAAGCCGAGCAATGCCAGCGCGCTGATCAGTTTATCCTGCCATTTATTGCGCATCACACCGGCCATAATTCCCAACGGAATACCGACCAGCAGCGCCAGGCTGAAGGCCATCAGGCAGAGTTCCAGCGTGGCGGGGAAGACCTCGCGCAGTTGCAGATTGATTGACTGACCGTTGATGCTGGAGACGCCGAAATCAAGCTGCAGGATGCCTTTAAACCAGAACAGCCAGGCATCCAGCAGCGATGCTCCCTGTAACGGTGCATTCGGCGTAAAGTAGCTCAGGCTGAAACCGACCAGCGTCAGCATAAATAGCGTGGTCAGCAACAGCACCAGGCGGCGCAGCGTATAAATAATCATTGCTTCAGATCCCTGGCTTCATCACGGTGTACGCCGGCAAAGGAAGCATTGCCAAACGGACTTAACACCAATCCTTTAATATCGTGGCGATAGGCTTGCAGCCGTAGCGATGAAGCCAGCGGCAGCACCGGCAGCTCCTGCGCCAGAATATTCTGCGCTTCGTCATAGCGATCGATGCGGGTAGCCAACTGTTGTGACAACAACGCCTTATGCAGTACTTCATCGAATGCCGGGTTGCACCAGTGGGCAAAATTGGTTTGAGAATTAATTGCGGCGCAGCTTAACAGCGGCCGGAAAAAACTGTCCGGGTCGTTACTGTCAGTCGCCCAGCCGGTTAGCGTCAGATCGTGATTCATTTCCATTAAACGCGCCTCCTGGAAGCGGCCTTCAACCTGGACAATGGTGACGCGTACCCCGATCTGTGCCATATCTGCCTGGATCAGCTCGGCGGTTTTCAGCGGGCTGGGGTTCCACGACTGGGAAGCCGAGGGCACCCAGAGTTTCAGGTGCAGATTTTCCAGCCCGAGTCGTTTCAGCTCATCGCGCGCTTTCTGCGGATTATATTCTGTGATGCGTGCATCATTATCATAAGCCCAGGAGGCGCGCGGCAAAATAGAAGCGGCAGTTTCTGCCGTACCGTAGTAAATCGACTCCATCAGGCGCTCATTATTAATCGCCAGTGCCAGCGCCTGTCGAACCTCGCGGCGATCCAGCGGTGCTTTACGGGTATTAAAGGCCAGATAGGCGATATTCATGCCCGGGCGCAAGGTAAGGCGCAGGCGCGGGTCGTCGCGCAGTATCGATAACTGGCTGGCGGCCGGATAGGCCAGCACATCACACTCACCGGTTAGCAGTTTCGACAGCCGGCCCATGCCTCCGGCTCCCATATCGACTACCACCTGCGGCATGCGTGGTACGCCTTTCCAGTAGAGCGGATTACGAGCCAGACGAATAAATTGCCCGGCGCGGTACTCATTCAGCATAAATGGCCCGGTGCCAACCGGCTGGCGATCCAGCAGTTCCTGACGATTAATTTTTGTCAGGTTGTCGGCGTACTCCGCTGAGAGCACCGGCGCATAGTGGGTGGCCAGATGCCAGAGAAAAGAGGCGTCCGGGCTGTTCAGGCGAATTTCAACGGTATCTTTATCGAGTTTTTTAACGCTTTGTACCGCATCGGAGAATTGCAGACTGTCAAAATAGGGATAGTTGCCGCCACCAACGTTATGCCAGGGATGCTTGCGGTCAAACATCCGGGCAAAACTGAATACCACATCGTCGGCATTCATCATGCGTGTCGGTGTGAACCAGCTGGTGGTCTGGAATGGCACGTTAGGGCGTAAATGAAAACGATAGGTGGCACCGTTATCCAGCACTTCCCAGCTCTCCGCCAGCTCCGGGATCAGGCGATAAGTATAAGGATCGACGTCCAGCAGGCGATCGTAAAGCTGCGCTGCCAGCGTATCGACGGCCAGCCCGCTACTTGCCAGCTGTGGGTTAAAAGTGTTCATCACGCCGCTGACGCAATAGACAAAACCGCTCTGGCGAATATCGCCGGGCGTTGCCGACCAGGCAGCGCTGCTTAACACGCTGAGTCCGAGAAGCAGGGTGGAGAATATTTTTGGCATCGGATTTTTTGGGTTCACGGGCAATAGGCAGAGTGTATCGCACTCTTGGCGTTGCCCCAAAGTTTGACTGGATAACCGGCTCTTTTCCAGGCAATTTTCATGCTGGAAATGCCTGCCGAAAAGCAAAGGCTGATGATAATGATCAGATTTGAGATAAATGACAGGGAATTAGTGAGATAATTATGGGAGGAACTGGGTCAACATGGGAAGATACTGGATGTAATGTGCAATAACCTTACAGTATGTGAAAATCAGACTGGCCCGAATAAAAACAAGTTCGAACCAGTCTGGTTTGTGATTTTACTCCCTTGTTCCGGCAACGTCATCAGATTCACCATCAAACAGCTTACCCTGCATCCGATCCAGTTCTTCCCTTTTAACCCGTTTCACCACGCTGTAGATCCACTGCAGAGAAACGCCAAACTTGCGGGCCAGTTCGTAATGGTTGCGCCCGTCGAACTCCAGGAAGATTTTCCTGTCGCGCTGGCTGACCTTCCAGACCATGCCCATCGGGAAGTACACGTTCTGCCCGCCCCAGACCTGCATCATACGGCTACCGTTCGACCATCAGCTAGCTGAGCAAGTTCTTCATCATCTTCCAACATCAATTCGTAAAATTTTGAACGGCCTAAAAGCGAAAACGTTTTCGCTTTTGACTCAAGTTCAGGTGATAAAAATTTAAGGGAGGCTTGAGCCTTTTTTTGCGCAATACGGGGTTCAATGCTGAGATGTTCTCTGACAATCTCAACAAACTCGCCATGCGGCTCATTTTCCTTAAGGATAATTAGGCGTTCACCTGCTTCCAGCATAGCCTCAGCACTCTGAGCCATATAAAAACGTGTCTCGTGTACAATACGATCGCGTTCATACGGCAGCCCATCACCAAATTGCTGCATGATTTCTAGGCGATGTTCGGTCATGGCGTTCAGACTAACGTTGAGGCCATCGCTTAGCGGTGCATCTTTCACTAGTTCAACTGGTTGTGATTTTGTACGTCCCATGCCAAATCCTTAGCGACTGCCAGCTATAACACGCTGGTTAATTTCATTGATACGATCCTGCGCCCGTGCCATCTCGGTACTGTGCGCCATGGCGATTTGTAATAGCTGGACTCCAGGGGCAAAATGCCCGTTATCCAGTTTTAGAGCCAAACCCTCTTCGATAAGGGTATTGAGCGCCCGATTGATATTCGCCGGGGACTCGCCCAGAGCTGATGCCAGTTCACCGTTAGAAACACCGTTGAGAGCGTGACCGCGCAGAGCTTTAAGAACGCGCAGAATGCGTGAGCCAGAACTGGATACATTTGCCTTGCTCATGTCACATTCCCCTTTTTGCGATATGTGATAATCTGTTACACGGGCTAAAAGGTTAGGCCGCATTCGAATCTGGTTTCAGATCCAGCTTCACTGCAATTCCGTGGGATTTGCCGTAGCGGGCTTTGGTGAAACCGTTAAGAACACGGTAAACCTCATTGCGGCTGTAGCCGTTTTCTTCTGCCCAGCGGGTGAAAGTGACCCCGCGCTGGCGGAAGAGTGATTTGACTTGCTCTGCAGTCATCGTTGTCTCCTTTGTTGATGCAATGATGTTTGGTTTATATGTGATGGATTATGGTATTCATTTGAATACCTGCCAGCGGGATTTGCATGCAATTGAGTATCGGTGAGCGATTAAAAGAAGAACGAGAGAGACCAGGACTGAGCCAATTGGCATTCGGTGAGCATGGTGGCGTGAAAAAAATTGCTTAGCTTAACTATGAGAAAGGTGACAAGTATCCCGATGCACAATATTTGGCTGCGTTAGCTAGGTTCGGTGTTGTTGTAACTGGTGACCGTTCAGTTTCTTCGATGCCACAAGATGAGGCTAGTCTGATTGAGTTATATCGTGCTGCTCCAGTGGTTGTTAAAATGGTTCGTCACAAGAGCGAGCCGAGCAGGTTATTCAGGGAGATGTTCTGGGGAACGTTATTAAAGGTAATGTGACCATAGGAGCTGGAGCCGTAATGAACAAAAACACGAAGAGAACATGAATAAGCAAAAGCAAACAGTTAATGGGGATGTAGGCAATGTTGTCAGCGGTGATGTAACTATCCATAACTATACCGCTGGGGTATCCCATGCTGCTCAGCAACCAATCTCACTGCTACAAAAACGTGATCTGCATCGATTAATGGATGAATTTGTTGACGCTGGTGAAAGCAAGCGCGAACTGTGGCTGGTGCTCCATACGAAACTTCACACCAAAACTGTCAATGAGATGACTGCAGCTGATTACCATTGTGCTGTTAAGATCCTCCAGAAGTATGCCCAGCGGGTCAAGGTCCAGAAGGACTGTAATACTTTAGTCAGTAAAATAATGACTATTACTAACCCAGCATATCGCCTTGATCGTGACCGATATTGCTTGAAGCATTTCGGTACAACCCATCTTAAGGATTTAGATAAAGAGCAGCTTCAATCAGTGTTTGGTTACTTTGATGATTTATTGAATGTTGAACCAGACGAAAACACAGTTTCTCCTGTGGCTCAGGGTACTGAACTAAAACCTTCCCGAGTGACATCGAAAGCGAATTATAAGATTTTTGTCATTTTAAGCAGCGTAGTCGCACTAGTCATAGCCGTGGGGATTGGCCTCACCATCTTTCTCAATGGCAGTCCCGCGACCAAACAGGCTTATCAAAATGGAATAAGTAGTTTTACTGCCGAGACAAATGATAGGGTCGTAAATACCGCAATCCCAGCCTTACGGAGTGTTTTTCCAGAATTGGATAAATACAAATCTGATTTTGTTAACGTATCAAATTATATACAGAAAATCGGTTGGCACACGTTAGTATTGACGATGACAAGTGGCTCGCCAGCATGGGTGAAGTACAACCTTAAGCAGGAAAAGTGCTACATCAACATTTCACCTGATAGCAGCTATGCCAGAGTACTCAACTCTTCTTGTCTGAGTTTCTTAATGTATAGTAGCAGTCGACGGGGATATGTCTTTAAATACCATTTGAAATAGCGAAGAAATGAACGGAGTTATGATGAAAGATTTTTTGATTTTAGTTGCAGTAATAGCTATCTGGGTTGTAGTTGCAAGATTATTATCACGTCATTTTATAAGGAAAGGTCATAAACCTTGGCTGAGTAAGACTAGTGGTGGCATCGTCGGATTTGTGGTTGCTTTATTTTTCTTGGTTTTATTTATTCCCACCCAAGATAAAAATGAAAAAGCAAGAACAGAAACCAGTACGGCTATGCAAACGGCAAAACCTAAAAATGAACCGGTTGAGACACCTTCTCAACCTGAAGATGCCTCTGAAGAAACGGTTACCAGTGTTCCTGAAGTAACGCTGGAAATATCCCCTGAGGTATTCTCGAAGCGAATGAATGCCAACCTTAAGACTTTCGGTAGCTCATTTAGGTTGAAAGCACATATCGAAAGTGGTGAGGTCAAGAATGTTTTTAAATATACATTCAACGATCATCTGGCCATTGTTGGTACAGTCGATAAGAAAAGCAAGAACCTTTCAGGTATCACATTGATTACCAGGGGTGATGGCACAGCTAAATCAGGTGCCGATGTCATGGCTGTTGTTGTATCAGCATACTCTGCCGTGTTAGGTGAGAACACCATGAAAACTGGAGAGCCAGCAAAAATCGTGATCAAGCTGGTCAAATTGAAGGAAGAAAAAAAAGACAATACCCCAACGGTTTCGACCATATTCAATGGTGTGAAATTTAGTTATATGAGTAGTGACACCCTTGGTAATTTGTTTACAGCGGAGCCAATTTGATTTATTGGTGGGGCGCATTCATGCGCCCCATAACTCACTTTCGGTGACATTTTATATCTAAATGACATGCATCCACGATAAACACTTATAACGCGGTTTAAAATCCCCTTTAATTGACATTTGTGATGCTGTTTCCACTACACAAGGAGACGCATCATGAAAAACCTGAAAAAAATCATTCCCCCTGTTAAAAAGCCCCGGCTCAGCGGCTGGCTGCTGACTGCTGACTGCTGTGCTTCTGCTCGGCATCATCGGTCTGGTCTCACCCCAGCAACTGCCGATTGTGGTCTACAAGCTGTCGCTCATCACGCTCGCTGCGGGATGTTTACAGCCTGCCTGCATGGGTTGATATCCCTCCGCCAACACATGAACAACTGATCGTCGAAGCCTCAGCAAAGAAAAACCAACTTCGTGCAGCGGCAGACACTGAAATAGAATGGAGACAGGACGCGGTTGATGCCGATATCGCGACAGAAGAAGAAGCCGCAACGCTTGCAGCATCGAAGAAATACAGGGTCCTGCTGATGCGTATCGATACATCAAAAGCCCCCGATATTAGCTGGCCCGAGAAGCCGTTCTGGACAACTGGCGGGGATGGTAGCGCATGACTACCATCCTCAAGATTTTATATAGGCACACAGTTTCCTGCGATATTCAGTCCATGCTGATAACTCAGCGTTCACTGCCTTTTCAGTCATTCCCGCATAATCTACCTCTTCTATCTACTCGTTCTACTCGTTCAGCGCGGCAATATTGATACCAGCACTTGCTTGGGGCGTTTCTTTTACTATGTGATGCCGGTATTAACGGAGATGGAACGAGAGCAGATCGTCGGACGAACACTGGCTGGTTAGCAGCAGCCAGGGCACAGGGATGCACTAGCGGATGACCAACGCGTTAAAGCAACATGAGCGGGAACAGGTTGGACGGCTATTTGCTAAGGGACATACCCTCCAGCAGTTGGCCATTATCTAAGGTGTAGGGTTATCGACGTTTTACCGATACTTTCCGGTGGTTGGCCTTAGGAAGGGTAAAGCAGTAGGATTGTAATTCTTTTGCAAATATTGAAACGCCGCAGCGATGCCATTTATCTCACAGAACTAGGTGCATTTATCGCGCGGCGCATCATGATAATACGCACAATGTTACTATGGTAATGAGAAAGATTCTCAACAAAATGCTTTACAGATGATAGTGAGAATGATTACTATTCATTTGCGCTTCGACGGTGGCTCTACCGAAGAAGAGCACGACATTGCTCACATTGCTTCCAGTATTTTTCGGCCCGCCTTGCGCGGGCCTTTTTTTGCATTTGATGGCTGGTGGCGTCAATGCTTAATATCAGCTGACGCCTGAATGACTTGAGCCGTCACTCTTCAGTTTCTTCCGTCACTCGCACCCCATGCTTTTTCATCATTGCGCGCAGTTGGTGATAGGTAACGCCTAATAACTCTGCGGCACGTCGTTGATTAAAGCGCGCCTGTTGCAGGCTCTTTTCCAGCAGCGCTTGCTCCTGCTGATTCTGCCACTGGCGTAAATCAAGCGGCAGATCGGGATACGGGGATTCAGGCGGTTGCGCAACTTCCGTTGCGGCTGCACGGCTGAACGGATTAATAATAATGGTATCCAGCTGTTCGTCGACGGTGCTGTGGCGATATACCGAGCGCTCGACGACGTTTTTCAGCTCGCGAACGTTACCGGGCCAGTGATAATCCAGCAGTACGCGTTGCGCCGCTGGCGTGAAGCCAGGAAACAGCGGCAAGCCGAGCTCGCGACACATCTGAATGGCAAAATGGTTGGCCATCACCAGGATGTCGCTGCGGCGCTCGCGCAGCGGCGGCAGCTGCACCACATCAAATGCCAGGCGGTCCAGCAGGTCGGCGCGGAATTTGCCTGCGCGCGCCAGCGCCGGTAGATCATCATTGGTCGCACAGACCAGGCGTACGCTGACCTGCAGCGGCTGGCTGCCGCCGACGCGTTCCAGCTGGCCGTACTCAATGACCCTCAGCAATTTTTCCTGTACCAGCATCGGAGCGGTGGCCAGCTCGTCGAGGAACAGCGTGCCGCCATCGGCGCGTTCAAAGCGGCCGAGATGGCGCTTTTGCGCGCCGGTAAAGGCCCCCGCTTCATGACCAAACAGCTCAGAATCGAGCAGATTTTCGTTCAACGCGGCACAGTTAAGCGAGATAAATGGTCCTTGCCAGCGGTCGGAAAGGTAGTGCAGGCGGCTGGCAATCAGTTCTTTACCGGTGCCGCGTTCACCGATTACCAGTACCGGTTTATTTAGCGGAGCCAGCCGTGAAACCTGCTCTAATACTTCGAGAAAGTTATTCGACTCGCCCAGCAGGTTTTCAGTCTGTTCGCTCATGATGAATTTCACCAGGTGTTAGTGATTAAAACCAGATTACGCGTAGCATTACGCAAAGTAAAGCAGGGGAGTCATTGAAAATCAATAACATAAAAGTTGGCACGCATCTTGAATTACTTAGCGGCAGCTGTGCAGAGCATGGCGTAACGCAGACAATATTAATGAGGATTTTGATTATGGGTATTTTTTCTCGTTTTGCCGACATCGTGAACGCCAACATCAACTCTCTGCTGGAGAAAGCAGAAGATCCACAAAAGCTGGTGCGTCTGATGATTCAGGAAATGGAAGACACGCTGGTAGAAGTCCGCTCAACCTCCGCTCGCGCGCTGGCTGAGAAAAAACAGCTGATTCGCCGTATCGAACAGGCAGAGACTCAGCAGAGTGAGTGGCAGGAAAAGGCCGAACTGGCGCTGCGTAAAGACAAAGACGATCTGGCGCGTGCCGCGCTGATTGAAAAACAGAAACTGACCGATCTGATCGCCACCCTGACGCAGGAAACTTCGCAGGTAGAAGAGACGCTGGACCGCATGAAAGGCGAAATCGGCGAGCTGGAGAAAAAGCTGAGCGAAACGCGCGCTCGTCAGCAGGCGCTGACCTTACGCCATCAGGCGGCTTCTTCCTCACGTGATGTACGTCGTCAGCTCGACAGCGGAAAAATTGATGAAGCCATGGCGCGTTTCGAATCCTTTGAACGTCGTATTGATCATATGGAAGCGGAAGCGGAGAGCGTGAGCTTTGGTAAGCAGAAAACGCTGGATCAGGAGTTTGCCGAACTGAAAGCCAATGATGAAATCAGTGAGCAACTGAACGCGTTAAAAGCCAAAATGAACCGTAGCGAGTAACATCGCTAGCGGGCAGCCATTCGGCTGTCCGCCCGATAATTACTGTCTCAGATGACGGCCAGATAAGATCAAGGAGAGTGAATGAGTGCGTTATTTCTTGCCATACCGCTGACAATTTTTGTGCTGTTTGTAGCACCTATATGGTTATGGCTGCATTACAGCAATCGTCAGAACAGCGGCGCTGAGCTATCACAAAATGATATGCAGCGTCTGCAACAGTTAACCCAGGATGCCAGACGGATGCGTGAACGTATTCAGGCGCTGGAAGAGATTCTTGATGCTGAGCACCCGCACTGGAGGCAACCATGACAGGATTAGCGTTTAGAGGAAATAAGCTGTGGCGCATTCCGCAGCGCGGGAAAATTAAAGGCGTATGTGCCGGAATTGCTCAGTATCTCAATATACCGGTACGTTTAGTGCGGATCATTGCGGTGCTGTCGCTGTTTTTCGGCCTGTTTATGTTTACCGTGATTGGCTACTTTATTCTTAGCTGGGTGCTGGATCCAATGCCGTACGGTGCCGATAGCGAGCAACAGCCGGTCACCGCACATCAATTGCTTAACGACCTGAGTAGTGAACTACAGGCAGGTGAAACCCAGCTACGTAATGTTGAACGCTATGTAACGTCGGAGACCTTTAGCGTGCGTAGCCGCTTCAGCCAGCTGTAATCGCTGATAACGCGGGCCGCTGCTGACCCGAATCTCTTTTTTACCGGGAGAATATCTGATGCAAAACTGGCAACAGACTGTACGCCGTAACGCCGCGCCCGCGTTGAAATCGGCCGGCAAATTTATCATTATCAATGCCCTGAACTATGGCCCGGCGGGCGTGGCTGGTTGGGCAGTAAAATCGGTCGCGCGTCGGCCGTTGAAAATCCTGCTGGCTTTGGCGCTGGAGCCGCTGCTGAAGCGGGTGCTACGCGGTGTCACGGCTCGCTGGAGCAAAAGCTGATACTCAGAGCTGGCAATCGGCATGCTATGCTGCTGATATCATCTCTGAATCAGGAGGCTACGATGCCTGCAACAATCCGCTTTGCCACCCTCGAGGATGTCGAACAGATCGCTCAGTTACTGGTTGCCAACTCTGCCGACGAGGGTGGGGCGCTGTATGGTAGCTACTCGACAGAAAAGGTCCGTGGCTGGTTGCAACGCACGTCTCCTACCGTTGTCGCTATTGTTGAAGGCAAGGTAGTGGCCGTGCTGTTCAGTGCCAGTCGCTCTGAGGCCGTCGCCCCGCCGGTGCGTGCGATGTTACAGGCGTGGCCGGGTCAGCCTGATAACTGGATCTACGGCCCGGTTTGCATTGATGCCAGCCAGCGCGGCAAGCAGTTACTGTCGGCGCTGGTCAAAACGCTTAAAGCGGCAATGGATGGACGTGAGGGCTTACTGTTCATTAACGAAAACAACCCGCGATCTATTCATGCTCATCAACGACTGGGTATGCCGGTTGTCGCCGAATTTACGCTGGAACAGCAGCGTTTTGTGGTAATGACTGCCTGATATAATCAATCAAATCAAAGAATAATAATTCTGCTAAGGCGCTAAATTTCACAATGATACGACTGCAAAATGAATTGATGTCGCTGGTGAATCGTGGTGTGGACCGCCATTTGCGTCTTGCCGTCACCGGCCTGAGCCGTAGTGGTAAAACGGCTTTTATTACCTCGATGGTTAACCAATTACTGAATGTTAACGCCGGTGCGCGCCTGCCGTTGTTTTCAGCAGTGCGAGAAGATCGCTTGCTGGGGGTAAAACGCGTGCCGCAACGCGATATGGGCATTCAGCGTTTTACTTACGACGAAGGTTTATCGCAGCTGTATGCCACACCGCCAGCCTGGCCAACGCCGACCCGTGGGGTCAGCGAAATGCGTCTGGCGCTGCGTTATCGATCGCGCGATTCGCTGCTGCGTCACTTTAAAGACACCTCAACACTGTATCTGGAAATCGTCGATTATCCTGGCGAATGGTTGCTGGACTTGCCCATGCTGGCGCAGGATTATCTGAGCTGGTCGCGGCAAATGACCGGGCTGTTGCAGGGCGATCGTGCCGAATGGGCCAGACCGTGGCGCGAGCTCTGCGCCGGGCTGGATCCACTGGCTCCGGCAGATGAAAACCGGCTGGCAGAGATTGCTCAGGCCTGGACCGAATATCTGCTGCAGTGCAAACAGCAAGGTCTGCATTTTATCCAGCCCGGACGTTTTGTGTTACCTGGCGATATGGCCGGTGCCCCGGCGCTACAGTTTTTTCCGTGGCCGGATGTCGATGCGGCCGGTGAATCTAAGCTGGCGCAGGCCGATAAGCACAGCAATATAGGCACGCTACGCGCACGCTTTAATTACTACTGCAATCATGTCGTCAAAGACTTCTACAAGAACTACTTCCTGCGTTTTGACCGCCAGATTGTGCTGGTCGACTGCCTGCAACCGCTAAACAGCGGGCCACAAGCCTTTAACGATATGCGCCTGGCGCTGACCCAACTGATGCAGAGTTTTCATTATGGCCAGCGCACGCTGTTTCGCCGCATGTTTTCACCGGTAATCGATAAGCTGCTGTTTGCTGCAACCAAGTCGGATCATGTTACTGCCGATCAGCACGCTAATTTAGTGTCGCTGTTACAGCAACTGGTGCAGGATGCGTGGCAAAACGCCGCTTTTGAGGGGATCAGTATGGATTGTGTCGGCCTGGCCTCGGTGCAGGCGACGCAGAGTGGGCTGGTCGATCATAACGGCGAAAAAATCCCGGCGCTGCGCGGACATCGTTTACAGGATGATGCTGCTTTAACTTTTTATCCTGGTGAGGTACCGCCACGCCTGCCGGGAAACAGTTTCTGGCAGCAGCAGGGTTTTCACTTTGAACAGTTCCGGCCGCAAAATCTTGATATTGATCGGCCGCTGCCGCATATCCGGATGGACGCGGCGCTGGAATTCTTACTGGGAGACAAACTGCGATGAACGCACCGCTGAAACCGCGCATTGATTTTGCTAAACCGCTGGAAGCGGAATCGACTCCGTTGATCAAACCGGCGGTAGCGTTTGAACAGCAACAACAGGCGCAATTTACTGCCTTGCAGGATGATGACATTGAGCCGCTGGAAGAGAGCGCCGGTGAGCGAGCAGTCGAAGCCGCATTAAGGCCGAAGCGCAGCCTGTGGCGCAAAATGGTGACTGCCGGCGTGGGGCTGTTTGCCGTCAGCGTCGTCGCGCAAGGCGTGCAGTGGATCCATAACGCCTGGCTCGCTCAGGACTGGGCGGCGCTCGGCGGTGGCGTGGCGGGTGGGCTAATTGTGATGGCGGGTGTTGGCTCGCTGGCGACGGAGTGGCGGCGGCTGTACAAGCTGCGTCAGCGTGCCGAAGAGCGTGATATCGGCCGCGAACTGCTGAACAGTCACGGCATCGGCAAGGGGCGCGAGTTTTGTGAAAAGCTGGCGCGTCAGGCGGGTCTCGATCAGGGGCATCCGGCACTGCAACGCTGGCAGGCATCGCTACATGAAACCCAAAACGATCGCGAGGTTGTTGCGCTGTATGCGCAGCTGGTGCAGCCGGTACTGGATCGTCAGGCACGTCGCGAAATCAGCCGTTCGGCCGCCGAGTCGACGCTAATGATTGCGGTCAGCCCGCTGGCGCTGGTGGATATGGCATTTATTGCCTGGCGTAATCTGCGGCTGGTAAACCGTATTGCCACGCTATACGGCATCGAACTTGGCTACTTCAGCCGTATCCGCCTGTTTCGTCTGGTGCTGCTGAATATTGCTTTTGCTGGTGCGTCCGAACTGGTGCGTGAAGTCGGCATGGACTGGGTATCACAGGACATTGCCGCCCGGCTGTCGGCGCGAGCCGCGCAAGGAATCGGCGCAGGTTTATTGACCGCACGGCTTGGCATTAAGGCGATGGAACTCTGCCGACCGCTGCCGTGGCTGGAGGAAGATAAACCGCGGCTGGGTGATTTTCGCCGTGAGCTGATTGGTCAGCTAAAAGAGTCACTGCAAAAAAACGGTAATAAATCAGAGAAGTGAACCATTAGTGGCGAACAATTCGCCACTATTCACTGAATGAAGTCTGATATTTGCTATATCCCGCTAAAAAATTCCATTCCGGCATGATAATCGATACCTTTTCAGCTACTCTCTTTTTGCCGAATGCTGCTGGCTGTCAACTTTTCATGACAGAACGCTTCTGACCAGACGCATCATGGCGTATTATTTCAGTAACCGCTTTTCTCATCTTTGAACAAGGCCAACCCAATGCGTTTGGAAGTCTTTTGCCAGGACCGAATTGGTCTGACTCGTGAACTGCTGGACTTACTGGTCGAACGCAGTATCGATCTTCGCGGTATCGAAATCGCCGCTATCGGCCGTATCTATCTCAATTTCTCCGCCATTGCCTTTGAGCAATTCAGTAATCTGATGGCCGAGATCCGTCGCATCCCCGGTGTTACTGATGTTCGCACCGTGGCATTTATGCCGTCAGAGCGCGAACACCGCGCACTGAGTGCACTGCTGGTGGCGCTGCCGGAACCGGTTTTCTCGGTGGATCTGAAAAGTAAGGTCGAGCTGGCTAACCCGGCGGCGCAGCTGTTGTTTGGTCTTGACGAGCAGAAAATGCGGAATCACAACGTCAGTACCTTGATAACCGGTTTCAATTTTACCCGTTGGCTGGAGAGCGAGCGGGTTGAAGCGCACGCGCAGCACGTGGTGATTCAGGGCCGTGACTTTTTGATGGAGGCGCGGCCGATTTATACCGCTGGCGATGACGAGGCGCAAACCAGCCTGGTTGGCGCAGTGATTATGCTGAAATCGACGGCGCGGATGGGGCAACAATTACAGAATCTGGCGGTTAACGATGATTCTGAATTCGACCATGTGGTAGCGGTTAACCCGAAAATGCGTCAGGTGGTCGAGCAGGCCCGTAAACTGGCGATGCTCGATGCGCCGCTGCTGATCGTCGGTGATACCGGTACCGGTAAGGATATGCTGGCACGCGCCTGCCACCTGCGCAGCACGCGCGGTAAAAAACCCTTTTTGGCGCTTAACTGCGCATCGCTGCCGGATGATGTGGCAGAGAGTGAGCTGTTTGGCCATGCTGCGGGTGCTTACCCCAATGCGCTGGAAGGTAAAAAAGGTTTCTTTGAACAGGCAAATGGCGGCTCGGTGCTGCTGGATGAAATTGGTGAAATGTCACCGCGTATGCAGACAAAACTGCTGCGCTTCCTGAACGACGGCACGTTCCGCCGGGTAGGGGAAGAGCATGAAGTGCATGTCGATGTGCGGGTGATCTGCGCAACGCAGAAGAACCTGACTGAAATGGTCAATCGCGGCGAGTTTCGTGAAGATCTGTTCTACCGGCTGAATGTGCTGACGATTAACTTGCCGCCGCTGCGCGATCGCCCGCAGGATATTCTGCCACTGACAGAACTGTTTGTTGCCCGTTTCGCCGACGAGCAAGGGGTGGCGCGTCCACGCCTGTCGCCGCAGCTGAATGCTTTTTTAACCCGCTATAACTGGCCGGGTAACGTGCGCCAGCTTAAAAATTCGCTGTATCGGGCGCTGACCCAGTTGGAGGGCTATGAGCTACGTCCACAGGATATTGTATTGCCGGAACTGGCGATGGACGTTTCGCTGGGAGATGATGCGATTGAGGGATCGCTGGATGAGATTACCAGCCGCTTCGAACGCTCGGTACTGACGCGCCTGTATCTCTCCTATCCCAGTACCCGCAAACTGGCAAAACGCCTTGGGGTTTCTCATACCGCCATCGCCAATAAACTGCGCGAATATGGTCTGGGGCAGAAGAAAGAGTCGTCGTCCTGACGCAGGCGGCATCAGGTGAAACAGAGGGGAGCCGTTTTCGGCTCCCTTAATGAGGGCATGCCGGGTGTGATCCCAACAGACTTCTCAATTATTTCAGTGCTGCCAGTGCTGCATCATAATTCGGTTCAGTGGTGATTTCATTGACCAGTTCGCTATACAACACCTGATCTTTTTCATCCAGCACCACCACCGCGCGGGCAGTCAAACCCTGCAGCGGACCGTCAACAATTGCCACACCGTAATTCTGTTTAAAATCACCGCCACGCAGCGTTGACAGCGTCACCACATTGCTCAGGCCATCTGAGCCGCAAAAGCGCGACTGGGCAAACGGCAGATCGGCAGAGATGCACAGCACCACGGTATTATCCAGCTCGCCTGCCAACTGATTAAATTTGCGCACAGAAGCAGCGCAAACACCGGTATCAATGCTCGGGAAGATATTCAATACTTTGCGCTTGCCAGCATAATCGGAAAGTGAGGCGTCAGAAAGATTTTTGGCCACCAGAGTGAACGGCTGAGCTGCCTGACCCGGCGTTGGGATCTGACCAGCAACCGCCACCGGGTTACCCTGGAAATGAACTGTCTGAGACATATTGATTCCTTTTACATGTGTTTGACTGGTCAGCCAGTGTAGGGCATCTGGCTTGATAAACAGAGAGAAATTATTCAGGTCGCAGATGACATCTCTATGACGCTGGTTGAATCAGTAACCCTGGCACAGGTTTAAATTTTTACCTAAGTAAATAGCGGTGAACTGCGCGATGCGCTACAAACTGAGTATCAACTGGAAAAAGGAAGCGTGGATGAGAGCTGTAAAAGTTTACCCGGAAGCCTGGCCGTTGCATTCGCCATTTGTTATTGCGCGCGGTTCACGTAGCGAGGCCGGGGTAGTGGTGGTGGAGCTGGAGCAAGAGGGAATTAAAGGCGTTGGAGAATGCACGCCTTATCCACGTTATGGTGAGAGTGAAGCCTCGGTGCTGGCTCAAATCAGTGCGCTGTTACCGCAGCTTGAGCGCGGGATGACGCGAGCTGAGTTGCAAACTCTGCTGCCGGCTGGCGCAGCGCGCAATGCTATCGACAGCGCAATGTGGGACTGGCAGGCGCGGCGTGACGGCCAGTCGCTGTGGCAGCTGACCGCCACCCGCATGCCTGACGAAATTATGATGGCGCAGACCGTCAGTATTGATGCCCCGGAAGCGATGGCGGCCAGTGCGCTGGCGCTGTGGCAAAACGGTGCGCGTCTGCTGAAAATCAAACTTGACGATCATCTGCTGACCGAGCGGCTGATGGCGATACGCAGTGCGGTGCCGGAAGCATTGCTGATCGTTGATGCGAACGAATCCTGGAAAAGTGAAGGGCTGGCGGCACGCTGCCAGCTGCTGGCAGATGTTGGCGTGGTGATGCTGGAGCAACCGTTACCGGCGCAGGATGATGCGGCGCTGGAGAACTTTGTACATCCATTGCCGATCTGCGCTGATGAGAGTTGCCATACCCGCGCCAGCCTGAGTAAGTTGGTTAACCGCTACGAGATGGTGAATATTAAGCTGGATAAAACCGGTGGCCTGACTGAAGCACTGGCGCTGGCAGCGGAAGCCAGCGCCGCAGGGTTTAGCATTATGCTTGGCTGTATGCTTTGTACCTCAAGAGCGATCAACGCAGCGCTGCCGCTGGCCCCGCTGGCACGCTTTGTCGATCTCGACGGGCCAACATGGCTGGCGGCGGATGTCGAACCGGCGTTACGTTTCTCCAGCGGGCGCATTGACCTTACGGCTGCCAGCTAAGCAGATCGATCATCGCCTGCAGATATTTCTCCGTCGATTCATCGGCGGAGATCGGCGGCAATTCGGCGGTGATGCAGGGCAGGCTGAGATCGGCGCACCAGCTACCGAATGAGCCGGGAGTGGCATAACCGACGCTGGTCACCAGTGGCAAAGCCATTTTTTTCGCCAGCCAGTGCCCCAGCGGGCTGCTGCGCGGGTCTTCAATACAGGCCAGCGGTTCGTGAAAAGTGACAATCCACTGCGGCTGCAAATGATGAATTAACTGGCATAGCGCCTCGGTCTCCGGTTCAGAGGCGGGGCTGTCGCCGGTCGAAAGCCGCACGTCGCGTTGATCTGCTGCGCTATTCCAGCGATATACCGTATCGCCCGGCTGCCAGTTGGCGGCCGGAAAGTTGCGGTTGAGATCAACGCCCCGCGAATTGGCTCGCAGGCCGAGCTGGCAGCCATCCGGATTGACCGCCAGTACGACATGATGACGACGGTGTGGCTCCAGCAGGGTGCGCATTGCACAGGAGAGCGTCACCACGGCGGCCGTTTCATCGCCGTGAGTGCCTGCCAGAATCAGCCCGCTCTCTTCATCGGCGGCCGGTGCCGGAAACCATAACAGTGGCGCGCCCAGCACCGAGCTGCCGTAAATTTTCATGTCGGCATCCAGCTTGCCGCGCTGCGTTCGCGGGTGTAACAAAGACATAGTGTCGCTCCTGTGAGGGTGATCCCAGTAAAGCTAGCTTAAAATGACAGCAGAGAAAATAGCTATTTATCGATCAACAATTTGCGCTAAAGTGCCAGTCAAAATCTTCAGCCGTGAATAACTCTTTCAACTTATACCGTGACTGGTTAGGGGTACGTTATGATCAAACCGTTCCGCTTCACTTTGGGCGCGTTGCTGATTGCCAGCGCCTGTTCTTCAGCGCTGGCTGCGACGGTTCCGGCCGGTACTCAGCTGGCAGAAAAACAGGAAATCGTTCGTCACATTAAAGATGAGCCCGCTTCGCTCGATCCGGTTAAAGCGGTAGGGTTGCCGGAAATTCAGGTCATTCGCGATCTGTTCGAAGGGCTGACTAATCAGGATGCCGAGGGCAATATCGTGCCGGGTGTGGCGAAAAGCTGGCAAAGTAACGATAACAAAACCTGGACGTTTACCCTGCGCAAAGATGCGCGCTGGTCGAATGGTGACCCTGTCACCGCACATGATTTTGTTTACAGCTGGCGTCGGCTGGTCGATCCTGCAAATACCTCGTCATTTGCCTGGTTTGCCGAACTGGCGGGAATACAGAATGCCGGTGCGATTGTTAAAGGAGAGATGCCGACGGATAAGCTTGGTATCACGGCACTGGATGATTATCGCCTGCAGATCACACTGGATAAACCGGTGCCGTATTTTGCCAGTCTGACGGCCAATTTCAGTCTCTTCCCGACACCACAAAAAGTCATTGAAAAGCTGGGTAATGACTGGACAAAAGTGGGCAACCTGGTGGGGAACGGCGCGTATAAATTGCAGCAGCGAGTGGTTAACGAAAAAATTGTGCTGGTGCGCAACGATAACTACTGGGATAACGCCCACTCGGTACTGACCAGGGTAACTTTTTTGCCGATTAACGAAGAGTCCAGCGCCACTAAACGCTATCGTGCGGGTGATATTGATATCACCGAATCCTTTCCCAAAAATCTCTATCAGCTGCTGAAAAAACAGATTCCAAATGAGGTGTATACGCCAGATCAGCTGGGCACCTATTATTATGCGTTTAACACGGAGAAAGGCCCAACCGCCGATGTGCGGGTGCGCAAAGCCTTATCCTGGAGCATTGATCGTCATATTATCGCCGAAAAAGTGCTGGGCACGGGTGAAAAACCCGCCTGGCATTTTACTCCGGACGTGACTGCCGGTTTCAAACCGAAAGCCAGCATTTTACAGCAGCACTCACAGGAAGAGCTGAATGCGCAGGCGAAAGCGTTGCTGGCCTCAGCCGGCTACGGCCCGGCAAAACCGCTGAATCTGACCTTGCTGTATAATACCTCAGAGAACCATCAAAAAATTGCGATTGCAGTAGCCTCGATGTGGAAGAAAAATCTCGGCGTAAACGTTAAGCTGCAAAATCAGGAGTGGAAAACCTACATCGACAGCCGTAACACCGGTAATTTCGATGTTATCCGCGCGTCATGGGTCGGAGATTATAACGAACCTTCAAGTTTCCTCAGCCTGCTGACCTCCAGCCACAGTGGTAATATTGCGCGCTTTAAAGATGCGAATTATGACAGCGTGCTGGAAAAGGCCAGTAACGAAAATAATGATGCGGCACGCAATGATGATTACAACCAGGCCGAGCAGATCCTTGCCGATCAGGCTCCCATTGCGCCGATATATCAGTACACTAATGGCCGCCTGATTAAGCCATATGTAAAAGGGTATCCAATTAATAATCCGGAAGATGTGGCTTACAGCCGCGAAATGTATATTCTGCAGCATAAATAAATGATCGCACTGTGACAGCAAAAGCATCATGATTTTCATGATGCTTTTTTATTTGCCTGCCATCGTCAATTGCCCTATTAGATCGTTATTTAAACAACAGGGAACTGTTTATGAATAACGTTATTCTCGGTTTTAACGGCGAACGTCTGGATTCGGTCAGCAGCAACTATCTTCTTGGTAACGGTTATCGTGCATATAATCCACAGCTAAAGCGTTTCATTTGTCCGGACAGCTGGAGCCCGTTCGGACAGGGCGGCATTAATCCCTATGCTTACTGCGTGGGAGATCCAATCAACCGGGCCGACCCTTCGGGGCATATGAGCTGGCAGTCGGTATTGGGAATAGGTTTGAGTGTGCTTGGTTTACTGAGTGCATTATTTAGCGCTGGCACTTCGATAGCGGCGGCAGAGAGTGTTTTCGCCGCACTGGACTCGGCCTCGACGGTATCACTGTTGGCTGGGTCATCGTCGGCTACGGCGGATTTAACCGGCTTAGCCAGCACGGTAATCAGCCGGAGCAATCCTGAAGCTTCGGCGGTGCTGGGCTGGCTATCCCTGGCTTGCGGCATTCTCTCATTTGGTGCCGGCCTGGTTGCCGCTGGAAATAAGCCGCGCGCTGAGATAGCACAATCCTATCCCCGTGGGCCGATGATGGCAGGATCGGCCGCAATCAACAGCACATACTATTTAGACGGTGTCAGACCGTATAATTTTAAATTACTCGGGCAGTCACCTGGACATGACTGGGGACATGGGATGTGGCTGGATTATACTTTTTACGATCATATTGATGGCGAGCTCCGGCTAAATATAGCCGCACATGGTGATAAAACCAGGCGAATTGCCCGTATTATGTTACCGGACGCCGGCGATGACGGTTTTACCGTCACACAAACCATAAGATGGTTTAAGAATAATAATTATCCTCTGGACTCCGGGGTCATTAAAAAAGTCAGATTTATAATGTGTGACGGTGCCAAATATGGTTTTGGTAGCTTTGTGGCTAAATTTGCTGAGGCAACCAATATCACCTCTACCGGCTGGCCTGAAAGTGTGTGGATAACCGGACGACTGGATCAATTACTGACCAATCTCGACAGGGAGTTTCCGGGAAATCGTCTTTTCGTTGAGGGAGTGGTTCAGCATTTTGTCGAAAGCGTGGGTCAGACATCAGAATTGCTCTATATCACGGAAGGTATTCCGGTAACTTACCGCCCTGATTCTGGAGGGATAATGCACCAGGAGACCGGCGTTTATTTCTGAACCGGGCTGTTAATGCCGGGTTAAAAGCATGCTTGACTGTCTGACAGTTCGCGATCTAAGTCACACTTCGCTCTGCCGGGGCTTGAGGCGGTAACAGAATGAATTAAGGTAATGGGCTGGATTGTTACTGCCTTCGTGCAGGCAAAACCTGATTGACTGGAGAAATGCGACTCTGGCAGTCAGGTTTTTTTGTTTTCAGGCCGGAAAATGATAATAGCCAAGATACTGAATAATAATGTAGTGGTCGTCCACGACGAACAGGGCCATGAACAGGTAGTGATGGGCTGTGGTCTGGCATTTCAAAAGCGAGCCGGAGATTCACTGAACGATGCATTAATCGAAAAGATTTTTGCCCTGCAAAGTCACGAGCTGACCGGCCGGTTAAGCGAACTATTATCTGAAATTCCCCTGGAGGTGGTAATTGCCAGTGAATGTATCATCGCGCTGGCGAAAGAACGGCTTAATTCGCGTCTGCATGACAGCGTGGCGATTGCGCTGACCGATCATATCAACTTCGCCATTGAGCGCCACCGGCAGAATTTGCCAATGCGCAACGTGTTGCAGCATGAGATTCGTAGCCTCTATCCCCGTGAGTATGCGCTCGGGCTGGAAGCGCTGATCATCATTGAAACACGCTTAGCGGCGGCGCTGCCGGAGGACGAAGCCGGCTTTATTGCCCTGCATCTGGTTAACGCCCAGTTGAACAGCGAAATGCCGGAAGTGATGCATATCACTCGTTTTATGCAGGAGATACTGCATATCGTTAAATATCAACTGCAACTTGATTATCAGACCGATGCGCTCAGCTATAACCGTTTTGTCACTCATCTGAAGTTTTTTGCCCAGCGAATGCTGGGAAAGCGCGGCGTCTACAGCGATGACCCGTCACTGCATGATGTGGTGCGCGACCGTTATCCGCAGTCTTATCAGTGTGTGCAAAAGATTGATCGCCATGTAATGAAAAAGTATTCCTACGCGCTGGGTAGTGAAGAACGGATGTTTCTGACGATTCATATCGAGCGGGTCAGAAAAGAGACGCTGGCGCTGAAGGAAACAGACGACGAAGCCTGAAGTTAAACTGAAGCTGCCGTTGGCTAACGGCAGCTTCAGTGACAGAGAGATTATTTCAGCGACTCACCGTGGCTGCTGATTACCTGCTGATACCAGAAGAAACTCTTCTTACGGGTGCGAACGAGGGTGCCATTACCGTTATCATCGCGATCAACGTGGATAAAGCCATAGCGTTTGGAGAGTTCGGCTTTCGAGGCACTGACCAGATCAATTGGGCCCCAGCAGGTATAACCCCAAACGTCCACGCCGTCTTCAATCGCCTCACGTACCTGCACCAGATGATCGTTAAGATAAGCGATGCGGTAATCATCGTTTATTGAGCCATCGGCTTCAACGGTGTCGCGCGCGCCAAGACCGTTTTCAACGATAAACAGCGGCTTCTGGTAGCGCTCCCACAGTACGTTCAGCAGGTAGCGCAGTCCTTCAGGGTCAATCTGCCAGCCCCATTCTGAACTGGCGAGGTGCGGATTTGGCACCATATCGAGGATATTACCGCGTGATTTCTGATTCAGTTCTTCATCCGTGGTGACGCAACCGGTCATATAGTAGCTGAAGGAGATAAAATCGACGGTGTGTTGCAGATCGTGTTTGTCCTGTTCATCAATGACAAGGCTGATGCCTTGCTCCCTAAAGAAGCGGTTCATATAGCCGGGATAGTAGCCGCGCACCTGCACGTCCCCAAAGAACAGCCAGTCATGGTTCTGTCGCAGGCTTTCCATTACATCTGCCGGGCGGCAGGTTAACGGATAGAGCATTGCGCCCAACAGCATGTTCCCGACTTTCCCTTCCGGCACGATCTCATGGCAGGCTTTCACCGCACGTGCGCTGGCGACCAGCTGATGATGAATAGCCTGATAAATCGCCTGTTTATCGCTCTCTTCCGGCAGGCCGACGCCGGTAAACGGCGCATGCAGCGACATATTGATCTCGTTGAAGGTCAGCCAGTGCTTTACTTTGTCTTTATAGCGGGTAAATACCGTGCGGGCATAATTGACAAAGAAATCGATGGTTTTACGGTTGCCCCAGCCGCCATAGTTTTTTACCAGCCCATACGGCATTTCATAGTGGGAAAGGGTGACCAGCGGCGTGATATTATATTTCGCCATCTCATCAAACAGGCGATCATAAAAGGCCAGTCCGGCTTCATTGGGCTGAGTTTCATCGCCCTGCGGAAAAATTCGCGTCCAGGCAATCGAGGTGCGCAGCACGGTAAAGCCCATTTCAGCAAACAGTTTGATGTCCTCCGGATAGCGGTGATAGAAATCAATCGCCAGATCCTTGATACCACTGTCTCCAGGCTGACGTTCGACTCGCTCACCAAAAATGCCTTTTGGCTGCAAGTCAGAGGTCGATACGCCTTTACCGTCTTCCTGCCATGCGCCTTCAACCTGATTGGCGGCTACGGCGCCACCCCAAAGAAAATGTTGCGGGAATGCTGTGGTCATAGTGGGTTCTCCTGAGTTATTTAATCAGAGTCAGCAGCGGGGCGCCTTCATCGAGCTGGCTTTGCTGACTGGCGGCTAAAATATCGATGTAGTCATCGCTGTTGCTGATCATTACCGGCGTGGTCAGGTCATAGCCTGCCGCGGTAATCGCGGAAATATCGAATTCAATCAGCAGGTCACCGATCCGGACTTCGTCATCCTGCTTTACATGGGCGATGAAATGCTGACCATTGAGCTTAACGGTATCGATACCGACGTGGATCAGCACTTCCGCTCCGTTTTCATCGGCCAGACCGATGGCGTGGCGGGTACGGAACAGCGAAGAGACGCATCCGTTGACCGGTGAAACGACCCGACCCTGGGTTGGTTTGATCGCGATGCCTTTACCCAGCAGTCCACTGGCAAAGGTTTCATCATTCACCTGTTCGAGCGGCATTACCTGACCGGCGATCGGATTGCTGAGGGTGGTTTTCGTTAACAGAGCAGCAGCGGCGACGGTTGGTGGTTCGGCCCTCACGCCAGCGGTTTCAGCGCTGGCGACGGGGGCGACGCTGTCGGTGCTGAAAAAGCGCGTGGCGATAGCGGCAAAGATAAAAGCGACAGCAGAGCCGGTAATCGCCGCGACGACCGTGGCATCAAAACCGGTTTTGGGTATCACCTGCGCAAAGGTGAATACGCTGGCTAATCCAAATGAGAAGGTAGCGGTGTGCCAGTAGCCAAGGATTGCTGCGCCGAGTGCGCCGCCGATGCAGCCGAAGATGAATGGACGGCGTCTCGGCAGAGTGACGCCATACACCGCAGGCTCGGTGATACCGAACAGGCTGGCGCTGAAGGCTGAGGCGGCAATGCCTTTCATTCGGGCATCACGGGTCTGAAGCAGTACACCAAGTGTGGCGCCGGCCTGACCCATAATCGCCGGAAGCACCAGCGGTAACAGCGTGTCCTGACCGGTGATGCTGAGGTTGTTCAGCATAATCGGCACCAGCCCCCAGTGCAGACCGAAAATCACGCATACCTGCCACAGCGCGCCGACTAACGCACCGGCAATCGTCGAGTTAAGCTGGTAAACAAACAGATAGCTATCAGCCAGCAGCTGACTTAGCCAGGTCGCCAGCGGACCAATAACCAGAAATGTTAGTGGTACTACCAATGCCAGACAGAGTAATGGCGTGGTGAAGTTGCGAATAGCAGAAGGCAGCCGCGTATGGATGGTGCGCTCAGTCAGGCAGGAGAGCCAGCTGGCGAAGATAATCGGAATAACCGACGAGCTGTAGTTAATCAGCAGCATCGGAATGCCAAAGAAGTGAATCGGCGCGCCACCGTTTTGTTCTGCCTGAAAGGCTTCCAGCATCACCGGATGCACCAACGCCGCGCCAATGGTCATACAAATAAACGGATTACCACCGAATTTTTTTCCAGCGGTGTAGCCCAGTGCAATGGGTAAAAAGTAAAACAGTGCATCACTGGCGGCAAACAGGGTCTTGTAACTGCCGCTGGTCTCGTCAATTGCCCCGATCGTCAGGCCCACCGCCAGTAAACCTTTCAGAATCCCGGAGGCGGCCATCACGCCAATAAATGGCGTAAAAATACCGGAAACGATATCGATAAAACGGGCAAACAATGACTCGTTATCGGCATCGGTCGAAGAGGCGTCCTGCCGATCGCCGAGGCCGCTTTCGGCCAGCAGCGCCTGATATACCTCAGATACATGGTTGCCAATCACCACCTGATACTGGCCACCGCTTTCCACAACCATTATCACGCCGGGATTATTCTTCAGTCCGGCGCTGTCTGCTTTGCTGTTATCTTTCAGCTTAAAACGCAGGCGGGTGGCGCAGTGCATCACAGATTTAATGTTGTCTTTACCGCCAACGCCCGCGAGAATCGATTCTGATAATTCCTTGTATTTCATTTTGTTAGCTCCTGAACAAGCCTGCTGCTTTCGCCGTTACTGAACGCTGGCCAAAAAAAAACCTAAACCGCCTGTCCCGACGCCAGCAAGGGCGAAGACAAGGGGTTTAGGTTTTGCCTGATAACTCAGTAACAATCCTGTATTTCTGAGCCGAGTGTTGCTCAGCCTTACGCACCAGGCAAGGTATTTACGTCATGAAAAATCAAATACGTGAGCCCGATCCAGCTTTTACCGATAACGATGACGTGCTTTGTAACGCTTAACCGAGCAAGGGAGATTGCATCTGCCAGGTTGCACGCTAGACTGTATCACATTGATTATGCAGCAACTGAGGCGCTACGTGGACGTCATTGAAGGCAAAGCACTACAGGTTTCCGATGCGATTATCTCCTGCCAGCTTGATGGCAAAGGTGGGCTGATCCCTATCAACGACAGCGAAGTGATTGACTGCGAACGTCCTTGCTGGTTGCACCTGAACTATACCCACAGTGAAAGCGCCGACTGGCTGATGTCAACGCCGCTGATTCCGGATACCGTGCGGGCAGGGCTTGCCGGTGACAGCATGCGTCCGCGCGTCAGTCGTCTGGGCGATGGCTTTATGATCACCTTACGCAGCGTGAATTTGAACACTGAGTCACGTCCCGACCAACTGGTAGCGATCCGGGTGTTCATTAACGATAAACTGATCGTCTCAACCCGGCGTCGCAAGGTTTACGCCATTGATGAAGTGCTGACCGATCTGCAAAATGGCAACGGCCCGGTGGATGGTGGCAGCTGGCTGGTGGACGTTTGTGATGCGCTAACCGATCATGCCAGCGAATTTATCGAAGAGCTGCACGATAAAATTATCGAGCTGGAAGATGCGCTGCTTGATCAACGTGTTCCGGCACGCGGCGAACTGGCGCTGATTCGTAAGCAGATTATTGTGATGCGCCGCTATATGGCACCGCAGCGTGATGTTTATGCCCGATTGGCCAGCGAACGTCTGGGCTGGATGGACGACGATCAGCGCCGCCGGATGCAGGAAATCTCTGACCGGCTGGGTCGCGGGCTGGATGATCTGGATGCCAGTGTGGCGCGTACCGCGGTACTGGCTGACGAAATCACCACGGTAATGGCGGACGCGATGAATCGTCGGACCTATACCATGTCACTGCTGGCGATGGTCTTTCTGCCAACCACTTTCCTGACCGGACTGTTTGGCGTCAATCTTGGCGGTATTCCGGGTGGCGACTGGCGGTTTGGCTTCAGCGTTTTCTGCCTGATGTTAGTCGTGCTGGTACTCGGCGTTGCCTGGTGGTTAAAACGACGTAACTGGCTGTGAAAATGAGCAATAACTCGTAAAAAGGGCGGCTAAAGCTGATCGATATCAATAAATTGATGGCGCTGTCGCGGCACAATCTTTCCCGCAGGTGAATGTAACGTCAAGCGATGGACGTTGCGCTCCATATTGTCTCACTTCCTTTTTCGAATTAACGCATAGCACTAATTGATTCGTACGACGCCGGCTACTCGCCGGTTTTTTTTTGCTTGTTTGCCAGCCAGAGCGATCCTTCCTATGCTTAAACTCCATGCCTAACGAAGGAGCAACGCATGTCTACCCGTGATTATGCTGAACGTCCGCAGGCTTCTGACCCGGTTCCCACCGATCCGATACCGATTCCCGAACCGATTCCACGGCCACAACCGATGCCCGATCCGCCACCTGACGAGCCAAACCCGCATCCAATCATTGATCCACCGCCACACGTATAAAAAAAGGCGGCAGAATCTGCCGCCCTTGATAATCTGGCTATGATTATTTGATTTCTAACACGTCGAGACGTTGTAACGGCTGCTGCTCGTCGTCATCCTCTGGCTGCCAGCCGACCGGCTGTGCGGGCACTGATTCACGGTCAAACGCCAGATCGCCACCGTCAACGACTTCACTACCGTGCTGAATGCCTTTGAAATCAAACAAAGCGTGGTCGGCCATGTGCGATGGCACCACGTTCTGCATGGCGCTGAACATGGTTTCAATGCGTCCTGGATAGCGTTTATCCCAGTCGCGCAGCATATCGGCAATCACCTGGCGTTGCAGGTTAGGCTGTGAACCACACAGGTTGCATGGAATGATAGGGTACTGGCGCGCGATGGCAAAACGCTCGATATCTTTCTCACGGCAGTAGGCCAGTGGACGGATAACGATATGTTTACCATCATCGCTCATCAGTTTCGGTGGCATACCTTTCATCTTGCCGCCGTAGAACATATTCAGGAACAGCGTTTGCAGGATGTCATCGCGATGGTGACCGAGCGCGATTTTGGTCGCACCCAGCTCGCTGGCGGTACGGTAGAGGATACCGCGACGCAGACGAGAGCACAGTGAGCAGGTGGTTTTGCCTTCCGGGATCTTATCTTTAACGATCGAATAAGTGTCTTCATTAACGATCTGATATTCAACGCCCAGCGTTTCCAGATATTGCGGCAGAATATGCGCCGGGAATCCCGGTTGCTTCTGGTCAAGATTCACCGCCACCAGCGAGAAGGAGATTGGCGCGCTTTTCTGCAGGCTGCTCAGCATCTCCAGCATGGTGTAGCTGTCTTTACCGCCCGAGAGACAGACCATGATGCGATCGCCATCTTCTATCATATTATAATCGGCAATCGCTTCACCGACGTTGCGGCGCAGGCGTTTTTGCAGCTTGTTCAGGTTATACTGCTCTTTCTTGGTGTTTTCTTGATTTTGTTGCATTTTATTAAGGCTCTGACTCTAAAATGGGCACCAGAGGGGCATGGCGGGCTACATATGGTACGGATTCCGGCGGCGAATGCCAGCGCGTTTTACGGCGACATGCCAATCTGCGCCTGCTGAACGAGACCCGATGATAGCGATTATCAGCAAAGCGGGCTTGCAGACAGCCTGATAAGTCAGGCTGTCTGGGTATCAGGCAAATACAACTTTCAAGCTGCCGGGGGTGCAGCGCGGTTTGCTGACCACAATCTCGATATCACGGCCTAAGCGAGTCAGGCAATCAAGCATTTTGGCTTCGCTGATCCCGCGGAACTGCCCACGCAACAGCGTAGACAGTTTAGGCTGGCTTATTCCGAGCAGCTTGGCTGCCTGTTCCTGGGTCAGGCGACGGCTTTTAATAATATTGCCAATAGCGGTAGCAAGCTGAGCTTTTACCTGCATCTCTTCGGCATCATTCAGGCCGATGTCGGCGTACACATTGCCGCTGCTGATTTCAATATCATGACTCATGGTAAACTCCTTTAACATGGTTTTCTGCGGTTTTCAGCCTTTCACGAATTTTGTCCATGTCCGGCTTTGGCGTCACCATACCGGATGAAGATTTTTTCTGAAAAGCGTGCAGGACGTACACAGCATCATTAAAATTAACGGTATACACCGCCCGGTAAGTGTCACTAAAAAAGTCCTCAACAACTTCCAGTACACCGGCACCGCCAAATCCTTTTAATGGCTTAGACTGCACATGTTTATCGCCACACTGCGCCAGATGCAGGGCAAAGCCGAAGGTGTCCTGATCCTTCTCAGGTAACGACTGAAGATCTTTTTTACTACTGTTGATCCAATATAGTGTTTTCATCCGCGTATCCATTCGTCGGATTATACCCATATAGGTATAATTTAGCATGAGGTTTGGTAATTGCATAGTCACCGGGTGACATTTTCAGCGAGAGGCTGTATTCCTCCCTTTGCTGATGATGAACCCTGCCTGACATTTAGTCTTATACCTCAAGCTCTGCTGGCTGGCAGCGAGTTCGCCAACTCTTGTGAGATACTGCAGGATCTTTTCTGCTAAACTACGCGCCATTAACCCGCCCGATTTCTGCAGAGAGTTTACGTGACCGCTTTTTCAACCCTGACGCAATTACCCGCCAGCCAGCTGACCAATCTTGAAGAGATGGGCTATCTGGCGATGACGCCGATCCAGGCGGCTGCACTGCCTGACATCCTTGCTGGCCGCGATGTGCGTGCGCAAGCTAAAACCGGCAGTGGCAAAACCGCTGCGTTCGGCCTTGGCGTGCTGCAGCGTATCGACCCGACGCAGTACACCACTCAGTCGTTGGTGCTGTGCCCGACGCGCGAACTGGCGGATCAGGTGACCAAAGAGCTCCGCCGTCTGGCGAGATTTACCCAGAATATTAAAATTCTGACGCTGTGCGGTGGGCAGCCGATCGGTGTGCAGCGTGACTCGCTGCAACATGCCCCGCATATCGTAGTGGGCACGCCAGGGCGCATTCTCGACCATCTTAAGCGTGAAACGCTGAATATTGGCAGCATCGCCACGCTGGTGCTGGATGAAGCCGATCGGATGCTGGAGATGGGGTTCCGTGATGATATCGATGCGATTATCGGCTACAGCACGCCGTCACGTCAGACCCTGCTGTTTTCTGCCACCTGGCCGCAGGGTATCGCTCAGATCAGTAATCGTATTCAGCGCGATCCGCTGACGGTAGAAACGGATGATGTTTCTGAACTGCCGGCGATTGAGCAAAGTTTTTGGGAAGGCAGTAACCGCGATAAGCTGCCGATGCTGATGGGCCTGCTGAGTGAGCAGCAGCCGAAGTCCTGCGTGGTGTTTTGTAATACCAAACGTGAATGCGACGATATCGCGCAGGCGCTGGAGGGCAGCCAGATCAGCGCCATGGCACTGCACGGCGATTTAGAGCAGCGCGACCGCGATCAGGTGCTGATTCGTTTTGCCAACGGCAGCTGCCGGGTGCTGGTGGCGACCGATGTCGCGGCGCGCGGTCTGGATATTAAAGAGCTGGCAATGGTGGTTAACTACCAGCTGTCTTTCGATCCAGAAGTGCACGTGCACCGTATTGGCCGTACCGCGCGCGCCGGTCAGCAGGGTAAGGCGGTGAGTTTCGTTGCCCCGGATGAGATGGTGCGCGCCCATGCGCTGGAAGATTATCTGCAAATGAAGCTAAACTGGCAGTCAGGCAGCGCACTGAAATCGGTTGCGATTAAACCGCTGGATGCGGAGATGGCGACGCTGTGTATTGATGGTGGGCGCAAAGCGAAAATTCGTCCGGGCGATATTCTCGGCGCATTGACCGGTGATGCCGGATTAAAGGCTGAGCTGATTGGCAAAATCGATATTACGCCAACCCACGCTTACGTGGCGATCCGCCATGATGCCGCACGCCAGGCAATGAAACAGCTGCAGCAGGGCAAAATCAAAGGTAAAACCTGCCGCGCACGCTTGCTGAAGTAAGCAACGATCCGCCAAGGCCGCAGTCGGCGTGCTTTGGCGGTCATCGATAATCAGTGTTTAATGATTTCCGGCGGGGATTTCAGCAGATTCTCGCAGCCGGCCAGCAGCTTTTTAAAATGCGGCTGTTCACCATGTTCGGCGATAGCGGCTTCATCCTGCCAGGTTTCATGAAACAGAAACACGTTGCCGTCTTCAACGCTGCGATAAAGATCGTAATGCACACATCCGGACTCGGCGCGGCTTGGTGCAATGCAGGCGCTTAATACTTTTTTCAGCTCATCGGCTTTACCCGGTTGTGCAACGAATTTAGCCACAATCATCAGACTTTTATTACTCATAGCTGTTCTCCTGTTTTGTTGTTATCGGAGCGACATGCATGTCGCCCTCAGGGTTACGACTCGTTTGTTTCCTCTTTACCAGCCATCCGTGCCAGCATTTGATAGCGGCGTTGCAGATCCTCACTGGCATCATGCCACAGCTGGCGCGCAACTTCAGGTTGTTGCGTGTAAAGACGGCGGAAACGTTGCTCATTCATTAGTGCCTGTTCCAGTTCGCTGGTCGGGGGGCGTGAATCCAGCGCCAGCGGTAACTTGCCTTGCTCAGTACGGCGCGGATCAAAACGATACAGCGGCCAGAAGCCACTGGAGGTCAGCAGCCGCATCTGGTCGTGGCTGCTGGCTAAATCATAGCCGTGATCCTCACAGGGACTGTAGGCGATAATCAGTGAAGGCCCTGGATAAGCTTCCGCTTCCTGAATCGCTTTTACCGTCTGATTCAGCTGTGCGCCAAGCGAAATCTGCGCCACATACACATGGCCATACATCATCATACTGACGCCCAGATCTTTGCGCGCCTTACGCTTACCGTGTTCACCGAATTTAGTTACCGCACCCATCGGTGTAGCTTTGGATGCCTGACCGCCGGTATTGGAGTAGCCCTGCGTATCAAGTACCAGGATATTGACGTTCTCCGTCAGGCTCAGCACATGGTCAAGACCGCCAAAACCGATATCATACGCCCAGCCATCCCCGCCAATCAGCCAGATTGATTTTTCCACCAGTGCATCAGCATCGCTGATTAACTGCCGGGCATCGTCTTCATCAATATGCTGTAGGGCATCGCGCAGGGCGGAAATCTGCTGCCGCCGCTGCGCTATGGTGACACTGTCACTTTTAAGCTCGTCTGCCAACTGCTCTGGCAGTTGATTGCGGTAGTGCTCCAGCAGACGATTGACGCGCTGTCGGTGTTGGTCGACGGTTAAACGAAAGCCCAGACCAAACTCGGCATTATCCTCAAACAGCGAATTGGCCCACGCCGGCCCACGTCCTTCAGCATTGGTGGTGTAAGGCGTTGACGGCAGGTTACCGCCATAAATCGATGAGCAGCCGGTGGCATTGGCGATCAGCAGGCGGTCACCGTACAGCTGCGTCAGCAATTTAATGTACGGCGTTTCCCCACAGCCTGAACAAGCACCTGAGTATTCAAACAGCGGCGAAATGAGCTGCGAGGTGCGGATATCAATGCGCTCAAGCTGGGCCGGATCGATTTCTGGCAACTGAAGAAAGAAGTCATAATTCTGTTTTTCTTCTTCCACGTGTTCAAGACGCGACATCATATTAATCGCCTTGATCGACGGCTGCTGACGGTCTTTCGCCGGGCAGACTTCGACGCAGAGATTACAGCCGGTACAATCTTCTGGTGCCACCTGTAAGACATACTTCTGACCGCGCATGTCGCGCGCTTTCACATCCATTGACTGTAACTGTTCAGGTGCTGAGTCAAGTGCTTCTGGCGCCACGACTTTGGCGCGGATTGCCGAATGCGGGCAGGCGGCGACGCAATGATTACACTGAGTGCACAGTTCAGGTTTCCAGATTGGCACTTCTTCCGCGATATTGCGTTTTTCCCATCGGGTGGTGCCGGTTGGCCAGCTGCCATCTGGCGGCAGAGCGGATACCGGCAGCGCATCGCCCAGTCCGGCCAGCATTGCGGCGGTGACCGTTTTCACAAAATCGGGTGCCGCATCGGAAACCACCGGCGGGCGCAGCGGACTGTTGGCATCGACCGGCTGTAACGGCACATGCTGTATAGCCTGCTGCGCTACTGCCAGCGCCTGCCAGTTACGTTCAACCAGCTGCTGGCCTTTGCTGCTGTAGCTGCGGGCAATGGCGTTCTGCAGTTCAATTAACGCACTGTCGCCGGATAAAATTTGGCTCAGCTGGAAGAAGGCCATCTGCATCACGGTGTTAATACGCGCACCCAGCTGGCAGTCGCGGGCAATTTTCGCCGCGTTAATGACATAAAAATGCGCCTGTTTCTGCCGCAGCAGCGCCTGGACTTCCTGCGGTAAGCGTGACCAGACTTCTGTGGCGCTATACGGGGTATTCAGCAGGAAGGTGCCGCCCGGTTTAAGTCGCTCAACCATCTGGTATTTATCAATAAACTGTAGCTGGTGGCAGCCAATAAAATCTGCCTTATCGACCAGGTAGGCAGAGTGGATCGGTCGTTCACTGACGCGCAGATGGGATACGGTTAATCCGCCCGCTTTTTTCGAATCATAGACAAAGTAGCCCTGCACGTTTAACGGCGTGCTGTTGCCAATAATTTTAATATTGTTTTTAGTTGCAGAGACGGTGCCGTCGCTGCCGAGGCCGTAAAACAGTGCTTCAAGTTTGGCATGGTTTGGCAGGCTGTTTTCCGGCAGCGGCAATGAAAGGTGGGTGACATCGTCGTAAATGCCAACGGTAAAGCGCGCTGGTGGGTTGTCCGTCGCCAGTGTGCGGTAAATCGCCAGCACGCAGGACGGGCCAAATTCTTTCGATGATAAACCGTAGCGTCCGCCCGTCACCCGTGGCATTTGTTGACGTTCACCGCGGCTGAACGCTTCCGCGATTGACGTCATTACATCCAGATACAGCGGTTCAGCCACAGCGCCCGGCTCTTTAGTGCGGTCCAGCACCGCAATATTTTTGGCGCTAAGAGGAATTGCCTGTAGCAGGTGTTTGGCAGAAAACGGCCGATACAAGCGCACTTTCACCACACCGACGCGCTCGCCACGTTGCAACAGTTCGTCAATCACCTCTTCGCAAGTACCGGCCGCAGAACCCATGATCACGATAACGCGATCGGCCTGTGGATGACCGTAATACTCAAACGGCTGATACTGACGGCCGGTTTCGGCGGCGAAATCATTCATCGCCTTTTCCACATGACCGCAGGTGGCGTTATACCAGGGATTGGTGGCCTCGCGCGACTGGAAGTAAGTATCCGGGTTAGCGGAGGTGCCGCGAATAATTGGATGATCCGGTGATAATGCTCGCTGGCGATGGGCATCGATAGCGCTTTGTGGCATCAGATTTTGCAGCGTGTTATCGGAAATCGGTGCAATTTTGTTGATTTCATGGGACGTGCGGAAGCCATCAAAAAAGTGAATAAATGGAATCCGGCTGTTCAGTGACGCCATTTGCGCAATCAGCGCAAAATCCTGCGCTTCCTGCACGCTGCTGGCGCACAGCATCGCGCAGCCGGTCTGGCGCACGGCCATCACATCCGAGTGATCGCCAAAAATTGATAACGCGTGGGTGGCAACGGTGCGAGCCGCGACGTGCAGGACAAATGGCGTTAGCTGACCGGCCAGTTTGTACAGCGTCGGGATCATCAACAGTAAACCCTGAGATGAGGTGAAAGAGGTGGAGAGGGCGCCCGTTTGCAGTGCGCCATGCACCGTGGCAATGGCTCCGGCTTCCGACTGCATCTCCACCACGCGCGGGACATCGCCCCAGATATTTTTACGGCCATCACCAGACCAGGCATCGGCTAACTCGGCCATGGTGGAACTGGGGGTAATTGGGTAGATAGCAATCACTTCGCTGGTGCGAAAAGCGACAGAGGCAACAGCCCCGTTACCGTCAATAGTTATCATAGTCAGCCCTTAGGGATAAAGTTTGTACCGCACAAAGACAGGGGGTATTGCTGTAGTTTAGCAAATGGCGGATCGGGCAATTTTGACTTTAGTGTGCTGTTAAGGCGAACAGCACCGCACAGCAAAGGTGGTTAGTTTTTAATTGAAGGGGGCTGCTGAGGTTCCATGTGCCGAGCGGAGTGGTAGCGATGAAAGAAGAAAATATAATCGATTGAATAATTTGAAATTAATTTTTCAGAGAGAATTCGTACAGACCATTCTGGTGGTAAACAAGAATTTTGCTATTGCTATTTCGCTAATTTAATTTCTCTGATTTTCAATTCTGCTCTCGACCTTGGATAGATCGTGACATAAGCTGACAAAGCTTTTCCCCATATTATCCCGGAGCCCGATACATGAAAGCAGCGACCTTTCTGCTTGCCGGCGCTGCGTTGCTGTTATCAGCATGCAGCAGCAACGTCGACAATGAACCGCCGCAGCAGGCAACTGCCGCCCACGTACCTGCCAGAGTGAATATGTCTGAGTTAGCCGCATCCAACTGCGCCAGCGCCGGTGGCACTCTGGCGTTTTCGCGACAGTTAGACGGTAGCTCGACAGGCATGTGTCAGCTTGCCAATGGGCGTCGCTGCGGGGAAAGCGCCTTGCTGAGTGGCACCTGCGCCAGATTTTAATGGTCAGCGTTGAGCGATAAGACGGGTCACCTTACAGTGACCCGTCCATTGTTACACGGTTAATTCATTGGCGCAGGTTTCGCCTTTTTCCAGCTGGCTTAAATTGGCCAGTGTGGTTTGTGCAATGCTGGTTAAGGCTTCGGCGGTTAAAAATGCCTGGTGGCCGGTAAACAGCACGTTGTGGCAGGCCGACAAGCGGCGGAACACATCATCCTGAATCACGTCATTGGATTTGTCTTCGAAGAACAGGTCGCGTTCGTTTTCATACACGTCCATTCCCAGTGAACCAATCTTCTGTTTTTTCAGCGCCTCAATAGCTGCCTGAGAATCAATTAATCCACCCCGACTGGTGTTAATGATCATAACGCCATCTTTCATCTGGCTGAAGGCGCTGGCATCAAGCAGGTGATGGTTTTCCGGCGTCAGTGGGCAGTGCAGGCTAATCACATCCGACTGTTTAAACAGCGTATTGATGTCGACATACTCGACGCCCAGTTCCAGTGCCTGCGGGTTTGGATAAGGATCAAACGCCAGCAGGCGCATGCCAAATCCCTTCAGAATCCGCAGCGCAGCAATACCGATTTTACCGGTGCCCACGACACCAGCCGTGCGGCCGTGCATATTGAAACCAATCAGTCCTTCCAGTGAGAAATTAGCTTCGCGGGTGCGTTGATAAGCGCGATGAATATGGCGGTTGAGCGTCATCATCATGCCAATGGCGTGTTCCGCTACTGCTTCCGGCGAATAAGCCGGAACGCGTACCACGCGAATACCCAGCTGTTTAGCCGCATCAAGATCGACATTGTTAAAGCCGGCGCAGCGCAGAGCGACAAATTTTACGCCCAGCCCAGCCAGCTCTTCCAGCACCACACGCCCACCGTCATCGTTAACGAACAGACAGACGCCATCACAATCAACGGCGGTTTTAGCGGTATGCTCATTTAACAGGAAGTCAAAAAACTCCAGCTCAAAACCGTAGCTTTCATTAACGTGCTCAAGGTATTTCCGGTCATATTGTTTGGTGCTGTATACCGCAAGTTTCATCATTCCTCTCCTGCCTCAAGGCGATTAAGTTGATTCTCTTTTCATCATAACAACTATTCCCAACAGGCTGTTAAAATCTCGTTGCCATGACGACATTTTCTGATGATGAATTGTTTGATTTGCAGATAAAAACTTCACCGATATGCCGTTACGTGCCATCATTTAACCTAATAACTTCACGGACAGAACGGATATTCAGTACCATGACTCGGGGCTTTTACATTTTCTGTGCTGCGGTGCTGGCTTTAGTTCTGCTGTTGACCGGGATGATGCTGACCGTCACCCAATGGCTGCCGCGGCTGGCAGGCATCTGGTTGCCGCAGGATACCACTATCGCGCTGGACGGCAGCCCACGCTGGCGCAACGGCGGATTGTGGCTACCCGGCGTGCAGTATTACGCTGGTGATTGCCAGCTGGCGATGCTAACCAATGTTTCGCTGAGCTATCAGGCGCGCCGCTGGCAGGCAGGTGCGGATAACGTCAGTTTAAACAGCGCCTGTCTGAGCAAATTGCCGCAAGGCGATAACAGTGCTGCGCCACGTTCACTGGCCGACTGGCAGGCAATGCTGCCGGATGCCGATGTCAGCATCAGTCAATTGTCGATTGCCCCTTATCAGGAATACGCCGGTAAGCTTCAGCTCTCTTTCTCTTCCGCAAGCCAACAGCTGGATTACCAGGGCGATAACCTGCGCGTCAGCGGAATGTTACAGGGGCAACAGCTCGATATCCGCCAGTTCAGGGTTAATCATCCGGCGCTGGCACAGCCTGTTGAACTGTCGGGAGAGTTAACCTTACCCACCTTTCCTGATGGTTTACCGCAAGCGGGCCAGCTGCATGGCGACCTCAATTTAAAGGGAGTGCCGCAACCGCTTAACCTGCAACTTAACTGGCAGCAGCAGCAGGGTGAATTGCAGGTCAAACAGCAGGGCGATGCTCAACCGCTGGTGACACTGCCCTGGGCGGTATCGCCGCAGCAGATTGAGATCAAACAGGGAACATGGCGCTGGCCTTATGCGATGCAGCCGGTATCCGGCGGCGTCTCGCTGACGTTAAGCCATTGGCAGCAGGGGCTGGCAGCAACTGAAATTGTCGCGCGGCTCAATGTGCTGACCGAGGGACGCGGGGGCAAAGGCAACGTGGTGTTGAGTGTCGGGCCGGGCCACCTGGATATGCTCAACAGCCAGCTGCCTTTCCAGCTAACCGGCACCAGTAAGCTGGAAAATTTGCAGTTCTATACCAGCATGCCGGGGATGATCAGTGGCTCGCTGCTTGATCCTCAGGTGATTCTGCAGCCTGGCGCGCTGCTGCGGATGCGTGGCCGTTTATTGTCGACGCTGGAAGTTGATGAGGCACGCTGGCCGCTGGCAGGGATAAAAGTCTCATCAGCGGGCATCGACGGCCGTTTACAGGCGATCCTGCAAGCACACGATCCGAGTATGGGGCGCTTTGCTCTGCACCTTGATGGCCGCGCAGCCGACTTCTGGCCGGATAAAGGGCGCTGGAACTGGCGTTACTGGGGAACCGGATATATGGCACCGCTGTCCGCCAAATGGGACGTTGCCGGTACCGGTAGCTGGCAGGACTCCACCATTGAACTGGATACGCTGTCGACCGGTTTTGATCGCCTGAGCTATGGCTCGGTCACGATGAGAACACCGCGACTGACGCTGACTTCACCGCTGCGCTGGCAACGTGCGGCGGATAAACCCGCTTTCAAAGGTGAATTGCAGCTGACGGCACGTGAAACCAGTTTCAGTTCTGGCGGTTTCCTGCCGTCGTCAAACCTGAAGCTGGCGGTGAACGGACGCGATCCTGCTGACTTTTTATTCAATGGCACGCTGAAAGCAGAAGCGATTGGCCCGGTAAGAGTCAACGGGCGTTGGGATGGCGAGCGGCTGCGTGGCCAGGCCTGGTGGCCGGAACAGTCGCTGACGGTGTTTCAGCCGCTGTTAAGTAACGATCTGAAAATAAATATTCAATCGGGCATGCTGAAAGCGCAGGTCGCGTTCTCGGCGGCTGCCGGACAGGGCTTTGAGGCGGGCGGCCACTGGGTGGTTAACCAGGGCAGCGTGCGCATGCCGGACAACGAAATTAACGGTATCGATTTTTCGCTGCCGTTCCGGCTGCAGGCGCATAAGTGGTATTTTGGCTCGCGCGGCCCGGTATCGTTGCGGATTAAAGAGATTAAAAATCAGTTTGCGATGCATAATATCACCGCCGACCTGCAGGGAAATTACCCGTGGAGTGAACGGCAGCCACTGACGTTGAGCAATGTCAGCGTCGAAGTTCTTGGCGGTCAGCTCAGTATGGCGCAGCTGGCGCTACCCCAGCATCAGGCGGCGACGGTGCGCCTGCAGGGAATTGACCTGAGTGAGCTGATAACCGCGATTAAACCCAAACAGATTGCCATGTCGGGGCGGATTAACGGCGCACTGCCGCTGTGGCTGAATCATTCGCAGTGGCTGATAAAGGATGGCTGGATAGCCAACAGCGGCAATCTGACTTTGCGACTGGATAAACAGATGGCGGATGCTATCGCCAGCAATAATATTGCTGCCGGTGCAGCGATAGACTGGCTGCGCTATATGGAAATAACGCGTTCGTGGGCGACCATTAATCTCGACAATTTAGGCGAGCTAACCATGAGGGCTCAGGTCGATGGCAGCAGCCGTTTTCGCGATAAAAATCAGCGGGTGGCATTGAACTACACCCAGCAAGAGAATCTTTTTCAGCTCTGGCGCAGTCTGCGCTTTGGCGATAATTTACAAACATGGCTTGAAGAGAATGCCAGCTTGCCGTTGCAGAAGGAAAAAAAACGTCATGACACTGACAACTAAACTGCTGGTGCTGTCACCGGCGTGGGTACTGCTGGCGGGTTGCGTTCCACGCATTGAAGTCGCGGCACCCAAAGAGCCGATCACCATCAATATGAATGTGAAAATTGAACATGAGATTCATATTAAAGTGGATAAAGATGTGGAAGCTTTACTGAAAAATCAAAGCGATCTGTTCTGATAAGGAGGCGGGCATGAAAAAGTTACTCTGGCTGATGCTGGCTGGCATGCTGTTATCTCCGTCGGCCTGGGCGCTGTCGCTGGATGAGGCGCGGCAACAGGGGCGGGTAGGCGAGACCCTGAGCGGCTATATTGCGCCGGTGAAGCAGGACAGCGCAACGCTGGCGCTGGTCGAGCGGATCAATCAGGGGCGTGAACAGCAGTATCAGCAGCTGGCGCAGCGCAATGGTATGTCCACCGCGCAGGTGGCGCGTATTGCCGGAGAAAAACTGGTACAGCGCGCCGAGTCAGGAGAGTATGTGCGCGGCATCAATGGAATGTGGCTGCAGAAAAAGTAGTAAGCCACCAGATTGCGGATTTATGTAGGGGAGCCGTTATCAGCTCCCGTCCTGATGATATGCTGGATGTTCACTCAGCACGAGCGGCAAAAGTGCCACCCCCACGATTAGCTGTTAAGCCGCAACGATCTGCTTGATAGCATCTTTCGCTTCGGTCGATGCTTTGGTCGCCACTTCCGGACCGTAAGCAATACCTTCTGCAAAGACAAAGTTTACGTCGGTGATGCCGATAAAGCCGAGGAACAGTTTGACGTAAGGGGTCAGCAGGTCGGTAGGAGTATCTTTATGAATGCCGCCACGGCTGGAGATGATCACCGCACGCTTATTTTTCACCAGGCCTTCCGGGCCTGCTTCGGTATAACGGAACGTCACACCGGCACGGGCAATCAGGTCGAAGTAGTTTTTAAGCTGAGTTGGGATGTTGAAATTGTACATTGGCGCCGCAATAACCACGGTGTCGTGTGCTTGCAGCTCAGCAATCAGTTCGTCAGACAGTGCCAGCGCTTCCTGCTGACGTGGAGTCAGTGGCGCTTCGGAAGGGCGCAGTGCTCCCACCAGCTCGCCATCCAGCACCGGAATTGGGTTTGCCGCTAAGTCACGGACGGTAACGTCGTCACCTGCTGATTTAGCTTGCTCAACGTAGAAGTCAGCCAGCTGGCCTGATTGTGAGTAACCGGCGAGAATACTGGATTTAAGAACTAATACTTTGCTCATGATCTTTTCCTGTCTGTTAATGCGGAAGGCTGTCCGCTCAATGATTTACACTTTAGGGATATTTTTTAAGGAGTGATAGCGCAATATTTCGAGAGCTATGTTCGAAATTATTGAACAAGCATACAGAGAGATGACGCCGACACTTATTACGCTGTGCTAAACTGCGCGCCGACAACTGAAGAATTTTATTAACGCCAGCAGGGCGACACTTCCTCTGATAATTAACCGTCGCTGCGCTAAACGGGTACTGAACCAACATGTCTGAAAACACCAATAACTCGCCGCTGACGGCACTTTATCCCCGTCTGGACGCACTGATGCTGCGCGATCGCCAGCGCTTGCAGCGCCGGATACAGGGCGCGAAGAAAGTGAAAAATCCGGCGGCTCAGCAGGGCATTGTCGATGATCTGAGTCAGGAGATTGCCGTAGCCGAGCAGCGCGTGGCGCAGCGTCTGGCGGCAATGCCAAAAATTAGCTATCCGGAAAATTTGCCGGTCAGCCAGAAAAAACAAGCAATCGCTGAGGCGATCCGCGACCATCAGGTGGTGATTGTTGCCGGTGAAACCGGCTCAGGCAAGACCACCCAGCTACCAAAGATTTGCATGGAGCTGGGGCGCGGTATTAAAGGGCTGATAGGGCATACTCAACCGCGTCGTCTGGCGGCACGTACCGTAGCGAATCGCATTGCGGAAGAGCTGGAGACCACGCTCGGTGGCTGTGTCGGCTATAAAGTGCGTTTTAACGATCAGGTTGGCGATACCACTCAGGTAAAACTGATGACCGACGGGATCCTGCTGGCCGAAATCCAGCAGGATCGCCTGCTGATGCAGTACGACACCATCATTATCGATGAAGCGCACGAACGCAGTCTGAATATCGATTTTCTGCTGGGCTACCTGCGTGAACTGCTGCCACGTCGCCCGGACCTGAAAATTATAATTACCTCCGCGACCATCGATCCTGAGCGGTTTTCCCGTCACTTCAACCACGCCCCGATTATTGAAGTTTCTGGCCGAACCTATCCGGTTGAGGTGCGCTATCGCCCGGTTTCCGAAGATGTGGATGACAGCGAACGCGATCAGCTACAGGCGATTTTCGATGCGGTTGATGAACTGGGCGAAGAGAGTCGCGGCGACATTCTGATCTTTATGAGCGGAGAGCGTGAGATCCGCGATACCGCCGATGCGCTGATCAAGCGCGACTTACCGCACACCGAAGTGCTGCCGCTGTATGCGCGCCTGTCGAATGCCGAGCAGAACCGGGTGTTTCACTCGCACACCGGCCGCCGCATCGTGCTGGCAACTAACGTAGCGGAAACCTCGCTGACGGTACCGGGAATTAAATATGTTATCGACCCGGGAACTGCGCGTATCAGTCGCTACAGTTACCGCACCAAGGTTCAGCGTCTGCCAATTGAGCCGATTTCGCAGGCTTCGGCTAACCAGCGTAAAGGGCGCTGCGGCCGCGTTTCGGAAGGTATTTGCATTCGTCTGTACGCGGAGGACGATTTTAATAATCGCCCTGAGTTTACCGATCCGGAAATTCTGCGCACGAACCTCGCGTCGGTGATTCTGCAGATGACCGCGCTCGGTCTCGGTGATATCAGCGCTTTTCCGTTTGTCGAAGCGCCGGATAAACGCAATATTCAGGATGGCGTGCGCCTGCTGGAAGAGCTGGGAGCGATTACCCAGCATGAAGGCCAGCGCTATCAGCTGACCGCATCCGGTCGTCAACTGGCGCAGTTGCCGGTTGATCCCCGACTGGCGCGAATGGTGCTGGCGGCACAGCAATACGGCTGCGTGCGTGAAGTGATGATCATCACCGCCGCGCTGTCGATTCAGGATCCGCGTGAACGCCCGGTGGAAAAACAGCAGGCGTCGGATGAGAAGCATCGGCGCTTTGCGGATAAAGACTCCGATTTTATGGCGTTTGTGAATCTGTGGGACTATTTGAAAGAGCAGCAAAAAGCGCTGTCATCCAGTCATTTCCGCCGCCAGTGCAAAACCGATTATCTCAACTATCTGCGGGTGCGTGAGTGGCAGGATATTTATACCCAGCTGCGTCAGGTGGTGCGTGAATTAGGGCTGCCGGTCAACAGCGAGCCGGCGGAATTCCGTGAAATCCATCTGGCGCTACTCAACGGGTTGCTGTCACATATTGGTCAGAAAGATGCGGATAAGCAGGAATTTACCGGCGCGCGCAATGCCCGATTTGCCATCTTCCCTGGCTCGGGTTTATTTAAGAAGCCGCCGAAATGGACGATGGTTGCCGAGCTGGTGGAAACCAGCCGCCTGTGGGGGCGCATTGCGGCACGCATCGAACCAGAATGGATCGAGCCAATTGCTCAGCATCTGCTGAAACGCAGCTACAGCGAGCCGCACTGGGAGAAAGCCCAGGGTGCGGTGATGGCCAGTGAAAAAGTCACGCTGTATGGTCTGCCCATTGTCGCCGCGCGTAAAGTTAACTACGGCAAAATTGATCCAACACTTTCGCGCGAGCTGTTTATTCGCCATGCGCTGGTAGAAGGTGACTGGCAGACGCGCCACGCGTTTTTTAAAGCCAACCTGAAATTGCGCAATGAAATAGAGGAGCTGGAGCATAAATCCCGCCGTCGCGACATTCTGGTGGATGATGAAACGCTGTTTGCTTTTTACGATCAGCGCATTGGTCACGAGGTGGTTTCAGCGCGTCATTTTGATAACTGGTGGAAAAAGGTCAGTCAGCAGACGCCGGAATTGCTGAATTTTGCCAAAGAGATGCTGATTAAAGAGGGCGCGGGTAATGTCAGTAAACTGGATTATCCAAACTTCTGGCATCAGGGCAATCTGAAGTTGCCGCTCAGCTATCAGTTTGAACCCGGCACCGATGCTGATGGCGTCACGGTGCATATCCCGTTGCCGCTGCTGAATCAGGTCGGAGAAACCGGTTTTGAGTGGCAAATCCCCGGTGTGCGTCGGGAATTAATTATCGCGCTGATTAAATCGCTGCCAAAACCGCTGCGACGCAATTTTGTGCCCGCGCCGAACTACGCTGAAGCTTTTCTTGGGCGTGCTACTCCGCAGGAAACCCCGCTGCTCGAAGCGCTGGAGCGCGAATTCCGCCGCATGTCCGGCGTCACAATTGAGCGTGACGCATGGCAGTGGGATCAGGTGCCCGATCATCTGAAAATGACCTTCCGCGTGGTCGATGAACACAACAAAAAGTTGAAGGAAGGTAAAGATCTGAGCGCCTTGCGTGCCGGGTTGAAAGGCAAGGTACAGGAGACGCTGTCGCTGGTGGCCGATGACGGGCTGGAGCAGAGTGGGCTGCATCTGTGGAGTTTCGGCGATCTGCCGGACCACTTTGAGCAGAAACGCGGTAATTACAGCGTGAAAGCCTGGCCAGCACTGGTTGATGAAAAGGACAGCGTGGCGATTCGCCTGTTCGACAGTCAGCACGAGCAGCAGAAGATGATGTGGCGTGGCCAGCGGCGATTGCTGCTGCTGAATATCCCGTCGCCAGTCAAATATCTGCATGAAAAATTGCCGAACAAGGCCAAACTCGGACTGTACTTTAACCCTTATGGCAAGGTGCTGGAGCTTATCGATGACTGCATTGCCTGCGGCGTAGATAAACTGATCGCAGAATTTGGCGGTCCGAGCTGGCTGGAGGCCGACTTTACCCGCCTGCATGATAAAGTGCGCGCGGAGCTGAATGAGACGGTGGTCGAGATTGCCAGGCTGGTCGAGCAGATTCTTACCTCGGTATTTACTATCAATAAACGCCTGAAAGGGCGCGTGGATATGACCATGGCGCTGGGGCTGTCGGACATTAAAGCGCAAATGAACGGTCTGGTATATCGCGGCTTTGTTACTCAAAACGGCTGGAAACATCTGCCGGATACCCTGCGTTATCTGCACGCTATTGAGCGCCGTCTGGAAAAATTACCGGTTGATCCACACAGCGATCGCGCGCGTATGCTGAAAGTTGAGCAGGTGCAGCAGGCATGGAGCCGCTGGTTTAACAAACTGCCGCCGACGCGTCAGGATGATGAGGATGTGCAGGATATACGCTGGATGATTGAGGAGCTGCGCGTCAGCTACTTTGCTCAGCAGCTGGGAACGCCGTATCCGATTTCCGATAAGCGTATTTTGCAGGCGATGGAGCAGATTGCACAGTAACAGGTCGGCATCAGGGCGACGTTTTCGCCGCCCTGATAATTTTTACAGCGCCAACTCTTCCAGCTGATCGCGAAACGCGGTAACCGCAATGGCGCGGTTATCTGCGCGATAGCGGTCTTTCGCCGCCGGAGCGGAGCTTTGCACTGCAATTAACTGCCAGCCATCACCGACTTTTAACAGCAGTGGCGAACCGCTGTCGCCCGGCAGCGTATCGCACTGATGCGATAACACTGAACGCTGCGCCCAGCCAGTGATCAGACAGTCGCGATGGGAATAGAGTGTTTCCAGATGATCTTCCGGATAACCCGCCTGTGTCACCTTACGTCCTGTCGCTTTCAGGGCTGCGGTCAGCTCACTGCGTGAACCGGAAAACAGGGGGATCGGCGTAATGCCGGCCGGCGGGTTACGCAGTACAATCAGGCCATAATCATAAGGCGCTGCTGCGGAAGGAACGATCCAGCCGTCACCATCTGCCTTAAGTTTTTTACCCAGCGCCGGATCAACCCGCGCTTCGATATCGTGAATCTCATAGCGCCAGCCTTTATCATTAGCGATAAAACGTAATGCTACCGGTTTATCCAGTTTACCGGGTGGCGTCAGCAGGCAGTGGCCAGCGGTCAGGGCCAGATGCGAAGAGATCAGGGTAGCGCTGCACAGGTTACCGCTGGCGGTTTCCAGTTGGCCGATAGCTTCCCACGGTACGCTGGCGGTATCGTCCACCGCTTGGCGATCGTCTTTACCAAAAAACAGGGTCTGAGTGTCGTCTTCGCTGAGCGAATCTTCATCAGCATGGGAATAAAATGCCAGCGACAGCAATCCCATTAATACCACGGCCGTTATGCGCATATCACTCTCAGGAAGGGTGAGAACTGTTAAATAGTCATTATCACGCGTGAAGAGTTAACTATAGACGGTAAGCGGGAAAAAAGGGAGTTTAATTCGTAATATCAGCACGCTACAGCATTTAAAGCCAGAAACTGACGGTAATGATACCGCAGATAATCATCGTAACGAGGATGATTTCGAATAAATAGCGACGCACCATTTCCGTTACTCCAGGAAGAAAACACCCGGAAGAACCGGGTGTTTATCATAGTCAGACCGGCTGTCGCAGGTTAACCTGCGACACTGTTATGCTGCAGGCGCAGCAGCGGTTTTCTTAGCGACTTTTTTGTGATGTTTTTTGGCAGCCTGCGCTTTCTGCGCGACAGGTTTTGCGGCTTTTTTATGATGCTTATGTGCCGCCTGTGCTTTTTGCTCTACAGGTTTAGTGGCTTTCTTGTGATGCTTTTTAGCTGCTTGCGCTTTCTGTGCGACAGGTTTGGTGGCTTTTTTATGGTGCTTTTTTGCTGCTTGTGCTTTCTGCACTGCCGCTTTGTGCTCTTTTTTATGATGCACGGTTTTATGCGCGGTGGCTTTGGCTGGTGCCGCGGTATGCATGGTAGCCGGAGCCGCAGTCGTTTCAGCAGCAAAAGCAACGGAAGACAGACCCATAGCAGCAGCAACAACCAAAGAAACTAATTTTTTCATTATCAAACCCTCGAATGTTTTCATCTGTAAGCCCATTGCGGGGCCGGTGAAATCACTATAAGTAATCGCGAGGGGAGTTTCCGTGAGTGATTGGTATCGGCGTGTAACCGAATGTACAACTGAGGCTGGCGTACGGGCGGGGTTCACCGCCCGTATCTGCGGATGTCAGTTATTCAGATAGCGATTTTCCAGATGCTGACGGAAATAGGCCGGATTAAGATCTTCTCCGGTGGCGTTAGACATCAGCTGGCGGGTGCTGAAACGGCTGCCGTGCTGCCAGATATTCTGCTGTAACCAGTCAAAAATGGGCTGCAAGTCGCCTTCACGAATCTGTGTTTCAACCTGCGGCAGCGCGCGCTTCAGCGCCTGGAATAGCTGCGCGGCATACATGGCGCCAAGCGTGTAAGTCGGGAAGTAACCGAAAGCACCGTCGGTCCAGTGAATATCCTGCATACAGCCATCACGATAATTTCCACTGGTATCAATACCGAGGTAAGCCTGCATTTTTTCCTGCCAGATGGCCGGAATATCATCGACTTCAATATCGCCACTAATCAGTGCACGTTCAATCTCATAGCGCAGAATGACGTGGGCCGGATAGCTGACCTCATCAGCATCCACGCGGATAAACCCTGCTTTGACACGCTGATTAAGGCGCACAAAATTATCCGCCTGCAATGCACTCTGATCGCCCATATGTATAGCGACCTGCGGCAGAATCAGCTGCAGGAATTCAGCGCTGCGTGCCAGCTGCATCTCGAAGAACAGGCTTTGTGATTCGTGAATGGCGGTGGAGCGTGCATGGGCTACCGGCTGGTCGAGCCACTGCTTTGGCAAATTTTGCTCATAACGCGCATGGCCGGTTTCGTGGATCACCCCCATCATGGCGCTGAGAAACTCAGTTTCATTGTAACGGGTGGTGATGCGCACATCTTCCGGCACGCCGCCGCAGAACGGATGCGCACTGACGTCGAGACGACCGGCATTAAAATCGAAACCAAGCTGCTGCATTACGCTGAGGCCGAGCTGACGCTGAGACTCAATCGCAAAAGGCCCGACCGGACGCTCAACTTTCTCCTGCGCCTGCTTGTCGACAATGCGTTGCAGCAGCTGCGGCAGCCACTGTTTCAGATCGCCAAAGGTGCTGTCCAGCTTAGCGCTGGTCATACCCGGTTCAAACACATCGAGCAGCGCATCATAACGCGAGCAGCCGTTCGCCTGGGCGCGAATTTCTGCCTCTTCGCGGCTCAGTCTGACCACTTCTTTTAAGTTGCTGGCGAAACCCTGCCAGTCATTTGCCGGACGCTGCTGACGCCAGGCGTGCTCGCAGCGTGAACCGGCAATCGACTTAGCCTCGACCAGCGACGCCGGCAGCAGGGCGGCCTGTTGCCAGGCGCGGCGCATTTCAAACAGGTTTGCGCGCTCAACGTCATTCAGCGATTCCTGCTCCGCCTGATCCAGCCAGCCAGCGATGGGTTTAGCGGTTAAGATTTCATGCTGCAATACGCTCAGCTCGGCCAGTGCTTCGCCACGCGCGCGGCTGCCGCCTGCTGGCATCATGGTTTGCATATCCCAGCCGGCAATGGCGGAGAGATGGCCGAAACGCGACAGGCGCTGGAATGTTTTTGTCAGATGTTGATATGCAGATGTCACGTGATGTCTCCTTGAGCACAAAAGGGCCGGCAGCCCGACCTGAAAGTCAATCAGGCGCCTGGGTTGTCGGCAAGGGTAAATCAACCGGCCAGCAAAAGCGAACGCTGGCACCGCCAAGCGGGCTGCTGTCAATAATGACATGGCCGCCGAGCGCCAGCGCAATTGAATGCACAATTGCCAGTCCTAAACCGCAACCGCCGGTCGCGCGATCGCGGCTGGGATCGAGACGGACGAAAGGCTCAAACACGCGCTGACGTTCGGCAAGCGGAATGCCGGGGCCATCATCCTCGACCTGTAAACAGGCAATATTGCCATCAAACCATAGCCCGACCCGCAGCTGCCGATCGGCATAGCGCAGCGCATTATTCACCAGATTATCCAGCACCCGTTCCATCAGCCTTGCATCAGCAACGGCGATATTGTCGCGTTCTGGCGTATCCAGGCTGATAAGATGATCAGGATGGAGGATGCGGATATCGTCCAGCCTTTCCTGCAACCAGTGGGCCAGGTCGATTTTCTGCAAATTAAGGCCAACTTCAGGGCGATCGAGCCGTGCGTAGGTCAGCAGCTCTTCAATCAGTGCTTCCAGCTGGCCGATATCGCGGTTCAGCGCAGCAGATTCAGCGTCCGTCAGGTTATCACTCATCTCCAGCCGGTAGCGCAGGCGCACCAGCGGCGTACGCAGCTCGTGAGCAATGCCGTCAATGAGCTGTTTTTTGCTGGCAACCAGCGTATTGATGTTATCTGCCATCTGATTAAAGGCAACGCCAAGGCGTATCAGACTGGACGCGCTGTCAAAATGGATACGCTCATCCAGATGTCCCTGGCCAAAACGCTGAGCGGCTGACTCCAGTTTCAGCATATCTTTCCAGTGCGGTCGCATCCAGATAAACACCGGAAACGCCAGCGACAGGCCAATAAAAGCCAGCAGTGCGATATCCAGCAGGCGCATCTGATGCAAAAAGAACAGGTAGGGAATCGGGCCGACCACCAGTACATAGTGGCTGCGAGGGATATGCTGCAAAAAGCTATATTCATCATCCAGCGTGACGATCTCTCCGGCGCGCAAGCGTCGCATGTCCGCTGGCTCAAGCTTAATCTTATTAAGCGGGCGGATATGCATTTTAAAGGAGAGGTTCAGGTCGAGGTTATTGATGGTCTTATTCCAGTCGCGTGGCGGGATGCCGCGCAACTCGCTGCCCATCAGATACAGCGAGCTTTTCATCAGATCATCCATCGACTGACGGCCGGAGCGCTCTGCGGTGAATTTGTACACCAGGCCTACCAGCAGCGCCATCACCAGAAAGCAGACAAACAGCAGCAGGTAGAACTGGATAAAAAGCTTTCTCATGCGTTGTTAATTTCCCAGGCATGCGGAGCAAACAGATAGCCCTTATTACGGATAGTTTTAATCCGGTAAGGCTCGGTAGCACTGTCATTTAATTTTTTCCGCAGCCGCGAGATGGCGACATCGATACTGCGGTCAAGACCATCATAGCTGACGCCGCGCAGGGTTTTCAGCAGCGCGTCACGATTGAGAGTTTGCCCTGCGTGGGTTGCCAGCTCCCACAGCAGATCGAAGTCGGCAGTGGATAGCGGAATATTTTCGTCAGACAGCGCAACCTGGCGATTAAGCGGGTCGATGAACAGCGTGCCGAAACGCAGTGCTTTATGGCCCGACAGCGCCGGCGCAATCTCTTCATTGCTGTTACCGCCTCCTGACTGCCGCAAATGAAGTCGCAGGCGCGCCAGCAGTACTGCGGGCGGCGTAGTTTTCAGGATATAGTCATTAGCGCCCATCTCCAGCGACAGAATATGGTTCATATCACTGTCGAGTGAGGTGAGCAGTACAATCGGGCCGGACCAGCTGGCACGGAGATCGCGGCACAACGTCATGCCATCTTTACCGGGTAACATGATATCCAGCATCACCAGGTCGGGCCGGTTGGCGGCGATCACCGCTTCTGCGCGATCGCCGCGACTTTCGACTAAGACATCGATACCATGGCGGCCGAGATAAGCGGCGATTAATTCGCCAACGTCCTGATCGTCTTCAACAAATACTATTTTGCTCATCATGCTGTACGTCTGTATGCGGGGGAGAGCAGCATATCCTGTCTTGCGGATAACAACTATGAACCCACGTTAAATAACTCAAGATGTATAGAACTACCCCTACAAAATATGCGATTATATTCCCAGGGCTGTTTTACAGTATTTTCCATCGGGAGGAGAGCGAGGGTGTCTGAGAAAGAACTGGCGTCAGCCGGATACAGTGACCGCATCTGCTTCAATTATATGGATTTTCTCTCCGCCTCGTGCAAGAAACGCTGGAGCTTTGTTGACGCTATTTATGGCGTGCTACCCATCTTTGGGATGGTGACGCGCAATCCCGCTCATCATCAGCCAGCCTCGTCCGAACGGCTGAAAGAATTAGCGTTGCAAATCATTTCAACCCAGGTCAGCGACGAAATTAACATCGCACGGCTGATTACGCTGGCTGAACAGCAGCAGATTAATCAGCTGGATATCCTGTTGCCTTATACACTTTCTGCGCAGCAGCTGGAAACCATTCAGCTGGAATATCGCAAACCGCTCAATCTCACCCAGCATGAAGATCGTCTGAGCATCCATTTTCCAACCACCGCGCATTAACCGAGTGTGAACCTTCAGACTTTTGCCTGAAGGTCCAGTCAGCGCGTTACTTTACCAGCATCCACATCGCCGGTAAGGCCGCCACCATCAGCACAACAATCGCACTGCATTCCACGCGGCTTAAACCCTGCGCTGCGCGTCCACCGCGACGGGCGAACAAAAACAGCAGCAGGCCTGGCGCATACAACACCACTGACAACATTAAGTGTAGCGGACCAGAAGCGTACAGCAGCCATAAGCCATAAATGCAGGCACCCAGCGCCACCAGCGTAATACCCGGTTTATTCAGCTTGCGCGCCACCTGATACAGATAGGCGCCTACCAGGAAATAGGGGACGAGGATCATTTCAGAAGCGATAGTCAGCAGGGTGTTGTAATCGGATTGCGTCAGCCAGATCAGAATCAGACACAGCTGGACGCTGCCGTTGGTCAGCCATAGCGAAGCCGATGGCGCACTGCGTGCATTCTGCTTACTGAGCGAACGCGGAAAAGCCCCCTGTTGCGCGGCAATAAACGGCACTTCAGCCGCCATAATGGTCCAGCTGAGGTAAGCGCCGCACACCGATACAATCAGACCGACGGCGATCACCACATCGCCCCACGAACCGATTAGACGCGTCATAAGACCCGCCATTGAAGGATTGCGCATTTCTGCCAGCTCAGCGCGGGGCACAACACCCAGCGACAGCAGCGTCACCAGCAGATAGACGCACAGCGCGGCAATCACTGCCAGCAGCGTGGCGCGGCCGACATCTTTTTTATTTCGCGCACGGGCAGAAACCACCACCGCGCCTTCGACGCCAATAAACACCCACAGGGTGATTAGCATCGTCTGTTTTACCTGCTCCCAGACCGGTTTACCCAGCGCCACGCCGGTGAAATCAAATTTAAAGCGGTCGAAGTTAAACGCCGCAATTGCCAGTAACACAAACAGGCCGAGCGGCAGTAGCTTACCCAAGGTGGCAACCAGATTAATGCTGGCGGCAGTCTGTACGCCACGCAGTACCAGCCAGTGCACCAGCCACAGCAGAATGGAAGCGCCCAAAACCGCCTGCCAGGTATTGCCGTCGCCAAACACCACCCGATCCGGCGAATCGGTGAAGAAACTCAGGGCTGAGAAGACAATCACCAGATATGAGACGTTGGCAATCACCGCACACAGCCAGTAGCCCCAGGCGGAGCAGAAGCCGACCAGATCGCCAAATCCGGCGCGCGCGTAGGTGAAGATTCCGCCGTCCAGTTCCGGTTTCAGACGCGTCAGTAATAGCATCGCCAACGCGAGAAAAATAATCCCGGTGCCGGTAATCAGCCAGCCAATCAGCAGCGCCGCCGGGCTGGCAACCGCCGCCATATTTTGCGGCAGACTAAAAACGCCAGCACCCAGCATGGAGCTAAGCACCAGAGCGGTGAGGGCGGTTAGACCTAATTTTTTATCCAAGAATGTGTCCTGACTACAGCATAAATAACTAATGGACGGGCTAACGAACGAATTTTACGCAATGAAAGACGAATGTGTTCGACCGAAACCCCTAAAACTGGCGGCCGATTTTACGGAGAGGAAAAGCGGAGTGCAATGACTGACTATGCAAAAACTGCTACAGATTATTCAGAAAGACAGCGGGCAGCAAAATGCTGCCCGAAATGATGCTTATTTGAACAGATCTGCCGAAACGGTGAGGTTACCACCACTCTGGTTCTGCCACTGACGGGTTACATGATAATACTTGGCACCTTTAGCCGCCGCACGCTTGGCCACTTCATGGGAAACTTCAGTTGGGGTACTGAAATGTCCGGTAAAGGTTACCGAGTCAAACGGCTGCATCTGTGCGGCAGTAATGTTGTTCAGCTCCTGAACAGATTTGCCGTCAGACAGTTTAACGGTGTAACGCTGACCGGTTGAGCTTTGCGTCTGGTAGAAATTACCCACCTGATTGCTTGGGGTTTCGGAGGAAGCGACGCCCGGAATTTCGACCTGCTTCGCCGCGGCACCGCCAGCAGCCAGTGCGGCTTTACCGGCCTCAGAGTCGGCAGGGATCAGGTTCGGGCTCTGCACCTGGCGTTTTGCCGCATCGGCTTTATACACATACGCCGTGATGTACTGATTACCGCCATTATTGGCATCAACCTGACGGACGATAAAGAATGATGCGGCACCTTTTTGTTTTGCTGCTTTGGAAATCGCGTCATTGACGTCCGGCTGGCTGCGATAGAAACCGCTAACCGAAACGGTATCGAAAGGTTCCAGCTGGAAAGCTTCGCCTTTTGGCAGCTCTTTCACGCCGTTGAATACGCGGTATTCGGTGGTATTTGCCGCAGCAGGCGCATCGGCGTGATAAAGATCGGCAGTAACGCGCCAGTTGCCGCCATTACCGTTATTATCACTAATGCCCTGGATATAGTAAGAGGCAGCGCCCATTTCGTCGGCGCGTTTGGAGATGGCTGCGCTGGCGTCGTTAATCGCATTAAAACGGCCGTTAATTGAGATTCGATCAAATGGCTTTAACGAGGCCGCTTTTTCTGGCGACAATTCCTCTGCCGCGTAAGCGGATAGTGTCGTGACAGACAACAGGGTCGTCGCCAGAATGGTGTTCTTCAGCTTCATAAAAATAATCCTTCGCCTTACGCAAAAAATGAGTACGAAAACGTGCTGGACTCTTGATGTGTAACAGATTAGCTGTCGATTATTGCATGTAATAATGGCTGCTGTCTCAGGCAATTTATGCCATTTCCTTGCATCGATATCAGGCAATATTCTGTTAAGTCAAAATAAGTATAAAACTGGACGCACAGCGAGTTGTTTACCACTTATGCTGGTTATAGATATTAGTTAATTAGTTAACGCTTTGTTAATTAATGGTTTTTACAGTTAATAAATTTGTTATGAACCGATTTTGCATAGCAGATTATGCGTAATTTACTGTTAAATTCAGTGCCAAAATAGTGTTTTTCCCACTTGTCTCTGAATTTTTATGTGAAAGTGTCAGCTATAGCACGCGGCGAGTGGATCGAGAGACATATTTTCAGTAGGTTATAAATAGTTTGAAACAAGTCAGTTTCGGTCATAAGGGCCGGAGCGAGTGAATACAAACCATCCTGACTCTACCCGGACAGTTAACGTTTAAGGTGTTAATGGCCGAGGAGATAACCGATGAAAGGGAATACTATGTTAATTGGAGTACCGAAAGAGCGGCTGCCCAATGAAGCGCGAGTCGCTGCCACGCCGAAAACCGTCGAGCAGCTGTTAAAACTCGGCTTTACGGTGGCGGTCGAAAGCGGCGCGGGTAAGCTGGCCAGCTTTGATGATGCGGCTTTTGAGGCCGCAGGTGCCAGCATTACCGATGCGGTAAATGTCTGGCAGTCCGATATCGTGCTAAAAGTGAATGCGCCAACCGATGACGAAATTGCGCTGACGCGAGAAGGCAGCACGCTGGTGAGCTTTATCTGGCCTGCGCAAAACCCGGCGCTGCTGGAAAAGCTGGCGGCGCGTAAGGTTACCGTGATGTCGATGGATGCCGTGCCGCGTATTTCACGCGCTCAGTCTCTTGATGCACTCAGCTCGATGGCGAATATTGCCGGTTACCGTGCAATTGTCGAAGCAGCCCATGAGTTTGGTCGTTTCTTTACCGGTCAGATCACTGCAGCAGGCAAAGTACCGCCGGCCAAAGTGATGGTGATCGGAGCGGGCGTTGCCGGGCTGGCGGCGATTGGTGCGGCAGGCAGCCTTGGCGCGATCGTTCGTGCCTTTGATACTCGCCCGGAAGTGAAGGAGCAGGTGCAGAGTATGGGCGCCGAGTTCCTTGAACTGGACTTTGAAGAGGAAGCCGGCAGCGGCGATGGCTATGCCAAAGTGATGTCAGAAGCCTTTATTAAGGCCGAGATGGAACTGTTTGCCGCACAGGCGCAGGAAGTGGACATTATTGTCACCACCGCGCTGATTCCGGGACGTCCGGCACCGAAATTGATCACCCGCGAAATGGTGGCCTCAATGAAACCGGGCAGTGTGATCGTCGATCTGGCAGCACAAACTGGCGGTAACTGTGAGCTGACGGTAGCGGATACCGTGACCACCACCGATAACGGTGTGAAGATTATCGGCTACACCGATTTGCCAAGTCGTCTGCCGACGCAGTCTTCGCAGCTGTACGGAACGAACCTCGTTAACCTGCTGAAACTGCTGTGCAAAGAGAAAAATGGCGAAATCGCCATTGATTTCGATGACGTGGTGGTGCGCGGCGTGACGGTGATTCGTGACGGCGAAGTCACCTGGCCTGCGCCACCGATTCAGGTTTCAGCCGCGCCAAAAGCCGCGCAGCCTGAAGTGAAAACGGCGGCGAAAGAGCCGGAAAAACCCGCCTCACCGCTGCGTAAGTATCTGCTGATTGCGCTGGCTATCGTGCTGTTTGCCTGCCTGGCAAATGTCGCACCGCCGGAGTTCCTGTCGCACTTTACCGTGTTCGCACTCTCTTGTGTGGTCGGCTATTACGTGGTGTGGAATGTCAGCCATGCGTTGCATACTCCGCTGATGTCGGTTACCAATGCGATTTCCGGGATTATCGTGGTCGGCGCGGTGTTGCAGATCGGTCACGGCGGCTGGGTGACGTTCTTCTCCTTTGTGGCGGTGCTGATTGCCAGCATCAATATTTTCGGTGGTTTCACCGTGACTCAGCGCATGCTGAAAATGTTCCGTAAGAACTGAGGACTAACAATATGTCTGGCGGATTAGTGACTGCAGCATACATTGTTGCCGCAATTCTGTTTATTTGCAGCCTTGCCGGGCTGTCAAAGCATGAGACCTCGAAGCGGGGCAATATTTTTGGCATGAGCGGTATGGCTATCGCGCTGATTGCCACCATTCTCGGACCGGATAGCGGCAATGTCGGCTGGATCCTGGTCGCAATGGTGATTGGTGGCACGATTGGTATTCGTCTGGCGAAAAAGGTCGAGATGACTGAGATGCCAGAACTGGTGGCGGTGCTGCACAGCTTTGTCGGTCTTGCTGCGGTATTGGTTGGTTTTAACAGCTACATCGACCATGCGCCTGGCCTGCTGCCGGTGATGGAAAATATCCATCTGACCGAAGTGTTTCTCGGCATCTTTATCGGTGCGGTGACCTTCACCGGCTCGATTGTGGCGTTTGGCAAACTGCGCGGCAAAATCTCATCACGCCCGCTGATGCTGCCGCATCGTCATAAGCTGAATCTGCTGGCGCTGGTGGTGTCGTTCCTGCTGCTGCTGATGTTTGTTCGCTCGGACAGTGTCGGCGTGCAGGTCTTCGCGCTGTTGATCATGACCATTATTGCGCTGGCATTTGGCTGGCACCTGGTGGCTTCTATCGGCGGTGCTGATATGCCGGTAGTGGTATCGATGCTTAACTCTTATTCCGGTTGGGCAGCTGCGGCGGCAGGCTTTATGCTGAGCAACGATCTGCTGATCGTGACCGGTGCGCTGGTCGGTTCCTCCGGTGCAATTCTCTCTTACATTATGTGTAAGGCGATGAACCGCTCATTTATCAGCGTGATTGCTGGTGGCTTCGGTACGGACAGCAGCTCGACGGGTGAAACGGAAGAGGCTGGAGAGCATCGTGAAATCAGTGCGGAAGAGACGGCAGAAATGCTGAAAAACTCCTCATCAGTGATTATTACCCCAGGCTACGGTATGGCGGTGGCGCAGGCGCAGTATCCGGTGGCAGAGATCACCGAGAAGCTGCGCGCTCGCGGTGTGAAGGTGCGTTTCGGTATTCATCCGGTTGCCGGGCGTCTGCCGGGCCATATGAACGTGCTGCTGGCTGAAGCGCGCGTGCCGTATGACGTGGTGCTGGAAATGGATGAGATCAACGACGATTTCGCAGATACCGATACCGTACTGGTGATTGGGGCGAATGACACCGTTAACCCTGCGGCACAGGAAGATCCTCGCAGCCCAATCGCCGGAATGCCGGTGCTGGAAGTGTGGAAAGCGCAGAATGTGGTGGTGTTTAAGCGTTCAATGAATACCGGCTACGCCGGGGTGCAGAACCCGCTGTTCTTCAAAGACAACACCCAGATGTTATTTGGTGATGCCAAAGCCAGCGTGGAAGCCATTCTGAAAGCGCTGTAATAATTTGGCCCCTCTTGTGGTTTGGGAGGGGCTAATATTTGCCCGAGCAATAGGTCATTGTGCCATGCTCACCGCGGTAAATATCCTCTGTCGATCTCCCAACTTATGAATTTTGTGATTGCTGATATCAGGTTAGCGGTTCGGTGGTGGAAAAAAATCAGGGGAAGGGGATTATCAATCGTGCGCAGTTGCTGCATTAAGTTGTCAGGTCAAAAAAAACGGGCCCACAGTGGTCTGTGGGCCCGTCAGATCTATCGGCTACTAACGCTGATGATGAGCTAATGGATGCGGCTGTGTGCGGCGACCCAGCATACCCATTGCACCAGCCAGTACGGCTTCAACAATCAACATAAAGAAGGCGAACCAGCTTGCTTTAGCGGTGGCGGCGGCGGCTTTCTCACCGGCTTCACGCGCTTTTTGCTCAGCTTGCTGTTTCAGTTCTTCATATTTAGCTCGTGCCTGCTGATAACTTTGTTCAGCCTGGTCAACCATCTGCTCAACTTCCTGGTCACTTTTACCGGTACGCGCTTTAATAATATTTTTCAGCGCATCACGGTCGGCGGCCTGGAATGTACTTTCATTGCGATCAATCAGCCCACGAATAAATCCTGCAAGATCGGTATCAGCATTTTGCGGCGCATTGGCCGTAGCTGATGCCTGATTTTGCGCATTATTCACTTCATTCTGTGCTTTATTTTCCAGATTCTCCGGCTGTAACTCGGCTTTACCGCTCTGGCGTAAAGTCGTTTCAAGCTCATTTTGTAAGCTGTCGAGGTTAATATTATTTTCTGCCAGTTTATCTTTAACCATCTGGGTGGCCGGTGGCGCAATGGCTGAAATTCCACTGCCCAGCGTCTGTAAGCCTGAACCGATGATGTTGCCAGCGCCGGTCAAGGTATTATTCACCACCACAATCAGGAACCAGGTGCAGATCAGCGTGTTAACGCCAAACATCAGCAGACCATGCAGCGCGCCTTCACGCTGTGCAAGGCGTCCGCTGGCGTATGCACCGGCAGCGATGGAAATCAGCATACTGGCGCCGGTCCAGATTGCCGCTCCGGTCCCTATACCATCCAGCGGATTTTGCTCTTTCAGGGGATCAATGGTACTGGCACCGATAGCGGTGCCCAGAATCGCCAGTAAAAGATAAACCACCATTGAAATAATGACGCCAGCAAAAATGGCGCTCCAGGAAATACGTTTTAATGGTGTGCCTCTGACCGGTGCAACTAAATTATCATTGTAATTTCCAGTCACGTTAGCTGAGTTTTCATTCATGAGGATATCTCCATTTATCGCCGAAGTTTACTTTTCATAAAACAGCAAAGAAAAGGTGCGATAGCACACTTAACTGAGTTGCATTTCATCTGACCTTTATCAGCCTTTGTAAGATTAGTCTCACTAAGCTGAATGCACCAATAAATATTCAAATAATTTAACTATTGCGCTGCTGGCATAAAAAAATGATTATAAATCAAGGGTAAAGAGAGGCGAGTAGGCGATGAAGGGATAAAATTTATCGGGACATTCCGTAAGGGTATTTCAGAATAAATAAAGCGTTTATTTTTACTGGTAATAAAAAACCGGCTGAGACTTTATCTCTTACCGGTTTTTTGTTTTTAGATTTTATTACCCGAGGGATTGATTCAGGCCGCTTTTGCCTTAATCATCCTCATCATCATCCAGTTCGACTGGGGTAGCAAAACCATCTGGTTTAATCACCAGCAGATCACAGCGCAAGTGGTCGATAACCTGCTCTGCGGTGTTGCCTAAAAAGGCCGCAGAAATGCCGGTGCGCCCGATGGTTCCCAGCACCACTATACCGGCATCCAGATGTTCAGCCAGATCGGGAATAACCTCTTCCGGTAACCCTTTTTCGACGTGGGTGAATCTTTCATCCATAGCAAATTTTTGCCGCAGGGCTTTCATTGCCACCAGGTGCTGCCCACGAATTGCGTCGTTATACACGCTGGGATCAAAATCGGGCAGTTCGATGGCAATATTAATAGGCGTAACCGGATATGCACCCACCAGATGGACCTCGGTGTGGTTAACCATATCCGCCAGTTCGCGGGTTTCTTTTACCAGTTTTTGATTGAGCAAATCGTGATGCGGCTCTTCACTGGCTAAATTGACCGCTACCAGCGCTTTACCTCCCTCAGGCCATGGCTGATCCTTTACCATCCATACCGGGCTTGGACATTTGCGTAACAGATGCCAGTCAGTTGGGGTGAAAATCACCGCTTCCAGCCGATCGTGTTGATGGGCCATTTTCAGTACCAGATCGTGTTTGCTCGTCAGCACTTCCTGGATAATGGCTTCAAACGGACGATTATGCCAGACCACTTTTATCTCGATGTCGACGCCGGCTTCAAGATAAGCATTAGCCTGTTCACGAATCCATTCGGTACGCTGACTGATGACGCCTTTACGCATATTGGTGCGTTCGTCTGGCGACAGCAGGGTAGTCATTTCGTAGGAGAAATCATAAATAGGCAGGAAGGCTTTGATTTTGCCGCCAATCTGTTGATTGAGATACACCGCACGGCGCAGCGCAGGCTGGTCATCCTGTTGAGGATCGATCGCTACAAGGATGTTTTGATACTTAACCATACTGGGGTCTCCTTACACGACGAGGTGTCAGATTAAAGATAGCCCAATAGCGTGCAGGGAAGAAGCAAAAAAGTTGTAGCCGGATCAATAAAATAACAAATATTGATCCGGCGTAAGCTTACAGCAATCAGTGACTCTGACCGGCAAGCTCTGAAAGCAGGTCGTGATTCTCAATGGTGATATATTTGCCTTTAACCGCCAGCATTCCGCTTTTCTGGAAACGGCCGAGTAAACGGCTGATAGTTTCAACGGTTAAACCCAGATAGTTACCGATATCGCCACGGGTCATGGTCAGGCGAAACTCACGCTGTGAGAAGCCGCGCTGGCCAAAACGACGCGACAGGTTCCAGATAAACGCCGCCAGACGCTCTTCGGCATTTTTCTTTGACAGCAGCAGGATCATATCCTGATCGCCTTTGATTTCACCGCTCATCAGACGCATCATCTGTTGACGCAGGCTGGGCATTTTGCCGGAGAGGTCATCAAGAGTTTCAAAAGGAATTTCGCACACCATGGAAGTTTCCAGCGCCTGGGCAAAGCTTGGATGGTGGGCAGAACTGATGGCGTCAAAGCCGACTAAATCTCCGGCAAGATGGAAGCCGGTAATTTGCTCATCGCCTTGTTCAGTAATGGTATAGCTTTTGATCGTACCGGAACGAATGGCGTAGAGAGATTTCAGTTCATCTCCCGCTTTAAACAGCGTCTGACTTTTCTGAATGGGTTTTTTGCGTTCAATGATGTTGTCTAACTGATCCAGCTCGTGTTCATTGAGCGTGAACGGGATACAAAGCTGGCTGATGCTGCAATCCTGACAGTGAATCGCACAGCCACCAGATTGGATTCGACGAACAACGCGTTTTTCTGGAATCATAATATACGCTCTGACGATAATTGATTGCGGTCAATTTTAACATTCTTGAGTTACAAAAAGAAACTCATCTGAGCAGTTTAGGGCACATAAAGATTAGGGATGCGAGCATCCATTCACATCCCGTTGAAAAAACTAGACTATTTTCACATCGCGACGTTTTATCCAGCATTGTTGCTGCTGGATAGTCCTTATCTCTGCCTTTCTGTCTGTTTCTGGCGGCTTGTACTGGTTGGCTTACCCCGTCAGACAGCGTTAACCCACGCGTCAATTGTTGTCCAAATGCGCCGCAAATAAGCTACAGCAGCAAATAACCTTCATGCTTCAGCAACCACTGTTTACGCTGTACTCCGCCGGCATAACCGGTCAGGGTGCCGTTTGCACCGATGACCCGATGGCAGGGCACGACGATACTAATCGGGTTAGAGCCATTCGCTGCTCCAACTGCCCGGGCCGCGCCAGCCCGGCCCAGCATGGCCGCCATTTCGCCATAGCGCAATACGCTGCCACAGGGGATCTCACGTAGCATATTCCATACTGAGCGCTGAAAATCAGTGCCATTCGTCGCCACCGCCAGCTGACGAATCACGGTAAGGTCGCCGTCAAAATAGCGGGTAAGTTGAGCGCTGAGGCCACCCGCGTTCTCCAGCTGGCGCAGACGAAAACCTTGCGTGCCGTAATGAATATTCAGCAGGCGCCGCATACGATCCCGGTACTCTTGCCATTCGACGGCGCGCAGGTTTTGCTGTTCATCACTGATGATGGTCAGCTGTCCAAGTGGGGTCGGGATAGTGTCTTCCAGTAATGTCATCATGATTTTCGAACGGTTATCCATTCCAGGCGATCTGCCCGCTTGGGCATCGTTAGTGAATTTATGCTGCAAATTCCTCACAGCATGCGGGTCGTTGCGACAAGGATTAAATGTCGCGGAAGTCATAGCAACCGATCGGCAACAGAGTTATGTTAGCGACAGTGCAAAGATTTGCCAGTCTGTGATGTGACTGGCAACCCCGTATGGACAACCTCCATACTTGTTACAGTGATTTCTGGCGGAGCAGCAGAATGAAAAATGAAAAGGAAATATCGATTGATGCGTTTACAGACAACGAAAAAATCGCTATCGATCAGCAAGTTAAAACTCTGATTGCTAAATCGGGCCAAACGCCGGGTGAGAAGCAACTGAAGGAGTTTACTAAGGAAGCCAAACGTCTGGTAATGAAAGCGCGGTTGGCAAAAGAAAAAGCCACGCCAGCGAAAACGCCGCGTAAAACCCGGGCAAAAAATCTCAGCGCCAGTGAAGTGGGTGACTTTAACTGGTCTGCCTCGGTCAATCTGGCGACGCGCCGCCGCTAATTATTCTGATACTTTTCCGGCCACCTCAGGGTGGCCTTGCATAAATAATTTTTATCATATTCCTGCCAAAACACCCGCTCAAAAATTCCCTTCTTTAATAATAAAATTAACCATTTATGGCACTGCTATATGACAGTAAAGCTCAGGCTTTTGTTCTCCATATTGAGACTACTATCTCTTTTCAGGCGATTTAATATTGCAAATATGTCATTAGAGACTATCTTAAGTTTAGCTGCCAGTCGCCAGGTTTTAATATTCATTCCTGATTCAAAGAGGGTAGGGTACGCATAAGTGATTACTGTAATGTTATTGCTGATAAACCCCAATGCTCTCAAGTGTTAATACGGTGTGAAGTAATATGAGTGTCATTTATCAGGTGTAGCTTATTGGGTGCAGATATGACGATTTTGTGCAATTTACGCTGAACCAGGTAAGCAGGCTTAAGCATACTCTAATTCAATGGCAGCCGGGAGATCTATCGCTATAAAGCGTCTTGTCTGTTGATATTGTTGAATGCCTGATTCGAATGCCGGGCGTAAATCCTCAATGTTTTATAAACGAATGTAAAGATCTGGTGGGTAAAATATTGCCAGCGGCGCAATTTCATAAGAATATGGCATTGCTTTATCAATTATCAAGCGATGATGATTTTTATCATCCCGTAATCAGGCTCGCAGGTAAAATATAATCACTAACATACTTACCTCGATGCATTCTGAACTAAAGTGCGCCGCGTGAACCTGCCGTAAGAGTTGAAGAAAAATCGCCGTCGCAGAGAAATAGATTAACGTAATAAACCGGTCATCCGGGATCAGTTAAATTTCAATTTTAAAAAACGAGCAATCGAAGAATAACCCGTTATTAACGTAGTTTTATGACAGAAAAGAGAGGTGTTGTATGAAGGCTACAAAATCAGTGTCAGGAAAAATCGTATTCGCTGTAGGTTTATTATTGCTGTCAGTGACAAGCGTTCAGGCTGCTGAGCGGACTCCTGAAGATATGAAATGCGACGAGTTTGTTAACCTGAATCCTAAAGCCATGGCTCCGGTAGCTTTCTGGATGCTGAGCGACAAAACCACTTACAAGGGCGGTGATACGGTCTCTTTGAAAGAGAAAGTTAACGTCAGCGTCCCTCAGATTGTTGATTTTTGTGAAAAAAATAAAGAAAAACCCGTGTATGAGTTCAGAAACAAACTCCAGGACCTGGTGGTGCATTAATCGTGTAAGTCCGGGTTTTATCGCTTAGTCGATGTTTAAGCCTTTAATGCACGGCCCCACGGACAGGGGCCGTACTTATGTGGTCATTAGCTTGCTGAGATATTGTCAGCCAAAACATAATATGCTGAAGAGTTTGTTTATCAGAGGCTGTAAAGGACGTGGTATGAGCGAGGGCGTTTTAGTCAGATAAGAGTGCGGCACGTTATTTTCACTACATCCATAAATCCAGTCTTCATCGCTCACGACAGGCATTAATCGTGGGCCTTTTGCATTTAAAAAATTATTTATTACACGCGGCTGTAAATGAAATCACCAGGCAGATAATAATAATTGATAGAGTTATGATATGAAAAAGAGGAAAAACAGACAGGAGTGACAATAGCAAATCACTCCTGTAAAAAATTTTAATTGACTAATGATGTTGTTTGATTAAAGATGTTTTTTGACTTTTTTCCACTCATCATCAACTTTAGTTTTGAAGCTGGCGCTCTTATCTGCGGTGCACGCCTGGATTACAGCAGGAGTGACAGTTTCAATACCGTCTACATCAAGAACGGCATCTTCAGGTTTATCTTTGCTGTTCAGTGCTTCTGCAAATCCTACTGCTGTTGGCTGGAATGAAGCGTCGAGAGCAAGAAAGTCTTCACAAGTCCACTTATTAACTGGGGTTGAGTGGGTTGCTGCGGATCCAATGGCGGGGATTAATAATGAACCGACAAGAATGATTCCTGATAATTTTTTCATTTAACTATCCTCATTTATACATTTGTGAATTCGAATTTAATTATAACAACGATTTTCGAAATGTGTGTTTTTTTTGAAATTAATGCCGATTAATTTCTTGCCGTTTTAGCTTTTTTGAATAAATCAGAGGGTTGTTGGGGCGCGCGCCCGGATAACATTATTCAGCCAGATGTAAATTTCAGGTGAAATAAAACCTTATAATCACCGGCTTAACCATCAATTAAGATTTTCTTATCAATTGGCATGATCTGATTGCCATCCAGTTTGCCCGCAACCTGCCGGACGTTGGAACATCTATTACCTGTTGCGAAGGTGAAAAGGGCTTGTCGCATCCCGCCAGAAGGTCTATTTTTTTCATTTTAAGCTTATTACCGCCGCCGTATGCTGAGGAGTGACGATGAACCTTGACGATAACGATCTGTTTAAACACGCCATGGAAGATGTCACGCCACTGAAAGAGTGTGCCACGATTCACTGGCTGCACACGCCGGGGACAAAATCCGTGCGTCAGCAACAGCCGGAAACGCCGGATAACTTTCTTATCGAGGGTTTTATCGATGTGATACCACTTGGTCAGCCGCTGGAGTTTACGGCCGAAGGTATTCAGCAGGGGGTGGTCGATAAGCTGCGGCTGGGTAAATATCAGCTGGATGCCAGCCTGAATTTACTCCGCCAGCCGGTAGCGAGTTGTCGCCAGTTGCTGTTTAAATTTATGCTGGAAGCGCGTAAGGAAAATCTGCGCAATCTTTTGATTATCCACGGTAAAGGGCGCGATGACCGCGCACACGCCAATATTATCCGTAGCTATATCGCGCGCTGGTTACAGCAGTTGGACGATGTGCAGGCGTATTGCGTGGCACAACCTCAGCATGGCGGCAGTGGCGCGCTGTACGTCGGCATGCGTAAAACCGAGCAGGCGCGCAACGATAACCGCGAAAGGCATGCTAAACGCAGCCGATAGCAGGCGTCACTGGGATGAATAAGGGTTAACTGCCGTTTTATCACCACAGGAGATATTTTCTCTGGCGTTCACCGTAATGCCAGCATCGCTGACTAGCTAAGATCCGAATCCAGTAAACAGTGTTTTGCTGCCGAGAGGAACTGCTCAGAAATATCATCGCCTTCGGTCGCTCTGGCCAGCATCAGCGCGCCGGTCATCAGCGCAAGCTGGGCAAGATGACGACGGGAAGGCGGATGACTCGGTTCGTTATCCGGCACTGCGGCCAGACGCGCCGCCATTTTCTTGACGCCTGATGTGTAGACTTCCCGCACCGGTTTTTCTGGCGTCTTGCGCAGCACATCTGAAGCCAGTGCGGTAACGGCACATCCGTTGCCTGCATCGTCTCTGTGCACGGGCGAAAGATAGTATTCAACCAGCTGTTGAAAACTGTTTATATCACGTTGTGCAAGCAGTGCACTGGTGTTGGCGAACGCCTGCTGGCAGGCCAGCGCCTCAAGCTCATCTTTAGAGCTGAAATGGCCGTAGAACCCGCCGTGCGTCAGCCCGACAGCCGCCATAATATCGTTAACGCTGACGCCATCAAGTCCACGTTCACGGAACAGCTGCGCAGAAGTTTTGATAATGTTGTCGCGATTGCGCTCCATCTGCTCTTTTGATACCCGACCCATTTTCTCCTCCCTATAAATTTAAAACTGGCGCCCGGTAAAGCCCGTGGCGACGTGATCTTAACATATCCAGCGCCGAACCCCTGTGCTCCGTATCTGAGGGTACGACGGGGACTTATTGCATCAAATGTTGTCTGGCGCAGAGTGACTCAATGATTAATTAAATGTCGATTGACATTTATTATAGATGTCGAGCATCATTTAAAAAACACATTCCGCGTTTTTTTTCATCTGAGGAACAAATATGACTGATAACGTTACCGTTCTGATAACCGGCGCATCCACCGGTATTGGCGCTATATATGCAGATCGCTTTGCCAGCCGTGGACACAACCTGGTTCTGGTTGCGCGCGATGCTGTCCGTCTTGAAGCGCTGGCTAAAAAACTCCAGGCACAGTACGGCGTCGAAGCAGAGATTATTCTGGCTGATCTCACGCAAGCCGGAGAGCTGGACGCGGTGGCTCAGCGTTTGCGTGACGACCGGCGGATTGGCGTTCTGGTTAATAACGCCGGCATGAGCCTGTCAGGCTCTTTTATCAGCCAGACATCGGCTGATATAAACCGCATGGTCGCGCTGAACCTGTCAGCGGCGCTGACCCTTGCACACGCCGTGGCACCGCGCCTTGCGGCGGCGGGAAAGGGCAGCATTATTAATCTTAGTTCGGTGGTCGGTCTGGCACCTGAGTTTGGCATGACGGTTTATGGCGCGACCAAAGCCTTCATTCTATTTTTGTCACAGGGATTGAGTATTGAGTTGGGGCCGCAAGGTGTGTACGTGCAGGCCGTACTGCCGGCCGCTACTCGCACGGAAATCTGGCAGCGTTCAGGGGTGGATGTCAATGCAATGAGTGGCGTGATGGACGCTGACGAGCTGGTTGACGCTGCCCTGGTCGGTTATGACCGTGGCGAGCCGGTTACAATTCCACCTCTTTACGATGAACATCAGTGGACCGTTAATGAGCAATCCCGGCAGGCGATGCTGCCAGGATTTAGCCAGCAGCATCCTGCGCCACGCTATCGCAACAGTTCCGAGTAAACTCCTTTCGCAGCGCCAGCCAGCGAGGCCGCTGCGGATAATTTTCTGTCTGATTTTTGAGGAAAGTTTTTTATGTCTGACAACATTCTTTTTAGTCCCTTCACCCTGAAGGGGCTGACCCTGGCAAACCGTATCGTAATGGCTCCGATGACTCGGGGTATGGCCCCGGCAGGCGTGCCAGGTGAAGCCAATGCAGATTACTATCGCCGCCGCGCGGAAGGGGAAGCCGGGCTTATTCTGACCGAAGGAACGGTGGTGGATCGTCCTGCATCACGTAACATGCCGGGCATTCCGTTTTTCCACGGTGAAGAGTCGCTGGCAGGCTGGAAACAGGTTGCTGATGTCGTACACCGCGCGGGTGGCCGAATCGGCCCGCAAATCTGGCATACCGGCTCCACCCGTGGCGGAGAGTGGCAACCGGAAGCACCGGTAGAAAGTCCCTCTGGGCTGGTCGGGCCTGGTGATGCGCGCGGCGTAGCCATGAGCGAAGAGGACATTGCCGATACCGTCGCGGCGTTTGCCCAGGCTGCGGCAGATGCTAAACGCCTCGGATTTGACACCGTAGAGCTTCATGGCGCACACGGTTATCTTATTGATCAGTTTTTCTGGGCGGCGACCAATCAGCGCACTGACGCTTTCGGCGGCAGCACCATCGCACAGCGCTCACGTTTTGCCGCAGAAATCGTCCGTGCGGTGCGTAACGCCGTCGGGGCAGATTTTCCGCTGATACTGCGCGTCAGCCAGTGGAAGCAGCAGGAATATGCTGCGCGTCTGGCCAATACGCCTCAGGAAATGACGGAGTGGCTGGCTCCGCTGGTTGAGGCCGGTGTTGATATTCTGCACTGTTCTCAGCGCCGGTTCTGGGAGCCGGAGTTTCCTGAGCAGGACGGTAACGAAGGTCTGAATTTCGCCGGCTGGGCGAAGAAGCTGACCGGTGCTGCCACCATCAGCGTGGGCTCTGTCGGGCTGTCCGGGGATTTCTTTGGAGCCTTTGGTGGGCAAGGCTCCGGCACTGCCGCGCTGGATAACCTCTACACCCGCATGGAGCGTGAGGAGTTTGACCTGATAGCGGTAGGGCGTGCGCTGCTCTCTGACCCGGGCTGGGTTCAGAAAGTTCGCACGGGTCGGGCAGCAGATTTACACGGCTTCCGCGCCGAGGACCTGGCCTCACTGAACTAGTTGTTGCGCCTGTTTAACTGATAAAACAGAGAGATATCAGTCAGCCTTACGGATACTGCTGGCTGATATCTGGCAGACTGCCACCGAGCACCATGAAAGGATGACACCGATGAAAGCGCTAGTGCTGAAAAGTTACAGCAAATCCGGTCAGCTGGATTTCGCCGATATCCCGAGGCCGTTGATTAAAGATAATGAGATTCTGGTTCAGGTACGCGCCGCAGGCCTTAACCAGATTGACTGTATGATTCCCAAAGGAACTTTTAAACCCATTCTTAATTTTACGCTTCCGGCAGTGTTGGGCAGTGATCTTGCTGGCGTGGTGGTGGAAACCGGTAAAAACATCACCCGTTTCCGGGTCGGTGATGCGGTTTATGCCAGCGTATTTGATATGGATAAGGGCTCATTGGCTGAATACGTGGCGGTTCCGGAATCAGCTGCGGCACTGAAGCCTGATAGTCTCGACTTCGCAGAGGCCGCTGCGCTTCCCATGGTTAGCCTTACCTCATGGCAGGCTTTTGAAAGGGCAAAGCTGAGACCCGGGCAGAAGGTGTTTATCCCGGCTGGCTCAGGCGGTATCGGTACTCTGGCGATTCAGCTCGCCGTGCATCTGGGGGCCACGGTGGCTACTACCACCAGCGCGGCTAATAGCGTGCTGGTTAGGGGGCTGGGCGCCAGTAACATCATTGATTATCAGCAACAGGATTTTGCATCGATACTTTCCGACTACGATATGGTGCTCGGCACCGTGCGAGGCGATGGTATCGAAAAAGCGTTGAATATTGTCAAACCTGGAGGAGAAGTGGTCTCGCTGGTCGGCCCTCCGGATTTACCGTTTGCGCGGCAGCGTAAAATGAATTTGCTGTTGAAATCGCTGTTCTGGCTGATGAGCCGCAAAGTCAACGCGCAGGCCGCTCGCCGTCAGGTCAGATATTCGTTTCTTTTTGTCCATCCTGACGGCGAGCGCCTGGCAAAGATTGCCGCACTGGTTGATGCAAAACAAATCACCGCCGTGATTGACCGGAAATTCTCATTTTCCGACAGTCGTGCTGCACTTGCCTGGCTTGCCAGGGGGCATGCGAAAGGAAAAGTGGTTGTTGAGTTTCCCTGTCAATCCTGAGGCAATAAAACCTGTTGGCGGATTAAATCAACCTGAATGACACTTGCGAATGGTCGCCAGCAGTATTTCAGTACTCAGGCAATGCTGGCTACCAGAACGCGTCATTATTCCCACCGGTTCCCCGGGGCCATGTGAAGCAATGGGGAGTGCTGCCAGAGAGTGATGCAGCAAATCTTCCTTGATCGCGCCGGAGGGCACAAACCACACGTAGTCATAACGTTGCGCCAGCTGGCGCGCCAGCGAAGTCGAAGAGGTTTCGATACAGTTAGCGGGTAACGTACAGCCTTGTTCATCCATCATCGCCTGAGCAATGCGACGCGGTGCCGTCCCCTCCGGAGAGATCACCACCGGCCATTGCAGCGCTTTTGATAGCGTGACGTTGTCACTTAACAGTGGATGGTCCGGACGTACGACCAGACGTAAAGATTCTAGAAACAGCAGTTCGTAGGTTAAACCTGCCATCATATCGCTGTCGGCCATGCGGCCAATGCCAACGTCAAACTCACCCGCTTTTAATCCGGCGATTAACACATTGTTATGCAGGGTGGCGACCTGCACGGTGGCCTGTGGTTGCAGTTGATGAAAACGGTCGAGAATAGACGGCAGCATACCCATTGCTGCCGTCGTCAGTGCACCAACCCGCAGCACTACCGGCTGATCGCTGACCGCGCTGGTAAATGACTGGCCGGCATGGTTCAGGGCGTCGAGCACTTTTACCGCGTGGGTAAGAAACTGCTCACCCATGGTAGTGAGCTGCGCGCCCAGTCGTCCACGCTCAAACAGGCGCGTGCCGGTCAGCTCCTCCAGTTCATTCAGCGTCTTGGATAACGCTGGCTGACTAAGACTAAGCGTCTCTGCCGCACGTCCCAGCGTACCCTGCTGTGCAACCGCGACAAAGGTATGTAGATGGCGCAAGCGAATGCGCTGATTAAAAACGTAATTTTTATCCATACCACAGGGTAGTGAGGTCTGAAGAAAGGAAGCAAGCCTGATGAGTGGATTTTGTTAACCTTATTGCAAAATTTATTTAACATTTGTGTTGATTGCACAAAATATCACCATGAATTAACTCGTTACGTCAGGTGACAGGATTTGACGGGCCGCTTATTTATGACGATAACTTATAGTAGAAAGCGCGACATGCTACCTCCCGTTATGGCGCGCCATGTTTTGTCACACCAGGGAGAAAAATTATGCAACGTTGTATCGCCACTGTTTCCGTCAGCGGCACGCTGGAACAAAAACTTGATGCCATTGCCGCAGCTGGCTTCGACAGTATTGAGTTGTTCGAAGAGGATTTGTCTCACAGTAAACGCAGCGCCAGTGAAGTGCGCAAGATGGTTGAGACACGGGGTTTGCGCATCGACTTATTACAGCCGTTTCGCGATTTCGAGGGCGAAACCGGCGATCAGCTGGCACGTGCACGGCAGCAACTGGCGCTGATGAACGAGCTTGGCTGTAAAAAATTGCTGTTATGCAGTAATGCCAGTGACGGCTGCAGCAGCGATGCGCAGCGGCAAATCGACGATCTGCATGCGTTGGCTGAACTGGCCGGCAGTTTTCAGGTTGAAGTGGGCTATGAGGCACTGGCGTGGGGCAAGCATGTTAACCGCTGGGAACAGGCATGGCAGCGGGTGGCAGCGGTTAATCATCCCAGTCTGGGTATCGTGCTCGACAGCTTTCATATTCTGTCACGTGGCGATACGCTGAATCAGCTCGACAGGGTGCCGCCGGAGAAAATCACCTTCGTGCAGTTTGCCGATGCACCGCAGCTTAACCTTGATGTATTAACCTGGAGCAGACATTACCGCTGTTTTCCTGGCCAGGGCGATTTTGATCTGACACGTTTTGCCCGTCAGTTACATCAACACGGCTACCGTGGACCCTGGTCACTGGAAATTTTCAATGAACAGCTGGCGACGCCGCCGCGACACAGCACCGCGGCAGAGGGTTATCGCTCATTGCTGACGCTGGAAAAGTCATTAAGCGAATAGCGCCGACATCAGGGGCACGATAGTTTCAGCTTATGCCTCTCGGGCTAACTTCGCGGGTTTGGTGGTCCGCGTCGACCACCAGCAAAGTAAGGATCCCAGGCTAACCATCGCCGCCCCTTGCCAGAAGGATAATGTCAGCGTGGAGTCGAGGATAAAGGCCGAAAGCAGGGAGGAGATCACCGGAATAAAATAGCAGGCGGTCGCCAGCACCATCACGTTACCGTGCAAAATACCGGTATTCCAGGCGGCATAACCGAATCCCATGGCGCACGCTGCCAGCAGCAGATTAATTATCACCGTGGAGCTCAGCGCGAACTCAGGTTGCGGCGCGGAGAGAAATTTTATCCATAATGTGACGGCGGTGAGGATAAAAAATAGCGTAATGCCGTTACTGCCCTGGGCGATTCGCCGGGTGACAACGCAATAGATTGCCCAGATGACTGCACCGCTAAATGCCAGGCCGTAACTTAACGGATTGCTGTGAAGATTTTCAGCGATCTGGCTGAATGAGAATGCCTGCTCGCCGCCGAGCACGCGGCAGATACCCGCAATCGCCAGCAGCACACCAGGAATAATCAACAGGCTGAACTTTTGCCGGTTAACCACTATCGACAGCACGACGGTGATTGCGGGCCAGAGATAGTTGACCATACCCACCTCAATCGCCTGGGTGTGAGTATTGGCGAAACCCAGTGACAGTGAAAGGCACAGTTCATAACTGACAAACAACAGACTGCCAATCAATAAATAGGCGCGGGGAAAGGTGTTGATTCTGGGAAAACCGACGGTGAAAAGCAGCAGTAAAGCACTTAACGTATAGATCATTGCCGCGCCGCCTACCGCGCCAAATCCTTCACTGACGCTGCGGATCAATCCGACAATGGCGCTCCATAACAGGATGGCGATCAGGCCAGTCAGCGTGGCTCTCTTTTGTGTCATTTATTATACAACCTCTTGCCCTCAGCGGTAAAACAGCGTGTCAGCCCATTCAGCCCGGCTCAGAGAGTACAGGGTAAAACGGAACCAGACAAAGTCCATATGAATCCGTTATCATAGCGCTCACTTTTTTTCGATGAAACCTGACGAATGTTATGACTGACGTTTGTGAGGGAGGTTTCGGCGTTACAGGGAGCTATACCGTGAGCAGCACACCGGCGATTGATCTTCGCCAGCTTATTAATACAGCTGTAATGAGCGGCTATCAAAAGCGCATTATTCTGCTCTGTTTTATCGTGGTAGCGCTGGATGGTATGGATATCGCGCTGATGGGCTTTATCGCCCCGGCGCTGAAAGCCTCATGGGATGTCACGAATCACCAGTTGGGTGGCGTGATTAGCGCCGCGCTTATCGGCCTGGCACTGGGAGCGATGTTTGCTGGCCCGCTGGCGGATCGTTTTGGTCGCCGGATCATCATTATTAGCAGCGTATTTTTCTTTGGCCTGTGGACGCTGGCTACCGCATTGTCACAAAACCTTGAACAAATGATGCTGTTCCGCTTTTTAACCGGTCTGGGATTAGGTGCGGCGATGCCAAATGTCGGCACGCTGGTGGCGGAGTTCTCTCCGGAGCGAAAGCGCTCATTTCTTATTACCGTGGTATTTTGCGGTTTTACCTTTGGCGCCGCCGCCGGTGGCTTTGCCGCCTCCTGGTTAATTCCGCGATTTGGCTGGCATTCGGTGCTGTTGCTCGGTGGAATATTGCCGCTACTGGTCATGCCGTTTCTGCTCAAGTATCTGCCGGAGTCGGTGCGCTTTCTGCTAAGTCGTGGTGCGCCAGCGGAAAAAATCCGCGCAATTGTCGAGAAGATGATGCCGGGGCGTACGCCGCCCGATGCGCGTTTCCTGTTACCTGCGCAGGTGCAGCAGCAGGGCGCGATGCGTACGGTTATCTCACGGAAGTATCTGACCGGCAGTCTGATGCTGTGGGGCAGCTACTTTATGGGGCTGTTTCTGGTCTATCTGATTGGCAGCTGGCTGCCATCATTGATAAAAGATATTGGCATGACGGTGACCCAGGCGGCGCTGGTTACCGCGATGTATCAGGCCGGTGGCACCCTTGGTTCGCTATTTGCCGGCTGGCTGATGGACCGTTTTAATGCCAACCTGGCGCTGGCGTCGATTTACGCTTGCGGCGCCATCTTTACCGTGGCGATCGGCTTCGCGCCAGCCGACGCGCTGGTAATGAGCGGCATCGCTTTCTGTAGCGGTTTTTGCCTGAACGGTGCCAACACCGGAATGAATGCACTTTCTGCCAGCTATTACCCTACTCATGCACGCGCCACGGGTTCCAGTTGGATGCACGGCGTGGGGCGTATTGGTGCAATCCTCAGCGCCTTTGCCGGTGCTGAAATGTTGTCATTAGGCTGGAGCTTTACTCAGGTATTTTTGCTGCTGGCGATTCCGGCGCTGCTGACCTCGGTGATGCTACTGGTCAAAAGTGTTTTCGGCTACCAGCGTAAAGAATAACCACCGATTTGCGGGTGACATTGGTCGCCCGCCATGACTTTCTCGCAGTCGATCACAAATTCTGCATAATTTTCCCCGCAACCTCGCCAATCCATTACATTTGCTGGTAAATACGGCAACAGGGTAATGATGATGGAAAACCGTTGGGTCAGTGCAGACAGCATCCGTGAGCACTTTTCACAGGCGATGTCGGCGATGTATCAGCAGGAAGTTCCGCAATATGGCACCTTGCTCAGGCTGGTAGCGGAGGTAAATCAGCAGCAATTGCAGGCTGATCCGCTGTTGGCACAGCGTCTGACAGAGAGCGACGAACTGGCGCGGCTGAGCGTTGAGCGGCATGGTGCAATCCGCGTCGGTACTGCTGCCGAGCTGAGTATGCTGCGCCAGCTGTTTGCTATCATGGGTATGTACCCGGTGGGCTATTACGACCTGTCGCAGGCCGGCGTGCCGGTGCATTCCACTGCCTTTCGCCCGATAGACGACAGTGCGCTGCGGCGTAACCCGTTCCGACTGTTTACTTCCTTGCTACGTATCGAGCTGATTGAAGATCCGGCGCTGCGCCAGCAGGCGAGCGAGATCCTTGCGGCGCGGGATATTTTTACCGCACGCTGTCGCCAACTGGTGATGCTGCATCAGCAGCAGGGCGGATTTGATACGCAACAGGCGGCAGAGTTCGTTGAGCAGGCGCTGGAAACATTTCGCTGGCATCAGCAAACCACCGTCGACAGTGCGACTTATCAGGCACTCAGCGATCAGCATCGGCTGGTTGCCGATGTGGTGTGCTTCCCCGGTTGCCATATTAATCATCTGACGCCGCGTACGCTGGATATTGATCGCGTGCAGACCCTGATGCCGCAGAATGGCATTACGCCAAAAGCCATTATTGAAGGCCCACCTCGCCGTGCGGTGCCGATTCTGTTACGCCAGACCAGTTTTAAAGCGCTGGATGAGCCGGTGCGTTTTCGTGACCGCCACCAGGGGACGCACACTGCACGGTTTGGCGAGATTGAGCAGCGCGGCGTGGCGCTGACTCATAAGGGGCGCGAGCTGTATGATCGTCTGCTGGCGCAAGCCGGAAGCGGCAGTGATAATCTGCAACATCAGCAGCATCTCAGTGAGATATTCAGCGCCTTCCCGGATGATGAAGTCAGTCTGCGCCAACAGCAGCTGGCGTGGTTTGAGTACCGCCGCACGTCTGCCGGAGAAAACCAGCCGATAACCCCCAGCAGTGATATTGAAAGTTTACTGTCACAGGGGATACTGCAAGCCGATCCGATTATCTATGAAGACTTTTTGCCGGTCAGCGCTGCCGGGATTTTCCAGTCTAACCTGGGCAGTGAAAGTAAAGCGCGCTCGCAGGGGCAGGCCAGTCGTCAGCAGTTCGAGCAGGCGCTGGGCGCGAAGGTGTATGATGAAATTGAACTTTACGCGCTGCGCGAACGTGCAAGTAAATTGCGCTGCGGGCTGTTATAGCGTGGCATTAACAGGGTCAGTCAGTAACTGACCCTTTTTAATGATAACTATTGCAGGCGCGGGTTACGAATTAACGTATATTTCCCCGCACCGAGCAGCATGATAACCACGCTGCCGAAGAAAAAAAGCGCTTCCGTTTCCAGTGCCCACGCGCCAACATCAGTGCGTGACCAGAAAGCGCCGGTTTTCACCAGCAATGTTGCTACCACCATGTTCACCGCGATAATGAACGCCGCAGGACGCGTCATCAGACCGATAATCACCATCACCGGTGCAACTATTTCCCCTATCCATGCACCCCAGGCGATGAATCCAGGTAAACCATGAGCGGCCAGCATATTGGCTATCCAGCCGACACCATTCTGAATTTTCGCCTCGCCATGAAACAGCAATAAAATGCCAAAGGTCAGTCGCAGAAGCAGCTTCCCTAAGTCCGGATGATCAAAAATGCGGGTAAAAGCGTTATTGATCGCGCTAAACATGATTTATTCCTTTTTCGTGTGATGAAGAATCCTGACACTGTAGTGCCTGGATAATACGCAGTTTCCTTGCTTAACTCATTCAGCAAGTTGATTCATACCCTATTTTAGTCGCGTGACGCCACAGAATGTGGAGAATATCGGTGAGTTGCCCATATCAGATGCGCAAAGGCCACGGAAAATTTAATGATTAATGACTCACGAGTACGCATAAAAACAGCAGAAGGTGAACTGCGCGGCAGTGTTGAAGATGACATTTCGGTATTCAGAGGCATACCTTACGCGGCCCCGCCAGTAGGCCCACTGCGCTGGCGAGCACCGGCAGCGGTGGAACCCTGGCAACAACTGCGCGATGCGACACAGTGGGGGAACTCAAGCTGGCAAAATCGCGAGTATTGCCTGGCAGCAGGCGGCGGCGATCCGGGAGTATTCAGTGAAGATTGTCTGTATCTGAATGTCTGGACGCCTGATGTCCAGCCGACGCAGCCGCTGCCGGTGATGGTCTGGATACACGGCGGTGGTTTTACTATCGGTGCCGGTGGGCTGGCCCCCTACAGCGGCGCGCCGCTGGCTTCTCGCGGAGTCGTGCTGGTTACGCTGAACTATCGCCTTGGTCATCTGGGCTTTTTTGCTCATCCGGCGCTGGATGCGGAATACGCTTCAGGTGAGGTGATTAACAATTTTGCGCTGCTGGACCAGATTGCCGCGCTGCAATGGGTTCAGCGTAATATTGCTGCTTTTGGCGGCGACAGCGCTAACGTCACCATTATGGGAGAGTCTTCCGGTGGGCGCAGCGTACTGTCGCTATTCTGTTCGCCGCTGGCGGAAGGATTATTCCATAAGGGCATTGTACAGAGCGCCTATTCATTACCGGATATGCCGCGTAACAAAGCGCTGAAGATGGGTGAGGCGGTTGCCAGCCATTTCAGCCTTAGTGGCGCAACGGCAGAGCAGCTACGTGCAATACCCGCAGAAAATTTCTGGCCGCTGGAGCATCCACTCGCGCCTGGCCCGGTGCCAATTGCAGGCGATCGGGTGCTGCCGGTTGCCTCGCTTAAGACGTTTAATCGTGCGCGTCAGCATAAATGTCCGTTAATGATCGGCAGCAACAGTGATGAAGCCAGCGTACTGGCATTTTTTGGTGTTGATGCCGCGCAGTCAATCGCGATGATTCGTCGTCAACATAAGCTGGCCTGGCGAGTGATAAAATGGCTCTATCCGGCGGCTGATGATGAGTCGCTTGGACGTCAGGTGGCGCGTGATATTGCGTTTACCACTATGGGCTATGTGGCGGCGATGGCACAGCATCGTGCAGGTGTGCCAGGCTGGCGCTACTATTTTGATTATGTTTCCGAAAATGCGCGCGACCTCTATCCTGATGGCACCTGGCATGGCAATGAAGTGCCGTATGTGCTGGATACTCTGAACAGTATGAATGCCGGCAGCGACCGTCCATTTACCGCTAACGATCGTCAGTTTGCCTGGCAGGTCAGTGAATACTGGCTAAATTTTGCCCGTAATGTCACACCGCACTCGCGACATATTACCGGTGAAGTGGCGTGGCCGGCGTGGCATCCCGCCAGGGACAGCACGCTGCGCTTTGGCGACTTTCATCTGGCAGATATTCGTATCGAGAAAGACTTTATGAAGCGCAGAATGCAAATCTTCCGACTGATGATGCGCACGCTGGTGCGGCTTAATTAGTATTATTTCCATTAAATATCATCCGTTGGCTGAATTGATTAATTCAGTCAATGAATTATCAATGCCCGTTAGTAAAAAGTTGTTTTATAGCAACAGGTTACTCAACACCTCAATGAAAGTAAGGTTTTGATACACAAGAATTTTTCGTGATAATTTTCTAAAATTTTCTGCTGTAACTGCCGATAACGGTTACTCGAGCCCGCTCATCAGGGGCTGAAATAACCGGTAATTACCGATTTGGAGCAGTTATGAACATTTTAAAAAATTTCACCATTCGCGCGGTGATGCTGTGGATTCTCGGCCTGTTCTGCTTGTTATGGATAGGGGTCGCGATGTACAGCGTTTACTCGCTGAGCGCGCTGGCAAAAGGTAATGAAGTCGATCGGCATATTGTCAGCCAGATGAATGTGCTGAGTAAGGGCAACGATCAATATTTTCGCTTTATCACCCGCCTGTCGCGGTTGATTGATGCCAGGCAGAGTGGGGTGGCTGATAACCCTGCCGATCTGGCTTCGGTACAAAAATCCCTCGATAACATGCGTGCGCTGCTGGACGATTTTCGGCAGTTGTCACCGGGACCGATTGACGCCGGGGTGGTGAAGGCGGTTAGCGACAGCTGGCAGCAACTGCTTGAAAACGGAGTGAAACCGCAGATGCAGGCCGCGCAGCAGCCGACACTGGATGCTTATCGTCAGCAATCGCGTCATGTCACGCCAGCGCTGAGCCGCAGTTTTGGTGCCAGTGCCGAGAAATTCAACCTCGCGGCAGCAGAGATGCTGGATGATACCCGGGTAACCGTCGATCGTCTGACCTTTATGACCAAAATCATTATTGTCGTCGCCGTGATTATCGGGCTGCTGATTCTGCTGTTTACCGATCGCTATCTGGTCACCATGCTGGTGCGTCCGCTGGATGGTATTCGTGAGCATTTCCGCATCATTGCTGAAGGCGATCTTAGCCAGCCGGTCAGTGATATCGGGCGTAACTGCGTTGGCAAGCTGGTGCCACTATTGCGGGCAATGCAGGATAGCCTGCGCGATGCGGTAGATGCGATTCGCGGCGGTACAGAAAATATCTGGCGCGGCGCGGCTGAGATCTCTGCCGGAAATAACGATCTCTCGTCGCGTACCGAGGAGCAAGCGGCGGCGCTGGAACAAACCGCCGCCAGTATGGAACAACTGACCGCAACGGTAAAATTTAACGCCGATAATGCACGTCAGGCCAGCCAGTTGGCGGATAACGCCTCAGTTACCGCCGAAAAAGGCGGCAAGCTGGTCAGTAATGTAGTAACCACCATGCAGGGAATTTCCGGCAGTTCACATAAAATTGCTGAAATTACCCATGTGATTAACAGTATTGCCTTTCAGACCAATATTCTGGCACTTAATGCGGCGGTGGAAGCGGCACGTGCTGGCGAACAAGGCCGGGGGTTTGCGGTGGTCGCCAGCGAAGTGCGCAATCTGGCGCAACGCAGTGCGGGCGCAGCTAAAGAGATAGAAGGGCTGATTGCTGATTCGGTGCAGCGTGTAGACAGCGGTTCACGGCTGGTCAATGAGGCGGGTGCTACCATGAGTGAAATCCTGAGTGCAGTAACGGATGTCACTGAGATCATGAAGCAAATTGCTGCCGCCTCAGAAGAGCAGAGCAAAGGTATTTCGCAGGTGGGCACCGCAATCTCTGAGATGGACAGCGTGACTCAGCAAAATGCATCGCTGGTCGAGCAGGTCTCTGCTGCTGCCAGTGCGCTGGAACGTCAGACGGAAGAGCTGCAAAGTTCAGTCGCTAAATTTCGCCTGTCAGCCAGCCAGGGCGCAGTCACACCAGAGATCGGTAAGCCATCCGCACAATTAAAGGTTGGTGGCGCTGATAAAAGCCGCAATCAGTGGGTTTCTTTCTGAGATTAATCGGCAGGGGCGGCAAGATATGGACTGCCGCCCGTAATCAGTTTATTTCGCTGCCAGCAGGCAGAGTTTTTCGGCCAGCAGATACGACTTCACAAACGACGGTATCGGTAAGAATTCAAACTTAGAATGAAAATTATGCGCGCCAGTGAAGAAGTTCGGCGTCAATAAGCCTTTTGCCGACAGCGCTGCACCATCGGTACCGCCGCGCATCGGAATCACCTTCGGCTCAATGTCCAGCTGCGCCAGCGCCGTAAAGATCAGATCGATCGCCCGGCGATCCTCGCCAATGGCATTGCTGATATTGCTGTAGGTATCAGTGATGGTGAACTCGACTTTACCGGTGGGATACTGCCCGGCAATCATCGCCGCCACATCGGCAATTTTTTGCTTTCGCCGGGCAAAACTTTCCAGATCGAAATCACGAATCGATGCTTTCAGCTGCGCTTCATTAGAGTTGGCAATCAGATCGTTAAACCAGATATATCCTTCACGACCTTCAGTATGCTCCGGTGTCTCCAGCCGATCGAAATGGCTGATAAAGTCATGGGCCATCAGTAACGGATTGACCAGCACTCCTTTGCCGGACATCGGATGAGCGGTCACGCCAGTTAGCCGAATCTCTGCCGCAGCCGCGTTAAAATTTTCGTACACCACTTCCCCCAATTCGCAGCAGTCGATGGTATAAGCGAAATCGACGTCGAAACGGTTTTTCAAATCCAGAGCTTTTGCGCCACGTAATCCAATTTCTTCATCGGGTACAAACGCCACCACGATATCACCGTGCTCACCGCTGAGATTTTCCATCAGCGTCATCACTACTGTCACTGCGGCTTTATTATCTGCACCCAGCACGCTGGTACCGTCGCTGAAAATAATTTCCTGACCGTGGTAGGCGAGGATCTCCGGGTGTTCTGCTGTGCGCAGCCAGATGTCCTGCTGCGCATTCAGACAGAGATCATGACCTTCAAAGCGCAGCGTTTGCGGGTGTATATCGGGGGATAAACCAACATCAACGGTATCAATATGGGTGATAAAACCGATGCGCGGTGCGGCAGGGCAATTACCTGGCTTAACCGCAGTCACGGTAGCAAATTCATCGATCACCACATTCTGCATGCCCAGTGCGCGCAGCTCTTCAGCCAGCATGTTGGCCATGTCATGTTGTTGCGGCGTGCTCGGAAGCACTGTCGCTTTGGCGTCGCTCTGGCTGGACACCGCGAGATAACGGTAAAAACGTTGGGTTAACTGGCTGGCCAGATGGTGATTCATAACGCTTCCTTATCAGGTGAAACCGATGAGTTATTCAGTATGTTAGCAAATCATGTTATTTATTAAACAGATGTGAATTTGTTTTACTCACCAGGTCGTGTTCAAGTCAATAAAAAGCGAGGATAATGATGAAAAAAATGGTTAGCCGGTTTGCGCTGGCGGCACTGACGCTGACGCTGGCGTCAACAGCTTCGGCAAAAACGCTGGTTTTTTGTTCGGAAGGATCGCCAGAAAATTTTAATCCACAAATTTACACATCCGGCACCAGCGTTGATGCCAGCGCGGTTCCGGTGTTTAACCGGCTGGTGGATTTTAAAGTTGGTACTACTGAACTGACTCCGAGCCTGGCGGAAAGCTGGGATATCAGCCCGGATGGTAAGGTCTATACCTTTCATCTGCGCCAGGGCGTGAAGTTTCACAGCAATAAAAACTTTAAGCCAACGCGTGATTTTAATGCTGATGATGTGATTTTCTCTTTTATGCGCCAGAAGGATGAGAACAACCCCTATCACAAAATTTCTGGCGGTGCTTACACCAACTTTGAAAGTCTGGAATTTGGCTCACTGATTAGCGCCATAGATAAAGTGGATGATCATTCGGTGCGTTTTACCTTATCGCATGCCGAAGCTCCCTTCCTTGCTGACCTCGCCTGGTACTTTGCCTCGATTCATTCAGCAGAATATGCTGATGCAATGATGAAAGCCGGTACGCCGGAGAGAGTGGATATGGAGCCGATTGGTACCGGACCATTCCAGCTGGCGCAATATCAGAAAGATTCGCGCATCTTGTATAAAGCCTTCCCGGAATATTGGCAGGGCAAGGCGAAGCTGGATCGCATCGTGTTTTCCATTACGCCAGATGCCTCGGTGCGCTATGCCAAACTGGAAAAAAATGAGTGCCAGGTGATGCCATTCCCCAATCCGGCAGATTTGAAGCGCATGGAGCAAAATAAAGACATTGCGCTGATGCAGAAAGCGGGGCTGAATACTGGATTCCTCGCGTTTAACACCCAGAAGCCACCACTGGATAACGTTAAAGTCCGCCAGGCGTTGGCAATGGCGATCAATAAGCCAGCAATTATCGAGGCGGTATTTCAGGGAACCGGCACGGTAGCAAAAAATTTGCTGCCGCCGGGCGTCTGGAGTGCGGATAAAGGTCTGAAAGATTACGACTACGATCCTGGACAGGCTAAAGCGCTGCTGAAAGCTGCGGGCCTGCCTGAAGGAACCACTATCGATCTCTGGGCAATGCCAGTGCAGCGTCCCTATAACCCTAATGCGCGCCGGATGGCGGAGATGATCCAGGCGGACTGGGGTAAAGTGGGTATCAAGGCCAATATCGTTAGCTTTGAGTGGGGCGAATACCTGAAAAGAGTCAAAAATGGTGAACATCAGGCGGCACTGATGGGCTGGACAACCGCAACGGGCGATCCGGATAATTTCTTTGGCCCGCTGTTTAGCTGCACATCGGCAAATGGCGGTTCAAATTCGTCGAAATGGTGCTACCAGCCTTTTGAGCAGCTGATTACCGAAGCACGTGCAGAGCAGGATCAAAACAAACGTACCGCTCTGTATTTGCAGGCACAGAAGATCATGCATGAACAGATGCCGGCGGTGATGATTGCACACTCAACCATCTTCGAGCCGGTACGCAAAGAGGTATCAGGTTATGAAATTGATCCCTTTGGTAAGCATATCTTCTATCAGGTTGATTTGAAGTAGAGGAATACTGGCTTTTCCCGCAGTGGGGGAGAGCCAGTTTGCTGTACAGGGGGGAAGTCAGCAGTAGGTGATATGTAACAGAGAGTAAAAAGAATGAAGTAATTGATTAAAAACGCAACAAAGTAAGAGGTCGTTAGTCCGGAGCTTTTATATTTTTTTAAGCGTTAACGCTTTATATCAGCAGCTCCAGACCAGCGACAAATAAAACAATGGACAAAGATTTCCCTGGTGAAGGCTTGTCCGTCAATCTGCTCCAACATCGACAAATTGACAATGGTGATTACCTGCAGCTTTATAATCTGACTGGCTGTCTATAGGTAAAGACTTTAAATGATCTTAAGGATTAAAACCAGTTGGACTTAGGTATAGGTGAGCACTGTACTTTTATTTGTGCACGGTGCGCGACTAATTAGCATTAACAGCAGCAATAGATCAGAGGGTACTTCAATTTAATATGAAATGATTAGTCAGGTATTAAACTGCTTCCGGTGTATTAAGCTTAAAAGCTATAAATGCGGTGAGATTTTGACACAAGGGAAATATCGATGATCAATAACAGAGTGAGAAGTGATACATTCAAGTGATTGAAAAATAAAGAATAAACCCAGCCATTCAACGTGGAGAAGTGGCATTGTTTTGCTTGTTTTTTCATCCTTTTTCGCTGACGGATTGATAAGTTGCTTAATTGTCGAATTAAAGTGAATCAGATGTGATTATCTTCCGAAACTTTCAGCGCAGGTCAGTTGGGAGCGCGCCACAGTGGGGCAGAAAGCTAATCTGGCCGCAACTTGCTAATCGACAGGGAACAAGCATTGAAGAAGGTAAATCTTCGCAAGGCAGATAATCATTTTCTGGCGTAACCGGGTCCAGTTTGTTTTCAATGTTTGCGATTAATCAATGTGAGCTGGATGAGTAGCTAAACGATTATGGCATTAAATTATATCAATTGTATTTTTTCTTCGCCAGTAATAATTAATCACTTTTGTGCGATTATATATTTTATGAATATAATTTTAATTTAAAATATTGCATGTCAAATTATATGTAATTTTTTTAATATACTAAAGTTTTGTTTATGATATACTCCACCTCCTTGTTAAGGACTGTCATGGGCGATAAGCGGAGGAGTGAGTGTCTAATCTATTCTTCAATAATGAATTTATTAACAATACGATAAAGGATTATCTGGAAAGGAAGCTGGATGGCTATCAGAACATCGAGTACGCCTATGCCATTATGAATAAGAAGAACCCGGCACAGTTCACCATCATTTCCAATCGGATGGAATGGTTCCAGATTTATACGGAAAATAATTATCAGTTTATCGATCCGGTTCTTATCACTGCCTCGCACAGAGTGTCGCCATTTTCATGGGACGAAAATATTGCCATTAAATCCGGTCTGAAAATACCCAAGATCTTCGACATGGCACGCAATTATGATTTTATCAACGGCTATACCTTTGTGCTGCACGATCAGAATCATAATCTGGTGGTACTCTCTATTATTATCGATAAGCACAGCGGTAATAATACCGAAGAGAAAATTATTAAGAACAAATCTGAATTGCAGATGCTGCTAATTACAGCCCATGAGAAACTGTTGTTACTCTATCAGGAAGTGAACAGCATCGCCGAAAATGAAAAAGTAGATAAAGAGATATTTTCAAAGCGTGAAAATGAAATTATCTACTGGGCAAGTATGGGCAAAACCTATCAGGAAATTGCACTTATCCTTGGGATAAAACTGAGCACAGTGAAGTTCCATATCGGCAATGCTGTTAAAAAATTAGGTGTTACTAACGCCAAGCACGCTATAAGGCTGGGCATTGAGTTGCAGCTGATCAGGCCGGTGCTGCCCGACGCTAAACGATAATGGCCATGAAGTTAACTCATTGAATGATGATGGGTTTTCTTTAATTATCCGCTCAATAAGAATGCGTTGATTCCTGGCATCTACCGGCATGAAAATTAAGTAAATAGTATCATTCTTCTCTGATAAGCCTTTCTCAACCACTGAAATAAGCCATCCTGAGCGTTTGAATATAATAAACATCGGGTGGCTGACGATTGCATAAATTCCCTTATGCCCGGCATGCCGACTGTAGTTAATCATCGATAAGAAAAGTAATGTACTGATCGGTTGCTGACTGATGCCCAGATCCCTGGCGCGCTGCTTATCGATAAATAATCTGCTGGCATCGACATAGTTTCCCTTCGGCAATTCTATATTATTGAAATAAGATTTAAATGTTCCGGTTATCATATTGTGATACTTAGTTTCAATAAATCGAATGCTACAAATCACCATGTTTTTATAAACACCAAATAAGTAGTTAGTATGCGCATTGTCATACTCATCGAACTCCATATTATTTTCACAATTAACTAACCAGTTCAGGCGGTCTTTAAATGTTTTCTTTCTCAGCGTAAATAACTCTTCGGATCTGTTATCAGACAGTAGATTGTAGTTTACATTGAATATTTTTAACATTTTGATAGTTCCTAAGTTAATTATTTTATACAGAATCTTCTTTATTCTTTAAAGAACTTTATCATTAAGGCGAGACTAAGTAAATAATTCGATAAGCCTTATTGCACTGTTTATCGCAACGTTTTTTGTCTTTTACAGATTTTTGATTATTTTTTCAGAATAAGCGGACATTTTTATGTCGCAACTTGTTTGTTTTAGGTGAGATTGTTTTATAAAATTAATGTTCTAATCAGGCTAAGATATTGATAATTCGACAGCGGAATAAACGCATAATTCGAACGTATCATTCGATTTCATGGGCTTAGCGACGCTTTTCATTTACTGCCCGCGGCAGGGATGCAGAGGGAGAAGAGAGAAAATGGTTAACAGCTTTAATTATGGATGATTATTATAATTTCATTAATGTTTTGCGGTGGTGAAAGTTTAAAAATTGATCGTTCTTCTGCGCTGATGAATGAAGAAAAAAGATAGATTATTTACGTAATGAATATAGCTCCGCTGGCCGCCATCAAAAGCCGAAATCGCGATGCATTAGCTCGCTTTGCTGTTTTAGTTCGTGGCTGGCAAATTGCAAAAACAAGCGCAGGGCGGCACTGTGCTGACGACCCGGAGGAGTCTGAATCTGTAAGCTTCGCTGGCTGAGCTGTTCGACGCCAAACTTTTTCAGCACCAGGCCATGCTCCTGCGGCTGGTACATTACGGTAAAGTGGCTGCACAGGGTTATCGCCAGCGGTGAATTGAGCATAAAACTGTAATGGCTGGAGAAGGCGTTACAGGTGAGTACCGGCTCAATAAAGATACCGCTCATTTGGCAGGCGAGATCGAACAGTTGACGCACCGTGGTGCCGGACTCCGGCAAAACCACCGGATAATGCACTAAATCGTTCAGCGTTACCTGCTGCTGCGCCAGTGGATGCTGATGCTGCATGACAATCAATACCGGCGCGGCATAAGCGCTAACGACATCCACGCCGCGTTCCGGATGTAAACTGAACTGGAATGCCACATCGCACTCGCCGTCGCGCACCCGCTCGGCCACTTCTTTGCCGCTGCCGGGATTCAGACTGAAAGTCACCGCCGGATTCTGCTGTCGAAACAAGGCGAACAGAGTGGGGAGCAGAGAAAACGCCATGCCGTCAGTACAGGCGACGCGAATCAGCGTGCGACGAACGGCGGTCAGACCCTTGATTTCAGCGATGGCGTGTTCCATATCCAGCAAACTTTTTCGCACGTGATTTTCAAAAATCTGCCCGGCCTCGTTAAGGGTCATTCCACGTGCATGACGTTCAAACAGCGGTACGCCGATCCGCGCCTCCAGCCGTTGTATCTGGCGACTGATGGCCGATACCGCCACATACAGTTGTTCACTGGCCGCACTTAACGAGCCGCTGTTAGCCACCGCGAGAAAATAACGGATTTCACTACTGTGCATTAACCTGCCTCATAAAGGTGCATGCCTTATTATCGGGCAGCTTAGCTTTGCTTTGAAAGCAACCATTGTTTCAAAAATTAACAATTGTGGCAAAGCGTGTTTTTAGCTTAGATGAATCGCATAACAAAACAGACAAACACAACAGGCAAACTATGACAGGTGAACAGGCAATCGCGCTGGCGACGGCGTATTTTGACAGTGGGGAATTCCGGCAGGTTCTGGCACGTCGCGTGGCGATGGTCACTGAAAGTCAGCGCGACGATCGTGATACAGAGCTGCTGCGCTATCTTGATAGCGAGATTGCGCCAGCGCTGAGCGCACTGGGTTTTGAGTTACACCATTTTGCTAACCCGCAGGCGCAAAACCGCCCGTTTCTGATCGCCACCCGAGTTGAAGACCCGCAGTTGCCGACCGTGCTCTGTTACGGGCATGGTGATGTGGTATTTGGCGATGATGAAAACTGGCGTAGTGGGCTAACGCCATGGCAGCTGGTTGAAGAGGGCGACCGCTGGTATGCACGCGGCAGTGCGGATAATAAAGGACAGCACAGCGTTAATATTGCTGCACTGGAACAGGTATATCAAGCGCGTGGCGGCAAGCTGGGATTTAACTGCACTTTCCTGTTTGAAATGGGAGAAGAGATCAGTTCTCCGGGGCTGGCGGAAATTTGTCAGCAGCAACAGCAGCTGTTGAAAGCCGACCTGTTTATTGCTTCCGACGGACCGCGCCTTAATGCTGTGCGTCCGACGCTGTTTCTCGGTTCCCGTGGCTGCATTAACTTTCGCCTCAGCATTAATGCCCGGGAAAAAGATTATCATTCCGGTAACTGGGGCGGCCTGCTGACCAATCCTGGTACGCAACTGGCTAACGCTATCGCTTGTCTGGTTAATGAAAAAGGACAGTTGCAGGTCGCTGCGCTGAAACCTCCGGCGCTGACGGCGGCGGTGCGCGAAATTCTCAGCGATATTGATCCGGCGGGCGGTGAAAGCGATCCTGTGATCGATAGCCTCTGGGGGGAAGAAGGGTTGTCATCCGCAGAACGCCTGTACGGCTGGAATACTCTCGAGGTTCTCTCTTTTCTTACCGGCAATCCGGCTCGGCCAATGAATGCCATTCCAGGCAAGGCCACCGCAGTATGTCAGCTGCGCTTTGTGGTTGAAACTGACTGGCAGAATCTGGCGCTGCACGTCAGTGAACATCTGCAGCGGCATGGATTTAATAATATTGAGGTAGAAGTGCTTCGCGGCTCTCCGGCGACGCGGCTTGATCCGACCGATCCTCTGGTGAGCTGGGCGCTGGGGCTGATGGACAAAACCAGTGGCAAGAAATCTGCTCTTTTACCCAATCTTGGCGGCTCACTGCCGAACGAGGTGTTCTCCGATATTCTTGGCTTACCGACACTATGGATTCCGCACTCTTATCCTGCCTGTGGTCAACATGCGGTGGATGAACATATGCTGAAATCTATTGCGCGTGAAGGATTGCAGATAATGACCGCGCTGTTCTGGGATCTGGGTGAGCAGGGCACCGCCCTGATTGCGCAGCATCAGAGGCATAAAACTTCGCGGGGGCAGCATCATGAGTGAAGCCGCGCAGCAGCTTCAGGTTTCCAGTCCGGCGAAACCCAATCTGCATAAAACGCTGTTTGCCACCTGCATTGGCAATGCGCTGGAGTGGTTTGATATTGCGGTTTATGGCTTTTTTGCCAGCTATATCGCCCATGCCTTTTTCCCGACCGAGGACGCATCGGTTTCACTGTTGCTGGCGCTGGGCAGTTTTGGTCTTTCGTTTCTGATCCGGCCGCTCGGTGCGGTAGTGCTCGGTGCCTATGCCGACCGTGAAGGGCGGAAAAAAGCCCTGCTGGTGTCGATTTCGCTGATGCTGGTCGGCGGGGCGATTATTACCTTTATGCCGACTTATGCCTCCATCGGCCTGGCAGCACCAGTGCTGATTATGCTGGCACGCCTGATTCAGGGGTTTTCCGCTGGCGGAGAGTTCGGCAGCTCTACCGCGTTTTTAGTTGAACACTTCCCCGAGCGTAAAGCCTTTATCGCCAGCTGGCAGTTTGCCACCCAGGGCGCGAGTACCCTGATGGCTTCCGCTTTCGGGCTCGGCCTGACCTGGTGGCTGAGTGAAGCGCAAATTCAGCAGTGGGGCTGGCGAATTCCGTTTGCTTTCGGGCTGATCATCGGGCCGGTTGGCCTGTATATTCGCCGTCATCTGCATGAGCCGGCCAGCTTTAAGCCGCAGCAGGATAAATCGCGTGCGCCGCTTAAAATTCTCGCCGGTCGGCAGAAAGAGCTGCTGCTACTGGCGATTGGCCTGATGGTCATTTCTACCGCCATTAATTACATGCTCAATTATGTGCCAACTTATGCGACTAAAAACCTGCATCTGCCGGGGTCAGTCGCCTTCACCGCCACCCTGATTGCCGGGGTGATTCTGACGGTGGTTACGCCACTAATGGGGCTGTGGGCTGAAAAAATCGGACGGATGCCGCTGATGTGGAGCGCATTAATTCTGCTTATTATCACCATTTATCCGGCGTTTAGTATGGTTGTTAACCATACCACGCCGCTTACCCTGATTTTGCTGGTTGGCTGGATGGCATTACTAAAGTCGATCTACTTCTCTACCGTACCCTCGTTAATGGCCGATCTGTTTCCAATGGAAACCCGCGCCAGTGGCATGGCGATCAGTTACAACATCGCGGTAACGGTGTTTGGTGGCTTTGCCCCTTTGATATGCAGTTTGCTGATTACCGCCACCGGCACCAGCCTTGCACCCAGTTATTATCTGATGCTGTTGGCTCTGCTTAGTGGCTGGGCGTTACTGCGCAGCCAGCGACGACTGGCATAACGGCAGGTTTAACAACGGCGTAAGCAAAGTGCTTGCGCCGTATCAATCGATATATCGCACAGGGAAATAAAGAAATTCATATTATTCAAGCTGATATTTTTATTAAGTAAAATTTTTTCCGGCGACACTTTTGCTAAAATAAAATTACCTTATACTGCTGCTTCTGACAGGATTGTTAAGGTGAACGACTATGGAACAGTTTCTTCTCCGCAGTAATGAATATAACTTTGGTTATCAATCTGCCCAGCCAACTGAAAGCAGCGTAATCGAATTATTTCTCAAGCACGTCAACGCGTTTCCGCAGCACCCCGCAATTATTACTCCGGAAAAAACCATTAATTATCTGGAGCTGGCGCAGCGAGCCAGTTCACTGGCCGTCTGCCTGGCTGAAATGGAGATACATTCTGAAAAGCCGGTGGCTATTTTACTGCCGCCGGGTATTGAAAATATACTCTGTCAGCTGGCGATATTATGGGTCGGAGGCAGCTGCGTTCCGCTCGATCCCTCACTGCCGGATAGCCGATTAAGTTTCATGTTGGAAAATGTAGCGGTCAATTTAATTCTGACCAATAATGCTGCGCAGCGTGCTGATTTAGCCGGACGCCAGTTGATGCTGGAAAATATCGCCCCGATGGAGGGCGCAATCCAGCAGATGCCGTATTGTAAATTAGAGCGGCATCATCGCAGCCATATTTTATTTACCTCAGGTTCTGTTGGCCGACCAAAAGCGGTAGAAATTGAATCAAGAGGAATTATTCGTCTGGTAATTAATACACAATATGTGACGCTAAGCCGTAGCGACCGCGTGGCTGCAATTGCAAATCCGACATTTGATGCCTCGCTGTTTGAAATCTGGGGGGCGCTGCTTAACGGGGCCGCAGTGGTAATTATCGCAAAGGAGACGGTAATCGATCCGTGGTTATTTGCTACGGCATTGCAGCAGTATTCCGTCAGCGTGATGTTTATCACCACCGCCTTATTTAATCTGGTGGCAACAACCTGTCCTGAGGCTTTTCGCTACATCAACACGTTGTTGGTTGGTGGAGAGGTCGCTAATCGGGCGACGCTGATGAAAGTGTTAAACAGCGCGCCGCCGCGCCGCTTAGTCGCGGTATATGGCCCGACCGAGTGCACGGTATTTGCGCTCAGTTGCGAACTGCACTCGGCAGAGGCAATCACTGACGATGTGCCGATTGGCCTGCCTATTGATAACACCTGTGCCTGGGTGCTGGATGACCAAAAAAATCCGGTGGCTGCCGGGACCATTGGTAATCTGTATGTTGGTGGTGATGGCGTGGCTCGTGGCTACTGGAATCAGCCGCAGCTTAATGCGCAGCAGTTTATCACTTTCCATTCAGCAGCAGATAACCAGCCGCAACGCCTTTATCATACCGGCGACTTAGCCTGGCAGCGTGCTGATGGGTTGTTTATGTTTGCCGGTCGCCGGGATAATCAAATTAAGATCCGCGGGCATCGGGTTGAACTCGAAGAGATAGAGCATCAGTTACTGGAAAGTGAGCTGTTACAGGCGGCGGCAGTCTGTGTGGTTAAAAACAGCTTCGCGGAACCGCTGCTGACCGGGTTTATCGTGCCAGTATCGCCTAACAGATTTAATAAGAGTGAAATAGAGCAGTGGATCAAACAGCGTCTGCCTGAGTATATGCTGCCGCGCCTGACGGTGGTCAGCAGCCTGCCGATGACCGTCAGCGGCAAGATCGACCGGCAGTTGCTGCTGGCTGGAATTCAGGAGAAACATCGCCTGGCACCGGCTGCTGATGCGGATATGCAGCATAAACAGTCAGTTATTCTGCGAGTCTGGCAAGAGGTGCTTAATGCGCCGGACATAACCCTTGATGACGATTTTTTTCAGTGGGGCGGTAATTCACTGCAGGCAGCCAGAGTCGTAATTGAAGCCAGTAAAAAGCTTGGTCGGCGGGTATCGGTGCAAAATTTATACGATGCACCTTCGCCGCGCCGGATGGCGCTGAGTTTGCAACAAGAAGAGGTAGGCAACTCTGACGATCCCTGCACGATCATGCGCAATGACAGCCGCTTGCCTGCTGATATTCAGCCACATGCCAGCGAGCTGCCAACCCGCCGCAAAGTGGTGTTACTGACCGGCGCTAGCGGTTTTCTTGGGGCGTTTTTACTGCGCGATCTGCTGCTTCAGCCTGATACGGAACGGGTAATTTGTCTGGTGCGTGCTGCCAGCAACCCACAGGCGCGACTGCGGCTTAAGCATAATTTGCAACAGTATGGATTATGGCAGCAGGCATTTGATGCCCGGATTGAGGCGCTTGCCAGCGATATTGCGCAGCCGAATCTGGCACTGGATAAAGTGGCATATGAGCATCTTGCTCAACAGTGCGACCTGATATTTCACGTGGCTGCGCATGTTAATTATATTCAGCCTTATTCAGCTCATTATGCTGCTAACGTGCTTGGTACACTTAACATTTTACGCTTGGCAGTTAAGGGTAAAACCAAGCCGCTGCACTATGTGTCAACCATTGCTGTATTCGGCCCGGCAAGTTTGTTTTCACCCGTAAAGCGTATTTATGAGGGTGATGAACTGACCCCGTTCCTCAAAGGGATGCAATATGCTTCCGGTTATTCACAAAGTCAGTGGGTGGCTGAAAAATTAATCTGGCAGGCAAGGGAACGCGGCATTCCACTGGCGGTCTATCGACCTGGATTTATTACCGGAGACAGCGAAAGCGGTGCGGGAAACTCAGCTGATTTTATCGCCCGGATAATTAAAGGCTGCATTAAAATGGGTGCTTCACCACTATTGTTTAACCAACGTGATGAATTCATTCCAGTCAATTACGTCAGCGCCGCGCTAATCCATATTTCACGCGATAATATCAATCTGGCGAAGGCTTTCCATCTGGTACCGCCGGACCCGAGTCAGTCTGTCGACTTTAATGCGTTTTTCGAGTTGATTAATCAGTGTGGATATCCCTTGCAGCCGCTAAGTTATACCGAATGGCTGGCGCGGCTGGAAACGGATCAATCCGCTGATAATCCGTTAACCCCGCTGCTGCCGATGCTTTCTGAAGTAGTCTGGCGGCAGAAGACCCGTTGGGAATTATATGAAAATATGCCGGTTTATGACGCAAGGAATATGAGGCTGGCACTGGAAAATATGACTTCTCCACTATTTTCACCAATGAACCGGCAGCTGTTAATGCGTTATCTTGATTACTGGCGCACCACAGGAATTCTGCCGTAACGAGGCGTTATCGTCGCTGAGCGATCCTGAAGTTCAGGAGCGCAGGATCGCTTATTTACTCATGTTACATCAAGCTGCGTGATGTATTTCACATCCCGCAGATGTCAGTTGCCCGATTTTTTGAGACAGCTCCCATAATTACTCAATTTGTATGGAAACCGGTTTCCATATCGTTTCCACTCACGGTCATATCACCGACTGGGAGTAAACGTTATGCACAAGATTATGCTTTGTTGTTCCGCCGGGATGTCTACCAGTTTACTGGTGCGCAAAATGCTGGAAGAGGCCGATAAACGCGGGTTGGCAGTCGATATCGCCGCTTACAGTGCCACAGAATTTGACGATCGTTTTGCCGATTACCAGGTGGTGCTGCTGGGGCCGCAGATAAAATATATGCTGGAGACGCTGGCGGAAAAAACCGTTGCTTCCGGCATTCCGGTAGCACCGATCAATATGATGGATTACGGCATGCAGCGCGGCGATAAGGTGCTCGATTTTGCGCTTGAGCTGATTGCTCAAAAAGGAGCCGCCTGATGAGCTCGGTCTATCAGGTATTGATCAATATCATCGAGCGTAAAATCACGCCGATGGCCGGAGCCGTGGGCCAGCAACGGCATGTTATCGCGATTCGCGATGGCTTTGTTGCCGCGCTGCCGTTTATGATTATTGGCTCGTTTATGCTGGTGTTTATCTTTCCGCCTTTCTCGCCGGATACCACCTGGCGCTTCGCCCGCGCCTGGCTCGATTTCTCCGTCAATCACCGTCAACAGCTGATGCTGCCTTACAACCTCAGTATGGGAGTGATGACCTTTTTTATTTCAGTTGGCATTGGTGCGAGTATTGGTAAACATTACAAGCTCGACCCGGTGATGACCGGTTTGCTGGCTTTTATGGGTTTTTTACTGGTGGCGGCACCTTACCAGGATGGCAAAATCGCCACTGATTACTTCTCCGGGCAGGGAATTTTCACCGCTATTATCACCGCACTGTATACCAGTGAAGTGTATGCATGGCTGAAGCGCCACAACATTACCATCCGCTTGCCGAAAGAGGTGCCGACCGGCGTCGCGCGCTCTTTTGAAATTCTGATCCCGGTGATCGTGATTGTTGCGACACTGCATCCGTTGAATTTGCTGATTGAATCCTGGACCGGAATGATAATTCCGCAGGCGATTATGCATCTGCTGGCGCCGCTGGTATCGGCCTCGGACTCGCTGCCAGCAGTGCTGATTTCGGTGCTGGTGTGTCAGGTGCTGTGGTTTGCCGGTATTCATGGCGCGCTGATCGTCACCGGAATTATGAATCCTTTCTGGTTAACCAACCTGGCGGCGAACCAGGCAGCGCTGGAAGCCGGTAGCCTGTTGCCACATACCTATCTGATGGGATTCTGGGATTTTTATCTGCTGATTGGCGGCGTCGGTTCGACTTTACCCCTGGCCTTCCTGCTGTTACGCAGCCGCGCCATTCACTTGCGCACCATTGGTAAGATGGGCGTAGTACCCAGCATCTTTAATATCAATGAGCCGATTCTGTTCGGCATGCCGATTATTATGAATCCGCTGTTTTTCCTGCCGTTTATCTGTGTGCCAATGATTAACGCCGTATTTGCCTGGACTGCAATTAAGCTGGGCTGGGTTGCGCAGGTGGTGTCGATGGCTCCATGGACCACGCCGGGACCGATAGGTGCTTCATGGGCTGCCAACTGGGCGCTTAGCCCGGTGTTTATGTGCCTGTTTTGTATGGTGATGTCGGCACTGATGTATCTGCCTTTCCTGCGCGTTTACGAGCGCACCTTGCTGCAGCAAGAAGCAGAAAACCCACAAAACGGCGCAGCTGCGCAGGGTAACGATCTTCCGGCCCGTACTTAAGGAGCAATTTCCATGCAATATCAGTTTCCTGACAATTTCTGGTGGGGCAGTGCCAGTTCAGCTCCGCAAACAGAGGGTAACAGCCTTAACGCGGGTAAAAGCGCCACGATTTGGGATCACTGGTTTCAGCAGCAGCCTTCGCGTTTTCATCAGCAGATTGGCCCGGCAGACACCTCAGGTTTTTATCAGCACTGGCGTGAAGATATCGCCTTGTTAAAGCAGCTTAATCACAACACCTTTCGCACGTCGATTTCGTGGGCGCGTTTAATACCGGACGGGCGCGGTGCGCTGAATCCGCAGGCGGTGGAGTTTTACCAGCAGATGATTGACGAGATGCTGGCGCAGGGGATTACGCCGTTTATCAATCTGTTCCATTTTGATATGCCGCTGGTAATGCAGCAGCAGGGCGGCTGGGAAAACCGCGAGGTGGTCGCCGCTTATGCTGACTATGCCGACCAGTGTTTTCAGCTGTTTGGCGACCGGGTGAAGCACTGGTTTACCTTTAACGAGCCAATTGTGCCGGTAGAGGGCGGTTATCTGTATGATTTCCACTATCCGAATGTGGTGGATTTTAAACGCGCGGCGACGGTGGCTTATCATACGATGCTGGCCCATGCGCTGGCGGTTAAAAAATATCGTCAGCGTCAGCAGGACGGTGAAATAGGTATTATCCTCAACCTGACACCGTCGTACGCCCGCTCTGAGAATCCGGCAGATCGGCAGGCGGCTAATATCGCCGACCTGATGTTCAATCGCAGTTTCCTCGATCCGGCGCTGCGTGGAGAGTATCCGCAACAGCTGATTGAGTTACTGGCGCAGCATGGTCAGTTACCGGCGTGTCAGCCAGGCGACAGCGCACTGCTGGCGAGTGGCATCGTCGATTTACTGGGGATCAATTACTATCAGCCACGACGAATTAAAGCTCGCGACTCGCTGGTTAATCCCGACAGCCCGTTTATGCCAGAGTGGTTTTTTGACCACTATGAGATGCCGGGCAGGAAAATGAATCCTTATCGTGGCTGGGAGATTTACGAGCCGGGGATTTATGACATTCTGACCAATCTGCGGCAAAATTATGCCAATCCGCGCTGCTTTATTTCGGAGAACGGTATGGGCGTCGAAAATGAAGGGCGCTTTGCGCAACATGGTCAGATTCAGGATGATTACCGTATCGATTTCGTTCGGGAGCATTTGCAGTGGGTTCATCGTGGTATCAGTGAGGGCAGTCACTGCCTCGGGTATCATATGTGGACTTTTATCGATAACTGGTCATGGTGCAATGCCTATAAAAACCGCTATGGATTTGTCCAGCTTGACCTGCAAACACAGCAGCGCAGTGTGAAAAAAAGTGGTGAATGGTTTGCCCGCACCGCCAGCGAAAACGGCTTTTCCAGCCAGCAGTAGACATTACAGAGAGCAATGATGGCGAGTATTAACGATGTATCGCGTCTGGCCCAGGTATCCAAAGCAACAGTTTCACGCGTGCTGAGTGGCAGTCGTGGCGTCAAAGAGGAGAGCCGTGATGCGGTTCTCCGTGCAGTGGAGATTCTCAACTACAAACCGAATGTCATTGCGCAGTCACTTACCAGCCAGACCACCCACTGTATTGGGGTGATCTGCGCCACGGAGCATATCCAGCAGGCCACGGGTTATCTGCAGGCGCTGGAGAAACAGCTGAGTTTGCACCAAAAGCATCTGTTGTTACGCTTTGCCAATACTACCGCGTCGGTTGAGCAGGCGATTTCTGAACTCAGTACCGGATTATGTGATGCGGTGATGGTGGTTGGCGCACGTTTTCCGCTGCCTTCCAGCGCGCAACAGGCGGTACTGATCGACTGTCTGAACGCCTCGGGTAAACAGCAGATTGGCATTGATTATGAATTTGCCAGTCAGACCGCCAGTCACTATCTGTTTACTCAGCAGCGCCGCAAAATCGCGCTGCTGAATTTCAATCGGGGTGAGGCGGCAGAGCAGGTTTTGCAGGGCTATCGTTGCGCGCTGGAAAGCATGGCGATGCCGTTTAACCGACAGTTAATCATGGATGAAGAGCAGTCTGTCAGCGTGGCATTGCAGGGATTGATTAATCGTCGGGTGGCCTTTGATGCGGTACTGGTGACGGATTATTACCAGGGTCTGGAGGTGGTCGAGTTGCTGAAACAATATCAGCTGGCGGTACCGCAGCAGGTAATGGTGTTTAGTATAGATGGATCGACGGCTGCTTTTGCTGACCCGCTGCTGCCGCTGATTAGCTTTCCACTGGAAACGCTGGCTCAGCGTGCCATTAAACTGATTGTCGGCAGCGAGCAAGATTTTCCGCCATTGCGCGGCAGTTTATTGACGCCCTGGTAAAAAAAACGGGCCAGTTTGACTGGCCCATCATCAAGCTTCGGCTCACTGAAATTGCAGATAAGCCACGTGAGTTTGTAGATACTCTTCCAGTCCATGACGGCCATCGGCACCGCCAACCCCGGATTTACGCCATCCGGCGTGGAACCCCTGCATTGCTTCAAAGTTTTCGCGGTTAATATAGGTTTCACCAAACTTCAGTTTGCGCAGCGCAATCATCGCCGTATTGATATTGCTGGTGAAAATCGACGACGTCAGGCCATACTCACTGTCATTGGCCATTTCAATCGCTTCATCCAGCGTGCGGAAAGTGGCGACCGGCAGCACCGGTCCGAAAATTTCTTCATGCATAATTGGCATCTGCTGCTTCACGTTGGTAAGAATGGTTGGCTGGAAGAAGAAGCCTTTATTCCCGGCTCGTTTACCACCGATAATCACCTGTGCGCCTTGTTCTACGGCTTTAGCTACTTTCTCTTCAACGCGCTGCAATGCCGCGGCGGTAATTAACGGGCCCATATCCAGCTCTTTTTGCTGCGCCGGATCGCCAAAGGTCACCTGCTGAAAAGCGGCGGTAAGGCGGGTGATAAAGTTATCGTATATCTCTTCCTGTACATATACGCGCTCGGCGCAGTTGCACACCTGTCCGCTATTGATCACGCGTGAACTGACGATCGCCTTCACGGCGATATCAAGGTCAGCATCATTCATCACGATAGCGGGGGCTTTACCGCCCAGCTCCAGCGAAACTTTAGTGACGTTTGGAGCGGCGGCCTTCATGGTTTCAATTCCGGCGTTAACACTGCCGGTTAAACTGACCATACCCACTTTAGGGTTGGCTGCCAGCTCCTGACCGACCGTTGGGCCGTAGCCAAACACCATATTCAGCACGCCTTTGGGCAGACCTATGCTGTCGACAATTTCGGCGAAGATCACCGCATTATTAGGGGTTAACTCACTCGGTTTAATCACAATGGTATTGCCGGTAATCAGCGCCGGTGCGGCTTTACGTGCAATTAAAAAGAACGGGAAGTTCCACGGCAGAATACCGGTAGTGACGCCGATAGCTTTTTTAAATATCAGGATATTTTCGTTTGGACGGTCGCTCTGCACGATCTCGCCCTCGTAGCGGCGCGCCCACTCAGCCATATAATCCAGGTAGTCGGCGGTAAACAGCACTTCGGTCTGCGCCAGCGCAAAGGTTTTCCCTCCCTCAGCGACGATAACATCCGTCAGTTCATCCGCGCGTTGGCGAATGCCGTCAGCAATTTTATGCAGCCAGACGCCGCGTTCAACCGCCGGCAGCGCTTCCCAGCCTGGCTGAGCAGCTTCGGCGGCATCGATAGCGCGTTTAGCATCATCGGCGCTGCCTTCCGGGATCTGCGAAATAACCTGCTCGGTTGAGGGATTGATCACCTCGATCCATTTGTCACTGTGGTTTTCAACAAACTGTCCGTTGATATACATGCGTTGCTGAGGGGTTGCCATTTTCCGGATCTCCGTCACGAGTAGTGATGTTTTTTGTTAATGCGTTGCAAAACTGCTGTTGATTAAGCAAAAAGTGACGCAGTTTGTCTCCCGGCACCTTTCTCTGATTGCCATGAAAACGTTGTCGCTGGCAATAACGTTATGTTATGCCGCACAGCGCTAACAAATTGGTAAAAAACTCGCTTCAGCGGGCATTTACCGCGCCAGCGATCCCTGGGCAGCAGCCGGAGGCCACGACGAAATTTTGTGATCGCAGTCATTACCATCCACTGAATTTTGCCAGTTTTGCCTGACGCCGGGCAGCCAGCATAAGGTTGAGCAGGGCCCCAACTCTTTAGACTCCTCCGTACTCAGTAAACCGTACGGTTGCTGATGGCCTCTGACTACGAAGGAATAATAATGGATAACGCAATCCTGCTCGGTATTATGTGGCACCTGGTCGGTGCAGCCAGCGCCGCGTGCTTTTATGCGCCGCTGAAGAAAGTCAAAAATTGGTCATGGGAAACAATGTGGTCGGTGGGGGGAATTATGTCATGGCTGATTCTGCCGTGGCTGGTCAGCGCCATCCTGCTGCCGCAGTTCTGGCAATACTATGCTTCATTCGATCTTGCGACCCTGATGCCGGTATTTCTGTTCGGCGCAATGTGGGGAATCGGCAATATCAATTACGGTCTGACAATGCGCTATCTCGGCATGTCGATGGGCATCGGTATTGCCATCGGTATTACGCTGGTGGTGGGCACACTGATGACGCCGCTGCTACAGGGGCGTTTTGTCGAACTGTTCAGCTCATCAGGTGGCCGCCTGACACTGTTGGGCGTGCTGGTGGCGCTGATCGGCGTCGCGGTAGTGGCGCGCGCAGGATTACTGAAAGAACGCGCGATGGGGATTCAGGCGGAAGAGTTTAATCTGCGAAAAGGGCTGGTACTGGCGGTAGTATGCGGTATTTTCTCAGCCGGTATGTCTTTTGCCATGGATGCAGCGAAGCCGATGCATGAAGCGGCGGCGGCTCTGGGTATCGATCCACTGTACGTAGCGCTGCCAAGCTATGTGGTCATAATGGGCGGCGGTGCGCTGGTTAATCTCGCCTACTGCTTTATTCGCCTGGCGACGAAACCAAATCTGTCGATTAAGGCGGATTTCTCGGTGGCTAAGCCGTTGTTAATTGCCAACGTGCTGTTTGCCTTACTCGGCGGCACCATGTGGTATCTGCAATTCTTCTTCTACGCCTGGGGCCATGCCAATATTCCGACGCAGTATGACTACATCAGCTGGATGCTGCATATGAGTTTCTATGTACTGTGCGGCGGTATTGTCGGGCTGGTGTTAAAAGAGTGGAAATCGGCAGGGCGCCGACCCGTGGGTGTGTTAAGTATTGGTTGCCTGGTCATTATTCTGGCAGCAAATATTGTTGGTTTAGGTATGGCGCAATAATACAGAAAGCTATTATTTGATATTGCCCTTTCGCTGAAGTAACAGAAAGGGCAATAATTTTTAGTTGCAACGGTTGATAATTTTGAGCTGAGATGCTGATTTTAGAATTACGCGTATCAGTATTTCAGTCAAACTCACTAAACCCATCACGCGGTTTTCATCGCCGCTTTTCCCGCCTGTTCAAATCGCTGACGCCATGCGCTGGGCGTCATACCGGTTTCGCGAGTAAATACTACCGAAAAATAGTTGCTGTCATCAAAGCCGCAGCGTGCCGCCACCTGACCGATCAGACAGTCGCTACAGCGCAGCAAATACTTTGCCCGACACAGCTGTAACTGGCGCACATAGTGACTGATGGTCATACCGGTTTGCTGTCGAAATAGCTGTTTCAGTGCCCGTTCAGACAGTTTGCTGTGCTGGCAAAATAGCGCCAGGTCGAAAGGCGTCTCACTGTCGGCCTGAATTGCCGCCATTAACAGATCCAGCTGTTCACCCTCCGGTTGTTCATAGGCACGGTCGACCGCATAACGATAGCGCCGCAGAATCAACGCCAGTTGCAAAAACAGCGCTTCGGTCAGCTGTAAAGAGAGCAGATCGCTTTTACGGCTCTCCTGTTCAAGCTGTGTAATGACATTGCGCGCCATTGCCATACCACGGGTGGTCAGCCGCCAGCATGCGGGATGATCAGGGTCATCCATTGGCAACAGTTGTGACCAGTCCAGCCCCAGCTTGAAACGCTCCGGACAGTAAATAATATTATCGAGCACCAGATCGTTTACCGACTCATAGCTGTGACAATCGCTGTCTTTAATATAAAAAATATCGCCACAGGTGACCGGCCACGGGCGATCATTGAGGATATGCAGGCCATTTCCACGCCAGACAATGACGATCTCATAAAACTCGTGGCGGTGCGGCGGAAACGACGGCTGCGGCGCGCGGTCAGCAACCGCCACCGGCATGGCATCCGAAGGAAAATAATCCGCTCTGGCCAGCACAAGGCTCATTCATCATCCTCTTACAGTGTTTGCTGCCGTTCGGCGCGCGGTGCACAACCAAACTCACGTTTAAATAGCGTCGAAAAGTGGTTACTGTCGCCGAAACCACATTGAAATGCGATATCGGTAATTCTTTGATCGCTGTGACGCAACAGATGGCGCGCCTGCAACAAACGCAGCCGGTTAAGATAGCGCTGCGGCGTACTGCCGGTTTGCTGTTTCATCTGACGGTGCAGGGTGCGCAGGGATAACGAAAAACTGTCTGCCAGCGCGTCCCAGTCAACATCATCACTGTAATGATCGTTAAGCCAGTCCAGCAAGCGACGCAGGCGACCGTCCTGATCGTCACTGTGTTGTTCGCGGCAGCCCTGACGTAACAGCATCAACAATTGCATAAAGCGCAGCTCCTGCTCTGCCTGCTGTTCCAGTGAAAACTCGGGCGGCAAGTGGCTCAACTGGTTGATTACCGCTTTAGCTTGTGCCATCAGCTTATTACCGATGCGCCAGTGCGACGGATATCGTCCGTCCTGCTCCTGCGGCAATAAATCGCGCAGCCCGGTTAGAAAACGAAAAGCATCAGGGCCGCGATATAACACATTGGTCAGATGCAGATTTTCTGTCTGTTCATACAGATGCCGGTCGTGATCGCGCACGAAGCAGATGCATCCGCCGCACAGTGTTTGTGGCTGACCGTTAAATACATGAATGCCAGAACCTTGCTCCACCAGTACGATTTCATGGAAGTCATGATGATGTTCAGGAAAAGCGCCCTGAGGCGCGCGCGGTTCAATGGCAACCGGAAATCCTCCGCTCGGAAAGAAATCAGCGCTGTGTAATACCGTCATGATTCGCCCTCTGTTAACAAACCTGTAACCGATACTAAATCAGCGCGGATTAACCTTACCTTGAATTTTGCACGGGGAAACTCGCTTAACGCGCTAATTTTTCGAGAATCATTGGGAAAAAATCAGAAATGCGTAATGCGTCACATCTGCCGCAGGCAGGGGGGAAAAACGAAACTGTGAGCTGATTCACGTTCACCTTTGCGCATTTGCCAGCGAGTTCGGGTTGCTGGCAATGTCAGCAAGGTGGCAAACGTGGCGAACTTTACACTGGTGGCACTGAATCACCAGGAAGTTAAATCCATGACCATTCGCAATATTGTAGCCATCGATCTTGGCGCCTCAAGTGGGCGAGTGATGCTGGGGCGTTATCAGTCGGAAGACGGCAACCTGACGCTGCGTGAAGTCAGCCGTTTTGCAAATCAGCGACTGATGGTGGAAGGCTACGATTGCTGGGATGTTGATGCGCTGGAAGCAGAAATTCGCTGCGGACTGGCACTGCTGGAGAGTGAAGGTATTGTACCGGATAGTATCGGGATCGATACCTGGGGCGTCGATCTGGTGCTGATCGATGCCGACGGTCAGCGAGTTGGCCTGCCGATCTCCTACCGCGACAAACGCACCCACGGCCTGATGGCTAAAGCTGAACGTGAGCTGGGGCGGCAGGCAATCTATCAGCGCACCGGTATTCAGTTTTTACCGTTTAACACGCTGTATCAGCTGCGTGCCTTTAGCGATGCGCACCCGGAGCTGGCTGAAGGTGTCGCCCATGCGTTACTGATGCCCGACTATCTGCATTATCGGCTGACCGGTCAGCTGAACTGGGAGTACACCAATGCGACCACCACGCAGTTACTGAATATCAACAGCGGCGGGTGGGATGAAACGTTGCTGCAGTGGGCTGGCGCGAAACCCGAGTGGTTTGGCACGCCGTCACAGCCTGGAAAACCACTCGGTGAGTGGAAAAATGCGCAGGGCAAAAAGGTGCCGGTGATTGCGGTAGCCAGCCACGATACTGCCAGTGCGATTCTCGCCACGCCATTAACGGATGATGACAGCGCTTATCTCAGCTCCGGCACCTGGTCATTAATGGGTTTTGAGAGCCATCAGCCGCTGACCGGCGGCAGCGCGTTGCGGGCCAATATCACCAATGAGGGCGGGGCTGAAGGCCGCTATCGGGTGCTGAAAAATATTATGGGACTGTGGCTGTTACAGCGGGTTTGTGACGAGTTGCAGATTGCCGATCTCTGCCAGCTGATTCACGAGGCATCCCAGCTGCCTGCCTGCAAATTCGTCATCAATCCTAATGATGAGCGCTTTATCAATCCCGCCAGCATGGTGCGCGAAATTCAGGATGCCTGCGCCGGACAGTCGATGGCTATTCCGCAAACCGACTGCGAACTGGCGCGCTGCATATTTGACAGTCTGGCGCTGCTGTATCGCCAGGTGATTGATGAGCTGGCGCAGTTGCGCGGTAAAAACTTCAGCCAGCTGCACATCGTCGGCGGCGGCAGTCAAAACCATTTTCTAAATCAGCTGTGCGCCAATGCCTGCAATCTGCCGGTCAGCGCCGGTCCGATCGAGGCCTCGACGCTGGGAAATATCGGCTGTCAGCTGATTGCGCTCGGCGAAGTGACGGATATCCGCCAGTTCCGTCAGCAGGTGGCTCAAAACTTCCCGCAGCACAAGCTTAAACCCTATCACGAGAGCGCTTTCACGGCCTGCTGGCCGCGTTTTCAGGCGCTCAGTCAACCTACGAAGGAGCTTTGCCTATGACCCGGTTAATCGAACAGGCTTTCGAACTGGCGAAACAGCGTTTTTCAGCCATCGGCGTGGATGTCGATGCCGCGATGGCGCAACTGGATCAACTGCCAGTCTCAATGCACTGCTGGCAGGGCGATGATGTACGCGGCTTTGAAAACCCGCAGGGTGGATTGACCGGCGGTATTCAGGCCACCGGTAATTATCCGGGCAAGGCGCGCAGTGCAACAGAACTTCGTGCCGATCTTGATCTGGCGATGGCACTGATTCCGGGACCAAAACGTCTGAATCTGCACGCCATCTATCTGGAGAGCGATCGGCCGGTTGAGCGCAATGCCATCGAGCCGCAGCATTTCGCTAACTGGGTGGAGTGGGCGAAGCGCAACAAGTTGGGACTGGATTTTAACCCGACCTGTTTTTCGCATCCGCTGAGTGCTGACGGCTTTACGCTGGCACACAGTAATGCGGAAATTCGTCAGTTCTGGATTGATCACTGTAAGGCCAGTCGTAAGATCTCGGCGTATTTTGGTGAGCAGCTCGGCACACCATCGGTCATGAACATCTGGGTGCCGGACGGCATGAAGGATCTGACCATAGATCGTCTGGCTCCGCGTCAGCGCCTGATGAACTCGCTGGATGAGATCATCAAAGAGAAACTCAATCCTGAGCACCATATCGATGCGGTAGAGAGCAAGCTGTTTGGCATTGGTGCGGAAAGCTACACCGTGGGTTCCAATGAGTTCTGCCTCGGTTATGCCGCCAGCCGCCAGACGGCACTGACGCTGGATGCCGGGCATTTTCATCCAACCGAAGTGATTTCCGACAAGATTTCCACCGCCATGCTGTATGTGCCGCGCCTGCTGCTGCACGTCAGCCGTCCGGTGCGCTGGGACAGTGACCACGTGGTGCTGCTGGATGATGAAACGCAGGCGATTGCCAGTGAAATTGTGCGTCAGCGGCTGTTCGATAAAGTCCATATCGGGCTGGATTTCTTCGATGCCTCAATTAACCGCATTGCCGCCTGGGTAATTGGCACGCGCAATGCCAAAAAAGCCTTACTGCGCGCCTTGCTGGAGCCGGTGCAACAGCTGCGTGAACGGGAGCTGGCGGGGGATTACACCGCACGCCTGGCACTGTTGGAAGAGCAAAAATCACTGCCGTGGCAAGCAGTCTGGGAAAGTTACTGTTTACGCCATGATGTACCTGCGGATGCCAGCTGGCTGGGCGATGTGCGCAATTACGAACAACAAATACTCAGTCAACGCTAAGGATCTATTATGCAAAGCATTCTTTCTTCATGGTTTGTACAGGGAATGGTGAAGGCCACCAGTGATATGTGGCTGAAAGGCTGGGACGAACGTAACGGTGGTAATATCAGCCTGCGCCTGCTGGACGAGGAGGTTAAACCGTTTGCCGCCGATTTCTGTGCTGAACCGCGCCATCTTGAACTGAGCCAGCCGGCACCGGCGCTGGCTAACTGCTGGTTCCTCGTTACCGGTTCCGGTAAGTTTTTTCGTAATGTGCAGCTTGATCCTGCCGACAGCCTGGTACTGTTGCAGGTCAGCGAGGATGGATTATCGTTCCGCATTCATTGGGGGCTGGTTAATGGCGGGGTGCCAACCTCAGAACTGGCTTCGCATTTTCAGTCTCATTCGGTGCGAAAACAGCTGACCAACGGTAGCGACCGGGTGATTATGCACTGTCACGCCACCAACTTTATCGCGTTGAGCTATGTGCTGGAACTGGATGCTGCCAGCTTTACCCGACAGTTATGGGAAGGCAGCACCGAGTGTCTGGTGGTGTTCCCTGATGGTGTTGGTATCGTGCCGTGGATGGTGCCGGGAACGGACGGAATTGGGGCAAAAACCGCTGAACAGATGAAATCACACAGCCTGGTATTATGGCCATTCCACGGTATCTTTGGTGCCGGGCCGACGCTGGATGAGACATTCGGCCTGATTGATACTGCTGAAAAATCCTCAGAAGTATTGGTAAAAGTCATCTCAATGGGCGGCATGAAACAGACCATCAGCACCGATGAACTGGTGGCGCTCGGTGAGCGTTTTGGCGTGCATCCGTGGGCGGCGGCACTGAATGTCGGTAAGCGCAATGTTGCGTAAAGCCTTTGTGATGCAGGTGTATCCGGATGCTCATGCAGCATACCAGCAGCGGCATACGCCGATTTGGCCTGAACTCGAACAGACGCTGAAGCAGCACGGTGCGCATAATTACAGCATTTTTCTCGATGCAGAGCGTAATCTGCTGTTTGCTTATGTCGAAATTGAGTCACAGGCACGTTGGGATGACGTGGCGCAAACTGAAGTTTGTCAGCGCTGGTGGCGATCGATGCGGGAGCTGATGCCATCAAATGCGGATAACAGCCCGGTGAGCGAAGCGTTAAGCGAAGTGTTTTATCTGGCGTAGTAAAGAGTGCCATGACGGGCAGTCTGCCAGCCGTCATGGCACTCAACACCGCCACTAATCAGGCTGGCAAAGCGGTGTGAAGTTGCTCTTAATCAGCGACGGCAACCGTTCTGCAATCTTATGCAGGCATTACCAGCGTTGGCCATAACCGCATCACGGTATCGATAATCCCTTCCAGTTCTTCACGCGAGGCGCCTTCGCGGGCGCGCACTGACATCCCTTGCAGCACGCAGGAGAGATATTTCGCCATCGCATCGGTATCGCAGGTGCGGGCTATTTCGCCTTGCTGCTGGCGCTGTTGCAGGAACTCAAATAGCGTCGCCTCTTGTGAGTTATGGCGCGTGCGCAGCATTTCTGCCACCTCAGAAGATGCCGCAGAGAGCGCGGTAGAAGTGCAGATAAAAAAGCAGCCGGCCGGCTTTTCCCGATCGGTAAAACAGGCGGCAGTCGAGCGGAAATAGTTTTCGATACCCTGAGCCACCGTGCGATCGGGGCAGGCGAGTGCCGCTTTACGCTGTTGGGCAAACTTCTCGATATAACGGTCCATTGCCGCACGAAACAATCCTTCTTTATTCTCAAATTCGGCATACAGCGTTGGCGCTTTGGCGCCGGTGGCGGCCACCAGATCGGACAGTGATGTGGCTTCATAACCGTGCGCCCAGAACAGCTCAAGCGCTTTGTCCAGCGCCGTTTCACGGTCAAAAAGTTTCGGCCTGCCGCGACCTTTCTTCACACCGACGCCCTGATGAACTGGCATATGTCCTCACTTAACATTCGCTAACCCTGCAATTAAATTACCGATCATTAAATAATTATGCAAGTGCGGCGGAGTGTCATCGTGTCACCGCGGTCTACTGCACGCAATATGCCGCGACATTAAAAATTTAATGTCATAAATATCAATCATATGATTATTAAATTAACGATCATTATAAAATTAGTTTGACGACCGGCAGGGCGAAGGTTTAGCATTTAGTTATCGATCGTTAACTAAATAACGATAACCATACTACTTCACCAGATTGAGAGAGAAGATAATGAAAAACGTTAAAATTGCCCTGATTGCCGTCAGCTTGTCCACACTGTCATTTGCTGGTTTTGCAGCAGACCAGATTAATTTTACGCCGGTCGATCAACAGAAAATCGGGGTGGTTAGTGCGAGTGGCAGTTCGGATCTGAGCTCACTTGAGAGCCAGTTAGCAGAGAAAGCGGAAGCCGCAGGTGCAAAGTCGTTCCGCATCACTTCGACCTCTGGTCAGAACAAGTTGCATGGCACCGCGGTAATTTATAACTAATTGGTTATCGCGCAGCACGAGGGCTTCGCCAGTCAACAATGACTGACGAAGCCTTTTCTGCTTTAGCCGTTGCTGCGCAGCTGAGGATAACGGCGGAAGATAAACAGACACCAGAGCAGGGCAATAAGACCGAGTATTGCACCGGCGTTGCCGACATCTGCCATCTCCAGATGGGTACTGACCTGGTTACCCAACAGCGCGCCAGCGCCGATCCCGATATTATAAATCCCGGAAAACAGTGACATCGCCACATCGGTGGCATCCGGTGCCAGCGAAAGTACGCGTACCTGCATCGCCAGACCAATCATCATCATCGCCATTCCCCAGACAATGCACAGCACGGAAATTGCCTGCGGATGAATGGCAGCAAACAGCAGCAAGCCCATGCAAAGCGTGATCAGACTAATGGCGCTGATCAGCAAGCTTGAAGGGAATTTATTGCCAAATACGCTGAAAATAATGCTGCCTAAAATGCCTGCCGCACCAAAAATCAGCAGCAAGAAGGTGGTAAAGTTCTCACCCATCGATGCCACGCTCTGCATAAACGGCTCAATATAGCTGTAAGCGGTGTAGTGCGCAGTCACCACCAGCGTGGTCAGCAGATACAGGCCAACCAGTGCCGGGCGTTTAAACAGCACCGGTACACTGCTCAGCGAGCCGGTATGTTCGCTTGGCAGTTTAGGCAACAGTTTTGCCAGCATCAGCAGCAACACCAGCGCCGAAGCGGCAATCATGCCGAAGGTCATCCGCCAGCCGAGGTACTGACCAATAATGCGACCGATCGGCACCCCCAGTACCATTGCCAGCGCAGTGCCGGTAGCCAGCATGCTCAGCGCCTGGGTTTTTTTGCCGGCAGGCGCGACGCGGATCGCCAGCGATGCGGTAATTGACCAGAAAATGGCGTGTGACAGTGCGATGCCGATACGTGAAGCCACCAGCGACCAGAAATCCCATGCCAGTACTGACATCACATGACTGATAACAAACAGGGCAATAATCGACATCAGCAATAAGCGGCGTTCCACCTTGCGGGTTGCCAGCATCAGCGGCAGCGACATAAGCGCCACCACCCAGGCATAGATGGTCAACATAATGCCGACGTCAGGGGTTTTCATTGAGAAGCTGCTGGCGATATCGGACAGTAAACCTACCGGCACAAACTCGGTAGTATTGAAGATAAACGCCGCGACAGAGAGCAGAACGACGCGCAGCCAGGCGGTTTTACGTGAAACTGTGGTTGATTGCATGGAGTTAACAGAATAGTAAGGGAAAGATTATTTCGGCTCAGCGAAATCCACAGGGGCGAAAAAAGTGACACCCATCACATTTAGACCGGTATTGTGTTTTATTTATGCGATGAGATAAACCGAAATATCAACAAAACCGATATTTTTTTTATCCTCTTTAACAACTCGTCAACCGGGCCAGAACGTCGGTTTCTGGCGCGCTTTACGACCGCAGTATTTAAGATATCCGGCGCTGGAACGCTGGAAAAACCCTCCGCATGAGGTTTATTATCTGTGTTCCTTTCAGCTTAATCCCCTGACAAACTTGGATAAATGGAATGACCGCCTGTGAATAACAACCCCGAAAAGCTGAGCCCCATCAGCATTGTGCTGCTGGGGCTGGTGCAAATCCTGTCGTGGGGTGGCTCGTTTTATATTATGGCGGTGCTGGCTGCACCGGTCGTGCAAGAGACAGGCTGGTCGCAGCAGTGGGTATATGGCGCACTGTCGCTGGGTATTCTGGTGTCAGGATTGCTGGCGCCGCTCAGCGGCAGAATTATTTCGCGCTACGGCGGCCGCAGTATGCTGGCCAGCAGTGGGCTGGTGATGGCGGCCGGGCTGGTGATTATCGGGCTATCACATGCACTCTGGCTATTTTTACTGGCCTGGGTGCTGGTCGGTGTTGGCATGGCGATGGGATTATATGACGCGCTGTTTGCCACATTGGGTACGCTGTACGGCGGCTTTGCCCGCAGTGCGATTACCGGCATCACGTTAATCTCCGGATTTTGTACCACGCTGGTGTGGCCGGGCACCGCGCTGCTGATTGAGTGGCTCGGCTGGCGCGATGCCTGCCTGGCGTATGCTGCGATCCTGGCGCTGACGGTATGGCCAATGTACTACTGGTCACTGCCTGCCAGCGCATCACTACCCAAGCAAAACCGGACAAAAACCAGCGGGCAGAACGCGATTGAACCGTATCTGTTCTGGCTGCTTTGTGCCATTTTTACTCTTGCGTCGGTGATTATGACGGCAATTTCCGTGCAGCTGATTACGCTGCTACAGGCCAGCGGCTACTCGCTGGCCGCTGCGCTGGCGGTCAGTGCCATTCTTGGGCCTTGCCAGGTGGCCTCACGACTGGTTGATGTCGCTTTTAAGCGTGGTCATCCCATCTGGACCACCTTTTTCTCGACCGGATTAGTCGCACTGGGGCTACTGACGCTGGCGCTGTTTCCGCATTTTGCGCTGTTAAGTATGCTGCTTTACGGGGCGGGAAACGGGCTGCGCGCCATTGTGCGCGGGACTTTGCCATTGGCGATGGTCAAACCGGAAGAGTATGCGCGGGTGGTTGGCCGCATGGCGCGTCCGGCATTGATTGGTCAGGCGATGACGCCGCTGGTCTGTGGCTATGTTTATCAGGCGATGGGGGCGCAGGCGACTATCTGGTTATTATGCGCACTGGCGCTGATTAATCTGCTGCTGGTGTGTATGCTCAAGCGCGCGTTGCCGATGCATCGCGCGCCCGTAACAGACAAACCGGCGGTGTGATTCGCGCGGTTGCCAGAGGGTGAGTTAAGACTTTAACTCACCATATTTATACGAAGCAGTGACGCCGCCATCAATCAAGATATCGCTTCCGCTGATATAAGTACCATTAGGTCCAAAAAGAAACTCAGCTAGCGCTGCGATTTCATCCGGCGTTCCGCCGCGGCCAGCGGGGGATTTAGCCAGCATATTGCGGTAAAAATCGCCACGTTCGGCACTGTTCAGTTCATCATAGGCCAGCGGAGTAAAAACAATACCGGCGCTGATACAGTTTATCCTGGCACCGCGTTTACCCCATTTTACCGCCTCTGACATCACGCGTAATGCATTGCCACGTTTCGAAAGCTGGTAGGCATACAGGCTGTCATTTACCGCCTGAACCAGTGGCAGCTCAAGCATCTCTTCAGGTGACAGGGTTGCCAGCGCATCAGCTTGTTGCTGTGAAAAAGCATCGACATCCAGGCGATGGCTGGATTGCGAGCCGATGACAACCCCGGATCCGCCGTGGCCAATCACCTTACCAAACTCTTCAAATACGACCGCGGTACCGTATAAGTCGACGTTAATGATGTCCTGCGCTTTGGCCTGAGAAGGTGACAGCCCGGCGGTATGTATCACACCTTTTACTTCGCCGATACCACAGGCATTCTTTACCAAATTCTGCACAGACTCTCGCGAACTGACATCAACTACGGTGGTGCTCACCTCGAATCCCGCGCGTGATAAAGTATGTTTAACCGCTTCGGCATTTTCGGCTTTAATATCAGCTAATAATATATGCTTGCCAACACTCACGCGGCGGGCAATAGCCTGGGCAATTGAACCACTTCCAATAACGACAATAACTTCTTTCATAACTATCTCCTGGGTGCTTGTCCAGCGGTTAATAAGAGCTTCAGAGCCTGCTGGCTGATAGCTGTTTAACTTCCTGCTGCGATAATTATCCCTCGGGGATAATGTTTAGTATATGAACTGTTTTTGCTTTCAGAATTCTTGTTTTATGTATAATGGATCACGTTTTGGATGCGCTCCGGGCAATCACGATGTTGGATAAACTTGAAGCACTAAAAATTTTCTGTACTGCTGCTGAGACACTGAAATTCAGAGAAACCGCCACCCGGTTGGGCATCGCGCCACAGTTAGTCACGCGAGGCGTTGCGGAACTTGAAAAGCAGCTTGGCGAAATGCTATTTATCCGTAACACCCGACAAATGACGCTGACGCCTTTCGGTCAGCGTTTCTGGCCAAAAGCGGAAGCGCTACTGGCGGACAGCGAGTCTCTTTTTGCCGAGGGCAAAAGCGATCATTCCCGCGATCTGTCGGGTAACGTACGCATTACTTTGCCGCCGCTGTTTGAAAACCAGGATATCCTGCGCCGCTTGCTGCGAAATCTGGAAGATTATCCTCAGCTCACGATTGAATGGCTGCCAACTGACGCTCACCTCAATATTATTGACGATCAGATTGATATCGGAATACGCATCGGTACCGTTCCGGATAACCGTTTCATTGTGAAAACCATACGCCCGGTTGGCGTAAATATCGTTGCTGCACCGGACCTGATTGTTCGTCATGGGTTACCTGTCACTCTGCAAGATTTGCGGCATAACTATCCGCTCAGCGCGCTGAAAAACAGTAACTCCGGACGGCTCTGGCCGTGGCAGTTTGCCGATGGCAGCAGCTTTTTTCCTGTTCAACCCTCATTTGTTGCCGCCGATATTGCCAGCGAACTGTCCGCCGCGCTGGCGGGCAGAACTTACAGCCAGCTGCCGGATATTAAGGTGCGCCCGTATTTGCAGCGTGGTGAACTGGTCAATGTTTTGCCAGAATTTAACTTTCAACCCTGGCAGTTATATCTTTTCCGCCCGCACCAGCCGCTGATTCCTGCGCGAATCCGTTTGGTGTTCGATCTGCTGGCTCAGATCCTCAAAGATCTGTTTCCTCAGGAAAAAATATCCTGATGTTAATACGCCAGGCGACGGAGTGATCCGCGGGGTAGCATACCGCCGCCGCATCAGTGCTTACTCAGACATTGACAGCAGGCCATCATCCAGGCGATTGCCCTGGATGTGGATGCCGGCAAGCAGCACATCCATTTCAGCCAAATCGCGGCTGTTTAGATCTAAATCGATGGCTTTCAGGTTGTCATCAATGTAGGCCACCTTGTCCATGCCGGGGATGGGAACAATCCATGGCTTGCGGGCCAGCAGCCAGGCCAGCGCTATCTGAACCGGCGTTGCCTGTTTACTTGCCGCGACATCACGCAGCATCTCAATCAGAGGCATATTGGCTTTGATGGCTTCGGCAGTAAATCGCGGGAAACTCGCCCGCAGATCGGTGGCATTGTCGAATGTCGTACTGGAGTCAATGGTGCCGGTCAGAAATCCTGTACCCAACGGGCCCCACGGAACAAAACCAATTCCAAGCTCTTCACAAACCGGCAGCACTTCGGCCTCAGGTTCACGCGTCCAGAGTGAATACTGGTTCTGAACGGCAGTGACCGGGTGAATCGCGTGAGCACGACGAAGGGTTGCTGCCCCGGCTTCAGACAAACCATAGTGACGAATTTTGCCTTCCTGGATCAGATCTTTAAGCGTACCGGCTACATCTTCAATCGGTATATTCGGGTCTACACGATGCTGATAAAACAGATCGATATAGTCGGTTTTCAGGCGCTTGAGTGAGGCTTCCGCCACTGCGCGAATATTTTCAGGGCGGCTATCAACACCGGTGGTAACGCCATCTTCCAGTTTGAAACCAAACTTGGTCGCAATCACTACTTTATCGCGTGTTGACTGAAACGCTTTTCCGACCAATTTTTCATTGGTATAAGGGCCGTAAGCCTCAGCGGTATCGAAGAAATTAATGCCGCGATCCCTCGCCGCATGCAGCACGTTTACACCTGTTGACTCATCCACTGCGTGGCCGGTGCCAAAACTTAAATTCATCGCGCCCATACCGAGGGCGGAAACGGTGAGTCCACTCCGGCCTAATTGACGATATTTCATATTTGGGTCCTCAACAGGGTTATCAGCGGCGGGCAATGCCCAGGCTTTCACGTAAATAGAGATCAGGGCTGGTGACCAGACGATTAATCAGGTCAGCAATGCTTAACCGGGATACGCTGCTGCCGCGAAAAACGTCGCCCTTATGGGTTAGTGCATAATCCACTTCACTGCTGTTGGTAAACCAGGCCGGGCGAATCAAGGTGTAATCGAGGCCGGAATCTTCGATAACGGCGGCAGATTCGCGATAAGGTTTGAGAATATCGCCATGGCTTTTTCCCGGAACTTCGTCATAAATGCCCATCGAGCTGATAAAGATCAGCCGTTTGACGCCGGTTGCTTGCATTGCCTGCACCACACTGTGCGCCTGTTTCTTTAATTCGCCTGCCAGATTGGCATACACGATATCCTGACCGGCCATAGCGTCTTCCAGACTGCGGGTATCCAGCACATCACCTTCAATAATCCTGACGCGCGAAGAGTGCTGCGGAGTCAGACGGTTGGCCTGGCGTAAATAGAGCGTCAATCGGGCGTCGCTGTTATCTAATAAATAACGCGTTGCGACACGCGCAAGGGAACCCGCGGCACCCAGAATTAAGACTTTTGTCATCACTGTGACCTCATCAATCAACATGACGACAGTGTAGAAAAGCCTATTGTGTTTGTATGTGGATTTATTATGCTTTCACTATTCATGATTCAGGAATAATGGCAAAAATAGTCTGACAGGATGTTGGGACTGCGCTGGCCGAATTATTCAGCCAGCGTAACGCTTTAATCCCGATAACGTAATGCTTCGGTCAGCGCCCGGAAAGCGGGAGAGGAGTGATGCCGGTTCGGGTAATAAAGATAAAAACCGTCCCAGTAGGGCGACCATTTTTCCAGAACCCTGACCAGTTCCCCTTTTTCTAAGTAAGGCTGCGCGATTTCTTCCGGGACATAAGCCAGTCCGTGCCCGGCAAGCGCTGCATCCAGAACATAGAAGATATTGTTGAAGGTAAGCTGGCCATCAACGCGGATTTTAATCTCTCTGCCGGCTTCCTCAAATTCCCAGGTGTAAAGCCCGCCGGAAGTAGGGAAGCGGTAATTGATGCAGGTATGACTGATTAAGTCCTGGGGTTCCTGCGGTTGAGAATGCTTCTCAAAGTAGGAAACCGAGCCCACGACGGCAAAGCGAAAATCAGCACTGATGCGCGCGGAAATCATATCTTTGGCAAGCTGTTCTCCCATGCGCACACCGGCGTCATACCGCTCTGTAACAATATCGGAAAGTCCGTTATCCAGCATTACCTCCACCTTGATGTCAGGATAAGTGGAGATAAAATCCTGTAACTTTGGCCAGAGCACACAACTGATGGCGTAATCCGGTGCATTAATCCGGATTGTTCCTGAGGGTGTATCTTTCAGTTCATTAAGCGCATCAAGCTGGATCTCAATTTCATCAAAGTGGGGGCCAATACCCAACAGCAGTTTTTCGCCCGCCTCTGTCGGTGATACGGCACGAGTTGTACGTGTGAGCAGCCTTACGCCAAGCCTTTTTTCGAGATTACGAATGGTATGACTCAGGGCCGACTGAGAAATACCAATCTTAGACGCTGCCTTGGTAAAACTGCGTTCTCGGGCTACCGCCAGAAACGCCAGCAGGTCATTAATATTGTCACGAACCATGGATATTGCCCTCTGCGCATACCATTACCGATTAAAAACGAAAGCAGAACCTTTAAGCAGTAAGGTCAATCTCCCATATATGAAAATTCTACATGATAGCATCCTTCATTCAGATACTAATTATATAAGAGTTTAAGCATTATTATTGTGCAGTGTGCGATTGGCATGTGAAAAGGATCAAAATGAGACGTAAATTAGCACGACGGAATATAGCCGCTGCGGCCGTTGCCTCTGCCTGCCTGTTGTTCTCGGGCGCAGGCATGGCAGAAGATTCACTCGCCATTGATACCTCATCTGGACCGGTTATCGGAGTGGTTAATCATGGCGTTGATTCATGGCTGGGCCTTCCTTATGCGGCGCCTCCCGTCGGCGATCTTCGCTGGCAGCCTCCGCAACCGGTTAAACCTTCCGGCACTCCGGTTAAGGCTAATGTACTGGCCAGCAGCTGTGCGCAGAATGCTGACCTCGGCGATTTCGCACGTGCGGGAGGGAGTGAAGACTGCCTGTATCTGAATGTTTATCGGGCGGCAGAAGCCAGCGAGCGCGCGCAGAAATTGCCGGTATTCGTCTGGATTCATGGCGGAGTTTTACAGGTAGGTCAGGGCGGAGATTACGATCCTGCCAAACTCGCCCTTCAGGGCAAGGCTGTTGTGGTAACCCTGAATTATCGCCTGGGCTTGTTTGGCTTCCTGTCTCATCCTGCACTGGATGCCGAAGGACATGAGTTTGGCAATTACGGGCTGATGGATCAGCAGGCGGCGTTGCGCTGGGTTCAGAAAAATATTTCGGCGTTTGGCGGCGATCCGTCAAATGTCACCATTTCTGGTGAATCATCAGGCGGTAACAGCGTTATGGCGCATATTGCCGCTCCTGAATCGGCCGGATTATTCCAGCACGTTGTGGCAATGAGCGGCTCGGGCATTATGACCCGCCATCCGGCATTTGGTGCGCCACGCCCGCTGACCGTGGCAAGAGAGGCCGGTATCGCCTTTGCTAAAGCGGTTGGCTGTGAGGCGGGTGATGCCGCCTGCCTGCGCGCGCTTCCAGCTAAACGGATCCTTGACGTTCAGCCAGCCTATGCGCTCAACGAATTCATCATCGACGGAAAGGTATTACCTGTTCACCCGTCAGATGCTTTCCAGGCAGGCAAGATTAATCACGTAACGCTGGTAAGTGGCACCACCCGCGATGAGGGGCGTTTTTTTGTAGCGCTTCCGGAATTAGCGAGCGGCAAGTCGTTAAAGGAAAGTGATTATCCGGAGTGGATAAAACGCCAGTATGGTGAGGCGCTGACGCCGAAAGTGCTGGCTGAATATCCGCTTAAAAATTATGACAATCCGAGTGAGGCCTTTGCTGCTGCGGTAACAGACAGCATGTTCTCCTGTCCGGCGCGGGCAATGAACCGAACGCTGGCAGATAAAATACCGGTTTATGCTTATGAATTCAGCGATCGCACTGCGCCATCTTATGTCGGTCCGGTCTCTTTTCCACTGCTGGCGGCACATACCTATGAATTGGGTTACCTGTTCCCGGGATTCAGAGGCGGTAGCGACATTCAGGTCAAGCTGAACCCTTTGCAGGAGAAATTATCAGACGAAATGGTCAACTATTTCGCCGATATGGCAAACATCTCAGCCCGTCAACACCACTGGCCACGCTTCAATCCTCAGTCAGACAACTACATGACCTTTGCACTGCCAAAAGCCAGGATGATTTCGGGACGCTTCGCTGAAACCCACCATTGTTTATTCTGGGACCAGCAGGCCATTTATTAATTTTCAGCAGTTCTCAATACCCGCCGCAGACTTCAGGTTGCGGCTTTTGCCGGCTCCGGGAACTGGCAGTGGTGCTTTTTTCAACAGAAAACAGGAGATTGATAATGACCCGCAAATTTGGTTTTACATCAACAACTGACGAAGTGCTTAGCGGTCACTCGCTCAAAGGTAAACGCGTACTCATCACCGGTGTTTCGGCTGGGCTTGGAATTGAAACCGCCAGGGCGCTGGTAGCCATCGGGGCGGAAGTTATCGGCACCGCACGTAATCTTGCCAAAGCAGAGTCGGCGACGTCGGTTGTTCGTGACGCCGCCCGGACCGCAGGTGGCAACTTTGACATGATCGCGCTGGATCTGGCTGATTTGAAGAATGTTGACCATTGCGCCGGCCTTCTGGTCAGCCAGGGTAAACCGTTCGACATTGTCATTGCCAATGCAGGCGTAATGGCAACGCCACAGGGATATACCGCTGACGGGTTCGAGACGCAATTTGGAACCATCAGAACGGGCAAAGGCGCTGTGGCACAAAAGCGAACAGCTGCTGCGCGACTACATCTAACTGCGAAAAATATCACTCAGTGATTTTATTCCGGCTGGGAGGTACTAATAAATGAAAAATAGAATTCTTGGAACTCTAAGGCGATGTAATAAAGTTCTTGCCAGAGGCACAGATTATCTTAAACAGCACGGATGCGGCCCTGACAGTCATACGTGAGGGTGGAGGGATCGGAATGTTGCCGACGTATTTATCGCACCCCTATGTTGTTAGCGGAGAGCTTGTTCCGATTCTTGATGGTGAGCAAACTGTCAGGCACAATATTTTGGCATTCTGGACTGAGAGTCGGCGAGGAAATCCTAATGTCAGGGCATTTCTTAATTTTTTAGATGACATTTTTCCAAATCCCACACCGTGGAATACTTTCGATGGTGATGAAAAATAAGGGTAATTGCTGCGAAAACACTCTGGTTCTGCAAGCACTTTATAATTAAACCGGCCGGTACTGCGCCCAATAATTACCAGGACGCAATATCCGGCCGACTCATTAGCGAACAGCGCACAGTTCATTCCAGTAACTAAAGCGGATACGGTGCCGCAGTTGATTATTATTCATCGTTTCACCATTTCACTACGCCGCGCTGCCAGGTCAGCAGTCGATCGCGCAAAGCAAACAGCAGGGTGATTAGCGATGAAAACAGTAGCGCCATCACAATCAGAGCGGCATACATATTGGCATACGCCGCCCAACCCTGCGCCCATTGTAAATACCAGCCCAGCCCCGATTTTACCCCCATCATTTCGGCGGCCACCAATACCGAGAAGGATGCACCCAGCCCCATAAACAGCCCAACAAATACGTGGGGTAATGACGCCGGAATCGCCACGCGCACAATTAAAAACAGCGTGCTGGCACCCAGCGTTCGCGCCACATCGTAATAACGCTGATCGACACTGGCGACGCCTGACCAGGTCAGCACGGTGACCGGAAACCAGGTTGCCAGACCAATCAGGAAGATCGCTGCTGAAAAGCTTGACGGAAAAAAGTACAGCGACAGCGGTAACAGTGCGGTTGACGGTACCGGACCGAGAAAGCGCAGCACCGGATGCACCCAGTAACCCAGTCCGCTCGACCAGCCAATTGCCACACCGGTGAGAAAACCGCTGATGCTGCCGAGTAAAAAGCCCAGCGCCAGCAGCCGCAGCGAGTGCAGTACGCTGTCGCCCAGCCTTGGCCAGTCGGTGGCCCAGGCCTCAATCAGCGCACGCGGCGGTGCAAAGAATGGCGCAGGCAGCAGTGCCAGTTTTGCGGTGACGATTTCCCAGACCGCCAGTAACAGTGCGAGCGCAATAAGCCAGCGCGCCGCCCGACGCAGCGGTTGCAGCAGCGAGGAGAGGGCGAAAAAACGCCCGGCGAGCACCGTCAGCGTCAGCACTGCCGCCAGCAGCACAAACAGCTGATGGGTTTCACTGACAAAGCGCGGCGCGGCAAATCCCACCGGCTTATCCGGCCAGTAGATCATCAGCGCCGCCAGCGCCCACCAACCGACAATTGCCAACTGAAGCGCCAGCGTAATGCGTTGTGGCTCAGCGCGCTGTCTGGCTAAAGAGACGGTTTCACTGGACATCATCCCTCCTGATCGTTACGCAGCATGATGCTGATGCTCACCCGCAGGCAGCAACTCAGGCACATAGTGGTCGGCAAAGCGTTGTGCATCGGTCTCCGGGCGAATCACATTAATGGTTTTCAGCTCATTAACGTAAATTGCCACTTCTTTACGCAGCTGCGCGCCGGTAGAGTGATGACCATGAGTATGTTCGCTCAGCATTGCGGTGATATCCTCGACCGGCACTGAACCCGGCACAAACGGCGCAAAAATTTTCGCCGTTTCCGCCGGGTGTTGTGCCGTCCACTGCTGGGCATCGACAATCGCCTGAGTAATGGCTTGCGCAACTGCTGGATTATCGCGCACCAGCGAACCGCGCAGTCCGAGTACGCAGCAGGTGAGGTTGGCGTATTCACCGTTAAGATTATTATCGACCTCCACCAGTTGATGCTGCTGCTTCAACAGCCAACCCTGTGGGTCGTCAGTTGCCAGCGCCTGGACTTCACCTTTGCGCAGCGCCTCGCCGAACAGATCGGCAGGATATTGCAGCCAGTTCACCTGCTTATCCGGGTCAATACCCAGTTTCGCCAACTGAATGGCAAAGAAATTGCGAATCGGGCTGGCCTGATCGGTCACCGCCACTGATTTTCCCACCAAATCTTTTACGCTATTGATGCCGGAATTTTCCGGTGTCAACAGCCGCATGCAGCCACCGTGGGTGCCGACAGTCAGGTCGACATCAAATCCTTGTTCCAGCGGTTTCAGCCAACGTAACGCCATACCAATACCGCCGTCGGCCTGCCCGGTGGCAATCGCCTGTAATAATGCATCGGTAGGGCCGCTAAAATTAACCGGCTCGACATTCAGACCATATTTCTTAAAGAAGCCCTGCTTGAGCGCCACAGAAATTGGCGACTGACAGACTGCAGTTTGTCCCCATGCCAGCTTCACCGTAGTCAGTGAGTTATCTTGCGCCAGCACCGTGGAAGGTAACAGTGAACTGGTACTGAGACCTGCGCCTAATAATCCCAGGTTACGCATAAAATGGCGTCTTGAAAGTGAATAGTGATTGCCTTGCATGAATTTCCTCGCATAAACATCCCGTTTAATTGAAAAGCATCATGCAAATAAAAATGCTGTGGGAGAAATAACAATGCTGCATGTGGTTATGCGGGAAATCATATATAGCAGACCGGAAATATTTGCGGCGGATGAAGGGATAGCTTTGCCAGAATTGTTATTTTGAATTACCCGCAGTGGTGATAAACCTGTCAAAAAACCACAGGAGAACACCATGGCGTTTGCAGCCGCGACAGAGCAGGGGAATGGACTGGCATTAAATATTCATCAAATCAGCCATCAGTTTTGGTTGGAAAATGAGAGTCTGCCGGTGTTACAGCAGGTCTCTCTGGAGATAAAACCCGGCGAGTTTGTGGCGTTGCTGGGGCCTTCTGGCTGCGGTAAGTCTACACTGCTGCGGCTGGTTGCCGGGCTGGACTTACCAACTGAAGGTGAGATCTTTGAAGATGATACTCCACTTACCGGTCCGCATCCCTCACGGGTGGTGGTATTTCAGGATCCAACGCTCTATCCGTGGCGTACGGTGCGCGATAACGTGGCGTTGGGATTACAGGCGCAGGGAAAGCGCGATGCCAGCGTCCGCCAGCGTATAGACAGCGTGCTGGAGCGCGTCGGATTGACGCAATTTGCCAATGCCTGGCCGCGACAGCTTTCCGGTGGCATGGCGCAGCGCGCCGCACTGGCACGGGCGTTGGTCAATAAGCCACGACTGTTAATTCTTGACGAACCGCTGGGTAAGCTCGATTCATTAACCCGCATTCGCATGCAGCGTGAACTGGTCAGCCTGTGGCAGGAGCAGCGTTTCACTACGCTGATGGTGACTCATGATGTCGAAGAAGCACTGTTAATGGCCAACCGGGTGGTGATATTCAGTGCGCGCCCGGCGAAAATTCTGGAAGTGATCCACGTCGACGTGCCTTTTCCGCGGCGGCGTAACGATCCACAACTGATTGCCTTGCGAACCCGTGCGCTGGCACAACTGGGCGCGGAACTGAATGAGGAACAGAATTAATGAGCAGTGAAATTCATCATTCGATAGCCGACCTGGTCGGCAGAACGCCATTATTAACGCTGCATGGATTGATCAATCATCATCAGCTGGCAGCGGAGGTGATTGCCAAGCTGGAATATTTTAATCCCAATCACAGTATTAAAGATCGCACTGCGCTGGCAATGGTGGAACAGGCCGAGCGGAGCGGAAAATTAAAACCCGGCGATACGCTGGTCGAAACCACCAGCGGTAATACCGGTATTGGTCTGGCGGCTATCGCTGCGGCAAAAGGCTACAAATTCCGCGTCTATATTAATGACTATGTCAGTCTGGAAAGAACAAAGCTGGTCAGGGCTTTTGGCGGCGAAGTAATTAAGTTTAGTGAGGTAGAACACTTTAGCGAGATACTGGAAGCCAGCGACGGCGACTTTGTTGCGGCCACAAAATGGCTGGAAAATAATGTTATCGCCAAATTACCCGATCATTATTTCACCGCTCAGTTAGAAAATCCCGCCAATCCTGATATTCACCGTACTACCACCGGGCCGGAAATCTGGCAGCAGACTGCTGGTCAGCTGGATATTGTCATCGCTGCCGTGGGAACTGGCGGCACGGTATCGGGTGTAGGCCAGTTTTTCAGGCAGCAAAATCCGGCGGTGCAGATTATTGCCGTTGAGCCGGGGATTAATTCGCGCCCGAGCGCAGAAAATCCCGATCCGCTGGAAATCACTGGTGTACATCAGTTTACCGATATCGCCCCCGAGCGTATTCCGCCAACCATGAATAGCGATATTTACCATGAGGCGCTGGCGGTCGAAACCTGGCAGGCGTATCAGGCTGCACGCGAAGTGGCGCAGACCGACGGTATTCTGATTGGAGAATCGTCGGGAGCGGTCCTGCATGCGGCAAAAATCGTTGCCAGCCGTCCGGAAAACGAAGGCAAGAAGATCGTGGTGATCCTTGCCGACAGCGGATTGACCTATTTATCCACCGACTTGTTTAATACCGATGTCAGCATTGAGCAGTTAAAAACCGCAAGGGCACAACTGGCCGATGGCTAAACTCATTGGGGAGTTCCCGGGCGCAGCACATAGGTAATATGTGCCTTGCGCGCCGGGGCTTGCTTCTAAAAACTCGCGGTATTTGATATATTATTGTGCATTGCTTATTCACAGCCACGGCGCCAATAACAACAAGATTCGCCGTAACCAGGATGACACAATGTTAGATTATCGCTTCCCGACAGCGCTGCAGATGGTTCTCAGCGTAGCGATGGCGGAGCAACTGGGTAAACGCTCGACCAGCGCCGTTCTGGCTTATGGCCTTGAGGCTAACCCTAGCTTTATCCGTAAGCTGATGGTTCCGTTAACCCGTGACGGCATCATCGTCTCAACGCTTGGCCGCACCGGCTCGATTCATCTTGGCCGTCCGGCAGAGCAGATCACGTTGCGCGATATTTACCTCTCAGTTATTGAAGATAAGCGCATCTGGGCATCGCGCCCGGACGTGCCGGCTCGCTGTGTCGTCAGTGCCAATGCTTGCTGGTATTTTAAGGCGATTGCTGACGAAGCCGAGCAGGCTTCGCTTGAGGTGCTGGCGCGTCGTACCGTAGCCGATGCCTTAGCTGAACTGAAAAAAGCCGATACCAGCGGCTGTATGGACTGCCCCGAGCCAGAACTCATCACTGATGGCAAGAAAACGGGCCGTTAGCCGGGCGGCCCATCAATTTATCTGGCTGTTTAAAACCACTTCATCCGCGCGCATTCCGTTAAACCCGTGCTTTATGCTGGCCAGGTAGAGTGCAAAATAGTCTTTTACCATCGTCATAAATTCCGGCGTCAGCGACACGATGTGTTTGTTATCGACAATGCTCAACAACTGATTTTGCTCTGCTGCCTGCAGGCAACGCTTGATATGAGAGCGGGAGACGCCGCAGGAAAAAGAGGCTTTAAGCAGATTGTAATGTACATCCAGCGTATTCTGCTTAATGCTCTCCAGAAAGAGGTTAAACATTATCATATGCCCGCCATCGCGGCTGAGAAAGTCAGCGCTGCCCGGCACCATATAGTGAATAAAGATCCGATTTAAAGTGATCTCTGAGTAATGCTTAAAAAAAGCTGGCACGAAGTTCTGATGGTTCTGATAGAACGCCAGATCAAAATCGGTAGAAAGCATGGCACAAGGAAGTAACATTGTGTTAATCATCTTTTTCGTTTCTACTAACGTTTTAGCTGTAGGTTTATAATTAAACTTACGTTTGTCGGATGCATCCTTATAAACCTCAATCCTGCCGCCAACTCTTAAATACAACAGAAAAGAGTCCAGGGAATTACTGCTTAGCAGGTCATTCGCGATGCAGAACTTCTTGATATCTTTGAAAGTGCTTTCTTTACGGGTGTAATAAAGACCCAAAATGGCTGAGCCGATGAGAAAACGGTTTGCCTTGAAAATGGTCTTAAAATACAGCGGGTTAGTCAAAAAAAGTTTTTGAAGAACGTCATAATGGCATTGTATCGCCTCATCAAAAATCCTTTTCTTTTTAAACGCGGCCGCCATTGTTCTGATGCTGGATTCCAGTTCCAGCCTTTTTTTGCTAATAAAGGGCATTTTGATTTTTTTTAATGTTAGTAAATTATTTGGTTAGGAATTATCTTATTGATATTCATTAATCCTGTCAACAAGATGGCGTGTTTTTACACAATTCTACAATGCATTCTCATTTGGCAGTTAATAACTCTTACGTTTACATTTTGTTGAATTTAAAACCAACTTTCGGATAGTAAAACATCTGAAATTGTGTATTTAAAAAATGAATGGCAGACGATTAAGTTAATACTGAAGTATGTCTTACATTTTTAAACACAAGTGAAATTATTATTAATTCTCAATGGTTTGTACAGATTTATTTTTGCTGCGTTAAATTAGGCACAATTATGGACAGTGACTTAAAAATCGTGATGAATAGAATTTAAACAGCTGTCTGAATACTTTTTAAGATAATTCAAATATTACCAAATTTGTTCAGATATTTATTAGTCATTTATGGCGGCAGCTCTAAACGTTTAAACGAATGGGTACTTGTGATGAGGATGTTAATGCTGATTTAGCATTACCAGCCGGGTTTCAGCTGCCAGTAAGACGCTGCAGATAAGAAAGGCATATTGGGCCGGTCAGGAGGTTGTTGATCGATCACTGTCGATGCCGTGGATGATGCACTGGCCACTGCTTCAGTGTTGCATGCCACCCTGATGGGCGGCGAAATTGAACAGGTGTGAGAGATGAATCATCGTACTTTACTGTCACTTTTAATGTTGATCACTCTTTTAGTGATGTTCTCACCGGGCAAAACACTGGCTTTCAAATCTGATGATAAAAGAAGTGGTCAGCCTATTAATGCGTTTCACACTTAAAAAAACCGGGATGTTTTTAATGGCCAGTATATCAATACTGATTTTGGCATTGTTTAGAGATTAGCTGACATAATTTGTCAATCGCTGCCCGTTTAGCAGAAAGCTCTGCCGTTATCAATGCAGGGATATCTCCGACATGGAATAACCCGGACGTTGGCGGCAACGGCCAACGTTTTTTAGTTAAAGTTTCACAAATAAATATTGCTACCGATCCTTTTACTGTAACGGTGTTACAGGTTATGAGTCTTCATTAAACTTAACTGAAAGTTCAGAAGGTAAGATATGAACCACATTAATCGATTAACCCTGATGATAATAGACAACAATCGATTTTTCCTGGACGGCGTGCTGGCGTTTATAGAGAGTCAATATCCCGATGTTACCATCAGATTGTCCGGAAGAAAGGTAAAGCAGATTGATGTTCTGATGGTCGGGCTTGATCGCGTCTCACTCAGTACCGCCAGATGTTACAGTCATCGGTTGGCAGCGCGCAGCAGGGTGCTGATGATTCATGATGATTGTAATGCCAGACAGAGTAGTATTCCGTTTTCTTTACGACAGCATAATTTAATTCATATGCACCGAAAGCAAACGTTAAGTGAGTTTTCCGCCATTATCAGTAAAATTTTAGGATCGGTCACCGGTAACGGCAGCAGGACAATACTGACTATTATTGATAAAAAATCTGCCAATATCAGTATACTGACGCCACAAGAAAAGGTATTAGTCGATCATATGCGGGTGAATACGCAGCTGAAAGAAATCGCCTGCCAGATGGCATTAAATCCTAAAACAATCAGCACTTACAAGCGCTCAATTATGCAAAAGCTGGATATGCAGAAAAATCTGGAGTTCTACCATTGGCTACTTTATTCAAATAACTAAACGGAATGACAATTGAAATTACCTGACCTTAGCTACCGCGCTGGAAGGTGATAAATAACGTAATTAAGGTGACGCTTTAGAGCGTCAGTCGCTGCTTTCAACTGAAGAAGTCAAAATATTCTGGCAGAGATAAGCCGAAATTGTTGTGGCATACATTAAATCATCCTGTTGAGCGCTGGTGAAGCACCGAATGTCTGAATTGATCTCCTGATAGCCATGGTCTGGCGCACCGTAAAGAGATCAGTGAACTGAGTAATGAATCAAAACCCGCCGCGGCGAGGCGTTCTGAGAACCTGTAGATGGGTGAGAAAGTCCTTATTGGCAGCAGGGATTTAAATGTAATAATAAAACTTGCATTTAAACGCAGGATCACTCAGCATTAAGTGTAACTGATATTATTACTATTCGTCATCGCGACGGGAGAGAGGCAAGATGAGAAGTGAGGCATTCATCCACGATCTGCTTAACTGGATTGATAATCATATTGAAGGGCGACTGGATCTTGACACCGTTTCTGAGCGCGCGGGCTATTCTAAATGGCACTTGCAGCGCATGTTCAAGGAGCACACCGGCTTACCGCTGGGCGAGTATATCCGCGCCGAGAAACTGAAAAAGTCTGCCGACCGTTTGACTAACAGCAACGAGCCAATCCTCAACGTCGCCATTTCACTCGGTTTTGACTCTCAGCAGTCGTTTAACCGTAGCTTTAAACGCCAGTTTGGTCAGGCACCGGGGGCGTGGCGCAGAACCTCCAGCCATGCACAACAAGCCGAGTGCATGCATCGTTAAGCCAACGCCAGGGCCGGCTCATCCGGCCCGCGATAGGGTTTTAAACTCAATCTTCGATAGATTCTTGCGGGCTATTTTTGCCTGAAACGGTTAACCCTCCGTCTTCTGGTTTTCGCTTATCATCCTGCTGCTAACTGCAAATTCATGCTACCGACTGCTTTTATCAGCCGGTCATTCCGCGTGGCGGTCTCCCGCAAAGCATTATGATTGTCAGAGCCTTAACGGTTATAATCCACCGTAATCACATCTTTCAGGATCTGGCATGAGTAAAAAATTGTGGATCGCGTTAGTGGTGGCGATGGTTGCTGCCGTGGCGGGATTACAGCCCGGCAAGCAGCAGACCTCGGTAACGCACTCGTCATCCGTGCAGCACAGTGGCGTGGCGCACGATAATATTAGTGAATTAACGGCCGAGCGCCGGGTCGTGGGATATCTGCAACAGCATCAGCGTCTGCCGGACTACTACATCACTAAAAGTCAGGCGCGCCGTCAGGGCTGGGATGCGCGTGAAGGCAACCTGTGCAATACGCTGCCGGGCAGAGCGATTGGCGGCGATCGTTTCGCCAACCGTGAAGGGCGTTTACCGCAGCAGCAGGGAAGAAAATGGTTTGAAGCGGATGTCAATTATCGCTGCGGGCACCGTAATGCCGATCGCCTGCTGTATTCCAGCGATGGGCTGATTTTTTTGACCAAAGATCACTATCGCAGCTTTAATAAGGTCAATTAACCATGCCGACAATCAGCTTTGATTTTCGTTATATCGCCGATCGTAATGAGTTCTATCGCCAGTTTGCAGCGAAGTGCCAACTGGGCGAGGAGTTTGGTGCCAATCTTGATGCGCTGTGGGATGTACTGACCGGCGAGTTGGCCTTGCCGCTGGAGATTCGGCTTCTGCATCTGCATCAACATACTCACAGCGCACAATTCGCAGCGATTATTGCCACGCTGGAAGAGGCCGTGGAAGAGCTTGACGGATCACTGCAGTTGACGCTGAATTAATTTCCCACAAGTCGATGCCCTTTATATCCCTGTTATCATTAGGTGTAATAGGTTTATGCCTTTTACATTTTGTTATTAATCTATTTAATTTCCGCTCTCTACTATCTGAATGGTGATGGCGGTTTATAAATCGCACCTTAACATTTCACTGCTTATTATTTTAGTGATAATTGAAAGTGGCTGATATTTTAACTAATGGATTAATGATAAAGGCAATAAGGATATAATAATGACAGTAAAGGGCATAGCAGTATCAGGGTTACTGCTGGCAGGAAATGCCTGCGCCGAAGATAATAACTGGAAGATAAATACGCGTGCTGACTCGGTATCCGTGGCAAGCTCGCTGGGATGGCTGGGTGGTCGTGCGCAAGAGTCAGTCTATGCCAGCAGCGGAGGTGACAAAGTCAGCCAGCTGGACTGGAAAATTCACAATGCCGCCATCATCAAAGCGGATATCAGCTGGGATGCTTTGCCGTGGCTGACCGCAAACGCAGGCGGCTGGACGACGCTGACCTCCGGCAAAGGACATATGGTGGATCGCGACTGGATGGACAGCCAGCAGTCCGATCCCACGCACTACTCATGGCACCCCAATACCTCACTGAATTATGCCAATGAGTTTGATTTGAATTTGAAAAGCTGGCTGTTAAAAGGCGAAAGTTATCGTCTTGGGCCGATTATCGGTTATCAGCAATCCCGCTTCAGCTGGACTTCGTCAGGGGGTACATATCGTTACTACAATGGTCTGGTTAGCGGCAGCTTTCCACAGAACCGGCCTGTAATCGGTTATCAGCAGAAATTTACCACGCCCTATATTGGTCTGGCCGGACAATACCGCGCCAGTAGTGTCGAGCTTACTGCGCTGTTGAAATACAGCAATTGGGTGAAATCCAGTGATAATGACGAACACTATTTACGCAAGCTAACCTTTCGCGATAGCAGTAAGCGATCGGGTTATTATTCACTGCTGGTCGATGCCGGATATTACCTCCTGCCGAATATTAAACTCTATACTGAGCTGAGTTATAATCGTTATCAAGAGGGAAAAGGCGGCACCGAGATTATTGATCGTAGCAGTGGGCAAACCCATCAGATGAAAGGTGATGTTGCCGGGCTTGCTAATACCTATTACACCGCGCTGGTTGGCGTAAAATATACCTTCTGATAACAGGCCGGGGCGATTTTTCGCCCCGGCTGTAACTCAGCCGTTAATTAACTGCACAATTTCCAGCAATTGCTGCCGCTGTGCCGGTTTTAATTCACTTGCCGCGCAGTCATCGCTGTTTTGCACAATCAGGGCACTCAGCCCGACCAGCCAGTCATAAATATAAACCGCTGTGCTATTGGCAGGGACTGCCGAAAGGCGTGTCAGGCGCAACGTCTCACCAAAGCTCACCGCTGGCATCGTCGGCTGAGCAAAGATCTTCTCACCGCGATTAATCCGGCTCTGTGGGCGCTGCGCTTCACTCTGTTGCAGGAAGCCGAGCCAGGCGACAAAATCACCTAATACCGTCATCGCCCGTAACACCTGGCGATCGGCTTTCGCGTTATGGTCGCCAGCTATCGTTTCGCTCTCAGTTAAAGCCTGGCGTAATAATTCGCCAACCCGCAGGCGAAAGCTGGCAATAATCAGCTCTTCAACCAGCAGTTGTAGGGTGGCTTTATCCATATTCAGCAGCGCCAGCAGCGACGCGTTTTCTGGCAGATTACGCAGATGATTAACCCAATAGCGCAGCACGTTTTGCGCAAATTGGCCATCCCGATCCGCTTCAGTAAACGACAGCTGTGGTGCCGCATCCGACTGTTCACTGAACAGATCAAAGGTAACACCAATGCTAAAGTTGCTCAAGGTACTGGCGGCGTGCGCGTCAGCCTGCGCCTGTGGCAGGCGCAGCCACAGGCGACGCAGCTCATCGCGGCAGGGTTGCAGTCGTTCAAGCAGTTCACCGTGCAGACCGGTTCGGCTTTGCAGCACTTTTAACAGCGTTTCCGCGATGTGCTGTTTTTTCTCTGGCTGCTGATTCTCGCTGTCGCGGTATTGCCAGCTTGCCAACAGATTGTCCGCCACTTCATGTTGGAGTTCTGCCAGCTGTTGGCTGAGGCGCGAGGTCTTCACCTCAGAATGAAGGGCCGTTTCCAGCCAGCTTGCCATGCGCTGCATGCCGGCGTCATCAGGCACCAGCATCGAACCCCACATATCACCTGCATGGCCGATGCGTCTTTGCACTGCTTCATCATGATTGTGCTGAAAATGACGACGATCCCAGCGGGTGATCGCCCAGATCAGCCCTGGTCGGTGCGGGCTACGCTGTTGAGTATTTTCACCCTGTGTAGTTCGAACCCAGTGTTCCAGCGCTTTGCTGACGGTTTTAACCTGATTACGGCTGCTGGCGGCACCGCAGACTACCAGCAGATTAACCGCCTGACGATCGCTGTAATATTCCAACAGGTAACCGCGTTTCGCCTGTATCAGATCGGCCAGCCGTGGATTTTTCTGTCGCGCATCCTGATGGATTGCTACATCCTGCGGCTCATATTCCGCTGGAATATCCAGCACATCAACCGCTGCCGACAGCGCTGCACGCGGCGATAAACTCAGCGGTATGTGTAGCTCTGCGGTGAGCAGCACCAGCTCCGCCAGCGAGATATTCTGCGCGGTTGCTGCGCGGCCATGCGGGCAGGGCACGATCTGCACATTGCTGTCATCGGCCATATTTAACGCGGCGGCGCTGGCCGGATTGAGTAACGCCTCTGTCGGTAACTGCATTTCGTCGGAAAGCAGGCTGAGCGGTGCCAGTACTTTACGGCAGCCGCCCAGGCTTTGCAGACGGTGGGCCAGCTGTCGCCACAGGTCGGTAAGAACACGATCTCCGTTCCACAGCAGCGCAAAAAGTTGGGCACGATCGTCGACGGTCAGCCAGGGCGCTAACTCAATGGCGGCTGGCCAGAAATCGTTGCTCAATGGCTTCTGGCGTAAAGCATCATGACGCAGCATAAAATCGTAAATCGATACCATTTGATCGCTGGTGATGCCCGCACTCGCTTGCGGCTGACGGTGGCGTTGCAAATTGCTCAACTGCATCATCATCTGTGTTTCATCAGGCGGGGTAGCAGGCTGCGCTAATCCGCAGCGCAGCACCATGCAGGTGATATCGGCTTCACTGAACAGCGTCAGTTCACAGGGCCACTGCGAATTTTCGCTTCTGGTCTGAGGTTTGAAGCGGATCACAATCCCGCAATCCTGATTGCCAGGATTAATATGGCTGAAATAGTCGAGCGTTTTGCCCGCCATCCCGCTGACCAGCCGCTGTTGCGAATCACCGACCAGTGATGAAATAAGCCAGGCTTTCCCTGCCTGTGACTGACCGTAAAAAGCAAGGGTAGTACGCTCAGCGACCGTGGCGTGCAGCCGATCGGCCTGCCGACGGCAGCGGCGTAATTTTGTTTTCAGATTTGTGGCTTCGATATCCAGGCGCATTGCGCTGCTGCGGCTGTTATCCAGCCACGTCAGCGCGTTGCTGAGACCTTCGCTGACGGCCATCAGCCGATCTGACTGCTGTTCTGGCGTGATAAGTTTCATTTTTTAAACACGCTCCCACTGTCGATCCAGTATTGTGCCGCGCTGTTGCCGCTGGCTGATAAGGTATTCAGACTGAGGCGTAAATGCTCCAGCGGTATCCGGCTGCCGTCAGCCAGGCGGGCGTCAGCAATCTCAAAACGCTCCGGGCTATGGGGATCTTCACCGGTAACGACCCGCAGTCTGATACGCAACTCGCTGTCACCGGCCACTTTACGTGCCAGAGTGGGATCGGTAATCGACAGGCTGTAGAGTGGCGCGGCAGGCCAGCGAGGGCTATCCAACTGGCGGAAGCCCAGGCATAAGCCGCCGCGGATACGGAAGCTGGTGAGGTTGTCGAGGCTAAAGCCTGGCCGGTCAAGGTCGATATCGCTGTAATAAATATTGTGGTTACTCAGCATGTTATCGGCGTCCAGCATACCCAGATAGCGAATGGTGGAGTAGGGCTGAAAATCGCCGGCGCGGAACCAGAAGCTGGACAGCCTGAGATCCAGAGCCAGCAGGCACAGCATCGCGCCGACCGCGGCAGTAGATTTCGGGTTATCAATACGACCGAGCTTGTTAAACGGATACCAGTCGCTGGTGTGATAACCTTCCAGCGATAAAATCCGGCTGCCGGGTAACGGTTGCAGATGGCGAAACAGCGCCTGTATTCCTGGGAAGCGCGACGGGCGGCCAGTCAGCAGCAGTACGTCGCAACTGTAGAGTGATACCACTTCAGCCATTGAACGCAGCGTCTGCACTATCGACAAACGGTGGGATAAGAATTCACCGTGCAGTTTATTCAGCTGAACGATCAGCGGAACCTGCAAGATATCGAACAGTGGCTCGCCGCCCAACGCGCGTTGCAGTTCGCCATTGATATACTCCAGTACCCTGCTGGTCGGCGGCTGATCCAGCATTTCAGCAAAGGTGGCATCGATTTCTGCGCTACTGTCGAGCGGGTCAAAACGCTCGTAATTTTCCAGAATGGTGCGGGCTAACGGCATAAAAATCTGCAAGGTCAGCTGCTGACGTAGCGTGGAATGTGCATCGGTGCGGCCATCATGAGCGAACAGTCTGGCCATCAGCACTTCAGTATTAAGCAGACCGGCGCTTTTCAGCGCCTGCTGCAGCGCCGGCAGCACATACAGCTGAATGACATCCAGCAGAATATCATCACCCGCCACTTTGAAACCTTCGCGGAACAGCAGGCGTGGATTAATTTTCACATTGTTGCCGCTACCGTCATCCAGCGCATAATGTGTAATCGCCAAATCGGTGGTGCCGCCGCCAATATCGATAGAGGCAATACGCAGGGTTTTACCCGGCTGCTCGTCAGCCGACAGCGGGCGGTCGGGCCGCGCCATACTGGCAAAGAAATCTTCAGCGCGTCCGGCAAAATTAACCTGGGTTTCATTGAACAGATAAACCATCTGACCGCAGGTCGCCTCATCCCACTCCATCTGTACTTCCGGCACCGGCTTCAGACTGCTGGCTTTATCGTGCTGAGTGGAGAAGGGTTCATCGGCCGGATGCCAGGCCATCGCTTTCCACACCAGTGCAATTGCTTCAACCATGCGGCGGCGAAATATCTCCCGCTCCGGTTTTGGCATTGCGGAAGGGAGCGTCAGGATAATATTACGCAGCTGACGCGGGGCGGTGCTGTGCGGCATTTTCATGCGCTGTGCGGCGCTGTTAATCTGCATCAGCGCCTGTGCCAGCAGCTCGCTCAGCATAAATGTCATCAGCGAGCTGCGGCTGTAGTGCGCTGAAAATACCGGCAGGCGCTCATCGGCTGGCAGGGTATACAGCGGTTGGCCGTTATCATTGAGCAGAGTCATGAGTGGATTGGCTATAGCCGGCGCTTCGCTAGCGGGTTGGTTAAAACGCCAGCCCGGCAACCAGCTCTCTTCATCCCACAAGTAGCGGCGTGGGCTGGAGATGCCGCTGGTGCCCTCGGTGCCGAGGCGCTGCAACGCCAGTCGATCGGCTTCGCGGCCAACGCGCGTCAGAGAAGGCCAGACAAAGGCATTTTCACGCCCGCTTTCCAGCGAGAAATTGGCTTTACCGAAGTTGGCCTGAGCAAATTCAACCCGACTGACAAACATCTCGTTATAAACTTGCTGTGGCCTGGCCAGATCGCGCAGCTGCAACTCATAGGTTTGTTTCAGACCGTTGCTCTCATCAGCATGATCCTCGACCAAAATGCCGCAGGTGTGCGAATTACCGACATCAAGGATCAAATCCACGTTAACCACCGGCTGCTGTAACGTGGCGGTGTGAATTTTAATCTCGTTCAGTTGCAGCTGGCTACCGAGCAGATTCAGCAGGTTAAGGTAGTGCGCCTGATACTCAAACTCCTTCAGGCCGATTTTTACATTAACCGCATGACGATGTTCACGCTGCGCGGCTTGTTGAGTAAACACTTCGCGTAACCAGCCGTCGATCCAGGTAAGATCAAGGAACTCACCCAGCTCATCATTGTGCCAGGCAAGAGCGAAGCTGACGCCGTTCTGAGCATCGCTTTTACACAGCGCCAGCGCGCCGTCGTCTGCCGCCGTGGTGCCGGTGTCAAACGCCAGAGAGGCGCGATGGGTATGGCCTTGCTGGTCTGGCGAGTCCAGTTTACTGATCCGCACTCGCGCCCAGTTTTCCGGGCCGCCGAGAAAATTGCGCGGCGGCGTATAGCGCAGCACCGGCAGCGGTAGCCAGATATCTTCCAGCAGCATCAGTGACTGGTCCAGCGTAAAGCTGAACTCCGGTTTCACCACTTCCGGCGCAGCACCTGCCGCCATACGCAGCTGATATTTTCCGTTATTGCTGTCATGATCCAGCCACAGCAGTGGACCGTTAGCAGTCTTGCGGACAAATTTTCCTGCCTTTACCGCATCCGGCTGTGCCCTGATGGCGAAATCGAGAAACTGGATACCGCTATCCTGAATCAGCGTCACTTTTTGCTTAAAATCGATAAGGGTTGCCAGCATGGTCACTTCGTCTCGCGTTTCATCGTCATCGGGAACACCGTTTCGGTGCCATAGCGTGCTTCGCAGCTAGCGGCACCGCTGGCCGCTTTACAGACAATTTCCGGCATTTTATAGCGGCTACCATCGCTGCAACGGGCGGTATAGCGGCTGTTAATCACCAGATTGCCCGAGCTCATTAAGCCAGCTGAGATATCGGCTTTGCAGCGGATGCCGTCTCCCTGAATAAGGCGAGCGCTGCCAGTACCCTTGCTAATCTGGTATTTCAGACTCGATGGCTTACCGGTTGGTAAATTGTTCGCCTCCAGCGTCACGCGCCAGCTGCCGTTCAAAAAGTCAGTGGAGCCAAGTTTTACCGCATCGGCAGGCATCACCAGATCGTCATCCGTCGCCAGTCGTGCAGGCGTTTCAGCCACGGCATCACGTGGCTTCTCACTCTGCGGCTGCGCGGGTTTCGTTATTTTCGGCGCTTCAGGCAGCCTGGCCGGCTCTGCTGACGCAGCGGTCACCGCTACTGGTGCAGTTACCGGTGCAGTTACCGGTGTGACTGGCGGCTCAGCAGCGGGTTTAGCCGTTTTGATCACCGGCTCTTGAACGATCTGAAAGGCGCTAAAATATAAGCCGGCCAGCGCAGCCGCAATGATCAGCGGCAGCAATAACCAGCCAGCAAGCCGCCACAGCCGACGCGGCTTAAGCGGCGGTGTAACAATCAGCGGTTCAGGTTCTGCTGCGGGCAGCGAAACAGCGGATAGTGGGGGAGCATTAACCGGCAGTTGCGGAGGTGGAGTGAGTTGTAGCGTGGCACGCAGGCAATCAAGCGCATCGGCACGCGGCTTTTTATCGACATCGACAAAGCCCCAGAAGGTGATCACCGGCTTACCATCCACCAGATAGATGGTGTTCTGGTCGGGAAACTGAAAAGCTTTGCTCAACAGAATACCAAACAGCCGCATCGCCGGATTCTGCGAACGTTGCGCTTGTTGACCGATCTCATCAACGGCTGTCTGATAGCTGTCCAGTAGCTGAATGGCGGCCGCTCGCTCGCTGTCGCTGGCGGCAACCCACGACTTTACTTTGCCACAGAATGGCGCGTACCAGTCAATGCGCTCGCCCCGTTCATCAGGCTGCGGAATTGCCAGGCAACTGGCGATATCTGACTGTTTTTTCAGACGTAATGTTTCGCGCAGCTGAAGTGCAGAAGCGTAAACCGGCTGGCCATTTTCCCCAAGCGCAAGTAACGCATCCAGATTTCCGCTGCGTAAAAATGATTTTGCCACGTACCACGGCCCTTTTGTGACGCTGCCTGAGGCAGAAAATAAAGTGTTATCCGGAATGTGATTACTTTAATTCTGTCAGTGCCCGATCAAACGCCGGAATAAGCACTAAAAGTGGCAACTGTCTGCGGCATCGGGCGATTTACTCCACCATGGGCCAGCACGGCTGCGGGGCAGCCGTGCCAGGTTTTTGAAGTGCATTTTTGAGTTTTATGTTGACTGACTAAGTGGGTATTTTTCCATCATTAACTCAGCCGATTGAGTCGGACGATAAAATCGACGGAATCATCATCCTCGGCTCTTACACGGCGTTCAACTGCGTAAGCGGTTAAGCCGAAATCATCCATAATACGCCGTGTTGATTTACCATTTGGTGTTCTGAAAAAAGCGTCAAATAATTCCTGGCCTGATTTGCCCTCGGTCATTTGTAATGTGGTTTCATTAGTCATGGTATTTCTTTCAATCACTTCCGGTAGCTCACCGAAAAAGTTATTTTTTCTGGATATGGTTTCATACTGATATCGAGTGACATCGCTGGCATAATAGGGCACGTCTCTTATTTCTCTGTAGTTATGATGAAACGTCCATTTAGTTCTTTCAAAGGTATTACTGAACGTATTACCTCTGTTAAGAAGGTCTCGCGATCCCATCGAGTAATTCTGTTCGAAATGCAAAAAGTTATTTTTATCATCAATCCAGGCACGCGCTTGTTCCCAGGATTGTCGTTTGCTGCTGCCTGCATTATCAGCGCCCAGTAGCCTCTCGGCTGATTCTGAATAGGTAAACTCGAAATGGCGCGTTTCAGAAACCATCGCGCTGTCAGCGGCACCGCTGGATAACAGGCGGGGCCCGCCCGCCAGTAAGCCTGCGCCAAGAGTTAACAATCCGCTGGCAAAGGAGAGCCACCCCAGCGCCGCAGCAGCGCGCGGATTGGTGCCTGCGCTGGTGATACTGACGATACCGCTGACATCTGCCACCAGATTCGCGGTGCCAGTCAGCAGAGTCGTGGCGGAAGTGCTGACCAGGGCAGCCTCTAAACTTCCGGCGGCTATTAATGAGCCTCCGCCGGTAAACAGTGCTCCGACAATGCCCAAAATCCCCATCCCAATGCCCAATGCTGCCTGCCAGCTAAAATGACCGGATGGATCGCTGCGGTTGACAGGATCTCCCGCGCAATAGCCGTAAGGATTAACGCCGCCCATGCCGAATGGGCTCCAGCTGTCGGGTGCAGTAAAGCGCATCAGCAGCGGACTATAACTACGATAACCATTGCCCAACAGAGAGTTTCCGCTGACGGGATCCTGACGCTGCCCGTTAAAGCCTGCAATATTCCTGTTCATAAATACCCCCTTGTTAATCAGAGTATTTATTAATAGCGGATAGGGATCGGGATAAAAACAGAAAAAAAACCAATTAAATCATATTAATAAAGGCATCACAAAATGATAAGTCACTACTAAATCGAACGCCCGAGAGTCATGGGGTAACAAATCTCTTGCATCAAAACCGGTACGCCAGGCCAGCGCTGATCGAGTAGTTTTTATTGGCTATTCCTGCGGCATCGCCGCCTTGTTCATCGTAACTATTATCACTGTGGTCGATCATTTGGGAACCGCCTTTACCTTCGGAATAATGGTTATAACTCACCTCTGTAAACACTTTGGCATTAGGCGTTACGTAATATCCGACGTCCATTGAAGCACCGTAAAAAGTAGAGTTATTCGATTTTTCACGAAATGTCAGGTCACGCGCGTAGTGCTCATCATTATCGTTAGCCTGCACCCACGGGCTGTATTTCAGCAGCCCATTAACTTCCAAATTATTCACGCGATATTGTCCAGCCAGACCGATATAGGGCATTGAGAAGCGCTGTTGATAGCCAATAACCCGCTCACCACGCGGCAATTCACCGACATCGTTACCGTTATCATAGCGGTATGAGCCGCCGAAGGCGGTCCAGCTAAAACGCGTTTGTTGATAACCGACGACTGCACCCAGCCGGTAATCGTCGTCCTGCAACAGCCAGCCCTTCAGGTTAACATCGAACTCATTGGCGTAGTTAAGCCGGGTATTGGAATGATGCGAATGTTCACTGGGATCGGACTGGCCTTCTTTCAGCCAGTCCCAGTCATCCAGCGTGCTGCTACCTGATGCCAGCGAAGTCCAGCCGCGGGCATTCAGCGTCAGCCACGAAAAAGCATCCCATGAAATATCGCCTTTCAGGATGGCGACATTATTGATTTTCCAGTCCAGCTGGCTGAGTTTTTTGCCGCTGGCTGGATCATAAACTCGTTCCTCTGATTTACCGCCCAGCCATCCGAGCGAGGTTGAGAGCGAAATATTATCCGCTTGGGTATTGAGTTGAAACGGCGATGATGTGACAGCATAAACATTGCCGGTTATCAGCAACGTAGCTGCGGCAATAAGCTTTTTCTTCATGGTTGTTTCCAACATTTATTAATCAGCGATATCAGATTGCATTAACGCTTATTTTTATAAAGTGATGGAAATCTTATTCTGGTTACCTGACGACCTGAACTATCGTCTTGCTACCTGGATTCTGCGGGCGCGTTTTGGCCGCGATAAAACAATATGGGCCAGCACGCCACCGATCAACCCCCAGAATGCCGCGCCGACGCCGAGCAGCGTTACGCCAGAAGCGGTAATCAAGAAGGTGATAAGCGCCGCGTCGCGCTGTTGACTGTCGCTTAATGCCTGTTGCAAGCTGCCGGAAAGCGTGCCGAGCAGCGCCAGTCCGGCGATGGTATGAATTAATGCCTCCGGCAGGGCGCTGAACAGCATACCGATGGCCGCGCCGAAGATCCCGGCTAACAGATAGAAACCACCGGCGGCGGCCGAGGCAAGATAGCGGCGTTTCGGATCGGGATGCACATCGTCACCCATGCAAATCGCGGCGGTAATTGCGGCAATACACACCGAAAAGCCGCCAAAAGGTGCCAGTAACAGCGAGGTTAACGAGGTCCAGCTTATCAGCGGTGAAACCGGGGCTGCATAGCCTGCGGCTTTCATCGTCGCGATACCTGGTGCATTTTGTGAAGCCATCGTCACCATAAAATAGGGCACGCCGATTCCCAGTAATGTCGATAAAGTAAACTGTGGAGCAGTAAATTCCGGCCAGGCAAAGTGCAGCGACTGCTGCGGGAAATTGATATTGCCCTGCATCAGTGCCACTGCCAGGCCCGCCAGTAGCGTCAGCATAATCGCGTAGCGTGGCATAAAGCGGCGTCCCAGCAGCCAGATCAGGCACATACTGCCGCTAAGAACGAAATTGACCTGTAGCGAGGAGAAAGCATCAAGGCCGAAACGCAGTAAAATGCCTGCCAGCATGGCGGAAGAAATTGCCAGTGGAATGGTGTTCATCAGCCGGGCGAACAGGCCGGTGACGCCGCAGAGTAGCATCAGCCCGGAAGCAAAGATAAAGATGCCTGTCGCTTCATTTAGCGTCACGCCGGGCAGGCTGGTGATCAGTAGCGCGGCGCCGGGCGTCGACCAGGCCGTCAGTACCGGCATGCGATAGTAAAGTGACAGGCCAAGTGAAGTGATGCCCATCGCCAGACCCAGCGTAGTCAGCCAGCCGCCAATTTGCAGTACTGAAGCGCCTGCGGCTTCTGCCGCCTGAAAAATGATGGCGGCAGAGCTGGTATAGCCCACCAGTACCGCGACAAAACCGGCAATAATCGCGGGGATAAAGAGTGATTTCGACGGTGTGGCGGGCATAGTCAATTCCTGCTTGTGCGTTATAGCGCACAACAATAGCATCGTGCGTTATAACGTACAAGCGGCTATAATCAGGGCCGATTTTCGGAGGGAACGCGATGCAGCAACTTAATCAGCACCTGGCAGACACGCTCAAACAGCTGCGGCATTTGCGCCAGTGGAGTCTGACTCAGGCGGCAGAACAGACCGGTGTCAGTAAGGCGATGCTGGGGCAAATTGAACGAGGTGAATCCAGCCCAACGGTGGCGACATTGTGGAAAATTGCCACCGGATTTAACGTCGCATTTTCGGCATTTATCGGCAACGCAGCCGGGCAACTGCCGCCAGTGGTGCAGCGCTACGCCGATTTGCCGGTGTTCAGCCAGGACAATGCTGATATGCGCGTGGTGCCACTTTTTCCATTTGATAAGCAGCTCGGTTTCGATATGTTTGTTATCGACATGGCGCCGGGCGCGCTCAGTGAATCTTCAGCTCATGAGCTGGGAGTAATCGAGCATGTGATTGTCATAGAAGGGCAACTTGAGCTAATGGTTGACGGAGTATGGCATCAGCTAGCGGCTGGCGAAGCGCTGCGTTTTCAGGCCGATCGCCCGCACAGCTATCGCAACGCCAGCCAACACAATGTGCGGCTGCACGATCTAATCCATTACCCCTGCGTCGGACGTTAATGCTGCTGTGGATTATCACTCAGCAGAATCGCCAGTTTTTTACCGTCGTCGAGCTGCTCAAGCAGCAGTTTAACCACCACCGTTAGCGGCACCGACAGGATCATCCCGACTGGCCCGAGTAGCCATCCCCAGAACAACAACGAAATAAACACCACCAGCGTCGATAAATTTAAACTTCTGCCCATCAGACGCGGCTCGAGGATATTACCGAACAGCAGGTTGATCGCCAGATAGAAAGCGATAACTCCCAGCCCCGGATAGAGGCCATTAAACAGCAACGCCTGAATAATCGGCGGAATAGCCGCAATAATTGAGCCGATATTGGGAATATAATTTAGCGCAAACGCCAGCGTGCCCCAGAGAAAAGCAAATTTAATATCCATCGCCCACAGCATCAGCCAGACCGTGAGGCCGGTAATCAGGCTGATCACGGTTTTTAAGACCAGATAGTGGGTGACGCTTCTTAAGCCATGACGAATGGCCGCCATGGCGCGGGACGGCACCGGAAACAGCAGGGGACCTTTCTGCTTCAGGCTCGGCACCTCCAGCAGCATAAACGCCACCGTCATAATCAGCAGGAACATTGCAGTCATGGCGTTAGAAAAATACCCCACGGCACCGGACACCAGCCGAACGGCGATTGACGGATCGATATAGTGCATCATCTCATCAAGCGAGATGTTAATGCCCATAGTTAACAGCAGGGCGCGGGTATCCAGCAGCGGCTGGGTTAACATGCTGCGATACTGCGGCAGGGTGCGGGCAAATTCATTGAGTGTGCTGCTGAGTGCTGCTACCAGCAGCAGCATAATCACCACAAAACAGCTCATCAGTAGCAGAATCGCCAGCACGCGCGGCACGCGGATCCTCTCTGCCAGCCGGATCAACGGATTAAGCACAATGGCAAAAAACAGCGATAATATCAGCGGCACCACCAGCGCCGACGCGGCCTTCAGGCTGGCAAAAATCACCAGCAGCATGGTGATAATCGCCAATACCCTGACCAGTTTATCCGTCGATGAATTTAACACGCCGCTACTCTCCTTTAGTTTTGCTCCATTCACGCAGGCGCTGTATATGCAGATACAACGACGGGACAAAGAACAGCCCAATTGCCGTGGCGGCCAGCATTCCGCTAAACAGCGTGATACCGATGATTTGCCGACTTTCTGCGCCTGCACCGCTGGCCAGCACCAGCGGTAACACGCCGAAAATAAACGAAATCGCTGTCATGATAACCGCCCGGAAACGCTGTTGCGCCCCTTGTTGCGCAGCCTGCTGAATCGACAATCCTTTTTCCCGCAAATCACGGGAAAATTCAACAATCAGAATAGCATTTTTCGCCGCGAGGCCAATCAATAACACCAGGCCAATTTGCGCATAAATATCGTTGGCTAAACCTGCCAGCTTTAATCCCATTACCGCACCCATCAGGGCAAACAGCACCGACAGTAACACCGCCGCCGGTATCGTCCAGCTCTCATACTGGGCGACCAGGAACAGATAAGCGAAGACCAGTGCCGCCAGATAAATCATTATCGCTTTGCCACTGTTTTGCAGCTCCTGTAAGGACATGCCGCTCCAGCTGTAGCCGTATCCCTCGGGTAGTTCGCTGTCCAGCAGCTGCTCCATAACGCCCATCGCCTGACCTGAACTGACGCCTTCCACTGCCGAACCGCTCACCGCCACCGACGGGAACTGGTTATATTGCGCGATAAACGGTGAACCAACTGAGGGGGTTAACGTAACCAGTTGGCTCAGGCTGACCAGCGCGCCGCTGTCGCTGCGCACCGATAACTGATTAATTTGCTCGCTGCGCTGACGCCAGGTCATCTCATTTTGTACTTGCACCTTAAACAGCCGATTGCTGCGGGTAAAATCGCCAACGTTAATACCGCCCAGCGCGGTTTGCAGGGTGGTAAAAATACGATCTACCGGCACATTAAGTAACGCTGCGCGTTCACGATCGACGGTTAAACTCATTTCCGGCACGCTGGCGCTGAACGTTGTGAATACTCTGCTGAGTTCCGGCTGCTGATTGGCCGCCATAATCAGCGCATGGCTGGTGCGCGCCAGCTCCTGCTGTGATTGTCCGTCAAGTGCCTGAATGCGTAAATCAAAGCCCGAAGCATTACCCAGCCCGTTAATAGCCGGAGGAACAAAAGCCATCATCATCGCCGAAGGGTTGGCGGCAAGCTGTTGCTGAATGCGCGGCAGAACCTCATCGATCGGTTCGCGCTCATTCCACGGTTTTAACTGCACGATGCCAAAACCGCCGTTCGCTGCGTTGCCACCGCCGAGCAGACTGAAGCCGGTAATCTTAATCACATCGTCTACCGCCGGATCGGCAGCGACGGCTTGGTACATTTGCTCCATTACCGTTTGCGTCCGAGCCAGTGAGGCACCATCCGGCAGCTGCACATTTATAAACATATAGCCCTGATCTTCTTCTGGTAAAAACCCGACCGGCAACAGGCTGTAACAAAGCCAGGTCGCGCCCGCGGCCAGTATCAGAGCGGAGATGGTTGTGACACTGTAACGATTTATGCGCGTCACGGCACGTAAATAACCGTCACGAGTGGTTTGCAACAGGCGATTAAAGGCACCAAAGGGACCGCTGGTTGGCGGTTGACGATACTTGAGCAGCGTGGCGGTAAGCGCTGGCGTCAGCGTCAGGGCATTCACGCTGGACAGCACCATGGCGGTAGCCAGCGTGACGGCAAACTGACGATACAGTTCGCCGGTAATCCCCGGCAGCATCGCCACCGGCACAAATACCGCCAGTAATACCATGGTCGTAGCGATTACCGGCCCGGCGATTTGCGTGATTGCCTCGCAGGTGGCTTTAAACGGCCCAAGCTGCGGGTTTTCCACCATAATGCGCTCAACATTTTCTACCACCACAATCGCGTCATCGACCACGATATTCAGCGCCAGAATCATGGCAAATAAACTGAGCATATTAATCGAGTAGCCAAACAGCAGCAGTACCGCCACGGTACCGAGCAGCGATACCGGAATGGTCAACGCCACGATAAAGGTCGCGCGCAGGCTCTGCATAAACAGATACACCACCGCCAGTACCACCAGTAAGGTCAGAACCAGCGAATGCATAATCTCGCGCAGGGTTTCCCTGATCGAATCGGTTGAATCGAAATTGATATCAAAGGTCATATCATCCGGAAATGCCCGTGCCTGCTGCGCCATTTCTGCTTTTACTGCGCTGGCAACGCTTAGCGCGTTAGCACCCGGCGTTGGATAGATCATCAAAAATGCGCCGGGCGTATTATTCATCGCGGCATTAACCTGATAGCTTTCTGCTCCCAGTTCAGTGCTGGCGACGTCGCCCAGCCGTACCATGCCACCGTGTTGATTACTGCGAATCACAATGCGGGCAAACTCTTCCGGCGTAGAAAGACGCCCACTGCCGCTGATGGTCAGGGTTTTTTGCTGATCGGCAGGCGTGGGAGCAGCACCGATTTGACCGGCGGCAGCCTGTACATTTTGCTGACGCAGTGCCGCAATAATCTCATCGGTGGTGACATTAAGCGCTTCCATCCGTAACGGATTCAGCCAGATGCGCATACTGTAGTCGCGGGAACCAAAAATCTGCACATCACCGACGCCGTCGATTCTTGCCAGCGCATCCTTCAGACGAATGCTGCTGTAATTACTCAAAAACATCGCGTTGTGAGTGCCGCCAGGTGACTGAACGCTGAGCCCCAGCAGAATATTGGTGGCTCTTTTGCGCACCGAGATGCCATTGTTAATGACTTCGGCGGGTAACTGGGCGCTGACCTGCGACAGGCGATTTTGTACCTCGACCGCCGCCATATCCGGATCAGTTCCACTGGCGAAGGTGATGGTCAATGAGTAGCTGCCGTTATTACTGCTGCTGGACTCCATATACAGCATATTGCTGACGCCATTGATCTGGCTTTCAATTGGTGAACCGACTGCTTCGGCGACATCGCGGGCGCTGGCACCTGGATAGACCGCACTGACGCTGACCACCGGTGGGGTGATCTCAGGGAACTTTTCTACCGGAATAATCGTCAGCGCCAGTAAACCAACAAGGCTGATAATCAGTGCGATAACCATCGCAAACTTGGGACGTCTGACAAAAAAATGTAGCATCGTGATCGCCTTATTCGCTGGCGGCAGTGGCGTTCACCACCATACCGGGCCTGACTTGCTGAATACCGGAAACAATCACTCGCTCGCCCGGCTCAAGACCCGCAGTCACCTGATAGTGCTGTTCAACCTGGCGGCCAGGCGTGACGCGTCGCAGCGCCACATGGTTATCCTCATCAACCAACAAAACGAAATAACCCTCTTTGTCCTGCGAAAGGGCCGCAACCGGGATGGTTATGGCGTTTTGTGGCTGGCCGGCTTCCAGCGCGACATTGACCACGCCACCGGGTAACAGCAGATGCTGTGGATTGGCAAAGTTCAGCCTGACCGCCACGCTGCCGGTCTGTGGATCGATATGATTATCGACGGACTCAAATTTGCCGGGTTGTGGATAAGGATGGCCGTTGGCCAGCGTCAGCTGCGAACGAAAACTTTTCGCCGTCTCTGGCTGCTGCATCGCGGTTATATAGTCGTGCTCGTTGACTGAAATCCTGACGCGGATTGGATCCAGCTGCGTCACTGTCACCAGCGAACCACTGGCGGGATTGATCAGGCTGCCTGTATTGAAGCGTGTATGGCCGATGCGTCCGGAAATCGGCGCGGTGATGCGGGTATAACTGAGGTTCAGTTGCTGCGTTTTCAGTTCAGCCTGCATCTGAGCAAGATTAGCGCGGGCGATATCGCGCTCGGCCTCTGCGGCGTCGACGTCGGATTTACTGATGGCTTTACTGGCGGTTAAACGCTGTAACCGGCCGAGATGCAATTGTGTATTACGTAACACCGCCTCGGCGCTTTGCACCCGGGCTTTCGCCTGCTCGACCGCCGCATGGTGTTGTGCCGGTTCAATTTCAAATAATAACTGCCCGGCTTCGACCATCTGGCCTTCGGTGAAGTGGCGGCTGGCAATAAACCCTTCAACGCGGGTTAACACCTCAACCGTCTGAATGGCTTCAACACGCCCCATATACAGCAGCGCTTTGGCGGAATGCTTTATCTCGGTGGTGATAACTTTCACTGCGGGCAGAGGCGAGGACTGGGCAGTGCTTACCAGAAACACGCAACTCAGACACAGCGCAGCAGTTCGTATGAAGATATGCATAGTGATTCACCTGACAAGGTTGATATTACTAAATATTGTATTTTTCTTAGAAAACACCATATTAATCTTGATCAAGCCAGCAGGAAATTTGTGAGAATTATCTCATTTCAGGTGGCTGCGATGGAGCATCACGCAGTACCATGATGTTGCCTGCGTTGTAACACATTCACCGTCGGGCCTGCCCCCGTAGTAAGGGGTGACTTTTTAGCCAAACTCGATCAAGCGTCCTTGCCTTGCAAAAGGGCGCTGTTGAAAAAATCCGTACAATGCAGCATAGACAGATTCGCTAATTGCGCTGTCGAGCGAGATTAACTGATGGTCAGCGTCTTTAGAGCCTGCAGTAACGCATCGACTTTTGGCGTTAGCTGTTTTTTTTGCGGCCACAGAATCGTCAGTGGCAAACCCTCAACTGACAACGTTTCCAGCAGCGGCACCAGTTCACCACTGTCCAGTTGCTTGCGCACCAGCCAGGTCGCTATTTGCGTCACGCCCAGCCCGGCGACCACCGCCGATAACAGCGCCTCTCCATCGCCCAGCGCCATGGCGTGAGCAATTTCGCGCGTCAGCGTGCGGCCGTCTGCAGCAGGAAAGGTCCATGGCGTGGTGCTGCCGTCGTGTCGGGCGTAAGCAATGCAGCGATGATCAGTTAACGCTTGCGCAGATAACGGTGTGCCATGCTGTTGCAGATAATTCGGTGCGGCACAAAAAATCAGCCGTTCACTGCCAAGATAGTGATAGCCGAGTGATGCGGGATAATCCCCCGGGCCACCTATACGAACTGCAATATCAATGCCTTCTTCAATAAGATCAACAAAGCGGTCGGTAAAGGTGATGTTCAGCTGTAAATCCGGGTAGTGGTGGCAAAAGCGGTTCAGTAGCGGCACCACCTGTAAACGGCCAAAGGAGTGCGGCAGGGCAAGGCGTAAGCGGCCCGCCGGACGGTTGCGCTGAGCGACCAGCACCGATTCGGCCTCCGCCAGTTCATCCAGCACCCGGCTACAGGTTTGATAGAACGCCTGACCGGCATCAGTCAGTGACAGGCTGCGGGTGGTACGGTCAAACAGCCGTGAACCTAAGCGCTCCTCCAGCCGGGCGATACTTTTACTGACGGCGGAGTTGCTCAGGTGCAACTTTTCGGCAGCAGCGGTAAAGCTGCCGGTTTCTACGCTGACCACAAACGGCGTTATACCTTTAAGACGATCGCTGGAAATCATGATTAGTGAATTTTTGTCGTTAAATTGATGAATATATACCTTAGATGAGAATTAAATTCCATATTAAGCTTTAGGTCTTAATCTGATGGAGAGAACAAATGAAATCACGTGCATTGATTGTCGGCGTCAGCGGTGTTGTGGGTAGCGCGCTGGCGACCAGGCTACTGGCTGATGGCTGGCAGGTCTATGGTTTGTCACGCGGTAACAGCGCAGTTCCGGCTGGCTGCATCGCACTGACCGCCGATTTAACCTCAGAACAGGCGGTACAGCAGGCGTTACAAGGTATCGAGGTTGATAAGGTGTTCTTCAGCGTCTGGGCGCGTCAGGAAAATGAGCAACAGAATATCCGCGTCAATGGCGCGATGGTGCGTCACGTGCTGGATGCGCTGGGCAGCCGGTTGCAGGGCGGTCATGTGGCGCTGGTCACGGGCCTGAAGCACTATCTTGGGCCGTTTGACGCCTACGGCAAAGGCGAAGTCCCGATGACGCCGTTCCGTGAAGAGCAGGGGCGTCAGCCGGTAGAAAATTTCTATTATGCGCAGGAAGACGAAGTTTTTGCTGCGGCCAAAAAGTACCAGTTCAGCTGGAGCGTACATCGCCCGCATACCATCATTGGTTACGCGGTCGGCAATGCGATGAACATGGGACAAACGCTGGCAGTGTATGCCACGCTGTGTAAACACACCGGGCAGCCATTTATTTTCCCGGGTTCGGCAGTGCAGTGGAACGGCGTGACGGATATGACCGACGCGCGTTTGCTGGCCGATCAGCTTCAGTGGGCAGCCACCAGTGAGCAGGCTAACAATGAAGATTTCAACGTAGTGAACGGTGACGTGTTCCGCTGGCAGTGGATGTGGACGCAAATCGCCGATTACTTTGGCATTGAAGCGGTGCCTTTCAGTGGCGAAATGCAACCGCTGGAAGGGCGCATGAATGATGCCGCTGCCCAGTGGCAGGAGATTGCCAGCCAGTATTCACTGAAGCAGAGCGATGTGAATAAGCTGGCCTCCTGGTGGCATACCGATGCCGATCTCGGTCGCCCGATGGAGGTGATTACCGATATCAGTAAAAGCCGTAAAGCCGGTTTTAACGGTTATCAGTGTACCCGCGATGCCTTTATTGAACTGTTTGATAAGCTCCGGGCGGAAAAACTGATTCCATAACTCTTCGCCGGGTTATTGTCAGGAGAAATGCAAGGGAGCCGATTTTGGCTCCCTTCTCAATAGAATGCTGCCCCAAATGGCGATAATGATTATTTATCCTGTGACCACCTGGCGCTGCTGACGTCCACTTTCACTGGCAGCAGGCCAGTCGCTGTAAATTTATCGGCCAGCGCCTGTTGCTGCTTAAACACTTCCGGCGTCATGCGCTCGGCACCATAAGGCATACGTGCCAGCGCCTTATTCCAGATAGCCGGGTCCAGACCGGTTGATTTAGCGAGGATCTGCGCTGCATCAGCCTGATGCTGGTTTGCCCATTCGCTAAGCGTCGCCAGCTCACTCAGTACTTTCTGCGCGGTTTCAGGATGGCCCTCAGCAAACTTGCGGCTGGCGAGATAAAAGGTGTAATGCGGGACAAGGCCTTCAGCATTTTTTATCTGGCGGGCGTTAGCATGGGTTTCGACTTCTGCCAGATACGGATCCCAGATAACCCAGGCATCAATCGCGCCGCGCTGAAACGCGGCGCGGGCGTCGGCCGGCGGCAAATACACCGGAGTGATATCTTTGTAGCTCAGGCCAGCGTTCTCCAGTGCTGCAATCAGCAAATAGTTAACATCCGAACCTTTATTCAGTGCGACTTTTTTGCCTTTCAGATCGGCAACACTGTTGATCGGCGAATCGGCCGCGACCACAATCGCTTCGGTTTTAGGATTGGCCGGAGAGTGGCCAAGATAGACTAAATCAGCCTGCGCTGCCTGAGCAAAAGTAGGGGGCGCATCGCCAGTGGCGGCCAAATCAATACTTCCAACGTTAAGACCTTCCAGCATTTGTGGCCCCGCCGGGAACTCGACCCAGCGCACGTTGATTCCCTGCTGCTTAAAACTGTCATCAAGAGTGCCGCGATACTTTAATAAGGCGAAGATATTCGCTTTCTGATAGCCAATATTAACCGTCTCAGGCTTTGTCCCGGCAAATGCAGCGTAACTGGTGGTAGAAAGGGCCAGCAGAATTGCGGCGGCCGGCAAAGCTTTAGTGAACCATTTTTTATGCATTATCTGATCTCTGACTGAAAAAGGATGACTTCCGCACCAGATTGAAACGGCGGAATCCCATTATCCTGGCGACAGAGTGAGGAAATGAAAACGGCTTTTCTGGAATAATATAGTGCCAATTGATAAATGCTTTTTTAGCATTTGCTCAGTCAGTTTTCTGCAGTTATCAGAGCATAAAAAAAGCCCCGACAGGTCGGGGCTTTGGTCAGTAATGCAGAGAGATTATTTCTGCTCTGGCAGTGCGTAGGCAATCACGTAGTCACCGCGATCTGGCGACTGACGCGCGCCACCGGCGCTGATAATGATGTACTGTTTACCGGTTTTCGGTGAAACATAGGTCATTGGGCCAGACTGGCTGCCAACCGGCAGACGTGCTTTCCAGATCTCTTTACCGTTTGCAGTATCGAAAGCACGCAGGTAGTAGTCCTGAGTACCGGCGAAGAACAGCAGACCGGATTGGGTAGACAGGCTCGCACCAAGCGTTGGCATACCGATTTCCATTGGCATATGCATTTTGATACCCATTGGACCGGTATCCTGCACAGTACCAACCGGAACCTGCCAGGCGATTTTGCCGGTTTTCAGGTCAACCGCTGACATGGTGCCAAATGGTGGTTTCTGGCAAGGAATGCCCAGTGGAGACAGGAAGCGCTCGCGCACTGCACCATAAGGGGTGCCATCCATTGGAACCATACCCATTTCGATACCGCTGGCACCACTTGGAACCTGGCTGCGTGGCACCAGGTAGTTAGCCAGGCCCAGACGCATGTCGTTAACAAACATAATGGCATTGTTCGGATCAACCGACACGCTGCCCCAGTTCATGCCGCCCAGTGAACCTGGGAACTGCAGGGAACGATCTAAACCTGGTGGGGTAAAGACGCCCTCATGACGCATACCTTTAAACTCGATACGGCACAGCAGCTGATCCAGCGGAGTCGCGCCCCACATATCTGACTCTTTCAGCGTCTGGTTACCAATGTTCGGCATGCCGACGGAGAAAGGCTGAGTTTTTGAGTAGCGCTCACCAGGGGTGTTGCCCTGTGGAACTTCACGGTTTTCAACTTTTGCTACAGGCTCACCGGTTTCGCGGTTGAGCATAAAGATCATGCCTTGCTTGCTGGTCTGAACCAGCACCGGAGTGGTACCACCTTTACCGTCTGGCAGGTCGTACAGCAGCGGCTGTGAAGGCAGGTCAAAGTCCCACAAGTCATGATGGGTAGTCTGGAAATGCCAGCGGACTTTACCGGTTGCAGCATCAACCGCGACAATAGATGAACTGTACTTGTCATCTTCTGCAGTACGCTCACCACCAAAGAAGTCTGGGGTGGCGTTGCCGGTTGGCAGATATACCAGGTTCAGCTTGGCGTCATAGGCCATCGCAGACCAGACGTTAGGCGTACCACGGGTATAAGTCATCCCTTCTGGCGGCAGACGGGTGACAGCCGGGTTGCCCGGATCCCATGCCCATACCAGCTCACCGCTGTGAACATCGTAGGCACGAACCACACCCGGAGGCTCGCCAGTAGAGAAGTTATCCGCGACGCGACCACCGACAATGACCAGATTTCCGGCAACCAGCGGGGTAGAGGTCTGCTGATAGTAGCCATCTTTAACTTCACCCATACCAACTTTCAGATCAACCACGCCGTTATCACCGAAATCAGCACAGGCTTCACCGGTGTCAGCATTAATGGCGATCAGACGTGCATCGATAGTTGGCAGGAACAGACGACGTTCACAGACAGCAGGCGCAGCAGCGTTGATATTGCTGGCAGGAGCCTGTGGCTGTGATGCGCCAGTATCCGACGTTGTGGCTTCAGCCGCAGTCGCGGGATGCTGGTCAGGTGTTTCACCGCTGGCGGCAGCCGGCTGTGATGCAGCCTGAGCGGCAGCAGCAGATGGCTGTACGTCAGCCTGCGCAGCGGCGGTAGTGGCTGGCTGGGCTTCGCTGTTAGCGAAGTAGCCAAGACCACGGCAGCGCTGCCAGTTTGGCGCTTTCGCTTTCGGGTCAAATGCCCACAGCTGTTTACCGTCATCAGCATTCAGTGCCAGCACTTTGCCATAAGCGGTACAAACAAACAGTTTATCGCCAATCTGCAGCGGAGTGTTCTGGTCTTCGGCACCGGAACCGTTGCTCAGTGGGATATCACCGGTATGGGCAATCCACGCGACTTCCAGCTGATTAACGTTGGATTTGTTAATCTGATCCAGTGCGGCAAAACGGTCACCGTGGGTGGTGTTACCCCAATGCTCCCAGTTTTTCTGCTCGGTACCCGGCGCAACAGGCTTAACCGGAATATCTTCGCTGGCGCTGATAATCGGCGCAGGCACAAAGGTATAACCGAAACCGGCAACCAGCGCGACGGCCATCAGGCCAGCCAGGCTGTAGCTTGCGGTTTTCGTACCCTCACGTCCGGCACGCTTTTTCAGGAACGGATAGGCCAGCGCCACCAGGAAAGCCAGCACGCCGAACATAAACAGACGGGAAAACAGTGGCCAGAAGTTCAGGCCCGCGTCCCATATTGCCCAGATGACAGATAACACAAATGCCAGCGCGTACAGCCATGCACCGGCAGGTTTGAGTTTAATGATCAGCACGGCAGAAATGATCATTGCCAGGCCCATCAGCAGGAAGTAAAGACTTCCGCCTAATGAAACCAGCCAGCCGCCACCAATACCAATGGCAAGACCAATGATCCCCATGAGAGCGCCAAGCGCCCACATCAGATAGACCCCGGTACTACGTTTACTGCTTTGATTTAACATGATTTATCTCACCATGAAGCTGCGACAGATCCGCAGCATGAGTGCCTTAACAGTTTGGGAAAATTATCGCCACCTGGTACCACCAGTACTTGAATTAACGTCCATTTATAGAAAATTTGCTAACGACAATCGGATATTTTTTGCACAGGCAACCAAAAACTGCGACAGCACGGCGCGGTTAACTATAATGGGGCAAATGAACCATTTGGAACGATAATGGTGCGTATAGTAAACCTTATTGGCGTAGATTGAAAAGTCTTACCACGCGTGATTATTCACTAAATGCCATACAGATATTAATAATGCATTAACATAACTACATCATTTTTTACTCGTCATAAGCTGCAATGAGGTTGAGTGCGCGCGCTTTATGCGCTCCGGCGCGCAAAAGAGCGGCAGCGGTGGCGATATCGATGAATATTCAGCCGGTAAACTATTAAGCAGTTATTACCTGGCGACGGGTGTGAAAAGATTAAAATAAATTGCTGGTGAGTGTTATAACAGTCACATTTGCTGATTATCTGACCGCGGGCGGAACTATCACATACTGCGCTGTCAGATTAACGGCTGAACAGTCATATTGCTCGCTGGCACAATTCGCCAGGTGCACAGCAAAATATTTTTTCTAATATAAGTATTTCATATAGATATCAAAATAGTTAATGAGCGCTTTATATAAGTGTGAATCAATTGCTCCTCTATGCTTAAAAATCATTAATTCAGCTGGAATTTTCCGTTTCAATTTATTGAGAGGGTGGAGGGCATGTTATGCAAGCAGATAAAACAGACGGTTATTATCTGGATTACTCAGTTAATCATGCAATGTTAAATCCTGAGGATCATGAGGTGGATTCTTTTATCCAAAACTTACGCCGCGTCGCGTCACTTCCTGAAAACTTACCGCCGTTATCGCAAGCTTCTCCCACTATCAGGCCGCGCTGTTACTCGTTCCAGGGGACGTTAATTGCCACCCGCAATCAACGGGGCGATCTTATGATTAAAGACATTAATATCAGTCATTTATCACTACTGGGTGAGGTTCATTCGTCTATTGAGAGGATAAAAACTTCCGACTTTACCAGCTCAAAAAGTGTTATTATTGATATGCCAGATGAGGACAGTAAAAGTTATAGCAATAAAAGTGACAATAGTCAGGTAACGCAAGTTTTTCTGCTGGATACCACCGCTGCATTTAATTCCACATTGCCGCAGGAGAGGCCGCGGAGTATTAATAATGATGTTACTATTACTCTCCCGCAATCACAGTACCAATCGCTTCAATGCGGTGAAGGTTATGGGTGCGTAATCAATTCAAAACAAAATCTCGATGCACTACAGCTGCATGCTAAAAATATGGGTAAAGCGCTGAGTCGCAATATGTTATCCGTCGGCATACCTACCGCAATGCGAGAATATATGGCTAAAAACGTCCTGCCATTTTTATTGCGCAATGCGCCCGCAGGGGCAAATATTGCGCTGGCAGGTATCGCTATTGCCACGCCAATTGCTCTTCAGCTAATGGGGATAGCCAGAGACCTGCATGCGGGCACACAGACCCGGGCCAGCCTGGCTGCCCGGCTGGCAAATATTGCGCTGATAACCGGAGCCGGCTCGGCTTTAGTGGCCAGCGGTGGCGCGGTGGCTGCTGCTAATGCGTTAGTGGCCGCGGTGTTTGTCTATGTGCCGCTAAGAGACGCTATTCAGTATTTCGTCAGGCTGGGCGATAATAACAAACCTTCGATATGCCTGAACGTTTGCAGCAAATCAGCTGCAGCGTATGCCGTTAATCAGGTGCTGGTGTCTGAAGGAATGGAATTGTTAGCCCGCGCGCTGGAACCTTTACTTGGCCATACAGCCGCAAATATGGTGGGGAAAGCTATTGTTAATACCACCGGGGAGGCAGTTGATGAAATGACCTATCGCTGCATAAATTCGCTGCAACAGCAAAATCCCTCCCTGCAGTTAAACGTGACCTCTCGTAAGGCTGAAGAGCTGAATTTGAAGACCGCCACTGACCAGCTGCTCAATACCATCGCTTCACGATCTGCGCTGTTTGCCACGACATTTTCTGCCGCTAACGCCGTGCCGTTTTCAGGCGTGCTGAACAGCATGGTGATCGGTGCGTCACTGGGGGCCGGATATCTGCCATTTTTTTATTCTCATGCGCAGTCAGCGCCAGATGCTGTCGACCAGATGGAAGCCGGGCGCTTATAGCTTGGTCAATCAAGCTGCTGCGCCAGTCGGATTAAGCAATCATGACCCTGCTGTTGCAGCAGATTTTGCAGGGGAACAAAGAGCGGCGAGGGTAAGGCATGAACAGCAAACCACTGCCAGCCGCGACATTTTTCCGGCTCACGCAACCTCGGCTCTCCCACTGGCTGATGCGCAATCGCAAACAGCGTAACGTAATGTTTCTTGTCTTCGACAAATATATCGTTGGTATAGGGGCCAATGCTGATACTATCCAGCTTCAGACCTGTCTCTTCCTGTACTTCGCGCTGGGCGCACTGCTCGATGGATTCACCAAACTCAAGGTGACCACCAGGTGCAGACCAGCTGTCGGCGCCGTGGCTGCCTTTTCTGCGACCTAACAATAGCTTACCGTCGCGAAAAATCAGCACGCCGACACCAATTCGCGGAGTTAACATTCACTGCTCCTGTTGATTAATTTCCCGCCTCAGCCTGCATTATCCGGGGCTGATAATCAAATCCATCTACCGCTTTCAACCACTTATTGTCATATCTTTCTGTCTAAATTGATTACATTTACTAATATTTTAGAGTTCCGGGATACGGCCGCGTGTTGGCCGTTAACACTGATGGTAGCTAAGGAGTCTGTAAATGAAGTCCAACGGCGTTCCTCCCCGCTCTACCTTTGCGGTAGTGCTGTACGAATGGCTTAACCCAATTCCGCTCGGCTTTTTTGTGGCGGCCTGGCTATTCGATATCATTTATCTGTACAGCTATGAAATCTTCTGGACGCAGGCAGCCAGCTGGCTGATTGCTTTTGGTCTGGTGATAGCCATTGTTCCGCGCTTGATCAGCCTGACTCATGTCTGGCCACGTTCATCAATGCCACAGCCCGCTGCGCTTAAACTGCATTTCTGGTTCTGGGCGCTGGCGGTCGTGGTGTCAATCATCAATGCCTTTGTTCATAGTCGCGATGCCTGGGCGGTGGTGCCTGCGGGCGTTATCCTGTCGACAATAGTGGTACTGCTGCTGTTTATCGCTAATTTGCAACTTGCTCTGCGCCAGCGCACAGCTTAAGGAGGAGTTTTAATGAGAACTTCACGTTTTCTTTCGCTGATGGCGCTATCGGTGCCGTTAATGCTGGTAGGTTGTGATGACGGCGCAAAAATAGATCCGCAACAACAGACTGGCCCCGATCCTACGCTGCCGGAAGCAAAAAATTTCCTGCTGCCGCCGATGCAGGTGCCTGACAAAATTGACTGGAAACAGGGTGAAACGCCAAAAGTAGCCCAGGGGCTAAAAATCGAGAAAATTGCTGAAGATTTACTCTATCCGCGCCAGGTCTATGTTTTGCCAAATAACGATATCCTGGTCGTTGAAGCCAATGGCCCGTCAAAACCTACCACCAAACCTAAA